>NZ_CP129121.1:0-2400000 GCF_030406665.1 Halomonas halophila | reverse complement strand
AGGACGAGGCGGTGCGGCTCGCCAACGACAGCGACTACGGCCTGGCGGCCGGGCTGTGGAGCCAGGACATCGATCGCATCATGCGCGTCACGCGCCGGCTGCGCTCGGGCCAGGTGTTCGTCAACAACTGGGCGGACATGGACCAGACGGTGCCCTTCGGCGGGGTCAAGCAGTCGGGCAACGGGCGCGACAAGTCGCATCACTCGCTGGAAGAGTACTCCGATCTCAAGAGCGTGTGGATGACGCTGGCGCCCTGAGGGGCGGAGCCTGGAGCACTGATGGGGGAGGGGAACCCTCGACTTGCCGGCCGCGGTTCGCCGCGGCCGGCTTTTTTCGTGCCGCGGGCTCGGTCAGGAAACGGCGTCCTGGGCGGCGGCCAGGGGGGGGAAGGATTGCGGCGCTGTTCGCCGCGTGGCACACCCGTCACCTCGTCAGGCGATCGTCGGCCGGCTCGTTATGGGGGCGTCGAATGAGCGCCGGGAGCGGAATTTTCTTGTACAATGGTTGTTTCTAAGTTGTACGAAATTCTGGCTCTTGCGGAGGAAATGGCATGTTGAACTGGCTCAAGCGAGACCCGCTTAAGAAGCTCCAGCGGCAGTACGAGCAGAAGCTGGAGGAGGCCATGACGGCTGCACGCAACGGTGACATGCGGTCCAATGCGGTGCTGACCGAGCAGGCCGAGGCGCTGCGGGCGGAGATTGAGCGGCAGAAGAGCTGAAAGCGGCGGTGGCCGGCTGGCCTGGCGAATGACCCGATCGAGGCGCGGTGCGTGGAGTCGTCCGCCCCACGCCTCATCCGGGAAAGGGGGGAGGATTAGGCCGTCGTGTCCTGATCGGCGCGGCGCTTGGCGACCGACTCGCCGCTCAGGCCGAAGTCCTGGGGCGCGATGTCGGAGAGCACGATGCGCACGCTCTCCGGGGTGCAGTCGATGGCCTCGACGCAGGCCGCGGTGATCTTCTCGATCAGGGCTTCCTTCTGCTCGGCGCTGCGGCCTTCGATCAGCTGGATGTTGACGTTCGGCATGGGGATCTCCCGGGGTGGGGGGCGATGTCCGGCGGTGGTGCCGGGGCGTCGCCACGTTCAGAAGCTGCGGGCCGGGGTGGCGCAGCTGACCAGTCGGCAGGCGACCTCGCCGACGTTGCGAAAGCGATGGGGGACGTTGGTGTCGAAGTAGTAGGCCTCGCCGGAGGTCAGCACGCGGGTCTCGGCGCCGATGGTGATCTCGATCTCGCCCTCCAGCACTACGCCGGCTTCCTCGCCCTGGTGGGCGATCATCTCGCGGCCGGTGTCGGCCCCCGGGGGATAGGTCTCGACCATGAAGTTCAGCGCGCGGGCGGTGCGATTGCCGCCGACCAGCTTGTAGATGACGTCGCCGCTGCCCACGTCGGCCAGCTCGTCGGCCGAATAGAACACCTGGTCGCGGCTCTCCAGGTCCATGGTGAAGAAGTCGCCGACGCTCATGGGGATGGCATCGAGGATCTTCTTCAGTGAGCTCACCGAGGGGCTGACCTTGCCCTGCTCGATGAGCGACAGGCTGGAGTGGGTGACGCCACAGCGCTTGGCCAGTTCGCGCTGGGAGATGCCTCTCAGTTTACGCAGGGCACGCAATCGCGCGCCGACGTCTTCTGCCATGGTTCATCCTCTGAAGTCGACGGGGCGGGCCGGTCAGGCCCGCCCCTCGGGGCTCAGCACAGGGCGTCGAGCTTTTCCTTGAGCAGGGCGTTGACCTGCTGGGGGTTGGCGGTGCCGCGGGAGGCCTTCATCACCTGGCCGACGAAGTAGCCGATCATCTTGCCGCGCTTGTCCGGCTCGGCGTCGCGGTACTGGGCGACCTGGGCCGGACTGTCCGCGATCACCTGATCGATCATGGCCTCGATGGCGCCGGTGTCGGTGACCTGCTTCAGCCCCTTGGCCTCGATGATGGCGTCGGCGCTGTTGTTTTCTCCCCCGCCTTCGCCGTGCCACAGCGCCTGGAACACCTGCTTGGCGGCCTTGCCGTTGATGGTGTCGTCCAGCACCCGGACGATCAGGCCGCCGAGCTGGTCGGCGGAGACCGGGCTGTCGACGATCGCCAGGCCCTCGCGGTTCAGGGCGCCGGACAGCTCGCCCTGGACCCAGTTGGCGGCCTGCTTGGCGTCGCCACAGACCGCATGAACGCGCTCGAAGTACTCGGCCATGGCACGGCTCGCCGAGAGCACGCCGGCGTCGTAGGCGGAGAGGCCGAGCTCGCCCTGGAAGCGCTCGCGCTTGGCGGCCGGCAGTTCCGGCAGCTGGCCGCGCAGGTGGTCGACGTAGGCCTGGTCGAGCACCACCGGCAGCAGGTCGGGGCAGGGGAAGTAACGGTAGTCGTTGGCCTCCTCCTTGGTGCGCATGCTGCGGGTCTCGTCGGCCTCGGGGTCGTAGAGACGGGTCTCCTGGACCACCGTGCCGCCGTCCTCGAGCAGCTCGATCTGGCGCTCGACCTCGAACTCGATGGCACGCTCGACGAAGCGGAAGGAGTTGACGTTCTTGATCTCGGCGCGGGTACCGAAGGCTTCCTGGCCCTTGGGGCGCACCGAGACGTTGACGTCGCAGCGCATCGAACCCTCGGCCATGTTGCCGTCGCTGATGCCCAGATAGGTCACGATGGAATGGATCGCCTTGAGGTAGGCCGCGGCCTCCTTGGCCGAGCGCATGTCCGGCTCGGAGACGATCTCCAGCAGCGGCGTGCCGGCGCGGTTGAGGTCGATGCCGGTCATGCCGTGGAAGTCCTCGTGGAGCGACTTGCCGGCGTCCTCCTCGAGGTGGGCGTGATGCACGCGGATGCGCTTGCTCTCGCCGTCGTCGAGCAGGATCTCGACCTCGCCCGGGCCGACGATCGGCTCATACATCTGGCTGGTCTGGTAGCCCTTGGGCAGGTCCGGGTAGAAGTAGTTCTTGCGGTCGAACACCGAGACCTCGGGGATCTCGGCGTGGATGCCGAGGCCGAACTGCACGGCCATGGCCACTGCCTGCTCGTTGAGCACCGGCAGCACGCCCGGCAGGCCCAGGTCGACGGCGCAGGCCTGGGTGTTGGGCTCGGCGCCGAACGCGGTGGAGGCGCCGGAGAAGATCTTGGAGCGGGTGGCGAGCTGGACGTGGACCTCCAGCCCGATCACGGTTTCCCATTGCATCAGGCGGTCTCCTCGGCGAGGTCGGGACGGCGCAGGTGCCAGTCGGTGGCCTGCTGGAACTGGTGGGCGACGTTGAGCAGCTGGGCCTCGGCGAAGTGGGTGCCGAGGATCTGCAGGCCCACGGGGCGGCCGCCGGCGAAGCCGGCCGGCACGCTGATGCCGGGGATGCCGGCCAGGTTGACGGCGATGGTGTAGATGTCCTGCAGGTACATCGACACCGGGTCCTTGTTGGCGCCCAGGTCGAAGGCCGGGGTCGGCGAGGCCGGGCCCATCAGCACGTCGACCTCCTCGAAGGCGTCGAGGAAGTCCTGGCGGATCAGGCGGCGGACCTTCTGCGCCTGCTTGTAGTAGGCGTCGAAGAAGCCCTCGGAGAGGGTGTGGGTGCCGATCAGGATGCGCCGCTTGACCTCCTCGCCGAAGCCCTCGCCCCGGGAGCGCTTGTAGAGGTCGATCAGGTCGGTCGGGTTCTCGCAGCGGTGGCCGAAGCGCACGCCGTCGAAGCGCGACAGATTGGAGGAGGCCTCGGCCGGCGCGATCACGTAGTAGGCCGGGATCGCATAGTGGGTATGCGGCAGGCTGACCTCGCGCACCGTGGCGCCGAGCGATTCGTAGACCGCGATCGCCTCGCGCACCGCGCTCTCGACCTCGGCGGAAAGGCCGTCGCCGAAGTACTCCTTGGGCAGGCCGATCTTGAGGCCGGACAGCGGGGCGTCGAGGCCCTCGGTGTAGTCCGGCACGCCGCGCGCCACGCTGGTGGAGTCGCGCAGGTCGTGGCCGGCGATGGCGCCGAGCAGGTGGGCGCAGTCCTCGGCGGTGCGGGCCATGGGGCCGGCCTGGTCGAGGCTCGAGGCGTAGGCGATCATGCCGTAGCGCGACACGCGACCGTAGGTCGGCTTCAGGCCGGTGATGCCGCAGAAGGCCGCCGGCTGACGGATCGAGCCGCCGGTGTCGGTGCCGAGCGCCGCCGGCACCAGGCCCGCGGCCACCGCGGCGGCGCTGCCGCCGGAGCTGCCGCCGGGCACGGCGCCGAGGTCCCAGGGGTTCTTCACCGCGCCATAGAAGCTGTTCTCGTTGGACGAGCCCATGGCGAACTCGTCCATGTTGGTCTTGCCGAGACTCAGGGTGCCGGCCGCGGCCAGTTTCTCGACCACGGTGGCGTCGTAGGGCGCGTCGAAGTTGTCGAGCATCTTCGAGCCGCAGCTGGTCTTGACGCCCCGAGTGCAGAAGATGTCCTTCAGTGCCAGCGGGAGGCCGGTCAGCGGGCCGGCCTCACCGAGCGCGCGGGCGGCATCGGCGCGATCCGCTGCTTCGAGCGCGGCATCGCCAGTAACGGTGATAAAGCTGTTGAGCGCGCCGTCATGGCGCTCGATGCGCGCGAGCAGATGTTCGGTCAGCTCGCGGCTGGAGAACTCGCCGGCCGCCAGGGCGGCGGCGAGTCCGGTCAGTGTCTGGTCGTGCATGGGGCCGGGGCTCCGTGATGACATGTCATTGACGACGAAAGAGGGAGGCGGTCATTCGACGACTCGCGGCACCAGATAGAGGCCGTTCTCCACCGCGGGGGCGCAGCGCTGGAAGGTCTCGCGCTGGTCGGCCTCGGTGACCTCGTCGGCGCGCAGGCGCTGGGTGGCGTCCAGCGGGTGGGCCAGCGGGGCGACGCCGTCGGTGTCGATCGACTGCAGCTGGTCGGCCATCTCCAGGATGCGGCCCAGGTCGTCGAGGTAGCGGTCGGCCTCACCCTCGTCCAGGCCGAGACGGGCCAGGTGGGCGGCCCGGAGAACGTCTGCGTGTTCAAGCGCCATGATCGGGTGTCCTCGAAAGGGTGGCAGAAAAGACCGCAGAAGTTATCACATTCGCGTCACGGCGGGCAGGGGCCAGGGGCGTGGCGCTTGCCGCTGGGGGGGTGCAGTGATACGGTTTGCCCCCGCACAGGGTCCCCGGTCTGCACTAGGTAACGACTTCATGTTCAAACGTTTGAGGGGGCTGTTTTCCAGCGATCTGTCGATCGACCTGGGGACGGCCAATACGCTGATTTACGTCCGCGGGCGCGGCATCGTGCTCGACGAGCCGTCGGTGGTGGCGATCCGCCAGTCCGGCAACATGCGCAGCGTGGCCGCCGTGGGTGCCGACGCCAAGCGCATGCTGGGCCGCACACCGGGCAACATCACCGCCATCCGCCCGATGAAGGACGGCGTCATCGCCGACTTCACCGTGACCGAGCAGATGCTGCAGTACTTCATCCGCAAGGTCCATCAGAGCACCTTCCTGACGCCGAGCCCGCGGGTATTGGTCTGCGTGCCCTGCATGTCGACCCAGGTCGAGCGCCGCGCCATCAAGGAATCCGCCGAGGGCGCCGGCGCCCGTGAGGTGTTCCTGATCGAGGAGCCCATGGCCGCGGCCATCGGCGCCGGTCTGCCGGTCGAGGAAGCCCAGGGCTCGATGGTTGTCGACATCGGCGGTGGCACCAGCGAGATCGCCATCATCTCGCTCAACGGCGTGGTCTATTCCGAGTCCATCCGCGTCGGTGGCGACCGTTTCGACGAGGCGATCATCGCCTACGTGCGTCGCCACTACGGCAGCCTGATCGGCGAGTCCACCGCCGAGCGGATCAAGGAAGAGATCGGCTGCGCCTACCCCGGCGGCGAGCTGCGCGAGATCGACGTGCGCGGCCGCAACCTGGCCGAGGGCATTCCGCGCAGCTTCACCCTGAATTCCCACGAGATCCTCGACGCCCTGCAGGAGACCCTGGGCTCCATCGTCGCGGCGGTGAAGAGCGCGCTGGAACAGTCGCCCCCCGAGCTGGCCTCCGACATCGCCGAGCGCGGCCTGGTGCTGACCGGCGGCGGTGCGCTGCTGCGCGATCTCGACAAGCTGATCGCCGAGGAGAGCGGCCTGCCGGTGGTCGTCGCCGAGGACCCGCTGACCTGCGTGGCCCGCGGCGGCGGCAAGGCCCTCGAGATGATCGATCAGCATACGTTTGAACTGCTCTCCAGCGACTGACGTTGGAAAGCGCTGATTTATTGCTGCGCTCGATATCCTGGCCACCGGCGGTGCCGGTACGCCGGCCCGGTCGGCTCTCATGTAGCAGGCTACACTGCGGGCGCTGTGCTCCGGCGGCGGCCAGGCTAGGCGCCCCCGCCTCTCGTCGCTCGCGACATAAATCAGCGCTCTCCCGCGGAAGCTAGAAGCACCAGGGGCGGGTGGCCTCTCGACGGCCTCGCCTAGGCGTCGCGGCAAGAGGCCCGACGCCGCCAAGGAGAATAGGGAGAGGACGCCATCAAACCGCTGTTCTCGCACGGCTCGGTGCCGGGGTATCGCATGCTGCTCTGCGCGCTCCTCGCCGTGGCCCTGATGTTCGCCGATCTGCGTTTCACGCGCATGGAGCCCGTGCGGGCCCAGCTGTCGACCCTGGTGGCGCCGGTCCAGTGGCTGGTCAGCCTGCCCAGCGACGCCCTCAACTGGGCGTCGCTGGCGTTTTCCGACCAGCGCGAGCTGCTCGACGAGAATCGCCAGCTGCGCGAGCAGATCCTGACCCTCTCGCATCGCGTCCAGCGCATGGCCAGCCTGACCGCCGAGAACGTGCGGCTGCGCGAGCTGCTGGATGCCACCCGCGAGCATGACATTCCCTTCATCACCACCGAGCTGCTGTCGCTGGACCCGGATCCCTTCAGCCACCGCATGGTCATCGACCGCGGGCAGCGCGACGGCGTCTTCGTCGGCCAGCCGGTGATGGATGCCGCCGGGCTGGTGGGGCAGGTGACCTCGGTGTCGGCCTACGCCAGCCGGGTGCTGATGGTGTCCGACGCCAGTCACTCGCTGCCGGTCCAGGTCAACCGCAACGGCCTGCGCTTCATCCTTCAGGGCACCGGCCAGTACGACGCCCTCGGCGTGCTGCACGTGCCGGACACCGCGGATATCCGCGAGGGCGACCTGCTGATGACCTCGGGGCTGGCCGGGCGCTTTCCGCCCGGCTATCCGGTGGCGCGGGTCACCTCGGTGGTCCACGATCCCGGCGAGCCCTTCGCCCGGGTCGAGGCCCGCCCGGTGGCCCAGCTGCAGCGCGCCCGCCATTTCCTGTTGCTGTTTCCGCCGGAGCCCCCCGAGGCGCCGGGCCGCGGGGGCTGGACGGTCGCGCTCGACCAGGCCGCCGTCCAGGCGGCGCTGGAAATGATCGGTCCCGTCGAGGAGGACGAATAATGGCCGCACGCGCGACGGCGAGCCTGCCCTGGATCTGGCTGACCCTGCTGCTGGCGCTGTGCTTTCAGGTGATGCCGCTGGCCGATGGCTGGCAGATCTGGCGCCCGGACTGGCTGGGACTGATGCTGATCTACTGGTGCATGAAGGCGCCGCAGAAGGTCGGGGTCTTCCACGGCTTCGCGCTGGGCATCCTGGTGGACCTGATTCAGGGCGCGCCGCTGGGACAGAACGCTCTGCTGCTGTCGCTGCTGGCCTTCCTGTGTGCCCTGGTCTATCCGCGTTTCCGGGCCTACTCGCTGCTCCAGCAGGCGGTGCTGATCCTGGTGCTGCTGGGCACGGTGCAGCTGGTGGAGCAGTGGCTGCGGACCCTGCTGGGCCCCTTCGCGATTCACCTGTCCTTCCTGCTGCCCTCGGTGATCGGGGCGCTGCTGTGGCCCTGGCTGACCACGCTGTTCCGCGTCTTCCGGCGCCGTGGCAGCGAGGAGTGAGCCGGATGACGATGTCCGATGCCGCCACCGATGCTCCCGAGCCGCCGCTGATCCGGCTGGCCTCCGCCTCGCCGCGCCGCCGGGAGCTGCTGGCCAGCATCGACGTGCCGGTCGAGGTGCATCCGGTCGACCTCGACGAGACACCGCGGCCCGGCGAAGCCCCCGAGGCCTATGTTCGACGCCTGGCCGAGGACAAGGCCCGGGCTGGGGCGCTGGGCAGCACGCTGCCCACGCTCGGCTCCGACACCGCGGTGGTGTGTGACGACGCCATCCTCGGCAAGCCGCGCGACCGCGAGCACGCCGCCGCCATGCTGCGCTCGCTGTCCGGGCGCACCCATCGGGTGCTGACCGCGGTGGCGGTGACCGGCCCGGCGGGCCTGCTGAGCGCCTGCGTGACCACGCGAGTGACGCTACGCGAGATCACCGAGGCCGAGGCCGCCGCCTACTGGGCCACCGGCGAGCCCGCCGACAAGGCCGGCGGCTATGCCATTCAGGGCCGGGCGGCGCTGTTCGTGTCGCGTCTCGAGGGCAGCCATTCCGCGGTGGTCGGCCTGCCGCTGTTCGAGACCGCTGAATTGCTGGCCCGACAGGGCGTGCCGCTGTGGAACCGCGCTATGTCATAATGCCTCGAGTTTCCTCTGGACAAGGATTTCCGCATGAGCGGTGAAGTACTGATCAACCTGACCCCGATGGAGACCCGGGTCGCCGTGGTGGAGAACGGCGTGCTCCAGGAAGCCTTCATCGAGCGGGCCCGGCGCCGCGGCATCGTCGGCAACATCTACAAGGGCAAGGTGGTGCGTGTACTGCCGGGCATGCAGGCAGCCTTCGTCGACATCGGCCTCGAGCGGGCCGCCTTCATCCACGCGCATGAGGTGATGCCCTCCGGGACCCCGGCCGACGAGCAGGCCTCCATCGGCCACCTGCTCCACGAGGGACAGTCGCTGGTGGTGCAGGTCACCAAGGACCCCATCGCCTCCAAGGGCGCGCGCCTGACCACGCATCTCTCGGTGCCGTCGCGCTACCTGGTCTACATGCCGGACTCGCCGCACAACGGCGTCTCCCAGCGCATCGAGGACGAGCGCGAGCGGGAGCGGCTGCGCGAGCTGGTCGAGGCCGCCCAGGCGGAACAGACGCTGGAGGTGACGGGCGGCTTCATCGTGCGCACCGCCGCCGAGGGCGTCACGCAGGAGGAAATGGCCGGCGACATGCACTTCCTGCTGCGCCTGTGGCGCAAGGTCAGCGAGCGCAAGGTCACCGCCTCGGCCCCCAGCGTCATCTACGATGACCTGCCGCTGTTCATGCGCACCCTGCGCGACGTGATGCGCGACGACATCGAGAAGGTGCGCATCGATTCCCGGGAGAATCACGTCAAGCTGCTGGAGTTCGCCGAGGAATTCATGCCCTCGGCGGTGGAGCGCATCGAGCACTACGCTGGCGAGCGGCCGATCTTCGACCTGTTCAGCGTCGAGGACGAGATCCAGAAGGCGCTGGGACGCAAGGTCCAGCTCAAGTCCGGCGGCTACCTGGTGATCGATCCCACCGAGGCCATGACCACCATCGACGTCAACACCGGTGGCTTCGTGGGACATCGCAACCTCGAGGAGACCATCTTCAAGACCAACCTCGAGGCCGCTACCGCCATCGCCCGCCAGCTGCGGCTGCGCAATCTGGGTGGCATCATCATCATCGACTTCATCGACATGGAGGAGCCGGAGCATCAGCGCCAGGTGCTCCGCGTGCTGGAGAAGTCGCTCGAGCGCGATCACGCCAAGACCAAGTGCACCGGCGTCACCGAGCTGGGGCTGGTGCAGGTGACGCGCAAGCGCACCCGCGAGAGCCTCGAGCAGACCCTGTGCGAGGCCTGCCCGTCCTGCCACGGTCGCGGCACCCTCAAGACCCCGGAATCGGTGTGCTACGAGATCTTCCGCGAGATCCTGCGCGAGGAGCGGGCCTACAGCGCCGAGACCTATACGGTGCTGGCCTCCCAGCCGGTGGTCGATCGCCTGCTCGACGAGGAGTCCGCGGCGGTGGCCGACCTGGAGGAGTTCATCGGCAAGACCATCCGCTTCCAGGTCGAGGCCCACTACTCCCAGGAGCAGTACGATATCGTGCTGATGTGAGCCCATGTCGAGGACTCGCCTGGCCATTCGCTGGACCCTGACGCTGCTGGCGGCGGCGCTCACCCTGGTGGCGGTGCTCACCCTGGTGCTGCGCCTGCTGCTCGGTCAGGTCGATCAGCTCACCCCGCGCCTGGAGGCGCTGCTTTCGGCCCGCTTCGAGGCTGCAGTGAGCCTGGAGGCGATCGAGGGTGGGCTGGCCGGATTCGATCCCGAGCTCGAGCTGCGTGGACTCTCGCTGCGTGCGGCCGGCGGCGACCGGCCCCTGCTCGAGCTCGGCGACGCTCGCCTGCGGCTCGATGCCGGTGCCAGCCTGCGCGATGGGATGCCGGTGGTGTCCGATGCGCGGCTGTCCGATCTCACCCTGCATCTCTATCAGGCCGAAGACGGCCGATGGCACTGGCCGGAGCCGGCCGACGTGCCCCCCGAGCTGATTCCCGATAGCGAGTTCGATCTCGAGCGCCTGGACTTCTGGGTCGGCGTGCTGCTGCGCCAGCGCGCCTGGGCCGAGGACATCGAGCTGGTGCTGCACGGCCGCGAGCACGAGGCGGTGCTCGAGGCGCCGCGGCTGCTGATGGTCGGCGATGCCCGACGCACGCATCTGGAGGGGCGGGTGCGGCTGCGGGGCCGACCGGGGGAGGCCGCGAGCGTGGTCATGGAGCTGGTGCCGGGCGAGGGGCTGGACGATTTCGGCGCGGCCCTGCAGGCCGACATGAGCCTCGACAGCCTGACCGGGCTGTCGTCGCTGTTCGGCGTCGAGGGGCTGCCGGACTTCGACGACCTGGCGGGCGAGGCCCGGCTGTGGGGGCGCTGGACCCACGGGCGCCTGGCCGACGCGCGCCTCGACGTCACCGCGCCACGCCTGGTGCTGGGCACGACGGTAGACGACGCCGAGGCGTCGGATATCGTGCTCGACAACGCCATGCTGCGGGGCCAATGGCGGCGCACGGCCGGCGCCGAGGACTGGCAGGCCTGGGTGCAGGCCGACGCCGAGCAGGTCGCCGGCCCCGAGGCCTCGGCCGAGGCGCGAGCGCTGCCTCGGGACTGGTATCTTCAGGGCGACGACAGCGACTGGTGGCTCACCACCGGCCCGTTCGATCTCGAGGCCCTGGCCGCCTGGCGCTCCCGGCTGCCGCTGCCGGAGGCGCTGGACCGCGGCGTGGCCGCGCTGGCCCCGCGCGGGCGCATCGAGGCCCTCGGCGCCGGTGTGAAGGATGGCGTCTGGCAGGCCCGGGTCAGTGCCAGCGAGGTGAGCGTGGCGCCCTGGAACGAAGCCCCGGGCGGCGGTCCGCTGGCGCTGTGGCTGGAGGCCGACGGGAATCACGGCAGCGTGCGCTTCGCCGGCGGCGAGGGCAGCACGCTGGCCTTTCCCGAGGTCTTCGAGGCGCCGATGTCGCTCGATCATGCCAGCGGCGAGGTGAGCTGGCGCTACGACGGCGAGCGCGGCTTCGTCAGCGGGCGGCACCTCTCGGCGGGCTGGCGCGGCGCCGAGGTGAGCGGCGACTTCGGCCTGGCCACCGGTGGCCCCGGCCGCGGCGGCTTCGGCCTGGCGCTGGATTTCCGTGACGTGGACGCTCGCTCGCGGCCGTTGACCGACTGGCTGCCGATGGTGGTGCTGCGCGAGGAAGCCCCGGAGCTCGCCGACTGGCTATCCGGCGGCCTGGCCGGGCGGGTGCCTGCGGGGGCGCTGCGCCTGCACGTGCCGCTGCGCGACGAGCAGACCGGGCTTTCCACCATCGAGCCGACCCTGAACCTGGATCTCGAGGTCGAGGCCGGGCGGCTGCCGTTCGCCGACGGCTGGCCGGCGCTGGATGACGTGGCCGGCCGCCTGCGCCTGCGCGGCGAGACCCTCGAGGCCGAGGTGGACGCCGCCGAGAGCCTGGGCATCCGCACCCGCGACGCCGAGGTGCGCCTCGAGGACGATCGGCTCTCGGTCAGCGGGCCGCTCGTCGCCGACGCCCCGGCACTCTCGGGCTATCTTGCCGCGATGCCCGTCGATGGCATCGAGGCGGTCACCGACTGGCAGGCCGAGGGGAGCGTCGAGGCCGGCCTGGACCTCGAGATGGCGTTGGACGAGCCCCAGGCGCTGCAGCTCGACATCGCCGGCGACGCCGACCTGCCGCGCCTGACCCATGCGGCGAGCGGGCTTTCGTTCCGCGACATCAGCGGGCCGCTGGCCTGGCGCCAGCGCGGCGAGGCCGGCTCCCTCGACGGTCGATTGAGCGGCCGGCTGCTGGGCGGGCCGGTCAGCGCCACGCTGGCCACCGGCGAGGGACGTGTCGCGCTGTCGGGCACTGCCCGCGCCGGGGCGCTGACCGAGCTGGGCGCGCCGGCCGGCATCGGCGGCATGCTGTCCGGCCCGCTGGCCTGGCAGGGCGACGTGGCTCTCGACGCCGAGACGCCGATCCTGAACCTGTCGAGCGAACTGCGCGACCTGGTCATCGACCTGCCGGCGCCGCTGGGCAAGCCGGCCGGCACGCCGCGGGACCTGCGCCTGACCTTCGCCCTGGCCGAGTCCGGGCCCTGGTCGGGCCGGCTGGGTGCGCGCCTCGGCTGGCGCTGGCGCCCCGGGCGCGGCGGCCAGGGGCAGGCCTGGCTGGGCCGCGAGGCACCGGCGACCTGGCCCAGTGAATCCGGCTGGTCGCTGCAGGCCTATCTGCCGCGCGTCGATGCCGAGGCCTGGGGCACCGCCCTGGCGCCGTTGTCCGCCGGCGTGGACGGTGCCGGCGGGGGGCTGGCGGGCAGTGGCGCCATCTCGCACCTGATGCTGGATACCGATTGCCTGAGCGTCGAGCGGCGCTGCCTGGGCTCGATGATCGTCGAGGGAGCCCCGACGGCCGGCGGCTGGGACCTGGCCCTGGATGGCAGCCTGCTGACCGGCCGGCTAGCCTATCGGCCGGGGCTTTCGCAGCCGCTCGACGTCTCGCTGTCGCGGCTGCGCCTCGACGGCCTGCTGCCGGCCGAGGCGGCACCGGTCTCCGCGGGAGGCGGCCGCCTGCTCGAGGAGCTGGAGGTGCCACCGACGCCGGTCGCCATGCCGGCGTCTCTCGAAGCGCTGCCGGCGGGTCGGCTGGGCATCGACGAACTGAGCTATCAGGGTCGACGGTTCGGGCCGCTGAACGCCCAGTGGCGGGCCGAGCCGGATCGCCTGGTGATCGATCCGCTGGCGCTGACGCTGGGCGAGATCGATGCCCGGGGCAACCTGACCTGGGAGGCCGCCGGCCCCGAGGCGAGCCTGACCCGGGCACGGCTGGACATCGATGGCGGCGACCTGGGGTCGGCCCTGGAGGCGCTGGGCCAGCCGGTGGCGATCCGCAACGCCGAGACCCGCGTCGACGGACAGCTGGCCTGGCCCGGTGCGCCCTGGCAGTTCGCCCTGGCGCGCTCCCGGGGCAACCTGGCGGTCGAGCTGCGCGACGGTCGTTTCGTCAACCTGGAATCGCCCTCGGCGCGGCTGGTCGGCCTGCTCAACGTGGACAACCTGCTGCGCCGGCTGACCCTGGACTTCTCCGACGTCACAGGGCGGGGCACCGCCTTCGATCGTGTCAGCGGCGATGCGACCCTGTATGGTGGGGTGCTGGAGACCCGCGGTCCGGTCGAGATCGACGGTCCGGCCACCCGCTTCACCCTCGACGGCAGCGTCGATCTGGCGCGGCGGGAACTCGACCAGCGCCTGGGCATTACCCTGCCGGTGAGCAGCAACCTGCCCCTGGCGGCGGTGATCGCCGGGGCGCCGGTGGTCGGAGGGGCGCTGTTCATCGCCGACAAGCTGTTCGGCGACGCCCTCGACCGCGTGACCCGAATTCACTATCGCGTGGAGGGGCCCTGGACCTCGCCGCGCATCGCTCTGGAAAGTGCCGAATGACATCACACACGCAACCCCTGCTCGACCAGGCCGCCGAGGCGCTGCTGACCCCCGGCGGGCTCGATCTCGATGCCCTCGACACCGGCCTCGGCCACGCCATGGGCGCCGGCATCGACTACGCCGATCTGTACTTCCAGCGCAGCTGGCACGAGGGCTGGGTGCTGGAGGACGGTGAGGTCAAGGAGGCCAGCTACAACATCGACGGGGGCGTCGGCGTGCGCTCCCTGGCCGGGGAGAAGACCGGTTTCGCCTACTCCAACCAGATCTCCATGGAGGCCCTGGCCGAGACCGGGCGCACCGCCGCCGGCATCGTGCGCAGCGGCCAGCGCCTGAGCGCCGCCCCGCGGGTGGTGACGGCGCCGGCCGCTCGCTATGCCGGCATCGATCCGCTGGCCGGACTCTCCGCCGACGAGAAGGTCGCTATGCTCAAGGAGGCCGATCGCGTCGCCCGGGCCGCCGACCCGTCGGTGAGCCAGGTCAGCGCCTCGCTGACCGGCGTCTACGAGGTGGTGCTGGTGCGTGCCAGCGACGGCACCCTGGCCGCCGACGTGCGCCCGCTGGTGCGTTTCAACGTCAGCGTGATCACGGTACGCGACGGCCGCCGCGAGCGCGGCAGTGCCGGCGGCGGTGGCCGCTACCCGATGTCCCGGCTACGCGACGAGAACGTCGCCGAGCGCTTCGCCAAGGAGGCGGTGCGCCAGGCGCTGGTCAACCTCGACGCCGTGGACGCCCCGGCCGGCCAGATGCCGGTGGTGCTAGGCGCCGGCTGGCCGGGCATCCTGCTCCACGAGGCCGTGGGCCATGGCCTGGAAGGCGACTTCAATCGCAAGGGCAGCTCGGCCTTCGCCGGCCGCATGGGCGAGCGCGTGGCCGCGCCCGGCGTGACCGTGGTCGATGACGGCACCCTGGCCGACCGCCGCGGTTCGCTGTCCGTCGACGACGAGGGCACGGCCACCCAGTGCACCACGCTGATCGAGGACGGCATCCTCACCGGCTACATGCAGGACAAGCTCAACGCTCGACTGATGGGCATGGCGCCCACCGGCAACGCCCGCCGCGAGTCCTTCGCCCACATGCCGATGCCGCGCATGACCAACACCTACATGCGCGCCGGCCAGGACGACCCCGCCGACATCATCAAGAGCGTCTCTCGCGGCATTTATGCCGTGAGCTTCGGCGGCGGCCAGGTGGACATCACCTCCGGCAAGTTCGTGTTCTCGGCCAGCGAGGCCTATCTGATCGAGGACGGCCGCATCACCGCGCCGGTCAAGGGTGCGACCCTGATCGGCAACGGTCCGGAGGCCATGGGGCATGTGTCGATGATCGGCCACGACCTGGAGCTGGATACCGGCATCGGCGTATGCGGCAAGGAAGGGCAGGGTGTGCCGGTGGGCGTCGGCCAGCCGACGCTGAAGCTGGACGAGCTGACCGTCGGTGGAACGCAGTCCTAAAGCTTGAAGCTGTAAGAGCGCCGCTTCGCGGCTGGAAGCTGGAAGAGAAACCCATGGCCTGACGGGAGGACTTCCAGCTTCAGGCTTCAAGCTTCCGGCTTTACAGCTCGGCGGTCTCGCGGATCAGCTTGAACAGCCGCCGGGCGTTGGTCGGCGGCTTGCCCTGATCGCGTTCGCGGCGGGCGTTGCGGATCAGCTGGCGCAGGGCCTGGCGGTCGACGTCGGGGTAGTCGGCGATGAAGGCCTCGAGGGCGTCGTCGTCCTCGATGAGGCGGTCGCGCCACTGCTCCAGGCGGTGGAAGGCGTGGTCGCGGCGCAGCTGCTCGCGGTCCATCTCGTCGAACACCGCCTGGATGCCGTCGAGGTCCTCGCGGCGCATCAGCTTGCCGACGTACTGCATGTGCCGGCGGCGGGCCTCACGGGCGCGGATGCGGCCGGTCTCCTCGATGGCCGCCAGCAGGTCGTCGGACAGCGGGAAGCGGTCGCGTTCGGCCTCGCGCATGGCGATCAGCCGTTCGCCGAGCTCCTGGAGGGCATGCATCTCGCGCTTGAGCTGCGACTTGCTGGGCCGTTCGTCGGCCGAAGAGAAATCATCCTGGGTCATGCGGCGTCCTGATTCATGAGAGGGGCGTTAGGCATCGGCCCAGTATACCAGCCCGCCGCGTCGGGCTGGCCAAACGACCATGTTGTGTATCGGCCGCCTGGCCGGTCGAGTGAGGAGTCAAGACGATGACACAGGCTTTCGATGCCGTCGCCCAGCAGTCGCTGCTGGAAACCCGTGCCGAGGCGGCCCTGGCGCTGGCCCGCCGGCTCGGCGCCGATGCCTGCGAGGTGGGCGCCAGCGTCGACCAGGGCGTGGGCGTCAACGTGCGCGAGGGCGAGGTCGAGACCGTCGAGCTGTCCCGCGATCAGGGCATCGCGGTGACCGTCTATGTCGGCCAACGCAAGGGCAGCGCCTCGTCCACCGACGCCTCCGAGGCGTCGATCCAGGACGTGGTCGAGAAGGCCATGGCCATCGCCCGCTACACCGGCGAGGATCCGGCCTCGGGGCTGGCTCCGGCCGAGCTGATGGCCCGGGAGCTGCCGGATCTCGACGTTCATCACCCCTGGGCGTTGTCCACCGAGGAGGCGGTCGAGCTGGCGCTGGCCTGCGAGAACGCCGGCCGCGGCCAGGCGGGCATCAGGAGCTCCGACGGCGCGGGGCTGTCCAGCGGCGAGGGCGTGCGCGTCTACGCCAACAGCCACGGCTTCCTGGGCAGTCAGCGCGGCAGCCGCCACTCGCTGTCCTGCATGCTGATCGCCGAGGACGAGCACGGCATGCAGCGCGACTACGACTACACCAGCGCCCGCGACCCTCGCGAGCTACTGGCGCCCGAGGCCGTGGGCGAGAGCGCCGCGCGGCGCACCCTGCGCCGGCTCGGCGGCCAGCGCCCGGCCACCGGGCGGATGCCGGTGCTGTTCGATCCGAACCTGGCGTCGGGGCTGGTCGGCAGCTTCTTGAGTGCCATCGCCGGCGGCGCCCTCTATCGCCAATCCTCCTTCCTGTGCGACCGCCTCGGCGATGCGCTCTTCCCCGAATGGTTCTCGCTGCAGGAGAAGCCGCGCCTGGTGCGCGGCATGGCCAGCAGCGCCTTCGACGGTGACGGCGTGGCGACCCGCGACAACGTCTTCATCGATCAGGGACGGCTGGCCAGCTACATGCTGTCCGCCTACAGCGCGCGGCGACTGGGGATGGAGACCACCGGCAACGCCGGCGGCGCCCGCAACCTGCGCCTCAGCGCGCCGCTCGAGTCCCAGGAGGCGCTGCTCGCGCGCATGGATCGCGGGGTGCTGGTCACCGAGCTGATGGGTCAGGGCGTCAACGGCGTTACCGGCGACTACTCCCGCGGCGCCGCGGGCTTCTGGGTCGAGAACGGCCGCATCCAGCACCCGGTGGAGGAATTCACCATCGCCGGCAACCTGGCGACGATGTTCCGGGGACTGGTCGGCGTCGGCGACGACATCGACACCCGCGGCAGCATCCATACCGGCAGCTGGCTGATCGACGAGATGACCGTGGCCGGCAGCTGAGCCGGCCCTGGTGACGACAAAAAGCCCGCGAGACGCTCGCGGGCTTTTTTGTACGATGTTGTCGTGGTCCGGGTGCCGGTGCTCAGCGTTTCGGGCGGTAGTGTTCGTCCACGCCCAGTCGCTCGAGCAGGCGAGTGAACAGGAAGGCCTCGTTGCCCTTGAGCGAGCGGCTCAGGCAGTCCAGGTACTCGCGGCGCGGATAGCGCCGCCAGCGCGGTGCCTTGTAGGCATCGAGGTCGATGGCGAACAGGCGACCGTCGCGAACCAGGAAGTTGTCGGTGTGCAGGCCGCGGCAGTGAATGCCGTCGCGGTCGAAGGCGACCAGCGCGTCCAGATACTGTTCCTGCAGGTCGGGGGAGTCGAGGATCAGTTGCTTGAGCGGTACGCCATGGATGTTCTCCGTGACCAGCCGATAGGGGCGCGCCTCGACGATGGTCGGCGTGGCGATGCCGAGGGTTTCGAGCCGCGAAGCAATGAGGGCGAAGTTGCGCCCGGGGTAGGGCCGGATGCGCGCCAGGTAGCGCAGCCGGTCGACGGTCTTTGGCTGGAAGGTCTTGATGAAGTGGTCGCGCTCGGGATCGAAGTGGACTCTGGAGTACTTGCCGGTCTGGATCAGCTGCATGGTCCTGCTCGGTAGAGGGGGAGTGATGGCGCCGTCGAGACGGCCTCTGGTCAGGCTTCTTCGTCGAAGCGGGCCGCGAAGAGGGCTTCCAGCGCATCCAGCACCGCCTCGCCGTCGTCGCCGTCGGCCTCGAGGATCAGTTCGGTGCCGCAGGGTGCGGCCAGCATCAGCAGCGCCATGATGTTGGTGGCATCGGCCTGCTGGTCGCCATGGCAGACGGTGACGCGGGAGGCGTAGGGTTGGCAGCACTGCACCAGGCGGGTGGCGGCCCGGGCGTGCAGGCCGCGCTTGTTGGTCAGGGTGAGCTTGCGGCTGGGCACGTGACTAGCGGTCCTTGGCGTCGTTCGGGTCGGGAAGCGTGAGTTGCAGGCCGAGCTCGCGATGGCGCAGGCGCACGCCGGCGTGGGTCTCGGCAAGACGCCGGGACAGTCGCTCGGCCAGGTAGGTGGAGCGGTGCTGGCCGCCGGTGCAGCCGATCGCCACGGTCAGGTAGCTGCGCTGGCTGGCGCGGTAGCGGGGCAGCCAGCGTTCGATCCAGGCCAGGATGTCGTCGGCCATCTCGTCGACCACCGGGTAGCCCTCGAGGAAGGCGATCACGCTGTCGTCGCGGCCGGTGGCATCACGCAGCCGCGGGTCCCAGTAGGGGTTGGGCAGGCAGCGGGCGTCGAACACGATATCGGCGTCCAGAGGCACGCCGCGCTTGAAGCCGAACGACTCGAGGGTCAGCGTCAGCCCTTCGCGGCCGTGCCCGGCGACCTGGTCGGTGATGCGACCACGCAGGTCGTGCACCGAGAGCCGCGAGGTATCGATCAGCAGATCGGCGAGGTCGCGAATCTCCGACAGGGCGTCTTCCTCGCGATCGATCGCCTCGGCCAGCGTCATCTCGGTATCGCGGGTCAGGGGGTGTCGGCGCCGGGTCGCGGAGTAGCGCTCCAGCAGGATGCGTGCATCGGTGGTCAGGTAGATCACCTGGCACTGGATGTCGCGGGCACGCACGTCCTCGAGCAGCGTCGGGAAGCGTTCCAGGGCATGGGGCAGGTTGCGGGCGTCGATGCTGACCGCGACGGCGCTGCGCAGGGACTGGCCGCTGCGCAGCTCGTCGACCAGCGGTCCGAGGAGCATCGCCGGGAGGTTGTCGATGGCGTAGTAGCCGAGGTCCTCGAGGGCCTGCAGGGCGATCGACTTGCCGGAGCCGGAGCGTCCGCTGATGATGACGAGCTGCATGACGGATCGGGTCTCCTGGTCGGGGGCGGCCCTCAGCTGCGTCCGCTGGCGGCCGGTGCCTGTCGTCGGATGGCGTCGAGGAGGCTGTCGTGCAGCTCGCGCTGGCTGCCGGCCCGACGCAGGGCGCTGCGGGTCGCGGCGTCGTTCATCACGCCGGCGACCTGGCCGAGCAGGGCGAGATGCGCGTCGTCGGCTTCCTCGGGGACCAGCAGCACGAACACCAGGTCGACGGGTTCACCGTCGATGGCGTCGAAGTCGACCGGTTCGTCGAGCTTGAGAAAGCCGGCGATAGGGGCCTTGCAGTGAGGGTTGCGGGAATGGGGGATGGCGACCCCGTGCCCGATGCCGGTGCTGCCCAGGCGCTCCCGCCCGATCAGCCGGCTGAAGACCTCCTGGCTGTCGAGGCTGGGAATGTTCTGGGCGATGAAGGTGCTGAAGAACTCCAGCACACGTTTCTTGCTCCCCCCGGGCACACCGAAGAGGGTGCGCTCGGGGGGCAGGATGGCTTCGAGTGACATGACTCAGCGGACGCTTGCGGCGCCCTGGGCGCGGGCCTGAGTCTTTTCCTTGTGCTTGACGAGCTGGCGGTCCAGCTTGTCGGCAAGGGCGTCGATGGCGGCGTACATGTCGGCGTCCATCGCTTCGGCGTGCAGATCGGCACCGGCGGCGTGCAGCGTGCAGGCGGCCTGTTGGCGTTCCTTCTCGACGGAGAGCGTCACCTGAACGGTGGTGATGTTGTCGTAATGGCGTTCCAGGCGGGAGAGTTTCTCCTGCACGTAGTCACGCAGGGGCTCGGTCAATTCCACGTGATGGCCGGTGAGGTTGACTTGCATGACACGCTCCTTGCTCCTTGGGTGGTGACTCGATTGTAACCCTTTTTGGTGCCTTGCAAACCCCCCGTGCCAGACGCGTTTTCATACTCTGGAACCCCCCGTCGGGAGGGCCTCAGCCGAGGCGCTTGCGCTGGCTGGAGGAGGGGATGTGCATCGCTTCGCGATACTTGGCGACGGTGCGTCGGGCCACCTCGATGCCCTCCTCGGCGAGCAGGGTGACCAGCTTGCTGTCGGACAGCGGCTTGCGCGGCGGTTCGCCCTCGATCAGCTTGCGGATGCGGGCGCGGATCGCGGTGCTGGAGTGGGCATCCTCGCCGTCGCCGACCTGGCTCGAGAAGAAGTACTTGAGCTCGAAGACGCCGCGGGGGGTGTGGATGAACTTCTGGGTCGTGACCCGAGAAATGGTCGACTCGTGCATCTCCACCGTCTGGGCGATGTCGGCCAGGATCAGCGGCTTCATGGCCTCTTCGCCGTGCTCGAGGAACTCGATCTGGCGGGTCATCACCTCGTGGCCGACGCGCAGCAGGGTGTCGTTGCGGCTGGCCAGGCTCTTGATCAGCCAGCGCGCCTCCTGCAGGTGGTCCTTGAGGAACTGGTTGTCGTCGCTCTTGTCGGCGCGCTTGATCAGCGCCGCGTAGTCGGGCTGGATGCGCAGCCGCGGCATCGCCTCGGGGTTGAGCTCGACGCGCCAGCCCTGGGGCGTGTAGCGGGCGATCAGGTCGGGAATCACGTAGTCGCTGTCGCCGCTGGCGAATTCGCTGCCCGGGCGCGGGTCGAGGCCGCGGATCAGGCCGATGACCTCGTCGAGGGTCTCGTCGTCGAGCCCCAGGCGCCGCTTGAGCAGCCGCCGGTCGTTGCCGGCCAGGGCCTCGAGGAACTGGCGTACCAGGCGGCGCGCCTGGGGCAGCAGCGGGGTGTCGTCGGGCAGGGTGGCCAGCTGCAGCAGCAGGCACTCGCGCAGATCGCGGGCGAACACGCCGGTGGGCTCGAACTGCTGCAGGCGCAGCAGCACCGCTTCGACCTCGCGGGTGGCGAGCCCGTCGAGGCCCTGGGCGCGCAGGCCGTCGCGCAGCTCGTCGAGCGGTTGATCCAGATAGCCGTCCGGCGTCACGGCATCGATCAGGCTCTCGGCGATGCGGGTCTCGCGTTCGTCGAGCTCGCTCATGGCCAGCTGCCAGACGAGGTGGCTCTGCAGGCTCTGGCCGGCGGCCTGGCGCTCGAAGTCGGGAGCCTCGCCGCTGCCGCCGGCGTCCTGGAAGGTGTCCGACCAGTCGCTGTCGACGCTGAGTTCTTCCGGAATCTCGTCGGACCAGTCGTCGTCCGGCGTCTCCCCGGCGGCCTGCTCGCCGAAGTCGTCCTCCAGCTCCAGCATGGGATTGGCTTCCAGGGCCTGCTGGATCTCCTGGCGCAGATCAAGGGTCGAGAGCTGCAGCAGGCCGATGGCCTGCTGCAGCTGGGGCGTCATGGTCAGCTGGGTGCCGACACGCAGTTGGAGGGATGCCTTCATGGCCATGGCAAGCGTTCCGGTCCTGCGGCAAAGAGGCCTTCCACCCTAGTGTGGGTGTGCCCGCCGTGCAAGCCTTTGCTCAGCAATTAGCATGCCAATGGCAATTGCCATGCCTGTCTGTGCATGGCGACAATATATCAGTGACTTGCGAAGCCAATAGGCTCAGAGTCGGAAGTCCTGGCCCAGGTAGACGTCGCGTACCCGCTGGTTGGCGAGGATGGCCTCGGCGTCGCCTTCGGCGATGATCTGGCCGTCGCCGACGATGTAGGCGCCGTCGCAGATGTCCAGCGTCTCGCGCACGTTGTGGTCGGTGATCAGCACGCCGATCTCGCGGGCCTTGAGCTGGCGGATGATGCCCTTGATGTCGCCTACCGAGATCGGGTCGACGCCGGCGAAGGGCTCGTCGAGCAGGATGAAATCGGGTTCGGTGGCCAGCGCCCGGGCGATCTCGACCCGCCGGCGCTCGCCGCCGGACAGGCTCATGCCCAGGTTGTCGCGGATGTGGGTGATGTGGAACTCCTCCAGCAGTGCCTCCAGGCGCGCCTTGCGGCCGGCACGGTCGAGGTCGCGGCGGGTCTCGAGAATGGCCATGATGTTGTCGGCCACCGACAGCTTGCGGAAGATCGAGGCTTCCTGGGGCAGGTAGCCGATGCCGGCCTGGGCGCGTTGGTGCATGGCGGCGCCGGAGAGGTCGCGGTCGTCGATGGCGACGCGGCCGGCGTCGGCCCGAACCAGGCCGACGATCATGTAGAAGGAGGTGGTCTTGCCGGCGCCGTTGGGGCCCAGCAGGCCGACGATGCGGCCCTGCTGGATCTCCAGGCTGATGTCGTGAACGACGCGACGGCGCTTGTAGCTCTTGGCGAGGTTCTGGGCACTCAGGGTCTTCATGGGCCGTCCTGCTGTTCCGGCTCCAGGGTCATGCGCACGCGCTGGCGCTCGCCGATGCCCTCGGCGTCGGAGCGGGCCTGCACCACCCGGCGGTCGAGGAAGTATTCGAGGTAGCCGCCGTCGAAGGTGTCGCCGCCCTGGTGCAGCTCGGCCTGGTCGACGAGCTCGATGCGCCGCTCGGCCACGTGGTAGACCACGGTGCGGCCCCAGGCGCGGACCAGGGGTTGATCGGGGGCGGGCTTCTGCTCCAGGTAGGCGCGCTGGCCGGTGGCGGTGGCGGTGGTCAGCTGGCCGGCCTCGTTGCGCTGGATCTCCACGCGGTCGCCGGTCAGCTGCATGCTGCCCTGCTGGATCTGCACGTCGCCCTGATAGACGGCGGTGCCGGCGCGGTCGTCGAGGTCCAGGCGGTCGGCCTCGACCTGGATGGGCGCGCTGGCGTCGCCTTCCAGCGCCAGGGCGGCGGGGGCAGCCAGCGCGCTGGCGAGCAGCGCTGCGCTGAGCAGTGAAGCGAGGGATCGCGTCATGACTCGGGGTCCTCCTGGGGGGCCGGCGGGTGGTGGCCGCGCACATTGTCGGTCAGTCGGGCGCGGTTGTCATCGAGCCAGGCGTCGAAGCGCTCGCCGCGCATCCACTGCGGCGGCTGGCTCAGTCGTGCCGGCGTGTCGCTCCAGGCGTGACCGGCGATGCTGTCGTAGTACAGGCGTTCGGTCTCGAGCCGCCAGCGTTCCTCGGGGGCGGTCAGCACCGCCTGCCCCTCGAGGGTGAGCAGGCGCTGGCCGTCTTCCAGGCGTCCGCGCTCGGCGTCGGCCAGCCATTGCCGGCCTTCGCTGTCGCGAAGCTGGGCGTGGGGCGTGGTCAGCCGGGTGACGTCGTCGACGGGCGTGTGCTCCAGGCGCGGCGTGGTGAGGCGCTGGTGAGGCGCGCCCTGGGCGTCGAATCGCGTCAGGTGCGCGTCCTCCAGGTAGTAGTCGGGCTCTCCCGTCTCGCCCTGGGGCGCGGGGCCCGGCGGTGCCTCGGGGCGCTGGTCGAGCAGCGCCAGGCCGCCGCCCAGGGCGAGCAGCAGCAGGAACAGCCAGGTGCGAAAGCCGGGACGAGGGAGGCGCATGGCGTCAGTCCTGGCCGTTCAGATAGGTGTCGAGCACGGCGTCCAGGCTGTCCTGGGCCTGGAGCAGGGTGTCGCAGATCTCGCGAACCGCGCCATGACCGCCCTTGCGTTCGGTGACCCAGTCGGCGTGCCGACGGATGTAGCTCGGCGCGCCGGGGACGCTGATGCCGACGCCGGCCCGATGGATCGGGGCCAGGTCGGGCAGGTCGTCACCGCAGTAGGCGACCTGGGAGAGGTCGAGTTCGAGGTCTTGGCACAGCTGGCGCAGCGTCGGCAGCTTCTTCTCGATGCCCTGATGCAGATGCCGGATGCCGAGCGCGCTGGCGCGGCGAGTGACCATCGGCGAGTCGCGGCCGGTGATCAGCGCCACCTGGATGCCGGCGCGCTGCACCAGCTTGATGCCGTGACCGTCGAGGGTATGAAAGGCCTTGAGGCTGTCGCCGTCGGCATCGAAGTAGAGGCGGCCGTCGGTCAACACGCCGTCCACGTCCAGGGCCAGCAGGCGCACCTGTCGCAGGCGCTGGACCAGGTCCGGGTTCAGCAGGGGGGCGTCGAAGGGCATGGAATCTCCTTGGGTCAGATGACGCCGCTGGCCAGCAGGTCATGCATGTGTAGCGCGCCCACCGGGCGGCCGTCATCGTCGACCACGGCCAGGGCGGTGATGCGGTTGTCCTCCATCAGCCGCACGGCCTCGGCGGCCAGGGTGTCGGGCGAGGTCCGTTTGCCGGGGGTCGTCATCACCTGATCCACGGTCAGCGACGACAGGTCGCTGAACTGATCCAGGGTGCGGCGCAGGTCGCCGTCGGTGTAGACCCCGGCCAGCCTGCCCTCGGGGTCGATGACGCAGGTGAAGCCCAGGCCCTGGCGGGTGATCTCCAGCAGCGCATCGCGCAGCGGGCTGCCCAGCGCGACCTGCGGCAGGCGGGCGCCCTGATGCATCAGGTCCGAGACCTTGAGCAGCAGCCGCTTGCCGAGGCTGCCGCCGGGATGCGAGAGGGCGAAATCCTCGGCGGTGAAGCCGCGGCTCTCGAGCAGCGCCACGGCCAGGGCATCGCCCAGTGCCAGGGCGGCGGTGGTCGAAGAGGTGGGCGCCAGATCCAGCGGGCAGGCCTCGCGCTCGACGCCGGCATCCAGGTGGGCCTCGGCGTGGCGAGCCAGGGTCGAGCCGGGGCGCCCGGTCATGCTGATCAGCGGGGTGCCGAGGCGCTTGAGCAGCGGCAGCAGGGCGGTGACCTCGGCGGTCTCGCCGGAATTCGACAGCGCCAGCACCACGTCGCCCGGCGTGATCATGCCCAGGTCGCCGTGGCTGGCTTCGCCCGGATGCACGAAGAAGGACGGGGTACCGGTACTGGCCAGGGTGGCGGCGATCTTGCTGCCGATGTGGCCGGACTTGCCCATGCCGGTGACCACCACGCGGCCGCGACAGGCCAGGATCAGCTCGCAGGCGCGCTCGAAGTCGCCGTCCAGGCGCGCGACGAGGGCGCCGATGGCCTGCTGCTCCAGCCGCAGGGTGCGTTCGGCGCTGGCCAGCAGGCCGGTGAGGGAGGAGGTGTCGTCTGTCATGGGAGGATTGTTGCCTGTCGCGGGGTTGGGCTCAAGGGCGGACGGCCGATTCGGCGCCGGCGGGCCACGCAAGAGGGCGCTCATTGAACCCGCTGAGGCCGTGCTGCGCAAGCCGGCACATGACGGCGCTGGCGCCCCGGTCGATGGTTAGGATACGATGTTCGATAATCTATCAGGGAATTCATTGGATGACCGATTCTCCCCTCATCGAGGTGGAGGGCCTGCGCTTCTCTCGCGGAGAGACGGAGATCTTCCGCGGCCTCGACATGGCGGTGCCACGCGGCAAGATCACCGCGATCATGGGACCCAGCGGCACCGGCAAGACCACCCTGCTCAAGCTGATCGGCGGCCAGCTCGCCCCTGACGCCGGTCGGGTGATGATCGGCGGCGAGGACGTGCACGCCCTGTCGCGCAAGGCGCTGTTCCGGATGCGTCGGCGCATGGGCATGCTGTTCCAGAGCGGGGCGCTGTTCTCCGATCTCGACGTGTTCGAGAACGTGGCCTTTCCGCTGCGCGTGCACACCGACCTTCCCGAATCGATGGTCCGCGACCTGGTGCTGATGAAACTTCAGGCGGTGGGCCTGCGCGGCGCCCGAACGCTGATGCCGTCGGAGCTTTCCGGCGGCATGGCGCGGCGCGTGGCGCTGGCCCGGGCGATCGCCCTGGACCCGGACCTGATCCTCTACGACGAGCCCTTCGTCGGCCAGGACCCCATCTCCATGGGCGTGCTGGTGCAGCTGATTCGCCGGCTCAACGATGCCCTGGGGCTGACCGCGGTGGTGGTGTCCCACGATATCAAGGAGACCCTGTCCATCGCCGACTACGTCTACGTGATCGCCGACGGCCAGGTGATGGCCCAGGGCACGCCACAGAGCCTCGACGTGGATCGCGACCCCAGGGTCAGCCAGTTCGTTCACGGCGAGCCGGACGGCCCGGTGCCGTTCCACTATCCCGCCAGGGATTTCCATGAGGACCTGCTGGGGACGGGAGGCGCGAGATGATGGCGATGATTCAACGTCTGGGACGCCTGGGCTTCGGCGTCGCCGAGGGACTCGGCCAGGCGACGCTGCTGCTCGTCCAGTCGGCGGTGGGCGTGCCCTCCGGCGAAGGGATCCGTCTGTGGCTGCGCCAGATGTACTTCGTGGGCGTGCTGTCGCTGGCCATCGTGATGGTGTCGGGGTTGTTCATCGGCATGGTGCTGGGCCTGCAGGGCTACACCATCCTGGTCGACTTCGGCGCCGAGGATGCGCTCGGCCAGATGGTGGCGCTGTCGCTGCTGCGCGAGCTGGCGCCGGTGGTGGCGGCGCTGCTGTTCGCCGGCCGTGCCGGCTCGGCGCTGACCGCCGAGATCGGCCTGATGAAGGCCACCGAGCAGCTCACCAGCATGGAGATGATCGGCGTCGACCCGCTGCGCCGGGTCGTTGCCCCGCGCCTGTGGGCCGGTTTCGTCGCCTTGCCGCTGTTGACCATCGGCTTCGGCGTGATCGGCATCTGGGGCGGCGAGCTGGTCGGCGTGAAGTGGCTGGGCGTCTTCGAGGGCTCCTATTGGGGCAACATGCAGGCCAGCGTCGAATTCGTCGATGACATCCTCAACGGCCTGATCAAGAGCCTGGTGTTCGCCCTGGTGGTGACCTGGATTGCGGTCTATCAGGGCTACGCCCTGGTGCCGACGTCGGAGGGCATCGCCCGCGCCACCACGCGCACCGTGGTCTATGCCTCGCTGGCCGTGCTGGGGCTGGATTTCGTCCTGACCGCCCTGATGTTCGGCGGGCTCGCCTGAGGCGGAAGCATGATGGCGGCTGTCGGCCGCCGCGGATTTGTGGAGACATGGAATGAAGCGCAGCAAGACGATGGAACTCGGAGTCGGCCTGTTCATGCTGGCCGGCATCCTGGGGCTCCTGTTCCTCGCCCTGAGGGTCAGCGGCCTGAGCCTCGCGCCCCCGGGCGACGACTTCCGCCTGGAGGCCAACTTCGCCAACGTCGGCGGTCTCAAGCCGCGTGCCCGGGTCACCATGGCCGGTGTCACGGTGGGGCGGGTCGAGAGCATCGACCTCGACACGGAGTGGTACGACGCGCGGGTGGTGCTGACGCTCGACGACGAGCTGGAAGGGGCGCTGCCCGAGGATACCACCGCCGCGATTCTTACCTCGGGGCTGCTCGGCGAGCAGTACGTGGGACTGTCGGTGGGCGGCGCCCCCGAGACGCTGGCGGACGGCGATCGCCTGCGCGATACCCAGTCCGCCCTGGTGCTGGAAGAGCTCATCCAGCAGTTCGTGTCCAACATGGCCAAGGAGTGAACCCGATGAACGCAACGAGCCTTTCCCGGCGCCTGGTCGGCGCCATGACGATCCTGGTGATGTGCCTGATGGCGCTGCCGGCGGTCGCCCAGGCCAACACCCCGGAACAGTTGATCCGCGACAGCATCGACGAGCTGATGGGCGATATCGAGGGGCGTCGGGACTACTACCGCGAGCATCCCGACGAGCTCGAGGTCGTGGTCGACGACAGCCTCGAGCAGGTGGCCGATTTCCGCTATATCGGCGCCAGCGTCATGGGCCGCTATTTCCGCAACGCCACCCCGTCGCAGCGCTCGCGCTTCGTCGACACCTTCCGTCAGACGCTGATCGATACCTATGCCAAGGGACTGGTGACCTTCGATTACCAGGACATCCGCGTGCTCGACAACCAGGATGCCGGCCGCTACGAGGACCAGGCCAGCGTCGAGATGGAAGTGGTGGCCAGTGACGGTACCGTCTACCCGGTGAGCTATTCGCTGCGTCAGGATGACGGCCAGTGGAAGGTGGTCAACGTGATCGTCAACGGCATCAACCTGGGGCTGACCTTCCGCAACCAGTTCGATCAGGCGATGCGCGACCAGAATCGCGACTACGACGCCGTGATCGATGGCTGGGCGCCGGAGCTCGCCGTCGACGAGCTGGAGCAGGGCGAGGCAGGATGAGCGTGCTGCTGGAGAACGGTGCCAATCGCCTCGAGGTCGATGGCGAGGTGCTGTCGGTGTCCGGCGAGGTCGACTTCGACGGGGCCGCGGAGATTGCCGCCGCCGGCCAGCGCTGGCTTGCCAGCCAGAGCGAGGGTAGCCGCGTGGTCTTCGATCTCGGCGGGGTGGGGCGCGTCAGCAGTGCGGCGGTCAGCGTGCTGCTGGAGTGGACGCGCCAGAGTCGGGCCGGTGGCCTCACTCTCGAGGCGGTGCGGCTGTCGCCGCCGCTGGCCCGGCTGACCGAGGTCGCCGGAGTCGATACCCTGCTGCCGGTGGAGGCGAGCGTCGACGCCACCGAAGCGTGAGCGGCACCATGACGGCAAGGGGCCGGGAGCGACGGGCGTCGCCCCGGCCCCTTCGTGTTTCGAGGCTCGTCATGACCAGGCGTATCGTGTCGAGACTCGTCGGCTGGCGCGCATGTCGCCATACGCGCACGTCGCCAACGGCGTCGCTTTTCATTACCATGGTCGGCCTGTTCGTCCCGTCATCGCATCGCGGTGGCGCTTTCACGGATCAACCATTTTCTAGCGAGGGTTCGATGCTTCCCACTGAGGTCAAGGCGCTGCTCGAGAGCCGGCTCGATGGCTGCGAATTTCATATCCAGGGCGAGGGCTGCGACTTCCAGGTGGTCGCCGTCGGCGAGGTGTTCGAAGGGCTGTCCCGGGTCAAGCGACAGCAGCTGATCTACGGCGCGCTGTCCGACGAGATCGCCTCCGGCGCCCTGCATGCCGTGACCATCAAGACCTACACGCCCGAGCAGTGGCAGGGTGCCGCCGAGAACAAGGGGGCCTGAGGCTCGAGGTGACATGGACAAGCTGATCATTACCGGCAACGGCCCCGTCGATGGCGAGGTCTGGGCCAGCGGTGCCAAGAACGCCGCCCTGCCGATTCTCTGCGCGACCCTGCTGGCCGACGAGCCGGTGACCATCGGGAACCTGCCGCACCTGCAGGACATCACCACCACCCTCGAGCTGCTCGGCCACATGGGCGTGCAGCCGGTGATGGGCGAGCGCATGAGCATCCAGCTCGACGGCGCCCAGGTGACCGACTGTCACGCGCCCTACGAGCTGGTCAAGAAGATGCGCGCCTCGATCCTGGTGCTCGGACCGCTGCTGGCCCACTTCGGCCAGGCCGACGTGTCGCTGCCCGGCGGTTGCGCCATCGGCTCCCGGCCGGTCGATCTGCATATCCGCGGCCTCGAGGCCATGGGCGCCGACATCCGCGTCGAGGGTGGCTACATCCGCGCGCGGGTCGACGGTCGCCTCAAGGGGGCGACCATCTTCTTCGACACCGTCACCGTCACCGGCACCGAGAACCTGCTGATGGCCGCGGTGCTGGCCGAGGGCACCACGGTGCTCGAGAACGCCGCCCGCGAGCCGGAGGTCACCGACCTGGCCGAATGCCTGATCAAGATGGGCGCGAACATTCGCGGCCACGGCACCGACACCATCGTCGTCGAGGGCGTCGAGCGGCTGCACGGCGCCGAGCACGACGTGATGCCGGACCGCATCGAGACCGGCACCTTCCTGGTCGCCGCGGCGCTGTCGCGGGGCAGGGTGAAGGTGCGCAACACCCGCGCCGACATCCTCGAGGCGGTGCTGGCCAAGCTCGAGGAGGCCGGTGCCACCGTGACCACCGGCGAGGGCTGGATCGCGCTGGACATGCACGGCAAGCGGCCCAGGGCGGTCAACGTGCGCACCGCGCCCTATCCGGCCTTTCCCACCGACATGCAGGCCCAGTTCGTGGCCCTGAACGCGGTGGCCGAAGGCACCGCCCGGGTGGTCGAGACCATCTTCGAGAACCGCTTCATGCACGTCCAGGAGCTCAACCGCATGGGCGCGAGCATCGCGCTCGAGGGCAATACCGCGGTGATCACCGGCGTCGAGAGCCTGTCCGGTGCGCCGGTCATGGCCACCGACCTGCGCGCCTCGGCGTCGCTGGTGATCGCGGCGATGATGGCCGAGGGCGAGACGCTGGTCGACCGCATCTACCACATCGATCGTGGCTACGAGTGCATCGAGGAAAAACTGCAGCTGCTGGGCGCCAAGATCCGGCGCATTCCGGGCTGAGCCGACAACAGGCGAGACCATGAGCAAGCAACTGATTCTGGCCCTGTCCAAGGGCCGCATTCTCGACGAGACCCTGCCGCTGCTGGCCGAGGCCGGCATCACGCCCGCCGAGGACCTGGGGGCCAGCCGCAAGCTCTTGTTCGACACTAACCTGCCGGACGTCAAGCTGGTGGTGATCCGCGCCACCGACGTGCCCACCTACGTCCAGCTCGGCGCCGCCGACGTGGGCGTGGCGGGCAAGGACGTGCTGCTCGAGCACGGGGCCGAGGGCCTCTACGAGCCTCTGGACCTCGAGATCGCCGGCTGCAAGCTGATGACCGCGGGGGTCAGCGGTGCCGAGCCGTCCCACGCCCGGCGTCGGGTGGCCACCAAGTTCGTCAACGTGGCCAAGCGCTACTACGCCGAGCAGGGCATCCAGGCCGAGGTGATCAAGCTCTACGGCGCCATGGAGCTGGCGCCGCTGATGAACCTGGCCGACGAGATCGTCGACATCGTCGATACCGGCAACACCCTGCGGGCCAACGGCATGGAGCCGCGCGAGCTGATCGCGCCGATCTCCACCCGTCTGGTGGTCAACAAGGCGGCCATGACCATGAAGCACGACCGCCTCAAGCCGCTGATCGCCCGCCTGCGCGAGGCGGTCGAGCGGCGCAGCGCCGAGGCGCCGGCCTGAGCGGCCGGTCATCCCCGAGAGGAGAGCAATCGTCATGAGTGAAGTGTCCGCCGGCCGCCTCGAGATCGCGCGTCTGTCCACCGCCGACGCCGACTTCGAGACACGCCTCGATGCCCTGCTGGCCTGGGAAGGCGTGTCCGATGACGAGGTCCAGCGCCGCGTCGCCGACATCCTCGAGGCCGTGAAGACCCGCGGTGATGCTGCCGTGGTCGAGACCAGCAACCGCTTCGATCGCCTCTCGGCGTCGAGCATGGCCGATCTGACCCTGGGGCCGGATCGCCTGCGCCAGGCCTTCGATGGCCTGCCCGAGGCGCAGCGCGAGGCGCTGGCCACCGCCGCCGACCGGGTGCGCCGCTACCACGAGCACCAGAAGCCCGAATCCTGGCAGTACACCGAAGATGACGGCACGGTGCTCGGCCAGCAGGTCATGCCGCTGGACCGCGCCGGCATCTACGTGCCCGGCGGCAAGGCCGCCTATCCGTCCTCGGTGCTGATGAACGCGCTGCCGGCTCACGTGGCCGGCGTCGGCGAGATCGTCATGGTGGTGCCGACCCCGGATGGCGTGCTCAACGAGCTGGTGCTGGCCGCCGCCCACCTGGCGGGCGTCGATCATGTCTTCACCATCGGCGGCGCTCAGGCCGTGGCCGCGCTGGCCTACGGCACCGAGACGGTGCCGCGGGTCGACAAGATCGTCGGCCCCGGCAACATCTACGTGGCCACCGCCAAGCGAGCGGTGTTCGGCCAGGTCGGCATCGACATGATCGCCGGTCCCTCGGAGATCCTGGCGGTCTCCGATGGCGGCACCGACGCCGACTGGCTGGCCATGGACCTGTTCTCCCAGGCCGAGCACGACGAGGACGCCCAGTCGATCCTGGTCAGCTGGGACGGCGATCACCTGGAGGCAGTCGGCGAGGCCATGGCCCGGCTGCTGCCGACCATGGAGCGCGAGGCGATCATCCGCACCTCGCTGGCCGAGCGCGGCGCGCTGATCCACTGCCGCGACCGCGACGAGGCGGTGGCGCTGATCAACCGTATCGCCCCGGAGCACCTGGAGCTGTCGGTGGAAGCCCCGCAGGACTGGCTGCCCGAGGTGCGCCACGCCGGCGCCATCTTCATGGGTCGCTACACCGCCGAGGCGCTGGGCGACTACTGTGCCGGCCCCAACCACGTGCTGCCGACCTCCGGCACGGCGCGCTTCTCCTCGCCGCTGGGCGTCTACGACTTCCAGAAGCGTTCCTCGCTGATCGGCTGCTCCGCCGAGGGCGCCTCGACCCTGGGCCGCACGGCCTCGGTGCTGGCCCGCGGCGAGTCGCTGACCGCCCATGCCCGCAGCGCCGAGTACCGCATCCGCGACTGAGGGCCCTTCGGGCCTTGCCAGGCAACAACGACCGCGGCCCCGTCAGCGACGGGGCCGCGGTCGTTTCGGCGGAAGGGTGTCGCTCAGGGCGAGTCGGGCTTCTCGAGGGACAGCGGGCGCGACGGCGTGGGACGCTCGGCGACCTCGAGGGTGATCTCCAGGGGCTCGCCGCCGCGCACCACCGTCACCGGCAGATCGGTGCCGGGGGCGATGTCGGCGATGTCGCTCATGGTCTGGCGCGGATCGAGAATCGGGTTGCCATCCACCTTGAGCAGCACGTCGCCGGGCTGCAGGCCGGCATCGTCCGCCGGGCCGTCGGGCACTACGCCGGCGATGATCACGCCGGTGGGTGCCGCCAGGCCGAAGGAGGCGGCCAGCTCCGGGTTGAGCTCCTGGGCCTCGACGCCCAGCCAGCCGCGCACCACCCGGCCCTGGGTGACGATCTGCTCGAGGATGCTGCGTGCCAGGTTGGCGGGGATGGCGAAGCCGATGCCCTGGGAGCCGCCGGAGCGCGAGAAGATGGCGGTGTTGATGCCGACCAGTGCGCCGTCCGGATTGATCAGGGCGCCGCCGGAGTTGCCCGGGTTGATGGCGGCATCGGTCTGGATGAAGTCCTCGTAGGCGTTGAGCCCCAGGTGGCTGCGGCCGGTGGCGCTGACGATACCCATGGTCACGGTCTGGCCGACGCCGAAGGGATTGCCGATGGCCAGCGCCACGTCGCCGATCGCCGCCTGGTCCGAGTCGGACAGCTCGATGACCGGCAGGTCGTCGAGGTCGATGCGCAGCACCGCCAGGTCGCTCTCGGGGTCGGTGCCGATGACCTCGGCCAGGGTCTCGCGGCCGTCGCGCAGTGCCACCTGGATCTGGTCGGCGCCGCGGATCACGTGGTGGTTGGTCAGCACATAGCCGTCGGCGCTGACGATCACCCCCGAGCCCAGGCTCGACAGCATGCGCTGGCGGCGCGGAGCGTCATCGCCGAAGAACTGGCGGAAGAAGGGATCGGACATCAGCGGATGACTGTCGCGCTCCACCACCCGCGAGGAATAGACGTTGACCACCGCCGGGGCGGCCTGTGCCACGGCGCTTGCGTAGCTGGCCGGGCCTTCGCCGCGTTCCATGGGCGGGGCTTCGCGCAGGCTGGGGGCCGGCCGCTCGACCTCGTCGGCGGTCTGCAGCGGGGGCGGCGAGGTGGCGACGGGCGGCGTGGCCTGGCGACCCACCAGTCGCGGGAAGGCGTTGAGCAGCACGATGGCCAGCAGCAGGCCGATCAGGATGGGCCAGACATAGGGGAGGGCGCGTCGCATGCGGCGGGCTTCCTTCTGGTGCGTGGTCGCAGGGTGGCGGGGCGGCGGTTTAGAATGGCTCGAATTGTAACATTGCATGCGTGAACCGTCCGGAGGCTTCATGACGACATCCACGGAACTGGTGGCGGCCTGCGATCGGCTGCTGTCACCGGCGCGATTCAAGGACTACACCCTCAACGGCCTGCAGGTCGAAGGCCGCGAGCGGGTCGCTCGGGTGATGAGCGGCGTCACCGCCTGCCAGGCACTGCTCGACCAGGCGGTGGCCTGGGACGCCGATCTGCTGCTGGTGCACCATGGCTATTTCTGGAAGAACGAGCCGGTGGCGGTCACCGGCATGAAGCGTCGCCGGCTGGCGACCCTGCTGGCTCATGACATCGGCCTGCTGGCCTATCACCTGCCGCTGGACGCCCATGCCGAGCTCGGCAACAACGCCCGCTTGGGCGAGCGGCTGGGCTTCGTGGCGGAAGGCTGCGCCGACGGCGAGCTCGGCGAGGGGCTGATCTGGCGGGGGCGGCCTTCCGTGCCGATGAGCGCGGCGGCGCTGGCCGAGCATGTCGGTGAGCGGCTGGGTCGCGAGCCGCTGCTGGTCGAGGCGCCCGGCGGCGGCGAGGTCCGGCGCGTGGCCTGGTGCACCGGTGGGGCCCAGGACATGATCGCCGAGGCCGCGGCGGCCGGGGCCGATGCCTTCATCTCCGGCGAGATCTCGGAGCGCACCACGCACCTGGCGCGGGAGCTGGGCATCCACTACCTGGCGGCGGGGCATCACGCCACCGAGCGCTACGGCGTCCAGGCATTGGGCGAACGCCTCGCCGCGGAGTTCGGCATCGAGCATCGCTTCGTGGATATCGACAACCCCGCCTGACGGCGGCGGGGCGTGGACGCGAAGACGCCGCCCATGGAGCTCGAGCCATGGGCGGCGTCTTCGTGTTCGTGGCGGGTTCCCGGATCGGGCGCCGGGAGGGCCTCAGTAGCGGGGTGGCTGGGGCGCGTCGGCGTCGTTCTGCTTGAGGCCGAAGTCCTCCGAGAGGGTGCCGCGGTTGCCATCGGCGTAGTCGCGGGGGGCGGCGACATCGTCGTCGCTTTCGACCTCGGGCGTCGTGGGCGTGGCGGCGGCCAGGTCGGCGCGCTGCGGGGCTTCGGCCCCCAGCCGGCTGCTGGCCTCGCTCACTTCCTTGTTCAGCGCGGCGGCGAGGCTGCCGAGACGCTCGACGTGATCGCCGACGCCGTCGCGAAGTTCGGCCAGCTGGCGGTCGCGTTCGGCGAGGCGCTGGCGCAACATCTGCACGTTGCGTGCGCCCGCATTCATCAGGTGGTAGCCCATCACGCCGAGGCCGATCCCGGCCAGCAGGCAAGCGGCGCCCAGCATCCAGTTGATATTGCTTAATTCCACATCGTTCTCCTGAGCGGTCTCTCGGCTCGGCATCGGCGGCCGGCTCCAGCGCCGGGCGGGCCGGCGGCCCATTATAGGGCCGAGGCAGATGCCGGGGTCAACGGCCGGCCGGCGATGCCAAGCGACGCCCCGGTGGGTATAATGCCCCTCTTTCACCGGATGCCGAGGACCGTCGCCCCCATGTCCATGAGCGAGCGTCACAGGATGCCGACCGCCGCCGAGCCGAACACCCCGATGGGCCGCTATCGCGCCGATCTCGAGCGCGCCGATTTCGCCTTCGATCCCGCCCAGGAACAGGCCGTGACGCACCTGCAGCGCCTGTTTGACGACCTGCTGGCCAAGCCGCGCGAGTATGCTCGGCCGGCGTCGGCGGGCAAGGGGCTGAAGTCGCGGATGGCCGGGCTGTTCGGCCGCCGCGGCGAGCCCGAGGCACCGGCACTGCCGGAGGTGACCGGGCTCTATTTCTGGGGCGGTGTCGGGCGGGGCAAGACCTACCTGGTGGACACCTTCTTCGAGGCGCTGCCCTTTCCCGAGAAGATGCGCACCCACTTTCACCGTTTCATGCAGCGGGTGCACAACGAACTCGAGCACTACAAGGGCGAGAAGAACCCGCTGACCCTCGTGGCCGACAAGTTCGCCGCCGAGGCGCGGGTGATCTGTTTCGACGAGTTCTTCGTCAAGGACATCACCGACGCCATGATCCTGGCCAACCTGCTCGAGGCGCTGTTCGCCCGCGGGGTGGTGCTGGTGGCGACCTCCAACATCGTGCCGGCCGACCTCTACAAGGATGGCCTGCAGCGCGCGCGCTTCCTGCCGGCGATTGACCTGCTGGAGCGTCACTGCGAGGTGGTCAACGTCGACTCCGGCATCGACTACCGACTGCGCGCCCTGGAACGCGCCGAGATCTTTCATTCGCCGCTGGACGAGGCCGCCGAGGCCGAGCTGTCACGCAGCTTCCGCGAGATCGCCGGCCACGAGGGCGAGGACGGGGCGCCGATCGAGATCAATCATCGGGTGCTGCACAGCCGGCGGCTGCATGACGACGTGGTGTGGTTCGCGTTCGACGAGCTCTGCGACGGCCCGCGCAGTCAGAACGACTACATCGAGCTGGCTCGCGAGTACCACACCGTGCTGGTCTCCAGCGTGCCGTGCATGGACGGCGCCAGCGACGACCAGGCCCGGCGCTTCATCAACATGGTCGACGAGTTCTACGACCGCGGCGTCAAGCTGCTGATGTCCGCCGAAGCGCCGGCCGAGCGGCTCTATCGCGACGGCAAGCTGGAGTTCGAGTTCGAGCGGACCCTCTCGCGCCTCCAGGAGATGCAGTCGAGGGAGTATCTGGCCCTGCCGCACAAGCCCTGACCCGGCCTCTGGCCGGGAGCTGTAAGCCTTGAGCTTGAAGCCGGAAGCCCCCCCTTTCTTTCCTCCGTGACGAAGGGGGCATGCTGTTTTCCAGCTTGTGCGTCATTGCCTTGCCGGTCTGGGGCGTGTAGAATTCGCGCGCTTGACCGTTGTCGTCCGCGGACGGCAACCAAGAAAAATAGGGATGGTCCGAACCGCCGAGCCGGGGCAGGACCCAATACATCGATTTGGTGATTCACCCATGAAGACGTTCACTGCCAAGCCGCAGTCCGTCCAGCGCGACTGGTACGTCGTCGACGCTGCGGACAAGACTCTGGGCCGTCTGGCCACCGAGATCGCTCGCCGCCTGCGTGGCAAGCACAAGCCGGAATACACCCCGCACGTTGACACTGGCGACTACATCGTCGTGATCAACGCCGAGAAGGTGCATGTCACCGGCAACAAGGCGAGCGCCAAGAACTACTATCGTCACACCGGTTACCCGGGTGGCCTGCGCTCCATGAACTTCGAGAAGATGATCGCTCACGCACCGGAGCGCGTCATCGAGTCCGCGGTCAAGGGCATGCTCCCGAAAGGCCCGCTGGGTCGTGCCATGTACTCCAAGCTCAAGGTCTACGCCGGCACCGAGCATCCGCACGCCGCGCAGCAGCCGCAAGAACTGAACATCTGAGGGAGCTTTCGCCATGACACAGCAGTATTACGGTACCGGTCGCCGCAAGACCTCTACCGCCCGCGTCTTCCTGAAGCCGGGCACTGGCAAGATCACCGTCAACAACCGTGATCTGGACGAGTTCTTCGGCCGTGTCACCGGTCGCATGGTCGTCCGTCAGCCGCTCGAGCTGACCGAGACCCTCGGCCAGTTCGACGTCTACGTGACCGTCAAGGGCGGCGGTGGCAGCGCCCAGGCCGGCGCCATTCGTCACGGCCTCACTCGCGCCCTGATGCAGTACAACGAAGACTTCCGCAAGCCGCTGCGTGAAGCCGGTTACGTCACCCGTGACGCCCGTGAAGTCGAGCGTAAGAAGATCGGTCTGCGCAAGGCCCGTCGTCGTCCGCAGTTCTCCAAGCGCTGATCTGCGACGAGCCTCGTCAAGAACGCCCGGGTCCTCAGGACCCGGGCGTTTTTTTTGTGCGAGGTCAAGAGATTGGCGTCTTGCCGCTGCCGGTCGGCCGCGGCGTGTTGTGAAGGGTGGCCCCTTTACCTACCATGGTTAGCATTCCTCACCCCCTGTGGTCGCGGCTCTGGTGGCTCGCGCAGCAATGGCGGGCAAATCGCTGATGGGAGAATACCAACAATGGCAGACAGCGGCGTGAACAAGGGGCGACGCCGTTTCCTCGTGGGCGCTACCTCCGTCGTGGGTGCGGCGGGCGCGGTCGGGGTCGCGGTTCCCTTCTTGTCCTCCTGGCAACCGAGTGCCCGGGCGCGTGCCGCCGGTGCGCCGGTCAAGGCGGATATCTCCAAGCTCGAGCCCGGTCAGCGCATGACCGTCGAATGGCGTGGGCGCCCGGTGTGGGTACTCTACCGGACGCCCGAAATGATCGAGCGCACCGAGGCGCTCGGCGGTGATCTGCTGGCCGACCCCGGCTCCGAGGAGCCCCAGCAACCCGGCTATGCCGATGGCACGATGCGGTCCATTCGCCCCGAGATCGGGGTGCTGGTCGGTATCTGCACCCATCTGGGCTGCTCGCCGCTGTTCAAGCCGGACCCCGGGGCCGACGATGTCGGCGTCGCCGACTGGCCGGGCGGTTTCTTCTGCCCCTGTCACGGGTCGCGCTTCGATCTGGCGGGTCGCGTATTCGCCAACGTGCCGGCACCGCTGAATCTGGAGGTGCCCCCGTATCGCTTCGAGAGTGACGACGTCATCGTCGTCGGTGAGGATGAGGAGACGGCCTGATGGCGAACCCCGATAAGCCCAAGGCGGAGCGCGGCGTCATGCGCTGGGTCGACGATCGCTTTCCCGCCACCCAGATGTGGCAGGAGCACCTGTCGAAGTACTACGCGCCGAAGAACTTCAACTTCTGGTACTTCTTCGGCTCGCTGGCGCTGCTGGTGCTGGTCAACCAGATCCTCACCGGCGTCTGGTTGACCATGAGCTTCAATCCTTCCGCCGAGGGCGCCTTTGCCTCGGTGGAATACATCATGCGCGACGTGGAGTGGGGCTGGCTGATCCGCTACATGCACTCCACCGGCGCCTCGGCGTTCTTCGTCGTGGTCTACCTGCACATGTTCCGCGGCCTGCTCTACGGCTCCTACAAGGCGCCCCGGGAGCTGGTGTGGATCTTCGGCATGGCGATCTACCTGGCGCTGATGGCCGAGGCCTTCATGGGCTACCTGTTGCCCTGGGGGCAGATGTCCTACTGGGGCGCCCAGGTGATCATCTCGCTGTTCTCGGCCATTCCTGCCATCGGGCCGGACCTGGCCCAGTGGGTACGCGGCGACTACCTGATCTCCGGCATCACCCTGAACCGCTTCTTCGCCCTGCACGTGGTGGCGCTGCCGATCGTGATCCTGGCGCTGGTGGTGCTGCACATCATCGCCCTGCACGAGGTCGGCTCGAACAATCCCGACGGCATCGACATCAAGGCCAAGAAGGACGAGAGCGGCAAGCCGCTGGACGGGATTCCCTTTCATCCCTACTACACCGTCAAGGACATCGTCGGCGTGGCGGTCTTCCTGTTCGTGTTCTGTGCGGTGATCTTCTACTTCCCGGAAGGCGGCGGGTACTTCCTCGAGAAGCCGAACTTCGAGCCGGCGAATCCGTTGAAGACGCCGGATCACATCGCGCCGGTGTGGTACTTCACGCCCTTCTACGCAATCCTGCGCGCGATCAATTTCTCGCTGTTCGGCCTCGACGCCAAGTTCCTCGGCGTGGTGTGCATGGGCGCGGCCATCGCGGTGCTGTTCGTGCTGCCCTGGCTGGACCGCAGCCCGGTGCGTTCGATTCGCTACAAGGGCTGGATCTCGAAGCTGATGCTGGCGCTGTTCGCGGTGAGCTTCATCGTGCTCGGGGTGCTCGGGGTGCTGCCGCCGACCGCTGCGCGCACGGCGCTGGCCCAGCTGTGTACCGTGCTCTACTTCGCCTTCTTCCTGCTGATGCCGTTCTACAGCCGCTGGGAGAAGACCAAACCCGTTCCGGAAAGGGTGACTGGCTGATGAAAAAGGGACTGCTGGCTCTGATCCTGGCCCTGCTTCCGATGCTCGGGTTCGCCGCCGTAGGTGGCGCCCATCTGCAGGAGATGACCCCCGACCTGCACGATCGAGCATCGCTGCAGCGTGGCATGAAGCTGTTCGTCAACTACTGCATGGGGTGTCACTCCCTGCAGTATCAGCGCTTCTCCCGCGCGGCGGAGGATCTGGGCATGCCTCAGGGGCTGGTGGAGGACAACCTGATCTTCGCCGAGTCGGTGGGCTTCAACGACCAGATGCACAATGCGATGTCGGCGGAGGATGGCGAGGACTGGTTCGGCGCGGCGCCGCCGGATCTGACCCTGGAGGCGCGGCTGCGCGGCACCGACTGGATCTACTCCTATCTGCTCGGCTTCTATCGCGATCCGTCACGGCCCACCGGCGTCAACAACCAGGTCTTTCCGCTGGTGGCGATGCCCAACGTGCTCGAGCCGCTGCAGGGCGTGCAGGAGAAGGTCTGCGCCGCCAGCGAGCATCCCGTCGAGGGGGCCGAGCTTGATCCGCTGACCGGCAAGTATCAGTCCTGTGAGGTGCTGCAGGTGACCCAGCCCGGCGCCATGGAGTCCGGCGAGTTCGAGGAGGCGGTCTATGACCTGACCAACTTCCTGGCCTATGTCGGCGAGCCGTCGCGGCTCAAGGCCGAGGCGCTGGCGCCCAAGGTGCTGATCTTCATCTTCGTCTTCGGCATCATTGCCTATCTGCTCAAGCGCGAGTACTGGCGCGACATTCACTGACGAATCCGGCCGCGCGGGCGCATGGCTTCGGCCATGCGCCCGCGTCGTGTGCCGTGGCGATAGCGGGACGCCACACGACGCCCCGAGATGGGGTGCGTCGTGTTATCATCCCGCCACGAACTGATGCGAGGATTGTTTCATGGGTGTAGTGGCCAAGCGGTCGTCGATGATCTTCTATTCCGGGGGCGATGATCATTACAGTCATCGGGTACGTATCGTGCTCGCCGAGAAAGGGGTGGCGGTGGATATCGTCGAGGTCACCGAGGAGAGCCACCCCGAGGAGCTCGCCGATCTCAACCCCTACAACAGCGTGCCCACGCTGCTTGACCGGGACCTGGTGCTCTACGAGTCCAAGGTGATGATGGAGTACCTCGACGAGCGGTTCCCGCATCCGCCGCTGCTGCCGGTCTATCCGGTCGCCCGGGCCCAGAGCCGGCTGTGGATGCATCGCATCGAGCGCGAGTGGTGCCCGCTGGTCGAGCAGATCCAGAACGGCACCAAGAAGGAAGCCGAGAAGGCGCGCAAGGAGTTGCGCGAGAGCCTGGTCGGCATCTCGCCGATCTTCGAGGACATGCCGTTCTTCATGAGCGAGGAGTTCACCCTGGTGGACTGCTGCCTGGCACCGATCCTGTGGCGTCTGCCGGCGCTCGGCATCGAGATGCCGGAGAAGCAGATCAAGCCGCTGATGGGCTACATGGAGCGCGTCTTCGATCGCGACGGCTTCCGGGCCTCGCTGAGCGAAGCCGAGCGCGAGATGCGTCCCTGATCGTTCTTTCACGCCCCGGCGTCGCGCCGGGGCCGCTTTTCTGGAGGGCCAATCGATGCAATCGAGTCGTCCCTATATCGCGCGGGCCCTGTACGAGTGGCTGCTGGACAACGAGCTGACGCCCTACATCGTGGTCGATGCCGAGCAGGCGGGCGTCGAGGTGCCGCGCCAGTTCGTGCAGAACGGCCAGATCGTGCTCAACCTCGGCGTCAGCGCGATCCGCGACCTGTCGATGACCAACGAGGCCATCGCCTTCTCGGCACGCTTCGGCGGCAAGCCGACCCAGATCATGGTGCCGATCGAGGCGCTGATCGCGATCTATGCCCGCGAGAACGGCGTCGGCATGGTGTTCGGTCATGAGCCGGTGATGCCGGCCGATGATGCCAATGACGTGGTCGAGGAGGCGTCGGAGGACGAGGCGCCGGGGCTGTCCAGCGTCGACAGCGACGATGGCGATGCCGGCGGCGAGCCGGAGCAGGCGCCGAAGAAGGGGCGTCCCTCGCTGCGCGTGGTCAAGTAGCGCGTCGTTCCCGCCGCCATGCGCGGAACCTGACAGAAGAACGGCAGGCCCTCGGGCCTGCCGTTCTTCGTTCCGTGCCGCCGGATGGCGGGGCGCGAGGGCGTCAGTCGAGGTAGTCGAAGACCTTGACGATGCGCTGCATGCCGCCGACGTTGCGGACCGCGGCGACGATGCGCTCGGCCTCCTGGCGGCGCACGATGCCCATCAGGAAGACGCTGTCGTTCTCGGTGACGATGCGCAGTTTGCTGGAGTCGATGGCCTCGTTGGCGACCAGCGCGGTGCGGATGCGGGTCTTGAGCCAGGTGTCGGTGAGACGCTGGCTGGTCGGCAGGTTGGCGGCCACGCTCAGCTGGTTGTGGACGCGGCGCACGTTGCGCACCTCGCCGGCGATGCGCTCGGCCATGTTCTTGAGTTCCTGGCTCGGTACCTGGCCGGTGAGCAGCACCACGCCGTTGTAGCTGTCGACGTTGATGCGGGCGTCGCCAAGGCGGGCGTCGGTGGTGCCGAGGTTGTGGGCGACCTTGGTCTCGATGCTGTCGTCCTCGACCTTGGTGCCGACGGTACGCTCGCTGTAGTTCTCGTTGATGGGGCCGGAGGTGGTGGCCGCGGTCATGGTGGTGCAGCCGGACAGGGCCAGCAGCAGGGCCAGGGAAAGGCCCAGGAGGCGGGACTTGTCGATCATGGGCATCACTCGCTTGCGCCGAAGAGTTGTTCGTCGATGAGGTCGCACAGGCAGTGGATCACCAGCAGGTGAACCTCCTGGATGCGGGCGGTCGAGGTGGCCGGCACGCGGATCTCGCAGTCGTCCTGGCCGAGCAGCGAGGCCATGTTGCCGCCGTCGCGGCCGGTCAGGGCGACCACGGTCATCTCGCGGTCGTGGGCGGCCTGGATGGCCTGCACCACGTTGCCGGAATTGCCGCTGGTGGAAATCGCCAGCAGCACGTCGCCGGGCTGGCCCAGGGCACGAATCTGCTTGGAATACACCTCGTTGTAGCTGTAGTCGTTGGCGATCGAGGTCAGCGTCGAGGTGTCGGTGGTCAGCGCCAGGGCCGGCAGGCTGGGGCGCTCGCGCTCGAAGCGGTTGAGCAGCTCGGACGAGAAGTGTTGGCTGTCGCCGGCGCTGCCGCCGTTGCCACAGGCCAGGATCTTCCCTTCGTTGACCAGGGCCTGGACCATCATCTGGCTGGCGACCTCGATGAAGGGCGGCAGCACCTCGCTGGCGTAGGTCTTGGTGTCGATGCTGGCGTTGAAGTGTCCGAGAATGCGGTTCTGGAAATCCATCGTGGCTTCCTGGTCCTTGGGCGATCAGAACGCTTCGAAGGCGTTTCGGACCCAGGTGAAATCGAGGTCCGGCGGCGTGCCGGTGGCGGCCAGCACATCGAAGCGGCAGGCACATGATAGCCGGTTGCGTTGCAGATAAAAACGCGCCGCCTGGATCAGGCGGCGCTGCTTGGTGGCGTTGACGGTCTCGAGCGGATGGCCGTGGCGGGTGTCGCGGCGGTGGCGAACCTCGACGAATACCAGCACATCGCCATCGCGCATCACCAGGTCGATCTCGCCGCCCCGGGCGTGTTGGTTGGCGGCCACGAGGGCGAGGCCGCGGGCCGCCAGCCAGTCCGCGGCGAGGCGCTCGATGCGAGCGCCGCGGGCGCGGGCGTCAGCGGGATGCGTCATCGGTGAAGTGGCTCATGTCCAGCGCCGGCTGGGGCACGCCGTCCTCGAAGCGGGCCCAGGGCAGCTCGCGGTGGATGCGGCCGTCCTGGTCGGCGCTCAGGGTGCCGGTGGCGCCGAACAGCTCGCTGCCGGGGATGGCCTGGAACTGGGGCAGACGCCGGGCCAGCTCGTAGGCGTCCACGCCCATGGCCATCAGGCGGAACATGTTGGGGTCGGACTCCTCGCGCAGCTGGCGATAGCTGTCGAGGAAGGGCAGGGCCTCTTCGCCGCCCACGGCGGCGTCGGGAATCTGCCAGGGGATGTCGAGGAACATCACGCCGTTCAGGTCCTTGTCCAGGCGCGGCTGCGGGCGCCCCTCGTAGAGGTGCGAGGTGGCGTAGACCGACAGCTCCTGCTTGTAGGCGTAGTAGTCGATGGTCGGTGGCACCTGGCGAGCGTAGTCGGGCAGGGCCAGCAGGAACAGCATGTCGGGGCGGCTCGAGCCCAGCGCGCGGCGCGTGCTCTCGGTGGCCGGCCGGCCGGGGTTGTAGCGTACGGCGTTGGCGATCCGGCCGTCGCGATCGCGCCAGGCGTCGGCGAACGCCTCGCCGACCCGGCGTCCCCAGGCGTTGTCCGGTACCAGCAGCGAGGCGCTGCGATGGCCGTCCTGGCGGCCGCGAGCCGCCACCGAGCGAGCCTCGTCCTCGGCCGAGAGGCCGTACTGGAAGAGCCCTTCGGCGCTGTTGCGCTCGTCCTCGCCGTAGTTGAGGGCCAGCGTCGGCATCGGCACCCGGTCGCGGCGCTCCAGGGCGGTGACGGCATCCTTGTCCAGCGGCCCGATGACCACCTGGGCGCCGCGCTGACGGGCCTCCTGATAGAGGGCGTCGAAGTTGCCGCCGGAGGAATCGATGAAGGTCAGCTGGATGCCGCGGCCACCGCCGTTCACCTCGTTCATGTGGTGGGCGCGCAGGCCTTCCTCGAGGGCGTCGGCGACCCCGGCCAGCGGGCCGGACTCGGGCAGGAAGACGGCGATGTGGCGCACGTCCTGGCCGCGCAGGTCGCGCAGCGCCAGGATGTCGGCGGGCAGCTGCCGGGCCGCGGGATGATCCGGATAGCGACCGCGCCAGTCGTCGAGGCGGGCGAACAGGCGTTCGATGTCGCCGCCGCTGGCGCGCACCAGCTCGGCGAGATCGAGCCAGGCCCGGGTCGGGTCGCTGGCGCCGTCACGCAGCTCGTCGATTGCGCCCGGCGTCAGGCGCGAGAGCTGCTCCCAGATCGGGTCGTTGAGATCGATGCGACCGGTATCGGCCTGCAGGCGAAGCAGCGCCTGGGCGGCGGCGCGCGTCTCGCCGATCTGGCCGAGGGCGCGGGCCTGGCGTTCGCGCAGCAGCGCGGCCTGGTCGCGGGACAGCTGCAGCCCGTCGAGCTGCTGGGCGGCCTGGATCACCGCCGAGGGGTCTCCCTCGGTCTCGCCGAGGTCGGACAGCAGCATCGCCCAGCGACCGCGATCCTCGGGGGGCAGCCGGCTGTCGTCGATGCCCTTGGCGATGTCCAGCGCCTGGGGGCGGCTGCCCTGGCGTGCTAGGATGTCGGCCGCCTGAAGCCGCGACTGCGCGGCCTGCTCGGGTGCCTGCTGCTCGGCCTGGGCCAGCAGCTGGTCAGGATCGCCGACGGGCTGCCGTTCGGTGATGCCGGGCTGGAAGGCACAGCCGGCCAGCCACATTGCCACGAAGGCGGCGGCCAGCGGGCCGCGAGACGAAATCTTCATGAATCCTTCCTTGTCCTCACGTGCGGAGAGCTTCCCGGGAGCCGAAATGACAGACGCCATAACAGGGGTATTGTACGTGGTCGCCACGCCGATTGGGAATCTGGACGACCTTGCCCCCCGTGCCGCACGGCTGCTGGGCGAGGTCGACCTGGTGGCCGCCGAGGATACCCGGCACACCTCGCGCCTGCTGCGCCACCTGGGCGTGGCGCCGCCGCTGCTGTCGCTGCACGAGCACAACGAGGCCGCGCGGGTCGAGCAGATCGACGCCCGGCTGGCCGCCGGGGAGGCCGTGGCGCTGGTCAGCGATGCCGGCACGCCCCTGATCAGCGATCCCGGTTTCGTGCTGGTACGCGAGCTGCGCGCCCGCGGGCGCCGCATCGTGCCGGTGCCCGGGGCGTGCGCCCTGGTGGCGGCGCTCTCGGCGGCGGGCCTGCCCACCGATCGTTTCCTGTTCCAGGGCTTCCTGCCGGCCAAGGGGGGCACCCGGCGAGGACGGCTCGAGGCGCTGGCCGAGCGCGAGGAGACCCTGGTGTTCTACGAGTCGCCGCATCGCATCCGTGACACCCTGGCCGATCTCGGTACGGTGCTCGGCGAGCGTCAGGTGGTGCTCGCCCGGGAGCTGACCAAGACCTTCGAGACCTTTCTCGAGGGCACCCCCGAGGCCCTGCTGGCGCGGATGGCGGACGACCCCGACCAGGCCCGTGGCGAGTTCGTGGTGATGGTGGCCGGCGCCGCGCCGAAGTCGGCCGACGAGGCCGCCAGCGTCGATGCCGATGCGCTGCTTTCCGCCATGCTCGCCGAGGGCGTGGGGGTCAAGCAGGCCGCGGCAGTGACCGCTCGGACCCTGGGGGGCGCCAAGAAACAGTGGTACGCCAGGGCGCAGGCGCTCAAGGACGGGGATTGAGGGGGTGGCGGGGCGCTGGTATGCTTGCCGCGGGAGTTGGCCAGACAGCCGCCGCCGGAGCGATCCGGGGGAGGAAAGTCCGGGCTCCACAGGGCAGAGTGCCAGGTAACGCCTGGGCGGCGCGAGCCGACGGAAAGTGCAGCAGAGAGCAGACCGCCTACGTCTCCTTCGGGAGGCCGGTAAGGGTGAAAGGGTGCGGTAAGAGCGCACCGCGCGCCTGGTAACAGTGCGTGGCACGGTAAACCCCACTCGGAGCAAGACCAAATAGGAACCCGTTGGCGTGGCCCGCGTTGGGTTCGGGTAGGTTGCTTGAGGGCGACGGTGACGTCGCCCCTAGAGGAATGGCTGTCCCCGACAGAACCCGGCTTATCGGCCGACTCCCCACGAATTCCTTGCGCGCCGCCGTCCGGCGGCGCCCCGCCATTTGCAAGACCAGCCGCCAAGAGAAGCGCATGACGTCATCCGCCCCCGAACACGCCCCCCGCGGCTTTCGCCATGCCAGCGTGCTGCTCGACGGGGCGGTCGACGCCCTGATCCATGATCCGGCGGGCCATTATCTGGACGGCACCTTCGGCCGCGGCGGCCACTCCCGGGCGATCCTCGAGCGGCTCGCTCCCGAGGGGCGGCTGCTGGCCATCGACCGCGATCCCCAGGCCATCGCCGAAGCGGCGAACATCGACGACGAGCGCTTCGCCATCGATCAGGGCGAGTTCGCCCGCCTGGGCGAGTTTGCCGAGGCGCGCGGCCTGCACGGCCGGCTGTCCGGCGTGCTGCTCGATGTCGGCGTCTCCTCGCCCCAGCTCGACGATCCGGAGCGGGGCTTCAGCTTCCTGCGTGACGGCCCGCTCGACATGCGCATGGACCCGACCCGTGGCGAGAGCGCCGCGGACTGGCTGGCCCATGCCGCCGAGGACGAGATCGCCCGGGTGTTCAAGACCTACGGCGAGGAGCGCTTCGCCCGCCGGCTGGCCAAGGCGATCGTGGCCCGCCGCGTCGAGACGCCCTTCACCCGCACCGGCGATCTGGCCGAGGTGATCAAGACCGCCCACCCCGCCTGGGAGAAGGGCAAGCACCCGGCCACCCGCGCCTTCCAGGCGCTGCGCATCCAGGTCAACGGCGAGCTCGACCAGCTCGATGCCGCCCTCGAGGCCGCCCTCGAGGCGCTGGCCCCCGGCGGGCACCTGGTGGTGATCAGCTTCCATTCTCTGGAGGATCGTCGGGTCAAGCGCTTCATCCGGGATCACGTGCGCGGCGACACCCATCTGCCCAAGGGCATCCCGCTGCGCGACGACCAGATCCAGCGGCGCCTGGAGTCCGTCGGCAAGGCGCGCCGTCCGGGGCCGGAGGAGGTCGAGGCCAACCCCCGCGCCCGCAGTGCGGTGATGCGCGTGGCGCGCAAGCGATACTGAGGTACGGCATGGCTCAAGGACGCGACGCCACTCCCTCTTCCTTCGCCTGGCCGCTGCGCCTGCGCCCGACCCTGGGGCTGGCGCTCAATGCCGTGCTGCTGGCGGCCTGCCTGGGCGCGGCCCTGGCCGTGATCGCCACCAGCCATCAGACCCGGGTGCAATACGCGCAGCTGCAGGCGCTCGAGCGTGAGCACCAGCAGCTGCAGACCGAGTGGAGCCAGCTGCTGCTCGAGGAGAGCGCCTGGTCCTCGCCGTCGCGCATCGAGCGGCTGGCCAGCGACCGGCTCGAGATGCGCCTGCCCGGCATCGACGAAGTCGAGGTCATCCGGCCATGAGTGCCACGCCTCGTCGCGGCAAGACGCGTCATGCCCCGTCGCCCATGGGGCAGGCCCGCTACCGGGTGATGCTGGGGCTGGTGCTGATCGGCCTGGCGTTGCTGGCCGGACGCATCGTCGACCTGCACGTCTTCGACCGCACCTTCCTGCAGGGGCAGGGCGATGCCCGGACCCTGCGCGTCGATCCCATTCCCGCCCACCGCGGCATGATCACCGATCGCCACGGCGAGCCGCTGGCGATCTCCACCCCGGTGGTGACGCTGTGGGCCAACCCCCAGGATCTGCCCGACGATCGCATCCAGCGGCTGCGCCTGGCCCAGGCCCTGGGGCAGGAGCCCGAGGCCCTGAACGCGCGCATCGAGCGCTATGCCGATCGCGAGTTCATGTACCTGCGCCGCCGCATGACGCCGGTGGACGCCCAGGAGGTGCTCGACCTGCGCATCCCAGGGGTGCACAAGCGGGCCGAGTACAAGCGCTACTATCCTGCCGGTGAGGTGATCGCCCAGCTGATCGGCGTGACCAACATCGACGATCAGGGGCAGGAGGGGCTGGAGCTCGCCTATCAGTCCTACCTCTCCGGGGAGCCGGGGCGTCGCCGGGTGCTCAAGGATCGGCGCGGACGACTGGTCCGCGACCTGGAGGTGCTCCAGGAGGCCGAGCCCGGCGGCGACCTGACGCTGGCCATCGACCAGCGCCTGCAGTACATGGCCTATCGCGAGCTCAAGTCGGCGGTGGACGAGAACGACGCCGACGGCGGCGTGCTGGTGATGCTCGACGCCGATACCGGCGAAGTGCTGGCCATGGCCAACCAGCCGTCCTACAACCCCAACAATCGTGCCGGCCTCGATCCCGGCGGGTTGCGCAACCGCGCCATCGTCGACGTCTTCGAGCCCGGCTCGGTGATGAAGCCGCTGGCCATGTCGGCGCTGCTCGAGACCGGCCGGTTCCCGCCCGATACCGTGGTCGACACCTCGCCGGGCTGGATGGTCATCGACGGTTACACCATCAAGGACGTCGCCAACTACGGCGAGCTGACCCTGTCCGGCATCCTCGAGAAGTCCTCGAACATCGGCATGTCCAAGCTGACCCTGCAGCTTGACGACCCCGTGGTGCCCGAGCGCTATCGGGCGCTGGGCTTCGATCAGGTGCCGGGCACCGGCTTTCCCGGCGAGGCGGGGGGCAGCGTGCCGGCGCCCCAGGTCTGGTCCAGCAGCCAGTGGGCGGCGCTGTCCTATGGCTACGGCCTGTCGGTGTCCGCGCTGCAGCTGGCCGGGGCCTACACCGCCATCGCCAACCACGGCGAGCGCCTGCCGCCGTCGCTGTTGCGTCTCAATCGGCCGCCGGCCGGCGAGCCGGTGATCGAGCCCGACGTCGCCGACCGCGTGCTGGGCATGATGGACCGGGTGGTGGAGCCGGGCACCGGTGCCCGGCGTGCCCTGGTGCCGGGCTACAGCGTGGCCGGCAAGACCGGCACGGTGCGCAAGAGCGGCGGGGGTGGCTACGAGGAGAACGCCTATCGCTCGCTGTTCGTGGGTATCGCGCCGGTCTCCGATCCGCGCCTGATCACCGTGGTGATGATCGACCACCCCCGGGGCGACGCCTTCTACGGCGGCGCGGTGGCGGCACCGGTGTTCTCACGGGTGGCCGGCAGCGCCCTGCGGCTGCTGGACGTGCCCCCCGACCTGCTGGACGAGGATTCATGAGCGCCGCACCGTTCGCCGTTCGCCATGCGATCGTTCATAGCCCGATCGTCTATCGCCTGACCGTCTACCGAAAGGAGAGCCCATGGACGTGACCGCCGAGCGCCTGATCGAGGCCCTGAGCGCCCACTGGCCCCGCCGGCGCGAGGCGCTGGCCGGGCTCGCGCTGCCCGCCCGGCCGCGGTTGATCCTGGACAGCCGGGAGCTCGCCGCCGGCGACGTCTTCCTCGCCGTGCCCGGGGTATCCGTCGACGGCCGCGACTACATCGCCGCCGCCCTGGAGGCCGGCGCCGCCCTGGTGCTGGCCCATGACGACGACGCCTCGACGCTGCCGGACGACCCACGGGTGGTGGCGCTGCCACATCTGCGCACCCGGCTCGGCGAGCTGGGGCGCGACCTCTTCGACGTGCCCGAGGCGCTGGAGCTGATCGGCGTCACCGGCACCAACGGCAAGAGTTCGGTGACTCACTACATTGCCGCCCTGAGCGAACGCCTCGGTCGACCGGCCGGCATGATCGGCACCCTGGGCCACGGGCGCCCCGGCGCGCTGGTCGAGGGGCGGTTGACCACGCCGGGGCCGCTGGCGCTGCAGGCCGCCCTCGGCGAGCTCGCCGGCTCGGGCCTGGAGCGGGTGGCCATGGAGGTCTCGTCCCATGCTCTGGAGCAGCGGCGTCTCGATGCCTGCCGCTTCCGCGCCGCGGTGTTCACCAACCTGAGTCGTGACCATCTCGACTATCACGGCAGCATGGCCGCCTACGCCGCGGCCAAGGCGCGGCTGTTTCGTCGCAGCGAGCTCGCGCTGGCGGTGGTCAACGCCGACGACCCGCTGGCGCGGCTGATGCTGGCCGGGCTGGGTGAGGACGTGCGGGTGCTGGCGGTAGGCAAGGACGAGGCCGTGACCCTGCGCGTGGTGGACTGGGTGCCCCATGGCGAAGGCCAGCGCGCGCTGGTCGCCACGCCCGACGGCGAGCGCGTGTTGACGCTGCCGCTGATGGGACGCTTCAACCTGACCAACGTGCTGCTGGCCATCGCCACGCTGCACGGCCTGGGGGAGGCGATCGATGACCTGTTCGAGGCCGCCGCCGGGCTCGCGCCGGTGCCCGGTCGCATGCAGGCGCTGGTCGGCGAGGGCGCGCCGACGGTGGTGATCGACTACGCCCACACCCCGGACGCCCTGGAGAATGCCCTGCAGGCGCTGCGTGCCCATCTGCCCGACAGCGGCCGGCTGTGGTGCCTGTTCGGCTGCGGCGGTGACCGCGATGCCGGCAAGCGCCCGCTGATGGCCGCCGCCGCCGAGCGCCACGCCGACCGGCTGGTGATCACCGACGACAATCCCCGCTCCGAGGCGCCGGCGGCGATCCGCGAGGCGATGCTCGAGGGGCTGTCCGAGGCCGGCCGCGAGGCCGCCGAGGTGGTCGACGGCCGCGCCCGGGCGATCCGCGACGTCATCCGCGAGGCCGCCGCCGAGGATGTGATCCTGATCGCCGGCAAGGGTCACGAGGCCTATCAGGAGATCGACGGCGTCCGCCATGCCTTCTCTGATCTCGCCGAGGCCGAGGCGGCGCTGGCCGCCCGCCGGGAGGGCGAGGCATGAGCGGCGTCGGTCTCGAGACCCTGGCCGAGGTCGCAGCGGCGCTCGGCCTCGACGTGCCCGACGCCGGTGTGGGCGCCGAGCTGTCGGTGGGCGAGATCGTCACCGATACTCGCCGCCTGGGCCCGGGGGCGCTGTTCGTGGCGCTGACCGGCGAACGCTTCGATGGCCATGACTTCATCGCCGCCGCCCGCGAGGCGGGGGCGGTGGCCGCGGTGGTCGAGCGTCGCGTCGACGATCCGCTGCCACAGCTCGAAGTGGCCGACGCTCGCCTGGCCCTGGGCCTGCTGGGTCGCGCCCGGCGCCGCGCCTGGGGCGGCCCGCTGGTCGCGGTGACCGGCAACAGCGGCAAGACCACGGTCAAGCAGATGCTGGCCACGCTGCTGGCCCGCCGCGGCGAGACCCTGGCCACCCGGGGCAACCTCAACAACGACATCGGCGCGCCGCTGACGCTGCTCGAGCTGGCTGCCGAGCACCGCCAGGCGGTGGTCGAGCTCGGCGCGAACCACCTGGGCGAGATCGCCTGGACGGCCGGTCTGGCCGAACCGCAGGTGGCGGTGATCACCAACGTCACCGGCGCCCACGTGGGCGAGTTCGGCGGCCCGGGCCGCATCGCTCAGGCCAAGGCCGAGATCCTGGCGTCGCTTCCCGGCGACGGGGTGGCGGTGCTCAATCGCGACGACCGCTACTTCGCCAGCTGGGCGAGCCTGGCGGCCCCGCGAGAGGTGCTGGATTTCGCCGTGGAAGGACCGGCGCGTCTGCGCGCCGAGACACTGGTTTGCGATCCGCTCGGACGCTATGCTTTCACGCTGTTTCACGATGATCGCGAACTGGGGCGCGTGCAGCTTGCGCTGCTCGGCCGCCACAACGTGGCCAATGCCCTGGCGGCGGCGGGCGCGGCGCTGGCCATGGGCCTGGCCCCGGACGACGTGCTGGCCGGGCTCGAGGCCGTCGCGCCGATGCCGGGCCGGCTCAGCGTGGTGGAGGGTGTCAATGGCTCGCGCTTGCTCGACGATACCTACAACGCCAACCCCGGCGCGGTGAAGGCCGCCCTCGACCTGCTGGCCAGCCTGCCGGGACCGCACTGGTGCCTGCTGGGCGCCATGGGTGAGCTGGGCGAGGCCTCGGCGCGGCTTCACGAAGAGGTTGGCCATCACGCGCGCGAGCTTGGCATCGACTTTCTCGGCACCCTCGGCGAGGCGGCGCGGCCGGCCAGCCGCGCCTTCGGCGAGGCGGGGTGTCATTTCGACGATCGGGAGGCGCTGACGCGCCACGTCCTCCAACATCTGCCGCCAGGGGCCAGCGTGCTGGTCAAGGGCTCGCGCAGTGCCGGCATGGAGGCCGTGGTGTCGGCGCTGTGTCCGGATGCATCAAGGTAAGGCATTACATGCTGCTCTTTCTGGCTGAACTGCTGGCGCAATTCCAGAGCGCCTTTCACGTCTTCAACTATCTGACCCTGCGCATGATCCTGGGCACCCTCACCGCCCTGGTGCTGTGCCTGTGGCTCGGCCCGAAGGTGATCCGCCGACTGGTGGAGCGCCAGATCGGCCAGGCGGTGCGTGACGACGGTCCCCAGTCGCATCTCTCGAAGGCCGGCACGCCGACCATGGGCGGCGCCATGATCCTGATGGCGATCGCCGTCAGCACCCTGCTGTGGGGCGATCTGCGCAACCACTACGTGTGGGTGGTGCTGGCCGTGACCCTGGGCTTCGGCGCCATCGGCTGGGTCGACGATTATCGCAAGGTGGTGGAGAAGAATCCCCGTGGCCTGCCGGCGCGCTGGAAGTACTTCTGGCAGTCGGTGATCGGTCTGGCCGCCGCGGTGATCCTCTACGTGACGGCTGCCTCGCCGGTGGAGACCAGCCTGATCCTGCCGCTGTTCAAGGACTTCGTGCTGCAGCTCGGGCTGTTCTACGTGGTGCTCACCTATCTGGTGATCGTCGGCAGCTCCAACGCGGTGAACCTCACCGACGGCCTGGACGGTCTGGCCATCATGCCCACCGTGCTGGTGGCCATGGGCCTGGCGGTGTTCGCCTATGCCAGCGGCAACACGGTGTTCGCCGAGTACCTGCAGATCCCGATGATTCCCGGCGCCGGCGAGCTGGCGGTGTTCTGCGCCACCATCGCCGGGGCGGGCCTGGGCTTCCTGTGGTTCAACACCTACCCGGCACAGGTGTTCATGGGCGACGTGGGGGCGCTGGCCCTGGGCGCGGCCCTGGGCGTGGTGGCGGTGATCGTGCGCCAGGAGATCGTGCTGTTCATCATGGGCGGCATCTTCGTGATGGAGACCGTCTCGGTGATCCTGCAGGTGGGCTCCTACAAGCTCACCGGGCGTCGCATCTTCCGCATGGCGCCCCTGCACCATCACTTCGAACTCAAGGGCTGGCCGGAGCCGCGGGTCATCGTGCGCTTCTGGATCATCACCGTGGTGCTGGTGCTGCTGGGCCTGGCCACCCTGAAGATCCGCTGATGCCGCATCGCTGAGGAGCCGCTGATGGTCAAGGTGCCCAAGGGCGTCACGCTGGTGGTCGGGCTCGGGGTCTCCGGGCGCGCCATCTGCCGCCACCTGCAACGCCTCGGGCGACCCTTCATGGTCGCCGACACCCGCGCCGCGCCCCCGGGGCTGGATGACTTCCATGCCGCCCATCCGGGCGTGGCGATACACTGCGGGGCGCTGACCGAGCTGGACATGGAGGCGGCCCGCGAGATCGTGGTCAGTCCCGGCGTCGATCCGGCAAGCCCCGGACTCGGTGCCCTGGCCGGTCGCCTCGGCGAATCCGGCGAGCCGCTCGTCGTCGGCGAGATCGCGCTGTTCGTGCGCGCGGCCCGCGCGCCCATCGCTGCCATCACCGGCGCCAACGCCAAGTCCACCGTGACCACGCTGCTCGGCGAGATGGCCGCAGAGGCCGGCCGGCGCGTGGCGGTGGGCGGCAACCTCGGCACGCCGGCGCTGGACCTGCTCGTCGAGCGGCCCGATGCCGAGCTCTACGTGCTCGAGCTGTCCAGCTTCCAGCTCGAGACCACGCCGCGGCTCGGCGCCGAGACCGCCGCCTTCCTCAATCTGTCGGAGGATCATCTGGACCGCCACGGCGACCTCGCCGGGTATCGCGCCGCCAAGCAGGCGATCTTCCGCGGCGCGCGCCACGGCGTGATCAACGCCGAGGACCCGGCCACCTGGCCGGACGCGCCGCCGCCGGCCCTCGATCGTTTCACCACGGCGTCGCCCGAGGGCGAGGCGTGGGGCATCGCCGTCCACGACGACGGCAGCGGTCCACGCGACTGGCTGATGCACGGCACCGCGCCGTTGATGCCGGCCTCGGCGGTGCGCCTGCCGGGACGCCACAACCAGGCCAACGCCCTGGCGGCCCTGGCCATGGGGCATCGCCTCGGCCTGGGGATGGCCGCCATGCGCCGCGTGCTCGAGCGCTTCGCCGGCCTGCCGCATCGCGGCGAGCTGATCGCCGAGGTCGGCGGGGTGCGCTGGATCAACGACTCCAAGGGCACCAACGTGGGCGCGACCCTAGCCGCCATCGCCGGGCTCGGCCCGACGCTGTCCGGCCGCCTGATCCTGCTCGCCGGCGGGGAAGGGAAGGGCGCCGACTTCACGCCGCTGGCCACGCCGCTGGCCCGTCACGGGCGCGAGGCGATCCTGTTCGGCCGCGACGCCGAGCGCCTCGCCGCCGCGTTGGACGGCGCCGTGGCCTCGACCCGAGTCGATGACCTCGAGGCGGCCATGGCCAGGGCCGCCGAGATCGCCGCTCCCGGCGACTGCGTGCTGCTGTCCCCGGCCTGCGCCAGTCTCGACCAGTTCCCGAATTATCAGGCCCGAGGCGAGGCCTTCCGGGCCGGCGTCGAGCGCCTGGCCGAGGAGGAGCGCTCATGAGCCGCCTGGCCCGTCTTCGCGAACGGCTCTCCACCGCCGACCAGCCCTTCGACGGCTGGCTGGTGATCGCCGCTCTGGCACTGCTGCTGATCGGCTGGGTGATGGTGACCTCGGCCTCCAGCGAGGTGGCTTCGAGCCTGACCGGCAATGCCTGGTACTTCAGCCTGCGTCATGGCGCCTTCCTGCTGCTGTCGATAGCGATCGCGGCCCTGGCGCTGCGGGTGCCGCTGGCCTGGTGGAAGGCCAACGGGCCCTTGCTGCTGCTGGTCGGCATCGTCCTGCTGGTGCTGGTGCTGGTGGTCGGCCGCGAGGTCAACGGCAGCAAGCGCTGGCTGTCGCTGCCCGGCGTGCCGTTCAATCTCCAGGCTTCCGAGATCGCCAAACTGTGTCTGATCGCCTATCTGGCCGGCTATCTGGAGCGTTTCCTGCCCCAGGTGCGCCGAGAGTGGGGGGCCTTCCTGCGGCCCCTGGTGGTGCTGGGTCTGTTCGGCGGCCTGCTGATCTTCGAGCCGGACTATGGCGCCGTGGTGGTGATGACCGGTTGCGTGATGGGCATGCTGCTGATGGCCGGCGCGCCCTGGATCCGCTTCCTGCTGCTGATGGCGCTGGTGGCCGTGCTGGGCGTCGTGGTGGCGATCGCCGAGCCCTATCGCATGGCGCGCCTGACCAGCTTCGTCGACCCCTGGGCCGACCAGTTCGCCAGTGGCTACCAGCTGACCCAGGCGCTGATCGCCTTCGGGCGCGGGCAGTGGCTGGGCACCGGGCTCGGCAACAGCGTGCAGAAGCTGTTCTACCTGCCCGAGGCGCATACCGACTTCGTGTTCGCCGTGCTCGCCGAGGAGCTGGGGCTGGTGGGGGCGATCGCCGTGATCGGCCTGTTCGCGCTGCTGGTGTGGCGTGCCATGGCGGTCGGGCGGCGCGCCGAGCTGGCCGGCCTGGCCTTCGCCGCTTATGCCAGCTATGGCATCGCCCTGGTGATCGGCGCCCAGGCCTTCATCAACATCGCCGTGAGCAGCGGGATGCTGCCCACCAAGGGACTGACCCTGCCGCTGCTGAGCTACGGCGGCTCGAGCCTGGTGGTGAGCTGCATCATGGTGGCGATGCTGCTGCGGGCCGACATCGAGACCCGCCAGGCCGTGCGCCGGGCCTCGCCGACCGCGGCTCGGGACACGGCGTCCGGGACCCGCGGTGCCGGCAAGCGCGCGGCCGCCAAGAGTGACCCTGGCAAGAGCAAAGGAACGCAAGCATGAGTCGACGCGAGGGGCGACGCGCCCTGATCATGGCCGGCGGCACCGGCGGCCACGTCATTCCGGCCCTGTCCCTGGCCCGCGCGCTGCAGGCCCGCGGGGTCGAGGTCGAGTGGCTGGGCAGCCCGCGCGGCATCGAGAACCGTCTGGTGCCCGAGGCCGGCCTGCCGCTGCATCGCATCGCCGTGAGCGGGCTGCGAGGCAATGGCCTGGCCGGCTGGGCGATGGCGCCCTGGCGGCTGATCGGCGCGGTGCGCCAGGCCGGCCGGGTGATCCGCACCTTCGATCCCCAGCTGGTGGTGGGGCTCGGCGGTTTCGCCAGCGGCCCCGGCGGCCTGGCCGCCTGGGTGGCGCGCCGGCCGCTGGTGATCCACGAACAGAACGCCGTGGCCGGGCTCACCAACCGCGTCCTGGCAAGGCTGGCGCGCGGGGTCTATGCGGCCTTCCCCCAGGCCTTCCCGGGCCGCGCCGAGGTAGTCGGCAACCCGGTGCGCAGCGACATCGCCGCCATCGGCGAGACGCCCCGCGACGCCGAGACGATGCGCGCCCGTCCGCTGCGTCTGCTGGTGGTGGGCGGCTCGCTGGGCGCGCTGGCGCTCAACCGGGGCATGCCCGAGGCGCTGGCCCGGCTGCCCGAGGCCGAGCGCCCCGAGGTGCGGCATCAGGCCGGCCGCGACAAGGACGCGGCGACCCGCGAGGCGTATGCGGGGCAGGGCGTGGCCGCCGAGGTGACCGCCTTTATCGATGACATGGCCGAGGCCTACGACTGGGCCGATCTGGTGGTCTGCCGGGCCGGGGCCCTGACCGTGGCGGAGCTGGCGGCGGCGGCCAAGCCGGCGCTGTTCGTGCCCTTCCCGCACGCGGTGGACGACCACCAGACCGCCAACGCCGCGGCCCTGGTGGCCCAGGGGGCCGCCGCCCTGATGCCCCAATCCGAGATGACTGCGGCGACGCTGGCCGACCGGCTGGCGGCGCTGCTCGACCCCGACACGCTTGCCACCATGGCCGCCGAGGCGCGAGGCTGTGCCCATCTCGACGCCGTGGAACGGCTGGTGGCCGGTTGCATGGAGACTGCTTTTGAGTGACCAGACCCTAGGGCCGGTACCCGGCCAAGCCACGCCCCCGCGCCTCGGGCGCGGGCTGGGCATGCGCCGTATCCGGCGCATCCACTTCGTCGGCATCGGCGGTGCGGGCATGTGCGGCATCGCCGAGGTGCTGGCCAACGAGGGCTACGACGTCAGCGGCAGCGACCTCCGGGTCTCGCCGGTGGTCAATCGCCTGCAGGCCTGTGGCGTGCGCGTGGCGATCGGCCATGCCGAGGACAATGCGCGCGATGCCGACGTGGTGGTCGTCTCCACGGCGGTGGATCCGGCCAATCCCGAGGTGCGCTGGGCCCAGGAGCATCGCGTGCCGGTGGTGCGCCGGGCCGAGATGCTGGCCGAGCTGATGCGCTTCCGTCATGGCATCGCCGTGGCGGGCACCCATGGCAAGACCACCACCACCAGCCTCACCGCCACCCTGCTGGGCGAGGGCGGGCTGGACCCGACCTTCGTGATCGGCGGCAAGCTCACCAGCGCCGGCACCAACGCGCGGCTGGGGGAGGGGGACTACCTGGTGGCCGAGGCCGACGAGTCCGATGCCTCCTTCCTGCACCTGCAGCCGATGGTGGCCATCGTCACCAATGTCGACGCCGACCACATGGCGACCTACGGCGGCGACTTCGAGCGCCTCAAGGACACCTTCGTCGAGTTCCTGCACAACCTGCCGTTCTACGGGCTGGCCGTGCTGTGCATCGATGACGCCAACGTGCGTGGACTGCTCGAGCGGGTCAGTCGCCAGTTCGTGACCTACGGCTTCAGCGACGACGCCGACTACGGCATCGAGGACTTCGCTCAGTCGGCCGGCGAGGTGCGCTTCACCGCCCGGCGGCCCGACGGGCTGGCGCCGCTGCCGGTGCGCCTGGCCATGCCGGGGCGCCATAACGCCCTGAACGCCCTGGCCGCCATTGCCGTGGCCAGCGACGCCGGCGTCGACGACGACGCCATCCTGCGCGGGCTGGCGAGTTTCGCCGGGGTTGGTCGGCGCTTCCAGGTGCACGGCCATTTCCCGGCCCCGGCCGGTGACGGCGAGGTGATGCTGGTTGACGACTACGGCCACCATCCCCGCGAGGTGGAGATGGTCATCCAGGCGGTGCGCGACGGCTGGCCCGACCGCCGCCTGGTGATGGCCTACCAGCCGCACCGCTACTCGCGTACCCGGGACCTCTACGAGGACTTCGTGCGCGTGCTGGCGGGGGTCGATACGCTGCTGTTGCTCGACGTCTACGCGGCCGGCGAGACGCCGCTGCCCGGCGCCGACGGGCGCAGCCTGGCGGGTTCGATCCGCCAGCGCGGCGAGGTCGATCCGATCTTCGTCCAGGACAAGGCCGAACTGCCGGGGCTGCTGGCCAAGGTGCTGCGCCCCGGCGACATCCTGATCACCCAGGGCGCCGGTGACGTGGGCGGCATCGCCCAGCGATTGGCCGACGCCCGTCTGGCGCTCGACGAGGTGACGCTATGACGACCGACGTGACCGGCCCGGGCCGGGTGGTGGTGCTCTATGGCGGGGACTCCGCCGAGCGCGAGGTGTCGCTGAAGAGCGGTGCGGCGGTGCTGGCCTCGCTCGAACGCAGCGGCGTCCAGGCGGTCGGCTTCGATCCCGCCGAGGAGGGGGGGCTGGCCGGGCTCGAGGCGCTGAGGCCGGACGTCGTCTTCATCGCCCTGCACGGGCGCGGCGGCGAGGACGGCACCCTGCAGGGCGCCCTCGAGCTGCTGGGCATCCCCTACACCGGCAGCGGGGTGATGGCTTCGGCGCTGGGGATGGACAAGCAGCGCACCAAGCTGGTCTGGCAGGCCCTGGGGCTGCCGACGCCGCAGAGCGAGATGCTCGGTCCCGACGCCGACTGGGCGGCGGTGGCGGAGCGTCTGGGGCTGCCGCTGATCGTCAAGCCGGTTCACGAGGGCTCGACGCTGGGCATCACCATCGTCGAGAGTCCCGAGGCCCTGGAGGCGGCCTATCGCGACGCCGCGCGCTTCGATGCCCGGGTGATGGCGGAGCGCTTCGTGCGCGGCGAGGAGTACACGGTGACGCTGCTGGGCGACAGTGCGCTGCCGGCGATCCGCGTCGAGGTGCCGAACGGCTTCTACGACTACGAGGCCAAGTACCTTTCCGACGAGACGCTCTACCACCTGCCCTGCGGCCTGCCGGCCGGCGACGAGGCGCGGCTCGCCGAGCTGAGCCGCGATGCCTTCGCCGCCATCGGTTGTGCGGGGTGGGGGCGCGTCGACGTGATGCGCGACGCCGAAGGGCGTTTCTGGTTGCTCGAGGTCAACACCGTGCCGGGCATGACCGATCACAGCCTGGTGCCTCAGGCCGCCGCTCACGCGGGCATCGACTTCGATGCGCTGGTGCGGCGCATCCTCGACACCGCCGGGCGGACCTGAGGCCATGGCGCGTCGCGGAGGCCTGATCGGCGTTCTGCTGCTGCTGCTGGTGCTGGGCGCCGGCGGCCGCGCGCTGTGGCTGTGGCTCGACCGGCCCGTGGAGCGTGTCTCGATCCGCGGCGACCTGGAGTACGCCAGCGCCGACTATCTGAGGAGCAAGCTGGCGCCACTGGTGCGCGGCCAGACCTGGCTGTCGGCGGATATCGGCGAGCTTCGCGAGCAGGCTCGTGACATCGGCTGGCTGAGCGAGGTGCGCATTCGTCGCGAATGGCCCTACGCCCTGGTGTTCGAGCTGGTCGAACAGGTGCCGGTGGCGCGCTGGAACGACGATCGGCTGCTCAACCCGGCCGGGGATCCCTTCGCCTTCGCTCCGCTGGCGGCGCCGGAGGGGCTGGTGAACCTGGCCGGTCCGGCCGGCAGCGGGCCGGAGGTGCTGGCCTATCACGACGCCCTGGGCGCCCGCCTGGCCGAGCATGGGCTGGGGCTGCGCCAGCTGCGGCTCGAGGATCGTGGCGCCTGGCGGCTGCAGACCGACGACGGCATCTGGGTGATGCTGGGCCGCAGCAATCGCGAGGCGCGTCTGGCGCGCTTCCTGGCGGCCTGGGATCGGGAGCTCGATGGCCTGGCGTCGCATATCCGCTACATCGACTTGCGCTATCCGAATGGCGTCTCGGTCGCCTGGCACGGTGAAAGCGAGCCGGACGAGGAACACGGCGCTAAGGAAAGTTGAAGGCGATTCGCGAAACACACGCGATGAATGGAAGGGCCTCTCGGGTGTTCCTTTTGAGGAAAAATCGCCGTATCGTGACGGATGTTTTTCGCTCTGGGCTGGTGGAGCACGGGAAGTTGTTCCTATAATTGGCCCAGGTTTTTCTATTGTTAATGCTTAATTTCCCCAAGCGGGTCAGCTCGAGGAGATTCCCCGACTCATGTCAGGTCCATCCAATGCGTCCAATATGGTAGTCGGGCTGGATATCGGAACGTCCAAGGTCGTGGCGATCGTGGGTCAACCCACCGACGATGGCGGCATCGAGATTGCCGGCATCGGCTCGCATCCCTCTCGCGGGATGAAGAAGGGCGTGGTGATCAACATCGAGTCCACGGTGCAATCCATCCAGCGCGCCGTGGAAGAGGCCGAGTTGATGGCCGGCTGCGACATCCACTCCGTTTACGTGGGGATCGCCGGCAGTCATATCAGCTCGATGAACTCCGATGGCGTGGTCGCCATCAAGGAGCGTGAGGTCGCGCCTGCCGATATCGAGCGCGTCATCGATTCGGCACGCGCCCGCGCCATCTCCGAAGGCCAGCGTGTGCTGCATGTGCTGCCCCAGGAGTTCGCCATCGACACTCAGGGCGGCATTCGCGAACCCCTCGGCATGTCCGGGGTGCGCCTGGAAGCCCGGGTACACCTGGTGACGGCGGCACTCAATGCGGTGCAGAACATCGAGAAGTGCGTGCGTCGCTGCGGCCTCGACGTGGACGCGATCATCCTCGAGCAGCTGGCCTCCAGCCATGCGGTGCTCACCGAGGACGAGCGCGAGCTCGGTGTCTGCATGGTCGACATCGGTGGTGGCACGACGGATATCGCGGTGTTCACCGAGGGGGCCATCCGCCATACCGCGGTGATTCCCATCGCCGGCGATCAGGTCACCAACGACATCGCCATGGCGCTGCGCACGCCGACCCAGCACGCCGAGGAAATCAAGGTCAAGTATGCCTGTGCGCTGACCCAGATGGCCGCCAGCGACGAGATGATCAAGGTGCCTAGCGTCGGCGATCGGCCGGCCCGGGATCTGTCCCGCCAGTCGCTGGCCGAGGTGGTCGAGCCGCGCTACGAGGAACTGTTCACTCTGGTGCGCGACGAACTGCGACGCAGCGGCTTCGAGGATCTGGTCGCCGCCGGCATCGTGCTGACCGGCGGCACCTCGCGCATGGAAGGGGTGGTCGAGCTGGCCGAGGAAATCTTTCACATGCCGGTGAGAATCGCCTGTCCGCAGAACGTGCGGGGGCTTGCCGATGTGGTACGCAATCCGATTTATTCGACGGGGGTCGGTTTGCTACATTACGCTCTAAACGAGGCCCGTCAGGGGCACGGCCAACAAGAGACGTCGGGCAGTGGCATGTCGGCGCAGCCGAGGCGCGGAGACGCCTCCCGGCGCGGAGCAGGGGAAGGGATTCCGGCGCTGGTAAAGCTCAAGGGCTGGTTCAAAGGAAATTTCTGACAGGGCCGCGATCGCGGTCCAGGAGACGGGGCTAATGTTCGAACTGGTAGACAGTGCACCCTCAAGCAGTGCAGTCATCAAGGTCATCGGTGTCGGCGGTGGGGGCGGCAATGCCGTCAACCACATGGTCGAAAGCAGCATCGAAGGTGTCGAGTTCATCTGCGCCAATACCGATGCCCAGGCGCTCAAGCGGGTGGCGGCCAAGACCGTTCTCCAGCTCGGCAGCGAGATCACCAAGGGGCTGGGCGCCGGCGCCAATCCGGAAGTGGGCCGTCAGGCCGCCATGGAGGATCGCGAGCGCATCGCCGAGCTTCTCCACGGTGCCGACATGGTCTTCATCACCGCCGGCATGGGCGGTGGTACCGGTACCGGCGGTGCGCCGGTGGTCGCGCAGGTGGCCAAGGAGCTCGGCATCCTGACCGTGGCCGTGGTCACGCGTCCCTTCCCCTTCGAGGGCCCCAAGCGCATGCGCTCGGCCGAGGAGGGCATGAAGGAGCTCTCCGAGCACGTCGACTCGTTGATCACCATTCCCAACGAGAAGCTGCTCTCGGTGCTCGGCAAGAGCGCCAGCCTGCTCACCGCCTTCAGCGCCGCCAATGACGTGCTGCTGGGGGCGGTGCAGGGCATCGCCGAGCTGATCACCAGCCCCGGCATCATCAACGTCGACTTCGCCGACGTGCGCACCGTGATGTCCGAGATGGGCATGGCGATGATGGGCACCGGTGGGGCCACCGGCGAGAATCGCGCCCGCGAGGCCGCCGAGAAGGCGATCCGCAGCCCGCTGCTCGAGGACATCGACCTGCACGGTGCGCGTGGCATCCTGGTCAACATCACCGCCGGCCCGGACCTGTCGATCGGCGAGTTCAACGACGTCGGTGCCACCGTCCAGGAGTTCGCCTCCCAGGACGCCACCATCGTGGTGGGCACTTCCATCGACATGGAGATGACCGACGAGCTGCGCGTGACCGTGGTGGCCGCCGGTCTCGACGGCCAGCGTCAGCCGGCGGCGGCCAGCCAGGGCGCGCGTCGCGAGGCGGCCGGCGGTGGCGACTATCGCCAGCGTCAGCCGGCAGCCGCCAGCCGTCCTCAGCAGCAGGCCCCGGCCCCGGGCCGTGGCTCCGCCGCCGCGGCATCCAAGCCCGAGTCCCAGGAGGCGTCACGTCCTCAGCAGGAGCCGCGCAAGTCCCAGGAGCTCGACGACTACCTGGACATCCCGGCCTTCCTGCGTCGCCAGGCCGATTGAGCGCCGCTATCGTTTGCATAGACACGCCAAACGCACGTTGTTTTTGTTGAAACGTGCGTTTGGTGTTATAGTGAACGGTGTTTGATAACCACCGAGCCTGGCGACTGCCCATGATCAGACAACGCACACTCAAGAATGTCATCCGCGCCACTGGCGTCGGCCTCCACTCCGGCAAGAAGGTCTACCTGACCCTGCGGCCGGCGCCGGTCGATACCGGGATCGTGTTCGTGCGCACCGACCTGGACCCCGAGGTCCAGATTCCGGCCAGCGCCGACAGCGTGACCGACACCACGCTGTGCACCGCCCTGTCCAAGGACGGCGTCAAGGTCGCCACCGTCGAGCACCTGATGTCGGCCCTGGCCGGCCTCGGCATCGACAATGCCTACGTGGATGTCAGCGCCCCCGAAGTGCCGATCATGGACGGCAGCGCCGGCCCCTTCGTGTTCCTGATCCAGTCCGCCGGCATCGCCGAGCAGAACGCCGCCAAGAAGTTCATCCGCATCAAGCGTGAAGTGGTGGTGCGCGACGGCGAGAAGGAGGCGATCTTCCTGCCTCACCAGGGGTTCAAGGTTTCCTTTGCCATCGACTTCGATCATCCGGTGTTCGAGGCCCAGAAGCAGAGCGCCGAGGTCGACTTCTCGACCACTTCCTTCGTCAAGGAAGTGTCCCGGGCGCGCACCTTCGGCTTCATGCGCGATCTCGAGTACCTGCGCTCCAACAACCTGGCCCTGGGCGGCAGTCTCGACAACGCCATCGTGGTCGACGACTACCGGATCGTGAACGAGGGTGGTCTGCGCTACGACGACGAGTTCGTCAAGCACAAGGTGCTGGACGCCATCGGTGACCTCTACCAGCTGGGCCACAGCCTGATCGGCGAGTTTCGCGGTGTGAAGTCCGGCCACGCGTTGAACAACCAGCTGTGCCGCGCGCTGATGGAAAACCAGGAGGCCTGGGAGATCGTCACCTTCGAGGAAGAGACTGCCAAGGCGCCGATTTCCTATGCCGCCCCGGCCATGGCCTGACGCCTCTCCACGGTCGACGAGGTCGCATGAGCCCGATATGCCCGCTCGATGGTGAGGGGCTCGATGGTTGAGGCTCGATCACAAGCTCGGTAGAAGAAAGGCCCGCCAGTTCCTGGCGGGCCTTTCTCGTGGCCGGGAGGATGTGGTGCGTCAGGGGTCGCGTTCCGCGTGGGAGGCGAGGCGTTCCAGGGCGCGCTTGAGCGTCGGGTCCTCGACGTCGGCGGCGCAGCTCGAGAGCTCGTCGGCGGCGTGCGCAGGCAGGTGGCGTGTCTGGCGTGGCGGCACCTTGGCCGGGCGTACCGGGCGGACCTTGAAGTCGAAGCCGGTCACCGCGGCGAAGCCCGGGAGTTCGTGAAGCAGCGACAGCAGGCGCGACTGCTCGTAGCGCAGCCGGGTCAGCCACACGGCGCGGTCGGTGATGACCGTCAATCGCCCCTGGTGGAAGCCGCCCACGAACAGATGCTCGCCGAGCTCGCTCGGCAGGTGGTCGCGCAGATGCTGCTGGGCCTGTTCGATCAGTCGGGCCCGCCGCATCAGGTTACCCAGCTCACCGCGACCGTTCAGCACCTGGGACATGGGCTGGGCTCGCCACCGCTTAACCTTTATACTCATCAGCTTGATTCTCGGGTCCGGCCCGGGTGGGGAATCGTCGACCGTGTCGTCGACGGCCTTGGAACGCATGAGCCTAGCACAGGCACGGGAGTCCCTCGACAGCATGGACAGCCTTACCGCGGAGACAGGTCCGTCAGCGCCCGCCGAGCATGCCTCGGTGGAGCGCCGTCCATCGGGCCGCCGGACGCCGCGCTGGTGGCTGGCCGGCCTGCTGGTCGGTTGCCTGCTGCCGGCGGGGCTGTCGCCGCTAGGGGCGGCGACGCCGGTCGAGCGCGTGATCCAGGTCTGCATTCTGGCGCCGGCGCTGATCCGGGCCAGCTCTCGCCTCCAGGCACGCCGGCGCGCCCGGCGCCGCTGGCCGGTCCGCCCCCTTCCTCGCCGTGCCGGCCGGCTCGCGCTGCGCCTGCCCAGCGTCGCGCCTCGGCAGCGGGCCGTGGCGGCGCATGATGTCCTGACCCGCCGCGGGCCGCCGCGGGTGCTTCTCGCCTGAACGACGAGCGGCCGGGAGTGCGTCCCGGCCTTGAGCACCCCAGCGATGGACCCTTCATGATCAACAACCTGTTACGCAAGGTCGTCGGTTCCAAGAACGACCGCGAAGTCAAGCGCATGGGCCGCACCGTGGCCCGCATCAATGCCCTCGAGAAGGATCTCGAGACCCTCGACGACGCCGCGCTCCAGGCGCGCACCGCCGATTTCCGCGAGCGCCTGGACGGCGGCGAGTCCGTCGACAGCCTGATGCCCGAGGCCTTCGCCACCGTGCGCGAGGCCAGCAAGCGGGTGATGGGCATGCGTCACTTCGACGTCCAGATGATCGGCGGCATCACCCTGAACGGCGGTCGCATCGCCGAGATGAAGACCGGCGAGGGCAAGACCCTGGTCGCGACCCTGGCCGTCTACCTCAACGCCCTGCCCGGCAAGGGCGTGCACGTGGTCACGGTCAACGACTACCTGGCACGCCGCGACGCCGACTGGATGCGCCCCCTCTACGAATTCCTGGGCCTGACCGTCGGCACCATCTATGCCGGCCAGACCCCCGAGGAGAAGCGCGAGGCCTACGGCTGCGACATCACCTACGGCACCAACAACGAGTTCGGCTTCGACTACCTGCGCGACAACATGGCCTTCTCGCTGGAGGACAAGGTTCAGCGCGGGCTGCACTACGCCATCGTCGACGAGGTGGATTCCATCCTGATCGACGAGGCGCGCACGCCGCTGATCATCTCCGGTGCCGTGGACGAGAACACCGAGCTGTACAAGGTCGTCGACCGGCTGGCGATCCACCTGGCGCCCTGCACCGATGAAGAGGACCCGGAGAGCGGTGACTTCACCCTCGACGAGAAGCAGAAGCAGGTCGAGCTCACCGAGGGTGGCCATCACAAGGTCGAGCAGCTGATGCGCGACGAGGGCCTGCTCGGCGAGGAGGATTCCCTCTACGCCGCTCAGAACCTCAACCTGCTCCAGCACATGCATTCGGCGCTACGCGCCCGCCATCTCTACCAGCGTGACGTCGACTACATCATCAGCGACGGCCAGGTGGTCATCGTCGACGAGCATACCGGTCGCTCCATGCCGGGTCGGCGCTGGTCCGAGGGCCTGCACCAGGCGGTCGAGGCCAAGGAGGGAGTGACCGTCCAGCGCGAGAGCCAGACGCTGGCCTCCACGACCTTCCAGAACTACTTCCGCCTCTACGACAAGCTGTCCGGCATGACCGGTACCGCCGATACCGAGGCCTTCGAGTTCCGCCAGATCTATGGCCTGGACGTGGTGGTGATTCCCACCAACCGGCCGCTGGCGCGCAAGGACCAGAACGACCTGGTGTATCTCAGCGCCGAGGAGAAGTTCGAGGCCATCATCGAGGACGTCAAGGTCCAGACCGAGGCCGGTCGTCCGGTGCTGGTGGGTACCGCCTCCATCGAGACCTCCGAGTACCTGGCCGAGCTGATGAAGCGGGCGGGTATCCGCTTCAACGTGCTCAACGCCAAGCAGCACCAGAGCGAGGCGCAGATCATCGCCCAGGCCGGGCGTCCCGGGGCCATCACCATCGCCACCAACATGGCCGGCCGTGGTACCGACATCGTGCTGGGCGGCAACTGGGAGGCCGAGGCCGCACAGCTCGAGTCGCCGAGCGAGGACCAGATCGAGCGCCTCAAGGCCGAATGGCAGGAGCGCCACGAGGCGGTGCTCGCGGCCGGCGGCCTGCACGTGATCGGCTCCGAGCGTCACGAGTCGCGGCGCATCGACAACCAGCTGCGCGGCCGTTCCGGCCGCCAGGGCGACCCGGGCTCGACGCGCTTCTTCCTGTCGCTGGAAGACAACCTGATGCGGCTGTTCGGCTCCGAGCGCGTGCAGAAGCTGATGCAGGCCCTGGGCCTGGAGCGCGGCGAGGCGATCGAGCACAAGATGGTCTCCAACGCCGTGGAGCGCGCCCAGAAGAAGGTCGAGGGTCGCAACTTCGACATTCGCAAGCAGCTGCTCGAGTACGATGACGTGGCCAACGATCAGCGCCGGGTCATCTACGAGCAGCGCAACGAGATCCTGGCCGCCGACGACGTCTCCGAGAACGTCATCGGCATCCGCGCCGAGGTGCTCGACGAGGCGATCAGCGAGTTCGTGCCGCCGCAGAGCCTGCCCGAGCAGTGGGACCTGGCCGGCCTGGAAGATCACCTCAAGACCGAGTTCAACCTCGAGGCGCCGGTGCAGCAGTGGGCCGAGGAAGACCAGCGCTTCCATGAGGAGCAGCTGCGTGAGCGTCTCCACGAGATGCATCGCCAGGCCTACGACGAGAAGGTCGAGATCGCCGGTGCCGAGCTGATGCGTCGCTTCGAGAAGCAGGTCATGCTGCAGGTGCTGGACACCCGCTGGAAGGAACACCTGCAGTCCATGGACCACCTGCGCCGGGGCATCCACCTGCGTGGCTACGCCCAGAAGAACCCCAAGCAGGAGTACAAGCGCGAGTCCTTCGAGCTGTTCCAGACGCTGCTGACCAACATCAAGTCCGACGTCACGCGTATCCTCAGTCACGTCAAGGTGCGTCAGCCGGAAGAGGTCGAGGCCCTGGAACGCCAGCGGCGCGAGTCGCTGGAGCGCGAGAAGGCGGCCGCGGCCAGCCGCCACGACGCGCCCGAGGGGGCCGAGGCGGACACCGAGCAGGCCGCCGCCGCGGCGCCGGCCGGAGAGGCCCGCCCCCAGCGCCGCGAGGGCCCCAAGGTCGGACGCAACGACCCGTGCCCCTGCGGTTCGGGCAAGAAGTTCAAGCAGTGCTGCGGCAAGCTGAGCTGATCGGTCGGGGGCCGGGCGAGCGTGCCGCGCCGGCCCCGCCAAGCGAATTCATACAGGAGACAGACGATGGCAGTGGGCCCTGCAAGCTTTCCCGAGATGCCGGTGATCGATGGGGTGCGCCTGGGCACGGCCCGGGCCGGGATCAAGGCCGCCGATCGCCGTGACCTGGTGGTGATCGAGGTGCCCGAGGGCGCCGCCGTGGCGGGCAGCTTCACGCGCAATGCCTTCTGTGCGGCCCCGGTGACCGTGGCCCGAGAGCACCTGGCGGCCTGCACCCTGCACGGCGAGGCGCCGCGCTACCTGGTGATCAACACCGGCAACGCCAACGCCGGCACCGGCGAGACCGGGCTGCGTGACGCGCGGGCCACCTGCGCCGAGCTGGGTGGCCTGGCCGGGGTGGAGGCCTCCCGCGTGCTGCCGTTCTCCACCGGCGTGATCGGCGAGACGCTGCCCATGGAGCGGCTGCTGGGCGGCCTGCCCGAGGCGCTGCGCTGCCTCGACGAGAGCGCAGCGGGCTGGGCCGCGGCCGGCGAGGGCATCCTCACCACCGACACCCGGCCCAAGGGGGCCAGCGTGACCGTGCCGCTGGGTGACGAGACCGTCACCCTCAACGGCATCAGCAAGGGCTCGGGGATGATCAAGCCCAACATGGCCACCATGCTGGCCTTCGTGGCCACCGATGCGGCCATCGCCCCGGCGCTGCTGGATGAGCTGCTGCGCGAGGCCGTGGAGCGCTCCTTCAACTGCATCACGGTGGACGGCGATACCTCGACCAACGATGCCTGCATGCTGATCGCCACCGGCCGCGGCGCGGCCATCGACGATGACCGACGCCTGGCGGTGTTCCGCGAGGCGCTCGACCGGCTGATGATCGAGCTTGCCCAGGCCATCGTGCGTGACGGCGAGGGCGCCACCAAGTTCGTCGGCCTGCAGGTCGATGGCGCGGTGACGCGTCAGGAGGCATTGGACGTGGCCTTCACCGTGGCTCACTCGCCGCTGGTCAAGACCGCACTGGCCGCCAGCGACGCCAACTGGGGCCGGATCCTCGCCGCCGTGGGGCGGGCGCCGCTGGAGGACTTCGACGTCGAGCGCGTGGTGATCGACCTCGGCGAGGTGCGCCTGGTGGAGAACGGCGGCCGGGCCGCCGGTTACACCGAGGAGGCCGGCAGCGAGGTCATGGCCCGCGAGGAGATCGCGATCCGCATCGACCTGGGGCGCGGCGAGCGCAGCGCCACCGTCTGGACCACGGATCTGACCCGGGAATACGTCGCCATCAACGCCGATTACCGCAGCTGAGCGCGGGGCCCGGCGTTCCCGGTTCGCATCAAGAGAGCAATCCCCCGCGCGTCGGCGCGGGGACAAGTGGGATAAGGTGAATGAACGCAATGGTCAAGAGAAGGGTGCATGTGGCGGCCGCCGCCATCATCAGCGCCGATGGTCGTGAGGTGCTGCTCGCCCGGCGCCCGTCCAACGTCGATCAAGGCGGCCTCTGGGAGTTCCCCGGTGGCAAGCTGGCGCCCTATGAAACGGGCCTCGAGGCTCTCAAGCGCGAGTTGCACGAGGAGCTGGGGGTGGAGATTCATCGCGCCCAGCCGCTGATCCGCATCCACCACGAGTACACCGACAAGCACATTCTGCTCGACGTCTGGCAGGTTCACGACTTCGCCGGCGAGCCCTTCGGGCGCGAGGGGCAGGCGGTGCGCTGGGTGCCGATGGAGGAGCTGTTCAACTATCCCTTCCCGGCGGCCAACGTGCCGATCCTTCGCGCGGTGATGCTGCCCACCGAGTACCTGATCACCGCCGAGGAAGAGGACGAGTCAGTGTTCCTGTCACGGCTGGAGCGGGCGCTGGTCGAGGATGGCGTGCGCATGGTGCAGCTGCGGGCCAAGGATCTGGACCGCGAGGGCTACCTGGCTCGCGCCGAGCAGGCCCTGGCGGTATGCCGTCGTCACGGTGCGCGGCTGATGCTCAACGGCGAGCCCGAGCTGCTCGACCAGGTGGATGCTGACGGCATCCATCTGACCAGCGCGCGGCTGATGAGCCTGGATCGTCGTCCGCTGCCCGAGGGCAAGTGGCTCTCGGCCTCGACCCACGACCGCGAGCAGCTGGACCAGGCCCATCGCGTCGGCTGCGACTTCGCGACCCTGTCGCCGCTGCGCACCACGCCTTCGCATCCGGAAGTGGCGCCGATCGGCTGGCACGATTTCCAGCAGCTGGTCGAGCATGCCGGCATGCCGGTGTTCGCGCTGGGTGGCATGACCCGCTTCGACGCCAATCATGCCCGCGCCGTGGGCGCCCAGGGCATCGCCTCGATTCGCGACTTCTGGAAGTAATCGGCGCCGAGCGACAAGAAAACCCCGAAGGACAGTCCTTCGGGGTTTTCTTTTGCTTCAGGCAATTTCAGGCGCTCGACGTGCCGCTAGTCCCGATAACGGCGGGTCAGGTCGCCATAGGCGTCGACACGCCGGTCGCGCAGATAGGGCCAGATGCGTCGCACTGCCTCGCCGCGCTCCATGTCCAGGGTCACCAGCAGCCGCTCGGCCTGCTGGCCGGCGTGGGCGAGCAGTTCGCCCTGGGGGCCGCAGATGAAGCTGCCGCCCCAGAAGTCGATGCCCGGGCCGATGCCGGAGTGGTCGCTCTCGTGGCCGACCCGGTTGGCCACCACCACCGGCAGGCCGTTGGCCACCGCATGGCTGCGCTGGATCAGCGTCCAGGCGTCCTTCTGGCGTGCCTTCTCGTCGTCATCGTCCTGCGGGTCCCAGCCGATGGCGGTGGGGTAGAGCAGCAGGTCGGCGCCGGCCAGGGCCATCAGGCGCGCGGCTTCCGGATACCACTGGTCCCAGCACACCAGCAGGCCGAGGCGGCCCAGCGAGGTGTCGATGGGGGTGAAGCCCTCCTCGCGAGCGGCGTCATGATCGCCCGGGGTGAAGTAGAACTTTTCAAAGAAGCCCGGATCGTCGGGGATGTGCATCTTGCGATACTGGCCGACCCGGCCGTGGCCACCGTCATAGACCACGGCGGTGTTGTGGTAGAGGCCCGGGGCACGGCGCTCGAACAGCGAGCCCACCAGCACGATGTCGAGCTCGGCGGCCAGCGCCGCCAGCCGCTGGCCGGTGGGGCCGTCCAGCGGCTCGGCCAGGTCGAACAGGGCGGTGTCCTCGAACTGGCAGAAGTAGTGGGTGGCGTGCAGCTCCTGCAGCATCACCAGCTGGGCGCCGGCGCCGGCCAGCTCGCGGATGCCGGCCTCGCTCTCGGCCAGGCTCCGGGCCTTGTCGGGCCAGGCCGGCTGCTGGACCAGGCCGACCTTGAGGGTGCGGGTCATGATGTCTCTCCTTCATGGCGGCGAGCCCCGGCCAGGGTGCCGCGGGGCAGCTGCATGGTCAGGCAGTGCAGGCTGCCATGCTGGCGGATCACGGTGCCGCAGTCGATGGGCACGATGTCGCGGTCCGGGAAGGCCTCGGCCAGGGCGGTGAGGGCGCGCGCATCGGCGGCGTCGCCGTAGGTGGGCACCAGCACCGCGCCGTTGATGATCAGGAAGTTGGCGTAGGTGGCCGGCAGGCGGCGACCGTCCTCGGCGTCGAAGCAGGGCGTGGGCCAGGGCAGCGGGATCAGCCGGTAGGGCTCGCCGTCGGCGCGGCGCAGCGCGCGCAGCTCGTCCTCCATGGCGGCCAGCGCAGGATGGTGCGGGTCGGTGTCGTCGTCGCAGCGCACGTAGGCGATGGTCCGCGGGTCGCAGAACCGGGCCAGGGTGTCCACGTGGCTGTCGGTGTCGTCGCCTTCCAGATGGCCATGGGCGAGCCACAGCACCCGCTCGGCGCCCAGCTCCTCGGCCAGCCTCGCTTCGATGGCGGCCCGGTCGAGGTGCGGGTTGCGGTTGTCGTTGAGCAGGCAGGCCCCGGTGGTCAGCAGGGTGCCCTGGCCGTCGCTCTCCAGGGCACCGCCTTCGAGCACCAGGTCGTGGGAGACCAGCGGCGCGGCGAAGACGCCGGCCGCGGCGAGGCGGCGGGTCAGGCTGTCGTCGCGGCTGGCCGGGAACTTGCCGCCCCAGCCGGTGAAGACGTAGTCGAGCAGCACGAGCTCGCCGTCACGTTCGACGGTGAGCGGGCCGTGGTCCCGGGCCCAGGTGTCGTCGGCCTCGGCGACCTGGAGAATGAGGCGCTCGGCGGAGACGCCGCGATGATAGAAGGCCTCGGCCAGCCGGGTGCGGGTGGCGTCGTCCGGCACGGCGATCAGTACCGGCTGGTAGCGGGCGATGGCCACTGCCAGGGTCTCGAGGGTCGCCTCGATGTTCGCCAGCAGCGGCGCCCAGTCGCTGTCGGGACTCGGCCAGGTCAGTTGCACGGCATCCTGGGGATGCCATTCGGGGAGCAGGCAGACGGCCATGGCAGGCCTCCTCGATGAAGGAATCCGGCGCAATGTAGGGGGCGGTGCGTCGGGATGCAAGTCCGACGAGGCCGTCGGCTTCGCGGTCGGCGAACCCGGGGGCCATGCCTCTGTCGGGCGTTTTCCCGCGTCGTCGAGCCGGCAAGGTGCAGTCATCGTGCAAGCCTTGCCTCCCCGATGCAGGGCCGGCCAAAAACACGTACCATGAGCGCCCGCCGACAAGGAATGCTCAAATGCTGGATCGTCTGCCTCTCCTGATCGGGTTGCGCTACGTGCGGGCCAAGCGACGCAACCACTTCATCTCCTTCATTTCCCTGACCTCCATGCTGGGCCTGACCCTGGGCGTGGCGGTGTTGATTCTCGTGCTGTCCGTGATGAACGGCTTCGATCGCGAGCTGCGCGAGCGGGTGCTGGGCATGGTGCCGCACACTCGGATCGAGGTGCCCTCCGGGCTCATCGACTGGCAGCCGCTGGCCGAACGCCTCCAGCAGCGCGAGCACGTCATCGGGGCGGCGCCCTATATCCAGCAGCAGGGCATGTTCTCGGTGGGCGGTCGCAACAACGGCGCCATGGTGAACGGCATCGAGCCCGAGTGGGAGAAGCGCGTCTCGATCGTCGACGAGCACATGGAGCGGGGAAGCCTCGACGACCTCCAGCCCGGCGAGTGGAACGTGGTGCTTGGCTCGATGCTGGCACGCCAGCTCGGGGTGACGGTGGGCGATCGGGTGACCCTGCTGGTGCCCGAGGCCTCGATCACGCCGGCCGGGGTCTTCCCGCGCCTCAAGCGCTTCACCGTCAGCGGCATCTTCAGCGTCGGCGCCGACCTCGATGCCAGCCTCGCCTACGCCAACATCGCCGACATGCAGACCCTCGCGCGCATGGGCAGCGACGTGGGCGGGCTGCGCCTGGAGCTCGACGACCTCTTCCAGGCCGGCAGCGTGACCCGCGCGATCATCGACGACCTGGGGCCGGGCTATCGCGGTCTGGACTGGACCTATACCCGGGGCAACCTGTTCCAGGCGATCCAGATGGAGAAGCGCATGATCGCGCTGCTGCTGACGGTGATCATCGCCGTGGCGGCCTTCAATATCGTCTCGACCCTGGTGATGGTGGTCACCGACAAGCATGCCGACATCGCCATCCTGCGCACCATCGGCGCCACGCCGCGCTCGATCATGGGCATCTTCATGGTCCAGGGGCTGGCGATCGGGGTGATCGGCATCCTGATCGGGGTGGGGCTCGGCGTGCTGCTGGCGCTGACCGTCTCCGACATCCTGGCCTTCGTCGAGTCGGCCTTCGGCATCCACTTCCTCGATGCCGGCGTCTATTTCATCAGCGAGCTGCCCTCGCAGCTGCTGTGGTCCGACGTGGGCCAGATCGTCTCCGCGGCCTTCGTGCTGACCTTCCTGTCGACCCTCTACCCGGCCTGGCGCGCGGCCCGGGTGCAGCCTGCCGAGGTGCTTCGCTATGAATGATCCCGCCATGACCCAGGAGATCGACCGTCCGGCCTCAGGGCGCGAGGTGATGCTGGCCTGCGACCGCCTGACCCGCGTCTATCGCGAGGGGCCGCGCGATCTCACCGTGCTCGACGAGCTGGCGCTCGAGGTGCGCGCCGGCGAACGGGTGGCGGTGGTCGGCAGTTCCGGCTCCGGCAAGACCACGCTGCTCAACCTGCTGGGTGGGCTGGATCATCCCAGCCGCGGCGAGGTGCGCATCGCCGGGCAGGCGCTGCACGAGCTAGGCAACGCCGCCCTGGGGCGCTTTCGCAATCGGCACATCGGCTTCGTCTACCAGTTTCACCACCTGCTGGCCGAGTTCACCGCCGTGGAGAACGCCGCGCTGCCGCTGATCGTGCGTGGCCATCGGAAGAAGGACGCCGAGGCCAGGGCGCTTACGCTGCTGGAGCGGGTGGGCGTGGCCGAGCGGGCCGACCACAAGCCCGGCGAGCTCTCCGGCGGCGAGCGGCAGCGGGTGGCCATCGCCCGGGCGCTGGTCACCGACCCGAGCCTGGTGCTGATGGACGAGCCCACCGGCAACCTCGATCAGACCACCGCCGCCAGTATCCTGGGGCTGATGGATGAGCTGTCCGCCAGCGCCGCCTGTGCCTTCGTGATCGTGACCCACGATCCGAGCCTCGCCGCCCATCAGGACCGGGTGCTGCGCCTCGACGCGGGTCGCCTGACCCAGGACGCGCCCGCCGCCTGAAGCGCGGGCGGGCCGGCTGTCGACCTTTCCCGGCGCGATTACCTTTCTCGAGCGCGGTCGCCCAGCCGGTCCCGGCGGCGCCGCGCTCGACGCTTCCAGCTGCGCGAGACCTGCCAGCGCCACGCCAGGCGAATCGCCACGCTACCCAGGAGGCCGGCCAGGATGGCCGCCACCAGCGAGCCCGCCGCCAGCGCCGGCAGGGCGTCGATCATCTGAGTGGCGATCCATTCGGTGGACAGGCGGGTGGGGGCCTCCCGGGCGGGCAGGTCCAGCAGCCAGGCGCCCAGCCGATAGTTGCCGTAGAAGATCAGCGGCATGGTCAGGGGGTTGGTGATCCATACCAGGCCGATCGACAGGGGCAGGTTGGCGCGCAGCGCCCAGGCGCCCAGGGCGGCCAGCACCATCTGGCCGGGAATCGGCAGCAGCGCGCAGAACAGCCCGACGAAGAACGCATTGGCCACGCTGCGGCGCGACAGCATCCACAGCGAGGGGTTACCGATCAGGTGGCTCAAGAAGCGCAGTGAGCGCTGGCGCCTGAGGGTCTCGGGATGGGGCAGGTAGCGCTGCAGGAGACGGCGCGGCATGGGGATGGGCTCGCGGCTTCGGTATGCGCGCTATTATCCATACAAGCCCGCTCCCTCGCCATGGCGTCGCTCAACGCCAGGCCGTCATGCTGTCGCGGGCGCTCCGCTCAGGGATGATGATGCCCATGGCAACCGGACTGGCCCTGCCGCTCGCGCTGGCGGCCCTCCTCGGCACGCTGATCGGTGCCCTCGCCGACCAGGGCGCCTTCACCGCCTGGCCTCAGGCCGTGGGCCTGTCGCTGCTGGTCGGGCTGGCGGCTTGCCGCTGGCGCCTGGTGCTGCTGCTGTCGATGGTCGCGCTGGTCGCCGGCCAGCTGAGCGTGTTGCGCGGCGGCGAGCTGCCCGATGGGCTGACACGCCAGGACCTGGCCGTGGAGGGGCGACTGACGTCGGTGGTCCGGGAGGGTGTCCTGACGCGACTGACCCTGGCGGTGAGCGACTGTGAGCCGCTGGCCGCGGGCCTGCCGCGCTGCGATCGGCTGTCGCGGGTGCGGCTCAATGCCTACGACGCGCCGGTCATGAGCGTCGGCGAGCGTTGGCGCCTGACCGTCCGGCTGCGTCCGCCCGCGGGTTTCGCCAATCCGGATGCCTTCGACTATCGCGCCTGGCTGCGCCGGGAGGGTATCCACGCCACCGGCTACGTGCGCGAGGCGCCGCCACCGGCGCGTCTCGAGGCGGCCGACGGCTCGATTCGTCGATGGGCCCTCGCCCGGCTCGATGAGCGTGATCTTTCCCCGCGCACGACGCGCTGGCTGGCGGCGCTGACCCTGGGCGTCGGCGAACGGCTGAGCGATGACGACTGGGCGCTGCTCAATGCCAGTGGCACTACCCATCTGATGGTCATTTCCGGGTTGCATGTCGGCCTGGTGGCCGGCGTGGCCCTGTGGCTGTCGCGCGGGGTGTCGCGGCTCGTCGCCCCGGGTCGCTGGCGGATGGCGATCTGGCCCTGGTGGGCCGCCGGGGTGGCGGCGGCGGCCTACGCCTGGCTGGCGGGGCTCGAGCCGCCCGCGCTGCGGGCGATGATCATGGCCCTGGTCGGGCTCTGGGTGGCCAGCGGGCGACATGCGCCCGGGCCCTGGCAGGCCTGGTGGCTGGCGCTGGCCCTGGTAGTGATCCTCGATCCGCTGGCGGTCTGGCGCCCCGGCGGCTGGCTGTCGTTCGGCGCCGTGGCCTGGCTGATCCTGATCTGGCAGGGGCGGCCTCGCCCCATAGGGTGGCGCGGCTGGCTGTGGGCCCTGGTGCGCAGCCAGCTGCTGCTGGCGCCGGTGATGGCGGGGGCGGTGTTGCTGGCCTTCGACCGGTTCGCGCCGGCGGCGCCGCTGGTCAACCTGGTGGCCGTGCCGCTCGTCGGCAGCGTCATGGTACCGCTGGGGCTGGCGGGCTGGGCCCTGGCCTGGGTGCCGCCGCTGGCGGATCTCGCCTGGTCCGCGTTCGGCACGCTGGCGGAGGGGCTAGCCCTCGGGCTCGAGACAGCGGCACGCCTCGCGCCGCTGCAGGAGCCGGCGCCGGCCGTGGCTCAGGCGTTGGGCGTGGCGCTGGTCCTGATCGGCCTGCTGTGGGGGCTACCGGGCCTCGCCGGGCGATTGCGCCTGGCCGGCACCGCGCTGCTGCTGGCCTGCGGTACGCTCGGGTTGTCGCCATCCTCGCCAGCGCCCGGTGAGGTGCGGGTGCGCGTCCATGACGTGGGGCAGGGGCAGCTGGTGGCCCTACGCACCGCCCGCTACCGGGCGCTGATCGACACGGGGCCGCGCTTCCCCTCCGGCTTCATGCCCCTGTCGACGCTGTGGCCCGAGGGGCAACGCTTCGACGATGTCATCGTCAGCCATGCCGATCTCGATCATGCCGGCGGCGTCGAGGCGCTGATGATGGAGCATTCCGTCGGGCGCTACCTGGCGCCGCCGGGCAGCGCGCTGCCGGTGGCGACGGAGCCCTGCGTGGCGGGGCTGGCCTGGCAGCGTGACGGGGTGGATTTTCGCGTGCTCTGGCCGCCCGCGGGGGCCGCGGGGCTGTCCGCCAACGATGGCTCCTGCGTGCTGCTGATCACCGCGGGCCAGCAGCGGCTGTTGATCACCGGCGATGCCGGTGTGCGGGTGGAACATGAGCTCTTGGCGTGGCTCGAGGGGCCCATCGAGGCGCTGGTGGCCGGGCATCACGGCAGCGCGACCAGTTCCAGCCCCGGTTTCCTGGCCGCCGTCAGGCCACGGCAGGTGATCTTCAGCGCGGGCCGGGACAACCGTTTCGGCCACCCCGCGGCGTCGGTGGTGCGTCGCTTTCGGCGACTCGGCAGCTGTCTGTGGAACACGGCCCAGGACGGTGCCGTGACCCTGTGGCTGGGCGGGGAGGGGCGGGTCGAGCCCGCGCGCCCGGCGGCCTGGCGGCGCGGCGGTGTCGGACGCGGGTGCCTTGCGTTAGAATCGCCTGCAATGACGCCGGAGGCGCCGGTGACTGCTCGAGGGAGGTGACCCCATGACCCTGATGGAGGCCCTGATCGCCGGGGGCTGGCTGATGCTGCCGCTGCTCGGCTGTTCGCTGGTGGCGGTGGTGATCGTCGTCGAGCGCCTGTGGGCGCTGCGCGCCTCGCGCATCGCGCCGAGGGGGCTCGGCGAGGAAGTCTGCACGCTGGTGGCTCGCGGCCAGGTCAACCTCTACTGGCTGGAGAGCCATTCGCCGCTGGGCGGCGTACTGGCGGCCGGGCTGCGTAACGCCCGGCTCGGCCACGAGCAGGTCCGGGCGCGTTTCCAGGAGGCCGCCACCGCGGTGGTCCACGACATGGAACGCTTCCTCAGCCCGCTCGGCACCATCGCGTCGATCACGCCGCTGCTCGGCCTGCTGGGCACCGTGGTGGGCATGATCGAGGTGTTCGCGGTGCTCGTGTCGAACGATGGCGGCGAACGCACCGCGGATCTGGCCGGCGGCATCTCCCGGGCGCTGGTGACCACCGCGGCGGGCCTGACGGTGGCGATTCCCGCGCTGATGTTCCACCGCTACTTCCAGCGGCGGGTCGAGGACGTCACGGTGTGCATCGAGCAACAGGCCGGCCAGGTGGTGGAGTTCCTGTCCCATCACGACGGCGAACTGACCCTGGCCGAGCGCCATGAGGCGACGGCGGACTCCCGGACCGCGGACCCGGATCCGCTGGCAGGAGCCGGGCGCCCATGAGGGTACCGCGCAGGCGACGCGAGGCGGTGGAAGTCAACCTGACCCCGCTGATCGACGTGGTGTTCCTGCTGCTGATCTTCTTCATGGTGTCCACGACCTTCGAGCCCCGGCAGGCGCTCGAACTGGTGCTGCCCGAGAGCGAGACCGGCGTGGCCGCCGAGGCCTCGCCGGTCACCGTGGTGGTCACCCCCGAGGGTGCGTATCGCCTGGGCGATCGCGCCCTGGCGCCAGGCGCGCTCGAAGCGGCGCTGGCCCAGGCGGCGCCGCGCGCCCGCGAGCACGGCCTGGTGGTCGAGGCCGACGGCCGCGCCGCCCACGCCGACGTGGTGCGGGTGCTCGACCGGGCCGGCGCTCTGGACATTCGGCGGGTGCGCATCGCCACCGCCAAGGCAACACATTCTGAAGCGGAGACACCGTGAGCGAACACTCGGGCTGGACCCTCTACAAGCGTCTGCTGGGCTATGTGAAGCCCCATTGGAAGGCCTTCGCCCTGGCCGTCGTCGGCTACGCCATCTACGCGGCGTCCAGCACGGCGCTGGCCGAGATGATGAAGCGGCTGATCGACGGCATCCAGAATCCGGATGCCGCCTTTCGCCTGATGCTGCCGCTGTTCGTGGTGGGCATGTTCGCCGCTCGCGGGCTGGGCACCTTCCTCGGCACCTATTTCATGAGCAACGTGGCCCGCAACCTGGTCCACGCGCTGCGCTGCGATGTCTTCAATCACATGCTGCACCTGCCGGGGCGCTTCTTCGACGAGCATTCCTCGGGACATATGGTGTCGCGGGTCACCTACCACGTCGAGCAGGTCACCGGGGCCGGCACCAAGGCGATCACCATCCTGCTGCGCGAGGGGCTGTTCGTGATCGGGCTGGTGGTCTACCTGCTGTGGACCAACTGGATGCTGACCCTGCTGTTCCTGGCCGTGACGCCGCTGATCGGCGGCGTGGTCAGCTACGCCAGCAAGCGTTTCCGGCGCATCTCCAGGCGCATCCAGCATTCCATGGGCGACGTCACCCATGTGGCCTCCGAGGCGCTGTCCGGCTACCGGGTGGTGCGTACCCATGGTGCCGAGGGATATGAAAAGGCCCGTTTCGCCGAGGCCAGCGAGGTCAACCGGCGCCAGAGCATGAAGGAGGCGCTGACCAAGGCCACCAGCACGCCGGTGATCCAGCTGCTGGTGGCGCTGTCGCTGGCGCTGCTGGTGTGGCTCGCCATGTCGCCGGCGATGCTGGACGACATGACCCCCGGCGAGTTCGTGGCCTTCATCACTGCGGCCTCGCTGATGGCCAAGCCGGTGCGACAGCTCACCGAGATCAATGCCACCGTGCAGAAGGGCATCGCCGCCGCCGGCGAGCTGTTCGGGCTGCTCGACGTGCCGCCCGAGGAGGACAGCGGCACCCGCGAACCGGGCCGTCTCGAGGGCCGCGTGACCCTGGAGAGCGTGCGCTTCGCCTACGGCCCCGACCAGCCTGAGGTGCTCAAGGGCATCGACCTGGACGTGGCCCCCGGCGAGATGATCGCCATCGTGGGCCGCTCCGGCAGCGGCAAGTCGACGCTGATGGGGCTGATGCCGCGCTTCTACCGGCCCACCGCGGGACGGATCTGCCTCGATGGCGTGCCGCTCGAAGATTTCAAGCTGCTGCCGTTGCGGCGCAGCATCGCCCTGGTCTCGCAGCAGGTGACGCTGTTCAACGCCACCATCGCCGACAACATCGCCTACGGCATCGACGATCCCGATCCGCAGGCGGTCGAGGCCGCGGCCCGGGCGGCCCATGCCCACGAGTTCATCGAGCGCCTGCCCGACGGCTACGCCACCGTGGTCGGCGAGAACGGGGTGATGCTTTCCGGTGGTCAGCGCCAGCGCCTGGCCATCGCCCGGGCGATCTTCAAGGATGCGCCGCTGCTGATCCTCGACGAGGCGACCTCGGCGCTGGACACCGAGTCCGAGCGCTACATCCAGGCGGCGCTCGAAGAGGTGTGCCGCGATCGCACGACCTTCGTCATCGCCCACCGGCTCTCCACCATCGAACGCGCCGACCGCATCCTGGTGATGGAGGGCGGCGAGATCGTCGAGCAGGGCAGCCACGCCGAGCTGCTGGCCCGCGAGGGCGCCTATGCGGCCCTGCATCGCCTGCAGTTCCAGGACGCCGAGACGGCATGAGCGGTGGCGTCGGCGAGCGCTGGCTCGAAGGGGCCTATGCCGGTTCGCTGTGGCTGTGGCCGCTGCGCCCGCTCGAGGCGCTTTACCGCCGGGTGATCGCGCGCCGCGCCCGAGCCTTCGCCGAGGGGCGGCGCCAGGCCTGGCAGGCCCCGGTGCCGGTGGTCGTGGTCGGCAACATCACCCTCGGCGGTACCGGCAAGTCGCCGCTGGTGGCCTGGCTGGCGCGCCACCTGGGCGAGGCCGGCTGGCGGCCCGGTATCCTGTCCCGTGGCTACGGCGGCCGCGCCGATCGCTATCCGTTGCGGGTCGAGGCCGATACTCCGGCCTCGGCCTGCGGTGACGAGCCTCGCATGCTGGCCGACCAGACCGGCGTGCCGGTGGTGGTCGACCCGGACCGCCCGCGAGGCGCCCGGCGGCTGCTGGAGGAAGGCTGCGACATCCTGCTCGCCGACGATGGCCTGCAGCACCTGCCGCTGGGGCGCGACCTGGAGCTGGTGGTGGTGGACGGCCATCGCGGGCTCGGCAATCGGCGCTGCCTGCCGGCCGGGCCGCTGCGCGAGCCTGCCGAGCGGCTCGAGACCGTGGATGCCGTGCTGGTCAACGGCGAACCACGCGACGCGGCGCTGGCCGATCACTATCGCATGACCCTGGCGCCCGCCGGCTGGCGCCCGCTGGGCGGCGGCCAGCGCCGGGCGGTGGCGCCGGCGCCCTTCGTCGAACCGGTGCATGCCGTGGCCGGTATCGGTCGCCCGGCGCGCTTCTTCGAGACCCTCGAAGGCCTGGGTATCGCCCACTGGACGCACCCCTTCGCCGATCACCACCGCTTCACCGCCGAGGATCTGGCCTTCGCCGACGGCCGCCCACGGGTGATGACCGCCAAGGATGCGGTGAAGTGCCGCGGTCTGGACGCGGACGATGCCTGGGTACTGGAGGTGGAGGCCGTCCCCGATCCCGATTTCGTCGCCTGGCTGGACGCACGCCTGGCGACCCTGTGAATTCCTGGCGGCCGCCTGCGTGCGGTCGCCGATGCTGACCCTGGAGGCGTGAGAGATGGACAAGCAACTGCTGGCGATGCTGGTCTGCCCGCTGTGCAAGGGCAAGCTGGCCTTCGATCGTGAGGCCGGCGAGCTGGTGTGCCGCTATGACGGCCTGGCCTATCCCGTGCGCGACGGCATCCCGGTGATGCTGCCCGACGAGGCGCGGGCCATCGACGTGGACGAGAAGCTGCCGCCGTCGACCGGCGCCGAGGGCTGAGGAGGCAAGATGCAGGACTTCATCGCCGTGATTCCGGCGCGCTTCGCCTCGACCCGGCTGCCGGGCAAGCCGCTGCTCGACATCGCCGGCGAGCCGATGGTGGCCCACGTCTGGCGCCGGGCCTCGGCCAGCGCCGCCGGACGGGTGGTGGTCGCCACCGACGATGCGCGCATTCGTGACGCCATGGCGCCGCTGGGCGCCGAGGTGGTGATGACCCGCGACGATCATCCCTCCGGCACCGATCGGCTGGCCGAGGTGGCCGATACGCTGGGCCTCGCCGATGACGCCGTGCTGGTCAACGTGCAGGGTGACGAGCCGCTGCTGCCGGCGACCCTGATCGACCAGGTGGCGGTGCGCCTGATGGACGATCCCGGCGCTTCCATCGCCACGCTGGCCGAGCCGATCGGCGACGTCGAGACGCTGTTCAATCCCAACGTGGTCAAGGTGGTGCGTGCGCTCTCGGGGCGGGCCCTCTACTTTTCCCGTGCGCCGATTCCTTGGGATCGCGAGGCCTTCGCCGCGCGGCCCGAGCTGCTCGAGACCGATGCCTGGCTGCGCCATATCGGCCTCTATGCTTACCGGGTGAGCTTCCTCGACGAGTATCGCCACTGGACGCCGTCGCCGCTGGAGCAGCTCGAGCAGCTCGAGCAGCTGCGGGCGCTGCATCACGGCCATGCCATCCAGGTCGCGCTGTCCCGCGAGCCGCACCCGGCGGGCGTGGACACCGCCGAGGATCTCGCCCGGGTGCGACAGATCCTGGGGCAGGAGGAAGGCCGCGACGACGAGGGGGAGCGCTGATGCGGGTGCTGTTCGTCTGCCTGGGCAATATCTGCCGTTCGCCCACCGCCGAGGGCATGTTCCGCCGCCACCTCGACGAGGCCGGTCTCGCCGGCCGCGTCGAGGTCGACTCCTGCGGCATCGGCCCCTGGCACGCGGGCAAGGCGCCCGACGCCCGCGCCCAGGCCGCGGCCGCCGCGCGCGGGCTCGATCTCTCCGGCCTACGGGCCCGTCAGCTCGACGACGACGACTTCGGCCGCTTCGACTACCTGCTGGCCATGGACCACGACAACCTGGCGGCGCTGGAAGCGCGGCGGCCGGCCGACAGTGATGCCCATGTCGGCCTGTTCCTGTCCTTCGCCGGATTGCCCGATCGCGCCGTGCCCGATCCCTACTACGGCGGCGACGACGGCTTCGAGGAGGTGCTGGACCTGGTCGAGGCGGCCTCGCGCGGTCTCGTCGAGGACGTGCGTCGGCGACTGGAGGAGGGCGCTTGAGCCTGGACATCCTCGCCGACCACGACCTGACCGCCGCCAATACCCTGGGGCTTGGCTGTCGCGCCGAGCGCTTCGTCGCGCCGGACAATGCCGCCGAGCTCGGCGGGGCGCTGTCGCTGGCCCGGGAAGCCGGCTGGCCGACCCTGGTGCTGGGCGGCGGCAGCAACCTGATTCTGCCCGCCTTTCAGCCGGGGCTGGTCATCCGGATGGCCATGAACGACTGGTGGCTGGAAGAGACCGGTGACGGGAGCGTGCGGGTGCACGCCGAGGCCGGCGTGGTCTGGCACGAGCTGGTCATGGCCCTGGCCGCCCGCGGCCTCTGGGGGCTCGAGAACCTGGCGCTGATTCCCGGGCACTGCGGGGCGGCGCCGATCCAGAACATCGGCGCCTACGGCGTCGAGCTCGCCGAACGCCTCGAGGCCGTGCATCTGGTGCATCTGGACGACGGCCGCGAAGCGGTGCTGGGGCCCGACGAGTGCGCCTTTGGCTATCGAGACAGCGTCTTCAAGCGCGCCCTGGCGGGGCGGGTGGCGATCACCCGGCTGGTGCTGCGTGTCTCGCGCAAGGCCGAGCCGCGCCTGGGCTACGGCGACCTGGCCAGTCGTGTCGGGGAGACCCCCACGCCGCTGGAGGTGGCCGAGGCCGTCTGTGCGGTGCGGCGCGAGAAACTGCCGGATCCGGCGGTGCTCGGCAATGCCGGCAGCTTCTTCAAGAACCCGGTGGTGTCGTCGGAATGCGCGGCGTCGCTGCGCGAGGCGTATCCCGACATGCCGAGCTTTCCGCTGGCGGATGGCCGCACCAAGCTGGCCGCCGGCTGGCTGATCGATCGTTGCGGCCTCAAGGGCTGGCGCGATGGCCCCTTCGGCGTCCACGACCGCCAGGCCCTGGTGCTGGTGCACCACGGCGGCGGCGATGCGCCCGGGCTGCTGGCCTTCGCCGCGCGGGTCGCCGAGACGGTGGAGCGGCGCTTCGGCGTGACGCTGGAGCGTGAGCCGCGGCTGGCGACAGAATAGGGACATCGGCGCTTCCGGCGCCTTCGGTAGACGCCAACGAAAACGCCCGTGGCCAATGGCCACGGGCGTTGTCTTTCAGGGGCGGGCGTCGGATCAGCCTTGCTGGCTGTCCTGGCGCTTGGCCTCCTGTTCACGACGGCGGATTTCCCGCGGGTCGTTATGGGCGCGGCGGCGACGACGCGGCGTCTCGGCCTTGGCGTCCGCCTTGGGCGCTTCGGCTTTAGCGTCTGCCTTGGGCTCTTCCGCCTTGGCGTCGGCCTTGGGCGCTTCGGCTTTAGCGTCTGCCTTGGGCTCTTCCGCCTTGATCTCGGCCTTCGGCGCTTCCGCCTTGATCTCGGCCTTGGGCTGTTCCGCCTTGGCGTCGGCCTTGGGCTGCTCCGCCTTGGCGTCGGCCTTCGGCTGTTCCGCCTTGGCGTCGGCCTTGGGCTGCTCGGGCTTGGTCTCGGCCTTGGGCTGCTCGGGCTTGGTCTCGGCCTTGGGCTGCTCGGGCTTGGTCTCGGCCTTGGGCTGCTCGGGCTTGGTCTCGGCCTTGGGCTGCTCGGGCTTGGTCTCGGCCTTCGGCTCTTCCGCCTTGGCGTCGGCCTTCGGCTCTTCCGCCTTGGCGTCGGCCTTCGGCTCTTCCGCCTTGGCGTCGGCCTTGGGCGCTTCAGCCTTGGTTTCGGCCTTCGGCTCTTCCGCCTTGGCGTCGGCCTTGGGCGCTTCAGCCTTGGTTTCGGCCTTGGCGTCTGCCTTGGTCCCGGCCTTCGGCTCTTCGGACTTGGCTTCGGCCTTCGGCTGTTCCGCCTTGGTCTCGGCCTTGGGCTGCTCGGGCTTGGTCTCGGCCTTCGGCTCTTCCGCCTTGGCCTCGGCCTTGGGCGCTTCAGCCTTGGTCTCGGCCTTGGGCTGCTCGGGCTTGGTCTCGGCCTTCGGCTGTTCTGCCTTGGTCTCGGCCTTGGGCTGTTCCGCCTTGGCGTCGGCCTTGGGCTCTTCCGCCTTGGCATCGGCCTTCGGCTCTTCCGCCTTGGCGTCGGCCTTGGGCTCTTCCGCCTTGGCATCGGCCTTGGGCTGTTCCGCCTTGGCGTCGGCCTTCGGCTCTTCGGCCTTGGACTGCTCGGCCTTGGCTTCGGTCTTCGCCTCTTCCGGCTGTGCTTCTGCCTTGGCGGCTTCGGCCTGCAGGCGCTGCTGTTCGGCCACGGACTCCGGGTTCAGGGCGTGCTGGCGACGACGCTGGCGCGGGTTGTTGCGGGTGCGCTTGGGCTTGCCGTCCGCCTCGGCCTGGCCGTCATCCTTGGCAGGCGTCGCTTCGGCGTCGCCCTTGGCCTTCTGGGGCTTGGTGTCCTGAGGCTTGTCGCTCTGGCGCTTGGTGTCTTGAGACTTGGCGTCCTGGGACTTGGGTTCCTGGGGCTTGCGGCCGCCCTGGTCCTTGTCCTTGCGCTCCTGTCCCTTGTTGTCCTGGCTCTTGCCTTCCTGAGACTTGCGGCCCTCGGACTGTGGACGGTTGTCGTCCTGGCGCTGGTTGCGACCGCGACCGCCGCGGTTCTGGCTCCCGCTCTTGTCGGCCTTCTCGCCTTTCTCGGAGCGGTCGCTACGGGCCTTGTCCTCGCCCTGACGTTGCGGCTTGGCGCTGCGCGTCTCGTCGCGATTGTCACCGCGCTCCTGACGCTGGTCCTGGCGCTGGCCGCCGCGACGATTGTTGCGCTGGCGGCCGTTACCGCCACCGGAGCGGTTGTCGCCGCTCTTGCCGCTTTCGCCACGCTGCTGGCTGCGCTCGTCGTTGCGGGCGGTGCCGGCCTGACGCTGGCCACTGCCCTCGGACTGACGCTGCTGGCTGGACGGGGGGGTCTCTTCACCGCTCAGCAGGCGAGAGAAGCCCTTGACCAGGCGGCTCAGCACGCCATCGCGAGCGGCGGGAGCGGCAGCGGGTTTTGCCGCCGGGGCCGGTTTGGCGGCGGGCTTCTGGGCGGGCCGCTGCTGCGTCGGCTTTTCGGCGGGCTTCGGCTTGGGCTTCGCCGGTTCGGCGGGCTCTTCCTGCAGGGAGGCCGGGGCGGGCTCGTGGTGCACTACGGTCTTGACCGCGGCCTCGTCGCGCTTGACCGGTTTGCCGAAGGCGGCCTCCGGCTCCTTGCCGACCTCGGTCTCGGTGGGCAGCTCGTGGCTGGGCAGGTGAGAGGTGCCTTCCTCGTCGACGTGGTCGTCGCGCAGGCGCTGCACGTCGTAGTGGGGCGTGTCCATCTCGGGGTTGGGCAGCAGCACCACGCGCACGCCCTGGCGGCGCTCGATGTCGGCCAGCATCGCCCGCTTCTCGTTGAGCAGGTAGGTGGCGACCGGGACCGGCAGGATGGCGCGGATCTGGGCGCTGCGCTCCTTCATCGCCTCTTCCTCGATCAGGCGCATGATCGACAGCGAGATGGAGCGCACGTCGCGGATGGTGCCCTGGCCGTCGCAGCGCGGGCAGACCACGCCGCTGGTCTCGCCGAGGGACGGGCGCAGGCGCTGGCGGGACATTTCCATCAGGCCGAAGCGCGAGATGCGACCGATCTGTACCCGGGCGCGGTCGATCTTCAGGGCGTCGCGGACCCGGTTCTCGACCTCGCGCTGGTTGCGCGCCGGCGACATGTCGATGAAGTCGATGACCACCAGGCCGCCAATGTCGCGCAGGCGCAGCTGGCGGGCGATCTCGTCGGCGGCCTCGAGATTGGTCTGCAGCGCCGTTTCCTCGATGTCGCTGCCGCGGGTGGCGCGCGCCGAGTTGATGTCGATGGAGACCAGCGCCTCGGTGTGGTCGATCACGATGGAGCCGCCTGAGGGCAGCTTCACGTCGCGCTCGTAGGCGGTCTCGATCTGGGACTCGATCTGGAAGCGCGAGAACAGCGGCACTTCATCGGCGTAGCGCTTGATCTTCTGCTGGTAGGAAGGCATCACCTGGCGGATGAAGCCCAGCGCCTCCTGGTGGACCTGTTCGCTGTCGATCAGCACCTCGCCGATGTCCTGGCGCAGGTAGTCGCGCATGGCGCGAATGATGACGTTGGACTCGCGGTAGATCAGGAAGGGCGCGGCGCGCTTGCCGGCTTCCTCGGTGATCGACTCCCAGACCTGGGTCAGGTAGTCGAGGTCCCACTGCAGCTCTTCGGGATTGCGGCCGATGCCGGCGGTGCGCACGATCAGGCCCATCTTGTCGGGCACGGTCAGGTGGCTCATGGCCTCCTTGAGCTGTGCGCGTTCCTCGCCCTCGATGCGCCGCGAGATGCCGCCGGCGCGGGGGTTGTTGGGCATCAGTACCAGGAAACGGCCGGCCAGGCTGATGAAGGTGGTCAGGGCCGCGCCCTTGTTGCCACGCTCTTCCTTGTCGACCTGGACGATGACTTCCTGGCCTTCCTTGAGCACTTCCTTGATGCTGGGGCGGCCCGAGGGTTCCTTGAGGAAGTACTCGCGGGAGATTTCCTTGAGGGGCAAAAAGCCGTGGCGTTCGGCACCGAAGTCGACGAAGGCGGCTTCGAGGGAGGGTTCCACGCGGGTGATCTTGCCGCGGTAGATGTTGGCTTTCTTCTGTTCCCGGGCACCGGATTCGATGTCCAGGTCGTACAGGCGTTGTCCATCGACCAGGGCGACGCGCAGCTCTTCGGGCTGGGTCGCGTTGATGAGCATCCGTTTCATGTCGTCTCGCAAAATGGACGCGCCGGTGGGCGCCCATGGGCAACGACGAAGGCGAACCGCTGGGTGCTGCGTGCTTGTGCTCAGCGCATGTCGCGGAAGCGGAACTGCGCCCGGCCGTGTCGGGGCCTGTTAGCGGTGGCGGGCCGGCACGGCAGGATCATGTTGAGTACGGGGCGGAGGCAGGACATGTTCTCGGCGGGTCGTCGTATTGCCCATCCGGTCCTGCGGTCACCGCCAACACCTGGCATTCATCGATTCGCCAACGCCGGCCTCCGGCACGGTGTTATACGTATCCCGTGGTCGCCGCTTGCTCGTCGGGAGCGAGGCGGGGCGGGCGTGGCGTCATATCGCTTTCTGTCGGCGGCGGGACCTCATGGGGGAGCGTCGTCGCGGCCTGATTTCGTCGTTCCGGCCTGCGTGTCTGTCGTGCAGGCGCCAAGCGGACGGTTCTGTCCATTGGAACGCCTCGGCAATATAACAGTAAAGGGGGTGCCCAGCAATTGGCGGCAGGACGGCGCACAGTGCGGTAGAATGCGGCCTTTACGACGGTGGCAAGTGGAGAGCGGGATGACCGACGGCCGCGAGGTTCAGTGGGTGGAAGTGACCGAGGGCCAGGTGGGTCAGCGGGTCGACAACTTCCTGATGACGCGCATCAAGGGAGCGCCGCGGGCGCTCATCTATCGCATCGTGCGCAAGGGCGAGGTGCGGGTGAACAAGAAGCGCGTCAAGGCCGATACCCGCCTGGCGCTGGGCGACGTGGTGCGCATTCCGCCGCTCAAGCTCGCGCCGCGTGAGGCGGTTCGCGAGGTCAGCGACAACCTGCGTAACCTGCTGGCCGGCAGCGTGCTGCTGGAAGGGCGGGACTGGATGGTGCTCAACAAGCCCTCCGGGCTCGCCGTGCACGGCGGCAGCGGGGTCAAGATCGGCCTGATCGAGGCCCTGCGCCAGGTGCGAGAGGATCTCGACTTCCTCGAACTGGTGCATCGCCTGGACCGTGACACCTCCGGATGCCTGCTGCTGGCCAAGTCGCGCCCGGCGCTGTTGAGCCTCAACGAGTCGCTCAAGCGGCACGAGATGAACAAGCAGTATCTGGCGCTGGTGGCCGGGCGCTGGCCGGCGCGCCGGGACTTCGTCAGCGCGCGCCTGGATCGCTTCGACGCCGGCAACGGCGAGCGCCGGGTGCGCGTGGACAGCGGCGGCAAGGTGGCGCGTACGCGCTTCGCGGTGCGCGAGGCCTTCGCCCGTGCCACCCTGATCGAAGCCGAGCCGATCACCGGGCGCACCCACCAGATTCGCGTGCACGCCGCCCATGCCGGCCATCCTCTGCTCGGCGACGACAAGTACGGCACCCGCGAGGCGGGGCGCGTCGCCGCCCGGCTGGGGCTGTCGCGGCTGTTTCTGCATGCGGCGTCCCTGACCTTCCCCGAACCGACCAGCGGCAAGCCGGTGAAGATCCGCGCGCCGCTGGGCGAGACCCTCGACGGCGTGCTGGAAAGCGCCCGCAACGCCCGCTGATCCGGAGCCCGCATGCGTTACCGACTGATGATCTTCGACTGGGACGGCACCCTGATGGACTCGCTGGCGCGCATCGTGGCCTGCATGCAGGCGGCCTCGCGCGACGTCGGCTGGGGCGAGCTGTCCGAGGAAGCGGTTCGCGATATCATCGGCCTGGGGTTGCCCGAGGCCATTGCCAAGCTGTGCCCGGGGATCGGTCCCGAACAGGCCGAGGCCCTGCGCCAGCGCTATGCCTACCATTTCGTGGAAGGCGACGTCACGCCGATGGCCTTCTATCCCGGCGTGGTCGAGGGACTGGCGCGGCTGCGTGCCGACGACGGCAGCCGGCTGGCGGTGGCCACCGGCAAGAGCCGCCGCGGGCTCGATCGCATCTTCCGCGAGAGCGATTGCGGCCACTGGTTTCATGCCAGTCGCACCGCCGACGAGACCCTTTCCAAGCCGCATCCGCGGATGCTGCAGGAGCTGCTCGACGAGCTCGGGGTGCCGGTCGAGGAGGCGGTGATGGTCGGCGATACCGAGTACGACCTGGAGATGGCCCGGGCGCTGGGTATGGATCGTGTCGCCGTGACCTACGGCGTGCACGCGCCGGAACGGCTGGCGGCCAGTCGTCCGGTGTACACCGCCGATGTCTTCCCGGCACTCATCGATTGGCTGCACGCCTGATCACGGCTTTTATCCTCGATAGACAGGAGGTGGCGTTATGGACGACGAGCGACGCGACGACTGGACCCAGGGTCCCGAGCTCAGTGCCCAGCAGGCGCGCGAGGAGAAACGGCGCCGCGAGGCCGCCGACGAGGCGTCTTCAGTGGCGGATGGCGAGGATGCCGAGACGCTTCGCGAGCGTCGCCGCCTGGCCCAGCAGGACATGCTCGATCGCTGGATCGATGGCGTGCTGGTCGAGCAGCGGCGCTCGCGGCGCTGGAAGCTGTTCTTCCGCTTCCTGTTCGCCTTTTTGATCCTGGCGTCGCTTTCCACCACGCTCTATGGGCTCTTCGTGGCGCCCGGAGCGACCGATGTGGCCGGTCCGCACCTGGGAGTCGTCGAGGTGAAGGGCGTGATCGATGGCGACTCCCGGGCCAGCGCCGAGCGTGTCATCGAGGGCGTGCAGCGGGCCTGGGAGGCGCCGGACGCCGAGGCGGTCGTGCTGCATATCGACAGTCCCGGTGGCAGTCCGGTGCAGTCGCAGCGCATCCATGACGAGCTGATGCGCCTGCGCGAGCAGGGTGACAAGCCGATCATCGCCGTGGTCGAGGACATCGGTGCCAGCGGCGCCTACTATATCGCCTCGGGCGCCGGCGAGATCGTGGCCGCGCCGGCCAGCCTGGTGGGCTCGATCGGCGTCATCAACGCCGGCTTCGGTTTCGAGGAGGCGATCGAGCGTCTCGGCGTCGAGCGTCGGGTGTTCGCCGCCGGTGAGAACAAGGCCTTCCTCGATCCGTTCTCGGATATCTCGCCGGAGCAGCGCGACTTCTGGCAGCGGGTGCTTTCCACCACTCACCGCCAGTTCATCGACGACGTGAAGGCCGGGCGTGGTGATCGGCTGGCCGACGACGAGCGGCTGTTCAGCGGCCTGATCTGGACCGGCGAGCAGGCGCTGGAGCTGGGGCTGGTGGATAAGCTGGGCAGTATCGACACCCTCGCGCGGGAGCGGCTGGAGACGCCGCGCACCCGGGATTACACGCCGCCGCTGGATCCGTTCGAGCGCCTGACCCGGCGCTTCGGCCGGGTCGCCGCCGAGTGGGCGGGCGTGCCCCAGGCGGCCTCGCCGCTACGCTATCAGCTCGCGCCCTAGTCCTGTGCCCGGGCACCTGCCCGTCTGACGATTCGTCGTCATCTGCCGCCCCGTGGCCCCGGCCGGGGCGGTTCGCGTTGAAGGGTGCTCAGGGGCTGCCCAGTGGGTCCATGCCTGCCTCGCGCAGCAGCTGGCAGAGGCGAATCAGCGGCAGCCCGATCAGGGTGTTGGGATCGTCGCCCTCCAGGCGCTCGAACAGGGTGATGCCGAGGCCTTCCATGCGGAAGCTACCGGCGCTGTCCAGTGGCCGCTCCCGCTCGACGTAGCGGGCGATCTCGGTGTCGCCGAGCTGGCGGAACACCACGTCGTAGCGCTCGTGGCAGACCCGGTGGCTGGCATGGCGGGTGTCGATCAGCGCCAGTCCGGTCAGGAAACTCACCCGATGGCCCGAGAAACGGGCCAGCTGGGCGCGTGCGGCGGCCTCGTCGGCAGGCTTGCCCAGTGCCTCGCCTTCGAAGACCGCGATCTGATCGGAGCCGATGATCAGGTGGTCCGGCCAGTCGTCGGCCAGCCGCTCGGCCTTGGCCAGCGACAGGCGATGCACCAGTGCGCGGGGCGATTCGCCGGGGCGGGGTGTCTCGTCGATGTCCGGGCTGTCCCAGGCGTAGGGAAGTTCCAGGCGGTCGAGCAGCTGGCGGCGAAAGCGAGAGCTCGAGGCGAGTACCAAACGTGGCATGGTGGGGTCCTCGTGTGACACGGTGGGGCGGTCTCTGCCGCAACAGACGGGCATTGTAACCCCGAAGCGTGCGGGCTTTGACAGGGGGGAGGGGAGTGCCTATCATTGCGCGCCTATGTTGACCTCAAGACTCCCTGGCAGGGTCGAGCCTTACAAGCTCGCCGCGCATGCCGAACATCTCGAAGGCCTGGTGGCGCTGGGCGATATGCCCCGTCTCGCCGATGAAGCCGGTGTGCAAAACGGTGATGCCGAGGTATGGCTGGACTTCGCCATCGACGCCCAGGGGCGTCGAGAAATCCGCGGTCGTCTGACGGCCGAGCTGCAGCTGCTGTGTCGGCGCTGCCTCTCGCCCATGCCGCAGTCGGTCGAGAGCGAGTTCCTGCTGGGAATGGTCTCCAGCGACGCCCTGGCGGCCTCTCTGCCGAGCACCCATGAGCCGGTGCTGGTGGAAGACGAACAGCTGAACCTGCTGGCGATGATCGAGGACGAGCTGATCCTCAGTCTGCCCCAGGTGGTTTACCACGACGAGGCCGACTGCGCGGTCTCGCGCGACCAGCTGAGCAGTGGGGAGAGCGCCGAGTCGGTCTCGGACTCGCCCGCGGAGAATCCCTTTGAGGTGCTCAAGCAGCTCAAAGGCAAAACCTGATTACCTCATCGATTCACTCTGGAGTGATATCTCATGGCAGTTCAACAGAACCGCAAGACCCGTTCCAAGCGCGGCATGCGTCGCAGCCACGACGCCCTGGTTGACAACAAGGCCCTGTCCCAGGACAAGGAGACCGGTACCACGCACCTGCGTCACCACGTCTCTCCGGACGGCTTCTACAAGGGTCGCAAGGTCGTCGACGCCTGAGGCGACGCGTCCTATCGATCGCCATGACGTCTGACGCCCGCTGACATGCGGATTGCCGTCGATGCCATGGGTGGGGATCTCGGTCCCCGCGCTACCGTGGCAGGCGCCGCCAGCGCCGTCATGGCCGATCCCGAGCTCGATATCCGGCTGTTCGGCCCTGCCGCGCGGCTGGAGGAAGAGCTCCGTCGGCTGCCGCGGCCTCTCGCCGCGGCGTCGTCGCATCTGGAGATCGAGAATGCCCCCGGGGAGATCCGTCAGGATCAGCGTCCCGCCGAGGCGTTGCGCCGCGGTCAGGGTTCCAGCATGGCCGCCATGCTGGCCTGTCTGGCTCGGGGCGAGGCGCAGGCCGGGGTCAGTGCCGGCAACACCGGGGCGCTGATGGCGCTGTCGCGCCGCGCACTCGGTACCGTCGCCGGCGTGGCGCGACCGGCGATCAGCACGGCGATTCCCATCGATCGGGAAGGGCGCTGCTACCTGCTCGATCTCGGCGCCAACGTCGACGTCGAGGCCGAGCGACTGCTCGACTTCGCGCTGATGGGCGACGTCATGGCGCGCCATGTGGATGGCCTTGCGCGTCCGCGGGTGGCGCTGCTCAACGTCGGCGTCGAGGGCACCAAGGGGTCGGCGAGCGTGCAGCGGGCCGACGAGCTGCTGCGCGAGCGCGACGACCTCGACTATGTGGGCTTCGTCGAGGGTGACGGCATCTTCGCCGGGGAGGCCGACGTGGTGGTCTGTGATGGCTTCGTCGGCAACGCCGTGCTCAAGGCCAGCGAGGGGTTGGCCAAGATGCTGGTGCGACGGGTCCAGGCGACCTTCGAGGCGCACTGGACCAGCCGCCTGGTAGGCGTGCTGGCGCGACCGGCGCTGGGTCGCCTGCGCCGTGAGCTGGATCCGGTGCGTTACAATGGCGCCAGCCTGCTGGGCCTCAACGGCATCGTCATCAAGAGCCATGGCGGTGCCGATGCCGCGGGTTTCCACTACGCCGTGGCCCGTGCGGCGCAGGAAGTGCAGCATGGCCTGCCCGAGCGGCTGGCCGACGAACTAGGTCTTCGGCGGTCTGTCGTCGATTCGGCCGCCGGCGGCGACCGAACCGACAGCGGATCCAGGACTTCCGGCGTCGCCGCCACGGATAGCGACAGCGCCGGAATCCGTCAACAAGTGCAAAGGTGATCGACATGACACAACCCCTTGCCCTCATCTTTCCCGGGCAGGGCTCCCAGCAGATCGGCATGCTGCGCGAGCTGGCGGAGCGCTACAGCGTGGTGCGCACGACCTTCGAGGAGGCCGCCGATGCGCTGGGCTATGATCTCTGGCAGGTGGTCCAGGAAGGGCCCGCCGAGTCGCTCAACGCCACCGCCTGCACGCAGCCGGCGCTGCTGACCGCCAGCGTCGCCATCTGGCGCGTCTGGCAGGAGCTCGAAGGGCCGCGCCCGGGCGCCATGGCCGGCCACAGCCTGGGCGAGTACAGCGCCATGGTGTGTGCCGGTGCGCTGTCGTTCGCCGATGGCGTGCGGCTGGTCAAGCTGCGCGGCGAGGCCATGCAGGACGCCGTGCCCATGGGGCAGGGCGCCATGGCCGCGATCCTCGGCCTGGACGACGCCGCCGTCGAGCAGGCCTGTGCCCAGGCCGCCGAGGGCGAAGTGGTGTCCGCGGTGAACTACAATGCACCCGGTCAGGTGGTCATCGCCGGCGCCAAGGGTGCCGTCGAACGTGCCATCGCCGCCTGTCAGGAGGCCGGTGCCAAGCGGGCCATGCCGCTGCCGGTGTCGGTGCCGTCGCACTGCGACCTGATGCGCCCGGCCGCCGAGCGCCTGGCCGCGGCGATGGATGACATCTCGCTGCGCGCGCCGCGTTACACCGTGGTGCAGAACGTCGACGCCCAGGCGCATGCCGATGTCGAGACCCTGCGCACGCGCCTGATCGAGCAGCTCTATCAGCCGGTGTGCTGGACCTCCTGTGTCGAGAACATGGTCGGCCAGGGCGCTGAGGTGTTCATCGAATGCGGGCCGGGCAAGGTGCTCACCGGCCTGAACAAGCGAATCGCACGGGGCAGCCGCGGGCTGGCGGTCAACGATCCCGACAGCCTTTCGGCGGCCCTCGAGCTGGCCCGCGAGGCGGCCAGCCAGTCGCCGTCGGCCAACGGCTGACCCCCTCTCCTGGACGAGAACGGAAGAGACCATGTCAAGCGAGTCTAGAGTTGCCCTGATCACCGGGGCCAGTCGCGGCATCGGCCGCGCCATCGCCCACGAGCTCGGCCGCCAAGGCCGCATCGTGATCGGTACCGCCACCAGCGATGCCGGCGCCGAGCGCATCGATGCCGACCTCAAGGCCCACGGGTTCGAGGGTGCGGGTCGCCGCCTCGACGTCACCGACCAGGCCAGCGTCGACGGCCTGATCCAGGCCATCAACGAGGAGTTCGGCGCGCCGACCATCCTGGTCAACAACGCCGGCATCACCCGCGACAACCTGCTGATGCGGATGAAGGAAGATGAGTGGGATGCGGTGATCGACGCCAACCTCAAGTCCGTGTATCGCGTCAGCAAGGCCTGTCTGCGCGGCATGACCAAGGCGCGTTTTGGTCGCATCGTCTCGGTCAGCTCCGTGGTCGCCACCATGGGCAACCTCGGCCAGACCAACTACGCTGCCGCCAAGGCCGGCATGGAAGGTTTCACCCGGGCGCTGGCCCGTGAGGTGGCCTCCCGCGCCATCACCGTCAACGCCGTGGCGCCTGGCTTCATCGCCACCGACATGACCGAGGCCCTGCCCGAGGCGCAGAAGGACGCGCTGCTGGGCCAGATTCCGCTGACGCGTCTCGGCCAGCCCGAGGAAATCGCGGCAGCGGTGGGTTTCCTGACCAGCGAGCCGGCCGGCTACATCACCGGCGAGACGCTGCACGTCAACGGCGGCATGAACATGCGCTGAAGCCGCGCCATGCGGCGGTTGCGTTGTCCTTGAGCGGTCTATAAACTACCCCGCAGCTTATTGGCTTGCGGATCTGAAACGGCTGGTTAGCAGTCGCTTAACGTGAACGACTGGAGTACTTCATAATGAGCACCATCGAAGAGCGCGTGAAGAAGGTTGTGGCCGAGCGCCTGAACGTCAAGGAAGAGGACATCCAGAACTCTTCTTCTTTCACCGAGGACCTCGGCGCGGATTCCCTGGATACCGTCGAGCTGGTGATGGCGCTCGAAGAGGAATTCGACACCGAGATTCCCGACGAGGAAGCCGAGAAGATCACCACCGTTCAGGAAGCCGTCGACTACGTCAACGCCCACCAGTAAGGGTGTTGTCGGACACCGCTTGCTGAGGTGTGCCCGGGACAACGCGTCCTGGTGAGAGAGCCGTCCTGCCATGCAGGACGGCTCTCGTGCTGTCTGGGGGCGGTGCGCGACCACAGCGGACGCGGAGTCGGGTATAATGCGCGCCAAGACGGCCCTGCGGGGCCGTGACACTATCTGGATCTGGAGGAGAGCGGATGGCTCGTAGAAGGGTTGTGGTGACGGGGCTCGGCCTGGTCACGCCAGTCGGCAATACCGTGGACGAGAGCTGGGGCAACATCCTGGCCGGCAAGAGCGGTATCGCCCCCATCGAGCACTTCGATGCCAGCGGCTTCAACACGCGGTTCGGCGGGTCGGTCAAGGACTTCGACATCAGCCCGTACCTGAACCCCAAGGACGCCCGCAAGATGGACCTGTTCATCCAGTATGGCGTGGCCGCGGGTGGGCAGGCGATCAGCGACGCCGGCATCGAGTGCACCGAGGAAAACGCCCACCGCATCGGCGTGGCGATCGGTTCCGGCATCGGCGGTCTGCCGATGATCGAGCATAACCACAACGCCCTCCAGAAGGGCGGCGCTCGCCGCATCTCGCCGTTCTTCGTGCCGGGCTCGATCATCAACATGATCTCCGGCAACCTGGCGATCCAGCACGGTTTCCGCGGCCCCAACATCGCCATCACCACCGCCTGCACCACCGGCACCCACAACATCGGCTACAGCGCCCGCACCATCGCCTACGGCGACGCCGACGTGATGGTCTGCGGCGGCGCCGAGATGGCCACCACGCCGCTGGGCCTGGGCGGCTTCTCCGCCGCCCGGGCGCTGTCGACCCGCAACGACGACCCGGCCGCGGCCAGCCGCCCCTGGGATCGCGATCGCGACGGCTTCGTGCTGTCCGATGGCGCCGGCGTGATGGTGCTCGAGGAATACGAGCACGCCAAGGCCCGTGGCGCGACCATCTACGCCGAGCTGACCGGCTTCGGCATGAGCGACGACGCCCACCACATGACCGCGCCGCCCGAAGACGGCAGCGGGGCGGCCCTGTCGATGGCGAACGCCATTCGCGACGCCAAGATCGATCCGGCCGAGGTGGACTACATCAACGCCCACGGTACCTCCACCGCGGCTGGCGACCTGGCCGAGAGCCGCGCCGTGCAGCGTGTGCTCGGCGAGGCGTCGAAGGACGTGGCGGTCAGCTCCACCAAGTCGATGATCGGCCACCTGCTGGGCGCCGCCGGCGCCGTCGAGGCGGTGTTCTCGGTGCTGGCGATCCGAGATCAGGTCGCGCCGCCCACCATCAACCTCGACAATCCCCAGGAAGGCTGCGAGCTGGACTACGTGCCGCATACCGCCCGTGAGATGAAGATCGACGTCAGCCTGTCGAACTCCTTCGGCTTCGGCGGCACCAACGGCACGCTGGTCTTCTCCAAGGTGTGAGCGGCACGGCAGGCGAGGGCGACGCCGACCGGCTGACGCCGGAGGGCGTGCCCTTCGACGACCGCGGCCTAGCCTACGGCGACGGCCTGTTCGAGACCGTGCTGGTGCGCGACGGCGAGCCGCTGCTGTGGGCCGAGCATCTGGGCCGGCTGGCCCGTGGTGCCGAGACCCTCGGCATTCCGCTGCCGGGTCGGGACACGCTCGACGCCTTGCCGGCACGGGCCGGCGAGGGGCTCGCGGTGCTCAAGCTGATGCTGACCCGCGGCTCCGGCGGGCGCGGTTACCTCGCGCCCGCCGAGCCCGAGCCGCGGCTGCGCTGGCAGGCCGTGCCCTTCGCCCCGGCCCGGGCGCGCTGGCGCGACGGCGTGCGGGTTCGCCACTGCCGGCTGCGGCTGGGCATCCAGCCGGCGCTGGCCGGCCTCAAGCACCTCAATCGCCTGGAGAACGTCCTGGCCCGGGCCGAATGGTCCGATCCCGAGATCGCCGAGGGGCTGCTCGGCGACGCCGAGGGGCGGCTGGTCGAGGCCACCTGCATGAATCTCTTCTGGTGGCAGGACGATGCCTGGTACACGCCGCGGCTCGACCGCTGTGGCGTGGCCGGCACCCTGCGCCAGGCGCTGCTCGCCGACGGCGTGATCCATGAGGGCGACACCTCCCCCGAAGCGCTGGCGACGGCCGAGGCGGTATGCCTGGCCAACTCCGTGCAGGGCCTGTGGCCGGTGACCCGGCTCGATGACGCCGACGGCCGCCGTCAGGCGCGCTGGGACATCGGCGATCACCATCGCGCCCTGCAGGCCGAGGCCCATGCGCGGCTCGGCTATCCCCACGACTGAACGAGGACTTCCCATGAGGCGAGTGGCCAAGCTGTTGCCGCTGCTGCTGATCCTGGCGGCACTGGTGCTGGGTGCGGGGTATCGCTACTGGCAGAGCCGTCTCGAGGCCCCGCTGGCCCTCGAGACGCCGACGCTCTACGAGGTGCCGGCCGGCGCCGGCTTCCATCGGGTGATCCGTGAGCTCGACGCGCGCGGCATCCTGTCCGACGGCTGGGCCTATCGTCTGCTGAGCCGTCTCGAGCCCGAGGCGCTGCCCGACCTGCGCCCCGGCGAGTATCGCCTGACGCCCGGCATGAGCGGCCGTGAGCTGCTCGGGCTGCTGGATCGTCACGAGGTGGTCACCTACCCGCTGACGATCCCCGAGGGCTGGACCTTCGCTCAGATGCGCGCCGCGCTGGACGCCGCGCCCAAGCTCGAGCATCGCACCGCCGAGTGGTCCGACGCCGAGATCATGGCCGAGCTGGGTCGCGAGGACGAGCTGCCGGAGGGGCGCTTCTTCCCCGACACCTACCGCTATCGCAAGGGCATCAGCGATCTGGAGATCCTGCGCCAGTCGATGGTACGCATGGACGAGCTGCTGTCCGAGGCCTGGGCATCACGCGACGACGATCTGCCCATCGATACGCCCTATCAGGCGCTGATACTGGCCTCGTTGATCGAGCGCGAGACCGGTGCCCCCGAGGAGCGTGAGCGCATCGCCGGCGTCTTCGTGCGTCGCCTGGAGCGGGGCATGCGCCTGCAGACCGACCCCACCGTGATCTACGGCATGGGCGACGACTACGACGGCAACATCACCCGCGCCGACCTGCGTGAGCCCACGCCTTACAACACCTACGTGATCGACGGCCTGCCGCCGACGCCCATCGCCCTGCCGGGACGGGCGGCGCTGCAGGCGGCGGTGCAGCCCGCCGAGGGCGAGGCGCTCTATTTCGTGGCCCGGGGCGACGGCACCCACCACTTCTCGCGCTCGCTGCGCGAGCACAACAACGCCGTCAATCGCTACATCCGCAACCGCTGAGCATCGGAGGGGCCATGCAACGCCGAGGACGCTTCATCACCCTGGAAGGTGGCGAAGGGGTGGGCAAGTCCACCAATCTGGCCTGGGTCGCCGCGCATCTGGAGGCCCGCGGCCTCGAGGTGGTGCGCACCCGCGAGCCGGGCGGCACGCCGCGCGCCGAGGCGATCCGCGGCCTGCTGCTCGACCCCGCGTCCGACGAGCCGCTGGACGCCGACGCCGAGCTGCTGCTGGTGTTCGCCGCTCGCGCACAGCACCTGGCACGGGTGGTGCGGCCGGCCCTCGAACGGGGCGCCTGGGTGGTCTGCGACCGCTTCACCGATGCCACTTTCGCCTACCAGGGCGGCGGGCGCGGGATTCCGGCCGAGCGCATCGCCGAGCTGGAGGCCTTCGTCCAGCAGGGGTTGCAGCCGGACCTGACGCTGCTGCTCGACATGCCGATGGCCGCGGCCCAGCGCCGGCTCGAGGGGCGTCTGGAGCACAGCGGTGGCCAGCGCGACCGTTTCGAGCGCGAGCGCGGCGAGTTCTTCGAGGCCGTGCGTCAGGCCTATCTGGCCCGCGCCGCCGCGGCGCCCGAGCGCATCGCCGTGGTCGACGCCGACCGCGCCCTCGCGGACGTGCAGGCCGAGCTCGGCCGCCGGCTGGACGCGCACCTGGAGGCGTCATGAGCGAGCCCGTCCGGCCGCTGCCCTGGCTCGAGCCACGCTGGCGGGAGCTGATCGCGCTGGCCGAGGCCGGCCGTCTGCCCCATGCGCTGCTGTTCTCCGGTCCCCACGGTGTCGGCAAGCCATCGCTGGCCGAGGCGCTGATCGCCCGCACCCTGTGCCAGGCGCCGGGGGAGGTCGCCTGTGGCCGCTGCCACGCCTGCCAGATGCTGGCGTCGGGCTATCACCCGGACCTGATGCGGGTGTCGCCGGACGAGGGCAAGCGCCAGATTCGCATCGATGCCATCCGCGAGATCAACGGCTTCGTCTCCCAGACCGCCCAGCAGGGCGGCTACCGGGTGATCGTCATCTCCCCGGCCGAGGCGATGAACGTGGCCGCCTCCAACGCCCTGCTCAAGAGCCTGGAGGAGCCCGGCGGCCGGACCCTGTTTCTGCTGCTCTCGGACATCCCTTCTCACCTGCTGCCGACCATCCGCTCGCGCTGCCAGCACTGGAGCCTGACCGCGCCGGACGAGGCCGACTGCCTCGACTGGCTGGCCGAACGGCTCGGCGGCCGCGAGGATGCCCGCTTCTGGTATCAGGCCGCCGGCGGACTGCCGCTGCGGGCCCTCGAGCTCGCCGAGCCCGACGCCCGGGCGCTGCGTCAGCAGCTCCACGAGACCTTCGACGCCCTGGTGCGCGGTGCCGAGCCGGTGGCCGAGGCCGCGCGGCTGGACCGCCAGTCCCTCGACGCCATCCTGTGGTACGGTATCGCCTGGCTCGAGGATCTGATCCGGCTGGGGCTGTCCGGCGAGAGCGCGACGCTGCGCAATCCCGACCTGCTGCCGCTCTATCGCCAGGCGGTGAAGAACGGCCGGGTGCGCGATTGGTTCCGCCTGCTGGACTATGCTCGCGAACAGCGCCGCCTGCTCGGCGCGGGGGGCAATCCCAACCCGCAGCTGGTGCTGGAGGCCTGGCTGGTGCGCTGGTCCGCGCTGCTGCGCTCCTGAAGACACTGCCCGAGGAGGCTCGCCGATGTCCGCCCAGAAGGCCCTCTCCCTGACCATCCGGGATATCCCCACGCTGCTCATGGCCTACATGCCGTCGCTGGAGCGGGGTGGCATCTTCGTGCCGACCCGGGAGCGCTACGAGCTCGGCCAGGAGGTCTTCGTGCTGCTGACCCTGCCCGAGCAGAGCGAGCGCCTGCCGATCACCGGCCGAGTGGTCTGGGTCTCGCCCGAAGGCGTCTCCGGGCGACGCGTGCCGGGCATCGGCGTGCACTTCGGCCTCGAGGACCAGGCCGTGCGCGACCATATCGAGACCCTGCTGGCGGGCCAGCTGGACAAGGCCGCGCCGACCTACACGCTCTGACCCGCGTCGAGCTTCCGAACGTATCCCTTTTTCGTGTGAACCTGCCGATGTTTGTCGATTCCCACTGCCATCTCGATCGCCTCGATCCCCGTACCCACGACGGCGACGTCGCCGCCGCCCTGGACGCCGCCCGCGCCCGCGACGTGCGCCAGTTCCTGGCCATCGCGGTCACCCTGGAAGAAGTGCCCGGTATCGCCGCCATCGCCCGCGAGCATGACGACGTGGTGATCTCCGCCGGCGTGCATCCGCTGCATGAGGTGCCGGAAGAGCCGAGCGTCGAGGCCATCAAGGAATGCGCGGAGCGCCATGAGGCGGTGGCGATCGGCGAGACCGGCCTCGACTATCACTACGACGGTGTCTCCCGCGAGGTGCAGCACGAGCGCTTCCGCCGCCACCTGATCGCCGCCACCGAACTCGAGCTGCCGGTGATCATCCACACCCGTGCCGCGCGCGAGGACACCCTGGCGCTGATCCGCGAGCACGTCGATCCGCGGGTCGGTGGCGTGCTGCACTGCTTCACCGAGGACCTGGACATGGCCCGCGAGGCGGTGGCCCACGGGTTCATGGTCTCGCTGTCGGGTATCGTCACCTTCCGCAACGCCGAATCGGTGCGCGAGCTGGCCCGCAAGGTGCCGCTGGACCGCCTGCTGATCGAGACCGACAGCCCCTACCTGGCGCCGGTGCCGCATCGCGGCAAGCCCAACGAGCCGGCTTGGGTGGTCGAGGTCGCCGAGTGCATCGCCGAGGAGCGCGGCATCAGCGTCGAGGAGGTGGCCATGCAGACCACTGCCAACTTCTATCGGCTGTTCAAGGCGGCCGTGCCCGAGGCGTCGGCGGAAGTCCGCGAGGCGCTGTCGAGCGCCGGCCTGGTGGTCTGATCCGGCGCGCAAAGGAGGCGTCATGAACCTGGACACCTGGTTGGCCGGCATACCGCCCGAGGGCGAGATCCCGCCGCTGGAGCGCTGGCATCCCGAGTGCCGGGGCGACATGGATCTGACCATCGCCGCCGACGGTCGCTGGCTCCACGAGGGGGGCGTCATCGCGCGTCCTGCGCTGGTGCGGCTGCTGGCGAGCGTGCTGCGCCGCGAGGACGACGGCGAGTATTACCTGGTAGCGCCGGCCGAGAAATGGCGTATCCGCGTCGAGGATCGCCCGCTGCTGATCGTCGATGCCGAACGCGATGCCGCCGGCGACTGGCAACTCGTCACCAATGCCGGCGATCGCGTGAGGCTCGACGACGCGCACCGGCTGACGGTCAGCGATACGCCCCGCGGCGAGGCCGTGCCGGAGGTGCCGGTGCGCTTCGGGCTGGCCGCGCGCCTCGGGCGCAACGTCTTCTATCGCCTCGCCGACGCCGCCGAGTGCCGCGACGACGAGCTGGGGCTCGAGAGCGGCGGGGCCTGGCACTCGCTGGGCCGCTGGGACGACGAGGCATCATGAGGCTGACGTCGGAACAGCACGCCGTGGTCGGCCACCCCGAGGGCCATGCCCGGGTCGCCGCCGTGGCCGGGGCGGGCAAGACCACCACCCTGGTGGCGCGGGTGCTGCACCTGCTCGAGCGCGGCATGGCGCCCGGGCGCATCCTGGTGCTGATGTTCAACCGCTCGGCCCGGGAGGACTTCCAGGCCCGGCTGGCCGCGGCGGCACCCGCCGGCCAGGCGCTGCCCGACGTGCGCACCTTTCACTCGCTGGGTCATCGCCTGACCCAGAGCCTGACCCGCTGGGGCGTGCTGGAGAACCGTCGGCTGCTGACCGCCGACTGGCAGCTCGAGCGGCTGCTGCGCCAGGCCACCCAGCAGGCGCTGGAGGCCTTCCCCGAGGCCGGCGAGCGCGCCCTGGAAGCCGAGAAGCTCGAGGCTCTGGCCCACTTCAGCGGCCTGGTGAAGGCCGAGATGGCCGAGCCCGCCGAGCTCTACGCCCGGCTCGACTTCGGCGAGGACACCGATCACTTCGTCGCCGCTTTCGAACACGCCGAGACACTGCTCGCCGATCAGGGCCTGATGACCTATGCCGACCTGCTGTACCGGCCGGTCCGGGCGCTGGAGGCCGATCCCGCGCTGCGCGCCCGGGTCCAGGGCTTCCTCGACCAGGTGATCATCGACGAGTACCAGGACATCAATCCTACCCAGCAGCGCCTGCTGGCGGTGCTGGCCGGGCGCCAGGCGGCGGTGATGGCGGTGGGTGACGCCAACCAGTGCATCTACGAATGGCGTGGCGCCCACCCCGACACCATGCTCGAGGACTTCGCCGCCATCTTCGGCGAGGCCCGCGACTACCCGCTCTCCACCACCTTCCGCCACGGCCACGCCCTGGCGCTGGCCGCCAACCACGCCATCGAGGCCAACCGGCGCCGTCCGGACCAGCTGTGCCTGGCCGCGCCGGACAATCCCGACACCCGGCTGGCGGTGGGGCAGGGCAGCCAGGCGTTGCTCGACGAGCTGGCCGGCTGGCAGCGCGACGGCCGCCGTCTCGACGAGGCCTGCCTGCTGGTGCGCAGCTGGGCGCTGTCGGTGCCGCTGCAGCTGGCGCTGCTGCGCGAGGGCGTGCCCTTCCGTCTGTCCCGGGAGGACCGCTTCGTGTTCCGCCTGCCGCTGGTCGAGGCGCTGGCCGGCTATCTGGCGCTGGCGCTCGACGGCCAGCTGCTGCGCGACCCCGGCCACCTGCTGCTGCTGCTGTCCCAGCCGACGCCCTTCGTGCCCCGCGAACGCCTCTCGGCGCTGGCCGCCCGGCTGGCCGAGACCCAGCGCTGGCCGGAGCGCCAGGACCCGCTGCTGGCCTCGCTCAGGCCGCACCAGCGGCGGACCCTCAAGCGTCGCTGGGCGCTGCTCTGCGAACTGCCGAAACGCGGCGGCTGGTCGCCGGCCAAGCTGCTCGAGCACGTGGTCGAGGAGGTCGAGGCCGAGAAGGTGCTCAAGCGCGCCGCGGCACGCCGCGACAAGGGCGAGGAGGACGTGCGCCTGCTCGACGTGCTGGTGGAGCAGGCCAAGGAGGCCTCCGATCTCGCGGCCTTCATCGAGCTGCTGCGCCGCCCGGTGGAGAACCGCGATGACGGCGTGCTGATCACCACCGTGCACGGTGCCAAGGGGCTGGAGTGGCCGCTGGTGATGCTCGGCGGCGTCAACGAGGAAGACTTCCCGCACTACACCCGTGACAACCCGCTGAGTCCGCCGCGTCTCGAGGAGGAGCGGCGGCTGTTCTACGTGGCGATCACCCGCGCCTGCGAGCGGTTGGTGATGCTGCACGACGGCGGCGATCACCGGCCCAGCCGCTTCCTCGGCGAGACCGCCTGGCAGGACGGCCAGCGGGTGGCCGAGCGGCTGGTCGCCGAGGGCATCGATGAACCGCCGGCGCCGCTGCGGGTCTCCCGACCGGCGCTGGTGCAGCGCTATCTCGAGCGCCTGGGCCGGCCGCTGCCCGTCGAGGCCGCCGCGGCGCAGACGGGGCAGGTCGCCGATAGCGCGGCCGACTACCGGGTCGGCCAGCGCCTCAACCATGCCGTCTTCGGCGAGGGCGAGATCAGCGTGGTGGAAGGCGATCCGGCGAATCCGGTGATCGAGGTGCGATTCCGTCAGGCCGGCCGCAGGCGACTGATTGCCCGGCGGGCCCCCATCGAATGGCTGGAAGGAGAAGGCGCATGAACGTGTTGATCGAAGCCACCGCGCTGGCCGAGGCGCTCGCGGGCGATATGCCGCCGCTGGTGCTGGACTGCCGGGCGCGGCTCGGCGATCCCGAGGCCGGCGAGCGGCTGTGGCGCGAAGGCCATGTGCCGGGCAGCCAGCACCTGGACATGGATCGCGACCTGGCCGCCCCGGCCCGTGAGAACGGCGCGGGCGGCCGCCATCCGCTGCCGAGCCGCGAGGCCTTCACGGCGACGCTGCGCCGCCTCGGCGTCACCCCCGGGCGGCCGGTGGTGGTCTACGACGACGTGGGCGGTCAGCTGGCCGCGGCCCGGGCCTGGTGGATGATCGCCCGCTGGGCCGGGCATCCCGACGTGCGGCTGCTGAACGGTGGACTCGGCGCCTGGCAGGCCGCCGGCGGCGAGCTGCCGCTGGGGCGCGAGCCGGCGCCCGCGCCGAGCGACTGGGTGCCCGACTACCGCGACGATGTGCTGGTACAGGCCGACGAGGTGTTCTCCGGCCGGGCGCTGAAGCTCGATGCGCGCCCCGCCGAGCGCTTCCGCGGCGAGGCCGAGTCCGTCGATGCCATGGCCGGGCACATCCCCGGCGCACGCTCGCGGCCGAGCGCCGAGAACCTCGATGCGCACGGTCGCTTCAAGTCCCCCGAGACGCTCGACGCCGAGCTGCCGGACGCGGACCCGGTGATCGCCTACTGCGGCTCCGGCGTCACCGCCTGCCACGACATCCTCGCCTACGCGATCGCCGGCCGCCCGCTGCCGCGGCTCTACGTCGGCTCCTGGAGCGACTGGATCACCGACGCCGACCGGCCCATCGCCACCGGCGACTGAGCCTGGGCAGCGCCCGGAGAGGTAAGAGGGAAGAGCGGCGCTTCGCGCCTGGAAGCCTGAAGACAAACGCCCCGCAGGCTGTGTGCCTGCGGGGCGTTTTTTGCCTTTTTGACTCAGGCCTCCCTTACATGTTGGGGTAGTTCGGCCCGCCTCCCCCTTCCGGCGCGACCCAGGTGATGTTCTGGGCCGGGTCCTTGATGTCACAGGTCTTGCAGTGCACGCAGTTCTGGAAGTTGATCTGGAACGCGGGCTTGCCGTCGTCGTCCTCGACCACCTCGTAGACCCCGGCCGGGCAGTAGCGCTGCGCGGGCTCGGCGTAGGTCGGCAGGTTGTCGCGGATCGGCAGTTCCGGGTCCTTGAGGCGCAGGTGGCAGGGCTGGTCTTCCTCGTGGTTGGTGTTCGAGAGGAACACCGAGGAGGACTTGTCGAACGAGATCACGCCGTCCGGCTTGGGATAGTCGATCTTCTCGCACTCGGCCGCCGGCTTGAGGGTGGCGTGGTCCGGGGTGGTGTCGTGGACCGTCGGCAGCTTGCCGCCCAGCAGCTGGTCGAGGAAGTTGTAGGCGCCGCCGCCCACGGTGCCGTACTTGTGGATCGCCGGGCCGAAGCTGCGGCTCTCGTCGAGCTCCTGGTAGGCCCAGCTGGCCTGCCACTTGGCCTCGAAGGCGGTGAGATCGGCGCCGCCCTCGTCGCTCTCTCCACCGGCCGCGATGGCCTCGAAGACGCTCTCGGCGGCGACCATGCCGGACTTCATGGCGGTGTGCAGGCCCTTGATCTTGGCGAAGTTCAGGGTGCCGGCGTCGCAGCCGATCAAGAGCCCGCCGGGGAAGGTCATCTTCGGCAGGCAGTTGAGACCGCCCTTGGCGATGGCCCGGGCGCCGTAGGCCACCCGCGAGCCGCCCTCCAGGTATTGCTTCAGCACCGGGTGGTGCTTCATGCGCTGGAACTCGTCGAAGGGCGACAGATACGGATTCTGGTAGGACAGGTCGAGGATCAGGCCGACCACCACCTGCTGGTTCTCGGCGTGATAGAGGAACCAGCCGCCGTGGGTCGACTTGTCCAGCGGCCAGCCGGAGCCGTGCAGCACCAGGCCCGGTTCGTGCCTGTCGGCGGGCACGTCCCACAGCTCCTTGAGGCCGATGCCGTAGTGCTGCGGATCCTTGCCGGCATCGAGCTCGAAGCGCTCGATCAGCCCCTTGCCCAGGTGGCCGCGGGCGCCCTCGGCGAACAGCGTGTACTTGGCGCGCAGCTCCATGCCCGGCATGTGGCCGTCCTTGGGCTGGCCGTCGGCGTCCACGCCCATGTCGCCGACCAGGATGCCCTTGACCACGCCGTCCTCGACGATGGTCTCCTGGGCGGCGAAGCCCGGGAACACCTCGACGCCGAGCTCCTCGGCCTGTTCGGCCAGCCAGCGGCACAGGTTGCCGGCGCTGATCACATAACGGGTGAGGTCGCCGCCGGTGTTATGCATGGTCTTCGGCACCAGGGCATTGGGCAGCTTCTGGGCCTTCTCGGCGTCCTTGAGCAGATAGAGCTCGTCGCGAATCGCCGGCGTGGTCAGCGGCGCGCCGCGCTCCTGCCAGTCGGGGAACAGTTCCTGCAGGGCGCGGGGTTCGAAGACGGCGCCGGAGAGGATGTGAGCGCCGACCTCGGACCCTTTCTCGACCAGGCACACCGACAGTTCCTGCTCGGCCTCGTTGGCCTGCTGCATCAGGCGGCAGGCCGCGGCCAGGCCGGAGGGGCCGGCGCCGACGATGACCACGTCGAACTCCATGGCGTCGCGCTCGATCTGTTCTGTCATTGGATCCTTCTCCTCCCATCCCGACGACGTCCTGGCCGAGGCGGTCTCGGCATCGTCAGGGTGTTAAAACGGTCGTTTGCTTTCGGGGGTGTCCCATGGTCCGCATGATAGCCGGATTGGCCCCCCCTTACGATGGCCAAACCCCGGAAAGCCCCATTCCCGGCATGCCGGGGATTGTTGGAGTGGACCGGGCTGTGGCACATTTAGGGGGTTTTTCGGCAAGGCGCCTATCAAACGCTCGTCTGAAACGCATAAAAGCATATCGGCCAGTTCTATGGGCCGGTGTCGCGTTCCCTCAGCGAGTCGCCGAGCTCCGTTTCCCAGGTTCCGAGACAGAACCCAGCGAGGACATTATGAAGGTACTCGTCGCGGTCAAACGCGTCATCGACTACAACGTCAAGATTCGGGTCAAGCCGGACAACAGCGACGTCGATCTCACCAACGTCAAGATGGCCATGAATCCCTTCTGCGAGATTGCCGTGGAAGAGGCGGTGCGGCTCAAGGAGGCCGGTGTGGCCACCGAAGTGGTCGCCGTCACCGTGGGCCCCAAGGCCGCCCAGGAACAGCTCCGCACCGCGCTGGCGCTGGGCGCCGATCGCGCCGTGCACGTGCAGACCGAGGCGCCCGTCGAGTCGCTGGCCGCGGCCAAGCTGCTGGCCAGGGTCGTCGAGGAGGAGCAGCCGCAGCTGACCATCCTCGGCAAGCAGGCCATCGACAGCGACAACAACCAGGTGGGGCAGATGCTCGCCGCGCTGACCGGTCGTCCCCAGGGCACCTTCGCCTCCGAGGTCGCCGTCGAGGGCGAGACCCTGAAGGTCACCCGCGAGATCGACGGCGGCCTGCAGACCGTGGCCCTGCAGCTGCCGGCCATCGTCACCACCGACCTGCGCCTCAACGAGCCGCGTTACGCCAAGCTGCCCGACATCATGAAGGCCAAGAAGAAGCCGCTGGACACCAAGACGCCCGAGGAGCTCGGCGTCGCGGTGGCCTCCGGCCTCAAGCTGGTTTCCGTCGAGCCGCCGGCCGAGCGTCAGGGCGGCGTCAAGGTGGGCTCCGTGGACGAGCTGGTCGACAAGCTGAAGAATGAAGCGAAGGTGATTTCATGAGTATCCTGGTCCTTGCCGAACATCACGACGGCCAGCTGGCCGAGATCACCGCGCACGTGGTCGCCGCCGCAAGGAAAATCGGTGGCGACGTTGACGTGCTGGTTGCCGGCGAGAACGTCGGTGCCGTCGCCGAGGCCGCCGCCAAGCTCGACGGCGTGAGCCGGGTGCGCGTCGCCGACGCCGCGGTCTATGCCCACCAGCTGGCCGAGCCGGTCGGTGACCTGCTGGTCGCGCTGTCCGACGACTATGGCCACGTGCTGGCCGCCGCCACCACCAATGGCAAGAACGTGCTGCCGCGACTCGCCGCGCTCAAGGACGTCAGCCAGATCTCCGAGATCATCGAGGTGGTCGGCGCCGATACCTTCAAGCGCCCGATCTATGCCGGCAACGCCATCGCCACCGTGCAGAGCGAGGACGCACTGAAGGTGATCACCGTGCGTCCCACCGCCTTCGATGCCGTCGGTGAGAGCGGAAGCGCGAGCGTCGAGGCCGTCGAGAGCGGCATCGACAACGCCCTGTCCTCGTTCGTCGACGAGCGGCTCGAGCAGAGCGACCGCCCCGAGCTCGGCGGCGCCAAGGTGGTGATCTCCGGCGGCCGCGGCATGGGCAGTGGCGAAAACTTCAAGCTGCTCGACGGCATCGCCGACAAGCTGGGCGCGGCCATCGGCGCCTCCCGTGCGGCGGTCGACGCCGGCTACGTGCCCAACGACATGCAGGTCGGCCAGACCGGCAAGATCGTGGCGCCGGAGCTGTACATCGCGGTGGGCATCAGCGGTGCCATCCAGCACCTGGCAGGGATGAAGGATTCCCGGGTGATCGTCGCCATCAACAAGGACGACGAGGCGCCGATCTTCCAGGTCGCGGACTATGGTCTCGTCGGGGATCTGTTCGAGATCCTGCCGGAGCTCGAGAGCAAGCTGTAAGGCGAAGATCGGGATCTTCCAGGTGGCGCTCTCGATGACCCGTGGTCTCGTCGGGGATCTGTTCGAGATCCTGCCGGAGCTCGAGAGCAAGCTGTAAGGCGAAGATCGGGATCTTCCAGGTGGCGCTCTCGATGACCCGCGGTCTTGTCGGCGACCTGTTCGAGATCCTGCCGGAGCTCGAGAGCAAGCTGTAAGGCTCTCTGCCGTCAGCTAGAAAACGGGCCGGCCTCTCCACGGAGAGGTCGGCCCGTTTGCGTTGGTGCGTCGTCGATGCTGGAGAGGTGGCGAGGTGGGGACTTCAGCGGCGAAGCCAGCCGCCCAGCCGTCGGGCCATGGCCTGCCACTGGCTTTCCTGTGCTTCGGAGGGGCGACGGCCGGCCAGCCAGGCGGCAGCCTCCTGCAGCGGCGACACGATGGCGTCGAGCTGGCGCGCGCAGCGATCGCGACCCAGGCCGCCGGGGCATTGGGCCAGCAGCAGGCTGGCGTGGGCGAGGGCGGCATCGAGGGACTGCCAGGCCGCCGGATGACGAACGGCGGCATCACGGCAGCGTCTCAGTTCGCCGGTGAGCATCTCGACCAGGCCGGCGTCCAGCCAGCAGGGGTGGGACGGGGCTCGCGACGGCTTGTCCAGGTCATCGCGAAGCGCCCGGAAGGAGACCGAAAGGAAGATGCAGGTGTAATGCAGCTGTGATGTGTCGGCCGACATGGGTGGCGGCTCCTTTGATAGTAATTCTCATTCTTTATGGGCGCCCGCGAGCTGTCAACCTCTCGGTGCTGGGTCTCGTTTGCGGCTGCGTCAGGCATTGATAATTATTCTTGTTCAAAGTAGGGTTTAGGGGATATGTCGGACCTTTCGGAGACAAGCGTGTCCTACCACCAATCCCGGCGCCGCCTCGCCGTGGCAGGCGTTGCCCTGCTCATGGTCGGTTCGGCGGCCGCCCAGTCGACGGTGCGCGATGAGGCGCTGGACGCCCAGCGTACCCAGGCCGAACTCCAGGCGCGTATCGACAACGCCGACGACGCCGTGCGCGACAAGCTCCAGGCACTGCGTCAGGCGCGCGAGGAAACGCGGCGTCTGAACGACTACAACGCCGAGCTGGCGCCGCTGGTCGAGCGTCAGGCCGATACCCTGGCCCACCGTGAAGAAGCGCTTTCCACCCTGTCCGAGACCCGCGAGGCCCTGCCAGGCCTGATGCGTGACATGGTCGAGCGTCTGCGTGCCTGGGTGGAGCGCGACATGCCTTTCCTGGAGGACGAGCGTCTGGCCCGGGTCGAGAACCTCGAGCGCCTGCTGGCCGATCCCGAGACGAGCCGCGACGAGAAGCTGGCGCGGATGCTGGCCGCCTGGCGCGCCGAGCTCGACTACGGCCGGGAGATCGATGCCTGGCGTGGTGAACTGGCCGGCGATGTCCCGCGCGAGGTGGATTTCCTGCGCTTGGGCCGGGTCGGCTGGTACTACTTGACGCCCGACGGCCATCGAGGTGGCGTGTGGAAGGCCGAGCAGGGCGGCTGGCAGCCGCTGGACGGCGCGGCTCTGACCGAGGTCCGCAAGGGGCTGGCCATCGCCCGAGAGCGGCGCGCCCCCGCGCTGCTGGAGCTGCCCGTTTCTCAACCCTTGTCTGCGTCAGAGACACCTGCCGGGGAGGACGCCTGATGCACCTGCCGACGGCAATGCGCGCCGCGCTGATGGGCCTGTGGCTGGCCGGCTTCCCCTTGCTGGGCCAGGCCCAGCCGGCGGTCGCGCCGGACGACGAGGCCGCGCTCTCGACCCTGCGTGCCGAACGCGAGGCCGCCGAGGCCCGTGACAACGCTCGCCTGGCCGAGCTGGTCGATGACGAAGCGGCGCTGGATGAGGCGCTGACCGAGGCTCAGGACGCCCTGGTCGCCGCTCGCGAGCGACGCGAATCCCTCGACGCCCGGGAGCAGTCCCAGCGCGAGGCGCTCGAGGAGCTTAACGCCCGTCGCCAGGAACAAGGCGGTGATCTGCAGGCCCTGTTCGATGAGGTGGCCGGCGTCAGCGGCGAGCTGCGTGACGATCTCGCCGCCAGCTGGCTGACTCTCGGCGGTCAGGCCGAGCTGCCGCCGCGCCTCGAGGCCGACGGCATCCTCGGCGCCGATCAGGTGGCCGGCCTCGCCGACAGCCTGATGGCGCTGACGCGCGAGACCGCTCGGGTGGCGGAGTTCGAGGCGCCAGTGGCTGGCGCCGATGGCGAGGTGGCCGAGCGCTCGGTGCTACGCGTGGGCGATCTGCTGGCGGCGACCGACGACGGTCAGCTGCTCGAGCGTTCCGGTGAGGACGGGCGCCTGGCGGTGCTGCCGACGACGCCCGGGGCGATCGCCGACACCTTGGCGGCCTTCCGCAACGGCGAGGGCGACACCCTGGCCTTCGATCCGGCCGACGGGCAGGTCGTCGCGGCCATGGCGCAGACGCCGAGCCTCTGGGAGCGCTTCCAGCAGGGCGGTGCCGTGGGCTATGTGGTCGTGGCGCTGGGCGTCGTCGGCCTGCTGGTGGCGCTGGTGCAGTACCTCTATCTGACGCGGGTGACGGTGCGGCTGCGTCGTCAGCTCGGTGATCTCGACCGGCTGCGCGACGACAATCCGCTGGGACGCGTGCTCAAGCGTTTCCATGCCCTCGGCCCGGGCCACGCGCCCGAGGCGCTGGAGGCCCGCCTCGACGAGGCGCTGCTCGCCGAGCAGCCGAAGCTCGAGCGCGGCCAGGGGCTGGTCAAGATGCTCGCCGCCGTGGCGCCACTGATGGGCCTGCTCGGCACCGTCACCGGCATGATCGTGACCTTCCAGTCGATCACCGTGTTCGGCACCGGCGACCCGCAGCTGATGGCCGGCGGCATCAGTCAGGCGCTGGTGACCACGGTGCTGGGCCTGATCACCGCGGTGCCGCTGCTGTTCGCCCAGACGGCGCTCTCCAGCCGCAGCCGTTCGCTGATCGGTACCCTCGAAGGGCGCGCCAGTGCCGTGCTCGCCGACACCCTGGAAGCCGGCCGCGACGCCGCTTCCCCGAGCGTGACGCCGCGCCATGCCGATGCTCTGGCTTGATCCCCTGGCCTGGCTGGTCGAGGCCGGCGGCCCGGTGCTGGTGGTCATCATCGGCGTGGCGGTGCTGCTGTTCTCGCTGGGCCTGGAGCGCTGGTGGTTCTTCCGCTTCCACTATCGTCCGGCGCGCCACGCCCTGGTGGCGCGCTGGGTGGCCCGCGAGGATCACGCCAGCTGGAGTGCGCTGACCCTGCGCGAGATCTGGGCCCGCGAGCTGATCACCCGGCTGCGCGCGCCGCTGCCCTGGCTCAAGCTGCTGGTGGTGATCTGCCCGCTGTTCGGCCTGCTCGGCACGGTGACCGGCATGATCACCGTCTTCGACAGCCTGTCGGTGAGCGAGGTCAATCAGGCTCGTGCCATGGCCGACGGCGTGGCCCGCGCCACCCTGCCGACCCTGAGCGGCATGGCGGTCTCGGTGGTGGGGCTCTTGTTCATCGCTCGTCTCGAACACATCATCCGGCGCGAGGATCAGCGGCTGCACGACCGCCTGGCACGCGCCGCGGAGGACGCACATGCGTAGACGTCGACTGGCGGCGGCCGCTGAGGAGAGCAGCGAGGTCAACCTGACCCCGATGCTGGACGTGGTCTTCATCATGCTGATCTTCTTCATCGTGACCACCAGCTTCATCAAGGAGAGCGGGGTGGAGATCGAACGGCCCGAGTCCAGCGCGGCCTCGCCGCGTCCGGACGTTCAGGTGCTGGTGGCGATCACCCCCGAGGGCGCGGTGTGGGTCGACGGCGAGCCCGTGGACCTGCACCGGGTCGGTCCGCGCGTGGCCGGCCTGATCAGCGACGACGGCTCGGTGGTGATCCAGGCCGATCGCGATGCCACCACCGGCGTGCTGATCGAGGTCATGGATCGCCTGCGCGAGGCCGACGTCGACAACGTGGCGGTGGCCGCCCAGCGGAGCGGTGACTGATGCGGCTACCGGTTTCGCTGCTGGCCGGGGCGGCCCTGACCCTGGCGCTGTTCGCGCTGCTGGCCTTGCTGGTGGCACCGCCCGAGGCCGAGCCCGAGCCGCAGCAGGAGATCATGATGACGCTGGCCGAAGCGCCGGCCGAGATGGCGCCCGAGCCGGCCACGGCGGCCAGCGCGGCGCCACCGCCGCCGCCCAGTGCTCCGACGCCGCCGCCACAGCCGGCGCCGGCGCCCCAGGTCGACAGCGCCATTTCCCTGCCGGAGCCGGAGCTGCCGCCCATGGAAGCGCCGGAGACGCCGGTGGACGAGGCCTTGCCGGAGCTCACCGAGACGCCACCCGAACCGAAGCCAGAGCCCCGGCCCGAACCGCAACCCGAACCGCAGCCGGAACCCGCGCCGGCACCGGACCCTGCTCCGAGCCAGGCCACGGCGAGCACGTCGTCGTCGGCCCCGGCCGCGAGTCAGGCGGCCTCCAACGAGCCGGTGGACGTCGGGTCCTCCGCCCAGGCCACGCGTCGCGTGCCGCCCGAGTATCCCTCGCGGGCCCGCCGTCGCGGTCTCGAGGGCCACGTGGTGGTGCAGTTCATCATTCGCCGCGACGGCAGCGTCGAACGCGACAGCATCCAGGTGGTGGAGGCCAGCCCGCGTCGCGTCTTCGACCGCGTCGCTCGCCGCGCCATCGCCGGCTGGCAGTTCGCGTCCGCCGATCAGCGCCGTCGGGCCCGCCAGCGCCTGGAGTTCCAGCTGAGATGACGATCATGACGCCGACACGCCCGCTGTGCCTGCTCGCCTGGCTGCTGCTGTCCTCGCCCGCCCTGGCGGCGCCGACCCTGTCCGGGGCGCGCATCGACGACCTTCAGGGCCTCGAGCAGCGCCTGGGGCAGTCCGAGTATGCCGCCGTGCGCGAACGCGCCCTGAGCCAGGCCGATCGCCTGGCGGGCGGCAATGCCTCGGACCGCTGGGCCCGCGCCCTCTACCTGCAGCTCGCCGCCAGCGCCGCGGCGCGTCTCGACGATCCGCTGGCCGCCGCCGGTCATCTGGCCGAGGCGCGTGGCATCCGTGGCGTCGAGCGCGCCCAGGCGGATCGCTGGCTGCGCCAGGAGGCGGGACTGCGCCTGCGGGGCGATCAGCCCGAGCGGGCGAGGGCGCTGCTCGGCGACTGGTTCCAGCGTCACGCCGGCACCCGCGAGGATCACTGGCTGATGGTCCAGCTGCTGGCCGCCGAGGCCGACTGGGACGACGCGGCGCGCTGGGTGAATCGCGCCCTGAGTGGCGGCGGCGAGCCGAGCGAGGCGCATGCGACGCTGGCCGCCACCGTGCTGCAGCGTGCCGGCGACGAGGGCGGCGCGCTGGCGCTGATCGAGCGGCGTCTCCAGGGTGCCGACGGTAATGCCGAGACCTGGCGTCGAGCGGCCAGCCTGGCCCAGCGCCTGGGCGATCCGGGTCGGGCCGCGGCGATCTGGGAGGCCGGCTGGCGCCGCGGCGTGCTGTCCGGCGCCGAGGACCTGCACCAGCGCATCCGTCTGCACCTGGCCGGCGGCACGCCGGCGCGGGCCGCCGAGCTGCTGACTGTTGCTCTCGAGGAGCAGTCGCTGCCGGACGATCTCGAGCATCGCCGCCTGCTGGCGCGTGCCTGGCAGGCCGCGCGCGATCACGACGAGGCGTTGGCTGCCTGGCGCGATGTCGCCGAGCGCAGCGGGGCCGGCGACGACTGGCTGCGGCTGGGCGAGCTGGCCTACGGCTGGGGCGAGTGGGACATCGCCGGCGAGGCGCTGGCGAAGGCGCGTGATCTGGGTGAGTCCGAGGCGGAAGACTGGCTGTCGAGCCTGCCGGAGCAGGAAGGCGGTGAGGCAACAGGCGGGACCGAGGATGAGGCGGTGAATGCCGGGGGCAAGGCGTAGCGAGGGTTTCTGCCAAGGGTGAGGCGATCCTCGCCGAACGGGCTGGCCATGGATGGCCAGCACCGGTCCTTCAAGCGGAGCAGGATGCGAGAGTGCTGAAGGGCAAAAGTAGCGCCCAGGGAAGGGTTTACAGCGTCTCGTGATGGTCCGGCACCCCGGGGCTTGCCGCCGGGCAAGCGCTTCGCGAGATGATTACGCCTCGAATTCGGTCCACACGGGGGCGTGGTCGGACGGCTTCTCCATGCCGCGCAGCTTGTAGTCGATGCCGGCGTCGCGCACCCGGCCGGCCAGCGGCTCCGTCACTAGGATGTAGTCGATGCGCAGGCCGCGCTTCGGGTCGCGGTCGAAGCCCTTGGAGCGGTAGTCGAACCAGCTGAAGCGGTCGTCCACCTGCGGATGGCAGAGCCGGTAGCTGTCGGCGAGGCCCCAGGCCTTGATGCCCTCGAGCCACTCGCGTTCCACCGGCTGGAAGCTGGTCTTGCCCTCGCGCAGCCAGCGCTTGCGGTTGGGCTCGCCGATGCCGATGTCGATATCCTCGGGCGAGATGTTGAAGTCGCCCATGATCGCCAGGCGCTCGTCCGGGGCGTGATGCTCGTCGAGCAGGCGCGATAGCTGGGCGTAGAACTCACGCTTGTGCGGGAATTTCACCGGATGGTCGACGCTTTCGCCCTGGGGAAAGTAGCCGTTCCACACCGTCAGCGGCTCGCCGCCGTCGATGCGCAGTCGCGCGCCGATCAGCCGGCGCTGGGCCTGTTCGCCGTCATCGGGAAAGCCGCGATGGATCGCTTCCGGGCCGTCCGGGCACTGCTCGTTGCAGATCATCAGCGCCACGCCGTAGTGGCCCTTCTGGCCGTGAAAGTAAACGCTGTAGCCCAACGCCTCGACGGCCTCGACCGGGAACTCGCTGTCCTGGACCTTGGTCTCCTGCAGGCCGATCACCGCCGGACGATGTGCGGCGACCAGCGCCTCCAGCTGATGCAGCCGGGCGCGAATGCCGTTGATGTTGAATGACACCAGGCGCATCGGTCAGTCGTCCTTCTGCTCGGGCTTGTCGGGATGGATGGCGATCTTCTGGCCGCTTTCCTGGCGGGCCAGCTTGCGCTCCGCCTGCAGCTTGCGCTGCTGGCGCTTCTTGTCGGTGTAGCGCCGCGACGAGGTGACCTCGTCGGGGTTCTCGTGGCGCCACTGCTTGTAGTCCTTGCGCCGACCGGTGCGGATGGTCACCTTGTCGGCGATGGAACGGCTCTTCTTCCTGCGTGTCATGACACGGCTCCTCTTTCGATGGGCGCCATTCTAGCAGTCGGACGCTTCCCTTCGACAGCGGACGCGCCCTCGGCGCCCGAGACTGGTACAATGCGCGTTTGCGTCACGCATCGCTGATCGATGCACCTCCATCCACGAACATGGACGAGACAGCACAGCCTATGAGCGAGTCGGAACAGACCACAGCACCGGCCCAGACCGAGAACCGCAAGCCCAAGCGTCGCCGCCGCAAGCCGCGTCGCCGCCAGTCGAACTGGGATCTGCGCCAGTTCCAGGTCCCCGCCGTGGCGGGCAAGTGGCGCTTCCACGATTTCGACCTGCCGCTGCCGCTGATGCGTGCCATCCATGCCCAGGGCTTCGAGTACTGCACGCCGATCCAGGCCGAGGCGCTGACCCACACGCTGCTCGGTGGCGACGTGGTCGGCAAGGCCCAGACCGGCACCGGCAAGACCGCCGCCTTCCTGATCTCGATCCTCGCCTACTTCCTCGAGGAAGAGGCCCCGGACGGCCAGAAGCCGGGCGCGCCGCGGGCTCTGATCGTGGCCCCGACCCGCGAACTGGCGCTGCAGATCGAGAAGGACGCCAAGGCCCTGGCCCGCTTCACCAAGCTCAACGTGGCCAGCGTGGTCGGCGGGATGGACTACCAGAAGCAGCTCGAGGGCCTCGGCCAGCAGCTCGACATCCTGGTGGCCACCCCGGGCCGGCTGCTGGACTTCCATCAGAAGCGTGACGTCGATCTGACCCAGGTCGAGGTGCTGGTGCTCGACGAGGCAGATCGGATGCTCTCCATGGGCTTCATCCCCGACGTGAAACGCATCATCCGCCATACGCCCAAGCCCGAGGAGCGCCAGACCTTCCTGTTCTCGGCGACCTTCACCGAGGACATCCTCAATCTGGCCAGCCAGTGGACCCGCGATCCGGCCCACGTGGACATCGCGGTCACCGTCGACAACGCCGCCGATATCGATCAGCGCGTCTATCTGGTCGGCGACGAGGACAAGGCGAAGCTGCTGGTGAAGCTGCTGCAGCAGGAGAGCTTCGACCGGGTGATGGTGTTCGGCAACCGCCGTGACCTGGTGCGCAAGCTTGACGGCCTGCTCAAGGACGCCGGCATCAATGCCGCCATGATCTCCGGCGACGTGCCCCAGAACCAGCGCATCAGCACCCTCGAGAAGTTCCGCGAGGGCGAGATCCAGGTGCTGGTCGCCACCGACGTGGCCGGCCGTGGCATCCACATCGAGGACGTCAGCCACGTCATCAACTACACCCTGCCCGAAGATCCGGAGGACTACGTCCACCGTATCGGCCGCACCGGCCGCGCCGGCGCCAAGGGTGTCTCGATCAGCTTCGTGGGCGAGGAAGACGCCTTCTCGCTGCCGGAGATCGAGCGCTTCATCAACGACAAGCTGCCCTGCGAGCATCCGCCGGAAGGGCTGCTGTAAGCTCTTAGCTTTAAGCTTGAAGCTGGAAGAGAAACACTCCGGCTGTGCCGGGCGCCAGCGCTTTCTCCGAGTTGCGTTGGGGTGACTTCCAGCTTCCAGCTTCTGGCTTCCAGCTAGGATTTTTATGCTAGACGAGGCCCTGAAGGGCGAGATCCAGGGCGCCTATCGCAAGGTGCTCGACGGCCTCGACCTCACCCCACGCTACGGCCAGCGGCTGATGATCGCCGAGATCGCCCGCACCCTGGGCGGCATCGAGGCCGATGACGCCGGCCAGCGCACCAGCAACGAGCACGTCTGCGTGCTCGAGGCCGGCACCGGCACCGGCAAGACCCTGGCCTATCTGCTCGCCGCGCTGCCGGTGGCCAAGGCCCATGGCAAGCGGCTGGTGGTGGCCACTGCCACGGTGGCCCTGCAGGAGCAGGTGCTGCACCAGGACCTGCCGGCGCTCAAGGCCCACAGCGGGCTCTCCTTCAACTTCTCCCTGGCCAAGGGCCGCGGTCGCTACGTCTGCGTGGCGCGCCTCGACCAGGCCATGGACGGGGGCGAGGACGACAATCCCACCCTGTCGCTGTTCGAGCAGGCCCTGGACAGCGGCGGCGACGATTTCCAAGAGCTCGTCCAGTCCCTCGGCGAGGCCTACGGCAACGGCCGCTGGGCCGGCGATCGCGACAGCTGGCCGGAGGGCATCGACGACGCCCACTGGCGCAAGCTGACCGTCGATCATCGTCAGTGCACCAATCGCCGCTGCGGACACTACGGTGCCTGTGCCTTCTTTCGCGCACGGCGCGAGCTGGACAGCGCCGAGGTGATCGTCGCCAACCACGACCTGGTGCTGGCCGACCTGGCCCTGGGCGGTGGTGTGGTGCTGCCGGACCCCGGCGACTGCATCTACGTCTTCGACGAGGGCCACCACCTGCCGGACAAGGCGCTCAACCACTTCACTCATCGCTTCGCCGTGGGCCATGGCCTGCGCTGGCTGAGCACGCTCAAGAAGTCGCTCACCGAGCTCAACCAGGCGCTGGCCGTGCAGCCCACGCTGGCGCGCCTGCTCTCGAGCCTGCCGCCGCTGTTCGAGGGGCTTGAGCCGCGCCTCGGCGACGCCTTCTCGCTGGGCCATCAGCTGGCCGGGCGTCCCGAAGGCCTGGGCGATGGCGAAGACAGCGCCCAGCATCGCTTCGAGATGGGCCGAACCCCCGACGCGCTGCGCGAACAGGCCGACGGCCTGGTGACGATGTTCGCCGAGCTGTCGCGGACCCTGGAGTCGATGGCCGATATCCTGCGCGAGAGCCTGGACCCGGAGAAGTCCACCGGACTGCCCAAGGAGCAGGCCGAGCCCTGGCTGCCGCTGGTGGCGCTGCTCCACGGCCGCGCGCTGGAGGCGCATGCCCTGTGGCAGGCCTTCGCCGAGACCGATCCGGAAGGCGAGCCGCCCCGCGCCCGCTGGCTGACGCTGGAGCGCTTCGGCGGCGACCCGGAGCTGACCTTCTCGGCGAGCCCGGTGTCCGCCGCCCATACCCTGGCGAAGTCGCTGTGGGGGCGCTGCTTCGGCGCCGTGGTGACCTCGGCGACCCTCACCGCCCTGGGCCGTTTCGAGCGGCTGCAGGAGCGAGCCGGACTGGCCAATCGCTATCGCTACCAGAGCCTGCCGAGCCCCTTCGACTACTCCCGGGCGGTGCTCAGCGTGCCCCGCGAGGCGGCCGACCCGTCCGACCGCGAGGGCCACGAGCGCGCCATCGTCGACTTCGTCGAGGCGCTCGGAAAAGACGAGGCGGTGCTGGCGCTGTTTTCCTCCCGCGCCCAGCTGCGTGCCGTGGAACGCGCGCTCTCGGAAGGCACGCGGGAGCGGGTGCTGGCCCAGGGCAGGCTGCCCAAGCGCGAGCTGGTGGAGCGTCACCGGGCGAAGATCGACAAGGGCGAGGGCAGCATCCTGTTCGGCCTGGCGAGTTTCGCCGAGGGCATCGATCTGCCCGGCGACTATCTGACCCATGTGATCATCACCCGGCTGCCGTTCGCGGTGCCCGACGACCCGGTGGGCGCCACGCTGGCCGAATGGATCGAGCGCCAGGGCGGTAACCCGTTCATGCGCATCAGCGTGCCCGACGCCTCCATCAAGCTGGTCCAGGCCTGCGGTCGACTGATCCGCAAGGAGGCCGATCGCGGCCGCATCACGCTGCTCGACCGCCGCGTGCTGACCCGCCGCTACGGCCGCGCGCTGCTGGATGCGCTGCCGCCCTTCGTGCGCGAAATCGACGGCCAGTAACGGGGTGTCTTCGCTCGCCGGCTTTTACACTCTTGTAAGATCACCCTTCCTCGGCGAGCAGCCGCTCGAGGTCGTGTCGCACGGCCTCGGGGGCGTCGCCGTCGCGGATCAATAGCCGCGCCTCGCCGTCCCGGTCGAAGGCGAAGACGCCGCTCGGATGGGAAACGGCATAGCCGCCGGCGGCGTCCTTCTCTCCATAGCCGTAGGTCACCCGATAGCGCTTGGTAAGGGCGTCGAGCTGCGCCCGGCTGCCGGTCAGCCCGACGATGGCCGACCCGAAGGCCTCGGTGTAGGCCGCCAGCCGCTCGGGGTCGTCCCTGGCCGGGTCGACCGAGACGAACAGGATCTGCATATCGTCCCGGGCCTCGTGGGGGAGGTCTCGCACCTGGCCGGCGAGCCGGGCCAGGGTGATCGGGCAGACGTCGGGGCAGTGCGTGTAGCCGAAGAACAGCAGGGCGACGCCACCCCGATAGCGGTCGGCCGTGACCGTCTCGCCGCGTTCGTCGACCAGCGTGAAGGCGAGCGGCGGCATCAGCGAGGCGATGTCCTTGGTCCGCCACTCCGGCTCGCCGCAGCCGGCCATGACCAGCAGGGCGAGAAGGAGGAGTGGTGCGCAGCAACGAGGCGGGGCGGGGGGCATGGCATCTCCTTTCAATGGGCCTGGGGCCGGGTCGGCGATGGCGTGTGGCCTGTCGCCTGGTCGCCACGGCGCAGCTGTCGCAGCACGATCAGGGTGCCGATCACGCTCATCATGGTGGCCGGAATCCAGGTGATCAGCCCGCCGATCTGCTGGTCGACCAGCGGCGCCAGCGGCCAGGCGCGCCCGCACACCTCGTAGACGTCGAACAGCACCGTGGGGCTGAAGGTCAGATAGGCGCCGAGCAGGATCTGCGGCGGAATCACCACCAGCAGCAGCAGGATGCGCTTCCCGGGGCCTAGTCGGCCATGAGGCGTCAGCACCAGCCACCAGAACAGCAGGCCGTCGAGCAGCATGCTCCAGTTCATCAGCTGGAAGAGATGACGGCTGAGCATGGCGTCGAAGTGCACCGACGGGATCAGCCAGAAGTAGATCAGACCGACGAACAGCAGCGGTGCGATGAGCGGATGCTGCAGTCGATCCAGCAGCGGGCGGGCAAGGCGGTGCGCCGAGGACGCCCAGGCCGGCAGTCCGGCGGCCAGCGCCCGGGGCGGCGCGGCCAGCACCAGCAGGAAGGGCGCCGCGTGGTGCAGCACCAGATGCTGAGCCCGGTGGGGAAAGAACATGTACTGGGCGAGGTAGTCGTAGCGGGTCTGGCTCACGACGTAGATCAGCGTCAGGCCGATCAGGAAGGTCGCGGGTCGCAGCCACCCCAGTGGCGAGACGTCCGGGTCGAGCGCACGCAGATGACGCACGCCGCGCCAGTAGAGGCCGAGCGCCGCCAGGCAGGCCAGCCCCCATAGCGGCTCGAATTCCCAGGGCGCGAGCCAGTGCAGCGCGGTCGCGAGGATCGAAGGTTCCGTCGACTCGGGCATCCGGGCTCCTCGTGGCGGGCGGCGCCTTTCGCCTCAAGCTAGCCGAGGCATGCCGGGCCGGCAAACGGGCCGCTCCACGATCGTGTCGACGCTTGAAACCCGTGTCAGCGTTGGTCACCATCCCGCGCTCGTGGATCGCGCCTACCGACAGGAGACCCGATGAAACTGATCCTGAGCCGCAAGGGCTTCGATACCTCCGCCGGCGGGGTGCCCAATCCGATCCTGCCCGACGGCCGGCTGCTGGCGCTGCCGATTCCCGATGCGCAGTCGGTGATGCCCTATGAGGCGATCACGCAGCAGGGCGAGCCGCTCGGGCCGCTGGTGCAGGATCTGACCCGGTGGCGTGTCTCGCCGGGTGACGGGGCGCATCTGGATCCCGATCTGCGGGCCGATCAGCATCCGCGCCCGGCAGGCTGGATGCCGCTGTTCGGACAGCGGGGCGCGGCCCAGAGCCATCTGCGCAACCAGGGCGTGGGGGCGGGCGACCTGTTCCTGTTCTTCGGGCTGTTTCGGCCCGTCGAGCGCGTCGACGGTGGCTGGCGCTTCGTGCCCGAGGCGTGGCCGCGTCACCTGTTATGGGGCTGGCTGCAGGTGGGCGAGGCGCTGACGTTGGGCGACCACCTGCCGGCGGGGCTCGAGTGGGCGCGCGAGCATCCGCACTGCCAGCGGCTCGGCGAGGCGCGCAATGCGCTCTATATCGCGCGTCACGCACTGGCGCTGCCGGACGGTGAAGGCGGCGGACTGCCGGGGGCAGGGATCTTTCCCGGGGAAACGCCCCGGCAGCGGCTGACCGCGCCGGACGCCGAGACGGTATCGCAGTGGCGCCTGCCGGGCTGGTGGCATCCCGACGAGGGGCGGGCGCCGCTGACCTATCATGCCGACCCCGGGCGCTGGGAAAGGCGCGGCGACGAGGTCGCGCTGCAGGCCGTGGCGCGAGGGCAGGAGTTCGTGCTGGACGCCGATCAGTATCCCGAGGCGATCCCCTGGGCGCGGGAGTTGATCCGCGAACACGGTGCGCTGGAGCAGGGCGCCCGTTCAGGGTGATACAACGCAGAGGGCCCGCCGAATGGCGGGCCCTTGTCGTGTCAGGCCCAGGTCAGGCGGCCTGGCAGCGCTTGGCCAGCGCCGGGGCCAGCTTGTCGTTCATGGTCTTGAAGGCCTGTTCGGTGGCGTCCCAGTCGATGCAGGCATCGGTGATGGAGACGCCGTAGGTCAGCTGGCTCAGGTCCTCGGGGACCTTCTGGTTGCCCCAGCCGATGTTGGACTCGACCATCAGGCCGATGATCGAACGGTTGCCTTCGAGGATCTGGTTGGTGACGTTCTCCAGCACCAGCGGCTGCAGGCTCGGGTCCTTGTTGGAGTTGGCGTGGGAGCAGTCGATCATGATGTTGGGCGTCACCGCGGCCTTCTGCAGCTCCTGCTCGGCCAGCGCCACGCTGACGCTGTCGTAGTTGGGCTTGCCGTTGCCGCCGCGCAGCACCACGTGGCCGTAGCGGTTGCCACGGGTGCGGATGATCGCCACCTTGCCGGCCTGGTCGATGCCCAGGAAATTGTGCGGATGGGCGACCGACTGCAGGGCGTTGACGGCTACGTCGAGGCTGCCGTCGGTGCCGTTCTTGAAGCCCACGGGGCCGGACAGGCCGGAGGCCATCTCGCGGTGGGTCTGGGACTCGGTGGTGCGCGCACCGATCGCCGACCAGCTGATGCAATCCTGCAGGTACTGGGGAGAGATCGGGTCCAGGGCCTCGGTGGCCAGCGGCAGGCCCATCTCGGCGAGTTCGACCAGCAGGCGCCGTGCGATGTGCAGGCCTTCCTCGATCTCGAACGAGCCGTTGAGATGCGGGTCGTTGATCAGCCCCTTCCAGCCCACGGTGGTGCGCGGCTTCTCGAAGTAGACGCGCATCACGATATAGAGGCTGTCCTTGACCTCGTCGGCCAGACGGCGCAGGCGGCGCGCATAGTCGAGGGCGGCATCGACGTCGTGGATCGAGCAGGGGCCGACCACCATCAGCAGGCGGGGGTCGCGGCCGTCGAGGATGTTCTGGATGACCTGACGGCCCTCGATCACCGTGCGCTCGGCCTCCTCGGAGAGCGGGATGTCCCGCTTGAGGTCGGCCGGCGGGAGGAGGACGTCCTCGGCCAGGACGTTGAGGTTGTTGACCTGTTGCTCGGACATGGAATTCTGCTACCTGTATCGTGTCAGCGCTGATGCGGTATCAAGCGACTACTATCGCCCGCGTGACGGCCAAATTCAATCGAAGACGGAACTCCCCGGGCGCTTGAGCTGTCACATCGCCCCGCTGGCGGTCCCATGGGTCGCCTCGCCCGGACGGGCGCCTGTGGTGGCGTCCAGGCTTGATGCCGACCGGCGAAACAGGAACACTTGGTCTCCCGCCGAGAACGGCGCACGCTCACCCCAGGGTCTAGGTTGATACATATGGAAGCGACACCCGTCTCATCGCGACGCCCTCTCGAGGCGCCGCGGCAAGCTCCCGCCACGGGGAGGCGCTGAATGAGCCACCGGGAAACCGACCAGCAACTCGTCGAGCGCGCACAGAAGGGAGATACCCGCGCCTTCGACCTGCTGGTGAAGAAGTACCAGCACAAGATCATCGGCCTGATCGGTCGCTACGTGCACGACCACGCCGAGGTTCAGGACGTGGCCCAGGAGGCATTCATCAAGGCCTACCGGGCGCTGGGCAAGTTTCGCGCCGAGAGTGCCTTCTATACCTGGATGTACCGCATCGCCATCAACACCGCCAAGAACCATCTGGTCTCCAAGGGGCGCCGTCCGCCGGGCAGCGACATGGACATCGTCGATGCCGAGGTGGTCGACCATAGCGGCCGGCTGGCCGACATCGAGACGCCGGAAGCGGCGATGGCGCGGGACGAACTGCAGACGGCCGTGTTCGAGGCCATCGAGGCGTTGCCCGATGACCTGCGCACGGCAATCACCCTGCGCGAGCTCGACGGGCTGTCCTACGAGGACATCGCCAACATCATGGATTGCCCCGTCGGCACGGTGCGCTCGCGCATCTTTCGGGCCCGGGAGGCCGTGGATCAGCACATCCGGCCGCTGGTCGCCACGTCGCGCAACCAGGAAACGGTCACCGAATGAGCCGAATTTTCACCGTTTTTGCCGATTGGCTGAACTGTCGGGCGACAGTGACGTCATATGCGGTGACCGATCCGTACACGATGAGGCAGGGGCCTCTCGACATGGCCGGCATGACGGCCAGTGTGGTCGGGAATCCGGGCTTCCAACAGGCTGCAAGGCAGTGTCGCCTTGACGATTGTGAGGGTGTAGAGACATGAGTCAGAACGCACGGGAATCGCTTTCTGCGCTAATGGACAACGAGGGGGACGAGCTGGAGCTGCGGCGCGTTCTCAAGTCGCTGGATGACGAGCCCGATGCGGCGGATGCCTGGCGCCGCTACCATCTGATGCGCAGTCTGATGCAGCGCGAGAATGAGGCCGATACCTCGGTGGATCTCTCGGCGGGCGTCATGGCTGCCCTGGAGGACGAGCCGGCACCCATAGCCGAGCCGTCGAAGGCCGCGCGTCGCTCCCTGCCGCTGGGGCGCAGCGCCGGCATCGCCGCGGCGGTGTCGCTGATGGTGATCACCGGGGTGCAGTTCTACAACGGCGCTTCCCCGCTGGGCGGTGGCGAGGCGCCGGTGGCGACCAACGCCGGGGTTTCCGGCGCCGGTGCCACCGCCGCCGCGACCCGCGCCTCTTCCGGGCTGGAGGCGCTGGGCGGCGGTAACGCGACCTTCGGCCAGGGGGCGTCGCTGGTCGACATGCCGATGTTCCCGGGCGGCAGCGCCGGCGAACAGGGGCTGATGACCGTCGGTGCCGGCGCGCCCATGGTGCTGTCGCCCGCCCAGCGTCAGTCGCTGCGGATGGATCGCCAGCAGGCGCTGCTGTTGCAGTCCTACCTGGATCGTCATGCCGAGGGTGCGGCGGCCACCGGGGGCGATTCCTGGATGCCCCTGCTGCGGGCCTCGGGAAGCGAGTCGCTGGGGCAGCGCTGATGGCGTCCCGGCGAAGGCGGTCGGTGCGCCTGCGGGCGTGGCGGCTGGTCAGCGCCGCTTGCATGGTCGCCGCCCTGGCTCCCTTCGCCCAGGCGTCGACCGGCATCGACTGTGCCCGGCTTGCCGAGCAGGACGAACCCGAATCGGCGCAGGCCTGGTACGAGCGCAGTCTCTGGGCCAGCCACTGCTACGACTTCCGGGCCAGGGCCGTGCGTATCGGCAGCGACGGGGTGCGCACCCTGGCCCTGTCTCACGAGGTCAAGGACGGCGTGGAGCGCGAGCGGGCCCGTTTCCTGGATGGCCCGGCCGTGGCCTTCGAGCGCGAGGGGCGCATCGCGCGTCCCGGTGGCCTGGCCAGCGCCGACGCCCGGGCCCAGGCGGCTCCACCCCATACCCTCGTCGAGCACCTCGACAGCCTCTATCGGCTCCAGCTTTCCGGCGCGGATCGCATCGCGGGTCGCGCCAGCGTGCGCCTGGACATCGAACCCCTCGATGATCATCGCTATGGTCATCGCCTGTGGCTCGATGCCGCCACGGGCCTGCCGCTGAAGAAGATCCTGCTCGACGAGCGGGGGCGGGTGCTCGAGACCTTCCAGATCACCGAGCTGCATGCTCCCGGCCTCCATCGCGGAGGCATCGAGCTGGTGTCGGCCGCGCCGCCACCCGACGTGCCCTGGCGTCCTGGCTGGTTACCCGAGGGGTTCGTGTCCCAGCCCGTGGCGCCACAGGGCGAGCGCCACCCGAGCCCCCGTCACCGTATCTATGGCGACGGCCTCTCGACCCTGAGCCTGTTCGTCGAGCCCCTCGAGGATCGCGACCTCCTGATGCCCGGTCTTCATCGCCTGGGCGTCTCCCATGCGGCGGTGCTGCACCGGGAGCTGGGCGATCGTCCGCGGCAGGTCGTCGCCATGGGGGAGCTGCCCGCCGACGTGCTGCGTCGGGTCGTCGAGTCCGTGGTCTGGGTCGAGGACAGCGAGGGTGGCGAAATGGCCGATGCCCCCGACGAGACGACGGCGGAGCAGGCGGAGCCGGACGGCGATGACGCGCGCTGAGATTCACCCTTCCTCCGAAACGAACCCGGCATCGGGCCACCCCGGCTCGAACGGCCGTGCTGAACCTTTTGCCCGCTCCGGGGTTAAGGGGTAGGGCAGATGTCCTTGCCATCCATTGCACCTTGTCACAGGAGTCATTCATGACACGCATGACGCGCACGCTATCCCTCTGGGTGCTGCTGGTCGTGGGGCTGTTCGCCGCGCAGTCCGCCATGGCCCGCGAGTTGCCGGACTTCACCGAGCTGGTGAAGGATGCCGCCCCGGGGGTCGTCAATATCTCCACCTCGCGCATGGTCGAGCGTCCCGACTCGCCCTTCCGCGGCTTCGGCAATCAGGAGATCCCCGAGATCTTCCGTCACTTCTTCGGCGACCAGCTGCCGATGCCGCGTGGCCAAGGGCCGGGACGCAGCCACAGCGAGGAGCGCCAGTCGCTGGGATCGGGCTTCATCATCAGTGAAGACGGCTACATCATGACCAATGCCCACGTGGTCGATGGCGCCGATCAGATCCTGGTGCGGCTCAACGACCGCCGCGAACTCGAGGCCGAGCTGGTGGGGGCCGACGAGAAGACCGACGTGGCGGTGCTCAAGGTCGAGGCCAGCGACCTGCCGACCCTGGAGCTCGGCGACTCCGACCGGCTCGAGGTGGGCGAATGGGTGGCGGCCATCGGTTCGCCGTTCGGCTTCGACCACTCGGTGACCTCCGGCATCGTCAGCGCCATCAACCGTACTCTGCCGCGGGATGCCTACGTGCCCTTCATCCAGACCGACGTGGCCATCAACCCCGGCAATTCCGGCGGTCCGCTGTTCAACCTCGACGGCGAAGTGGTCGGCATCAACTCCCAGATCTTCACCCGCAGCGGCGGCTTCATGGGGCTGTCCTTCGCGATTCCCATCAACGTGGCGATGGACGTGGCCGACCAGCTCAGGTCCAGCGGCTCCGTCGAGCGCGGCTGGCTCGGCGTGATGATCCAGCCGGTGTCACGGGAGCTGGCCGAATCCTTCGGCATGGACAATCCGGAAGGCGCGCTGATCGCCGATCTCGACCCCGAGGGGCCGGCGGCCCAGGGCGGGCTCCAGGCCGGCGACGTCATCCTCTCGGTCGACGGCGAAACCGTCGATCGTTCCAGCAAGCTGCCGCGCCTGATCGGCCACGTCTCGCCGGGCGGCGATGTGGCGATCACGGTGCTGCGTGACGGCGAGCGCCAGACCCTGGACGTCGAGGTCGGCGAGTGGCCGGACAGCCAGAAGGCCGGGGACAGCAGCGACGGCGATGCTTCGCCCGCCCGCCTCGGCGTGGTGGTCCAGTCCCTCGACGAGACCCAGCGCAGCAAGATGGAGCTCGATCACGGTGTCCAGGTCACTCGGGTCGATCCCGACGGCATCGCCGCGGCTGCCGGCATCCGTACCGGCGACGTGCTGGTCAGCATCGCCCACCAGGCGGTGGAGAGCCCCGCGCAGCTCGCCGAGCTGGTCGCCGAGCTGCCGGCCGGCAGCGCGGTGCCGGTACGGCTGTATCGCGACGGCCGTTCCTACTACGTGGCCCTGCGCCTGGCCGACGACTGAGCCTGACCCGCTCTCGTCGTGACCCGCGACCCGACGGCCCGCGCCGTCGGGTCGCTGTATCTGGAAGGCGCATCCCGCTACAATGCCGCCATCTCACTCGACGCACCCGAAGAGGGCGGCAAGCCTGTAGTCAGTATAGGGTTGTGTACACGAACCGGATCTTTTCGAATGTCAGAAAGCGATAACCGCAAAGTAATCAATGGGATACGGAACTTCTCCATTATCGCCCACATCGATCATGGCAAGTCGACCCTGGCCGACCGCCTGATCCAGACCTGTGGCGGGCTCACCGAACGCGAGCTCAAGGAGCAGGTCCTCGATTCCATGGACCTGGAGCGTGAGCGCGGCATCACCATCAAGGCCCAGTCGGTGACGCTGGATTATCAGGCCGCGGACGGCAATACCTATCAGTTGAACTTCATCGACACCCCGGGGCACGTGGACTTCTCCTACGAGGTCTCGCGCTCGCTGTACGCCTGCGAGGGTGCTCTGCTGGTGGTCGATGCCGGCCAGGGCGTCGAGGCCCAGTCGGTGGCCAACTGCTACACCGCCATCGAGCAGGGTCTCGAGGTGCTGCCGGTGCTCAACAAGATGGACCTGCCCCAGGCCGACCCGGACAAGGTGTCCACCGAGATCGAGGAGATCATCGGCCTGGACGCCACCGACGCCTGCCAGGTCTCGGCCAAGAGCGGGCTCGGCATCGACGCGCTGCTCGAGCGCCTGGTGCGCGACATCCCGCCGCCCAAGGGCGACCCCGAGGCGCCGCTGCAGGCGCTGATCATCGACTCCTGGTTCGATAACTACCTGGGCGTGGTGTCGCTGGTGCGGATCTTCGACGGCACGCTGAAGAAGGGCGATAAGATCCGCATGACCTCCACCGGCCGCGACTGGCAGGCCAACGAGGTCGGCATCTTCACGCCGCTGCGCCGCGAGACCGGCGTCCTGCGCGCCGGCGAGGTCGGTTTCGTGGTCGCCGGTATCAAGGACATCCACGGTGCGCCGGTGGGTGACACCATCACCCATGCCAAGACGCCGGACGTCAAGCGCCTGCCGGGCTTCCAGAAGGTCAAGCCGCAGGTCTATGCCGGCATGTTCCCGGTCTCCTCCGATGACTACGAGGAGTTCCGCGACGCCCTGGAGAAGCTGGCGCTCAACGATGCCTCGCTGGACTACGAGCCGGAGAACTCCGACGCCCTGGGCTTCGGCTTCCGGGTCGGCTTCCTCGGCACCCTGCACATGGAGATCATCCAGGAGCGGCTGGAGCGCGAGTACAATCTCGACCTGCTGACCACCGCGCCGACGGTGATCTATGAGCTGCTGATGAAGGACGGCGAGGTCCGCTACGTCTCCAACCCGTCCAAGCTGCCGGACATGGCCGACGTCGAGGAGATGCGCGAGCCGGTGGTGCGGGCCAGCATCCTGGTGCCCCAGGAGTTCGTCGGCAACGTCATCGCCGAGTGCGAGCAGCGTCGCGGCACCCAGCTCGACATGCTGTTCCTCGGCAGCCAGATCCAGCTCACCTACGAGCTGCCCATGGCCGAGGTGGTGATGGACTTCTTCGATCGCCTGAAGTCGATCTCCAAGGGCTACGCCTCGCTTGAATACAACTTCGAGCGTTTCGAGGCCGCCCAGCTGGTGCGTCTCGACGTGCTGATCAACGGCGACCGGGTCGATGCCCTGGCCATCATCATCCACCGCGACCATGCCCATTCCCGTGGCCGGGCGCTGGTCGAGAAAATGAAGGAGCTGATCCCGCGCCAGATGTTCGACGTGGCCATCCAGGCGGCGATCGGCGGCCAGGTGGTGGCACGCTCCACCGTCAAGGCGATGCGCAAGAACGTGACCGCCAAGTGCTACGGCGGCGACGCCTCGCGCAAGAAGAAGCTGCTCGAGAAGCAGAAGGCGGGCAAGAAACGCATGAAGCAGGTCGGCCGGGTGGAAATCCCCCAGGATGCCTTCCTCGCCGTGCTCAAGGTCAACGACGACTAGGGAAGGCAACGACCGATGGACTTCACACTCCTGCTGACGGTGGCCGTGCTGGTCACCGGCGCGATCTGGCTGCTCGAGCTGATCTGGTGGCGGCCGGCGCGCCGGGGCCGCCTGACGGCCAGCGTCGAGGCCGGCACCACCGAGGGCGCCGACCCCGCCGCCCGCGAGAAGGCGCTCAAGGAGCCCTGGCCGGTGGACTACGCACGCTCCTTCTTCCCGGTGCTGCTGGTGGTGCTGGTGCTGCGCAGTTTCGTGGTAGAGCCCTTCCAGATCCCGTCGGGCTCGATGCGCCCGACCCTCGAGGTGGGGGACTTCATCCTGGTCAACAAGTTTGCCTATGGCCTGCGCCTGCCGGTGCTGGACACCAAGGTCGTCGACGTGGGCGAGCCCGAGCGCGGCGACGTCATGGTGTTCCGCTTCCCCAACGATCCCTCGGTCGACTTCATCAAGCGCGTGGTCGGCCTGCCGGGCGACCGCATCCGCTACGAGGGCAAGCAGCTGTTCGTCAACGGCGAACCGGTGCCCAAGACGCTGCTCGAGAACGGCCCCGAGTCGGCGCCCGGCGAACGGCTGCTGGAAGAGCAGCTGGGCGAGGCGCCGCACCCTATCTACAATAATCCACGCGATCCCGGCCCGCAGATGCGCGAGATCACGGTGCCCCCCGGTCACTACTTCACCATGGGGGACAACCGCGATCACTCCAACGACAGCCGCTACTGGGGCTTCGTGCCGGAGCAGAACATCGTGGGCAAGGCCTTCGCCGTCTGGATGCACTGGAATGGCGGGCTGCCGAATTTTACCAGTGTACGCCGTATCCAATGAATGCCGGGAGCGGCATTCCTTGCATGACATAGCAGGAGCTTCGTGAGCAATTCCCTGACCCAATTCAGCCGCCGCATCGGCCATGACTTCGCGCAGCCCGACCTGCTCGAGCTGGCCCTGACCCACCGCAGCTACGGCGGCCGCAACAACGAACGCCTGGAGTTCCTCGGCGACTCCATCGTCAACTTCGTCATCGCCGAGGACCTCTTCCAGCGCTTCCCGCAGGCGCGGGAAGGACAGCTGTCGCGCCTGCGTGCACGCCTCGTCAAGGGCCAGACCCTGGCCGAGCTGGCCCGTGAGATGGAGTTCGGTGGCCACCTGCGGCTGGGCTCCGGCGAGATGAAGAGCGGCGGCCATCGCCGCGACTCGATCCTCGCCGATGCGGTCGAGGCGGTGATCGGTGCCATCTATCTGGACGCCGGCATGGAAACCGCCCGGGCCCGCGTGCTGGCCTGGTACGCCGAGCGCCTGGAGGCCATCAACCTGCAGGACACCCAGAAGGATCCCAAGACCCGGCTGCAGGAGTTCCTGCAGTCGCGTCAGTCGGCGCTGCCGCGCTACGAGGTGATCTCGGTGGAGGGCGAGGCCCATGCCCAGACCTTCACCGTCGAATGCCACGTGGAGATGCTCGAGGAGCATACCCGGGGGATCGGATCCAGCCGCCGCCACGCCGAACAGCAGGCCGCCGAGATGGCCCTGTCCCGCCTCGAAGGCCATGGAGGTCGCTCATGACACAACGCTGTGGTTTCGTGGCCATCGTCGGCCGCCCCAACGTCGGCAAGTCGACGTTGATGAACCGCATTCTCGGTCAGAAGATCTCCATCACCTCGCGGCGCCCGCAGACCACGCGCCATCAGGTGATGGGCATCAAGACCGAGGGCGACGACCAGTTCATCTACGTCGACACCCCGGGCATTCACATCCTCGAGAAGGATCGTGACAAGGCCATCAATCGCTTCATGAACCAGGCCGCCACCCAGGCCCTGCGTGACGTGGATGCAGTGGTCTTCATCATCGACCGCACGCGCTGGACCCAGGAAGATCAGGTGGTGCTCGACCGCCTGGCCAAGGTCGAGGTGCCGGTGATCCTGGCGGTCAACAAGGTCGATCGCCTCAAGGACAAGAAGGAACTGCTGCCCTGGCTGGAATCGGTCGGTGCGCGGCGGGACTTCGCCGCCATCGTGCCGATCGCCGCCAAGCACGGCACGCACGTGGAGGCGCTCGAGGCCGAGGTCGCCAAGCACCTCCCCGAGAGCATCCACTACTTCCCCGAGGATCAGGTCACCGACAAGAGCCAGCGTTTCCTGGCCGCGGAACTGGTGCGCGAAAAGGTCATGCGCCAGCTCGGCGACGAGCTGCCCTACCAGATGACCGTCGAGATCGAGGAGTTCCGCGACGAGGGTCGGGTGGTGCACATCAGCGCCCTGATCATGGTCGAGCGCCACGGGCAGAAGAAGATCCTGATCGGCGAGCGCGGCGAGCGGATCAAGAAGATCGGCCGCGAGGCGCGCCTCGACATGGAACGGGCGCTGGACGCCAAGGTCATGCTCAACCTCTGGGTCAAGGTCAAGAGCGGCTGGTCCGACGACGAGCGGGCCTTGAAGAGCCTGGGCTACGATTTAGACTGATTTCGAGCTTCGAGCTTCGAGCTTCGAGCTTCGAGCTTCGAGCTTCGATTCTCTTGAACGGCGTCTTATGATCCCCCAGCCGGCCTATCTGCTGCACAAGCGCCCCTACCGCGAGACCAGCGCCCTGGTCGAGCTTCTGACGCTCGATCACGGGCGCGTGCGGGCCGTGGCACGAGGCGTGCAGCGCCCGGGCAGTCGTACCCGGGCGACCCTTCAGCCCTTCGCGCCGCTGCACATCACCTGGAGCGGTCAGGGCGAGCTCAAGCGCCTGTCGCTGATGGAGAGCCGTGCGCCGGCGGCGATGCTGGTGGGGGAGGGGCTGCTGTGCGGCCTCTACGCCAACGAGCTGCTGACCCGGCTGCTGCCGGTGGAGCTGCCGGTGGCTGATGTCTTCGCCTTCTACGCCGCCGCCCTGGAGGCGCTGTCGCGCCCCGACGGCCGGGCCGGGGCCCTGCGTCGCCTGGAGCTGTCGCTGCTCGAGGCGCTGGACGCCGAGCCGCGCTTCTGCACCCCGGGCGGCGAGTCCCTCGACCCCCAGACGCGCTATCGCTTCGACGTCGATTCCCGCGCCTTCCTGCCCGCCGAGACCGGCATCGACGGGCGTACGCTCAAGCTGCTGTCCGGCGGCGACTGGCGCGAACCGGGGCTCGCCGGTCCGGCCAAGGCGGTGACCCGGGCGGCGCTGGCGCCGTTGCTGGGCAGCCGGCCGCTGCGCTCCCGGGAGTGGATGCAGCAGCTGGTGGCGCGGCGCCGGACCGGCGAGAGCGCCGCCCGCGGCTGAACGGCCCGGCCTGAACGGTATGTTCCGGACGGCGGGCCAGGGCGCTTGGGCGACCGTCCGCTTACCCTTATCCTTGTGACCCTGTTTCCCTCGTATTCCGGACCTGGAGAGTTTCCCATGCATCCTCCCCGCATCCTGCTCGGCGTCAACATCGACCATATCGCCACCCTGCGTCAGGCGCGCGGCACTCGCTATCCCGATCCCGTCCAGGCGGCGCTGCTGGCCGAGGAGGCCGGGGCCGACGGCATCACCGTCCACCTGCGCGAGGACCGCCGGCACATCCAGGAGCGTGACGTGCGGCTGCTGGCCGAGGTGCTCAACACGCGCATGAACCTGGAAATGGCGGTCACCGAGGCGATGCTGGCGCTGGCCGAGGAGATTCGCCCGGCCCACGTGTGCCTGGTGCCGGAGAAGCGCGAGGAACTGACCACCGAGGGTGGCCTGGATGTGGTCGGCGGCTTCGAGGCGATCGAGGCGGCCTGCCGCCGTCTCGCCGCGGCGGGCTCGGAAGTGTCGCTGTTCATTGACCCGGAGCCGGCGCAGATCGAGGCGGCGGCCAAGGCCGGGGCGCCGGTGATCGAGCTGCACACCGGGGCCTATGCCGAGGCCAAGGGCGCGGAGGCGGCCGCCGAGCACGCCCGTCTGGTCGCCGCCGCGGAGATGGCCGGCGAGCTGGGGCTGACCGTCAACGCCGGGCACGGCCTGCACTACCATAACGTCGAGGCCATCGCCGCCATCCCGGGGCTGCACGAACTCAACATCGGCCACGCCATCATCGCGCGGTCGCTGTTCGTCGGTCTCAAGGAGGCGGTGGCGGAGATGAAGCGCCTGGCCATCGCCGGCCAGGAGGCGGGATTCGTGGCGGCGCTCGATGAGCACGATCACGAGCATGATCACGACCATCAGGCCGACGGCAGCTGCTGCGGATGATCCTCGGGGTCGGCACCGACATCGCCCGGGTGGCGCGCTTCGAGACCGCCCAGGCGCGTCACGGCGAGCGCTTCGCCCGGCGGGTGCTGGGCGACGACGAGCTGGCAGGGTATCGGGAGCGCGGTCAGCCGGCCGCCTTCCTGGCCAAGCGTTTCGCCGCCAAGGAGGCCTTCGTCAAGGCGCTGGGCACCGGGCTGCGTCACGGCATGCGCTGGAGCGAGATCCAGGTGGTCAACGATGCCCTCGGGCGTCCGGCGCTGGTGCTGTCCGGGCGTGCCCGGGAGCTGGCCGAGGCCGAAGGCGTCAGGAACCTTCACCTGTCGCTGTCCGACGAGGCGGCCTTCGCCGTGGCCTTCGTGGTGCTCGAGGCCTGAGGCGGGGTGCCGGGGCGTCCCGGCACCTCATCGGATCAGGCGCCGGACGTCGACGTCGAGGCGGGCTGAGCCGCCTGCCAGTCGCGCAGCGCGGTCATGGCCGCGTAGAGGTCCGGCAGCAGCGGTGTCACCGCTTCCAGCCCGCGGGAGCGCAGCCGGGTTTCCAGGGTCTCGGCCAGCAGCCCCAGGCGCGGCACGCCGCAGTAGCGGCAGGCGCCGTTGAGGGCGTGAATGGCGTCGAGCAGCGCCTCGGCATCGCCGACTTCCATGGCCTGGCGAACCTGGGCTTCGCTCTCGTCCAGCGAATCGATCAGCTGGCCCAGCAGCTTGCGGGCCAGCGCCTCGCGGCCGCCGGCCAGCTGGGTGCCCAGGGCCAGGTCCACCGAGGCCAGCTCGCCATCGGTGGCCGGGTCGGCCTCCGGCGCCTCGCCGGCTTCCTCGAGCGCCAGGCCCACGCCCAGGTGATGACGCAGCAGGCTCGACAGCTGGGCGGTGTCCAGCGGTTTCTCGAGCACGCCGTCGAGGCCGCTTTGCAGCAGCTGGCGCCGCTGTTCGCTCTGCACGTGGGCGGTGACGGCGACGATCGGTACATGGCGCCAGTGCCCGCCCAGCTCGCGCAGCGCGCGGGTCGTTTCCACGCCATCCATGCCGCGCATGCGGATGTCCATCAGCACCACGTCGAAGCGTCTCTCCTGGGCCATGGCCAGGGCCTCCTCGCCGCTGGCGGCGAGTCCCACCTCCAGCTGCGGGCCGCTGATCAGCTCCTGGAGCAGCAGGCGGTTGGATTCGGTGTCGTCCACCACCAGCAGGCTCAGCGGGCCGCGGGGCGCCGTCGTCTGGCGGGCCGGCAGCCGGTCGCGACGGACTCGCGTCAGAGCGCGGCTGATCGATTCCACCAGGGTGCGCCGCGACAGCGGCTTGCTCAGCACCTCGCCGCCTTGGGGCAGCGGCAGCGCCGGCAGATCGGGCGGGCTGGCATTGACCAGCAGCATCGCCGGACACTCCAGGCGCTCCAGGCGCTGCTGCAGGGCCGTCTGCCCCGACGGCGACAGGTCCGCGTCGGTCAGGCCGAACACGGCCAGCGCCGTCTCGTGGCCGAGCGCCTGCCGCTCTCCGATCACGCGGGCTCCCCAGCGCCCCAGCAGGTGACGCAGGGCGGAGCGGGTCGGGCCGTGGGGCTCCTCCAGCACCACGCACTTGCCGTCGAGGGTCATCTCGGGTTCGCGCTCTTCCGGGGTCTCCGGCGGGCACGCCAGCGGCAGGCTGAAGGCGAAGGTCGAACCCTCGTCCGGGGTGCTCTCGACGCTGATCTCGCCGCCCATCTGTTCCACCAGCTGGCGGCTGATCGCCAGCCCCAGGCCGGTGCCGCCGAACTCGCGCTGGTGGCTGGCATCGGCCTGCCGGAAGGCCTGGAACAGCCGGCGCTGGGCCTCGTCGCTCATGCCGATGCCGGTATCGCTGACCGCCACCCGCAGCACCACGTGCCCGGCGGCACGTTGCTCGACCATGACCCGTACGATGACCTCGCCGTGCTCGGTGAACTTCACGGCGTTGCCGACCAGGTTGGTCAGCACCTGGCGGATGCGCAGCGGGTCGCCGCTGAGGGTCTCCGGCACGTCGTCGTAGACCAGGCCGAGCACCTGGATGCCCTTGGCCTGAGCCTGGGGCGCCTGCAGCCCGAGCACCTCGTCGACCAGGGCCACCATGTCCAGCTCGGTGTGTTCGAGTTCCAGACGACCGGCCTCGATCTTGGAGAAGTCGAGCACGTCGTTGACCAGCATCAGCAGGTTGTCGCAGGCGCGCTGCACGTGGTCGAGCCATTCGCGCTGCCGGGGCGCCATCTCGGTGCGATGCAGCAGGCGGCAGAAGCCGATGATGCCGTTGAGCGGGGTGCGGATCTCGTGGCTCATGTTGGCCAGGAATTCCGACTTGGCGCGGTTGGCTTCCAGGGCGCGGCGGTGCGCCAGGTCCAGCTCGATGTTCTGGACCTCGATGGTCTCCATGGATTCCTGCAGTTCGCCGGTGGCCTGCTCGATCTGGGCCTGCAGGTCGTCGCGGGCCGAGGCCAGGTGCTCGCCCAGGGCGTTGAGCCGCTGGGCGAGGCGGGCCAGCTCGGCCTCCTTCGGCACCGATAGCGGCTGCGGGGCGCCGCCGGCGGTCAGCCATTCCAGCGAGCGGGTGACGTCTTCCAGCGGCTGGGTCAGTCGCCGGCTCAGGCCGTAGGCCACCAGGAACAGCAGCAGGCCCACGATCAGCAGCAGCAGCCCGCCGCTGGCCAGGTGACGATAGTAGGTGAGGGGCAGCGTCGAGGCGTCGATGTCCAGCGTCAGCCAGGCGCCGGGCGCCCCGGGCAGCGCCGCCTGCAGCCGCCAATGTCGACCGTCCTCGATCAGCGCCGGACCCTGGGGGGGTGCAAGATCGCTGGCCTGGCGCAGTCGGCCGAGCTCCAGGCGACGTTCGCCGTCGGCGTCCAGGATTCGCAGGGCGCGCACGTCCTCCAGCTCGAGCAGGCGACCGGCCAGGGCCTCCAGTTCGGCCGCGTCGCCGGCCGCCAGCGCCTGGCCCAGGCTGGGGGTCAGCAGGTCGGTGGCCTGGGTCAGGCGCTCGCGCAGCTGCAGCCGATGATGGCGATCGTCCAGCTCCGTGACCGCCACCACCAGCAGGGCGATCAGCACCAGGGGCAGGGCGAGGATGGCCAGCATCAGGCGGGTCTTCAATGACATCGGGAGGGCTCGTCGGCTGGGGTGTCGTGCCCCAGTATGCCACAGCCGGCCGGGATGCCTGTCCAGTGTCGGTGCCCGAGGATATAATGCCGAAAAGACGTTTCCAGAAGGACGGTTGCATGCATTTCCCCACCCTGGAGGAGACCATCGGCCACACGCCGCTGGTCCGCCTGAAGCGCATCACGGCCGGGCGCAACAACACCCTGCTCGCCAAGCTCGAGGGCAACAATCCTGCCGGGTCGGTCAAGGACCGTCCGGCGCTGTCCATGCTCGAGCAGGCCGAGGCGCGGGGCACCATCTCTCCGGGCGACACCCTCGTCGAGGCGACCTCGGGCAATACCGGCATCGCCCTGGCCATGGCCGCGGCGATCAAGGGCTATCGACTGATCCTGATCATGCCGGAGAACGCCTCCAGCGAGCGCAAGCAGGCCATGGCCGCCTACGGCGCCGAGCTGATCGAGGTCAGCCGCGAGGGTGGCATGGAGGCGGCCCGCGACCTGGCCGAAAGCATGATCGCCCGGGGAGAGGGCAAGCCGCTCGACCAGTTCGCCAACCCCGACAATCCGCTGGCGCACTATCGGGGCACCGGTCCCGAGCTGTGGGAGCAGACCGGCGGCACCATCACCCATTTCGTCAGCTCCATGGGCACCACCGGCACCATCATGGGCGTCTCCCGCTACCTCAAGGAGCAGAGCCCCGAGGTACGCATCGTCGGCCTGCAGCCGGAAGACGGCGCCAGCATCGCCGGCATTCGCCGCTGGCCCGAGGCCTACCTGCCGGGCATCTTCGAGCCCGCCCGGGTCGATCGGGTGCTCGACATCGGCCAGGCCGAGGCCGAGGAGCACATGCGTCGCCTGGCCCGGGAGGAGGGGATCCTGTCCGGCGTGTCGTCCGGCGGGGCGCTCGCCGGCGCCCTGCGCATCGCCGAGAAGGTCGAGAACGCGGTGATCGTGTTCATCGTCTGCGACCGCGGCGACCGCTACCTGTCCACCGGCCTGTTCGTCCCGGAGTCCTGAGGTGGGGCTGGGACAACGACGGCCCGCGCGCAAGAGTGCCGGCGTCTCGGGGCTGCAGACGGCGAAACGCGGCAAGAAGGCCGCCAACGGCGGCGGCGATCAGGGCGCCATCCTGACGATCGATGGCCTGGCCCATGACGGCCGCGGCGTGGGGCGCCTCGGCGACGGCAAGACGGTGTTCGTCGACGGTGCCCTGCCGGGCGAGCGCGTCGAGATCGCCGTGCATCGGACCCGCCAGCGCTTCGACGAGGCCCACGTGCGCGAGGTGGTCGAGGCCTCGCCCGAGCGCGTCACGCCGCCCTGTGCCCACTACGGCACCTGCGGCGGCTGCGACCTGCAGCACCTGAGCCTGGACGGACAGCGTCGCCACAAGCAGGCGGTGCTGCGCGAGCTGCTGGCCCGCCAGGGCATCGCCCCGGACGGCGAGCCCGAGCTGCTGGCCGAGGCCGGCGAAGGCTATCGGCGTCGGGCGCGCCTCGGCGTCAAGGTCGATGCCGACGGCCGGGTGCTCCTGGGCTTCCGCGCCCGGCACAGCCACCGGCTGGTGGACCTCGACGACTGCCCCATTCTGGTGCCGGCACTGGCCGCCCTGCTGGCGCCGCTGCACCGACATCTGGCCGAACTGGAGGCGCCGCGTCAGGTCGGCCATCTGGAGCTGTCCTCGAGCGATGCCGGCGTGACCCTGGTGATCCGCCAGCTGCGCGAGCACGACGGCGATACCCGTCGCTGGTGCGAGTTCGCGCTGGCCCGGGGCTTGCATCTGGCACGCTGGGTGGGCCGCGAATCGCCGACCTTCGAATGGCTGACGCCGGCGCCGGACCTTCACGCCCATCTGGCGGTCGATGAACGCTCGCTGCGGCTGGGTTTCGCCCCCGGCGATTTCCTCCAGGCCAACGAGGCGGTCAACCAGCGCATGGTGACCGAGGCGCTGGCGTGGCTCTCGCCCCTGGCGCCCGGCGAGCGGGTGCTCGACCTGTTCGCCGGGGTCGGCAACTTCAGCCTGCCGCTGGCGGCCCTGGGCGCCGAGGTGACGGCGGTGGAGGGCAGTCCGGCGATGGTCGAGCGGCTGGCCGACAACGCCCGGCGCAACGCGCTCGAGCTGACGGCCCGGCAGGCCGATCTCAGCCGCGCCGAGGCGCTGGGCACGCTGCTCGATGTGCCCGGGCTGCGCCAGGTGCTGCTCGATCCGCCCCGCGACGGCGCCGAGGCCGTGTGCCGAGCGCTGGCCGAGCGGCCGGTGCCGCGGGTGCTCTATGTGTCCTGCGATCCGGCGACCCTGGCGCGGGATGCCGCGCATCTGGTGCGGGCGGGCTACGTCATCCAGCGGTGGGCGGTGGCCGACATGTTCGCTCACACCGCTCATCTGGAATCCATGCTGCTGCTCGAGCACCCGGACGCCGGGCAGCGGGGCGAAGGAGCGTCAAGCGATGGTTAAAGTGCGGGAAGATCAGCCCCTGACCGAGCGGGGAACGGTGGACATTCCCCGTTGGGTCGCGCGCCTGCAGGACGACGTCAAGCTGCGCGATGCCGAGGAGATGCGCGTGGCCTGCGAGCTGGCCGAGCGTCTCGAGCAGGAGTCCGACCGGCCCCACAAGGCCTGGCTCAAGGACGGATCGAGCTTCCGCATGGGCCTGGAGATGGCCGATATCCTCGGCGAGCTGCGCCTGGACCAGCCGGCCCTCGAGGCCGCGGTGCTCTATCGCGCGGTGCGCGAGGGGCTGATCGACCTGGCCGAGGTCACCAAGCGCTTCGGCCGGGAGGTGGCCGGGCTGATCGATGGCGTGCTGCAGATGGCCGCCATCAGCACGTCCCAGATGCCCTGCCAAGGACTGAGCCAGCACGATCAGCAGGACAATCTGCGCAAGATGCTGGTCAACATGATCGACGACGTGCGGGTGGCGCTGATCAAGATCGCCGAGCGTACCTGCGCGCTGCGCCAGGTGCGCGACGCGCCCCGCGAGAAGCGCCTGCAGGTGGCCCGCGAGGTGTTCGACATCTACGCACCGCTGGCTCACCGGCTGGGCATCGGCCACCTCAAGTGGGAGCTGGAGGACCTGTCCTTCCGCTACCTGCACGAGGAGGACTACAAGACCATCGCCCGCCAGCTGGCCGAGAAGCGTCTCGACCGCAACCGCTACATCGAGGACGTGGTGGCCACCCTCAAGGGGTTGATGGAGGCCCAGGGCATCCATCAGTACCAGGTGGACGGCCGCGCCAAGCACATCTATTCGATCTGGCGGAAGATGAAGCGCAAGGCCATCGACTTCTCCCAGGTCCACGATATCCGCGCGGTGCGAATCCTGGTCCCCGAGATCACCGACTGCTACACCGTGCTCGGCATCGTCCACTCGCGCTGGCACCACGTGCCCACGGAGTTCGACGACTACATCGCCAACCCCAAGAAGAACGGCTATCAGTCCCTGCACACGGCGGTGTTCGGCCCCGAGGGCAAGGTGCTGGAGATCCAGATCCGCACCTTCTCGATGCACGAGGAGGCCGAGCTCGGGGTCTGCGCCCACTGGCGCTACAAGGGCCACGACACCAACGCCAGAAGCGCCAGCTACGAGGACAAGATCGCCTGGCTGCGCCAGGTGCTCGAGTGGCAGGAGGAAGTCGGCGACTTCGGCGACATCCGCGAGGGCCTGTCCAGCGACGTGGCGCCGGACCGCATCTACGTCTTCACCCCCGACGGCCACGTCATCGATCTGCCGCGGGAAGCCACGCCCATCGACTTCGCCTACCGGGTGCACACCGAGGTCGGTCACCGCTGTCGCGGAGCCAAGGTCAACGGGCGCATCGTGCCGTTGACCTACCGGCTCGGCACCGGCCAGCAGGTCGAGATCCTCACTGCCAGCAAGGGCGGGCCGAGCCGCGACTGGCTCAACCCCAACCTCGGTTACGTCTGCACCTCCCGGGCGCGGGCCAAGATCCAATCCTGGTTCAAGCACCAGGCGCGGGACCGCAACCTCGAGGAGGGGCGCGTCCTCTTCGAGCGCGAGATGAAACGCCTGGACGTCGGCGACATGGATCTCACCCGGCTGGCCAACCAGGTCAACTATGCCGGCCCCGAGGACATGTACGCCGCGCTGGGGGCCGGCGACCTGCGCATCGGCCAGGTGCTGCACCAGGCCCAGCAGCTGTTCGGCGAGAGCGACGACCAGGAGCAGCTCGACAAGCTGCTGGCCAAGCCGCGCAAGGCCGCCGACAAGCCGGAGGGCGACGGCATCACTGTGCTCGGGGTCGGCAACCTCAAGACCAGCATGGCCAACTGCTGCCATCCGGTGCCCGGCGAGTCGATCGTCGGCTTCATCACCCAGGGGCGCGGCGTCACCGTGCATCGCGAGGACTGCCCCAACATCCTGCAGCTGCGCCTCGACGAGCCCCAGCGGGTGATCGAGGTGGAGTGGGGCGAGCGGGCCCGCACCCAGTATCCGGTGGACATCGAGATCCAGGCCTGGGACCGCTCGGGGCTGCTGCGCGACGTGACCGCCGTACTCAGCCACGAGAAGGTCAACGTGCTGTCGGTGAACACGCTCACCGATACCGACGACGGCATCGCGCGGATGCAGATCACCCTGGAAGTGGACGGCCTGGAGACCCTCGGCCGGCTGTTCTCGCGCATCCAGCAGCTGTCCAACGTCATCGAGGTGCGTCGCCTGCGGGCCGGCGGCAAGGGCAAGAACAAGAAGAAGGGCAAGAAGAAATGAGCGAGCGCCGCTTCGATCTCGACGACCTGCTGACGCTGATGGCGGTGCTGCGCGACCCCGAGCAGGGCTGCCCCTGGGACGTGAAGCAGGACTGGGACAGCATCGTGCCCCACACCCTGGAGGAGGCCTACGAGGTCGCCGACGCCATCGAGCGTCGCGCCTACGACGAGCTGCCGGGCGAGCTGGGCGATCTGCTGTTCCAGGTGGTCTACTACAGTCAGTTCGCCGCCGAGGAGGGTCGCTTCGACTTCCATGAGGTGGTCCACGTCCTGACCGCCAAGATGCTGCACCGTCATCCGCACGTCTTTCCCGACGGCACCCTGGCCTCGCGACGAGAGGACGCGAGCGCCGCCGAGGTGGAAACGCAGCAGGTACACTCGCGCTGGGAGTCGCTCAAGGCCGAGGAACGCGACGCGCGGGCCGAGGAAGCGGCCACGGCCTCGGTGCTGGACGACGTGCCGCGCAACCTGCCGGCGCTGTCCCGGGCGGCCAAGCTGTCCAAGCGCGCCGCCCGGGTCGGCTTCGACTGGCCGGACAGCCGCGGCGTGATCGCCAAGCTGCGCGAGGAACTCGCCGAAGTGGAAGAGGCGCTGGCCGAGGGCGATCATGACCACGCTCGGGAGGAGGTCGGCGACCTGCTGTTCGCCGCCGTCAACCTGGCGCGCACCCTGGACGCCGATCCGGAACGCTGCCTGCGCGGCACCAACGGCAAGTTCGAGCGCCGTTTCCGCCGGCTGGAGGCCGCCCTTCAGGAAGAGGGCGTGACGCCGGCGGAGGCGGGGCTCGAGCGCATGGAGCGGCACTGGCAGGCGGCGAAGCGACACGATAACCACAACGATATTCCCCCCACCCACGAGTGAAGGAGAATCCTGGACATGAGCCACGACCTGCACGAATCGCTGCGGGACAACGTCCGCATCCTGGGCGACAGTCTGGGGCGTACCATTGCCGATGATCTCGGCAAGGACTTCGTCGATCGCATCGAGACCATCCGCGGCCTCGCCAAGCAGGGTCGCCAGCGCGAGGCCGACAGCAACCGCCAGCTGATCGACTACCTGCGTGGCCTGCCGGACAGCGACCTGCTGCCGGTGACCCGTGCCTTCAACCAGTTCCTCAACCTGGCCAACATGGCTGAGCAGCACTATCGCGCCCGCTTCCGCCGAGTCGAGGACTACAAGCCCGGCGCCCAGCCGGTGCTCGGCGAGCTGCTCGAACGCGCGCGCAGCGAGGGCCACACGCCGCGCAAGCTGGTCGAGGCGCTGGCCGGCATGCGCGTCGAGCTGGTGCTGACCGCTCATCCCACCGAGGTCATCCGCCGGACGCTGATCCAGAAGTACGACGCCATCGATGACTGCCTGACCATCATCGAGTCCTCCGCCGACTACCCCGAGCGCGCCGCCCGCGCCCATGGCCGGCTCGAGGAGCTGATCAGCCAGGCCTGGCACACCGACGAGATCCGTCACGAGCGTCCGACGCCGGTGGACGAGGCCCGCTGGGGCTTCGCGGTGATCGAGAATTCGCTGTGGCAGGCGGTGCCGGACTTCCATCGCGATCTCGACAACCTGCTGCTCGACACCGCGGGCGAGCGTCTGCCGCTGGACGCCGCGCCGATCCGCTTCGCCTCCTGGATGGGCGGCGACCGCGACGGCAACCCCAATGTCACCGCCAAGGTCACCCGCGAGGTGCTGCTGCTGGGCCGCTGGATGGCGGCGGACCTCTACTCGCGCGACCTCGAGCAGCTCAAGGCCGAGCTCTCCATGTGGAAGGCCAACAGCGCGCTCAAGGCCGAGGTGGGCGACGTCGCCGAGCCGTATCGCGAGCTGATCAAGCGCCTGCTGAGCAAGGTCGAGGCCACCCGCGACTGGGCCCAGGCCCAGCTCGACGGCGTCAACTACGACGGCGGGCCGATCATCGAGACCCGCGACCAGCTCTATGCGCCGCTGCTGGCCTGCTACCGCTCGCTGTGCGACGTGGGCCTCGACACCATCGCCAACGGTGTGCTGCTCGATACCCTACGCCGGGTCTCGGTGTTCGGCGTCACCCTCACCAAGCTCGACCTGCGTCAGGAATCCACACGCCACGAGCAGGTGATGGAAGAGCTCACCGACAGCCTGGGGCTCGGCCACTATCGCGACTGGAGCGAGGAGCAGCGCCAGGAATTCCTGCTCGACGAGCTGTCTTCCCGCCGGCCGCTGATTCCGCGTCGCTGGGAGTGCTCCGCCGAGACCCGCGAGGTGATCGATACCTTCCGCGTGATCGGCTCCGAGCACGTCGAGGCGCTGGGCACCTACATCATCTCCATGGCCGGCCAGCCCTCCGACGTGCTGGCGGTGGCGCTGCTGATGAAGGAAGTGGGCGGCGAGGCCACGCTGCCGATCGCGCCGCTGTTCGAGACCCTGGACGACCTCAACCGCGCCGGCGACGTCATCGACCGGCTGCTGGCGCTGCCGGGCTATCGACGGCTGATCGGGGATCGTCAGGAAGTGATGATCGGCTACTCGGACTCGGCCAAGGATGCCGGCCAGCTGGCCGCGGCCTGGGCCCAGTACCGGGCCCAGGAGACCCTGGTGGAGGTCTGCCGGCGCCACGACGTCGACCTGACGCTGTTCCACGGCCGCGGCGGCACGGTGGGTCGCGGCGGCGGTCCAGCCCATGCGGCCATCCTGTCCCAGCCGCCGGGATCGGTGAACGGCAGCCTCAGGGTGACCGAGCAGGGCGAGATGATCCGCTTCAAGTTCGGCCAGCCCGACATCGCGCTGCGCTCCATGGAGATCTACGCCTGTGCGGTGCTCGAGGCCTCGCTGCTGCCGCCGCCGGCCCCCGAACCGGCCTGGCGCGAGGAGATGGACCGCCTCGCCGGCGTGGCCCACCAGGCCTACGTGGGCGTGGTGCGCGAGGACCCCGACTTCGTGCCCTACTTCCGCTCGGTGACGCCGGAGACGGCGCTGGGTCGGCTGCCGCTGGGTTCGCGCCCCGCCAAGCGGCGCCAGGACGGCGGCGTCGAGACCCTGCGCGCCATTCCCTGGATCTTCGCCTGGACCCAGACGCGGCTGATGCTGCCGGCCTGGCTGGGCAGCGGCGAGGCCTTCGCCAAGCGCATCCAGGAGCCGGGCGGGCTCGAGGTGTTGCGCGAGATGCGCGACCGCTGGCCGTTCTTCGGCACCTACCTCGACATGCTCGAGATGCTGCTGGCCAAGGCCGACGTCAGCATCGCGGCCTACTATGAGCAGCGCCTGGTCGACGAGCCGGCCCTGCAGGCCCTCGGCGAGCGGTTGCGCGAGCGCTTCGGTCGTCTCAACGGTGCGGTGCTCTCGATCCTGGATCAGGACGAGCTGCTCGAGAGCACGCCGCTGATCCGTCAGGCAGTAGAGGTGCGCAACCCCTACATCGACCCGCTTCACGGCCTTCAGGCCGAGCTCCTGCAGCGTAACCGCGACGCCGATGGCGCGATCAGCGGCGACCTGTCCCGGGCGCTGATGGTGACCATGGCCGGCATCGCCGCCGGGCTGCGCAACACCGGCTGATCCCCGGCGCCGTGCGAGGCGCGCCGAACGGCAGAAAACCCCGAAGGCCCTTGGCCTTCGGGGTTTTTGGTCTGATGCAAGCGGTGAGGCGCGCCCGGTCTGCGGCGTGGAGGCCTGGTGGAACAGGCTAGAAGGGCAGATGCACCGAGGCGGTGACCATGTTGAGATGTTCGAGCGCTGGGTCGTCGACGCGCTCGACCTCCAGGCGGCTGACCCAGTCGTTGTCGAAGTCGAGCCGTGCACCGAAGCCGTTGACACGCGTCATGCCGCCCTGGGAGAGCTCGGGGGCGTGGCCGCTGGCCGCCTTGCCCTGCCAGCCCGCGAGGCCCGACTTGGCGTAGAGACCGAAGGCACCGAAGCGCACGCCGGCCAGCAGGCTGCCGCCGAGGCTGGTGGTATCGAGCAGGGTGTCGCGGGTCGCACTGGTCACGGGGACGTCGTTGCTTTCCCGATAGCGGATCTCGGCGCCGAAGTCGAAGCTCGGCAGGTCGTGTGGCGACAGGCCGGCGGTGAGACGGAAGCCCGATGTCACGCCATCGGGGCTCTGGACGTTGCCGCCCAGCAGCTGCACCCCGTTGTCTAGGCGAGCGAGGGCGGTGTCGTCACCCGCGTAGGCGGGCTCGTCGGCGCCTGCCAGCGCAGGGGTGGCGCTCAGGGTGGGGAGCAGCAGCAGGGCGATCAGCATCGACCGCCATGGACTCGGGATCTTCATCGCTCAGGCCTGGAGAGGGTGCCCGTCGGGTATCGTTACCAGAATGAGGCTAGCAGGTGACACCCGAGACGGCCAGGCGATGCGTCACTGTCGGGCGACGGAGCCGGACACGGAATCGGTCTCGGCCAGCCGGGCGTGGAGTCCCGCCAGCGCCGGCGTCGCCAGGCCGTGGTGGCGCCCGGCCGCCAGCAGCGGGCCGAGAATGGCCTCGTGCTCGGTGGGCCGGCCGGCCTGCACGTCCTGCAGCATCGAGGCGCGATTGTTGGCGGTCGACGACACCACCGACCACACCTGCGCCGACCAGCCGGCCGCCGGGGCCGGAATGGCCTCGGCGGCCATTACCGCCGAGACTTCCTCGATCACGGCCTCGACCATGGGCCGGAAGGGGCGATCACGCAGCTGGCCGTTGCGGATCCGGAAGCGGGCGACCAGCGGGTTGATGGCGGCATTGACGGCGAGCTTGTGCCACAGCCTCACGCGGATATCGTCCACCGCGACGGTGGTCAGCCCCGCCGTGCCGAGGCCTGCCGCGATGTCTTCGGCCAGCCGGGTGTGGCGGCCGGCGAGATCGCCGATCACGGTCTGCCCGCGGCCGGCATGCACCACGCCCTCGTCGCCATTCAGATACGCGCCCTCGGTGGTGCTGGCGCACAGCACCGGGCCGGTCCAGCGGTCGCTCAGGCGCGGCTGAACGCCGTAGCCGTTCTGCCACAGCACCAGCGGCGTGTCCGGGGCGAGCCGGGGAGCGACCGCCTCGAAGGCGGCCTCGGCGGCGTAGGCCTTGGTGGTCAGGTGCACGATATCGGCGCGTCCGGCGAGTCCGTCGGGCAGCGTCGCGGGCGTGACGCTGTCGAGCTCGTGCGAGCGCGTTTCGCCGGTCGGGGTGGTCAGGGTCTGACGGCGCGGCAGCTCGCGGCGGCCGATCAGGGTGACGGGCATCGTGGCGGCCAGGTGCAGCGCCAGCAGCCGCCCGACGGCGCCAGGCCCGAGGATCAACGTGTTCATGAGGACGTGCTCCGCCTGCGTCGGGCGGTGCCGGCCTTGGCGCCTTTTGCGGCCTTGCCGGCGCCGCCTCGGCCGGTGCCCTTGCTACCGCTCTTGCTGGCGCTTCGGCTTCCGCTGCCGCGTCGTGTCTTGCCACCCGACTTGCCCGAGCGAGCCGCCGGTTCGGCGCCTCGCGCATTGGCCAGAGACTGCCGCAGGCGGCCGGCGTCGGCGCGGCCGAGCAGCTCGCGCAGATCGGTGACGAGGGCGTCGAGGAAGGGCGCCGGGGCGTCGCCGTCCTCGGCGATGGCGGAGAGCCGCTGTTCCCACAGGGCGGTGCGTTCCGGGCGGCTCACGGCCTCGGGCAGCGAGGCGATCAGGGCATCGCCCAGGCGGGTGGCGCGCAGGGCCTTGCCTTCGCGTACCAGATAGCCGCGGGTCTCCAGGGTCTCGAGGATGCCGGCGCGGGTGGCCTCGGTGCCCAGGCCGTCGGCGTCCCTGAGCGTGCGGCGCACCGCCGGGTCGTCCACGTAGCGGGCGATGTTCATCATCGCCTTGATCAGGCTGGCGTCGGTGAAGGGCTCCGGCGGGCGGGTCTCGCGGTCCTCCACGCCGGCGCCCTCGACGCGGCACGCCTCGCCCTCGGCGAGCGGCGGCAGCGGCGGGGCCTCGTCGCGGGTGGTGAACAGCGGTTTCCAGCCGGGATCGAGAATCTCCTGGCCACGGGCGCGGAACAGCTCACCGATGATGGTGAACTCGGCCTTCACCTCGCGGGTCGAGAGCGCAGGGTAGAACTGGGCCAGCACGTTGCGCGCGATCAGCCGGAAGACGTCGGCCTCCTGGCGCGAGAGCTTCGCCGGATCGGCGGTCTTGCCGGTGGGTGCGAGGGCATGGTGGGCGCCGACCTGCTTGTCGTTCCAGGCCTTGGAGCGCTTCGCAAAGTCGGCGCCGGGGAGCCAGCCGCGCAGGGTGTCGTCGCCGGCGCAGGCGCCCTCGAGGGTGCGGCGGGCCCCGGCGAAGTGCTCCTCGGGCAGATAGCGGCAGTCCGAGCGCGGATAGGTGATCAGCTGGTGGCGTTCGTAGAGGCGCTGACAGATGTCCAGTACCGCCTTGGCCGAGAGCCCGTGGCGGCGGGCGGCGTCGACCTGCAGCGCCGACAGCGAGTAGGGCAGGGGCGCGGCCTGGCGCTTGTCGCGGCGCTCGAGCTTGGTCAGCCGGCCCTCGGCGCCCGGCAGGCGCTCGGCGAGCGCGGCCGCCGGGGCGCGTTCTAGCAGCCGCCCCTGATCGTCCAGCGGATGTCCCTCGCCGGGCGCCCACCAGGCCCTCAGACTGCCGCGGGTAACCGCCAGATCGGCCCACAGCACGTAGAAGGGCTTGGGCGTGAAGTCGCGGATCTCGGCGTCGCGGCGTACCACCAGGCCCAGCACCGGCGTCTGCACCCGGCCCACCGAGAGCACGCCGTCGTGCCCCGTCTGTCGGCCGATCAGCGTCCAGGCGCGGGTCAGGTTGATGCCGTACAGCCAGTCGGCCCGGGAGCGGGCCTGGGCGGCGCGGTAGAGCGGCGCGTAGCGGGCGTTGTCCTCCAGCCGCGATAGCGCGCGTTTCACGGCCGGGGCGTTGAGATCGTTGACCAGCAGCCGCGACACCGGCCCCTTCCAGCCCAGGTGCTCGATCACTTCCTGCACCAGCAGCTGGCCCTCGCGGTCGGGGTCGCCGGCGTGGACGACCTCGCCGGCCTGCTTGAGCAGCCGGCGGATCACCGCGATCTGCCCCCTGGCCTTGGGCCGCGGGGCGAGCTTCCACTGCTCGGGCAGGATCGGCAGGGTATCGAGCCGCCAGCTCTTGAGGGCGGGATCGTAGGCCTCGGGCGAGGCCTGTTCCAGCAGGTGGCCGAGGCACCAGGTGACCGTGGTATCGCCGGCCACCAGGGCGCCGTCCTCGCGGCGAACGGCGGCGGGCAGGGCGTCGGCGATGGCCCGGGCCAGGCTCGGCTTCTCGGCGATGATCAGGCGCATGGGTCCTCGTCGTCGGCATCACGGTCGATGGAAGAAAGTATGGGAATTCTTACAGTATTTACCACGGGCCGCCAGGGGTAAGATGGGGCGGCGCTGTACAATGCTTGTCACACTTTATCGGAGGGCGTGATAGATGCGTGAACGCGGCCGCACACGGCGCCTGCTGGGCCTGGGCACTCGTACCGGCGGGGCACTGCTGCGTACCCGACTGAGCGGGCAGGCCGACTGGCGTGCCCTCGGCGAGGCGCTGTTCGAGGGGCTCTCCGAGCTCAAGGGGCCGGCCATGAAGCTGGCCCAGGTGATGTCCCAGTGGGATGATCTGCTGCCGCCGGAGCTGGCCGACGAGCTGGCCCGGCTGCAGCGCCAGGCCACGCCGATGCCCTGGGAGTCCATTCAGGGCACGCTCGAGGCGCAGTACGGCGACCTGGAGGCGGTCTTCGCCGAGGTCGAGACCGCGCCCTTCGCCAGTGCCTCCATGGGCCAGGTGCACCGGGCGGTGACCCGAGATGGCGAGACGGTGGTGCTCAAGGTGCAGTACCCCGGCCTCGCCGAGGTGCTGGAGGGCGATCTCGCCCAGCTGCGTCGCCTGATGCGTCTGGGACGCTGGTTCAAGGTGCCCCAGGCGCGCCTCGATGCGCTGTTCGAGGAGCTCGCCGCCGGCCTGCGCGACGAGCTGGACTACCGGGCCGAGGCCGAGCACCTGGCGGGTTACCGGGCGCGCTATGCGCATCTCGACTCGCTGGTGATCCCCGAGCCGCTGACCGATCTCTGCGGGCCCCATGTGCTGGCGATGCGCCACGTGGCGGGCACGCCGCTGCGCGAGCTGGAGGATGCCGACGACGCCGTGCGTCAGCGGGTGGCCACGACCCTGGCCGACTGGCTGACCGAGGAGCTGTTCACCTTCGGCGAACTGCACGCCGATCCTCATGCCGGCAACTTCGCCGCCGATGACGAGGGTCGGCTGGTGATCTATGACTTCGGCGCCGTCATCCCGGTGCCCCGTGAGCGGCTGTCGGCGATGATGCGTCTGCTCGAGGCCACCCTGGCCGCGGACCCCATGGCCATGGATGCGGCGATGCTCGAGCTGGGCGGTCGCCAGGGGGAGGGCGCGCCCCTGGCGCTCTACCGCGAGGCCGCCGAGGCCGTGGGCCCGCTGTTCGCCCCCGGCATCCAGGACTTCGGCGACGTACGCGTGCACCGCCGGCTGCGCGAGCTGAGCCCGCGGGTGTGGGCGGCCATGGATCGCCTGCAGCCGCCGGCGGACACCCTGCTGCTGTCGCGCACCCTGAACGGCCACTACTGGAACCTGGTGCGCCTCGGCGCGCGGCTGGACATGGATGCCCGGGTACGGCCCCTCTTCGCGCAGGTGTCGCGGTGAGCGGCTGCCAGCCCGGCCCGCGGCTGGTAGACTGTGCGGTTTTTCGGCAGGGGAGACGGCCATGCTGGCGGTATGGGTAGAACAGCTGCTGGGGTTCGCCTCGGGCGCCCTCAAGGCGATTCGCGAAGACGAGCGTTATCCGACGCTGATGGCCTGGGCGCGCGAGGAAGGTCCCAAGCTCACCGGGGATCCGGCCATGGCCCAGGCGCTGGCTCCGGAGCTGTGGTCGCAGACCCCGCTGGCGCGGCTGGACTTCGAATGCGAGGCGCTGGCCCGCCCGGGGCGCAACGAGCCCTGCTGGTGCGACTCAGGGCGCAAGACCAAGCGCTGCTGCGGCGCCGTCAGCCTGCCGGGCGAGGTGCCCGATCACCTGATGTGGATGCTGTCGCTGCGCGAGTGGAAGGGCGATACCCTCAAGGCCGCCTTGGCCAGCGGCAAGGCGCCCGCCCAGGCGCTGCTCGAGGCCGGGCTGATCGCCGCCGAATCCGGCCAGCGCGGTCGCGCCCAGCAGATCCTCGAATCGCTGTTCGAGACCGCCGACTGGTCGCGCCTGCCGGAGCAGGCCGAGCCTGCCTTCGAGATCCTGGTCGATCTCTATCAGGAACGCGGTTTCCATCGCAAGCGCGAGGCGCTGCTCGATGCGGTGCTCGATCGCGGCCCGCTGTTCCTGCGCGGCGTGGCGCTGGAGCGACTGTGCCTGATGCATCTGGACAACGACGACCTGGACAGCGCCCGGGCCGCCTTTGTGCGCGCCCAGCAGGCGCTGCCGGACTCGCCGACCCTGGCCTACATCGAGGCCATGCTGCTGCTGCACGAAGGGCACGAGGAAGAGGCCCGGGAACGTTCGAGCTTCTGGTTCCGCCGCCTGTCCCGCCAGGGTGAGCTCGACCCCGACCAGCTGCAGTTCCTCTCCGACCTGGCCGACAATCCCGGCGCCACCCTGGCCGAGCAGCTGCTCAACGCCGAAGAGGACCTGGCCGAGCCGCTGGTGGCGCTGCAGGCGTTGCTCGAGTCGCTGGACGGTGCGCCGACGCTGGACCTGCGCGTCGAGGAGGGCCAGCTGGCCTATCACCGCAGTGCCCGGGAAGACACCCTTTATGCCGCCTTCCGCGCGGTGTTCCCCGCCGAGGTCGAGAACGAGGCGCCGCTGGGCTTCGACGACGATCCCTGGCAGGCCGCCGGAGAGTGGCTGCCGGCGCTGTGCGCCCATCCCGAGTGGCTCGATTCGCCGGCGGTGGTGCAGTCGCTGGCGCTGGCGATGACGAGCCGCTTCGGCAGCCTGCCCTGGATGGCGCCGAGCCTGTTCGAGCCGCTGTCCGCGCGCCTGGAGGACTGGCTGGAGCAGGCTCGAGAGGCGAGCCAGCAGTCCGCCGGCGAGGCGGCACTGGGCTGGGACGCCGCCGACAACGCGGTGTTGTTGCGCACCGGCCTGGCGCTGGTGGTGGGCATGGAACGCGGTGCACGGCAGCGCTCCCGGCACCTGGCCGAGCGGCTGCTCGAGCTGGACGACCGTGACAGCCTGGGGCTGCGCGAACTGGTGCTCGACCAGCTGCTGCGCGAGGATCGCGATACCGAGGCCCTCGCGCTCAGCGAGTCGGCGCTGGCCAAGCCGTCCGAGGACGAGGCGGTGCTGGGGCTGCTGATGGGGCGCGTGCTGGCATTGTACCGCCTGGATCGCGTCGACGAGGCCATCGAGGCCCTGGATGTCGCGCAGCGCCACAACGGGCACTCCCTGGCGCTGCTGTGCGCCGAGAACCCGCGTCCGCCCAGCCCGTCGGGCGACGGCACCGCGGCACCCGGCTCGCGGGCCGAGGCCTGGCAGTACCGTACCCTGATGCGTGACCAGTGGCGCGCCACCCCGGGCGCGCTGGAATGGCTCGCCGGTCGGCTGGACTGAGCGGCGGGGCCGAGAGGGGCGGCCTCAGGCCGTCGTCGGTGCCGGCGCCAGACGACGGTCTCGGCTGACCCAGACCGCCAGCGCGATGGCCGGCAGACCCAGCACCGAGGCCGCCAGGAAGAAGTCCGCATAGCCGTGAGCTTCGACCACCAGGCCGCCGAAGCCGCTCAGGAACTTGCCGGGCAGGGTCATCAGCGAGGAGAACAGTGCGTACTGGGTGGCGGTGTAGGCGCGTGAGGTCAGTCCCGAGAGGAAGGCGATGAACACCGCGCTGGCCAGCCCGTTGGAGAGGTTGTCGCCGACGATGGTGACCACCAGCATCGGCAGGCTGTCGCCGGCCAGCGAGAGGGCCACGAACAGCAGGTTGGTCAGGGCGGTGGCGGTGGCGCCGAGGATCAGGATCGGCCCCACGCCGTAGCGTGCCACCAGCAGGCCGCCCAGCAGACCGCCGCCGATGCTCATGGCGATGCCGAACACGTTGGTCACGTTGGCGATGGCCTCGAGGCTGAAGCCCAGATCGATGTAGAGCGGGTTGGCCATGGAGGCCATGGCCAGGTCGCTGATCCGGAACACCGCCACGAAGGCCAGCAGCCATAGTGCCTTGAGCCCGTGCCGGCCGAAGAAGTCGGTGAACGGGCAGACTACCGCGCCGATCACCCAGGCGCCCAGGCGGCGCAGCCAGGCCGGCCGGCCGCGGCTGGCACGCAGGAAGGCCCGTACCCGTGGCTCGTGGATCAGCTGGGTGGCGAGCGCCTGGCGCTCGGGTTCCGGGCGCACCAGCACCGTCAGCATGCCCACTGCCATCAGCGCCGCCATCGCCAGGTAAGCGACGTGCCAGGACGCCAGCGAGGCCAGGTAGAGCGCCCCGGCGCCGGCGGCGATCAGCCCGCCGCGATAGCCGATGATGTAGGTCGAGGCCATGGCCGCCTGCAGATCCTCCGGCGCCGACTCGATGCGAAAGGCGTCGATAGAGATGTCCTGGGTCGCCGAACCGAAGGCTACCAGCAGCGCGAACAGCGCCACCAGCGGCAGCTGGCTGGGCGGGTCGAGACTGGAAAGCCCCACCAGGCCCATGGCGATCATCGCCTGGGCCAGCAGCATCCAGCCGCGGCGCTGGCCGAGCCAGCGGGTCAGGCCGGGCAGCGCCAGGCGGTCGACCACCGGCGCCCAGAAGAACTTGATCGAGTAAAGGATGCCGATCCAGGCGAAGAAGCCGATCGCCGCCACCTCGACGCCGTCGCTGCGCAGCCAGGCCGAGAGGGTGGAGAACACCAGCAGGAAGGGCAGGCCCGCCGAGAAGCCCAGGAACAGCATGGTCAGTACCGGGGCGCGCAGATAGACCGACAGGGCGCTACGCCAGCTGCGGTGCGCGGTGGGGGTCGGCATGGCGGGGCTCTCCTTGCGATGGGTCAGGTCACGCGCCGGGCCATCGATGCTAAGATGTCGCCCTCGACGGGGCCCGGTGACGCCGGCGGCGCGCGCCGCCGATTGTTGCAGAGCCCCGGCGCCGACACCAGCCAGAGACGATCGACGACATGCGAGATGACGACCTTTCTCTCGAGGGCGCCGAGGACGCGGTGCCGCGCTGGTATGCGATCCAGTGCAAGGGCGGCGAGTCCTTCCGGGCCGCCGAGCATCTGGGCAACCAGGGCTACGAGGTCTTCCATCCTGTTCTAGAAGTGCAGAAGAAGCGCCGAGGCAAGCTCGAATGGGTGAGCGAGCCGCTCTTCCCCTATTACCTGTTCATCCGCCTCGACCGGCTGGTCAGCAACTGGCGACCGATCCGCTCGACGCGGGGCGTGCTCAAGCTCGTGACCTTCGGCGGCGAGATGCCGGTGGCGGTCGGTGACGGGCTGATCGAGGCTCTGCGCCGCCAGGCCAGCCAGGATGACGACGACGTCGCTCACGTCTATTTCCGCGCCGGCGAGACGGTGGAGATCACCGAGGGGCCGTTCAAGGACCTCCAGGCGGTCTTCGCCAGTCACAAGGGCGAGGAGCGCGCCATCGTGCTGCTCAACATGCTGCATCAGCAGCAGCGCCTGGAAATGCCCGTCTCCCGGCTGCGCCGCCGCGACTGATACGATTCCCCCTTCCTTTCATTTCCCCGTACCGGAGGTCCCATGACCATCGCCCCCCAGCGGGTCGTGATCCTGCACTACGTGCTGAGCGACGAGGACGGCCAGATCCTCGACGATTCCCGTGCCCGTCAGAAACCGCTCGAATACCTGCACGGCCACGATAACCTGATGGCCGGGCTGGAGCGCGCCCTGGCCGGCAGCGAGGCCGGCGCCGAGCTCGAGGTGACGCTGTCTCCCGACGAGGCCTACGGTAGGCGCGACGAGGCGCTGGTGCGCGAGGTCGGCCGCGATGCCTTCCCGGTGCCCGACCTTGCCCCGGGCATGCGCTTCCAGACCCGTGGCGACGACGGCCCGGAGATCGTCACCGTGCTCGAGGTGCGCGACGACGGCGTGCGGATCGATACCAATCATCCGCTGGCCGGACGCACCCTGCACTATCGGCTTGAGGTACTGGAGGTGCGCGAGGCCACTCGTGCCGAGCTGGCCAAGGGCCATCCGCTGCCGCCAGGCACCACGCCGGACCAGGTGGAAGACAAGAAGGTGATCTGAGCGTTGGACCCGAGAGCGCCGGCCGCGTCCTCATCGGCGTGGCCGCGTGTCCCCCTCTTTCTCTCCCGCCCTCTCTTTCTCTCCCGCCCTGTCTTCCTGTCTTCCTTCCTCCCGTCCTCCCTTCTTGCTGCCCTTCAGCGCGATGCGGCACCGTTTCCGGGGCCGATGATCTTTCCTCGGGTGCGTCGTGCGGTCGTGGAACTGACCTGGATCAAGCCCGTGCGGCTGGCAGGTGCGCACCGGGCGGCGCACTTGACGCAGATCAGCGTATCGCCCGTGTCGGGTCGCTAGAGTGGAGTCATCACATCGCGACGGGAGGCAAGCACCATGTACTGGGATGATGCCGTGATCTTCGGGCTTGCCACCGTCGGCATGATGATCGCCTTCATGGGCGGCTGGATCGCCTTCGTCATCCGCGACCACCATCGTCGCAACAAGAAGCGCTGATCCACCGTTCCACCGTCGTCAGGGGAGGGGGGATTCCCCCCACTAGGCCGACCCTTCGGGGCCGGCTTTTTTTTGTGCGTCGTCCGGGAGAGGCTTGCTCAACGGTCGGCGGTCAGGCGTTCCGGCAGGCCGGGCGCCGCGGGCGTCCAGCGTCGGGCCAGGGCGCGCATCACTCGCTCGGGATACCAGGTCTTGCCCAGGCTGCCGTTGTAGCGGGCCAGGGCGCGGGTGAGATCGCCGTCCTCCACCGCCAGGTAGTGGGCCAGTATCGTGCAGCCGTAGCGCAGGTTGCGGATGGGGTCCTTGAGGTCGTCGGCGGGCAGCCCGAGCTCCCGGATCCAGAACGGCATGATCTGCATCAGCCCCACGGCGCCGGCCGAGGATACCGCCTCGGCGCGGAAGGCGCTCTCGACCTGAATGACCGACAGCACCAGCGAAGGTGGAAGGCCGGCCAGGCTCGCTTCCTGATGGATGCGGGCCAGCAGCGTCTGGCGACGATCGGCATCGGGCACGTAGCGCGCCAGGCGCGGTGCCATGTCGTTGATCCACTGGCGGGCCGCCCACACCTCGGCGGGCGAGCGCGGCGTCTGCCGGGCGCCGTCCAGGGTCGGGCGCAGCGTGGCGGGGGGCGGCGGCAGGGCCTGAACCACCGGCGCCCGGTCCAGGACCGGGCGCGCGGAGAGGGCATCGAGGAAGTCGCTGCCCGTTTGGTCCTCGAGCGGCTGGGCGACGAGCGGCGTCGCCAGCAGCAGGGAGGCGGCCGCCGCCAGGGCGGCCGTCAAATGCCGCTTAACGGGCGTCGATCTTCTCGCGCAGGAAGGCGAGGATGTCCCCGGCGGGGACCATGGTGGCGTCGCTGTCACGGCGTCCCTTGTACTCCAGTTCACCCTTGTCCAGCCCGCGGTCGCCGACCACCAGTCGATGGGGAATGCCCATCAGTTCCTGGTCGGCGAAACGCACGCCGGGGCGCAGGTCGCGATCGTCGAGCAGTACGTCGAAGCCGGCGGCGCTGAGCTCCTGATAGAGACGCTCGCTTTCCTCGCGCACGCGCTGCGACTTGTGAGCGTTCATCGGCACCACGGTGACGTGGAAGGGCGCGATGGCGTCCGGCCAGATGATGCCGCCGTCGTCATGGTTCTGCTCGATGGCGGCGGCCACGACCCGGCTCACCCCGATACCGTAACAGCCCATCCAGGGGTGCGCGGCCTTGCCGTTGGCGTCCAGTACGGTGGCATTCATCGCTTCGCTGTACTTCTGGCCCAGCTGGAAGACGTGCCCGACCTCGATGCCGCGCTTGATCGACAGCGTGCCCTGGCCGTCCGGGGAAGGATCGCCCTCGACCACGTTGCGCAGGTCGGCGACCTTGGGCAGCGGCAGGTCGCGCTCCCAGTTGATGCCGAAGTAGTGCTTGCCGTCGACGTTGGCGCCGGCGCCGAAGTCGCTCATCATCGCCACGCTGCGGTCGATCACGACCGGCATGTCGAGGTTCACCGGGCCCAGCGAGCCGGGGCCGGCGCCGGCCGCCGCGCGGATCTCTTCCTCGGTGCCCATGGTCAGCGGGCTCGCCACCTCGGGCAGGTTCTCGGCCTTGACCTCGTTGAGCTCGTGGTCGCCGCGCACCAGCAGCGCGATCAGGCCGCCCTCGGTGGCGTGCACCATCAGCGTCTTGATGGTCTTCTCGATCGGCAGGCCGTGCTGCTCGACCAGCGCGGCGATGGTCTTGGCGTCCGGCGTGTCGACCAGGCGCAGCTCCTCGGCGGGGGCGGCGCGCTCGCCCTGGGGCGCCAGCGCCTCGGCCTTCTCCATGTTGGCGGCGTAGTCGGACTCGGTGGAGAACACGATGTCGTCCTCGCCGGAGTCGGCCAGCACGTGGAACTCGTGGGAGCCGGTGCCGCCGATGGAGCCGTTGTCGGCGATCACCGGGCGGAAGTCGAGCCCCAGGCGGGTGAAGATGCGCACATAGGTGTCGTACATCACCTGATAGGTGTCCATCAGCGAGGCTTCGTCGATGTGGAAGGAGTAGGCGTCCTTCATCACGAACTCGCGGGAGCGCATCACGCCGAAGCGCGGGCGGATCTCGTCGCGGAACTTGGTCTGGATCTGATAGAAGTTCGACGGCAGCTGCTTGTAGCTGGCGATCTCGCGGCGCACCAGGTCGGTGATCACTTCCTCGTGGGTCGGCCCGACGCAGTAGTCGCGCTCGTGGCGGTCCTTGAGGCGCAGCAGCTCGGGCCCGTACTGGTCCCAACGGCCGGATTCCTGCCACAGCTCGGCGGGCTGCACGGCCGGCATCAGCACTTCCTGGCCACCGGCGCGATCCATCTCCTCGCGGACGATCCGCTCGACCTTGCGCAGGGTGCGAAGGCCCAGCGGCAGCCAGGTGTAGAGCCCCGAGGTCAGGCGGCGGATCATCCCCGCGCGCAGCATCAGCTGATGGCTGACCACTTCGGCGTCGGCGGGCGTTTCCTTGAGGGTGGAGATCAACAGTTGCGTGGCGCGCATGGGTCGCGGATATCCTCGAAAGCGTCGTATAGAGGGGATGGGCCGACCGGATATGAGCGGCCCGAATTGAACGGCATTGTACGACCAAGCGCGAGTGGCGGCAAAAGCGACGCGAGGCGCCGGCGCGGCTACGCCTTTGGTCGAAGGCGGGCGGACATGTGTAGCTGGCAATCTATTAGCGTGGAATGATTAAGGCAGGCCGCCGGTCACTTCCGACGGTTCCTTCCCCACCGACGAGGAGATTGCAGGCGTGTACGACGACGATCGCATCCGGCAGCGCTGCCGCTGGCCGCAATGGCATGACAGGCTCCGTTCGGCCGAACAGGCCGCGGCGCTGATCGAGGATGGCATGACGGTCGGGATGAGCGGTTTCACCCGGGCCGGCGAGGCCAAGGCGGTGCCGCTGGCGCTGGCCGAGCGGGCCGCCCGCGATCCGCTGTCGATCACCCTGATGACCGGGGCGTCGCTCGGCAACGACCTGGATCGCCTGCTCACCGAGGCCAACGTGCTGGCGCGGCGCATGCCGTTCCAGGTGGACACCACCCTGCGCCGGGCGATCAACGACGGGAGGGTGATGTTCATGGACCAGCATCTGTCCGAGACCGTCGAGCTGTTGCGCAACCATCAGCTCGCCGATCTGGACGTGGCGGTGGTCGAGGCCTGCGCGATCACCGAGGACGGCGGCATCGTGCCGACCACCTCGGTGGGCAATTCGGCCAGCTACGCGCTGCTGGCCGACAGGGTGATCGTCGAGCTCAACCTGGCCGCGCCCGCCGAGCTCGAGGGCATGCACGACATCTTCGTGCCGGCCATGCGCCCGACGCGTCCGCCGATCCCGGTGGTGGCGCCGGACTCGCGCATCGGCACCACGGCCATTCCCGTCGACCCGTCACGCATCGCCGCCATCGTGGTCACCGAGGGCCAGGACAGCCCCTCCACCGTGCTGCCGCCGGATGCCGATACCGCGCGCATCGCCGAGCACCTGATCGGCTTCTTCGCCGATGAGGTCGAGGCGGGGCGCCTGACGCCCTCGCTGCTGCCGCTGCAGGCCGGCATCGGCAGCATGGCCAACGCGGTGATGTGCGGCCTGGCCGAGGGCCCCTTCGAGCACCTGACCATGTACTCCGAGGTGCTCCAGGATTCCACCTTCGACCTGCTGGACGCCGGCAAGCTCGATTTCGCCTCCGGCTGCTCGATCACCCTCTCCGAGGCCTGCGGCGAGCGCGTCTGGCCGCGTCTGGCCGAGTACCGCGACCGCCTGGTGCTGCGGCCCCAGGAGCTCTCCAACCATCCCGGCATCGTGCGCCGGCTCGGGGTGATCGCCGTCAACACCGCGCTGGAGGCCGATATCTACGGCAACGTCAACTCCACCCACGTGAACGGCTCGAAGATGATGAACGGCATCGGCGGCTCCGGCGACTTCGCCCGCAACGCCCAGCTGTCGGTGTTCGTCACCAAGTCGGTGGCCAAGGGCGGGGACCTGTCGAGCTTCGTGCCCTTCGCCAGCCACGTCGACCACACCGAGCATGACGTCGATATCCTGGTCTCCGAGCACGGCCTGGCCGACCTGAGGGGGCTGGCGCCGCGGGAGCGCGCCGAGGTGATCATCGAGCGCTGCGCCGATCCCCGCTATCGCCCGGCACTGCGGGACTACTTCGCCAGGGCCTGCGCGCGCGGCGGGCACACGCCGCACTGCCTGGAATCGGCGCTGTCCTGGCATGTGGCCGCCCAGCGTGACGGCCACATGCGCTCGCTGATCGAGCAGGTCGAGCCGCGCTCGGCCTGACGCCGCGCGCGAATCCCGCCTCGGCGGCGTTAGTCCGACGCCGCCTCCTAGTTCAACGCTTGCCGGCGCTCCCGGCGGGCGTTGCTCATGTAGATCAGCCACAGGGCGCCGGCCAGCAGCGCCACCGCCGCCAGGCGCGAGGCGTCGAAGGGCAGGCGGTCGTTGTGCAGCCAGCCGAAGTGGTCGATCAACAGGCTCATCAGCAGCTGACCGGAAATCACCGCCACGGTGGCGGCAGCGGTGCCGACCCGTGGCACCGCGAAGACGATAGCCAGCATGTAGACCACGCCGAACAGCGCGCCGGTCAGCTGCCACTTGGGCACGCTGAACAGCGTCGCCTCATGGGGCGGCTCGAAGAAGAACATCAGCAGGAAGGTCACCACGGCGCCCATGACGAAGGTCAGCCAGGCGCTCGGCAGCACGCCGACGGTGGCGCCGAGGCGGCCGTTCACGGACGACTGGGCGGCCAGCACGGCGCCGCCGGCGAGCAGCAGGGGAAAGATCAGGGTCAGCAGCATGTCGGATCTCCTCAGTGGATGAGCCAAAGGGCGGCGAGAATCAGCACCAGGGCGCCGACCCGGTAGCCGTCGATGGCGCGGCGTTCGCTGCCCAGCCAGCCGAAGTGGTCGATGATGAGACTGGCACCGACCTGGCCGAAGAGGATGCCGACCATGGTGATGCCGACGCCCACCAGCGGTGTGGTGACGGTCAGCACCACCACGTAGATCGGCCCCAGCAGGCCGCCGATCAGCTGCCAGCGCGGCTGACGGAACAGCGAGTCCAGCGAGACGCCACGGCTGAACACCATGGCCAGCGAGAGCAACAGGCCGCCAACCATGAAGATCGACAGTGTCGCCGAGAGATGGCCGACCTGTTCGCCGAGCGGGCCGAGCAGGCCGGCTTCCACCGACAGGCCCATGCCGGCGCCGAGCACCAGCAGCAGTATTGCGAGGGGTGGCATGTTCGCCTCCGTGATGGGGAAAGGCGGCTTACCCTACTTATGTGCTGTAATGGGAACAATCTGGTGTTCTGACAAAGGTTCTTTGCTGAATGGACAATAATGTTCAGCTGCTGTCGCTGCGCCTCTTCGCCAGGGTGGCCCAGGGCGGCAGCTTCACTGAGGCGGCGCGCGCCTTCGAACTGCCGACGTCGTCGGTCTCGCGGCGCATCGCCGCCCTCGAGCGCGCTCTCGGGCAGCGCCTGCTGTATCGCCATTCACGGGCGGTGCGTCTCACCGAGGCCGGGCAGCGCTATCTGGAGCAGGTGAGCGAGGCGCTGACGCTATTGGACGGTGCCGCCGAGGAGGTGTCGGGAGCGACCCGTTCTCCCCGCGGCGTGCTGCGCATCAATGCGCCGGTGGCCTTCGGTCGCCGGCACATCGCCCCCTGGCTTGAGGGTTTCCAGTCCCGCTACCCCGAGCTCGAGGTGGAGCTGACGCTGACCGATGCCCTGGTCGATCCGGTACAGGAGGGCGCCGATCTGGTGGTGCGGATCGGCGCGCTGGAGGACTCCAGTCTGGTGGCCCGGGAGCTGGCGCCGCAGCACTTCACCATCGCCGCCTCGCCGGGCTATCTGGCGCGCCACGGCCGGCCCGAGCATCCGGACGACCTACTCCACCACAACTGTCTGATCTACAAGGGAACCCGGGGGCGGGAAGCGTGGTATGTGCGGCGCCATGAGCGGGAAGCATTCCGGCCCGTCGAGGTCCACGGCAACCTGCGCAGCAACAACGCCGAGAGCCTCTGCGAGGCGGCGTGCCAGGACCAAGGCCTGGTGCTGTTCCCCACCTGGCTGCTGCAGCAGGCGCTGGAGCGCGGGGAACTGGTGCCGGTGATGCGCGACTGGCAGGTCGCCAATCGGCCGCGGCTCGATGCCATCCACCTGATCTTGCCGGAGCACCGGCTGCGTTCCTCCAAGGTCGCCGCCTTCGTCGACGACCTGATGTCGCGGCGCGAGCGGCTGTCGCCGCGCCTAGGGGCGGGAGGATGAAACGCTAGGCCAAAGACTCACGGGCGACGCCCGTGGCCAGGCAGGCGTCCTGCAGGGACCAGTCGGCGTGGTTGTTGACCTGGCCGTGGTCGCGCAGGGCGCGGATCGCGGCCAGATCGAGGCGGGCGATCTGCCAGCCCGGGGTGGCATCCGCGGCCCGGGTCAGCACGCCATCGGGCGGAAAGCCGTGGTCGCAGGGCGTGTAGATGCCAGCGCGACCGACGTTGATGTCCACCGCCGGCGACCACAGCGCCTCGCCCACCGTGGGTGACTGCACGATCGCCACCTGCTGCTCGATGGCGCGGGCCTGGGCGCTGAGCCGCACCCGCTGATAGCCGGCCTCGGTGTCGGTGCAGCTCGGTACCAGCAGCAGCTCGGCGCCGGCGTCCACCAGCGCCCGGGCCAGCAGCGGGAACTCGCTGTCGTAGCAGATCAGCACGCCCAGCCGCCCGGCCGGGGTGTCGAAGACCCTGAGGCCGTGGCCGGCCTCGACGCCCCATTCGTCGTTCTCGAAGCGCGTCATCACCTGCTTGTCCTGATGGCCCAGGTCGCCGTCCGGGCCGCACAGCCAGGCGCGATTGACGAAGCGGCCGTCATCGAGCCGCCAGGGCAGCGAGGGCGCGAGCAGGGTCACGCCATGCTCGCGGGCAAGCTCACGCCAGGTCTCGACGACGGCATAGCGCCAGGGCTGCAGGCCGTGCAGCTGGGCCGCCAGGTCGCCCTGCTCGGTTTCGGGCAGCAGCGAGGCCAGCTCCATGGCGCCGTACTCGGGAAACACCAGCAGCTCGGCGCCGCGGCTGGCGGCGTCATGCACCCAGCGTGCCGCCTTGGCCTGGAAATCGGCGAAGGTGGCGAAGCGGTCGATGGGGTACTGAGCGGTTGCCACGGTCACCGTCGGGCGGTGGTTCTCGCTCATGAATCCAGGGCCTTGAGCCAGAAGATCATCGGCTTGGCGGTCTCCTCGTCTGCATCGATGTCCTTCCAGCTGAAGGTGGTCGATAGCGACGGCGTGCGGCGATAGCCCCAGGCGTTCCAGAAGTCGTGCAGCGGCCGATAGTCGTCCGGCTTGAGCGGATGGTCGACCGGACGCTCCACGGCACAGAAGGCCGCATGGCCGAAGCCCTCGCTTTCGGCGTGGCTCTCGCGGGCCTCCATGAAGGCCTTGCCGATGCCGCGGCCGCGGTATTCGGGCAGCAGCACCGACTCGCCGTAGTAGAAGACGCCTTCGGGGCGGTAGCCGGCGGCTTCGAAGGGTGCGCGGAAGTCGTCGACCTCGTCGTCCAGCGGCTGGCCGGTGGCCGCGCCGACCAGGGTGTCGCCGTCGAAGGCCAGCACGAAGAAGCTTTCCGGATTGGCGGCGTAGCGCTCGAGGTAGCTGGCCTCGTAGGCCTCGTCGCCGTCGTAGAGATAGGGGAAGTCACGGAAGACCCGGATGCGCAGCTGGGCCAGGGCCGGCAGGTGCGGGGTGATGTCGCGTCCCCGGCAGATGGATAGGGTCGGGTTCGCCATTGGCTTGCTCCAGGGAGGAAAATTGTTATTGGGTCGCGGCACCCTAGCAGATGCGCCCGGGCTGACGCAGTGCGGCGGCGACGCCAGCGGTGCCGAGCGCGACATGGCTCAGGCGACGTTGCCCGCGGCGCGCCAGCGACCGATGGCCAGGGCGACCAGGCCGGCCACGAGCCCCCAGAAGGCCGAACCGATGCCGCCCGGCGCGATACCCGAGGCGGTGACCAGGAAGGTGAGCAGGGCGGCATCGCGCTGGCTGACATCGCCCAGGGCGTCGGCCAGCGACGCGCCGAGGGTCGGCAGCAGTGCCAGGCCGGCGATGGCGACCACCAGCTCGCCGGGCAGCGCGGCGAACAGCGAGCTCACGGTGGCGCCAAACAGCCCCAGCAGCAGGTAGAAGCCGCCCGCCGCGACCCCGGCGGCGTAGCGTCGCCGCGGGTCGTGATGCGCCTCCGGGCCCTGGCAGACCGCGGCGCTGATCGCCGCCAGATTGAGTGCGAAGCCGCCGAAGGGGGCCAGCGCCAGGCCGGCCAGCCCGGTGCCGCCGACCAGCGGCGAGATCGGTGGCTGGTAGCCGGCGGCGCGCAGGGCGGCCACGCCGGGCAGGTTCTGGGAGGCCATGGTGACCACGAACAGCGGGATGCCGACGCCGATCAGCGTGCCGAGGTCGAAGCTCGGCGCCGTATACGCCGGCACCGCCAGCGCCGGGGTGATGGCGCCCAGATCCAGCAGGCCCTGGGCCTGGGCCACCAGGCCGCCCACCGCGAGCACCAGCGGGATGGCATAGCGCGGCCACAGCCGCTTGGCCACCAGATAGGTCAGCCCCATCGCCAGCGGCAGCACCAGCCGGTGTTCCACGGTCATCACCAGGTCGAGCCCGAAGCGCAGCAGCACGCCGGCCAGCATGGCCGAGGCCAGTGCCCGCGGCAGGCGGTGCATCAGGCGTTCGAACAGCCCGGTCACGCCGCACAGGGTGATCAGCAGCGACGAGAACAGGAAGGCCCCGATCGCCTCGCTCATCGGCAGGCCGGGCAGGCTGGTGGCGAGCAGCGCCGCGCCCGGGGTCGACCAGGCGGTAAGCAGCGGCATGCGGTAGCGCAGCGAGAAGACCAGGGTGGTGATGCCGGAGCCGATGCCCAGCGCCCACAGCCAGGAGCCGATCTCGGCCTGGCTGGCGCCGGCCGCCTCGGCGGCCTGAACGATGATCGCCGCCGAGCTGGAATAGCCGATCAGCACGGCGATGAAGCCGGCGGTGAGGGTCGACAGGCTGCTGTCGCGCCACAGCGAGGAACGCTCGGCGGTGGCGGGGCTCGGCGTCGGCCGGCTTGACGTGGACATGGGAGGGCTCCGGAAACGTGTGCGCTATAACGTACGATGGCGTCACCCTAGCACCGTGCGCTATAACGCACAAATGGGCAGGCACGCCACGGCGGCCGCGCTACAATGGCGCCTTTCCATCCATTCGAACGATCTATCAGAACGATCTATTAGAACTGTCCGAACGCGACCGGGAGAGGCCGATGCAGGAGATCTCGCAGCATATCGCCGAGCGGCTCAGGACGCTGCGCCGCGCCGAGGCCTGGAGCCTCGATCGCACCGCTCGGGAGACCGGCGTCAGCAAGGCCATGCTGGGCCAGATCGAGCGCGGTGAATCAAGCCCCACGGTGGCGACGCTGTGGAAGATCGCCAGCGGCTTCCGCGTGCCGTTCTCGAGCCTGTTCGAACCCGAGGCCGTCGGCGAGGGTGATGACGCGACCGGCGCCGCGCGTCAGGCCGCGCCGGCCTCCGAGGGCGATGCCGCCGGCATGGCGGCCGTGCCGCTGTTTCCCTTCGACCCCGCGCTCGGCTTCGAGCTGCTGGTGGTGACCCTGGCCGCGGGCGCGGTCAGCGAGTCGGCGCCCCACGCGCCGGGCGTGGTGGAGCATCTGGTGGTGGTCGAGGGCGAGCTGGAGGTGCGGGTGGACGGCGTCTGGCGGCGTCTGACGGCGGGCGAGGGGCTGCGCTTCGCCGCCGATCGGCCCCACGCCTATCGCAACCCGGGCCAGGGGGCGGCGCGCTTCCACGACGTCATCCACTATCCCCGCGGTTCTGGTGTCTCTCCGGGCGACGGGATTGGCGAGGCCAGCTTGGGATCGGACAGCGCCTCGGGGCGGTAGCGAGCGAGCAGCGCCCACAGCCGAGCGGCAGTGTCGGCGTCCGGACGGCCGCGATGGTCGGCTGGCCGATAGCGCATCTGGAAGGCTCGCAGCGCGCCTCGGGTCGCGCCATCGAGTTTGCCGCTCGGTGTGACCGCATAGCCCCAGGCCGCCAGCGCCCGCTGCAGGGTGGCGAGCGGCGGCGGACCCGCGGCGAAGAGCCGACGGTAGCGGGCCAGGTCGGCTTCCAGCGGCCAGGTGCCGATGCCGGCCGCATACAGGCGCCGCCAGGGGAAGGCCGGTCCCGGGTCGATCTTGCGCGTGGGCGCGATCTCGGCGTGGCCGAGCAGATCGGTGGGGGCGATGTCGTGGCGCGCGATCAGGTCCTTGAGCAGGACGATCAGCGCCGTGATCTGGTCGTCGGGGAAGGGCGCCCAGCTCACCTTCGAGGCGGTCTCGATGGACGGGCGATCCGGCCCGGCGTTGACCAGCTCGATGCCCAGCGAGCTGTCGTTGAGGTGGGTGCGGCCCGCCCAGGCGCTGGCACCGGCGTGCCAGGCGCGGCGCGATTCGTCGACCAGGCGATAGACGCGCGGCGCGCCGAGTTCCCGGTCGGGATGGCGCGCCACCAGATAGTGGGCGCTGACGCGGGGCCCGGTGAGAATCTCGAGCGAGGTCGCCTCGTCCTCGTCGGTGTAGTGCAGCACCAGAAAGCGTACCCGGCTGGAGTGGGCGCGGGACGAATGGCTGTCGTCGATCGCCACGCCGGTGGGCTCGACGAGGCGTTCGCCGCCGGCGCAGCCGCCCAGCAGCAGGGCGAGCACTAGATAGGGCAGTTTCCCGAATCGCATGGCTCAGGCCGTCCAGGGCAGCTGGCGCACCGCCAGACCCAGCGCCAGGGTGGCGGTGACGCTGAGCAGGGTGCCCAGCAGCACGTACTCGGTGAGCTTGCGGTCGCGGCGGGCGCGCAGATCGCCGAAGCGCAGCACCGACTTGGCGGTGAGCAGAAAGCCCACCGCGGTCAGCTCGTCGAGCAGCACCAGGGTCAGCACCAGCAGCCGTTCGAGCATGCCGATGCGAGCCCCGGCGGCGACCAGGGTGCCGGGGTCGGTGACCTCCTCGCTCCAGGGGCGCATGGCCAGCGCGATGGCGATGGCCATGGGGCGGGTGACCAGCAGGTAGGCGAGGGCGTGCGCCATCACCTCGGGGCGGCTCAGCCAGTCGGCCGCCGCGGCGAGCGGTGCCAGGCTGCCCAGCGAGGCCAGCGAGGCCAGCCAGACGCCGACCAGCACGGTCAGATGCAGGGCCTGATCGAGCAGAAACCAGCACAGCCGCCGCGGGTCCAGATGCGCCTTGCCCAGGTCGATCAGCGCGTGGCTGGCGGCGATGGTCACCGACCAGGCCGCGGCGGCGAGCGGATCGATGCCGGCGACGACCAGCACCGCCAGGGCCAGCAGCCCATGGATCCCGGCATGCAGGTAGAGCACGCCGGCACGGGCCTTGTCGCGCTGGCGTGCCTCGACCCAGCGTCGCGGCTGGAGCAGGAAGTCGCCCACCAGGTGAGCGATGATCAGGGCGAACAGCGTCGTCAGGGCCGTGGCGGTCATGGCGTCGCCTCCTCGCCGGCGAGCGAGGCGCGGACATGCGTCAGGGTGTCGGCCAGCAGGGGCCAGCGGGCGGCGCGCAGGCGCTTGTGGACGCTGGGCTGGCGAATGCCCAGCCGCTCGGCCAGCGCCTGCTGGGTGAGATCCTCGGTCAGACGCAGGCCGACCGCCTCGGCGGCGCGGGGCGACCAGTCGGCCAGCAGGGCATCCAGATGGCGGATCAGCAGAGCCTCGCAGGGGGCCTCATCGACGTCGGTATGCCGCAGGGCGAGGTGCGTCTCCGACGCATTCAGCGCGTCCAGTGCCTGGCCGGAGGCGACGAAGACCGGGCCATCGGCGGAGGCCAGCGCCTCGCCGGGCCGCCAGTCGTCGTGCCCCACCGCGATGGCGAGCCGGGCGTCCCAGCGGTGTCCGGTCTCGGAGTGTGCGATCAGGGCGGCACGCAGCGCCACGGCCGCGTCCAGGGCCGCCTCGGCCCGGGCGATGGCAAGCTGGAAGCCGTCGCCGCGGTAGCGCTGATAGTCGCCCTCGTGGCGCTCGGCGAGGCCCGTCAGGGTCGTCTCGAGCACCCGATGGAGGCGCTGGCCCTCCTCGAGGCGGCGCGAGTCGATGATGTCGCCGGTGATGACGGCAAGGCGTGTGGCCATGGGGGCTCCCGAGGACGGCGGTCATGCCTCAGGATAGATTCTCGAGGCTATTTTTCAATGTAATAGCCTCATATGGCTATATCTGGGCGCCTCACGCCTCACGCCTCACGCCTCACGCCTCGCCCGAGCCCGGCGAGCGATAGGCCTCGACCAGGGTGGCCGGATCCGCCTCGCCGTGCCCGCGAGCGGCATGACCGCGCATCAGCTGGGCGGCCAGGGCGCTCATCGGCGTGGCGCTGGTGGCGCGGCCGCTCTGGGCCACCGCCATGTCCAGGTCCTTGAGCAGGGTGCGCAGGTGCCAGGGCGGGGCGGCGAAGTCGCGCTCGGCCATGCGCGGGGCGAGGATGCGAAACGGCCTGGAGTCGGCGAAGCCGCCGGCCAGCGCCTCGGTCAGCCGGGTGGCGTCCACGCCGCTGGCTTCCGCCAGGGCGACCGTCTCGGCGATCACCGCCGCCTGGCAGCCGACGATCATCTGGTTGCAGACCTTGGTCACCTGGCCGCTGCCCACCGGACCCATGTGCGTCACCCGGGCGGCCAGCGGGGCGAGCACCGGGCGCAGCGCGTCGACGTCCGCGTCGGTGCCGCCGCACATCACCGCCAGCTCGCCGGCCTCGGCGCCGGCCACGCCGCCGGAGACCGGGGCATCGACCCAGGCGACGCCGCAGGCGTCCGCGAGCCGCGCAGCCATGTCGCGCGTGGCGTCGGGGTCGCTGCTGGAGAGATCGAGCAGGCGCTGGCCGGGGCGCACATGGGCAGCCACGCCGTCCTCGCCGAACACCACGGCCTCGACCACGGCGGTGTTGGCCAGGCACAGCAGGATGACGTCCGAGGCCGCGACCAGCTCGCCGATCGAGCCGGCCACGCGGGCACCGGCCTCGGCCACGCCGGCGGTCTTGTCCGGCGAGCGGTTCCAGGCCGTCACCTCGAAGCCGGCCGCCAGCAGACGGCGGGTCATGGGGTCGCCCATCAGGCCGATGCCGATGAAGCCGAGGCGGGGAGAGGGCATGGCGATGCTCCGGTGGCAATGAAGATAAGCATCAGAATGCGCGATGGAAGGGATTTCCATCAAGTGCCGCCGGGCGTCGCGACCGGCGTCCGGTGCTCCGAAGTGACGCATCGCATCCATTAGGCGGTTCATGATGGTGCGCCGCAGCGTGGCCGTTCCACGCGGTCTCGTTCCGACACGGCGCTATATTTTATTATTTAATTGATTTTAAAGAGCTATTTATTTTTTGGCCTGTACATTGCTTTGATATGGGTGTCGGCGGTCGGAGCCTTTCCTGTCTGGGCTTTGCTCCGATTGTCTGCCGGTCGTCATTGCGTCGCAGTGAGACGACCGACCCGACGAGTGAGCTGGCGTGCTCCAACTGGCCTCCCTTCGGGGAGGCTTTTTTTATGTCCGTGACCCGTGAGTGTCTTGCCGCCGCGATATGATGGAGCCTCATGGGCAAGCGAGGAGCGACGGTAGTGGTGCGGCAGGGGTTCATCCTGACTCGAGATTGGCAGGAGACGTCCGAAGGCCCCCAGGGCGAGTTCTGGCTGGCGACGGACGAGGGGGCGCTGCGAGTGCGCGTGCCGCCGCGGCCGTCGGTGGCCTTTATCCCGGTGGAGCAGCGCCGACACGCCGAGGCCGTGCTGCATGGCGAGCGCGACGTCGAGCTGCGCTCCCTGGCGCTGCGCGACTTTCATCGACGCCCCGTGCTGGGACTCTACTGTCGGCCGCATCACCGCCTGACGGCCCTGGAACGGCGCCTGACGCACGCCGGCGTGGAGGTCTACGAGGCCGATATCCGGCCGCCGGAACGCTATCTGATGGAGCGTTTCATCACCGCGCCGGTGAGCGTCGAGGGAGAGCCCGACGGCGCGGGCGGCTTGATGGCGACGCGGCTCAGGCCGGCGCCGGACTATCGTCCACGACTCAAGGTGGTGTCGCTGGACATCGAGACCAGCGGGAGCGGCGAGCTGTATTCCATTGCCCTGGAAAGCGGGGAAGAACGCCGGGTACTGATGCTGGGCCCGCCCAACGGTGTGGCCGATGGGCTCGATTTCTCCCTCGAATACTGCGATAGCCGCTCGGACCTGCTGGAGCGGCTCAGCCGATGGTTCGCCGAGCACGACCCGGATGCCATCATCGGCTGGAATCTCGTGCAGTTCGACCTGCGCATCCTCCACGAACATGCGCGGCGGCTCGGCGTTGCCCTGCGACTGGGGCGCGGCGGTGCCGTGATGGAGTGGCGTGCCCATGGCCATCAGGCCAATCGTTTCGTCGCCTCGGCGGCGGGGCGGCTGATCATCGACGGCATCGAGGCACTGCGCTCGGCCACCTGGCACTTCTCTTCCTTTTCCCTGGAGCACGTGGCCCAGGCGCTGCTGGGCGAGGGCAAGGCCATCGACAACCCCTACCAGCGGCTGGATGACATCCTGCGCATGTTCGCCGAGGACAAGCCGGCGCTGGCGCGCTACAACCTCAAGGACTGCGAGCTGGTGACGCGGATCTTCGCCGAGACCGAGCTACTCGGCTTTCTGCTGGAGCGGGCCACGGTGACCGGGCTGTCCGCCGACCGCAGCGGCGGGTCGGTGGCGGCCTTCACCCATCTCTACCTGCCTCGCCTGCACCGCCTGGGATTCGTGGCGCCGAATCTCGGCGAGGCAGAAGCCGCCGAGAGCCCCGGCGGCTTCGTGATGGATTCCCGCCCCGGCCTCTACGACTCGGTGCTGGTGCTGGACTTCAAGAGCCTGTATCCCTCGATCATCCGCAGCTTCCTGATCGACCCGGCGGGCCTGGTGGAGGGGCTCGCCGATCCCACGGACGCGGCCTCGGTGCCGGGGTTTCGCGGAGCCCGCTTCTCGCGGACTCAGCACGCGCTGCCGACTATCGTGGCGCGGGTCTGGGAAGGGCGCGAGGCCGCCAAGCGCGCGGGCAACGCGCCGCTTTCCCAGGCGTTGAAGATCATCATGAACAGCTTCTATGGCGTGCTGGGATCGAAGGGCTGCCGCTTCTTCGATGCACGCCTGGCCTCGTCGATCACCATGCGCGGGCACGAGATCATGCGACGCACGCGCGAGCTGGTCGAGGCCGAAGGCTATACCGTCATCTACGGCGACACCGACTCCACCTTCGTGTGGCTCGGCCGCGAGCATCCCGAGCAGCAGGCGGAGGCGATCGGCCGGCGCCTGGTGGCACACGTCAATGCCTGGTGGCGTGAACACCTGGCCCGGGAACATGGCCTCGCGAGCGCGCTGGAGCTGCAGTTCGAGACCCATTACCGACGCTTTCTGATGCCGACCATTCGCGGGGCCGAAGCGGGCAGCAAGAAACGCTATGCCGGACTGGTGCGCGACGCGTCCGGGGACGAGCGGATGGTCTTCAAGGGGTTGGAGAGCGTGCGCAGCGACTGGACGGACCTGGCCAAGGACTTCCAGCAGGAGCTCTATCGGCGCATCTTCAACGGCGACCCCTATCGGGATTTCATCCGCGACTATGTGCGTCGCACCCTGGCCGGCGACTTCGATGATCGGCTGGTGTATCGCAAGCGGCTGCGTCGTTCCCTGGACGACTATCGGCGCAACGTGCCGCCCCATGTGCGGGCGGCGCGGCTCGCCGACGAGGCCAGCGACCGGCTCGGTCGGCCGCGCCGGTATCGGCACGGCGGATGGATTCGCTACGTGATGACGGTGGCGGGGCCGGAGCCGCTGGAACAGCAGTGTTCGGCCATCGACACCGATCACTACCTGACCCGTCAGCTGCAGCCGGTGGCGGATGCCATCCTGCCGTTCGTGGGAGACGACTTCGCGACCCTGATCGACCGTCAGCTCGGGCTGTTCTGAGCCCGACTCTCTTCGCCGTGTCTGATCGTCGCGGCGCGCTTGATGGCGCCGGCATCAGGCGACATAGTTTCTCGGGTCTTCCCCCCTCTGGAGTCCCATCATGTCCGATGCCCTGCTGCTGGGCTGTGCCCACTGTCATGCCATGAACCGGGTTCGCCCCGATCGCTTGTCCGCCGGCCCGCGCTGCGGCAAGTGCCAACAGCCGATGTTCACCGGTGAGCCGCTGACGTTGACCGGTGCCAACTTCGCGTCGCTGGTGGCGCGCAGTTCGCTGCCGGTGGTGGTCGATTTCTGGGCCAGCTGGTGCGGCCCGTGCAAGGCGATGGCGCCGATCTTCGCCGAGGCGGCCCGCGAACTGGAGCCGCGTCTGCGCTTCGCCAAGCTGGACACCGAGGCCGAGCAGGGCCTGGCCGGCCGCTTTGGCATCCGCAGCATCCCGACGCTGATCCTGTTCAAGCAAGGCCAGGAGGCGGCCCGCCAGCCGGGGCTGCTGCAGGGGCCGCAGCTGCGCCAGTGGCTAGCGGCGCAGCTGGGCTGAGAGACGTTGACGCTCGGGGCGGCTGGGGTCAGTCGCCCTGGCGCTGCTTGAGCTGGTCGCGCAGCCCGTTCGGCACCTTCTTGATGATCAGCCGGTCGCCGTCCTCGTCGTACTCCACGGCGGCGCCCAGCAGGTGGGAGTCGAAGCTGATCGAGACGCCGGCGGCGCGGCCGGTGAAGCGCCGGAACTGGTTGAGGGTGCGCTTGTCCGGCGGGATCTCGGGGTTCAGCCCGTAGTCGCTGTTGCGGATGTGTTCATAGAAGGCCTTGGGCCGCTCCTCGTCGACCAGCTCGGAGAGGTCCTCGAGGGTGATGGGCTCGCCGAGCTTGGCCTGGTCGCTGGCGTAGTCGACCAGGGCGTCGGTCTTCTCGCGGCTGGCTTCTTCCGGCAGGTCCTCGTTCTCGACGAAGTCGCTGAAGGCCTTGAGCAGGGTGCGGGTCTCCTCGCCGGCGTCGCGCTGCTCGCGGGCGCCCAGCGCCTCGGCGAAGGCCTCGGACAGCTTCTTGCCGCCGCGGTCGCGGGTCCAGGAGAGATACGGATGCGAGGCCGAGCCGTTCTGCCACTGGTTGACGTCGAGGCGCGCGGCCAGCGTCATCTGGGCCAGATTGAGCTGGCGGGCGGGCACCACGCCGAGGGCATCGTCGATGCCGAAGCCGTCGCGGTGATGCAGCAGCGCGAGAATCAGGTAGCGGGCCTCGCCCTGGCGATGGTCGACGACCAGCAGGTGGCCGCCCACGGGCAGGTGGTCGTCGACCAGTGGCACGATCTGTTCGGCCAGCGCCCGGGTCAGGCTGGGGAAGTCGCGCTCGCCGTCGAGGAAGGCGCTCAGCGCTGCGGGAAAGGCGGCCGGTTCGTCGTCGGCGAAGCGGCCCCAGTTCTTGGCCTTGCCGTGATAGGCGTCGTTGAGCCCCGAGACCAGGTCGTCGAGGGCCGTGGAAGCCGCGAGCGGGGCCTCGGCGGGCACCAGGCGGGCCGGGGTCTCGCCGTCGCCCTTGTCGATGCGGTGGATGATGCTGTGCAGGATCGGCATGGGGACCTCCCTCGGCCTCGGTGATCGGGGCTGGCGATGATACCCGCCGCGGCGCGGCGGCGATAGCGCGGCGGGTATCCTGGCGGGACGGTCAGGGCTTGAGCCGGTAGCCGCTGCGGAAGATCCAGCTGACCACGGCGAGCGCCACCGCCAGGAAAAGCCCGATCACCGCCAGGCTGGCCCAGATGCTGACGTCGCCCAGGCCGTAGAAGCTCCAGCGGAAGCCGCTGACCAGATAGACCACCGGGTTGGCCAGCGTCACCGCCTGCCACAGTGGCGGCAGCATGTCGATGGAATAGAAGGTGCCACCGAGGAAGGTCAGCGGGGTGATCACCAGCAGCGGCACCAGCTGCAGCTTCTCGAAGCCGTCGGCCCAGATGCCGATGATGAAGCCGAGCAGGCTGAAGGTCAGGGCGGTGAGCACCAGGAACAGCAGCATCACCAGCGGGTGGGCGATGGTGAAGGGCACGAACAGGCTCGCGGTGCCGAGCACGATCAGCCCCAGGATCACCGATTTGGTGGCCGCCGCGCCGACGAAGCCCAGCACCACCTCGAAGTAGGAGACCGGCGCCGAGAGGATCTCGTAGATCGAGCCCGAGAAGCGCGGGAAGAAGATGCCGAAGGAAGCGTTGGAGACGCTCTGGGTCAGCAGCATCAGCATGATCAGCCCGGGCACGATGAAGGCGCCGTAGCTGACGCCCTCGACCTCGCTGATGCGGGTGCCGATGGCGGCGCCGAAGACCACGAAGTAGAGCGAGGTGGAGATCACCGGTGAGACGATGCTCTGCAACACGGTGCGCAGGCTGCGCGACATCTCGGCCACGTAGAGGGTCTTCACGGATTCGAGGTTCATGCGTCCTCCCTGACGAGGCTGACGAAGATGTCCTCCAGCGAGCTCTGTCGGGTGTGGAGGTCCTTGAAGCGGATGCCGGCGGCGTCCAGATCGGCGAGCAGCTCGGCGATGCCGCTCGAGTCGTCGCCGTCGGTGCGGCCGTCGTAGGTGTAGATCAGTGCCTGGCCGTCCTCGGCGATCTCCAGGCCATGTGCGTCCAGTTCCCCGGGCAGGCGCTCGAGGGGCTCGTGGAGCTGCAGGGTCAGCTCCTTGCGGCCGAGCTTTCGCATCAGCTCGCGCTTGTCCTCGACCAGCACCAGCTCGCCTGAGCGGATCACGCCGATGCGGTCGGCCATCTCCTCGGCCTCCTCGATGTAGTGGGTGGTGAGGATGATGGTCACGCCGCTGTCGCGCAGCTGGCGCACGACCTCCCACATGTCGCGGCGCAGCGCCACGTCGACGCCGGCGGTGGGCTCGTCGAGGAACAGGATCTGAGGCTCGTGAGCCAGCGCCTTGGCGATCAGCACCCGGCGCTTCATGCCGCCGGATAGCGTGATCAGGCGATTGCGGCGCTTGTCCCACAGCGACAGCGATTTCAGCACCCGCTCGATGTGGGCCGGATCCTTCGGCTTGCCGAACAGCCCGCGGCTGAAGCTCACCGTGTCCCACACCGTGGAGAAGGCCTCGCTGGTCAGCTCCTGGGGCACCAGGCCGATCAGCTGGCGCGCCTGGCGATAGTCAATGACATTGTCGTGACCGGCCACCAGCACGCGACCCGCGGAGGCGTTGACCAGCCCGCAGATCACGCTGATCAGGGTGGTCTTGCCGGCGCCGTTGGGGCCGAGCAGGGCGAAGATCTCGCCGCGTCGGATCTCGAGGTCCACCCCCTTGAGGGCCTCGAAGCCGCTGTCGTAGGTCTTCGACAGCGCCTCGACGCGGATCACGCTTTGTTCACTCACCTTCCCGTACCTCCCTGGCTGTTCGGATCCTGCCGCTGGCCTGCCGGCGACACCCCTCGTCGAGTCGGTGTCTCTGAGGCCATACCTTAACGCTTCCCTAACCCCTTCGGGTACAAGCTGCCTGGGTCTCACTGAGGCGATATTCCCTGTTCTTCTTCAAACCGCCCGTACCGGGCGGTTTTTTTTATGGTCCCGGTCGTCGCCGGGCGTGGTGCTTGTCTCCCATCGCCGCCGCCATGGTTCCGGGCGTCGAGGGGGGGGCCGGGCGTCGTCGTCGGTCGACTCGGTCGCGCCGGGTTGTGGCATCATATTCTGCTCATTTTCCTGAACCCATGCCGGGGCATGCTGCGACGGCACGGGCGTGAATCGAGCGAGGAGAGCCGATGCTGAGCGTGCTGCTGATCGAGGACGACATCGACCTGGCCGAGACGCTGATCGACTATCTGGCGCTCGAGGGCATGCGTTGCGACCACGCCGCCAACGGCGTGGCGGGCCTCGAGCTGGTCGAGCGCCAGCCGCCCGACCTGGTGCTGCTCGACCTGCACCTGCCGCGGCTGGACGGCCTGCGGGTCTGCGAGCGCCTGCGCGAGGCCGGGCGCGACATCCCGGTGCTGATGCTCACCGCCCGTGATGCCCTGGACGACAAGCTGGCCGGCTTCGCGGCCGGCACCGACGACTATCTGGTCAAGCCCTTCGAGCTGCGCGAGCTGGCGGCGCGGGTCCATGCCTTGGCCAGGCGCCGCAGCGGCCAGTCCCAGCGCCTCGGCTGTGCCGACCTGGAGATGCACCTGGGGGAGCGACGTGTCACGCGTGCGGGGCGGCCGATCCATCTCTCGCCCACCGGCTGGCGGCTGCTCGAGGCGCTGCTGCGAGCCTCGCCGAACGTGGTGTCGCGCGCGGCGCTGGAGACCACGCTGTGGGGCGAGGACGTGCCCGACAGCAACAGCCTCAAGGTCCATCTCTATCACCTGCGCCAGGCCGTGGACGTGCCTTTCGAGTTCCCCCTCGTGCAGACCGTGCCCGGCCATGGCGTGGCGCTGAGGCCCGCGACGTGAGGCGACCCGATACCCTCAAGGGGCAGCTGATCCTGGGCGGATTGGTGGTAGGCCTGCTGCTGGCGGTCGGCTACTCCGTGCTCAGCGCCCACTACTTCCTGCGCGGCATGGACAACATGACGCGGGCGCTCATGGCCCGGGTCGCCGACGACGTCGCCGGCCGGCAGGGCGGCGCGTTACCGGAAGACCTGCGCAAGGTGGCCGGCTACCATCTGAGCGGTGACTGGCAGGCCATGCCCGAGGCCGTCCGACGTGTCTTCCGCGATGCGCCCGGCGAGCCCGGGCGGCTCTACAAGCAGGACGACGGCAACGGGCTCCAGCGGCCGCAGACCTTCTATGTCGCCATGCGCCATCCGACCCCTGAGGGATCGCTGTTCGTGGCCGACGTGATCGCCTCGTCGCCTCCCGCCATCTCGCCGGCCAACGAGTCGCTGAACAGCCTGATGACGCTGCTCGGGCTGGGAATGATCATCGCCGTGGGGCTGCTGGGTGCACTGCTGTGGTGGCTGCGCCACGTCTCACGCCCGGTGAATGCCCTGGGCGACTGGGCACGCGGCCTAGATGCGCAGCGCCTGGCCGAGCCGACGCCGGATTTCGGCTATCCCGAGCTCAACGAGCTGGCCGGCCTGCTGCGCGAGAGCCTGTGCTCGGCCCATGAGGGCCTGGCGCGAGAGCAGCGCTTCCTGGCCCATGCCAGCCACGAGCTGCGTACGCCGATCACCGTGCTGCGCCACAATCTCGAGCTGCTGCGGCGCTTCCAGCAGGCGCATGACGAGACCTGGAGCCCGCGTCATCGCCAGGTATTCGCGCGCATGGAGCGGGCCGGTACCACCATGAAGCACCTGACCGAGACCCTGCTGTGGCTGAGCCGTGAGGAGGGCCCTGCGCCCCCTGGCGTCCGCGTCGATCTCGAGGCCTTGCTCGATGCCCAGGTCGCCGAGCTGCGCTACCTGCTGCGCGACAAGGCGGTCGACGTCGAGCTCGATACCGCGCCGTGTCACCTGACCCTGCCGGAGGCGCCGACCCGGATCGTGCTGGGCAATCTGATTCGCAACGCCTTCGTGCATACCTGGGAGGGGCGGGTGGTGATCCGCCAGCGCGGCTCGGAAGTGCGCATCGACAACCACCAGGCGTCATCGAAGATGGCCGAGGCCGATGAGGCGCCGGGCGAGGTCGGCTTCGGCCTGGGGCTGCGGCTCACCGCGCAGCTGACGCAGCGGCTGGGCTGGCCCTACGAGAACCTGCCCGAGGCGACGGGCCATCGCGTGCGGGTGGTGTTCGACGCGCGGGACGCCGGGCCGATGGCCGAGCAGGGCATGTCATGAAAAAGGCCGCGTCGGTATCCGACGCGGCCCTTGTCTACCTCTGCAGCCACTCAGCCGCGGCTGGTGACTTCCAGCAGGTGGTAGCCGAACTGGGTCTTCACCGGGCCCTGGACCTGGTTCAGGTCGGCGGAGAACACCACCTTGTCGAACTCGGGCACCATCTGGCCGGGGCCGAAGCTGCCGAGCTCGCCGCCCTGGCGGCCGGACGGGCACTGGGAGTGTTCGCGGGCGACCTCGGCGAAGTCGCGGCCGCCTTCGATCTCGGCCTTGAGGGCCAGGCACTGTTCTTCGCTGGGCACGAGGATATGGCGAGCGGTGGCCTGAGTCATGGGAATCTCCTTCGTGGATGGGATAGGCTCTGAACGAGCGGGGAGAATAGCACGCCGCCGGCGCCGAGGAACCGTTGCGGCCGGCGTTTTCCGGCGCGTCGTCGTCATCAGGGAGGCATCGAACGTGAGCTGCATCTTCTGCGAGATCGTCGCCGGCCGGGCGCCGTGCCATGTCATCTGGGAGGACGAGGCACACCTGGCGTTTCTGTCCATCTTTCCCAACACGCCGGGCTTTTCGGTCGTCATTCCCAAGGCCCACCACCCCAGCTACGCCTTCGACCAGCCGGACGAGGTGCTGACCGGATTGATGCTGGCCACCAAGCGGGTCGCGCGGCTGCTGGATGCCTCGCTCGAGGGCGTCGCCCGCACCGGCATGTTCTTCGAGGGCTACGGCGTCGATCACCTGCATGCCAAGCTGTTTCCCATGCACGGCACCGGCAGTGACTCGGCCTTCCAGCCCGTGGAGTCACGGGTCGACAAGTACTTCGACCGCTACGAGGGATATCTCTCGTCCCACGATTACCGACGCGCCGACGATAGTGCGCTGGCCGAACTGGCCGCGCACATCCGCGCGTTTGGCTGAGCCGACAAGGCTGGCATCAGGGCGTCCGGTTCTGCCGCCCGTCGTTCAGCTCGGGGAAGCGATTCGTCACGTCTTGCGTGGCGATATTGGCATCGAGAAAGTCCAGCAGGGCCCGCACCGAGGGCAGCAGCCCGCGCCGTGAGGGGAAAACCGCGTGGAGAATGCCGCCGCGCGGCGCCCAGCCCGGCAGCACGTCGATCAGCCGACCATCGGCCAGGTCGCAGCCGCCGACCAGCAGTGCCAGCTTGACCACGCCCATGCCCGCCAGGGTCGCCTCGTGCAGCGTCTCGGCACTGTCGGTCACCAGGCGCGGGCGGTGCTGGATCCGGGCGCTCGCCCCGTCCGGGCCGACCAGGTCCCAGCAGTGCTGCCCGGCGTACTGCTCGAAGTCCAGGCTCGGCAGGCGGGGCAGGTCGGCGGGCACCCTCGGCCGGGGATGGGTCTCGAACAGCTCGGGGGCGGCCATCAGCCGCTGAGGACTCTGGGCCAGGACCTTCATGGTCAGGTCGCTGTCCTCCAGCGGCGGGAAGCGAACGCGGATAGCCAGGTCGAAGCCCTCCTTGACCACGTCGACGCGTCGGCTGGTGGCCTCCACCTGGACGTTGACCTTGGGACACTGGGCCATGAAGCGTACCAGCAGCGGCGTGATCAGGTAGTGCAGCACGCTGGGGGAGCAGCTGAGGCGCACGTTGCCCTGGGGTTCCGCGCGATGGCGCTCGATCAGCTCGTCGGCGGCTTCGGCCTCCACCAGCATGGCCAGGCAGTGCCGGTAGTAGGCCTGGCCCAGTTCGGTCACCGAGAAGTGGCGTGTGGAGCGGTTCACCAGGCGCGTTCCCAGGCGTTCTTCCAGCTGAGCGATGCGTCGGCTCAGCTTCGACTTGGGAATGCCCAGGGCGCGGCCCGCGGGCGCGAATCCCGCGTGGTCCACCACCTGGACGAAGTAGTAGAGGTCATTGAGGTCTCGCATTCTATCGTCCTGTATGGGGAACGCAGTGTGCGGATTCTACCACCTAGCCGATCCAGCGTTCCTCTCATAGGCTTTCTGCAACGGGGCCAGCGTGCCCTCCCTGCCAGCAGGAGCCTGACGATGAAGCAGATCCAAGCCATATACGGTGCCCCCCACGGTCACTGGGTCGGCGACGGCTTCCCGGTACGTTCCCTGTTCACCTACGACCGCATGGGCGCCGAGCATCTCAGCCCTTTCCTGATGCTGGATCACGCCGGTCCCCATACCTTCAAGCCGGCCCGAAAACCACGGGGCGTGGGGCAGCATCCGCACCGTGGCTTCGAGACGGTGACCCTGGTCTACGAAGGAGAGCTGGAGCACCGTGATTCCACCGGCAGCGGCGGCAGGATCGGTGAGGGAGACGTGCAATGGATGACCGCCGGGGCCGGCATCGTTCACGAGGAGTTCCACTCTCGAGCCTTCACCGAGCGGGGTGGTCGTCTGGAAATGGTGCAGCTGTGGGTCAACCTGCCGGCTGATGACAAGGAGACTCCGGCCGCCTATCAGACGCTACTCAATGCGGATATTCCCATCGTGTCGTTAGACGACAATGCAGGCCATGTGCGGGTCGTGGCGGGCAGCTATCTTGGACACGAGGGACCGGCTCGCACCTTTACGCCGATCAATCTGTGGGACGTGCGTCTCGCTTCGGGCGGGGACGCGGTGCTGCCGGTGCCGGACGGTCATACCACTCTGCTGGCGGTGCTGGAGGGCACCGTCCAGGTCAATGGCGAGACCATCGTGCGCGATGAGGCCGTGGTGGCCTTCGAGCGTCGAGGCCAGGAGTTGTACCTGGAGGCCAACAACGACGCCAAGCTGCTGCTGCTCAGCGGCGAGCCCATCGACGAACCGGTGGCTGGATATGGCCCCTTCGTGATGAACCGTGAAGAGGAGCTCCAGCAAGCTTTCGTCGACTTCCAGAACGGGAAGTACGGCGCCTTGAACGGCTAGCGGGCGGATATCCGCTGGCGTTCGTCCCCGGTGGCCAAGGCCACCGGATTTCCCCCTGATGCAAAAGGAGAGCGATCATGTCCTTCACCTATAACCGCCTGGACAAGGACGACGTGGCGCTGCTGATGGTCGACCACCAGGCCGGCCTGCTGTCCCTGGTGCGTGACTTCAGCCCGGATGACTTCAAGAACAACGTTCTGGCGCTGGCTGACATCGCCAAGTTCTTCGACATTCCCACCATCCTCACCACCAGCTTCGAGGATGGCCCCAACGGGCCCATGGTGCCGGAGCTCAAGGAGGCGTTTCCGGATGCGCCGTACTTCGCGCGCCCCGGCCAGATCAATGCCTGGGACAACGAGGACTTCGTCGCCGCGGTCAAGGCCACCGGCAAGAAGCAGCTGCTGATCGCCGGCGTGGTCACCGAGGTCTGTGTGGCCTTTCCGGCGCTGTCCGCCCTGGAGGAAGGCTTCGAGGTGTTCGTGGTCACCGATGCGTCGGGCACCTTCAACCCGATCACCCGTGACGCCGCCTGGAATCGCATGTCCCAGGCCGGCGCCCAGCTGATGACCTGGTTCGCCGTCGGTGGCGAGCTGCATCGCGACTGGCGCAACGACATCGAAGGCTTCGGCGGCTTGCTGGCCGGTCATCTGCCGGCCTACTCGAACCTGATGCAGAGCTATGCTCAGCAGGCACGCAGCTGAGTCGTGCGGCTCGGCCTCGGGGCCGAGCCGTTCCGCTATCCACGCAGGAGAGACCGCCCATGAGCAGCCTGATCCAGGATCCTGAACCGCAGTCCTCGCTCGACTGCCCGATCGTCGACGGCAAGCGCCAGGTCCAGCACGTGCCGCCCCGCACCGCGGACGTCGGCGGCATTCCGGTCAACCGGGTGCTGCCGTCTCGCCATCGTCGCCTGGTGGGCGCCTGGTGCTTCCTCGACCATGCCGGACCCAGCGTCTTCAAGGGGGATGCCCGCGGACTGCGGGTCGGCCCTCATCCGCATATCGGCCTGCAGACCTTCACCTGGATGATCGAGGGCGAGGTGCTGCACCGGGACAGCCTCGGCAACCAACAGGTGATCCGCCCCGGCCAGGTCAACCTGATGACCGCCGGCCGCGGCATCAGCCACACCGAGGAATCGGTGCCCGGCGAGACGCATCTGCATGCCGCCCAGCTGTGGATCGCCCTGCCCGAGGCCGATCGGCGCACCGATCCGCGCTTCGATCACTATCCCGATCTGCCGGGCTGGGAAGCGCAGGGCGTCGCCTTCACGCTGCTCATTGGCGAGTTCGCCGGCCGCCGCGCGCCGACGCTGGCCTTTTCCGAACTGGTCGGACTGGACCTTGCCAGCCGAGAGGCGAATACCGTCGAACTCCCGTTGCGTGAGGACTTCGAGTACGGCGTGCTGTCCCTGGAAGGCGAGATCGACATCGAGGGCGAGGCGTTCGCGCCCAATGAGCTGGCCTACCTGGGGCGTGGGCGCGACGCCGTCACCCTGACGCTGCCCGCCGACGGCCGAGCCATTCTGATCGGCGGCGAGCCGCTGGGCGAGGAGATCCTGATCTGGTGGAACTTCGTCGGCCACGGCAAGGCCGAGATCGCCGAGGCCCAGCGCGACTGGGAGGCCGGCAGCGAGCGTTTCGGCAGCATTCCCGACTACGATGGTGAGCGGCTGATGCCGCCGCCGCTGCCCTGGAAGGCCTGATTGGCCCCGTGTCACTCTTCAGTAGAAGGCAGTCCCATGACCGAGACCCCGTCGGGCGCTAGCGTCACCATTCGCATTCAGCATCGCGTGCGGCCGGAGGCGAGAGATCACTACGAGGGCTGGCTGCGTCGCATCATCGAAGTGGCCGGGCGATACTGCGGTCATCAGGGCGTGCACGTGCTGAGGCCTACGGCGGATGGCTGCGACTACGAGATCGCGGTGCGTTTCGCTTCCGAGGAGCAAGCCGATCACTGGCGACACTCGGACGAGCGTCGCCGGCTGCTTGACGAGATCCTGCCCTCCCTGCAGCGCAAGGAAACGGTCGAGATCCACAGCGGTATCGACTACTGGTTCACGCCGTCGACCTCGAAGGCCAAGCAGCCGGTGCGCTGGAAGCAGTGGCTGGTGACCACTGCCGTGATCTGGCCGCTCATCATGCTGGTGCCGCTGTTCTGGCAGCCGCTGTTTGCCGTTCAGCCTGTGCTCGCTACCTGGGGAATACGGCATGGCCTCATCGCGGCCACCGTCGTGGCACTGGTGATCTACGTGGTCATGCCGCGTGTCGTGCGTCTGGTGGCGCGTTGGATGTTCGAATAGGCCCTCTTATCCGCCTCAACCGGGATCGATGGTCAGCAGCAGCCGCGGCTGACCCTCCGCCAGGGCCGGGCTGCGGTGCACCAGGCCGTGCGACTCGTTGCCGATCCAGCCGCTGCCCTTGAGCAGCGCCACATCGCCGGACTCCAGCCGGCGGATGGCGCCGTCGTCGCGCACGATCTCCGGCTTGGCGGCGCTCGGTGCCCCGAGTCCGGCGCGATTCACCGCCGCTTCGGGCAGCCATTCGCTGCCCGGGCCCAGATAGGTCGTGATCATCCTCACCGGCAGATTGTCGCAGTGGAAGCGCGGGCACATGGGCGCGTCCATCAGCCTCAGCCGCAGGCCCACCGTGTCGGTGTCGAACAGGAAGGCCATGGCCTCGGCCAGGATCACGACATCCTCCACCAGGGCGACGGACGCCGCGGGCGCGGCCAGGGTCTCGAACAGCGCGGTGCGCAGCTCGACGCCGGGCGCACCGCGCCAGTTGAACGACAGCGGACGCCCGGCTTCCACCTGGGCCAGGGCACCGGCCAGCAGGTCGCTGCCGACCGGGCGACGCATCACGGCCAGCGTGATGGCGTCCTCGAAGATGCGCGGCAGTACCTCGATGCCGCCGCCTTCCGCCCAGTGAGGCGTCGAGAGCGGACGTGGTGCCGAGGTGGCGAAGTCGGGGCAGGGCAGGGGCGTGGGGTGCGGCATGGAAGTCTCCGTCATGAGGCGGTTAGCGGGCTTGGGTGTCTTGCCAATTTGTTACGTTATAACGTATCTTTTCTGCCCTTGAAAGCCACGCTCTCTCGAGGGCGGGCGATGACCGTGACCAACAGGCAACAAGGAGAGACCGATGAGTGAACCTCATCCCCTGCCCGTGACCGTGCTGTCCGGGTTTCTCGGCGCCGGCAAGACGACCCTGCTCAACCATATCCTGGCCAATCGCGAGGGGCGTCGGGTGGCGGTCATCGTCAACGACATGAGCGAGGTCAACATCGACGCGGCCCTGCTGCGGCAGGACGAGGGCAACGGCGGTCCCGTCCCCGACGTCGCGGTCAACCGCGCCGAGCAGCGCCTGGTCGAGATGAGCAACGGCTGCATCTGCTGCACGCTGCGCGAGGATCTGCTGATCGAGGTGGCCCGCCTGGCCCGCGAGGGACGCTTCGACCAGCTGGTCATCGAGTCCACGGGCATCTCCGAGCCGCTGCCGGTGGCCGAAACCTTCACCTTCGAGGACGACAACGGCGAGAGCCTGTCGCGGCTGGCGCGCCTGGATACCCTGGTCACCGTGGTCGACGGTGCCAACTTCCTCACCCAGTATCGTGAGGCCCGGTCGTTGACCGAGGCCGGAGAGAGCCTGGGCGAGGACGACGAGCGCAACGTCGCCGACCTGCTGGTCGACCAGATCGAGTTCTGCGACGTGCTGCTGATCAGCAAGGCCGATCTGATCGACGAGCGCCAGCGCGCCGAGCTCGAGGCGGTGCTGCGAAGCCTCAATCCCGAGGCGCGGATCCTGGCCATGGCCCAGGGGGCGGTCCCGTTGGAGGAGGTGCTGGATACCGGCCGTTTCAGCTTCGAGCGGGCCCAGCGGGCACCGGGCTGGCTCAGGGAGATGCGCGGCGAGCACGTGCCGGAGACCGAGGAATACGGCATCGCCAGCTTCACCTACCGGGCGCGGCGGCCTTTCCATCCGCAGAAGTTCTTCGAGCTGCTGCACGCCGACTGGTTCGGCGAACGGCTGCTGCGCTCCAAGGGGTTCTTCTGGCTGGCCTCGCGCCCGCGCCTCGCCGGGCAGTGGAGCCAGGCCGGCGGCGTCGCCCACTACGGCTTCGCGGGCCTGTTCTGGAAGGCCGTGCCCGAGGTCGACTGGCCGACGGATCCCGGCTATCTCGAGGCGATCGAGCAGGTCTGGGAGGAGCCCTTCGGCGACATGCGCCAGGAGCTGGTGTTCATCGGCCAGGGCATGCACGAGGCGCGCATGCGCGAGGCCCTGGACGGCTGCCTGCTCGATGACGAGACCCTGCTGGCCGGGCACGAGTTCTGGCGCGCGCTGCCCGATCCCTTCGCCGACTTCGCGCCCGCCGAGCTCGATGCCGAGGAGGCCTGATGACAACGCCGCTGATGGATATCGCCGACGGCGCCGCCGATCAGCCGGGGCGGCTGTCCTGGGTCGGCATGGAGGGCATCGATCTGCCGCTGACCCTGGCGGGTCGGCCGGTCCAGGCGCGCGCTCATGCCGGCGTCAGCCTGGACGCCGCCGAGGCGCGAGGCATTCACATGTCCCGGCTCTATCTGGCCCTCGAGCGTCTGGTCGACCGGGAGATCACCCCCGGGCGGCTTCAGGAGGTGCTGGCACACTTCCTCGACAGCCATCATGACCTCTCGCGCGAGGCCTTCCTCGACCTGGAGGGCGAGGCCATGCTGCGCCGACCGGCGCTGGTCAGCCCGCTGGCGGGGTGGAAGGCTTATCCCTTCGCGCTGCGCGGCCGGCTCGGGCCCGACGGCTTCGCGCTGAGGCTGTCGCTCGAGATCGGCTATTCCTCGACCTGCCCCTGCTCGGCGGGGCTGGCGCGACAGCTGATCCAGGAGCGGTTCGACCGCGACTTCGAGGACGAGACGGCGCTCGACCACGAGGCGGTGCGCCGCTGGCTCGGCAGCGAACAGGGCATCGTCGCCACGCCGCACAGCCAGCGCAGCCGCGCGCATCTCGAGCTGCGCCTCGATGGCGGGCTCGAGGCCCTGCCGGTGGTCGAGGTCATCGAACGGGCGGAAGCCAGCCTCGGCACCGCGCTGCAGACGGCGGTCAAGCGCGTCGACGAGCAGGCCTTCGCTCTGGCCAACGGCCAGAACCTGATGTTCTGCGAGGACGCCGCCCGGCGCCTGGATCGGACCCTGCGCGAGCAGCCCGGCGTGGCCGGCTTTCGTCTGCGGGTGGTGCACGCCGAGAGCCTGCATGCCCACGACGCCGTGGCGCGCAGCCAGTGGAACTGGCCCGAGGTCGAGGGCTGAGGTCCTCCCCGGGGTGCGGGCCTAGTGGTCGGACCGTGCCGACCGGGAGCGGAAGCGACACGCACTGGCCAGGCTCGCGCACAGGAACAGCAGCGTGGTGACGCAGACGATGGTGGGGCCGGTAGGGGTGTCGAAGCGATAGGCGGCCATGAGGCCGCCGTTGGCCGAGAAGATGCCGACCGCCGCCGCCGCGATCGCCATCCGCTCCGGCGTGCGGCTGAACGGCCGGGCAGTGGCCGCGGGGATGACCAGCAGCGCGGCGATCAGCAGCACGCCCACCACCTTGATGGCGACGGCCACCACCAGCGCCAGTGACAGCGTCAGCACCAGCTGTTCGCGCTTCGGGTCCATCCCGGCGGCATGGGCGAGGTCCGGGTTCAGGGTCGAGGTCAGCAGCGCCGGCCAGCGCCAGCTCAGCAGTCCCAGCACCATCAGCGCGCCGCCCCAGATAATGGCGAGATCCTGACGGCTCACGGCGAGGATGTCGCCGACCAGATAGCCCATCAGGTCGATGCGCACGCCGGAGACGAAGGACACTGCCACCAGCCCGAAGGCCAGTGCCGCATGGGCAGTGACGCCGAGCAGCGTATCCATGGCATAGCCCCGGCCACTCAGCAGCGACACGGCCAGCGCCATCAGCAGCGAGACCGCCAGCACCCCGGCGAACAGGGAGGTGGACAGGACCAGGGAAAGGGCGACGCCGAGGATGGCCGCGTGGGCGGTGGCATCGCCGAAATAGGCCATGCGCCGCCACACCACGAAGCAGCCGAGCGGTGCGGCCGCCAGGGCGACGCCGGTGCCGCCCAGCGCGGCGCGAACGAGGAAGTCATCGAGCATCAGGAAAGCGCCTCCTCGGGCGCGTGATCGTGGCGATAGAAGGCGACGGCATCGCGTTCGTCGACGCCGAGCAGATCGCGATAGGCCGATGAGCCGGCCACCGTGTCGGGAGGTCCCTGGCAGCAGATCCGCCCGTTCAGGCACACCACTCGATCCGACGCACGCATGACCACATGCAGCTCATGGCTGACCATCAGCACCCCGCAGCCCAGCTCCCGCTTCACCCGTGCGAGCTGGCGGTAGAACTCCGCGGTGCCGCGGTGATCGAGCCCCTGATTGGCCTCGTCGAGGATCAGCAGGTCCGGAGAGGTCAGCAGAGCCCGAGCCAGCAGCACGCGCTGGAACTGACCACCCGACAGGCCGCTCATCTGCCTGTCGGCAAGCCCGGCCGCATCGGCCCGTTCCAGCGCGCGCCGCACGGCGTCGTTGGAGTGGCGCCGGGGCAGGGCCATGAAGCGCGACACGGTCATGGGCAGGGTGGGATCGATGTGCAGGCGCTGCGGCACGTAGCCGATGGTCAGCGAGGCGTCGTGGGATACCCGACCCCGGCTCGGTGCCAGGGCGCCGATGATCACGCGTAGCAGCGTGGTCTTGCCGGACCCGTTCGGCCCGACGATGGTGACGATCTCGTTCCTTTCCAGGGACAGGTCGATGCCGTCCAGGATGGTATGGCCACGTCGGGTGACGCCGACGTCGCTCAGGCTCAGTAGGGGCATGGCGGCTCCATCAGGTCGTCGTTGCTCCGCCAGGGGCAGCCTCGACAGGGGACTTGCTAAAAACGTTATGATATAACATTTTATTCGTGACCTGAAAGAGACCTGAAAGGAGATCCCCATGCCCCTGAATCGCCGTCCCTGGCTTCTCTCGTTGCTGGCCGTCCCGGGCTTCGCGGCCGCCGATGTTCCCCGCGTCGCGGTGGACATTCCGCCCGTCCAGTCGCTGGTCGCCCAGGTCATGGGCGATCTCGGCACGCCGATGCCGGTCATCCAGCCCGGTGCGTCACCTCACGGCTATTCCATGCGCCCTTCGGAGGCCGCGACGCTGGACCGGGCCGACGTGGTGTTCTGGGTCGGCGATGCGTTGACGCCCTGGCTGGCGAAATCGCTGAGCACCCTGGCCGCCGACGCGACCACGATCGAGCTGCTCGATGCGCCGGGGCTGGTCCGTCATGACTTTCGCCAGGGGGCGACCTTCGCCGCCCATGACCACGGCGAGGATCATGCTCACGACCACGACCACGACCACGACCACGACCACGACCACGACCACGACCACGACCACGACCACGACCACGATGAGGCCCATCATGAGGCCGGACATCATCACCATCACGAGGGGCTGGATCCCCATGCCTGGCTGGATCCCCGCAATGCCCAGGCGTGGTTGACGCTCATGGCCGATACCCTGGCCGAGGCGGACCCTGAACACGCCGAGACCTATCATGACAACGCCCGCGCGGCTCGGGCGAGCCTGGATGACCTGATCGACGACGTGCAGCGGCGCCTGGAGGAAGCCGGTGAGCCGCGATTCATCGTCTTTCATGATGCCTATCAGTACTTTGAACGCCGCTTCGGGGTGCCGGCGGCCGGGGCGATCTCGCTGGGAGATGCCTCCGACCCGAGCCCGGCCCGGATCCAGCGGGTGCAGGACCAGGTCTCGGCGCTCGATGTTCGGTGCGTGTTTACCGAGCCGCAGTTCAATGCCGATCTGGTGCAGAGCGTGTTCGGCGACATGCCCGTCGACACCGCGATGAGGATCGATCCCCTGGGCGTGGGCCACGAGCCCGGCCCCGGTCTCTATGCCGGGGTCATCGAGGATCTGGCCGATGGTCTGTCGCGGTGTGCGGCGCCCTGAACATCGTCTCCGGGCGGTGAGAAGCAGTATGGACCGTGGATGGTCGTCCTATCGATACCGCGAGGCATAGCAAGCGACACGGCGTCGGCTGACGTCGGGAACCCATCGGCCGGGCATGCCCGGTCGATGGCCGTTTCAGGCGTCATCTTCGATCAGGTGTCGACTAGTCTGGAGGGCAGGGTTGAATGCCAGAGCTGAATGCCAGAGCTGAATGCCAAAGGAGCGACACCATGCAACTCGAGGGTTCCTGTCACTGCGGGGCGATCCACTTCCGCGTGGAAGCGCCGCACCCCTATCCGTTCAATCGCTGCTACTGCTCGATCTGCCGCAAGACCGCGGGCGGCGGCGGCTATGCGATCAATCTCGGGGCCCTGGCCGAGACGCTCAAGGTCGAGGGCGCCGAGCACGAGACCATCTATCAGGCGGTGACCGATGGCCAGGCGAGCCCCGGCGAGCGTCACTTCTGCTCGCGATGCGGCAGCGCGCTGTGGGTGTTCGATCCGCGTTGGCCCGAGCTCGTCCATCCCTTCGCCTCGGCGATCGACTCCGAGCTGCCGGTGCCGCCCGAACGCGTTCATCTGATGCTGGGCAGCAAGGCCAGCTGGGTGGACGTCGAGGCCGGCCCCGACGATCGCTGCTTCGACGGCTATCCGGACGAGAGCCTGGCCGACTGGCACCGGCGACTGGGGCTGGAGGAATAAGCCTGGCGCGCTAGCCATCGACCGAAACGGCACGCGGCGGGCCGAGGCCCGCCGCGCGATGGGACGTCTCAGGCCCGAACGGGCCGAGGCGCTGTTCAGTGGAAGACGTTGAAGCTGTCGGCGTTGATCCACAGGTGCATCAGCACGCTGGCCACGTAGCCCAGGGCGATGACCGGCGCCCAGCGCATGTGGGCGGCGAAGGTGTAGATGCCGCGGGCCTGTCCCATCAGTGCCACGCCGGCGGCGGAGCCCACCGAGAGCAGGCTGCCGCCCACGCCGGCGGTCAGGGTGATCAGCAGCCAGTTGCCCATCGACATGTCCGGATCCATGGAGATCACCGCGAACATCACCGGGATGTTGTCGACCACCGCCGAGATCACGCCCAGCACCACGTTGGCCAGCGTCGGATCCCAGCCGGCATAGAGCGTTTCGGAGAGCAGGCCCAGGTAGCCCATGAAGCCGAGGCCGCCGACGCTCATCACCACGCCGTAGAAGAACAGCAGGGTATCCCATTCCGAGCGGGCGATTCGGGTAAAGACGTCGAACGGCACCACGCTGCCCAGCGCCTCGAGCTTGCGCCAGTCGCCGCGCTGGCTGTAGCGGGTGCGCTTGCGCTCCAGCGAGCGCGGCAGGCTGCGGCGCAGGTAGTAGCCGAAGAACTGCAGGAAGCCGAGACCGGTCATCATGCCCAGCGCCGGCGGCAGGTGCAGCACCGTGTGGCACAGCACCGAGATCACCACGGTCAGCAGGAACAGGCAGACGATGCGCCGCGCGCCGCGCTTGAGCCAGATGTGCTCCTCGAGGGCGCCGGGCTTCTTGTTCTGGATGAACAGGCTCATGATGATCGCCGGCACCAGGTAGTTGACCAGCGACGGCCCCAGCAGCTCGAAGAATTCCTGGAACTCGACCAGCTTGGCCTGCCAGACCATCAGCGTGGTGATGTCGCCGAAGGGGCTGAAGGCGCCGCCGGCGTTGGAGGCCACCACGATGTTGACGCAGCACAGGCTGATGAAGCGCTTGTCGCCCTCGGCCACTTTGAGCACCACCGCGCACATCAGCATGGCGGTGGTCAGGTTGTTGGCCACGGTAGAGATCCAGAAGGCCAGCAGGCCGGTGATCCAGTACAGGGCGCGATAGCTGAAGCCCTTCTCGACCATCCAGGCGCGCAGCTTGTCGAACACGCGGCGCTCCTCCATGGCGTTGACGTAGGTCATCGCCACCAGCAGGAACAGCAGCAGTTCGGTGTATTCCAGCAGGGTGGCCTTGAAGGCGTGCTCGGCCGCATCCGGCAGGCCTTCCTGGACGTAGACCCAGCCGATCAACGTCCAGATAAGGCCCGCCGCGACCAGCACGGGCTTCGACTTGCGCATGTGCAGCTTTTCCTCGGCCATGACCAGCGCATAGGCGAGGATGAACAGCGTGACGGCGACGAAGCCGCTCAGCGTATAGGTCAGATCCAGCTCACCGGCGCCGGCGGCCAGTACCTGAGGGCTGAACAGCAGCAGTGCCGCGAGCACGAGAAAACCTGGCCACCGGGCGTGTTGCCGGGGCCAGTATTGCGGTCGACATCTTGTCGGCATGGCGAATGCATCCTGGGATTGGAGGGGGAGGGGGAAAAAACGCGCGCAATTCTACTACAGGGGCCGTTTTATCACTATGCGTGGCCGACCCTCATAGCGTGCTAATGGTGTCGACTTTCGGCTAATGCGACGCGTCGCGCAACGGGGCGGCCCCACGGGTGGGCGACAGCCTGGCGCGCCAGGCTTAAGGAAGGCTTAACGGCGTGAGATTCAGGGCATCCCGGCCGCACTCGCGAGGCGAGGAGCGCGGCGTTATCCTGTGCGCATTCACCTTTGCATCCCCGCCAGGGCCAAGGAGGCTCGTCATGACGTCGCATCCGCAAGAGGGCATTCCGGTCGGTATCAGCGCCTGCCTGACCGGCCAGGAAGTGCGCTACAACGGTGGCCACAAGCGGTCCCGCTACTGCCTGCAGGTGCTCGCGGAGCGCTTCGCGTTCGAGCCTTTCTGCCCGGAGCTGGCCGCCGGCCTGGGCGTGCCCCGGGAACCGATTCGCCTGGTCGGCAAGGTCGGCGAGACGCCGCGGGTCAAGGGCACCGTCGATGCCTCGCTTGACGTCACCGAGCGCCTTGAAGAGGTCAGCGAGTCCTTCATCGAGGCGCATCGTCACCTGCGCGGCTTCGTGCTGATGAAGGGCTCGCCGACCTGCGGGCTCGAGCGGGTCAAGGTCTATCACCCCAATGGCATGCCCAGCCACGCCGACTCCGGCGCCTTCGTGCGTGCCATGCGTCGCGACTATCCGGAGCTGCCGCTGGAGGAAGAGGCGCGGCTCAACGATCCGGTGCTGCGCGAGAACTTCATCACCCGGGTCTATGCCCTGGACGATTGGAAGCGCAACGTAGAGCCCGAGCCCAGCCGTCATGCCCTGATCCAGTTTCACAGCCGCCAGAAGTTTCTGCTGATGGCCCATCGGGTCGAGACCTATCGTGAGCTGGGGCGCTATCTGGGCGAGGCCCATGACGTGCCGGTGGAAGAGGCCGCGGTTCACTATCTGCGACGCTTCATGGAGGCGCTGTCGCGGCCGGCCACGCGCAAGTCCCATACCAATGCGCTGATGCACGTGATGGGCTATCTCAAGCGCGCGCTGGACGGCGACACCCGCCAGGATCTGCTGGCCGCGGTGGAGGAATATCGCCTCCAGCAGGTGCCGCTGGCAGTGCCCATGCGGCTGCTCAATCACTATATCCAGCGCCACGGTTCCGACTACATCCGCGCTCAGTCCTACCTGCAGCCGCATCCCTACGAGCTCGGCCTGCGCAATGCCATCTGAGCCGGCCCTCGAGGCACGCTTCCACGCGCTGACCGAGCGTCTGGCCGAATGGCAGGCGCTATGGCGGCCGCTGCCCTTCCAGCACCGTGGCGTGCCCTGGGGCGAGCGTGCTCCGGGGCTCGCCGAGGCGCTGCTGGCACTGTCCGACGACGAGGCCGAGCGCCTCCAGGCCAGGCCCTTCGACGCCTCGCCGCTGGCGGCATGGTTACCCGTCGATGTGCTGGCCGAGGCGGTCGACCTGCCGGATCTGGTTTCTGGCGAAGAGGCGCTGCCGGCGAGCTGGGGCGAGGGCATCGGCGCGCGCAAGTGGCGTCAGATCCAGGCCTTCGCCGGCTGCGTGGCATCGGACGATGACGAGGCGCTGCTGGAATGGTGCGCCGGCAAGGGCCACCTGTCGCGGACCCTGGCCCGGCGCGATGGCCGTCCGGTCACCGGCCTGGAGTGGCAGGCGTCGCTGTGCGAAGCGGGGCAGGTCCTGGCCGAGCGCCAGGGTCAGCCGGTGACACTTTACCGCCAGGACGTGCTGGCCGAAGGCGCCGGCGACTGGCTGGCGCCGGGCCGGCGCGTGGCGGCGCTGCACGCCTGCGGCGACCTGCACGCCCGGCTGCTCGAGCTGGCCGCCGAGCGCGGCGCGGCGGTGACGCTGGCGCCCTGCTGCTATCACCGCACCGAGGCCGTCGACTACCGTGCGCTGTCGAACCGGGGCAGGGCACTGATGGCCGAGCACGGCCTGACGCTATCGCGTGAGGACCTGGCCATGGCGGTGCAGGAGACGGTCACGGCACCGCAGGGCGTGCGGCGTCATCGTCGGCGTGCCAACGCCTGGCGGTTGGGCTTCGACCGCCTGCAGCGTGAGGTGCGTGGCCGCGATGAATACCTCCCCGTGCCCAGTTGCGCCTATGGCAGGCTTCCCGGCGACTTCGCCGGCTTCTGCCGCTGGGCGGCCGAAAACAAGGGTGTCACACTGCCCGAGGAGGTAGACTGGGTCCCCTTCGAGACCGCCGGCTGGCGGCGCCAGGCCGAGGTGGAGCGTCTCGAACTGGTGCGCCATCTGTTTCGTCGGCCGCTCGAGGTCTGGTTGGTACTGGACCGAGCCTGGCGACTGGTCGAGGCCGGCTATCGGGTGCGCCTCGGTACCTTCTGCGAACGCGAACTGACGCCACGCAATCTGCTGCTCGAGACGCGCTGAGCCGTCGCGCCTCGGGCGTGTACAACGATAACGACATCGACCCGCCATGAAGAACATCGCGCCCGACAAGACAGACAAGACAGACAAGACCGACAAGGAAGTGCTCATGTCCGATTCCCCCTGCCTGATCCGCCCGCTCCAGATGAGCGACAAGCCGGAATGGGCACGCCTGTGGCAGGACTACCTGGCCTTCTATGACACCGAGCTTCCCGAGGCCGTCTACGATCACACCTTCGAGCGGCTGCTGGCCGTCGGCGAGAGCGAGCCCGGGTGTTTCGTGGTGGACGTGCGAGAGGCCGACGGGCAGGAGACGCCGGCCCTCGCGGGGCTCGTCCACTACCTCTATCACGCGCACTGCTGGAAGCTGGGGCCGGTCTGCTACCTGCAGGACCTGTTCGTCGATCCCCGCTATCGCGGCAAGGGGCTGGGGCGCCGGCTGATCGAGCGCGTCCATGGCCAGGCCGGTGAGGACGGCGTCACGGACATCTACTGGATGACCCAGGAGTTCAACGAGCCGGCGCGCCGTCTCTACGACCGGGTCGGGGCACTGACACCCTTCATCAAGTACGTGCGCAGCGCCTGAGCGAGCACCGTTTCGAGCCCACATGAATCGGCCACGCCTCTTGGGGCGTGGCCGATTGTCGTGTCGCGTGACGGCGACTCAGTGGGGTCGACTGAAGGCGCCGTGCCGGCTGCCGGTCATCAGGCGCTCGAACTCGTTGCCGCTCATGTGCACCAGCGTCTCGTGGTCGCCGGCATCGAAGTAGATATCGGGCTGGTGGCGAAGCTGGTCATCGAGATAGACCTTCAGGCCATAGGCCTGGCCCACGGCGATGGTCGCGCCGGGGTCACAGTCGTCGAACTCGCGCTGGACCTCCTCCTCGGAAGCCAGTTCGAAGTGCTCATGGAACAGCTGTGAGAGTTTCTGCAGGTCCGCATCCCGGGTGCTGGGCACCACGGCGACGCGATATCCCTGGTCGCCGTGCAGCATGACGGCCTTGGCCATCTGGTGGCCGCCGACGTGGGACATCTCGGCGATGCGGCTGGTGGAAACCGCGTGTGGGTGAGTGACCTCCTCGTAGTCGATGTCGCAGGCGCGGAGGTACTCCCTGATCGTCATCGGCATGGCCATGACGGGCTCTCCTTCGGCCTCGCGGGCCGAACCATCGATTGCCGCGCCTCCCTGCCTGGCAGGCGTGTCTTCCTGACTTCAAGCATAGTCCGTCGCGTCTGGATCATCCCACGGAGGGCGGCTAACGGGTGCGGCCGTTGAGGGTGGCGATGATGCGCCGGCTTCCACCGTGGTCGCGGTGTTCGCCGAGATAGAGCCCCTGCCAGGCCCCCAGCGCCAGTCGACCGTCGCGTACCGCCAGGGTCAGCTGGGTGCCGAGCAGGCTGGCGGCGACGTGGGCGGGCATGTCGTCCGGCCCCTCGATGGTGTGCCTGAAATAGGGCAGATCGCCCGGTACCAGGTCGCGCAGGAAGGCGTCCAGGTCGTGGCGCACGTCCGGATCGGCGTTCTCGTTGAGGGTCAGCGAGGCCGAGGTGTGCAGCAGCTGCAGATGCAGCAGACCGACGTCGAGCTCGGCCAGTGCCGGCAGCTGACGGGCGATCTCGTCGGTGATCAGGTGAAAGCCTCGGGCGCGAGGGGCAAGGCGGATCTCGTGCTGGTCCCAGATCATGGCGGTCTCCCCTTGGATGGCGAAAGGGCGGTCAGCATAGGCGAGACGCCTCCGCCATGATACCCGGGGAGAGCGCCGGTCACCGCCGTGAGGCTGGCGGCGGTGACCGGCGTGGCCGTCAGGCGTTCTCGGGAACGCGGAAGCCGACCACGGCCTGGTAGAGCCCGTTGGCCTGCCCCTCGAGGGAGCCGGCGGCCCCTGCCGCCTGCTGCACCAGGGCGGCGTTCTGCTGAGTGACCTGATCCATCTGGGTCACCGCCTGGTTGACCTGCTCGATGCCCGCCGACTGTTCCTGAGAGGCGGCGGAGATCTCGGCCATCAGGTCGTTGACGCGCTGTGCGCTGGTGCGGATCTCGCCCATCGCGCGGTCGGCCTGGTCGACCAGTTCGGCGCCGTCGTTGACGTGGCCCACCGAGCCTTCGATCAGCGTCTTGATCTCGCTGGCCGCCTCGGCGCTGCGGCTGGCGAGATTGCGCACCTCGCTGGCCACCACCGCGAAACCGCGGCCCTGTTCGCCGGCACGGGCGGCCTCCACGGAGGCGTTGAGGGCCAGCAGGTTGGTCTGGAAGGCGATGTCGTCGATCATCGAGATGATGTCGGCCACCTTGCGCGAGCTGTCGCGGATCTCGCCCATGGTGGTGACCACGCGGCCGATCACGTCCTGACCCTTTTCCACCGAGCTGGTGGTCTCGTCCGAGAGGGTATTGGCCTGGGTGGCGTTGTCGGCGTTCTGGCGCACGGTGGCGGTCAGCTCCTCCATGCTGGAGGCGGTTTCCGCCAGCGAGGCGGCCTGCTGCTCGGTGCGCGATGACAGGTCGTTGTTGCCGCTGGCGATCTCGCTGGCGCCCTGGTCGATGGCTTCCCCGGCCTGGCGGATGCGGGTGATCGTGGCGGCGAGCTCGAGTCGCATGCGCTCGATGGCATACATCAGACTGTGGCGGTCGTCATCGCGCAGGGGAGTGGCGTGCGTCAGGTCGCCCTCGGCGATGCGCTCCACGACGCGCTCGGCCTCGCTCGGCTCGCCGCCCAGGGTGCGATACACGCTGCGGATGACCACCAGGAAGGCGGCGGTCAGGAAGCCGCCGGCAATCAGCAGCACCAGGGCATACTGGCCCAGCTTGCCGAGGAAGGCCGCCTGGATGTCGTGGGTATAGACGCCGGCGGCGATGTTCCAGCCCCAGGGCGCGAAGCGCTCGACGTAGCTCAGCTTGGGAAACAGCGCATCGCTGCTGGCGTCGCGTGAGGCGTAGGGCAGGTAGCCGCCGCCGTCGCGGGCGAGAGCCGCCAGCTCGCGGTACACCCCGACCCCGTTGGGGTCCTCGTAGGACGACATGTTCGTACCCGGATCACGGCGAGGGTGATAGATCAGGCGCGAATCCGCGTCGAAGACGAAGACGTAGTTGTCCCGGGCGTCGCCGAAGCGGATCGCATCCAGCGCTGCGTAGGCCCGTGTCTTCGCCTCATCCTCGCTCAGCTCGCCGGTCTCGACCCGTGTCGCGTAGCCTTCGAGCAGGGTATCCACCATGCCGATGGTGTTGGAAAGGGAATGCTGGCGTTCCTCGAACATCGTGGTCCGGCTCTGCCAGGCCATGCTGATCACGATGCCGATCATCACCAGCCACATCAGTCCCAGCGTCAGCCATAGCTTGCGCTTGAGGGGCCATGGCCGGTGTGCCTGGGAGGTGCGGGCGCCCTGCGATACGGCGGGGGCCTGGCTCGCGTCGAGGCGAGCGCTTGTGGTCAGACTCGTCATGGAGCTTTCTTATCCTGCGATAATCATTGATAGGAAGAGGGGCGGTTATTGGACGTGTTATGACCAGGCATTATCGGCCTCGGCCCGCCGGGCTTTAGCGCGGCCAGAGGTTTGCCCCGTCGATCCTGGGCATGACGGGGAGGGAGGAGAGGAAAATAGAGGGAAGGGGAAGAGAGGAGGGTAAAGCCGCGACAGCGCGCATACGCCGTCGCGGGGAAGGCCCGGCACCTGGCGGTCAGATGTCCGTAACGCGTTGTGAGAGGATGTCGAGGAAGCGCTGTCGCGCGGTGGCCGGGAGTGCCTCGGGCAGATCCGCCTCGGTCGCCGGCCGGTCGCCGACCTGGATCAACATGACCATGCCCATGGTGTAGTGCGGCGAGCACTTGATCCCCCAGATGCCTTCGGCCTCCAGTGTGACCTCGATGGCTTCGTCGATATTGCCGATGAAGGTCTGGCCGCCTTCGGGCACCATGCCGTCGATGGTCGCCGCGTTGTGCCCCGGGGCGGCGTCGACGAACGTCACAGTGTCGCCGGGTTGCACGTGCAGGTAGCCGGGCTCGAAGGGCATCGGCCCGGTGGCGTTGCGGTTCAGCATCTTCACGGTGTGCGTCTCGGCCATCGCGGAGAAGGGCAGCAGGCTCAGCAGCAGGATCAGGCGTTTCAGCATGGTATTGCTCGATATCGTAGTGGATCGGTGGTGCGGGCGGCGGTTCACGGCGAGAGCTCGAAGTCGGCCAGTCGGTCGGTCAGTCGCTCCAGGGCGAAGATCGCCCGGATCGAGGGATCCATGGCATGGGCATCGATCTCGACGATGCGGTCGTTGCGCACGGCCGGCATTTCACGGGTGACCGGGTCCGTGTCGAGGAACTCACGCTTGACGGTGATATCGTCGGCTGGAAGGCGACGTCTATCCATCCGCGCCGCGGCGATGAAGGAGGGATGGCCGCGGGCGATGGTCTCCCAGCCGACGGTGGGCCATTCCTCCTCGGAGGCGATGACGTTGGTGATGCCGAGCGTGGCCATCATCCAGCCCGGCACGCCGTTGGCCCCGGCGACGTAGGGGGCGATGGCCAGGTCGGCGGAGGAGTACCAGAACACGCCGCGGATATCCTTCGGCAGCGCCATTGCCCGAGCCCGCTCCTTGGCGGCCTCCTCGCGTGCGCGAAGATCGGCGATCACCTCGTCGCCGCGCGCCGAGACGTCGAAGATCCTGGCCAGCGTCGCGATGCCGTCATAGAGCAGCTCGGGGTCGAACGGGGTCGTGCGGGTGCCGTCGAGGCTGTTCCGATTGTGCTTGCCGACACAGTCGGTCGGCATGACCCAGCTGGGAATGGCGATGTCATCGAACATCTCGGGGGTGCCGACGGCGCCCTGGGGGCCGATCATCCACTGGTAGGCCGTCACCACCAGGTCCGGGTGCTGGCCGACCACGCTTTCATAGCTCGGCGCATTGTTCGACAGCCGCGTCACGTCGGCATCGACCTCGGTGAAGCGGTCGAGTACGGGGTTGACCCATAGTGCCGTGCCAACGACCTTCTCGGAAAGGCCCAGCAGGTAGAGGATCTCGGTGGTGGCCTGGCCGACGCTGACGACCCGTTCGGGCGGCCGTTCGACGGTGATTTCGTGGCCGCAGCTCGATAGCGTGAGGGGATAGTCGGTGGCGGCCAGGGCCGTCTGCCCCAGGCAAAGGCTCGCGGCGATTGCCGTGGTCATTCTCAACATCATGTACATTCCCGTGCATGATGAGCGGACGACCGGGGCGTCCACCAGGCGGACCATCCCCCTGGTGCGGGTACCGCCCAAGCCGACCCGCTCGGTTAGTCGATAGGGGTCGGCAGGTCTCCTGACTGACGGGTCATCGCTAGCTCACCTTCCCGAACGCTGCGTTCAGTGGCGTCATCGAGCCTCGCTAACCGCCTACAGTTGCGGGGGCAGTTCCGTTTCGCGCGGGTATCGCGGCGGATTCCCTCTTAGGTTCCCTGAGGAACACCGACCCGGCCAGTCTAGAGCGCGGAGGTGCACGACGCCATCTTCCTTCCAGGGCGGCGCTGCAGCCTTCGTGACCGATGCGGCGTTCGTGCCCGCGGAGTGCGCTAGTCGTCCGTCGGCGGCTCGGCCGTCAGCGCCGCGCGGAAGAGCTCGCCGATGCGCGTCCGGCTTCTGGCGTACCAGGCCTCGTCCTTGATCACCGCGCCGCCGGCGTTGAGCGGATGGGTGGGCAGGTGCAAACGCATGTCGATGCCGCTGTCGGCATGGGTGGTGACCCCCTGCATGGCGCTGTGGCGTGACGGGCCGTAGGGAATGTAGCGCGTCAGTGCCGCCTGGCGCTCGCTGGCGGTGGCGAAGCGGATGAAGCGCCGTGCCGCCTCGGGGTGCGGGGCGTGGCGCGGGATCGCCCACACCTCGTGCTCCTGGACCTGGCCGTCCCAGAGGATGGCGATCGGCGCGTCGCGATGGGCCATGGCATCGAAGAAGCGCCCGTTGTAGCCCGAGGCCATGGCCACTTCGCCGTCGAGCAGCAGCTCGACCGGCGTGCTGCCGGTCTCCCACCAGCGCCGTTCCTCGAGCCCCGCCAGCCGGGCGAAGGCCAGCGACAGGCCGCGGCGGGTGCTGAGCAGCCGGTACAGCTCCTCGCGGGGCACGCCGTAGGACAGCAGGGCCCATTCGAGATTGACCGAGGGCGTGCGCTGCAGCGCCCGAGGGCCGGGGAAACGATGCTGGTCGAACAGGTCGGCGATCTCGGTGGGGCGCCGGCCGGGGAAGGCGTCGGTGCGGTAGGCGACCACGGTGGCGAACACCGAGTGGGTCAGGCTGCAGTCGCCGAAGGCGCCGTCGATGAAGTCGCGCTCGACGGGCGTGCCGTCCGGCGCCGGGGCGGCGAGATCGGCCGGCAGGGGTTCGAGCAGCCCCGCCTCGCAGGCCGCCATGGCCTCGCTGCGGGTCATGTCGATGACGTCCCAGGGCACGTTCTGCTCGGCCACCGCGCGGCGCAGCGCCGCCAGCCCGCCGTCGTAGCGTTCCACCGCGACCGGGATGCCGGTGGCCTCGGTGAAGGGGGCGAACAGCGCGCGTCGCTGGGCGCGCTCGTAGGCGCCGCCCCAGCTCAGCACCGTCAGCGGCCCGGTGCCGGTCGCAGGGCTCGTCTGGCCTGTCTGACCCGGCGCCATGCCGCCTGCGGCGAGGCCGGACAGCAGCGCCATCACGGCCAGTATTCGTCTAGCCCGCACCGTGCTCCTCCTTTCGTAGCTCGTCGCTGTAGCGCAGGAAGGCCCGGGCGATGCTCGACTCATAGACCACGCCGTGGAAGACGTCGTCCTCGTCGACCACGGCGATGGCCTCGCCGGTCATCTCCTGCAGCTGACGCATGGCGGCCCAGATCGAGGCCTCGGGCCCCAGCACCGGACGCGGCGTGGCCGGGCAGTCGGCGATGGGGGCGTCGCTCCGGTCCTGCTCGCGCATCACCTCCAGGTCGGCCAGCGTCAGGCTGCCGCGGTAGCGGCCGTCGGCGTCGACCCGATAGGCCTCGCCGTGGCCCGCCTGACCCAGGGCGTGAATGGCCGCCGTGACCGTGGTCTCGGGACGCAGCGTCACGCCCTCCTGGCTGAGCAGGTCGCCCAGTCGGGCGTCCTCCAGCACCGCCCGGCCGCGGCCGGAGGACAGGTCCAGCCCCCGGGCCGTCAGCTGGATGTCGAACAGCGAGCGGCCGAACAGCTGGGCGGCGATGGGGCTGGCCAGGGTCACGCTGGCCAGCGCCGCGGTGGTCAGCGCGTAGCTGCCGGTGAGCTCGAAGACGATCAGCAGGCTGGTCAGCGGCGCGCCAATCACCGGGGCGGTGACCGCCACCATGCCGCAGATGGCATAGAAGACGAAGGTGTCCTGGGCGGCTCCGGCCAGGCCTATCAGGGTGCCGCACAGCGCCCCGAACAGGGTGCCGATTACCAGCGCCGGGCTGAACACGCCGCCGCCGAAGCCCATCCCCAGGCACAGCGCCGTGGCGGCCAGCTTGAGCCCCATCACCACCGCGAGCTCCACGCTCCCGAAGGCGCCGGCGATGGTGGCGAAGCGCAGCGTCTCCTGGCCCATGCCGAGGATATCGGGCACCCACAGCGCGGTCACGCCGAGCCCGGCGCCGGCCAGCGCCGGGCGCAGCGGGGCGGCCAGCGGCAGGCGCCGGGCCAGCCGGCCGACGCCGAGGATGGCGTGCATGTAAGCCCCGGCTACCAGCGCACCGAGTCCGCCGATGACGAGAAACACGCCGAACTCCCAGGGGCGGGGGATGGCGAGCTGCTCGACGTGGAAGAGCGCGCCGCGGTCCAGCACCTCGGCGGCGATCACATGGCCGACCAGCGCGGCGGCCGCCACCGGGGCGAAGGCGCGCAGGGCGTAGTGGCGCAGTACCACCTCGTGGGCGAAGACGATGCCGGCGAGCGGGGCGTTGAAGGCGGTGGCGATGGCCGCGGCCACGCCGCAGGCGATGGTGATGTTGTCCTCGGAGCGGCCCAGCCGCAGCAGGCGGGCGCCCGCCGAGCCGAGGCTGGCGCCCATGTGGACCAGCGGCCCGTACTGGCCCACCGACGCGCCGGCGCCCAGCGACACCAACCCCGACAGCGCGGACAGTGCCCCGGCGCGTGGCGGCAGGCGGCCGCGGCGGGTCTGCACGGCGGCGATGGCGTCGGCGGGCGTATGGGGGCGGCCCTCGGGAATGGCGCGATGCAGCTGGCCGACGATCAGCCCGCCCAGCGTCGGCACCAGCACCGTGGCCACGGCCAGCCACTCGGGGTGGGCGAACATCATGCGCCCGCGTGGCGACACCAGCAGCAGGTCATTGAGCCATACCACGGCGCCGACGAAGCCCACGGCGAGCAGCGCCGCCAGGCCGCCGGTCACGCCGCCCAGCGCCACCAGCCCCAGAAAGCGCAGCACGCCCCGCGCGCCGCGGCCCTCGACTTTCCCTGTATCCGCTCGGGTCATGTTGAAGGTGTAGGCGCTGGGGCGTGGATGGTCCACTCGCCGCGCGTTTGGGCATGGCATTGGGGGAGGGGCCGGCCGACGGGGCACTACACTGAAGAAGCCAGGCGAGACGTCATCGGAGGGCCATGCAATGAGCGAACATCACACGGGCGGCTGCTTCTGCGGCGTCGTCCAGGTCGAGGTCGAGGGCAAGCCGGAGGCCATGGGCTATTGCCACTGCGAGTCCTGCCGGCACTGGTCGGCGGGCCCGGTCAACGCCTTCACGCTATGGAAGCCGGAGGCGGTGCGCATCACTCGGGGGGAAGACGCCCTGGAGAGCTTCGAGAAGACCCGCGCCAGCCGACGCCGCTGGTGCCGCCACTGCGGCGGGCACGTGCTGACCGAGCATCCCGGCATGGGGCTGGTCGACGTCTATGCGGCGCTGCTGCCCGATCTGGACTTCACGCCTCAGCTGCACGTGCACTACCAGGAATCGGTGCTGCGCATCCCCGACGGGCTGCCCAAGATGAAGGACGTGCCGGCCGAGCTCGGCGGTTCCGGGGAGACGCTGGAGGAATAGGACGGGCCGAACGGCTTGAAAAGAACGCGGGGCCCGATGGGCCCCGCGTCGTGATCGGACAGGCGTCGGGCCCGGCTCAGTCCATCGAGGTGGCGCCGATGCGGTGAATGCTGAGGTCGGCACCGTCGAATTCCTCTTCCTCGCTCAGGCGCAGGCCGGCCACCTTGGCGATCGCGCCATAGACCACCAGGGCGCCGATCACGGCGACGGCCACGCCGGCCAGTGAGCCGATCAGCTGAGCCATCAGGCTGACGCCGCCCAGGCCGCCCAGCCACGATTGTCCGAAGATACCGGCGGCGATGCCGCCCCACACGCCGCACACCCCGTGCAGCGGCCACACGCCCAGCACGTCGTCGAGCCGCTCGACGCGGTTCTGCGCCCACTCGAAGAGCACCACGAACAGCGCGCCGGAGACGCCGCCGGTGATCAGTGCACCGATCGGGTGCATCAGGTCGGAACCGGCGCATACCGCTACCAGGCCGGCCAGCGGACCGTTGTGAATGAAGCCCGGGTCCTTCCTGCCCAGCACCATGGCCACCAGGATGCCGCCGACCATGACCATCAGACTGTTGACCGCCACCAGGCCGCTGATGCCGTCCAGTGTCTGGGCCGACATCACGTTGAAGCCGAACCAGCCGATGGTCAGGATCCAGGCGCCCAGCGACAGGAAGGGAATATTGGAGGGGGCGAAGGCCACCACCTTGCCGCCGCGATAGCGGCCGCGACGGGCGCCCAGCAGCAGCAGCGCCACCAGCGCCACCCAGCCGCCGAAGGCATGCACCACGACGGAGCCCGCGAAGTCATGGAAGCCGGCGCCGAAGGTCGCGGCCAGCCAGGCCTGCAGCCCGAAGTTGCCGTTCCAGACGATGCCCTCGAAGAAGGGGTAGACCACGCCGACGATCGCCGCGGCGGCGAACAGCATCGGTTAGAAGCGGGCGCGTTCGGCGATGCCGCCGGAGACGATGGCCGGAATCGCCGCGGCGAAGGTCATCAGGAAGAAGAACTTGACCAGATCGTAGCCGTTGCCGGCGGTCAGTGCCTCGGCACCCTGGAAGAAGTGGGTGCCATAGGCGATCTGGTAGCCCACGAAGAAGTAGACCAGGGCCGACACGCCGAAGTCGGTCATGATCTTGACCAGGGCGTTGACCTGGTTCTTGTGACGCACCGTGCCGACCTCGAGAAAGGCGAAGCCGGCGTGCATGGCCAGCACCATGATGGCGCCTATCAGCAGGAATAACGTGTTGGCGCTCTGGGTCAGCGACTCGACAGCACTGGTGATATCCACGGGATGATCTCTCTTGATGCATGAAGGGAACGGAATGCGCTGGAGAGATGCAAGACGTGTTCCAGAAAGGCGCGTTTTTCGTGCTCACAGGAAATTCAAGGCACCGGTGGGCGGCATCCTGTGGTCTATCATGATGCCGATGCACCCAATGAGTGCTCGTTGCCGCGGCTGCTCACCCGGATGGTGCGTTCCGGCCAACGGCCGCGTTCGGCCAGGTTTGGTGCGAAAAGTCGGCGAGCGATGGCCAGGGCTAGGCCCGCTCCCGGCGGGCCAACGCACTTCCCACCTCCCTGTGGGTCGCAAGGCAAAAAACGGTGAAAAGACGGAGTTTACGCGGTGTAAATGAGGGCTTTGAGCCGATTTTTAACGCCGTATGGGCGAGCGCAGACCGTTTTCGTGAAGCATCTAGAGCGTCTGCCAGGGCGAGGTGGGTGGCTCGCTCAACAGCTCGTCGACGATGGTCAGCGCGTGTTCGAGCGTCTCGCGGGTCTCGGCCGGCCCCAGGCACAGGCGGATGGCCTGAGGCGCTGGCTCGCTGCCCATGCAGAACGGCTCGGGGGTGGACACCTTGACCCCGCGGCGGGCGAGCAACGCCTGCACCTCGCTGCTGCGGCGGCCCGCCGGCAGCGGCAGCCAGATCAGCGACGAGCCCTCGCGGCTCTGCGGCCCGTAGTCGGCCAGGCGTTCAAGGGCCAGCGTGCGGCGCGCGGCAAGTTCCTCGACCTGCCAGCGCAGCAGCTCGCGACTGTCAGGATCCTCCATCCAGCGGCAGGCCGCCTCCACCATCAGCGGCGGTACCATCCAGCTCTGGGAGCGCAGCGCCGAGCACAGCCGCTCCTGCAGCCGTTCGGGCACCGTGAGGCTGCCGATGCGCAGGCCGCCGGCCATCACCTTGGAGGTGCTGAAGACGTGCAGCGTGCGCTCCGGCGCCAGGGCGATCAGCGGCGTGCCGCGCTGCTCTTCGGGGAGGTACTGCACGGCGTCCTCGATGATCCAGATGTCGTGCTCCCGGGCCAGGGCGACCAGGCGCTCGCGTCGGGCCTCGCCGAGCCGCGCGCCGGTCGGATTGTTGAGATCCGGCGTGGTGTAGATCAGGCGCGGCGGCTGGCGGGCGCACAGCCGGGCCAGGGCGTCCATGTCCATGCCGTCGGCGTCCATCGGCACCGCCATCGGGCGCAGGTGAGCCTGCTGGGCGGCACACACGAAGCCCGGGTAGGTGAGGGCGTCGGCGGCCACCAGGTCGCCGGGCTGGGCGAGGTGATGCACCAGCAGGTGGATGCCGTGCTGGCCGCCCTGGGTGATCAGCAGGCGCTCCGGGTCGTCGGGCAGGCCGAGACGGCCCTGCCAGGCGGCGATGCGCGCCCGCTGGGCCTGGCTGCCGGCCTCGGGCTGATATTCGGTGGCGGCCTGCAGGGCCTCGGGGGACGCGGTAATGCCCTCGAGGGCGCGCTGCAGGCCGCGGGCGCGCAGCGGGTGCGGAGGCGGCAGACTCATGCTGATGTCGATCACGCCGTCGCCCGCCGGCTGGCCGGCGCGGAAGAAGGGCAGGTGATCCTCCTCGGCGGCGCGGCGCACGTAGGTGCCGCTGCCGACCCGGGATTCCACCCAGCCCTGGCGTTGGGCCTCGGCATAGGCGCGGGTGATGGTGCCGACGGTCACGCCGAGGCGATCGGCCAGCTGACGCTGGGGCGGAAGCTTCTCGCCCGGGGCGAGCTCGCCGTTGCCGATCGCCGCGGCCATGGCCTCGGCGATGCGGCGATAGCGCGGGCCGCCGTCGGGCAGCGCGGGTGCCCAGATTGTCATGGTGACAATAAAACCTTTGACGGTGTAATTGTGCCCATTATGCTCAGAAAAGCCGGCAGAAAGGAACCAATTAACTCAAAAATGTAGGGGTACAATTTCGATGGACACTCTGGCCGCCCTGGGGCCCGCCGCCCTGTTCATGATTTCCATGACGATCACGCCGGGGCCCAACAACATGATGCTGACCGCCTCCGGGGCCAACTACGGCTACCGGCGCACCCTGCCGCACCTGCTGGGCATCATGGGCGGCTGCTTCGTACTGTTCACGGCGGTGGCGCTGGGCCTGGGACTGGTCTTCGAGCGCTTCCCGATGGTGCAGACGGCGCTACGCGTGGTTGGCAGCCTCTACCTGCTGTACCTGGCCTGGGGCATTGCCACCGCGCCGCCGCCCAGCTTCGGCGACACCGAGGGCCGCCCGCTGAGCTTCTGGCAGGCGGCCGCCTTCCAGTTCGCCAATCCCAAGGCCTGGGTAATGGGCCTGACGCTGATGGCGAGCTTCCTGCCCGAGGGCGGCAATACCGTGATCAACGCACTGCTGCTGGCCGGGGTCTCCGAACTGATCGCCTTCCCCTGCATCTCGCTGTGGGCCGGCTTCGGCATGGCCATCGGCCGCTGGCTCAAGGGACCGCGCGCCTGGCGAGCGTTCAACGGCACCATGGGCGCGCTGACCGCCGGCTGCGTGGTGTTCATTCTTGGCTGAGGGCGGGGCTGCCCGCGCCTCTCGGCATGATGGCGGCTATGCTGGTGGCTGACGTCGAGCGCGTCACTACTCCGCGGCGCCCGGAGCCGACCAGCCATGCCGGACCATGTCTCCATCGCCTCACTCTATCGCCAGCACGCCCCGCGCGTGCTGGCGACGCTGATTCGTCACCTCGGCGATTTCGATGCCGCCGAGGAGGCGCTGCACGACGCCTTCACCGCGGCGGTGTCCCGCTGGCCGGAGGAGGGCATGCCCGACGCGCCGGTGGCCTGGCTGATTCGGGTCGGTCAACGGCGCGGCATCGACCAGATCCGGCGCCGGCAGACGGCTCGCCAGCATGCTCACTTGCTGGTGCTCGACCAAGGTGAGGTCGAGGGGAACCGCGATATCCAGGACGATCTGCTGCGGCTGCTGTTCATCTGCTGCCACCCCGTCCTGTCCATGCCGGATCGCCTGGCGCTGACCCTGCGCGAGATGGCCGGGCTGACCACCGAGCAGGTCGCCAGCGCGCTGCTGCAGCGGCCGGCCGCGCTGGCCCAGCGCATCGTCCGCGCCAAGCGCCGGCTGCGCACCGCCGGCATTCCCTTTGACGTGCCCGAGGCCGCCGATCTGCCGGTGCGGCTTCCCGGCGTGCTGGGTGTGATCTACCTGATCTTCAACGAGGGCTATTCGTCCAGCCGCGGTGAGCGAGTCGTCGACGTGCGGCTGGCCGATGAGGCGATCCGGCTCGGCGAGTCCCTGGCCGGCTTGCTGCCCCGAGGCGAGGTGTTCGCGCTGCTGGCGCTGATGCACCTCCATCATGCCCGACGCGAGGCGCGCCAGGATGACCACGGTGAGCTGGTGCCGCTGGAGGCGCAGGATCGCCGCCGCTGGGATGTTGGGGAGATCGAGATCGGGCATGCCTGGCTGGAGCGCGCCCTGGCGCTGTCGCCTGTCGGTGCCTATACCCTGCAGGCCTCCATCGCCGCCGTGCATGCCGAAGCGCCTCGCGTCGAGACCACCGACTGGGGGCGAATCGTGCGTCTCTACGAGGCCCTGCTGCGGATTCAGCCTTCGCCGGTGATCGAGCTGAATCGGGCGGTGGCCGTGGCCATGCGCGATTCCCCCGACGTCGGACTGGTCCTGCTCGATCGCCTGTCCCAGCGTCATCGTCTCGATCACTACCATCTTTTCCACGCTGCCCGCGCGGACTTGCATCGGCGCGCCGGCCATCTCGAGGCGGCCCGGCAGGCCTATCGGCAAGCCCTGGCGCTTGCCGTGCAGGAGCCCGAGCGGCGCTTGCTGGCGCGTCGACTGGAGGCGCTCGTCGGCGCCGGCGGGTGACGCGACGGAAAAAAATTTCGCCGGTCTGTCGATTCTCGGCGGCGCCGCACGACTCATGACTACCATCCCCCAGAAGAGCGATGTCATGCGATACATGCTGATGCGCAAGGCCGATGCCGCCACCGAGGAAGGCGTGCTGCCCAGCCAGGAACTGCTGCAGGCCATGGGAGACTACAACGAGCGCATGATCCGGGCCGGCGTCTTCGTCACCGGAGACGGCCTGCGACCCAGTAGGGAGGGCTGTCGCATCGCGTTTCGCGACGGCGAGCCGCGAGTCACCGAAGGCCCCTTTTCTGCCACCGACGACCTGCTGGCAGGCTATACCGTGCTTGAGGTGGATTCCCTGGAAGAGGCCGTCGAGTGGGCCAGGGACTGGCCGCGGGAGGACAGCGACGTCACGCTGGAACTGCGCCGCTACTTCACCTTCGAGGACTTCGCGCCGGGAGCAGGGCTGCAGCGGCATGCTGCCCAGGCGCGCATGCCTCGGGGGCTCCAGGTCCACCTGAGCTTTCCGGGCAGCTGCCGCGAGGCCATGGCCTTCTACGCCGAGGTCACCGGCGGTCATCTGGAAGCGGCCCTGACCTACGGCGAGACGCCAGCGGCCAAGGACGTGCCGCCCGAGTGGCACGACCGTATCGCCCATGCCTCGCTCAATGTCCGCGGTCATCGCCTGATGGGGGCTGATATGCAGGGCGATGGCGACCGGCCGCCCCAGGGCGCCCAGCTGTTTATCGACTACGACGACGTCGACCAGGCGGCTCAGGTGTTCCAGCGCCTGGCAGAGGGCGGTCAGGTGCTGATGCCGTTCGAGGCCACCTTCTGGGCCAGGGGCTTCGGCATGGTCAGCGACCGTTTCGGCGTGCAGTGGATGGTCGCCACCCCGAGCGATCAATGCCCCTGACGGGAGGAGAGGATCATGAAATACGTGGCGCTGGTGTACTACCAGGAGCGGTTGATCGAGGCCATGTCCGAGCGCGAGTGGCACGACCTCAACCAGGAATGCATCGAGGGTGTCGAGCGACTGAGCGAGCAGGGCCACTTCGTGACCGGCCAGGCGCTGCAGCCGACAGGCAGCGCCACCAGCGTGAGAGTGCGCGACGGCGAGGTCCTGGTCTCCGACGGCCCCTTCGCCGAGACCAAGGAGCAGCTGGCCGGCTTCTATCTGCTCGAGGCCCGTGACCTCAACGAAGCGCTGTGCCTGGCCGGGCGCATTCCTCCGGCGCGCCTGGGCACCATCGAGGTGCGCCCGGTGCGCGACTTGCCCCCGAAAGACGAGACAGGAGAGACACCATGAGCTACGTGCATGGCATCGTGGCCGCCGTGCCCACCGCCAACCGGCAGGCTTTCATCGAGCATGCGCGCAAGGCGGCGGCGGTGTTCAAGGAGCATGGGGCACTCAAGGTGGTGGAGTGCTGGGGCGATGACGTACCGGAAGGCGAGGTGACGTCCTTCCCCATGGCGGTACAGTGCCAGCCCGACGAGAGCGTGGTCTTTTCCTGGCTGGTCTGGCCGTCGCGGGAGGTGCGCGACCAGGCCATGGCGCGGATCATGGAGGACCCGCGCCTGTCGCCTGAGGTCAATCCCATGCCCTTCGACGGCAAGCGGCTGATTCATGGCGGGTTCGCGATGGTGATCGAGGAGTAGCCCCATGAGCCGTATCACTCCTTGCCTGTGGTTCGACGGACAGGCGATCGAGGCGGCGCGCTTCTACGTCTCGGTGTTTCCGGATTCCCGCATCGAGCGGGTGCTCGAGGCGCCGGCCGATACGCCGAGCGTGCCGGCGGGCGCGGCGCTGCTGGTGGCATTCACCCTCGACGGCTCGCGCTACCTGGGGCTGAACGGCGGGCCCGACGTACCGTTCAACGAGGCGGTGTCGCTGCATGTCGACTGCGCCGACCAGGCCGAGGTGGACTACTACTGGGAGGCCCTGAGCGAGGGTGGCCTGGCGATCCAGTGCGGCTGGCTTCAGGATCGCTGGGGGCTTCGCTGGCAGGTGGTGCCCCGCAGAATGCACGAGCTGCTGCACGATCCCGACCCCGAACGGGCCCGGCGGGCCATGGAGGCGATGATGCAGATGGAAAAGCTCGTCATCGCCGACCTGGAGCGGGCCGCTGACGGCCGGGGGCCAACGGCATCCTGAGCGTGCCGATCGCAGGCAACGCGGTGTTCATTCGCGAATAGTAGCGACCACCCGATGACGGGAAAGCCGCCGAGTACGCTCGGCGGCTTTTTTGATGTCGGTCATGGGAGCGGGGAATAAATCGATAAAGGCGAGGGCCGTCGAGTCGATAGACGAAAGTGGCAGGCCAGGCGCTGTGGGCGGTGGCCTGGCCGGGAGCGAGACTGGGTCATGACAGAAGAAGGGATCACGAATGAAATGGTTGCATCGTCTATCGCTGGGTCGAAAGTTCGCCCTGACGCTCATCGTGCCGTTGGTCGTGCTGACCACGTTCGCACTGATGGGCGGGCTGGAGCGTCAGCGCACCATGAGCGACATGTCGCGCCTCGAGACGCTCGCCGAGCTGGCCAGCCGCGCCGGGGCGCTGGTGCATCAGCTGCAGCGCGAGCGCGGCATGAGCGCCGGCTATCTGGGCAGCGAAGGCGCGAGCTTCGGCGATGCCCTTCACGAACAGCGCCGGGCCACCGATGAGCGCCTCGAGGCCTTTCGCGCGGCTTTCGCCTCGGTCGATGCTGATACCCTCGGCGAGCGTATCGGCCGGCGTTTCGGTGAGGCGCGGGATGCGTTGGGCCGGCTCGATCGCCAGCGTCGGTCGATCACCGACATGAGCGTCGACACCGCCGCGGCCCTCGGCTACTACACCGGGATCAACGACCAGCTGCTGGGCGGCGTCGCGGCACTCGCCAATACCACCGACAACGGTGAGCTGGTGCAGCGCCTGGGCGCCTTCTATGCGTTGCAGGAGGTCAAGGAGCGGGCCGGCATCGAGCGCGCGCTGCTGTCCAACGCCTTCGCCGCCGATGCCTTCACGCCGGCGCTGTATCGCCGTTATCTGAACTTGCTTGGCGAGGAGAGCGCCTTCGATGAGACCTTTCGGGCCCTGGCGCCGCCCGAACTGGTCGCCGCGCTGGACGCACGCAACGAACGCCCCGTGGTGGCCGAGGTGATGGCGATGCGCGAGGCCGCCGTTCAGCGCGGCGTCGACGGCGGCTTCGGGCTGTCGCCGACGGTCTGGTTCGACAGGCAGACCGAACGCATCGGCCTGCTCAACGAGGTCGTGCGCCTCGGTGCAGACGATCTGGTGACGCTCGCGGACGGGCTCGGGGGCGAGGCTCGCCGGGCCTTCTTCGGCTATGCGGTCGGCGCAGCCCTGGGGCTGGGCATCGCCATCGGGCTGGCGCTTCTCGTCACGCGCAGCATCGTGGTGCCCCTCAAGCGTACCCTGAGCACCATCGCCGGCAGCCAGGGCGACCTGACCCAGCGGCTGGACGTGCTGGGCAGCGACGAGCTGGCGCAGCTCAACCGGGCCTATAACGCCTCCACCGACGACATCGAGCGCATGGTGGTCAACATCAAGCGCGGCGCCGAAGGCGTCAGTACCGCCAGCGGCGAGATCGCCCAGGGCAATCAGGATCTCGCCCAGCGCACCGAGGAGCAGTCGGCGTCGATCGTCGAAACCGCCTCGAGCATGGAGCAGATCACCGCCACCGTGAGGCAGACGGCGGACTCGGCGGCCCAGGCGCGGGACCTGACCCAGCGGCTCGAAGGCGAGGCGCAGGAAGCGGGTGACGTGGCTGGGCGTACCCGCGACGCGATGGGCGAGATCAAGGACTCCAACCGGCAGGTCACCGCCATGGTCGAGGCCATCGATCAAATCGCCTTCCAGACCAACCTGCTGGCGCTCAACGCCTCGGTGGAGGCGGCGCGGGCCGGCGAGCACGGGCGCGGCTTCGCCGTGGTCGCCGACGAGGTGCGCAAGCTGGCCCAGCGCTGCGCCGAACAGGCGACCCAGATCCGAGGGCTGGTCGATACCAACGTGGCCAACATCGACCGCGGCGAGCAGCTGGTGGGCGACGCCACCGAGCGGGTCGGCGTCATCGCCCAGGGCGTGCGCCAGATCGCGCAGTTCGTGTCGGAGATCGCCAGCGCGTCTCAGGAGCAGTCGTCCGGCATCGAGCAGGTCAACCAGGCGATTTCCCAGCTCGAGGAGGTCACCCAGCGCAACGCCGCCCTCGTCGAACAGTCGGCTGCGGCCAGCAAGTCGCTTGACGATCAGGCCGAGGAGATGACGGAGCTGGTGGGGCGCTTCCGGGTGGCCGACGCCGCCGGCGCCGAGCGGTTGTCGTTCCGACCTCGCCACGACGAGCCCGCCGTGCTGGCGTAAGGCGCTTCGCAGCTCTTTCAAGGCCCGGCGGCATCGCGATGCCGCCGGGCCGTATCTTTCCGGGCGGGCGTCACGGTTCGCTGGCGAGTCCGGGCCAGAATCGGGATACTGAGCGGTTTCGTCGTTTCTTCCCGTCGCTCGCCCCAAGGAGGCCCCCCGCCATGGATTCAGGCTTGTCACTCGCTCGCATCACCGTTCATTCGCCTCATGTGCCGACCCTGGCCGGCTGGGCCCACGACGAGTGGGGGCACCTGCACCCCGGTCGCAGCCGTGCCGCCGCCATCGCCACCTTCCGCGCCGACTGCGGCTCGGAAGGCGTGCCCTCGGTATTTGCCGCCATGGACGGGGAGCGCCCGGTGGGCATGGCCAGCCTGGTCGTCGACGACATGGACGACCGCCACGACCTGACCCCCTGGCTGGCGTCGGTCTATGTGCTGCCGGCGTGGCGGGGGCAGGGCATCGCCTCCGCTCTGGTGCGCCGCGTGGAAGCCGAGGCGCAGGCGCACGGCGTCGAGCGCTTCTATCTCTACACGCCGGACCAGCAGCCCCTCTATCGCCGCCTGGGCTGGGAAGACGTGGAGGATCGCGAGTACCACGGCGAGACCGTGACCATCATGCGGCGGGATCTCTCTCCGCGAGGCCCCGCGCCGTCTGCTGCCGCGCGGCCGGTCTGAGCCATGCAGTGGAGAGCGCTTCACTACTTCGACACGGTCGCCCGCTGTCGCTCGCTGCGCGAGGCTTCGGCACGGCTGCATATCGCGCCTACCGCCATCAGCCGTCAGATCGATCTGCTCGAGCACCAGCTCGGAGCGCCGCTGCTCGAGCGTGGCCCCGGTGGTATCCGCCTGACCTCGGCCGGGGAACTGCTGGCGGTGCAGGCCAGACGCACTCTGCGAGACCTGGAGCGGGTCCAGGAACAAATCGGCGATCTCAAGGGGCTGCGCACCGGACGTGTCAGTCTGCGGGTGGCCGAGGGCGTGGTGGCGGGTCTGCTGGCGCCGACGCTGGCCGACCTGGGGCAGCACTACCCGCGCTTGCGCTTCGATATCCAGATCGCCAGCGCCGGCGAGATCGTCGAAGCGCTGCGCAGCGGTGATGCCGATATCGGGCTGGCCTTCTTCCTGCCGCATCATGACGATATCCAGCCGTTTGCCAGCAGCAGTCTGGAGCACCATGTGGTGATGGCACCGAGCCATCCGCTTGCCGGCAGGGGGGAGCTGCGCCTGGCCGAGATTGCCGAGCACCCGCTGGCGTTGCCCGACGAACACTACGGCGTGCGTCAGGCCCTGGACGAGGCGGCTCGCGACCAGGGGGTCACGCTGATGCCTACCTTCCATACCGCCTCTCTGGAGACTCAGAAGGCTCTGGCGCTGGCCGGTGCCGCGCTGCTGATTCTTCCGCCCATGGCGGTGGCGCGGGAATGCCGCGACGGTCGGCTGGCGAGCGTGCCACTGGCGCCGGGCGAACTGTCGCGCACCCGTCTCGACCTTTGCCTCCATCGGCATCGTCAGCGCAGTTTCGCCACCGACGCCTGCCTGGGGCTGCTGGCCTCGGCGCTTCAGGGACTGGGGGATCAGGACTGATTCGTGTCGCAGGCTGAAGAGGGCAGTGGCCGGCCTGGGGGCGGGCAGGGTGCACACAAAAAGTAGACGCCCCGGCGTCATCATTGTGATGGCTGTTGACACGGGAACGCGCCAGTCTGAGGACATCCACAACATCAACAACAATCATGGAAAGCCCTCATGACCGATCCCCATCAGATGACCGCCACCCAGCTGCTGGCCGCCTATCGTGACAAGCGCCTGTCGCCGCTGGATGCCGCCGAGGCCCTGGTCCAGCACGTCGAGCGCTGGGAGCCGCACCTCAATGCGCTCTATGATTTCCGTCCGCAGGCGTTGCTGGCGTCAGCGCAGGCCGCCAGCGAACGCTGGGCGCGAGGCGAGCCGCTCGGCACGCTGGACGGCGTGCCCGTCACGCTCAAGGAGCTGATTGCCACCCGTGGCCAGCCGGTGCCCGGCGGCACCGGGCTCGGCGACCAGTCTCCGGCCGCCGACGATGCGCCGCCAGCGGCACGCCTCGCCGAGGACGGGGCGGTCGTGCTGGGCAAGACGACGTGTCCCGATTTCGGCATGCTCTCCTCGGGGCTGTCGTCGTTCCATGGCCTGACCCGCAACCCCTGGCGGCTCGAGTGCAATACCGGCGGTTCAAGCTCCGGCGCTGGAGCGGCCTCCGCCGCCGGTTACGGCCCGCTGCATGTGGGCACCGACATCGGTGGCTCGGTACGCCTGCCCGCGGCCTGGTGTGGCACCGTCGGCTTCAAGCCGACGCTGGGGCGGATTCCCATCGATCCTTACTACGTGGGCCGCTGTGCCGGCCCGATGACGCGTAGCGTCGACGACGCCGCGCTGATGATGACCGCTCTGTCACGCACCGACCGCCGCGATGCTACCCGCCTGCCGCCGGAGGACATCGACTGGAGCGACCTCGATCTGGACGTGTCGGGGCTGCGCATCGGCGTGATGATGGAGGCCGGCTGCGGCCTGCCGCTGGACGACGACATCGCCGCCGCCGTGGAGAGCGCCGCCGCCCGGCTCGAGACCGCAGGGGCCACGCTGGTGCCGATGGCGCCGGTGATGACGCGCGAGATGCTCGATGGCCTGGATCGCTTCTGGCGGGTGCGTCAGTGGAATGCCCTGTCGGCGCTGTCGAACGAGCAACGTGAACGCGTGCTGCCGGCGATCCTCGCCTGGGCCGACGACGGCGGGCGGATCGGTGGCGTGGAAGCGGTGCGCGGTTTCGAGCAGACCCTGGCCATGCGCCGTGCCACCGAGGCGGTGTTCGACGACGTCGACGCGGTGATCTCGCCGACCACGCCCAACGTCGCCTTCCCCGCGGACTGGCCATCGCCCACCAACGATCCGCGTCGCCCCTTCGAGCACATCGTCTATACCGTGCCGTGGAACATGGGGGAGCAGCCGGCGCTGTCGCTCAACGCCGGTTTTTCCCGCGATGGCATGCCGTTAGGCGTGCAGCTGATCGGCCCGCGGCTGGCCGACCACTTCGTGCTGAAGCTGGCCAAGGTGCTGGAGACCCGTCTGGCGCTCGCGCCGAGCTGGCCTTCTCCCCCCGCGGCGCAGTAAGGTCCGCGTCCATCGTTCGGGCATTGCCTCACATCGTCATCGTGGGAGAGTTCTTGTCATGTCATCTCGTCTCGTCGTCCTGCCCACCAGCCGCGCCGGCTGGGGGCTGCTCATCGCTTTCGTCGCCCTGGTCGCCGCGGGCATCTGGCCGGTGATCGGCTGGGTGAATCGTGCCGTGCTGGTCCTCGGCCTGCCGCTGCTGGTGGTCTGGAGCTATGTGGTGATCTTTGCCTGCTTCGCCGTGATGCTGATCGCCAATCGCGTGCTCGAGCGCAAGGAGGGGGAGCATGACTAGTCCCTGGCCGCTTCTCATCACCCTGGCCTACGTGGCCATCGCCATGGTCATCGGCCTGCGCGCCCGGGCCGGGCGACGCATGAACAGCCTCGAGGAATGGGGCGTGGCCGGGCGCAGCATGGGCCCGGTGACGCTGTACCTGCTGATCGCCGCCGGCAGCGTGAGCGCCTACACCTTCATGGGCGCGCCGGGCTGGGCCTATTCCAAGGGCGTGCCGGTGTTCTACGTGGCCGTCTATCTGGCCTACCTGGCGCTGATCGCCTGGTACGTCGGCCCCAAGGTGTGGCAGTTCGGTGAGCGCTTCGGCCATGTCACCCAGGCCAGCGCCATCGCCGACCGCTACCAGAGCCCGCTGCTGGGGGCGCTGGCGGCGCTGGTGATGTCGATCGGCTCGGTGGCCTACGCGGTGCTGCAGACCATCGGTTCCGCCTACATCCTCAACGTGATGAGCGGCGGGGCGATCCCGATATGGCTGGCGGTGCCGCTGGTGCTGGCCTGCATCGCCGTCTACCTGTTCGTCAGTGGCCAGCGTGCCATCGGCCGTACCAACGCCTTCCAGGGCGTGCTGATGCTGGTGGTGGCCTGGGCGGTGGGGCTATGGGCGCTGCACGGTGCCACCGGCGGGCTCGACGTCGGTGCGCTGTTCGGCCGGCTCCAGGCCGAGCACGGCGACTTCCTGACCCTGCCCGGCGGCGGTGGCGACATGAGCTTCAGCTTCTGGACCACCTCGATCATCGTCTCGATGTTCTCCTTCATGCCGCCGGTGTGGACCCAGTGGATGAGCGCGTCGTCCGCACGCACCATCCGCCGCAGTGCCACCTGGCTGCCGACCTACTACGTGGTGATCCTGCCGATGGTGGTGGTGGGCTTCATCGGCATCTTCGCGCTGCCCGACCTGGCGCGTAGCGACACCGTGGTCCTCGAATATGCCATGCAGTTCCTGCCGGTATGGCTGGTGGGGCTGCTCGGTGCCGGCACCCTGGCCGCGTCGATGTCCTCCAGCGAGCCCTTCATCCACTCGGTGGCGCTCTCCTGGAGCAAGGACGTGCTCCAGCCACTGCTGGGGCTCTCCGATGCGTTCACCGGCAAGCTGGCGCGCTGGATGATCGTGCCGCTGATGGCCCTGGTGATCGCACCGCTGGCGATCGCTGAACCCGGCAGCCTGGTGATGATCCTGCTGGTGGGGCTGGGCTTCGCCACCCAGGTGCTGCCGGCCTTCATCGGCATGTTCCTGTGGCCGCGCGCCTCGAAGTGGGGCGTGATGGCGGGCATCGTCAGCGGCTTCCTGGTGACCGTGGCCTTCACCACCGTGTGGAAGCATCCGCTGGGCATCCACGCCGGCTTCTGGGGGCTGATGCTCAATCTGCCGACGTTCGTCGCGGTGTCGCTGCTTACCCGGCCGGCCCCGAGCGAGGTGGTGGAGCGCTTCTTCCGCATCGCCGCGCCGAACGGCCTGACCCGGCTGGGCGGTCGCGAGCAGGGCGGCCGTGTCCTCGGCCGAGAGATCTCGTCATGATCCCCGCTGCCGGCCATCCCTCGGCGCTGGAGCCGCCGGCCCGGGTGAACGCGGTGATCCGCACCCTTCTGGCCGGCCTTGGCTAGCGGCCCATCGAGCGCCATCGGCCCCGCGTCAGCGGGGCCCGGACTGCCTGTGTCGTTGTCCTGACATCTAGCGCCTTTCCTCCATCTCTCCTCCAGCTCTCTTTTTTCTGCCGTTTTCGCGGCATTTTCCTTCATTTTGCTTCTTTTTCCTGCCCTGGCCACTTTGGCGGGGCGCAACGTCGTGCTCGATGCTACTGGCGTGATTCGATGTCGCAAAACAAATTAACTTGCTTACATTATGGATGACAAAGATTTGCTGGTTTTATTATCTGTTCTGGCGTATTCGTTCATGCCAATTTCGCTCAGTGGTGGTGACCGATCCCGAATCCGCCGCGTTTTGCTTTCTCAATCGTCAATGTCGAGCCCAGGCTCGCAGTTACCAACAGGATCAGAATGATGTCGTTCAAGCGTAAACATGCCGTCACGGGTCTCATGCTCGCTGGAGTCATGGCCGGCCACGCCTCGCTGGCCCAGGCCGAGGTCACGCTGGTCGAGGCCAATCCCGACGGCGCGGGCTTCTGGGACCCGCTGGAGGTTCAGATCGGTGGCAGCATTCGCGCCCAGTACTTCAATGAGATGGGCAGCCAGGATGACGGCAGCTACAAGCACAACGTCTACGACGGCGGCAGTCGCCTGCGTTTCTCGGCCGACTACGCCGTCAACGACGACCTGACGCTGCTGGGCTACTTCGAGCCGGGCTTCGACCTGATGCACGTGCTGCGCCTGCACGGCCAGTACGACCGGGACGGCCGCCGCACTTCCCGGCGTCAGGCCTACTTCGGCGTCGAGAGCCAGCGTTACGGCACCCTGACCCTGGGTAAGCAGAACAGCGTCTACTACGACGTGGTCGGCGCCAAGACCGACGTCTGGGATAACGACATGCAGGCCCAGGCGCCGGGCGTCGGTCTGGACGGCGACTACGATGGCTCCTATCGCGCGCGTCGCAGCGCCAAGTATCGCTACGATGTCGGCCCCGCCTCGCTCTACGTCGGCGCGCTGTTCCAGGACGAGGACCTGCACGTCGGCAACGGCATCGACTACCGTCGCAACGGCGGCGGCGCCCTGGGCCTCGACTATCGGCTGACACCGGACCTGGTGCTCAGCGCGGCCTACAGCAACACCGGCGCCACGGTGCATGGCCAGGGCAGCGAACACTATCGTCAGGAAAACAGCGGCGCCGCGATCACCTGGACGCCGAAACAGTGGTATCTCTCGGTGGGCGGCGGCTACTATCGCAACTTCGTGCCGTACATGACCGGCGATACCGACCGGTTCTTCCGCGGCGATGCCGCCGGTGTGGAGTATGTCGCCAAGTACGCGATCCCGCTGGACACTGCCGTGGTGAAGGAAGTGACTCCCTACGTCGCCGGCGACCGCCTGGAGATGCGCAACGGCAGCGACGATCACTACGATCACCAGTACGTGGGCGTTTCGACCCGGCTGCCGCACGGCTTCCAGGTCGATCTGGAACACACCTTCGCCGATACCTCGGATGACCAGGCCGACGCCACCCTGGCCCGCGTGCGCTACGACTTCTGATCCATTTCCCGCCCTCGATCTTCCCCCGGTCGCCGTCAGCGGCATCCCCGGCCGGGGGAGCTCCCATCAGGCCCTGCTCACGCGGCCCCTCCGCCTTGGCTGGCGTCTCCAGGCCGGCAGCATGACGGAACATCGCCTACCGTTCATACGAGGGGCAACGTCGGCTGCGGCTCACCGCTTCATGCCGTCATGGATCAGTGGTAGCGTTAAGATGTAAAGAAAAATTGCCGATAAGCGAGGCTGAGATGAACGAACCGAAGCGCCCGGTGAATATTCACAAGGGCTACCATGCTCACGTCTACTTCGATGAAGAGACGGTGGACTTCGCATCCCGCCTTTGCGCGGAAGCGGGGGAGACATTCGGCCTGAAGGTCGGGCGCGTGCACCAGAAACTGGTCGGGCCGCACACCAGATGGAGCTGTCAGATCACGTTCAGCCACAAGTCCTTCGACGCGTTCATTCCCTGGCTGGATGAACACCGCGGCAACCTGAGCGTGCTCGTTCACGCGCTGACGGGAGACGATTACGAGGACCATACGACATATGCCTATTGGCTGGGGGATAGCGTGGAGATCAACCTGGACGGCCTCTAAACCGGAGGAGTCGCCCTGATCAGCCGCAGAACATGCCGCGGGCCGACTGGCCGGCGGCATTTTCATGAACCAGTGCGACCGGCCATTCGTGCGCCGCACGCATCGGTACCTCGCGCCACCGGCTGGAGACCTCGGGCTTCCTGCATGTGGTCGATTTCCTACAGGCTTGTCAGCGATAGCGCATTAAGAATGATGAAGTTTCTGTTAGTTTGGCCGGCCGCTTAGCCAAGACAAAGCGGTATCTATTCGAATCGAGTTAAAGGAAGTTCAAGGATGAACGAGCAATACGATGCCTTTTCACATGAGTCGACGGCGATCAGCGTGCGTAAGATCAAGTCAGGCCCGCCGTTGAGCTGGATCGTGGACGCGTTTCGGCTGGTTCGTGCGCACTGGAAGACGATCATTCCCGCTTACCTGATCGTGGTCGTGGTCTCCACGCTGCTCCAAGTCGTTGTCGGATCGCTTCAGCCGTACCATATCGGCATCGGAACGATGGTTGTCCTGGTGGTGGTGACTTTCCTTGCCGCCTTGTTGCAATCGGGCATGATGGCCGTCTTCCACGGGGCGGCCGAGAATCGTCCCCGGGTAAGTGACGTGTTTCGTGGCTTCAAGGGAAGCAACCTCCTGGGCATGTTCCTGCTGTTCGTCAGTGCGCTGGTGATCTTCGCGGTCTTCGCGCTGGTGATGTTCCTGCTGATGAAGCTCTTCGGGGGGAGCTCGATGATGGGTGCCATGAACTCGTATGGCAGCCCTTATGGCTACTCCTATACCCGCATGATGGCGGAGATGATGGGCGGTTCGTCGCTGGTGGTCATCTTCTTCCTGGCCGGGGCCCTCATGGTGACGGCATTGCTCTTCTACGCGGTGCCGCAGATCATCGTGTCCGGCGAAAGCGTTTTTTCCGCATTGAAGAACAGCTTCCGGGCCACCTTCAAGAACCTTCTCCTGCTGCTGGTCTTCGGCGTTAACGCCGCAACGCTCTATGCTCTATTGCTGATGGTTTCCATGGCCGGCGCCGCCCTCACCACCTCGATGGCCCTGATCGTCGTCGTCATGGTGGTAGTGATCTCGGGGTTCTTCCTGATCTTTAACGGGGCCTATTACCTCTCTTTCCGCGAGGTGCTACTGGCCCGCCCGGAAGCCGCGAAGGTGGAGAACGCTTAAGCTAGATGGCGTGCCACGCACCCACGAAAGCCGTGCATCATGATGTGCGGCTTTTTGGTGGATGGATCAGGAGCTCGAAGCTTCCAGGGAGCCGAAATGATATCTGGGGGGTATTCCATCGGGGTGATCTTGAAACGAGGTCTCATCCCGGCATTGATGCTGTGCGGCACCGCTGCCGTGGCGGACGAGCTGGCCGAGGTCAACGGTGAGTGGCTCCATCGGCATGAGGCGGAGATCGTCGATCTTCTGCAGCACAACGAGACCTCCGTCGTGCCGGTCATCAACCTGCTCGGCAACACCTGGGCGGTGCGGGATGGCGCGCTGGGTAGCGAGGTATCCCCCTACATCGCCGAGGCCCTGGTGTATCGAGCGGATTCCATGCTGGCCTGGTTCGCCGCGCATCGCTCTGCGCTGGACGCATGGCTGGCGAGTGTCCCCGACAGCCTGTTCACGAATTACAGCGGCCGCGCGGCCTACGCCGAGTATCTGGCCGATCTGAAAGCCCGGCTTCTGGCGTCCCTCGAGGGCTATCGGGGAGAGCATCAGGCCGAGGCCGCACGCATCGCAGATGTGATCGCCACCGCCGAGGTGAGAGAAACCCGGTAGCGGGACATCACGACCGCCGTCGCCTAGCGGCGCAGATTGTCGATGGGAGGGATGCGGCACAGCCGCAGCAGGGCGTTGCGACAGGCCTTGAGCCAGGGGTAGAGGCGGGCGGCTCGCCCGCGGCTGGCAAACAGGCGATACATCAGCCGGTTGAACACGCCGCTGCGGGTGCCGAGCAGGGTAAGGCGGTGCAGGGCCTCGCTGCCGTGATACCAGCGCTCGCCGACCTGCAGGGCGAAGCCCTGGTCCAGGTCGATGCCCTTGGCGCTGAGCTCGCGGCGCGCCTCGCTGTCCTGGCGCCCGTCGATCAGCTCGAGCTCGCCGACGTCGCGCCGGATGCGCTGCCAGCGCACGTAGCGCCGACACATCGGGCAGTCGCCGTCGTAGACCAGCCTCAGCCGGCGGCTCTGTGCCTCATCGTGTTCGGGCCTGGAGTCGACGGATTCCTGATGATCGCTCGAACCTGCCATGCCTTGTCTCCTACCATGCGATGTGGCTTCCAGCCTACCTGTGCCTCGAACCGCTGCAAACCCGCCCATTTCTGCGCCATTCGGAACAGTTCAAGACGCGCCTTTTGCAGCCGATATCCCCTTCGAATAGGATCGGCTAATAAGGCTGCAGAAGACGGCCACAAAAGGGACTCAGGGGCTACCGCAGAAGACGGCTGGAGTGCCGTGGTTGATGCTGGTCGGTCAGGCGGTAGCGTGGCCGAGCATTCACGACGGCACGGCTAGTCCAGAGGGCTCCTTACACCCGCGAAGCCGCTTCCCAGCACATGAGTGTAGATCTGGGTGGTTTCGACGCTTTTGTGGCCCAGTAGCTCCTGAACCGTGCGTATGTCCGTGCCTCGGCTCAGCAACTGGGTAGCGAAGCTGTGTCGCAGGGTATGGCACGAACCCGGCCGCGGGAGATTCGCGGCACGCATTGCCTGTCTGACCGATTTCTGCACCGAGGAGGTATGGATATGGTGCAGTACCACTTTCCCGAAAGGGTCGAAGCAGGGTTTGCTGGAGGGAAATAGCCATTGCCACGCCAGCGACAGGCCGGCATTGGGATACTTACGATCCAGGGCATGGGGCAGGGTGACAGGAACCCGACCATTTTCGAGGCGACGGTTCAGCAAGTTCTGGGCCTCTGTTATTCGCTGTTGTATTGGCACGATGCAACTGGGAGGCAGCAGCGTGGTGCGATCCTTGTCGCCCTTGCCGGATCTCACCGTCAGCACTTGTCGATTGAAGTCGATATCTCGCACGCGCAACCGACAGGCCTCCGTCACGCGCAGGCCTGCCCCATACATCAGCGCGGCCATCAGATGCATCGGGCCTGCAAGATGGCTCAGTACACGCATCACTTCGTCGTGCGACAACACTACCGGCAGCCGGCGAGGGCGCTTGGCGCGTGAGAACTCCCCGATCTCTCCCAAGGGCTGTTCGAGCACATGGCGATACAGGAAGACGAGGGCATTCAATGCCTGGTTCTGTGTGGCCGCAGCCACATGCCTCTCCACGGCCAGGTGCTCCAGGAAGGCGTGAACCTCGGAGGCTCCCATACCTGATGGGTGTCGTATCCCATGGAAACGAATGAAGAAGCGAATCCAGTAGCAGTAGGTCTTCTCGGTTCGCAGGCTGTAACGTTTCACCCGTAGGGTGGCCTTCACGCGACTCATCAGCTTCGGCGGCTTGCTGTGCGTATCCATGGTAGCCCTCTCTTGGCATGGATGCCTATACAGTATTATTGGTGCCGGCAAAACGCGCAAGCACGCGAATCCTGCATAGGGGGCCGAGCTTTTCTTAGCTTTATGTGATATCAATGAGTTAGGTGTGAAATGGCTGGCTTGATAACGATGTTGAACGGGTCGGCGCGTTCATCCAATATCAGAGCGTTCCACCTAATCACTGTTAGTTGTTTGATCCATGTCTGGAGGATAAGTGAACGGCATATTTTATAAGAATACCCATACTAAGATTCCTGGCTGGGTTGATAATCTCCATGAAGATCAACCCCTAGGCTATGCATATGACACCGGCACCCACTTTGTTCATTTATATGGAAGGGGCAGTGGTCTCAACGTAATATCTGTGGGGTTGACGGCGGTTGAGCAGAAAAGCGGTACTTTAACCGACTGGGTACGCCGCGTTTTCGGTGCTAAAGACATCAATAATCTAGCATTACCGATAGGCCAGACTGTTGAAAGCGTCTGGCGACCTTCACTTTATTTTTCTGATGATATCAAAACGGCCCTAAGAATAGACCCTTTTGAGCAACGGAGTTCTGAGCAAGCTCTGAGAGTGCTTATCGAAAAGCTCGATGACATCCTTCTATATATAGAGCCAGATCAGAACGGCCTGAAGGCATATGGACACAAGTGCCGTGAGCTTTTAATTCTCGCATGCACTGAAGTAGAGAATTTGTGGGTTTCAGTATTTAAAAAGGCTGGAGTCGGGCCTCAAAACGGCAGGACTTATACAACACAAGACTACGTAAAATTGCTGTCTAAAGCGTATCTTAATGAGTTCGAAATAACATTTAAAAATTACGATGGCATTCGTAGTTTTCAGCCATTTTTTAACTGGAATTCCTCGCAGCCGACTAAGTCACTCTTCTGGTATGATGCCTACAACCAAACAAAGCACGACCGTTCAGCCGCGTTTAATGCTGCAACTCTTGAGAACGTTATGGATGCGATCGCTGCATGTGTGGCGGTATTCTGTTCTAAGTTTGGGCCCTTTAGTCTAATTAATGACAACAATACACTATCTTCTCTGGTGAATCAGCATTTCGATATTCGCCTCAAAAATAGTGATCCATCGACTTACTATGTGCCAAAAATTACGCTCCCATCAGATACTAGAAAAGACCTCTTTGTTTATGACTGCTATCGTCAGCGACATCATGATGGGTGGAGCGTTCAGCCTTTGGCGCTGTAGAAAAACTAACAATCGGCTGCACGGCGACCGATTTTCCGCCGCTTTGCGGCTCCAAACCGGCGCGTGAGCCGGGCGTTAGCTTTACAAGGAGTTCCCTATGTCAGTTTCGATCCAAGAGCGGCTTGAGTTTTACGAAAAAAACTATGTGCCAATAGCGGAGTATCATCTTGATAAAGGTGGGAAAGTATATATCGGAAATGATAATAAGGTTTGTCGTTTTTGTGGCAAAGGAGAACCAGACGTAACATTTAGAGATATAGCTCATGCAGTTCCTGAATTTCTAGGTAACAATCAGCTTATTCTACGAAATGAGTGTGATACGTGTAATAAATTTGTATCAGAGAACCTAGAGGACCATTTAGATAAGTACACGAAGCCTTATCGATTAGCTGCTCAAATAAAAGGGAAAAAGAAAGTCCCTAGCTACAAAACGAAAGATAAGAAATCTAGGTATGAGTTCACTTCTTCTGAAGGGGCAAAGATTATCGACAGGGAGGATAGCAATTTCACTAATTTAGATATTGAAAATAAATCTATTGAAGCCAATTTTCATCTTGAACCTCATATTCCTAGTGCTGTGTTTAAATGCTTAGTAAAAATAGCATTGTCAGTAATAGATGACTCCGAGTTACTGCAATTTAAAAATGCAATTACTTGGTTATTGGAGCCAGACCATAGTAAGACAATTTGTAAACCTCAAATCATTTTAAATGCGTTCATTCCTGGGCCAAAACCAAATAAAAGAGTAACTGTATTAGTGCTAAGAAGAAAGCCGGGAGTTAAGATTTCCCCATATTGTCATCTATTGATTTGCTTTGGTAATATCGCGTATCAAATAGTTGTACCATCGGATGTAGATATATCTGAAGGTACTAAAACAATACAGCTAACTAGGTTTCCCTTGCCATTTGAATTTGATTGGCAGTATGGAGATGTTATATTTGGCCAAGAAGATGTAACTAGCAGTGAAATTGTAAGAGACAAAATGCTACCGATGACATTTTGCTTTGATGAAGCGGAAAAGTTAGATCATAATTCTGTAAAATTATAATTATCAAAAGCAAGGCTAACAAGTTGCTTAAAAGGACAAAAAACAGTTGGCTTTTGCTCCTTCGTCGCTTATTTTAGCCAGCAATTTTTTTGCCTCTTAGCAAGGCGTTAGAAGTATCAGGAGAAGTTGATGTCGAGAGATGCTGAAATTATCTTGCGAATGGGAGCTTCTCTCTGCATTCAAGAAAGTATTGGGCGATGGGATAATGCCGTTACTTATGTGGATTCCGAAGGAAATGAAGAATCATGCCAATACAGCATCCAAGTCTTTGCTGACTATAGGCATGCGTTCTACCACCTAGGTATTGGAACTAGCAAGCTGTCAAACGGATTTGAAGAACATGCAGATCACATTCGACGCGTGGGTCAGAAAATAGCAAGTGATATATCAAAAAAGAAGCTGGCATCAGTCCCTATGCATTTCAGTGGCTTGGTCCTCATAGGTGCTGATCAAATACAGATTAATGAGAAGAGCTTGGTCCAGGGGTTTTCCCAGTTAGGAATGGCGATCCGGGTGTATGATACATCTGGTGATAGCATGCCGGCTGTAGTTCCGCGATTACTTTTAACACCAGAAGCCGCTTATTCAGGAAGATTGCAAGACTGTAAAGTGCACTACCAGACGCCTGATTATTTAGTTTGGGAGGAAAAAGATGGGGCTGTTTGTTACTCCTTACAAATGCGACTTCGAGAAAGATTTCAAGATGAACGATCGGTACTTAGAGATATTAGTCGCTTATCTCCGCAGCGAGAAAAGGTAACACGGTATTTGCATTCAGAGCGCGACCGAAAACGAATTTCTGGAGGCATGGCATCAGTATTAAGAGATGCTTTAGAAGGTAAGGTTGATGATGCGAGCGAGACTTTGCAAAAGCTGGAATCGAAAGCTTTTAAAAACTCGTTAAATCGTGCAAAAGCGATCACCATGTTAACATCATTTGGCATTATTGGCTTAACATTGGCAGTCCTTCTATTAACTTTGGGAATTGATAATCCTAAGTTTATAACACCTGTCTGGGGTATGGTCGGCGCGGCACTCGCATTGTGGATGCCAATATCCAGATTGAATTACTTGGCAGAGTATTCGTGGGATCAGGTTGTTATAGATATTCTGGCTCGTACTATTATTGGAGCCATAGCCGGTTCGGTAGTAATTCTCTTAGTGGAATCAAAAGTTCTACTTGGTTTTGTGGATTCAGAAGCAGGCGGCCTAATATACGTTATCTCCATGGTAGCAGGATGGAGCGAAAGGTTCTTACCCAAAATATTTGGACAATTTGAGAGCAAAATTCTGTCCGAGAAAAACGGCGGAGATAGTTAGAGCGGTGAAGATTATTACTTCTAACCAAGCCATGCACCGGATGCCAAAACCTATGCTTCGCGCCGGCTTTGGCACCGGTGATGGCGAGCGTTGGGCTGACAGGTTCTCACTGACAGGAGTCATGGATGATCGTTCCTCTATTCCTTGATACAAATGATTGTCGGCATTTCTCAAATGATGCTCGCCGCGCCATCGGTGAGGTATGTGCCGATGCTGAGCCAGAGATACGATCTCTTCTTGGAGACTTACCTGAGAATATTGATTTGGCATGTCAAACGGGTCCTTTCGTCATCCCGGAAACGGGTGAGATGGGCACGGCAATCGCGCCGAACCGCGTGGGATGGACGGTTGATTATAGGCTGCCGGGAGGTGTAGCTACCATCGCTCGCACCCAATTACGTTTCACTTTGTTCCACGAACTCCACCACTTGGTAAGAGGCTGGGTCATGTATTGTGGGGCAGCACCCAACTCCTTTATGGATGGGGTCGTGAGTGAGGGCCTAGCGACTGTGTTTGAGCGTGATTTTGGCGGCCGGGAAACACCTTGGGGAGAATATCCTGAAGACGTCGAGAATTGGGTGACTGAGCTGCTAAAACTTCCAGTTTCTGCTCCTTATAACCAGTGGATGTTTCAGCACCCCGATGGGAGGCGTTGGATTGGATATCGAGCGGGAACGTACATTGCGGATCAGGCTATCCTTGCTTCCGGTTATTCAGCCGCTGACTTGGTTCTCATCTCTACCGACGAGATATTGAAGATGTCTGGAATTGGCCTAGTGAAGCCCAACAATGCCATGCACGCGACGAGCACGTGATGGCTGGCGTTAGAGCATGAGACATATGGACATATTCCTGTTGAGACATGCTGAAACAGAATCAAACCGGGCTGGCTCACTTGCTTCGGGGAGTGAGGATGCTTTGACAGAGTACGGGCATCGGCAAGCCCAAGCGATCGTCGACGACCTGATGGAATTGGAAATAGAAACGATTCTTTGCTCTCCTTACTCTAGGGCTCTGGATACGGTTGGGCCTTTCGCGCAAGCCGCGTCGCTCCCCGTCGTGGTCCATCCCTGTTTAGCTGAAGGCCAGTTGATACTTGACAACTCAGCCGCTCTCGAAGAGCCCGTTTACACGCCGCACGCATCCGGTTATCTTCATCCAGCAATAAACGAACAAGCCGGTGCGTTTCTCAGACGGGTCATGCAGGCGCAAGAGGTAATCTTCTCTCAATCTGCATCCAAAATCCTGGTCGTGACTCACGGGCACATGATCCGCGAGCTGTTAAACGGTCTTTTGGCTTTGCCAGCGAAAACACGATTCCCCCACGACAACTGCGGGCTAAGCCTGGTTTCTGTAGGGGAGGTAAACACAGTGGGCTTCCTTAATCGTGCCATGTGCTCTAACCAAGCCGTGCACCGGAGGCCATAAGCGTCGCTGGCGCGCCACTTCTGGCCCCGGTGACGGCAACGTTACAAATTTCCTCATTACCATGACGCCTCGCCCCGCCATGCCCTCTGGCCCAGCAGGCATCCCGTGGCCCCGCTCGCGGCGAATTTTTGATCACCCGCCCAAGACGAAGCCCGCCAAAAGCTGGATAATGGCCGGCTACGCGCTACGGTCGCCCCATACACGAATCCGGTGCTTTGTCAATGGAAATCAAGGTCAACTATCTCGACAACCTCCGGCTGGAGGCCAAGTTCGACGATTTCACCGTCATCTCCGACCAGCCGATCCGCTACAAGGGCGACGGCTCGGCCCCCGGTCCCTTCGACTACTTCCTGGCGTCGTCGGCCATGTGCGCGGCCTATTTCGTCAAGGTCTACTGCAATGCGCGTGATATTCCCACCGAGAATATCCGCCTGTCGCAGAACAACATCGTCGACCCGGAGAACCGCTACAAGCAGATCTTCAAGATCCAGGTCGAGCTGCCGGAGGACCTCTCCGAGAAGGACCGCCAGGGCATCCTGCGCTCCATCGAGCGCTGCACGGTCAAGAAGGTGGTGCAGACCGGCCCCGAGTTCCAGATCGAGACGGTCGACAACCTCGACGAGGACGCCCAGGCCCTGCTGATGGCCAAGCCGGAAGAGGGCGAGAGCACCTGGATCGAGGGCAAGGACCTGCCGCTGGAGCAGACCATCGCCAACATGACGGCGATCTTCGAGCGCCTCGGCATGAAGGTCGAGATCGCCTCCTGGCGCAACATCGTGCCCCACGTGTGGTCGCTGCACATCCGCGATGCCCACTCCAACATGTGCTTCACCAACGGCAAGGGTTCCACCAAGGAGAGCGCACTGGCCTCGGCGCTGGGCGAGTTCATCGAGCGCCTGAGCTGCAACTTCTTCTACAACGACCAGTTCTTCGGCCAGGACCTCGCCCATCACGACTTCGTCCACTATCCGGACGAGAAGTGGTTCCAGCCGGGGCCGCACGACTCGCTGCCGGACGGCATCCTCGACGATCACTGCCGGGCGATCTACGACCCGGAGGGCGAGCTGGCCGGCTCCAACCTGATCGACACCAACTCCGGCAACGCCGAGCGCGGCATCGTCTCGCTGCCCTACGTGCGCCAGTCGGACGGCGAGACGGTCTACTTCCCGTCGAACCTGGTCGAGAACCTGTTCCTCAGCAACGGCATGAGCGCCGGCAACACCCTGCCGGAGGCTCAGGTGCAGTGCCTGTCGGAGATCTTCGAGCGGGCGGTGAAGCGCCAGATCATCGAGGAGGAGATCACGCTGCCCGACGTGCCGCTGGAGGTGATGCAGAAGTACCCGCACATCCTCGAGGGCGTCGAGGCGCTGGAGGCCCAGGGCTTCCCGGTGCTGGTCAAGGACGCCTCCCTCGGCGGCCAGTTCCCGGTGATGTGTGTGACCCTGATGAACCCGAAGACCGGCGGCGTGTTCGCCTCCTTCGGCGCGCATCCGAGCTTCGAGGTGGCGCTGGAGCGCAGCCTGACCGAGCTGATGCAGGGCCGCAGCTTCGAGGGCCTGAACGACTTCATGCCGCCCACCTTCAACTCGCTGGCGGTCTCCGAGCCCAACAACTTCGTCGAGCACTTCATCGACTCCTCGGGCGTGGTGTCCTGGCGCTTCTTCAGCTCCAAGGCCGACGTCGCGTTCGTCGAGTGGGACTTCTCCGGCAGCGGCTCCAACAGTACGGAAGAGGAGGCCGCGGGCCTGTTCGGCATCCTCGAGGAGCTCGAGCTGGAGGCCTACCAGGCCGTGCACGAGGACCTGGGCGCGCCGGTGTGCCGGATCCTGGTGCCGGGCTACTCCGAGGTCTATCCGGTCGAGGACCTGATCTGGGACAACACCAACAAGGCGCTGCTGTTCCGCGAGGACATCCTGCACCTGCACGACCTCGACGACGAGCGTTTGGCCGAGCTGCTGGAGCGCTTGGAAGAGACCCAGATCGACGACCACGAGACCATCACCACCCTGATCGGCATCGAGTTCGACGAGAACACCGTCTGGGGCCAGCTGACCATCCTCGAGCTCAAGCTGATGGCCAACCTGGCGCTGGGCCAGTTCGAGGACGCGCTGGACCGGGTGCAGATGTTCCTGCAGTTCAACGACAACACCGTCGAGCGCGGGCTGTTCTACCAGGCCGTGAACGCGGTGCTGGAGATCGCCCTGGACGACGAGCTGGAGCTCGACGACTTCCTCTACAACTTCAAGCGCATGTTCGGCGAAGCGACCATGCAGACCGTGGTGGGCGCGGTGAACGGCACGGTCCGCTTCCCGGGCCTGGAGCCGGTCGGCATGCAGCTCGAGGGCCTGGAGCGTCACCAGCGCCTGATCGAGAGCTACAAGAAGCTGCACGCGCATCGCGCCGCCCTGGCCGCCGAGAAGGCCAGCGCCTGAGTCGTCGGCCACGTCAGCATGCCGTAGAGCGTGTTGAAGTGGCGCATGGTTACAGCAAAGCCCCGAGCTGGGAGACCGGCTCGGGGCTTTTCGTTGGGGCTACAGGGCGACCGACCTATGCCATGTCCTTCAAAGGCCGTGCCAGCAGCTCCGAGACGATGCCCGGCATGAACTCCCGGGGCAGGGTGATGGCATAGAAGTTCTCGTAGACGTTGGGCAGTTGCTCCAGGCGGGTCAGTCGCCCCTGCTGTAGCTCGTCCTTGACCACCACCTCGGGCATCACGCTCAGCGCGCCGCTGTCCCGTGCCAGCAGGCGCAACATGGCCATGTCGTCGGCCTCGGCGAGGATTTTCGGCCGATATTGGTACAGGCTGCAGTGGCCATCGAAGGCACGACGAATCTCGTGATGCTCGCCGGGGAGCACCCAGCGCATGTCGTCGAAGCCTTCGGGGAAGGGCCGGCCGGGCGTCGAGTCGGGCGGGCCGATGATTGACAGCGGCTGCCGGGCCAGCAGCTGGCTCTGCCAGGAGGCGTCCGGGGAATCGGATGGCGGCATCTGGGTATTGGTGAGCACCACGTCGAGCTCGTGGCGGGCCAGGCCATCGAGCAGGTTGGCCATGTCGCGGGCGTGCAGGCTGAAGTGGACGCGCTGGCCGCTCTGGTTGAGCAGGGGAGCGATGAAGCCCTCGATGAAGTTGCGCGACATGGTGGAGAGCGTGCCGATGCGCAGGCGCTGATACTCCGGCTCGATACCGCGGCTGATCAGCGACTCCAGCTCCTCGCCCTTGGTGAAGATCACCTCGGCATAGTTGAACACCCGTCGCCCTGCCTCGGTCAGCACCAGGGCGCGGTGGCGTCGCTCGAAGAGCGGCTTGCCCATCCTGTCTTCCAGCTTGCGGATCTGTGCCGAGAGGGCGCTCTGCGACAGGTGCAGCGTTTCCGCCACCCGCGTGAGCTTGCCTTCGCGGGCCACGCGCCAGAAGTAGTAGAGGTGATGGTAGTTGAGTCGGCTCATTGGGTTCTTTTTTATAGAACGATAGATCAATAAATATCTATTTTAATTAAAAAGTGGCTCGCCGGATACTGCTCGCTCCATGGATCACCGGAGGCCTTCCATGCACGGAAATGCGCTGTTCTTCACCTTCCTGCTCACCCTGGTGCCGGCCATCCTGGCGCTGGGGGCAGTGACGAGCGCCCGCGGGCCCCGCGGGCGTGCCTGGCGCATCGGCCGGATCACGACCACGAGCGGCCTGCTGCTGTCGGCATCGTTGCTGGTGCTGGGGCTGGCATCGGGGCTTCCGGCGGTGGCCGGCTGGTGGCATAGCGGCATGTTGCAGCTGGTCATGCTGCTGCTGGCCAACTTCATCGCCTTCGTGGTGGTGCGCTACAGCACCACCTACCTGCAGGGCGAGCCGCGCCAGAGGCGCTTCGTTGCGCTCGTTCAGGCGGTGTTTGCCGCGGTGAGCGTGGCGGTGCTCAGTGACCATCTCCTCGCGTTCCTGTTCGCCTGGCTGGGCATCAGCCTGGCGATGCATCAGCTGCTGATGTTCTATCCCGACCGCCCCCGCGCGGCGCTGGCGGCGCACAAGAAGTTCCTCTTCGCCCGCGCCGCCGAGCTCTGTGCCATGACGGCCTTCCTGTTGCTCTACCTGCACCATGACACCGGGCGGATCAGCGTCATTGTGAGCGACTATGCCTCGGCCGACGGCGCCCTGACCCTGGGCGAACAGGCGGCCGCCTGCCTGCTCGCGCTGGCGGCGCTGATCAAGTGCGCCCAGCTGCCGCTGCACGGCTGGCTGATTCAGGTGGTCGAGGCGCCCACGCCGGTGTCGGCCACGCTGCACGGCGGCGTGATCAACCTCGGCGGTTACCTGCTGCTGCTGTTCTCGCCGCTGCTGCTGCGGTCGGCCCCGGCCCAGGCGCTGGTCCTGACGGTGGCCGGCCTCGGCAGCGTGCTGGCGGCGCTGGTCATGATGACCCGCGTCAGCATCAAGGTGCGCCTGGCCTGGTCCACCAGTGCCCAGATGGGCCTGATGCTGGTCGAGATCGCCCTGGGGCTGACGGAGCTGGCGATGCTGCACCTGCTGGCGCACTCCTGCTACAAGGCCTACGCCTTCCTGAGTTCGGGCGAGGCGGTCGAACAGGATCTGCTGCGCCGCCAGGCCCCCGGGCGCAGCCCCACGCCAAGCCAGTGGCTGGTGGCCGGCCTGATCAGCGTGTCGCTGGTGGCGGCGGTGGTGGCGCTGGCCCGCAGTCTGACCGAGGCGGCGGCCTTCGACGCCAACAGCCCCTGGGTGCTGCTCGCCCTCGCCCTGACCGTGCTGCTGGCCGAGCGCAACAGCGAGCGTACCGCGGGCTCCGTCGTCGGTTTTGTCGGCCTGGCCGCGCTGGTGGTGCTCGCCTACGTCGGGCTCAAGACGCTGTTCGCCGCCTTCCTGCCCGAGACCGGCCACCGCGTCTCGCTCTGGGGCGACCTGTGGGTGAGTGCGCTGTTCGTGCTGCTCTTCGCGGGCTACTGGCTGAAGCGCCATGGGCTTCACTACCCGGCGTCGCAGACGCTCAACCGCTACTGCTATGCCGGTTTCTACCTGGACGAGTGGGTCACCCGGAACACCCTCAGGCTCTGGCCCCACGACCTGCCCGGCCGGATCAGGGCCAAGCAGCTGCACACAGCCTTTCGCGGGAGTGCCCAATGACGAGTCTCGAACATCCCCGGATCGCGCGCCCGGCCGACGCCAACGACGTCGCGCCGCTGACCGACGAACAGGACGCGGCGCTGGATCGCGCCTGCGCACGCATCGCCCCGAGCTGGCCGCTGGATCGGCTGATCGCGGTGAGCCCCTACTGGACCCAGCGCGGTGAGGACGCCGCGACCGTGTCGGCGCGGCTCTCGGCGCTGGGCAACGTCCACTGCCTGATGCCGCCGAGCCATTACCTGGGTGCCTGGCAACGTGGCGAGATCACGTCGGAACACCTGGAGGAAGCGGCCGAGCGGCTCGACTACCGTGGCGGCTACCGCAACCTGCTGGACGTCGTCGAGGAACTCGGCCGGCTGCCCCACTGGCACAACATCAGCGACCTGATCGATGCCCGTCGCGACCGCCAGCACAAGATGGCCTGGCGTGACGAGATCACCCAGCAGATCAGCCAGTTCTGTGCCGCCTACTTCCAGGAGGATGGGCCGCTCAACGCCGAGCGTCTGCAGGCGCCCCGCGGCAAGCGGCTCTATCAGCACTGGCGGGAGATGACTCTGAAGGATCGCGGCATCGCCATCCTGATGGGCGAGCCGACGCTGCGGCGCTACTTCAAGACCCTGCCGGACACCGAGGACGGACTCTTTCAGGCCGCCGTCGCCGAACTGGAGGTGGACGCCGAACGTCTCGAGAGCTACGCCCAGGCGCTGCTGCTCGACATCAACGGCTGGGCCGCCTGGGTCGCCTACCAGGACTGGCAGCAGGCGCTGGCCACGCCGGAGGAAGAGAGGGCGGGGCCCGCCTCGGACATGCGCAGCCTGCTGGCGATGCGCCTGGCGTGGGAGCTGGCGCTGTGGCGTTACATCCGGGCGGAGCATCCCGATCAGGGCGACCGCCTGACCCGTCTTTGGCACGCGGAAATGGTGGAGATGCCGCAGCGGGTCGAGCGCCATCGGCGCGCCCAGCGGCCCCTGTGGGTGTGGCAGCTCGCCGGCGAGCTGGCCTACCAGCAGCCGCTCCACCGTGCCCTGGGCGGGGCGGTGCGTGCCTCGGCCCCGTCGCCGAGCGAGCCTCGTCTGCAGGCGGTGTTCTGCATCGACGTGCGCTCCGAGCCGCTGCGCCGCGCGCTGGAAAGCCAGAGCCCGGCCATCCAGACCCTGGGCTTCGCCGGCTTCTTCGGCCTGCCCCTGGAACACCAGCAGGATGGCACCGCGCTGGCCCAGCCCCATCTGCCGGGTCTGCTGGCGCCCCGGGTGACTCTCAGGAGCGGTTCCTGCGAGGGCGAGGCTCGTTCGGCGAAGCGGCTGAACTGGAAGGCGCGCCTGCAGGAATGGAGCCGCACGGCGAGTGCCAGCTTCACCGCGGTGGAAGCGGGCGGCCTGCTCTATGCCGGCAAGCTGCTGCGCCGCTCGCTCGAGGCCAAGGCCAAGCGCGAGCCGCTGGCCATGGACGCGCTCGGCTGGCACTGGCGCGACAGCGGCGAGGCGTTGACCCTGGCCGACAAGGCGGCGCTCGCGCGGACCGTGCTGGGGGCCATGGGGCTCACCGAGCACCTCGCTCCTCGGGTGCTGCTGGTGGGGCACGGCAGCCACAGCAGCAACAACCCGCATGCCGCGGGGCTCGAGTGCGGGGCCTGCGGCGGGCAGTCGGGGGAGGTCTCGGTGAGAGCCCTGGCAAGGCTGCTCAACGATCCCGCGCTGCGCGAGACGCTGGCCGAGGGCGGCCTCGTGATCCCGGAGACGACCCGCTTCGTGCCGGCGCTGCATCACACCATCACCGATCGCATCGAGTTGCCGGAAGGGGAGACGGATGCCTTCGCGCTGAGCGAGGAGGAGCGTGCCTGGCTCGAACGGGCCGGCGCCCAGGCCCGGCGCGAGCGTGCTCCGAGGCTCGGCCTGTCGGCCGACGCACCGGAGCTCGAGGAGACCCTCGATCGCCGCGGCGCCGACTGGTCGCAGACGCGCCCGGAGTGGGGCCTGGCCAACAACGCCAGCTTCATCGCCGCGCCGCGGCGGCTCACCGCGCCGCTCGACCTCGGCGGGCGCAGCTTCCTGCACGACTACGACTGGCGCTCGGATAGCGACTTCTCGCGGCTGGAGCTGATCATGACCGCGCCCATGGTGGTCGCCCACTGGATCAACATGCAGTACAACGCCTCCGTCACCGACAATCGCAAGTTCGGCAGCGGCAACAAGGTACTGCACAACGTGGTCGGCGGGCACATCGGCGTCTTCGAGGGCAACGGCGGCGACCTGCGCATCGGCCTGCCACTGCAGTCGCTGCACGACGGCGAGCGCTGGCGCCACGAGCCTTTGCGTCTGAGCGCCTACCTCGCGGCGCCTCCGAAGGCCATCGCCTCGATCGTCGAGCGTCACGCGATGCTCGGGTCGCTGGTGGATAACGGCTGGCTCCACCTGTTCTCGCTGGATGACCGGAGCGGCGAGATCCTGGCATACCGGAAGGGGGAGTGGCGCGAGTCCTAGCGGGCTCGCGCGCCGAAGCGCTACCCGCGTTCGTCGGCGTCCCGGTGCCGGACCGTGGTGAGGCCTGCGCCAGAATAAAGCCCCGAGCCGGTCAGCCGGTTCGGGGCTTCTGCGTTCTGGCGCGGGCTGACGGGGAGCTTCTTGGGAGAGAGCCTACTGCGAGGCCAGCGCCACGCCCGCCTTCGAGCGATTGGGCCGGCCGATGGCGCGGGTGATCCAGCTGCCGGCGGCGGCGAGCTTCTCCAGGTCGACGCCGTGCGCGATGCCGAGGCCGTCGAGCAGATAGACCACGTCTTCGCTGGCCACGTTGCCCGAGGCGCCTTGGTGGCTATGGAAAGAGGGCAGCCGCCTAGCGGCTGCTCAATGCCACGCCGGCCTTCGAGCGATTGGGCCGGCCGATGGCGCGGGTGACCCAGCTGCCGGCGGCGGCGAGCTTCTCCAGGTCGACGCCGTGCGCGATGCCGAGGCCGTCGAGCAGATAGACCACGTCCTCGCTGGCCACGTTGCCCGAGGCGCCTTTGGCATACGGGCAGCCGCCGAGCCCGGCCACCGAGCTGTCGATCACCGCGATGCCTTCCTCGAGCACGGCATAGAGGTTGGCCAGCGCCTGGCCGTAGGTGTCATGGAAGTGGGCGCCGAGCCGCTCCATCGGCACGTCTCTGGCCACGGCTTCCAGCATGCGTTTGGCCTTGAGCGGGGTGCCGGTGCCGATGGTGTCGCCCAGCGAGACCTCGTAGCAGCCCATCTCATGCAGCGCCCTGGCGACCTCGGCCACCCTGGCGGGGGCGATCTCGCCCTCGTAGGGGCAGCCGAGCACGCAGGAGACGTAGCCGCGTATGCGGACGTTGGCTTCGCGGGCGCGCTCCAGCACCGGGGCGAAGCGCTCGAGCGATTCCGCCACCGAGCAGTTGATGTTCTTCCGCGAGAAGGCCTCGGAGGCGGCGCCGAATACCGCGACCTCGTCGACGCCGCATTCCAGCGCGGCCTCCAGGCCCTTGAGATTGGGCGTGAGGGCGGAGTAGGTCACGCCCTCGTGGCGGCGCAGGCCGTGCATCACCTCGCGGTGGTCGGCCATCTGCGGCACCCACTTGGGGGAGACGAAGCTCGCCGCCTCGATGTGAGTGAGGCCCGCCGCGCCCAGGCGGTCGATCAGGGCCAGCTTGGTGCCGGTGTCGATCGCCTCGGGCTCGTTCTGCAGCCCGTCGCGGGGGCCGACCTCGACCAGGCGAACGTGAGTGGGAAATGTCATGGGTTACTCCTCCGGGGCGAATTCCAGCAGCACGTCGCCCTGCCCGACGGTATCGCCGGCGGCGAAGTGGAAGCGTTCCACGTGGCCGTCGGCGGGGGCGGCGAGGGTGTGTTCCATCTTCATGGCTTCCATCACCATCAGCGGCATGCCTTTCTCGACTCTCGTGCCGGCTTCCGTCAGCAGCGCTACCACGGTGCCGTGCATGGGTGCGGTGAGGGTGGACTCGGTTTCGCGCTGGCCGTGGTCGATGGCGTCGATGCGCCGCCAGTACAGCCGGGTCTCGCGCATCGGATCGACCATCACCACGACATTATCGTCTCGGCGCGCCTGGAGCCGGCGGCGGTGGCCGTCGATGGTCACTGCCACGGCGTCGCCTTCCAGCGGCTCGAGGGTGGCGGAGAACGTCTGGTCCTTGAGCGACAGCTGCCAGGGCGCGGATTCGCGCTCGCGCCGGCCCTCGACCACCGTCACGCTCTCGGCGTCGTCCTCGTCCGCCGCATGCTCGGGCGCGCACAGGGCGATGCGGATGGTGTGCGCCGCGTTCAGGCGGAAGCCGTCGTGGCGGTCCCAGGGCGAGTCGCTCTCGCACTCCCGGGCCAGCTGATGCAGGCCGATCAGCGCCGCGGCGGCGTACACTTCCGGCGCGGTTTCGCGCTCGGCGAACAGCGTGGCCTCGTGGCGCTCGATGAAGCGGGTGTCGAGCTCGGCGGCGCGGAAGGCCGGATGGCCGGCCAGCCGCTGCAGGAAGGCACGGTTGGTGACCACGCCGCGCACGTCCAGCGCCGCCAGGGCGCGGTTGAGGGTGGCCAGCGCCTGGGCGCGGTCGTCGCCGTGAACGATCAGCTTGGCGAGCATCGGGTCGTAGTGCATCGACACGGCATCGCCGCTCTCCACGCCGCTGTCCAGTCTGACCTTGTCGGCCTCGAGGCCGGCGCCGGCGAGGTCCAGGGCGAAGCGGCTCAGGGTGCCGGTGGCGGGCAGGAAGTCCTGCTCGGGGTCCTCGGCATAGAGGCGCGCCTCGAAGCTGTGGCCGGTGATGGTCAGCTCGTCCTGGGCCAGCGGCAGCCGTTCGCCCATGGCCACGCGCAGCTGCCACTCGACCAGGTCCTGGCCGGTGATCATCTCGGTGACCGGGTGCTCCACCTGCAGGCGGGTGTTCATCTCCATGAAGTAGAAGGACTGGTCGGCATCCAGCAGGAATTCGACGGTGCCGGCGCCCACGTAGCCGATCTCGCGGGCGGCGCGCACGGCGGCTTCGCCCATCTCGCGGCGCAGCGCTTCGGTCATGCCCGGGGCGGGCGCCTCCTCGAGCACCTTCTGGTGGCGGCGCTGCACGCTGCAGTCGCGCTCGAACAGGTAGACCCCGTCGCCGTGGCGGTCGCAGAACACCTGGACCTCCACGTGGCGGGGCTGCACCAGGTACTTCTCGATCAGCATGCGGTCGTCGCCGAAGGCGGCCTTCGACTCGCGGCGGCAGCCGTCCAGCGCGGCCTGGAACTCGCCGTCGTTCTCGACCACGCGCATGCCCTTGCCGCCGCCGCCGGCGCTGGCCTTGAGCAGCACCGGATAGCCGATGCGCCCGGCCTCCTCAAACAGCAGGGCGTCGTCCTGGCCCTCGCCGTGGTAGCCGGGCACCAGCGGCACGCCGGCGTCCTGCATGCGTGCCTTGGCGGCGGACTTGTCGCCCATGGCGGCGATGGCCGGGGCAGGCGGGCCGACGAAGACGATGCCGGCGGCCTCCAGGGCCTCGACGAAGGCGCCGTTCTCGGAGAGGAAGCCGTAGCCGGGGTGGATGGCGCCGGCGCCGGTGCGCCGCGCGGCCTCGATCACCGCCTCCACGTTCAGGTAGCTCTCGCGGGCGGCGGCCGGGCCCAGGCGCACGGCCTCGTCGGCCTCGCGCACGTGGCGGGCGTTGGCGTCGGCGTCGGAGTAGACCGCCACCGTGCGCAGCCCCATGCGCCGCGCGGTGCGCATCACGCGGCAGGCGATCTCGCCGCGGTTGGCGACCAGCAGGGTGTCGAAGCGCGGGGCGGAATGGGTCGTCGGGCTCATGAATGGCGCTCCGTGTCGGAATCCGGGGCCCAGGCGGGGCGGCGTTTTTCGAAGAAGCTCGAGAGCCCTTCCTGGCCCTCGTGGCTCACCCGCAGCTCGCTGATGATGCGGCAGGTGTGGTCGCGGGTGGCGTTACTGTCGGGGTCGCGGGCGACCTCGGCCAGCAGCGCCTTGGTGGCGCGGCTGGCCTGGGGCGAGGTGGCCAGCAGGGTGTCGATCATGGCATCGACGGCGGCGTCCAGGGCGTCGGGCTCGACCACGCAGTGGGCCAGGTCGAGCTTCTGGGCGGTGGTCGCGTCGATGACCTCGGCGGTCAGGGCGTAGCGGCGCAGCTGCCGCTCGCCGAGCGCACGTTGCACGTAGGGGCTGATCACCGCCGGCGACAGGCCGATCCGGACCTCGGAGAGGCAGAAGCGGGCCTTCTCGGAGGCGACGACGATGTCGCAGCAGGCGGCCAGGCCGACGGCGCCGCCGAAGGCCGCGCCCTGCACGCGGCACACGGTCGGGCAGGGCAGGGTGTCGAGGCCGTGCATCAGCGCCGAGAGCTCGCGGGCGTCGACCAGGTTGTCCTCGAAGTCGTAGTCGGCCATGCGCTTCATCCAGTGCAGATCGGCGCCGGCGGAGAAGTTCTTGCCTTTCGAGGCCAGCACCAGCAGGCGCACCTCGCCGCGGTGGGCGAGCTCGCCGGCGCGGCGCAGGTGGTCGTTGAGCTCGCCGATCAGGTGATCGTCGAAGGCGTTGTGGACCTCGGGGCGGTCGAGCGTCAGCCGGGCCACGCCGCGGTCGTCGATCTCGAGTCTTGAATATGTCTGTGTCGTCATATCGGTACCCTGCTTGCTTCGGGCTTCGGGCTTCGGGCTTCGGGCTTCGGGCTTCGGGCTTCGGGCTTCGGGCTTCGGGCTTCGGGACAGCTCGTGGCCCGCCGCCCGTGGCTCGTCGCCGGCGCGAAGCGCCTACATCCTGAACACGCCGAACCGGGTCTCCTCGACCTCGGCGTTCATGGCGGCGGCCAGCGACAGACCCAGCACGTCGCGGGTCTGGGCCGGATCGATGACGCCGTCGTCCCACAGCCGGGCGCTGGCGTAGGTGGGATGGCCCTGGTGCTCGTACTGGTCGCGGATCGGCTGCTTGAAGGCGGCCTCGTCGTCGGCGCTCCACTCGCTGCCGTCGCGCTCGAACTGCTCTCGTTTGACCTGGGCCAGCACGCCGGCGGCCTGCTCGCCGCCCATCACCGAGATGCGCGCGTTGGGCCACATGAACAGCAGGTTGGGCTCATAGGCGCGGCCGCACATGCCGTAGTTGCCGGCGCCGAAGCTGCCGCCGATCAGCACGGTGAACTTGGGCACCCTGGCGCAGGCCACGGCGGTGACCAGCTTGGCGCCGTGCTTGGCGATGCCCTCGTGCTCGTACTTCGAGCCGACCATGAAACCGGTGATGTTCTGCAGGAAGATCAGCGGGATCTTGCGCTGGGCGCAGAGCTCGATGAAGTGCGCGCCCTTGAGCGCGCTCTCCGAGAACAGCACGCCGTTGTTGGCGACGATGCCCACCGGGTGGCCGTGCAGGTGCGCGAAGCCGGTGACCAGGGTGTCTCCGTAGTCGCGCTTGAACTCGTCGAAGGCCGAGTCGTCGACCAGCCGCGCGATCACCTCGCGAGCGTCGAAGGGCTTCTTCAGGTCGGTGCCGACGATGCCGTAGAGCTCCTCGGGGTTGAGGCGCGGCGGCTTCGAGGCCTGCATGGCCAATTGACCGCGCTTCTGCCAGTTGAGCCGGGCCACGCAGCGCCGGGCCAGCTGCAGGGCGTGGGCGTCGTTCTCGGCATAGTGGTCCGCCACGCCGCTGATGCGGGCGTGCACGTCGGCGCCGCCCAGGTCCTCGGCGCTGATCGACTCGCCGGTGGCGGCCTTCACCAGCGGCGGGCCGCCGAGGAAGATGGTGCCCTGATCGCGGACGATGATCGATTCGTCGGCCATGGCCGGCACATAGGCGCCGCCGGCGGTGCAGGAGCCCATCACCACGGCGATCTGCGGGATGCCCTCGGCGGAGAGCGTGGCCTGGTTGTAGAAGATGCGGCCGAAGTGGTCGCGGTCGGGGAACACCTCGTCCTGACGCGGCAGGAAGGCGCCGCCGGAGTCCACCAGGTAGAGACACGGCAGGCGGTGCTTGCGGGCGACCTCCTGGGCGCGCAGGTGCTTCTTCACCGACAGCGGGAAGTAGGTGCCGCCCTTGACGGTGGCGTCGTTGGCGACGATCACGCACTCCACGCCCGAGACGCGGCCGATGCCGGTGACCACGCCAGCGGCGGGGACCGGGTCGTCGTAGACCTCGTGAGCGGCCAGCGCCGAGAGCTCGAGGAACGGCGAGCCCTCGTCGAGCAGGTGGTCGATGCGATCGCGCACGAACAGCTTGCCGCGCGACTCGTGGCGCTTGCGCGCCTTCTCGCCGCCGCCCTGGGCGATGGCGGCGGTCAGCTCGCGCAGCTTGCCGACCTCGGCGCGCATCGCCGCGTCGTTGGCCTGGAAGCCCTCGCTGCGCGGATTGATCTGGGTCGTAAGAACGCTCATTTATCCCTCCGGGATAAAAGCGGGAAGCTCGAAGCCGGAAGCTGGAAGAAACCCCGAGAGAGAAGTGGCAGTCCTTCAAGCTTCAAGCTTCCCGCTTCTGGCTTATTTTGACTCGTTGAAGACTTCGCGGCCGATCAACATGCGGCGAATCTCGCTGGTGCCGGCACCGATCTCGTAGAGCTTGGCGTCGCGCAGCAGCCGCCCGGTGGGGTACTCGTTGATGTAGCCGTTGCCGCCGAGCAGCTGGATGGCGTCCAGCGCCACCTGGGTGGCCTTCTCGGCGCAGTAGAGGATCACGCCGGCGGCGTCCTTGCGTGAGGTATGGCCGCGGTCGCAGGCGCCGGCCACGGCGTAGAGATAGGCGCGGCAGGCGTTCAGGGTGGTGAGCATGTCGGCCACCTTGCCCTGCACCAGCTGGAACTCGCCGATGGCCTGGTCGAACTGCTTGCGCTCGTGGATATAGGGCACCACCACGTCCATGGCGGCCTGCATGATGCCGATGGGGCCGGCGGCCAGCACGGTGCGCTCGAAGTCGAGCCCGCTCATCAGCACCCGCGCGCCCTTGTTGACCTCGCCGAGCACGTTCTCGGCCGGCACCTCGCAGCCCTGGAACACCAGCTCGCAGGTGTTGGAGCCGCGCATGCCGAGCTTGTCGAGCTTCTGGGCGGTGGAGAAGCCGGGCATGTCCTTCTCGATGATGAAGGCGGTGATGCCCTTGGAGCCGGCGTCGGGATCGGTCTTGGCGTAGACCACCAGCACGTCGGCGTCGGGGCCGTTGGTGATCCACATCTTGTTGCCGTCGAGGATGAAGCGGTCGCCTTCCTGGCGGGCGCGCAGCTTCATGGAGACCACGTCGGAGCCGGCGCCCGGCTCGGACATGGCCAGCGCCCCCACGTGCTCGCCGCTGATCAGCTTCGGCAGGTACTTCGCCTTCTGCTCGGCATTGCCGTTGAGCTTGAGCTGGTTCACGCACAGGTTGGAGTGGGCCCCAAAGGAGAGTCCCACCGAGGCGCTGGCGCGGGAAATCTCCTCCATGGCGATGCAGTGGGCGAGATAGCCCATGCCGGCGCCGCCGTCCTCCTCGGGCACGGTGATGCCGAGCAGGCCCATGTCGCCGAACTTCCGCCACAGGTCGGCGGGAAATGCGTTGTTCGCGTCGATCTCGGCGGCGCGCTGGGCGATCTCGTCGCGGGCGAAGGCGTTGACGTGATCGCGCAGCATGTTGAGCTCGTCGTCGAGGCCGAAGTCGAGGGGCGTGTAGGGGGCGTGCATGGCGGCGATCTCCGTTCGTTGTTGGTCGGTCCGGGAGCGTTTGAGTGCTCGGCTGTTGTGGTCCAGCCTAGGGTTGGTTGACGTTAACGTAAAGTGCAGGCTTTGAGGCCTAGACCAAGGTCGTGATCGTGCAGGATTGCGATAGTGAAGAGCCGTGATCGTGAAGAGCCGTGTCTTGAGCATAGAAGCCGGACGGCATCAGGAAGAGATCAGCGTGAGAGTGAAGAGTGAGAGGGGCGCGCAAGCAGGAGGCGGCAGAAGCAGGGCGGCCGCCGTCGCCCTGGTGCCTTACGAGACGGGCTGGTGATTCGGCGCCACCAGGCCGTGGCGACGCATGCGGCGGTAGACGGTGGGGCGTGAGACGCCGAGCTGGCGGGCGACCTGGCTGATGTTCCAGGCCGAGCGCCTGAGCAGCTCGAGCAGCGCCTGGCCGTCTGCCGAGGGTGGGGCGCCGGCCGACGTTGAAGGAGAGGCCGAACCGGGTGCCGAGCCAAGCGACGCCGGTGCCGTGAGGGTGGTGGGCCCGGCGGCGCCGTGGCAGGTCTCGGGCAGGTCGTGAAGGGTGATCTCGTCGCCTTCCGCGGTGGCCATGGCGAAGGCCAGCGCGTTTCTGAGCTGGCGGATATTGCCCGGCCAGTCGTGGGCCAGCAGCGCGCTCATGGCGTCGGCGCGCAGGTGATGCGACTGGCCGCGTTCGGCCTGGAGCTCGTCGTGGACGCGGCGGATCACGTAGTGCCGGTCGGCGCGTTCGCGCAGCGCGGGCAGGTGCAGCTCGGCGCCGTTGAGGCGGTAGTAGAGGTCCTCGCGGAAGTCGCCGGCTCGGATCAGCTCGGTCACGTCGCGGTGGGTGGCGGTGACCACGCGGATGTCGACCTTCACCGGCGTCTCGGCGCCCAGCGGCATCACCTCGCGCTCGGCCAGCACTCGCAGCAGGCGGGTCTGCAGCGTCAGCGGCATGTCGCCGATCTCGTCGAGGAACAGGGTGCCGCCGTCGGCCTGCTGGATCAGCCCGCGCATGCCCTTGGGCCGCCCGCCGGTGAAGGCGCCGGGCAGATAGCCGAACAGCTCGCTCTCGATCAGCGCTTCGGGAATGGCCGCGCAGTTCACCGCCACGAAGGGGGCCTGGGCCCGTGGGCCGCTGTCGTGCAGGGCGCGGGCCAGCACCTCCTTGCCGGTGCCCGTCTCGCCGTGAATCAGCACGCTCACGGTCTCGTTCCGCAGCCGCCGGGCCAGCTTGAGCAGGCGGTGCATCGCCGGGTCATCGCCGGCGAGTCGATCCAGCGCCGGCACCGAGGCATCGCGCGGGGCCGCCGTGGTGGTGGCCTTCCGCGGGCGGCCGCGCGGCTCGAGCAGGGTAACGAAGCAGGTCGCGTCGTTGGCCCGGGCGCGAAACGCGCGGATCTGGTCCTCGCCCGCGGCCGGAATGCCCAAGAGGTCGCCGAGCTCGGCGTCGAACAGCTGGGTGGCGCCGGGCAGGCAGGCCGCCGACCAGGGCGGCCAGCGGCGCAGGTGGGCGTCGATCAGGGCGCGGCCTTCGTGATTGGCGGCGATCAGGCTGCCGTCCTCCTCGATGGCGATCAGCCCGCGGCCGTTGAGATGCACGAATTCCCGGGCACTGTCGAAGCGCAGGATCAGGCTGTCCCGGTAGCGGTGCAGGAAGTAGGCGTCCTCGATCATCCGCGCGTGCAGGTTGACCAGCGACAGGGCGAAGGTCTGGCTCTCGTGGGAGCGCGGCGACTGCAGCGCGGAGATGTCCAGCACCGCCATCACCCGCCCCTGGGGATCGGTGATCGGCGCCGCCGTGCAGGTCAGGTCGATGTGGGTGGCGTCGAAGTGCTCGCCCTGGTGGCAGGTGATGGCCTGGCCGTCATGCAGGCAGGTGCCCACCGCGCAGGTGCCGGCGTGGCGTTCGTTCCAGTCGGCGCCCAGGTAGAGCCCGGCGCGGCGCAGGGCCCGGTCCTGCTCGGACTGGCCGCGAAAGGCCACGGTGATGCCGCGCTGGTCGGTGAGCAACAGCGCGTAGCCGAGCCGGGCGACCTGGCCGTAGAGGCGATCGACCCCGGCGCGGGCCACGTGCAGCAGTTCGTCGACCGATTCCTGGTGATCGCGCAGCGCCTGCTGGGTGAGCACGCGCACCGGCCGCGGGTGGCAGGGATCGAGCCGATACTCGCCCAGGCAGCGCTGCCAGGAGCGGCGGATGACGTCGCGGTGTTCGGCAGGGCAGGCGTCGCGGCCTTCGCCCAGCCGCATCAGGGTCCGGATGTGCTGGCGTTTCTCGGGTTGCAGAGCCAAGGCTGCCTCCGCTCGGGCCGCCTGATGGCGGCTCTTGTGATGTTGTTGTGATGTGTCGATGCGCTCCGTTCAGCCTATGCCGCTGCGCGCGGGCGTCAATCGGCACGGACTTCGCCCTTGGTCGGGGGTGACAGGTGTAACGCGGGCTGTCACGGCGTACGGGGTACAGCTGTGACATTGCGCCGTGCACTGGCCTATCGATCCGGCGCGTGATGGTTGAGGTTTTATCTTCTTTATCAGTGGTTTGTTGTCGATGCCCGACGATCTGGCACGAATGCTGCCAGTGACTGGGGGCGTGACCCGATAACGATCACACATCACCAATAACAAGCGGAGATACGCCATGACCGCACGCACGCCCACTCAGATCGCCCGGCAATGGCTCGATGACTTCGATGCCGCCCTGACGCAACGCGATATCGCGCGGGTTCTCTCGCTGTTCAGCGAGGAATGCTACTGGCGCGACCTGATCGCCTTCACCTGGAACCTCAAGACGCTGGAAGGCCCGGACGAGATCCAGTCGATGCTCGACGCGACGCTGGATCGCGTCGCGCCCTCGAACTGGCAGCTGGACGGCGAGGCCAGCGAGGCCGCTGGCGTCGTCGAGGCCTGGTTCACCTTCGAGACCGCCGAGGCGCGGGGCAAGGGCCTGCTGCGCCTGAAGGACGGCCGCTGCTGGACGCTGCTGACCGCCATGCGCGAACTCAAGGACTTTCCCGAGCCCAGCGGCCTCAAGCGTCCCAAGGGTGCCGAACACGGTGCCAACAAGCAGCGCGAGACCTGGCTGGAGGCCCGCCAGCGCGAGGAGGCCGAGCTCGGCTACCAGCGTCAGCCCTACTGCGTGATCATCGGCGGCGGCCAGGGCGGCATCGGCCTGGCGGCGCGCCTGCGGCAGATGAACGTGCCGACCATCGTGATCGAGAAGAATCCGCGGGCGGGGGATTCCTGGCGCAACCGCTACAAGTCGCTGTGCCTGCACGACCCGGTGTGGTACGACCACATGCCCTATATTCCCTTCCCGGACAACTGGCCGGTGTTCGCGCCCAAGGACAAGGTCGGCGACTGGCTGGAGATGTACACCAAGGTGATGGAGCTCAACTACTGGAGTTCCACCGAGTGCGAGAGCGCGCGCTTCGACGAGGCCAGCGGCGAGTGGGTGGTCGAGGTCAATCGCGACGGCGAGCGGGTGACCCTGCGGCCGAAGCAGCTGGTGCTGGCCACCGGCATGTCCGGCATGCCCAACGTGCCGCAGTTCCCCGGTGCCGAGACCTTCGAGGGCGAGCAGCAGCATTCCAGCCAGCACCCGGGGCCGGATGCCTATCGCGGCAAGAAGGTCGTGGTGGTGGGCTCCAACAACTCCGCCCATGACATCTGTGCGGCGCTGTGGGAGCACGACGCCGACGTGACCATGCTGCAGCGCTCCTCCACCCACGTGGTGAAGTCCGACTCGCTGATGGAGGAGGCGCTGGGGCCGCTCTACTCCGAGCAGGCGCTGCAGAACGGCATCGATCATCACAAGGCCGACCTGATCTTCGCCTCGATCCCCTACAAGGTGCTGCCGGACTTCCAGCGCGCTGCCTTCGACGCCATCCGCGAGCGCGACGCCGACTTCTATCGCCGGCTCGAGGCGGCCGGCTTCCTGCTCGACTTCGGCGCCGACGACTCCGGCCTGTTCCTGAAGTATCTGCGTCGCGGCTCCGGCTACTACATCGACGTGGGCGCCTGTGATCTGGTGGCCAACGGCGACATCAAGCTGCGCAGCGGTGTGAGCATCGAGCGCATCAACCCGCACTCGGTGACCCTGACCGACGGCTCGGAGCTGCCCGCGGACCTGATCGTCTACGCCACCGGCTACGGCTCGATGAACGGCTGGGCGGCGCGGATCATCTCCCAGGACGTCGCCGACAAGGTCGGCAAGTGCTGGGGCATGGGCTCCGACACGCCCAAGGATCCGGGCCCCTGGGAGGGCGAACTGCGCAACATGTGGAAGCCGACCCAGCAGCAGGCGCTGTGGTTCCACGGCGGCAACCTGCACCAGTCCCGCCACTACTCCCAGTACCTGGCACTGCAGCTCAAGGCCCGGCTGGAGGGCATCCCCACGCCCGTCTATGGCCTGCAGGAAGTTCACCACCTGAGCTGAACGTCGGCGCACGGTCTCCGCGTCCTCCCGATTCCGGGAGGGCGCTTGCGTGTGTCACCGGGCGTTCGCCTCGGGGCCGACCGCCGAGCCTGCTCATATAACGCGCACCTGCTAGAACTAAGAGAACGAGCCCCGCGATGCCGACAGGGGCGATAGGGACGGTCTCCTGCCGACATGCGGTTCCTGTTCTTCGGACGTGCCACCCGGCACGCCAAGGGAGACCGTCATGAGCACGCCTTCCGCTTTTCCCTCCTCATCCTCCCCATCCCCGCCGTCGGCCGGAATGTCCTCGCCCAGCGACTACGTCGCCTTCTGGAACGATACGCTGGCCGACAAGTTCAACCGCTACCAGCACATCCTGATGAATGGCCTCAGCTACCACAGCCGGGTGGCCCTCGAGGAGCTGGAGCTGTCCCCCGGCTCGCGCGTTCTCGACGTGGGTTGCGGCTGGGGCGATACCGCCATTCAGCTTGCGCGAATGACCGGCCCCGAGGGCGAGGTGCTGGGCATCGACTGCGTCGACGCCTTTCTCGAGGACGCACGGCGTCGCGCCGAGGAAGCCGGTGTTCGCAACGTGCGCTTCGAGGCCGCCGACGTCGAGCACTACGCCTTCGCCGCGCACTTCGACCTGTGCTTCTCGCGCTTCGGCATGATGTTCTTCGAGCATCCGGTCCCCGCCATGCGCAACGTCTTCCAGGCCCTGAAGCCCGGCGGGGAGCTGGTGTTCATCGTCTGGCGCGATATCGCCGACAATCCCTGGTTGGGGCTGCCGAAGGAGGTGGTGCTCGACTTCCTGCCGCCTCCCGGTGACAACGCGCGCAGCTGTGGCCCCGGGCCCTTCTCGATGGCCGATCCCGACACGGTCCGCCAGCAGCTCGAGATCGCCGGCTTTACCGACATCGGTTTCGGCCGCAACGACGGCCCGGTCGAGGTGGGCGACTCGGTGGAGGAGGCGGTGCGTTTCCAGCTGGCGCTGGGTCCGGCGGGAGAGGTGTTCCGCGAGGCCGGCGAGGAGGCCGAGCGGCAGCGTCCCGACATCGAGGCGGCGCTGCGCAAGGCGCTGACGCCCTTCGAGCAGGGCGGCAGGATCGTGATGGGGTCGAGTTCCTGGACGATCGTCGCCCGCAAGTCCCACGGCTGAACCTTCCGATGGCGCGGTGGCGCGTCGCCGTTCACCACCCAGAGAGGCACGGGTAACCGCCCGTGCCTCTCTGCGTTCACGTGACCCGCTGGGCCGGCACCTGCCACTCGTTATTTTATTCTATTAAATCGAAAATATATTTCGATTTAAGCCGCTTTTGTTCGTAAATATTGAACTGTAAGCTTTCTAACAAGTCATCGGGACACGCCATCTTTCACCTCATCCCGCGCCCGAAGGAGGCCCATCATGAACACCAAACTGACCCTTTCCGCCCTGCTGATCGCCGCACTGCCGCTGGCCGCCCAGGCTCACGACAACGCCTCCGAGCGTGCCCTGCAACTCAACCAGCAGCCGCTCTCGGCGCCGAGTCATCAGGCCTCGAACGTGCAGGTCGATGTCGACCAGGCCAATGGCGACAGCAGGGCCATGAAGGAGGCTCGCGCCAGCCTGCCGAGCCACAGCGACGAGACTCACATCGATGTTTCCGGCGATCCGCTGACCCTGGCCAAGCAGGCGACTGGCTAACACGACGCCAGGCGACCGAGTTCGCTCCGTTATCCAACATTCATTGCCTTTCGAAGGAGATGCTTCATGAACACCAAACTGACCCTTTCCGCTCTGCTGATCGCTGCCCTGCCGCTGGCCGCCCAGGCTCACGACAACGCCTCCGAGCGTGCCCTGCAACTCAACCAGCAGCCGCTCTCGGCGCCGAGTCATCAGGCCTCGAATGTGCAGGTCGATGTCGACCAGGCCGATGGCGACAGCTGGGCCATGAAGGAGGCTCGCGCCAGCCTGCTGAGCCACAGCGCCGAGACTCACATCGATGTTTCCGGCGACGCTCTGTCGCTGGCCCGGGAAGCCACCAGCTGATAGGTGCTCGCCGCCACGCTGGCTTCTTGCCGGAACGAACAAGGCCCCGCCAAGCGGGGCCTCGTTCGTTGATGAGCGCTCGTTGGACTTAATGTCCGTCACTTCCCGCGCATTACCCGCACGATGTCGCTCACCGTCGCCAGGGCGATCTCGGCCGGCGTCTTGCTGCCGAGATCCAGGCCGATCGGCATGTGAATGCGTTCGAGGGCCGCCTCGTCGATGCCGCCGCTGCGCCTGAGACGCTCGGCACGCTTCTCCGAGGTGCGCCGGGAGCCCATGACGCCGATGTAGAAGGCGTCACCGCGCACGGCCTCGAGCATGGTCAGGTCGTCCAGACGCGGGTCGTGGGTGACGGCGACCACCGCCGTCATGCGGTGCGCCCCCTCGCGGCGCAGGAACTCGCTCGGCAGCTCGCGGTGGCCTTGGGTATCGCCGAGCTCGATGCCTTCCCAGGCCTCGGGGCGCGGATCGCACACCACCACCTCGAAGCCCAGCGCCAGGCCGAACTGTACGCAGAACTGGCTGACCGGCGAGAGGCCGGCGACCAGCAGCCGCGCGGCGGGGCCGACGTGGATGCTTACCGCTTCTGCCTCGCGCGTCACGCCCGGCCCCATGGCCGCCGCCAGCTGCCAGTGGCTCTCGCCGCCGTCGAGGGCCACGCGGCGCTCCAGCAGCTGGCCGCCCTGCAGCGCCTCGCCGTAGGCCTCGAGCTCGTCGGCCACCGCCACCGACGCGGCGCCGGCCGGCCAGTGCTCGATCAGCACCTCGAGCCGCCCCTCGCAGGGCAGGCTCACCCGGCTGCCGTGCAGCGCGTCGGGGCCGTTGCCGTAGGCGATGACCTGGGCCGGCGCGCGGAAGTCGCCCGCCGCGAGCCGTTCCAGGAAATCCTCCTCCACGCAGCCGCCGGACAGCGAGCCCACATGGCGGCCGTCGGCCCGGGCGACCAGCAGGGCGCCCGGTTCGCGCGGCGCTGAGCCGAAGGTCGAGAGCACCGTGCACCACCACAGGTCATGACCCTCGGCGTGCCAGCGCCGCGCGGCCTCGACCACGTCCACATCCAGTGCGCGCATGGTCAGCCCTTCAGCTGGTTGGCGATCGGCAGCCTACGAATGCGCTGGCTGGTGGCGGCGAAGATGGCGTTGGTCACGGCCGGTGCCAGCGGCGGCACGCCGGGCTCGCCGACCCCGGTGGGCGCCTCGGCGGACGGCACGATATGCACCTCGATCTGGGGCATCTCGTTCAGGCGCAGCACCTGGAAGTCATGGAAGTTCGACTGCTGCACCTGGCCGTCGTCGAGGGTCAGCTCGCTGTGCAGCGCCGCCGCCAGGGCGAAGCCGATGCCGCCTTCCATCTGGGCGCGGACCATGTCCGGGTTGATCGCTAGCCCGCAGTCCACCGCGCACACCACCCGGTCGACCTTGAGCTGGCCGTCGGCATCGACCGTGACCTCGGCGACCTGGGCGACGTAGCTGTCGAAGGACTCGTGGACGGCGATGCCGCGGCCGCGCTTCATGCCTTCTGCGCCGCCTTCCAGCGGCGTCGACCAGCCGGCCTTCTCGGCCGCCAGGTCGAGTACGCCCTGCCAGCGCGGGCGCTCATGGAGCCGCTCGCGGCGGTACCGGTAAGGGTCCTGGCCGGCCGCCGCGGCGGCCTCGTCGATCAGGCTCTCGGTGGAGAAGCCGGTGTGGGTGTGGCCCACGGAGCGCCACCACTGCACCGGCACGCCGATATCGCTCGGCGTGTGCAGCTCGACGTTGAGCGAGGGCACGCCGTAGGCCAGTTCGGCGACGCCCTCCACCGAGGTGGGGTCGATGCCGTCCTTGACCATCATCGATTCCATCGGCGTGCCGGTCATGATCGACTGGCCGACCAGGCGCTGGTGCCAGGCGGTCAGGTTGCCGTCGGCGTCCAGGGCGAGGCGGGCGCGGTGATAGTTGAAGGGGCGATAGTGGCCGCCGCGGGTGTCGTCCTCGCGGGTCCAGACCATCTTGATCGGCACGGCCTGGCCCTGGTCACGGGCGGCCAGGGCGATCGCCACCGCCTCCAGCACGTAGTCGCTGACCGGGTTGGCGCGGCGGCCGAAGCTGCCGCCGGCGAACAGCTGCTGGATGCGCACCTGTTCCGGGGGCAGATCGAGCAGCTTGGCGACCTGTTGCTGATCGAGGGTCTGCCACTGCTCGCCGTTGAGGATATTGACGTGATCGTCCTTGAGATCGACCACGCAGTTGAGCGGCTCCATGGCGGCGTGGGCCAGGTAGGGCACCACGTAGTCGGCCTCGATGACCTGGTCGGCCTCGTTGAGTGCCGCGCTGGCGTCGCCTCGGTCGGTGACCGTGTCGCCGGGTTGGCCGGCGCGCTCGCGGTAGTCGGCCTCGAGCGCCTCGCTGCCCAGGGTGAACGCCTGGCTGTCGTCCCATTCGAGGGTCAGGGCGTCGCGGCCCTTGATGGCGGCCCAGGTGTTGGTGGCCAGCACCGCGACCAGGTCGCCGTCGCGGGTCGGGGAGGGGAAGCGTACGCTGGCCACCACGCCCGGCACCTTGAGCGCCTCGGCGTCGTCGACGCCGGTCAGCCGGCTGCCGAAGCGCGGCGGATGCGCCGGCACGGCGATCAGCATGCCGTCGAGCTGGACGTCCTGGGTGAAGCGGGCGCTGCCGTCGGTCTTGGCCGGGCTGTCCTGGCGCATCAGCCGCTGCTTGCCGATCAGCGTGAACTGCTCGGGCGACTTCAGCGTGACCTCGTCGGGCACCGGCTGGTCGGCGGCGGCCTCGGCCAGCTCGCCGAAGCCGAGCTCGCGCCTGGAGGCCTCGTGGATGACCTTGCTCTGGTTGACGCTGAGGCTGCCCGGCGGGACGTCGAGCCGCTCGGCGGCGGCGCCCACCAGCATGGCCCGGGCCTTGGCGCCGGCCTGTCGCATCTGCTCGAAGGAGTTGGCGATGGAGGTGCTGCCGCCGGTGCCCTGGATGCCGAAGGCGAGGTTCTGGTAGCGCTGGGTATCGGCCGGGGCACCCTCGACGCGCACCGAAGCCCAGTCGGCGTCGAGCTCCTCGGCGACCAGGGTGGCGAGCCCGGTGTAGGTGCCCTGACCCATCTCGATGTGCTTGGCGATCACCACCACTTCGCCTTCCGGCGTCACGCGGACGAAGGCGTTGGGCGCGAACTCGCCCTGCTCTCCCGTTTGGCCGGCGGCCCGGGCCTGGCCGTTACGGCCCAGCAGCGGGGCGATGTAGAGCCCCAGGGCGAGCCCGGAGGCGCCCTTCATGAAGCCGCGGCGGCTGACGTTGACCGTCGACAGGGCGGCCGCGGCGCGGGACTGTGCTTGCTGCTTCAAGACGTGCATCAGGACACCTCCTGGCCGAGGGAGGCCGCGGCCTCGTGGATGGCGGCACGAATGCGGGCATAGGTGGCGCAGCGGCAGATGTTGCCACTCATGGCGCCGTCGATGGCACTGTCGTCCGGCGCGGGGTTGCCCTGCAGCAGGGCGGTCGCCGACATGATCTGGCCGGACTGGCAGTAGCCGCACTGGACCACGTCGAGCTCGCGCCAGGCCTGCTGCACGCTGGCCCCGGCCGGGTCGTCGCCGATGGCCTCGATGGTGGTGATCTCGCGATCGCCCACCGCGGCAATCGGGGTGATGCAGCTGCGGGTGGCCTGGCCGTCCAGATGAACGGTGCAGGCGCCGCACAGGCCGCGACCGCAGCCGTACTTGGTGCCGGTGAAGCCGACGAGATCGCGAATCGCCCACAGCAGGGGCATGTCGGCCGGGGCATCCACCTCGTGGGTCTGCCCGTTGATGGTGAGGGTCGTCACGGGTCGTTCTCCTCTTGTCGTTCTTGGTTGGCGCGTCTGCGTCCGGTCAGTCTAGACACGGTCCTCGCGCCACAGGGCGGTGAGATCGTCGGGCGCGTCGATATCGAGATGGATGCCGGGATCGTCGACCCCGATCTCATGGCTGCAGTCGCGATGGTGGGCGATGGCGCGCCGTGCGCCCTCGTCCCCGTCGAGGGCGGCAAGCTCTGCCCAGACGTCGCGGCCGAACAGCACCGGATGGCCCGGTCGGCCGGCGTGCCGGGGGCGGACGATGCGTCCGGGCCCGGCCGCGTCGCGAAGCGCTGCGAGGGTCTCGGGAGCGATGCCCGGCATGTCGCCGAGCAGCACCGCGGCGGCGGGCGCCCGGGACAGGCTCGGGTCGGAGCACAGCGCGGCGAAGGCGTCGGCCAGGCTGGCGCCGAGGCCGTCCGCGGCACGGTGAGCGCGCAGGATCGGCGTGTCGGGCGCCAGGCCGAGGGCGACGGGGTCGTCGTCCTCGCGCAGCACCACCCACAGACGCGGAAAGACCACCGACGCCGTGGCGAGCGTGGCGGCCAGCAGCGTCCGGCCCGAGGGCAGTCGGGCCAGACGCTTGTCCGTGGCACCGAAGCGCCGGGAAGCGCCGGCGGCCAGGATCACCGCCACCGGCTCAGGTCTCACAGCCTAACCAGCATCTTGCCGCGGTTGGCGCCCTCGAACAGCTTGAGGAAGGCATCCGGGGTGCGCTCCAGGCCGTCTTCCACGGTTTCCTCGTGGTCGAGCCGTCCGGTGACCACCTGGGGGCCGACTTCCTCGAGGAACGTCGGGTAATGGGCCCAGTGGTCGAAGACGATGAAGCCTTCCATGCGCGCACGACGAATCAGCACCATCGCCAGGTTGCTGGGGCCGTGGCTCGGTGTGGCCTCGTTGTAGCCGGTGATCAGCCCGCACACCGCGATGCGCGCGCCGACGCGCAGCGTGTTCAACGCTGCCTCGAGGCATACGCCGCCGACGTTCTCGTAGTAGACGTCGAAGCCCTCGGGGCAGGCCTCGTTGAGCGCCGCGGTGAGCTGGGCGGCGTCGCGGCCCTTGTAGCTGACCGCCTTGACACCGTGAGCCTCGAGCCAGTCGAGCTTGTCTTGGGAGCCGGCGATGCCGACCACGGTGCCGCCCCTGGCCTTGGCCAGCTGCACGGCCAGCGAGCCCACCGCGCCGGCGGCGCCGCTGACCAACACGTTGTCGCCTTCGTTCATCTCGGCGATGCGGTTCAGGCCGGCCCAGGCGGTCATGCCGGGCATGCCCAGCACGCCGAGGTAGGCCTGTTCCGGCACGTCGAAGGCGGGTAGGCGTTCGAGCCCCTCGGCGGGCAGCTGGGCGACGTCGCGCCAGCCGCCTATGTGGCGGACCTTGGTGCCTGTGGGAAAGGCTTCGGCGCGTGACTCGATCACCTCGCCGATGGCGGCGCCTTCCAGCGGCGCCCCCAGCGTGAAAGGCGCGATATAGGTGGTCACGCCGGTCATGCGTCCGCGCATGTAAGGATCCACCGAGAGCCAGGTGTTTCGCACCCGGACCTCGCCCTCGGCCAGCGCCGGCAGTTCGGCGGTTTCCAGCTCGAAGAGATCGCGTTCCGGCGTGCCTTCGGGGTGGGCGTGGATGGTGAAGTAGCGTGACTGCATGTCGTGCTCTCCTGGTGGGGGATGGCGAGATCGGTGCGGTTCAAAGCCTACGCCATGGCGACGATCATCGGCCAGCGAGCCGCGGCCACGACGTCGCCGGCCGCCTCGGGGAGACGGCCGCCTCGGGGAGACGGCCGGCGGGTGAGCGCTCAGTGCCTCATTCCTTGAGCGAGGCCATGTCGATGACGAAGCGGTAGCGGACGTCGCCCTTCTCCATGCGCTCGAAGGCGGTGTTGATGTCCTGGATGTTCACCGTCTCGATATCGCAGCGGATGTCGTGTTCGGCGCAGAAATCCAGCAGCTCCTGGGTCTCCTCGATGCCACCGATCAGTGAGCCGGCCAGCACGCGGCGCTTGAATACCAGGTTGGCGCCTTGTACCGCCGGCTCGATCGGGTCGAGCAGGCCCACCAGGATGTGGGTGCCGTCGTATTTCAGCGCCGCCAGGTAAGGGTTGAGGTCGTGCTGCACCGGTACGGTATCGAGCATGAAGTCGTAGGTCTCGGCGACCGCCGCCATCTGCTCCTCGTCGGTGGAGACCACCACGTGGTGGGCGCCATGACGGCGGGCCTCCTCGACCTTGGCCTCGGAGCGGGTGAACACCGTGACCTCGGCGCCCAGCGCCTTGGCGAGCTTGACACCCATGTGCCCGAGGCCGCCCATGCCGATCACGCCAACCTTGTGGCCCGGCTTGACGCCGTAGTGCTTGAGCGGCGAGTAGGTGGTGATGCCCGCGCACAGGATCGGTGCGGCGGAGGCCAGGTCGATGCCCTCGGGCATGCGCAGCACGAAGTGCTCGCTGACCACGATCTGGTCGGCGTAACCGCCCTGGGTGAGGCTGCCGTCGTGGCGATCGTCGCTGCCGTAGGTCATGGTGAAACCGTTCAGGCAGTACTGCTCGTTACCGTCCTCACAGGGCTGACAGTGACGGCAGGAATCGACCATGCAGCCCACGCCGACGATATCGCCGACCTGGTGTTGGCTGACCTCGTCGCCGACGGCGGTCACGCGGCCGACGATCTCGTGACCCGGCACGAGCGGGTAGCGGGTCATGCCCCAGTCATTGCGGGCGAAGTGCAGGTCACTGTGGCAGACGCCGCAGTAGAGGATCTCGATGGCGACGTCGTCCGGGCGAGGCTGGCGACGCTCGACGCTGAACGGGGCCAGCGGCTTGTCGGCGGCGAAGGCCGCGTAAGCGTTGGTCTGACTCATGAAGCATCCTCCTGGCGGGTAGTGAGGGCTCGAGGTGCCCAAGGCACCTCGGCGAATCGCTCGAGCATTATGGATGCCAGGCGCCGGCATCGGGTCGACGTTTCTCCGTCATTTTTGTCAAATCCTTCGGTATGGGGCGACCGGTGGATGCGATAGTGGGTAAAATTGTCACGATCATCTCGCCATCACCTTCACAGGAGACGCCAGTCCGTGCCCCGTACCTGCCCTCTGATCGAGCTGATTTCGCCGCTGGTCGAGCGTGACGGCTATACCCCGACGCGGCTGCCGGGCGTCACGCTGATGGCCTCACGCCGACCGGTGCCACGCACGCCGCTGATCTATGATCCCAGCCTGATCATCGTCGCCCAGGGGTACAAGATCGGATATCTCGGCGACCGCGAGATTCATTATGGCCCCGGCCAGTACCTGGTGCAGACGCTGCCGCTGCCCTTCGAGTGCGAGACCCATGCCTCGCTGGAGGCGCCGCTGCTGGGCGTATCGGTTCGCCTGGATCCGGCGCTGCTCGGCGAGCTGGTGGCGGCCATGGCCGAAATGACAGGGGGAGAGGCGTCGCCGGTGCCCATGGACTCGGTCTCGATGTCGGCCGGCATGGAAGGCGCGGTGGAGCGATTGCTGCGTACGCTGCACGACCCGGACGAGATCGCGGCCATGGGGCCACAGCGGGTGCGCGACGTGGTCTTCGAGGCGCTTCGCGGTCGACAGGGTGGGGCGCTGCGAGCGCTGGTGCATCATCAGGGGTACTATTCGCGCATCGTGCAGGTGCTGTCGTGGCTGCATGCCCATTATGCGGATGACGTGTCGGTCGAGGATCTGGCGCGCCAGGCCAGCATGAGTCCCACGACCTTCCATCAGCACTTCAAGCAGGTCACCCAGGCGTCGCCGCTGCAGTACCTTAAGCGACTGCGGCTGATCAAGGCCCAGCAGCTGCTGGTGCAGGAAGCCTGCAACGTCAATCAGGCCGCGGAGGCGGTGGGCTATCGCAGCGTGTCGCAGTTCAGCCGCGACTATAAGCGCTGTTTCGGCACCTCGCCGCTGCAGCATCGCAAGGAAGAGCGGGCACTGCAGACGTCGTGAGCCGGCAGGGTGGTGGGCCTCGATCGGCAACCTCCTTCATGGCCCCGCTCGAGGAAGCGGAACCGTCCCGGGAAGTAGGGCAGTAGATGGGTGCCGCAAAAGGACCGGGTATCGAGGCGAGGAGCGCCGCGTCGGTGGTGGCCGCGATCACACCCGCTGGATATCGATCACGTAACCGATGATCGGATAGCCTGCCTCGTTGGCGGCCTTCTCTGCTTCCATCTGAGCCTCGAGCTTGGAGATGCTGGTGGAGTGGTGCTCGAAGGCGGTGTCCATCTCCAGCTGCTTGGTGCGTACGGCAAGCTTGACGATATGGCCGGTCTTCATCTCGCTGGCGGAGGCCCTGGGCGGCTGGGGCTTCTTGGCGGCGGGCCGGGTCGTCTTCTGCGGTTTGGCGGGCTGTGATTCGGCTTCGAGGAAGGCGTCGATCTCCTCGTGCATGGATCGTTCGAAATCCTTCAGGTCGTCGGTGCTCATCGGGTTCCTTCTCGTGGATTATCGGGTCTGTAGTGTACTACGAAATTCGGGGTGGCTTGCCAGCGTCAAGATAATGGAAAGTGAGGTTTAGTTAAGCGCGAACGTATTTTCGTGCTCTAATATGTGGTGGTCAAGGTCAAGGTCAAGATTTTTAACCGGGCTGGATTACTTCGTTATGAGCTTTAATGCGGTAAGTCCAGAAATCTAGTCCTTTTCCCTCGTCGTAATTATCAAATAGCCAGAAAGTGTTGTACTCTCCGTTCAAGTTTTTTCTGATTGCCTCCGTTTCGCTCTCATGATTGCTGGTGTCAGGGTCCCAAAAAAAATAAGATTTATCTTTGTGGCCGGCTGTAAGCAAGGAGTGAAATGAGTTTCCGCAAATTATGTGGTAGCCCTTTCTGTGTGCAGTATGAATTTCTTTCTCTGCCTCGATTGGATTTTTTATAATTTCTTTTTTAAACAGCTGGATCTTGATGTTGTTGACGATTTTAGAGTGAGAAATGATAAAGGGTATATTGATGCTATCGCCCACTAAAAAGGGTTTGTTCTGATCCCATACCATGCCCTGGTCATCTCTATCGAAGTATCCTTGCTTGGATAGTTCACTTGCGAGAAAGGCTGCATTTGTGTTAAGCATCATCGATATGCATGTGAAATGGCAGCCCGACTCATAGATGCTATTGTCATTTCTGACTTCATGGCTTTGGTTAGTTAAGTATGTGTTTCTAAACCAGCATTGACTTTGGTAGAGATGATAACAATAGTGCATAAGTGCTCCAGTATGCAACGCCAAGTTCATGGATAATATTTGGTTATTTTTTCTACCCTATGCAGACTCGTGGCGTTTGTAAATGACCCCGGAATAAATATGTTACTTCTTATAGCGTTACGTTATGGCATGAGTAGCGATAATGCCAGCCCGGGGGAATGCGAGGAGGATATCGTCATGAGCGAGTATACGGAGTATCTGGGCGATGTGTTCGTACGGCTGGGGCCGATCGATCTGCGGCGCATGTTCGGCGGTCACGGGGTCTATCACGATGGGGTGATGTTTGCCCTGGTGGTCGATGAGACGCTGTACCTCAAGACGGATGCGGGGGAACGTCGAGGATTTCGAGCGCGAGGGGCTGCCGGCCTTCGAGTACCTGCGCCGTGGCAAGGTGGTGAGGCTTTCCTACCGTCAGGCGCCGGAAGCGCTGTTCGAGGATCCCGAGCTGGCGCAGGAATGGGCCTGCCGCTCGCTTCAGGCGGCACGGCGAGGTCGCGGCGCCTGAAGCGAGCGGCGGCCCGGGGAGGCTCACACTCTTCGAGAGACCTTGCCATGGCCCGGCGTTGGGCGTCAGCTCTGGGTGGCCAGGCGCTCGATATCGGCAACGATGTTGTCCAGCGGGTCGCTGTCGCGCATCAGCAGCTGGGCATCGCCCTGCGGGTCGAAGGCGAAGACCGCGCTGGAATGGGTGACGTCGTAGCGGCCGTCGGCGTCCGGCTCGTCGTAGGAATAGGTGATGCGATAGCGGTTGGTCAGCGCATCGATCTGTTCGGTCTCGCCGGTGAGGCCGACGAACTGGGGCCCGAAGGCATCGGCATAGCGGCCCATGACCTCGGGGGTGTCGCGGGCCGGGTCCACCGAGACGAACAGCACCTGAACGTCGTCACGGAGAGATTCGTCGAGCTGGTGGGTAGCCGCCGAGAGTCGTGCCAGGGTGGTCGGGCAGACGTCCGGGCAGTGGGTGTAGCCGAAGTACAGCAGCGTGGTCTTGCCGAGATAGTCGTCGGCCTGCACCGTTTCGCCGTCCTCGTCGACCAGGGTGAAGTCGAGGGCCGGCATGATCTCGGAGACGTCGGTGGTGCGCCAGTTCTGGTCGCTGCAGCCGGCCAGCGTCAGCGCTGCCAGCATCGGCAGAGTCCAGCGAGCAAGCGTCCGGCGGGTCGGGGTGGCGGTCATGGTCACTCTCATGGCGGACAGTATCTCGACTACAGGGCGGCGGGAGACACCACGTCGAAGGTCACCGGCAGGGGCGGCGCGTCGGCGAACTCCAGCGTGACCTCGAGTGCGTCGCCTACGGCCAGCGGTTGGCTACGCTGCATCAGCATCAGGTGATAGCCCTTGGGCGCGAACTCGAGGGTGTCGCCGGGCGCGACCTCGAGTTCGGAGACGCCGTGCATGCTCGACATGCCGTCTTCCTGCACCGTCCGGTGCAGCATGACGCGCTCGAAGGCGTCGCTGTCGGCGCCGGTCAGGGTGACGCGTTCGTCGCCAGCGTTATGCAGCCGGAAATAGCCGGCGGCGGGCAGGTCGCCCGGCATCAGCCGCAGGCGGGCGTCGCTGACGTCCAGCTCGGCGGCCTGCACGGTGGCGGTCGTCATCAGGGCCGTCAGCAGGCCCAGTGCCATTCGACGGGACTGGCGAGCGGTGCGTCTTGCGCTTGGCATGGTGTCGTGTCTCCGTTCGGGACGCGGCCGAGGAATCAGCACACGGCCGACAGGCTGCAATGCGACTGATAGCGGCGCGAGGTGATGTCCAGGGTGAGGCGGTCGGCGTTGGTATCGTAGAAGAAGGAGGCGTAGCCGTGCTCCGTGTCCTCGGTGCGATACAGGCCGCAGATGCCGTAGCCGTACTGGACTTCCTGCAGGTTCTTGAGTTCGATCTCGCCGCTGGTGCCGAGCTCGTCGGCCAGGGCCTGCTGGATCTTGCGATCGAGGCCGCTGTCGGAGAGCGCCTGGCCGCCGAAGATGAAGCCGGCGAGAGCCAGGATCAGAACCACCGGGATGGCCAGCAGGAAGATGAAAGGGCGCTTGTGAGTCATGCCGGCGATTCTATGTCGCTGGCCGGAGACGGGCAAGCGAGCGCCGCTCGGTGTCCCGCGGCATTTGGCCGCGGGGCTGGGCTTTCAGCGTGGCGGTGTGGGATCAGTCTTGGAGACGGTCGCCGCGCCCGTCGCCATCGGGCTTCGACGCGTCGGGACAGGCGTCGCCGGGATAGGTGAGCGGGCTGAAGGTGTCGTCGAAGACCGCATCGAGGTCGAAGGAGGAGTGCCGGCCGAGGGCATCGAAGTTTGCGTCGAGCCAGCGCTCGGCCCAGGCGCGTCCCTGGTCGTGCAGCCGCGAGATGAATTCCCACTCGGCGTTCATCTTGCTTGAGGCACTGAGCTCCTGGACGTCCTGCTCGGCATGGATCAGGTGCAGGCGCATCGCGCGCACACGCTCGAGCTCCAGGCCCTCGACCTCGATCAGCCGCTGTAACAGCTGGATGCTGCGCAGCTCCTTGATCAGGCTCGAGTTGAAGGTGATCTCGTTGACCCGGTTGATGATCTCCCGGGCGCTGCCGGGAAGCTTGCGGCGCATCAGCGGATTGACCTGCACCACCACCAGGTCGCTGCAGCCGCGGTTGTCGACCAGCGGGTAGAGCGCCGGATTGCCGCTGTAGCCGCCGTCCCAGTAGGCCTCGCCGTCGATCTCCACGGCCGGGAACAGGGTGGGCAGGCAGGCCGAGGCCATCAGGGTGTCCAGCGACAGGTGGGGTTGGCGGAAGATCGTCGCGCGGCCGGTGCGCACGTTGGTGGCATTGACGAACACCTTGACCTGCCCGCAGGCGTTGACGCGTTCGAAGTCCACCTGCTCCTTGACCAGGTCGCGCAGCGGGTTGATGCCCAGCGGGTTGAGGCGTGCCGGGTCGACCAGTCGGGTCAGCCCCTCCATGAACAGGTAGCCCGGTGAGTGATCGAGGCTGTCGTTGCCTACCAGCCGGTCCCAGAAGGTGCGGCGTAGCGGTGAGAAGCGCGACAGCCGGCTCACCGCCTGCCAGAAATCGCGCAGTGCCTCGCGGGCACCGTCGCGGCCGTTGCGGTGCAGGCCGTCGGCGAGTATCACGGCGTTCATGGCCCCCGCGCTGGTGCCGCTGATGGCATCGATTTCCAGCCGGTCGTCTTCCAGCAGGCGGTCGAGCACGCCCCAGGTCAAGGCGCCGTGGGAGCCGCCGCCCTGCAGCGCCAGGTCGATGCGCTTGCGCGCTGCCGTCGGGGTGCCGTTCGTCATGTGGCTCGTCTCCGTTCTCGGTCGCCATGCTGCGCTGCAGTGTAGTCCCCCATGGCGTTGATTGCCGTCGACGCAAGCGACAGGGCCGTGCTCGATAATGACGCGAGCCCATCGGCCTTGGGCGCGATGGGCTCGAACGGAGGGGCCGGCGCCGCTCCCCGCAGGGGGCCCGGCGCCGGAAAGGCGGAAGGGTCAGGCGTTGGCGGTGCTGGCCTGACGGGCCGCTGCGTGGCGACTGCGTACCACGCGATAGCCCACGGCACCGGCGATCACCAGCATGCCGCCGCAGCCGAGGGCCAGGGCATAGGCGCCGGTGACCGCGGACTCGGCGATGCCGAAGCGGCCGGCCAGCTCGGCCAGGGTGTCGGCGTACTGGCGCCACAGGAAGGCGCCGACGCCGACGCCCGCCAGCATGGTGAACACGGCGACGCCGCGGGAGCCGGCGGCCCAGCCGGCGGGCTCGTGCTCGTCGTCGCGATGCAGGAAGGCCCGATAGTCGCTCTCGGCCTGGCTGACCCGGGTCATCGACGAGGCCACGGCGATTGCCACCAGCGCCATCAGGGTGCTGAGCAGCACCGGGTGCAGGTAGGTCGGCAGCGCGATCCATTCGGCCTGCACCATCAGCGACAGGATGAGGTTGCCGATGAAGCCGACCGTCAGGCCCCAGCCGGCGCCGGCAGCGGTGATGCGACGGCTCCAGATGCTCATCAGCGCCACCGGGCCCCAGGACGAGGCGAACAGGGTCGCGGCGAACCACACCACGGCCATCACCGCCGGCGGCTGGAACAGCGCCAGGATCAAGGCGATCAGGCCGGCACCCAGCACCGCGAACCGGCTGGTACGCATGGCCGCGGCCTCGCTGCTGTTGGCCGGCATGATGTCGTTGGAGATGCTGAAGCCGATGATCGACAGGAAGGTGGAGCAGGACGACAGGCCGGCGGCGAAGACGCCGGTGAGGATCACCACGCCGAGCCAGGTCGGCAGCACGTTGAGGGCGGCCCAGACCATGGCGCGTTCGCCGTTCAGGGTCGGGTCGTAGAGGTTGATGGCCGCGCCGGTCATCATCATCAGGGCATAGAAGACTGCCAGCGATACCGCGGTGAGCATGGCCGAGCGCATGACCACGTGTTCGTTGCGCGCCATCAGGTAACGGCTGGACTGCCAGGGGCTCGCCGCCAGTACGGCGGCCCACACCAGGCCCAGGGTCAGGCCCCAGGTCAGCGCTTCGCCCGGCGTGGCGAAGGTCGCGTCGTCGCCCTGCAGTACGCCATGCCAGAGCGCGATGCCGGGCTTGTCGCTCTGGGTCAGCAGGCCCTCGACCACGCCGTGCCAGCCGCCCAGGTCCTGGATGATGTAGAGCGAGCCGCCGAGGGCGGCCACCGAGAAGATCACGAACATGATGGTGTCGGTCAGCATCACGCCCGGCGAGCCGGAGTAGAGGATGAAGCCGGTGTAGGTCAGCCACACCAGCACCAGGCCGACCCAGTAGGGCAGGCCGGTGAGTTCCTGGAACATGATGCCGGCGCCCTGCATCACACCCAGCAGGTAGGCGCCCAGGCCGAGCACCGTGGTCAGGCCGGCGATCCGCTGCACGCGCTTGGAGGAGAAGCGCTTGCCGAAGAACTCCGGCACGGTCAGGGCACCGCTGCGGCGCAGATAGCGGCCGAAGGCCAGCGCGCCCAGCAGGCAACCGGAGGTGCTGATGGCAGCGAAGATCAGCATCACGAAGGGATAGCCCTGATAGGCGAAGCCGGTTTCGCCGAGAAAGGCGCTGGTGCTCAGGTAGCTGGCGACCAGGGTGCCGAGGATGAGGAAGGTCGGGGCGTTGCGTCCGGCGACCAGATAGTCGTCGAGGTGCTTGACCCGTCGTCCGGCCAGATGGCCGATGACGAAGTAGCCGATCAGGCTCAGCAGGATGGCGCTGGTATAAACCATGGTGGGAACCGTGTGTTGTCGAATTGTGCTGCCTCATGATGCGGTTACGCCCGGGGCAGGGCGTTCTCGCAGCGTCATGATACAAGGCCAATACGACATGGGCCCCGCCACAGGGCCGGCTAGCGGTTGGCGCACCCCATCAGCAGCGCGCCCTCGACGGGCACGAAGCGGTCGGCGGCGCGGATCAGGGCGTCGGCGGTATAGGCGGGCACGCCGAACACTTCTACCTCGATCCCGAACCGTTCGCGCAGCCTGTCGACCAGCGGCGCGAAGTCGCCGTCGCCGGAGATCAGCACCACCACGTCGGCATCAACCGCATGGTCGATGGCGTCCAGGGTGATGCCCACGTCCCAGTCGCCCTTGGCCGAGCCGTCGGCGCGTCGGATGAAGGGCTTGAGCTTCACCTCGAAGCCGATGGCGCGAAGGATGTTCTGGAACTGGCGCTGTTTCTCGTCGCCGCGGTCGATGGCGTAGGCGATGGCGCGGCTAACCCGCCGGCCCTCGGTGGCGCGGGCCCAGAGGGCGTTGTAGTCGACGTTGCGCCCGTGGGCCTGGCGGCTGGTGTAGTAGAGGTTCTGGACGTCGAGCAGGATCAGTGCCGTGGGCATGCGGGGTCTCGGTGGGCGAGGTGGGAAGAGCCGGCGCGCCGCAGAACGGCGCGCCGGCTTTCAGTCCGCGGCGTCTGGCCGCGAGCCGAGGATATGGTACACGCTGCCGTCGCGCACCATGGGATCATCGGGATTGACGACGATATCGGAGTGCGCCAGCACGAAGGCCTTGCCGGTGATGGTGTTCTCCACCACCGTCTGGCCGCCCTCCTGGCGGGTGCCGGTGAACTGGCCGATGAAGCCGGTCTCGCGCAGCGACACGGTCTCGAGCCGGTCGCCCGGCCGGATGCGGCCCTCGTGATGCATCAGCGCCAGGCGTGCCGAGGTGCCGGTGCCGGTGGTGCTGCGACAGATCACGCCGGGATGCACGTAGGTGGTGGAGCGCGAGCGGTAGAAGCCGTCGGCCACTTCTGTCACCGGGCCCATGAAGTGCAGGAAGGGCAGCGGGCCCACGTCGCCCAGGGTGTAGTGGGTGAAGCCGCGCTCGGCCTGCAGCGCCTCGACGATCTTGTAGGCGCAGTCGGACAGCGCGCGTTCCTCCTCGCGGACCAGCGAGAAGCCGAGCTCGGTGGCATCCACCAGGGCGTAGAAGCCGCCGCTGTAGGCCACGCTGTAGGTGACCTCGCCGATGCCCGGGACGTGAATCGTCTCGCGGTAGGTGTCGATGTAGCTCGGCAGTCCCTCGCAGGTGATGGCCTCGACCACGTCGTTCTCGACCAGCGCCTCGATCTGCACGCGCCCGGCGGGCGATTCCAGCAGGAAGTGCTGGCGCCCCTCGCGCTTGGGCACCAGCCCGGCCTCGAGCACCGCGGTGGCGGTGCAGATGGTGTTGGAGCCGGAATAGATCGGGTAGCCCATCACCTCCATGATGATGTAGCCGGCGGCGGCCTCCGGGTCGCTGGGCGGCACGATCAGATCGACCGACATCTCGGGGATGCCGTAGGGTTCGTCGAGCAGCAGCGTGCGCAGGCCGTCGGCGCTGTCGCGCAGATAGTGCATCTGGTCGCGCACCGTGGCGCCCGGCAGCGGCGTGACGCCGCCGAGCACGATGCGGCTGACGTCGCCGCCGGCGTGGGTGTCCATCAGCCGCAGTGTCAGTTCGGGCTTGCTCATTGCTTTCCCTCGAGGGCGAAGGGCGCGCCGTGCTCGTCCCATTCTGCGTCGGGGACGATCACGATCTTGCCGAGATAGTGGCTGCCGCGATGGACGAAGTAGCGCTCCGCCGCATGCAGTTCGGAGAGCCTGAAGGCCGCGTGCAGCACCGGCCTGAGCTGGCCGCCACGAATCCATTCCATCAGCTGCTCGGCTTCCTCCCGGGTGCCGTGGGAGACGCCGAAGATCTGCACCTGGTAAAGATAGATGCGGGTCCACATGATCTCGCTGACGTTGCCGCCGCTGGCGCCGGCGATGGACAGCCGCGGGTAGGTCGAGCGGGCCGACATGTCGAAGATCATGGCGTCGATGAAGCGGTCGGTCATCTCGCCGCCTACCAGGTCCATCACCGCATCGAGCGGCGCGCCGCCGGTCATCGCCTTCACCTGCGCCTCGAAGTCGCTCATGTCGGAGCGGTCGAGCACCGCTTCGGCCCCGAGTTCGACCAGGGCGTTGGCCTTGTCCTGCTGGCTCAGGGCGTAGGGAATGGCGCCGACGACGCGGCACAGCTGGATCAGGGCGGTGCCCACGCCGCCGCTGGCGCCGGTGACGAGCACGCGCTCGCCCGACGTCACGCCGGCCGCCGTCATCATGTGATAGGCGGTCTGATAGGAGCACATGCCCATGGCCGCCAGCTCGGCGTCGGCAAGCTCGGCGTTGGGCACATGATGGAACTGGTCCGAGGGTACGGCGACGTACTCGGCGAAGCCGCCGTCGGCGCCGTGGCCGTAGTAGTCCGGCGTCAGGTTGATGTCACGGCGGGCGTCGGCGTAGAGGTTGAAGTCGAGCAGGCCACGCTCGCCCAGCCGCGAGGCCTCGACGCCGTCGCCAGTGGCGACCACCCGGCCCACGACGTCGGCGCCCTGGATGCGCGGGAAGGTCAGGGTCGGGGAGCCCCCCATGGCGAACGAGGTCACGTCGCCCTGGTCCTTGGTCGGGTAGAGACCCTCGCGGGCCTTGCGGTCGGTGTTGTTCTTGGCCGTGGCGGTGACCTTGACCAGCACCTCGCCGGGGCCGGGGCGTGGCGTGGGCACGGTCTCGTCATAGACCAGCTGGTCCACGTCGCCGTGGCCGACCAGTCGCATGGCGGCCATGGTGGCGGGGACGGTGTCGGGCAGGGGCGCTGCGCCCATCGGCTCGCTCCTCGTGTCGGGTGGGTGTCCCGTGACGATAGCAAAGTCGCCAGGCCGCTCCATCCACGGTTTTTTTCGATTTCGGGCGACGCGATGGGGGATTTTTTGGTTGTGTTCGGCGCTCGCCTTCACCCCTCTCCGTGCCGATGGCTGAACAGGCGATAGCCCAATGCCAGCAGGAAGCAGAGCGTGGCGGGGATTGCCAGTGCCAGGAAATGCAGGGAGGCGAACAGCCAGGCGCCGGTGCCGCCGCCGGCCACGAAGCCGACCACGAGAATGGTCAGCAGCTGGGCGCGCCGCCGGTCGAAGGGCTTGCCGCGCAGGGCGTTGCCGAGGATCAGCCCGATATCGGTGATGGTGCCGGTGAGATGGGTAGTGCGGACTACCGAGCCGCTGTAGGTGGTGGCCATGGCGTTCTGCAGCCCGCAGGCCATGGAGGCCAGGTAGTGGCCCAGGCGGGCGCCGTCGTCGAGGAAGTGGATGGCGGCCAGCAGCAGCACCCCCTCGAGAATCAGCAGCGTCTCGTAGTGGCGCCCGAGCCTGAGTGAACTGTCGGGCAGCACCAAGCCCGACAGTGCCGCGCCGATCAGGAAGCTGCCCAGGATACCGGCCAGGTGCAGGGCCGATGTGATCTCGCCATTGGCGAGCCCCGTGCCCATCAGGGTAGCCGTACCCGAGAGATGAGAGATGGCCTTGTGCTCGAAGCCCAGCAGCCCGACCGCATTGACGCAGCCGGCGATGAAGGCCAGCACGAAGGCGCCGTATTCGACCCAGCGAGGCAGCCTGGAGATCACGATGCGTCCTTGTGAGGGTGGATAAAGGCGTTGTCGTTATTTCATCATGCCCGTCGGTTCAGGGCAGCATCAGCCCCGACGCGTCCAGCCGGTCGCGCAGCTGCGCCAGGCCGCCTTCGTATTCCCAGTACATCACGCGCCCGTGCGATCCCGTCACCAGCAGGTACTGCTCGCTGATCGACTGAATGCGCTCGATGGCCACCAGCTTGGTGGTGAAGTCGTCCTGGCCTTGCTCTCGGATTTCGCGGTTGTCCTCATCGAATCCGTGGACGATGTGCGCCGTCCTGACGCTCACTTCCAGATATTTCATGGCGACTTTTTCGCCTCCTTGCAGTGTGCAAATTTCGGGGATAAACGGCTCGAATCTGGCCAGGAATGGCGCGAAATGAATGGGCAAAAGACGCGCAACGATGCGGCTTGATGACGATAACACATTAAATATGTTGCCTTCTTGAGACAGGGTGTGTCGTCGCGGCGCCACATGGGTAAGGCCTCGGGGCTTCGCTAGAATGGCTGCCATTCATCAGGCCCAGGAGGCATCATGTCATTTCGCCCGTTGACCCTTGCGACCCTGTTGCTTGCTGCCCTGTTTCTGGCCGGCTGCAGCTACACGCCCGCCCGTATCGATCCCGAACCGCTGCTCGAGATCGGTGGGCACCACGATCGCGACTATCACCGCCATGGTGGTGGCTTCTGCCCACCGGGCCAGGCGAAGAAAGGGCGCTGCTGAGATGACCGTCTCACGTCGCCACGGCGTCATGGGAGGCCTGGCAGTGGCGGCCGTTCTGCTGATGACGGGGTGCAGCTACACGCCGGCGCGCATCGACACCGGCCCTCTGGTGGAGATCGGTGGCTATCACGATGGCCGCCGTCATCACGAGCGGCGCGAGTATCGCCACTATCGTCGTCATGACGATCACTACCGTGAGCGTCGCCACCACAGGCACCATCGTGACTACGGCGATCATCGTCGTCGCGGTGGCTTCTGCCCGCCCGGGTTGGCCATGCAGGGGCGCTGCTGAGCGGCGCCGCCTGCCTACTCGCCTTCGTTTCCTTCCACGAGTGCCGCTTCCAGCGTCGCCAGCCGGCCCGGCACCAGGGCATCCTCCACGGCGGTGATCCGCAGCAGGTGGCCGAGTGCCGGATGAGCCGCGCGGGCGGTCAGCTTGCCCTCGTCCAGCAACCTGGCGTGCACGCGTGCGGCCAGCTCGGCGCTGGTCAGGCGAAGGGCGATGAAGTTGGTGGCGCTCGGCAGCACGTCGGCACCCAGGGCACGGAAATGCGCCGTCAGCCGCTCGCGCCGCGCGATGACGTCGCGCAGATGACGGTCTATCTCGTCGGGCTGATCCAGCACCACCTCGGCGGCCGCCAGGCTGAGCGACGACACCGCATAGTGGATGCGCACCTTCTGCATCATCGCGCGGGTCTCGGGCTCGACGATCGCGTAGCCGACGCGCAATCCGGCCAGCCCCATGGCCTTCGACAGCGTGCGGCAGCGAATCACGCCGGGCAGGGCGCGGGTGAATCCGGGCGCGTCGGCATCGTCGCGGAAGTCATGATAGGCCTCGTCCAGCAGCAGCCAGCAGTCCTCGGGAAGCGCCTCGCGTAGCCGGGCGACGTCGTCGACCTCATGGCGGTGGCCGGTGGGGTTATCCGGATTGGCCAGGTACACCAGGCGGGCGTTTTCCCGTCGGGCGGCCTCGGCCAGGGCGTCGAGGTTCGGCGCCAGGCCTTCCTCATTCTCTCGATAGTCGACTTCCACCAGGCGGCAGCCCTGGCCACGGGCGAAGTAGCCGAAGGTCGGGTAGGTGCCGGCGGAGGCGATCACGTTGGTGCCGGTCGGTGCCACGGTGCGAAGGGCCAGGGCCAACAGGCTGTCGCAGCCGGCATCCACCAGCAGGCTGTCGACGTCGAAACCGTGGCGACGCGCCAGGCGCTCACGCAGGGCCATGGCGTCGGCGTCGCCGTAGCAGGTGACGTGCTCGGCCATGGCCTCGCCGAAGTGCTCACGCAGCGCGGCATGGGGCATGTCGAGCCCCTCGTTGGAGCCCAGCCGGTGCGGAATGGCGTGGCCCAGACGCCGCTGCAGCGCCGCGAGGCCGGGAAAGGGGTTGTCGGGACCGGGCGAATAGAGGTGGTCGGCGAAGCGGGGCATGGGGGGCCTCTCTCGATGCACGGTGGATGTGGGCCCTGTCCTGGGAGGCGGGCTCGCTCATCGTATGAGGTTACCGGCCCTTTGGGTCGCCCTGCCAGTAGGGCGTGGCCAGACGGAGGCGCGTGCTCTTCAGTGTTTCCTGGCCACCAGCCAGTGGGTCACGCCCAGCGCCAGTACCACGGCCGCGATGGACAGCACGTATTCTGCGGAGACGGTCGAGATGTCCAGCACGATGACCTTACGGGCGATGGCCATCAGCGCCGTGGCGACGACCAGTTGGATGGGGAGAACGTTGGTACCCAGGTAAAGGCGGATGTTGATGAAGATCTCGATGGCGATCAGGACCACCATGAAGGCGCCGAACAGCCGGAAGATGTCGCCGACCTCGAGCAGCAGGAAGGGAGGTGAGGCGAGCTCCTGGTAAAGCACGTAGACGACATCGAAGATGCCCCACAGGATCACGAACACCATCAGCACGGCCAGTGCCTTCACACCGACGCGAATGATGCGGTGAAGCCAGCCGATCAGCGGATCCTCGTGTTCCTCGGGGAGCTCGTCGTGGAGCAGCCGAGGTGGATCGTCGCGGGGTACCCGTGGCTCGTCACGTTCGTCGCTCATCATGACCTCCTGGTCGCCAGACCTTCACTGTGCCACCGGAATATCCTTTCCACCAAGAAAAACGCCACGACGCGAGCGTCGTGGCGATCTTGCATTCCTCCCTGGGCATCGTCCCGATGCCGAGATCGGCGTCCCTTGGGGGCGTCCTGCCCCGTGCGTCCCTGGCGAAGCGAGTGGCAGTGTCCGTTGCCGATTCCTGTCTTGAGCCGTTGTAGTCTCGGTCAGGCGCATGACGGTGGAGTGAATCGACGATGACGATTCGATGTCGGTCGTGCTTTGGCTTCCGTATCTCTCTTCGGGTGTCAGCCTTCCGCGTCAGGCTCCAGCGAACTCAACAGCCCGCGCAACAGCGAGAGCTCCTTGCGCGAGGGCTGGGCACGAGCGAACAGCGCCTGCAGCTGTTCCTCGGTGCGGGCATGGGGCTGAGTGATAAAACCGCTGGCCTGCATCAGGCGAGACAAATGGTCGTGGAAGTGGCCCACCTGTTCCCGGGTCGGCTGGCGATCCTGGGCCGGCCGAGCGGCCTGGAAGCCGCTGTCCGGTCGCTGTCGCCAGGCGCGAAAGGTCTCGTAGGCGAGTACCTGAACGGCCTGGGAGAGGTTGAGCACGCCGTAGTCCGGGTTGGCGGGAATGCTGACCTGGTGACTGCAGCAGCGGATCTCGTCGTTGGTCAGCCCGAAGCGCTCGCGGCCGAACACCAGGGCGACGGGATCATCCGCGGCGTGGTCCACCAGCGACTCGGCCATCTCGGCGGGCTCGTCGAAGTGGGGCAGGGGCATGCTGCGCAGTCGGGCGCTGGCGCCGATCACCTGGACGCAGTCGCTCACGGCCTCTTCCAGCGAGCCGACCACTCGGGCTGCGTCGACGAGGTCCTCGGCGCCGGCGGCCAGTCGGCTGGCCTCGGGGTGAGGGAAGTCGCGCGGGTTGACCAGCACCAGGTCGGTGAGCCCCATGGTCTTCATGGCCCGCGCCGAGGCGCCGATATTGCCGGGGTGGTAGGTCTGGACGAGGACGATGCGGATATGGGAGAGCATGGACAGTAGGGCAGCCAGAAGATGGGAGACTTGGAGCGAGTATCTTACCGCGCCAGGCCGCCAGGCCGCCAAGCCGCCAGTCCCCTTAACGAGAAGACCCCCGCCGGTTGCCCGGCGGGGGTCTGTCTCAGGCGTGGCCTGGAAGAAGGGACCGGCTTACATCATGCCGCCCATGCCTCCCATGCCGCCCATGCCACCCATGTCGCCGCCACCGGCAGCGTCCTGCTCGTCCGGGTCGTCGGCGATCATGCACTCGGTGGTGATCATCAGGCCGGCGACGGAACCTGCGGACTGCAGGGCGCTACGGGTCACCTTGGCCGGGTCCAGCACGCCCATGTCGAACAGGTCGCCGAACTCGCCGGTCTGGGCGTTGTAGCCGAAGTTGCCTTCACCGTCCTTGACGCGGTTCAGGATGACGGAAGCCTCCTGGCCGGCGTTGGTGACGATCTGGCGCAGCGGAGCTTCCATGGCGCGCACGGCGATGGCGATGCCGTGGGTCTGGTCCTCGTTCTCGCCCTTGAGGCCGGCGACCTTGGTCAGCACGCGGATCAGGGCGGTACCACCGCCAGGCACCACGCCTTCCTCGACAGCGGCGCGAGTGGAGTGCAGGGCGTCCTCGACGCGAGCCTTCTTCTCCTTCATCTCCACTTCGGTCGCGGCACCGACGCGGATCACGGCGACACCGCCGGCCAGCTTGGCGACGCGCTCCTGGAGCTTCTCGCGATCGTAGTCGGAGGACGTCTCTTCGATCTGGGCGCGGATCTGGTTGACGCGAGCCTCGATGTCAGCGTCCTGGCCGGCACCATCGATGATGGTGGTGTTTTCCTTGGACATGGTCACGCGCTTGGCGGTGCCCAGGTGGTCCAGGTTGGCCTGCTCGAGGTCCAGACCCACTTCCTCGGAGATCACGGTACCGCCGGTCAGGATGGCGATGTCCTGCAGCATGGCCTTGCGACGGTCGCCGAAGCCCGGCGCCTTGGCGGCCGCGACCTTGACGATGCCGCGCATGGTGTTGACCACCAGGGTGGCCAGGGCTTCGCCTTCGATGTCCTCGGCGATGATCACCAGCGGCTTGCCGGCCTTGGCCACGGCCTCGAGGGTCGGCAGCAGCTCGCGGATGTTGGAGATCTTCTTGTCCACCAGCAGGATGAACGGATCTTCCAGTTCCACGGCCATGGTGTCCTGGTTGGTCACGAAGTACGGCGACAGGTAGCCGCGATCGAACTGCATGCCTTCCACGACGTCCAGCTCGTCTTCGAAGCCACGGCCTTCGTCGACGGTGATGACGCCCTCCTTGCCGACCTTCTCCATGGCCTCGGCGATGATGCGGCCGATGTTGGTGTCGCCGTTGGCGGAGATGGTGCCGACCTGGGCGATGGCGTTGGAGTCGGTGCACGGCACGGCCAGCTCGCCGACTTCCTTGACCGCGGCCTGGATGGCCTGGTCGATGCCACGCTTCAGGTCCATCGGGTTCATGCCAGCGATGACGCCCTTCAGGCCTTCGTTGACGATGGACTGGGCCAGCACGGTGGCGGTGGTGGTGCCGTCACCGGCGACGTCGGAGGTCTTGGAAGCGACTTCCTTGACCATCTGCGCGCCCATGTTCTCGAACTTGTCCTTGAGCTCGATTTCCTTGGCCACGGAAACGCCGTCCTTGGTCACGGTCGGTGCGCCGAAGGACTTTTCCAGGACCACGTTGCGGCCCTTCGGGCCCAGGGTGGCCTTGACGGCGTTGGCCAGGGTGTCGACACCCTTGGCCATGCGAGTGCGGGCATCGCTGGAGAACTTGACTTGTTTCGCTGCCATTTTCGTAGGTTTCCTGTGAGTTCGTGAACGTCGGTTTCGAGCGGGTGGCGGTCTAGGCTCAGCCTTCGACGACGGCCAGGATGTCGGACTCGCTCATGATCAGCACTTCTTCACCGTCGATCTTCTGCTTCTCGACGCCGAAGCCATCCTTGAAGATCACGGTGTCGCCGACCTTGACGTCGAGCGGGCGAACGTCGCCGCTGTCCAGGATCCGGCCGTTACCGACGGCGAGGACTTCGCCACGCGTCGGCTTTTCCTGGGCGCTGCCCGGGAGCACGATGCCGCCAGCGGTTTTCTGTTCTTCTTCGACGCGACGGATGACGACGCGATCGTGCAAGGGACGGATGTTCATTGCTCACGTTCTCCTGATGGTTTGCTGTGCCGGAGCGTCGCTGCCCCGGCGTTTTCATCATCAACCCGCAGGTCTCGCTGCGGGGTGAAGGCGCCTGCCTTCCGTGGGGATGATTCCGGCGGGCCGGAATCGAAACTCGTTGCTGTCGGATAGGTGGGGCTGGCCAGTGGGCTTTCAAGCCCCCGTCCGAAAATTTTTTGCCGTTCAGCCGCGCCGCTCGTCGTGGGCGATGAAGTCGCCTTCCAGCGGCTCGCCGTCAGCATCACGAGAGGAGGTGCGCTGGCCTGGCTCGTGCGATTCGCCGGCCTGCTGCCAGTCGGCGTCGCGCCCCTGGCGGGCCTGATAGGCACCGGCCTGCATGTGGACGCCCTGGAAGCGCATGCCTGCCCGGCCCAGCAGTCGGCCGAGCAGGCGACGCGCGTCCGGAATCAGGCACATGAAACCCAGGGCATCGGACAGGAAGCCCGGGGCCATCAGCAGGGCGCCACCGAAGATCAGGGCGGCGCCGGTCAGCAGCTCGCCGGAGGGCAGCTCGCCACGGTTCATGCGCTCCTGGGCGCGGGCGAAGGTGGCGACGCCTTCCCGACGGATCAGGTGCAGGCCCAGGAAGCCGGTGCCCAGCACCAGGGCCAGGGTGGTCAGCAGCCCGATGTGGCTGCCGACCGTGAACAGCAGGACGAAGTCGAGCAGGGCGAAGACGGTAAAGAAAGCGAGAAAGGGCATGATGACTCCGCGTTGACGAATGCCGGTTTAATGGGGGCGTCGTGGTGGGAAATCAAGCCTCGTGCGAAGGGCGGAGTGTTGCATCGCAACATTCGGGATAAGCTAAGCACGACGGATGTCGGTGCCGGCCTTTCTGCGCTCCGGCAGCGACGCACGATCATCAGCGTGGGGAGATTCGACATGACACTGCAGGATCGCATCATCGCCATCACCGGTGGCGCCCGAGGCCTGGGGCTGGCGATGGCCGAGCGCCTCGGCCGGGAGGGCGCGACCGTGGCGCTGCTCGACCGAGACGGCGACAGCCTGGATGCCGCCGTGAGTCGGCTGGCGGAGGCCAATATCATGGCGCGGGGCTTTGTCGTCGACGTGGCCGACGAGGCCTCCGTGGCGGAGGCCTTCACGGCCGTCGGCGAATCTCTGGGGCCTCTCGATGGGCTGGTCAACAACGCCGGCATCGTGCGCGACGGCCTGCTGGTCAAGGCACGTGACGGCGAGGTGTCGACGCGTCTGTCGCTGTCCGACTGGCAGCGGGTGATCGACGTCAACCTGACCGGCGTCTTCCTGTGCGGGCGTGAGGCCGCCACCCGCATGATCGAGGCCGGTCGCCAGGGCGTGATCGTCAATATCTCCAGCGTGGTGCGCGGTGGCAATGTCGGCCAGAGCAACTACGCGGCGGCCAAGGCCGGGGTGGCCTCGCTGACGGTGACCTGGGCTCAGGAGCTGTCCCGGTACGGCATTCGGGTGGGGGCGGTGGCGCCGGGCTTCATCGAGACCGAAATGACGGCCGAGCTGCGCGAGGACATCCGCGATCGTATCGCGTCGCAGATCCCGTTGCTCCACATGGGCCAGCCCGGTGATATCGCCGAGAGCGTGGCCTTCATCTTCGCCAACGACTATTTCACCGGGCGGGTGCTGGAGTGTGACGGCGGGCTCAGGATCTAGGTTCTGTACGAAAACTGTCTGCGCTCGCCCTTACGGCGTTAAAAATCGGCTAAAAGTCCTCATTTACACCACGTAAACTCCGTCTTTTCACCGATTTTTGCCTTTTCTGGCCATCGCTCGCCGACTTTTCGCACGAAACCTAGGCGCGGTCGGCAAGGTGCCATCCTGCATCGGGGCGCCGGTGCAGCCTGGGTCCGCCGTCGATGCGGTCAGAAGGTGACTTGATCGGAGAGGCCCTGTACGGTCATCTCACCGATACCGCTGACCCGGGAAAGGTCGTCGGCGCTCTCGAAGGGGCCGTTGGCCTCGCGGTCTTCGACGATGGCGGCGGCCCGAGTCTCGCCGATGCCCGGCAGCTCGGCGAGCAGGGTGACATCGGCGGTGTTGACGTCGATCGGCGCCATGTCCTGTGCGATGGCCGGTGATACCAGGCCGAGCATCAGCGTCAGGCCCAGGGCGGCGATACCGGTGGTGTAGCGTGTTTTCATGGCAGGGACCTCTCTCGATGGGGGGGCGGGCGAACGGGTGAGCCCGGGTGCCGTGGCGGCACCTGTCTCAAGCTAGTGGCATCGGAGGCACTCGGGTGCGAGCCATCGCCTCGGTGTTTTGTCGTCGATGGACGACGCCTGCGAGTCGTGATCTCCCCATGCGATTGGGGCGTTGGCTGATATACTGCGCAGGTTCAATCAGCTACCAGGAGCCCTGCCCGTGCCCACCGCGTCTCCCCTGATCATCGCCCTCGATTACGCCTCTCTGGACGCCGCCCTGTGCATGGCCGACCGGCTCGATCCGGCCCGTTGCCGGGTCAAGGTGGGCAAGGAGCTGTTCACGCGAAGCGGCCCCGACGTGCTCGAGGCCCTGCATGGGCGCGGCTTCGAGGTGTTCCTGGACCTCAAGTTCCACGATATTCCCAATACCGTGGCCGGTGCCGTGCAGGCCGCCGCCGAACAGGGTGTGTGGATGGTCAACGTGCACGCCGGTGGCGGCGGGCGGATGATGGAGGCGGCCAAGCAGCGTCTGGTCCAGCATGACCTGTCCACTCACCTGATCGCGGTGACGGTGCTGACCAGCATGGCGGCCGAGGACCTGGCGGAGGTGGGGGTGACGGCCACGCCCGCGGAGCAGGTCGAGCGGTTGGCGACCCTGGCGCGCGATAGCGGCATGGACGGGGTGGTGTGTTCGGCCCAGGAAGCCGGGCGGCTGCGCACCCTGTGCGGCGACGACTTCCTCAAGGTGACGCCGGGCATTCGTCCGGCCACGGCGGACGCCGGCGATCAGCGGCGCGTGATGACGCCGACAACGGCCATGGCGGCGGGCAGTACCCATCTGGTGGTGGGGCGTCCGGTCACCCAGGCAGGGGATCCCATGGCGGCGCTGGCCGCCATCGAGGCGGAGCTGGCGACGGGCTGAGGGTTGGCTATTCGCCCTCGATCCCGGTGATCGGTTTGGTGGTGCCCCAGCTGCGACAGCGGGGGCACTGCCACAGCAGCGGTTCGCCGCTGAAGCCGCAGCGCTGGCAGCGATGGCGGGGGCGGGCCTGGAGCAGCGTGTGGGTGTGGCGCTGCAGCAGTTCGATGCGCGGGTTGCCCGTGCCACCTTCCTGCTGGTGGTAGAGCCGAATCAGGTAGTCGACGGCGCCGAGGCTCGGCGAGCGCTCCAGCTCTCGGGTCAGCAGCGCCTGGGCGGCCTCCGTATCACCATGCTGGCGGCGCAGGGTCTCGGCCAGCATGATGATCACGCTGGTATAGGGCGCGGTCTCGAGCAGCGACTCGAGGTGACGAATCAGTCCCTCTTCATCGTCGAGCAGCCGATAGGCGCGTCCCAGCGGTTCTAGCAGGGTCGGAATGAAGTGCTTGTCCTGGTCGGGAATTCGCTGCAGCAGCCGGATCGCCTGGCGGTACTGGCCTGTCTCCAGTGCCATGTCGGCCAGCATCAGATTGGCGCGAACGCACTGGCGATCGGTGGAAAGCGCCTGCTTGAGATGGCGACGCGCCAACACCGGGCTCGCCGACTGGCGCTCCTGGTCGGCGATCTCGCACAGCCAGTGGGCGGCGGCGCGCCGCACGTCGTTGCTTTCCTTGATCAGCGCCGGCTGGGCCACGTCCAGTGCCTGCTGGTACTCGCCTTCCCGTTCCAGCAGGTCGACCAGCAGTTGCCTGGCGGCATGGCGATGCTCGCCGTTATGGCTGTCCTTGATCAGCGAGTAGAGCAGTCGCTCGGCGCGGTCCAGCAGGCCGAGTTGCAGGAAGTCGCGTGACAGCTCCAGCTGAACGCGGTCGCCCTGTTGGGCGCTGAGCGTCGGACGTGCCAGCAGGTTCTGGTGGACCTTGACCGCCCGGTCGGCCTCGCCGCGGGTGCGGAACAGGTTGCCCAGGGCGATGTGCGTCTCGATGGTATCGCTGTTGACCTCCAGGGCGCCGATGAAGGTCTCGATGGCGCGGTCCTGCTGGTCGTTGAGCAGATAGTTGAGGCCCACGAAGTAATCGCGGGCCAGCGTCGGCGACTGAGGCGCGGGGGCGGTGTTCCGGCGTTCGCGGCGGCCGAGCCACCAGCCGATGGCGACCGCTGCCAACAACAGGGCCAGCAGCAGAACATCGGTCATGCTCAGGGCAGTTCCTTCATCTCCTGGACGCGCAGCTGGTCCAGCTCCTTGCGCTGCTGCTGATTGTGGCGCTGGGCCCGGGTCAGCAGGGTGCGCAGGCGCAGGTAGACGCCACCCATGGCGAGCATGCCAAGCAGTACACCGACGACCAGGCTGGCCAGCAGCCACACCGAGAGCGACGCCGCCGGCAGCTCGAACCAGATCAGGTTGAGGGGCAGGGCTTGCTGGTTGTTGACGGCGAAAAGAATGCCGACCAGCAGTACCACCAGCAGGATGACGGCCAGGATCAGGCCTTTGAGCCAACGCATGTGTGAATTCCCGTGTCGTGTGAAAGAGAGTGGGAAGGGCGGTCGGGCGCGCCCGTCAGTAACCGAGGGCGCGACTGGCGTCCACCTGCTCGCGCAGCTCCTTGCCGGGCTTGAAGTGCGGTACGAACTTGCCGTCGAGATCGACGGGCTCGCCGGTCTTGGGGTTGCGGCCGACGCGCGGTTCGCGATAGTGCAGCGAGAAGCTGCCGAAGCCGCGGATCTCGACCCGCCCGCCGTCCGCGAGGGTGTCGGTGATGTCATCCAGGATCAGCCGCACGGCGGCCTCGACGTCCTTGACGGACAGCTCGGGCTGTCGCATGGCAATCTGTTCGATCAGTTCGGACTTGGTCATCGGCTCTCTCCGTGCTGTCCTGATCCGGCCGTGGGGCACAGGGCGATCGTTCCTCAAAGCATACTGCGCAACTTTTGATAAAACAACGCACTAGCCTTCACACGCAAGTTGCGTGCCGCTGCCGGACCCGCGCTCGACGCTGCTCGGCCAGTCGCCTTGGCCGCGGGCACGGTGGATCGGGGCGGGCTGCCGGGGGTGGACGGCTCGGGTATACTGTCGACACATTCATCGGATCAACGAGGCCGATCTTGAACGACGATTCGTCCGCGGCAGCCGCCCTTCGCAAGCGCCTCTACTGGCATTCCCGTCGTGGCATGTGGGAACTCGACCTGCTGCTGATTCCCTTCCTGGAGCAACGCTACGATACCCTCGACGAGCGCGACCAGGCCGCCTATCGCACCCTGATCGACGAGGAGGATCAGGATCTCTTCGCCTGGTTGATGCGCCGTGAGTGGCCCGAGGAGCCCGAGCGTCGCCGCATCGTCAAGATGATCGTCGAGCATGCCGAGAGCACCGATAACGATCACTATCGCAACCTCTAGGCTGTCGTTGCTCGCCCAGGGCCTGATGGCCCTGGGCGTGGTGGGGTGGCTGGGAACGTTCGTGACCTGGTGGGCGGCCCTGCCAGCGGCGGCGCTGATGGCTGCCGTGCTGATCGATGTCGCCCGGCAGCGGCTGCGGGGTGCGCTGCGCCTGCAGCCGCGAGAGGGTGCGGCGCCACTGCTGGCCTGGCGTCCTGCGGGGAGTGAGGTCTGGCAGCAAGTGCCGCTGCGGTGCGACTACCTGGGACCCTGGCTGATCGGGCTGCGCCTGCCCGGCAGGCGCCTCTGGCTCTGGCCCGATAGCGGCAACGCCGAATCGCTGCGTCGGCTGCGCAAGGCGCTGCTCTCTCTTCCTTGATGCCGGCTTCTCTTTTCCGCCTTCCCCGATGCCGGACGATGAAGTGTCGCTCCGGGCGCCTCTTCCATGGTGGCTGCCCGTGTTGTTCCGCTCTTTTATACGAGCGCCTCGGGGCGGCCGCATCCCTCAGTGGTTGGCGGATGTCAGGTCGCTGAGGTGGAGGCGTGATGGCTGTGGTGCGGGATCGCCATGCAGCGGGCAGTCGGGGTTGAAGTGCAGGCCGCGGGATTCGCGGCGCGTCCGGGCGCTGGCCACGGTGAGTCGTGCCAGGCGCAGGGCATGCCATAGCCGGGCGAGGGGAACGCTGGGACGCGCCTCGGCGATGCACGGCGCCAGGCGCTCGGCGAGCTCGGCGAGGCGTTCCTCGGCCGCCGCGAGCCCGGCATCATGGCGCACGATGGCCACGCTCTCGCTCATGATCGTGCGCACCTCGGTCAGCAACGCCTGGCATTCTGCATCCGGCACTGGCGTGGTGCCGGGCTGCCAGGACGTCAGCGGGGCATCGCCGGGCGTGCTGGCATCACGCAGGCGACGCGCGCAGCTGCGGGCAAAGGCCAGGCACTCCAGCAATGAGTTGCTGGCCATGCGATTGGCGCCGTGCAGCCCGGTGCCGGCCACCTCCCCCACGGCATGGAGGCGGGGCACCGTGGTGACGCCCTCGAGATCGGTGCTCACGCCGCCGCAGCTGTAGTGGGCGGCCGGAACCACCGGGATCGGCTCCCGGGCGATGTCGATGCCGCGTGAGGCGCAGTAAGCGTGGATGGTGGGGAAGTGGTGGCGAATGGCATCTTCCCCCAGATGGCGCACGTCGAGCCAGACATGGTCGCGGCCGCTGCGCTGCATTTCGGCGTCGATGGCGCGGGCGACCACGTCGCGCGGGGCCAGTTCGGCGCGAGGGTCGACCTCTGGCATGAAGCGGCGTCCGTCGGCGTCGAGCAGGAGGCCGCCCTCGCCGCGTACCGCTTCGCTGATCAGAAAAGGTGGGCCGTCCGGGTCGAACAGGCAGGTGGGGTGGAACTGCTGGAATTCCAGGTTCATCAGCTCGGCACCAAGCTCGGCCGCCATCAGCATGCCTTCGCCGCAGGCCGGGTCGGGGCTGGTGGTGTGGCGGAACAGGCCACTGGCACCGCCGGTGGCGAGTACGGTGTCCGCCGCCATCAGTTCCACCAGACCGCCGTTTTCGTCGAGGCAGCGGGCGCCCCGGCAGTGACCGGCGACGTCAGCGATCAGGCCGATGGCGGTCAGGTCGGTGCGCAGGCGGATGGCCGGGTGGCGTTCAACGTGCTGTCGCAGGGTCTCCACCACGGCGCGCCCGGTGGCATCGTCGGCGTGGATGATTCGGCGTGCCCCGTGACCGCCTTCCCGGGTCAGGTGATACGGGTAGCGGGCCTCGGGGTCGGGATCCGGCGTGAAGGGGACGCCCAGCGACAGCAGCCACTCGATGGCGGCCGGCCCCTGCTCCACGGTGAAGCGCACCGCGGCCTCGTCGCACAGGCCGTCGCCGGCCACCAGGGTGTCGGCGACGTGCGCCTCGACATCGTCGTCCGGCGACAGCACGGCGGCGATGCCGCCCTGGGCCCAGCGGCTGGCGCCCAGGGCCTCGCGGGACGGTTGCAGCAGCGTCACGGGGCGGTGTTCGGCGATCTCCAGGGCCAGGACCAGGCCGGCGATACCGCCGCCGATGATCAGGGTCTCGTGGGGGCTGTCGGGCATCGGACGGTTCCTTTCATGGCGGCGTTACTGCGGTGCCTGGCCGGTGTCGTCCGGCTCGAGCAGACCGTGGCGCGACGCGCCCTTGCGCAGACGGCGGCTGGGCAGGCGCTCCAGGCTGCCCAACCGTTCGACCAGTTCGCCGGTCAGACGGGCCAGCTCGCGATTGAGCCACAGGTAGCCGCTGGGGCTGAACAGGCGGCGGCCGTCTTCGGCGTAGGCATCGCCCGCGAGCTCGGCATGGCGCTGCAGGTCGAAGGGGGCGAGTTCGACGTCGATGGGGTGGCCGGTGCGTACCTGGAACGCCAGGGTGCCGATGGCGCGGGCCAGGGTGTGCTGCTGGCCGCGAAGGCCGTGCATGGCATCGATGCGCTCGTGGCCGGCGCGGGTGTTCCAGTGGGTTTCGAGCAGCAGCTCGATGGTCGAGAACATGCGGCGCTGGAGGGAGATGAGCTCGTCCAGCTCGACGCGGGTCAGCCGGTTCTCGCGATGAATGGCATCCACCAGCCCGCGCTGCTTGACCAACAGCTTGCTGCAGCCCTTGAGCAGCTCGTGGGTGTCGAGGTCGGGCGGCGCGCTGGCCGACGTATGAGCATGATAGAGCCGGGCCATGTGATCCAGGTGATCGGCGAGGGCGAAGCGCAGCAGGTCGGTAGCCTTGTGGGGCAGCACCAGCACGGTGACGCCGATGCCGATCAGCGTGCCCAGCAGCACGTTGAAACTGCGCCACAGGGCAGCTTCCAGTTCGGGGGTGCTGCCGCCGATGACCAGCAGCAGGCTGATGGCGAACATCAGGCCGCCGTAGCCGAAACGCTTGCTGAAGGTGTACCAGGTGACCGCGGCGATGCCGGCCAGGGCGCCGAGATGCAGCACCGGGGGCCAGAAGGGGGTGATGACGATCAGCAGCAGCCCCCAGAGGGCGCCCAGCAGCGATCCGAGCAGGCGCTGGCGCCCCTTGTCGAGCACGCCGCCGATGTGGGGCAGGTTGCCCATCACCATCACGGTGCTGACCAGCGCCCAGCCGCGATGCGGGAGATCGAAGGGTTCGGTGATGGCATAGGCGACGGTCAGAGCCAGCGCCACGCGCAGCACGTGCAGAATGCGACGATGCTGATTCGTGAAGTAGGGGTCGCGTAGCGGGCGTACCAGCTTCATGGGGAAAGGAGTACCGTCGACAGGTCAGCCCATGGCGGGTCGGGAAGTCATGGTGCCCGGAGCCGGGCTCGAACCGGCACGGTGTTGCCACCGAGGGATTTTAAGTCCCTTGCGTCTACCAATTTCGCCATCCGGGCGGGGGGTTCGAGCGCACAGCTATAGGAATGATGGAGGCTGGAGTCGGAATCGAACCGGCGTACACGGAGTTGCAGTCCGCTGCATAACCACTCTGCCATCCAGCCTCAAGGATCGTGCCACCCGTGGGGGATGGAGCGAAGACGATGGCCCGTCTTGCGCATTGATCCGTTCGAGTCAGTTCTCTTCTGTCGAAGAGAGTGGAGCGGGAAACGAGATTCGAACTCGCGACCCTCGCCTTGGCAAGGCGATGCTCTACCACTGAGCTATTCCCGCCTGACTCGAGGACGAATTATACGGATAAGTCGGTGACTGTCAAACGCTTTTCTCGGCTGTCGTTACATCGAGTCGCTGAGGTGCGGCCAGGCGGCCCGCAGGTACTGGATCATCGACCACAGGGTCAGCAGGGCCGCGGCATAGAGGGTCACGACACCGAGCGTGGCGATGGAAGTGCCCGGGGCGAAGCCCAGCAGCAGCAGCAGGGCGATCATCTGCAGGGTGGTCTTCAGCTTGCCGATCGAGGAGACGGCCACCGTGCCGCGCTTGCCCATCTCGGCCATCCACTCGCGCAGCGCCGAGATCACGATCTCGCGACCGATGATCACCAGTGCCGGCAGGGTCAGCCAGCTGGCGTCGTAGCGTTCTATCAGCAGCGCCAGGGCCACGGCGACCATCAGCTTGTCGGCGACCGGGTCGAGGAAGGCGCCGAAGGGCGTCGACTGGTTCCAGCGCCGAGCCAGGTAGCCGTCCAGCCAGTCGGTGATCGAGGCCAGGCCGAACAGGGCGCCGGTGGCCAGCATGCTCCATGAGAAGGGCAGATAGAACAGTACGACCAGCAGCGGGATGAAGACGATTCTGGCCAGGGTCAGGAGGTTGGGGATGTTCATCGAAGCTGCGGTCCTTGCCTGAGGGGGAACACGGGATATCGGGTCATTCTATCCCGCTCGGCGACGCTCATCCATGTAGGCACGCCGAATCAAGCCGGACGTTAGGGGGAGAACGGCTGATGCCGGGTATCGGTGGCGGGTCTTCGTGATCCCGCCCTGCGGTGTTTATCCATGCAGGGCCCGATGGATGGTGTCGGCGGCCAGGATGGAGAGCGGCTGATGCCGGGTATCGGTGGCGGGTCTTCGTGCTCTCGCCCGGCGGCATTCATCCATGCAGGGCGCGATGGATGGTGTCGGCGAGGGTGGCGCTGATGCCTGGGACCCGGGCGAGTTCGTCACGGTTGGCCTGGCGGACGCCCTGCAGGCCGCCGAAGAAACGCAGCAGTTCGCGACGGCGGCGTGGGCCGACGCCGGGAATGTCTTCCAGGGTCGAGGTCCGCCTCGCCTTGTCGCGCCGGGTGCGGTGGCCGGTGATGGCGAAGCGGTGCGATTCGTCGCGGATATGCTGCAGTAGATGCAGGGCCGGGGAGGTGGCATCGAGGTCGAGGGTGCGGTCGACGGTCTCCAGGTAGAGGATCTCCAGTCCCGCCTTGCGGGTGCTGCCCTTGGCGACGCCCAGCAGCATCACGCCGGTCACCCCGAGCTCGGCGAACACCTCGCGGGCCATGTTGAGCTGGCCCTTGCCGCCGTCGACGACAAGAATGTCCGGTCGTGAACCTTCGCCTTGGGCGAGGCGCTTGAAACGGCGGGTCAGGGCCTGGCGCATGGCGGCGTAGTCGTCGCCGGGCTCGATGCCCTCGATGTTGAAACGGCGATAGTCGGACTTGCGCGGGCCGTCGGCATCGAACACCACACAGGAGGCCACGGTGGCCTCGCCCTGGCTGTGGCTGATATCGAAGCATTCCAGGCGTTCCGGTGCCTGCTCGAGCCCGAGTGCCTCGCGCAGCGCCTCGAAGCGCTTCGCGAGCTGGGTCTGGTTGGCCAGCTGGCCGGCCAGCTGCTGTTCGGCGTTGGTGCGGGCCAGCTCCTGCCACTGGGCGCGGTGGCTGCGCACCTGATCGGTGACGCGAATCCGCTTGCCGGCATGCTCGCTCAGTGCCTGTGCCAGCAGCTCGGCATCGGGCAGCGCATGGCTGGTGATCACCTCGCCGGGAATCTCGCGGGCCTGGCCGAGGTAGAACTGGCTGACGAACTCGCCAAGCAGGGCTTCCGGGCCCAGGTCCAGGCCGTTGGTCGGCTGATGATGGCGGGCGCCCAGCAGTCGCCCCTGCCGGATGGCGAGCACCGATATGCACAGTGCCCCCGGGCGGGAGGCCAGGGCGAAGACGTCCGCGTCGCCGCTGCCGGTGTCGACGAACTGGCGTTGCTGCAGCTGGCGCAGCTGCTGGATCTGGTCGCGCAGTCGGGCGGCCTCCTCGAACTCGAGGGCCTGGCTGGCCGCTTCCATGTCGCGAGTCAGCTCCCGGGTCACGGCCTCGCTCTTGCCTTCCAGGCACTGAATGGCGTGCTCCAGGTCGCGCCGATAGTCCGCCTCCGAGATGTAATCCACGCAGGGGGCCGTGCAGCGATCGATCTGATACTGCAGGCAGGGCCGGGTGCGATGGGCGAAGACGCTGTCCTCGCAGTTGCGGATGCGGAAGATCTTCTGCATCAGCGACAGGCTCTCGCGCACCGCGGTGCTGCTGGGATAGGGGCCCAGGTAGCGGCCGTCGTCATGGCGGGTGCGTGCCCGCTTGTACTCCAGCGCCGGGAAAGGATGGCGGTCGGTAACGAAGACGAAGGGATAGGACTTGTCGTCGCGCAGCAGGATGTTATAGGGCGGGCGCTGCTCCTTGATCAGCGTCTGCTCGAGCAGCAGCGCCTCGGTCTCGCTGTTGGTGACCGTGACCTGGATGTCGGCGATGCGTGCCACCAGCGCCTGGGTCTTGGCGTTAAGCGCGCCGCGGAAGTAGCTGGCCAGGCGTGGCTTGAGGCGGCGGGCCTTGCCGACGTAGAGCGTCTCGCCGCTCTCGTCGAGCATGCGGTAGACGCCGGGGGCTTCGGTGACGGTGGCGAGGAAGTGGCGCGAATCGAAACTCATCGGGCGGCGGTCTGGCGTGGATGGAGGCTCATCCTATCAGACGCGCCGCCGGGGCGGGGATTACGGGGAGTCTCCCGGTCGAGTCATTCCGCCTCGCTGAAGCCGTCGACCAGGCCGTGACGCAGCCCGAGGTGGGTCAGCTCGACGTCGGAATGCACGTCGAGCTTCTCGAAGATGCGGTAGCGGTAGGTGTTGACGGTCTTGGGGCTCAGGAACATGCGGTCAGCGATATCGGCCACCTTCTGGCAGTTGACGATCATCATCGCCACCTGCAGTTCGCGCTGGGACAGCTGGTCGAAGGGGTTGTCGCTGGCGTCGATGCGCGACAGGACCAGGCGCTGGGCGATCTCCGGGCTGACGTAGCGCTGCCCGGCGAAGACGCTGCGCACCGCGGTCACCATCTCGTCGTGCTGCGAGCCCTTGCTGATAAAGCCATGGGCACCGGCATCGAGCAGGCGCTGGGCGAAGGTGTCCTCGATGAAGGCGGTCAGCACCAGGATACGGATGTCCTGGGTAAAACGATGGATCTTGCGCGTGGCTTCCAGACCGCCGATGCCCGGCATGCGGATATCCATCAGCACGATATCGGGCTTGAGTTCGCGGGCCAGGCGAATGGCATCTTCGCCATCTGCGGCCTCGCCCACGATGGTGATGTCCTGCTCGGCACCGAGCAGGTGGGCGATACTGGTCCTTACCAGGTGGTGGTCGTCGGCAACGAGAACCCTGATCAAGGCAGGTGCTCCTAAGATGATGTTAAGTGTGTCGGGCGCATATAGAGCAGCCATGATAGTCCCTAGCGTGGCACAACATCTCCCTAAGGGGAATTGGTGTCAGCCCTAGGTCTGATTTTTCCCGCCAAGGTGTTGACGAGCGTGGGGAATGTCCGTAATATTCGCCTCGTTCTCGCAAGGCAACAGCGGCGAGCAACAGTGGGGCCTTAGCTCAGCTGGGAGAGCGCAACACTGGCAGTGTTGAGGTCAGCGGTTCGATCCCGCTAGGCTCCACCAACGAATTTCGAGAAGCCGCCCGATGCAATCAATGCATCGGGCGGCTTTTTTTGTTTTTTTCGTCGTTAACATGGACCGTCCAAGTGTCGTGAGATAACGCCGGGATAGAGAAACGGCAAGATGTCCGATTGGGCATTTTTCGGTGACATATCAGGCGGCGGACATTGCCACCACCCTGCAGGTGCCCCAAGCCTTTCCTAGAAAGGCTTTATCGAGGCCACCACGTATGCCTAGATCCTCAGATACTGTGCTTAAAGCTAAAACCTGATAACCGCACTCCTTGTCTCTGCTGCGGCTGTGACCACAGATCTTATCTACCGAATAGAGTCCGCCTCACACGGCGCAATGCTGGAGGTTGCTTCACCTGTGTTCAGGACATGCGGGCGGTGCTGCCCTGGCGTCGTTCCTCACTGGGCGAGCGGCCGGTGCGGCGGCGGAACGCTCGCGAGAAGGTCGATACGTCGGCGAAACCTAGGTCGAGAGCGATCTCGCCGACCGGGCGCGTAGTCTGGCATAGCCAGTAGCGTGCCCACTGCAGGCGGCGCTGCAGCACGTATTGCTGGGGTGTCACGCCGAACTGGCGCTGGCAGAGCAGGTGAAGCTGGCTCTGGCCGAGGTTCATGGCCTCGGCCAGCGCCTGGTTGTCCGGCGGCAGGTCCAGGCGTTCGTCGATGAAGGCGTCCAGGGCCGCGGCGGGCAGGCGCTCGCGCCGCCGGGCGCCCGGGCCCTCCTCGCCGAGCAGCTGGCTGAACTGGCTGACGAACAGCAGCGCCAGCTGGTGGTTGATCAGCGCCGCCTGTTGCGGCGTGTGCCGGCCGCGAAGCTGGCCGGTGGTGTAGTCGACCATCGGCATCAGCGTCGGCGGCAGGGTGAGCGCTCGGGGCTCGGCGAACAGCGATTCCCGCAGCGCCAGCTCGCAACTCTGTTCCAGGGAGGTCAGGCAGGGGTCGTCGCGGTCGAGGTCGATCACCAACACTTCGCTGTCGTCGCCACGTCCCATGTAATGGTGCGTCTCGCCCACCGGGAGGATCGCCGCCTGGCCCAGCGCCAGGCGCTGGCTGCCGCGGCTGAACTCGTAGTCCATCGCCCCGCGCCAGCCCAGCATCAACTGGGGATAGTCGTGGCAGTGCTCGCCGGCGCTACGGGCGATGCGGTTACAGCGAGCCTGGGTCTGTGACATCTCGTCCTCCTCGGGACCGGCGATTGCGGAGCCTGGATCAACGCTTGCGGAGGCAGGGCAAAGTGCCCGTCGGCGGGGGGGCATAGACTGGCTCGGGCACCGTTGAAAAGAGGCTGACATGTATCTCGACGCCGAACAAGTCACCATCAGTTTGCCCTGGGGCGCGCTGGTGGAAGCGCTGGACGATATCTTCACTCGCACCGTGCATTCGCCGGTGCGCCATCATCATCACCTGCACGTGCCGGGCGACCCGGACGCCACCCTGCTGCTGATGCCGGCCTGGATCGAAGGCCAGTACCTCGGCGTCAAGCAGGTCAACGTCTTTCCCGGCAACAGCGGCCGCGGCCAGCCGGGCCTCTCCGGCCACTACCTGCTGAGCTGCGCTCGCACCGGACACCACCTGGCCCAGTTCGAGGCCAACGAACTGACCGCCCGGCGCACCGCGGCGGCATCCGCCCTGGCCGCCCGCTACCTGGCCCGCGAAGACAGCCGCGAGCTGCTGATGGTAGGGGCGGGGCGCATGGGCCGCCGGCTGATCCCGGCGCACCGCGCCGTGCGTCCCATCGAGCGGGTGCGGATCTGGGACATCCACGAGACCGGCGCCCAGGCATTGGCCGCGGAGCTGCGCGACGAGGGCCTGGACGCCCAGGCGGTGCCGGCTGATGGCCTGGCCGAGGCCGCCGGGCGGGCCGACATCATCAGCTGCGCCACCCTGAGCCCCGAGCCGTTGATCCACGGCGAGTGGCTGACGCCGGGCACCCATCTGGACCTGGTGGGCAGTTTCACGCCCTTCATGCGCGAGGCGGACGACGAGGTGATGCGCCGCGGCGCGGTGTTCGTCGACACCCGCGAGGGCGCGCTGAGCGAGACCGGCGACTTGATCGACCCGATCGCCAGCGGCGTGATCGGCGAGACCGACATCCTTGCCGACTTCCCCGACCTGTGCGGCGGGAAACATCCGGGCCGCGCGGCGCTGGCCGACCCCGATCGTGCGATCACCGTCTTCAAGTCGGTGGGCGCCTCGGTGGAGGACCTGGCCGCCGCCATCCTGGCCTACGAGCGCTGCCGCGACTGACCCGACAAGCTTCGCCTCCTGCGACACGATGACAACGACAAAGAAGGGCGGGCGCGTCCCGCCCGGGGAGCCTTCAAGATGCAAGACTATTCGACCCCGGCCATCCCGGTGCCGCGCCTGCCGCTGGCGCTGATCCCGGTGGTGTTGACCATCGCCCTGCTGGGCGTGCAGATCTTCTACTACGACGACTTCACCCCGCACATCCCGCTGGCCATCGGCTTCGGCATTACCGCCCTGGTCGGCTGGCTGCAGGGCTATCGCTGGAAGGACATCGAGTCCGGCGCCTTCCAGGTGCTGCACGTGGCAATGCCCTCCATCGCCACCCTGATCATCGTCGGCATGCTGGTGGGCACCTGGATCGCCAGCGGCACCGTACCGATGCTGATCTATCTGGGGCTGGAGTTGATCGACCCGAGCTGGTTCCTGGCCGCGGCCATGCTGATGTGTTCGATGGTCTCGCTGTCGATCGGCTCCTCCTGGACCACCGTCGGCACCGTGGGCCTGGCGCTGATGGGCATCGGCGACGCTTTCGGCGTGCCGCTCTACTGGACCGCCGGGGCGGTGGTCTCCGGCGCCTTCTTCGGCGACAAGATCTCGCCGCTCTCCGACACCACCAATCTGTCGCCGGCGGTCACCGAGACCAACATCTTCGACCATATCCGCAACATGATGCCCACCACCGTGCCGGCGATGTTGATCGCGCTGGCAGTATATGCCGTGGTCGGCGGGGCCGACGGCGGCGGCGGGACCGATACCCTGACGCGCATCGACGCCATCAAGCAGGGCCTGGCCGACAACTTCGTGATGGGCCCCTGGCAGCTGCTGCCGCTGGTGGTGGTCATCGGCCTGGCGTTCTTCAAGGTGGCGCCGATTCCGGCGCTGTTCACCGGGGTGATGCTGGGCGGCGGCGTGGCCATCTTCACCCAGGGCGCGAGCGTGCACGATGCCCTGACCTTCGCCCACAGCGGCTACAGCGTCGTCACCGGCAGCGAGACCCTGGACAGTCTGCTCAACCGCGGCGGCGTGACCTCGATGACCTGGGTGGTGACGCTGATGATGTTCGCCCTGGCCTATGGCGGCGCGCTCGAGCGCACCCGCTGCCTGGAGGCCATCGTCGGCGCCATCATGAAGCGCCTCAAGGGCTTTCGCGGGCTGCAGACCAGCGCCATCCTGACCTCCATCGCCACCAACGTGGTGTCCGGCGACGTCTACCTGTCGATCGCCCTGCCGGGACGCATGTACAAGCCGGCCTACGATGAGCTGGGCTATTCGCGCCTCAACCTGTCCCGGGCCATCGAGGAGGGCGGCACCCTGGTCTCGCCGCTGGTGCCCTGGAACGCGGGCGGCGCCTTCGTGATCGGTGCCCTGGGGCTGACCGTGAGCGCCGGCGACTTCAGCGCCTTGCTGTACATCCCGCTGGCCTTCGCCTGCTGGCTGTCGCCGCTGTTCGGCATTCTCTATGCCCAGCTCGGCTGGTTCTCCAGGCGCGCCGAGGACGACGCTGCGGCGGCAGGGGAGCGGGCATGAGCCGCATCGCGGTAATCGGTGCCGGGGTGGTCGGCATGACCGCCGCCCTGGCCCTGCAGCGCCGGGGGCATGCGGTGAGCGTGTTCGATCCCAAGGGGCCGGGGGAGGGCGCCTCCTACGGCAACGCCGGCTTCCTGGCCACCGAGCTGATCGACCCGCTGGCCAGCCCGGCGAGCCTGCGCCAGGCACCGCGGCTGTGGTTCGATCCCCACGGCGCCCTGGCGCTGCCGGCCCGCTACCTGCCGCGGCTGGCCCCATGGCTGGCACGCTTCCTGGCCGCCGCCCGGCCGGGCCAGGTGGAACGCGGGCGCCGGGCCCTGGCGGCCCTGAACGGCGCCGCGGTGGACGCCTGGCGGCGCTGCCTGGCCGACATCGGCGCCGAGCATGAGCTGGTGGCCTCGGGCTACCTGCAGGTGTGGGCCTCCCCGCGCGGACGGGCCGCCGCGAGGAAGCGGATGGACGAGCTTCGCCGTTGGGGGCACGCGGTGGAGTGGTGCGAGGCGAACGAGCTACGCGCCCTGGAACCGGGGCTCTCGGGCGCGCTCAGCCACGGCCTCCACTTCCGCGATGCGCACCAGGTGCGCGATCCCCAAGCCTTGGTGCGCCGACTGGCCGCGGCCTTCGAGGCCCGCGGTGGCGAGCTGCACCGGGACGGCGTGACGCGCCTCGAACCGCGGGGCGAGGGCGTGCGGCTGCACACCGACGATGGCACGCGGGACGTCGAGCGCGCGGTGGTCGCCGCCGGTGCCTGGAGCCATCGCCTGGCGGCCGGGCTTGGCCTGAGCATCCCGCTGGAGACCGAGCGCGGCTACCACCTGACGCTGCCCGGGCGCGGCCAGGCCCTGCGCCGGCCAGTGGGCTCGGCGGAGCGCCGCTGCGTGATGACCCCCATGAGCTGCGGGCTGCGCATCGTCGGCTTCACCGAGCTTGGCGGGCTGGCGCTACCGCCCCGGGCGCGCCGCTATGCCTCGCTTCGCCGGCATGCCGAGGCGCTGCTGCACGATCCCGCCGGGCTCGACGACGGCGCCGAGGAGTGGATGGGATTTCGCCCGACGCTGCCGGACTCGCTGCCGGTGATCGACGTCCATCCGCGCCATCCGGCGGTGGCCTTCGCCTTCGGCCACCAGCACCTGGGGCTGACCCAGGCGGCGATCACCGCCGAGCTGCTCGTGGCCCGACTGGCCGGCGAGCCTCCGGCCCTCGACCTCGCGCCCTTTCGGGTGACCCGCTTCACGGGGCGCAGGAGTGCGCCGCGCGAAGTCTGCTGCGGGAAAGCCTGAGGGCACCGCCGCGGCCGCATGCCTCTTCGGGCCCCTATGGCAGGGGGCCTACGCTATGTGTGTAACTTTCGACAACGACGGCGCCATCCGAGCCTGAATATCGGCGACGCGCTGGACGTCGCTAGGAGATCGACCATGGACGAAGCCAACCGTCATCCACACGATGCCGTGAGCGAGCCGCGCGCGCATCCGTGCCCACTACGGCGTCGACGAGGCGGAGGTGCTGCGCGGGCTGGTCGAGCGCATCGAGCTGTCGCAGCACCAGCGCCGCCAGGTGGCCGAGGTCGGCGCCGACTACGTGGTGTCGCGGGTGCGCGAGTAGACCTCGCCCAGCATGATGGAGGCGTTCCTGGCCGAGTATGGGCTCTCGAACGCCGAGGGGCTTCGGCCCTCGTTTGCCTTCTCTTGTGGGCAAGGGTGCCCAGGCTTGCTAAATGGCAAAAAGCCGGCGTCCAAGCATGGCTCGCGCGACATCATCGCTTCATGCCCGTCTGCGATGGGCTCTGTTTGCGGCCATGGCCATGCTCGGTGCAGTGTTGAAAAGAGGGTTCCGGGCTTGACGTCTCCGACATGACGGCGTAGTATTCGCCTCGTTCTCGCAAGGCAGAAGCGGCGAGCAACAGTGGGGCCTTAGCTCAGCTGGGAGAGCGCAACACTGGCAGTGTTGAGGTCAGCGGTTCGATCCCGCTAGGCTCCACCAATCGAATATCGAGAAGCGGCCCGATGCCATGCATCGGGCCGCTTCTTTTTGTCTGTGTGTCTGCTTTTCCCGTCCTGTTCGCTATCTGGCTTTCCTCCTTTCCTGGCACTTCATATTTTGCGCTGCCTGTGTGTCTGGCGTCTCGCCGGGCCTTGGCCCGGCGAGTGATGGCGTTCGTCGTCTTCGCGGCTCAGTCGCGGTCGATGGCGAAGGGCGCCCAGGCCTGACGCACGGGCATCACGTCCATCCGGTTGATGTTGATGTGCGCCGGGAGGGTTGCGACGTAGAAGATCTGTTCGGCGATGTCCTCGGCGGACAGCGGCGTGGTGCCCTGGTAGAGAGCGTCGTGGGCGTCCTGGTTGCCGCCGGTGCGCACCAGGGTGAACTCGGTCTCGGACAGGCCGGGGGCCACGTCGGTCACGCGTACGCCGGTGCCCAGCAGGTCGCAGCGCAGGTTGTAGCTGAACTGCTTGACGAAGGCCTTGGTGGCGCCATAGACATGGCTGCCGGGGTAGGGTGTATCGCCGGCTACCGAGCCAAGATTGATGATGCTGGTGCCGGCACCCTGTTCGATCAGCGTCGGCAGCAGCGCATGAGTGACGTTGGCCAGCCCGCGGACGTTGGTATCGATCATGGTGTGCCAGTCGGCGAGGTCGACCTGCTGCGTCGGCTGGGGCGCCAGGGCCAGGCCGGCGTTGTTGATCAGGCAGGTCACTCCGGCGAACTCGTCGGGCAGGGCTTCGACCATGGCCTTCACTGCGGCGTCGTCGCGCACGTCGAGTACCGCCGTGTGGACCGGGACCTTGTCCTCGAGCGCCTCGCGAAGCTCCGCGAGGCGTTCCTCGCGGCGGCCGGAGAGCACCAGCGACCAGCCCGCCTCGGCGAAGCGGTGGGCACAGGCGCGTCCGAATCCGGAGGTGGCACCGGTGATGAAGGCGATACGGTTCATGGCAGGCTCCTTTGCGTCATGAGATCGGTAGGAGCCTCAGCATAGCGCGTCGAGGCGGCGGGGATCGATGGTGCTGATGGACAACGGGCGGGGCCGGCATGGCCGACCCCGCCCGTGGTGGCGGCTCCCGTGAGCCGGACTCAGCCCTTCAGGGCGTCCATCAGGCAGCGGGCGACAGGCTCGGAGGAAGGCGGGTTCTGACCGGTGATCAGGTTGCCGTCCTGGCGGGTGTAGGGCGCGAAGTCGTCGGCCTTGGTATACCGGCCGCCCTTGGCGATCAGGGCATCCTCGACCAGCTGCGGCACGATCTCGGTCAGGCCCACGGCGTCCTCTTCGCCGTTGGTGAAGCCGGTGACCGCGCGTCCCTCGACCAGCGGCTTGCCGTGCTCGTCGCGGGCGTTGAGCAGCACAATGGGCGCGTGGCAGACCGTGGACACCGGCTTGCCCTGGGCCCAGAAGGCCTCGATCAGGCGGACCGAGTCGGCGTCGTCGACCAGGTCCCATAGCGGGCCGTGGCCGCCCGGATAGAAGATGGCGTCATAGTCGTCGGCCTTGACGTCGGCCAGGCGCTGCGTGGCGGCGAGCCGGGCCTTGGCCTCGGCGTCCTGCTGGAAGCGGCGGGTCGCCTCTGTCTGGCTCTCCTCGGCATCGCTCTTGGGATCCAGGGGCGGCTGGCCGCCCTTGGGCGAGGCCAGGGTGAGTTCGGCGCCGGCGTCCTGGAACACATAGTAGGGGGCGGCCAGTTCCTCGAGCCAGAAACCGGTCTTCTCGCCGGTGTCGCCGAGGCGGTCGTGAGAGGTCAGCACGATCAGAATGCGCGGTGTCATCGAAGCGTCTCCTGGGGTGTCGGGCCCGGCATGTCGGGCCCGTTTCGGAATGTGTCGGGAATGTCAGCGTGGATCGGATGTCGCCGTTGGTAAAGCCTGGCGTCAGTCCCAGGCCGGCGCGAAATCCGGGTTGGCGATGCGTTCGCCACGATCGAGGGCGGCGATGGCCTGCATCTCCTCGTCGCTGAGGGTGATTTCGAGGGCGACCAGGTTGCTGCGGATGTTCTTCGCCTTGGTGGAGGACGGAATGGTCACGATACCCTGCCGGTTCAGCCAGGCCAGGGCGATCTGCGCCGGGCTGGCGTCATGGGCGTCGGCGATGCGCGCCAGGGTCTCGTCGTCCATCACCTTGCCCACGGCCAGCGGCATGAAGGCGGTCACCGCGATGCCGTGGCGTTCGCAGTGCTCGATCAGCGCCCGGTTCTGCAGGAAGGGATGCACCTCGATCTGGTTGGTCAGCAGGGCGCCCTCGCCGAGGATCTCGACGGCCCGGTCGAGCTGGGCGCGGGTGAAGTTCGAGACCCCGATATGGCGGGTCTTGCCGGCCTCTTGCACCTTCTTGAGCGCCGTCAGGTAGTCGACCATGGGCACTTCGTCGTTGGGCGAGGGCCAGTGGATCAGCAGCAGGTCGACGTGGTCGGTGCCGAGCTTGTTCAGGCTCTCCTCGGCGCTGGCCTCCAGGTCGGCGGGCGAAAGGCGATCATGCCAGACCTTGGTGGTCAGGAAGATCTCCTCGCGGGGAATGCCGCTCTCGGCGATGGCCTGGCCGACCTCGGCCTCGTTGCCATAGAACTGCGCGGTGTCGATGTGGCGATAGCCGAGTTCGAGCGCGGTCAGCACGCTTTGCTTGAGGGTGTCGCCCTCGAGGCGGAAGGTGCCGAAACCTGGGGTGGGCAGCGTATGGGTCGTCATGAAAGCTCCTTGGGTCGGGTTCAGGCGTCAGCGGGTTCGTCGAGGACGCGTATCAGGTGGGCCTGGTACGCATCCCGATGGGCGTCGATGGCCGGTGACTTGATCACGTCGTTGGCCAGGAAGGTTGGCAGGGCGCTCATGCCGAGGAATTCCAGCGCCTTGTGCAGCGGAAAGTAGACGGCGTCGACGCCGCGGCCCTCGAAGAAGTCGCCGGGCGCGTCGAAGGCCTCCTGCGGCGCGTTCCAGGTCAGCGACAGCAGGTAGCGCTTGCCCTGCAGCAGGCCGCCGCTGCCGTACTGCCGGGTCGGATCGTGGCGCGAGCGCCCGTCGCTGGCGTAGAGCGTGCCATGGCCGGTGGTCAGCACTTCGTCCAGATAGCGCTTGACGGTCCATGGCGCCCCCATCCACCAGCCCGGCATCTGCAGGATGATGACGTCGGCCCAGCGCCATTTCTCGACCTCGGCGTCTGCCGAGTAGCCATCGTCGATACGCGTTTCCTGCAGGGTGTGGCCCCGTTCGGCCAGGGTGCCACGCGCCGTCTCGTGCAGGGTGTCGTTGTAGCGGCCACCGGAATGAGCGTAGGCCTTGGCACCGTTGAGCAGCAGGATATTCATGGGCTTTCGTTAATCTCCTAATCAGTCGTGCGCTCAAGAGTGGGGACGTCATGGGCGGGCTTCAATCGCGACAAGGTGCAAAACACCTTTGCGTTTGATGCAAAGGCTGGGATCCTGACGGCGAACGAATGGCCCTAAGGAGACACGCATGGACAGCCGCACGGACGAACTCAGCCTGTTGCTGGCGGTGGTGGACAGCGGAAGCTTCAGTGCCGCGGCGCGTCAACTGGGCGTGCCGGTGTCCCGGGTGTCCCGAGCCGTCCAGCGTCTGGAGCGGCGGCTCGATGCACCGCTGCTCAACCGCACCACCCGCAGCATCATCCTGACCAGCGAGGGGCGGCGCTTCGCCGAACGCGTGCGTGAGGGGCTCGGCGTGCTGGAAGAAGCCGAAGAGGCGGTGAGGATCGGCCGAGAGCGCCCCAGCGGCCCGCTGCGCGTGGACGCGGCCACGCCCTTCATCCTGCATCAGCTGGTGCCGCTGATCGGGGAGTTCCAGGCGGCGTATCCCGGCATCGAACTGGAGCTCTGCGCTTCCGACGACATCATCAACCTGCTCGAGCAGCGTGCCGATGTGGCGATCCGCATCGGCGGCCTCGAGGATTCCACCCTGCATGCCCGCAGCCTGGGTCAGTCGCCGCTGCGGCTGGTGGCGAGCCCATCGTATCTCGAGCGGCACGGCGCGCCCGACGTGCCGCAGGCCCTGCATGGGCATCGACTGCTGGGCTTCATCAACGCCGAGGCGCTGAACTACTGGCCGGTGGCGGGCCTGTCATCGCAGGGGCCCAATATCCGTCCCTCGCTCACGACCTCCAGCGGCGAGGTGATGCGCGAACTGTGCCTGGCGGGCCACGGCATTGCATGCCTGTCACGCTTCATGATTCGAGAGGATCTGGCGCGGGGCGATCTGGTCGGCCTGCTGGACGCGTATATCGTCAGCCCCAACCCGCGCGAGCGGGTGCAGGCGGTCTACTACCGCAACACCGCGCTGTCGCCGCGGATCGGCGCCTTTCTCGACTTCATCGGCCCGCGGCTGAGGTTGTGACAGCGGCGACGGATTGGCATCCCATCGTCCCAGGCGGCATCCTTGGCCCATGAGCCGTGATCTTTCTCCCCTGATCGGCAGCGTCGAGCGCTCCTATCCGCTCGACTGCCTGAGCGATACCCACGACTACCACCAGCTGCTGGTGGGGCTCGGCGGCCGCGTGGACGTCGAGGTCGAGGGGCGTGGCGCCGCCATGGGCCCGGGGAGCGTGTGCCTGATTCCCGCCGCGGCGACCCATCACTACCTGGGGCTCGATGCCGACAATCGCTGCCGCGTGCTGGATCTGCCCGTGGGCGAGGCCGTGGATACGCTGTTCGAGCGAATTCGCTTCCTGCGCCTGGCGCCGGAGGAGGCCGCCGGACTGGACGATGAGCGGTTGCTGGCGCGGCTCGGTGGTGCGCCCGCGTGGCGGGGACCACGGCTCAACATGGCGAGCCTGACCCGGCGGGTCCAGGCCGACCCGGCGACGCCCTGGAGCCTGGCGCGGCTGGCCGAGGCGTCACGGCTCTCCGAACGGCAGCTGCGTCGCAGTCTCACCGAGATCACCGGCCTGACGCCCTGGCAGTGGCTTACGCGGCAGCGACTGGCACTGGCCGAGCGGCTGCTGATGACCAGCGATGCCTCCCTTACCGAGATTGCCCTGGCCTGTGGCTTCGCCGACGGCGCCCAGTTCAGCCGCCACTTCCGGCGCTGGCGCGGGCAGCCGCCGAGCGCGTTTCGTCGCGTTCGGTGACGGCCGAAATCGACAAGCCTTCGTCTTTCTCGTCCCCCATACTGCCCAGCCGACCCGTGAGTGGAGAATCGACATGTCGGCTGTTTCCCCCGCCGAGGCGCGCCGCGCCACCCTGTGGGGCGCCAGTACCGTCCTGAGCTGGGCGACGCTGGCGCTGTTCACCCAATGGGCCGGCCCGGTGCCGCCTTTCCTGCTGACCGCGCTGTGCTTCGGCCTGGCCGGCGGCCTGGCGCTGCTGGTGTTCCTGCTGCGTGGCGAGAAGCGCGCCCTGGCCGAGGCCTTCCGCCAGCCGCCGGCGGGCTGGCTGCTGGGCGTGGGCGGGCTGTTTGGCTATCACCTGTGCTACTTCATCGCCCAGCAGAACGCGCCGGCGGCCAACGCCGGGCTGATCAGCTATCTGTGGCCGCTGCTGATCGTGATCCTGGCCGGCTGGCTGCTGCCCGGCGAGCGCCTGCGCGGGATTCACCTGGTGGGCGGCGTGTGCGGCTTCATCGGTGCGGGGCTGCTGGTGGGACCCGACGGCTTCGACTGGTCCGGCGAATACACGCCGGGCTATCTGGTGGCGCTGCTGGCGGCCTTCATCTGGAGCGGCTATTCCGTGGCCTCGCGGCTGCTGTCGCGGATTCCGACCACGGCGGTGGCCTGGAATTGCCTCGGCGCCGCGGTGCTGGCGCTCGCCTGTCATCTGGCCTGGGAGCCGCGCGGCTGGCCGGAAGGCGCCAACCTGTGGGCGATCCTGGCTCTGGGGCTGGGCCCCGTGGGCAGCGCCTTCTTCACCTGGGATCTCGGCATGAAGCGTGGTCACGTGCGGCTGCTGGGGCTCATGTCCTATGCCACGCCGCTGTGCTCGACCCTGGTGCTGATCGCCGCCGGCCTGGCCGCCCCCAGCCCGACGCTGTTGCTCGCCGCGCTGCTGATCTGCGGCGGGGCGCTGATCGGTAGCGGCATGTTGAGCGGTCGCAAGGACCGGCGATCGCCGGAGGCGACAGACTCGTCGCGGTGATAACGCCCGCCGCGTGGCTGGGCACGTTCAAGAGATAAGGAGAACACCCTCATGGAACAGATCGCATGGGCGGACTTCGCCAGGGTCGAACTGCGCGTGGGCACCATCGTCGAGGCCGAGGTCTTTGCCGAGGCGCGGCGGCCGGCCTACAAGCTGCGGGTCGACTTCGGCGAGGCCATCGGGGTACGCAAGTCCAGCGCCCAGATCACCGAGCTGTACGCGCCGGACGAGCTGGTCGGCAAGCAGGTGATCGCGGTGGTCAACTTCCCGCCGAGACAGATCGGCCCGATGACCTCGGAGTGCCTGGTCACCGGCTTTCACTGCGAGGATGGCGCCGTGGCGCTGGCCGTGCCCGATCTGGGGGTGCCCAACGGGGCACGGTTGGCATAGAGCATACCCATCCTGACGACGACGGGGCCGCCTTCTGGGCGGCCCCGTTGCGTTGCGGGAAGGAGGAAAGGTCAGCTGGTGTTCAGGCCGGCCGGGTGACGTAGCGCGTCTCCAGATAGGCCTCGAGCCCCTCGCGGCCGAGCTCGCGACCGATGCCGCTGCCTTTCATGCCGCCCCAGCCGAGCCCGGGCGGGGCGATCTGGCCGGTGTTGCACCAGACGTTGCCGGCGACGAGGCGGGATGCCAGGATTTCGGCTCGTGCATCGCTGCCGGCGACCACGCTGGCGGCCAGGCCGAAGGCGCTGTCGTTGGCCAGCGCCACCGCCTCGTCGTCGTTTTGGAAGGTCCGTGCGCACAGCACCGGCCCGAACACCTCCTCGCGCCACAGCCGGCTCGCGGTCGGCACGTCGCGGAACACCCGCGGGGCGACGAAGTGGCCGTTCCCGGGCACGGCGATCGGCGTCGCGGTCGGCGTGAGCCCCTCTTCCTCGGCCTCCGCCAGGTAGGCGCTCACCCGGCGGCGCTGGCCGGCGTTGACCAGCGGCCCAAGGGTGGTCGCCGGGTCATGCGGATCGCCGGCGACGAGTTCGGCCACGGCGGCGTCCAGCCGCGCATGCAGGGCGTCGGCGACCTGTTCGTGGACCAGCAGCCGCGAGGTGGCCGAGCACATCTGGCCGGCGTTGTAGCAGAAACCGGCCAGCACCAGCGCGGCGGCGTGATCCAGATCGGCGTCCTCGGTGACGAGAATCGGCGACTTGCCGCCGAGTTCCAGCGAGACGTTGCGGGAGCCCCGGGTCGCCGCGGCCATCACCGCCTCGCCGACCCGGTTGCTGCCGGTGAAGGACAGCTTGTCGATACCCGGGTGGGCGGCGATCGGCGCGCCGACGTTGCCGCCGTCGCCGTGCACCAGGTTGAGCACGCCGGGCGGCAGGTCGATGGCCTCGGCGATCTCGGCCAGCGCCTGCTCCGGCAAAGGGGTGACCTCGGAGGGCTTGAACACCACCGTGCAGCCGGCGGCCAGCGCCGGGGCCAGCTTCCAGGCGCTGCTGACCAGCGGGAAGTTCCAGGGCGTGATCAGCCCGGCCACGCCGGCCGGGTCCCGGTAGCGGCGCGATACCAGCCCCGCCTCGCCGGTGTCCACGGCCTCGCCCTGGCGTTCATCCAGCGCGCGGGCCTCGCCGGCGTAGTAGCGGTAGCAGGCGATGGCGTCGGCCAGATCCTGTTCGGCCTCGGCCAGTGGCTTGCCGTTGTTGCGGCTGGACAGCGCCGCGAGCTCGTCGCGGCGCGCCACCAGCGCCTCGGCCAGGGCGTCCAGGCTGTCGCCGCGCGCGGCACCACCGAGGGCGCGCCAGCCGGCCAGGGCGCGCCGGGCCGCGCTCACCGCGGCGTCGACGTCCTGCGGCGAACCGGCGGTGACCTCGGCGATCACCGTCTCGTGGTAGGGGTCGCTGACCGGCAGGCGCCGGTGGCCGCGGTTTTCCACCCAGCGGCCGTCGATGAAGTGTTGGGTCAGTGCTTGCATGGGGCGTTCTCGACTCGGCGGAGGGGGAAGCGGCGGCGCGTCGGCTGCATGCCGGGGAAGTGGCGCTCGACCTGGCGCAGCACCAGGGTCAGCACCACCGTCATGGCCAGGTAGATGCCGGCGATCAGCATCAGCGGCTCGTAGACCAGGAAGGTCTCGTCGCGAATGATGTTGGCGGCCTGGAGCAGGTCCATCAGGGCGATGGTCGAGACCAGCGGCACCGACTTGAGCAGCAGGATCATCTCGCCGGTCAGGGTCGGCAGACAGCGCTGAATGGCGCGCGGCAGCCACAGCCGGGCAAACACCTGGAAGGGCGTCATGCCGAAGGCGCGGCCGGCCTCGCGCTCGCCCGGGGGCACGCTGGCCAGGGCGCCGCGCAGCACCTCGCCGGAGTAGGCGCCGACGCTGAGGGTGAAGGTCAGGGCGCCGTAGAAGAAGGGATCGCGCAGCAGCGGCCAGATCATGCTGTCCTGCACGCCGGGAATGCCCTCCAGCAGCCGTCCCACGCCGTAGTAGAAGAAGAACAGCTGCACCAGCAGCGGCGTGCCGCGCATCACCACGGTGAAGCCCTTGGCCAGCATGGCCAGCGGGCGCGGGCCCTTGAGACGCGCCATGGCCACCGCCACGGCCAGCGCCAGGCCGCCCACGGCGGAGACGGCCAGCAGCCACAGGGTGTTGACGAAGCCCTCGATCAGGTACTCCTGATAGAACGGGTCCTGAAGCCAGGAAAAGTCCATGTCAGGCCTCCTCGCCGGTCGGCTGGCCGCGGCGCACGCGCTGCTCGAGGCGCGTGAACAGCGCCGTGGAGCTCAGCGTCATGGCCAGGTAGATGACCCCGGCGGCGGCGTAGAACAGGAAGTGCGCACGGGTGCTGGCGGCGGCCTGCTGGATGGTGAAGAACAGCTCGCTGAAGCCGATCACGCTGATCAGCGCGGTGTCCTTGATCAGGATCAGCCACAGGTTGGACATCCCGGGCAGGGCATGGGGCAGCATGGCCGGGACGACGATGCGGTGGAAGCGGTCCCAGGCGGAGAAGCCGAAGGCGTCGGCGGCCTCGAGCTGACCGCGGGGTATCGCCTGGATGGCGCCGCGCATCACCTCGGTCATGTAGGCGCCCTGGACGAAGGCCAGCACGCCCACGGCGGTGACGAAGCCGTTGATGGCGACCTGGCCGGGCAGCCCCATGGCATTGGTCAGGGCGGTGAGCGCCTGGGAGCCGGCGTAGTAGAGCAGGATGATCAGCAACAGCTCGGGGACGGCCCGTACCGCGGTGGAGTAGGCCGTGGCCAGGCCGCGCAGCGGTGCCCAGGGGCTGAGCCGGGCGCTGGCGCCGATCAGCCCCAGCACCAGGCCGATGGCATAGGCCAGCACGGCGATCTCGAGGGTCGTGAGCGCCCCCTGAAGGATCGGGCCGGCCCAGTCGAGCAGCCCCTCTTGGGAAACGTGGTTCATGGGGAAATCGTGTCCTTGATGAGACAGGGCGGGGCCGGCGGCCGCGAGGGCCGCCGGACGAGCGTCGTCGAGGAACGAATCAGGTGCAGATGTCGGTGTCGAAGTACTGTTCGGACAGGGCGCGGCAGGTGCCGTCCTCGCGCACCTTGGCGATGGCGGCGTTGAGGTCGGTCTCCAGGGTGTCGTCGTCCTGGCGGATGCCGATGCCGACGCCCTCGCCGTAGGCCTCGTGGCGCGGCGCGGTGGCCTTGATCTCGAAGCCCTCGGCCTCGTCGCGCTCGAGGAGTTCGGTCATGGCGATCTTGTCGGCCAGGATCACGTCCAGGCGGCCGGACAGCAGGTCGCGGTTGACCTGTTCGGCCTGATCGTAAAGGCGGATGTCGCCGACCTGGTCGCGCAGGGCGCGGCGGGCGTAGGTCGCGTTGGTGGTAGCGGCCTGTACGCCGAGCACCTTGCCGTCGAGGTCGTCCGGGCCGGCAAGCGTCAGGTCCTCGGCGGCCACGAAGGCGCCCGGGGTGAAGTAGTAGGGCTCGCTGAAGTCGATGACCCGCTGGCGGGCCGCGGTGATCGACATGGAGTTCATGATCATGTCGATACGCCCGGCCTTGAGCGAGGGGATGATGCCGCTCCAGCCGGTGGGGGTGATCTCGCAGTCACGTTCCATGGCCTCGCAGATGGCCATGCCCAGCTCGACCTCGAAGCCGGTCCACTCGCCCTCGGAGGAGGTGTAGGTGAACGGCGGGTAGGGTTCGGCGGAGATGCCGATCTTCAGCGGTTCGCCGGCCTGGGCGGTGGCGGAGAGGCCGAGGGCGGCCGCGGCGGTCAGGGCGATCAGGGGACGGTTCATGCAGTTCTCCTTGGTATTGTCGTGTCGGGCGTGAGTGACTCTCTGCTCGTGTAAGCGATGAGCTGTTCCGGCGACAAGCCCCGGGGTGCCGGACCATAGCGAGGCGCTGTGACCCCATCCCTGGGCGCTACTTTTGCCCTGCGGCGCTCTTGCATCCTGCGCCGCTTGCAGGGCCGGGGTTGACCATCCTTGGCCAACCCGCTCGGCGGGAAGAACATTCACCGAATGTTCTTCTCCTTCCGCCTCGCCCATGGCAAAAACCCTCGCTACGCCTTGTCCCCGGTGCTCATCTCGTCGGGCAGGAGAGCCAAAGGGGATGGGAGGCATTCAGGCCGCTGGCGCGACGAAGCGCCGGCAGCGCGGATCCTGGCTCTCCTCGAAGATCTGGCGCGGCGAGCCGGCCTCGCCGACGAAGCCGCGGTCGAGGAACACCACCTGGTCGGACACTTCGCGGGCGAAGGCCATCTCGTGGGTCACGAGCACCATGGTGCGACCCTCGGCGGCCAGGTCGCGGATCACGCCGAGCACCTCGCTGACGCGTTCCGGGTCGAGCGCCGAGGTGGGCTCGTCGAACAGCAGCAGTCGCGGCTCCATGGCCAGCGCCCGGGCAATCGCGACCCGCTGCTGCTGACCGCCGGACAGGAACCCCGGGTAGCCGTCGCGCTTGTCGGCCATGCCGACGCGCTCCAGGTAGTACTCGGCGCGCTCGATGGCCTGGCGTTTCGACAGGCCCTGCACGCGCATCGGCGCCTCCGTGACGTTGCCCAGCACCGTGAAGTGGGGCCAGAGATTGAACTGCTGGAAGACCATGCTGACCTTGGCGCGCAGCTGCTGCAGCTGGCGCCGGTCGAGGCCGACGATGTCGCCCTGGGGATTGCGGTCGAATCGAATCGTCTCATCCGCAATCGCCAGATCGCCCTGGTCGGGGCGTTCCAGCAGGTTGAGGCAGCGCAGCAGGGTGCTCTTGCCCGAGCCGCTGGCGCCGATGATCGAGGTAACGCTGGCCTCGGGAACCTCGAGAGACACGTCGCGCAGCACCTCGAGGTCGCCGTAGCGCTTGACGAGGTGTCGGGCCTCCACCGCCAGGCGGTGCGAGGCGTCAGTGGAAGGAGTTTGTAGCGATGACGTCATAGGCGACTCATTCGATGGTGGAAAGGGTGCCGGCACGGGCCTGCTCGGCGACGCGCGCCAGGCGGCGGCAGGCGTCGTCGAGACGGGCCGCGTCGACGGTGAGGCTCAGGCGCACGAAACCGGCGGCGGAGGGGCCGAAGGCCTCGCCGGACAGTACCGAGACGCCCTGCTCGTCGAGCAGGCGGTCGGCGAAGGGCTGGGACGACAGCCCGGTGGCACGGATATCGATCATCAGGAACATGCCGGCGGCGGGCGTGATGACCTTCACCGACGGACAGCCGCTGAGCGCAGCGACCACCGCGTCGCGCCGGCCGCGGTAGGTTTCGCGCATGGCGTCGAGCTCGGGCAGGGGGGCACTCAGGGCGTCGCGGGCGGCGTCCTGGATGAAGTCCGGGCAGCCGTAGAGCATGCACAGCGCGAGGTGGCTCAGATGCTCGATCAGGGGTTCCGGGCCCAGCACCCAGCCCAGCCGCCAGCCGGTCATGGCATGGGACTTGGAGAGGCTGTCGATCACCACGGTGCGCTCGGCCATGTCGGGCAGGCTCGCGGCGCAGACGTGATCGCCCTCGAAGATCAGCTCGGCGTAGACCTCGTCGGAGATCAGCCACAGGTCGTGGCGTCGGCACAGCGCGGCGATGGCCGCCCAGGCCGCGGCATCGATCAGCTGGCCAGTGGGATTATGGGGACTGTTGAGCAGGATCGCCTTGGTGCGCGGGGTGATGGCCGCCTCCAGGTCGGCCACGTCCAGGCGGAAGCCGGCGTCGCCGCGCAGCGGGATATGCACCATGCGAGCGCCGGTGGACTGCAGCACCGCCTCGTAGGTGACGTAGCTCGGCTCGGGGACGATCACCTCGTCGTCCGGATCGAGCAGGCACTGGGCGGCGGCGTAGAGACCGCACTGGGCGCCGGCGACCACGATCAGGTGCTCCGGTGTGACGGCCATGCCGCGCTTGCGGTAGCGCTCGGCGATGGCCTCCCGCAGGGCCCGCTTGCCCTGCACGTCGGGGTAGTGGGTGGCACCGGCGCGCAGGCTGGCTACGGCGCCCTCGACGATCGGCGCCGGGGTGTCGAAATCCGGGTCGCCCACCGACAGCACGGTGATGTCCTCGCCGGCGGCCCGGCGGGCCAGGGCGCGGTTGTGGATGTCCCAGGCGGCGGCGCCCTCACCGGCGATCCGCTGGGTCAGTCGGGAATAACGCATCGTTGTCTCGCTCTGTCGTGTCAGCGGGTCGTTTGAGCCCGGGGGGCGTCACCGGTCAGGCGGCGTCGTTCGGCCTGCCAGGCCCGGTCGGTGCCGCCGGGACTCTCGGCCCAGGCCTCGTACTGGCGGGCGACGTGCTCGGCCATGGCCGGCGATGCCTCGAGCAGCGGCCGGCCGGTGGCCTGGGCGGCCAGCTGGGCCTGGCAGCTGCGCTCGAGATCGCGCATGCGCAGGAAGGCCTCACCGACGCTTGTACCGCAGGTCAGCAGGCCGTGCTGGCGCAGGATCATCGCCGAGTGAGGACCCAGGTCGGTGGCCAGGCGCTCGCGCTCGTCGAGATCCAGGGCGATGCCCTCGTAGTCGTGGTAGGCGAGCCGCTCGTGGAACTGCAGCGCCCACTGATTCAGCGGCAGCAGTCCCTCGGCGAGGCTCGATACCGCGACCCCGGCCACGGTGTGGGTGTGCAGCACGCAGGCCACCTCGGGACGGGCCGCGTGCAGGGCGCTGTGGATGGTGAAACCGGCCGGATTGATGCCGAATCCGGTGGGGTCGTCGAGCACCTCGCCGTCGGCATTCACGATCACCAGGTTGTCCTCGCGGACTTCCTCGAAGCGCAGCCCGAAGGCGTTGAGCAGGAAACGTTCGCCCGGCAGGCGCGCGGAGATATGGGTGGAGATGCCGTCGTCCATGCCGTCCAGGGCGATCAGCCGATAGGCGGCGGCCAGGTCGCGGCGGATCTCGCGCTCGTGCTGGGCAAGGGTCACAGGCTGGCCTCCACGGCGCTCAGGGCGTCGTCGCCCTCGCGGGTGGTGACGCCCTCGAGGAAGCTGGCCACGCGCTGGGGATGGGCGACCAGCCATTCATGGGCGACGTCCTCGAGCTCCCGTTCCTTGAGGCTGTATTCGAGGATGAACTCGCTCTGCTCGTCGGCGGAGAGTTCGAATTGATCGAGCAGCCGGATCAGGTTGGGATTGGCCTCGGCATAGTCCTTGGCGACGATGGTCTTGACGTCGCTGCGGCCACCGTCGGCGCCGAAGATGTTCGCCGAGTCGTCGAGGATGCGGGCGTCGTATTCGGGCACCATCCAGTGCGGGGTCCAGCCGTAGAACAGGATCCAGCGCTCCTGCTCGACGGCGCCGTTCACCTCGCTGAGCATGCCGGGGGTCGATGAGGCCATCAGCTTCCAGCCTTCGAGCCCATGGGTGTTGCTGTCGATGGCGCCCTCGATCATGTCGGTGACCGTGGAGCCGCTTTCGATGCTGTAGATGGTGCGCTCGAAGCGTTCGGCGACCTCCGGGTCGGCGAGCTGTTCGGCACGGGTGATGCCGGCCTCGTAGACGTAGTCGGGGACCGCGAAGCCCATGCGGGCACCGTTGACGTTGTTGCCCAGGTCGACGATGGCGTCGGCCTCCATGGCGGCGTCGTAGCTCTCCTGCTGGGCGGGCATCCAGCCGGCCAGGAAGGCGTCGCTGTCGCCGCTCTGCAGCGTGCTGTAGCCCACCGTCGAGCTGATTTCCAGGGTCTCGGTGGTGTAGCCCAGCGGCTCGATGAGCTGGGTCATGATCTCGCTCTTCACGGTCACGCCGGGCCAGGGCGGCACGACCAGGCGCAGGCGGTCGTCGCGGTCGGCGGCCAGTGCCGGACCGGCCAGGCTCAGGCCGGCGATCAGGCTCAGGGTCAGGGTCTTGGTATGCGTCTTCATTCCTGGACGTCTCCTTGTGTCGTGGGCCGGTCTCGGCCGGCCATGAGGTGGGAGATTTCCCAAGGTGTCAGAGCGATGCCGTCCAGGCGGTGGCATCGACCTCGATGATCAGCGGGCTTTCCGCCTCGCAGAGCCGGCCCAGGGCGTCGTGCAGGCTCGCCGGGTCGGTGACGCCGACATGGCGGCAGTCGTAGGCCTCGGCCAGGGCGCGGAAGTCCGGGGCGGCCAGGTCGACGCCGAGATGCGGCACCTCGCTCATCGACATGTAGCGGCGGATCTCGTCATAGCCGTCGTTGTTCCAGATCACCAGCGCCACCGGCCGGCCCAGGTCGCGGGCAGTGCCGAGTTCGCCGAGCACGAACTGCAGGCCGCCGTCGCCGACCAGGGCGACCACCGGCTGGTCGGGCCTGGCCACGGCAGCGCCCAGGGCGGCGGGCAGGCCGTAGCCGAGGGTGCCGAAGCCGGTGGCGGCGTTGAACCAGCGCCTTGGCGCCGGCATCGCGGCCAGGAAGTTACCGGCGTAGACCGGGCCGGTGGAATCGCCGACCACGATCGCCTCGGGCAACGCCTCGCGCAGGGTGGCGTAGAGCGGTACATAGGGGGCGAGCTCCGGGTCCGCGCCCAGCGCCAGGGCCTCGCGCACGGCCTCGGCGCGAGCGGCCCCGTCGCGGTCTGCGGCATCCGGCAGGACATCGAGCAGCCCGCGCATCGCCTGGCCGGCCTCGGCGAGCAGGGCGAGATCCGCGGTCTGGTTGCGGCCCAGCTGCTGCGGATCGATGTCGATGCGGATCAGCCGACCGCCGAGCCGGAAGCCCCCGTCGAACACCAGGTCGTAGTCGGTCTCCCCGAGTTCGGTGCCGATCGCCAGCACCACGTCGGCCTCGGCGGCCAGTCGGCGTGCCGCGGGCAGGCTCTGGGTGGCGCCGAGATCGAGCGGATGGTCGCGGCCGAGCACGCCCTTGGCGTTGATGGTGGTGAAGGTCGGTGCATCGAGGCGATCGACCAGAGTCCGGGCGAGCTCCGGCACGGCGGTGGTACCGCCGCCGAGCAGCACCAGCGGGCGCCTGGCCTCGACCAGCCAGTCTCCGGCCCTTGCCAGTGCCGCGGGGGCCGGCGCCGGCGGAAACACCGAGGTCGGTGTGGCCACGGTATCGGGGGCCGGCGCGGTCATCACGTCGAGGGGAATCTCGACGTGGACCGGGCCCGGTCGGGCGCTCGCGAACACCGCAAAGGCGCGGGCTAGCACTTCGGGCAGCGCCGCCGGGTCATGCAGGGTGTGGCTGAACACGCTGACGCCGGCGAGGGTCTCGCCCTGGTGCGGCATCTCGTGCAGCCGGCCCTGGCCGCGGCCCAGGGTGGCGCGCTGGTTGACGCTGGAGATCACCAGCATCGGCACCGAGTCGGCCAGGGCCTGGCCCATGGCGGTGGCGATATTGGTCATGCCGGGGCCTGAGATGATGAAGCAGGCCGCGGGCTGACCGCTGGCACGGGCGTAGCCGTCGGCCATGAAGCCGGCGCCCTGTTCGTGGCGCGGGGTGACGTGGCTCAGGCCACTGTCGCCGAGGGCACGATACAGCTCGATGGTATGCACGCCGGGGATGCCGAAGGCGGTGTCGACGCCGTGGGCCTCGAGCAGGGCGATGAGGTGCTGGGCACAGTTCATGAACGGGGTTCCTCCTCGACGATGGGCGGCAGACCGCCGAAGGGCGCGCGCGTCAGCACCCGTTCCACCATCGGCACGAAGTGCTCGAGCGGCAGGGTGTCGTAGTCGGGGTCGAAGCTGGCCTGATCCCAGTCGTCGCAGAAGCGCACCGTGCGCTCATAGGCCGGATGGTCCCTGAACTGTTCCCGGGCGTGGCGATCCAGGCCGAAGTAGTGGCGGTAGTGATAGCCCTGGAAGAGCTCGTGATGACGGATCATCCAGGCGTTGAGCGGATCGATGAACGGCTCGAGGATGCCCGCGGCGATCTCGGCGTGGTTGGCCGGTGCCAGGTCGTCGCCGATGTCGTGCAGCAGGGCGCAGACCACCATTTCCTCATCGGCGCCGGCTCGCAGGGCGCGGGTGGCGGTCTGCAGGCAGTGCTCGAAGCGATCCACGGGATAGCCGTGGGTGTCGCCGGCCAGGCGGTGAAGGTGTTCGAGCACGCGGCGGGGGGCGTCGTTGACGTAGTCGCGGAAGCGGTCGTCGATCAGCGCCCACTCGTCGCGGTTGGCCTCGCCGAAGTGGCGGAAACGGGCCTGGTTCATGCGACCTCCTCGGGGGTGGTGATGTCGGTCAACTGGTGGCGCAGGGTCAGGCGGCGGCTGGCGGTGCTGTCGCGATCGACGTAGCCCTGGCGCAGGTGGCGCACGCCGCCGGCCAGTTCAAAGGCGCGGCGGCCGTGGAACAGGCGATAGTTGTCCATGATCAGCATCTGGCCCGGGTCCAGCTTGAGGTGCACGGTGAGCTCCTCGGAGGTGATCAGCGCATAGAAGGCGTGACGTGCGGCGTAGTAGCGCTCGAGCTCATCGGCCGGCAGGGCGTCGACCTGCTCGGTGCGGTTGTTGAAGCGCACGCGGCTCACCCGACCCTGGCTGTCCAGCTCGATCAGCGGACCCTCGCTCTCCAGCCAGGTGCTCTCGTCGCGATAGCGGAAGCGCGGGGACACCCGGGTCAGGCAGTCGAAGGCCGCCGGGTCGCGTTCGCGCAGCACCTGGGCCGCGCGGTAGCCATCGACCAGGGTGTTGTCCCCCCCGTCGGCGGCGTTGGTCAGGCAGTGCAGCCAGATATAGCCGGGGATCGGATCGCGGTAGGGGTTGTCGGTGTGCGGCTCCAGGCCGCGCTGGGTCATGGTCAGGTCATAGGCGTTGGCCACCGACTTGACGTCGGCGATGCCGCCCCAGTTGGTGTGACGCAGCGGGCCGATGCGGTCGATCAGCGCCTGCATGCCGTGTTCGTCCGCAGGCACGCCGGACACCAGGGCGACGCCATAGCGGTGCAGGCCGTCGAGCATCTCGAGCAGGGCGGCATCGTCGGCGACGGCGGCGGCGAAGTCGGCTCGGGGCGGGCCAGACAGCTCGGCGTCCCACAGGGTGCGGCCCGGCACGATATCGCTCGGCCCGGTGTCATCGGCAACCACGGCGGCGAGCGGAAAACGCGTCGCGTGACCGTCGCTGAAGCGCAGGGCCAGGGCGTCGCCGTCGCATTCGGCGTGCAGCAGGGTGAGGTCGAGCGGCAGCTCGGCGGCCTCGATCAGTCGCTGGCCGGTGCCCGGATCCAGGGTCTCGGCGTCGGGCGAGCGCTCCCGCAGCCACATGGCCGCGAGCTCGCGAGAACGTCCGTCGAGGTCGAGGATCAGGCGCTTGCCGTCGTCGGACAGCGCTACCTTGGCGCTTGAGGTCATGGCGATGAATCTCCGGATGATCAGGGCTTGAGCGGTCGTGGTCAGCGGCGCCGGTGACGTGACACCCCTGTACCCTAACGTCGGTTCAGCGGTAGAATTTGATAAAATCCGCCATAAGGTTGATGAATTTGGACGTAGGCGAGGAGGTTTCCGCCGTCTGGCCCTATCCGCGGCCGGATTCACCGCCACTGCTGTCGCCGGAGCAGGCCGAGCAGACGCTGGACGTCTGGCTGTTGCCCAAGTTCTCGATGCTGACGCTGTTCTGCATGCTCGAGCCGCTGCGGGTGGCCAATCGCTTCGGGCGGGAACTGTTCGCCTGGCGGCTGCGCTCGGTGGATGGCGAGGGCGTGGTCGCCAGCAATGGCGTGTGTATCGAGGTGGATGGCCGGCTGGCCGACGCGCCGGACGATGCCCACCTGATGGTGGTGTCGTCCTACGAGGCGGAGGCCACGGTGATGGCCCAGGACCGTGCGGTGCTGCGCCGGATCGCGGCGCATGGCGGCTGGCTGGGTGGGCTGGACACGGCGCCCTTCATCCTGGCGCGGGCCGGAGTGCTGGAGGGGCATCGCGTGGCCATGCACTGGGAGAGCGTGCCGGCTTTCCGGCGTGAGTTTCCCGCTCTCAGGATCAGTCGGCGTCGCTTCTCGTCCGATGCGACGCGCCAGACCGGCGCCGGTGGCACTACCGGGATCGACATGATGCTGGATCGCATCGCCCGGGATTACGGGCCGGCGCTGGCCGATGCAGTGAGCCGTCAGCTGGTCCATGACCGCCACGATGCCTCGAGCGGTGCAGACGGCGGGGAGGGCGAGGATGGAGACGCGATCGGCGAGGTGACGCCATCACACTACGCGAACCTGCCGCGTAGCGTGGTGAAGAGTCTGGCGGTGATGGAAGCCAACCTGGCCAAAGCACTGCCCATCCCCGAGATCTGCCGCCTGGCGGGTCAGTCCCAGCGGCAGCTTTCGCGGCTGTTTCTGGCGCATTTCGGCGAGACGCCCAAGCAGTGCTACCTGGGGATGCGGCTCGACCGGGCGCAGCGATTGCTCTCGGCCAGCCACGCCACGGTCACCGAGGCCGCCCTGGCCAACGGTTTCAGCCATCTTGCGCACTTCTCCCGGGCCTATCGGGCGCGCTTCGGGGAAGCGCCAAGAGAGACGGCGGCCCGAGGCCCCGGCTAGGGAGACGAGGCCCGGGTCAGGCCTCGACGCCGATGCGCCGCTGCCGGCGGGCGCGCTGCACCATGCGATAGCGCGAGCGGATCTCGTCGCGCTCCATGTAGCAGCCCTGCAGCCAGCGATGGCCGGTGCTGCCCTCGAAGGCGTCGCGGGCGTGCAGCAGGCGGCGGTTGTCGAAGATCACCAGGTCGCCGGGCGCGTAGGTGAAGCGAATGGCGAAGGCCGGGTCGCGCAGCAGCCGCTGCAGTGCCATCAGCGCCTCGTAGGCCGGCTCCACGTCCTCGAAGGCGGTCTGCAGCGGGCCGCGCAGGAAGTCGGCGATGCGTACCTCGAGCAGCTCGCCGCGGGCGTCGAGGCGGATCATCGGCTCGAACCACACATGGTCGGTGGTCCTGGCGGTGTTGGCGTAGCACCAGCGCACCCGGGTCAGGGTCTCCCAGGCCTCGGGGTTTCGCTCACGCAGTGCCTCGGCCACCGCGAAGCCATCGAGCATCACCGCCTGGCCGCCCTCCACGCTGTTTTCCAGGCAGTGCAGCATCTGCAGGCCCGGATGGTACTCGCGGGTCGGCAGGTCGGTGTGGGGCGGCAGGGCGATGGAGGTGTAGGCGTTGGAGTCCGGGTCCGGCTTGGCCTTGACGTTGAACAGGCCGCCGAAATTGGTATCGCGGATCGGGCCGATGCGATGGGCGATGGCCTCCAGCGAGCCGGGCTCGGTGGGCAGGCCGCGCAGTCTTACCAGCCCCTTGCCGAGCACGCTCTCGAGCGCCGGCGCGAGGATCGCCTCCTCGGCCTCGCTGGCGGGGGCGGTATCGAGCAGGCCGCTGGCGTCGAGGGTGTCGGGGCCGGCATCGGGGCTGCCGTGCCAGAGGGTCACCGGGACCAGCGGCGCCTCGGGATCGCCGGCGTTGTCGTAGTCGTGGGCGCGCAGCCAGCCGGGGTGGAAGCGCAGGCGACGGTCCTCGGGAGCGAAGGTCACGCACAGCGCGCCGGCGGCATCGATGTCGGCGCCTTCGATCTCCGGCCATGCCGGCAGGGCCGAGAGGTCCAGGATGCGCTCGCGGGTCGCGGGATTGACGGTGGTCTCGTCGGCGGCGTTCTCGCGCAGCCAGATGCCGTGATAGCGGCTGACGCGGCCGTCGCTCCAGCGCACCGTGACCAGGCGCGAGGTGAAGGAGACGGCATCGAGGTCGGCGTCGATCGGCCAGGCGTCGTAGTCGGGGGTGAGGGGCAGTGCGGCGTCGGTCATGGGCTAGTCTCCCGAGCGATGTATGTTCCGGCTCAGGATGCCAGCGCAGTCCCGTGGGCTAGCGTCATGATTCGACGCCGACTGTGCACGATTCGACAGATAGGCGCTAGGCGAGGCGTTTTACGAAACGTTGCCGATGACCAGCCAGTCGTCCTCCACATGCACCGGCACCGGGTCCAGGGCGCAGCCCGTCCCCAGGCCGCCTACGCCTTCGCCGCTGCGCGTGGCGAAGGCGGCGTCGTGGTTGGTGCAGCGCAGTGTCTCGCCGTCGTCGCTGAGCAGGCGGTTGCCGCGCTGGTCGAGGGGCAGGTACTGGTGCGGGCAGGCGTTGACGTAGGCGACCAGGGCATCGTCGGCGAGGCGCACCACCAGCAGCGGAAAGCGGCCGCGCTCGCTCTCCACGGTCAGGCTCAGGTGTCCGTGCTCGGGCAGATCGATGGCGGGTGCGACGCGGGTGCCGAAGGGTGGGGCGCTGCGGTACTGCTGCCAGGCGGCTGTCATGATGGGGTTCCTCTGATCACGGTTCATTTGGTTTCAAGTGAAACCGTATGGGCATCCGTGTGTCAACGCGGCGAACGTCCTGGGGTATCGGAGTTCAGGTGTCGGAGGCCGGGTATCGGGGCTCAGCGTCGCTGTCGAAGTTCGCTGGGCGTCATGCCATGCCGTTGGCGGAAGGCGCGGGTGAAGCTGGAGGCGGAGGCGAAGCCGCTGGCCAGAGCGACGTCCATCACGGAATGCCGGGTCTCCTGCAGCAGCCGCCGGGCGTGGTCCAGCCGACGCGCCAGGTAGGCCCGCTGCGGCGACGTGCCCAGATGACGGGCGAACAGACGATCCAGCCGCCGCCAGGAGAGGTCGAGCTCGTCGGCCAGTCGGCGAATCTCCAGCGGCGTGTCCAGATTGGCGTCCATCAGGTCGAGGGCGCGGTGGAGTGTCGGATCCTCGGGGGCGGCAGGGTCACGCTGGCGGCTGGCCGGGCGTCGGCCCTGGTCGTGCAGCAGCTGGTCGCGGACCCGCTCGGCCAGCTCGCGGCCGTGGCGTCGTCGGATCAGGTCGAGACTCATGTCGATGGACGAACTGCCACCGGCGCAGGAAAAACCCTCCGGCGTCACCTCGTAGAGTGACTCCACCGCGTCGATGCCGGGAAAGCGGGCACGGAACTCGGGCAGCGATTCCCAGTGCAGCGTCACCGTCTGGTCGTCGAGCAGGCCGGCGGTGGCCAGCACGAAGCAGCCCGTGTCCATGCCGCCAAGCCGGCAGCCCGCCGCGGCGCGCTCGCGCAGCCAGTCGACCAGCGTCTGGTCGATGGCGGCTTCCGGCTCGAAGCTGGCGCACACCGCCAGGCTGGGCGCGAGCGGGGCCTCATCCAGGGCGTGATCGACCGCCAGGGTCATGCCGTTGGAGGCGACCACCGGCTCGCCGTCGCGGCCGATCAGCCGCCACTCGAACAGCGGCCGACCGCTGATGCGATTGGCGATGCGCAGCGGTTCGATCGCCGAGAAGAACGCCACCATGGCGAAGCGCGGCAGCAGCAGGAAGTCGATCCGCTCCGGTGCGGGGACGTTGGGCGTCAGTCTCATGGGCCTCGTGGCGGCAGCGGGGTAGGGTGCACCACGATTGTAGAGCCGGCGCCGGGGGATGCAATGTCGAGCGGTGACCGCCCGGCAGGCTTGTTCCTTCACCTGGGGCCGGTCATCATGTCGGCCCTTTCCTTGCCGTACATCCGCTGCCATGCGCCTCGACTATGCCGGCCCGCTGCCCGAGCCGATCGGGTTCCTCCTGCTGCCCCGTTTCTCGATGATGGCCTTCTTCTCGGCCGTGGAGCCTCTGCGCATCGCCAATCGCATCAGCGGTCGGCCGCTGTTCGAGTGGACGCTGATCAGTGAGGACGGCGGGCCGGTCACGGCTTCCAACGGCATGACGCTGCTGGCCGATCAGGACATCGAGGCGCGCTATCATCCCGCGTCGCTGGCGGTCTGCAGCGGTTTCGATCCCGAGCGTTACCTGAGCCGTGGGCTGATGCGCTGGCTGCATCGGCTGGACGGGGCCGGCTGCGCGTTGGGCGGGCTCGATACCGGCGGTTTCCTGCTGGCCGCGGCGGGGCTGCTGGAGGGCGAGCGGGTGACCCTGCACTGGGAGAGCCTGCCGGCCTTCCGCGAGCGCTTCCCGGCGATCGAGACCTCCGACGAGCTGTTCGAGCTGGGCGAGCGGCGCTTCTCCTGCGCCGGCGGGGCGGCGGCCATGGACATGGCGCTGGACGTGATCGCCCGGCGTCACGGGCAGCGGCTGGCTGTCGACGTGTCCGAACAGCTGATTCACGAGCGCATGCGCACCCGTCACGATTCACAGCGCATGACCCAGGCGCGGCGCCTGGCCACGCATAGCCCACGGCTGGCGGAGGCCGTCGAACTGATGGAGCGCCACCTGGAAACGCCGCTGACGCTGGAGGACGTGGCGAGCCGCAGCGGCGTCTCGCTACGACAGCTGCAGCGGCTGTTCGAGCGCGAGCTGGGACGCTCGCCCCGTGACTGGTACCTGGCGCTGCGCCTGGCCCGGGCGCGTCAGCTGCTGGAGGAAACGGACCTCGAGGTGCTCGGCGTGGCCCTGGCCTGTGGCTTCACCTCGAGTTCCAGCTTCTCGCGGGCCTTTCGCCAGCACTTCGGTGCCTCGCCGCGGGAGGTGCGGCGAGGCTGAGGCGGTCGACTACACCTCCGCCCACATTCTCAGCAGATTCGCCAGGCTCTTGGACAGCATGTCGAAGGTCAGGGTCTTGCCGTTGGCGTCGAACTCCTGGCGGCGAGTGGTATCCAGGTCGAAGAGGATCTCGCGCTGCTGCGGGTCGCGGACCTGGCTCTGGGCCCAGCCCACCGCGGCAAGGCGCTCGCCGCGGGTGACCGGTTCGACGCGATGCAGGGTCGAGGAGGGATAGAGGATCAGTCCGCCGGCCGGCAGCTTGTAGGTCTGCTCGCCGGCGGGGGTGTCCATCAGCAGCTCGCCGCCGTCATAGCTGTCCGGATCGTTGAGGAAGAGGGTGAACGACAGGTCGGTGCGCATGGCGCCCTGGGGCGTGGCCATCACCGCATCGTCGACGTGGTTGCCGTAGGTCATGCCTTCCTGGTAGCGGCTGAACATCAGCGGCTTCATTTGCTTCGGGCGCGCCGCCATCTGGAACAGCGGATGGTCGTGGAGGGCCTTGGTGACCTCCTGGCGCAGTTCGGCGATGTCGGGGTGACGGCCGTCGGCCTGCTGGTTCTGCTTGACCGTGCGTGCGTGCCAGCCGGCGGTCTCGCGTCCGTCGCGGAATTCGCTGCCGGCCAGCGTGGCGCACACGCGGGACAGCAGCTCGGAAGGGATGGTCTGGTCGATGCAGAGGATCACGGTCGGTGCTCCGGGAGCTGAGGATGTGTCGCGGATTATAAACGACTGTGAATCGTTTGCATTACACTTCCCGAGGTAGCACCCTATGGCCGCTTGAGTCGGCCTCAGGGCCGCGTGTCCCGGCAATCACAACATCAAAAGGAAGCGTCCATGTCTCACTCTACTCGAACCAAGCTCTGGGTCGGCGTTGGTACCACTGTCCTGCTGGGGGCCGGCACCGCCAGTGGGGCGGAGCCCGATGCTTCGGCGGCGTTCACCCAAGGCCCCGACCAGCCGATGCTGGCACACGCCGACCATGGCGATGAAGGCGGCGAATACGGCCATCACGGCGGCGAAGGTGGCGAGGGTGGCGAAAGCGGTCACCACGATGGCGGTGAAGGCGGCGAGGGTGGCGAAAGCGGTCACCATGACGGCGGCGAAGGCGGCGAGGGTGGCGAATCCGGCCATCATGGCGGTGAAGGCGGCGAGGGTGGTGAATCCGGCCATCACGGCGGCGAAGGTGGCGAGGGTGGAGAATCCGGCCATCACGGCGGCGAAGGTGGTGAATCCGGCCATCATGGCGGTGAAGGCGGTGAAGGCGGTGAAGGCGGTGAAGGCGGTGAAGCCGGTGCCTCGGCCGATCCCTACGCCGTCTTCGCTTACCTGAACGCTTCGGCCGGCGGCGAAGGTGGTGAAGGTGGCGAAGGTGGTGAAGGCGGCGAAGGTGGTGAAGGCGGCGAAGCCGGCCACGTCATGAACGTCACCAATCCCGGCGTCTATGCCACCAACCTCGCCATGATGAAGGGCCACCTGACCGTGGCGCGCGAGCTCTACCAGGAAGGCGAGCAGACCGCTGCCCAGCCGCACTTCGGTCATCCGATCCATGAACTCTACGAGCCCATGGCGCCGGCCTTCGAGGAACGCGGCGTCGACGATGTCGAGCCCGCTCTCGAGGCGCTGATCGCCGATACCCGCGAGGGCGGCGAGTGGGGCAGCCATGACGAGGCCTATGAGGCGGCATTCGATGCCATCGATGGGGCGCTGGAGACGGTCGACGCCGATCTGCGCGGCGACGTGGCCTTCCAGAGCCGCATCCAGCTGGCGCTGCTGAGCCAGGCCATGCACGAGTACCAGGAAGCCATCGGCGACGACGGCGAGTTCGTCAACGTGCTGGAATATCAGGACAGCTTCGGCTTCGTGCAGATCGCCCGCGAGCAGCTCGAGCAGCACGCCGACCTGTATGATGACGAGACACGGGACGAGCTGATGGCGGCCTATGACGCCACGCTGAAGGCCTGGCCGTCCGTGGTGGCGCCCGCCTCGCCGGTGATGACGCCGGGCGAGCTGTCCGCCAGCCTGTTCAAGCTGGAGGCCACTCTCGGCCAGTACTGAACGTAGCGAGATATGTCGGGGCGTTGGCCCCGTGATGAAAGGCCCGATCCGGCGATGCCGGATCGGGCCTTCCTGTTGCCTGCCCTGGTGATCGATAGGACCGTGCTAGCGTTTCGCCGCCGATGCAGGCGCGCGACGCGACTCGCGCAGCAGCGAGAGCAGCACCCCGCCGGTCATCACCAGGATGACCACGCTCAGCGGCAGTGCGGCGGCGATCAACGCGGTCTGCAGCGCCTTGAGGCCGCCGGCCACCAGCAGTGCTGCCGCCACCAGCCCGATCACCACGCCCCAGAAGACCCGGAAGCGCTGCGGCGGCTCCTCGTTGCCCAGCGACAGGATGGTGGTCAGCACCAGGGTACCGGAGTCCGAGGAGGTGACGAACCAGCTCATCAGCAGGAACACCATCAACGCCGAGAGCACCCAGCCGAGGGTGCCGGTGCCGGCGATGCCGTCGGCGCTCTCGAACAGCGCGGCCGGCAGGTTCCAGGCGTTGACCAGCTCGATGATCCCGCCGCTGCCCGGGCCGCCCGCGGCATGCAGCTCCTGGTAGAGGGCGTTGCCGCCGAAGATGATCAGCCATACGAAGATGATCAGGGTCGGCACCAGCAGCACGCCGAGCACGAACTCACGCAGGGTGCGGCCCCGGGAGATGCGTGCGATGAACAGGCCGACGAACGGTGCCCAGGCCAGCCACCAGCCCCAGTAGAAGATGGTCCACCCCTGTTGCCACTCGGTGGTGCCGGGCTCGTCGGCGAACCACAGTCCCATGGGAAGGAAGTTGACGGCGTAGTCGAGCACCGTCTCGCCGAAGGCGCTCACCAGCCACAGGGTCGGGCCGCCGATCAGGAAGGCACCAACGACCACCACCGAGACCCAGATGTTGAGCTCGGAGATCACCTTGATGCCTTTCTTCACGCCCGAGACCACCGAGAGGATCGAAATCAACGAGATCACGGCGATCAGGGTCAGCTGGGTGTCGAGGCCCGCGCCGATGCCGACCAGACGCTCCAGGCCCACTGCCATCTGGCTGACGCCCAGGCCCAGCGAGGTGGCGACGCCGAACACGCAGCCGAGTACGCCGAGGATGTCCACCAAGTGGCCGACCGGTCCGAAGATGCGTTCGCCGATGAAGGGATAGAGCGCCGAGCGCAGCGCCAGCGGAAGCCCCTTGCGGTAGGCGAAGTAGGCCAGTGACATGCCGACGATCACGTAGATCGCCCAGCCGTGCAGCCCCCAGTGAAACACCGAGACGCGCAGCGCATCGATGGCGCGCTCGTGGTTCATGGCGGTGGCCCCGGCCATGTCGGCATGGGGATTGTTGGGGTAGCCGAAGGCGCCGGCGTTGTCGAAGTAGAAGACCGGCTCGGCCACGCCGAAGAACAGGATGCCGATGCCGATGCCGGCCGAGAACAGCATCGAGAACCAGGCGAAGTTGCTGAAGTCGGGGCGGCTGTCGTCGGGGCCCAGGCGCACGCTGCCGTAGCGGCTGATCACGATGAAGGCGCACACCGCCATCAGCAGCATCACGGTCACCAGGTAGTAGCCGCTGAAGGTGCTCTCGATCCAGGCACGGGTGGTGCCGAACAGGCCGCCGGCCAGGTCCGGCATCATGCCGGTGAAGAGCACGAATGCCAGCACCAGCAAGGCCGCGGTGATGGTCATGCCCTTGTGCATGCCGCTGAAGACACCATTTTGCGACAGTTCGGTGATCATGTAGTCGGTGGAGGTCTCCACCTCATGACTGGCACGGCGAGTCGGTGGGGTGGGGGGAGTTGGCGTGGTGATAATTTTTCTCCTCTCGGGCCGGGCCGCGGGCCGGCGATCCCGTATCCGCCCGGCATCGACCGGGCGGAGAAGCGTTGTCATGTGCTCGATCGTCGTCAGCGCTTGGCGGGCAGCCCGATGCGGCGTCCGGCGGCGTCCGGCCAGGCATCCGCTGCGGCGATTGGCAGCTCGCCGATGGCCGCCTCGACGGGGTCGGGGAAGGGCGCCGGGCGCCCGGCCTCACTGTCGATGCCCATCAGCATCTGCTCGCTGGTGGCCAGCAGGGTGCCCTCGGTATCGCGCATCTCGAAGAAGACGTGAAGCCGTTTGGCGTCGCGGTCGAGCACGGTCACGTCCACCGCCAGCGGCTGACCTTCATGGGCCTCGCGGCGATAGCAGAGATGGGTCTCCAGGGTATAGACGGTGTAGCCATGGCGCCGACGGCCGGCCTCGTCGAGGCCGATGGCGTCCATCAGCGCCTCCACGCCCAGAGAGAACACCCGGGCGTATTCGGCGTCGTTCATATGGCCGTTGTAGTCGACCCATTCCGGGACGACGCGGGTCTCGAGCAGTGCCATCAGATGCGTCCTTCCAGGCCTTCGGCCTCGGGCCAGTACTTCTGCACCAGGTCGAGCAGCTCGACCAGGAAGTCGTCGCGGCGACGGTCGAGCTCGGCGACCGGGCGCTCGGCGGCCTGGAACTCGCAGCCCTCGACCACCTTGTCGATCAGCTCGTCGGTGAGTTCCGGGGCCTCGAGCTTGGTCCAGGGCAGTTTCAGCGCCGGGCCGAACTGCTCAAGCATGTGACGCATGCCCTGTTCGCCCCCGGCCAGATGGAAGGTCAGGAAGGTGCCCATCAGCGACCAGCGCAGGCCACAGCCGTAGACCACGGCGGCATCCACTTCCTCGGTGGTGGCCACGCCGTCGTTGACCAGGTGCAGGGCCTCGCGCCACAGCGCCTCCATCAGTCGGTCGGCGATATGCCCTTCGATCTCGCGACGCACCACCAGCGGCCGCATGGCCAGCGCCTGGTAGAGCGCCTGGGCCTGCTCGATCTGGCGGGGCTCGGTGGCTTCGCCGCCGACCAGCTCCACCAGCGGTAGCAGATAGACCGGGTTGAAGGGATGAGCGACGATCACCCGGCCCGGCACCCAGGCGCAGTCACGCTGCAGGTCGCTGGGCTTGAAGCCCGAGGTGGAGGAGCCGATGATCGCGCCGGGCGCCGCCGCGGCGTCGATGGCGGCGAGGATCTCGCGCTTGAGTTCGAGGCGCTCCGGCACGTTCTCCTGAATCAGGTCGGCGCCGGCCACGGCTTCCTCGAGGCTGTCGACGAAGGTCAGTCGCGTGGGGGCCGCGCCCTCGGCCAGGCCGAGCTTCTCGAGCGACGGCCAGGCATTGTCGACGAAGGCGCGGGTGCGTTCGGCGGCGTTCGGCGCGGGGTCGAAGGCGACCACGTCCCAGCCCTGGGCCAGCGCCCGGGCGATCCAGCCGTTGCCGATGACGCCGGTGCCGATGACCGTCAGTTGGCGGCTCATGCCTCACCTCCCGGGGTGCTGGTGACGGTCTGACCGGTGCGCGGGTCGCGCAGCTTGAGATGCGCGCGGGTCTCGGCCGGGGGCATGATGCGTCCGCCGAGGTTCTCGACGATGGTGCCCGCCTTCTCGACCAGCTGGGCGTTGGTCGCCTTCACGCCCTTGCTCAGATAGAGGTTATCCTCCAGGCCGACGCGGGCGTGGCCGCCGAGCAGCATCGCCTGGGCGACCATGGGCATCTGCTGGCGGCCGATGCCGAAGGCCGCCCAGTTGGCGTTTTCCGGCAGCTTGTTGCGCATCGCCAGCATGGTCTCGGGATCGGCCTCGGCGCCCCAGGGGATGCCCAGGCACAGCTGGAACAGCGGGTCGCCGTCGAGCAGGCCTTCCTGCTGCAGCTGGCGGGCGAACCAGACGTGGCCCAGGTCGAAGCACTCGAGCTCCGGCTTCACGCCGGCGGCCTGGACCAGGCGGGCATGCTCGCGCAGCCAGTCGGCGGTGTTGACGTAGACCATGTCGCCGAAGTTGAGGCTGCCGCAGTCCAGGGTGCACAGCTCGGGCAGCAGCTCGCCGACCGGCGCGTGGCGCTCGGCCGGGGTCTGGATGTCGGTGCCCGGGCCGCCGCGGGTCGGGTCCTCGACGTCGGGAATCCAGTCGCCGCCGCCGCCGGCGGTGATGTTCATGACGATGTCGGTGTCCGCCTCGCGGACTCGCTCCATCACCTCGCGGAAGTGCTCGGTGGAGTGGCTGATGCCACCGGTCTCGGGATCGCGGACGTGGATGTGGGCGACGCTGGCGCCAGCCTTGGCGGCGGCGATGCAGTCGTCGGCGATCTGCTGGGGGGTGACCGGGACGTTGGGGTTCTTGTCGGCGGTGTCGCCGGCGCCGGTGATGGCGCAGGTGAGGATGACATTGCGGTTCATGGAGACCTCCTTGCGTGAACTGCAGGGAGTGTCCGTCATGGCGCCGGGAAGAAGTTGACGTTAGGCGACGTCGAGTTGATGCAAGTCGCCAGAGTGGCGAAAGGGAAGGACGCCGAGATCAGGCGATGCCGAAAAGTCGACGAGCGAAGGTTAGGCAAGGAAAAAATCAGCGAGAAGGCGGACCGGGCTCGCGTGCGAGTTTACGTGCTGTAAATGAGTACTTTGACCGGGCTCGCTCACGAGCTGATTTTTGACGCTGTATTACCGAGCGCAGGCACTTTTCGCGGATTGCCTAGGCGATATCGGCGGCGCCCTCGCCAAACATCTCGAACAACAGCTCTCGCCCCAGGTCGGTCAGCACGAAGCGACGCTGGGCGTTGAAGGTGGCGGCCTCGCTGCGCTCCAGGGTGCGCTGATGGCTCGGCCAGTCGTGCTCGGCGTCGGCGAGGGCGCTCAGGGCCTGGCGGTCGAGGCCACGATGGGGGCTGGAGACGGTTTCCAGCACGTGACCCTGGCGATAGAGCAGTTCGGCCATGTTGCAGAGGCACTGGCGGAGGCTGCGCTGGGCGATATTGCCGGCGGAGAGGGTGGTCATGAGGGACGGCCTGTCTCGCGGTGTCATATGTTGCGGCGCATTATACCGGCGGGAAGGGGGTTAGACCAAGGTATAAGGCGTGAGGCGTGAGGCGTCGCCGCTCCTCGGCTGGTCGCTGGTGGCTGCGATGGTGTCAGTCGCGTGGAAAAGCCGCAGAAACAGCGACGCCCCGGTGTTGCCGAGGCGTCGTGAGGGCAGCGAGAGAGGCGTCGATCAGCTCTCGACGCGGCCCAGCAGCAGGAACTCGATCAGCGCCTTCTGCGCGTGCAGGCGATTGCCCGCTTCCTGCCAGACCACGGCGCGCGGGTCCTCGAGCAGGGTCTCGCTGATCTCCTCGCCGCGGTGGGCCGGCAGGCAGTGCAGAAACAGCACGTCGTCGGCGGCGCGGTCGAGCATCGCCTCGCTGACCTGGAAACCGGCGAAGTCGGCCTCGCGCTTGGCCTGCTCTTCTTCCTGGCCCATGGAGGCCCAGACGTCGGTGGTCACCAGGTCGGCACCTTCCACGGCGGCCATCGGGTCGCGGTGGATGGTCACCCGGTCACCGGCGGCATCGAGGATGTCCTGACGCGGCTCGTAGCCTTCGGGGCAGACCACGCGCAGGTCGAACTCGAACTGGCGGGCGGCGTTGATCCAGGAGTGGCACATGTTGTTGCCGTCGCCGATCCATACCGCCGTGCGGCCGCGCACGCTGCCGCGCAGCTCGGTCCAGGTCATGACGTCGGCCAGCAGCTGGCAGGGATGGTAATCATCGGTCAGCGCGTTGATCACCGGCACGTCGCTGGCGTCGGAGAACTCCTCGAGGCCTTCATGGGAGAAGGTCCGGATCATCACCGCGTCGACCATCTCCGAGAGGACGCGGGCGGTGTCGCCGATCGGCTCGCCGCGGCCCAGCTGGGTGTCGCGGGGCGACAGGAACAGGGCGTGGCCGCCGAACTGGGCCATGGCGGTCTCGAACGACACCCGCGTGCGCGTCGACGACTTCTCGAAGATCATCGCCAGGGTGCGATTGGCGAACGGGGTGTAGGTCGGGCCGTGGGTCTTCAGGCCGTTCTTGATCGTGATGCCGCGCTGAATCAGGTAGCGCAGCTCTTCCGGACTCAGGTCGAGCAGGGTCAGGAAATGGCGGGTGGCCATGGCGTCACTCCACGGGAAAAAACGACCATCCTAGCCAGCCGGCGGGGGATGCGCAACGCGGCTGGCATCCGTACAATGGCGGCATCGAAGGCCCACCTGCGCGCTCGGGTATTGTCCTTGGCGCGGCGGCCACCACCGATCCAGAGGGAATGCAGATGAGTACCACCGTCGAGAACATCCAGCGCCAGATCAGCGAAAACCCGATCCTGATCTACATGAAGGGCACCCCCCAGCTGCCGCAGTGCGGCTTCTCTGCCCAGACCGTCCAGGCCCTGATGGCCTGCGGCGAGCGCTTCGCCTTCGTCAACGTGCTGGACAATCCGGACATCCGCGCCGAGCTGCCCAAGGTCGCCAACTGGCCGACCTTCCCGCAGCTGTGGGTCGAGGGTGAGCTGGTCGGCGGCTGCGACATCGTCGTCGAGATGTACCAGAACGGCGAGCTCGAGCCGCTGATCAAGGAGACCGCCGCCAAGCATCAGGACGACGCATCTGAAGCCTAAGCTTGAAGAGCGGCGCTTCACGCCTGGAAGCGTGAAGCTGGAAGAACAACACCCCCGCAGCCTGGCTGCGGGGGTGTTTGCTATGGGTGCCACTTGAGCCACTTAAGGGTCTGACCCCGCTGACCTTGGCCCCGCTTACCCGCAGCTTGCCGCTTACGGCTCTTCGATGCCCTGCTCGCGCTGGGCCAGCTGCCAGCCGCCCAGGTCCTTGTAGCGGTTGACCATGGCACAGAACAGCTCGGCGGTGCGTTCGGTGTCGTAGCGCGCCGAGTGGGCTTCGCTGTTGTCGAACTCGATACCGGCGGCGCGGCAGGCGCGGGCCAGCACGGTCTGGCCGTAGACCAGGCCGGCCAGCGAGGCGGTGTCGAAGCTCGAGAAGGGGTGGAAGGGATTGCGCTTGATCCCGCAGCGTTCCACCGCGGCGTTCAGGAAGCCGTGATCGAAGGCGGCGTTGTGCCCCACCAGTACGGCGCGGGTGCAGCCGCTGGCCTTGATCGCCTTGCGTACCGGCCGGAAGATCTCGCCCAGCGCCTCGGCCTCGCTGACCGCGACTTGCTGGCGCAGCGGGTCGTCGAGGCGGATGCCGGTGAAGTCCAGGGCGGACTGCTCGACGTTGGCCCCCTCGAAGGGATTGACGTGATAGGCATAGGTGGCGTCGGGCATCAGGTTGCCCTCGGGGTCCATGGTCAGGGTCACGGCGGCGATCTCCAGGATCGCGTCGCCTTGGGCATTGAAGCCGCCGGTTTCCAGGTCCACCACCACGGGCAGGAAACTGCGGAAGCGTTGTGCCATGAGTTCGCGGGCGGCCACCTCGCTCATGCACCTCTCCTTGACTTGGGGTCGGGTTGTCTCGAAACGCGGGAGTCTAGCAGTTTCACCGCGATGCGTCCCGCCGCGCCGGTATTCGCGCCAGGCTGGTCGCGCTATAATCGGCCCTCTACACCGAACAGCTAAAAGGAGCCTCAGCATGTCCGATGTCAAGAAGGTCGTGCTTGCCTATTCCGGCGGCCTGGACACGTCCGTCATCGTCAAGTGGTTGCAGGAAACCTACGACTGCGAAGTGGTGACCTTCACCGCCGACATCGGTCAGGGCGAGGAAGTCGAGCCGGCTCGTGCCAAGGCCGAGGCACTGGGCGTCAAGGAAATCTACATCGAGGACCTGCGCGAGGAGTTTGCCCGCGACTACGTCTACCCGATGTTCCGCGCCAACACCATCTACGAGGGCGAGTACCTGCTCGGTACCTCCATCGCGCGCCCGCTGATCGCCAAGCGCCTGATCGAGATCGCCAACCAGACCGGCGCCGACGCCATCTCCCACGGTGCCACCGGCAAGGGCAACGACCAGGTGCGCTTCGAGCTCGGCGCCTACGCGCTGAAGCCGGGCGTCAAGGTGATCGCCCCGTGGCGCGAGTGGGACCTCAACTCCCGCGAGAAGCTGATGGCCTACTGCCAGCAGCACGACATCCCGGTCGACTTCACCAGCCAGAAGAAGAAGTCGCCGTACTCCATGGATGCCAACCTGCTGCACATCTCCTACGAGGGCGGCAACCTCGAGGACCCCTGGACCGAGGCCGAGGAAGACATGTGGCGCTGGAGCGTCTCCCCGGAGGCGGCCCCGGACACCCCGACCTACGTCGAGCTGACCTATGAGAACGGCGACATCGTGGCCATCGACGGCGAGCCGATGCGTCCCCACGAGGTCATCTCCAAGCTCAACCAGATGGGCGGCGACAACGGCATCGGCCGTCTCGACATCGTCGAGAACCGCTACGTGGGCATGAAGTCCCGCGGCTGCTACGAGACCCCGGGGGGCACCATCATGCTGCGCGCCCACCGTGCCATCGAGTCGCTGACCCTGGACCGTGAGGAAGCCCACCTCAAGGACCAGCTGATGCCGAAGTACGCCGAGGTGATCTACAACGGCTACTGGTGGAGCCCGGAGCGTCGTGCCCTGCAGGCCGCCATCGACGAGACCCAGAAGAACGTCTCCGGCGTGGTGCGCATGAAGCTCTACAAGGGCAACGCCACCGTGGCCGGCCGCAAGTCCGACGCCTCGCTGTTCGATGAGTCCATCGCCACCTTCGAGGACGACGCCGGCGCCTACGACCAGAAGGATGCCGAGGGCTTCATCAAGCTCAACGCCCTGCGTCTGCGTATTGCGGCGGGTAAGGGTCGTCAGCAGGACTAAGGAAACGCGGATTTACTGCTGCACTCGATATCTTGGCCGCCAGCGGTGCCGGAGCGCCGGTCCGATCGGAATCCTCATGTAGCAGGCTACACTGCGGTTCCTGTGCTCCGGTGGCGACCAACCTCTCTTCGCTCGCCACGTAAATCCAGTGTTTCCTAGCGCCGGTCAAGTCGGCGCTCTTGATCCAGGAGGCTTCGATGCTGAAGAAACTGCTATCCGGTCTGTTCGGCCAGGGAGAGACGACGCCTGCCGCCGCGCCAGAGGGCGAGCCGGTGTCCTATCAGGGTTACCTGATCGTGCCCCAGTGTGAGGAGATGGGCGGCCAGTATCGCGTCAGCGGCTGGATCCGCAAGCCCCGCGGCGAGGACGAGGAGGTGCTCGAGCATCGCTTCGAGCGCTCCGATGTGGTGCCCGGTCGCGAGGCCTGCGAGGCGCTGATGGTCAGCAAGGCCGAGCGGATGATCGACGAGTTGGGCGACGCCTTGTTCGACGATCGCTGAGCCGATCTCCGGCTCTGCCAGAGGCTTCCGAGCGACGGCGTCCCCAGGGGCGCCGTCTTTTTTATGGTCGGCAATGAGGGCAGGGCACCGCATGACTGCTCCCGGTCAACCGGCAAGGACGAGGCGCTTGCTACGCTGGAGGCAGTCTTCTTTTGGGCATGCCGATGCACCTGCTCCACCGAACCTCGACCTGGCGCTCGCTGTTCGCCGACGACATCGTGCCCGATGTCGGGCGGCTGCCGGCGCTGCTCGCGCCGCTGGGCGAGGCCATCGAACGGCTGGGGCCGACGCCGAGCCTGGCCGAGGCCCATGCCTGGCAGCGCGATCTGGTGGCGGCGCTGGTGCGCCTCGACCTGCCGGCCTGGCGGATCAGTCAGTTGATCAGCGACCACAACGATGCGCTCTATCGCCGCGCCATCGAGGCGTCACTCGTCGCCATGCAGGAGCAGGGCTGGGGGGCGCCGCCGGTGGCGTTCTGCGTGCTGACCCTGGGCTCGGCGGCGCGCCACGAGAGTCTGCTGGTCCCGGACCAGGACAATGCCATGGTCATCGCCGACTATGCGGACGCCCGTCACACCGAGATCGATGGCTACTTCCAGGCGCTGGGCGAGCGCTTCACCGCCGCTCTCGACGCCGCCGGCATCCCGCTGTGCCCGGGGCACGTCATGGCGCGCTGGCCGATGTGGCGCAAGCGCCTCTCGGCGTGGCAGGCCCAGCTGGCCATCTGGACCGCCGAGCGGCGGGTCAAGCGCGTGCAGCAGGCCAATATCCTGCTCGATGCGTCACCGGTCTACGGGGAGGCGGCCCTGGCGACCGGACTGGTCGATGGCGTGATGCGTCACGTGCCCGAGGCCGGATTGTTCCTCGACGAGATGGCGGCGCTGTTGAACGAGTGCCCGGTGGCGCTCGACCGCTTCGGACGTCTGGCCGCCGGGGGCGAGGGGGCGCCGGCCGAGTCGGCGCTGGACCTCAAGCACCGTGGACTGCTGCCGCTGGTCGGCGCCGTGCGCCTGCTGAGTGTGCGTCATCGCGTGCGGGCGATGGCCACCCGCGAACGCCTGGCCGCACTGGTGATGGCGGGAGGGCTTGAGGCGGCGCTTGCCGCCGAGCTGAGGCGGGCGCTGGAGCGTTTGCAGGCGCTGTTGCTGTCGGCTCAGCGTGATGCCCTGCGTCAGGGCCGCATCGCCGATGGCTGGATCGCCCTCGACGCGCTCGGCGAGGACCAGCGTCTGCTGCTGCGCCATGACCTGGCCCTCATTCGGCGGCTGGTGAAGCGGGCACAGGCGTGACGACTTCCTGCGTCACGCCATGACGCTCAGATCAGCGCTCGGCGAACTCGGGCCGAAAGGGCTTCACTGACCACCACCGTGGCGAGGATCACGATCAGGATAGTGGCGACCTGGGACCAGGCCAGGGTGTCGATGGAGGACTGCAGCTTCATGCCGATGCCGCCGGCACCGACCAGGCCCAGGATGGTGCTCTCGCGTATGTTGATGTCCCAGCGGAACATCGCGATGCCCCAGAAGGCCGGCAGCACCTGGGGCACGATGCCGTAGTGGATGACCTGGGCGCGTCCGGCGCCGGTGGCCGTCACCGCCTCGACCTGTCGGCCATCGGTCTCTTCGATCGCTTCATACAGCAGCTTGCCGACGAAACCGATGGAGCGCAGGGCGATGGCCACGATGCCGGCCAGCAGGCCCGGGCCGATGAGCGCCACCAGCAGCAGTGCCCAGATCAGCGAATTGATCGAACGTGAACTCACGATGATGAACAGCGCCACGGGACGCACCAGCAGCGTCGAGGGGGTGGTGTTGCCGGCAGCGAGGAAGGCCACCGGAATCGCCAGGATGATGCCGCCCAGCGTGCCCAGCGTGGCGATGTTGAGGGTGTCCCATAGCGGCAGCAGCAGCTCGGGCAGGTAGGTCGGGTCGGGCGGGAACATACGGCTTCCGATATCGACTGCCTGGTCGGGTGCATCGGCGACGAAGACCCACAGGGTGTTGGCGTTCATCACCTGCCAGCACCAGACGAACAGCGCCACCAGGGCCACCCAGCCGCCCCATAGCGCCAGCCTGGCGCGCGGTGTGCGAAAGCACCAGACCTGCGAGTAGTGGGCGGGTTCGCCCGGGCGGGAATCGAGGGCACTCATTGCAGCGTCTTCCTGAGGTAGCTGGAGCCATATTCCGCGAACATGACGATGGCGATGACGATCAGCAGGATGGCACCGGCGCTGTCGTACTCGTAGCGGTCGATGGCCGTGTTGAGGGTGGCACCGATGCCTCCGGCGCCCACGATGCCGATCACCGCGCTTTCCCGGAAGTTGATGTCCAGCCGGTAGAGCGACAGGCCGATCAGCCGCGGCATGACCTGGGGCTGGATGGCATAGTGGATCAGCTGCAGGCCACTGGCCCCGGTGGCGCGGATGGCCTCGATCTGGCTGGCGCTGGCCTCCTCGATGTCGTCGGCCAGCAGTTTGGCCACGAAGCCGATGGAGGCGAAGGCGAGGGTGAGGAAGCCGGCGAAGGGCCCGAAGCCGAACATGGCGACCAGGAAGATGGCGATGATGATTTCCTGCAGCGACCGGCTGATGGCCACGACCGAGCGGCACACCATGTAGACGGGGCGCGGCGACAGGTTGCGTGCCGCCCCGACCCCGATGGGTATCGATACCAGCACGCCCACCACGGTGGCGGTCAGGGTCATGGTCAGGCTCTCGATCAGCCCCTGACGGATGTCGTGCCAACGGCTGGTGAAATCCGGCTGCAGGAAGCCCTGAACGAAGCGCGCGCCGCGTGACAGGCCCTCCATCAGACGGGCGCCCTCGACCTCCAGCGAGCCGAGTGCGAGGATCAGATAGGCCAGTGCCAGCAGCGGTATGGCCAGTCGCCAGCGGCGCGTGGTGATGAGCTGCGGTGGTCGCCGCCAGTGGCGCGGGTAGGTATGGGATGAACAGGAGCCAGGGGACGAGGTCATGATGCCGACCTCGCGGGCATCATCCGGGGCGTTGCCGCGTCGTCGCCATCGACGGCGTCCGCGTCCGATTCCGCGCCGCTCCAGTCCTCGGCGCCGTAGATCCGAGTGAGGGTCATGTCGTCGAGGTGGTCGGGCGCATCGTCGAAGACGACCTGACCCGCCTTCAGCCCGATCAGGCGATCGAGATAGCGTTGCGCCAGCGGTACATCGTGGATGTTCACGATGGCCGGCAGCCCGCGCTCGGCGCAGACCTCGGTGATCAATCGCATGATCTGGCGGCTGGTCTTGGGATCGAGGCTGGCGGTGGGTTCGTCCACCAGCAGCAGCTCGGGGTCCTGGGCCAGTGCCCGGGCGATGCCCACGCGCTGGCGCTGCCCGCCCGAGAGGGCATCGGCTCGCTTGTCGGCATGCGCCAGCAGCCCCACCCGATCCAGCAGTCGGTAGGCGTTCTCGATGTCCGGGCCCGGAAAGCGTCGGGTGAAGCTGCGCCAGAAGGGCACATAGCCGAGGCGTCCGGACAGCACGTTCTCCATCACGGTCAGTCTCTCGACCAGGGCATATTCCTGGAAGATCATGCCGATGCGGCGCCGGGCCCGGCGAAGTTCACGGCCGCGCAGTGGGACCAGGTCGGTCTCGCCCAGGCGCACGGTGCCGGCCGAGGGCTCCACCAGGCGGTTGATGCAGCGGATGAGGGTCGACTTGCCGGCCCCGGAGGGGCCGATCAGCCCCACCACCTGGCCCTGCGGAATCTGAAAGGTCACCTCACGGAGCGCCGTGTCGCCGGATGCATAGGTCTTGGTGAGTCGGTCGATGGTAAGCAATGGATAGGGTCTCGTTCGATTTTCCTCGACCGGTCGGGCGCGAGCGACGTTCCGCCCACGCCCGGCCGGTCACGAGGCTCATTGGCAGGCGTATTCCACGCCATTGGCCTCGTCGATCTGGCGAATGACCGCCCAATGTTCCTGGAAGGTGATGGGAATGAACTGCTCTTCGCCGTTGCGGCCGAACTCCTCCTCGAGGGCGCTGCCTTCCCAGTCGAAGCTGAAAAAGGCCTCCTGAATCGCTTCCTGCAGCTCGGGCGCCAGGTCGTGGGCGGTGCCATAGCTGGTGGTGGGGAAGGTGTCCGACTGGTAGATGACCTCGATCTGATCGGCGTCGATCACGCCGCGATCGATCATGCGGTTCTTGACCGAGTTGGCCACGGTGGCCACGGCGTAGTCCCGGTTGGCCACGCCCAGCACCGAGTTGTCGTGCTTGCCGGAGAAGTCGACGTCGTAGTCCTCGCCGGAGACCATGCCGAACTCCGAGGCCATCAGCGCGGTGGGCGCCTTGAAGCCTGAGTTGGACGTCTCCGACGTGTGGGTGAGGGTGTTGCCGCGGATGTCCTCCACCTCGTCGATGCCGGAGCCCGGGTGGGTGATGATCTCCATCTCGTAGCCGAAGCTGCCGTCCTCGGCGGCCATCATGGCGAAGGGGCGATAGCCGGCACAGGCGACGGCCAGCGGGTTGGAGCCAGTGTTGAAACCGGCCACGTGGAGGCGGCCGGCACGCATGGCCTCGATCTGGGCGGAATTGGACTGCACCGGGAAGAACTGCACCTTCTTGCCGGTGACGTCCTCCATGTGCTCTAGGAAGCCATCCCACACCTCGGCATACACGGCGGGGTCCTCGACCGGTGTATAGGCGAAGACCAGCGTATCGGGATCGCGCCACTGGGAGGCGTCCTCGGGAATGTCGGCCACCAGGTCGCCATCGGCATCGTGGAAGCGATCACTGAGGGAGAATTCTGCCTGTGCCTGTGACATGCCGGCGGCGAGGGTGGCGGCGACGCCGCCGACGAGCAAAGAGCGAGACATGAGCTGCATGGGAATCACCTGTGTGAGGAGAGACGTGAGTCAGGACACAGGGTGTAACGTTACTGTGACAGCAGCATGTCAGTCGTGAGTCGGCGACATGGCCGGTGCCTCCGGCAGCTCCATCACCAGACAGGCGCCGCCCAGCGTCGGGGCGTCTTCCACCCACAGCCGGCCGCCGAGATGGGCGATGATACCGCGCGAGATTGGCAGGCCCAGCCCGCTGCCACGGGGGCGGGCGCGGGGCGCGCCGTCGTCCTGGTGCTGGATCTGGTGGAACTTCTCGAACACCCGCTCGCGCTCGGCCTCGGCGATGCCGGGGCCGTTGTCCTCCACGGCCAACCGAAAGCCGCGCTTGTAGTGGGTCAGCGCCAGGCGCACGCGCGGGGACGCGCCGTCGGCGAACTTGCCGGCGTTGTCGAGCAGATTGATGACCACCTGTTCCAGCCGGTCGGGGTCGCCGATCACCGGCGCGGCGTCCACCTCGAGGGCCACCTCCAGCGTGATGCCGCGCTCCTCCAGCGGGCGCTGCACCGCCTCGACACCTCGGCGGGCCAGCTCGGCGAGATCGAGCCGCTCGGGATGCAGCGTCAGTCGGCCGCTCTCGAGGCGGGCCAGGTCGAGTATCTCCTCGATCAGTCGAGACAGCCGCTGGCTCTCGCGTACCACCACCTCGAGGAAGTGTTCGCGCTTGTCGTCGGGCAGGTCGCGATGATCGCGCAGGATCTCGGCGAAGGCGCGGATCGAGGTCAAGGGCGTCCTCAGCTCGTGGCTGACCATGGCCACGAACTCGTCCTTGAGGCGGTCGAGTTCGCGCAGCCGTTCATTGGCCTCGCGCAGCGCCTCGCCGGTGCGCTCGAGCTCGCGGGACTTCTGCTCGAGGCGGCGGTTCATCTCCAGCGTCTCGGAGGTGGTATCGAGCACGCTCAGCAGCGCCGGCAGGTCGAGGGCTTCGCCGCGCACCACCGAGTCGATCAGCACTCGGGCCGAGGCGCTGCCCAGCGCCCCGGCCAGCGCCCGTTCGCCCCGCGCCACCAGCGCCGGCGACGCGGGGTGCCGGTCGTCCTGATCGGGTTCTTCGGCGAATACCCGGGCGGTGGTGGCCGCGCCCAGATAGCGGTCGAGCAGGGCGCGCAGCTCGCCGCGCGGCGTGTGGCCGGCATGCCCCATCGAGGCCTGGTCGAGACGGGGATGCAGCGCCTCGGTGAACAGCGCGGCCTGGGTCTGCTCCAGCGGCGACTGGCGCGTGAACAGCGAGACGCCGACCAGCAGGCCGACGTTGGCGATCAGGCTCCACAGCAGCGCGTGGGTATAGATGTCCCAGCCCTCGAGCCCGAACAGCGCATAGGGTCGGAGCCAATCGACACCGAACGGGCCGTCGGTGAGGAAACCGGCGTCGAGCCAGCCGGACTGAGCGAAGCCCGGGATCAGCAGCGTCCAGGCCCACACCGCGAAGCCGGCGGCGAGGCCGAGCCCGGCGCCGAGCCGATTGGCGCCGCGCCAGTAGAGGCCGATCAGCAGCGCCGGGGTGAACTGGGCCGCGGCGGCGAAGGACACCAGGCCGATGGTGACCAGGCTGTAAGCGTCCCCCACCAGCGCATGGTAGCCGTAGCCCAGCAGCAGGATGGCCAGTATCGCCAGACGCCGCACGCCGAGCATCCAGCCGGCCAGCGCGCCCTGGCCGCCGCGGGGCAGCAGCCGGGCGCGCAGCAGCAGCGGCATCACCAGCTGGTTGCTGACCATGGTGGACAGCGCGATGGTCTCGACGATCATCATGCCCGTGGCCGCCGACAGGCCGCCGATGAAGACCAGCAGCGGCAGCCCCTCGGCGCCGGTGGCCAGCGGCAGCGTCAGCACGAAGCTGTCCGGATCGCCCCCGGCATCGCCCAGCAGGCCGGCCAGGGCGATGGGCAGCACGAACAGGTTGATCGCCAGCAGATACAGCGGAAACAGCCAGGTCGCCCGGATGATGTGTCGCTCGTCGACGTTCTCGACCACCATCACCTGGAACTGGCGTGGCAGGCCGAGGAAGGCCAAAAAGGCCAGGGCGAGGGTGCCCACCCAGCCCAGGGCGCCGCCCGGTACCGCGGCCAGGCCCAGCACCCCGAGCAGGTCCGGGGTCTTGGCGACCCGGGTGAACAGCTCGCCGGGGCCGCGGTAGAGCACGAAGACCGTGAACGCGCCGACCGCCAGGAAGGCCGCCAGCTTGACCAGCGACTCGAAGGCGATGGCGGCGACCATGCCCTCATGGCGTTCGCTGGCGTCCAGGTGGCGGGTGCCGAACAGGATGATGAACACCGCCAGCACCAGCGCCACCCAGAACGACTTATCGGCCCAGAAGGCGGTGGTCTCCAGGGCCTGGCCGGCCGTCCCGGGGTAGTCGACCAGTACCGCGTGACTCAGCGTGATGGCCTTGAGCTGCAGGGCGATGTAGGGCGTGATGCCGATCAGGGCGATCAGCGCCACCAGGGCGCCCAGCCCGGTACTCTTGCCGTAGCGGGCGCTGATGAAATCGGCGATCGACGTGAGGCGCTGGGCGCGGGCGATGCGCACCATCTTGCGGGTCACGAAGGGGGCCAGCAGCATGGCCAGCGTCGGGCCGAGATAGATCAGCAGGAAGCTGGGGCCGGTCTCGGCGGCGCGCCCGACGCTGCCGTAGAAGGTCCAGGCGGTGCAGTAGACGGCGATCGACAGCGCGTAGATGGTGGGGGAGCCGATGATCGATCGGCCTCGTGCGGCGCGCCGGTCGCCCCAGGCGGCGATCAGGAACAGCAGGGCCAGGTAGCCGAAGGCCACGGCCAGCACGGTCCACTCGCCGCGCAGGCTCATTCCCGGCGCCCGCCTTCCAGCAGCCAGGCGGCCAGCGCGATCACCGCGGCCCAGGCGAGGAAGACATACAGCGTCAGGGCGCCGGGGCCCAGGCGCTCGGTGACCAGCAGCAGCGGCGGCGTGAACAGCAGCGTCGCCAGGATGATCAGGGCGATCAGGCGCTCCTTGCGGCGTGACGTCATCATGAAGCGCTGGCGTCCTCCCGATCGAAGGCGCTCGCCTGCAGGGCCAGTACCGCCGCCAGGGTGTCGATGCCCCGGGCCTCGAGGCGCGGCAGCAGGGCCAGCCATAGCTCGGCGGTGACCCGGGCATCCCCCAGCGCGGTGTGGCGGCTGCCCGGCGGGAAGGCGAGTCCGTAGCGTTCGGCCAGGGAATCCAGGTCATGGCCGTCGAGGCTGGGGTCCAGACCGCGCGAGATCAGCAGGCTGTCCAGCACCGGCATGTCGAGGGAGACGCCGCCGTCCGATGGCTGCAGGGCCAGCAGGTCGAAGGCGGCGTTGTGGGCCAGTAGCACGGCGTCGCCGACGTAGTCGCGAAAGCGCGGCAGGGCGACGGCGGCGGGCGGGGCGCCGGTGACGTCGGCGTCGGTGAGACCATGGATGGCGGTGCTGGCCGGCGGAATCGGCCGGCCGGGATCGATGAGCAGGTCGAAGGTCTCGCTGGCCAGCAGCCGCGCGTTGACGATGCGGCAGGCCCCGATGCTGATCACCCGGTCGCCGCGGCGCAGCTCCAGGCCGGTGGTCTCGGTATCGCAGGCCACGATCTCCAGCGCCCGCAGCGGCCGGGCGGCGAGCTCGGCGTCAGGCGGTGGCAGCTCGGCGATGCCGAAGTCATGAAACTCGGGGCGAGGCGGTGGAGCCGGACGAGGGGCGCCCACTCGCTCCAGCGCCGGCAGGGGCAGCCGAAGGCGGGCATGAACGCCGTCTTCATCGGCCAGGCTCCAGGCATCGCTGGCATGCTGGCGGAGCACCTCTCCGAGAGTCGGGGCCAGCGGCAGGGCCTCGAGGCGTTCGCCTCGCCAGGCCGACAGCTCGCGTTCGCTGAGCGCTGCCCCCTGCCAGCACAGGTCGAGGTAGGCGCGCTGGTTGCCCAGGCAGACCTCGCCGTCGAAGCGGGTCTCGCCGGTGCGCTCGGCCAGCCGGGTCAGCAGTCTGTGCAGGGCCTCGAGCAGCACCGGGGCATCGCCCTTGAGCCAGGCCGGCATGCCGATGGGCGTGAGGGTCGGGCCGCCGGCAGGCAGGCGTTCGACGAGGCCGGCCCAGAGATCGTTGGACCACAGCGGGGACAGACGCTCGGCCCGGCGCTGCTGGGCGTCGAGCGTTTCACCCAGCCGCTCCAGGCCTTCGGCCAGCCCGCGCCCTTCCTCCTCGACCACCCCCGACAGGCGCTGGCGCAGGGCGTCGTTATCGGTGCCCCGCAGGTGCCCCAGGGCATCGGCGGCGCTGGTCAAGCCGGCGCCATGGCGGCGCAGGGCGGGCAGCAGCTCGGCCAGGGCCGCACCGGCGCCCAGCTCGTTGTGCCAGCTGGCCGTGGCATCCACCAGCGTCAGCAGGGTCTCGCCCTGGCTCTCGGGGATGCGTCTGAGGGTCGCGCGCAGCCAGCGCTCGCCGCAGGGGACCAGCACGTCCCTGGGCGTCGCGTCTTCGGGCAGCTGGCGCAGGGCCTCCTGCAGGCTGGCGGCGGGTAGCAGGGTGTCGAGTCGCTTGCCGAGCCCCAGGCCGGGGGCATCGGCGAACAGGGCCTCGGCGGCGGGGTTGAACAGCAGGAGCCGGCGATGGCGATCGCAGAGCAGCAGCGGCGTGTCCAGCACCTGCAGCAGGGCCTCGAGCTCCTGGCGAATGCGGGCGGCGCTGCGCGCCCCTTCGGCGCGGGCGTTGCCCAGCCGGGCACGATCGTCGCGCCAGGCCTCGCGGATGCGCACCAGGTCGGGCCCCAGGCCGCGCAGCCAACCCTCCGGGGGATAGTCGTCTACGGCATCGGGGTTGGCCACCAGGCGTGCCAGCTGCACCTGCAGATGCCGCAGCGGCATGAACAGCCGCCGTTCGAGGATCAGGCCGACCAGGAAGATGGTGCCGCCGCCGGAGAAACTGCCGGCCCACAGGGCCCCGCGGGCCAGGCCCTCGGGGGCCAGCAGGCCGTCGAGCCACAGGGCGAAGAGTGCACCGCCCAGCAGGCTCACGCCGCTCAGCAGCAGCCACAGCCCGATCAGGGTCTGTCGGCGAGGCGGACCGGGACGGCGGCGGGTCATGGTTCGCCCTCCCGTCCGGCGTCGGCGAGCAGCCTCTTGACCCGCTCGACCAGCTCGCGGGTCGAGAAGGGTTTGGTGATGTAGTCGTCGGCGCCCAGGGCCAGGCCCTTCTCGCGTTCCACCTCACGCCCGTGAGCGGTGAGCATGATGATCGGCAGGCGTGCGAAGTCGGGATCGGCGCGCAGCCGTTCCAGCACGTCGAAGCCGCCGATGCCCGGCAGGCTGATGTCGAGCAGCATCAGATCCGGTCGCGTCTCGGACACGCGGGCCAGCGCCGTCTCGCCGTCCTCCGCGGTCACCACCTCGAAGTCGGCCTGCTGCATCAGAAACTCCAGCGACAGGACGATATTGGGCTCGTCGTCCACTACCAGCACCTTGCGCATGCCGTCCTCCCCGTGACGCCCGTTGCACGACGCATTAAATCCCAGTGTCTCCAAGTCTAGAGAGGGCTCCTGAGGTGGCAAAGACGACCTTGGGCCAAGCCCGTTACACTGGCGACTCACGAAAGGACAGGGAGAGCGTCTCATGATTCGCGTACATCATCTGGAGAACTCGCGTTCCCAGCGCGTGCTGTGGCTGCTGGAGGAGCTGGGTGTCGAGTATGAGCTGGTCGTTTATCGGCGTGATCCCGAGACCATGCTGGCCCCGGCCTCACTGAAAGAGGTGCATCCGCTGGGCAAGTCGCCGGTGATCACCGATGAGGCGCGGGGTGGGCGGGCCATCGCCGAGTCGGGGGCGATCATCGAATACCTGCTCGAGCATCACGATGCCGACGGCCAGTTGGCGCCGCCCGTCGGCAGCGATGAGCGCGAGCGTTATCGCTTCTGGCTGCACCATGCCGAGGGGTCGGCGATGCCGCCGCTGGTGATGCGGCTGGTGTTCTCGCGCCTCGGTAAGCCGCCGGTGCCGGCCCTGGTGCGGCCGCTGGGGCGGCAGTTCGCCAAGGGCGTGGAGCAGAACTTCCTGGGGCCGCGCATCACCGAGCTGCGCGACTTCTGGGAGGCCGAGCTTGACGCTTCGACCTGGTTCGCCGGAGAGGCCTTCTCGGCGGCGGACATCCAGATGAGCTTTCCGGTGCTGGCGCTCGAGGGGCGCGGCGGGCTCGCATCGGCGCCCCGGTTGCAGGACTTCCTGGCCCGCTGCCGCGAGCGTCCGGGGTATCGAAAGGCGATCGAGCGCGGCGGGGAGTTTTCGCTGGGGTAAGGGCCCGGGGCGGGCGATTCAAGGCAGGAGCCTGGCCTTGAGCCATCCTTCACCGCGTCCCAGCCATTCGTGCAGGGCGCGGGTGCTCTGATGCAGGTGATAGGCGCTGGGGCGCCAGGCCAGGGGGCCATCGGGAGGAGGGCTGGCGAACTCGGTGGGGGCCGGCGTGACGGCAAGGCCCGCGCGCTCGAACTCGGCCGTGGCGCGCGGGAGATGCCAGGCCTGGGACACCAGCGCCACATGGTCGATGCCTTCGGCGGTGAGCATCTCGGCGCTTCGCCGCGCGTTGTCCGCCGTATTGGCGCTGCCGCCTTCCCGCCAGCGGACCGGCACGTCGAACACCTCGCGCAGGGCGGCCGCCATCAGGCTGGCCTCGGCGCTGTGTTCATCATGGACCCGACCGCCGCTGACCAGGATCGGCAGGCCGCTCTGGCGATGCAGCCAGGCACCGTACGCCAGGCGCCGCCAGCTGGCGTTGGACGGGGCGTCGCCCCAGCCGAATTCGGGGGCGTCGTAGTCACGGCCGCCGCCGAGAATCACGATGGCGCTTGCTCGTTCCCCCAGGGCACCGTCCATGAGGGCGCTGACGGCAAGCGGCTGAGGCTCCAGCCCCTGACGCAGGGCATGGCTGACCGTCGGTGTGGCGAGCACGATCAGGCTGCCCAGGCCCAGCGCGACCAGCAGCCCGCCGATCACATGCAGGCGCATCCACAGCAGGCCGCCGACCAGGATCAGCCAGGCGTTGAGCAGCGGAGGCAGCAACAGCGACTCGAGCAGGGCCATGCAGCGTCTCCCTCGCCGGTCATGTCCGGCGCGTTGGGCGGTGGGTGAAGAGCGCCTACAGGTCCACCTTGTCCGGAAATTCGCACAGATCCTCGATCACGCAGCTGCCGCAGCGCGGCTTGCGGGCCACGCAGGTGTAGCGGCCGTGCAGGATCAGCCAGTGGTGGGCGTCCTGGCGGAATGCCTTGGGGACGTGGCGAAGCAGCTTCTGCTCCACCTCGACCACGTCCTTGCCCTTGGCGATGCCGGTGCGGTTGGAGACCCGGAAGATATGGGTGTCCACGGCGATGGTCGGCTCGCCGAAGGCGGTGTTGAGGATGACGTTGGCGGTCTTGCGGCCGACGCCTGGCAGTGCCTCGAGCGCCTTGCGGGTACGCGGAACCTCGCCGTCGTGCTGCTCCACCAGGATGCGGCAGGTCTTCATCAGGTTCTCGGCCTTGGTGTTGTACAGGCCGATGGTCTTGATGTGTTCCTTCAGGCCGTCGAGGCCCAGCTCGAGGATGGCCGCCGGGGTGTTGGCCACCGGAAACAGCCGGTCGGTGGCCTTGTTGACGCCCACGTCGGTGGCCTGGGCCGACAACAGCACCGCGGCCAGCAGCTCGAAGGGCGTCGACCAGTTGAGCTCGGTGGTGGGCTCGGGGTTGTGCTCGCGCAGGCGGGCGAAGATCTCGTGGCGTTTCTGGGCGTTCATAGCGTGGGCGACAGTGATCAGTGGGAGGCGGAGCCGAGGGTGGCACGCGCCTCGGCGAGCATGCGCTCGGCGCGCTCGATCTGCTCGTGGGCGGCGGCGATGCCCGCGTCGTCGCGCTGGCGCTCGGCGTGGGCCAGCTGCTGGCGGGCGCGGCGCCGGGCCTGTTCGGCGGCGTTGACGGCGAAGCGGCGCTGACGCTCGGTCTGCCGCGCGCTCTTGCCCACATCGTCGTTCGCGGGCTGGGAGCCGTCGGTCGCATCGAGCTGACGATCGATGTCGGCCAGGCGCTGGCGAAGCTCCGTGTCGCGACGGTCGAGCTCGTCGCGCTTGTCGGGCGCGAGATCGCTCGCCTGGCGCTGGCGATCCAGTCGCTTGAGGCTGGCGACCAGGCTGACCCGGCTGGCGCGCAGGGCACTGGAGGACGCTGCCGGCGCCTGGGGCTGCGTCGCCGTGGGCGCCTGGGGTTGGGCCTGATGGGGCGACCGGGCCGGCGCGGCCTGTCTGGCGCTGCGCTTGCGCCGCCGCTCTCGCTTGGCATCTTCCTCGCGGACGAGACGATCGTTGCGCGCCTCGAAGCGGCGACGGCCGCGCTCGGCGCGCCGAGCCAGGTAGGCGTCCTGCTCGGCCTCGCCGTCGGCGGCCTGCCAGTGCGGATGCGGCAGCAGGTCGATGCAGTCGACCGGGCAGGGGGCCACGCAGAGTTCACAGCCGGTGCATTCGGCCTCGATCACCGTGTGCATGTGCTTGGCGGCGCCGAGGATGGCGTCCACCGGGCAGGCCTGGATGCACTTGGTGCAGCCGATGCACTCGGCCTCGCGAATCCGCGCCACCAGCGGCGATTGGGCGGGCTGCTCCAGCGGCACCTCGGTACGACCGGTCAGCTCGGCCAGCCGCACCACGGTGGCCTGGCCGCCGGGCGGGCAGCGGTTGATCGCCTCGCCTTCCGCGATGGCCTCGGCGTAGGGACGACAGCCGTCGTGGCCGCACTTGCCGCACTGGGTCTGCGGCAAGGCGGCGTCGACGGCCTCGATCAGGGCGGGCTGCGTCATGCCCGGATCAGCTCACGCGCTGGCCGGGCTGGGCGCCGGAGTGGGGCTCCAGCAGGTAGATGCCGTCGTCATCGCCGGCGGCCAGCACCATGCCTTCGGAGACGCCGAAGCGCATCTTGCGCGGCGCGAGGTTGGCGACCATCACCGTCAGGTGACCTTCCAGGGCCTCCGGGGCGTAGGCCTTGCGGATGCCGGCGAAGACGTTGCGCGTCTCGCCGCCCAGGTCCAGGGTCAGCTGGAGCAGCTTGTCGGCGCCCTCGACGTATTCCGCCTTGGCGATGCGGGCGATGCGCAGGTCGACCTTGGCGAAGTCGCCGAAGTCGATCGTCTCGGCGATGGGATTGTCGGCCAGCGGCCCCTTGGGGGTGTCCTTGAGCTTCTGTTCTTCCACCAGATCCTCCTTGGACGCTTCGATCATGGCGTCGATGCGGTCGCGCTCGACCCGGGTCATCAGCGGCTTGAACTTGGCGATCTCGTGGTCCACCAGCAGCTCCTGGCGGCTGTCCCAGTCGAGGGAGTCGAGCTTCAGGAAGGCGCGGGCGCCTTCGGCCATCTCGGGCAGCACCGGGGCCAGGTAGACCATCAGCTGGCGGAACAGGTTGATGCCCACCGAGCAGATGTCGAGCACTTCCTGCTCGCGGCCTTCCTGCTTGGCCAGCACCCAGGGCTCGGCCTCGGCGATGTAGGTGTTGGCCTCGTCGGCGAGTTCCATCACCTTGCGCATGGCGCGGCCGAACTCGCGGGCCTCGAAGGCCTCGGCGATCTCGTCGCCGGCGGCGACGAAGCGGGCGACGCGCTGGGGCTCGGCGCAGTGGGCCGAGAGCTTGCCGCCGCCGAGCTTCTTGACGAAGCCGGCGCAGCGGCTGGCGATGTTGACGACCTTGCCGACCAGGTCCGAGTTCACGCGCTGGGCGAAGTCCTCGAGGTTGAGGTCCAGGTCATCGACGCCGGCGGTGAGCTTGGCGGCGAAGTAGTAGCGCAGGTACTCGGGGTTCAGATGTTCGGCATAGGTCGCGGCCTTGATGAAGGTGCCGCGCGACTTGGACATCTTGGCGCCGTTGACGGTGACGAAGCCGTGGCAGTTCACCGCGGTCGGCGTGCGCATGCCGGCGCCGTGCAGCATGGCCGGCCAGAACAGCGCGTGAAAGTAGACGATGTCCTTGCCGATGAAGTGATAGACCTCGGCGTCGGAATCCTCGCGCCAGTAGGCGTCGAAGTCGAGGCCCTCGCGCTCGCAGAGGTTCTTGAAGCTGGCCAGGTAGCCGATCGGGGCATCCAGCCAGACATAGAAGTACTTGCCCGGGGCGTCGGGGATCTCGAAGCCGAAGTAGGGCGCGTCGCGGGAGATATCCCACTCGTTGAAGCCCGACTCGAACCACTCCATCAGCTTGTTGCGGATCTGCGGCTGGACGTGATCGTCGTTGATCCAGCCCTGCAGGAAGGCCGCGAAGTCGGGCAGCTTGAAGAAGTAGTGCGTGGAGCTGCGGACTTCCGGGGTGGCACCGGAGATCGCCGAGACCGGGTCGATCAGCTCGGCCGGGGTGTAGGTGGCCCCGCAGGCCTCGCAGTTGTCGCCGTACTGGTCGTCGGCCTGGCACTTCGGGCAGGTGCCCTTGATGAAGCGGTCGGCCAGGAACAGCCCTTTCTCCGGATCGTACATCTGCTCGATGTCGCGGGTGGCGATGTGCCCCTGATCGCGCAGCCGGGTGTAGATCAGCTCGCTGAAGTGGCGGTTTTCCTCGGAGTGGGTCGAGTGATAGTTGTCGAAGGCCACCCCGAAGCGCGAGAAGTCGGCCTGGTGTTCCTGGCTGACGCGGTCGATCAGCGCCTGGGAGGTGATGCCCTCCTGTTCGGCGCGCAGCATGATGGCGGTGCCGTGGGCATCGTCGGCGCAGACGTAGTGGCAGTCATGACCGCGGCTCTTCTGGAAGCGCACCCAGATGTCGGTCTGGATGTATTCCAGCAGGTGGCCCAGGTGGATGGCGCCGTTGGCGTAGGGCAGGGCGCTGGTGACCAGGATCTTGCGCGGGGCGATGTTCGACATGGTGGCTCAGAGGTTCCCGTAGACGTGGAGCACGGCGGCCGACTCGACGCCTGGGCGAAGTCGAGGCCGTCATGCGGATATCCGTGAAATCAGGCCCGGATTGTAGCATTTTCCTCGCCGGCTGCATCCGCCCGGGCCCTTGCCGGCTCGGGCTCGGGCCGGGCCTCCAGGAGGCGGGGGGATGGCGTGTCGAGCGTGAGCGGGGTGGTCAGTGAGGCCCCTTGGACCGGCTCGCCAGCCAGGGCGGGATGCGTTCGGCGGGCATGGGGCGGGCGATGGCATAGCCCTGGGCCTGGGAGGCGCCCAGCTCGAGCAGACGCTGGCAGTGTGCGGGTGACTCGGCGCCTTCGGCGATCACGTCGAGCCCGAGTCGTGCGCCGATCTGGATGATGCTCTGGACGAGGGCGGCGTCGCGTTCGTCCTTCAGGATGGCGCCGACGAAGCGCTTGTCGATCTTGAGGGCGTCGATGGGCAGCTCACGCAGATGCGCCAGCGACGAGTAGCCGGTGCCGAAGTCGTCCAGGGCGATGCACAGGCCCGAGTGCCGGCAATGCTGGAGCGTACGGGTGATGGCGTCGAGATCCGCCACGGCGGCGCTTTCCTGGAACTCGATCTCCAGCAGACGCCGGTCCAGCCTGGGGTAGCGCGCCAGAGCCGCCGTCAGCCGATCGCAGAACTCGGGCAGGGCCAGATCGTTGGCGCTGGCGTTGAAGCTGATGCGCAGGGCGAGCCCCTGGCGCTGCCAGTCCGCGAGCTGATGCAGGACCCGTTCGACCACCCAGTCGCCGAGGGGCGCCTCGAGACGACTGCCGAGCAGCTGGGGCAGGAAATCATCGGGTTCCAGAAGTCCATGCTCGGGATTCTCCCAGCGAATCAGGGCCTCGAGACCACAGACCTCACCGCTGAGCAGATTGACCCTAGGCTGATAGTGGAGCCGGAACTCGTCGTCACGGAAGGCCTGTTCGAGGCGGTCCAGGCGCCGGCGGCCGGGCGACGAATCCTCGCGCTCTTCGGGATCGAACAGGGCATAGCGGTTCTTGCCGCCGCGCTTGGCGCAATACATGGCCTGATCGGCATGGCGCAGCAGGATGCCCGCCTCCGCATCGTCCTGTGGAAACAGGGTGATGCCGATGCTGGTGGAAATGCGTACCAATGAGTCGTCCAGGGGGATGGGCCTGGCGATGAGGTAGCGGACTCGCTCGACGATCCGCAGGCATTCCTCGCGGTCTTCCAGGTCGGTCAGCAGCAGGGCGAACTCGTCGCCGCCCAGCCGGGCGAGCACATCGTCGGCGCGAATGGCATCGCGTAATCGCTGGGCAATCGTGATCAGCACCTGGTCGCCAGCCGCATGGCCCAGGCGGTCATTTATCGGCTTGAAGCCGTCCAGATCGAGGAAGCACACCGCCAGCAGCGTGTCGTCACGACGGGCCCGTGGCAGCGCGTCCGCGAGGTGTTCGGCGAAGTGGCGGCGATTGGGCAGTTCGGTCAGCACGTCGTGTCGTGCCAGGTGGCGCAGTTCGTCCTGGTGGCGCTTGAGATGGGTGATGTCGGAGAAGGTGGCGACGTAGTGGAGTGTCCGGCCCTGGTCGTCACGTACCACAGAGGCCGAAAGCATGAGCGGGTAGGCCTCGCCGTTGCGCCGGTAACCGACGATCTCGCCCTTCCAGCTGTCTTCCACGTCCAGGTGGCGGCAGATCGCCTCGTAGGTTTCCGCGTTGTGCTGTGCGGTGCCCAGCATGCCGGGGGTCAGGCCCAGCACGTCCTGCCTGGCATAGCCGGTGATGCGAGTGAAGGCAGCGTTGGTGTCGCAGATGCGCCGCTCGGCATCGGTGATCATGATGGCGTCGGAGCTTGAATCGAAGACGCTGGCGGCGAGACGCCGCTGGTTCTCCGCCTGGCGTTGTTCGGTGATGTCGTGGCCGATGCAGATCATGCCGCCGCACGGCAGGGCGACGTTGGCCCACAGGGTGGTGAGTCGTCGTCCTTCGCGGGTCGTCGGTGTCCACTCCCGAAACCGCGAGCCGTCACCGGACGACAGGCCGGCCACGACCGCCCGATATTCTGCCGGGTCGGGGTAGAAGAGCGTCAGGGGGGCGGGGTGGTTCATCACCTCATCGGCCGTCCAGCCGAAGACCCGTTCGCACTGATGGTTCCAGAGGATGCAGTGCCCCTGTTCATCGAAACCGTCGATCATGATCGGGGCATGACCGAACAGTCGCTCGACCAGCGCCAGTACGTCGTCGCGCCATTCGCCCTGTTCCGCGGATGCCTCGAGCGTCTCGAGCGTCTCGGCGAGGTGAACGAGCGGGTGACGTCTGGTCGGCGGATTGGAACCCATATCCATATCAGGCAACCCACGGAGTGAAGTGCCCTCACTATAGTGGGATGCCGCGTGGCCTGCCTCGGTCTCGAGTAGGAGATCGCTCCATCGACGACTAGGAAAATAGAGCGAATGTCCGTCGGGACCGGGACCTCAGGCGTCGGGACGGTGCTGATAGACGCCGAAGTGATGCAGTCCGCGGTCGGCGAGGTGGAGCGCCTGCATGCGGCTCATCACGCCCTGGTCGCAGTACAGCAGATAGTGCCGGTCCGTATCGAGCTCGGGGGCCCGGTCCTGCAGCTCGTAGAAGGGAATCTCGATCAGCGGCACCTGTGCCAGTTCCTGGGGCAGCGCCAGGGGCGCGGCCTCGCGTTCGTCGGCACGGCGAATGTCGACGATGCAGGGCGTGTCGAGCCCGGCGAGCTCCTCGGGCGTCTTCACCGTGGCGACCTCGGTCGGCGCAGGCTCGCGCTCCAGCACCTCATCGATGCGCTTGATGATCGCCGCCTCGATGGCGTCGTCGAGCACCCGGTCGTCGAAGTCGCGTTCGGCCGCCAGCACGTCGTCCAGCGGCGCCTTGTTGTGCGGTCGCCGCGAGATCACGCCGCAATACTCCGGCATCGATTCGGCGATGCGGGCGGTGTCTATCTGCCGTGCCCGGTCGATGATGTCCTGCTTGTCGTCGGTGAGCACCGGGCGCAGGATCGGTCGCTCGCTGACGTCGTCGATCACCGCCAGGTTGGCCAGGGTCTGGCTGGAGACCTGGGCGATGGCCTCGCCGGTGACCAGTGCCGGGATACGCAGCCGCTGCGCCATGCGGTTGGCGGCGCGGATCATCAGCCGCTTGAGCACCACGCCCATCAGGCCATCCGGAATGGTGCGCAGGATCTCGCCCACCACGCCATCGAAGGGCACCGAGATGAACTTCACCTTGTGAGAGACGCCGTAGCGTGACCAGAGATGGTGGCTGACCTCGCGCACGCCGGCCTCGTGGGCCGGGCCGCCCAGGTTGAAGAACAGGAAGTGGGTCTTCACGCCGCGGCGGATCATCTTCCAGGCCGCCACCGGGGAGTCAAAGCCGCCAGACATCAGCGCCAGGGCCTGCCCCTGCACGCCCAGCGGGTAGCCGCCGAGTCCCTTCCAGCGTGCCCGGATCACCTGCAGGCGCCGATCGTTGAGCTCCACCGGCACCACCACCTCGGCATGCTTGAGGTCGACCCGGGCGTTCGGTGTCGCCTCCAGCAGCCGGCCACCGAGGTAACGCTCCATGTCCGCCGAGGTGAAGTCGTGTTCACCGCGGCGCTTGGCCTGGACCCGGAAGCTGTGTCCGGCGATCACCGGGCTCCATAGCGGCACGATATGCTCGGCGGCCTGTTCCAGCGACTCGAAGCGTACTTCCTCGGTGGCCAGCACCTGCTGGATGCCGGGAATGCGGGTGAGGCTGTCTTCGATGGCGGCTGTGGTGTCGCCATCGAGGCCTTCCGGCAGGCGCACCCGAATGGCGTCCCACTGATCCTTGACCCGCACCCGGTCGTCCAGGCGACGCAGAGTGTTACGGATATTGGCCGTCAGGCAGCGCGTCATCTGCTGGCGTACCGAACGGGACTTGATGGTGATCTCGGGGTGAAGCTTGAGGAGATAGAGCATGCGAGGCGGCGTTGAAGCGAGGCGTGGAAAAAGGGCGCGCATTGTACCAGCTGGCGTGAAGGCGCGCAGGTCGAGGGAGGCGATGCCGCGGAAGTGTCCCTCGACCCGATGCGGAGCGGCCTCAGTAGAGGGCCTGCTCCTCCCGCACCACTTCCTTGAGCAGTTCCAGGAACAGCCGGTCGGCCTCGGAGTGCTCCTTGGGATCTTCCGGAATGTGCACGCTGGTGGTGTCGGAAATCTCGTTGGCGATCTGGGCCATGACCTGGGTCTGGTCGCCCTCACCGAGGCGCTCGCGGGCGATCGTCAGCGACTGTTCGAGGATCTTGGGGTCCTGCAGCAGCTTCTTGATGAAGCTGCGTAGCTCATTGATGACACGAGTCTTCTGGATCTCCGATGACGACATGCCGATTCTCCTTGGGCGGGCCGTGTGACTGATGGTGCTGACGATAGCACGTTTGGGCTTTCCGGTGAGAGCGGGCGTGGCATCGGCCTTTTTGTAAGCCATGGATTACATCGCGGTAAGCAAATTTCATACATAAACACCATGGCGTCATACTGGCGTATCGTGGGCTTTTGGTTACTATATGTTACAGAGCGAGGGTTAATACGTTCTTCGCAGGGGCTGATCTTTTCGCATGATGGCCTAGACGCCCAAGAAAAGATCAAGTTCGCCATAGGCGGAGCTTGCCTGACCAGGGCTGGCTCTTGCAGGCGGCACAGCGACGAAAAAACAACAGCCGTGCTCGACCGATGCCGGCTCAGCAAGGGGTGGGAACTGTCATGAAACGCACGAGCGTCACTTTGTCTTCGCGCGTCGCGCGAGCGCGCATCGTCCGCGGTCTTGCCGTGGGGACAGGCCTCGCCCTGTTGCCCATTGCCTCGGCCGTCGCCCAGTCCTTGCCTCAGGGACTGATGTCTCCGGGATCCAGTGATCTGCAACGTGTCGTGCAGCAGGCGATCAGCACCAATCCCGAGGTGCAGGCGGCCTGGCGCGAGCTTCGGGCCTCGGGGCAGGACCGTCGTGCCACCTGGGGGAATTACCTGCCCAGCGTGGACGTCAACGCCGGGGTGGGGCAGGAGGATCGCGAGCACGACGGTCGTGGCAGCTACGATACCGACTACGCCGAGGTGGCGCTGACGCAGATGATCTATGACGGTTTCGCCACCAGCAGCGAGGTGGAGCGTCTCGATCGGGCCGAGCTGGTGCGCTACTACGAGCTGCTCGGGGCCAGCGAGGAGGTTTCCCTGGAGGCGGTGCGGGCTTATCTGGACGTGCAGCGCTACCGGGAACTGGTCCGCCTGGCGCAGGATAACTACGCCAAGCACCTGGAAGTCTTCAACCAGATCGAAGAGCGCACGCTCTCCGGGGCGGGGCGTGGGGTCGATCTCGAGCAGATCAGCGGACGCCTGGCGCTGGCCGAATCCAACCTGATGACCGAGGCCTCCAACCTGCATGACGTGACGGCTCGCTACCAGCGTATCGTCGGCGACCTGCCGGCGGCCTCGCTGGCGCCGGCGCCGGACTTCGCCGGTCGCCTGCCCGCCGATGTGGCGTCGGCGCTGGATCTGGCCTTCCAGGGCAATCCCGAGTTCCATGCCGCCATCGAGAACATCGCGGCCTCTCGGGCGGCACGGAGCGGCGAGCGCTCCGCCTTCCATCCGACGCTCGACCTGGTCGCTCGCACCGGCACCTACAAGGATAGCGACAGCGGTACCCTCGACGACGTCGACGAGCGTCAGGACCGCAGCAGCATCGAGCTGGTGGCGAGCATGAACCTCTATCGCGGCGGCAGCGACCTGGCCAGCTTCCGTGCCGCCAGCGAACGGGTCGAGCAGGCCATCAACCTGCGCGAAAAGGCCTGCGTCGACGTGCGCCAGACCACCCAGATCGCCTACAACGACACCCAGCGGCTGCGTGAGCAGCTCGATTACCTGAACCAGCATCGCCTCTCCACCAACCGCGTGCGAGGTGCCTACCAGCAGCAGTTCGACATCGGCCAGCGTAGCCTGCTGGACGTGCTGGATACCGAGAACGAGTACTTCGAGGCCAGCCGCGCCTATGCCAATGCCAGCTATGACGTGGATCTGGCCGACGCTCGCACCCTGGCTGCCATGGGCCAGCTGATGCAGACCCTGGAGGTGCGTCGCGACGACATGCCGACCCTGGCCGAGCTCGGCAGCGATGGGGTCTCCCTCGACCCCGAGACGATCTGTCCGTCTCCGGGGCCCACCGGCTTCACCCTGGCCGACTTCACCGGCGGCATCACGGCGCCGCCGACCCGCGCGCCGGACGTCACGCTCTCGGCGGACGCCCTGTTCGAGATCAACAGCGCCGAACTGAGCATGGCATCGCGCGATGAGCTGCGTCAGCTCGCCGAGCAGATCCGCGGCCGCAACGACCTGGTGCGCGTCTACATCGCCGGTCATGCCGATGCCACCGGCAATGACGCCATCAACGACCCGCTGTCTCGGCGTCGTGCCCGGAGCGTCGGCGACTACCTGGTGAGTCAGGGCGTGGACGCCTCGCTGATCCAGACCGAAGGCTTCGGCTCTCGCCGGCCCGTGGCGTCCAACGACACCGTCGAGGGGCGTCGCCAGAACCGTCGTGTGGAGGTCACCCTGGAGCGTGCCGGAGAGAATCTCGACATGGCCGCCTATCGGCCCTAGGACGTGAGGTGGGTGTCGGTCGGGCCCGGCTCGACCGACGTCGCTCTATCGTCTCTACGCAGGGGTGAGAATTGACACAACGTGAAGCGCTCGATGATGGCAGCGGGGCCAGGTCTGCCGTTCGGGACGAGCTGCTCGAATGCCTGCAGAGCATTGCGCTGGCCCATGAACATGACGTCAGCGCCGATGCCTTGACGGCGGGCCTGCCGCTGGAGGAAGGGCGCCTGACGCCAGGCGTCTTTCCGCGTGCCGCCGCCCGTGCCGGGCTGTCGGCGCGGATCGTTCGTTCGCGTCTGGTACAGCTCAATCCCGCGCTGTTTCCCGCCGTACTGCTGCTCGAGCCGGGACGCGCCTGCGTGCTGCTGGCGCTGGATCTCAAGGCGCGCCGTGCCCGGGTGATCTTCCCGGAGCTCGGTGAGGCGGAAACCGAGGTCGATCTGGACGGCCTTCAGGCCAGCTACAGCGGCCAGGCCATCTATGTCAGGCCACGCTTTCGCTTCGATGCCCGCGGCCCCGAGGTCGAGCGCAAGCGCGACCGACACTGGTTCTGGGGCGTCATCCGCGAGAACCGCCGGCTCTACCGCGACGTGCTCGCCGGGTCGGTGGTGATCAACCTCTTCGCGCTGGCCATGCCGCTGTTCGTGCTCAACGTCTACGATCGCGTGGTGCCCAATCATGCCACCGAGTCGCTGTGGGTGCTGGCGATCGGCGTCTTCGTGGTGCTGTGCTTCGATCTGGCGCTTCGGCTGATGCGTGGCGCCTTCGTGGACCTGGCCGCGAGCCGGGCCGACGTCAAGCTCTCGTCGTCGCTGATGTCGCAGGTGCTCGGCCTTAGGATGTCCGCGCGGCCGTCATCCACCGGGTCCTTCGCCGCCATGCTGCAGTCCTTCGAGTCGGTGCGCGCCTTCATCGGTTCGGCCACGGTGGTCGGGCTGGTCGACCTGCCGTTCGTGCTGCTGTTCGCCGCCATCATCGCCCTGATCGGCCCGCCGCTGGTGATCCCGGTGCTGGTGGGTGTCGTCTTCGTGCTGCTTTATGCGCTGGCGGCCCAGGGCAAGCTGCACGAGCTGTCCGAGACCACCTGGCGGGCCAGCGCCCAGCGCAATGCCACGCTGGTCGAGTCGATCTCGCAGCTCGAGACCCTGAAGGCGCTGCGCGGCGAGAGCCGGGTGCAGGGCATCTGGGAGCGGGCCTCGGCCTTTCTCTCGCGTACTACCGCCCAGCTGCGCCTGATCAGCTCCTCGGTGAGCAGCGTGGCGCTGTGGACGCAGCACAGTGTGGCGGTGGCGGTCGTCATCACGGGGGTCTATCTGATCATCGCTGGCGAGCTGACCCAGGGCGGACTGATCGCGGCCTATCTGCTGTCGTCGCGGGCCATGGCGCCGGTGAGCCAGGCCGCGGCGCTGCTGGCCCAGTATCACCAGGCCTCCACGGCCTTGCGCTCACTGGATGGGGTGATGGAGTTGCCGGTGGAGCGCGACGAGGCTCGGCCGTACATCGACCGCCCGGTGGTGCAAGGCGAGCTGCGCTTCGACAAGGTCGCCTTTCGCTATCCCGACGAGCAGCGCGATGCGCTGCGTGAGGTCTCGCTGACCCTCGAGGCCGGCGAGAAGGTCGGCGTGCTCGGGCGAGTGGGGTGCGGCAAGACCACGCTGCACAAGCTGCTGCTGGGGCTCTATGAACCCGACGCCGGCGCGGTGCGGCTGGATGGCGTGGACGTGCGTCAGTACGACCCCGTCCAGCTGCGGCGGCATTTCGGCTATGTGCCCCAGGACGTCACGCTGTTTCATGGCTCGTTGCGCGACAATATCCTGGCCGGTGCCGGCAGCGACGGTGTCGATGACGAGTCCCTGCTGAGGGCCATTCGGCTCAGCGGCCTCTCCGGTCTGGTCGACGGCCATCCGGAGGGGATCGACCTCGACGTAGGCGAGCGTGGCCAGCGGCTGTCCGGAGGACAACGTCAGCAGGTGGCGATCGCCCGGGCGCTGGTGCACGACCCGCAGGTACTGTTGCTCGACGAGCCCACCAGCGCCATGGACCATTCCTCCGAGGAGGCGCTCAAGGCCAGTTTGCAGGAGGTGGCGGCGGGCAAGACGATGCTCATCGTGACCCACCGCACGTCATTGCTGTCGCTGGTGGATCGCATCGTGGTTATCGATGCGGGCAGGGTGGTGGCCGATGGGCCGCGGGACAAGGTGATCGAGGCCCTGCGCAAGGGGCAGATCGGGAGGGCCGGCACATGACCGACCGTTCCCGTACCTCCGAGCAGCGTGGCTTCGAGGCCATCGGCCGTTTTTCCGAGACCGGCGGCAAGCCGTTTCGTCCCTTCATCGACCGGCTGTTCTCGCGGCGGGTCACGTCCGCGCACCTGGATCGCGACTGGGCCAGCGATGCCGACTGGGCCAGGCTCCAGCAGGAGCCGCTGCGGGCCCGCTTGCTGCTCTATACCGTGGTGCTGGCCGTTGCCGCGCTGATCGTGTGGTCGGCCTTCGCGCCGCTGGACGAGGTGACCCGGGGCACCGGGCGGGTGATTCCCTCCAGCCAGCTGCAGAAGGTGCAGTCCTTCGATGGGGGCGTGGTCCAGGAGATTCTGGTCGAGGAGGGGGAGACGGTATCCCAGGGGCAGCTGCTGATGCGTATCGACCCCACCCGCTTCGTGGCCAATTTCCGCGAGAACCGCGCCAAGGCCGAATCGCTCGAGGCTCGCGTGGAACGCCTGCGTGCCCTGGTGACCGATGACGCCTTCACCCCGTCGCGCGAGCTGCTCGAGGAGGCGCCTGACATCGTCGCCCAGGAGCGTGAGCTGTATCGGAACAATCTCGAGGCACTGGAGGAGCAGAAGAGCATCCTCGAGGAACAGCTGGACCAGCGCCGGGCGGAGCTGATCGAAGCCCAGTCTCGCCGCGATACGGCGGCGCGGGAGCTGGGCATGGCCGGGCGCGAGCTGAACCTGACCCGGCCGCTGCTCGATTCCGGCGCCGTCTCCGAGGTCGAGGTGCTGCGACTGCAGCGCGACGTGACCCGTGCGCGTGGCGAGCGCGACCAGGCTGCGGCTCAGGTCGAACGCCTGCAATCCTCCATCGAGGAGGCGCAGTCGAAGCTGCGCGAGGTCACGCTCGAGAAGCGCAACGAGTGGCGCGGGGAGTTGTCCCGGACCATGGCGGAGCTGGCGGCGTTGGATGAATCCAGTGCCGGCCTGCAGGATCGCGTGAGGCTGGCGGAGATTCGCTCGCCTGTGGATGGCATCGTCCAGCGCCTGACCCTCAATACCCTCGGTGGCGTGGTGCAGCCGGGACAGGAAGTGGTCGAGATCGTACCCACTGCGGATGCCCTGCTGGTCGAGGCGCGTATCGCGCCGCAGGATATCGCCTTCCTGCGGCCCGGCCAGCCGGCCACCATCAAGCTGACGGCGTATGACTTCGCCATCTATGGGGGGCTGGAGGCCGAGCTGGTGCACATCAGCCCCGATACCATCACCGATGACGAGGGCGATACCTTCTATCTGGTGCGGGTCCGTACCCTGGAAGGCGGCAGCGAGCACCAGAGACTGGACGTGATACCGGGGATGACCGCACAGGTGGATATTCTGACCGGCAAGCGCACGGTGATGCAGTACCTGCTCAAGCCGGTGCTGAGAGGCTGGCAGGATGCGCTGGGAGAACGTTGATGAAGCAGATCTTCGTATGTCGTGAGAGCGTCCTGATGCCGCGCTGGCGCGAGGCCTTCCCTGATGCGCGCTGCCTCGACGAGACCTTTGCCCTGGAAATGGCATCCGCCGAGGTCCAGGCCTGGGTGGTCATACAGGGAGACACCTGGCCGGTGTTGGTGCGGCAGCTGGCGCAGCAGGGGGCGATCGTTAGTGTGTTGAGCTATGCGCCGGACTCGCGCGAGGCGACCCAGGCCCTCGAGGCCAATGCGCGGGGCTATGCTCATGCGCTGTCCCCTCCCGAGCTGCTGAGCCAGATGGCCCTGGTCACGGCCCATCAGGGCATCTGGGTGGGGCCCGAGCTCATGGCCCAGGTGGTGGGAGGGGCCTATCGCGCGCTCGGTGGGGAAGAGAGGCTACGCGAAGAGATGCTCGACCGCCTGACCCAGCGTGAGCGTGCCGTGGCGGTGGCCGTGGCGGAGGGCAACAGCAACAAGGCGGTGGCTCGTCTGCTGGGCATTACCGAGCGGACCGTCAAGGCGCATCTCGGTGCCGTGTTCCGCAAGCTCGAGGTGCGCGACCGCATGCAGCTCGTGCTCAAGCTGTCCCATCAGGAACAGAGCGTGACTTGAGCCCTGCCCTGGCGGGTGTTCAGTCCTGCCTCGTTACTTTCTGTTACCTGTCCTTCGGTCCAATACCGGGGGCCTGGCCCCTGACCTAGTGTGATGTCATTAGCCACCGGCGTATTCGTTGCAAATGCCGGTTGATGTGACTCCTCAGGGGAAATGAATGATGACCATCGCCACCGTGGTATCCATTACCGGCCAGGCCTGGGCGCGCGACGCCGACGGCAACCTCCGTGAGCTCAGCGTCGGCGACGCGCTTCAGGAAGGAGAGACCCTGGTCACGTCCGATGGTGGGCGAGCCGTGCTGGATTTCGGCGATGGTCTCGAACCGGCCGCCATCGCCGGTGGTGAAGAGGTCGTGATGACGCCGGACCTTGCGTCGGATCAGGCGCCGGCCAGCGAGGAGGCCAGCGCCCAGGATGGGGATATCGCAGCGTTGCTGGCGGCCATCGACGAGGGCGAGGGTGATCTGCTCGAAGGGCTCGATGCCACTGCGGCCGGCGGTGCCGGTGGTGCGGGCGGCGGCGACAGCGGTCACGGCTTCGTGCGTCTGCTGCGCATCAGCGAAAACGTCAGCCCGCTGGTCTTCAACTACGGCGCCAATTCACTCGAGGGGCCGAACCAGGTCGAGTTCGATCCGGCCCTCGTCGCCGAGGAGGACGACTCGCCGACGGTCGATACCCAGGACCTCAACGGCGATGGCGATGTGGTCTGGGAGTCTGCACTGTCTGATGGCAGCGGTGGCGGCAGCCTGACCGCCAGCGGCGCCTTCCAGATCGATACCGGCGTGGATGCACTCGACCTGATCGAAGTGCAGGATGCCAGTGGCGTCTGGATCCCGATCTCTGCCAATGGCACGAGCGTGCAGGGTGCCTACGGCACGCTGACGGTGAATACCGACGGCAGTTGGACGTACACGCTGGACGACAACACCCTGGACCATGACGGCGTCGACCAGACCGGGGCGGCCGACCAGGTGCAGGATGCCTTCGCGGTACGAGTCACTGACGACGACGGTGACGTCTCGCCGGAAGCGACCCTGACCATCGACGTCAATGACGACGGCCCGGTGGCCGTCGACGATACCGTGACCGACGAGGTGCCGGAGGATGGCAGCGTCGACATCGATGTCTTCGCCAATGACACCGCCGGGGCCGACGGTGTGGATCTGCAGAGCGGCGTTGGCGTAGCCTCGCAACCCGGCAAGGGCACGGTCACCTACAACGGTGACGGTACCTTCACCTATCAGGCCAATCCCGGCGCCGAAGGCGCCGACAGCTTCACCTACACCATCACCGACGCCGATGGCGATACCGACACGGCGACGGTGAACCTGACCATCGCCGAGGACTCCACCCCCCAGGTCGTGACGCTCGGCATTCGTGCTGAAGGCAACATGGTGTGGGAATCAGCGCTGCCCGATGGCAGTGGTGGCGGCACCACGACGATCAGCGGTACGCCGGAGATCGATACCGGTAACGACCAGCTGGCGCTGATCGAGGTCAAGGACGTCAATGGCGAATGGATCGCGATCGAGGAGGATGGCACCGAGGTGCAAGGCACCTATGGCATCGTGACCGTCGACACTGACGGCAGCTGGCAGTATGTGCTGAGCGATAACACCCTGGACCATGATGTCAGCAATGCCGTCGGCACCAACGATCAGGTGCAGGAACAGTTCGATGTACGCTTCACCGACGACGATGGTGACGTCTCCGATCCCGCAACGCTGACCATTGACGTCAATGACGATGGGCCGGTGGCCGCCGACTATGCCCACGGTGATACCGTTACCGAAGGCAGCGGCGACACCGTCCTGGCCGCGGATGCGGCCGCGACGCTGGGCATCGACGGCGGCGCCGATGGGCTGGACGGCGCCCTCGACGCACTGGTCTTCACCAATCAGGGCAGCACCGGCGGCAGCCTGACCATCAACGCGGCCGGCGAATTGGTCTATACCGCCCCGGCCGACGTCGACAACAGCGCAGGGGCGGTCACCGAGACCTTCGAATACACCGTGACCGACAACGACGGCGACAGCGTGACCCGCGAGGTCAGCGTGCAGGTCGGTGATGCCGGTGCCCCGACGCTGACCGCCTCGGACGATCTGCTGGCCGATGAAGACGACCAGGCCGCCGGCCTCGGCGACAGCGCTGCCGGCGACGACGCCCCGGTGCTGAGCGGCACGCTGAGCTTCGACAACAGCAGCAGTCTGGACGCCTTCGACCTGGATACGCTGACGCTGTCGGTGGGCACGGACGGCGACACCGGACTGACGACGCTGGATGGCAGCGCGGTCACCACCACCTGGGATGCCAGCACCCAGACCCTGATCGGGCATACCGGGGATGTGAACGACCCGGTGTTCACCATCGTGATCAGCGACCTGGGCGCGACTGGTGCCACCTATACCCTGACGCTGATGCAGCCGGTTGCCCATCCGGCACAGGACGATCCCGACACGGGGGATGTGGAAACGGCCTTCGAGGACAACGTCGGCTTCACGGTCGACGTCAGCCTCGAGGACATCGACGGCAGTGAAGGCACCACCAGCTTCGCCGTCAGCATCGACGACGACGTGCCGGTGGCCGCCGACTATGCCCACGGTGATACCGTTACCGAAGGCAGCGGCGACACCGTCCTGGCCGCGGATGCGGCCGCGACGCTGGGCATCGACGGCGGCGCCGATGGGCTGGACGGCGCCCTCGACGCACTGGTCTTCACCAATCAGGGCAGCACCGGCGGCAGCCTGACCATCAACGCGGCCGGCGAATTGGTCTATACCGCCCCGGCCGACGTCGACAACAGCGCAGGGGCGGTCACCGAGACCTTCGAATACACCGTGACCGACAACGACGGCGACAGCGTGACCCGCGAGGTCAGCGTGCAGGTCGGTGATGCCGGTGCCCCGACGCTGACCGCCTCGGACGATCTGCTGGCCGATGAAGACGACCAGGCCGCCGGCCTCGGCGACAGCGCTGCCGGCGACGACGCCCCGGTGCTGAGCGGCACGCTGAGCTTCGACAACAGCAGCAGTCTGGACGCCTTCGACCTGGATACGCTGACGCTGTCGGTGGGCACGGACGGCGACACCGGACTGACGACGCTGGATGGCAGCGCGGTCACCACCACCTGGGATGCCAGCACCCAGACCCTGATCGGGCATACCGGGGATGTGAACGACCCGGTGTTCACCATCGTGATCAGCGACCTGGGCGCGACTGGTGCCACCTATACCCTGACGCTGATGCAGCCGGTTGCCCATCCGGCACAGGACGATCCCGACACGGGGGATGTGGAAACGGCCTTCGAGGACAACGTCGGCTTCACGGTCGACGTCAGCCTCGAGGACATCGACGGCAGTGAAGGCACCACCAGCTTCGCCGTCAGCATCGACGACGACGTGCCGGTGGCCGCCGACTATGCCCACGGTGATACCGTTACCGAAGGCAGCGGCGACACCGTCCTGGCCGCGGATGCGGCCGCGACGCTGGGCATCGACGGCGGCGCCGATGGGCTGGACGGCGCCCTCGACGCACTGGTCTTCACCAATCAGGGCAGCACCGGCGGCAGCCTGACCATCAACGCGGCCGGCGAATTGGTCTATACCGCCCCGGCCGACGTCGACAACAGCGCAGGGGCGGTCACCGAGACCTTCGAATACACCGTGACCGACAACGACGGCGACAGCGTGACCCGCGAGGTCAGCGTGCAGGTCGGTGATGCCGGTGCCCCGACGCTGACCGCCTCGGACGATCTGCTGGCCGATGAAGACGACCAGGCCGCCGGCCTCGGCGACAGCGCTGCCGGCGACGACGCCCCGGTGCTGAGCGGCACGCTGAGCTTCGACAACAGCAGCAGTCTGGACGCCTTCGACCTGGATACGCTGACGCTGTCGGTGGGCACGGACGGCGACACCGGACTGACGACGCTGGATGGCAGCGCGGTCACCACCACCTGGGATGCCAGCACCCAGACCCTGATCGGGCATACCGGGGATGTGAACGACCCGGTGTTCACCATCGTGATCAGCGACCTGGGCGCGACTGGTGCCACCTATACCCTGACGCTGATGCAGCCGGTTGCCCATCCGGCACAGGACGATCCCGACACGGGGGATGTGGAAACGGCCTTCGAGGACAACGTCGGCTTCACGGTCGACGTCAGCCTCGAGGACATCGACGGCAGTGAAGGCACCACCAGCTTCGCCGTCAGCATCGACGACGACGTGCCGGTGGCCGCCGACTATGCCCACGGTGATACCGTTACCGAAGGCAGCGGCGACACCGTCCTGGCCGCGGATGCGGCCGCGACGCTGGGCATCGACGGCGGCGCCGATGGGCTGGACGGCGCCCTCGACGCACTGGTCTTCACCAATCAGGGCAGCACCGGCGGCAGCCTGACCATCAACGCGGCCGGCGAATTGGTCTATACCGCCCCGGCCGACGTCGACAACAGCGCAGGGGCGGTCACCGAGACCTTCGAATACACCGTGACCGACAACGACGGCGACAGCGTGACCCGCGAGGTCAGCGTGCAGGTCGGTGATGCCGGTGCCCCGACGCTGACCGCCTCGGACGATCTGCTGGCCGATGAAGACGACCAGGCCGCCGGCCTCGGCGACAGCGCTGCCGGCGACGACGCCCCGGTGCTGAGCGGCACGCTGAGCTTCGACAACAGCAGCAGTCTGGACGCCTTCGACCTGGATACGCTGACGCTGTCGGTGGGCACGGACGGCGACACCGGACTGACGACGCTGGATGGCAGCGCGGTCACCACCACCTGGGATGCCAGCACCCAGACCCTGATCGGGCATACCGGGGATGTGAACGACCCGGTGTTCACCATCGTGATCAGCGACCTGGGCGCGACTGGTGCCACCTATACCCTGACGCTGATGCAGCCGGTTGCCCATCCGGCACAGGACGATCCCGACACGGGGGATGTGGAAACGGCCTTCGAGGACAACGTCGGCTTCACGGTCGACGTCAGCCTCGAGGACATCGACGGCAGTGAAGGCACCACCAGCTTCGCCGTCAGCATCGACGACGACGTGCCGGTGGCATTCACTGCGAGTTCAGCTGACCTGAGCGACGGTGCTACGGCGGCACTGAATTTCGCCGCAGCGTCAGGAGCCGATGGTGTCGGTGATGTGACCTTTGCCCAGTCACTGAATGACGAGCCCGCCGTCGACAGTGCAGGTAAGTCTCTGTATCTGGATGGAGAGCCGCTGTTCTATACCGTCAGTGCCGATGGTCATCTTCTGACCGCGGCCACCGAAGGAGGGGATGTCGGATTCACTGTCACGTTGGACCCCGGCAGCGATAGCTATACCGTCGCGGTAGAGGGGCTAGTGCTCAACGGCTCTCTGTTCAGTGCCAACCCGGCTGGTGGTGTCTCGGGCGGGAACAGCCTTCTGTATCTGATTAATAGTGAAGACGGTATCGAAGGGAACGATGTGTTGGTGTCATCCACGACCACCGATACCGTCAATACCAGTACTGGTGGTGGGATTGGTATCGGTACGGGACAAAGCATCGATACCGGGGAGCTGGCTCGTTTCGACTTCTTCTCTGGTCTGGCCTTTGCAGCCAATAATGAAGACGCCGTCTGGGATGATCGGCTGTTGGTGTACGGCGTCGAACAACGCGTGAATGTCAACGGCAACGCACAATCTGCCGCTACCCTTGAGATATCCGCCGTGGCTACGGCAGAAGCCGCGAGTGGAGAGCACCCGTCCAGCGGTAGTGATACCTATCTGAATCTTTCTGTAGATGATGTCCGCATCTACGATGCCAACGGCGGCGATGTCACGAGCAGTGTCACCCTGACTGATATGGGTGATGGTATCCGTGTGGAAGGTGTGAAGGATGGTTGGAGCTATGAGGTGATGACCGACTCCGCCTTCCATGCCATCGAGGTAGTCGGGGGTGACGGCGATGAATTCAAGCTCGGTGGCATGGACTTTCTTACTGGCGGCACGGCAGGCAGCTTCGACATCAACCTCGATGTCACGGCCGTGGACGGTGATGGTGACGCAGTCACTGGGAGCATCACGCTGGAGTCGCCCGAGCCTCCAGTGCTCGAGGTCGGTGGTAATGTCGAGAATAGCCTTTCTGGTAATGCTGGGGATGACGTACTGATAGGCGATACCGGTGGCAACTACACCGTTATCACGCCGGGAGAGAGCTATAACATCTCGCTGCTGGTCGATTCCTCTGGCAGCATGGGGGAGGACTCGGGCACCGACGGGAAGAGCCGCATGGAGCTGGCCCAGGATGCGCTGAAGCTTCTGGCGCAGCAGCTACTCAATCATGATGGTGCGATTAACCTGCAGATCATCGATTTCGATAGTGGCGTGACCAGTACGGTATTCACGAACATCACCATCGATGATCTTGCCGACATCGAGGCGGCTATCAACGCCATGGTAGCCGGAGGAGGTACCAACTACGAGGCGGGTTTCAATGCCGCGACGGCGTGGCTGGATTCTCACACTAACGGCTATGTCAACAAGGCGCTTTTCCTGACGGACGGTGACCCTACCTATTACCTGAGAGACGATGGCACGAGAGACGGAAATGGCTCCTCTACGACCGAAACCGTCATGCGAGAGTCGATCGAGGCCTTCGGATTGCTCGCCAATGCCGGTGATAACGGTACCCAGGTGGAGGCGATTGGCATCGGTAGCGGTGTCAGCGCAGACCGCCTGCAGTTCTTCGATAACACCGATGTGACGGGGATGGAGGAGTATTGGCCTGGGTTCTGGTGGTTCTCTGGTCCGGAAGCTGCCGCCGGCGAGGCAACCATCGTCAATACGGCCGATGAACTCAATGCGGCCCTCCAGGGCGGCTCCTCTTCCAACGAGCTCGCACCGGTGGGTAACGATACGCTCATCGGCGGTGACGGGGATGACATCCTTTTCGGTGACACGATAGCGCCGGTCGGTCAGCCCGAGGCTGGCTTCGGTGGGGTCATCGATCTGGTCAAGGACGCCAACGGTGGGGCATCGCCAACCTATCAGCAGATCATCGACTTCCTGCGTGACAACCCAGAGGCCTACGAGACGCCTGCGGATCAAGGCGGAGACGACCTGCTGGTCGGCGGTGCTGGGGATGACATCCTCACCGGTGGCCTGGGGGCCGATGTCTTCGCCTGGAACCTCGGTGATGAAGGCAGTAGCGCGACCCCCGCCGAGGATACGGTCACCGATTTCACGACGGGCATCTTCGGCACCGATGCCAACGCGGACAAGCTGGATCTGTCGGACCTGCTGTCCGGGATGCAGGATGGTGAGGATCTGTCCAGCTATATACAGGCGACCGATGACGGCACCAATACGACGCTGCATATCAGTACCTCGGGGGATATGACGTCGGGCGACGTCAGTGCGGCGGACCAGACTATCCAGCTGCAGAATGTGGTGACATCCGTGTCGGACCTTCAGAACAACGGCCAGCTCGATATCGAGTGAGTTCGGCTGGATCAGTCACCACTGCGCCCGGCCTGTGCCGGGCGCGTTTTCTTGGTCCGATGCCTGCTAATATGCAGTCAGTGACCCAGAGGAGAGTGAATCATGTACGTCCAGCGTGACGAGGGTGGGAACATCCAGCTGGTGAGTCGTGAGGAGACGCCGGACTGCGCCGAGTTCCTGCCGGCGGACTCGCCGGAGCTGCTGGCGTTTCTGTCGGAGGGAGAGGCCGGGAAGGCGCGTTTCCAGGCGTCGGATCTGGCCTTCGTGCGAGTGCTGGAGGACGTGATCGACCTGCTGATGGACAAGGGGCTCATTCGCTTCACCGAACTGCCCGAGGCGGCTCAGCAGAAGGTCATGGAGCGACAGTCATTGCGTCGCCGGCTCAATGGGCTGCACCTGGTGTCGGATCGTGAGGGCGGCGATGATGTGATCTGACCGTCCTCTTCGGGAGACTGAAGAAAGCCATGATTACACCGCCGGCCTTGTGGTCGGCGGTGTTCATTGGGGCGTGAAAACGGCTAGAAGCCGGTCTTGTCATTGTGGCGAATGCCCGGGCCGGTCACCCCGTCGAGCCCCAGTTCGAAGAGTGCCCGGGCCTGGTCGTGGGTCTCGACGCCCTCGGCGATGGCCAGGATGCCGAGCGAGTGGCAGAGCGTCGCCATGCCTCGCAGGATCGTCTGCTGTTCATGGCTTTCCGAGATGCCCTGCGTGAGCGAGCCGTCGATCTTGAGATAGGCGAGGCCAAGGTCGTGAAGGTTGGAGATGCGCGTGAACTCGGCGCCGACGTGCTCGAGCCCCACCCGGCAGTCCAGAGGCTGGAGCGCCTTGCACAGGCTGCGGAAGTGCTCGACATCCTGAATGGCCAGATTGCCGGGGATTTCGATCCACAGCCGACGGGCGGCCTCGGGGCGGGCGCTGAGACGCGCGCGAAGCTCCAGGGCGAAGCGAGCATCCCGCATCGCGTCGGCGGAAAGGTTGATACCCACCGGCTGATGGCGCTGGGTGATGTCCCGCAGGGCGGCATCGACGACGGCCAGGTCGAGCTGCGTCGTCATCCCCAGACGTGAGACCCAGGGGATGAACACGCCGGCGGCGTGCCACTGCTGCTTCAGGCGCAGCCGTGAGGGGCACTCGAAGTGCAGCAACTTGCCGTCGCGATCCAGTACCGGATAGTGGGCCAGGTCGACGCCTTCCTGAAGGGCGCCCTGGAGTGCCTCTCGCCATTCGGCATGGTTCTTGAACAGGCTGCCCGGCTGGTCGCCGTCGAGGATGACGATGTCCTGTTGTCCGTGGGATTCGGCCATCGACAGGGCGCCGTCGAGGCCGGCCAGCAGCGTGCCGCGATTGTCACCCTGGACATAGTGGCCGATCGCACCGGGTAGCAGGATGGCGGTGTCGCGGGCCTCGGCCAGCGCCTGAATCCGGGTGCTCAGCTTCTGCTGGGCGAAGGTCAGGTCGTCGAGCCCGGGCAGCAGCAGGGCGAAGTCGCTGCCGTTGAGGCGCCCGACCAGGCCGCTGCCGTGGTCCTGGGTCAGCTGTTCCAGCGAGGACACGAGCTCCTTGAGCAGGGCATCGGCGCCGGAATGACCGAGCCGCTCGTTGATGTCAGCCAGGTGGCTGACGCGGATCAGCGCCAGGCCTCCGCTGGCCCGGACGTCCTGGCTCTCCAGGTGGATCTGCAGCTGGGTGAGGAAGGCCTCGCGGTTCAGGGCGTCGGTCACCGCGTCGTGCTGCAGGCGGCGACGCAGTACATCGAGCTGCTGGCTCTCGCGCCCGAGCATGTCGCCCACGTCGCGACTCAGCTGGTTCATGGCCTCGACCACGTCACCCAGTTCCCGGGTGCGTGGCACGGGGGAGGTGGTGAAGCGGCGCATGCTGATGTCCCGTGCCTGCTCCACGACGCGGTGCAGGGGCAGGCGGATGCCGCGAATCAGCCAGCCGCCCAGCAGCAGGCCGAGGGTCCCGGCCAGCGCGAACCAACCGGTCAGCTTCAGGGTGCTGTGCCAGAGCGAGCGGTAGGCGTAGCTGTGCTGGCTTTCCACTGTCAGGGTGCCGAACTGCTGCCAGCCGTCCTGGATAACCGCCACGCCGGGCGCCACGTTGAAGTCGATCAGATCGACGAACCAGGCCGGGACATCGCCGATGGCCTCGTCGGCCTGACGGGCATCGATCAGCTCGCCGGTGGGGGTGCGCAGCTCGATGCGTCGATAGTAGCCGGTATCGAACTGGGCGGCGATCAGCAGCTCCAGGGTGACGTCGTCCTTCGGCATCTGGGTCATCGTGAGCGCCAGGGCGTTGGCATTGTCGGCGTTCTTGATGCGCACTTCCTGTTCGATGTAGGCGCGGCTCGTGGTCACGCCGATGAACAGGCTGGCTCCGAAGGACAGCAGCACCAGCCCGACGATGATCAACCACAGCTGCTTGATGAGTGACATGCGTTATCCCCCCTGGATGAATCCTTGCTGCCGCATGCGGTCGATGGCGCTGCGCCAACGCGAGAGACGCGCCACCGGATCGGCGCGCGACTGGCTGGAGCCCCCGGCCCACAGGCCGCTGCCGTTGAAGCTGAACAGCGGGTCGAGATCGGTGCGTCGGCTGGCCGGCGTGATCGACGTCACCAGATTGTCCAGCACCATGGGTTCCGCGCCGGGCGAGGCATAGTAGCCGAGCACCATGTGCGCCTGGGTGATCCGGCTGCGGCCGATGCTAGCCTTGACGTAGATCAGTCGCAGCTGTGACTCGGGCACGTCCAGCTCGCGCAGCGACACGTACTTGGCGATGGTGAAGTCCTCGCAGTCGCCGGCGCCGCGGCCCAGCGTCTCCAGCGGCGTTGCCCAGTAGTCTTCCTGACCCCAGACCCTTTCATCTTCCAGCCAGCGCACCCGGCGGTTGACGAAGTCGTTAACTCCGCGCAGCTGGGCGTCGATGTCGGCACCCCTCAGCTCGTCGAGCATCGCCAGCCATTCTTCCAGCACCGAGACGCCGTTCTCGCCATAGGCCTGACGCATGCTGACGCGCAGGCGCGCACGGTCGAGGCGTGCCTGAGCGTCGGCGGTATGCAGGCCCAGGACGCCCGCCGTCAGCAGACCGCCCAGCAGGGCCAGGCAGCGCCGGCGGCCGGGCGATATCGGGCCGGGGCGAAGGGCGTCGGACATGTCGTCCCGCTAATGAAGGATGGTGGCCTGCATCTTAGGCGGGTAGTGGCATCAATGCGAGAGCATGAATCGCGCTCAGGCGCGTCCCGGCCCTTGCCAGAGCCGCAGCCGGCCCAGCCAGTCGAGGTCGGCGGCCGCGCGCCGCAGGTCGGTCGCGGCATCATCCAGATCGAGCGCCTCCGGTGCCGCCAGATACAGCGACACGTCGATGCGATCGTCCAGGTAATGCAGGTCCAGGTCGATGCGGGCCCGCCAGGCCGGGGAATCGCCCCAGGCATCGTCCAGCAGCGACTCGACATCGTCACGCAGCGGCAGGCCCGGGCGCCGGCTGTGCTCGGTCTGGCCTTCGTCGTCCTCCGGGTCGATATGGAAGGTGATGTCGGCCAGGTGAGGCATGGCCTCGCGCAGTCGGCGGCTGACGGCATTGCCGATCTCGTGGGCCTCGGACACGGTGACCCGCGGTGGCACCACGATATGCAGGTCGAGCAGGGCGTCGCCAGCGATGCGGCGGGTGCGCAGCTCGTGGACGCCATGGACACCGGGCACCGTCTCGGCGGTGCGCTTCAGCAGCGCCTGCTCGTCCTCGGGCAGCGCCGTGTCGATCAGCTCCTGGCTGGACTCCCACAGCAGGCGCCCGCCGATCCGGCCGACCATCACGCCGACGACGATCGCCGCCAGTGCGTCCATCCAGGCGTACCCCAGCTGGGTCGCGACCAGGCCGACCAGTACCACCAGGGTGGAGAGCGCGTCGGAACGGGAGTGCCAGGCGTTGGCCTCGAGCAGGCGTGAGCCGATACGCCGTGCGGCGCGCATCGTGTAGTGATAGATCGCTTCCTTGGCGAGTAGCGAGGCGAGCGCGATGGTGATCGCCCATCCGCCGGGGGCGGGGACCGCGTCGCCGCCGATCAGCCGGCCCAGGCTCGCCCAGGCGATGGCGCCGGCGACGAAGATCAGCACGCCGCCGAGCCACAGCGTGGCCAGGGTCTCGATGCGGCCGTGGCCGTAGGGATGTCCCTGATCGGGCGCCTGGCGGCCGAAATGCGTGGCCGCCATCACGAACAGATCGGTGAGGATGTCGGAGAACGAGTGAATGCCGTCGGCGACCAGTGCCGCCGAGCCCACCATCAGGCCGGCGATGAGCTTGGCCATGCCGACCAGGAAGTCCACCACCGCGCCGACCAGCGTGACCTTGTGGGCTTCCCGAGCCTGGGTGGCTCGCTGTTCGTGGCTCGGGGTCATTCAGGCTCTCCTGTCGGCGCTGGGGCGACGCTCCCTGTCACCCCACAGCATACGACAGCCGGGCTATATCCTGCCGTGAACGTGGCGTACCGGATTGGCGTACTGGGCCAGCCACCAGTCGCGCAGTTCCGCCGGCACCTCGGCCAGGCGAGCCTGGAAGCGGGCGCGGTCGGCGTCGGTGACCTCGCTCAGGTCGAGCAGCTCCGGGGCGTCCCCCAGCGCCTCGAGGGCCAGGTAGTGACTGGGGAAGAGGTGATAGCCGCCCAGTACCTGGCGGTCGATCTCCGCGGCGACCGCCTCGGGGCTGTCGAAGTCCGCCGAGAGCGGGGTGCCGAAGCGCAGGTGCACACGGCCCTTCTGACCGGTGATGCCGGCGACGATGGAGCGGATGTCCTCGAACTCGCTCTTGTCGTAGCCGCCGCTGGTGTGCACGGCATGCAGCTCGCGGGCCTTCTGGACGTCGCAGGGGTCGTACTCGTAGCTGATCGATACCGGCACCACGCGCAGCTCGGCGATGGCCTCGCCGATGCCGGCATCGCGGTCCTCGCTGCGTCGCGCCATGCTCAGCATCTTGACGATCGCCGGGTCGGTGCCGTCGATGCCGTCCTTGGCGCGGCCCTCGCGCTGGGCCATCCAGATCGAGTGGTTGTCGCCGGTGATCGAGTGGCGGATATAGGCCGAGAGCTTCTGATAGGCGGCCAGCATGGCGCGCTTGCCGCGGGCACTGCGTGGCACGATGAAACTCTTGTTGAGCCGCATCAGGTCGGTGACATAGGGCTTCTGCAGCAGGTTGTCGCCGATGGCGATGCGCACCGTGTTGCGATCCGCCAGATAGAGGGCGTAGTTGACGAACGCCGGATCCAGCGAGATGTCGCGGTGGTTGCCGATGAACAGATAGGCCGTGTCGGGTTCCAGCCGTTCGAGGCCATCGACGCGAAAGTCGGTGGTCGAGTTGCGGATCATCCGCTGCATGTAGGACGCGATGCGATCCTGGAAGCCGCGGATGGAAGTGACGCCGCGCACCTCGCGGCGTACCGCGGCGCTGGCGATGGCCCGCGACAGTCGCGGCATCCACCTGGCCAGGCGCGGCAGGCGGAAACGGGTCAGGGCATCGAGCAGTTCCGGATCACGGGCGAGGCGCTCGAGGACCTCGGGCACTTCGTCGTCATGATAGGGCCGAATCTCGGCCCAGGGATCGTTGTCGTGTTGGTCTTGCATGGTCGTCATGAGCGCGGGGCCGTGTCGGTCAGGCGGAAGGGGTGGCCTGGCCGGCCTGGGCTTCGCCGCCCAGCCAGGCCAGCAGGCGCTCGATGCCGTCGGCCAGCGCCTGGGTCATCAGCATGAAATCGGTTTCCAGTCGCACCAGGGCGTCGTCGCCGTCGTCGGTCTGGCCGGCCTCGTCGATCAGGGCGTCGTCGAAGCGCAGCGACTTGACCGCCAGGTCGTCGTGGAGCACGAAGGTCAGCCGGCCCTCCAGGCCCAGCGCCATCTTGCTGGCCTGGCGGCCGCTCTCCAGCAGCTGCTGGATCTCGTCGCTGTCGAGGTCGACCTGGCGGGCCCGCAGCACGCCGTCGTCGCCCTTGGCCTTGAGCTCGACCTGGTCGCCGAGTGCCATGTCCTCGGGCCGGGAGGCGGCATCGCCGAGCCAGGTGGTCATGGCGCGCATCGGCAGGGTCTGGCTGGCCAGTGGCGTGACCTTGAGGCTGCCCAGCGTCTCGCGCAGCAGATCGAGCAGCTCCTCGGCGCGCTTGCGGCTGCTGGTATTGACGGCGATCAGGCCGCGGCGGGTGTCCCACCACAGGTCGACCTTCTGGCTGCGAACGAAGGCTCGAGGCAGCAGTTCCTCGTAGACCTGCTCCTTGAGCGTGAGCTTTTCCTGGCGGCGCAGCTTGCGGCTCTCGGCGACCTCGATCGCCTCGACGCGCTCCTCCAGCTCTTCCTTGACCACGGCGGCCGGCAGCAGGCGTTCCTGGCGCAGGGCGGTGATCAGGCGCTGGCCCTGCAGCTCGTGGAGCAGCTGAGTGCCGGCCCGTCCGGCGGGGGCGCACCAGCCGAGGCGGCGCGCCTCACTGCCGCCCAGCGGGCGAAACGCCTGCTCGCCGAGCGCTTCCTCGAGGCGGGCGGCGTCCAGCTCGGGCGCGTCGTGCAGGCGATAGAGATGCAAGTGCTTGAACCACATGAATGAAGCGTTTCCTGGGCGAAAAGGAGGCACATTATGGCGAATGGGGAACGGGGGTGCCAGCACGCGAACGGCATCGGCTTCAAACTGCTGTTTGAATGTCGGCGGCGGGCCTGACTAGAATCGGTTTTCCTTCTTTCATGGTCCCGGGAGATTCTCATGGCTGATCGTCGTTCCACCATTTCGCTGCGCGTTCGCGGCTACCACCTGGACGGCTACGGCCACGTCAACAACGCCCGCTATCTGGAATTCCTCGAGGAGGGGCGCTGGAGCTTCTTCGACGAGCGCCCGGCGCTCGGCGAGGTGGTTCGCCGGGGGGAGGTGGCCTTCGTCGTCGTCAATCTCAACATCGACTACCGGCGTGCCGCCACGGCCGGCGACGAGCTCGAGGTCGTCACCGGCCTGGCCGAGCTTGGCAGCCGCAGTGCCCGCATGCACCAGGACGTGCGCCGGGCGCGTGATGGCAAGACCGTGGCCAGCGCCGACATCACCTTCGTGCTGCTGGACGTGGCCACCAACAAGGCGGTGAGCATCAGCGGCGATTTGTACGAGGCTCTGGCGCCGCTGGTTGTCGAATGAGGTGCCGCGGCGGCACGAGAAGGCGTCAGCGTCTCCTCTGGCGGGGTATCGCCGTCGCGGCATGCCAGGACGCCGTGAACGGCGATGGCCCGTCAGACCGCTGCTTTGCGGCGCCCGGAGTGGTATGATGCTCGGCTGAAATGGCGCGCCGTCTCACGGCCAGACGGCGCGCCAACCTCTTGCAGTGCAAAGGATTCGACGACCCATGGGTGACATCGCCAGAGAGATTCTGCCAGTCAACATCGAGGACGAGCTCAAGCAGTCGTACCTCGATTACGCGATGAGCGTGATCATCGGCCGTGCGCTGCCCGACGTGCGCGATGGCCTGAAGCCGGTCCACCGCCGTGTGCTGTACGCCATGCACGAGCTGGGCAACGACTGGAACAAGCCGTACAAGAAGTCGGCGCGCGTCGTCGGCGATGTCATCGGTAAGTACCACCCTCACGGTGACAGCGCCGTCTACGACACTATCGTGCGCATGGCCCAGGACTTCTCCATGCGCCACGTGCTGGTGGACGGCCAGGGCAACTTCGGTTCCATCGATGGCGACAACGCCGCCGCGATGCGTTACACCGAGGTGCGCATGGCCCGGCTCGCCCACGAGCTGATGGCTGACCTCGAGAAGGACACGGTCGACTGGGTCGACAACTACGACGGCACCGAGCGCATCCCCGACGTGCTGCCGACCAAGGTGCCGAACCTGCTGGTCAACGGCTCCTCGGGCATCGCCGTGGGCATGGCGACCAACATCCCGCCGCACAACATGACCGAGGTGATCGACGGCTGCCTGGCGCTGATCGACGATCACACCCTGACGGTCGACGACCTGATGGAGTACATCCCCGGTCCGGACTTTCCTACCGGCGGCATCATCAATGGCCGCGCTGGCATCCTCGAGGCCTATCGCACCGGCCGCGGGCGCATCTACGTGCGCGCCCGCCATACCATCGAGCATGACGACAAGACCGGTCGCGATCACATCATCGTCACCGAGCTGCCGTACCAGGTGAACAAGGCGCGGCTGATCGAGAAGATCGCCGAGCTGGTCAAGGACAAGCGCATCGACGGCATCGCCGAGCTGCGCGACGAGTCCGACAAGGACGGCCTGCGCGTCGTCATCGAGGTCAAGCGCGGCGAGTCCGGCGAGGTGGTGGTCAACAACCTCTTCGCCCAGACCCAGCTGCAGAACGTCTTCGGCATCAACATGGTCGCCCTCGAGGGCGGCGAGCCGCGCACGCACAATCTCAAGGAAGTGCTCGAGGCCTTCATCCGCCACCGCCGCGAGGTGGTCACCCGGCGCACCCTGTTCGAGCTCAAGAAGGCCCGCGAGCGGGGTCATATCCTCGAAGGTCTGACCGTCGCGATCTCCAACATCGACGAGGTGATCGAGCTGATCAAGGCCTCGCCGAACGCCGCCGAGGCCAAGGAGAAGCTGCTCGGCCGCAGCTGGTCGCCGGGTCAGGTCACCGGCATGCTCGAGCGGGCCGGCGCCCACTCCTGCAAGCCCGAGGACCTGGAGGAAGGGTTCGGCCTCAACGACGCGGCCACCGAGTATCGCCTCTCGCCGGCCCAGGCCCAGGCGATCCTCGAACTGCGCCTGCATCGCCTGACCGGCCTCGAGACCGAGAAGCTGCTCGACGAGTACCTGAAGATCCTCGAGCGGATCGCCGAGCTCACCGAGATCCTGGCCAGCGCCGAGCGCCTGCTGGAAGTGATCCGCGAGGAGCTCGTCGCCGTGCGCGATCAGTTCGGCGAGGCGCGTCGCACCGAGATTCAGGCCAGCCATCTCGACCTGTCCATCGAGGATTTGATCGCCGAGGAAGACATGGTGGTCACCGTGTCCCGCTCCGGCTACGCCAAGACCCAGCCGCTGTCCGACTACCAGGCCCAGCGTCGCGGCGGCCGCGGCAAGTCCGCCACCTCGATGAAGGACGAGGATGTCATCGAGCATCTGCTGGTGGCCTCGACCCACGACACCGTGCTGTTGTTCTCCAACCGCGGCAAGGTCTACTGGCTCAAGGTCTACGAGATGCCGGCGGCCAGCCGCGGCTCGCGCGGCAAGCCGCTGGTCAACCTGCTGCCGCTGGACGAGGGCGAGTCGATCAACGCCATCCTGCCGGTGCGCGAGTACGATCCCGAAAGCTACATCTTCTTCGCCACCGCCAAGGGCACCGTCAAGCGCACCAGCCTGGAACAGTTCTCCCGGCCGCGCAGCGTGGGCCTGATCGCCATCGAGCTGGAAGAAGACGACCGCCTGGTCGGTGCCGCCATCACCAGCGGTTCGGACCACGCCATGCTGCTGTCGTCCAACGGCAAGGCAATCCGCTTCGAGGAAAACGACGTGCGCGCCATGGGCCGCACTGCCCGCGGCGTGCGTGGCATGAAGCTGCAGGGCGGCGCCGAGGTGATCAGCCTGATCATTCCGCAGAGCCAGCGGATCGACACCGAGGGCGAGGACGCGTCGGTCGATAGCGTCGAGGACGTCAATGGCAACGGCGGCCAGATCTACATCCTCACCGCCAGCGAGAACGGCTACGGCAAGCGGTCCCGCCTCGAGGAATTCCCGCTGCGTGGCCGCGGCGGCCAGGGCGTGATCGCCATGCAGACCAGCGAGCGCAACGGCGCCCTGGTGGCGGCGATGCAGGTCTACGGTGCCGACGAGATGATGCTGATCACCGACCGGGGCACCCTGGTGCGGACCCGCGTCGACGAGGTGTCGATCAGCTCGCGTAACACCCAGGGTGTGATGCTGATTCGCCTGGGCGAGGCCGAGTCACTGGTCAAGACGGTGCGCATCGACGAGCCCGAGGAAGACGCGGCGCCCGCCGAGGACGCAGAGGGTGACGAGAGCGGCGCCCCCGATGCCGAGGCCGGCGGTGAGCCGTCGGCCGCGGACGACGAGCAGTAATAGCTAACGGAACGACAACGCTGATGACACGCCATTTCAATTTCTGCGCCGGCCCTGCTGCCTTGCCGCAACCGGTGCTGGAACGTGCCCGAGACGAGCTGCTGGACTACCAGGGGCGCGGTCTCTCGGTGATGGAGATGAGCCATCGCTCCGCCGAGTTCGTGGCCATCGCCGAGCAGGCCGAGCGCGACCTGCGCGAGCTGCTGGCGATTCCCGACAACTACCGGGTGCTGTTCACCCAGGGCGGGGCGACGCTGCAGTTCGCTTCCGTGCCCTTCAACCTGCTGGGCCGGGGCGGCAGCGCCAATTTCTTGCATACCGGGATCTGGGGCAAGAAGGCCATCGCCGAGGCGCGTCACCTGTTCGGTGCGGCGCCGGTGGTGGCCTCCAGTGAGGCGAACGGCCACAGCGCCGTGCCACGCCAGGCCGATATCGCGCTGACCGATGACGCCGCCTATCTGCACTACACCGCCAACGAGACCATCGGCGGTATCGAGTTCGATTACGTGCCGCAAGCGGTGCGCCCGGACGGCACCGAGGTGCCGCTGGTGTGCGACATGTCGTCGAGCATCCTGTCCGGGCCGCTCGATGTCTCGCGGTTCGGCGTCATCTATGCCGGTGCCCAGAAGAACATCGGCCCGGCGGGCCTGACGCTGGTGATCGTGCGCGACGACCTGCTCGACCAGGCCTGCGCCGAGATGCCGAGCCTGATGGGCTACAAGGCACAGGCCGAGGCGGGCTCCATGGTCAACACCCCGGCGACCTACGGCTGGTACCTGGCCGGTCTGGTGTTCCAGTGGCTCAAGCACGACATCGGTGGCCTGGCGGCCATGGATGCCCTCAACGCGCGCAAGGCCGAGAAGCTCTACGCCGCTATCGACGGCAGCGACTTCTACTCGAACCCAATCGCCCGGGCCAATCGCTCGCGGATGAACGTGCCGTTCGTGCTCGCCGACGACCGGCTCGACAAGGCCTTCCTGGCGGAATCGGAACATGCGGGACTGCTGAACCTCAAGGGCCACCGCAGCGTCGGCGGCATGCGGGCCAGTCTCTACAATGCCGTGCCCGAGGCCGCCGTGGACGCCCTGATCGACTTCATGGCCGACTTCGAACGACGCAACGGGTGAGGTGGGGGCGGGCGTCCATGCGGCGCCCGCCCTCGCGCCTGATATCTCCGTATGACAACGGGGCGTGGCCCCGAGACAAAGGGAACCACCGATGAGTGATGCCCCCATCAATCTCGATTCGCTGCGGCAGCGGATCGACGAGCTGGACACCGACATCCTGCGTCTGATCAGCGAGCGAGCCGAGTGCGCCCGTCGCGTCGCCGAGGTCAAGACCCAGGGCGACCCCAAGGCCGTGTTCTATCGGCCCGAGCGCGAGGCCCAGGTGCTGCGCCGGATCATGGAGCTCAACCCCGGGCCCCTCGACGGCGAGGAAATGGCGCGCCTTTTCCGCGAGATCATGTCCGCCTGCCTGGCGCTCGAGCAGCCGGTCAAGGTCGCCTACCTGGGCCCCGAAGGCACCTTCACACAGCAGGCCGCGCTCAAGCACTTCGGCGAGAGCGCGGTGAGCCTGCCGATGGCGGCGATCGACGAGGTGTTCCGCGAGGTCGAGGCCGGCGCGGTGAACTACGGTGTGGTGCCGGTGGAGAATTCCACCGAGGGCGTGATCAACCATACCCTGGACTCCTTCATGGACTCCGGCATGGGTATCTGCGGCGAGGTGGTGCTGCGCATTCACCATCACCTGCTGGTGGCCGACACCACGCGTCGCGACAAGGTCTCGCGGATCTACTCGCACCCGCAATCCTTCGCCCAGTGTCGCAAGTGGCTGGATGCCCACTACCCCCACGCCGAACGTATTCCGGTATCCTCCAACGCCGAGGCCGCACGCCTGGTGAAGACCGAGTGGCACAGCGCCGCCATCGCCGGCGACATGGCCGCCAAGCTCTATGGCCTGACGCGACTGGCCGAGAAGATCGAGGATCGCCCGGACAACTCCACGCGCTTTTTGATCATCGGCAATCAGCCGGTGCCGATGTCCGGCGAGGACAAGACCTCCATCGTGGTCGCCATGCGCAACCAGCCCGGCGCCCTGCACGACCTGCTCGAGCCGTTCCACCGCCACCAGATCGACATGACCCGCCTCGAGACGCGTCCGTCGCGCAGCGGCGTGTGGAACTACGTGTTCTTCATCGACTTCAAGGGCCATCGCGACGAGCCCCGCGTCGCCGCGGTGCTCGAGGAAGTGCGCCTGCGCGCCGCCGAGCTCAAGATCCTGGGCTCCTACCCCCAGGGCGTGCTCTAGGATGCAGCAGAAGGCAATGCCCTCCCGGCTGCTGATCGTCGGCCTCGGGCTGATCGGCGGGTCGCTCGCCGCCGCGCTCCGTGCCGCCGGCTTCGGGGCGTCTGAGAAAGGCGCGGCCGGCTTCGGGGCCGCTGAAAAGCGTGCCGAGATCCTGGCCTGCGATCCCGACGCCGACGAGATCGCTCGAGGCATCGAGATGGGGCTGATCGACCGCGGTGACACTCGGCTGGCCTCGCTGCTCGAGGACGTCGACCTGGTGGTGCTCGCGGTGCCGGTGCTGGCCATGCGCCAGGTGATGGGCGAGCTCGCCGCGGCCGGCGCCGTCGAGCAAGGCCTGGTGATCACCGACGTGGGCAGCACCAAGGGCGCCATCCGTGAGGCGGCCGTGGAGGTGTTTGGCGGCATGCCGGCGAGCCTGGTGCTGGGCCATCCCATCGCCGGCTCCGAGAAGAGCGGCGTGGCGGCGGCCAACCCCGGGCTCTATGTCGGCCACAAGGTGATCCTGACGCCCGAGCCGAGCACCGATCCCGAGGCGCTGGGCAAGGTGCGCACGTTGTGGGAGGCCGCCGGCGCCGAGGTGCTGGAGATGGACGTGGCGCGCCACGACGAGGTGCTGGCCCGCACCAGTCATCTGCCGCACCTGCTGGCCTTCTCGCTGGTGGATACCTTGGCACGCCAGGACGAGCGTCTCGACATCTTTCGCTACGCCGCCGGCGGCTTTCGCGACTTCACCCGCATCGCCGGCAGCGACCCGGTGATGTGGCGCGATATCTTCGTCGCCAATCGCGACGCCGTGCTGCATGCCCTCGACGACTTCGAGGCCGGTGTGGCCCGGCTGCGCGAGGCGGTCGAGGGCGGCGACACCGATGCCATGCTGGCGACCTTCGATCGCGCCAGTCATGCCCGGCACTACTTCGATTCCCTGCTTAACCAGACCAGTTACCAGGCGGAATACCAGATGCAAGCACAAGACCAGCTGCGCTACCGGGTCAGCCCCGGTGGCGGCGTGACCGGGCGCATCCGCGTGCCCGGCGACAAGTCGATCTCCCACCGCTCGATCATGCTCGGCGCCCTGGCCGAGGGCGTGACCGAGGTCTCCGGCTTCCTGGAAGGCGAGGACAGCCTGGCCACCCTGCAGGCGTTCCGCGAGATGGGCGTGGCCATCGAAGGGCCGCACCAGGGGCGCGTCACCGTTCACGGCGTCGGCCTGCACGGCCTCAAGGCGCCGGCGGGACCGCTCTACGTGGGTAATGCCGGCACGGCCATGCGCCTGTTCGCCGGGCTGCTGGCCGGCCAGTCGTTCGACACCGAGCTGACCGGCGACCACTCGCTGACCAAGCGCCCCATGGGGCGCGTGGCCGATCCGCTGCGCGAGATGGGCGCGGTGATCGAGACCGCCGAGGGCGGTCGCCCACCGATGAAGATCAAGGGCGGCCAGCCGCTCAAGGGCATCGACTACGACATGCCGATGGCCAGCGCCCAGGTGAAGTCCTGTCTGCTGCTGGCCGGACTCTACGCCGAGGGCGAGACCCGGGTGCGCGAGCCGGCGCCGACCCGCGACCACACCGAGCGCATGCTCAACGGGTTCGGTTATGAAGTCGGGCGCGAAGGCGATACCTGCTGGCTGCAGGGTGGCGGTCGCCTGACCGCGGCGCCGATCGACGTGCCGTCGGACATCTCCTCGGCGACCTTCTTCCTGGTGGCGGCGGCCATCACGCCGGGGGCCGATCTGGTGCTCGAGCACGTGGGCACCAATCCGACCCGCATCGGGGTGATCAACATCCTCAAGCAGATGGGCGCCGACCTGCGCCTCGAGAACGAGCGCGAGGTAGGCGGCGAGCCGGTCGCCGACCTGCACATCCGCTATGCGCCGCTCAAGGGCATCGACATTCCGGTCGACCAGGTGCCGCTGGCCATCGACGAGTTTCCGGCGCTGTTCGTCGCCGCCGCCAACGCCGAGGGCACCACCCGGCTGCGCGATGCCGCCGAGCTGCGCGTCAAGGAATCCGACCGCCTCAAGGCCATGGCCGATGGCCTCTCCGCGCTGGGCGTCGAGAACCGCCTCTATGAAGACGGCATCGATATCGTCGGTCGTCGCGAAGGGCAGGGCGGCGACGGCCCGAGCTACGGCGGCGGACGCATCGACAGCCTCGGCGACCACCGTATCGCCATGGCCTTCAGCGTGGCGGCGCTGCGTGCCTCCGGCGAGATCGTCATCGACGACTGCGCCAACGTGGCCACGTCCTTCCCCGGTTTCGTGGACCTGGCCCGCCGCGTCGGGCTGACTCTCGCCGAAGAGCAGGAGGCCTCATGAGCGATCAGGCGCCGGTACTGACCATTGACGGCCCGGGCGGAGCCGGGAAGGGCACCATCAGCCGGCTGGTGGCCGAGCGGCTGGGTTGGCACCTGCTGGACAGCGGGGCCCTCTACCGGCTGACCGCCCTGGCCGCCACCAAGCACGACGTGGCCCTGGACGACGAGCCGGCGGTGGCGGCGATCGCCGAGACGCTGGATGTGGTGTTCCTGGCCGAGAACGGCGAGGCGAGCGTCCTGCTCGAGGGCGAGGACGCGACCCGCACCATTCGCACCGAACAGGTCGGTGACGCCGCCTCGCGCGTGGCCTCGTTGCCGGCGGTGCGCGAGGCGCTGCTCAAACGCCAGCGCGACTTCCGCCAGGCCCCGGGGCTGGTCGCCGACGGGCGCGACATGGGCACCGTGGTGTTCGTCGAGGCGCCACTGAAGATCTTCCTCACCGCCAGCGCGGAGGAGCGGGCGCGGCGGCGCCAGCGCCAGTTGCGAGAGGCAGGGGTGGATGCTAGTCTATCGAGTCTTCTCAAGGAGATTCAGGCACGCGATGCACGCGATATGCAGCGCAGCGTGGCCCCGCTCGTACCGGCCGAAGACGCCGTCGAGCTGGACACCACGAGCCTGACGATACCGGAAGTGGTGGATCGGCTGACGGAGCTGCTGGCCCGGCGTGGGCTCGCCTCCGACACCTGAGCTCCCTTGCGGCGCCCCCGGAACGATGTGATGACGTGGTCGGGCACCTATGTGTCCCGTGAGCCCGGCCAGGTCGAACCAGCGCCAACATCCCCGGGGGCAGTCTGAAATGGCCCGTACTCGCTGGTGGTACGGAGGAGCGGCCCTGCCGCACAACGTTGATCACGTAGGAACATCATGAGCGAAAGCTTTGCTGAACTGTTTGAACAGTCTCTCCAGGACATCAACATGGAGCCGGGCGCCATCGTCGCGGCTGCCGTCGTCGACATCGAGGGTGACTGGGTCACCGTCAATGCCGGCCTGAAGTCCGAAGGTCAGATCCCCGCGGCCCAGTTCCGCGACGACAACGGCGAGCTGACCATCGCCGTCGGCGACGAAGTCCACGTCGCCCTGGAAGCCGTGGAAGACGGCTTCGGCGAGACCCGTCTGTCTCGCGAGAAGGCCAAGCGCGCCGAGGCCTGGAAGGTTCTGGAAGCGGCCTTCGAGAAGGAAGAGATCGTCAAGGGCGTGATCAACGGCAAGGTCAAGGGCGGCTTCACCGTCGACGTGGATTCCATCCGCGCCTTCCTGCCGGGTTCCCTGGTCGACGTGCGTCCGGTGCGCGACACCACGCACCTCGAGAACAAGGAACTGGACTTCAAGGTCATCAAGCTCGACCCGAAGCGCAACAACGTTGTCGTTTCCCGTCGTGCCGTTCTCGAAGCCGAGAACAGCGCCGAGCGTGAAGCCCTGCTCGCCACCCTGCAGGAAGGCCAGCAGATCGTCGGTATCGTCAAGAACCTGACCGACTACGGCGCCTTCGTTGACCTGGGCGGCGTCGATGGCCTGCTGCACATCACCGACATGGCCTGGAAGCGCATCAAGCATCCGAGCGAGATCGTGTCCGTGGGCGACGAAGTCAGCGTCAAGGTGCTGAAGTTCGATCGCGAGCGCAACCGCGTCTCCCTGGGCCTGAAGCAGCTGGGCGAGGATCCGTGGGTCAACATCAAGGCTCGCTACCCGGAAGGCACCAAGGTGCACGCCACCGTCACCAACCTCACCGACTACGGCTGCTTCGCCGAGCTGGAAGAGGGTGTCGAGGGTCTGGTTCACGTCTCCGAAATGGACTGGACCAACAAGAACATCCATCCGTCCAAGGTCGTTCAGGTCGGTGACGACGTGGACGTCATGGTGCTGGATATCGACGAAGAGCGTCGTCGTATCTCCCTGGGTATCAAGCAGTGCACCGCCAACCCGTGGGAAACCTTCAACGCCCAGTACAACAAGGGCGACCGCGTTGCCGGTACCATCAAGTCGATCACCGACTTCGGTATCTTCATCGGTCTGGAAGGCGGCATCGACGGCCTGGTTCACCTGTCCGACATCTCCTGGACCGAGACCGGCGAAGAGGCCGTTCGCAACTTCAAGAAGGGCGACGAGGCCGAAGCCGTCATCCTGTCCATCGATCCGGAGCGTGAGCGCATCTCTCTCGGTATCAAGCAACTGGACAGCGATCCGGTCGCCGAGTACCTGGCCGTCAACGACAAGGGTTCCATCGTCACCGGCCGTGTGGTCGAGGTCGATGCCAAGGAAGCTCACGTCGAGCTGGCGACCGATGTCGTGGCCGTGCTCAAGGCCTCCGAGATCAGCGCCGACCGCGTCGAAGACGCGCGCAACGTGCTGAACGAGGGCGACAGCGTCGAGGCCCGCATCGTCGGCGTCGATCGCAAGAATCGTCAGATCAGCCTGTCCGTCAAGGCCAAGGATCAGGACGACACTCGTCGCAACATGACCAAGCTGCGCGAACAGCAGGAAACCGACCAGGATGGCCCGACCACCATCGGCGACCTGATCAAGCAGCAGATGGGTCAGGACTGAGATTCCCGGGCTCTGCCCATGCAGTGAATCTTGGCAAGACCGGAGGCGTCGCCCGCGAGGGCGGCGCCTCTTTTTTCGTTTGGTGGTCCTGTCCGAGGGGGCCGGGCGTCTTCCGTTTGTGAGCCCGCCGATGACAGGCGTTGAATCGCTGCTATATTAAAAAGCGTTAATAAAATGCATTTTATGAGTGAGTTGGCGCTTTATATTTAAACGCCTCGGTGCGTGAGTTAAGCATTGTGTAAACGTTGCGTTATATGCCGATAGACGCAATAATGTTGAGGCATTCCCGAGACTCCTCCCTAGACAAGGAACTTTTACATGTCCTCACTGCTCAGCAACTACATGCAGAAGGAACAGCAGCTCAAGCAACTTCAGGACGAACTCGATCGACTGGAGAATGACGAGCGCCTCAAGGCCGAGCTGGAATTCAAGACCAAGCTCGAAGCCCTGATGAAGGAATTCGACAAGAGCGCCAATGACGTCATCGAGCTGCTGAATCCGAAGCCTGGCGCCGCGCCGAAGGCCGCAGCCCCCAGTGCCGGCACCCGTCGCAAGCGCAAGCTGAAGATCTACAAGCATCCCCAGACCGGCGAAGTCGTCGAGACGCGCGGTGGCAATCAGAAGACCCTGAAAGCCTGGAAGGACGAGTTCGGTGCCGAGACCGTCGAGTCCTGGCTGGTACGCACCGAAGATTGAGCACGATCGTCGGTCGAGCGACATCGGCAGACGGCAAGAGCATTCAGTAAAGACGCCGCCCGAAGGGGCGGCGTCTTTGCGTGCATCACAGCAGTGGGATGCGAAGTTCCAGACCGTGGCCGGCCTGCAGCAGCAGCGGCGCGTCGCCACTGATGGGCTCTCCCTCTCCGGAAACTCCGCGACAGGCCATGTAGAGCACGGCGGCGTCCAGTTGGCCGATGTCCTGCAGTCGCACGCAGGCGTGGCGCTGAGCCGGCAGATGAAGCGTGCGGAAGGCCGGCGGTAGTGCCAGGTTGGCGTCTCCGCCGCTCAGCTGCACGCCCAGGTCGAGTCGGGGCAGGGCGCCTTCCAGCGGTCGGTCGTGAAAGATGGCCACGGGGGGAGCCTTGTCGAGCCGAGCCGGCAGCGCTTCGGCGCCCGGGGTGTGACGCAGCCAGTCGCGCAGGTCGTCGCGAAGCCTGTCCGGGCGGTAGAGGCGTGTCAGCACGGCCTTCTGCGAGGGCTGTTCCCGAATGTCATAGTGAAAGTCTTCCGTCGCGTTCAGCCGGCGCTTGAGCGAGACGCGCACCGCCTGGCGAAACCGACGCGGAGACTGTTCGTAATGGCGCTGAAAGGCGCGTGAGAATGCGGAGTGATTCCGGTAGCCGCAGACGCCGGCAATCTGATTGATGTTGCTGGAAGTGTGAATCAGCAGGCGTGCCGCCTTCTCGAGCCGTAACCGGTCGCGATAGGCGCCCGGCGATAGTCCGAAATAATGTCGGAACCGGCGCCTGACCTGTGATGAGGAATAGCCCATCTTGCTGGCCAGCTCTTCGATTCCCTTCTGGCTGCCCATCGTGTCTTGCAGCCATATTTCCGCGCGCATCATGTCCTGGCACATGGCCTTCCCCTCGTACTGCGTTGTTCCCCGTGCGCCGCTAGTAATCCTTGGCTAGCAGATCTTGTGCCGGAATGTTGCCTGCGGTGGCAGTTGATATCGTTGTAGGGCCACAGTCACTGTTTTATGCCGCCTAACGGGGGGCCAAGGCAAGTTTGCCTCCGGGTATTGAGCGTTTCTGCACATAATGCGGGCGAGAACCGTCAGGCAGGTGCTTGTCGCAGAGCCGAGGGGTATAATCTCTGGGTATCTCGCCTGGCCATGGCCCTCGTTGTCGTCCTTCTCTGGCCAGGCCTTGAACCGACTGGTTGCGAATGAAACAGCACAAATTTCAAAAGCCCATGGATGAGCGTGAGAAGTTACGCAAGTTCCGTGAACTCGATGATGCCTTCGCCGAGGCATTGCGCGAACTCGAGACCCCCGGCGCGGCCCCGGATATTCCCGCCGAGCCTTCCTCTACGGATGCACCGCATGCACGGCAGGTGGAATCGTCGGAGAGCCGCCAGCAGCTCTTCGAGCGCCGTCTCCGTGAGCTGATGCAGGATTATTCCCAGCAGGAAGACAGCGTCAGCGATCTGCTGCAGACGCTTCAGTCACTCGGGCGTATTGCCTGAGGCGCCTCACCTGAGACCCGGTGCGGCCGTCAGCGGCGGTAGCGATAGACCCTGAGGCTCGGGAGCAGCGGCTCCTGTTCCAGTCGCTCGTCGCGGCGACGCGCACGCGTGCGCGTCTGGGGCGGGTGGTCGGGGGGCTGGTTGTGATCCGGCAGACGCCCGTCGTCGGCCGGGACGAACAGCGGCAGTGCCACGTTCATGGCGCGTCGCCGATGGCCGTCTTCCAGGGGCTCGCGAAAGAACAGGTTGGCCCGCATCAGTGGCGCCTGGGTCTGCACCTGGGCCAGGGGCTCGCCGTCCGGAATGCCGGCCAGCTGACGCAGCTGGATGCGCACGTGCGGGGCGTCGGTATCCAGGGCCAGCAGCTTCTGTTCGGCCTCGCGCACGCTCAGTCGCTTGATGGAGCGCCCGCTCGAGTACCAGGCGAAGCGCACCCTGGCCACCGGCGCCGGGGCCAGCGGAATGGCTCGCCAGCACTGCTTGAGATGCAGCCTCGCCAGGCCGCTGCCACGTAGATGGGTATGCAGCTCGGGATGGCGAAAGGGCAGCACCGCCTTGATCTCAGGCAGCAGTGAGGGCTCCTCCTCCCGGATCCTGGCCAGCAGGTCGGCGAACGCCTGCTTGGTGTCGTTGACCCGCCGGGCGGCCTCCATGGCCGCCGGCGTGGCGGCCACCAGGCCGACATGACTGCGCGTGCTGCGTCCGTCCTGCCCATCCTGATACCAGACGTCCAGCAGCGCCTCGTGCAGCCAGGCGGCATCGGCCTGTTCACGCCCGAAGGCCCAGGCCTGGCCACCCTCGTGACGCCAGGTGTTGACCAGTGTCTCGCTGGCCTCGACCAGGCCATCGAAGGCGGCCTCCAGTCGGGCCAGCAGCTGGTATTCGGGCGCGGGGGTGGTCATCGGCTCAGACGCCGCCGTCGCGGTCGGCGCGGGCCAGCAGGGCGTCGATGTCGGTCTCGTCCATGGCGGGCTCGCCGGCGATGCGATGCGATTCGTCGGCCCAGGCGCCCAGGTCGAGCAGGCGGCAGCGCTTGCTGCAGAAGGGGCGGTAGGGATTGTCCTCGCTCCAGGCTACCTTGGTGCGGCACTGGGGGCAGGCGACCTCGAGGGGGCGCTCGGACTCGGCTTGGCTCATAGGGATTCTCTCGGCGTCAGTCAATCGAGGAAAGGATGACGAATCAGCGCGCCGGGGGCAAACCGGAAAGCGTTCGATAGTGCCGGTCCAGCTCGGCCACCCGGGCGGCCAGGCCGGCCTCGTCGGTGGCGTTGTCCAGCACGTCGTCGGCGCGGGCCAGGCGCGTGTCGCGGGGCATCTGGGCGGCCACGATGGCGCGGGCCTGGGCGTCGTCGACGCCATCGCGGGCGGCGGTGCGTTCGATCTGCAGCGTCTCCGGCACATCGACGACCAGCACCCGGTCGACCAGTGTGTGCTGGCCCGACTCGAACAGCAGCGGCGAGACCAGCAGCGCGTAGGGGGCCGGGCTTTCGCGGAACTCGGCGAGGCGTTCGAGCAGGCGTTCGCGGATGCGCGGATGCGTCACGGATTCCAGCCAGCGCCGCTCGGCCTCGTCGGCGAACACGATCTCGCGCAGGGCTCGGCGATCCAGGCGGCCGTCCGCCTGCAGCACTTTCGTGCCGAAGCGCTCGGCGATGGCGGCGAGGGCAGGCTCGCCGGGCTCGACCACCTCGCGGGCGACGTCGTCGGCGTCCACCCAGGGAATGTCGTGCGCGGCGAAGGCGCGGGCCACGGTGGACTTGCCGGACGCGATGCCGCCGGTCACGCCGATGATCAGGGTCGTGTCGCTCATCTCTCTGTCATCTCCCATCACATCATCAGGGTCAGGTAGTGGGCCATCAGCGGCTCACCGACCAGCAGCGCGATCCAGCCGGCCGCGGCGAGCCAGGGGCCGAAGGGCATGGGGGCGCCGCGCAGGCGCGGCACGGCCAACTGGACGATCACGCCGACGATGGCGCCGGCCCCGGCGGCCAGGATCAGCACCAGCGGCAGGTAGACCCAGCCCAGCCAGGCGCCCAGCGCGGCGAACAGCTTGAAGTCGCCGTAGCCCATGCCTTCCTTGCCGGTCACCAGCTTGAACAGCCAGTAGAAGCCCCACAGCGAGAGATAGCCGGCCATGGCGCCGATCACCGCGCTCGGCAGCTGCAGCGGCTGGAACAGCAGCTGGTAAAGCAGGCCGGCCCACAGCAGCGGCAGGGTCAAGGCGTCCGGCAGCAGCTGGGTGCGCAGGTCGATGGCCGCCATCGCCAGCAGGCTCAGGCAGGCGCCGAGGACGAACAGCCCCTCGAGGGTGGGGCCGAACAGTGCCGTCACCGCGAGCGTCAGCAGGGCGCCGGCCAGCTCCACCAGTGGATACTGGGGGCTGATGCGGGTGCCGCAGCGAGCGCAGCGCCCGCGGCGTTTCAGCCACCCGATCAGCGGCAGGTTGTCGTGCCAGGCGATGGGGGCCTCGCAACGTGGGCACATCGAGCGCGGCGTGGCCAGGTTGAAGGTCGAGGTGTCTTCCGCCTCGAGCTCCAGCGCCTCGCGGGCCTCGGCCCGCCACTCCCGCATCAGCATCACCGGCAGGCGAGTGATCACCACGTTGAGGAAGCTGCCGAGGCACAGGCCGACGATCGCGGCCAGCGGCCACAGCAGGCTAGGGGGAAGATCGACAGGCAAGGGATGCTCCTTATCCGCGAGGAGAGGGTGGTAAAGGGTGATGCGCATATTCTACGGAGGTGGCGACGGCTTGTCCGGGGTCTTCTATCTTCACATGCGAGGCGATATCGGGGCGGACTGTCGTCGGCGCCGGCTTTGGTCTAGAATCGCCTCCCTTCATCCGTCAGGAAGGCGAACATGACCCAGACGCTCGGACCGGTGATGCTGGACCTGGAAGGGACGCAGCTGCGCGATGAGGAGCGAGCGCTGCTGGCGCGACCGGCGGTCGGTGGCGTGATCCTCTTCGGCCGCAACGTCGAAGACGCCGCCCAGGTACGTGAGCTGTGCCGCTCGATCCGCCAGGTGCGCCCTGAACTGCTGCTGGCCATCGACCAGGAAGGCGGGCGGGTGCAGCGCCTGCGCGAGGGCGTGACCCGGTTGCCGGCCATGGGGCGGCTGGGTCGCGAGCACAAGGCGGCCCCCGAGGTCGCGCGGCGCCTGTGCCAGGATGCCGGCTGGCTGCTTGGCATGGAGATGGCGGCCTGCGGGCTGGATCTCAGTTTCGCCCCGGTGCTCGACGTCGACGATGGCCAGTCCACGGTGATCGGCGACCGCAGCTTCGGCGCCGATCCTGAGGTCGTGACGCGCCTGGCCGGCGCCTTCGTCGAAGGCCTGCACGAAGCCGGCATGGCCGCGGTGGGCAAGCATTTTCCCGGCCATGGCGGTGTGGTTGCGGACTCCCACCACGAGTTGCCGGTGGACGAGCGGTCCTTCGAGGCGCTGCGCGAGCGCGATCTGGTGCCCTTCGCTGGGCTGTCGGCACGTCTGGGAGGCGTGATGCCCGCTCACGTGGTGTACTCGGCCTTCGATCATCGGCCCGCGGGTTTCTCGCCGGCCTGGCTCGGGATGCTGCGCGAGTCGCTGGGCTTCAAGGGCACGATCTTCTCCGATGACCTGAGCATGGCCGGTGCGACCAGCGCCGGGGCGCCCGCCGAACGCGCCCGCCAGGCCCTGGAGGCCGGCTGCGACATGCTGCTGGTGTGCAACGATCGCGCCGCCGCCCTCGAGGTGGTCGAGGCCTGCGAGGGACGCACCACCAAACGCGCCGCCAAGCTGCGCTACGGCCGGGCCCGGCCCGATCTCGACGCGCTCGGCGCGCTGTCCCGCTGGCGTCGGGTGCATGCGCACCTCGAGGCCATGGCCGCCGACTGACGGTTCCCTGAATTTCGACATACGACGAGCTTCCGATGCCCAAACTCGATGCCAATGCCCTTCCGTCCCTGGCGGACATGCGTGAGGTCATGGATTCTGCCGATTGCCTGATCAGCCAGGAGGAGGTCGAGCGTGCCCTGGATCGCATGGCCGCCGAGATCGCCAGCGATCTCGGCGACAAGCTGCCGGTCTTCTACTGCGTGATGAACGGCGGCCTGATCACCACCGGGCACCTGCTGACCCGCCTCGGTTTCCCGCTCGAGGTCGATTACCTGCACGCCACGCGCTATCGCGGCGGTACCCGCGGTGGCGAGCTGTTCTGGCGCGTCTCGCCGGAAGTGCCCATGGCCGGCCGCCACGTGGTGATCGTCGATGACATCCTCGATGAGGGCTCCACGCTCGCCGCCATCCTCGACTACTGCCGTGAGGCCGGTGCCGCCAGCATCTCCACCGCGGTGCTGGTCGACAAGCGTCACGATCGCAAGGCGATGCCGGATCTCAAGGCCGACTACTGCAGCCTCGAGGTCGAGGATCGCTACGTATTCGGCTTCGGCATGGACTACAAGGGCTACTGGCGCAACGCGCCGGGTATCTTCGCGCCCAAGGGCATGTGATCGCCGCCGTCGTGCGACGGTCGCCAATGAAAACCCCGCGAGCCCGAGGCTCGCGGGGTTTTTTCGGCCTTGAGGATAGCGGTTACAGCGTCATGAACGGCGAGGCCTGCTGGTCGCGGAACTGATAGACCTCGTAGGGGGCGTTCTGCGGTCCCGGCATGCCCGGGGTGCCACTCGGCATGCCGGCCAGGCCGATGCCGTCGGTGTCGGGCCGCTGCTCGAACAGCGCCTCCACGGCGGCCATCGGCACGTGGCCTTCGATCACGTAGTCGCCCATCTCGACGGTGTGGCAGGAGCCCTGGCCGTAAGGGACGCCGGCGTCCTGCTTGATCTCGCCGAGGGGCTGGTCATCGACCACGGTCACGTCGATCCCCAGGCGCTCCAGATGGCGCGCATAGCCGTCGCAGCAGCCGCACTGGGGATTCTTGTAGAGGATGGCGGTGTCCGGCAGTGCCGCGTGGACGGTGGTGGCCCCCAGGGCGAGACCGGCGGTCAGCATGACGTGCGACAGGCGGGGTGTCATGGTCGTTCTCCCGATGAGTGATAGCGCGAAACAGGGGCGGGCGGCACCGTGCGGCGTTCCCCTGAAGTGATGGCCGAAGTGTTGTCTGAGGTGTTACAGGTCATTGAAGCCGGAAGTCGCCCTGTGTGGCAATCCCCCGGCGTCGTTCGATGATCATGCCAGCCCCAGCTCGTGCGTCGCCTCCTCGCGCATCTTGAACTTCTGGATCTTGCCGGTGACGGTCATCGGAAACTCGTCGACGAACTTCACGTAGCGCGGGATCTTGTAGTGGGCGATCCTGCCCTGGCAGAAGGTCTTGAGCCCGTCTTCGTCGAGGGGCTGGTCGTCGGCAAGCTTGACCCAGGCCATGACCTCTTCGCCGTATTTATCGTCCGGTACGCCGATCACCTGGACGTCCGAGATCGCCGGGTGGGTGTAGAGGAAGTCCTCGATCTCGCGCGGATAGATATTCTCGCCGCCGCGGATGATCATGTCCTTGATGCGCCCGACGATGGCCACATAGCCGTCGTCGTCCATGGTGGCCAGGTCGCCGGTGTGCATCCAGCCGGCTGCGTCGATGGCCTTGGCGGTCGCCTCCTCGTTGTGCCAGTAGCCGAGCATCACGCTGTAGCCCCGGGTGCACAGCTCGCCGGGCTCGCCGCGCGGGACCGCGGCACCGGTGCCGGGATCGACCAGCTTGACCTCCAGATGCGGATGGATGCTGCCGACGGTGGTCACGCGTTTCTGGAGCGGTGCATCGGTGCGGGTCTGCAGGCTCACCGGACTGGTCTCGGTCATGCCGTAGCAGATGGTCACGCCCTGCATGTGCATGCGCTCGATCACCTTGCGCATCACCTCGATGGGGCAGATCGAGCCGGCCATGATGCCGGTGCGCAGGCTGGAGAGATCGAAGTGCTCGAATTCGGGATGCTCCAGCTCGGCGATGAACATGGTCGGCACGCCGTAGAGCGCGGTGGCGCGCTCCTCGGCCACCGCCGCCAGGGTGGCCTGCGGATCGAAGCCGTCACCGGGATAGATCATCGCCGCGCCGTGGGTCATGCAGCCGAGATTGCCCATCACCATGCCGAAGCAGTGGTAGAGCGGCACCGGGATCACCATGCGGTCGGCCTCGGTGAGGTCGAGGGTGCGGGCGACGAAGAAGCCGTTGTTGAGGATGTTGTGGTGGGAGAGGGTGGCGCCCTTGGGGGCGCCGGTGGTGCCGGAGGTGTACTGGATGTTGATCGGCTCGTCGAACTCGAGCCCGGACTGACGCTCGGCCAGCTGCTCGTCACTGATCCGGTCGGCGTGCGTGAGCATCGTCTCCCAGCTGTGCATGCCGAGCCGTGCCCGGGCGCCATCCAGGCAGATCACCCGCTCGAGCTCGGGCAGGGTGGCGCTCTTGAGGTCGGCGGGGGTGGCGTCATCGAGCTCCGGCACCAGTTCGGCCAGCATCGCCACGTAGTCGGTGGTCTTGAACTGCCCCTGCAGGATCAGCGTCGAGGTGCCGGACTGGCGCAGTGCATACTCCAGCTCGTGGGTGCGGTAGCTGGGATTGATGTTGACCAGGATGGCGCCGATCTTGGCGGTGGCGAACTGGGTGATGGCCCACTCGGCGCAGTTGGGCGACCAGATGCCGACCCGGTCGCCCTTGGCCACGCCCAGCGCCATCAGGGCGCGGGCCGCGCGGTCGACGTCGGCCTGAAGCTCCCGCCAGCGATAGCGTAGGCCCTGGTGGCGGCTGATCAGGGCGTCCCGGTCGGGAAAGCGGGCGACCGTATCGTCGAAGCAGTCGCCGATGGTCTGGCCCTTGAGGGGCGTGTCGCTGATGCCGCTCAGATAGCTGGCGTGTCGGGTCTGGCGTGGCATGGTGGCTCTCATTGTTGTGTTATCTCGGGACATGGCTGTGTTGTCTCGGGAAACCCTGCCGCACTGGTCGCTCCGGTTACGGGGTGTCCTCCAGCTGGCGCAGCACCTCTCGCGCCCGCTGATCCACGTCGTCGATCTCCAGACGCATCAGGCGGATATCCTCGAGCTGGCGCTCCAGGTTGGCCCGCTTCTCCGCCAGCAGCTCCAGCAGCCGCCGGAGCTGGCGCGCGTTGCCGTCCGGCATGGCGTCGTACATCATCACCACCTCGCGGATCTCGGCCAGCGAGAAGCCCAGCCGCTTGCCGCGCAGGGTCAGCTTGAGGCGCACGCGATCCTTCTCGCGGTAGATGCGCTTCTGCCCCTGGCGGGTGGGGGCCAGCAGCCCCTCCTGCTCGTAGAAGCGAATGGTGCGGGGCGTGACCTCGAAGATCTGGGCCAGCTCGCCGATGGTGTAGGTGCGCTGCTGCCGGGGCAGGGCGTCGTTCTCGCTGTCCTGTGCCTGGGAGGGCGTTCGCGTCATGTCGATCGTTCCTGTAGCCGGGTGGTCCACCGGCGGTTTCCCACCTCGTCCGAGAAACCCTAGACGAGGTTTACGTTAACGTAAAGTGCTTGTTAGACCATGGCGGGATATGGGATAACCCGAGCAGTTGCTAGGTTGGCGATAGCCGCAGGGAAGGACCCGCGGGTGCGCATCGCCGGCCCGGCATTCGGCCGTTCCCGATTCTCTCGACGGAGGTGTCACCATGGATTTTGCGCTGACCGAAGACCAGCGAGCGCTGGCCGATGCGGCCGCCGACTTTGCCCGGGCCGAGCTGGCCGACCATGCCGCCGACTGGGATGCCCGCAGCCATTTTCCCGTCGACGTCATTCGTCGGGCCGGCGAGGCCGGCTTCCTCGGCCTCTACACGCCGGAGGAACACGGCGGGCTTGGACTGTCGCGACTCGATGCTTCGCTGATCTTCGAGCGCCTCGCCCAGGGCTGCATCGCCACCACCGCCTATCTCACCATTCACAACATGGTGACCTGGATGGTCGCCAGCTGGGGCAGCGATGCCCTGCGCGAGCGCTATCTGCCGGCCATGATAGCGGGTGAGGCCCTGGGCTCCTACTGCCTCACCGAGCCGGGCGCCGGCTCGGACGCTGCCAGCCTCACCACCCGGGCGGTGCGCGATGGCGATGACTATGTCATCAGTGGCTCGAAGATGTTCATCTCCGGCGCCGGTGCCACCCAGGTGCTGGTAGTGATGGCGCGCACCGGCGAGCCGGACAGCGGCGCCGGCGGCATCTCGGCGATCCTGGTGCCGGCCGATGCCGCCGGCATCGAGGTCGGCAAGAAGGAAGACAAGATGGGCTGGAAGAGCCAGCCCACCTGCCTGATCAGCTTCGACGGCGTGCGCGTGCCGGTGGGCAACCTGCTGGGCGAGGAGGGCGAAGGCTTTCGCTTCGCCATGAAGGGGCTCGATGGCGGCCGGCTCAATATCGCCAGCTGCTCGCTGGGCGCGGCCCAGCAGGCGCTCACGCTGTCGCGGGACTACCTGGGCGAGCGCAAGCAGTTCGGGCGCGAGCTGGCGAGTTTCCAGGCGCTGCAGTTCAAGCTGGCCGACATGGCCAGCGAGCTCGCCGCGGCGCGGCTGATGGTGCGTCACGCCGCCTGGCGGCTCGACCAGGGCGACCCGGAGGCCACCGCCCACTGTGCCATGGCCAAGCGCTTCGCCACCGACATGGGCTTCAACGTCTGCAACGAGGCCCTGCAGCTGCACGGTGGCTATGGTTATATCCGCGAATATCCCCTCGAGCGGATGGTACGCGACACGCGCGTGCACCAGATCCTCGAGGGCACCAACGAGATCATGCGGCTGATCGTCGCCCGTCGGTTGCTGGCCGACGGCGTCGTCGAGGGCCTGCAGTGACCTGACACCATGGCAGCGACCGGCTGACGGTTGTCGCCCCTGTACGGACTATCTCGCACGGACTATCTCACACGGACTATCTCACACGGACTATCAGGAGACAGTGATGTCGGACCCCGTGGTCAGCTTCGACGAACTCCCCACGCGCGGCGGCGGCCGGATCGGCGTGGCGACCCTCAATGCGCCCAAGGCGCTGAATGCGCTGTCGCTGGAGATGATCCGGCTGCTGGAAGACAGGCTGGAGGCCTGGGCGCTGGATGAGCGGGTGGTGGCGGTGTGGCTGGAAGGCACCGGCGGCAAGGCCTTCTGTGCCGGCGGCGACGTGGTGGCGCTGTATCGCTCGCTGGCCGATGACGAAGCCCGTGACGAGACCTTCGCCACGCGCTACTTCACCGCCGAGTACCGGCTGGATCACCGCATCCACACCTATCCCAAGCCGCTGCTGGTGTGGGGTGACGGCATCGTCATGGGCGGTGGCCTGGGGCTGCTGGCCGGCGGCTTCCAGCGTGTGGTCACCGAGACCACTCTGATCGCCATGCCCGAGATCACCATCGGGCTCTACCCGGACATCGGCGCGAGCTGGTTCCTCAATCGCATGCCGCCCGGCATCGGCGCCTACCTGGGGCTGACCGGCGCCCAGCTCAACGCCCGCGATGCCCTGGACCTGGGGCTGGCCGATCGCTTCGTGCCCCGCGAGCGCCGCGATGACCTGCTCGCTGCCCTGGCCGAGGCCGATCATGGCGATCACTCCCCGGCGGCGTGCCGGTTGGCCGTGGAAGGCGTGCTCGACCGCTTCGAGGCTCGCGAGCAGGCGCCGGAGGGGCAGGTCTGGCCGCGGCGCGATCATCTGCAGTCGCTGATCGGCGAGACGAGTGCCGCCGATGCCGTGGCGCGCATTCTTGCCGACGAGCGCGACGATGCGTGGCTCACGGCCAATCGTCAGCGCCTCGCTGCCGGCTGCCCGCTGACCGCGCACCTGGTATGGCGGATGCTCGAGCGGCATCGCCATACCGGGCTGGCCGACGCTTTCCGCGACGAGCTCGGGCTCTCGGTGCAATGCTGCCAGCGCGGCGATCTGGCCGAGGGCGTGCGCGCGCTGCTGGTCGACAAGGACAAGTCACCCCGCTGGTCCCATGCCGACGTGGCCAGCGTGCCCGAGGCCGACCTCCAGGCGATGCTGGCCTCGCCGTGGTCGAGTGAAGCGCATCCGCTGAGAGATCTTGGGGTGGGTCAGCGTATCGGTTAATGGCGTCTGGAGACGCCCAGTGCAGGTTTATCCCATTAGAACAAGACAAGGAGCCACGCCATGAACATCGCCTTTATCGGACTCGGCAACATGGGATCGCCCATGGCCGCCAACCTGCTGAGCGCGGGGCACGACGTCTGCGTCTTCGACCTGGTCGAGGCCGCCATGGCGGACCTCGAGGGGCAGGGGGCCAGGCGCGCCGACAGCGCCGAGGCGGCCTGTCGCGACGCTGAGGTGGTCATCTCCATGCTGCCGGCCGGGGCCCACGTGCTCGGTCTCTATCTGGGCGATGGCGCCTTGCCGGGGCTGCTCGATGCCCTGGCACAGAAGCCATTGGTGATCGATGCCTCGACCATCTCGCCCGACGAGACCCGCCGCGTGGGCGAGGCGGCGGCCGCGCGGGGGCTGACCTATCTGGATGCGCCGGTCTCCGGCGGCATCGGCGGCGCCAAGGCCGGCACCCTGACCTTTATCGTCGGCGGCAGGGAGGCGGGCTTTGAACAGGCCCGGCCGGTGCTCGAGGCGATGGGCAAGAACATCTTCCACGCCGGTGAGGTCGGGGCGGGGCAGGTCGCCAAGATCTGCAACAACATGCTGCTCGGCATCCTGATGAGCGGCACCGCCGAGGCGCTGGCGCTGGGGGTGAAGAACGGGCTCGATCCGGCGGTGCTGTCCGAGATCATGAAGCAGAGCAGCGGCGGCAACTGGGCGCTCAACGTCTACAACCCCTGGCCGGGGGTGATGGAGGGCTCGGCGGCGTCGCGCGACTATCAGGGCGGCTTCCTGACCGACCTGATGGCCAAGGACCTGGGGCTGGCCTGGGAGCTGGCGCTCAAGACCCGGGCCAGCGTGCCCATGGGCTCCCAGGCGCGCAACCTGTTCGCGCTGCACAGCGCCCAGGGCAGCGGCCAGCTCGATTTCTCCAGCATCCAGTGGCTGTATCGGGCGTAATCCGCAATCCACTTGGGGTCAGACCCCGGGCCCGCCTCACCCCTCACCGTTTACCCGTGATGCAGCTCTTCCCCGCCGTCGGAGAACGACGGCGGGGTATTGGCGCTGACGATCACGCACTCCTCGTCGCCGACGTTGCGAAAGCGGTGGGGCAGCCGTGAATCGAAGTAGTAGCCATCCCCGGCCGACAGCTCCTCCACCTCGCCGTTGACGGTGATCTCGATCCGTCCAGAGATCACCACGCCGCCTTCCTCGCCTTCGTGTTCCAGCATTTCCTCGCCGCTGTCGGCCCCGGGCGGATAGCGTTCGTGGAGCACCGACATGCGTCGATCCGGGCGGCGTGCGGCCACCAGACGCCACGACAGCTGGCCGTCGCCGATCTCGGTGAGTTCCGACGCCTTGTAGAAGGGCCGGGGATGGCTGGTCTCCTCGCCGGCGAAGAAGGTGCTGATCGACACCGGCAGGGCATCGAGGATCTTCTTCAGCGAGCTCACCGAAGGGCTGACGCTGTTCTGCTCGATCAGCGAGATGCTGCTGTTGGTCACCTGGGCGCGCTTGGCGAGCTCGCGCTGGGAGAGCCCTTTCTCCTTGCGCAGCTGGCGCAGCCTTGCGCCGACATTGAAGCCTTCATCCATCGTGGTCTTTCGCGGCCGGGCCGCGATCCTGTTGCTGGTTGGGGCGTGGAAAATAATTGACGAATGATACCCTCTCCCCGTGCCGGCGATAAGTCGGCATTCCCCCACGGGTCGGTTTCGGAACGCAAGTTGACCCTATGGTCATGGCACCCGCCGCGACGCTGAGGCATCATGACGCGATATGCAGAACGTCTGGACGGAGCCTGTTCGTGATCGATCGTGATGCGCTCACCGGCCTGGTACTGGCCGGCGGGCAGGGGCGTCGCATGGGGGGATGCGACAAGGGCCTCGAGGCCTTCGCGGGTCGCCCCCTGATCGCCCATGCCGTCGCGCCGCTGGTCGGGCGCGTGGCGGAGCTCCTGATCAGCGCCAACCGCCATCCCGAGGCCTACGCCCGGTGGGCCGATCGGGTCGTCGCCGACGTCGAGGCGGGATACATGGGCCCGCTGATGGGCCTCTACAGCGGGCTGCGGGCGGCTGCCACCGACTGGGTGGTGGTGGTGCCCTGCGATTGCCCGGCGCTGCCGGACGATCTGGTGGCGCGGCTCATCGCGGGCCGAGGCGACGCCGATATCGCCGTGGCCCACGACGGCGAGCGGCTGCATCCGGTCGTGGCGCTGATCCGACGCGACCTGGTCGACGACCTGGGCGAGGCCCTCGCCGTCGGCGAGCGCAAGGTGGAGCGCTGGTTCGCTCGCCATGCCTGGTGCGCCGTCGACCTGTCGGACCGTGCCGACGCCTTCGCCAACCTCAATACCCTGGATGACAAGCGGCGCATGGAAAGGCGCCGCAGGGAGACGCCGCGCCCATGAGCGATATACCCATCGGGGCCGTACCCCTGGAGGCCGACCTGCCGCTGCTGGGCATCGCCGCCTGGAGCGGCACCGGCAAGACGACCCTGCTGGAGCGACTGCTGCCCGCGCTGCGCCAGCGCGGCCTGCGCGTGGCGGTGATCAAGCACGCCCATCATGCCTTCGACGTGGACCAGCCGGGCAAGGACAGCCATCGCCTGCGCCAGGCCGGCGCCGAGCCCATCCTGGTGGCGTCCCGCGCCCGGGTCGCGCTGATGATGGAGACCCCCGATCGCGAAGAGGCCGATCTCGCCGAGCTGATCGAGATGGTGCGCCCCCAGCGGCCGGACCTGGTGCTGGTGGAAGGCTTCAAGGCCTGGCCGTTGCCCAAGCTCGAGCTCTACCGCGAGGCGGTGGGCAAGCCGTTGCGCGCGGCCGGGGACGGCTGGATCGTGGCGGTGGCCAGCGACGGGGCGCCTGAGTTGCCCGACGACGTCGAGCGGCTGGACCTGAACGATCTCGACGGCCTTGCCGACTGGGTCGCCGACTGGCCCACGCGCTGGGCCGGTCGGCGTGGCCCGCGAGGCGAGGGCACGGCATCATGACGCTGTCCTGTTTCGACCTCGACGAACGGACCCTGTCGCCGGACGAGGCTCGAGAGGCCCTGCTGGGCCTGGTGTCCGGCCCGCTGCCCGCCGAATCGGTGTCCCTCGGTGCCCTGCATGGCCGGGTGCTGGCCGTCGCGCTGGACTCTCCCATCGACGTGCCCCAGAACACCAATGCCGCCATGGACGGTATCGCCCTGGCGTGGACATCCGGCGAGGGGCCGTCGCGCTGGCATCGGGTCGGCGAGGTGCTGGCGGGGCGCCGGCGCGAGACGCCGCTTGGTCCCGGGGAATGCGTGACCATCACCACCGGGGCACCGCTACCGCCGGGCGCCGATACCGTGATCATGGGCGAACAGCTGAACGCGTACGGCGATGCCGTCGAGGTCGAGCGCCCCGAGACCGTTCGCCTGGGCCAGAACGTGCGCCAGGCCGGCGAGGATATCGCCCGCGGCCAGCGGGCGCTGGCCGCCGGTACCCGGTTGGGGGCGGCCGAACTGGGCCTGCTGGCCTCGCTGGGATTCGCCGAGGCGGCCGTTCATCGTCGGCCACGGGTGGCGATCTTCTCCACCGGCGACGAGGTCACCGCCCCGGGCGAGCCGCTGCCCGCGGCCGGCATCCATGATGCCAATCGTTTCTCGCTGGCCGGCCTGCTGACGGAACACGGTGCCGAGGTCATCGACCTGGGCATCCTGGCCGACGATCGCGACGCCCTGGTCGCGTCCCTCGACGGCGCCGCCCGCCACGCCGACCTGGTGCTGACCAGCGGCGGCGTGTCGGCAGGGCAGGCCGACTACACGCGCCAGGCGCTGGAGTCGGTCGGTCGGCTGGCCTTCTGGCGCATCGCCCTTCGCCCCGGCCGGCCGCTGGCCTGCGGCACGCTCGGCGAGCGCGAGGTGCCGTTCATCGGGCTGCCCGGCAATCCGGTGGCGGCGATGGTCACCTGCCTGCAGTTCGTGGCGCCGCTGCTGAAGCGGCTGCAGGGGCGTCACGATCTCGCCCCCCGGCGCGACACCGCCCTGGCCGAGGTCGCGCTGACAGGCCGCGTCGGTCGCACCGACTTCCTGCGTGCCACCTGCCGCAGCGACGCCGAGGGGCGGCGCTGGGTGCGGCCCACCGGTGCCCAGGGCTCCGGTATCCTGTCTTCCATGGTGGCCGCCGACTGCCTGATCGAGATCGACGCGGCCCGCGCCGCGGTCGAGCCCGGCGAGCCGGTGGTCATCCAACCCCTTTTCCGACTGACATGAGGCGCCCTTCATGAGCCTGACTCACCTCAACGCCCGCGGCGAAGCCCACATGGTCGATGTCGGCGACAAGGCCGAGAGCCGTCGCGAGGCGCGTGCCTCCGGGACGATCCGCATGCGTCCCGAGACCCTGGCGCTGCTGGCCGATGGCGACCTGCCCAAGGGCGACGTGCTGGCCACGGCGCGTATCGCCGGCATCCAGGCCGCCAAGCGCACCCACGAGCTGATACCGCTGTGCCATTCGCTGGCGCTGTCCAAGGTGAGCGTGGACTTCGAACTCGACGAGGCCAATGCCAGCGTCCACGTTTCCGCCACTTGCCGGCTCAACGGTCGTACCGGCGTCGAGATGGAGGCGCTGACCGCCGTGTCCGTGGCCTGCCTGACCCTCTACGATATGTGCAAGGCGGTGGACAAGACGATGGAGATCGGCGAGATCCGACTGGAGGCCAAGACCGGCGGCAAGTCCGGTGATTACGCCCGAGAGGCCGAGGCCGACGAGGTGCCCATCGTGACCGGGGAGGGCGAGGCCGGTGAGGTCTCGCTGGGCGCGCGCTGCGCCGCCGGCGAGCCCTGTATCCTGGTCAAGTGCCTGGCCGAACTTCGCGAACGACTGGGCGTCGGCGAGGTGTCGCTGCCCTTCGACGCGCTCGAACGAGCCGACGTGGGCGGGCTCAAGGCCGCCCTCAAGGCCATGGACAAACGCTTCGCCGGCCTCGAGGAAGGGCGCGTGCTGTGCGCCGTGAATCAGGTCATGGCGGGCAATGCGACGCCGCTGACCGCCGAGGACGAAGTGGCCTTCTTTCCCCCGGTGACCGGAGGCTGACCATGTCACGTGTGCGAGTACAACAACAGGCCTTCGACGCCGGCGAGGAACAGCGCCGGTTGATCGAGACGCGCACCGATATCGGCGCCGTGGTCGCCTTTACCGGCCTGGTGCGTGACTTCAACGAACGCCCGGACGTGCAGGCACTGAGCCTGGAGCATTATCCGGGCATGACCGAAGCGGCCCTCGAGGCGATCGTCGACGAGGCCGAATCTCGCTGGCCCCTGCAGGGCATGCGGGTCATTCATCGTGTCGGCCGTCTTGGGCCCGGGGATCCCATCGTGCTGGTGGTGGTCGCCAGCGCCCATCGGCGGGCGGCCTTCGAGGCTTGCGATTTCATCATGGATTATCTCAAGACCCGTGCTCCCTTCTGGAAGAAGGAGCACACCGCCAGCGGTGACTACTGGGTGGCCGAGCGCCAGACCGATCATCGCGATGCCAAGCGCTGGGAGGTGTCATCATGACCGATGAGCTCATCGACGACTTCGGTAGACGCGTGCGCTACGTGCGCATCTCGGTCACCGATCGCTGCGATTTTCGCTGCGTCTATTGCATGAGCGAGGAGATGACCTTCCTGCCGCGAGCCCAGGTGCTGACCCTCGAAGAGCTGACGCTGGTGGCCCGGGCTTTCACCGAGCTCGGGGTGGAAAAGGTTCGCCTGACCGGCGGCGAGCCGCTGGTCAGGCGCGACATCGACCGTCTGGTGGAGGACATCGGTGCACTGCCGGGGCTCAAGGACTTCGCCATGACCACCAACGGTGCGAGCCTGCCCAAGTATGCCCGTCGCCTGCGCGAGGGCGGCCTCGAGCGGCTCAACATCAGCATCGACTCCCTGGACCCCGAGCGTTTCCGGCGGCTGACGCGCACCGGCGATCTGCAACGAGTCATCGACGGCATCCGCGCCGCCAAGGCGGCCGGCTTCGAGCGGATCAAGCTCAATGCGGTCATCCTCAGGGGCCGCAACGACGACGAGGTCATCGATCTGGTGGACTTCGCGCGCCGTGAGGGGCTCGATATCAGCTTCATCGAGGAGATGCCGCTGGGCGAGGTCTCGGACCATGGGCGCGAGGAGACCTTCTGCTCCAGCGACGAAGTGCAGGCGCTGGTCGAGACACGCCATACGCTGCTGCCGACCACCGAGTCGACGCTCGGGCCGTCGCGCTACTTCCGCATGCCCGACAGCGATACTCGGGTGGGCTTCATCTCGCCGCACAGCCACAACTTCTGCTCCAGCTGCAATCGGGTTCGCGTCACCGCGGAAGGCCGGCTGCTGCTGTGTCTCGGCAACGAGCATTCGGTGGACCTGCGGGCCGTGGTACGCCGCCATCCCGGCGATATCGAGGCCCTCAAGGCCGCCATCGTGGCGGCCATGCCGCTCAAGCCCGAGCGCCATCATTTCACCACCGATGGCGATGTGCAGGTGGTGCGCTTCATGAACATGACCGGCGGCTAGTCATTGCCTTTCGGCGCCGGGCCGGAGAATCGTCTATTGCCCCGGTGCCGTTTTCCTGCTTGCTAATCCCCTTGCTTTTTTCTCTTCGCGGTTCACGGTTTCGTCTACTTTCCCGGCGACTATTCCCGAGCACCGGCCCTCGGCTTTTCTTGCCAAAAACGCTGTTGAGCATATACTTTTAATGGTATCGGCCGAATGTGGCCCACCATCAACCTGCGTCCTGGAGGGGGCAATGTCCGAGCAGACCCTGGAGCGTATCGCGCGCAACAAGAACGTGGCCCGTGCGGCGGCCCGCCAACTCAGCATGGAGCAACTCCATAAGCTGGCCGAAGTGATTGGTGAAGTCATCGAACAGAAGAATGACGAGGAGCGTCAGCGCCAGGAAGAGGAAGCCGAAAAGGCTCGCAAGCTCGCCGAAATCCGTGAGCAGATCAACGAGGCGGGCCTTTCCGTCGAGGATCTCGTGCCGGAACAGCCCCAGCGCAAACGCGGCCGTCCGCCGAAGAAGGCCGCCGACAAGGCGTAAATTCAGCGCTGAGTGACAAGAAAACCCCGAAGGTTTGGCCTTCGGGGTTTTTCTTTTGTGGCGAATCTATCTTGGGAGCGGGCTCCGGTATCTGCCGGCCGCAAAGTCTCAGCCCGACACTTCCGCTTCGGCCGCGAGTATCTGCAGATGGATCTCGGGCATTCGGCGCAGGTGGTCGCCGAACCAGGCGAGCATGCGTGGCCGCAGGGCGAGGCGCAGGTCGGCCAGGGATTCCACCTGGATGTCGTCCAGGCAATCGTCGAGCCAGTCGATGAAGGCGTCTTCGTCCAGCGGGCTCGTCTCGCTGGCATCGAGCAGCAGGCGTCCGATGCGGGTCCAGCCCTGTTCGGTGGCCATCACCGTGAGCGCCAGGTGCAGCTGGCCCTGGCCATGCCGGGCCTCTCCGCCGCCGAGGCCGGGCAGTCGGGCGACCTCGTCCTGATGGATGATGCGCGGCGTCTGGGCATGGCGAGTCTCCAGGTGGAGGCCCTCGCCGTCCAGGCGAATCATGTCGCCGTTGCGCGGGATCAGCGGCGCCGCGATGCCGAGCGACTGCGCCAGGCTCTGGTGGGCCTGCTGGTGGCGGGGTTCACCGTGCACCGGCAGCAGATGGCGGGGGCGCGTCCAGCCGTAGAAGGTGGTCAGTTCATCCTGGGCCGGGTGGCCGGAGGCATGCAGCTCCGCGTGGTTGCTCTCGTCGAGCAGCGACACGCCGAGATGTCTCAGGCCGCGCTTGAGACGCTCGATCAGGCGTTCGTTACCGGGAATCGCCTTGGAGGAGAAGATCACGCTGTCGCCGGCTTCCAGCTCGACGTGTGGGTGTCGACCGCGGGCCAGGCGCGACAGTGCCGCGCGGGGCTCGCCCTGGCTGCCGGTGGCGATCACCAGTACCTCCTCGGGGGGCAGGTAGCCCATGTCGGAAATCGGCACCAGCGGTGGCATGTCATCCAGATAGCCGAGACCACGCGCCACGCCGACCATGCGTTCCATGGAGCGCCCCATCAGTGCGACACGCCTACCACAGCGCGCGGCGGCGCGACCGATGGCCAGCACCCGGGCCAGATTGCTGGCGAAGCAGCTGACCACCACGCGTCCCCGGCAGCCTTCGATGGCCTGAGCCAGGGCATCGGCGACCTCACCCTCGCTGCGGGAGTGGCCGGGTAACGGCGCATTGGTGGAGTCGCCCACCACCAGGTCGACCGGCGCCAGGGCGCGGTACAGTTCGGCCTCGACGGCGGGGCCGATCAGCGGTTCGGGATCGAGCTTCCAGTCGCCGGTATGCAGCACACGATGCGAGCCCGCGGTGATCAGCAGGGCGCAGCTTTCGGGAATCGAGTGGGTCAGTGGCAGGTAGCGCAGGCCGAAGGGGCCGACGCTCAACGCCTCGCCGGGCTCGATGACGTGAATCGCCGACTGCGACAGGCCGCGCTCGGCGAACTTGGCGCGCAGCAGCCCCGCGGCCAGCGGCGTGGCGTGGATCGGGCAACCCCATTGCGGCCACAGCCAGGCCGCCGCACCGATATGGTCCTCGTGCCCGTGAGTGATGATCAGCGCTTCGGGGGCGATGCCCAGGGTGTCCAGGGTGGCAAGGTCCGGCACCTGCAGCGGGCTGTCCGGCAGGTCCTGGCGGATCATCATGCCACAGTCCACGGCGATCCAGCGGTCCTCGTGCTCCTTCTCTGCGTATCCGTAGAGATTGAGATTCATGCCGATCTCGCCGCAGCCACCCAGCGGCAGGAAATGCAGGGGCGGGCGGCGGCGGGGGCGGATCTGGACGCGGGGTTGTGGCATCAAGGGAACGTCGACGGAAAATGTGACGATCACTATACGGGATGGTGGCGCGGCGTCACAACGCGCCTCGTCAGGTGACGAAGGTCTGACTCGACGGACAGGATTTCGCTACAATGGGGGATTGTTCGATTCATCCAAACTACGGTCTTTCGATGTCACACTATTACCGTCTCGTGGTTTCCTGCCCCGACAATCTGGGGATCGTCTCGCGTGTTTCCAGCTTCATAGCCGGGCAGGGCGGTTCCATCACCGAGGCCAGCCAGCACTCCGACCTGGAGTCCGGGCGCTTCTTCATGCGCTACGTGATCCTCGCCGATTCCATCGGCATGTCCGCCGAGTCGCTGCGCGATGCCTTTGCGCCGATCGCCGACGAATTCGAGATGGACTGGTCGCTGACCGATACCCAGCAACGCCAGCGGGTAGTGCTGATGGTCTCCCGCGAGAGCCACTGCCTGGTGGACCTGCTCTATCGCTGGACCGCCAACGAGCTGGACTGCGACATCGCCGCGGTCATCTCGAACCATGAGGACATGCGTTCGCTGGTGGAGTGGCACGGCATTCCCTATCACCACGTACCGGTCGACCCTGCCGACAAGTCGGTCGCCTTCGCCGAGGTGCAGCGCCTGATCGACGAGAGTCGGGCCGACAGCATCGTGTTGGCGCGCTACATGCAGATCCTGCCGCCGAGCCTTTGCGAGCGCTACGCCGGCCGGGTGATCAACATCCATCACAGCTTCCTGCCGTCCTTCGCCGGGGCCAAGCCCTACCATCAGGCCTATCGGCGCGGCGTAAAGCTGATCGGTGCCACCTGCCACTACGTGACTCAGGAGCTGGATGCCGGCCCGATCATCGAGCAGGACATCCATCGAGTCAGTCACTGCCACACGCCCAATGACCTGGTGCGCTTCGGCCGCGACGTCGAGAAGACGGTGCTGGCTCGAGGGCTGCGCTGGCATCTCGAGGATCGCGTGCTGGTGCATGGCAACAAGACGGTGGTGTTCGCCTGAATCGACCGGGCGCCGGAGCTATCGCCGGCGCCCGGTCGCTCACGCCCCGAGAGAGTGGCAGTACCGCCCGAGCGTCTTGTGACTTATCGGGCATCGTCGATTGTTTCCAGGCGTAACAAAATGTTCTTGCATGGAAACTTTAATCCGATAAGGCGTCGTTCCTGCCACGTGATGTGACGATGCGTCGCTGCCCGTTTTGGCATAATGGTAGGCGATTTCTGCCTGGCTACGACTTCCCATGACCATGACGGCTACTCCCGTGGCGCGTTCGGCTCGCCTGATCCGCCGACAGATGCTTCGCCATAATCGTTTCTTCGGATTGCACCAGCTCTGGTTCGGCCTGTTGCTGACGCCGGTGATGACCTATGGTCTGGCGCTTTTCTTCGATCCGACCGGGTGGTGGCTCCTCGGGGTCGGGCTGCTGGGTGCTCTGGTGCTGGTCGAGCTGATGTTCCTGCCGCGGCGCGTGGTGATCCATCGCCTGTCGGCCAAGGAAAGCTATGACGAACGGGTTCGAGAGGCCCTGCGTCATGGTGTGTCGTTGCAGGAGGTCAAGGTGGTGGATCGAGAGGAGACGCCGTGAAAGGCTGACCCATGGCTCTGGACTAAAACGCCAGCGTCAGCTGCTGGCGGGCGGCCTCGGGCTGTAGCCTGACGCCCACGCCCAGCAGTCGCACCGGGCGCGAGGCCCGGGCCCAGGCCTGTTCCAGCAGGCGATGATAGCTGTCGCGGTCGATGGCCTGGCCGCGGCTCTCCAGGGTGGTCAGGCTGAAGTCATCGAAGCGCACCTTCACGAACAGCCCGGCGATCGCCGGCTCCCCGTGGCGAGCCACCCGCAGGGCCAGCTTGTCGCACAGCGGTGCCAGCGCCTCCTGGGCGCTCGGCAGGTCTGGCAGGTCGCGGTCGAAGGTGGTCTCCACGCTGATCGATTTCCGCTCCCGCTCCACCTTGACCGGACGCTCGTCGATACCTCTGGCCAGCTCGAACAGCCGCTGGCCGAACTTGCCGAACTCCTCCAGCAGCCGTTCCCGCGGCAGGCGGCGCAGGTCCGCGCAGGTGGCCACGTCCAGCGCCTCCAGGCGGGCCCGGGTGGCGGGTCCTACCCCGTGCAGCTTGCCGACGGGCAGGCTCGCCACGAAGGCCTCGACACGGTTCGGCGGAATCACCGTCAGCCCGTCCGGTTTCTCCCAGTCACTGGCCACCTTGGCCAGGAACTTGGACGGAGCGGCACCCACCGAGACGGTGATGCCGGTGCGCGTCAGGCACTCCTGCTTGATCCACTGGGCCATCCAGGTGGCGCTGCCCTGGAAGCCCTCGACGTCGGTGACGTCCAGATAGGCTTCGTCCAGCGACAGCGGCTCGACCAGCGGCGTGAGCTCATAGAACACGGCCTGAATCTGCCGGGAGACCTCGCGGTACTTGTCGAAGTCGCCCGGCAGCAGGGTGAGGTGAGGGCAGAGTCTCAGGGCCTGGGCCGTGGGCATCGCCGAATGGATGCCGAAGGCCCGGGCCGGATAGTTGCAGGTGGCGATGACCCCGCGATGTTCGCGCGAGCGGCCGATAGCGATGGGAATATCGCGCAGGCTCGGGTCGTCGCGCATCTCGACGGCGGCGTAGAAGCAGTCGCAGTCGGCGTGCAGGATCTTGCGCGTCAAAGCTTTTACCTCATCACTAGAACGCTTTCTGAGCGCAGTCCAGGGCTAGGCCCGTTCCCTACGGGCCAACGCACTTCCCACATCCTTGTGGGTCGCAAGGCAAAGCTCGACGAGGATGCGGAGTTGACGAGCCGTTCAATGAGCATACCGAGGAGAGCTTTAACGCCGTATGGACAAGCTCGGGAAGTGCCTAGGTTCTGTCTGAAAAGTCTGCACGCAAACAACGGTCTATGCAGGCCAGGCATACCATCGCCCGGAAGCTGCTGGCCAACTTGTCGTAACGGGTGCAGACCCGGCGTAGCTCTTTGATCCAACCGAAGCAGCGCTCAATGATGTTTCGCTCCCGATATCGGGGCTTGTCAAAGCCCCTCGGAGCGCCAGGGCGCGGTTTTCGCTTCATCTTGCGCCGGGCAATGATCGGCTTCATGCGATGCCGGCCGCAGTAGCGGCGAAGCGGGTCGCTATCGTAGCCCTTGTCCGCCACGATGAAGCGGCAACGCTTACGAGGTCTGCCCTTGGTTCCAGGCAGTTGCACCTCCTCCAGGGTGGGAATGAAGTGCCGCGTATCCGAATCCTGCCCCGGCGACAGCGTGAAGGTCAGCGGCCAACCATGACGGTCACAGACCATATGGATCTTGGTCGTCAGGCCGCCGCGACTCCGTCCCAGGGCATGGTCTACGGGCTCTACCTGTCCCCCTTTTTGCCGCCTCCAGAGGCGGCCCGGGTGGCGCGGATTGATGTCGAATCGATCATCCAGGTGTCCAGATCCATCAGGCCATCCTCTCGCAAGCGAAGTTGGAGGCGCGCCAGAATGGCCTCGAAGGTGCCATCATCGCGCCACTGACGGAAACGGTCATAAACGGTCTTCCAAGGGCCGTAGCGCTCTGGCAGATCACGCCACTTAGCGCCCGAGCAGAGGATCCAGAAGATGCCGTTCAACACCTGGCGGTCATCGCGACGGGGACGGCCTGACCTCTGCGGCGGCGAGACGATGTCTTCAATGAGGGCCCAGCCATTGTCGGAGATCTCGTAGCGTCCTGCCATGGGTCACCTATGCAGCTGCAGCATGGGACACATTAGCAAATCCGACTTTTCGGACAAAGCCTAACCTAAAGCCTGGCCGTTGCCGCCGCGGATGACCCCTACACCGATGCCCTCGATCTCGAAGGCGTCATGGCGCAGGTCGACCTCGATGGGATCGAAGTCGGTATTCTCCGCCTCGAGACGCACCTTGTGGCCCTGGCGGTGGAAGCGCTTGACCGTCACTTCGTCTTCCAGGCGTGCGACCACGATCTGGCCGTCGCGGATGCGCTCCGTACGATGCACGGCAAGCAGGTCGCCTTCCATGATGCCCACATCCTTCATCGACAGGCCGCGCACCCGCAGCAGGTAGTCGGCCTTCGGGGTGAAGTATTCCGGGGGTAGCGGGCAGTAGCGGTCGATGTGCTCGGCGGCCAGGATCGGGCTGCCGGCGGCGACCTCACCGATGATCGGCAGACCCTGGCTCTGGCTCGGCTCCTCACCCGCAGCGCCCTCCGTGACCTCGGCTTCCTGGGCCGGCAGGCGAATGCCGCGGGAGGTGCCACGGATGACACGGATGACACCCTTGCGCTCCAGGGCGCGCAGGTGTTCCTCGGCGGCATTGGGCGACTTGAAGCCCAGGGCGCGTGAGATCTCCGCTCGGGTCGGCGGATAGCCCAGCTCGTTCATGGTCTTGACGATAAAGTCATAGACGTTCTGCTGGCGTGACGTGAGGGGGCGAGTCATGCGGCCTCCGGAGCGGATGGAATGCGATTATTGATCAAGTATACAGCATGGCCATTCATCCAGTAAAAGTCTCGTGATGCCGCGCTGGCGTGGGCGCTGGCTCGCCATGCCGCCGCCGGCCCGATGCGTATCAAGCGTATGACGGTTGACCTCGAGGCCCTTGGCGCTGCACTCTCATGGAACATGGACAGTTTGAAACATGCGTTTCCTCACGCCTGAGACCACATAATACCGGATCGACTCGATGGCCCAGCCCGATACCGTCACTCGCATTCTCGATACCGCCGAGGTGTTGTTCGCCGAGCGCGGCTTTGCCGAGACCTCGTTGCGCAACATCACCAGCAAGGCCAAGGTGAACCTGGCCGCGGTCAACTATCACTTCGGTTCCAAGAAGTCGCTGATTCAGGCGGTGTTCGCCCGCTACCTGGACCCTTTTACCGAACGCTTCCATCGTGCGCTGGACGAGCTCGAGGCGCGGCACGCTCGTGATGGCAGCCGGATTCCGCTCGAGGAGCTGCTGGAGACCATGGCTCGCACGGTGCTCGAGGTGCCGGCCGAGCGCGACAGCCTGAAGGTATTCATGCGTCTGCTGGGATTGGCCTACAGCCAGGCCCAGGGGCATCTGCGCGGCTATATCCAGTCGCAGTACGGTGACGCCTTCAATCGGTTCATCGAGCTGGTACGGCTGGCCACGCCGGAGCTGCCCGACGCAGAACGCTTCTGGCGGCTGCACTTCATCCTCGGCTCGGTGATCTTCACGCTGTCCGGCCTGGATGCACTGCGCGACATCGCCGAGCACGACTACGGCGAGCGGGTCTCCGTTCACGAGCTGGTGCAGAAGCTGCGGCCGGTGGTGGTGGCGGCCATGCAGGCGCCATTGCCCGTCGAGCAGTCCGTCGTGTAAACGCCCGACAGTCGTCATCCGGACAAGGAAGCGCCCCGAGGCCAAGAGCCTTGGGGCGTTTGTCGTTCTGGGCAGGGAATGGGCGTTGTGTTAGATCACGCTGCCAAGCTCGAAGATCGGCAGGTACATCGAGATCACCAGGCCGCCCACCAGCACGCCCAGCACCACGATGATGAACGGTTCGAGCAGCGAGGTGAGGGCGTCGACCTTGTTGTCGACCTCTTCCTCGTAGTAGTCCGCCACCCGGTTGAGCATGGCGTCCAGGGCGCCGGCTTCCTCGCCGATGCCGACCATCTGCACCGCCAGCGGCGGGAACTGCTCGGTCAGGCGCATGGCGAAGTGCAGCTGCTGGCCGGTGGCGACGTCGTCGCGGATCTGCTCCACCGCGCGCTCGTAGACCTTGTTGCCGGAGGCGCCGGCAGCGGTCTGCAGCGCCTCCACCAGCGGCACCCCGGCGCCGAAGGTGGTGGCCAGGGTGCGTGAGTAGCGGGCCACGCAGGACTTGTCGAGGATGTCGCCGATCACCGGGATGCGCAGCGCCAGGGCATGCATGCGGTAGGCGAAGGCCTCGGAGCGCTTGATGCCGGCACGGATCAGGACGATGGCCGCGACTACCGCACCCAGCGCCCACGGCCAGTACTGCTGGGCCAGTTCGGAGAGCTGGATGGTCATGCGCGTCATCGCCGGCAGTTCGGCGCCGAAGCCGTGGAACAGGCTCTCGAACTGCGGCACCACCTTGATCAGCAGGATCGCGGTGACGCCGATGCCCACCGTGACCACCGCCGCCGGATACCACAGCGCCTTCTTTACCCGACTCTTGAGCGATTCCACCTTTTCCTTGTAGGTGGCCACCCGTTCGAGCATGCGATCCAGCGAGCCGGACTGCTCACCGGCCTCCACCAGATTGCAGAACAGCCGGTCGAAGTAGAGCGGGTGACGCCTCAGTGTCTCGGAGAAGCTGGCGCCGGCGGCCACCTCGTTCATCAGCTCCTGCACCAGGGCGCGCATGGCCGGCTTCTTCATGCTCTCGGCGACCACCTGGAAGGCCTGCAGGGCCGGCACGCCGGCGCGGATCATGGTGGCCATCTGGCGAGCGAACAGCATGATGTCGCGCGGCTTCACCTTGCCCATGCCGTTGCCGATGCCGCTCTTGCGGCGGATGGTCTTGACGATGATGTTCTGGCCGGAGAGTTCCTTCTCGACCTCGACGCGGCTCCTGGCGATGATCTCGCCGCTGACCTTGCGCCCCTGGGGCCCCTTGCCGGACCAGCGCCAGCGATACAGCTTGAGCTTCTGGGCCTTGTTCAGGCTGGCGGTTGCCATGGTGTGTTCCCCGCGTTGCGAATGTTTCTAGTCCTTGGTGACCCGGTTGACTTCGGCCAGGCTGGTCATGCCCTGCATGACCTTGAACAGGCCGCTGCGACGGAGGTCCGGGTGGCCCTCCTCGCGTGCCTGGGTGTCGAAGTCCATGGCGTTGCCATGGGTCATGATCAGCTGGCTCATGGCCTCACTGATCGGCACCACCTCGTAGATGCCGACCCGGCCCTTGAAGCCCTGGGTGCAATGCTGGCATCCCACCGGTTCATAGATGGTGGCGCTTTGTACTTCTTCCTCGCTGAAGCCCTGAGCCAGCAGCGCCTCGTGCGGGATGTCGGCGGGCTGCTTGCAGTCAGGGCACAGCCGCCGGGCCAGGCGCTGGGCGATGATCAGGCTCACGGAGCTGGCGATATTGAACGGTGCCACGCCCATGTTGGCAAGCCGGGTCAGGGTCTCGGCCGCGGAGTTGGTATGCACGGTGGACAGCACCAGGTGCCCGGTCTGGGACGCCTTGACCGCGATTTCGGCGGTTTCCAGGTCGCGGATCTCGCCGACCATCACCACGTCCGGGTCCTGGCGCAGAAAGGCACGCAGGGCGCTGGCGAAGTCCAGCCCGATCTTGGGCAGCACGTTGACCTGGTTGACGCCGGGGACCTTGATTTCCACCGGGTCCTCGGCGGTGCAGATGTTGCGTTCGATCTCGTTGAGAATGTTGATGCCGGTGTAGAGCGTGACCGTCTTGCCGCTGCCGGTGGGGCCGGTGACCAGGATCATGCCCTGGGGATGATCCAGCACGCCTTCGTACATGGCGCGCTGCTCGGGTGTGAAGCCGAGCTGTTCGATGCCCATCTGGGCCGAGCCGGGGTCGAGGATGCGCAGCACCAGCTTCTCGCCGTAGACCGTGGGCAGCGAGTTGACGCGGAAGTCGATGGAGCGGCTCGACGAGACCTTGAGCTTGATGGCGCCATCCTGGGGCAGGCGCCGCTCGGAGATGTCCAGCCGGGCCATCACCTTGAGGCGCGCGGCGATGCGGCTGCGCATGGCGAAGGGCGGATGGGCCACGTCGTGCAGGATGCCGTCGATGCGGAAGCGCACCCGGTAACTGGTTTCGTAGGGCTCGAAGTGAATGTCCGAGGCGCCCCGGCGGATGGCATCGAGCAGGATCTTGTTGACGAACTTGACGATCGGCGCGTCGTCGCCGGCGGTCGCCGCTGCCTGCTGTTCGTCGCTGGCATCGACGACGCCCTCGTCGAACTGCAGCTCGCCCACGGCGTCATCGACGTTCGACAGCTCGTCGAGCATCGAGGATTCGCTGCGCGCCAGATAGGCCTCCAGCACCGGGCCGAGCTGGTCGACAGGGGCCAGGATGCCTTCCAGCGTCAGGCCGGTGGCGAACTGCAGCTCGTCGAGCTGGGCCAGGGTGCTGGGGTAGGGCACCGCCACCGTGAGTCGGTGCCCTCGGCGATGCAGCGGCAGCACGCCGAGTTTGCGCAGCAGCCTGTCGGGGTAGTCGGCGGCGTCCGGGAGGCTTTCCAGTCGCAGCGCATCCAGATCGATGATCGGCAGGCCATATTCCCAGGCGGCGGTGAGCGTCGCGGAGCGGGCCTGGACCAGGCCCGTGGTGATCACGTGCTCCAGCAGCGAGGTCTCGGCATCTCGGGCTTCCTGCTCGGCACGCTGTGCTGCCGCTTCGGCCAGCAGGCCCTCCGCGACCAGCCGGTGCGCCAGTCCGCGCATGCCGCGGGGGCGGCCGGCGCCAGAAGACGGCTCCTGAGAAGAGGTCTGATGTTCGGTGGCGGGAGGGCGATAGTCGTTCATGAGGCTCCGGGGGACTGCCTGGTCGCCGTGGGCGAGCGGCGGGCCGACATCGTGAAAGGGCTTGAAGCCGATTCTAGTCGTTTCGTGTGGTCAGCGACCATAGCTGTCAGCAGTCATTCATCCCTGGGCGTGGTCTCCTGTATAAGGAAAAAGAATGAGTAAAGTCTGATATATTAGGAAGTGCGAGTGTGATGAGCTTGCAGGATGGCAGGCCGTAACTTAATGTAAGCGCCAAAGCGGCGAGCTGTCGTCGTGCGATAGGCGGGCACCGGCTCGCGTGACCTGAATCGAACGAGGGGTGTAGGTAATGGCAACACAGGGCATGAAACGAGGCATTCGGAGCGCTCAGGGCGGCTTTACCCTGATCGAGCTGCTGATCGTCGTGGCGATTATCGGAGTTCTGTCAGCAATCGCTATACCGCAATATCAAAATTATACGCAGAGGGCTGCTGATAGCGCGTGTAAACAGCAGGCCTCGGCCATGTTGACTCCATACTTGGCTGGCGAAATTACTCAAACTGAGTTTGATAGTGAAATCAATGATACTGCGGCATGTTCAGGGTACGGCTCTACGATCACCCACGCAGACGACACCATTACTATTTCAGCAAATTCAACGGATGGTACGGGGAATGACATCGTTTTGAATCTTGGGCCCAAAGTTGGTAGCTGAATAGTGAGTTGATCAGGGGTGGGAAGAGGTAACTTGAACGGTCGGTTTTTTTGCCGGCCGTTTTCTTTGATGTCTGTTTCCAGTCGTTTTTTGACTCTCTGCCGGCTTCGTAGTGAGTGATGCATGGGCAAGCAAGTCCTTGGGCTGCTGTTGCAATCGTTCGGTGCCGAGCGTCAGGCCGCTTGGGGGCGAAGTTGATTCAGTAAGGCAGGGACGAGAGTTCGGTGGAGCCCTCCCGGTAGTGTTGGTAGTGCTGGCCGAGTCATGGGGGCGTTCCCAAACCACCGTCGTCGGAAGAAAAGTGAGGGACGATACCAGAGACCGACATTGCTGAGCTGTTTGATAAAATCTCTCGCCGTAATGGATGACACGGAAACAGGGACATCATGGAACTGCTCTTTCTATTCCTGCTGGTTATCGTCGTGACCGGCTTGGCCTGGATCAGGAAGCGGCGGCGATTGCCTCCGCAGCCTCGGCCTGCGGTCACGCCGCGTCAGTCGACGGATCGGGCCTCTTTGCCAAAGCGTCAGGGCAACCCAGAGATGCCGCCGGTTCGCCCGATATACTCTAATCCCGAGCCCGAGCCCGAGCCCGAGCCCGAGCCCGAGCCTGAATCGGATCTCGCGCTCGATCACGTCTTCGGGGCGCCCGAGGCTGAATTCGTGAGCGAGGGCTGGCAGCAGGAGCAGCTGTCGCATGTGGAGAGAGCCACTTACCGGTCGCGTAGGCTGATGAGTCGGAACGAATACCGGGTCTATCAGACCGCCGAACGGGCGGTGCGCAAGATGGGAGCCGGTCATCTGGTGTTCGCTCAGGTGTCTCTAGGCGAGATCCTGGCATCTGAAGATCATGGCGCTTACAAGGCCATCAACAGCAAGCGCGTCGATATTCTCGTCACCGACCGCTTCGGCCAGCCTAGGGTCGCCGTCGAGTATCAGGGCTCCGGACACTACCTGAGCGGCGATGCCGAGGTTCGCGACCGTATCAAGCGCCTCGCACTGGAAAATGCCGGTATCCACTATCTGGACGTGCATTCACCGCTGGATGGCAGGGCACTGTCGAATAGGCTGCTCGAGCGTCTGCAGGCAGCCCCTCAGATGAAGCGGCCGGTCGGAAAGTCGACTGCCTAGTATGACATGAGATTGGTGGTAACTTACGAAACAGCCCGGGCGAATCCCGGGCCGTTGTCGTTTGGTGCCATAGTGCCGAGACGTCTACCCCGACAGCACCGTGGGCAGCCACAGGGCGATCTGCGGCCATACGCTGATGATCAGCGCGGCCAGGCACATCAGCAGGAAGAAGGGGGCGGCGGCCAGTGCCACACGGCCGATGCTTTCGCCGGTCAGGCCCTGAAGCACGAACAGGTTGAAGCCCACCGGCGGGGTGATCTGCCCCAGCTCCACCATGATCACCAGGAAGACGCCGAACCACAGCGGGTCATAGCCGGCCTGGATGATGATCGGCAGCGTGATCGGCAGGCTCATCACGGTGATCGAGATACCGTCCAGGAACAGGCCCAGCAGCACGTAGAACAGCGCCATGGCCAGCAGCAGGGCGATCGGCGAGAAGCCCTGCTGGGCGATCCAGCCGGCCAGATCGCTGGGCAGGTGCAGATAGCCCATGGCAGTCGAGAGCAGGGCGGCGGCCACCAGCAGGCTGCACACCATCACCGAGCTGATCAGGGCGCCGCGCAGGGCGTCCATGAACAGCGCCACCGTCAGCTGGCGCTCCCACAGCAGCAGCGCCAGGGTGGCGGCGCAGCCGACCGCGGCGGCCTCGGAAGGGGTCGCGATGCCGGTGTAGATGGCGCCCAGCACGATCACGATCAGCCCCAGTACCGGCGACAGGTCGCGCAGCGCCTGGAGCACGCCGCTGCCGCTGTCCTCGGCCCTGGGAGCCAGGCTCGGGTTGAGCAGACAGCGCAGCCCCACGTAGCCGACATACAGCACGGCGATCACCAGCCCCGGCAGCACCCCGGCCATGAACAGCTTGCTGATCGAGACCTCAGCCTGCACGCCGTAGACGATCATCACGATCGACGGCGGGATCAACAGCCCCAGGCTGCCGGCGCCGGCCAGCGAGCCGATCGACAGGTCGCGGTCGTACCGACGCTGCTCGAGCTCGCGGGTTGTGATCTTGCCGATGGTCGCCGTGGTGGCGGCGCTGGAACCGCTGACGGCGGCGAACAGCGTGCAGCCGAGTACGTTGGTGTGCAGGATGCCACCGGGCAGGCGACGGGTGAGCGGGGTCAGGCCGCGGAACAGCCGCTCGGAGATATTGGAGCGGAAGATCAGCTCGCCCATCAGGATGAACAGCGGGATCGCCGAGAGCTCCCAGCTGTTGGCGGCGCGGAACAGGATCTTGGACAGGATCAGGCCGATGCGGTTGGCATCGAAGTCGCCGAGCCCCCATAGCGAGAGCATGGCAACGATGGTCAGGCCGGCGAACACCCAGCTGCCCAGCGCGAGCACGACGAGCAGCAGGCCGATGACGCCGGCCCCGACGAATAGCGTTTCCATTCAGAGGTCTCCGCCGTCGAAGGCGTGGCGCTGCACCAGGATGCGCAGCGAACGGATGACGAGCACCAGACACAGCAGGTAGAGACCGACCAGCACCGTGCCCTGGGGAATCCACAGCGGGGTCTGCGCCAGGGTCTCGCTGACGATGCCGCGCTGGAAGCTGCGCTGCACGGCGATGGTCCAGTAGTGGGCCAGCCAGCCGAAGGCCAGCAGCGCCGAGACGCTGGCGAACAGCTCCAGCGGCCAGCGCCAGGCCCGGGGCAGCCGCTTGAGCACCAGCGCCACGCGGATCAGCCCGCCCTTTTCCAGGGCGTAGGGCAGGCCGAGGAAGGTCATCGCCGCCACGGCATAGCCGATGTACTCGTCGAGGATGAAGGTGGACCGTCCGAACAGGCGCAGGCCGATCTCGAGCAGGATATGGCCGAGCATGTAGACCACCAGCAGCATGGCCAGGCCGGCCCCCAGCGTCGCCAGGGCGCTGGTCAGCCGGCCGAGGGCATCCACCAGCAGGGCGGCAACGCTGGGAAACGCGGCGCCGTCACGACGATGCTGTGAACTCATTGTGCGGTCTCTTCGTCGCTCTCCTGGCCGTCGTTCCCCTGATGAAATTCCTCGAGGATGCGGCTGGCACGCTCGCCGGTGCTCTCGACCCAGTCGTCGACCACCGGCTGGGCGGCCTCGGCGAGGGCGGCCTGGAACTCGGCCGGTACCGGATCGTGAATGTCGATGCCGTGCTCCTCGAGCTGGGCATAGTTCTCGGCCACGCGCTGCTTCACCACTTCCCAGTTGTGGGCGTCGGTTTCCTCGGCGGCCTGGAGCACGGCCTGCTGGTCTTCCTCGCTCAGCGATTCGAAGGCGTCGCGGTTCATGTGCACCATGTTGAGCGGTACGGCGTACTGGATCGCGCTGAAGTCGCTCAGGTGCTCCCAGAAGCTGCCGTTGGCGCCGGCCTCGGCGGAGGTCAGCACCGCCTCGATGCCGCCGGTGGCGAGCTGGGGCACCACGTCGGCCCAGGAGAGCTTCACCGGCGAGGCGCCGGCACTGACCAGGGTGGCGGTGCCGTTGCGGTCATAGCTGCGGATCTTGAGGCCTTCGAGCGCCTCCATGCTGGTGATGGGCTCCTCGGCCCAGATGCCGCTCGCCGGCCAGGGCGAGGCGTAGAGCAGGATCTGGTCGTTATCCTCGAATACCTTGGCGTATTCCGGGCGGGCGATCTCGTAGAGTCGATGGGCCGCATCGACGTCGTCGGCCAGGAAGGGCAGCGAGGACAGCAGGAAGATGGGGTCGATGCCGCCCAGCGTGCCGGAGAGGCTGTCGGCGATCTGCACGGCGTTGTCGGCCACGGCGTAGAAGTGATCGCCGGAGCGGAAGCCTAGTGCGCCCCCGGTGTGCAGGGTGATGTCGACCTCGCCGTCGGTCAGGGTCTCGACGCGGTCGATGAACCAGGCATCGCCCTCGGCGTGGATCGAGCTGGCGTTGTATTCGTTGGAGAAGTCCATGTCGGCAGCTTGGGCCGGCACTGAGGCGGCGAGGCCCAGCGCCAGCAGCGGCGCGGCGAGACGAGACGAACGGGCACCCTGCGGGCGTTTCGGGGAGGCGGCCATCGATGCATCCTTATGTGTTTGTAATCATTGGCTCTGACAGCATCCAGAATCCGGCTGTGAAGGGGCGGTGCGTTTGCGACCTGTGCGGTTCCGATTGCGGCACGAGGGCAGATGCTAGCCGTCACGCCGGATCGTTCGAATCAGGCGATAGCCACGAGAAAGACGGTGATGATGGGCGCTGGGCAGAGCGGAGGATGATCGGAAACACGCAGGCGGTGGCGCGCTCACGGATGCGAGCAAGAGGCCGGGAAGGAATCGCTGCGAGACGTGTGGCTAGAGAGAATCGACAAGGCCGGTCTTGTTGTTGGAGGAGGCCTTGAAAACAAGAGGTATTGTGCTTGTTGTCGCGCCGTTGGCTTGTTGTCGTTCGAATGGCCGCCCTTGGGCGGCCATTCGAACTCGAGCCGGCGTGTTCAACTGGTCCCTATGGGGCCTTTTTTGTGTCTGTTCGCCGAGAATGATGGAGGGCTGGCGGGCATCGAACAACGCGACCTTAGTGGTAGGGCAAAGACCAGGGCGCTGAGCCCTGGCTGATGGGGCTCGTTCGGCATCTTCGTTCGGACTGTGGCACCATGGTGGCCGGGAGATAGGCACAGGGCGCCTGATGAAGAGGGAGATAGCGACATGCAGGACGTGATTCAGGCGTTTCACGATATTCAGCCCGACCTGGCCGATCCGGCCCAGGCGGTGAGCTTTGGCACGTCCGGCCATCGCGGCCGTTCCCTGGCGGGCTCGTTCAATCGCGCGCATATCCTGGCCGTGGCCCAGGCCGTGGTGGACTACCGCCGTCGGGCCGGCATCACCGGCCCGCTGTATCTGGGCCGTGACAGCCACGCGCTGTCGCGCCCGGCCTGGGAAACGGCGCTGCAGGTGCTGATCGCCAACGGCGTGGAAGTGCGCATCGAGCGCGATGGCGAGCTGACCGCGACCCCGGTGGTGAGCCGGGCGATCCTTGCTCACAACACCGAGGCCGATGCGCCCTGTGCCGACGGCCTGATCGTCACGCCGTCACACAATCCGCCCGAAGACGGCGGCATCAAGTACAACCCGCCCCATGGCGGCCCCGCCGAAGGCGACGTGACCGGCTGGATCGAGCGCCGCGCCAACGAGCTTCTGGCCCAGGAGCTCGAGGCGGTGGCCGAGGTGGCGCTGGAAGAGGCGCTGGCCCAGGCCGTGCGCCACGACATGGTAGGCGAGTACGTCGATGGCCTGGCCTCGGTGGTGGATCTGGGCGCAATCAAGAACGCCGGCCTCACGCTGGCCGTCGACCCCATGGGCGGCACCGCGCTGCCGGTGTGGCAGGCCATCGTCGAACGCCACGGCCTTGTCCTCGAGGTGGTCAACACCGAGGTCGATGAAAGCTTCGCCTTCATGCCGCCGGACCATGACGGCAAGATCCGCATGGACTGCTCCAGCTCGGCGGCCATGGCCCACCTGCTGGCGATGAAGGAGCGCTTCGACCTGGCCTTCGGCAACGACCCGGATGCCGACCGCCACGGCATCGTCGACGCCGCCGGTCTGATGAACCCGAACCATTACCTGGCCGTCGCCATCGACTACCTGCTGACCCATCGCGAAGGCTGGGGCGAGACGCTGAAGGTCGGCAAGACGCTGGTGTCGTCGTCGATCATCGATCGCGTGGTGGCGGCGCGAGGCCGCGAGCTGCACGAGGTGCCGGTGGGCTTCAAGTGGTTCGTCGATGGCCTTTACCGGGGCTGGCTGGCCTTCGGTGGAGAGGAAAGTGCCGGGGCGAGCTTCCTGACCCTCGATGGCCGGCCCTGGTCGACCGACAAGGACGGTATCCTGCTTTGCCTGCTGGCCGCCGAGCTGATGGCCGTGACCGGCAAGCGCCCCAGTGAGGCCTATCGCGAGCTGACCGAGCGCCACGGAGCGCCTCACTACCGGCGCGTCGATACCGCCTGCACGCCCGAGCAGCAGCGGGCGTTCAAGCGCCTGGAGCCATCGAGCCTTGCGGTGACCACTCTGGCGGGAGACCGGGTCGAGCGCATGCTGGTCACTGCGCCCGGCAACGAAGCGCCGATCGGAGGGCTCAAGGTGGAAACCGCGAACGGCTGGTTCGCCGCGCGCCCCAGCGGCACCGAGCCGCTCTACAAGGTCTATGCCGAGAGCTTTCGCGGCGAGGCCCATCTGCAGGCCCTGATCGAAGAGGCCCAGACCATGCTGGACGCCGCATTGTGAATTGCCGCGGGGCTGGTCGCCCAGCCACTCCTTTCAGGTTGAGTCGTCAGGCGAAGTGTGCTTAACTCCTTGTTATTAAAGGCGCCCAGCCAAAAGCGATCCGGCTGGGCCGTTGCAGTGCCAGCGACGGAACCGTTGCTGAAAGAAGCGCCCTGTTGCACGGCAAATTGCCGTATGGTGTGTCCTTCGACTGCGTTAGGCTGACTGGAAAACCCTCTGGCGGAACGCGTCAGGGGGTTTTTTACGGCTTGGTCGCCCAAAGCAACCAAGTGTAATTAGCCTGTCGGCGGCGCTTCTTGCCAGCCGATAGAGCGACCCTCGTCTCTGGCGTAGAATCGAGGGTTTGAAAAGGTGTTGGGTCGTATCCGCGGACGAAAGCGTTATGATCCGTCACCACTCAAGCAGGGCATGGGAAAACGCCCGGAACAATTCCCGGGCGGTAGCGTGCCTGCGAGATGCCCATTCCTGGATCGATCAATGTCGAGCGAGACGACGTCAATGCCTGTCCATCAAGAATCACAAGTCCCCCAGCCGTCCCAGGCGACTACCTCAGATGATGAAATTTCCCTGATCGACCTCGCCAAGCTATTGGTGCGGCGCTGGAAAGCCATGGCGGGTATCTTCACCGCGGTGGTGCTGATGGCGCTGGCTTATGCCCTGCTGCAGACACCGACCTACACCTACACTTCCATCTATCAGGTGGCGGAACGCGGCACCGGGGAGCCTTTCGAATCGCCGACGTCTCTGGTGTCTCGTACGCAGAGCCTGTACCTCGGGACGGCGACTCGTGAACTGATGGCGTCCGAAGGCGTTGACGATCTGGATTTCGAGACCCAAGTCTCCCATCCTGACAACACCGAGATCGTCAAGCTTTCCAGCACCGCGCCGGAGGCCCTGGCCGAGCGCGTCCAGGCGCATCATCGCCTGCTTCTCGACAAGATCGTAGAGGGGCAACAGGCGCGAGTGGAGCGCCGTCGCCAGGCGTTGGAAAGCCAGCTGGCCAACGTCGAGAATACGCTTGCGCACAGCAGCGACGGCGCCTCGGAACGTATCGCCAGCACCCTGTCCCGCAAGTTCGAGCTCGAGGCCGAGCTGGAGGGGCTTACCGCTGGTGAAACGGGGCAAACGGCCGTGCAGAGCCTCAAGCAACAAGGCACCAGCCGAGCCCTGATCCTCGCCCTGGGTGTGGTACTCGGCGGCATGCTCGCGGTGATGGGCGTCTTCCTGCTTCACTTCGTCAGCCTGGTGCGCGAAAGCCTTCGCGAAGACGCCGGCTAGCAGCCGACCCAGCCTCAAAGCGGTAGGGGCAGCCCCGGTTTCCTCCAGCGACACGCGACGGCGGATCATGCTCGGTTCCGGCGGCCCCAGAGGCCGAGCCGTCACGAGGCTGCATCCAATAGCCTGAAGCCTAGAGGCCCAGTCATGGACGACTACCCTCGACTCCACCACCACGGCGCCGCCTCGGGCGTTACCGGCAGCTGCCACCGCCTGCAGATCGCCCCGGACCGCGCCCTGCTGGTCGATTGCGGCCTCTTCCAGGGCCAGGATGCCGAGCACCGCGACAGCCTGGAACAGCACCGTGTCACCTTCCCGGTCGATGACGTGCTGGCGCTGGTGGCCACCCATGTGCACATCGACCACATCGGCCGGCTGCCCTACCTGCTGGCGGCGGGCTACCAGGGGCCCATCCTCTGCTCGGTGCCCTCGGCCAGGCTGCTGCCGCTGGTGATCGAGGATGCCCTCAAGATCGGCTTTACCCGCGATCGCGCCCTGATCGAGCGCTTCCTCGAGGAAGTGACGCAACGCCTGGTGCCCCTCGACTACCGGGCCTGGCACACCGTCCTCGATGACGAGCGCCACCGCCTGCGGGTCAAACTGCAGCGGGCCGGGCATATCCTCGGTTCCGCCTATGTGGAGGTGGAAAGCCTCGACAAGGCCCATGGCCAGCCGCATCGCACCGTCTTCTCCGGCGACCTCGGCGCGCCCCATGCACCGCTGCTGCCGGCGCCACGCTCGCCCTATCGTGCCGATACCCTGGTGCTGGAGAGCACCTACGGCGATCGCCGCCACGAGGACCGCCGGCACCGCCAGGCCCGGCTGAAGGCGGCCATCGACCGTGCCCTGGAAAACGGCGGCACGGTGATCGTGCCGGCCTTCAGCATCGGCCGTACCCAGGAGCTGCTCTACGAGCTGGAAGGGCTGATCCACCGCGGTGCCGCCGGCCCCTGGGAGGACCTGGAGGTCATCGTCGACTCACCGCTGGCGGCGCGCTTTACCGAGGTCTACCGCCAGCTCAAGCCCTGGTGGGACGCCGAGGCCCATCGCCGGCTACGCGGCGGCCGCCACCCGCTCAGCTTCGAGAACCTCTACACCGTGGCCAGCCACGAGGAGCATCAGCGCACCGTCGACTACCTGGCCACCAGCCACCGCCCCGCGGTGGTGATCGCCGCCAGCGGCATGGCCACCGGCGGCCGGGTGGTCAACTACCTCACGCGCATGCTGCCCGACGAGCGCCACGCCGTGGTGTTCATCGGCTATCAGGGCGCCGGCACGCCGGGTCGCGACATTCAGCACTACGGCCCCCGCGGCGGCTGGGTGGAACTCGACGGCCAGCGGGTCGACATTCGCGCGCGCATCGAGACCGTCAGCGGCTACTCCGCCCACGCGGACCAGCACGACCTGCTCAACTTCGTCAAACGCATGCGCCACCCGCCGCGTCACGTGCGCCTGGTGCATGGCGAGCCCCATGCCCAACAGGCCCTCAAGGCCGAGATCGAACGCTGGGCCGAGCAGACCGGTCATGATATCGAGGTGACGCTGGCCGCCACGGGGTCAGACCCTTAAACAAAATTAAGGGTCTGACCCCGCTGCAAGATTCCCCGAGACTCAGCGCTTCAATTCTGGAAACTTCGTGTCTGACACTCAAACTCGCCTCATCAATAATCTGAATTACAAGGAAGCCATCATCACCAGCGACAGGAAAAGATGACATCCAAGATAATAGTCAGAGATATTTTAGTAAGGCTATTTAAAAAAACGGGGGCAATCCGAAATCTATTGTCCAGTGCAAGTCTAGGTTTTAGTTGGTTCTTTGGAGAGATGTGATCGCGCGTCTATGCAGTTTGATGCCTATAAAAGATATCCTAGGCTGATTGGTCGTCACTAAGGTAACCTCTTGTAACTCACTAAATTTTAAGTGTGCTTGAAGGCAAGGAATATTATTTTGGGTATAGTAAGCGACAAAAAAATAAAAGGCGACATTGCTTTTACTTTTCTCGCCAGAGGTGTCACGGCATTCTCTTCTGTAATCTTAGTAATGATGATTGGAAAATTTTATGGATTGAAGCAGCTGGGTTTTTTTGCCATTGCTCAAAGTGTCATCCTTGGGGTTTCAATAATTTGCAGATATGGCATGAATAATACGCTTGTATACTATATCGGAAGAGATCCTAAGTCCGACAGTATTATAAGTTATCTGGTGAAAGCGATAAGTCTTTCCTCTTTGATTAGCTTATTTCCAATAGCCATGCTTCTCCTGTATGGCGATAGTTTTTTATCAGCTTTTATTCCAGGCCTATCTAAGGCTCAAGTTGTATTCATTGCTTCGTCTTCAGTTCTTTTCAGCTTGTCATTTATTTTCTCAGGATTTCTAAAAGGGGTAAAAAAGCCTGTTTCGGCCGTGTTGCTTGAAAACGGGAGTGTGGCTATTGTGATGATTGTCCTGATCTTGGTGGATTTAGGTTTTGATAAAAACACGGATATTGTTTTTTTATACTCTGCCAGTATTTTCTCTGTTTTTTTGTTAGGTTGCGGCCAGGTTGTATTCTACTTGGTATCAAGCCGAAGTCCTTGGGATAAGCTTTCTCCAAAGGGTTATGATGTTACATATCGTGATTTTATCAAAACCTCAACATCGTATTTTATAATAAGTTTAGCAAACTTTTGCCAAAACGTACTTGTCTTTATAATAGCCGGTTATTTTTTAGGCGAGGCTGAGGTCGGGCTGTTAAAATCAGCACAGCAAATTGCGTTGACCTTGAGTTTTGTGCTGGTAGTAACAAATTCTATATTCCCTCCTCGGTTTGCCGAGTTGTTTAAAAACGGAAAGATTGATGAGCTTGAAAGACTTGCAAGATTTAGCTGCAAACTGGGCTTTTTCTTCTCCTTGCCTCTTGTTATTGTCTTTTTAGGGTTTTCAGAAGGTATATTAAGGTTCGTTGGGGATGATTTTGTTAAAGCACAGTATTTGCTTTATATACTTACTATTTCTCAGTTTGTTAATGTCGTTTCTGGGAATGTGAACTTTGTTCTTAACATGACAGGCCACGAGGTGATAATGAGAAATATAGTTCTGTCTACAAGTGCTATAGGGCTTCTCTTTTTTTCACTGTTAGTTATAGTGCTGGGCGAAATTGGAGCAGCCATAGGAATTGCACTCATGGTTATTTCTCAAAATATAATAGCTGTTTTTTTCTCGCGCCATCTTCTCAATATAGAGATACTTCCGCTTAAGATTTTTTCTTTTAAAACAAAGGGGTATGAATGATGAAAGTAGATGTTTTCCACATTGGGCCTCAAAAGACAGCAACAACTTGGGCTTATCATTGTTTGAAAGAGCACCCAGAAGTTTCTGTCCCAAATAAAGACGCCATTCATTACTTTGATATTAATTTCCCTAAAGGTGAAGAATGGCTAAAAAGTAAATATCCGCCTGTTTCTCAAGGTATATATGTGGAAACAACACCTTCGTATATACGTTCAGTGCCGGCTCTGAAAAGAATTAAAGAGTATAATGATAATGCAAAAATCGTGCTGTGCATAAGAAGTCCTCTGGAGAGGATGGTGTCACACTATTGGCATGAAAAGAAAAAAGGTTCAATTAATTATAATATAGAAGATGTTTTGGATAATTATGATCTATTTAGCTCTTGGGTCGAAACTTCCATGTATGGGGATAAAGTAGAAGAGCTTTATCAGATGTTTGGTAGGGAGAGAGTTTTTGTTCAGGTTTACGACGACTTAAAGAAAGATCCCTATGCATTTCTGAGAGATTTGTATGAATTTATTGGGGTTGATGATGCGAGTTTTACCCCTGCTTCTCTAGAGAAAAAGATAAACAAAGCGACCAAGAAGAAAGGGGGGGCACGGCTTCTTTTGATAAAATTGTTAAAAGAAGCTGGTGTGCTGGACAGAGTGATAAATCTTAAGAACAAAGTGGCTATTTCTAGTGGGAAAAGTTCTTATGATACAAAAGAGTTGCTTAGCTCTCTTCCAGAGACTCTTCGGTCCCAAATTTATGACATAACCAGGAGGGACGTTGAGAAATTATCTAAGCTCATTGAACGAGACATGTTGAAAGAATGGGGTTATGACTCTTGAAGATTTTGGTCATTACGCTTGAGTCTGGAGAAAATGAGCTGAGCGAATGCAAAGCCTCAGTTCAAGTTGCCGCACAGAGATACTTTGACATAGTCGATCACATTGTTTTTTCTGGTCTGGAACGATATGAAGCCGACACGGCAGTTTATAGAAAAATTGAAGAGGAGTGCGATAGTTACTCTTTGTTTGTGAAGTTGGACGCTGACATGAAAGTGTCACCGGATTTTTTTTTAAAGCTGTATTCGTATTTTCGTAATAATAACGGCGTGTCTCATTTAGTACTTCCAGTCCTTGATGTTCTATCCGCTTCTGACATTATTGGACTGCATGTTTTCACTAATGACGTTCGCTGGCACGGGCTGGATAGTAAAAGCTCCATATATGTTGATCCTGATCCACAGCTTTTAAAAGGCAAGCGTGTTATTGAGAGTCACTTTTTTCAGGGGGATGTTGAGCACTGCTTTAATCCCAGTGAGGCTCAAGCATATTATTATGGGGTTCACAGAGGGGTGAAGTTTTTTAGCCCTAGAGTGAATGTCAGGAGATTGTCTAGTAGATACTTGCAGTTTGATCTTTTCCATGCAGTAAAAAAGCAGCTGATGTCAGGAAAGGGTAAGCATAAAGAAAGAGAGCTTTTTATGATAGGTGTGTATCATGCTAAGGTTCTTTCTGAGAGTGAGCTTTTTGAGTTGCTAGAAAAGAAAAAGGTGGTTGATAGTATTCCTGTGACACCACACGATAATGGTTTTTATCCTTTTTTGAACAATAAATCATTTTGGTTACCCCATTGTTTCGTAGCGATTCTCTTGAATATATTGCGCCGAATGCTTCTAGGTCGATAGTATGATCCTTTATTTCCATAAGTTGGTAGAAAGTGAACAAGACTGTATATCTGATGATATGCCAGTTTCAAGCTTTCGAAAAGGTATTCTTTCACTTTTGGCAGAAGGTTATAGCTTTGTAAGCCTTTCTGATTATTTGCGTTCAAGTGCAGGTGAGAAAGAAAATCTTGTCACCGTTACATTTGATGATGCACACCATTCCATTGTGAAGTATGTTGAAGTTATTGAGGAGCTCGACATTCCTATAATGGTTTTTTGCCCATTTTTTAATGTGAAAAACGGGTGGGCGGTAGATGAAGCAAAGCTTTCTTCTGAACACTCATTTCTCAGGAAGGTTTATAAACAGTCAGGTGTTTTGTTTAGGTGGGTGTGCGCGCCCTTTATTCCGAGTGGCTTTTACTCCAAGTGCTTGACTTTTGATGACTTGGATTTTTTGTATAAAAGACTAGGGGATAATTTTTCTATTGGGGGGCACGGGGCTTTTCATATAAAACATTCAGTTATAAATAGCATTTCTGTTCTTTTGGAAGTAGGTCTATCTCGTGCGGCCTTTAAAGGTAGGAAAGGGTTTTGTAATTTTTATTCCTACCCCTATGGGCACTATTCAAGTGTGTCGAAGAGTATAGTTAAAAAGTTTGGTTACCGGTACGGTATTTCCACTGAAAGTGGAGGCGAAGATGATATGTGTATTAGAAGAATCAATGGAAAAACAATGCTCTCTAGATTCTTTTCAGAAGGTCTGAAGTGATTCCCTTCAGAGCAGAACAGGTTATAGTCCTGAATTATACTTAATAAGTGTAGCGCTGCGGTGTCCAGGGATCCTGAACACCCTCCAAGGAATACCTAGGCTGGTGTTCGGTACTCAAGACGCTTTCTGGGGCGTTAATTTAGCTTTTATCGTTGGGGCTGGGGCAGCTGTCAGTATTCCATGCCGCTTCACTTTGGTCGGTGAGCCGAGAAAGATATCGGCGCATGGTATACCATGTGGCCCAAAGTTCTTCGGTCATGCTATGTGTCTAGGGTGCGAGAAAGCCTAGGTATAATGGCATGACAAAGTCCAAGAAAAGTGCCGCACCCCTCAGGGGACTTTTAGCATCTGTGCTGATACCTTCTTTTGATCTTTGAAGGAAGGGGGCATTTGGCAGTATCGCTTCAAGTCGCTGGGCTATGCCAAGGTCATTATCAACCGCTGGCTCCGGTGCTTTGATGGAGTCTGGCTTCATCGGACTCTGCATTATGCTGTCTCTGGGAGCACTTAGTATTCGCAGGATGAGTGTTTAAAAAACCAGGGGCATTTTTTCAAAGGTGGCTTTTGTGTACCTGTTTTTTCTCCTTATTTTTGTTTTTTTAGGTGGGTATTTCTTGATAAGAAAGAGGAGAGTAGATGCCTATTTTTTGTTCTACGCATCTTCTGCAATTTACTTTATGTCAGCTTTTTTTGGATTTGCGGTAATACCTACTGGGGTGGGGGGGGGAAAGAAATCGTCTCTCTTCCAGATTACCAATATTTTTTATACTTTGTTTTTTTTCTGTGCCTGATAGTCTCTCTATTGATTAATGAGGCTGTTCTAAGAGCTAAATTCGAAAGAAGGCTAGAAAAAAATTCCCATTTACAGGGTAGAAGGTATAGGGGTGAAGTGAAATTATATGGCTTTGCTTTTTTGGCTTGGGCCTTTTTTTGGTTTTTCCTGGTTTTGATGTCTCAACCAGAGCTCCTTGCTTTTTCGGACAGGGCGCAGTTTGTTTCTAGCAAACCATTTTTTTACAGCTTTTATGTGTATTCAGCTATAGCATCCTCACTTTTCTTCCACGCTGCAAGTTCTTATAAGCTGCTTTTGCTGAGCAGCTTTTTTGTACTTTTTGATCTTTATTTGGGCAGTAGAGAGTTTTTTGCTCTGTTTTTATTCTCCCATGCCTTTCTAAAGTTTTCCTCTTTGGGGAGGGTTAGGCTAATTGCAAAACATAGCTATGCCATTTTGGGGGCTTTGCTTGTTTTATTTGCATTAACTTTTAAGTATTCATATCATACTCTTCATTCAGGAGACGTGGCAGGGTTTTTTTCGCTTCTTGCCAACCAAGAGTTCGTGTTCCAGTCTCTCTATTTCTCTGAGCCTTCTATTATACAAGGAAATCTTTACCTCGTTGTTGAAAAGGGGTTTGAGTTAAGTCTGTCTCATTTGCTGCCCGTTTTGTTGTTTTTGACGCCTGTTCACCGGAGTTGGGTGGGCTTTGATCTTGAGCCAATGAGCCGAAAGATGGAAGAGTATTTTTATGGTTCTTTAGACTTTGGTATAGCTGGAAACTTTATAGGTGAGTTTTATGCAATATTTGATGTTTTTTTCTTTTTGCCTTTGCTGTTATATATGCTGTCAGCATTATCGATTGTGAATTATTTGGTTTCTGCAAGAAGGCCTCTTGTGAGGGTTTTTGGCATAATGCTTTCTTTTTATGCTGTTTTTTATATACACAGGATAGAGTTTTACGAAGTTTTTGGGATTTTTAGGATTTTGGTTTTTGTTTTTCTGCCACCTTTGGTGATGTATATTTTGATTAAGTTTTTCTTGCGCGCAGAGCTGCGGGATGGCGAATGATGAGTTTTGATCTCCTTTGTGGGAAAAGGGGGGGGGAGATGTTGCTCTGTTTTGCTCAATACTGAAGAGCATATGTTCTTACGCGTATTGGTTTTCCAATAGAGGTGAAAGAATAAGTGAGGGGCACGTGGTAAAAAAATGCAAAGTGTTGGTTATAAATGATCACAAAAGCCTGAATCAGCGTTATAGGCGGTGGCTTTGTGATTACCTGGAAAATGAAGGGTTTTATGTTAGAAATGAAGGGCTCTTTGATGGGGTTTTTAAGCCGTTTTTGATTTTTTTTGAAATCTTGTGGCTTCGAGGTCGCGGTGTTGTGGTTTCTTCGAATATAAAGTGTAATATTTTTTTTCTTCTTCAACCATGGGCTGCTGGTCTCGTTATTCTCAATGGTATGGGGCGAATGAGAAGGAAGAGAGTTTTTCGGTCTTTCTTGCTCTTTTTGATTAATCGAAGCTCACGGAAAAGCATTGCTGTCCAGTCTTATGCAGACTTTCGTTATTTTAGAAGATTCTTGGTCAACCAGCCAAACTTGTTCTGGGTCCCTGGGTCAGGTGGTGTGAAAAAAAAGTTTGGGGTTGCGGACGGCTTGGTTTCTGTACAGCGTGATACTAAGCTCCCCCTCGTGGCTTCAAGTTTGAAAGAGCTTCTATTGCGACTTGATTTCGATGGTTGCTTTTACATGGTTGGGTGTGAGAGAGAAGGGCTTGCAGGAAGGTTATTAAACAATGGTAGGGTTGATGTCGTTGAGGTTGGGTTTGTTCCACAAGATGAAATTTTTTATTTGGGGAATGTGTTTGTTCAACCTTCTGGCTATGGTGAAGGGTTTCCACATACATTAGCTGATGCGCTAGTTAGTGATATGAGGGTTATTATAGATAAAGGTGAGTACTTGAAGTACGGTTTATGGAAGATGGATTGTGATGCGAAAATGATTGCGCAAGGCTGGCTTGAGGTCGTTGCAGGGAGTGAGGCAAGAGAAAAAGTTTCTGCAAAAGCTGTGTTGAGCTTATATGTGAGCGCTTTTTATTCGACTTCCTGCTTCTCAGAAGGTGTGTGATGAAGGTCTTGATTACGGGAGCTTCTGGGTTTATAGGCTCTGTTATCTACAATGTGTTTTGTCGGCTCGAAGCTTTGGAGGTGGTCGGCTGTTCGCGCAAAGGGGGTTACCCTTTAGTTAATAGCCCTAGTCTTAATGCTCTTTCGGATTGGACTACGGTTGTTGAGGGGGTCGATGTGGTGATTCATACTGCTGCTAGAGCTCATGTTCTTGATGAGTCGTCGTCGGAACCCTTGACTGATTTTCGCCGAGCCAATGTCGATGGCACTATTGCTTTAGCAAAACAGGCAGCTGAGTCTGGTGTGAGGCGTTTTGTCTTTATCAGCTCTATTGGAGTTAATGGAAGTAGCAATGTAGAGCCTTTTTCTGAGTGCCACGCTCCCAATCCCGAGAGTGATTATGCTCAGTCTAAGTTTGAGGCTGAGGTTGGATTGCAGGAGCTGGCCAAAGAGACTGGGCTTGAGGTCGTCATCATTCGTCCCCCTTTGGTCTATGGCCCTAATGCCCCGGGGAATTTTGGCCTCCTGGCTAAAGTAGTTGCCAAGGGGGTGCCGCTGCCATTGGCAAAAATCAGGAATCGACGCTCGTTCGTCTCTATTTGGAATCTTGTCGATCTGATAACTGTTTGCTTGGATCATCCTAAGGCTGCTGGTGAGGTCTTTGTGGTGTCCGACGGTGATGATGTCTCGACTAGTGATTTATTGCAAAAGATCGGCACGGCTTCAGGGCATCCTGCAAAGCTTTTTTGGGTGCCACGTTCTATTTTAAAGGTTGCTGTGACTTTGATAGGGAAGCGGGATGTCTATGATAGGCTATTCAGTTCGCTTCAGGTGGATGCTGGCCATGTGCGTAAGACCTTGGAATGGAGCCCTCCCTTGAGTCTTGATGAGGGGCTAAGACGATGTTTTTATTAACCAAGAGTTTCGCTCTATGATTCGTTTTTTAGATTGTCTTTTTTCCGTGATTGGCTTGTTTTTTGGGCTTCCAGTACTGCTGGTTCTTACACTGATCGGCTACTTTGATACTGGTTCGCCGCTATTTCGTCAGAAACGTGTGGGACGTCACCGTAAACCATTCGTCTTGGTAAAGTTTCGTACCATGAAACCCGATACGGCTTCCGTCGCCTCCCATCTCGCTGAGGCCTCGGCCATTACGCCTTTCGGTCAGTTTCTTCGCCGTACCAAGCTGGATGAATTGCCGCAGCTATGGAATGTGTTGAAAGGAGAGATGAGCTTGGTGGGACCAAGGCCCTGCCTCTTCAATCAGGAAGAATTGATCAACGAACGGGAGGCCCGCGCCGTCTTTAAGGCACGCCCGGGCATCACCGGTCTGGCGCAGGTCAACGAGATTGATATGTCTACACCTAAGCTGCTGGCCGAAACTGACCAGAAAATGCTGAAAAACCTGACAGTCAAGGATTACTTCAGCTATATCATTCAGACCGTGCTGGGCAAGGGCAACGGCGATCGTGTTCGTCCCTCCCATTGAGTAAGGATGACCCATGAAGCTTTTGATTACCGGTATGGCCGGTTTTATCGGTCATGCCGTGGCCAAGCGTCTTACCGGCCAGAGCCATGATATCGTCGGCATTGATAACCTCAACGATTACTACGATGTGGCGTTGAAGCATGCGCGACTGGCGGAGTTGTCCGAATGTTCTGATGTGCGCTTCATCGAATTGGACTTGTCGGATCGAGAGGGCATGGCGTCCCTGTTTGCTGACGAAGGCTTCGATCGGGTGATTCATCTGGCTGCCCAGGCTGGGGTGCGCTATTCGCTGGAAAAGCCGCATGTCTATGCCGATGCCAACCTGGTCGGTCATCTCAATGTCCTGGAAGGTTGTCGCCAGCAGCGAGTGGAGCATCTGGTCTATGCCTCATCCAGCTCCGTCTATGGCATGAATGGTAAGGTGCCGTTTGCCACCGGCGATGCCGTTGATCATCCCATCAGTCTCTATGCGGCTACCAAGAAGGCCAACGAGCTGATGTCTCATACCTACTCCCATTTGTACGGTGTGCCGACCACGGGACTGCGTTTCTTTACCGTCTACGGCCCTTGGGGCCGTCCCGATATGGCGCCTTACAAGTTCACCAAGGCGCTGCTCGAGGGTGACCCCATCGCGGTGTTCAACCATGGTGACATGTCGCGGGATTTCACCTATATCGACGATATCGTCGAGGGTATCGTGCGCATTCTTGAAGTGATGCCGCAGCTCGGTGATGCCACCGACTCCCCTGACAGCAGCACGGCGCCCTACGCCCTCTACAACATCGGCAATGGTAGCCCGGTGGCCTTGATGGATTTCATTCGCGCCATCGAGAAGGCTACCGGCTGTGAGGCAAAGTGCGACTTTCAGCCCATGCAGCCCGGTGATGTGCCCCGTACCTGGGCCGATACCGAGGCACTGTTCGAGGCCACAGGGTATCGTCCTCGGGTGGGCGTCGAGGAAGGGGTGCAACGCTTCGTGGACTGGTATCGCGAGTTCTATGAGGTGTGATGGTGTGCCTGGGGCAACCGGGGTCTGACCCTGTGGCTTTGTTGCTGGCCTGGGCGCTAACCGGGTGCCTGTGGCGCGGTAAGTCTGACCCTGTGGCTTCGTTGTTGTTAAAAAACCTATTCTTCTCGATTTGATATCTTCTTAATGCCCTTCGACGCCCTGTTTACGCTCGCCACGGTGCTGGCGGTGCTCGTTACGCTGGTGGCGACCCGCATCGCGCCGGACGTGGTATTGATGGCGGCGCTGGCCGTGCTGGTGGTGAGTGGCATCCTGACCCCCGGCGAGGCCTTGGTCGGTTTCTCCAACCCCGGGGTGATGACCATCGCCACCCTCTATGTGGTGGCGGCCGGCCTCAAGGAGACTGGTGCCATCCAGTGGATCGCCCATGGCCTGCTGGGCCGGCCGAGGCAGTTGCGTCGGGCGCAGTTCAGAGTGCTGTTACCGGCTTCCGGGTTAAGTGCCTTCATGAACAACACCACGGTGGTGGCAATGTTCATTCCCGCCATCCAGGAGTGGGCAGGCCGGCTCAAGCTGCCCCCTTCCAAGCTGCTGTTGCCGCTGAGCTACGCCGCCATCCTGGGCGGTACCTGCACGCTGATCGGTACCAGCACCAACCTGGTGGTGGATGGCCTGCTGCAGACCGAGCGCGGCCTGTCGCTGTCGATGTTCGAGCTGGCCTGGGTGGGCGTGCCGCTGCTGCTGGTGGGCGGCGTCTTCCTGATGCTGTTCGCCGACTGGCTGCTGCCCAACCGCCGGGGCGTGCTGGAACAGCTGGAGCAGGCCCGGGAGTATGCGGTGGAGGTGGTGGTGACCGCCAAGGGGCCACTGGTGGGCAAGACCATCGCCGATGCGGGGCTGCGCAGCCTCAGCCATGGCTACCTGGCCGACATCGAGCGCCATGGCCGCCTGCTCACCGCCGTGCCGCCGGAGACCGAGCTGCAGGCCGGCGATGTGCTGGTGTTCATCGGCGCCCCGGAATGCGCCCGGGAGCTGCGCCGCATCCACGGCCTGCGCCCCGCCGGCGGCGACGTGCACAAGCTGGACATCGACCATCACCGGCGCTGCCTGGTGGAGGCGGTGATCGGCCCGGACTTCGCCGGGCTGGGCCAGACGGTGCGCGAGTCGCGCTTCCGCTCGCGCTACCAGGCGGTGATCCTCTCCATCTCGCGCCATGGCCAGCGGCTGTCCGGCAAGCTGGGCGACATTCGCCTGCAGGTGGGCGATACCCTGCTGCTGGAAACCGCCCAGGACTTCGTCGACCAGTATCGCTACCGCAAGGACTTCCTGCTGGTGAGCGGGCTGAACGACTCCACGCCGCCGGACTTCCGCAAGGCGCCGCTGGCGATTGCCATCCTGGGGGCCATGGTGACCGCCAGTGCCAGCGGGTGGCTGACCATCCTCGAGGCCGCGCTGCTGGCCGGCGGCGCCATGCTGGTGACCCGCTGCGTGCCGGCGAGCAAGGCGCGGCGCTACCTCGACCTGACCGTGCTGATCGTGATCGCCGCCTCCTTCGCCCTGGGGGCGGCCATGGCCAAGACCGGCGCCGCCGCCCAGATCGCCCAGTGGCTGCTGCTGATCGACGGCCTGGCCCCCTGGGCGGCGCTGGCCGCAATCTACGCGATGACGGTGATCTTCACCGAGCTGATCACCAACAACGCCGCCGCGGTGCTGATGTTTCCCATCGCCATGGCGGTGGCCGAGCAACTGGGCGTCAACGAACTGCCCTTCGCCGTGGCGATCATGTTCGCCGCCTCGGCGAGCTTCATGACCCCGCTGGGCTACCAGACCAACCTGATGGTGCTGGGGCCCGGCGGCTATCGTTTTCTCGACTACCTGCGCCTCGGCGCCCCGCTGAGCCTGATCGTCGGTGTCACGGCGGTGGGGTTGATACCGGTGGTGTGGCCGTTCTGAAGCTTGAAGCTTGAAGAGCGCCGCTTCGCGGCTGGAAGCTCGAAGCTTGAAGAAAACCCACTTGAGCCCGGCCTTTGGGCATGATTTTGACCTTGGGGTTTCTTCCAGCTTAAGCCCGCGAAGCGGGCGTTCTTCCAGCTTCGAGCTCCCGGCGAAGCCGGGGACTTCCAGCTTCGAGCTTATTTAGAAAGGAGTTTTCGTGACCAATTTCGTAACTGACGATCTGCGCTCCCGCTTGATCGAGGGTGTGCATGCCGCGGGCCGTGAGGTGATGGCCGTGTACCGGCGTGACTTCGAGGTGGCGACCAAGGGCGATGACAGCCCGCTGACCGAGGCGGACATGGCCTCGCATCATGCCCTGGTCGCGTTGCTCGAAACGTTGTCGCCGCAGGTGCCGATCCTCTCCGAGGAGTCCGGTGGGATTCCGTTCGCGACCCGTCGGGCGTGGGGCCGCTACTGGCTGATCGATCCGCTGGACGGCACCAAGGAGTTCATCAAGAAGAACGGTGAATTCACCCTCAATGTCGCGCTGATCGAAGACGGCGTGCCGGTGTTCGGCATCGTGCATGCGCCTGCCGTGGGCGACGCGGGCGGGACTACGTGGATCGGCCAGCACGGGCAGGGCGCCTGGAAACAGCAGCCCGGTGGCTCCCTCGAGTCGATCTCGGTACGTGCCTTGCCGGATCCCGAGCAGGCGGTCTGGAAGATCGTTGGTAGCCGCTCCCATGGTTCCGACGAGTTCGAGGCCTTCTGTGCCGGGCTGCCGGCCCACGAGCGCGTCTCCATGGGCAGCTCGCTGAAGCTGTGCCTGGTCGCCGAAGGCGCCGCCGATCTCTATCCGCGCCTCGCGCCCACCTGCGAGTGGGACACCGCCGCCGCCCAGGCCGTGGTCACCGCCGCCGGTGGTGACGTACTGAATGCCGAGACCCTCGAACCGCTGCGCTGCAACCAGCAGGACAGCGTGCTCAATCCGTTCTTTATCGTCTGTGGCCAGCGCGACGGGCGCTGGGAGCGCGCGCTGCGCGCCGCGCTTCGCGCTTAAAGCTGGAAGAGCGCCGCTTCGCGGCTGGAAGCTAGAAGCTGGAAGAAAACCCAAGGTCAACACCATTCGTCAAAGTTGGTCTCCAGTGGGTTTCTTCCAGCTTAAGCCCGCGGAGCGGGCGTTCTTCCAGCTTCTAGCTCCCGGCGAAGCCGGGGACTTCCAGCTTCTGGCTTCAAGCTAATAGTCAGTTATTGTCTCTATCGTTGAAGGCTAACCAAGATGTCCGAGATTTCGGCAGAACGTAAGACTCACCTCAAACAGCTCGAGGCGGAGTCGATCCATATCATCCGTGAGGTGGCGGCAGAGTTCCGCAACCCGGTGATGCTGTATTCGATCGGCAAGGATTCCTCGGTGATGCTGCATCTCGCGCGCAAGGCTTTCTATCCGGGTGTGCCGCCGTTTCCGCTGATGCACGTCAACACCACCTGGAAGTTCCGCGAGATGATCGAGTTCCGCGATCGCATGGCCGAAGAGGCCGGCATGGAACTGATCGAACACATCAACGAGGAAGGCCGGGCCGCAGGGATCAATCCCTTCGATCACGGCAGCTCCAAGTACACCGACGTGATGAAGACCCAGTCGCTGAAGCAGGCGCTGGACAAGCATCGCTTCGACGCGGCCTTCGGCGGGGCCCGTCGCGACGAAGAGGCCAGCCGTGCCAAGGAACGTGTGTTCTCCTTCCGTGACAAGCACCACCGCTGGGACCCGAAGAGTCAGCGCCCCGAACTGTGGAACACCTATAACGCCAAGGTGAACCAGGGCGAGTCGATCCGCGTCTTCCCGCTCTCCAACTGGACCGAGCTGGATATCTGGCAGTACATCTACCTGGAATCCATCCCCATCGTGCCGCTGTATTTCAGCGCCCCGCGCCCGGTGGTGAATCGCGACGGCATGGACATCATGGTCGACGACGACCGCCTGCCGCTGGAAGACGGCGAAGTGCCCGAGGAAAAATGGGTACGCTTCCGCACCCTCGGCTGCTACCCGCTGACCGGGGCGGTGGAATCCACCGCCACCACGCTGCCCGAGATCATCCAGGAAATGCTGCTGACCCGGACCTCCGAACGTTCCGGCCGCGCCATCGATCACGATCAGGCAGGGTCGATGGAGCGGAAGAAGCGGGAGGGGTACTTCTAACGCGCCGGAGGCGCGTTAGAAAGCTGGAAGCTTGAAGAGCGGCGCTTCGCGCCTGGAAGCTGGAAGTCCCCGGCTGCGCCGGGAGCTAGAAGCCAGAAGCCAGAAGCTGGAAGCTTGAAGAACCGAAGAACCCTCGCCTGTGCTTAGGCTAGCCTGTTGGAGTGGCCAGGAGGGAGGGCAGGACATGGACTTCGAGAAGCTTCAGGTGTGGAAGCGGTCGGCCAGGCTATCGGCCGAGCTCTACAAGGCGATGCGAGATCTCAGGGATTTCGGCTTCAAGGATCAAATCACTCGCTCAGGGCTTTCGGTACCCAGCAACATTGCAGAGGGCATGACGCGTGGCACGGCCAAGGACAAACGACACTTCTTGCTGATCGCCAAGGGCTCATGCGCTGAACTGAGAACACAGATCTACATCGGTATCGATATCGGCTACATCGAAAAAGCCAATGGAAACCGATGGATACAGGAAACAAGGGAGATTGCCGCCATGCTCTCGGGGCTGATCGGCAAGCTCACCATCGAATGAATCGGCTGGGTAGCTAACGGGGCTGGGGGTTCTTCCAGCTTCAAGCTTCCAGCTTCCAGCTTCCAGCTAAGGGACGGGAAATGGCACACGCCTCGGACTTGATCTCAGACGACATCGAAGCCTATCTGAAAGAGCATGAGCGCAAGGATCTGCTCCGCTTCATCACCTGCGGTAGCGTGGACGACGGGAAGTCGACGCTGATCGGGCGGCTGCTGCACGATTCGAAGATGATCTACGAGGATCAGCTGGCGGCGATCACTCAGGCGTCGAAGACGGCGGGGACGACCGGTGATGAGGTGGATCTGGCGCTGCTGGTCGACGGCCTGCAGTCCGAGCGGGAGCAGGGCATCACCATCGATGTGGCGTATCGCTTCTTCTCCACCGATCGGCGCAAGTTCATCATTGCCGATACGCCGGGGCACGAGCAGTACACCCGCAACATGGCGACCGGGGCGTCGACCGCGAGCCTGGCGGTGATCCTGGTCGATGCTCGCCACGGGGTGCAGACCCAGACGCGCCGGCACAGCTTCATCGCCGATCTGCTGGGCATCCAGCACCTGGTGGTGGCGATCAACAAGATGGACCTGGTCGACTACTCCCAGGAGCGCTATGAGGAAATCGTCGCCGAGTACCAGGAGATCGCCGGCAAGCTGAACGCCCCGGACATCCGCTTCGTGCCGCTCTCGGCGCTCAAGGGCGACAACGTCGTCAATCCGAGCGAGGCGATGGACTGGTACCGGGTCGATGGAAAACAGGGCCCGGCGCTGCTCGAACTGCTCGAGACCGTCGAGATCACCCACGACCAGAACCTGCGTGACCTGCGCCTGCCGGTACAGTACGTCAATCGTCCCAACCTCGACTTCCGCGGCTATGCCGGGACCCTGGCCGCCGGCGTGATGAGCCCGGGCCAGAAGGTGAGGGCGCTGCCGTCCGGCAAGGTGTCGACCGTCGAGCGGCTGGTGACCTGGGACGGCGACCTGGAGGCCGCCTATCCCGGCGATGCGATCACCGTGACCCTGGAAGACGAGATCGACATCTCCCGCGGCGACTGGCTGGTCGCCGAAAATGATGAAGTGCCGCTGGCCACCAGCTTCGAGGCCGATATCGTGTGGATGCACGAAACGGCGCTCGAGCCCGGCAAGCTCTACGACATCAAGCTGGCGACCCGAGATGTGGCGGGCAAGGTGGCAGCGATCGACTATCAGGTCGACGTCAACACCCTGGAGCATCGTCACGCCGATCATCTGGACCTCAACGCCATCGCACGCTGCGCGCTGGAGCTGACCGCGCCGGTACCGGTCGACGACTATCGCACCAGCCCGGGAACGGGCAGCTTCATCATCATCGATCGGTTGACCAACATCACCGTGGGGGCCGGCATGATCCACCGGCCGCTGGAGAGCGAGCTGCCCTACGAGTTCCGCGAGCACGACAGCAAGGCCAGCGTGGTGTGGAACCGCACCAGCGTGACCCAGGCCATGCGCGAGCAGCTCAACGGCCATGCTGGCAAGTGCGTGTGGTTCACCGGTCTTTCCGGTTCCGGCAAGTCGAGCCTGGCCAACGCCCTGGAAGTGGAGCTGAACCGTCGTGGCTACCACACCATGCTGCTGGACGGTGATAACATCCGCCATGGTCTGTGCAAGGACCTGGGAATGGGGGAAGCCGACCGCACCGAGAACATTCGCCGGGTGGGCGAGGTGGCGCGGTTGTTCGCCGAGGCGGGCATCATCGTGATCACCGCCTTCATCTCGCCGTTCCGCGCCGACCGCGATGCGGCCAGGGCGTTGTTCGACGAGGGCGACTTCATCGAAGTGCACGTGGACACGCCGCTGGACATCTGCGAACAGCGCGATCCCAAGGGGCTGTACCAGAAGGCCCGAGAGGGCAGAATCGCCGACTTCACGGGTATCAGCAGCCCCTACGAAGCGCCCCCCCAGGCCGAGGTGACGTTGAAGGGCGCGGAACACGGCCAGCAGGAACTGCTGGCCCAGCTGATCAAGCGGGTGATCTAAGACGCTCAGGCGGCGGCTGCGGAACGCCCGCGGCTGGTTCGACAAGGATCCCGCGGTGGCCGCTTGGGCGGCCCCCGCGGGTCAGTTTCTGACAGGTGAATGCATGAAGATTGCCATTGCCGGCACCGGCTATGTGGGCCTCTCCAATGCCATGCTGCTGGCCCAGCACAATCAGGTCGTGGCGCTGGACATCGTGGCCGAGAAGGTGGCGCAGCTCAACGACCGGGTCTCGCCCATCGAGGACGCCGAGATCAGCGACTTCCTGGCCAACCGGGCGCTCGACTTCACGGCCACCCTGGACAAGGAAGCCGCCTACCGCGACGCCGACTTCGTGGTGATCGCCACGCCCACCGATTACGACCCCGAGACGAACTATTTCAATACCTCGACCGTCGAGGCGGTGATCCAGGACGTGATGGCCATCAACCCCGCGGCGGTGATGGTCATCAAGTCCACTGTGCCGGTGGGCTACACCGCCGAGGCCTGCCAACACTTCGGTACCGAGAATCTGCTGTTCTCGCCGGAGTTCCTGCGAGAGGGCAAGGCGCTCTACGATAACCTCCACCCGTCGCGGATCATCGTCGGCGAGCGCTCCGAGCGCGCCGAGACCTTCGCCGGGCTGCTCGAACAGGGCGCAGTCAAGAGTGATGTGCCGGTGCTGTACACCAACAGCACCGAGGCCGAGGCCATCAAGCTGTTCGCCAATACCTATCTGGCCATGCGCGTGGCCTACTTCAACGAGCTGGACACCTACGCCGAGACCCATGGCCTGGACAGCCGCCAGATCATCGAGGGGGTAGGGCTGGACCCGCGCATTGGCAGCCACTACCACAACCCGTCCTTCGGCTATGGCGGCTACTGCCTGCCCAAGGACACCAAGCAGCTGCTGGCCAACTATCAGGACGTGCCCAACAACCTGATCCAGGCCATCGTCGACGCCAACACCACTCGCAAGGACTTCATCGCCGAGCAGGTGTTGGCACGCAGGCCGAAGGTGGTGGGGGTGTATCGCCTGATCATGAAGGCCGGCTCGGACAACTTCCGCGCCAGCGCCATGCAAGGCGTCATGAAGCGACTCAAGGCTAAGGGCATCGAGGTGGTGGTGTATGAGCCGGTACTGGAAGAGGATACCTTCTACGGCTCGCGGGTAATGCGCGACCTGGACGCCTTCAAGCAGGAAGCGGAGCTGATCCTCAGCAATCGCATGGTTGCCGAGCTGGAGGACGTGGCCCATAAGGTCTATACCCGCGACCTGTTCGGCAGCGATTGAGCCCGAACCATGAGCGCTGCGTCATTGACCCCGAGGCCACGCAATACAAGGACGAGATGATGAATCATACACGCATGCACCGAGCGATCGGCGATCTCAGCCGTTCGCACAAGCGTCTGCTGATGGTGGCGGCCGATCTGGTGGCGCTGCCGCTGGCGCTGTGGTCGGGCTATGCGCTGCGCCTGGCCGAGTGGTGGCCGGCCAGTTACCTCGAACCTTACTGGTGGATGTTCCTGGTCGTGCCGGTGGTGGGGGTGTTCGTGTTCGCTCGGTTGGGGCTGTACCGTGCGGTGGTGCGCTTCATGGGCCCTCAGGCGCTGTGGGCGGTGGTCAAGGGCGCGGTGCTGCTGGCGCTGATGATGTGGGCGGCGGCCTACTTCTTCCAGTGGCAGGGCTTCCCGCGTTCGGTGCCGGTGAACTTCGCCCTGGTGACCCTGGTGTACGTGGGCGGTACCCGGCTGCTGGTGCGCAGCTACTATCACTGGCTGAACCGCCATTTCGCCGAGAAGGAGCCGGTGGCCATCTATGGCGCCGGCGGGGCGGGGGCTCAGCTGGCGCTGGCGCTCTCCAGCGGGCGTGAGTTCGTGGTCACGGCCTTCCTGGACGATTCTCCTTCGCTGTGGGGCAGCACCATCAAGGGGGTCAAGGTGATGGAGCCGGACGCCATCGCCGGGCTCGTCGAGCGTCATGGCCTCAAGCGGGTGCTGCTGGCGATGCCCAACGCGACCAAGGCCGAGCGCAAGCAGGCCCTGGACAAGCTGACGGATCTGCCGGTGCACGTGCAGACGGTCCCCTCCATGCCCGAGATCGTCTCCGGCGAAGCCAGCCTGGACCAGCTGCGCGAGGTGGAGCTGGAGGACCTGCTGGGGCGGGACCCGGTGCCGCCCGACGAGGCCCTGGTGGATGCCAGCATCCGCGGCAAGGTGGTGATGGTGACCGGCGCCGGCGGCTCGATCGGCAGCGAGATGTGTCGCCAGGTGATGCGCGGCGCACCCAGGGCGCTGGTGCTCTACGAGATCAGCGAGTACGGGCTCTATGCCATCGATCAGGAACTCGAGGCGCTGAAGCGTGACATGGGGGCGGACTTCCCCATCTATCCGCTGCTGGGGAATGTCTGCGATCGTGAGCGTATGGAAGCGACGCTGCGCCGCTATGAGGTCGATACCCTCTATCATGCGGCGGCCTACAAGCATGTGCCGATCGTCGAGCACAACGTGCTCGAGGGCGTGCGCAACAACGTGCGGGGCACCCGGGTAGTGGCGGAGAGCGCGGCCAGGCTCGGCGTGGAGCGCTGCGTGCTGATCTCCACCGACAAGGCGGTGCGCCCCACCAACGTGATGGGCGCCACCAAGCGCATGGCCGAGCTGGTGCTGCAGGACCTGGCCGCGCGGCACGGCGGCGAAGGGGAGCACCGCACGATCTTCTCGATGGTGCGCTTCGGCAACGTGCTGGGTTCCAGCGGTTCGGTGATTCCGCTGTTCCGGCGGCAGATCGAGCAGGGCGGCCCCTTGACCGTGACCCACCCCGAGATCACCCGCTACTTCATGACCATTCCCGAGGCGGCCTTGCTGGTCATCCAGGCGGGCTCCATGGCCAAGGGCGGGGATGTCTTCGTGCTGGACATGGGCGACCCGGTGAAGATCGTCGACCTGGCGCGGCGCATGATCCGGCTGACGGGGCTGGAGGTGCGCGATGATGATAGCCCTGGGGGCGATATCGAGATCACCTTTACCGGCCTGAGGCCCGGGGAAAAGCTCTACGAGGAACTGCTGATCGGCGAGAACGTGGTCGGCACTTCGCACCCCAAGATCATGCGTGCCCGCGAGGCCGTGTTGCCCACCGAGACGCTGCGTGAGCTACTTCAGGCGCTGCATGACGCCGAGCACCAGATGGACAGCCACCAAGCCTGCGAAACGCTCAAGCTCGGTGTGGACGGTTTCACCCACGGCAGCGGGCTGTGCGATCTGCTGGGGCGTGAATCGCAGAACGCCGAGGCGGCCCCCGTCGTTCGGCTGGAGACCCGAGGACAGGCGCGATGAGGTGCATGGCCGGCATTACCGGGAAAATCGGCGCCTGGTGATGGGAGTTCTCCGTTCGGATGCGTGGGAATTCTGGTAGCATGCTCGGCCATTTCCTTCGCGATGCAGGCGGCGAGATTCGTGTTACCTCTCTCATCTTCTACCGGCAGAGTATTGCCCTGTCTCGTTTCTGATGCGCGTGTGCCGCGCCTTCTGACATGGCTCGGGTTGCTTGCCACCTTCTTGTATGGCGCAGGACGTGTGGCGTGGCCGGATGTCGGCCAGAAAGCGGGCACGGCCATGGCGCTGCTGGGGCTATTCGCGGTGCTGTATTGGGGGCGGCGGCTTAAGTCGTCGGCGCCACTGTGGCTGCTGCTGGTGATCGTGCTGGTTCAGCTGCTGAGCTGGGGGCTCGGCTACCTGCATCACCCGCAGTGGGTGCCGGACAATCCCGAGCTGGATCGCCTGGCCAAGTGGTTCCTGTTCATCGGCATGGCCTGGTGGCTGGGGGGCAGCACGCGGCTGACCTTATGGGTCTGGGCAGTCGCCGTGCCGGGTTTCGTGCTGGCGGTGTGGCTCGAGGGCCATGGTTGGCAGAGTTGGCAGCGTGGCTTGGCAGGAAGTCGCGTCGATTTCGGCATCCACAATGCTCAGCATGTGGCAATGCTGTTCGGCGCGGCGGCCCTGGGGCTGGCATCTTTCGCCCCGCGGATGTGCTCGGCAGGGCGACTGGCCTTGGGGCGCCGCCTGGCCTGGTGCGCCATGCTGATCGTGTGCCTCGTGGGGCTCGTCGTGACTCAGACGCGCGGCGTCTGGCTGGCAACCATCGTCGCGTCGCTGGTGATGCTGGGAGGCTGGGCCTGGAGAGCCAGGAAGCTCAGCCGACACGCCGAGGCGTCTCGTCGCTGGTCATGGGCGGCCGTCATCGGTGTCTTGCTGGCCATCGTGGTGCTGTTCTCGGCTTTCCATGGCACCGTGGAGCGCAGGCTGCTGGTCGAACAGCAGGTGATCACCAGCGTTATCGAGGGCGACTGGGGCGGCGTACCCTATTCCAGCGTTGGCATTCGAATCCACTCCTGGCGTGCGGCCACGGAGTGGATTGCCGAGCGTCCGCTCGTTGGTTGGGGCGGCGAGGGGCGCAGCCTGGTGATGGAACAGACGGCGTGGCTGCCGGATACTATTCGCCAACGTTTTGGACATCTGCACAATACCTTCCTGGAGGTACTGGTTGGCTATGGGCTGCTGGGTGCGAGCGTGGTGGCGCTGTTGGCCACTTGGGTAGCGCGCGGTACCTGGCTGGCCTGGCGAGGCGGTGTGATGCCGGGGGACATGGCGCTGTTCGGTTTCGGCTTCTTCGTGTTCTTCATGATCGCTAACCTGTTCGAGTCCTATCTGGCCTTCTGGTCCGGCGGTTATGTGTTCACCCTGGTCATGGGCGGACTGGTGACCCATATCTGGCACTGGCAACGGTCTAGTGGCTTGGCGGTCCTTGTTTTTCGAAAGGCGGTCCGATGAGAACCCTGGTGGTCGTTCGCTCCTTGAAGATGGGTGGCATGGAGCGCGTGGCGGTCAACCTCGCCGATGCCTTCGCGGAGGCGGGGCACGAGAGCCATCTGCTCAGCTTGCGCGAGGTGGCCGATCCCTTGCGTCCGGCACGCGATGAGGTACGAGTGCATCCGCTCAACCTGCGTTGGTGGAGCCGGCTGACCGGCATCGGCTTGCTGCTGGAGCTGTTCGCTCGCCTCTTCATCAACCCGCTCATGAAACGCTCGCTTTTCCTGGGCACCGGCGTGATGGGCGGCTGGGTCTTTCATCGCTGGCTACGTCGCGCCGAGCGTCGGTACGGGCGCTTCGATCGCATCGTCTTCCGGGGCGTTGGTACCTTCGAACTCGTCTGGACGTTCCGCGATGAGCGGGCGCGCTATGTGCTGGAAAACATCCTGCATGTTCGAAAGGTCGGTTGGCGGGGGCGGCTGCTGAGTCGTTGCCTGTATGACCGCCGCCACCTGGTGACGGTATCGCATGGGGTGGCCGAGAGCCTCGATGAAGCGGCGAAATGCTGGGGCTTTACGCCGGCCTCTGTGACGGTCATTCCCAATCCTTGCCCGATCGACGGTATTCGGCAGGCCATGACGGAGCCGGAGCCCGACCTGCCCGAGGTCCCCTATCTGGTCAACGTCGCCCGCCTGGTGCCGGCCAAGGATCATGCCCTGCTGTTACGCGCCTATGCGGCGGCCGACACGTCGATGCCATTGGTGCTGGTGGGCGATGGGCAGGAGCGTGAGCGGCTTGAGGCGCTGGCCGAGACGCTGGGGATCGCCGAGCGCGTGATCTTCGCGGGGCAACGTGCCAACCCTTATCCGTGGATGCATCATGCCCGGCTGTTCGTGCTCAGCTCGCGTTTCGAGGGCATGGGCATCGTGCTGTTCGAGGCGCTGGCCTGTGACACCCCGGTGCTCAGCGTCGACTGCCCAGGCGGCATTCGCGAGATCCTCAAGGGGGATCTCGAGGCCTGCATCACGCCGCACTCGGTCGAGGGTCTGGCGGAGGGCATTCGCCACGCGCTCGCTCGAGACAAGCCTGCCATCCAGGAAACCTGGCTGGAGAATTTCCGGCCCGATGTCGTCGCTGAGGCATTTCTTGCATCCCCCTCCCGGGGCAACTGGTTTGAGCGGATGTGAACGATACTTCTCCGGTGCCGGGCTTGCGGCGCCAATATCGCATCGCCAGGCCGAACGGTTCAGCGCCAATGCCGCCCCCTCCGATGGCGCCATCGGAGGGGGGGGCTGAACGGCCATCGCTGCGCGTGGTGTTTGCCATGTCGCTGGGGGGTGATGGCCTGATGTTCAGTAGGGTTCGAAATATTCCATGAGCGCCTCGGTGCCGACGAGCGCGAACATTTCCTGCGCCTTGATGTGAGTCTGGAAGAAGTCATGCTGGCCGTAGTCGGCCCAACGCTCGGGCTGAATGCCGCTCAGTCGGCGTTTCACTGCACGTTTCAGCCGACGCTCCCAGCCTGGTTTATCGCGCAGGTCGTGCATGCTGTCCATGGCCACGGCTTTTTCCCGCTGCGCTTCCAGGTCGAGCGGCTGGCTGTAGAGCGACCATGCCCCCAGGCCTGATGTCGAGCAAGCGACGGGCCAGACGCCGGATGCGGCATGGGCCGGCCCGCGGGGGAAGCCGCGTTGACTCTTGAGGTGATTGGCATAGAGCAGCACTCGCTCGGGTCGATGCGTCGTGGCATTTAGTGCCGTTGCCAAAGCCGCTGCGGCGGCTTGGTGGTCGGGGTGCGGATCGAGTTCTGGATGGGGCACCACCACGGTACTGGGGCGCACCTGATCGAGCAGCCCTATCAGATCGGCCAGCAGGTCGTCTCCCCGGTTGCTGGGCCCGCCCGGGAGCTCATCGGAGGCCAGTGGCCGCGCGTTCCAACGCCTGAAGTCGGCAGGTGATAGCGCGTCATCGGCCAGAGAGGGGGCGCAGATGTTCGGGGTGTCCAGCAGAGTGGCCAGGGTGTCGTTGAAATAACCGAGCATGTAGAGCCGATCCTGGGCGACGCCGGCGAGCTGGGGCGTCGTTGCGCTGTTCCAGCTCCGAATCCAGCCTTTGCGACGGCTGGCGCTCTTTAGGTCGTGATCGAGGAACGGCAGGTACTGTCGATCGAGCCGCTTGTGGCGTTCGCCCGCGGTGAGGGTCAGTATCCAGGTGCGTTCGGCATGCTGGCGGTACAGGCCGTAGGCGGCGAGCTCGGCGTCATCCGGGTGGGGAGCGATGATCATCAGTGGCCCGTCTTCGAGTGCCGGGCGCTGGAAGCCGAGCAGTCGCGCTTGGGGGGCCAGCCGGCATCTTTCGGCCGAGAGTGTCACTGCGCCGAGATCGTCGATACCGGCAAGATTGAGCAGACGCTTGCCGGCCTGCCCGGGCTCGAGGTACTGGATGAAGCGCTCATGTCCATTTTCTCGAACCTTGATGCCGGGTTGCCGCCAGCGGCCGCGAGCCTGATAGCGAACTTCCAGCATCCAGCTCCAGCCGCTGGTCGAGGACGTGGCTTCCGATAGGTGCAGCTTGCCCTTTTCATCGATGCTGCCGTCGACCTCGCGTTCGGGCGCCAGGGGCAGGGTGTGATCATGCGTGGTTGGCATCGGCGGGCTCCTGGCGGTCATCGATGAGATCGAGAAACTGGCTGACGATTCTGCGCTCGCTGAAGCGCTCTATCCAGGCCGGTTGAACCTCGATCGGTGATGCGACGGCCCGATGCATGCCGGCGGCCAGTGCCTCCGGGGTGGCGTCGGTGATCAATTGCTGTTGTTCGTCGACCAGCACCTCGTTGATGCCCCCTGGCGCCCGGGTGGCGACACAGGGCGTGCCGAGCGCCAGCGCTTCGATCAGTACGATACCGAGCCCCTCGAAGCGGGAACTGAGCACCAGTGCATCCGCGCGTGCCATCCAGGGGTAGGGATTAGCCTGATGGCCGAGGAAATCGACGGCGTTGTCGATGCCCAGTGCTTGGGACAGGTTTTCCAGTCGGGCACGCTCGGAGCCGTCGCCGATGATCACCAGGCGATGCTGCAGCCCTTGTTGGCGTGCCAGGGCGAAGGCCTCGAGCAGCAGGCATTGCCTCTTGACCGGTACCAGTCGGGCGACATGGACGAGGAAAGGCCCGGGGATCTCGTCCGGCGGGGGCGCTGATGCCGAGTGACGGATCGCTTCAAAGGGCACGGCATTATGGATGGCGTGACTCGTCTCGATGGAAACTCCCTGGGCGTCGAGGTAAGCCTGCAGGTTCGCTTTCACTCCCTCGGAGACGCTGATCACGCGGTGGTTCTTGAACAGGCAGCGCGTCAGCCAGCGCCCCAGTACATTTTCGGGAAAGCGCCCTGTCACGGCTTCCACGACGCGCCAGGTTCGCGGATCCTTGACACGCCACAGTAGCTCGAAGGCCCCCTGGCCGCGGATCAAGATCTGGTCCAGCTTGCCGTATTGCTGCTCGACGTCGGTCACGAAGGCATCGAAGGCTCGGCTGCAGCGCCATCCTTGCCATATGAACCCAGACTGAGGGATGAGGGGAGAAAGCATCAGCCGACTGAGAAGGTGCCACGCCATCCCGGCAGCGCTGCGGCGCTGTTCCCTGTCTATGTCACGGCAGTGAACGATGACGTCGGGGGAGGGCTGCTGGATCGGCTGGCCTTTCAGCACCAGCAGGTGAACCTCGTGCCCGGCCGCCGCCATGGCGTTGGCCAGTGTCATCGTGGCGGTCTCGATGCCACCGGTACCGAGGCGGCGCAAAACGATCATGATGCGTCTGGGAGGAAATGTCGAAGGTTGCAATGTTTCACTATCCGGGGAGGGCTTCGTGCTTTCGGCTTGCCGTGGCTCGATGTGTCGGAGACGCTTGTCAGGCCATCAAGCATATGTGTAGCATTCTAACTGTTTGCATTGGCGTAGGATATGGTTTTTACCGGTGAGTGCCACTGCTGCACACACGTCTGCCACGCGGTTGCCGGCTATGACCGCCGGTCTATGTACGAGACGAAGGGGCTTGGGTAAAGTGTCTCGGCTTCTTGCGCATTGGCCGAGTTCAATAGTGATATGTGCAATATATACCGTGCACTCGGGCGTTTATTTCGAATAACAAGAGGCCTTGGTGGCCTACAAGAAGCGAGCAAGGCAGCCGGGAGACTGCCGACTCACCGCATCAGGGAACTGTTACCACATCCATGAAATCATTTTGCCACCAACCAGCGGCTCGCCACTCGATTCCATTGGCGCCTGCCGGCGATCCGGCGTTCTTTCCTCTTTACGATGATCGCATGCGCTGGCCCATTCGCCGTGCCCGTCTGCAGGTCTCGGTACGTGAAGCATTCCAGGAGGGAGTTGGCCTGCCACTGGAGAGGCGGTTGTTGCGCCGGTGGCTCAGGGGCCGATACGGCAGTGCCACGATCGAACGAAAGGGGCTGCCGCGGCGAGCGATGGAAGAATCTCTCGGGGATCGGCTGACCCTTGAAGTCGACCCGCGTGAGCTGATCCAGAGCACCGACTGGCGTGGGTATGATCGTCGCCAGCGTCCTTCCTCATCGCGTTTCCTCTGGGATGGCGAATGGGATCTTCGGCGTGGCGATCTGCGCTTCAGTTCCCGTTACCGTTTTATCAGCGATCTCGATGAACATCGCGACGATCTGACACGGAGTGAAAGCTTCGCCAGGTATGCGGCTCGCTTGAAAGCCGGCAGACCGTGGTCTTCCCATCAGCAAGGGGTGTTGTTGGACTCCGAAGAGCGAATCCTGATGTACCTGCGCGTGTATCTGAGCTTTCTCGATGACATGGCCGTACGAGGGTTCGATGGTGCTCGCGGCAAGGACAAGCTGGGCGTGGCGGTAAGCCGAGAAGGGCGTTTGATCAAGATCAATCGTGGCCTGCATCGTCTGGCGATGGCGCAGCGGCTGGGTTTGGACTGCGTGCCGGTACGGGTCATGGCGGTACATCGTGAGTGGTGGCAGCGTATTACTGGCGGTGCCACGGGGCAGGAAGCATTGGAGCGTGTCGCTGATGGATTACGTGATTGCATGCCCGAGCAGCGCCCGGGCGAGCTGGATCCTGCCGAGTGGCCGAGCGAATTCGATTGGCCAGTGTGACAGGGAGGCTCTGATAACTTGAGTCCGCGTTAAAGCATGAGATGTTGACGAAGCCGCTCGCTGCATAATGCCCGGTACCTCTCTCCACGCAGCTTGTCTGAGGTAATAGAGTTGCTGATAGCCGGCCACTGGTCGGCTTTTTTTCTGGGCAGCCGCCGCACGTGGGCATCGATCCAGATCAGCGTGCCGTCATCGGCCACCAGCAGGTTGTTGTAGTGAAGATCGCGGTGAACGTAGCCGGCGCGAGCGAGCCGGGCCACCTCTTCGCAGAAGCGTTCCAGGAAACGGTACCGGCCGGCGTCGTCCAGTGACTCGAAGACATCGCCCCCCGGCCTGGCATCCTGACGGTGTTCCATCAGCAACAGCGAGGCGTTGCGATTCGCCGGGTTCAGCGATAGCCCCCAACCGTGGCAGCGAGGTGTGGCGAGGCCGGCTCGCTGGAGGATGCGCAGGCTGAGGAATTCCTTGCGGGCATCCGACTGCAGCAGCCAGCGCTTCTCCAGGTAGTCGCGGCTGAACCAGCTGAATGGCGCTTTGCGCTTGGTGAACTTGTCGGGCACCACCTTGGCGAGGATCTTCCCGTCCTGTGAGAGATAGAAGCGGCTGCTGCCCGCCGCCTCGAAGGCGGCGGTGGTGCTGGTGCTGGCCAGGCGCAGTTGGGCTGGCAGGCCGGCGGCATGAAACACCAGATAGCGACGTCGGCGGTCGTCGAAGGGGATGTCGAGCAGCTTCACCGTCACAGCGCCTCGAACTGGGGCAGGACCGTTTCCTTGAGGAACTGCTGATAGTGGCGCGGCTCGATGGTGATTGGCGCACGGTCCATGTTCGCCAATGCCTGAGCCAGGCCTGTTTCGTCATCAGGGGCGACGAGAAAATCGGCCAGCTCCTGGGTAAGGATCTCTCGAGGGCCGCTGGGGCAGTCTACGCTGACCACGGGAGTGTGCAGCAGCAGGGCCTCGATCAGCACGCGCGGCAGCCCCTCGGCATCCGAGGTCAGCACCATCGCCTTGGCGTGGCGGATGAAGGGATACGGGTTGTGGTGATAGCCCAGCCACAGCACGTGGTCCTCGAGCCCGAGTGCCGTGATCTGCTCGTGAACGGCGGCTTCGTGTTCCGGCTTGCCCTTGCCCATGATCGCCAGGGGCGTGGTCACGGCGCTTTCGGCATAGGCCCGCAGCAGGCGGTCATGGCGCTTGCGTGGCTCAACGGCCGCCACGCACAGGAAATAGTCGCCCTCAGGAACCGGGGCGTCTTCCTCGGCCATGGCCACGAAGGGGTCGCGCTCATAGGGGTTGTAGATCGGCACGATGCGCTCGGCCTCTAGCCCGACCACGTTCTCCAGATTCTCCTTCACGCCCTGGGACACGGCGATGACCTGGCGGCCTTTATAGAAGCGCCGCACCTTGTCGAAGGCACGCTCGCGTTGCCTGGGATCGCTGAACTTGGCCGAGACGTCCGACTTGATCCAGAAGTAGAGGTTCGGGAAGTCGAGATGGCGGGTGATCTTGTCACAGGAGCAGGAGATCACCACGTCCGGTCGCCAGGGCGTCAGAGCACGCTTGATCCGTGAGGCCTGCCATTTCTCGGTCAGTACCGTGCTGGTGGCCTTGGTGAAGCGGGTGACCACGGCGAGGTTCTCGATCTCGAGCCCTTCGGGAAGTCGATGTTCGATGCGCTCGCGCAGCGTGAATACCTTGACCGCATGGCCGCGCTGGCGCAGCTGGTCGGCCGTATAGAGCAGCGATTTCTGGGCGCCGCCGCCGTAGAGGTCCTCGATGACGAAGGCGAATCTTTTGCGGGTCATGGTGTCGTCCTGCACGGCGGTTTCATCCTGTGACGCTCAGAGCCGAGCGATTGGCGCGGCGCGAGTGTCGGCGCAAAAGGCAAAATTCTAGCATGGTCGTCGCGTGGCGGCAGGGGCGGAGTGCTGCGGCCCGTTCTGGCACTGAGGTACAATGCGCACCACCATAAGGGCCAGCAGTGCCCGTAGAACACGAGCCAGGAGGCGCAGGAGAGCATGAAGGTATTGATCACGGGCGTGGCAGGATTCATCGGTCATGCCGTCGCCCGGAAGCTCTCGGGTCAGGGGCATGAGATCGTCGGTGTCGATAACCTCAACCCCTACTACGACGTGGCGCTCAAGCAGGCTCGGCTGGATGACCTGCAGGACTGCCAGGACGTGCGCTTCGAACGTCTCGATCTTGCCGACCGCGAAGCCGTAGCCGCGCTGTTCGAGGCCGAGCATTTTGATCGCGTGATCCACCTGGCCGCTCAGCCGGGGGTTCGCTATTCGCTGGAGAATCCGCATGCCTATGCAGACGCCAACCTGATCGGGCACCTCAACGTGCTGGAAGGCTGTCGTCACGGGCGGGTGGGGCATCTCGTGTATGCTTCCTCCAGCTCGGTCTATGGCGCCAACGACAAGACGCCCTTCGCTACCTCCGACAACGTCGATCATCCCATCAGCCTCTATGCGGCCACCAAGAAGGCCAACGAGTTGATGGCGCACACCTACTCCCATCTCTACGACCTGCCAACCACCGGCCTGCGTTTCTTCACGGTCTACGGTCCCTGGGGGCGCCCGGACATGGCCATGTTCAAGTTCACACGCGCTATCCTGGCCGGTGAGCCGATCCAGATCTTCAACCACGGCGACATGTCACGCGACTTCACCTATATCGACGATATCGTCGAGGGGATCTCGCGCATTCTGGACGAGGTGCCTGCGCGACAGCCTGGCGGCACGACCGAGACGCCCGATATCAGCGACGCGCCCTATGCGCTGTACAATATCGGTCATGGCAGCCCGGTATCGCTGATGGACTTCGTGCATGCGGTGGAAGTTGCCACCGGCCGCGAAGCGATCTGCGATTTCCAGCCCATGCAGCCAGGTGACGTACCGCGTACCTGGGCGGACACCGAGGCCTTGTTCAACCTTACGGGCTATTGCCCTCGGGTCGGCGTCGAAGAGGGTGTGCGTCGCTTCGTGGCCTGGTACCGGGAGTATTACGGGGTGTGATCCACCTCTTTCGACTGACCTCCTCACGTCTCGCCTGATCACGCTGTCATGGGAAAAACCATCATTCTGACGGCATGTTAACAATGTAACCTTGTGTTAACGGCTGTGCCGGTCCAGCGGCATGGCGATACGCCGAGGCCGGGTGCTTCACGTCAAGAACGCTTCTGACGTTATCCAGCGCTCGGCAGGCGTGTGCCCGAAGAAAGAGGTGTTGTCGATGGCTCAGAGCGGTGCCACGTCGGCGGTCGTCACCGCGGCCCGGGAGCTCGATGGGGCTCAGGAAGGCCCCAGGCTGCTTGCCCTGACCCCCATGGAGGATGCCTGGAGCAGCGAGATGGTTCTTCCCGGGGTGGTGACCGAGAGGCAGGAGGTGTCGGTGTCGCCCGGCGGCTGGCAGTACCTGTTGCGTTGCCTGGACCCCGTGCCGCCTGGTTGGCCCCGCTCGAGGCCGCACAAGGCGCCGCTTGTGGTCAAACGGCTGGTCATGGCGGTCGGCATGCGGCCCCCCGCGCGCGTGGCGCAGAAGGGCTGGTTATTGCTCAGCTGCCCGCAGGAACGGGAGCGTATCGCCGAGCTTGTGCTGACGCCCGGCGGCCGGCATTTCCTGAACCATGCGCTGCATACCCGGCGGGAGAAGCTTGCCCATGACTTCAGCGCAGAACTCCGTGGCCTGCTCTCTCAGGCCGGTGTGTCGTCGCAAGAGGTGCTGTTCGGCCCGGAAGCGCTGATTCAGGTGTACGGCCTGAGGAAGGCCCGCTATATTGATGTGCTGACCAAGGCGACGGTCTCGCTGACGGGAGGACCGCTCCGGGTCATCGCCTCGGATGAGTTCGAACACTTCTGTGCCGATCGCACACGGCTCCTCGAGGATGCCCGGCATCATGTCGTATTGGATGGCTTGACGTTCGTGTCTTTCGGTACGGCTCGTGCGTTCAAGCGGCATCGCGGTAGCTGGCGTGATCGCAACGATCTGAGCATGATGCATGCCCTGGAGCGGCGCCATCGCTGGCGACTGCGCCTGGCCAGCCTGGTCGGCCGGATGCTGCCGTGACGTTCGTCGCCAGCCTGGGCCTGTCTGCTCCAGGTGTCGATGCCGAGCTCACCACCATACCCACAGCGCCCCAATCGCCGCCACGCCCAGAAACGCTGCCAGCCCAAGCCGGGCCGTGGGCTGGCGATGTTCGCCATGCTGCGTCAGATGGGGCCCCATGGGGTCGTAGCGAACGGTCAACCGGCTGCCCGGTGGCGTTCGGGAGAGAAACGCTTCGGCGGCTTCCCGGCTCGTGAAGTCGGGAACGCCGTCGAACTGGCCGTTGTCAGAGCGATATTCGTTCCCCTCGACCTCGAAGCGGTAGTGGAGGCGGGCGAGGAAGCGCCTGGGATGCTCGTCGCGGTCGGCGCGGCGGTGATGGTCGTCGACGACCTGCACCTCGGTGCGTTCGACCGTCGCCAGTGCCGTGGGCCAGCGATTCACGTCGCGTCGTTGCCAGGCGCCGCGTGCGGCCAGGGCGGCGCCCAGCCCGCAGGCCAGGGCGACGATGAGGGGAATCATGTTCGGCATGTCGGGAGTTCCTATGATCCAGTCCTTGCAACGGCTCTTTCAGGACATGATGGCGCCGGCGGCGTCGTCTGAACAGGCCGAGCCCGGCCAGGCGCTGGCGGCGGCGGTGCTGCTGTGCGAGGTGATCCGCGCGGATTATCGCCTGGAAGAGGCCGAGCTCGAGCATCTTGCGGCGATTCTCGCCGCTCGCTTCGGGCTTCCCGGCGAGGAGGCGCAGGCGCTGGTGCGCCAGGCCTGCGACGAGACGGAGTCGGCGGTGGACCACCACCGCTTCCTGCGCGCGGTGCGCGATGGCTGCGACTACGACCAGCGGGTCGCGCTGGTTCGCGAGATGTGGTCGCTGGCGCTGGTCGACGGCGACAAGCATCCGCTCGAGGAGCACCGCATTCGTCGCCTGGCCGAGCTGCTGCACGTCGGCCACGGCGACTTCATCCGTGCCCGCATCGAGGCGGAAGGCGGCGACACATGAGGCCATGCTTGCGATGCTCCGGCGCTCTTGGGGATGATGGGGTCACAGCATCGACAAGGGAATGAACGGATGAGCAGCGGCACCATCGTACTGGGAGCGGGCATGGTCGGCGTGTCGGTGGCCTGGCACCTGGCCCGGCGGGGGCAGGACGTGACCCTGGTGGACCGGCGCGCCCCCGGGCGCGAGACCTCGTTCGGCAACGCCGGCATCATCCAGCGCGAGGCGGTGCGGCCCTATCCCTTCCCGCGGGATCTCGCCACCCTGTGGCGCGTGCTGCCCAATCGCCAGGTGGATATCCGCTATCGGCCCGGCGGCATGCTCGAGGCGGCCGGCCCCCTCTGGCAGTACTGGAAACACTCCGCCCCCGATCGATATCGGCGGATCGTGCCTGAATATGCGTCGCTGATCGAGCGTTGCCTGGATGCCCACGGGGCAATGATCGAGGCCGCCGGCGCCGAGTCGCTGGTGCGCCGCGAGGGCTGGCTCGAGGTATATCGTCATCGCTCCGCGCTCCAGGCGCGTCTCGCCGAAGCCGAAGAGAACGCGGAACGGTTCGGTGTCCGCTATCGGGCCCTCGATGCCGAGGCGCTGGCCGCCATGGAGCCGAGCCTGGGAAACGACGTGAACGACGGGCTGGCCGGGGCGATTCATTGGCTGGATCCCTGGACGGTAGCCGATCCCGGCGCGCTGGTCTCGGCCTATGCCGAGGCGTTCGAGCGCGAGGGCGGGCGTATCGTCCGGTCGGAGGTCGAGACGCTGTCGACGGGTGCCGGCGGCTGGCAGGTGGGCATCGGGAGCGAGACGCTGTCGGCGGAATCGGTGGTGCTGGCGCTCGGCCCCTGGTCGCGCCGGTGGCTGTCGCGCCTCGGGGTGTCGCTGCCGCTGTTTCCCAAGCGCGGCTATCACATGCATTACGCCAGTCGAGGCGAGGCGCGGCTGCATCACTGGGTGATGGACGCGGAGGTCGGCTATCTGCTGGCGCCGATGCGGGCCGGCATCCGCCTGACCACCGGTGCCGAGCTCGAGCGCCTGGAGGCGCCGCCGCATCTCGATCAGCTGGCCGCCGCTGAGGCCAGCGCACGTCGCCTGTATCCGCTCGGTGAGCGGCTCGACGCCGAGCCCTGGAAGGGCGCGAGGCCCTGCACGCCGGACATGAAGCCAGTGATCGGGCCGGTGGATGGGCAGGCGGGGCTGTGGTGCGCCTTCGGCCATGGCCACCAGGGCTTCACCCTGGGGCCGGCGACCGGCCAGCTGCTGGCGCAGATGATGGCGGGGGAGACGCCGGCGATCGACATGCGGCCCTTCCGGGTCGACCGCTTCTGAACCGGCCGGGGAGGGAGCGCTTGGCTAGCGGGCCTTGCGCTTCTCCTTGATCATGTGAATCAGCAGCTTGACCGCCAGGGTGAAGATGAACACCAGCCAGCCGGCGGTCGCCAGCACGTTAAACAGCAGCATCTTCTGAATGCCGTCGATGGGCGTGATGAGATGCTCGATCAGGATGGCGATCAAGAACGCCAGGCCCAGGGGCAGGGCGAGGATGTGCATCCACATCTCGGTGCGTCGCTTGCGCACGTGGTAGCGGCTCAGCAGCACGCGAATCGGGCGGTGCACGAAGCTGATCATGATGAGACTGCCCGCGATCAGCAGCGCCGCCATGGTGGGCTCGATGTTGTCGATGTACACCGAGTAGCTCACCGACCAGTAGACCAGCAGCCACATCAGGCCGGCCAGAATGGCGACGAGGTCGGCGTAGTGACGAACCTTCGGCATGTTCTCTCCCAGGAAACTGTCGGACGTGTCGCGGATCCGCCATGAGCCCGGCCTCTTGGCCAAGGCCGCCCGACGTGACGCGGGCAGTCGCGCGACTCACGTCCGCGGGTCGCGGCGAAGGCTCGACAGGCCTGGCAGGATCGGCGCCCATGATACGGCATCGCGGCGGGCCGGCGCACCCGCGTTCGTCAGCGGGGCCGGCCGTCGGGCAGGGCGATGGCGCATTGCCTTTCACATCCTGCGCCTCTCACATCTCGCATCCCGCCTTGGAGGCCGCTTCCTGTATACTGCCGCCAGCGCCGGGCCTTGCGGCCCCTTTCATCCCCGGAATCGCCGAGACAGGATAGATCGTGACCTCCTTGACCCTGACCCGCCCCGACGATTGGCATCTTCACCTGCGCGATGGCGCAGTGCTGGATGCTGTGGTCCCTGCCAGTGCCCGGCAGATGGGCCGTGCCATCATCATGCCCAACCTCAAGCCGCCGGTGACCACCACCGAGCAGGCGCTGGCCTATCGCGAGCGCATCCTCGCGGCGGTGCCGGCGGGGCTCGACTTCGAGCCGCTGATGACGCTCTACCTCACCGATCGGACCGCGGCCGAGGAGATCGAGCGTGCCCATGCCTCCGGGCGGGTGCAGGCGGTCAAGCTGTATCCGGCGGGGGCCACCACCAACTCCGATTCCGGCGTGACCGACCTGGCGAACTGCGATGCGGCCATCGCGGCCATGGCGCGGCTGGGTATGCCGCTGCTGGTGCACGGCGAGGTGACCGACGCCGAGATCGACATCTTCGATCGCGAGGCGACGTTCATCGAGCGGGTGATGAAGCCGCTGCTGGCGCGTCACCCGTCGCTCAAGGTGGTCTTCGAGCACATCACCACCGCCGACGCGGCGGCCTTCGTGGCCGAGTCACCGGCCAACGTGGCGGCCACCATTACTGCCCATCACCTGTTGTTCAACCGCAACCAGATGCTGGTCGGCGGCATCAAGCCCCACTACTACTGCCTGCCGATCCTCAAGCGCGAGCGCCATCGCCAGGCGCTGATCGAGGCGGCCACCTCGGGCAGCGGCAAGTTCTTCCTCGGCACCGACAGCGCGCCCCATGCCAAGGGCGACAAGGAAAGTGCCTGCGGCTGTGCCGGCGCCTACACCGCGCCGCACGCCCTGGAACTCTACGCCACGGCCTTCGAGCAGGCCGGTGCGCTGGATCGTCTGGAAGGCTTCGCCAGCCACCATGGGCCCGACTTCTACGGCCTGCCGCGCAACACCGGCACCGTGACCCTGGTGCGCGAGGACTGGACGCTGCCGGAGAGCCTGCCCTATCCCGACGGCCAGGTCATCGTGCCGCTGCAGGCCGGCGAGACGCTGGGCTGGAAGCTGAGCGGCTAACGGGCGGATCCGAATGGGGTCAGACCCTTAAGCGGCATTAGGATCAGAATGGGGTCAGACCCTTAAGTGGCCTTAGGGGGCGGAGCCCCTAAGGCCACTTAAGGGTCTGACCCCGTACCAGCCTCCGGAACCGAGAGCTGCTCATCGAGGAAGGCCAGGGCGGCGTCCATGGCGTCGTCGCGGGTCAGGAAGGCGGTGATATGGCCGCGCCATGTCTGCAGGTAAAGCTCGGCGGGAACGCCGGCGGCGTCGAGGCGACGATACATGTCGGTGGCGTGATCCACGGGGACCAGGCTGTCCCGATCGCCGTGGAACAGGAAGTGGGGCGGCGTCAGCGGGCCGACCTGGCGGGCGGGGGAGGCCAGGCGATAGGCGCGGGGCTTCTCGGCACGGGTGCCGCCGATGAATTCCCTGACCAGGCGGCCGTCGTCGAACTTCATCAGGTCGCTGGGCAGGCCGCCGGCCACCACGGCGGCCAGGCGTGTCCTCTCTCCGCCATGAGGGCGGTCGAGTGGGGAACCGGGTTGCTGTACCGCGAGCAGGCTGACGAGGTGGGCGCCGCTGGAATAGCCCACGCCGACGATGCGGTCGGTGTCGATGCGCCAGGCGTCGGCATTGTCATGCAGCCAGGTCATGGCGATCTGCAGGTCGTGCAGCTGGGCGGGAAAGCGGTGGTCGGGGGCGAAGCGATAGCCGATGTTGGCGACCACGTAGCCGCGGGCGGCCAGTCGCTCGGCGATCGGCGTCATGTCGTCGGGGGAGCGCCGCTGCCAGCCGCCGCCGTGGACGACCAGCGCCGCCGGGCGACGGGCGTCGCCCGGCGTGTCCGGCAGATAGACCCGGGCGGTCAGCGGGGCAGGCCAGTCCGGCGGTGTGTAGACGCGGTCGGGAAGCCGCCGGAAGCTGGTCTCGGCTTTGGCGGGGTTGTCCTGGGCCTCGATGGCGGGGATGCCATCGGTGCTGCGCTGGCTGGCGCAGCCGCCAAGCAGCAGGGGCAGGCACAGGGCCAGCCCCAGCAGGCGGAGGCGGCAGCGTGGCATGCGTCAGTCCTCGACGGTGACGCTCGCGGTCGCCGGTTCGGCGAGCCTGGCCACCATGGCGGTGACCATGCGCGTCGAGTGGTCGGCGGCCTTGTCGAGGAACTCCTCGAAGGAAAGATGGTTGTCGCCGCCGCCGGCGATGTCGGACAGCGCGCGGATCACCACGAAGGGGCAGCCGTAGAGATGGCAGGTCTGGGCGATGGCCGCAGCCTCCATCTCGGCGGCGAGCATGGTGGGGAAGCGTGAGCGCGTGGTCGCCACCAGCTCGGGGCAGGCCATGAAGACGTCGCCGGTGGCGATCAGCCCCTCGACCACGTTGACCTCGTTCATCGCCTCGATGCATTCCCGGGCCACTGTCACCAGCCGCGTGTCGGGCAGATAGGCGGCCGGCATCTGCGGCACCTGGCCATGTTCATAGCCGAACACCACGGCGTCGACGTCGTGGTGGCGCACCTCGCTGGAGACCACCACGTCACCGATCTCGAGCCCTTCGCCGAAGCCGCCGGCGGAGCCGGTATTGATGATCGCTTCCGGCTGATACATGTCCATCAGCAGGGTGGTGCCGATGGCGGCGTTCACCTTGCCGATTCCGGACTGCAGGATCACCACCTCGACGCCGTGCAGGCGGCCGTGATGGAAGGTGGAGCCGACGTGGGTGCGGGTCTCGCGATCCTCGAGCATGTCCGCCAGTCGAGCGACTTCCTGGGCCATGGCGCCGATGATGCCGATGCGTTTCATCTATCCGGTGTCTCCGCGAAGTGAGGTGTCAGAAGGAGGGAGTCAGGCGTCTTCGCCGAAGACCTGAGCCCACTCGTCACGCTTGGCGAGAAAGCCGCGGGCGATGTCCTTGGCGCCCTCGAGGCTGTGACTGGCGGCCCAGCCGCACTGCATCTCGTTGCAGGCGGGGACTTCGCTGGCCTCGAGCACGTCCTCGAGGGTCTTCTCGATCAGCGTCAGGATGCCCTCGTAGTCGTCATGGTTGATCATCGCCCAGTAGAAGCCGGTCTGGCAGCCCATGGGGCTGATGTCGACGACCTTGTCGGTATGGTTGCGCGACATCTCGGCCATCAGGTGCTCGAGGGAGTGCAGGCCGGGCATGGCCATGTGGTCCTGATTGGGCTGACAGATGCGCATGTCGTACTTGGTGATCTCGTCGCCGTGCTGGCCAACGGTGACGCCGGCCAGACGGACGTAGGGCGCCTTGACCTTGGTGTGGTCGAGATTGAAGCTTTCGACGTTCATCTTGTCGCTCATCGGGCGGACCTCGCGAGTCGGTGGAAATCAGCGGCACATCTTAACGAAATCGGGCCACGGGTGCACGGCAGGCGCCGGTCTCCGTGGCCCTGTTGCCGGGGTCATGTTGCCGGGGTCAGACCCCAAGGGGGACTGAAGCTCTGACCCCAAGAGGGAGTTAGGCTTGAGCGTCGTGCATCTCGGCGGCGAGCAGGGTGTTCTCGAGCAGCGAGGCCACGGTCATCGGCCCCACGCCGCCGGGGACCGGCGTGATGTAGCTGGCACGGGCGGCGGCGGGCTCGAACTCCACGTCGCCGATCAGGCGGCCATCGTCCTGGCGGTTGATGCCCACGTCGATGACGATGGCGTCGTCACGGACCCATTCGCCCTTGACCAGCCCCGGCACGCCGACGGCGACCACCAGCAACTCGGCACGACGCACGTGCTCCTCGAGGTTGCGGGTGAAGCGGTGGCAGACGGTCGTGGTGCAGCCGGCCAACATCAGTTCCATGGCCATGGGGCGGCCCACGATGTTGGAGGCGCCGACCACGGTGGCGTCCAGGCCGCGCACGTCCACGCCGGTGTCCTGCAGCAGGGTAATGATGCCCTTGGGCGTGCAGGGACGCAGCAGCGGCAGGCGCTGGGCGAGTCGGCCCAGGTTATAGGGGTGGAAGCCGTCGACGTCCTTGTGGGGGAGGATGCGCTCGAGGATCGGGCGCGAATCGAGGTGGTCGGGCAGCGGCAGCTGGACCAGAATGCCATCGACGCTCGTGTCGGCGTTGAGGCGATCGACCAGATCCTCGAGCTCGGCCTGGGAGGTCTCGGCGGGCAGCTCGTACTTGATCGACTGGATGCCGGCTTCCTCGCAGGCGCGCTGCTTGTTGCGCACGTAGACGGCGGATGCCGGGTCTTGCCCCACCAGCACGACGGCAAGCCCGGGGACCCGTGCTCCGGCCTCGCGGCGTGCCTGCACCTGGCGTGCGACCTGCTGGCGGACTCGGGCAGCAATGGACTTGCCATCGATCAGTTGGGCGGACATCGAGTTTCCCTCTGGGTGAAAAGAAGACGGTGAGAAAAAGAGCGGCGATTTTCGCATGAGCCGGCGTTCAGGCAAAGCGATCTCGGGGGCCGGCCGCGGGGCAGGGCGGTCATGGGGAGCCGGCGGGCGGAGATGAAGACAAAGGAGGATCGGCTAACATCCTGATCAAAGGGCATTGTGGCTTGACGAGCGCGGAGAGATCCGTAAAATACGCAGCGCTCGATGAGGCCCCTGCGGCGGCGTCGAGGCCGTGCAAGAGCCGGCGGGGTGTAGCGCAGTCTGGTAGCGCGCCTGCTTTGGGAGCAGGATGTCGGGGGTTCAAATCCCTCCACCCCGACCACAAGCTGTTGATTGAATAGAAAAAAGTTCAATTTTCTGCTTGCGGTAAGATGCTCGGGAACGTAGAATGCGCCCATAGCTCAACCGGATAGAGCAACGGCCTTCTAAGCCGTAGGTTGCAGGTTCGAGTCCTGCTGGGCGTGCCAGTCCAGATGGCGTCTTAGCGGTCTCGTGTCGGTCGAGCGAAATCGAAATGGTGGATGTAGCTCAGTGGTAGAGCCCCGGATTGTGGCTCCGGTGGTCGTGGGTTCGATCCCCATCATCCACCCCATTTCGATATCACCCCAGGCAGTGGTGGATGTAGCTCAGTGGTAGAGCCCCGGATTGTGGCTCCGGTGGTCGTGGGTTCGATCCCCATCATCCACCCCATTGCCTCCCTTCTTCTTTGTTTTTCAGTGATCTCCCGTCGTTATCGTTTCGTGACGCTGCCATCCATTTCGGGGTGGGCGGCGATGTTGTCGTTTCCGGCAGCTGCGATTGCCGCGTCCGGTCGGACCAGGGCACGGAGAATCGACGATATCCCCTTGTCTAATCGGGTGATCGCCCCCATAACTTCGTGCATGGCGCTTGCCACTGCTGGGCGGGATTCATAGAATCCTTGCCCTTGAATGTTTCAACGCTCTTCACGCAGCGCTTTTTCACACACTGAACGCCCCAGTCGGCAGAGGACAATTCATGCAAGTTTCCGTCGATACGACCTCCCAGATTGAACGCCGCGTCACGGTTCAGGTGCCGGCCGCCGAAATCGACGATGCCGTTGCCGCTCGCCTCAAGGACGCCGCCAAGAACGTGCGCCTGGATGGTTTTCGTCAGGGCAAGGTGCCGATGTCCGTGATCCGCCAGCGCTATGGTCGCGGCGTGCGCGACGAGGTGGTCGGCGAGGTGATGCGCGAGCGTTACGTCAAGGCCATCACCGACGAGAGCCTCAACCCGGCCGGTAACCCGCAGATCGAAGCCCACGTCAACGAGGCGGGCAAGGACCTCGAGTTCACCGCGACCCTGGAGGTCTACCCGGAAATCGAGCTGGCTTCCATCGAGGGCACCGAGGTCGAGCGTCCGGTGGTCCAGGTCACCGACGCCGACGTCGACGAGATGATCGAGACCCTGCGCAAGCAGAACGCCGCCTGGGAAGAGGTGGAGCGTGCTGCCGAGGACGGCGATCAGGTCAACATCGACTTCCAGGGCTACCTGGGCGACGAGCCGTTCGAAGGCGGCAGCGCCGAGGGTCACGACCTGGTGATCGGTTCCGGCAGCTTCATCCCCGGCTTCGAAGAGCAGCTGATCGGCGCCAAGGCCGGTGAGGAAAAGGAGCTCAAGGTCACCTTCCCCGAGGACTACCAGGCCGAGCAGCTGGCCGGTCAGGAAGCGACCTTCAAGGTCAAGGTCAACGGCGTCAAGGCCCAGGCCCTGCCCGAGATCGATGCGGCCTTCGTCGAGAAGTTCGGCGTCGAAGACGGTGATCTGGCCAAGTTCCGTGACGAGATCACCAAGAACATGACCCGCGAGGCCAGCCAGGCCGTCGACAATCGCGTCAAGCAGCAGGTCCTCGAGGCGCTCAAGCAGGCCAACGAGATTCCGGTGCCGCAGGCCCTGATCCAGCAGGAGACCGATGGTCTCAAGCGTCAGGCCGCTCAGCAGTTCGGCCTCGGCGAGGACTTCGACGTCAGCCAGCTGCCGGACGAGCTGTTCGCCGAGCAGGCCAAGAGCCGCGTGCAGATCGGCCTGCTGCTGGCCGAAGTGATCAAGGTCAACGAGCTCGACGTCTCCGACGACGAGATCAAGGCCAAGGTCGAGGAGCTGGCTCAGCAGTACCAGGAGCCGCAGCAGGTCGTCGACTACTACATGGGCAACGACCAGATGAAGGATCAGGTCAAGTCCGCGGTCCTCGAGGAGAAGGCCGTCGACGTGCTGCTCGGCCAGGCCGGCGTCAAAGACGTCGAGATGAGCTACCAGGATGCGCTGGCCGCCGCCCAGCAGCAGGGTGGCCAGGCCGACGACGAAGAGGCCGACGAGGCCGAAGCCCAGGCCTGATGGCCGCTTTCACCCTTCCGCCCGCCGCGGGCGGAAGGGTGGACGTCCTGCCGGGATGTCGCTGATCGGCGGTGACGCATGGCGTTTTTCGCCATCGGCGAGGCGCGGCGTTGAATAGTGCGCTATTCACCCCCACCTTTCCCTGAGGTATGAAAACTCCGTGACCCTCGCGAGATCAGCCCAGCCCGGCGGGCTACTGGTGTCGCCCCCACACATCGGACGCAAGGACATCACCATGAGCAACGAGTTCGATACCCAATCCGCCGGCGGCCTGGTGCCGATGGTGGTCGAACAGAGCGCACGCGGCGAGCGGGCCTACGACATCTACTCCCGCCTGCTCAAGGAGCGCGTGATCTTCCTGGTGGGGCCGGTCGAGGACTACACGGCCAACCTGCTGGTGGCACAGATGCTGTTCCTGGAGTCCGAGAACCCGGACAAGGACATCCATCTGTACATCAATTCGCCGGGTGGCTCCGTCACCGCGGGGATGTCGATCTACGACACCATGCAGTTCATCAAGCCCGACGTCTCCACCGTGTGCATCGGTCAGGCGGCGAGCATGGGTGCGCTGCTGCTGGCCGGCGGCGCGGCGGGCAAGCGCTACTGCCTGCCCAACTCGCGGATGATGATCCACCAGCCGCTGGGCGGCTACCAGGGTCAGGCCTCGGACATCGAGATCCACACCCGCGAGATCCTCGGTATTCGCGAGAAGCTCAACCAGATCCTGGCCGATCATACCGGTCAGGACTTCGAGACGATCGCCCGGGATACCGACCGCGACAACTTCATGAGCGGTCCTCAGGCGGCGGAATATGGCCTGATCGACGCCGTGCTGGATAAGCGGCCGACATCCTGATAGCGTGAAATCAACCACGCTGTGATTACGTGATTCCCGGCGGCCCACGGGCCGCCGCTGCGAGAGAGGTACGCGAATGGCCGACGGCAAAGGCAAGGACGAAGGCGGCAAGCTGCTGTACTGCTCGTTCTGCGGCAAGAACCAGAACGAAGTGCGCAAGCTGATTGCCGGCCCGTCCGTCTATATCTGCGATGAGTGTGTCGATCTGTGCAACGACATCATTCGCGAGGAGGTGCTCGATGCCGATGCCGAGAGCGACGAGGAGCGTCTGCCTGCCCCCCGCGAGATTCGTCACACCCTCGACGACTACGTGATCGGCCAGGACCGCGCCAAGATGGTGCTGTCGGTGGCGGTCTACAACCACTACAAGCGGCTGCGCTATGCGTCCAAGGACGAAGTGGAGCTCGGCAAGTCGAACATCCTGCTGATCGGCCCGACCGGTAGTGGCAAGACGCTGCTGGCCGAGACGCTGGCGCGGCTGCTCAACGTGCCGTTCACCATCGCCGATGCCACCACGCTCACCGAGGCGGGCTACGTCGGCGAGGATGTCGAGAACATCATCCAGAAGCTGCTGCAGAAGTGCGACTACGATGTGGACAAGGCCCAGCGCGGCATCGTCTACATCGACGAGATCGACAAGATCTCGCGCAAGTCGGACAACCCGTCCATCACCCGGGACGTCTCCGGTGAGGGCGTGCAGCAGGCGCTGCTCAAGCTGATCGAGGGCACTACCGCCTCGGTGCCGCCCCAGGGTGGTCGCAAGCATCCGCAGCAAGAGTTCGTCCAGGTCGACACCACCAACATGCTGTTCATCGTCGGCGGTGCCTTCGCCGGCCTCGACAAGGTCATCCGTGATCGCGCCGAGAAGGGCGGCATCGGCTTCAACGCCGAGGTGAAGAGCAAGGACGAGACCAAGGGTGTCGGCGACCTGCTGATGGACGTGGAGCCCGAGGATCTGGTCAAGTTCGGCCTGATTCCCGAGTTCGTCGGCCGTCTGCCGGTGATCGCGACCCTGACCGAGCTCACCGAGGATGCGCTGATCCAGATCCTCACCGAGCCGAAGAACTCGCTGATCAAGCAGTACGCCCGGCTGTTCGAGATGGAGAACGTCGAGCTCGACTTCCGCGAGGACGCGCTGCGTGCGGTGGCTCACAAGGCCATGGAGCGCAAGACCGGGGCGCGCGGCCTGCGCTCCATCCTCGAGTCGGTGCTGCTCGACACCATGTACGAGATTCCTTCCCTGGAAGGCGTCTCCAAGGTGGTGATCGATGCATCCGTCATCGCCGGCGAAAGCGAGCCGCTGCTGATCTACTCCCAGCAGGAATCGCAGAAGGTCGACGGCACCGACGGCTGAGACGCCCGTCTCGCGCCGGTGCGCTGCCCGCGATCGGGCCGCGTCGACCCAAGGGCCGCCTCGGCGGCCCTTTTCTTTGCGCCGTCATTGCCTTGGCCTTGCAATGCCGCGTCATCGCCCCCATTCCTTGGGTATCTCCACTGATCGTTTGAGGAAGGTCTGCGATGCAGCAGAACGCCGAACAGACCCTGAGTCTGCCCCTTTTGCCGCTGCGGGACGTGGTCGTCTACCCGCAGATGGTCATCCCGCTGTTCGTCGGCCGTGAAAAGTCCATCCAGGCCCTGGAAGCCGCCATGGAGGCCGACAAGCGCGTGCTGCTGGTGGCGCAGCGCGAGGCCAGCAAGGACGATCCGGATAACGAGGACCTGTTCGCCATCGGCACCGTGGCCGAGATCATGCAGCTGCTCAAGCTGCCCGACGGTACCGTCAAGGTGCTGATCGAGGGCGAATCCCGGGCCGACATCCAGGACATCCTGTCCGTCGACGACGGCTACAGCCGCGCCGAGGTGGTGCTGCGCGACAGCGAACCGCTGTCCGAGCGCGAGCAGGATGCCCTGGTGCGCGTGCTGCTCAACCAGTTCGAGCAGTACGTCAAGATGTCCAAGAAGGTGCCCAACGAGGTGCTCAACTCGCTGTCGGGCATCGAGGATCCGAGCCGGTTGGTGGACACCATCTGCGCCCACCTGTCGCTGAAGATCGACGACAAGCAGCAGCTGCTCGAGATGGATCGCGTGCGCGACCGCATCGAGCATCTGATGGCGCTGATCGAGTCCGAGATCGACCTGCTGCAGGTGGAAAAGCGCATTCGCTCGCGGGTCAAGGACCAGATGGAGAAGTCCCAGCGCGAGTATTACCTGAACGAGCAGATGAAGGCCATCCAGAAGGAGATGGGCGAGCTCGAGAATGCGCCCAACGAGGCCGACAAGTACGAGCAGGCCATCGAGGCGTCCGGGATGCCCAAGGACGCCGCCGAGAAGGCGCGTCAGGAGCTCGGCAAGCTGCGCATGATGACGCCGTCCTCCGCCGAGGCCACGGTGGTGCGCTCCTATCTGGACTGGCTGATCGCGGTGCCGTGGAAGAAGCGCACCCGGGTACGCCATGACCTGGCTCACGCCCAGAAGGTGCTGGACGAGGATCACTACGGCCTCGAGGAGGTCAAGGAGCGCATTCTCGAGTACCTGGCCGTGCACAAGCGGGTCAAGAAGCTCAAGGGCCCGGTGCTGTGCCTGGTGGGCCCGCCCGGCGTCGGCAAGACCTCGCTGGGGCGCTCCATCGCCCGCGCCACCAACCGCAAGTACGTGCGCCTGGCCCTCGGCGGGGTGCGTGACGAGTCCGAGATTCGTGGCCACCGCCGCACCTACATCGGCTCGCTGCCCGGCAAGCCGATCCAGCGCATGAGCAAGGCCGGGGTCAAGAACCCGCTGTTCCTGCTCGACGAGGTCGACAAGGTGGGCATGGACCACCGCGGCGACCCGTCCTCGGCGCTGCTCGAGGTACTCGACCCGGAGCAGAACGACAAGTTCAGCGACCATTACCTGGAGCTGGACTACGACCTGTCCGAGACCCTGTTCATCTGTACCGCCAACTCGATGAACATCCCCGGCCCGCTGCTCGACCGCATGGAAGTGATTCGTCTGCCCGGCTACACCGAGGACGAGAAACTCGCCATCGCCAAGCGCTATCTGGTGCCCAAGCAGCTCAAGGCCAACGGCTTCAAGGACGACGAGCTTGGCTTTGCCGATGAGGCCCTGCTGGAGCTGATTCGCTACTACAGCCGCGAGGCCGGCGTGCGCGAGCTCGAGCGCCAGATCGCCAAGGTCTGCCGCAAGGTGCTGCGCGAGCGCATCGAGAAGGAAGGCAAGGAAGGCGCCCAGGCGCCGGCCATCCTCGCTGCCGCCGACATCGAGGCCTATGCCGGCGTGCGTCGCTACAGCTACGGCCTGGCCGATCAGGAGGACCAGGTGGGTCGCGTCACCGGCCTGGCCTGGACCTCGGTGGGCGGCGAGCTGCTCAACATCGAGTCGGTGGTGACGCCCGGCAAGGGGCGCATCAACAAGACCGGCTCGCTGGGCGACGTGATGAAGGAGTCCGTGAGCGCCGCCCAGACCGTGGTGCGGGCGCGGGCGGAAAGCTTCGGCATCGATCCCGAACGGTTCGAGAAGGAAGACCTGCACATCCACGTGCCGGAGGGCGCCACGCCGAAGGACGGTCCGAGCGCCGGCGTCGCCATGGTCACGGCGATGATCTCTGCCTACACCGGCCGCCCGGTACGCTGCGACGTGGCCATGACCGGCGAGGTCAACCTGCGCGGCGAGGTGATGCCGATCGGCGGGCTCAAGGAGAAATTGCTGGCCGCCAGGCGCGGTGGTATAAAGACCGTGCTTATTCCTGAAGAGAACCGCCGCGACCTGAAAGAGGTCCCGGACAACATCAAGCAGGCACTCGACATCCGGCCCGTGCGTTGGATCGACGAAGTTCTCGAGACCGCCCTGGGTGAAAAAACCGGTGGCCAGGATGAAGAATCTCGAGCGGAAGACAAGGCCTCTTCTCACTCGATGATCAGTACACACTGACGACATTTTTTCCTGCTTGCCGGGGTGAAAACCCCGGCATGACGGGGATTGTCAGGGAAGGTTGCTTGACACGTCTTTCATCGCATTGCTATAAACTATCGCCATGCTGTGATCGCGTCAGTCAGCCGTAAGTCTCGCCGATTAGAGCCAATTTACGTAACAGTCAAGGGGTGAAGTGTGAACAAGTCCGAGCTGATCGAAGCCATTGCTGCGTCTGCCGATATTCCCAAGGCAGCCGCTTCCCGTGCGCTGGACGCCATGGTCGACGCCGTGGCTGACAGCCTGAAGAAGGGCGACAGCGTCTCCCTGGTGGGTTTCGGCACCTTCACCGTCAAGGAGCGGGCCGCGCGTACCGGCCGTAACCCGCAGACCGGTGAGCCGATCGAGATCAGCGCCGCCAAGGTGCCGAGCTTCAAGGCCGGCAAGGCGCTCAAGGATTCCGTCAACTAAGGACACGGCCTTGCCGTCTTCCTGACCGACGTTTCCCTACAGGCGCACCGCTGTCGCGGTGCGCCTGTTTCGTTTTCGGAGCCCCGCAGGCGCCGAGCGTGCTGTGCTCGCCGTCGCGTGGCCAAGGTGGACGCCTGTAAGATGGGCGTCCCGAACCACTTGATCCGCAGAGGCCTGCATGCTGCAAAGTATTCGTGACCGCTCCACCAGTTGGGGTGCCAAGATCCTGGTCGGTGCCGTGGTGGTGACCATGGCCCTGTTCGGCGTGGAGTCCCTGGTGGGGCTGCTGAACAGCGACGGTGAGGAGGTCGCCACGGTCAATGGCGAGCCGATCACGCGTCAGCAGCTCGAGCTGCAGGTGCAGCGGGCGATCCGCAGCGGCCAGGTGCCGCCGGAGCAGGAGCGTCAGCTGCGGGCCGAGACGCTCGACAGCCTGATCACCAACCAGCTGCTGACCCAGTATGCCGAGGAGGGCGGCCTGCATCTCTCCGATGCCCAGATCGACCAGCTGATCGTCACCCTGCCGGAGTTCCAGGACGCCAACGGCCGTTTCGACAGCGAGCTGTTCAAGAATCGTCTCGCCAGCGCCGGCTTCACGCCCATTTCCTTCCGCGCCCAGCTGCGCGAGGACATGAAGCGTCGCCAGCTCCAGCAGGGCCTGGTCATCAGCGAGTTCAGCCTGCCGAGCGAGCAGGAGCGCCTCGCCGAACTGCAGCGTCAGGCGCGCACCTTCCGTCACTATGCCCTGACCCCGGCCGACCTGGAGGCGGCGCCCGATATCGACGACGCCGACCTCCAGGCCTACTACGAGGCTCATGCCGACGCCTACCAGCGCCCCGAGCAGGTCAAGCTGGCCTACGTGGTGCTCGACAAGCAGGCCATGGCCGAGGACGTCGAGGTCAGCGACGAGGACCTGCGCCAAGCCTGGCAGGATGAAGCGGCCAGCGCCGACCGCCGTGTCTCCCACATCATGGTCAGCTTCGGTGACGAGCGCAGCCGCGAGGACGCGGGGGCCCGCCTGGAGGAGGTCAAGTCCCGGCTGGCCGACGGCGAGGCCTTCGCCGATCTGGCCGCCGACTATTCCGACGATACCTCGACCAGCGATGCCGGCGGCGACCTGGGCGTGATCGGCCGCGGCTTCTTCGGCGAGGCCTTCGAGGACGCGGCCTTCGCGCTCGACGAGGGGCAGGTGTCGGATATCGTCGAGACCGACAACGGCCTGCACCTGATCCAGGTCACCGAGCTCGATCGCCCGCCGTTCGAAGAGGCCCGCGACCGCCTGCGCCAGGACGTGGCGCTGGCGCAGGTCGAAGACGCCTTCAACGACAAGGCCCAGCGGCTGATCGACGAGAGCTTCGCCGCCGAGGACCTGGCCAGCGTGGCCGAGGATCTCGGTCTCGAGCGTCGCCAGAGCGACTGGGTGAGCCGTGATGATGTCGACGGCGTGCTGTCGGAGCCGGGCGTGATGCGCCAGGCCTTCAGCGATGACGTCCTGGAAGAGGGCTTCAACAGCGAGGTCATCGAGCTGGACGAGGATCGCCGCATGGTGCTGCGCGTGGTCGAGCATCGCGATGCCACCACGCTGCCGCTGGACGAGGTGCGCGACCGTGTCGTGGCGGCCGTCGAGGCCGAGAAGACCCGCGAGGCCCTCGAGGCGCGCGCCGACGAGATGCTCGCGTCGCTGCGTGGCGGCGAGACCCTGGGACTCGACTGGCAGCGCGCCGAATCGCTGAGCCGCCAGGCCGAGAGCGGTCTGGCTCAACCGGTGATCGAGGCCGCCTTCCGTCTGCCGCATCCGTCGGAGGGCGAGACCGTCTACGGCCGTGCCAACGACGGTCAGCGGGTGGTGCTGATCGGGCTGGAGTCCGTCACCGAGGGCGAGGCCAATGCGCAGATCGAGTCCTTCGTGGCGCGCATGGCCCAGCAGCTGCGCTCCCAGGCGGCGGTCAACGGCCTGCTCGACCATCTGCGTGAGCAGGCCGAGATCGAGCGTCCCTGACGGTCGACTCGCGCCACGGTAGAGGCAAGAGGAAGAAGGGGGCTTCGGCCCCCTTTTTTCGTGTCTGTCGTTCGCGTCTGTCGTTCGTGTTGTCGCAGCGAATCTGACCGAGCCAGTCGGCTCGCTATTTATACCGTTATCTTTCATGCTTTACCCTCGTTGAGGCGTCGTCCTGGGGCGCGGAGCGGTGAGCATGCGATGATGACCACCGATCTTCCTTCCGTCGACGAGAGTTGCCCATGGCCCGGCCGCCGCTTCGCGATATTCCCGCCCATCTGATCACCGGCTTCCTGGGGGGTGGCAAGAGTACGCTCATCCACCACCTGATCGCGCACAAGCCACCCGGCGAGCGCTGGGCGGTGCTGATCAACGAGTTCGGCCAGGTCGGCGTCGACCAGACGATGTTCGCCGAACGCGACGATGTCGTGGTTCAGGCCCTGCCGGGCGGCTGCCTGTGCTGTCAGCTGGCCACGGTGCTGCAGACGAGCCTGGTGCAGCTGCTGCGACGCGAGCGGCCCGACCGGCTGATCATCGAGCCCTCCGGGCTCGGCCACCCGTCGGGGCTGATCGAGCTGCTGCGGGGAGAGGCCTTCGCCGGTGTGCTCTCGCTTCGGGACGTGGTGACGGTACTGGATCCGCGGCGCCTGGACGATCCGCGCGCGCGAGGCCACGAGACCTTCCTCGATCAGCTGCGGCTGGCCGACGGCGTGGCCCTGACCATGGTCGATCGGCTCGACGCGGCGCGGGTGACGGCGGCGCGGGACTGGCTGGCCGAGACGCTGCCGGGTGAACGCTGGGTCGTCGAGGCGCCTCACGGTCGCCTGCCGGTCGCGCGGTTGCTCGAGGGTGGCGCTCACCGGGAGGGAGCCGAGCCTGCCTCTCCGGCGGCGCATCGTGCTCAGGCCACGGCTCAGGCCCAGATCCAGACCCAGACGCCGGGGCTCTTGCTCGATCTCGACGCCCGGGCGCCGCGCGTCGGGGCGCCGGTGCGCGAGAGCGGCGCGTCACTGGGCCATGAAAGCCTCGGCTGGCGCTGGCATGCCGATGAGGTCTTCGCCGCCGCGGCCATCACGGCCTGGCTGGACGCCCTGCCGGCGGCGCTGCGGGTCAAGGGCGTGCTGCACACGGACACGGGATGGGTCACGGTCAATCGCGCGAGGAACGACGCGCCGCTCTCGCCCAGCGAGTGGCGCCGCGACTCGCGCCTGGAGCTGATCGCCGAGGCCGGAGGGATGCCGGACGCCGAGGCGCTCGAGGCCGGGCTTGTCGGCTGTCGTCGATCGGTGACTTGACCTGGATCAGGCATCATTTCGCTCTGTCGCTGGCGGCCTCGCGATGACTCACTAAACTTACTTGCTGTTGAGCAGAGACGGGGCCAGACCCTTCAGCGGCCTTAGGATTTGCAATCCTAAGGCCGCTGAAGGGTCTGACCCCAAGGTAAAATGAGAGTGTGCCTCAGTCCTGCAGCGGGAAGTCGCGCAGCACCGGCGCCTGTCCCGGGACGCTCTCGATTTCCCAGCCCTGGTCCGGCTGCCAGTCGCCCAGCACGAAGCGACGCGCCGGCGTGCCGTCGATGTCGACGTCATGGATGGCGGGGCGGTGGGTATGGCCGTGAATCATCGTGGTCACGCCGTGCTCGCGCAGGGCCTCGACCACTTCGGCCGGCGTCACGTCCATGATGTCCTCGGCCTTGTTCGAGTTGGCCTCCCCGGACTGGTCGCGCAGCTGCCTGGCGAGCGCGATGCGCTCGGGAATCGGCATGGCCAGGATCTGCGCCTGCCACTGCGGGTCGCGGGCCTTGGCGCGGAAGGTCATGTAGGCCTCGTCCCGGGTGCACAGGCTGTCGCCGTGCATCAGCAGCACCCGCTCGTCGCCGAGGTTGACCACGCTGGGATCGGGAAGCAGGGTGGCGCCGGCGGCTTCGGCGAAGCGTTGCCCGAGCAGGAAGTCGCGGTTGCCGTGCATCAGGTAGATCGTGGTGCCGGCCTCGGCGCGCCGCTTCAGGGCCTCGGCGATGCGCGCGGCGAGCGCGGCGGTGCCGGTGGGGTCGGCGGCGCCGAGGTCCAGCAGGTCATCGCCGATCCAGGCCTCGAAGAAGTCGCCGAGGATATAGAGCGCCTCGGCGCCGGCGGCGCGGGTCTCCAGCCAGTTCAGGAAGCCCTCGGTGATGGCCGGGGCGCCGGGATGCAGGTGAAGATCGGAGATCAGCAGGGTCGACATGGCATCTCTCGCGGGCAGAGGATGAAGGAAAACGCCCCCGCCGGAAGGCGAGGGCGCGGGACTCACGGGGCGAGGACTCAGGCCTCGGCGTCGTCCTGGACGTAGGCGCGCTGGATGATCACGTCCTCGGCCGGCACGTCGGCGTGCATGCCGCGGCGGGTGGTGGCCACGCCCTTGATGCGCTCGACCACGTCCATGCCCTCGACGACCTCGCCGAACACGCAGTAGCCCCAGCCTTGCAGGTTCTTGCCGCGATGGTTGAGGAAGTCGTTGTCGGCCACGTTGATGAAGAACTGGGCGCTGGCGGAGTGCGGGTCCTGGGTGCGGGCCATGGCCAGGGTGCCGCGGGTGTTGGCCAGGCCGTTGTCGGCCTCGTTCTCGATCGGGCCGCGGGTCTGCTTCTGGTTGAAGTCCAGGTCGAAGCCGCCGCCCTGGACCATGAAACCGTCGATCACGCGATGGAACAGGGTGTTGTCGTAGTAGCCGTCGCGCACGTACTGCTCGAAATTGGCGGCGGTCTTCGGCGCCTTGTCGTGGTTCAGGGCGACATGAATATCGCCGAAATTGGTCTGCAAGATGATCATCATGATGTCCTGTCTTCTCGAAGCGGGATGCCTTGGCGCCCTATGGGCAGGTGGCGCTATAATAGCCGTTTTGCGTCGATGCGCGAAGCCGTGGTCAGGCCCGCGGCGTCGCGACGACAGGCCCGCGTTCAACCAGAGGTTGCCCAATCAACATGACCAGCGAGACCACCAGCGCGCCGAACTTCATTCGCAACCAGATCAGCGAAGAGATCGAGGCCGGCCGACAGGGGAAGATCGTCACCCGCTTCCCGCCGGAGCCCAACGGCTTCCTGCACATCGGCCATGCCAAGTCGATCTGTCTGAATTTCGGGCTCGCCGAGCAGTTCGGTGGCGACTGTCATCTGCGCTTCGACGACACCAATCCGGCGAAGGAAGAGCAGGCCTATATCGACGCCATCAAGGAAGACGTCAGCTGGCTGGGCTATGAGTGGGCCGGCGATGTGCGCTTCGCCTCGGACTACTTCGAGACCCTCTACGAGTGGGCCCAGCACCTGATCCGCGAGGGCAAGGCCTACGTCGATGATCTGTCCCCGGAAGAGATGCGCGAGTATCGCGGCACCCTGACCGAGGCCGGCACGCCGAGCCCCTACCGCGAGCGCAGCGTCGAGGAGAACCTCAACCTGCTGGAGCGCATGCGCGTCGGCGAGTTCGCCGAGGGCGAGAAGGTGCTGCGCGCCAAGATCGACATGGCCGCGCCGAACATCAACCTGCGCGACCCGATCCTCTATCGCATCCGCCACGCCTCGCACCATCAGACCGGCGACACGTGGAAGATCTACCCGTCCTACGACTTCACCCACGGCCAGTCCGATGCCCTGGAAGGGGTGACGCACTCCGTCTGCACCCTGGAGTTCGAGGATCACCGCCCGCTGTACGAGTGGTTCCTGGACAACCTTCCGGTGCCGGCCAAGCCGCGCCAGATCGAGTTCGCGCGGCTGAACCTGAACTACACCCTGACCTCCAAGCGCAAGCTCAAGCTGCTGGTGGACGAGAACATCGTCGACGGCTGGGACGACCCGCGCCTGCCGACGCTGTCCGGCATGCGTCGCCGCGGCTATACCCCGGCCTCGATCCGCAAGTTCTGCGAGATGATCGGCGTGACCCGCGCCGACGGCGGCCTGGTCGATATCGCCATGCTCTACCACGCGATCCGTTCTGACCTCGAGGACAACGCGCCGCGCGCCATGTGCGTGCTCAAGCCGCTCAAGGTGGTGCTGACCAATGTCGCCGAGGACTTCGCGGAGACCTACCGGGTCGCCGGGCATCCGGCCCGCGAGGACATGGGTGTGCGCGAGATTCCCTTCGGCCGGGAAATCTACATCGATCGCGACGACTTCATGGAGGAGCCGCCGAAGAAGTTCTTCCGCCTGGCGCCGGGCAAGGAAGTGCGGCTGCGCAACTCCTACGTCATCCGCTGCGACGAGGTGATCAAGGACGAGGCCGGCGAGGTCAGCGAGCTGCGCTGCTCGGTCGATTTCGATACCCTCGGCAAGAACCCCGAGGGCCGCAAGGTCAAGGGCGTGATCCACTGGGTCAGCGCCGCCCAGGCGGTGCCGATGGAGGTGCGTCTCTACGACAACCTGTTCACCGTCGAGCAGCCGGACAAGGACAAGGACGCCGACTTCCTCGAGCACCTCAACCCCGAGTCGCTGACCGTGGTGCAGGCCATGGGCGAGCCGAGCCTGGCCGATGCCGCGCCCGAGAGTCGCTTCCAGTTCGAGCGGGTCGGCTACTTCTGCGCCGACCGCCACGCCTGCCGCGACGGCACGCTGGTGTTCAACCGCACCGTGGGACTCAAGGATGGCTGGGCCAAGGCCCAGAAGAAGGGCTGACATGCAGATCTACAACACCCTGACGCGTCGCAAGGAAACCTTCACGCCCATCGAGCCGGGCAAGGTGCGCATGTACGTCTGCGGCATGACCGTCTATGACTTCTGTCACCTGGGCCACGCCCGGGTGATGGTGGCCTTCGACGTCATCACCCGCTACCTGCGGGCCCGCGGCTACGACGTCAGCTACGTGCGCAACATCACCGACATCGACGACAAGATCCTCAAGCGGGCGGACGAGAACGGCGAGACCATCGAGGCGCTCACCGACCGCATGATCGATGCCATGCACGAGGACGAGGGCCGCCTGGGCGTGCTGCGTCCGGACGCCGAGCCGCGTGCGACCCAGCACCTGGACGAGATTGTCTCGATGATCCAGACGCTGATCGACAAGGGCTATGCCTACGCGGCGGACAACGGCGACGTCTACTACCGGGTGCGCAGGTTCGACGGCTACGGCAAGCTCAACAACCGTGACCTGGACGACATGCGCTCCGGCGCCCGGATCGACGTCGACGAGCACAAGGAAGACCCGCTCGACTTCGTGCTGTGGAAGGCCGCCAAGCCCGGCGAGGTCAACTGGCTCTCGCCCTGGGGCGAGGGGCGTCCGGGCTGGCACATCGAGTGCTCGGCGATGTCCACCTGCTGCCTGGGCGAGACCTTCGACATCCACGGCGGCGGGCCGGACCTGACCTTCCCGCACCACGAGAACGAGATCGCCCAGAGCGAGGCCGCCACCGGCAAGCCCTACGTCAACACCTGGATGCACGCCGGCGCGGTGCGGGTGAACCAGGAGAAGATGTCCAAGTCGCTGGGCAACTTCTTCACCATCCGCGACGTGCTCGAGCATCACGACGCCGAGGTGGTGCGCTACCTGCTGGTGTCGAGCCACTATCGCAGCCCGATCAACTACGCGCCGGAGTCGCTGGCCGACGCCCGTAAGTCGCTGGAGCGTTTCTACAATGCTCTGGACGGGCTGGCCCTGGACGGCGTCGAGGTGCGCGAAGGCGAGGTCGATGCGCGCTTCGACGAGCGCTTCACCGCGGCCATGGACGACGACTTCAACACCGCCGAGGCGGTGTCGGTGCTGTTCGACCTCGCCCGCGAGCTCAACCGCGCCAAGAAGGAAAGCCCCGAGCAGGCGCCGGCCCTGGCCGCCGAGCTCAGGCGCCTGGGCGGGGTGCTCGGCCTGCTGCAGCAGGCGCCGGCGGCCTTCCTGAAGGGCGCCGGGGCCGGCGAGCTGCCGCTGACCGAGGCCGAGATCGAGGCCAAAATCGCCGAGCGTGCCGCGGCCAAGAAGGCCCGCGACTTCGCCACCGCCGACGGCATCCGCGACGAGTTGGCCGCACTGGGCATCGTGCTCAAGGACAGCCGCGAAGGTACCGGCTGGGTGTTCGAGGCGCCGGGCGACTGAGTCCTGATACTCGATCGATCCGCAATGGAAACGCCCGGCCTTGTGCCGGGCGTTTCGCGTCTGGGGGCAGAAGACTCAGTGCGTTTCCTCGCCCAGCGTCTCGTCGACCAGTGCCATGGCTTCGTCGAGGCTGACGGCGACCGCGTCCCAGGGCAGGGTCGATCCGACGAGATGGCAGTGGTAGAGGGCATCGTCATCGATGTCGACACGGTGGATGTCGTTGCCCCGGTCGTCCTGCCACCAGTCGGCGTGGACATGATGCCAGCGCGGGGCGATCCGAGCGTTCATGTTCATGCGTCACCTTCCTTCGTGAGCCGCCCGCTCGGGCGATTGCTCAGCAAGCCTTCCAGATTTTCAGGCGGGGTTCCGTCAGCCCGTGCCAGCGTGAATAGAAATCGATCCGACGCTGGGCGTTGGCGAGGTCTACCGGGCCAAGGTCTTCATGAGGGGCGTGGGCGAGACAGCCGACGTCGACCCGTTCATGGGGCCGGGAGCGCGTTCGGAGGCGTGACTCCTGGCGTTGGCCGCGGCCCATCGGCCGCGCTCGAGGGAGTGAGTGTTGCTCAACGGGCATGTGGGGCAACCGCAGTACCTGGTTCATGTGGCATTCCTCCGAACGGCATGTAACCCAGGGAGCGACTCACTGTCGCCGGTCTGTCGGACCGCCGGGGGCGGCCTTATGGTCAGCATAGTTGAGAAACGCTGTTTGTAAATTCAGGTTACAAAATATGTCGCTCAAGTCCGGCGCGAGAAGGCCGTTAGTGCATCATGCCGGTGGCAGCGGGAGGCGATGGGGCCAGGCATCGTCGACGACGAAGACGCGCTGCCAGCTCGGGGACGAGGTGGTGTCGAGAAGGATGGCGAGCTGAACCGGCGCGCCGCCGCGGAGAAAGTGCAGGCGCAGCCGATGCTCGAGGACCGACAGCGGGCTCATCTGCGGGAGGGGAGGAAACGCCAGCCAGTGAGGCTTGCACAGCCAGGCGCCGAGCGCGTTTTCCGGCAGGCGCTCGCACCAGGCTGGCCAGTCGTGCCAGTGCAGCCACTGGCCGCGCAGGTGGTCGGGCGTGGCCTGGCGCGGGGAGGGCAGAGGCGTCTGCCAGGGGTAGAACAGCACCCCGGGCATGGCCAGGCGCTGACGCAGCCCCGGCACCGGCGCTCCCAGCCGTTCGGCCAGCGCCTGGCGCGCCAGCGGGCGCTGGGCCAGCGGCAGCTGGTGGTGCTCCAGGTGATGGCGCTTGAGGGCCAGGCTGTCGAGCCCGCCGGGGCCGACCCAGCGAGCCTGATCGTCGTCGGCGCCCGGGCCCTCGGTGAGACCCAGGTAGTACTTGATCGCCACCTCGAGATGGACGGGCACAGGATCCGGCGACTCGGCGTAGATCAGGTCGAGCTCGCCCAGGGTGCGACGTTCCTGAAGCACCGGCAGGTTGTGGGCGAGCAGGCGGGTATTCGGTGCGGTATCGAGCAGGAACTGCCACAGGCGCTCGTGATAGTGGCCCATGCGGCCCTCCAGGGCCGCGCCGACGTAGCGCTCCAGATCGCTCGGGGCGTCGTCCAGGTGGCTCAGATAGTCGCTCAGGGCGGCGTCGCTCTCGAGACCCAGGCTGCGGCGATCGGGGCGGCCGGGGGTCTCGAGGGTGATCAGGTCAGGTGCTTGCAACAGCCAGGCCAGGTCGCGTACCAGCGGGTGGCGCCAGGGGCGGATGTCATCGCGGAATGGCGGCATGCGGTCTCGCTCCGGGCGTTGAGATGGCGCTCTGACAGCGAAGCTATACAGGTCTTATACTCCAGCATACATTCATTCGGGAAGCGGGTGGTATCCATGCAGCCAGCACTGACACGTCTCGCCGCCATCGCGGCCGGCACCCTGATGACCCTGGGCGCGGCGCAGGCCCAGGACGCCGCCGGAGAGCCGGTGGTGATCGCCTCCAAGATCGACACCGAGGGCTCGGTGCTCGGGCAGCTGATCCTGCAACGCCTGGAGGCCGGCGGCATCGCGGTGGAGGATCGCCTGCAGCTGGGCGCCACCAGCATCGTGCGCACGGCCCTGACCGCCGGGGAGATCGATCTCTACCCGGAATACACCGGCAACGGCGCTTTCTTCTTCGACATGGCCGACAGCCCGGTGTGGAAGGACCCCCAGCAGGCCTATGAGACGGTCCGTCAGAAGGATCGCGAAGCCAACGATCTGGTGTGGCTGACGCCCGCCGAGGCCAACAACACCTGGGCGATCAGCGTGCGCGGCGATCTGGCCCGCGCGCACGAGCTGGCGAGCCTCGAGGACCTGGCCGGCTATCTCGACGACGGCGGCGAGTTCAAGCTGGCGGCGAGCGCCGAGTTCGTCGAGTCGCCCCAGGCGCTGCCGGCCTTCCAGGACGCCTATGGCTTCGAGCTCTCCGAGGACGAGCTGCTGGTGCTCTCCGGCGGCAATACCGCCGCCACCATGCGGGCCGCCGCCCAGCAGACCAGCGGCGTTAACGCCGCCATGACCTACGGCACCGACGGCGGCCTCAAGGCCCTCGATCTGCACGTGCTGGACGACACCCTCGGCGTGCAGCCGGTCTATCAGCCGGCGCCGGTGGTACGCGCCGAGGTGCTCGAGGCGCATCCCGAGATCGAGACCCTGCTGGCGCCGGTGTTCGAGGCGCTGGACCGCGACACCCTGCAGCGGCTCAACGGCGATGTGGCCGTCAACGGCCGTGATCCGGCCAAGGTGGCCGGCGACTTCCTCGACACCCTGGACGAATGAGCCGCGGGGTGAACGAGGAGACAGGGAACAGGGATGTGCCTCGCCCCAACGTCGTGCTGCTGAGCCTGCTGATGGCGACCCTGGTCGCCTGGAGCGGGCTCGATGCCGTCAGCGTGGCGCCCAATCGCATCGTACCCGGCCAGGGCCATGCCGCCTGGGAGGCGGCCGGCTGGCCGGTTTTTTTGATCAGCCTGGCGCCGCTGCTCGCCGTGCTGGCGCTGGCCTGGCGCCCGCAACGATGCCGCCTGCGCTGGGCCCTGGGGCTGGTGGTGGCGATGCTCGCCGCACTGCCGGCCTGGCTGGCGCTGGCCGCGGCCAGGCTGGTCGAGGCCGATCTGCCCCAGGCGCGCATGGGCGTGAGCGCCGGGGTCTGGGTGGCGCTGTTCCTGCTGCTGCTGGCGCTGATCGAGCTGCGCACGCGTTTGGCGCTGTCGCGGACGCTGGGCTGGTCGCTGCTGCTGGTGCCGCTGGCGAGCTTCGCCGCCTGGCTGACGTTCGGCCTCGAACCGCTGGCGCTGCGCCAGGAGTTCCTGGCCCGCCGCGACGGCTTCATCGCCGCCATTGTCGAGCATCTGCTGCTGGTCGGCGCCGCCGTCGGCGTCAGTTTAGTGCTCGGCGTGGCCCTGGCGCTGGCCATGCGCCGCTGGGCGCGCTGCCGCATGCTCGGCTTCGCGGTGCTCAACTTCCTGCAGACCATTCCCAGCCTGGCGCTGTTCGGTCTGCTGCTGGCGCCGCTGGCCTGGCTGGGCGCCCACGTCGAGTGGCTGGGGGCGCTGGGCGTGAGCGGCATCGGCGCCGCGCCGGCGCTGCTGGCGCTGGTCGGCTACAGCCTGCTGCCGATGGTGCGCAACACCTTCGTGGCCCTCGATGAGGTCGACCCCGGCGTGATCGACGCGGCCCGGGGCATGGGCATGAGTCGCGGCCAGGTGTTCCGTCAGGTGCGCCTGCCGCTGGCCGCGCCGGTGATCCTCGAGGGCATTCGCATCACCACCGTGCAGGCCATCGGCCTGACCGCCGTGGCCGCGCTGATCGGCGCCGGCGGCCTCGGCACCTTCATCTTTCAGGGGCTGGGGCAGGCGGCCATGGACATGGTGCTGCTCGGCGCCCTGCCGATCCTGGTCATGGCGCTGCTCGCCGATGCCTTGCTGGGCGCCCTGACCGACCTTACACGCCAGGGAGAGGCCACATGATCGAACTCATCGGCGTGTCCAAGCGCTTCGGTGACACCGCCGCGGTGGACGACATCTCGCTGCGCGTCGAACGCGGCGAGCTGTGCGTGCTGGTGGGCACCTCCGGCTGCGGCAAGTCGACGACGCTGCGCATGATCAACCGCCTGATCGAGCACAGCGACGGCGAGATCCACATCGACGGCCAGCAGATCCGCGACTTCCGCGAGGAGACCCTGCGCCGGCGCATGGGCTATGCGATCCAGAGCACCGGGCTGTTTCCGCACTGGACGGTGGCGCGCAACATCGGCCTGGTGCCGCGGCTGCTGAAATGGCCTCCGGCACGGATCCGCGAGCGGGTCGAGGAGCTGATGGCGATGCTCGGCCTGTCGATGCAGGAATTCGCCGGCAAGTATCCGCGCCAGCTCTCCGGCGGTCAGGCCCAGCGGGTCGGCGTGGCCCGGGCGCTGGCCGCCGATCCCGATATTCTGCTGATGGACGAGCCCTTCGGGGCGCTGGATCCGATCACCCGCGAGACGCTCCAGCACGAACTGCGCGAGCTTCAGTCGCGGCTGCAGAAGACCATCGTCTTCGTCACCCACGACATGGACGAGGCGCTGCGGCTGGCCGATCGGCTGGTGGTCATGGACGGCGGACGCATCCGCCAGCAGGGTCATCCGCTTGAGCTGCTGCGCGAGCCCGCCGACGCTTTCGTCGAATCGCTGCTCGGCGGCGAGGACCGCGGCCTCAAGGAGGCGGCGCTGCTGACCGTCGGCGAGCGGATGATGCCGCTGAGCCCGCGGCTGCTGCCGCGGGAGCGGATCTCCCGCCACGCCACCCTGCGCGAGGCGCTGTCGATGATGCTGTGGCGCCACGCCGAGCGCCTGGCCGTGGTCGATGACGAGGACATGCCGGTCGGCGAGCTGTCGCTGCGCCAGCTGGTGGGGGCGAAGCATCATGAGTGAGGCGGTGAGTCGCCTGGTCTCGCGGGGAGGGACGCGCTGGCTGGTGCCGCTGGCCTGGGCCGTGCTGCTGCTCGCCGCCTGCGTGGGCATGCCCTGGCTCGAGGGGCTGTTCCGGCTGGTCGAGCCGGACAGCCGCAGCGTCGTCTATGCCCGGGCCGATTTCCTGACGCTGCTGGGCCGCCATCTGCTGGTGGTGGCCGTCGCGGCGCTGGCCGCGGTGGCGATCGGCGTCGGCGCCGCGGTGGCGGTGACGCGGCGTGCCGGCCGCGACTTCCTGCCGCTGGTCGCCCAGCTGGCCTCGATCGGGCAGACCTTCCCGCCGGTGGCGGTGCTGGCGCTGGCGGTGCCGGTGCTGGGTTTCGGCACCCTGCCGATCATCGTCGCATTGCTGCTCTACGGGCTGCTGCCGATCGTGCGCAACACCCTGACCGGGCTCGAGGGCGTCGACTCCGGCGTGCGCGAGGCCGCCCGAGGCATGGGCATGACCAGCGGCCAGCTGCTGCGCCAGGTGGAGCTGCCGCTGGCCTGGCCGGTGATCCTGGCCGGCATCCGCACCTCGGTGACCATCAATATCGCCACCGCGGCGATCGGCGCCACCGTGGGGGCGAGCAATCTGGGCGACCCGATCATCTCCGGCATCGTCAACGGCAATACTGCCTACGTGCTGCAGGGCGCACTGCTGATCGGGCTGCTGGCGCTGACCGTGGACAGCGTCTTCGCCCGGCTGCAGCCGGCCGCCGCTTAAGAACGCGGCCTCGCCGGCGTGTGACTTTCGTCGTGCTATCGAAGGTTTTTAGTTTACGTTAACGTCAGAGTCGTGCGTTGATCGACGCCCGGGCGATCCCCTGGCGGTCCGACACAAGAGCGACAACACTGCCCCCAAAAGGGGTAAGGATCACGACGATGACCACGACGCGAGATATTCACGTGCCGGAGTTTCTGGCCGGTGACGAGTTCAGCATTCCCACCTATCGGGTGCTGACCCAGGAGGGCACCCTCTGCGAGGGCGCCGAGGCTCCGACCCTCGAGCGCGACGAGGCTCGGGCCATCTACCGGGCGATGATCGCCACCCGGGTGCTCGACGAGCGCATGATGGCCGCCCAGCGCCAGGGCCGGCTCAGCTTCTACATGCAGTGCACCGGCGAGGAGGCCGCGGTGATCGGCGCCACCGCGGCGCTCGACGAGGCCGACATGATCATGGCCCAGTACCGCGAGCAGGGCGCGCTGGTCTATCGCGGCTTCACCTTCGACGAGTTCATGAACCAGCTGTTCGGCAACGAGCTCGACTACGGCAAGGGGCGCCAGATGCCGATCCACTACGGGTCGCGCAAGCTCCATTACATGACCATTTCCTCGCCGCTGGCCACCCAGATTCCCCAGGCCACCGGCTATGCCTACGGCCAGAAGCTGGCCGGCGAGGGCCAGTGCACCGCGGTATTCTTCGGTGAGGGCGCCGCCTCCGAGGGCGACTTCCACGCCGCCCTGAACATGGCGGCGGTGCACGAGGTGCCGGTGATCTTCTTCTGCCGCAACAACGGTTACGCCATCTCCACCCCGGCCATCGAGCAGTTCGCCGCCGACGGCGTGGCGCCGCGAGCCTTCGGCTATCGCATGCACGTGATCCGCGTCGACGGCAACGACATCCTGGCGGTCCATCGCGCCACCCAGGAGGCACGGCGCATCGCCGTCGAGCACAACAAGCCGGTGCTGATCGAGGCCATGACCTATCGTCTGGCCGCGCATTCGTCCTCGGACGACCCCTCCGGCTATCGCTCGCGCAAGGAGGAGGAAGCCTGGCGCGAGAAGGACCCGATCCTGCGCATGCAGCGCTGGATGTACGACCAGGGCTGGTGGAGCGACGATGAGGAGAAGGAACTGCAGGAGCGGCTGCGCCGCGAGGTGCTGGAGGCCATGAAGCGCGCCGAGAAGCGCCCGCCGCCGCCCCTCGATACCCTGGTCACCGACGTCTACGCCGAGGTCACGCCGGCCCTGCAGCAGCAGCTCGATGCGCTCAAGTCCCATATCCGCCGCCATCCGGAGGCCTATCCGAAGGGGGCGCGCTTCCTCGATCCCGAGCTGAGCCGCACCGACGACGAGGGAGAGTCCTGATATGCCGACCATGAATCTGCTGCAGGCGATCAACCACGCCCTGGACATCGCCATGGCCGAGGACGAGAAGGTGCTGTGCTTCGGCGAGGACGTGGGTGGCTTCGGTGGGGTCTTCCGCGCTACCAGCCATCTGCAGGAACGCTACGGCCGGGCGCGCTGCTTCAATACGCCGCTGGTGGAGCAGGGCATCGTCGGCTTCGCCAACGGCCTGGCCGCTCAGGGCTCGGTGCCGGTAGCGGAGATCCAGTTCGCCGACTACATCTTTCCGGCCTTCGACCAGATCGTCAACGAGACCGCCAAGTTCCGCTATCGCTCCGGCGACCTGTTCAACGTCGGCGGCCTGACCATCCGCGCGCCCTACGGCGGCGGCATCTCCGGCGGCCACTATCACTCCCAGTCGCCGGAGGCCTACTTCACCCATACGCCGGGGCTGAAGATCGTGGTGCCGCGCAATCCCTACGAGGCCAAGGGCCTGCTGCTGGCGTCCATTCGCGATCCGGACCCGGTGATCTTCTTCGAGCCCAAGCGGCTCTATCGCGCGTCCACCGGCGAAGTGCCGGAGGAGGACTATCAGCTGCCGCTGGGCGAGGCCGAGATCACCAAGGAGGGCAGCGACGTCACCCTGGTGGGCTGGGGCGCCCAGATAGAGATCATCGACCGCGCGGTCGAGCTGGCCGAGAAGGAGGGCATCTCCTGCGAGGTGATCGACCTGCGCACGCTCTTGCCCTGGGACGCCGACACCGTGGCGGAATCGCTGCTCAAGACCGGCCGGCTGGTGGTGACCCACGAGGCGCCGCAGACCGGCGGCTTCGCTGGCGAGATCGCCGCCACCCTGCAGGAGCGCTGCTTCCTGTACCTGGAATCGCCGATCCTGCGCGTGACCGGCCTGGATACGCCCTTCCCGCTGACGCTGGAGAAGGAGTATCTGCCGGATCACCTCAAGGTCTTCGAGGCCATCCGCGAGAGCGTCAACTACTGAGTCCAGGACAGGAGCAAGCACGATGACCGAGTTCAAGCTGCCCGATATCGGCGAGGGTATCGTGGAGTGTGAAGTCGTCGAGTGGCGGGTCGCCGAGGGCGACGCCATCGAGGAGGATCAGCCGGTGGTCGAGGTGATGACCGACAAGGCCCTGGTCGAGATCACTGCCCCCGAGGGCGGGCGGGTCACCAAGCTGCACGTGGCCAAGGGCGAGATTGCCAAGGTCCACGCCCCGCTGTTCGCCTACGAGATGGCGGACGGTGAATCGGCCGCCGAGCCGGAGGATGCCGAGGCATCGGCGCCGGCGAAGGAGGTCGACGACGACGCTGACACCGACACAGGAGCGCCCCGCCTCGAGACGCCGGCGCCGCAGGCGAGCACCGTGTGCTCCGCCGAGCAGGAGCGCCCCGACCGGGCCGCCTCGGGCCAGGGCCCCCATGGCCGGATTCCGGCCAGCCCCGCGGTGCGCCGCCTGGTGCGCGAGCATGACCTGCGCCTCGAGGACGTGCCCGGCTCCGGCAAGGACGGCCGGGTGCTCAAGGAGGACGTGCTGGCGCTGGTCCAAGGCGACGGGGCAGCCGCCGAGCCGGTGGCGCCCGCTGCCGCATCGGGCAGGGGGCAGGATCAGGCTCAGGGTGAGATACGCGTCGAGCCGCTGCGCGGCGTGCGCGCGGCCATGGCCCGCCAGATGGTGGCCGCGGCCTCGACCATCCCGCACTTCCAGTACGGCGAGGAGATCGACGTCACCGAGCTGCTGGCGCTGCGCGAGCGGCTGAAGCCCCGGGCCGAGGCGCGGGAGGTCAGGCTGACCCTGATGCCGTTCTTCATGAAGGCCATGGCGCTGGCGATACGGGACTACCCGCTGCTCAACAGCCGGCTCAACGAGGCCGGCGACGAGATCCACTATCTGCCGTGCTGCAACATCGGCATGGCGGTGGACGGCAGGGCCGGCCTGATGGTGCCCAACGTCAAGGGCGTGGAAGGCCTGAGCCTGCTGGACGTGGCCGGCGAGATCCAGCGGCTGACCGCCGCGGCGCGGGAAGGGCGCGTGGCCCAGGCGGATCTCCAGGGCGGCACCATCAGCATCTCCAACATCGGTGCCCTGGGCGGCACCTATGCCGCGCCGATCATCAACGCCCCGGAATCCGCGATCGTCGCCATCGGCAAGAGCCAGTGGCTGCCGCGCTTCGACGAGGCCGGCGAGCTGACTCGCCGGGCGATCATGACCGTGACCTGGGCCGGCGATCACCGCCTGCTCGACGGCGGCACCATCGCGCGCTTCTGCAACGCCTGGAAGGGCTACCTGGAAGACCCGGAAACCATGCTGCTCTAGCTGAGCTGAGGATCGCCACGGGGAGGACGATGACCCAGCCGCTGCAGCAGTTCTATATTCCGGAAGACCAGTCGGTCTATCTGCTGAGCCATCACGACGCCCGCAAGCTGCGGGAGTGGGTGGCACTGTGCCAGGCCCAGCTCGAGCAGCTGGGCTACCGGCACATCGAGCTAATCGGCAAGGGCGCCTACGGCTTCGTGTTCGCCGGCCTCACCGCCGGCGGCGAGCAGTACGTATTCAAGTTCACCCGGGTCAACCTGCCCCAGTCGCTGCAGGACCGCCTCGAGGAAGAGGCCTTCATGCTCGAGCAGGTGGCCCATCCCCGGGTGCCGAGGCTGATCGCCTTCCAGCGGGTGCGCCACCAGTCGATCCTGGTGATGCAGCGCGCGCCCGGTGAGAACCTGGAGGAGGTCTCGCTGCGCGAGGGACGGCTGTCGCCGCGGCGGGTGGTGCACATCGCCGCCCAGCTGGCCGATATCCTGCGCGCCCTGCGCCGCGAGTCCGGCCCCTCCGGCCGGCCCATCGTCCACGGCGACATCAAGCCCTCCAACCTGGTGTTCGACGAACGCGACGAGAGCGTGGCGCTGATCGACTGGGGCTCCTCGGTGTTCGCCCAGCTCGACGCCGAGCTGCAGTTCGTCGCGGCCAACGTCATGGAGCTGATGTCGGACAACCTGCAGCAGACCAACGCCCGCTTGGGCGACGTCTATTTCATCGGCGACGACCAGCTCAACGGCGCGCTGTCGTCGCCGCGCTTCGACGAGCAGGGCGCCGCCGGCACGCTCTATGCGCTGGCCTCGGCCCAGTCGTGTCGTTTCGGTCACCGCGCGATTCCGGCCACCTCGCTGGGCCTGCCCATGGAGTTCGCGCGCATGCTCGACGGCATGCTCGACCCCGACCCGCGCACCCGCATGAAGGCCGGCGATCACTTCCTGCGCGAGATGCCGCGCCTGTCGCGGCTGGTGATGCTCGACCTGCCGAGCCCGCCCGAGGCGCCATTGGTGCCGGTATGGGCCCGGGCCGCCGACCGCGAGATCGACACCGTGGTCTACAGCTCGCGCAAGGCCTTCCTGCGCGAGGAGGACGGCCGGGAGACCCTCAGCGACGTCAACGACGTGCAGCTCGACCGCTACTACAAGAACTTCATGCAGGGCATGGGCGAGACCGAGAAGGCCTTTCTCGCTGCGGTCAGCCGGCTCGGCAAGTACCCGGTGGTGGGCGGGCTGGCGGTGCGCTGGGAGGCCGACGGTGTCTACATCGACTCCTCGCTGAACCTGCATGATCCCGAGCTCAAGCCGGCCTTCATCGCCGCAGTCAACAACATGGTCGACCTGGCCCGGGGCATCCACCGCCGTGGGATCTTCAAGAGCTGCCTGTTCAACGCCCGCGATACCCTACACCTGGACCGCGAGGGCCCGGATCGGCCCTTCGTGATCCCGTCCGACCTGCGGCTGGCCTACGAGGTCAGCGCGGTGCCGGAGCTCGAGGACCGTTCGCGGCTGCACAGCTACTTCGAGGACGGCCCGGACCCGGAGGAGTTTCTGGTGCTTCCGGAGGCCATCATCGCCTCGCTGGAGGCGCTCAACGAGATCCACCACACCGGCATGATCATCTTCGAGGCGCTGCCCGAGCACCTGAAGATCCATAGCCACTACCGGCTGCTCGACCCGTCCCGGGAGGCCGAATTCCGCCGCCGGCTGGACGACATCCTCGCCGCGGTGGGGTGCATCGAGGGGCTCGGCGTCTCGGGCTTCATGAAGATGCCCTACAAGGACACCCGGGTCTTCGCCCACGTGGCCCGCCAGCCGGAGCGCTTTTATCCCCGCGACCCGCGCGCCGCCCTGGCCGCGATGAGGGAGCTGGCTGACACGGAAGGCCGTCCTTAGGGCCTTTCGGCCATGAGCTTACGCCGTCACTCTGGCAAGATAGGCGGCCTTGGAGCGCCTTCTGTTAGCCAGACATCGGGGGCCGGGGGCAAGGCGGAGCGAGGTTCTTTTGACCAGGGGCGTCAAAAGAAGCGCCCAGGGACGGGTTTACAGCGTCCTCGCGAAGGCTTGCCCCCGGCGTTGCCCCACATGTTCCGGCGCTCGCGACTGTCAGCAAAGATCAAGGACGCCGCATGGCTCAGCTGTTACGCATCGTGATGATCCACGGTCATCTCGAGGGGGTGGTCGAACTGGATGTCGATGGCCACACCAACATTTGCGGCACCAACGCTTCGGGCAAGACGACCCTGCAGCGCCTGGTGCCGGTCTTCTACGGGGAGCTGCCCAACCGGGTGGTGCCCAAGACCCGTCGCAAGTTCGATGCCTTCTACCTGCCGCATCGCAACAGCTATCTGGTCTACGAATATCGCCGAGAGGAGGGCGACGTCTGCCAGGCGGTGTTGACTCGCAAGAGCGAGGGCGGCGTCGAGTATCGCTTCGTCGGCGCGCCCTATCGCCCCGAGGACTATCTGGTCGAGACCGAGGGCGGCGTGGTGGCCCTCGACTACGCCCAGTGGAACCAGGGGCTGCGCCGCCAGGGCACCCCGGTGTCGCACAAGCTCGGCGCCACCTCGGAATACCGCGCGGTGATCCAGAACGACTTCACCCAGCACGGCGGCGGTGGCGGCCGCCGCGAGGGCCTGAAGCTGCGCCAGGTGGCCGCCCGCTTCAGCCTGGTGCGCGCCGGCCGTCGCATCCGCCACATGGAGAAGCTGGTCTCGGCGGTGCACGCCAAGGAGGGCAAGATGGACACCCTCAAGACCATGCTGGCGGCGATCTTCGAGGAAGACGGCGTCGAGCTGCCGATGACCCGCATCCGCAACACCAAGGCGCGGGAGTGGATCGCCCGCATGCGCCAGTCGATGCGCCTCGAGCCGCTGCAGAAGGCCCTTTCGGACCTGCAGCGCCAGGACCGCGAGATCGCCGATCTGGAGGCCGGCCTGTGGCAGCTGCGTCCCCAGCTCGAGGCCGACCGCGCCCGGGCCGAGCGCGGCCGGGCCGATCTCGAAGCGCAGATCGGCGAGCGCCAGCGCGACTTCCAGGCTCGCGAGCAGGCCTACGAGCAGGCGCGCCAGGACGTCAACGACCGCCTCAGCGAAATGGGCAGCGAGCTCGAGCAGACCCGCACCGAGCTCGACGATCTCCAGCGCCGCTTCGAGGCCTTCGAGGAGGCCGACATGCCCGGCCTGGAGCAGGACCTCAAGGCACTGCCCCAGTGGCGTGAGCAGCAGCAGGGCCTGCGCGACCATCTCGAGTTCATGCAGCAGGCGGTGCAGGAGAGCAAGGCCCGCCTCGAGGCCCGGCTGGTCGAGCTCGGCGATCAGCTCGAGCGCCGTCGCGACGAGCTCCAGGCCCGGATCGACGCCCTCGGCGAGGAGAAGGAAGCCCGCCGCGAGAGCCAGCGCGAGGCCGAGAGCCGCCTCGACGCCGACTACCAGACCCGCCGCCAGGCGCTGGACGGCGACTACCGCGGGCGACTCGAGCGGCTCACCGCGCGCCTCTCCGAGCTCAAGGCCGAGCTCGCCCACGGCACCCAGACCGAGGAGGAAGCCCGCGAGGCCGAGCGGGCCCAGCTGCGCGTCGACGAGGCGCGCAGCGCCCAGGACGCCATCGCCGCCACCCTCGACGCCCTGCGCGGCGAGCTCGACGGCCACAAGCGCGCCCGCGACGACGCCGAACGCGAGCTCGACCGGGTCCGCCAGCAGCGGGCCCGGGCCGAGGCCCGTCTCGAGGCCCTGGAGGTGCAGCGCGATCCGGCCCAGGGCAGCCTGCGGCACTTCCTGCGCCATCACCGGCCCGGCTGGGAGCAGACCCTGGGCAAGGTGCTGGCGCCGGCGCTGCTCGAACGGCGCGATCTCGCCCCGCAGCTCAACGACGACGCCAGCGACGACCTCCACGGCCTGGCCCTCGACCTGGCCGCCATCGCGCTGCCCGACCACGCCCAGGACGAGGCCGGCCTGCAGGCCGAAATCGGCGCCGCCGAGCAGGCGCTGGACGACGCTCGGGGGGCGGAGCAGGACGCCGAGAAGGCGCTCAAGGCCGGTCACGACAGGGTGCAGGAGGCCGACGCGCGTCTCGAACGGGCGGGCGGCGAGAAGCGTCGCGCCGCCGAGGAAGTGGACTACGCCTTGCAGGCCCGTAGCCAGTGTCAGCTGCGTCATCAGCAGGCGCAGCAGGAACGCCAGGCGAGCCGCCGCCGAGCCCTCGAGGAGCAGGAGGCGGTGCAGCAGGCGCTGCGCGAGGAGCGCGACCAGGCGCTGGCGACGCTGGACGAGACCCACCGCGCCCAGCGCATGGAGCTCACCGCCGATCACCAGGGCCAGCTGGCCGGCGTCGATCGCCAGATCGAGCAGTATCGCCGCCAGCTCGGCGAGCTCCGGGAAGACAACCGCCGCCAGCGCGAGGAGCTCGAGGCCGCCTTCGATCGCGAGCTGGCCGATCGCGGCGTCGACCCGGTCAAGGTGCGGGAGACCCGGGCGAAGATCGAGGACCTGGGCCAGCGCATCCACGACACCGAGGCGCGGCGGGACGAGCTCGACGCCTACGCCCGCTTCATGCGCCTCGACTGGGGCGAGCGCAAGCCGCGGCTGGTGGCGCGGGAAGCGGAGCTGAGCCAGGCCCAGCAGGCCGCCGAACGCGAGCGCAAGACGCTCAAGGACGCCTTCGACGCCGACCGGGCCGAGCATCGGTCGGCGGTGGGTGAACTCAAGACCCGCCGCGAGGCCGAGCAGGCGCTGGTCGAGACCCTGGCGCCGCTGCTCGACACCCTGGAGGGGCTGACCCTGGCGCCGGCCAGCGAGCCGCTCGGCGAGGCACCGGGTGACGTCGACGAGCGCATCGAGCGCGCCCGCCAGGCGCTCACCGACCATGCCCGCGCGCTCGACGCGCTGCGCCGCGGCTGCGAGAAGATCGAGGCCGACCTGATCAAGGGCGCCAGCGCCGACTTCCAGGACACCCTGGAGGCCGAGCGCGCCAAGCTCGAGGACACCGGTCCGCGCCGCCTGCTGGCGGTGCTGGCCGACATGCTGCAGCTGCTCGAGGGGCAACAGCAGCAGCTGCTGCAGGAAGGGCGCAATCTCGGCGACGATCTCGACAAGTTCTTCACCGTGTTTCGCGACCTCAACCGGCGCATCAACGCCCAGAGCCGGCGGCTTTCCGACGAAGTGGCCGACGACCTGAGGCTCGAGGGCATCGGCAAGGCCGAGGTGAAGATCCAGTCGACCATCGACGAGCTCGGCTTCTGGGAGCCGCTCAAGCGCTTCGCCCAGCGCTACCGCGAGTGGCGCGACGGCGGCCGCACGCTGCCGGACGACGACTACCTCGACGCCCTGGGCGACGTGGTGGAGCTGTTGCGCAGCGACCAGCAGTACAGCGTCGAGAGCCTGCTGCGCCTGGAGCTGCACCTCAACGAGGGTGGCGCCGACCTGGTGATCAAGAACGACCGCCAGCTGCTGGAGTCCTCCAGCCACGGCATGGCCTACCTGATCCTGTGCAAGTTCCTGCTGGCCTTCACCCGGCTGCTGCGCGGCCCGGCCGAGGTGGCCGTGCACTGGCCCATCGACGAGATCGGCACCCTGGCGTATCACAACGTCGAGAAGCTGTTCGACGCCTGCGACAACAACCGCATCCATATCGTCGGCGCCTTCCCCAATCCGGAGTCGGACGTGCTGATGCTGTTCCAGCACCGCTATCTGATCGACCGCGACGAGACCGCGCCCGACAAGCGCCGGCTCAAGCGCATCGAGCCGCGACTGAGCCGCCTGGCCCAGCGTCTGGAGGAGCGCCAGAGCGACCGTCAGGAGGCATCGGCATGAGCGAGGACATGATGTCAGAGCATTCGACCGCAGAGCGTTCCATGGTGGAACTGGGTCCGCTGCTGGAGCGCCTGCTGGCCGGGGATTTCCTGTGCGCGGTCAGCGACGATACGGCCTTCCGCCGCCTGCAGGACGAGGCGACCCGCGAGCGTCTCGACGCCTACCTGCGTCCGCTCAACCGGCGCCTGGCGAGCAACGAGGAGGGCAGCGTCTACTTCCTGGCCTGGCGCCAGCTGGATGACACCGCCCGAGACCAGCTCTCCCGCCAGCTGGCGGAGACCGTCGGCAGCCTGCTGCCGATGCTCGAATGGCTGCAGCTGGTGCAGGAGGCGCTCGGCCGCGACGGCCCGGTGTCGCCTGGCGACGTGCTCAAGCCGGCCGACTTCAGCTCGCGCTGCGAGGACAATCAGGGGCTGCGCGAGCGCCTCGAGCGCCTGGCCACGGATCCGTTCTTCGGCTCACAGAGCGAGCAGCTCGATGCCCAGATCAAGCAGGTCTTCAAGCGCCTGCGCGAGCGCGGCTACCTGAGCCAGCCCCACGCCGACCGCCACTATTTCATTGCCACCGCCAAGATCGACTACCTGATCGAGCTGGTGCGCTTCATCCGCGACGAGGAGCAGCTGCCCGTCGACGACCAGGCCCCGGAGGCCCAGGAGCGGCTGCTGTGAGCGCGAGCGACTCAGACGCCCTGGACAACCGCCTGCTCGGCACCGGCGCCGAGCGGCTGGCGCTGCTCGGCAAGCACGCCGAGGCGCTGATGGCCGGCTACGTGCGCGACGAGGTGCCGCTGGAGGGCCTTTCCACCACCGCGCTGAATCGGCTGCTGTCGGCGCGCATCCTGTGGCGGCCCGACGAGCAGGCCGGGGTGAAGCTCGCGCCCAAGGTGCGCGAGCTGATCGCCGAGATGCTGGCCGACGAGACCCGCCGCCACGTCAACGCCGACGTGGCCGAGACGCTTGAGCTGATGCGCGGCCTGGTGCAGAGCTATCGCGAGGCTCGTGACGGCGCCGAGTACTGGCGTCAGGAGCAGCAGCTGCTGCGCCTGCGCCAGGCGGTGGACGACCTCGACGGCCGCTTCGCCGACGCCATCGACAGCCTCTGGCGGCGCCTCAACAGCGATTTCGGCTTCGTCAGCCGGCTGGCCGACAAGATCCGCGAGAACGACCGCGCCCAGAAGCAGATCGTGCGCCTGCTCGACGGCCTGGCGCTGATCGACTTCGACGAGCTGATCGACCTGGTGGGCGCCGACGGGGCGCTGCGCAAGCTACTGGTCAGCCAGCTCCAGCATCGCCTCAGCCAGCACTACACCAGCCTGCGCGAGGTGCAGCGCCGGCTGATCGAGCTGATGGCGCGCTTCCGCCAGCAGCAGTCGCGCAGCCGCCTGGTGGTGGGCATGGCCGCCTTCCTGCGCGAGCATCCCGGCTTCGTGCCCGGCAACTACGCCCGGCGTAGCGAGGTGCCGGCGCTGGTCAACCGCGCCGCGCCGCTGACCGCCGCCGGCGCGGTGGCGCTCGATCAGGCCCCGGATGCCCGGGTCGTCACTGAGCTGCTCCACGACCTGCCGCGGCCCGCCGCAGCGCCGGAGCCCGTCGCCGCCGCCGTGGCCGCCGAGCGTCACGAGGATTCGATGGTCGCCGCCCGCCAGCAGGCCTTGAGGGAGGACGTCGAACGCTTCTACCTGTCGGTGGTCGAGGGCAACGGCGAGCCGCTGAGCGCGCTCGAGTACCTAGAGGCCGGCGGGCTCGACTGGGGCTCCGAAATCTGGCTGTTCCAGGTGCTCGCCGAGTTCCAGGGCCTGCCAAGGCGCGAGCAAGCTGCGTTCCGGCTGCGACAGCAGGAGACCCGGGCGGCCGCCTTCAACGACGTGCGGCTGATTCACGACCTGCGCCTCGAACTCCGGGATAACGCATGACGACATCGCTCCATGGGGGTGAGGCCGCGCCGCGTGCCTGTTTTAATGGCAACAACGATGGAAAAAGAGACGACGCGCATGCGCAAACTGCTGCTGAACGCCGACATGGGCGAGAGCTTCGGCGCCTGGACCATGGGCATGGACGCCGAGGTGATGCCCCACGTGGACCTGGCCAACGTGGCCTGCGGCTTCCACGCCTCGGATCCCGATGTGATCCGCATGACGGTGCGCCTGGCGCGTAAGCACGGCGTCACCGTGGGCGCGCATCCGGCCTATCCGGACATGGTGGGCTTCGGGCGGCGGCACATGGCCTGCACGCCGGAGGAGATCGAGAATCTGGTGCTCTATCAGCTCGGGGCGCTGGCCGGCGTGTGCCGCGCCGAGGGCCTGTCGGTGGGCTACGTGAAGCCCCACGGGGCGCTCTACAACGACATGATGCGCGATCCCGAGATCCTGGCCGGGGTGATGCGCGCGCTCGTGGCCTTCGACGCCGAGCTGCCGCTGATGGTGATGGCCACCCGCGACGATTCCGCCGTCCGCGAGCTGGCCGAGCGCTTCGGCGTCACCCTGTGGTTCGAGGCCTTCGCCGACCGTGCCTACGACGGCGAGGGACGGCTGGTGTCGCGGCGCGAGCCCGGCAGCGTGCACCATGACCAGGCCACGATCGTCGACCAGGCGCGGCGCATCGCCCGCGGCGAGCCACTCGTCGCCCGCGATGGAAGCGCGCTGATCCTCGCGGCCGACACCCTCTGCGTGCACGGCGACAATGCCGAGTCGATCGCCGCCATCCAGGCCATTCGCCGCGCCCTCGACGAGGACGACGACGGCGATGAGGGGAACGCATGAGCGTCCCCGGCCTGCCGCGACTGGAGTCGGCGGGGCTCGACGGCTGGCTGGTACGGCTGTTCGATGCCATCGACGAGGCCAACCTGCCCTGGATCACCGCCCTGGTGCGCGACTGCGAGGCGGCCTTCGGCAATGCCCTGGTGGACCTGGTGCCGTCCTATACCACTCTGCTGGTGATCTTCGATCCGATGCGGATGACGCCCGACGAGGCGCGAGAGCGGCTCGCCGAGACACTGGCCGCGCTGGCGCCCGACGACGAGGCCGCCACGGGCGAGGTCCACGAGCTTCCGACCTGGTACCACGAGAGCGTCGGCCCGGAGCTGCCGCACCTGGCCGAGCGGGCGGGGCTCGACGTGGCGGAGACCATCGCACGGCACGCCGAGGTGACCTATCGCGTCTATGCGCTGGGCTTCGCGCCGGGATTCGCCTTCATGGGCAGCGTCGACGAGCGCCTCGAGACGCCGCGCCTGGAGACGCCGCGCAAGCGGGTGCCCGCCGGCAGCGTGGGCATCGCCGGACGCCAGACCGCCGCCTATCCCGCCGTCTCGCCGGGGGGCTGGAACCTGATCGGCCGCACCGCCGCGCGGCTCTTCGATCGCGACCGTGACGGCTTCAGCCTGCTCAGGGTGGGTGACCGGGTGCGCTTCGTGCCGGTCTCGAAGGAGGAACTGGTGCGACGGGGCGCCGATGTCACGTATATGGAGGACACGCGATGACGGCGGCGATAGAGGATGCCGTGTCGGGTCTGCGGGTGACGCGCCCGGGGCCGCTGGCGCTGCTGCAGGATGCCGGGCGCTTCGGCGTGCGCCGGCTGGGCGTGACCCAGGGCGGCCCCGCCGATCTGCACGCCTGGGCCTGGGCCAACCGGCTGGCCGGCAACGCCTGGGGGGCGGCGGCGCTGGAAGTGACGCTCGGCGGCCTGGCACTGGAGGCCGAGCGTGAGTTGACGCTGGCGCTGGCCGGCGCGGATCTCGGGGCGACCCTCGACGACGCGCCGCTCTCGCCCTGGCAGCGGTTTCGCCTGCGACCCGGCCAGGTGCTGCGCTTCGCCCAGCCGGTCGGCGGGCTGCGCGCCTATCTGGCCGTGGCCGGCGGTTTTCGTGCCGAGCCGGTGCTCGGCAGCCTGGCCAGCGTGGTGCGCGAAGGGCTCGGCGGCCACGATGGCCATGGCCACGCGCTGGCCGAGTGCGATGTCCTCCACGTCGGCACCGAGGCGGGGGAGCACCCGATCGGCGACGAGCGGGAGGCGCCCGCGGAGGCGCGCCTGGACTACACGGCGATGCCGCGGCTGTCGCTGCTGCCGGGCGCCCAGATCGCCGAGTTCGAGGGCGCGAGCCTGGCCGTGGCGTTCAATACGGCCTGGCGGGTCGACGACCGCGCCGACCGCATGGGCGTGCGACTGCGGGGGCCGACGCTGCGCTGTCGGCTGACCAGCATGATCTCCGAAGGGCTCGGCCTCGGTGCCGTGCAGGTGCCGCCGGACGGCCAGCCCATCGCGCTGCTCAACGACCGTCAGACCATCGGCGGCTATCCGCGGCTAGGGGCACTGACGCCACTCTCCTGCGCGCGGCTGGCGCAGTGTCTGCCGGGCCAGGAGGTGCGGCTCGCGGCGGTATCGGCCGAGCGGGCGCTGGCCGACTATCGTCGTTTTCGCCGTGCGTTCGCTTGACCCGGTTCAGATGCCGAGGCCGCTTTCGCGCAGCAACTGGTCGATGCTGCGCTCGGCCTTGCGCAGGCCGGCACCTTCGACCATCAGCTCGCTTTCGAGGTTGGCGATGCCTTCGCCGACGAGGCGGTTGAGCAACTCGTTGACGGGCAGGTCGCAGCGTTCGGCCAGGTGCTCGAGGCGCAGTGACTGGTCGCGGGTCAGGTGAAGCAGATGAGGTAGCGGCATGGTGAAGACTCCTCCGTGGGCTCGTGAGGAGTATCCCGCATGGGTCGTGACAGCACGATGACCGGGATCAAGGCGATCCTGCCGCCTCGGCTCATGCCAGGCCGCGGCGCTGCATCGCGTCGAGGATGATTGGCACCGGCGTCATCAGATGCTCGCGCATCATCGTGCGGGCGCGCTCCACGTCGCGGGCCAGGGTGGCGTCGACCAGGGCGGCGTGTTCCTGGCGCTTGCGCGCCAGGGCCTCGTCGGAGAGCACGGTTTCCTGCAGCCACAGGTGGCGATAGCGCTCGACCTGGTCGAACAGCCCCTGGCGCGCCTGCATCAGGTGGGGGGAGTTGCAGCCGGCGACGATGGCCGTGTGGAAGGCCTGATGACGGGTGTCCCAGACGTCGAGCATCTCCTCGGGACTGTGCACCTCCATGACCTTGGCCAGGGTGTGCGCCTTGGCCAGCACGTCGGCTTCCCAGGCGTCGTCGCCGCGCTGGATGGCCAGCTCCAGCATCAGTCCCTCCAGCTGGGAACGGGCATCGTAGAGGTCGGCCAGTTCCTCGCGCGACATCGGCGCGACCCGGTAGCCGCGCTGGCTGATCGCCACCACCAGCCGCTCGGCGACCAGCTGGGACAGGGCCTCGCGCAGCGGACCGATGCCGAGGTCGTAGCGTTCCTTGAGCCGGCTCATCAGCAGCTTCTCCCCGGGCGGATAAACGCCGCGGATGATGTCCTGCTTGAGCCAGCGGTAGGCGCTGATGCCGAGGTTCTGCTTGGGAGTGCTGTCCATGGTGCTGCCGTTCCCTGTGATGGTCGGCCATGATACCCGATCGGCGCCGCCGTCGAGAATCCGCCCTGGCCGGGTTCAGCAGCGATAGCCGGTCAGGAAACGCTCGTCCAGCCGGCGCTTCCAGTACCAGGCCAGCCGTCCGCCCCACCAGGCGCCGCCGCGCATTGCCAACGCCTGACGACGGCCCAGGTCGAGGATCGACAGCGCCCGGGACTGCGGGCGATAAGGGCGCAGCGCCTCGCCGTGCCACCAGGCGGCGAGGTTGTCGAGCAGCACCGGCGCCTGGCGCACGCCGTAGACGCCGAGCCGTGGCAGCTCGTGGTCGATCATGGCGGCGCAGTCGCCGGCGGCGAAGACCCAGGGGAGCGCCGGGCTCTGCAGGGTGTCGGTGACCGCCAGGCCCCGCCCGGGGATGATCGGCAGACCGAGCCGCTCGAGCAGCGTCGGTGGCGCCAGGCCGACGGCATGGATGACGTGATCGGCGGGTATGAAATGGGCGTTGTCCTCACTCGGCGGCTGATTCGGTGGCGTCGCCATGCTGCCACCGGGCAGATGGCCGACCAGCGCGAGCCCGGTCTCGACCGCGATGCGGCGTTGGACGAGCCGCCGATGCAGCCAGCGCACCGCGCCTCGCGGGGCGCCCGGCAGCAGGTCCGATGACCGGGTCAGCAGGCGAATGGTCGGATCGACGCCGTGGCGATCGGCCAGGGCCCGCAGCTGGCAGGCCACTTCGACGCCACTGGCGCCGCCGCCGGCCACCAGCAGGCGTGGGCACTTTCCCGCGGCGAAGTCGTGCGCCAGCCGATGTCGCAGCGCCACCAGTCGGGGAATCGGCTTGACCGGCCAGATATCGGGGCCCTCGGGATGAGCGGGCGGCGTGTTCACCGTCGAGCCCAGGTTGAGCGAGACGGCCGACACCGCCAGACGCCGGCCGTCGTCCAGCAGCGCCTCGTACCGGTCGGGATCGAGCCCGGCCAGACGGCCGCGCAGGCCCTCGACCCCATGGCGGCGGGCCAGCGCCATGGGCTCCAGGCGGTCCGCGGCGGGCGAATGCTGGCCGCCCAGCACGCCGCCGGCCATGCCGGAGTACCAGAAGCCGCCGGGGTCGAGCAGCATTACCCGGGGCATGGGCAGACGGGCGCGCTGGCTGACCAGATGCAGGTGCGCATGCCCGGCCCCCACCAGCAGCAGCGGGGCGTCGGCGAGCGGAGTCGGTATCGACGCGGGCATGGAAAGGTCGGGGGATGCGTTGGTCGCCATGGAGCGCCGTCGGGTGGCCAGGGTACCGTCATCTTGGGCTGGTGAGCCCGCGTGCGCCACTCCTCTCGCGTACGCCATGTCGGAGAACCGGTACCAGGGCAGGCGGTGAGAATGAGACCGTCCGACACCGTGCGTTAGCACTTTCGGTTGACGTTTGGCATGACAAGGTCTCAGATAAAGCATTGAACAACAATGAGTCGGATGAACCCGATGTGGGTGCGAGCGCGGAGACCATACCTTACGTCATGCCTTGGGGCCTGCCTCGCAGGACTCGCCCTCTTGGCCGCCTCGCTTAGCTCCGCCGAGTCCGATCGCGGTGAAACGACGGAACGCCCTGACAATGTGGTGCCGCGCATTCAGGTGCTGGCGTCCTATCACCGCGGTAACCTGTGGACCGACGAGCTGCTGGCCCGCCTCGACGAGGCGGCCGAGCGGCTCGGCGTGCCGTCGCTCGACGTGGACTACCTGGATGCCCGGCGTCTGGGCCGCGAGCGGGCCTTCATGCTGCAGCGGGAGCGCCTGGAAGGGCGGCAGGCGGTGACGCCCAGCGATCGCCTGCTGTTGATCGATGATGCGGCCCTGGCCTTCTACCTGGCCCGGCCCGAGGACTGGCAGTCGCCCTCCCGGGTGGTGGCGATCGGCATCAACGATCCCGACCTTCAGCGCCAGGCCCGGGCGCATGGCATCAAGCGCATCATGACCACCGGGGTGGCCGAGTCGTCGTTGGCTTTCCTCGGTGAGGCGTTCGGCGCGCCGTTGCCCTGGCTGGTGCTGGGGGACGAGACCGCCGTCGGCGAGGATCTGACCCGGGGCTTCGTGTCGCGCCTGCGGGCGTCCTCGTCGGGGCGCCTGGCCGGTGTGCTGTGGGACTGGACGCCCGAAGAGGTGGTCCGCACGCTGCAAACCCTGCCGGTCGACACCCGGGTGTACCTGGTCGAGGGGCAGACCACCGGCAGCGGCGACCTGGACCCGAGGCAGCGTCTTTGGCTCGAGACGCTGGAGGACCAGGGCGTGCCGGTGTTCTGCCATCTGCCGTACCAGCTGGACCTGGGCTGTGCCGGTGGCGTTCTGCTCGACACCCGGCGTGTGGCCACCCTGGCCATCGAGACGCTGCTGAGTCCGGTGTTCGAGCGCCAGCCCGAGCGCGAGGTTGTCATGGCGGGCCGTCGGGTGCTGGACGCCCGCTGGCATGCCCGGGTGCCGACGCCGTTGGCCGCCACCATCGAGTGGGTCGGCGTCGACGCTGCCATGCAGCAGGTCGAGGGGCAGCGCTCGTTGTTGCTGTGGGTTGGGATCGGTGTCAGTGGTGTGCTGGGCGCGGGCCTGCTGTTGCTGAGCCGGTCGCGGCGACGCATCGCGCGTCGCCAGCGCCGGCTGATGGTCGACCATGCGACCGGTCTGCCCAGCCAGCAGCTTTGGGAAGTCGAGGCGCCGCGTCGGGACGGCTGCCTGTTCGAACTTGCTTCTCCGCAGCTGCGCGAGGCCCGCGAACGCTTCGGGCTGGTCACCGCGCAGGCGATGCTGCGCGAACAGCTGCCGGCGATGCGCGAGGCGCTGCCCGCGGACTGGCACCTCTACGCGGGGACCGGCATGAACCTGCTGGGCGCGGTGCCGGCATCGTCGCGGCCGGAGGACGTGGAGGCGCTGTTCGACAGCATCCTGGCGCACCTCGGTGAGCTCTCGCCCGGCGGTAGCGGCCAGCGGCTGACCTGGTACGCCAGCCTGCTGTGTCTCGATGAGCATAGCGGCGACATCACCCAGTGCCGCGACGCCCTCGATGAGGGCGTGAGGCATCTGGCGCGGCGCGGCTGGCCGCAGCCCCTGCGCCGCGTCTCGCCTCGTGCGCCCGGTGGGACGACCCGTTTCCGTCATCTGGCAGAGGCGCTGGAGGTTCTGATCGAGGCACCGCAGTCGCAGTGGCGCCTGGTCTTCCAGCCGCAGTTTTCCCGCCTCGATCATCGCCTGCTGGGCGCCGAGGCCCTGCTGCGCTGGCAGCATCCCGAGTTCGGCGAGGTGTCGCCCGGCGAGTTCCTGCCGGTGGTCGAGAGCCTCGGCCTGACCCGGCAGCTGGATCGCTGGGTCAGCCGCACGGCCATCGACTGGCTGTGCCGGCATCGGGAGCGGTTGGATGGGGACTTCCGACTGTCGATCAACGTCGGCCTGTCGAGCCTGGAAGACGTGGACTTCGTCGCGGCACTGGGGGATGCCCTGCACGAGCGTGCACTGCCGCCGAGCTGCCTGGAGATCGAGATCACCGAGCACGCCGACTTCGGGGAGCTGATACACATCGAGCAGGCGCTGATCGGCCTGCGTCGCCTCGGCGTGCGCGTCTCGCTGGACGACTTCGGCACCGGCTACACCGCCTTCCGGCTGCTGCAGCGGCTGCCCTTCGACGCCGTCAAGCTGGACCGCGAGCTGCTTGCGGCGGCCGAGCGCCACGAGCGGGCGGTCGAGGCCTATGCGGCGATGATACGCTTCTGTCGCCAGCTGGGCCTGGAGGTCGTGGCCGAAGGCGTGGAGAACGCGACCCAGGCCCGCTGGCTGGCATCGCTGGACGTGCAGCTGCTTCAGGGCTTCCATCTGGGGCGGCCGAGCGAATCCGAGACCTTCCTGTTTCGCTATGCCCCGGTGCGATCAGGCGCGGACCTCTGAGGCCGGGCGTCGCTGCCAGGCCGACCAGCTGTAGAGTGCCAGGCCGATCCAGATCAGCACGAAGGTTGCGAGCTGCGTTGGCTTCAGCGGCTCGTCGAACACGAACAGCGCGATCAGGAACTGCAGGCTGGGATTCAGGTACATCAGGAACCCCAGGGTGCCCAGGCGCAGGCGGCGGGCGGCGCCGGCGAAGGCCAGCAGGGGCAGGGCGGTGATCACCCCGCAGGCCAGCAGCAGCAGCGTGGTACGGCTGTCGCCGAGGAAATGCGACAGGCCGGCCTGACTGAGCGCCCCCAGGGCCACGAGCCCCAGCGGCATCAGCAGCAGGGTCTCGACCAGCAGTCCGGAGAGGCCGTCCAGCGGCACCTGCTTGCGCAACAGCCCGTAGGTGCCGAAGCTCAGCGCCAGCACCAGGCTGATCCAGGGCAAGGTGCCGATCAGCGCCAGCTGCAGGGCGATGGCCACCCCGGCCAGGCCCACCGCCAGGCCTTGCAGGCGGCTCATGCGCTCGCGCAGCACCAGCATGCCCAGGGCGATGTTGATCAGCGGCGTCAGGTAGTAGCCAAGGCTCGCCTGCAGCACCCGATGGGTCTCGACGGCGTAGATATACAGCCCCCAGTTGACGGCGATCAGCACCGCGCAGGCCAGCACTCGTCCCAGGCGCCGCGGCTGGGCCAGGGCCTCGCCGACCGGCTTCCAGCGCCGCAGTACGGTCGCCACGCCGGCCAGGAACACGCACGACCACAGCACCCGGTGTACCAGGATCTCGTAGGCGGGCACCTCGTCGAAGAGGGCAAAGAACAGCGGGAAGCAGCCCCACATCAGGTAGGCAGCCAGGCCATAGCCGACTCCCTGGGCGGCCCGGGTATCGCGATCGGTCGATGACATCTTTACTTTCCTAATCAATGAAACCAAAGCTTATCATGCGGGCGTCGACCGGTGCGTGGTGGCTGCGCCATCGGCCGCTGTCGTTTAGGCTATGGGGGCCGTTTCGATCCCCAATGGAGTCCTCGATGAGCGAACTCAGAACGACCCTGGTGCAGGCCGACCTGTGCTGGGAAGACCCCGAGGCGAACTGCCGGATGCTGGAGGCGTCGCTGGGCGAGCTCGACGGCGGCGATACCGACCTGATCGTGTTGCCGGAGATGTTCGCCACCGGCTTCACCATGAATTCCCGCGAGATGGCCGAGCCGATGGCAGAAAGTGCCACCGTGGCCTGGATGCGTGAGCAGGCGACCCGGCGCGGCTGCGTGGTCACCGGCAGCGTGGCGATAGTGGAAGACGGCGACTGCTTCAACCGTCTGATCTGGGCGCGCCCCGACGGCAGCCTGGTGCACTACGACAAGCGGCACCTGTTCCGCATGGCCGGCGAGCACGAGCGCTATGCCATGGGCCACGAGCGGGTGATCGTCGAGCTCAAGGGCTTCCGGATCCTGCTCAGCGTGTGTTACGACCTGCGCTTTCCGGTGTGGCTGCGCCAGCGGCCCGCGCCGGGCGAGCACTTCGAGTACGATGCCCTGCTGTGCGTGGCCAACTGGCCGGCACCGCGTCGCCACCCGTGGCGGGTGCTGTTGCAGGCCCGGGCCGTGGAGAACCTGTGCCCCGTGATCGGCGTCAACCGTGTCGGCGAGGATGCCAAGGGCCTGGCCTATGCCGGTGATTCGATGCTGGTGGACGCCAAGGGCGAGCCGCTGATCGACGAGCCCCGCGATACGACCTTCGTCAAGACCGGCACGCTGTCGCTGGATGAGCTGCACGCCTTCCGCGAGAAGTTTCCGGCCTGGCGCGATGCCGATCATTTCGGCCTGACCGACGGGGTGGGTGCCTGATGCGACTGGATCGATTCCTCTCCGAAAGTACCGAGATGACCCGCAGCCTGGCCAAGCGGGCGCTGCTGCGCGGCGAGGTCGAGGTCAACGGTGAGCGCGAAAAGAAGGCTGCCCGCCATCTCGCGTCCGATGACCGCGTGACCTGGAACGGCGAGCGCCTGGCGCTGGTCGGGCTGCGCTACGTGATGCTGCACAAGCCCGAAGGCGTGGAATGTACGGCGCGACGCGGCCTCTATCCGCGTGCGATGGATCTGATCGACCTGCCCAAGGCCGAGCGGCTGCAGACCGTGGGGCGCCTCGACGTGGAGACCACCGGGCTGCTGCTGCTCAGCGACGACGGCCAGTGGTCGCATCGCGTGACCTCGCCGAAGCGCGGCTGCGCCAAGGTCTATCTGGCGACCCTGGCGCGCCCCCTGGAAGGCGCCGAGGCCGAGCGCGCGGTGGCGGCCTTCGCCGAGGGCATCGAACTCGAGGGTGACGAGGCGCCGACGCGGCCGTCCGAGCTCGAGATGCTCGACCCGCTGCACGCGCGGCTGACCGTCCACGAGGGTCGTTACCATCAGGTGCGCCGCATGTTTGCCGCCATCGGCAATCACGTCGAGATACTGCATCGCGAGTCGGTCGGTGCACTGGCGCTGGACTCGGAGCTGGCGCCCGGTGAGTGGCGTGAGCTCACGGCCGACGAGGTCGCGCTTTTCTAGCGGCGCTTCTTCGTGAGGCCGATGCTCAGCTAGCAGTGATGATCCGGTTGCGGCCGGTTTCCTTGGCGCCGTACAACGCACGGTCAGCCAGATCGGGCAGCGTCATGGGATCGGCGGTGTGCGCTGGGTAGGCAGCGATACCGCAGGACAGGGTCACCGGGCCCAGCATGCGGCCGTCGTGCCAGTAGACGCGGTCGGCCAGGCTCGCCATCAGCGAGGCGGCGCGCTCTCTTGCCGTATCGGCGCCGGTGCCGGGCAGCAGTACCACGAATTCCTCGCCGCCGATGCGGCATATCTCATCATCGTCGCGGAAGTGTTCCCGGAGCGCCATCGCGATGCCCGCCAGGACCCGGTCGCCCGCTGCATGGCCGTGACCATCGTTGATCCGCTTGAAGTGGTCGATGTCGAGCATCGCCATCGCCAGCGGCGTCTGCCGGGACCGGGCCCGGCGGGATTCCTGTCGCAGGCACTCGTCGAAGTGGCGGCGATTATGCAGGCCGGTCAACGGGTCGGTGGTGGAGTCGATCTCGAGGCGTTCCACCAGCTGCTGTAGCTGGTGCGTCCGTTCCTCGACTTCCTGTTCGAGCTGGTGGTTGAGGCGCCGGAGTTCCCTCTGTGTGTGGGCGTAGTCGATCAGCGAGATGCCCCCGATGACCAGGGCAAAGGCCAGCGCGCCGGCGCTGGTGGGTACCCGCTGCCAGGGCAGCAGGCCATGGGCCACGGCCATGTCGACCAGCAACAGCGCCCCGAACAGAGCGAAGGCGGCCAGTATGGCCCTCTGGCGAGCGTCGAACCGGCCGAGATGGGGCGCGATAATCGCCAGCAGCAGACTGATGCTGAGCACCAGAAGTACATCGAAGACCGGAAAGGTGATCGAGAGATTGATCCAGCCGAGCCCGCTGGCCCCCAGCGCGCCCACCAGGTAGACAAGGTGGAACTGCCAGATACGCCGGATACGGCGTGATCGCGTATCGGCGAACCAGTGCTCCAGTAGGCGCCCCAGCGCGATAGGAAGGGTGAAGTAGCCTGCGGCGGCGAGGTTGTCCCACAGCAGGGGGCGGTCGATCAGCAACTGGTCGACCGGGCTTTCGGCAATGATCATGATGCCGGAGGCCAGCGCGAACAGACTGATGGGCATAAAACGGCGACGGTCGTCCTGGAACAGCGCGAAACCTACCGCGAAAAGCGCCAGGAGCAGGCACAGCGGGCCGACGATGAGTGCACCCAGAGCGTCGCGCAGAAGCTTGGGGAAGAGATCGGCGCGTTCGATCAGCATGATCTCGCCCCACAGGCCGATGGCGGTGTAGTCGGAGTAGACCCGCAGGGTCAGTTGTCGACCGCCGAAGCCCTCGGGGAGGCGGATCATGTGCCAGGGCCAGCCTGCGAAGCGGCCATTGCCATCATCATCGAAGGTGCCATGTTGGTAGAGGCGTTCGCCGTCCAAGTAGACGTCTGCGATCAGGTTGATGCTGGTAATGTAGAGTGCCGGATCTTGCCAATCACCCTCAGGGAGGGAGAGTCGGAACCAGGCCAGGGTTTGTCCTCGGCGTCCGGGCGGGTTGGCGGGGAAATCGATGGCGTTCCAAGCGTCGTCGTCTCCTGGTTTCACCCAGGTTGGGACGCCATCGGCAGACACGGGGGAGTCGCCCCAGCGATACTCCCAGCCGGTTCCCAGATCCCGAGGTGCCGCCATCGCCGAGCCGAGCCAGAGGGCGGCCACACACAGGAGTACGGCGGTGGTCAGCCACGCCCTTGTCTGAGGCATCCCGGTTCCTCTCGTTCCTTCCCCTCGGCATTCGGCAAGTATAAACAGGTCCCGATTCGGTACCAGCAAAACCGTCGCGCCGGTCGTCGTGTTTTATACCGTTATCTTGCGTAACGGCTAAACCATCATCGATCCTGAAGCGTCCTGGTCATCAGGCCGCGGGGAGACGCCGGCGACGCTGACGACGACGTTCATGGCGACATTGGCGACAGCCCCGCGGCCTCGACCAGTGCTCGGGTGTAGTCGGTGGTCGGCTGGGTCAGCACGGCCTCGCAGTCGCCCTGTTCGACCACCTCGCCGTCCTTGAGCACCAGCAGGCGATGGGCCATGGCGCGCACCACGGCCAGGTCGTGGCTGATGAAGAGGTAGCTGAGCCCGCGCTTGCGCTGCAGCTCGCGCAGCAGGGTGACGAGCTGCTTCTGCACGGTGCGGTCCAGCGCCGAGGTCGGTTCGTCGAGCACCAGCAGCGACGGCTCGAGGATGATGGCCCGGGCTACGGCAATGCGCTGGCGCTGGCCGCCGGAGAACTCGTGGGGATAGCGGGCCCCGCATTCCTCGGGCAGGCCGACCTCGCGCAGGGTGTCGCGCACGCGGCGGTCGACCTCGGCGTCGTCCAGTTCGGGATGGTGGAAGCGAAGCCCCTCGCTGACGATGTCGGCCACCGGCATGCGCGGTGACAGCGAGCCGTAAGGGTCCTGGAACACCACCTGGAGTCGCCGCCGCTGGCGACGCAGGGCGTCGCCGTGGAGGCGGTCGAGACGCTCGCCGTCGAAGGTGATCTCGCCCTCGCTCTGCTGCAGGCGCAGAAGCGCAAGGGCCAGGGTGGTCTTGCCGGAGCCGGATTCGCCGACGATACCGAGCGTCTCGCCCGGCGCCACCGTCAGGTCCAGCGGCTTGACCGCCTCGAAGGCTGGCGGTCGGCGGCTGAACAGCTTCTTCGGCCGCTGGAAGCGAATGCCCAGCCCCTGGGCGCTGAGCAGCGGGGTGCGATGGGTGACCGGTTCGGGGCGTCCGGTGGGATCGGCGGCCAGCAGTTCTCGGGTGTAGGCGCTCTCCGGGGCCTCGAACACGCGCGACACCGGGCCGGTCTCCTGCAGCCGGCCGTGGCGCATGACGCAGACCCGATCGGCGTGGCGGCGCACCAGGTTGAGGTCGTGGGTGATGAACAGCATGCCCATGCCGTGGGTATCGCGCAGCTCGGCCAGCAGCGCCAGGATCTCCTGCTGTACGGTGACGTCGAGCGCGGTGGTCGGCTCGTCGGCGATCAGCAGCCGCGGGTTGTTGGCGATGGCCATGGCGATCATCACCCGCTGGCGCTGGCCACCGGAGAGCTGGTGGGGCCAGGCGTCGAGCAGCTCTTCGGCGCGGGGCAGCTGGACCTGTTCGAGCAGCTCGCGGGCGCGCCGTCGCGCGGCCGCGCCGCGCAGCCCCTGGTGCAGGCGCAGGGTCTCGCTGATCTGGCGGGCCACGGTGTGCAGCGGGTTGAGCGAGGTCATCGGCTCCTGGAACACGAAGCCGACCCGGCCGCCGCGGATCGCGCGCCAGTCGCGGCCGGACAGGCGCGCGAGATCGGTGTCGCCGAGCCGGCGCGTACCGCTGACGCGGGCGCTGGGGGGAAGCAGGCCCAGGGCGCCGAGTGCCGACACCGACTTGCCGGAGCCGGACTCGCCGACCAGCGCCAGGGTCTCGCCGGAGCGCACTTCCAGCGACAGTCCCTCGACCACCGGGGCGTCGTCGAAGGCGATGGTCAGATCCTCGAGGCGAAGCAGGGTCTCGTCGCTCATCTGGCGCTCCCGGTAGCGGTCTGGCGCTCGCCGTCGGCCGGCTCGGACTTGCCGCCGGCGTGCTGGATGTGGCGCGGATCGAAGGCGTCGCGCAGGCCCTCGCCGATGAACACCAGCAGCGACAGCATCACCGCCAGGGTCAGGAAGGCGGTGATGCCGAGCCACGGCGCCTGGAGGTTGTTCTTGCCCTGGGCCACCAGCTCGCCCAGCGACGGCGAGCCCGGCGGCAGGCCGAAGCCGAGGAAGTCCAGGGCGGTGAGCGTGGTGATGGCGCCGGTGAACAGGAACGGAATGAAGGTCAGGGTGGCGACCATGGCGTTGGGCAGCACGTGGCGGCGCATGATGATTCGCGACGGCAGCCCCATGGCCTTGGCGGCGCGCACGTATTCCAGGTTGCGGGCGCGCAGGAACTCGGCGCGCACCACGTCGACCAGCCCCAGCCAGGAGAACAGCAGCATGATGCCGAGCAGCCACCACAGGTTCGGCTCGACCAGGCTGGCCAGGATGATCAGCAGGAACAGCACCGGCAGCCCGGACCAGATCTCGATCAGGCGCTGGCCGATCAGGTCGACCTTGCCGCCGAAGTAGCCCTGCACGCCGCCGATGATCACGCCCAGGGCCAGGGAGCCGGCGGTCAGCACCAGGGCGAACACCACCGACAGGCGGAAGCCGTAGATCACTCGAGCCAGCACGTCGCGGCCCTGATCGTCGGTGCCCAGCCAGTGGTGGGCGTCGGGGGGCGAGGGCGCCGGATGGTCGAGGTCCTGATCGAGGGTGTCGTAGGAGAACGGGATCGGGGGCCACAGCATCCAGCCGTCGGCCTCGATCGCCTCACGGGTGTAGGGATCGCGATAGTCGGCCGGCGTGGGCAGGAAACCGCCGAACTCGCTGTCCGGGTAGTCGACGACCAGCGGCGCGTACCACTGACCCTGGTAGTGGACCAGCAGCGGTCGGTCGTTGGCCACCAGCTCGGCGCCGAGGCTGATCACGAACATGGCCAGGAACAGCCACAGCGACAGGCGCGCGCGCGGGTTGCCGCGGAACACGGCCAGCCGGCGGCGGGTGATGGGGGAGAAACGCTCGCTCAGTGCCATGTTCAGGACTCCCGGGTCTCGAAGTCGATCCGCGGGTCGACCCATACGTAGGTCAGGTCGGAGATCAGCTTCAGGATCAGCCCGATCAGGGTATAGAGATACAGGGTGCCGAAGATCACCGGGTAATCGCGCTGCATCACCGCCTCGAAGCCCAAGAGGCCCAGGCCGTTGAGCGAGAAGATGACCTCGATCAGCAGCGAGCCGGTGAAGAAGATCGCCACCAGCGCCGAGGGCAGACCGGCGATGATGATCAGCATGGCGTTGCGGAAGACATGGCCGTAGAGCACGCGACGGTCGCTGGCCCCCTTGGCCCGGGCGGTGAGCACGTACTGCTTGTGGATCTCGTCGAGGAAGCTGTTCTTGGTCAGCATGGTCAGGGTGGCGAAGCTGCCGATCGCCGAGGCCAGCACCGGTAGGCTGATGTGCCAGAAGTAGTCCTTGAGCTTGCCCCAGGCGGAGAGCTCACCGAAGTCCGGCGAGGTCAGGCCGCGCAGCGGGAAGACGTCCCAGTAGCTGCCGCCGGCGAACAGCACGATCAGCAGGATGGCGAACAGGAACCCCGGGATGGCGTAGCCGACGATCACCAGCCCCGAGCTCCAGACGTCGAAGCGCGAGCCGTGGCGCAGCGCCTTGCGGATGCCCAGCGGGATCGAGATCAGATACACCAGCAGGGTGGTCCAGAGGCCCAGCGAGATCGACACCGGCAGCCGCTCGAGCATCAGCTGGGTGACCGGCTCGCCGCGGAAGAAGCTCTCGCCCAGGTCGAAGGTGGCGTAGTCGACCAGCATGTCGAAGAAGCGCTGGTAGGCCGGCTCGTCGAAGCCGAACTGGGTTTCGAGGCGGTCGATGTACTGTTGCGGCACGCCGCGGGAGCCGCGGGATTCACCGCCACCGCCGGCACTGTCTCCGCCGCCGCCCTCTAGGCGGGTGCTGGCCTGGGTCGACAGGCCCTCGAAGCGGGCCAGCATCTGGTCGATGGGGCCGCCCGGGGCGGCCTGCACGATGAGGAAGTTGAGCAGCATGATCCCCAGCAGGGTAGGGATCATCAGCAGCAGGCGGCGCAGTACGTAGGCGGCCACGGCGTTTCCTTAGGGCTTCTATGAAATCTCGACGAGAGAAGCGCTTTCTCGGCGACGAGCCTCGGCGAGGACGCGGTGACCCCATCCCTGGGCGCTTCTCTTGACCAGCGGCGCTAATGCGCGTCCTGCGCCGCTTGCAGGGCCGGTGTTGGCCCTCCTTGGCCAACCCGTTCGGCGAGAATCGCCTCACCCCCTGTCAAAAGAACCTCGCCTCGACCTGGCGCTTATCTGTCTGCCAGCGAGCATGGTACCTCGTAGCCGCCTCACCGATTGCGCTGTCGGGCCTCGATCTCGGCGCCGCGATCGGGGTCGACCCACCAGGCGTCGAGGTCGAGATTGTACTCGGGGAAGGGCTCCTTCCAGCCGAACTTGTCCCAGACCGCGATGCGGGTGCTGTCCAGGTGCCACTGGGGAATGACGTAGAAGCCCCAGCGCAGCACTCGGTCGAGAGCCCGGGCGGCGGTGTCCAGCGCCTCGCGGCTGTCGGCGGCGATCAGGTCGTCGACCAGGGCGTCGATCGCCGGGTCGGCCAGGCCGATCAGGTTGCGGCTCTGCGGCGCGTCGGCGTACTCGCTGCCCCAGAACTCACGCTGTTCGTTACCCGGATTGGCGGATTGCGGAAAGCTCCCCACCACCACGTCGAAGTCGAAGCGGCGCAGTCGGTTGAGGTACTGATTGACGTCGACGATGCGGATGTCGCCCTGCACGCCGAGCCGTGAGAGGTTGCGCAGCAGCGGCTGCACGACGCGCTCGAACTGGGTGTCGTAGAGCAGCACTTCGAAGGACAGCGGCTCGCCGGTCTCCGTGTTCACCAGGGTACCGTCGTCTCGATTCTCGTAGCCGGCGGCATGGAGCAGCGCCAGCGCCTCGCGCAGGCGAGCACGCATGTCATCCGGCCGCTCCACGGGCAGCGGTTCGTCGAACACCCGCTCGGGAAGGTCGTCGCGCCAGGGCTCGAGCAGGGCCAGTTCGGCGTCGCTCGGCAGGCCCTCGGCGGCCATCTCGGAATTCTCGAAGTAGCTGTGGGTGCGTTCGTAGGCGCCGTAGAAGAGGTTTTGATTGAGCCACTCGAAGTCGAAGACCAGGTTCAGCGCCTCGCGCACCCGGGCGTCCTGGAATGTGTCGCGGCGAGTGTTCAGCACGTAGGCCTGCATGCCGGCCGGCTGGCCGTCGGGTACTTCCAGGCGCCGGACGAAGCCGCCTTCGGCGGCGGGGAAGTCGTAGGCGGTGGCCCAGTGGCGGGCGCTGGACTCGATGCGCATGTCGATATTGCCGGCCTTGAAGGCCTCGAGCGCCACCGTCTGGTCGCGATAGTAGTCGTAGACCAGCCGGCCGATGTTGTGGCGGCCGCGATTGACCGGAAGAGCCTTCCCCCAGTAGTCGTCGACCCGTTCGTAGACGATGCGCCGGCCGGGATCGACCTCGGTGATGCGATAGGGGCCGGAGCCGAGCAGGGCGTCGCGAGTGGGTCGCTCGAAGTCTCGGTCTTCCCAGTAGTGGGCCGGCAGGATCGGCATCTGGCCGAGGATCAGCGGCAACTCGCGGGAATCGCTGTCGGCGAGGTCGAAGTGCACGGTGTTCTCGTCGACCACCCGCACGTCGCTGACGTCGGCGTAATAGGCGGCGTAGAACGGCTGGCCTTGCTCGGTGAGCGTCTCGAAGCTGAAGACCACGTCGGCGGCGTCGACCGGCTCGCCGTCATGAAAGCGGGCATCGGGGTCGAGGTCGAATTCGATCCACCGGCGGTCCGGGTCGAGGCGGATGCCTTCGGCCAGCAGCCCGTACATGGTGAAGGGTTCGTCCGGATTGGCCACCATCAGGGTGTCGTAGATGGCGTTCAGGCCCGAGGCCGGCGTGCCCTGGATGATGAAGGGATTGGTGGAATCGAAGCTGCCGTTGGCGCTGCGGGTCAGGGTGCCGCCGACCGGGGCATCGGGATCGGCGTGAGGGAAGTGGTCGAAATCCGCCGGCAGCGCCGGGTCGCCGTAGAGGGCCAGGCCGTGGCGCGTGGGCACGTCGGCCGGGGCCGCGGCCAGGGCGGGTGTCGCCGCCAGGGCCGTCGTCAGCAGGACGATCGATCGCATCGGTCAGCATCCTTGTACCAGGTCGGGGGGCGACGGCCCCCCTGATCATCTACCGGAAAGTGTCAGCTGCTGGCCGGGTTGTAAAGCGTTGGGGCTGTCGAGGCCGTTCCAGCGGGCCAGGTCGGCGACCGCCACGGCGTGTCGGGAGGCGATGGCGGAGAGGGTGTCGCCGCGCTGTACCACATGGACCTCTTCAGCGCTGCCAGCGCTCGGGGCGGTGCGCTCCAGGGCGACCAGCAGCGGTTCGGCCCGGTCGGCGGGCACCAGCAGCTCGCTGACCTGGCCGGGGCGGGCGGTGTCGCCGCGCAGGCCGGGGTTGAGGGCCGCCAGCTCGCCGGTCGGCACGTCGGCCAGCTTCGCGGCCTCGCCGAGGCGCACGGTGCGCGTCACCGGCACGCGCTCGAAGGCCGGCGTGCCCTCGATATCGGGCAGCGTCACGCCGTAGCGCTCCGGTTCGCCGACGATGGCGGCGATGGCCAGCAGCTTGGGTACATAGTCCATGGTCTCGTTGGGCAGGTCGAGATCCCAGTAGTCGCCCTGCTTGCCCTGGGCCAGGGCGCGTCGTTGGGCACGGTTCACGGTGCCGGCGCCGGCGTTGTAGGCGGCCAGCGAGAGCTCGATGTCGCCCTCGTACCACTGGTCGGCCTGGTACTCGATGTAGTCCAGGGCGGCCTGGGTCGAGCGCACCACGTCCAGGCGGCCGTCCCAGCCGCGCGAGCGGTTCAGGCCCAAGGCATCGCCCGTGCGCGGCATGATCTGCCACAGGCCGGCGGCGCCGAAGTGGCTGCGCGCCTCGGGGTCGAAGGAGCTCTCGACGAAGGGCACCAGGGCGATCTCGCCGGGCAGGCCACGGTCCTCGACCCGCTCGAGGATCCACGCCAGCCAGGGGCGGGCGCGCTCGGCGATCTCGGCGACGTTGTGCGGCTTGGCGCTGTATTCGTCGATCCAGTGCTGAACGCGGGCGTGGCCGGCGCCGCTCTGCCACTGATCCTGCCACTGGAAGGTGTCGCGCAGGCGCGACCAGGCGTCGGCCGGCTGCAGTTGCAGGTGGCTCCAGAAGGTGCGCTGGCCTTCCGGCTCGCCGCGATGCACCGGGGCGAAGCTCGGGGTGTCGGCGCCCAGCTGTCCGGCGGGCAGGGTCGATGCCTTGGTGTAGGCGCCGGCGATCAGGGCGCCGGTCATGGCGATCGTGCTGGCGAATCCGAGGAGTCGCCGGCGCGATGTGTGATAGGTCATTCAGGGGCCTCCGGGGCGGGCGTTGCCGTCCGTGAATCAGGCGGGCAACGCGAGTTGCCGGGTGGGTCTCAGAAGTCGTCTTTCCAGGCGCGCAGCGTGGCGAAGGTGGTCACGGCGTCGGCGGTGTCGCCCTGGGGTGCGGCCGCCCGACGCACGCCGGCGTCCTCGCAGCGCAGGAAAGGGTTGATGCGCCGTTCCCGCCCGATGGTGCTGGGCAGGGTGGGGCGCTCGAGCTCCCGGGCCCGCCGGCACTCCTGCTCGGCGGCGTCGATGTCGGGGTTGTCCGGGTCGGCGGCCTTGGCGAAGGCGAGGTTCGCCAGGGTGTACTCGTGGGCCGCGAAGACCAGGGTGTCCTCGGGCAGCGCGGTGAGGCGCGCCAGCGAGGCATGCATCTGTTCGGGGGTTCCTTCGAACAGACGTCCGCAGCCGGCACTGAACAGGGTGTCGCCGCAGAACAGCAGCGGCGGAATGCCGGCGGTGAAGAACGCGATATGATCCAGGGTGTGGCCCGGAACCTCGAGGACCTCGAACAGGCGTCCGATCACCCGCACCTCGTCGCCGGCGCCGACGCGCTCGTCGATGCCTTCGATGGCGGGGTTGTGCGGGCCGATCACCCGCGGCGAATAGCGCTGGATCAGCTCGGGCAGGCCGCCGACGTGATCCGCGTGATGATGGGTGACGAGAATGCTGCCCAGGGTCAGGCCCTCGCGTTCCAGGGTCTCGATCACCGGGGTGGCGTCACCGGGATCCACCACGCAGACCTCGGGGCTCGTGTCCTGCCGCAGCATCCAGATATAGTTGTCGCGAAAGGCGGGAATCGGTGTCACGCTCAACATGGGCTCGGGGTCCTCGCGCCGGGGCCGGTATCAACCGAGCCGGTGGCGCCTTGAATCGGATCTTTGCAAAATCGAGTACTCTGGAGAGATGAACGGATCATGTCAAATTCGCAGGATGCGATGAGCCTGGCGCGACTGGTGCGAGAGGGGCGCCGTTTTTGGGCGAGCCCTCCGGGCCAGGCCGTGTGGCAGGCCCAGCGCGCCTGTCTGGGGCCGTTGTGCGAGCGCTGGTTCGGGGCCCACGGGCTGGAACTCGGGCTGGCGCCGAGCCTGGCCGACATGTGTCCGGTGCGTCACGCGCTGTGCTGGGCGCCGACACCTGAGCTGGCCTCGCACGAATCCACCCTGGTGTGTCCCCTGGACGCGCTGCCGCTACCCGATGGTTGTCTGAGCCTGGTGGTGGTGCATCACCTGCTCGAGATCGCCCCCGACCCCCACCACCTGCTCCAGGAAGCGGCTCGCGTCACCGCCGACGACGGTCACCTGATCCTGTTCGGCTGGCACCCCTTCGGCCCGAGCGGCTGGCGGCGCTGCCGACCGGCCCGACGCCGCCAGCTGCCCGGGCGCGGCCGCTGGCGCACGCCGGGGCGTCTTGCCGACTGGCTGGCGTTTGTCGATTTCGAGGCCCAGCGGGTAGACTACTGTGGCTTTCGCCTGCCCGGCGGCCTGGCCCGCAATGCCCGGCTCGAGACGCTCGGGCGCCGGCACAACCTGCCGTTGGGCGACAGCTACATGATTCATGCGCGGCGCCGGTCCCAGCTGGTCCAGCCCGGGCGCGGCAGGGTGGTCTTTCCGACGCCGCTGGCCGGCTCGGCGCTGGGCAATGTGTCTGGCCGGTCCGCCACCGACGAAGGTGATCGAGGGTGACAGACCAACCACCATCAGGGGCGTTGCCCGAAGTGACGATCTATACCGACGGCGCCTGCCGCGGCAATCCGGGGCCGGGTGGCTGGGGCGCGCTGCTGTGCAGTGGCCCCCACGAGAAGCCGCTCAAGGGCGCCGAGCAGAAGACCACCAACAACCGCATGGAACTGATGGCCGCCATCATGGCGCTGAAGGCGCTGACCCGGCCGTGCCGTGTCGAGCTGTGGACCGACTCCGAATACCTGCGTCGCGGCATCACCGAGTGGATTCACGGCTGGATCAAGCGCGGCTGGAAGACCGCCTCCAAGCAGCCGGTCAAGAACGCCGAGCTGTGGCGGGCCCTCCACGAAGAGGCGCAACGGCATCGCGTCGAGTGGCATTGGGTCAAGGGCCACAGCGGACATCCCGGCAACGAGCGCGCCGACAGCCTGGCCAACGAGGCCATCGACGAGATGCAGGCCAAGGCCTGATTCACGCATCAATACCGCCGATCACCACAGGTAACGCCCCATGCGCCAGATCATCCTGGATACCGAGACCACCGGCATCGACCCCCGTGACGGCCATCGCCTGATCGAGATCGGCGCCGTGGAGATGGTCAATCGCCGGCTGACCGGCAACACCTATCACCAGTTCATCAATCCGCAGCGAACCATCGACGCCGAGGCGGTGGCGGTGCATGGCATCACCGACGAGCGGGTCGCCGACGAGCCGCTGTTCGCCGAGATCGCCGACGAGTTCTGGGCCTTCATCGAGGGGGCGGAGCTGGTGATCCACAACGCGCCTTTCGACGTGGGCTTCATCGACCATGAGCTGGGCATGCTGAACCAGGCCCGCGGCGAGCCTCGTCTGGGCCCGGTGGCCGATCACTGCCGCATCCTCGACACCCTGCAGATGGCCCGGGACAAGCACCCGGGCCAGCGCAACAATCTCGATGCCCTGTGCAAGCGCTACGACATCGAGAACGGCCACCGGGTCCTTCACGGCGCCCTGCTCGATGCCGAGATCCTGGCCGACGTCTACCTGGCGATGACCGGCGGCCAGACGGCGCTGTCGCTGGATGCCAGCGCCGGTGAGGGCAATGAGTCCGCGGCCAGCGGCGGGCTGAACGTGCGCCGGGTCTCGCTGACGCCGGGCACGCTCAAGGTGCAGGCACCGGACGAGGCCGAATGGCAGGCCCATCGCGACAAGCTGGCGACCGTGCGCGAGGCCGGCGGCGAGTGCCGTTGGGACACGCTGGAGGGCTGGCCCGGCCGGGAGACGCCCTGATGCTGCGTCGCGAACTGCCCCATGAGGAAACCGCCGGGCGGGTGATTCGCCTGGCCCAGGGCCGCATCGCTCCGGCCGGCGACGGAGGGCCCTTGCAGTCTTGGCAGCCCTGGGCCCCGGCCATGCAGCCCCTGTGCTGGTGGCATGACGCGCCGGTGGCCCTGTCGGTGGAAGACGCTCCCGGCGATGACTGGATCGAGGGCCGGGAGTGGCTGGCGCGACTGCCGGAATCCTGGTTCGCGCTGGTGTCCACGGCGTTGCAGGTCGGTGCCTGGCTGCGCCATCACCGTTTCTGCGGCAGCTGTGGGGCGCCGGCCTCGCGGCTCGATCACGAGTTCGCCATGCACTGTGAACGCTGCGGCCATCGCAACTATCCGCGTATCTCACCGTGCATCATCACCCTGGTGACGCACGGCGAGTCGCTGCTGCTGGCCCGCAGTCCGCGTTTTCCGCCGGGGCGCTACTCGACGCTGGCCGGCTTCATCGAGCCGGGGGAGTCCGCCGAGGAGGCGGTGCGCCGTGAGGTGTTCGAGGAGGTGGGATTGACGGTGGGGCGGCTGCGTTACTTCCAGAGCCAGGCCTGGCCTTTCCCGCACTCGCTGATGCTCGGCTACTTCGCCGAGGCGGCCAGCCGGCGCATTCGCATCGACGGCCACGAGATCAGCGATGCCGCCTGGTTCTCGCCGCGCCGGCTGCCCCAGCTGCCGCCGCCCTATTCGATCTCGCGGGCGCTGATCGAGACGCACCTGGCCGAGGTCGGCGCCAGGTAAGGCGCTTGGTCACTTGGGGCCACTTGGGGTCAGACCCCGGTCGGGATACCGATCGTCAGGGCAAATCAGCCGCGGCGGGGAAACAGGCTGCCAAGCTTGGTGGCCAGCATGACGTTGCCGGTGGCCTTGAGCCGGCCGCTCATCACGGCGCTCATGCCGCTGATCTCGCCGCTCATCACGCCCTTGAGGGTCTCGGTACTCAGGCTCAGGCTGACCGACGGCTCCTCGTGTACGCCTTCCTGAACGTCCAGCTCGCCGTCCTGCACCACCAGGTGATAGTCGCCGGCGTCGCTGAAGTGGAACTGGAAGACCTCGTCCATACCGCGGGCGGCCTCGGGATCGAAGCGGGCATGGAGCTTGTCGAGGGTGCTGTCGGACATCGGGGGTCTCCGGAGACGGTGAAGGATCGATCCGCGAGAGTAGGGAAAAGCGCCGGTGCCATCAAGTCGGCCGGCTTGTGGCCGGGCCCGCGGCTGGGCAGGATGGTAGCCCTGCCTCGGGCGAACGACGCCGCGAAGGATTGACCCCACGAAGGAGAGACACGGTGAACGAGTGGCTGACGGATTTCGGCATGTTCCTGGCCCAGCTGGTGGCGGTGGTGGTCATCGTGACCCTGGGCGTGATGGTGGTGATGCGTGCCCGCGGCGGTGAGGGCGAGCAGGCCCGGCTGCGGGTCGAGGAACTCAACGGCGATCGCCGCCGTCGCCGTCGCCGGTTGCAGCTGGCCGCCAGCGAGCCCGGTGCGCGCAAGCGGCGGCAGAAGGCCTTTCGGCGCGACGACAAGGCGCGCGGCAAGCAGAAGGGCGAGGCCACCGAGGCCGCCGGCACGGTCTGGGTGCTGGATTTCCATGGCGACCTGAAGGCCAGCGCCACCGGGCGCTTCGCCGAGGAAGTCTCGGCGGTGCTGGACGTGGCCGGCGAGCAGGACGAGGTCGTGGTGCGTCTCGAGTCGCCCGGCGGGCTGGTGCATGCCTATGGCCTCGCCGCCGCCGAGCTGGACCGGCTGCGCCAGGCAGGGCTTTCCACCACCGTGTGCGTCGACAAGGTGGCGGCCAGCGGTGGCTACCTGATGGCCTGCTGCGCCGACCGGCTGCGGGTCGCGCCCTTCGCGGTGCTGGGCTCGATCGGCGTGGTCGCTCAGGTGCCCAACCTGCATCGCCTGCTCAAGCGCCATGACGTCGACGTGGAGGTGCTGACCGCGGGTCGCTACAAGCGCACCCTGACGGTGTTCGGCGAGAATACCGAAGAAGGGCGCGAGAAGTTCCTGGAAGATCTCGAGAACGTGCACGGGCTGTTCAAGCACTACGTCGCCGAACGCCGCCCGGACCTGGACATCGAGGCGGTGGCCACCGGCGAGAGCTGGTACGGGCAGCAGGCGCTGCCCCGGGGACTGGCCGACGAGATCGGCACCAGCGAGGCCTATCTCGTCGAGCGCATGAATGAGGCGCGGGTGGTATCGCTGCGCCTGGAGCATCGTCAGTCGCTGGCCGGACGACTGGGGCTGGCGGTGTCGCACGGCGTGGAATGCGGGGTCGAGAGGGTTGTCGAGCGCCTGGAGGCGCGGGGCTGGCAGAAGCGCTGAGCGGCTCAGTCGCCGCCCAGCTCCATCTGGGCGAGGGCCGACAGCAGGGTTCTCGCCCGATCGCCGTTGAGCGAATAGTAGATGGTCTGCGACGCGCGCCGGGTACTGACCAGGTGCTCGCGTCGCAGGATGGCCAGATGCTGGGAAAGGGCGGACTGGCTAAGCGCCAGCTGGTGGTTGAGTTCGGTGACCGACAGCTCCTGTCCGTCCAGCAGGCACAGGATCCGCAGTCGGTTGTCGTTGGCCATCGCCTTGAGCAGGGCGCTGGCCTGATCGATGACGTCATCCCCGTCGTGCAGCAGGCGTACGGCCTGACGTTGCGAAGTGCTCATGATGTCTCACCCCTCATGCTGCCGATGCAGCCGATGGTGGTCGTCCCTGCCCGAATGGCAAGCTCCTGGACGGTGTCGTGATCCGTCACATCTTTCCTGATTCAGTCATTGCTCAATTATAGTTCAGGGGCGGCACCGCGACCCTGTTGTCACGCCTGACGGCGCTGTTTGTCGACAACTAGATGGCTAGTATCGTCCATTTGTCGAATTTCGCCCTTGGTATGAGGGTCTGTGGGCCTCTTCTGTTCTAGTGTGTCAACAATCATGGTGACATTCATCGAACAGGCAGGCCTCCATGTCCAGCTATCGCAGCGAATTCCAGCGTTCCATCCAGCACCCCGAGGCCTTCTGGGCCGAGCAGGCCGAGCGCCTGCCCTGGGTTGCCCCGCCCACGCGCATCCTCGAGTACGACGAACAGGGCCACGCCCGCTGGTACGCCGACGGCGAGCTCAACCTGTGCCACGCGGCCCTCGATCACCACATCGAGCAGGGGCGAGGCGAGCAGGCCGCGCTGCTGTGGGACTCGCCGGTCAGCGGGGGCAAGCTTCGCCTCAGCTATGCCGAGCTGCGTGACCGGGTGGCGCGTTTCGCCGGGGCGCTGCGTGATCTCGGTGTCGAGCAGGGCGACCGGGTGGTCATCTATCTGCCGATGGTGCCGGAGGCGCCGATCGCCATGCTGGCCTGCGCGCGGTTGGGAGCGGTTCACTCGGTGGTCTTCGGCGGCTTCGCGCCCCACGAGCTGGCGGTGCGTATCGAGGACGCCGAGCCCAAGGTGGTGGTGGCCGCGTCCTGCGGCATCGAAGTCGACCGGGTGCTGCCCTACCCGCCGATCGTGCGGGCGGCGCTGGAACAGAGCGCCCACCGGCCCGAGGCCTGCGTGATCCTGCAGCGCGAGCAGTGCCTGGCCGAACTCGGCGAGGACGAGCATGACTGGGCGACGCTGGAGGCCGCGGCGGCGCCGGCCGACTGCGTGCCGGTGAAGGCCACCGATCCGCTTTACGTGCTGTATACCTCCGGCACCACCGGCAAGCCCAAGGGCGTGGTGCGCGACACCGGCGGCTATGGCGTGGCGCTGCACTATTCCATGGAGGCGGTCTACGACATGGCGCCGGGCGAGGTGTTCTTCTCGGCCTCGGACGTGGGCTGGGTCGTGGGGCACTCCTATATCGTCTATGGGCCGCTGCTGCGCGGCTGTACCACCGTCGTGTATGAGGGCAAGCCGGTGCGGACCCCGGATGCTGAAGGGGATGCTGGACGTGCCGGTGGTCGACCACTGGTGGCAGACCGAAACCGGCTGGCCCATCGCCGCCAATCTGCTGGGGGTGGAGCCGATGCCGGCCAAGGCGGGCTCGGCCACGGTGCCGGTGCCGGGCTTCGACGTACGCATCCTCGATCGCAGCGGCCTCGACGCGCCGTCGCTGGAGCAGGGCAGCGTGATGATCAAGCAGCCGTTGCCGCCGGGCTGCCTGTCCGGTATCTGGCGCGATCCAGAGCGCTTCCAGGCGGCCTACATGGCGGCCTTTCCGGGCTACTACCTGACCGGCGACGCGGGCTATCTCGACGAGGACGGCTACCTGTTCATCATGGGGCGCACCGATGACGTCATCAACGTGGCCGGCCACCGGCTTTCCACCGGTGAGATGGAAGAGGTGGTGGGCGGACATCCGGCGGTGGCCGAGTGCACGGTGATCGGCATCCACGATGCCTTGAAGGGGCAGGTGCCGGTAGGGCTGGTGATTCCCAAGGACGGTTTCGACGGCGACGAGGCGACCCTGGAGCGTGAGCTGGTCGCGCGGGTGCGCGAGATGATCGGCCCGGTGGCCTGTCTCAAGCAGGTGCTGGTGGTCGACCGCCTGCCCAAGACCCGCTCCGGCAAGATCCTGCGCAAGCTGTTGCGCCATATCGCCGACGGCGAGGCCTTCGGGGTGCCGTCGACCATCGACGATCCGGCCAGCCTGAATGACGTACACGAGGCGATGGTCGCGCGTTCGCTGGGCAGCGCCGAACGGGCACGCCAGCAGTAGGGCGCGGTTTGCCTGAGGCGGGTTTGGCCCCCGGCAGGCGGGCGCGTATAATTCGCGCTCGTTCGCCGGCGTACCGGCTGTCATTCGACGAGGGTTCCCTCACCCCTCCCGCCAAAAAGGTGCTCGATGTTCGCGCTTACCGCCGCCCAGACCCGCCGTTGCCTCGCGTGGCTGGTCGCCTTTCACATCCTCGTCATCACCGCCAGCAACTATCTGGTCCAGCTGCCCTTCAGCCTGTTCGGGCTGCATACCACCTGGGGCGCCTTCAGCTTTCCCTTCATCTTCCTGGCCACCGACCTGACCGTGCGGCTGTTCGGCAAGGAGCCGGCTCGGGCCATCATCCTGCGGGTGATGTTCCCGGCACTGGTGATCTCCTATGTCGTCTCGGTGGTGTTTCCGCGCGGTGGCTTCGCCGGGCTTGAGGCGCTGGGAGACTGGAACCTGTTCGTGGCGCGCATCGCCCTGGCCAGCTTTATGGCCTATGTGCTGGGGCAGCTGCTCGACGTCACGGTCTTCGACCGCCTGCGCCGGCTCAAGGCCTGGTGGGTGGCGCCGGCGCTGTCGACGCTGTTCGGCAACCTGGCCGATACCTTCGCCTTCTTCTCGATCGCTTTCCACCGCGGCCCCGATGCCTTCATGGCCACTCATTGGCCGGAGATCGCCTGGGTGGACTACGGCATCAAGCTGGGCATCAGCCTGGCCTTCTTCCTGCCGCTCTACGGCGTGCTGCTGGGCTGGCTGACGCGTCGCCTGGTGACGCTGACCGGCGACCGCGATCTGGCGCCCGAGCAGTTCCGCTAACCCGACAAGGAGTTCACGATGACTCTCGCTCTCCATCATATCGACACCGGCGGCGACGGCACGCCGCTGGTGGTGATCCACGGCCTGCTGGGCAGCGCCGACAACTGGCGCTCGCACATCAAGAAGTGGCAGGAGCAGCGCCGGGTGATCGCGGTGGACCTGCGCAACCACGGCCGTTCGCCCCATGCGTCCGGCATGGGCTACGCCGACATGGCCCGCGACGTGCTGGCGCTGCTGGATGAGCTGAACGTGGCCAAGGCGCACGTGCTGGGGCATTCCATGGGCGGCAAGGTGGCGATCACCCTGGCGCGGCTGGCGCCCGAGCGGCTGGCCTCGCTGGTCGTTGCCGACGTTGCGCCCCAGGCCTACGGGCACGGCCACGACAGGGAGCTCGGCGCGCTGCGGCGCGTGCGCGACGAGCGGCCCGCCGATCGCCGCCAGGCCGACGCGCTGATGGCGGACCATATCGACGAGCGTGCCACGCGACTGTTCCTGGCCACCAACCTGGTGCGTGGCGAGGATGGCATGACGGTGCGTGTCGGGCTGGATCAGATCGCCGAGGACTACGCGTCGATCAGCGGCGAACCGGACGGCGAGGGCGCCTTCGAGGGCCCGACCCTGTTGGTGCGCGGCAGTTGTTCGCCCTACGTGACCGATGCCATGCTGCCGGCGCTGCGCGAGGTGCTGCCGACCGCCGAGCTCGAGACCCTGGAGGCGGGCCACTGGCTGCATGCCGAGCAGCCCGAGGCGTTCCAGGCCGTGGTCAACGACTTTCTGGCACGCCAGGCGGACTGAGCCGCGCCGGGACAGGCGTCGGCGTCAACGGTTGGGGTCGATGGCCAGGCGCTCGACCGGCGTGGTCTCCGACACCAGATGTCGCTGGTTGAGGAAGCGCTCGAAGTCGGCATAGCGGCGTTCGTGAAGCGCCGCGGGCGTGAGGGTCAGTCGGCGCATGGCCTCGGGCCAGGCCGCCCGGTTGGCCGGGGTATCGATGGCCGGCTCGGCCTCGGCGAGCAGCTCCCAGCTGGCACTGGGGTGCTCGACGATCCAGGCCGTGGCTTCCTCCAGGGCCTCCACCAGCTGGACGATGGCCTTGCGCTGCGTGGCGAGCTCATCGCGGTTGGCCATCAGGATCAGGCCGTCATAGCGCGGCACGCCGATGTCTTCGGTGGTGTAGGTGCGTGTCGCCAGGCCGTCGTCGGCCAGGGCGCGGGGCAGCAGGTAGCGCACCGCGCCGATCACCCCGTCCACGCGCCCCTCGCGCATGGCCTGCTCCAGCCGGAAATGCAGGTCGGGGCTGTCCAGGGCGTCGCGGGTGAGGGCCTGGTGCGTCAGCAGACTGGCCAGCAGTACCTGCTCGGCGTCCGGGGCGACGTGGCCGATGCGCTTGCCGGCCAGCGACTCGAGGGCGATGGCATCGTCGAGGACCAGCGACGCGAGCGGCAGGCCGACCAGGGTCGCCACGCGGACCACCGGCTGGCCCTGGTCGACCAGCAGGTGCAGCAGCGGCTGGCGGGTCAGGGCCAGGTCCACGCGGGAGGTCGCCAGCAGCTTGGCGGGCACGTTGGGGTCGGCGGGCGTGCGGATATCCACCTCGAGACCGCGTTCACTGAACAGGTCGAGTTCTCGGGCCACGAACAGCGCCGCGTGGCGCGGACTGGGATACCAGTCGAGCATCAGCGAGAGCCGCGTGACCGGTGGTGGCGCGATGGGCTCGACGGGCCCCACCGCCACGGCCGGCGCGATGGGGCGTGTGGGCGTGTCCACGGCGGGGCCGCCGGAACGCCCCTCGAAGGCCGCCAGCGGATCCTCGGTGGCCTCCGATGGCGTGTCCCGCCCCAGGTCGGGGACCATGACCTCGGTGCCGAGCGGCGGGTAGCCGCCTTCGGGCGCTTCCGGGGCGGCATGGCCGAGCGCGGGTAATGCCGGCAGGCCGAGCGCCAGGGTCAGGGTGGCCCAGGTGCGGGGGCGCGCCGGGCGGCGGATGAATGACAGCATGTGAGCGGCTCCAGCGATGCCCGGGCGCTGCGATGAGGCGCTCGGGCAAGGGGATGATCGCGGCTAGTCTATCGGCGCCCGGTCCCGCCTGACCAGCGTGGCGGTCAACGTGGCGCCATCGTCGCGACCACCGGCGCGCCATGAGATACTTGGATGACCTTCTGGGGCAGGATGCCATGGATACGATCAATACCCTCTTTCTGCTCAGCGGCTTCCTGATCGCGCTGAGCGTGCTGGCCAGCCGGCTCTCGACCCTGGTCGGCGTTCCCCTGCTGTTGCTCTTCCTCGGTCTCGGCATGCTGGCGGGCGAGGAGGGCGTGCTCGGCATCCAGTTCGACGACTACCCGCTGGCGTTCCTGATCGGGCACCTGGCGCTGGCGATGATCCTGCTCGACGGCGGGCTGCGCACCCGACTCAAGACCTTCCGGGTCGGCTTCCGGCCGGCGCTGTCGCTGGCGACCCTCGGGGTGTTCGTGACCAGCGCGCTGGTCGGTCTGATCGCCATGTGGGTGTTCGGGCTGAGCCTGGTCCAGGGCCTGCTGGTGGGGGCCATCGTCGGTTCCACCGACGCCGCAGCGGTGTTCTCGATGCTCGGCGGGCGCGGCATCAACCTCAACGAGCGGGTCGGGGCGACGCTGGAGATCGAGTCCGGTACCAACGATCCGATGGCGATCTTCCTGACCCTGATGCTGGTGGAGGTCCTGGTCGGCGAGATCGGCGGCTGGCTCGATACCGCGCTGTTCTTCCTGCAGCAGTTCGGCGTCGGCATCGCGCTGGGGCTGGGCGCCGGCTGGCTGATCGCGCGTCTCATCAGCTGGGTGGATCTGGCGCCGGGGCTATATTCGCTGCTGGCGCTGGCGCTGGGCTTCTGCGTGTTCGGTGCGACCAGTGCGCTGGGCGGCAGCGGCTTTCTGGCCATCTACCTGACCGGCCTGATGATCGGCAATCGCCCCGGGCGCCATCTCAACTTCATTCTGCCGGTTCACGATGGCCTGGCCTGGCTCAGCCAGATCGGCCTGTTCCTGGTACTGGGCCTGCTGGTCAATCCCAGCGAGATGATGGTCTATGCACTGCCGGCCGCGGTCGTGGCGCTGGCGCTGATCTTCGTTGCTCGCCCGCTGGCGGTGGTGATCGCCATCAAGCCCTTCTTCCGCTTCCGTTGGCGTGAGGTCGGCTTCATCGCCTGGGTCGGGCTGCGCGGTGCGGTGCCGATCGTGCTGGCGATCTTCCCGGTCATCGGTGGCGTCGAGAATGCCGCGCTCTACTTCAACGTCGCCTTCGCGGTGGTGCTGCTGTCGCTGCTGATCCAGGGCGGCTCGCTGCCATGGGTGGCGAAGACGCTCAGGGTCGAACTGCCGCCCAGCGTGACGCCGAAACGGCGCGGGCCGCTGGGGATCCAGCACGACAACGACTTCGAGATGTTCGTCTATCACGTGGAGAGCACCGACCTCGAGGAGGTGCCGATCCGGCTGTTGCGCTTCCCTTCGGGGGCGATCATCGCCGCCCTGTTCCGCGATGGCGTGATGGTCCACCCCAAGGGCAGCACCCAGCTGCAGCGCGGGGACGTGCTGTGCGTGATCGGCCGCAGCGACGACCTGCCGGCCCTCAACCGGCTGTTCAATGGCGACGCGACGCTCCGTCGCCAGAGCGCGTTCTTCGGTGCCTTCAACTTCAATGGCGATGCGCGCCTGGGTGATATCGCCGAGGCCTATGGCCTGACGCTGAGCCCGGGCGAGCACGACATGACGCTCGCCGACTTCATCTCGCTGCGCGTCGGTGGGCATCCGGTGGTCGGTGACGACGTGGACTGGCACGGCATCCACTGGGTCGTCAACGAGATGGATGGCAACCGGGTGACGCGGGTGGGGCTGCGGCTCTATTGAGTGCCGGACCGGCATGCGGGCGTCTTCGGCAGGCGAGGACTGGGCGGCCGGTCGGGTTCAGGGGGAAAGGGCGGGTCGGGGTTATTCCTTGGCTTTGGCGATGCGCCAGACCACGATGGCGCCGATCAGTGATGCGGCGCTGGCGATCCACATGCCATACTCGGTGGGGAACGACAAGATACCTCCCAGGCGTCGAGGGGTTGCGATGGATGTCGTTTCCCTATCGGCCGCCGGTTCGGGAAGTTGAACGTTTTTTCACGACAGCAAGCGTGGTCGCGACCTCGGCGATGCGCAGTGATCGACACAAGGAGTGCTCCGATGGATCTGATTCGTATACTGCTGGCGATTCTGTTGCCCCCGGTGGGGGTCTTTCTTCAGGTCGGCTTCGGCCTGCATTTCTGGGTCAACATCCTACTGACCCTGCTGGGCTACATTCCCGGCATCGTGCATGCGGTATGGATCATCGCCAGGCGGTGATCTGCACAAAGGTATCTAGCGGGGGCGGCGTTGGCCGCCCCTTTCGGTTTCCGGTGGCTGCCTTGGATCCCTGGCGTTCGCCCTCTCTCGTCACTCTTCTCGGTGCCAATAAAGGTGATGTCCGACTTGGTGATACTGGATTTCCCGCTTATGATTGGTATCACTAAATAAGCGTTATATGACTCCAGTCTTGCGGGTCGTGAATCGGTGGCGCCAGGGATCGGGAGCAGCATGGGAAGAACTTTCGCGTATTGTCGTGTCGGGTCCGGGGAGTCGGCTCTCGATGATCAGCTCTCGGTCATCGCGGCCGCCGGTTATTCCGTTGTGCCTTATCGGGCGGTCGGTGAGTCGGTTGGCGCCTTGGTGCCGGCCAGCGAGCGTCCGGCCTTCCGGACCCTGGTCGAGCACAAGCTGGAGCCCGGTGACACCCTGGTGGTGTTGAAGCTGGATCGGCTCGGGTGCGACAGCATCGACGTTCAGCAGAGTATCGCCCGTCTTTCCGAGATCGGTGCGTCCGTGGTGTCGCTGGATTTGCCGATGCATGACCTGGCAAGCCGCGGGGGCCATCCGCTGCATTGCATGTTCGAGGCCTTCGCCGAGCTCGAGCGTGGCCGGCGCCGCGAGCGAACCCGGGAAGGGCTGGCTCGGGCCAGGCGCCAGGGCAAGAAGCTCGGTCGGCCCGTGGCGACCGATACCACCGAGAGGGTGCAGGCGCTCAAGGACCAGGGGGTCAGCCAGTCGGCGGCAGCGGCGCGTTCCGGGTTGAGCATCGCGACCGTCAAGCGGCACTGGAACCGGCGTCTCGCCGACACCGAGTGAGTCTGGTGCCCTCGTACCGCCAGCTTCAGCGCGTCGGGGGAGTGCGATAACACATTGATCGCATGAAACTCTTGACCAAAACGGAAAGATTGGTAATATATGCGCCGTGAGCCGGAGGGATGGCAGAGCGGTTGAATGCACCGGTCTTGAAAACCGGCGTAGGTGAGAGCCTACCCAGGGTTCGAATCCCTGTCCCTCCGCCACTTCTATTCCTAAAGCCCTGATTCGTCAGGGCTTTTTTAATGCCCGCGCATCAATACCATCAACCCCACCACCTACCTGAAAATAGTGCCCAAGCAAGCCTCAGGGGTCGTGTCTCTCACAGCTTGCACCACTCTCGTTATCGCTGCACAAAAACGTTGTTCAGGATGAAGGCGAGCCAATTTGTCGTGTCACCCTCCGAGTAGACGCCTAAACGGTTAGCTGACAAGCTGGTTAATGTGTACTAAAAAGGGCACATCGGCGCCGCCGGAATCGCAATACTCGTTCACATGAAGCGAGAGTGTCGGTGGCCGGTGCGCAAGGTGGGGGGTGAGATGAAAAGCAAGGCCACGCTCGTTGCCATCGGATTGGCAGCATTGCCCATGACGGCTCAAGCTACAGCCAGCGCTGAATGCGACTACGCGGCCCAGATAGCTGGCGATGTGTTTCTACAAAAGGCCATGGACTTACCATTAGAGGCTCAGCGCGCCCACGTCCTAGATGTCTGTGACAACATGGGCGACGCGGTTTGCGCCTCGTTGCTGCAACTGACCGAGAAGCCTAACCCAGATCTGAGCAACCTAACGTTTCATCAGAAGCATTATCTGGCAGTCCGGTTTGACCTGCAATTCCGCGACATATGCATGAATCGCCAGTGATGAGGTATTCTATCGATATCGGCTGCGCGTCGGCGATGGCCATGCGGGTTCAAGTCCCGCTCCCGGCACCACTCAGCGGCCCCAGCCCGCCATGCTTGGTGCGCCAGGTTGAGCGTTGCCCCTTGCCTCGCCACCCATCGAGCCCGCTGTAGTCTTCCACCACCTCCGGCACTGGCCGCGTCATCGCTGACGGCGTAAAGCGTCGTCCCGCCTCCATGGCTTCGAGCATCAAGTCCCCCAGCACGTCGGCATCCATGTCGCCGCCATAGGCGCCGAGCAAGTTCGCCAGCAGCTCACGAGAGCCCAGCAAATCCTCTAGGGCTTCGCCGTGGTCGTGTGGTTGTTTCGAGCCGCGCCACGCAGACTGAGCGTCCTTGTAGTATTGCCCCAACGCCTGGCCCCACAAGTTCGCGCAGCGGCCCGCGAGGTCTGCCGTCTCAGTAGCTCCACGGGGCTCGTCTATTACCAGCTCGGCAGCGGTCATCTAAACAAGCCCATTCCGGAAGTCTTCGGCGGCTCGCTCGCTGTGCTGCCGGAGGCGGCTGTCTACCGCCGCCGCGATAGCCTGCGGATCGTTGCCGCTGATATTGAAGGTGTTGTGGTTCGTGGTGTTGCTGGCCTGGGGCTGATTCATGCGAGATCGGATACTGGGAACATATGCCTCAGTCTCTGGGTTCGTCCATGCCTCACGATCCCATCCGGCGTTATAGGCACGCATAGCGTCGTCCCAATTTCCGAAACGCTGGTAGTTTTCGCGCATCACCTCTTCCTGCATCATGATGGCGTCGCGTGGATCGAATGGGTCTAGGTCACGCCCAAATCGGTCCTCTAGGCTCGCTTCTGTTTCCGGCATGATTTGCGCAAGGCCACGGGCGCCCGCCTCGGAGACGGCATAACGGTTGAAACTGGATTCTTGCGCAATCTGTGCTCTCAACAGGCCGGCGGGGGCGCCGATGTCACGCTCAGCCTGGGCGATCATCTCGCGCAAGGCGGTATTGTTGCGCAGGTTGTTGATGTCAAAGCCACCCATGAGCGGCACGTCGGGTTGCGCCTCTCCATCTGCGCTCGCCTGAGGCTCGTCATTGCCGCTCAATCCGGGCACGAACTCGCCAATGTCTCGGGCCAGAAAGCCAAGGCCGTTCTCGCGCAGCCATTGGTCAACAGGGCCTTCCACTGCCTTCAGCGGGCCGCCAGTGGCAAGGTCGCTCACCAGGTCAAAGTTTCCATCTTCGCCAGCCCAGCGGGTAAGCAGTTCTAGCATGGGCTTCAACGTGCCCATCATGTCCTGCGCGATAACTCGGTAAAGATCGCCGGCAGTTTCGTTCAGCTCAGCGAGTTCGCGAACGAACTCCCGTGCCTGGCCCGTCATTTCTTCCGTCAGCTCTGCATTTTTCGCAGCAAACGCCATCTGCCGCTGCACAAATTCGTCGCCCTCTCGTGCAAGCGAAACGGTCGTATCACTCAGACCCAAAGATTCGAGTGCGATACGGCGTTGTTGTGGGGAGGCGTCTTCGAGTTGGCCCAGCATGTTAACCAGCGAGCCAATTGCATCCCGCTGCTCAAGAACCTCGTTAACGTCCACACCCATAGCACTTAGCATGGCGAATGAATCGCCGCTGGGGTTGGCGGCCATATCGTCGATGGCACCCTGTAGGGCCTCAATGTCGCTCACGGCTTGTTGAGCGTTGCCACCGATGGATTCATATGTGAACCCGAGCTGCTGCATACCGGATACGCCCACATTCAAGCGGTCGGCGGTGCGACCCAGCTTATCCAGCTCCTGGGCAAACTTGGTAACGCCGCCGAGCACAGCCGAGCCACCAATGACGGCGCCCATTGAGATGGCAGCTTGGCGGACAGAGTTGAACGCCCCCACGCCGCGATTGAATGACTCCTCTTGTACGTCGAGGCCCAGGCCAACGAGAAGCTCGTCTATGCGTTCCGCCATCAGTGCTTACCTCCCTCGGGAATGACCATGTGGCCAACATGCTGGGCGATAAAGCCCAGCTCCGTAGACGCCACGGTGATGGCCACCGCATCGGTATTGCTCTCGGCTTTCGGCGGATTGGTGATAAACGCCATCGGGTCGGCCTCGCTGGCTTCCACATGGCGGGCGACAAGGCTCCATGTCTCGCTGACGAGGGTGTTCATCTGGGCATCTGTTTCGATTCCCATTGCCTTGGCCACGCATTGATACGCGCCGAGCCTGTACATGCTCATACCCGAATCCCTCCGATGCGCTCGCGCAGCTTGCGAACGGCGGGGGAATCGCCCGCCTTGTCGTTCTGGTGCGTCTTGCGGTTGTGGCCGCCAATACCCTTGGCCTGCTGGTATCCACGGGAGCCTAACGGCTGTCGATTCTTGCCAATCATTGCTTATCTCCCAGCCGCTTCATGTGGGCCTGGTACGCCGATTCGATGGCGTCCGAATCCTTGCCGTAACGACGGGCCAGCCACTCAGCGTGGGCGGCTTCCCGTTGCTTTTGAGCCTCAGCATCGGTGGTAATGGCTGGCTGGAGATTGCGGCGATAGCTGCTCTCTGCGGCGTCGCTCAAACGCTGTACGTCATCGCGCCAGGCATTCGCCTTGCGTTCCTGGGCGGCGTTATATGCCGCGTCGATCACCTCGCGGCCTTGGCGGCGTTCGATCCACTCCTGGCGAGCAGCCTGGCGCTGCTGCTGGGCGTCAGTGGTGGTCTGTTCGGGATTGCGGGCCAGATATTCCCGCATCGCATTACCGACAATCTCACGGCCTACTGTGGCTTGATCGGTGCCGGGGCGAATCCACTTGCCATCGGCAGGAACATCGGAAAAGAAACGGCGGTTAGTCATGGTTATGCCTCCTGCACCAGAGATGCGGTTGATTCGATGGAAAGCGTTCCGCTCTCGATATGGGCGAGGAATGAACGATTGTTGCGGACGGTTGCGTAGTCCTCGGCGGAAAGCACGTTCTCGCCGGGCTCGAACCTGATCCCGGCAATGGTGGATGCACCGCCACGGCTGTTGCGGATCATGGTAGAAGGCTCGGCGTCGGCATCGACCACCCACAGGGCGGGGCGGGCCTGTTCGAGCGAATCGACGTAACGCTGGGCGGTGGCCAGTTCCTCGGCGCGGGTCTGGTGCTCGGCATCCAGCTTGGCTACGGCATCAGCGTCGAGGGCGGTCGCCATTTGGCGCATACCATCAGCGCTCGGCAGGCTTGCCCAATCGCTGGGGAATGCCAGGAGCCCGGTTTTCACGCTGGAGTCGAGGCAAGCCATCACCAGAGCCGCGAATACCTGGCGTTTCTGATCGGCGCTATACCCTTGTGCAGCGCTAGCGGCGCGGGCCACCAGCTCGGAGCCGTTGCGGGATACGGTGGCGGGGAAAGGCATGTCCGCGACAGCGGCGGCGAACTGACCGATAACAATCGAGGCCATTTCCTTCTGGGGCTTCGAGTTGAACTCGGCTTTGGCGGCGGCTTCCACAACGCCCTTCAGGGCCTCACGTTCGCTTACCTGGTCGATGGTATCGGCCAGCTCATCGCGCAGCTTGTAGGCGGCTTTAAGGGCCTTATCGTGAGCATCACGGGCAGACTCAGCGGCGATACGCTGGGCTTCGTCTTGGGCGGCAGTTAGCTGCTCCAGTTCTTCAATATTCATTTGGACTTCCCGGTGGTCAACTCGATGATGTGGCGGGCGGCTTCTACGTTGCCTTTGCTCGATGCCGCGCGGAGCGTTTCCCAGGCTTGGCGAACATCAGTGGCGGTAGGTTTCGTGTTCCTCCGCCCCCGTGGACGCCCCGGCTTTGCTTGTGTGTTCATGGGTAATTACCTATTTCTATCGAATATCTTCAATTATAGTCAGATTTTATTGGCAATGCAAATCAGGTCGTGTTATGCAGTTCTGCGCCACGGCACAAAAAACCCCGCTCGATGGCGGGGCTTGTGGTGGGGTCAGCGGTGACAGGCTAGTGAAACCACCACTGCACGGCCACGCAATACAGCAACGCGATATTGGCGCCGACCAGGGCGCCTATTAGGAATCGGTCCTTCATTACATCCACTCCGAAATAGGTACGTAACGGCGCCCACGCGCCACATCTAACAGACCGCAGACGGCGTTGGCCCTATCATCATGCTGCCCCGCCGGGTGGTCGATGGAATCCCGTCCACCGCGCGAGGTGCGGCGCTCCAGGTTGCAAAGCTGCGTCACCAACTTGTCATCCGGCGGCAGCTCCACCTGCCCGCTGTTGAAGCGGCTCAAGGCATCGGCGTATAGCTGTGATTTTGGGCTGGCCGACTGCTCGCATTCAATGCCGTGCTTTTTGAACTCGTCAGCAGGCCAAGTTCCCGCGAATCGATCCGACACGATCTTACGGACACCATAGGCTTTAAACAGCTCGGCATACTCGGCCACGATCTGCGCCGGTGTTCCACGCTGCCCCCGCACAACATCAATCACGGTCGTCTCGTCTTCCACGTGGCCGATAGCCATGGTGAACTCGTCTTTCCCACCGCCAGCGGGGTCAGCAAACCCGAAATACTTCACACCTTTAACGTGGCCATATTCCAGCGGGTCAGTTCGCATAGCCCGCTCGACCACTTCGCGCTGGATGAAGCCGCTAATGTCGTCACGAAACTGGCCCAGCCACTCGCTCTTAGCGCCTTCGGGGTCTTCCTCAATGGCGTCATCAATCACGCGGCGGTCGATGGTCGGGTTAAACTGCGTGGTGGCGCCCTGGATCACCAGGATGTCGGAGTTCTGCCCGTAGTGCTTACGCCACTTCTGGTGAAGAAGCCCTTTCTTGGCATAGGGCGAACTGATGCCAATCAGTAGCCCGCCAGTGGTGGCCAGGGCAGGCACTAGGGCGCGGTATAGTTCAATATCTGGTGAGGCGGAATGCTCGTCCTTGAAGAACGCGCATTCGTCCATCAACACGGCAATCGCGGTGCGGCCTCGAACGCTCTTAAACGAGTTGGTCGCCACCTGAATCGACACGCGGTTGTCCAGGTCGATGCTCTCAGCATTGCGCTTCGTCACCATGGCGTTAAGCGACGGACTGGCATCGAACATGCCGTGAATGTACCCGAGCAGAACCTTGGCTTGATCCCGATCCACCGCCACCAACTGCACCACGCCCCGCTCGCCAGGCTTCAGCTTATCCAGCAGCCCGTCGATTTCAGCGCCCACGGTCGCCAGATACACGGCCACAGCCGCCGCAGTGTTCGACTTGGCCGACCGCCTGCCCGCGATAACGAAAAGCTCCCTGACACGCTCTGTGGGCGCCTCTCGGTCCCCTGATAGTTCCTTGAACAGTGCCAACCGCTCGTCATCCATTGGCAGGCCGAACGCGCCCGACAAGATCGCCTTCCAAGGTTCCCAGGTATCGCCCTCGAAGCTGCCAGGGGTCAGGGCGTCGTGCTCGATGAAGTCAACGATGTTCATTGGCCACCACCTCCGCTCACCAGCTCGCGGACGGTCGGCACGTCGCGCGCCACTCGGTCCAGGCCCAGCTTGTTGGCCAAACCACTGGCCGAGTTGACCGCCTGCGTGTAGCGGCCCATATCCACATCGTTACCCTCGGCCATCGCCTGCTCTTGCCGCTGAATCCAGAACTCGGCCCACAGGTAGCGACTCACCAGGGAGCGTTGTAGGTAGGACAGGCTCTCGGCCCCGCCAAGGTCACTAGCCACCTCGTCGAAGCGTCGGCGCATCTCGCGGGCGATAGCGGTTCGTCCATCGAGAGATTGAATCCAGCCGGGGGAGAACTCGGCGGGAACGTCGTTCTGTTTGGGCATATAGATCGCCTATCTGAGTTCTATTTACCCTCTATTATGATGGTTCCTATGATGGTAATCAAACTACAGCTATCCTCCAAGCCCTTCAATGGCGCGTCTGTGGCGGAATAAGTGTCCGCCACCATAGGTAGAAGGGTAGCGGTCTCGACTTGGGCTCTGTACAAAGTTCACTTTAACTAACTACACGACGACACTGGAGGAATGGCAGCTCATGTTTTTTCGAAACTTATTTAGCTCGCGAAAAAAAGCTGGCTCATCAGCGAACGAAAAGTTGTCCGTGGCACAAAATGAGATCGCCAACCGCGCACTAGGCGCCAAAACTGAGCACATTGAAAGGATAAAAAGAAATGTCGCTACGCGTTTTCGAATACTTGAAACTGGGGCATCTAAGTTTCGATGGAGCTCTTCCAATGATGAAAAGGTATGTGATTTTTGCTCAGAACAAGATGGCAAAGTTTTTGAGCTAAATGATAGCTCTGAAGATTTTTTCCCTGGTGAGTTTATTTGCAAGGGCGACCAGGTGTGCCGCTGTGTCATTGTTCCGATGTTCAAGGGAATTGACTATTAATCTGTTGTAGCCGCTCCTTTGGGCGGCTCCCTGAGGGGGGTGGGGTGAAAACACCACTCCCCCTTTAGGGGAGAAAAACCACCCCGCACCCCACCGCGTCATACGGGGCTTTCAGCGGGGTGGTGGGGTGATTTTGATTTCACCCCGCTAGTTCCAAACAAAGGCACAGCCACGCGGGCTCACCCGGGGTGGGGTGGCAAAGTGGGGTGGTTCACCCCAGCACCCCACCCCAGTAATCATCCCAGCACCCCAGCATAAAAAACCCGGCTCAGTGGCCGGGCTGGTTAGTGGGTTTTGGTGACTACCAGAGTCGCAAGGTTCCGTCCTCGTGTGCGATTACCTGGCCTTCCTCAATGGCGCGACTCAGCACGCCACGCAGGCTTTGGTCGCCCATGCCGAATAGTCCGGCCTGACCGGCGTATTCTCGGAGCGCCCTACGGGTCAGCGGCTTGCCTTCCTCGTCTTTCTGGCGCACAAGGTCGCGCAGCTTGGGCAGGGCAGCGGAATATCGCTCCTCGCCCTTCGCTTCCGTCCGCTTGGGCGGCTCCTCGGGCGGGTCTGTGGGCTTCAGTACGCCACCCATGCCACGGCGCATCCACTGCATGACCATGTCATGCTTGTAGTTGGCCTTGACCACTGTGAAGCGGATCAGGTTGGCGGCATCCTCGGGGGACATGCCCAGCCGTTCGGCTTCCTTGAAAGGCAGCTTCGCCAGCGTGGCCACGAATCGCAGCGCATCTACGAACGCGGAGCCGCCCCGCACGTCGTCCGCGCTGTCACCGTTGGAGCCCTTGCGGCTGTGGTGAGCCACCAGGACGGTAACGCCGGTTTCCTTGCGGATATGCTCCAGGGCCTCAGCGAAGCGGGTGTTGTCGTCGTTGCTGTTCTCCTCGCCGGAGCGGAAGCGGCTAACCGGGTCCAGGATGATTAGGCGAAGGTCCGTGATGGCACGGGCCATGTTGATGATGGCGTTTATCTTCGCCTCGTCACGCTCGCCATCCTTCACCAGCCGGTTATCCTGCCCCACCAGCGGGAAGGCGTAGAAGCGTTCGCCCAGCGTCTCGGGGTCGAGTCGGTCGCCGTCCCATTCGTACTCTCGAACGATGGAATGAAGGCGGCGCGAAATTTCGTCCGCATCATCCTCAGCGCCCAGCATCAGCACCGCGCCGGGGTTCGGGATTGCCTGCCCCATGAAGGGAACGCCAGTGCAGACGCAGGCGGCAAGCTGCATCAGCCAGAACGATTTACCCGTACTGCCCGGCGCCACGACGGCGGCGGCAATGGGCTCGGGTAGCAGACCGTCGACCACGTAACGCATCGGAGGCGGCTCGACGGCCAGCAGGTTTTTAGCCTTGGCACCTTCCAGCGCATCGAGCATGGCATCAGCATCGGCCTTCTCTCGGCCCTCAAGAGCCTCTCTGACGCTCTCTAGGCCATGCGCGGCGTGGTAGTCGTTCCAATCGCTAACGCCGCTCTCATCGGGCGATAGAGCGATCTCGGCCCCGGTATCGGCGGCAGCTTTGTCGGCAGCAGCCTTGCCGGGGTTCTTGTCGCTCTCGTGGTCGTTGTCGCCAGCGATAATAAGGCGAGCGCCGGGGGCCTCGGCCTTCATGCGCTTGGCCACTTTGGGCAGATTTCCGCTATCAAACGCAACGGCTACGGTCGCGCCGGTCGATTGATGGATGCTCAGGCCCGTGGCGAGCCCTTCCACGATGTATAGGGTGGATGCCTCGCCCGGCAGGATGGTGCAGCCCTCGGCCTTCTTTGCGCCGCCCATGAACGGCTTGGCGCCTTCCGGGGTAATCGCTTGGAGCGATTGCAGGCCCTCGGCGTCCTCGACCTTCACCAAAAGGCAGTTTTCCATCGTGCCGGTCTTGGCGTCATCGCCGAAAAACTCGGCGCGGCTCACGTCGGCTTGCCGGATCTCGCCAGCCACGCGAACGCCTTTCCGCATCAGATACGGGTGTGAGTCCTGGGCGGGCTGGGCAGCGTCCCAGATCGTCTGGGCCACCTGGGCGCGGGCAGCTTGTCGGCGCTCTCCCTCAGCCTCTCGCTGCCTAATGGACTCGCTCAGCTTTGCCAGCTCGGCACGATCCAGGCGGGCGCCATTGCGGGCGCTCCAATCTTGGCCAATACCCTGCCGCCAGCAGCCAAAGTGACCAGCGGCCACGCCATCTAGGTGCAGGCAATAATAACCAGCCTTGTCGCTGGTTTTGCCGTTGGTACTGAAGCGGTGCAGCTCCCCGTCTGCCTCGATATGATCGGGCGGGGTAATCCCCGCCGCTGCGATAGCATCCCGGAACCTGTCGATAACCTCGTGAGTGGCCATCGGCGTATCAAGGCAATCCCCGGCGCTGGTCTGCCAAAATGTGCTCATGACAGCACCTCCCGAACGACAACGCGCCCAGCGTCATTGACATGAAACGTTGCCAATCCATCGGCGGCCAGTGCCTCGATACATTTACGCGCCTGGGATTCGGTAAAGCCCTGCTTAGTGCCGTGGCCGATCAGGATGCCGTGATAAACGCCTCTCGGGCCAATCTGCTCATATACGTTGAGGTTCGACAGACGCCACAAAATAGACTTGCGAAGCGCATCGAGTGCGTTAAACTGGAAGGCGTTAGGAGAAGTAGTATCTGTGCCCTCGACGCTGGTGGCCGCCAGCTCGGGGGCTTTTCTTTGGTTATCCATTAAGCACGCTCCCCTTGCTGGGTTTCCCATTGCTCAAGATCGGATGCACGCCAGCGTGTGCAGCCCGGTGACAGCTTCACGGGTTTGGGGAATCGGCCTGATTGAGCCCAGCGCCAAATAGTGGCGCGGGAAACGCCATAACGTCCGGCGACGTATTTGTCTGAAAGATAATTCTCGATAGTCATGCTTTGCACCTGTGCGTTTTTGATTGCGACAGGTGCATTGTTTCAGGGGCGGCTAGTTCAGCAGGGGACACTAAAAGCGACTAATTCATCCCTTAGACTGTTCGGCCTGATTGGATGCTCTCATACTTCTTGAAAACGCGCGTGATGCCTTCCACTCCCATTGCATCATCATCAAGTCCGTAGTCGGGCAGGCACCAGCTAACGATAACCACAGCGGTTATCGCCGCGTCATCCTGATAATAGGGCCGGACATACTCCCCAGCTATCGCGACACACTCGTGGATAATAGAGTCTCGGCCCAGATTACCGAACTTGGGACGCCCTCTTTTGCTCTTCAAGCTGCGACCGCGAAAGACATCAGCAGCAAACTTTCCCAAGCTCGAAGGGATGGCGATGCCGTCTTGCATAAGCATCTCTATAAGCTCACCAAGTGCGGCGCGGGCTTCCTGCTCAACAACGAGATGGACGACTTCTCCGCCAAGCCCGGCGTGCCCAACGCCTACGGCCTGATCGGCGGCGAGGCCAACAGGATCGAGCCCGGCAAGCGCATGCTGTCGTCGATGACCCCGACCATCGTCAGGCGCGACGGCGAGAACTTCCTGATCACCGGCAGCCCCGGCGGCTCGCGGATCATCACCACCACCCTGCAGGTGCTGATGAACGTCATCGACCACGGCATGAACGTTCAGTCGGCGGTGAGCGCCCCGCGCCTGCACCACCAGTGGCTGCCCGACGAGCTGCGCGTCGAGGCCGGTTTCAGCCCCGACACCCTGTCGCTGCTCGAGGCCCGCGGCCACACCATCAGCCAGCAGTCGGCCATGGGCGCCGCCCAGTCGATCGTGATCGACGACGGCCGCTTCTACGGCGGCGCCGACCCGCGCCGTTCCACCTCCTCGGCGATGGGGCTCTGAGAAAGGCGATGACGGCCGTAAAGTGGCAGGCCACACCGGGGAAAAGTTACGCGAGGGCGCTGTAAACCCTTCCATAGGTGTCGGGTCCCGTGTGATTGACTACCCGCTTGGTGAATAACTCCGGCCGCTTGGCCTGCCATTCCTTCATCGCTGCAATCGGTGATTGATGATGCAGCGCCTTCTGAGGGATGTGGTGATTGTACAGCCAAGCGTAGCGTTTGAGCGTCTGCTCCAGATCCTCGCCTGAGGTATAGCGCCGGGTCGCCAGCACGTCACTGATGCGGCCGTTGAACCGCTCCACCATACCGTTCGTCTGTGGCCTTCCCGGCTTGATCAGGCGATGTTCGATATCATGGGCCTGGCACTCCTGGTCGAAGGGGTGGCGGCCGCTGGGCTTGCGCTCACCTGCCCGTGTGAAGCGATCGGTGAACGACTTGCCGTTGTCAGTGAGTACCGTCTGGATCGTGAAGGGAGCTTTCTCCTCGACGCACCTCATGAACGCCTTGGCATCCTTGGCAGACTGGCTTCGCCTGATCTCCAGATAGACCCAGCGTGTGGCACGGTCGATGGCGACGTACAGGTAGCGCTTCTGCTCCTCATCAGGCATCTGAGGCAGGTGCTTGATGTCGATATGCACGTACCCGGGCTCGTAGTCCTTGAAGGGCTTGTGCCGGGGCTTCCCATCATCGCCAGCGTCCTGCCGAGCCAGTTCTGCCAGTGTCGGCACCTCGCGCCGCTGGAGCATGCGGTGTAGGCCTGAGCGGGACAGTCGAGGGTTCAGGAACTCACGTGCCACGACGAGCAGATCATCCAGACCGAGGCGCAGGAATTCACGAGCGGCGATCAGCACCTCCTCCTGCTCAGACGAGAGGGTGGCGAGTAGGTTGTGACGCGTGTGCGGTCGGTCATGGACATCGTTGCGGTACCGCCAGCGGCGGATGGTCGCGTGGGAGACACCATACTGGCGGGCCAGCTCGCTATCCGTGATGCTGGACGGTGCCGCCTGGATTTCAGCACGGATCTTCGGTGTCGTGGTGGCCTGCTTATGCAGCTTGATGTCCATGAACCTGCTCCCGAATGAATTGCTTTAGAAGCTCTCTGGCTGCCAGCAGAGGATAACTCCTATAGCTCATTTGATCATCCGGGACCCTACAGCTAGCCCTTGAGCGCGGAACCAGCCAGTCGGGCGCCTCCTCCGTCAGACCGGCGCCGTACAGCTCCAGGAAGGCACGAACCTCGGCCTCGGCTTTGTCCTGCATCTGTAGACTCATCTTCACGCCTCCTTGCGAATCGGGGTCACGGTGCCAGCCTTCGGCGCAGTGTTATTCAGGTATGTCGCCCAATCGGTCATTAGCAGGCGGCGCTTGTCGAGCATGTCGCCGCGCCGGTAGGCGGCTTCAGCGGCATTCTTGATCGTGTGGGCCAGGGCTTGCTCGATGGCCTCGCCGGGGTAGGCGGTACACTCGCCAGCCCAATCGCGGAACGTAGAGCGGAAGCCGTGCTGAGTAATCGCGTGGCCGTCCTGCCTCGGGTCGATATAGCCTTCGTCCTTGGGCTTATCAGTGTTCATGCGCTTAATGACGGCTGCCATGGTATTCACAGACATTTGACCGCCACGCGGCGCGGGGAACACCAGTTCGTTACCGTCGATGCGGGGCAGGCCCTCAAGTAACGCCATGGCGTCATCGGATAAGGGGACACGATGCTCTTTGCCCGCCTTCATACGAGTGGCGGGGATCGTCCACACCTTTTGCTCTAGGTCGATCTCTGACCAAAGGGCGCCGCGTATCTCATTCGAGCGGGCAGCGGTCAGGACGGCGAACTCTAGGGCGCGCGCCGCCATACCCTCGCGGGTGCGAAGGTCGGCCATGAACTCGGCAGCCCGTGCATAGGGCAAGGCGGCGTGATTCTTCCCTTTGTTCACAGTGGCGGGCTTCGGTAGCTCGCTGGCGTCAAGGTTGCCTTTCCAGCGGGCGGGATTGTCGCCGCTGCGATGCCCGTGGACGGTTGCCCATGCCAGCACTGCCTCGATGCGTTGGCGAACGCGGGTCGCCGTCTCGTGCTTGGAGGACCATATCGGCTTGAGCACCTTCAGGACGTGGCTAATCTCAATGTCTTCCACGCGCATCGAGCCAAGCACGGGGCTGGCGTAGGTCTTGAGCGTGTTTTCCCATTGCTGGGCGTGCTTCGGGTTGCTGGACTCTGCCTGTTTCTTGGCGATCACCTTCGCGGCGCAATGGTCGAAGGTGACTTCTTTCACCTGTTGCGCCAGCAGGCGGCTACGAGCCTCTTTGCGCTCGGCTACTGGGTCGATGCCGGCCTTGATCTTGTCTTTCGCATCTAGGGCGCGCTCGCGAGCCTGGGCTAGCTTCACTTCTGGGAAGCCGCCTAGGCCAATGTCGCGGCGGCGATTGCCTATCTTGGTGCGCAGTATCCATGAGGCGGCCCCGGTCGCCTCGCCGGTATCACGATCTTTTGCTACGGAGAGATACAAGCCAGCCACGCCACCCACAGCGTGGAAGCCCGGTTTCTGCGTCAGCCGCCGCACCTCAGTGGCGGTAAGCTCTTTTGCTCTCTTAGGCATGTCGCTACTCCAATCATCTATCCCCACATAAATAATAACATTGGGTGATTTGGATTGCGACAAGCTAAGACGGGAGAAAAGGCCTACCCCGCACAAGCTATTGATATTTAATGACTAATTGATAGATATTGCGACATGACGAGACATGGCAGAGGCGGGCTGTCCCTCCGCCACCTTATTCTTAAGAATTAAGCGCCTACGGGCGCTTTTTTCGTTTGTGCAGCCCCTCCATACGCTAGGCCGGTGTTTCACTGTCACAGGATTGTGAGCATGGCGTTTGCCCGCTCCCGGTCACGTTATCTGCCTCATGCCCTGCCTTCCTCAAAGATGCCGGTGGTGGGTCGCCCGACTCGCCGCTGCTGTCGCCGTGCTAGCCTTCGAGGATCAGGAGAAGCGACGCCCATGGCCTTTCACCATCCAGATCCGAAGATGCGAGAGATCGAGCGCCGCAATGCTGCAGCGCGCGCTGCGGCGTTCGCGAGGGTGTATCGCGCGATCGGCCGGCTTCTCCGCTGCCCCGTGAGGGCGCTCAGGCGGCGCGCTTCACGCGCCTCCGCCTGCGATGAGTGTTGCCGTAGACGCCGCTAGCCTGCCTCGGGCTCGTTACCGGCGGGTCGTCGCGCCTCGCTCATAACGCCGCAGGGGGACACGCGTGTCGGGTCGAAACTTGCGTCCCCACCGTCCAGGCGGCATCCTGTGAGGTATCTATTGCCAAGATCAACCACACGGAGCTTTGGATCGATGGCTTACCAAGACACGCAAATGACGACGCAACAGACGAGTGCCGTCAGTGCCAACAAGGTCCTGCGCAACACCTATGGCCTGCTGGCGATGACCCTGCTGTTCTCCGCCGTCACGGCCGGTGCCGCCATGGCGCTCGGCGTTCAGCAGATGAACATCTTCGTCTTCTTCATCGGCGCCTACGGGCTGATGTTCCTGGTCCACAAGACCGCCAACTCCGCCATGGGCCTGCTGGCGACCTTCGCCTTCACCGGTTTCATGGGCTTCACCCTGGGGCCGATCCTCAGCGACTATCTGACGCTGCCCAACGGCGCCCAGCTGATCATGACCGCGCTGGGCTTGACCGGCCTGACCTTCTTCGGCCTCTCCGCCGTGGCGCTGGTGACCCGCAAGGACTTCAGCTTCCTGGCCAACTTCCTGATGGCGGGTGCCATCGTGCTGGTGCTGGCCATGGTCGCCGGGCTGATCTTCCAGATTCCGGCGCTGTCGCTGATGGTGTCCGCCGGCTTCGTGCTGTTCGCCTCCGCGGCCATCCTCTATCAGACCAGCGAGATCGTGCACCGGGCCGGCGAGACCAACTACATCCTCGCCACGATCACCCTGTACGTGTCGATCTACAATCTCTTCGTCAGCCTGCTGTCCCTGCTCGGCATCATGAGCCAGGATTGACGCCAGCCACGGCGATGCGAGAATTGCTGGCCCCGCTTCGGCGGGGCCAGCCTGTTTCTGAGAGGATGATATGCGCTACGCGATCCTGCTGATGGGGTCCCCCTACAGCGATCAGGCCAGCCACTCGGCGCTGCGATTCGCCCGGGCGCTGCTGGCGCGAGGACACCGCCTGGAGGCGGTGTTCTTCTACCACGACGGGGTCTACAACGCCGCGCGGCTGTCGGCGCCGCCCCAGGACGAACCGCATCTGACCGACGGCTGGGTGGAACTGCACGAGGCGCACGGCGTGGCGATGCAGGTGTGCATCGCCGCGGCGCTGCGGCGTGGGCTGATGGACGAGCGCGAGGCGGCCCGCCACGGCAAGACGGGGCACAGCGTCGAGGCGCCCTTCGAGCTGACCGGCGTCGGCCAGCTGGTCGACCTGAGCCAGCGCTGCGACCGTCTGGTGACCTTCGGGGCCTGAGGGAGAGTGTGACATGAGTGACCAACACGAACCGCTTGCCGGCGATCTGCTGGTGATCCTGCGCCATGCGCCTCACGGCAGCAGCTGGCTGCGCGAGGGCCTGGATGTCGCCCTGGTGGCCGCGGCCTTCGGCACCGACGTCTCGCTTCTGTTCATGGGCGAGGGCGTCACGGCCTTGGTCGAGGGTCAGGCGTCGGGAGCGCTGGGCCAGAAGGGCACCGCGCCCACGCTCGAGATGCTGGAGATGTATGATATCGAGACGCTGTGGGTCGAGGCCGAAGCGCTGACGCGGTTCGGCCTGACGGCCGACGAGCTGATGCTCGCTCCCCGCGCCCTCGAGGCCGGAGCGATCGCCGAGGCGGTCCAGAATCACCCGCGTGTGCTCACCTTCTAGCCTGGCCCGGGAGCCGAAACCATGAAACTCCATATCCTGAACCGTTCGCCGGCCAGTCATCGCGTTCACGAACAGGCGCTGGCCGCCATGGGACCCGAGGATCGCCTGCTGCTGATCGAGGACGGCGTGCAGGGCGGGCTGCCGCAGCTGGTGCGTCACTTCGAGGCGATTGCCGGGCGACTCTATGCGCTGCGCGAGGACCTCGAGGCGCGCGGGCTGCTGGGTCGCTGCGACGGCTCGGTGCAGGTGGTCGACGTCGATGGCTTCGTTCAGCTGACCGAGGAAGCCGAACACACCCTGAGCTGGTACTGAGCATGGCAAGCACCGAAATCACCCGTTATCTCACCGTCTCCGAGACCGAGATCGGCCTCGACCCGGAGGGCTATCTGGTCGATCTCGATCAGTGGTCGCCGGCGGTGGCCGAGGCGTTGGCCGAGGAAGAAGGCATCGAGCTGGGCGCCGAGCACTGGGAGGTGCTCGAGGTGCTGCGCGCGTTCTACGTGAAATACGAGATGGCCCCGGCGATGCGCCCGCTGGTCAAGGCGGTGGGGCGCGAGCTGGGCCCCGACAAGGGGCGTTCGATGCACCTGATGCGGCTGTTTCCCGACAGCCCCGCCAAGCGGGCGGCGCGACTGGCTGGTCTGCCCAAGCCGAGCAACTGCCTGTGAAGGCCTCGCCATGAACTTTCTGGCCCACGGCTGGCTCGCCCGCGGCGGCAACGACGACTTCCTCTACGGCAACCTGATCGCCGACGGGGTCAAGGGCGTCGATCTCGACGCCTGGGGATCCGGCGTGGCGGCGGGCATCCGCCATCATCGGCGAGTCGATGCCTACATCGATCGCCATCCGGTGCTGCTCGAGGTCAAGGCACGGGCACCGCGCGACGGACGTCGCGTGGCCGGCATCGCCCTGGATCTGATGTGGGATCATTGCCTGGCGCGCCGCTTGACCGTGGTCGAACGCGACTGGCTGGTGTCGCGCTGCTATCGGCTGCTGGAAACGCGGCCGGCACCGGCGCGACTGGCGACCATGATGCCGGCCCTGGTGCGCCAGGACTGGCTGCGAGGCTATGCCGATTTCGGCTTCACCTGTCGCGCCGTGGCGGGGCTGGGGCGCCGGCTCTCGGGCCCCAACCGTCTCGCCGCACTGCTGCCGTGGCTCGAACGCGACTATCTGGCGCTGGACGAGGCCTTCACCCGACTGTGGCCGGACCTGGAAGCCCATCTCGAGGTGTCGGTCGAGCCGGGCGTTGCGGACTCAGTCGGCACGCAGCCACAGGCAGCGGACCGCATCGCCGGGCGCCACTGACGCCTCGGGCGGGATCACCGCCAGGGCGTCGGCGCCGACGCAGGACGAGAGCACCCCGGAGTTCTGATCCGCGAACGCATGAGCCTCGATGCCGTCGGCGCCGAAGTCCAGCGTCACGCGCATGTAGTGCTGGCGAGGCCCGGTGCGAGTGGCGAAGGCGGCGCGGGCGCTCAGCGCCGGCAGCGAGCCCATGGCGGGACAGCCCAGCAGCGCGCCCATCAGCGGGCGCAGGAACAGCCAGGCGCCCACATAGCCCGAGACCGGGTTGCCCGGCAGGCCGACGAAGCGCGTCTCACCGCTGGCACCCGAGCCGGGCAGCCGGCCCAGCGCCAGCGGCTTGCCGGGACGCAACGCCAGCCGCCACAGGTCGAGCCGCCCCAGGGCCTCGACCGCACCGCGGACGTGATCCTCTTCCCCCACGCTGACCCCGCCGGTAGTGATCACCACGTCGGCGACCTCGGCCGCTTCGCCGAGCAGGTGTCGCGTGCTCGGCGCATCGTCCGGCACCGCGGCGGTCATGACCACGTCGGCGCCGAAGCGCTGGAGCAGCGTCGTCAGCATCGGCCGGTTGGAGTTGTAGATCTGTCCCGGCCCCAGCGGCTGGCCGGGGTCGACGATCTCGTCGCCGGTGGAGAGCAGGGCAATCCTCGGGCGGCGTCGCACCATCACCTCGGTGATGCCCTGGCCGGCCAGGTGCCCGAGCGCGGCGGCATCGAGCCGGCTGCCGGCATCGAGCAGTACGCTGCCGGCCGCCACGTCGCGGCCTCGGCGGCGCAGGTTGTCGCCTTCCGGCACGTCCTTGGGCATCCGGGCTCGCTCGCCCTCCACCTCGACCTTCTCCTGCATCACCACGCAGTCGGCCCCGGGCGGGATCTCGCCGCCGGTGAAGATGCGCGCGCAGTGACCGCGTTCCAGCGCTTCGGCCGTGTGGCCGGCGGCGATGCGCTGACGGACCGGCAGCCAGCGCCCGGCATCGGCATGATGCAGGGCATAGCCGTCCATGGCGCTGTTGTCGAAGGGCGGCACGTCGAGCCGGGCGTTGACCGCCTCGGCCAGCACACGCCCCGAGGCCGCATCGATCGCCGCGCGTTCGGCCTCAAGCGGAGCGACGCCTTCCAGCAGCGCCGACAGTGCCGTCTCGACGGGCTGGAGATCAGCCATGCTGGCCCCTCTCGGGTATCACCAGGTTGGCGAAATTGCATGGCCTGTGCCGGCTGTCGAGCTGTTCGGCGAGGATACCGTCCCAGCCGGTGAGGCAGGCGCCGGTGGAGCCGGGCAGGCAGAACACCACCGTGGCGTTGGCCAGACCGCCCAGGCAGCGGCTCTGCACCGTGGAGCTGCCGATCTCCTGCCAGGACAGCTGGCGGAACAGCTCGCCGAAGCCTTCGATGCGCTTGTCCAGCAGCGCCGAGACCGCTTCGGGGGTGGAATCCCGGCCGGTGAAGCCGGTGCCACCGGTAGTCAGCACCACCTGTACCTCGGTATCGGCGATCCAGTCGGCGACCACGGCGCGGATGCGATAGACGTCGTCGGGCACGATGCGCTTGTCGGCCAGCCGGTGGCCGGCGGCGGTGAGCCGCTCGACCAGCGCCTGGCCGCTGCGATCGGTGTCCTCGGTGCGGGTGTCCGAGATCGTCAGCACCGCCACCGACAGCGGGATCATGGCCTCGCTCATGATTGACCGTCCGACTGGCCGTCCTGCTTCTCCGCTTTCTCTGCCTGGCGGGCCTCGAAGGCGGCCAGCTGCTCCGGCGTGGCCTTGGGTTGATACAGCGACTTCCACTCGCTGTAGGGCATGCCATAGACGTATTCGCGGGCGACCTCGTAGTCCAGCGTTTCGCCGCGTTCCTCGGCGGCGGCTACCAGCCACTTGGAGAGGCAGTTGCGGCAGAAGTCGGCGAGGATCATCAGGTCGATGTTCTGGACGTCCTTGTGCTCGTCCAGGTGGCTCAGCAGCCGACGGAAGGCGGCGGCTTCGAGCTCGGTGCGGGTGCTGTCGTCCAGGTGTTGCATGGGGCGGGCTCCATTGTCGTTCCGGTCCATGGGATGGCGTCCAGCTTATCAAAAGTCGGCCGGGCTTAGCGCGCGTGCTGGCGTGCGTGGCGGAGAGGAAGCCGGGCGGGCTACTGGGATTCGCGGGGCGTGCACACGGAGAGCACCGTGGCGTCTTCCTCGCTCACCGAGACCAGGGCGTGGCCCATGTCGCTGTCGAAGTAGATGCTGTCGCCCTTGACCAGGTGCAGCGGTTCGTAGAACTCGGAGTAGAGCTGGATCTCGCCCTCGAGCACCATCAGGAATTCCTCGCCGTCGTGGCGCACCCACTGACAGAACTCGTCGAAGCTGCGGGCCCGGACGATGGTCTTGAACGGGATCATGCGCTTCTGTGCCATCTCGCAGCTGAGCAGCTCGTGCTCGTAGGTCGGCGTCGGGTGCTGCTGGCCGTCGCCACGGCGCGTCAGGTCGCGTCGGCCCATGGTGCGGGCCTGGGGGCGCGGTTGTGACAGCAGCTGCGGCAGGTCGATGTCCAAGCCGCTGATCAGCTTCTGTACCGCGGTGAAGGTCGGCGAGATCTGGTCGTTCTCGATCTTGGACAGGGTGGAGCGGGCCAGGCCGGTACGCTCGCTGACGTCGCCGAGGGTCCACTGGTTGGCCAGGCGGATCTCCTTGAGGCGCTCGCCGAGCCGCAGCGGCTCGACGAAGGCCTTGCGCCCGGAGGCGATGCGCAGGGCGGCGTCTTGATCGTTGTTGGCGGGCATGCGGGTTCACTATCGGAAACGTGGTTTCCTCCAGACTATCATATCGCCGATGGCCTGCGGACTCGGGTGCGACCCGTGGCAGGTGGGCTGCGACATGTCGTGGGTCGTCGGTTGCCCGGGTGGTCCGTTTCCCGGGGGCGGGAAACTCGCCGTGTTCAGTCGGAGGGCTGGCCCATCAGCGCCTTGAGATGGGCTTCGACGCCGCGGCCCAGGATATCGAGGTCGTAGCCGCCCTCGAGCACCGAGACCAGACGATGCTCGGCATGGCGTTCGGCGATGTCCATCGCCAGCCGGGTGATCCAGTAGTAGTCCTCGTCCTCCAGGCAGAGATCGGCCAGCGGGTCCTGACGGTGGGCGTCGAACCCGGCCGAGAGCAGCACGAGCTCCGGGGCGAAGTCGTTCAGGGCGGGTAGCCAGTCCCGCTCGATGGCTCGGCGGAAGGCAGCACCGTCGGTGCCGGCGGGCAGCGGCGTATGGACGACGTTCGACGCCTCGGTCTCGAGGTGGCGCCAGGGATAGAAGGGCGACTGGAAGCTGGTGCAGATCAGCACCTCGGGGTCGTCGCGGAAGATGTCGATGGTGCCGTTGCACTGGTGGACGTCGAAGTCGAGGATCGCCACCCGTTTCGCGCCGTATCGGGCGCGAGCGTGGGCCGCGCCGACCGCCACGTTGTTGAAGAAGCAGAACCCCATGGCCTGGTCGCGTTCGGCGTGATGCCCCGGGGGCCGCACCGCGCAGAAGACGTTGTGGGCCTGGTGGCGAAAGACGCGGTCGACCCCGCGCACCACGGCGCCCGCCGCGTGACGCGCGGCCTGCAGGCTGTGGGGGTTCATCAGGGTGTCGTCATCGATCAGGATCAGCCCGTGCTCGGGGACGCAGGCCTCGAGGCTCTTCAGATGGCTGGCGGGGTGGACCCGCGTGAGCTGTTCGTCGCTGGCGGCGGGGGCGTCGCCCTGCATGGTCTGCTGAAGAAGTCCGGCGCGCATCAGTCGCGCGTGAATGGCGTCGAGGCGTTTCGGGCTCTCGGGATGTTCCGGCCCCATGTGGTGGCGATGGCACTCGGGGTGGGTCAGATAGGCCGTGATCATGCAGGGGCTCCAGGTGCGACAAGGTTACCCTAAGCGTGATGGGGCCTTGCGTGACAGTGGCCATAAGTCGTACACAGGAGGCTGAGCCGATTCGCCACGGAGCCCCGGATGAGCACACGCTTCCTGCACCACTTCTTCTCGCCGCGCAGCGTCGCCGTGATCGGGGCGTCGGAAAAGCCGCACTCCATGGGCGGTATCGTGATCCGCAATCTTCTCGAGGGGCGTTTCCCGGGCACGCTGTGGGCGGTCAACCCCAAGGGCTATGACAGCGTGCACGGGGTCGACGCCGTGGCCAGGGTGCACCAGCTGCCTCGGGTGCCGGACCTGGCCGTGGTCTGTGCGCCGATCGTTCGCGTGCCGAGGGTGATCGCCGAGCTCGGGCGATTCGGGGTGCGGGCGGCCCTGGTGCTGTCCGGCGGGGCGAACCTGGACGAGGCGCGCGACGGTGAGGCCTCGATCCGGGCGCGCATGCTCGCGGCGGCGCGGGAATCCGGTATCCGGGTGCTGGGGCCGGGCTGCATGGGGCTGATCGTTCCCGGTCGGCGGCTCAACGCTTCCTACGCCAGTCAGCCGGTCCAGAAGGGGCGGGTCGCCTATCTCGGCCAGTCGGGCATGTTGGGCAATGCCATGATCGACTGGGCCGCGGGGCGCGACATCGGTTTCTCGCATCTGCTGACCGTCGGCGACAGCGTCGATGTGCTGCTGCCGGACATGATCGACTTCCTGAACCAGTTCGCGCCGACCCAGGCACTGATGCTGCACCTGGAGCACATCCACGACGCCCAGCACTTCATGACCGCGGTACGTGAGGCCTCGCGGCATCGCCTGGTGTTGGCGATCAAGAGTGGCCGCACGGCGGCCTCGGACATCGCCAACCTGCCGCCCACGCCGGGCATCGCCCATCGCGACCAGATCTTCGATGCGGCCTTCGCCAGGGCCGGCGTGTTGCGCGTCGACGATTCCGACGAGCTGTTCGACGCCCTGGAGACGCTGTCGCGCATGCGCCCGCTCAAGCGCGACCGGCTGGCGGTGGTGTCCAACGGCCTGGGGCCGGCGATGCTGGCCATCGACAAGCTGATCAGCGCCGGCGGTCGGCTGGCGACGTTCAGCGAGGCGACCTACCATGCGCTGTGTCGCGACGACATGGACATCAGCAAGCCGGGGGAGAATCCGGTGGACATCGGCGGCAACGCCACCCCCGAACGGTTCACCGAGATCATCGAGCTGGTGGCCGCCGACCCGGGGGTGGATGCGGTGCTGGTGGTGCATGCGCCGACACGAATGGCGCCGTCCCTGGACACCGCCCAGGCGCTGATTGCCGCGCGACAGCGCTTCCGGCGCAACCTGCTGACCAGCTGGATGGGCCTCGGCGAGGCACTGGCCGCCCGACAGGCCTGTCACGAGGCCGGCATCCCCACCTATCTCTCGCCGGAGAAGGCGGTCAAGGCCTTCATGCTCATGGTCAACTACCAGCGGGTCCAGAAGCTGCTGCAGGAGACGCCGCCGAGCCTGCCGTTCGCCACCACCCGGGAGAGCCGGGCCGCCTGTCGGACGCTGATCGAGCGCGTGAAGAACGAGCAACGCGAGTGTCTCTCGCACTCCGAGACCGCCCGGGTGCTGGCCGCCTACGGCATCCCGGTGGCCGAGAGCCGCTACGTGACGACCCCCGAGCAGGCGGCCGAGGCGTCGTGCACGCTCGCCGGGCCGCTGGCGCTCAAGGTGGTGCATGACGGCAACTGTCGGCCGTTCCGCTATCGTCAGCATCCCCACAAGCTGTCCGCCGGCCTGCTGCAGGACCTGGAAGGCCCCGAGCGGGTCGCCGAGGGCGTGACCCGGCTGGGCGACAAGGTGGCCGAGAAGTTTCCCGCCTTCACGGTGCGCGAGTACTGCCTGCAGCCCATGCAGCGCGGCAAGCACTCCATGCAGCTATGCGCCGGCATCACCCGCGACCCGGTGTTCGGGCCGCTGATCGTGTTCGGTATCGGCGGGTACAAGGTGAACATCCTCGCCGACCGTCAGGTGGCGCTGCCGCCGCTGAACATGAGCCTGGCCGCCGACCTGGTCGGGCGGACCCATGCCGCGCGGCTGATCCGTGAGCATTCCAGCGACCCCGAGCGGGATCTCACCCGCATCGGCGAGCTGCTGGTGACGCTCTCGCAGATCGCCAGCGATCTCACCGAGCTGCGCGGCCTCGAGCTCAACCCGCTGGTGCTCAACCGCGACGGCATGCTGGCGGTGGACTTCGCGATGGACCTGGGCGCCCCGGCGCGCTTCGCTATCATGCCCTACCCGGAAGAGCTGCGTGAGTGGGTGACCCTGAACAACGGTTGGGAAGTGGAGGTGAGGCCGATCCGCGCCGAGGATGCGCCGTTGATCACCGGCTTTCACCAGCGGCTGTCCGAGGAGAGCATTCGCTTCCGCTACTTTCACCACAAGGCCGATCTCACCCAGCGGGACCTGTCGCTGCTCTCGCACATCAACTACGACCGTCAGATGGCCTTCATCGCCGAGCACCCGCTGCCCGAGGGGGGCAAGGAGATGCTCGGGGTGGTGCGGGTATGGAACGACGCCGACAACATCCGCACCGAGTTCTCGATCATCGTGCGCGACGACCTGCAGGGGCTGGGCATCGGCAGCCTGCTGATGGACAAGATGATCCGTTACTGCCGCAGCGTGGGGACGCTGGAGATGATCGGCAAGATCATGGTCGATAACCGACCGATGCGCGCGCTGATGGCGCATCTCGGCTTCCGGCTCAGCTACAACATGGAGGAGGAGGTCATGGACGCGGTGCTCAGACTCAACGAGCCCGAGAGCGACTGGCAGCGCCTGCGGCTGGAGAGTTCGGTAGCAGGCTGAGGACACAAGCCGAGGAGGAAAGGCCCGACCCCGCGCGATGGCGGGGTCGGAAGGTCCTGCTGGCGCTGGCCTGGGGGATCAGGGCGCCAAGCGGAAGCGATGCCAGCGATCGTCGCGGCGTTCGAAGCGGATGCGGTCGTGCAGACGGCTGGGCTGTCCCTGCCAGAACTCGATCATCTCGGGAATCAGGCGATAGCCGCCCCAGTGCACCGGGCGCGGAATGTCCTGTCCCTCGTAGGCCTGCTCGAAGCGGGTCTCACGCTCCTGGAGCCACTGACGGCCGGGAATCACCACGCTCTGAGTGGCGACCCAGGCGCCCAGCTGGCTGGCGCGGGGGCGGCGGGCGAAGTAGGCATCGGATTCCTGTTCGCTGACCTGCTCGACGGCGCCTTCCACGCGAACCTGGCGGGCCAGCGACGGCCACCAGAACACCAGCGCGGCATGGGGAACGTTGGCGAGCTCGCTGCCCTTGTGGCTGTGGTAGTTGCTGAAGAACTGGAACCCCTGCTCGTCGGCGCCCTTGAGCAGCACCACCCGGGCGTGGGGCAGGCCCTGGCTGTCCACCGTGGCCAGGGTCATGGCGTTGGCGTCCTGGGTTTCGGCGTCCAGCGCCAGGGCCATCCATTCTTCGAACAGCGGCATGGGCTGCTCGGGCAGCTGGGCCTCGTCCAGGCGGCCGCCCTCGTAGTCGCGCCGGATATCGGCGATATCACGTGTCATGGTGTTCTCCTCGAATGTGCCCCCATGGTCGCCGCTTGCCGCGCCAAGCTCAACCTCGTGCCGTCGACTCTGGGCAGGCGGACGGGTCGACCATGGCTATCATACGCCATGTGAGCGGGATTCCATTGAGCTGGATCATCGCTGCCACGGGGTCGGCAGCCAGGACAGGAGAGCGTGAACCGCCTCGCAAGAGGCGGTTCCAGCCGCTCGGGCGGTCGGTTTACTGCCGGGGCTTGAGCTGGCGGCTGCGAAAACGGGCATAGCCCATGCAGCCGGTGAACAGTGAAAGGGCCGTCAAAGCGATCAGCAGACCCAGCCCACCGACCTTGGGCACCATGACGACGTTCACCCCAATCATGAAATACAGCAGGCTGACGAAGGCTAGCCAGGCGTGGCCGCGGGCCCGCCGGGCGAGGATCGACGGCAGGAACAGCACCAGCGGCAGCACGAAGACCAGGGTCGGTACCAGGCTGCCGACGTTCTCGCTCAACAGCCAGCCCCATCCCAGCATGGCGGCGATTAATACGGTGTAGCTGCCGATGACCAGCTGCCGCGACCGCGCGGTCAGTTGGTCGAGCCCCTGGCGGGTTTCCAGGTCTTCCAGCCAGCGCCTCATGAGCGATCCCCCACACCCTCGAGCGCCAGGGCCAGCCGCGCCAGGCGCTTGCCCTGGGCGTAGGCGAGCTGGCGCTCGGTCTCGTCGAGGGGGCGGTCGCTGCGCTTGCCGGCCAGATGGCTGGCGCCGTAGGGCGTGCCGCCGCTCCGGGTCTCGGTCAGCTCGGTCTCGCTGTAGGGCAGGCCGGCGTAGACCATGCCGTGGTGCAGCAGCGGCAACAGCATCGAGATCAGGGTGGTCTCCTGGCCGCCGTGGAGGCTCGCGGTGGAGGTGAAGGCGGTGGCGGGCTTGTCCACCAGGGCGCCGCCCAGCCACAGTTCGCTGGTGGTGTCGACGAAGTGCTTGAGCGGCGCGGCCATGTTGCCGAAGCGCGTGGGGCTGCCCAGCGCCAGGCCGGCACAGTGACGCAGGTCATCGAGCTCGGCGTAGATGGCGCCCTCGGCGGGGATCTCGGGATCGACCGCCTCGCAGGTGGGCGACACCGGGGGCACGGTGCGCAGTCGCGCCTCGATGCCGCGACAGGACTCGACGCCGGCGGCCAGGCGCTCGGCCATGGCGCGGGTCGCACCAGAGCGGGAATAGTAGAGGATCAGCACATAGGGCAGGGCGGACATGGAGCTTCCTGATACCGGGGAGGAAAGAGTGTCAGTCGAGCAGGGCGAGGATGTCTTCCGGTGGACGGCCGATGATCGCCCGCTGGCCGTCGTCGGCGATGGGGCGCTGCAGGATTTTGGGATGAGCGACGATGGCCTCGATCACCTGTTCGGGGTCGTCACGATCCGCTCCCAGCGCCTTCCACTCGGCCTCGCCGGTACGCACCAGATCCCGCGGCTCGGCCGTCACGCGCGCCATCAGCGCACGCAGTTCGGCGCCGTCGAGCGGGTCGTCCAGGTAGCGACGAACCTGAACGGCGACGCCACGCTCTTCCAGCAGCGACAGGGCCTGGCGTGACTTCGAGCAGCGCGGGTTATGCAGCAGGGTGATCATGGGCGAGGGTCCTTGGTGTTGTCCGAAACGTCGTATCGCAGGTCAGAAACGCGGCTCATTGTAGGCCGCGGCCGAATGCCGTCACAACTGCCGGCCCGGATCAGTCGCCACCGCGTCGGCGGTTGTGCGGCAAGGTGCGTTCGATGCCACCCAGCACCACCATGATCACCAGCGCCATCAGGGTGACCATGCCCGCCAGCGGGAAGTTGCGCACCCCGGCCGCGATGCCGATGGCGCCGGCCAGCCAGATGGAGGCGCCGGTGGTGATGCCCTGGACGCTGGTACCGCTGCGGATGATGCTGCCGGCGCCGAGGAAGCCGATGCCGCCGATCACGCCCTCGACGATGCGGGTCGGATCGATGCGGGCGGAGGGGTCACCTTCGGCGGTGGCATACAGGATCTCGAGGCCGACGATCAGGAAGGAGGCGGCGCCCAGTGCCACCAGCATGTGGGAGCGCAGCCCGGCCGGCTTGCCGCGTAGCTCGCGTTCGAGGCCCAGCACCAGTGCCAGGCCGGCGGCCACGCCCAGGCGAGTGAACATGTCGAGCAGGGTGATTCCGGCGTCCATGGTGATGCCTCCGTGTCGCGTCCTCTCGTCTCGATAGTGCGGCATCGTGCCGTTGGAGGAAACACGAAGGCGATACGCGCCAAAAATTTATACCGTTATCTATTCATTAGAAACCATCCTGAGGATCGCGAAAGAGCCGGGATCAATCGGCGTCAGGCAGTCGGCGGTAGACCCAGGCGGTGCTGCCGTCGGATAGCTCGGCCCGGATCCGCAGGTAGCGTATGCCGAGCCGCTCGTAGCGGTCGAGGCGGGCCAGTTCCTCGGCGCTGACCGTCAGCGCCAGGCCTTCCACCGTGCAGTCGGCACAGGCTTTCAGATCCAGTCCGGTGCGCCGGTATCCCGGGAGTGAGGCGGGCTCGGGATCGCCCGCGCGGCCATAGACCACCCAGCGTATCGGCGCATGGGTCAGGGTGCCGTAGACGAACAGCGCATGCGGGCCCTCGCCGATGGGCGCCAGATGTTCGGGGCGCTCGTAGGTCCAGGGGCTGAGCATCGTCAGCCACAGCCAGGCGGCGATCGCCAGCGGGGTGGCGAGCAGCGGCAGACCGATCAGCAGGCGCGGGGAGGGCATGGGGAGACTCCGGGGCGGCAGAACGGGGGCCATGCTGCCATAGCCGCCACCGGCGCAACAGCACGGCGGGGCGTCGCGGCTCAGGCCAGGAAGTCCGCCAGTCTCGATGCCTGCTGGAGGACGCCTTCGAGGATGGGGTCGCTGGTCGCCGCCGGGAAGTCGGCGGGCAGGTCGGCGGCGAGGTCACCGACGATCCGCTCGGCGGAGCCGGCGATCTCCTCCATCAGCGCGGTGACGCGTTCGGGCGAATAATCGACCTGCTCGGCGGTGGCGATGAAGTGCCGGGGCGCCATCCGCGACCAGCGGTAGTGGCGATTCTTGCCCTTCAGGGCCATGGCCATCTTGGCGCGCTCGGCGGCCATGCTGCCCTGGCGCATGAGCGGGTAGGCCGAGATGACGTCATACATCGGCGTCATTCGATAGGCGCTTCCCGGCTCGAGGAACAGGCTGAAGTTCTTGGCATGCCCGTCGATGGCGGCCAGCAGCCAGAACAGGATCTGGGCCTTGAAGAAGCGCTCCCGGTCCACGCCGGCCTGCTGGGAGCCGCGCAGCAGGCGCATGGCCTGGGCGATTCCCGGGCCGCCGTCGCTCTCGTACTTGAGCGCCGGGGCAATTCCCAGCGCCTGGCAGAAGTCTTCCTGGGGCAGGCGCATGAGCCAGGACCCGTCCCGCGACCAGCGGCGGTCGAAGCGTTCGACTACCAGCACCTCCTGGTCGCCGAAGCGGGCGAGCGCGGTCTTCGCCGCCGGCAGGCCGAAGGCCTCCAGCAGGCGCAGGCACAGCCACTCGTTGGCGTTGCTCTGGCGCAGATCGATGTTGCTGTGTTCGAGAAAGCCGATCGGCAGCTTGAAGATGTGACTGGTGGGTGTGCTGCCGGTGGGGCGCTGCCAGCGGCCCTGATGCCAGAGTAGCGCCGTCTTTTCCTGGGCGCCGGCCAGCGAGATGCGAAAATCCTGGCCCTCGGCCATGCCCAGCGGAGCGTCCTGGTAGCCGGACAGCAGCGCCTCGATGGCGTGATCATCGAGCGGCTCGGCGGTGACGCCGTGGACGTCGCCACTCGGGGCATCCTCGGGGGTGAGCTGGATGGCGCCGACGCAGTCTCGGCCGATGCTCGCCAGCAGGTCGAAGGGGTGGCGCGTCGGCACTCGGAAGCGGGCCTGCATGCGGGCGCGGATCGCCTCCGAGTCCGGCAGCAGGTTGTCGAAGAAGTTGTAGACTCGCTCGCCGCGGTACGCCGCCGTGGAGAGCGGCAGCGAGAGCGAGACGGCCCGGGCGCCGGGGCGCTCGATCCATTCACGACGGTACTGGAAGGCCATGGCGCCGGAGCGCGCCAGGCTCAGGGTGCCGACCTCGATGCCGTTCATCGCGACGGTGAGATTCGCCATGGCCTACCACTCCTGGTCCCAGCACGCCTCGGGGCTTGCCGATTCCTCGGTGCTGTCGCGTTCGGTGACGTGAAGCTCCAGCTCGAGGGCCGACAGCAGCTTGAACAGCGTCTCGAGCCGGCTGCGCTCCGGGTGGTGCTCGAAGCCGGAGACGGTCGCCTGCTTGATGCCGATCTGCTCGGCGGTGGCCTGCTGCGTCAGCTGGCGGCGCTTGCGCGCGTTCTTCAGCGAGTGCGCGAGCATATCGGGTGAGGTGATCTTCATGGTATTCCCTGTAGAGGATAAAAAGACGTTTATCCGCTATAGAGGATATTAGCACAATATCCTCTATAGCGGATATTACGGCGTCATCTCGACATGCGATGGCACTGAGCCATTTGCTAGGATGAGCGTTCTACTCAAGCTGGCCAGGAGGTGTGCCATGACGGACCTTCACGACGATGCCGATTTCCAGGCCCTGATGGGCGATGTGAAACCCCTGTCGCGCGGCCAGGGCCGGGCGCATACCGGCCAGACCCGCCGCGTGCCCACCGAGGCGCAGCTCGCCAAGCGCGAAAGCGCGGCCGGTGACGGCGCGGGTCGCGATATCCTCTCCGACGACTTCGTCGATCTGGTGCCGCCCTTCGATCCGCTGGACTTTCGCCGCGACGGCATCCAGCGCGGCGTGGCGGAGCGCCTGCGCCAGGGCGGCTATCCGATGCAGGCCAGCCTGCACCTGCTGCGCCGCCCGGTGGAGGAGGCCCGACAGGCGCTGCCGGCCTTCCTGCGCGAGGCCGTGGAGCACGACCTGCGCTCGGTGATGATCGTCCACGGACGAGGCCGCGAGATCGACAGCCCCGCCAACGTGCTGCGCTCCTACCTGGCCAAGTGGCTGCCGGCCTTCGACGAGGTCCAGGCCTTTGCCTCGGCGAGCCAGGCCGACGGCGGCCTGGGCGCCACCTGGGTGATGCTGCGCAAGAGCGAACGGGCGAGGGCGGCCAACCGGGAGCGTCAGCAGAAGCGCCGGGGTTGATGCCGGAGGCGCGACTCAGAAACGACGAAGCCGGCCCTAGGGCCGGCTTCGTGCGTTCTGGCGAGGCGATCCGTCAGGCGACTTCGCCCTTGTGGGCCTCGCGCAGGCGACGGCGGAACAGCGGTTCCGGGTCGTCGGTACCGGGCTGGTAGCTGCGGCTGAAGGTGCTCAGGGCGTTGAGGGCATCCTCGACGATCTGATCCTCGCGCAGCAAGAAGGCGTCGAAACCGCAGCGCGACATGTAGAACAGCTGGTCGATCAGCACGTCGCCGATGGCGCGGATCTGGCCCTGGTAGCCGTGCCGCTCGCGCAGCAGCCGGGCAATGCTGTAACCGCGGCCGTCGGTGAACTTCGGGAAGTCGATGGCCACCAGCGGCGCGGCGTCGAGCTCACGCGCCAGCGCGTCGGTCATCTCGGTGTCGCTGGGCAGCCAGGGGGCGACGTCGTCGCCCTTGCTGGAGGCCTGCCAGTCGGCCAGCGGCAGCAGGGCCGGCTGGCCCTTGGGGCGCTGGGTGGCGTCCTCGCAGAGGACCCACTCATCGGTCACGACGCGGCGGTCGGCGATCAGGGGGCGAGAGGTCTGCTCAGGCATAGACACGCTCCTTGAAGGGTTTGAGGCCGATGCGGCGATAGGTGTCGAGGAAGGTCTCGTCGGGGGTGCGCTCGCCGACATAGACCTGCAGCAGCTTGTCGATCACGCCCGGCACGTCCTCGCGGTAGAAGGAGGGGCCGAGGATCTTGCCGAGCGAGGACTCGTTGCCCTGGCTGCCGCCCAGCGAGATCTGATAGTACTCCTCGCCCTTCTTGTCGACGCCGAGGATGCCGATGTGGCCGACGTGGTGGTGGCCGCAGGCGTTCATGCAGCCGGAAATGTTGAGCTCCAGCGGGCCGAGGTCGTAGAGGAAATCCAGGTCCTCGAAGCGCTCCTGAATGGACTGAGCCACCGGGATCGACTTGGCGTTGGCCAGACTGCAGTAGTCGCCGCCGGGGCAGCAGATCAGATCGGCCAGGGTGCCCACGGTGGGGTTGGCCAGGCCGAGCTCGTCGAGGCGCTGCCAGAGTTCTTCGATGCGGTCCACGGCCACGTCGGTGAGCACCAGGTTCTGCTCGTGGGTCACGCGCAGTTCGCCGTAGCTGAATTCGTCGGCCAGGTCGGCGATGGCGGCCATCTGCTCGGAGGTGACGTCGCCCGGCGAATGCTCGCGGCGCTTCAGCGACAGGGTCACGGCCTTGTAGCCGGGGACCTTGTGGTCGGTGACGTTGTTGGTCACGAAGCGACCGAAGGCGCGGTTGTCGGCGCGCAGGGTCTCGTAGGCCTCGATCGCCTCGGTGCCGATCTCGCGACGTTCGGGATCGACGAAGTGATCGGCCACGGCCGCCACGGCCTCGTCGGTGAGGGTCTGGGGGCCGTCCTTGAGGTGCGCCCACTCTTCCTCGACGCGGCGACGGAATTCGTCGATGCCGAGTGCCTTGACCAGGATCTTGATGCGCGCCTTGAACTTGTTGTCGCGGCGGCCAAACTGGTTGTAGACCCGCAGGATCGCCTCGAGGTAGGTCAGCAGATGCTGCCAGGGCAGGTCCTCGCAGACCGTGTTACCGATCATCGGGGTACGGCCCAGACCGCCACCGGCCAGCACCTTGACCCGCACCTCGCCGGCGTCGTCGCGCCAGAAGCGCAGGCCCACGTCATGGACCTGGATCGCCGCGCGATCCTCTTCGGCGCCGGTCACCGCGATCTTGAACTTGCGTGGCAGGTAGGCGAACTCGGGGTGGAAGGTCGACCACTGACGGATCAGTTCGCACCACGGGCGCGGGTCGACCTGCTCGTCGGCAGCGATGCCGGAGAACTGATCGGTGGAGGTGTTGCGGATATCGTTGCCGCTGGTCTGGATGGCGTGCATCTGCACGCTGGCCAGGTCGGCGAGGATGTCCGGCACGTCCTCCATCTTGGGCCAGTTCAGCTGCAGGTTGGTGCGCGTGGTGAAGTGGCCGTAGCCGCGGTCGTAGCGTGCGGCGATCTCGCCCAGCTTGCGCAGCTGGTAGGCGGCCAGCATGCCGTAGGGAATGGCGATACGCAGCATGGGCGCATAGCGCTGCACATAGAGGCCGTTCTGCACGCGCAGCGGCAGGAATTCCTCGTCGCTGATCTTGCCCTCGAGGTAGCGACGCATCTGGTCGCGGAACTGGGCGACGCGTTCGTCGACCAGGGTCTGATCATGGGTGTCGTAGCGATACATTCAGCGCTTACCTGAAACGGGGAAGTGGCGAAGCTTGGCGACTACCTTAACGGGTCGCAATTATTCTATAAAAGAATAAATCTTCATAGTTTATATTCGAAACGGAATGAGTACTGGGCCTGTTCATCGGCACTTTTCGCTCATACCGCCAACCGCTGCCAACCCCGGTGCTGCCAGATCAGCATGAAACCGAGGGAGTTGAGGCAGCGATAGCCGAGCTGGATCCACCAGATACCGAGCAGCCCGGCCTCCTGATGCACGCCGACCCACCAGGCCAGCGGCAGGAATATCATCCATTGTAGCGTCAGGGTGAGGGTCATCACCGTACGCTGGGCGCCGGCGCCCAGCAGCGCCTGGGCGAAGACCAGGGCCGCGGCGTCGAGCACGATCATCGCCGCCGTGAGCTGCAGCGGCAAGCGGCCCAGCGCGATCAGCGCCTGGTCGTGCAGGAACAGCCCCAGCACGGCGTCGGGCAGCACCACCATCGGCAGGGCGATCAGCGCCAGACAGGGAAAGGCCAGGCGCACCACGTCCCAGCCCCAGCGGTGGGCGTCGCGATGGTCGTGACGGCCCAGCGACTCGCCGACCAGGCTCATCGCCGCCATGCCCAGCCCCACGCCGGGCAGGATCAGCAACAGCGACAGGTTCACCAGCACGTGGCCGACCGCCACGCTGGCGGTGTCGATCCGTCCGAGTATCCAGAACAGCACCGCATAGCCGGCGGCGAACCATATCTGCTGGAAGGAGTGTGGCACGGTCAGGCGCAGCGTGGTGGTGAAGGTGACGGCGCAGGGGCGGCGCGTCAAGAAGCCGCTCGAGCGCGCGTGACGCAGGCTATGCCATGCCCACAGGCCGAGGCCGGCGAACAGCGACAGGGTGGTTCCGGCACCGGCCCCGGCACTGCCCATGGCGGGCAGGCCGGCCAGGCCGAAGATCAGTCCCACGCTCGCCACCACGTTGATCAGGTGCATGGCCAGGATGATACGCAGATAGAGGCCGGTCTGCTGGATGCCGTTCCAATAGCCGCGAAAGCAGAAGATCATCGCCACCGGCACCAGCGACGCGACACGCCACTGGAAGTAGCCGGCCGCCTCGGCGTTCACTGCCGGGTCCTGATTGATCAGCGCCAGCAACGCCGGCGCCTGCCACAGGCACAGGAGGGTCAGCGGGCCGGCCACGGCCAGCGCGATCAGCAGGCCTGCGTTGAGCGACACGGCGCGGCGCGTCCAGTCCTGCTCGCCGTGGCGGCGCGATGCCTGGGCCTGGACCGCCGACGACAGCCCGAAGACCACGGCGGTGATCAGGAAGATGGCGTAGCCGCCGATGCCCACCGCGGCCAACGGCACTTCGCCGAGCGAGCCCACCAGGGCGGCATCGACGAGGTTGAGCAGGCTCTGGGTGAGCATGCCACCGATGATCGGCAGGGCGAGGCGCAGAATGGTCTGGCGTCTGGAGGTCTCAGGCAGCATGCCGGCCTCCATGGATCGACTGGACGAGGGGGAGAATGGTCTGACGACGAGAGGGTTCAGGCAGCATGCCGACTTCCAGGAATGACGAAACCGGGCCCGCTGAGCGGGCCCGGAGCGAGCGAGACGACCATCAGCTGGGGTCGTAGGAAAGCACCGGCGACAGCCAACGCTCCATCTCGGCCTGCGTCATGCCCTTGCGCTCGGCCAGCGCCTCGACCTGGTCGCGGGTGATCTTGCCGGTCGAGAAGTACTTCGACTGCGGGTGGGCGAAGTACCAGCCGGACACCGCGGCGGCGGGCCACATGGCGAAGCTGTCGGTGAGCTCGAGGCCGGCGTTGGCCTCGGCCTCGAGCAGCCGGAACAGGGTCGCCTTCTCGGTGTGGTCGGGGCAGGCCGGATAGCCCGGCGCCGGGCGGATGCCCTGGTACTTCTCGGCGATCAGCGCCTCGTTGTCGAGGGTCTCGTCGGCGGCGTAGCCCCAGAACTCCTTGCGCACCCGCTCGTGCATGCGCTCGGCGAAGGCCTCGGCGAGGCGGTCGGCCAGCGCCTGGACCATGATGGCGTTGTAGTCGTCGCCGGCGGCCTTGTAGCGGTTGGCGAGCTCCTCGACGCCGTGGCCGGTGGTGACGGCGAAGCCGCCGATCCAGTCCGGCTTGCCGGGTGCCTTGGGCGCGATGAAGTCGGCCAGGCTGTAGCAGACGCCCTCGCGGTTCTTGGTGGTCTGCTGGCGGATATGGTGCAGCCGCTCGATGACCTCGCTGCGCGACTCGTCGGCGTAGACCTCGATGACGTCGTCATCGACGGCGTTGGCCGGCCACTGGCCGATCACGCCGCGGGCATGAACCAGCCCCTCGTCGATCAGCTTGGTCAACATCGCCTGGGCGTCGGCGAACAGGCTGCGGGCCGCTTCGCCGACCACCTCGTCGTCGAGGATCTTCGGATACTTGCCGGCCAGCTCCCAGCTCATGAAGAACGGCGTCCAGTCGATGCGCTCGACCAGCTCGTTGAGGTCGTAGTCCTCGAACACCTTGAGGCCGGTGAAGCCGGGCGCCGGCGGTGTGTAGCCGTCCCAGTCGAGGACCGGCTTGCGCGCACGGGCCTCGGCGTAGCTGAGGTCGGCCGCCTTGGGGCGACGCTTGGCGTTGCGCTCGCGCACGACCTCGTACTCGGCGCGGATCTCGGCCACGTACTCCGGTTTCAGCGCCGGCGACAGCAGCTTGCCGGCCACGCCCACGGCCCGCGAGGCGTCGGTGACGTAGATCACGGGATGCTCGTAGCCCGGCTCGATCTTGACCGCGGTATGGGCCTTGGAGGTGGTGGCGCCACCGATCAGCAGCGGGAGCTCGAAGCCCTGGCGCTGCATCTCCTTGGCCACGTGGACCATCTCGTCCAGCGACGGGGTGATCAGCCCGGAGAGGCCGATGATGTCGGCGTTCTCTTCCCTGGCGGTCTGCAGAATCTTCTCCGCCGGCACCATCACGCCGAGGTCGATCACCTCGTAGTTGTTGCACTGTAGGACCACGCCGACGATGTTCTTGCCGATGTCGTGGACGTCGCCCTTGACCGTGGCCATGACGATCTTGCCCTTGGTTTGAGTATCCTCGCTCTTTTCCGCCTCGATGTAAGGCAGCAGGTAGGCCACCGCCTGCTTCATGACCCGCGCCGACTTGACCACCTGGGGCAGGAACATCTTGCCGGCACCGAACAGGTCGCCGACCACATTCATGCCGTCCATCAGCGGTCCTTCGATCACCTCGATGGGGCGCGCGGCCCGCTGGCGGGCGAGCTCGGTATCCTCCTCGATATAGGCGGTGATGCCCTTGACCAGGGCGTGCTCGATGCGCTTCTCGACCTCCTCGTTGCGCCACTCGAGGTCTTCCTTCTTGGCGCCGCCGGAACCGTCGCCCTTGTATTCGTCGGCGATCTCCAGCAGGCGCTCGGTGCTGTCGCTGCGGTGATTGAGCACCACGTCCTCGACCGCCTCGCGCAGCGCCTCGGGCAGGTCGTCGTAGACCGCCAGCTGGCCGGCGTTGACGATGCCCATGGTCAGCCCGGCGCGGATGGCATGGTAGAGGAACACCGAGTGGATCGCCTCGCGCACCGGGTTGTTGCCGCGGAACGAGAACGACACGTTCGACACCCCGCCGGAGACCATCGCGTGGGGCAGGTGCTCGCGGATCCAGCGGGTGGCCTCGATGAAGTCGACGGCGTAGTTGTCGTGCTCCTCGATGCCGGTGGCGATGGCGAAGATGTTGGGGTCGAAGATGATGTCTTCGGCAGGGAAGCCGATCTCGTCGACCAGCAGGCGATAGGCGCGCTGGCAGATCTCGGTCTTGCGCGCGAAGGTGTCGGCCTGGCCTTCCTCGTCGAAGGCCATCACCACGATGGCGGCGCCGTAGCGCATGCAGCGGGTGGCCTGCTCGCGGAAGATGTCCTCGCCTTCCTTCAGCGAGATCGAGTTGACCACCGCCTTGCCCTGAATGCACTTGAGGCCGGCCTCGACGATCTCCCACTTGGAGGAGTCGACCATGATCGGCACCCGGGCGATGTCGGGCTCGCCGGCGATCAGGTTGAGGAATCGCACCATGGCTTCCTGGGACTCCAGCATGCCCTCGTCCATGTTGACGTCGATGACCTGGGCGCCGTTCTCGACCTGCTCCAGGGCCACCTCCAGGGCGGTGGTGTAGTCCTCTTCCTTGATCAGGCGCTTGAAGCGCGCCGAGCCGGTGACGTTGGTGCGCTCGCCGACGTTCACGAACAGCGAGTCGTGGGCGATGTTGAACGGCTCGAGGCCGGACAGCCGGCAGGCCAGCGCGCGCTCGGGCACTTCACGGGGCGCGGTGTCCCGGATCGCCCGATGGATGGCGGCGATGTGCTCGGGGGTGGAGCCGCAGCAGCCGCCGATGATGTTGACCAGGCCGCTGGCGGCGAAGTCGGCGACGATGGCGGCCATCTCCTCCGGCGTCTGGTCGTACTCGCCGAACTCGTTGGGCAGCCCGGCGTTGGGGTGCGCCGAGACGAAGGTGTCGGCCTTGTCGGAGAGCTCCTGCAGATAGGGGCGCAGCTCCTCGGCGCCCAGCGCGCAGTTCAGGCCCACGGAGATCGGCTTGGCGTGACGCACCGAATTCCAGAACGCCTCGGTGGTCTGGCCCGACAGGGTGCGGCCGGAAGCGTCGGTGATGGTGCCGGAGATCATCACCGGCAGCCGCTCGCCGCGATCCTCGAACAGCTCTTCCAGGGCGTAGATGGCGGCCTTGGCGTTGAGAGTGTCGAAGATGGTCTCGATCAGAATCAGGTCGCTGCCGCCCTCGATCAGCGCCTCGGCGGCCTCGCGATAGTTGTCCCGCAGCTCGTCGAAGGTGACGTTGCGCTTGGCCGGGTCATTGACGTCCGGCGACAGCGAGGCGGTGCGCGAGGTCGGGCCCAGCACGCCGGCCACGTAGCGTGGCACGCCGGTTTCCTCGGCCACGGCGTCGCAGACCGCACGGGCCAGGCGGGCCGACTCGCGGTTGAGCTCGGCGACCAGGTCTTCCATGCCGTAGTCTGCTTGGGACAGGCGGGTGCTGTTGAAGGTGTTGGTCTCGACGATGTCGGCGCCGGCTTCCAGATAGTCGCGGTGGATGCGCGTTACCAGGTCCGGGCAGGTCAGTGCCAGCAGGTCGTTGTTGCCCTTTAGATCGGTGGGCCAGTCGGCGAAGCGCTCCCCGCGGAACTCTTCCTCCGACAGCGCGGCATTCTGCAGCATGGTGCCCATGCCGCCGTCGAGCATCAGGATGCGGTGGCGAAGACTGTCGGTCAGCGAAGCGGTCAGGGGAGTCGGAACGGCGGCCATGGGTCGAGTCTATCTCCAGCGATAAGGGCATCGGGGCGCGACAGCGGCGCATATTTATGAGGTGTAGCGCTCGTCACGGATCGGCGCGAGGCCGGACAAACGCCGCATCTTAGCAAAAGCCGACGTCCCGCGGCAGGGTCGCGACGAGAGCGTCCTTCATGTCGTGCGTGACCGGTTTTCATGCAGCCGCTTGGGGTATAACCCAGTGCGGCGGTCGGGATTGTCAGGGTTCGGGCAGTCGCTTACCATAGTGGCAGACCCTCATCCCGGCCCGACCGTGCCGGGCTCGACCAGCGAGAGAGCAATGAGCGACAGCATTCAGATCACCGACAGCGCCCAGGATTACCTTGCCGAACTGCTGGCCAAGCAGAACGTCGAGGGTATCGCCGTGCGCATCTTCATCACCCAGCCGGGCACGCCCTATGCCGAGACCTGCCTGGCGTACTGCCGCCCCGGTGAGGAAGAGCCGACGGACGAGCGTCTGGAACTCGACAAGATCGTCGTCTACCTCGACAAGAACAGCATCGCCTTCCTCGAGGAAGCGGTGGTCGACTTCAACGCCGACCGCATGGGCGGCCAGCTGACCATCAAGGCGCCCAACGCCAAGATGCCCAAGGTCAACGAAGACAGCCCGCTGGCGGATCGCGTCAACTACGTGCTCTACAGCGAGATCAACCCGGGGCTCGCGGCCCACGGCGGCGAGATCAAGCTGGTCGAGCTGACCGACGAGCAGGTGGCCGTGCTGGCCTTCGGCGGCGGCTGCCAGGGCTGCGCCGCGGTCGACCTGACCCTCAAGGAAGGCGTCGAGAAGACCCTGATGGAGCGCATCCCCGAACTGGCCGGCATCCGCGACGTGACCGACCACTCGGACACCACCAACGCCTACTATCAATAGGGCCAGGTCAGTGGCGATGGCCGGCGCCGACGACGCACCGGCCAAGTCGTGACCTAGTCCTGGCTGTCCTGTTTCTCGGGCCCCGCATCGTCGGGGTCCGAGGCGTTTTCGGCCGCGGCCTCGAGCCGGGCCTGGCTTTCCTGCATCTTCTCCAGCGATGACCACAGTCGCGCCTCGAGCTGCTGCTCCAGGGCTTCCACGCGGGCCTGGCGGCTGGCGAGGGCCGCCTGGGCGTCCTCCAGTCGGGCGTCCAGGCGGGTGCGTTCCTCGTCGAGGCCGGACCGGGCGGTTTCGGCATCGCGCCGCGCCTGCTCCTCGGCGCGACGCTTCTTCTCTTCCTCCTTGAGGGCATCCTGCAGCGCCTGCTGCTCCGCCTTGGCGCCCTCCAGGCGCTTCTCCAGCCGCTCGTGTCGCGTGGCATGGGCCTTCTCGGCGGCCTGGCGTTCCTGACGGGCCTCGTCGAGCAGCCCCATCAGCCTCGCCTCGGCAGCCTCGTGGCGCTGCTCCTCCTGGGTGAGCCGCGCCTGGTGCGCGGCTTCCAGCTCTTCCTGCGCCTGACGGTGAGCCTGGGCCTGACGTTCGAGCTCGTCCTGCAGTTCGTCCAGGCGTGTCTCAAGCCGGCCGCGGACCTCGCGCTGACGGGTGGTCTCGGCCTGCAGGGTGTCGTGCTCTGCCTGCAGGCGGCTGAGCTCGGCGGTCCGCTCGTTGAGGCGATCCTCACTGTGAGTCAGGTGGGACGACAGGGCGTTCTCGCGCTGTTCGGCGTCCTCGGCGCGGCGCTCGGCGGCGGCCACAGCCTGCTGCGCCTCGGCGACCTTGTCGTCGGCCTCGCGGCGGTAGTGGGCCAGGGCCTCGTTGGCGGCGTCCTGGGCCTGCTGCCACAGCGACTCGGCGAGCTCCTGGAGCGGTGCCGGCATGCCGCGGGGCGGCGGCACGTCGCGGTTCTCCTCGCGACGCTTTCGCCATTCGCGCAGATGCTCGCTGATGGTGGTGAAGCTGCCGGTGCCGAGCGTCTCGCGAATCCGCTGCACGCTGGGCGCCTGCCCGGCGGCCATCAGCTCGTCGATCGCTCGCTGCACGTCTTCAAAGCGTACGCCGCTGCGCGCCATGCCGTTCTCCTCGTCTCGTGAGCCCGCCCGTCGGGACTTTCAGATCGCACTATACCCGTCCCGGGTGTCGGGATAAAGATAATTACATTAAACGTAATACGTAATTTACATTATCAAAAGAAGCAAATAATCAAGATTACGCGGCTTATCTTGATCATTCTGGTCGTAACGCCGATACTGCGGTCTGGTGGGGCAGACGATTGAATTCAAAGGGCGAAATGCGGATGAAAGCTGGCGGGAAGGGTGGTCAGGCGCCTGGCTAGGTCGCCCGCTGCGACACAATAGCCACGAGGGAGGTGTAAACGGCCGTGGAAAGGGATAGCGAGAAGCCGGGCGCGTTGATCGCCCGGGCGGCGGCGCTGAACGAGGCGATGGGCGATGTAGTGAGTCGGGACGAGCCGTCGACGACATCGACGCTGGCTCCGGCCGCCGGACACGCCCATATCGCCGCGACCAGCGATGCCGAGGCGGTGGCCCAGTGGCTCGGCGAGTATCGCGCCAGCCCCAACACTCAGCGGGCCTATCGGCGCGAAGCGGAGCGGCTGCTGCTGTGGCTGGCCGAACAGGAGCTCGCGCTTTCCGAGGTGCGCCGCGATCATCTGGACGCCTTCGAGGCCTTCCTGGCCGATCCACAGCCCCGCGAGCGCTGGGCCGGGCCGACCCGGCCGCGCCACGACCCGCGCTGGCGGCCGTTTCGCGGCCCGCTGTCGCCGGCCAGCCGCCGGCAGTGCCTGGTGATCCTGCAGGGGCTGTTCGCCTGGCTGGTGGAGGCGGGTTGGGTCGGGCACAATCCGTTCCGGCTGATGCGCGACAAGCGCCGCCGGCTGGACAATCGCCAGGGCAGGGTGGAGCGCTACCTGGAGAAGCCGCTGTGGGACTGGCTATGGCGGTGGCTGAACGAGGCGCCGGGCGAGGACGCCACGTCGCGGGCACGCTTCGAGCATGAGCGCCGCCGCTTCGCCTTCGGCTTCGCCTACCTGCTGGCCCCGCGGATCGGCGAGATGGCAGCGGCCCGCATGCACGACGTCCACCGCCGCGAAGGCCGCTGGTGGTGGCACACGGTGGGGAAGGGTGGCAAGGCGGCGAGCATCCCGGTGCCGCCGGACATGATGCGCCTGCTCGGGGAATGGCGAACGGCGCTCGGCCTGGCGCCCGAGCCGGGGCCGGACGAGGTCATGCCGCTACTCAGGGGGCTCGACGGCCGGCGCGGGCTCGGCGAGAACCGGCTCTATCGGCTGATGCGCGAGACCTTCGCCCGGGCGGCGGATACCCTGGCGGCGCGACAGGGCGCCGAGAGCACCCGCGAGGTGACGCTATTGCGTCGCGCTACCCCGCACTGGCTGCGCCATACCGCGCTGACTCACCAGGCTCAGGCCGGCGTCGAACTGCGCTATCTCGCCGAGACGGCGCGCCACTCGCGGCTCGACACCACCGCCCGTTACCTGCACGCCGAGGATGCCGAATGGCATCGTCAGCAGTCGCGTCACGGGCTGTCGCCGGGGGCGGACGACGACGGGGGCCAGCCGTTATAATGGCGTTAACCGTTTCAAGGAGTGTTGCATGACCACGACCGCCGAACAGGCCCAGCAGGAACTCTTAGACGAGTTCGAAATGTTCGACAACTGGATGGACCGCTACCAGTACATCATCGACATGGGCAAGCAGCTGCCGGCCTTCCCCGAGGAGTGGAAGCGCGACGAGCTCAAGATCCAGGGCTGCCAGTCCAACGTCTGGATGCACCACGAGCGCGACGGCGAGCGGCTGCGCTTCCAGGCGATCTCCGACGCCGCCATCGTCTCCGGGCTGATCGCCGTGCTGATGCGCATCTACGATGATCGCCGTCCGGAGGACATTCGCGACACCAGCCCGCACTTCCTCAAGGACCTGGGCCTCGACAAGCATCTCTCGCCGACGCGCAGCAACGGCCTGAATGCCATGCTCGAGCGCATCTATCGCGTCGCCGAGCAGGAAGCCGCCTGAGTCCAGGCCCACGAGCCGGCGATACGAGACCGCCCGCGATGGAGACATCGCGGGCGGTCTGCGTTCAGGCATGGATACGCCTCGTGCTGCGGCTACCGCGCGGCCTTGTCGTTTGGCGATGCCTCTTCGCTACCGCGACAGCGGAAATGCTCGTCGAGCTCGGGGTCTTCCCGGCACAGCCGTTCGCTGGGGCCGCCGGGCACCGGGTCGATGCCGCCCTCGGCGCCGGGATGGCAGCGCAGGAGGCGGCGCAGGCCCAGCCAGCCGCCCTGGAGCGGGCCGTGGACCTTCAGCGCTTCGGCCGTGTAGTGGGAGCAGCTTGGCCAGTAGCGACAGCGCGGCCCGAGAAGCGGGCTCAGGATCAGCTGGTAGGCCCTGACCAGGCCCAGCAGGGGCCAGGTCAGGAGGCATCCGGCGAGGCGCCGGACTCGGCGGAGCGGGGCGGTCATGGCCTCAGCGCTTGCCGTAGAGGGCCTCGGGCTCGATCAGCGGCGCCGAGGTGATGCGCGCATCCTCGCCCTCGAGGGAGACGTAGAAGCAGCTGCGACGGCCGCTGTGACAGGCCGGCCCGGTCTGGTCGACCTGCATCAGCAGGGTGTCGCCGTCGCAGTCGAGGGCGGCGCTGCGCAGATGCTGCTGCTGGCCGGAGGATTCGCCCTTGCGCCACAGCTTGCTCTTGGAGCGCGACCAGTAGCAGACGCGACCGGTGGCCAGCGTCTCTTCCAGCGCTTCGCGGTTCATCCACGCCATCATCAGCACCTCGCCGCTGTCGTGCTGCTGGGCGATGGCGGGAATCAGGCCGTCATCATTGAAGCGGATGGCGTCGAGGATCTCGCCGAGCGGATAACGGCTGTCGAGGGAGGCGCCTTCCAGGCGCTTGAAGGTGTCGGTCATGGGGCGTCCGGCTCAGGAGGTGGCAATGGCCGACCGGCAGGCCTCGCACCGGCCGAGCAGCTCGATGGTCTGACGCTGCACGACGAAACCGAGCTCTCGGGCACGTTGGCCGAGGCGCTCGTTGATGTCATCGAGGTGCAGCTCCTCGACCCGCCCGCAGTCGCGACAGATCAGCAGCTGGAAGCCATGGGCGTGTTCCGGGCAGGGGCAGGCCACGTAGGCGTTGAGCGATTCGATGCGATGCACCAGCCCCTGGTCGATCAGAAACTCCAGGGCGCGATACACGGTGGGCGGGCGCGCCGAGGCGTGCTCGGTGGCGAGGCGATCGAGCAGCTCGTAAGCCTTCAGGCCGCCTCGGGTGTCGGCGATGATCTGCAACACCCGCTGGCGGATCGGGGTGAAGCGCACGCCGCGCTGGCGGCACTGTCGCTCGGCCTGTTGTATCAGGGCGCTGGTATCGGTCATGCGAGCCATGCGGTCGAGGATTGAGGGAGCCATTCTACGCGCCCGGCATGGCCCGAGCCAGCCGTGGTGGGTGAGAAGGGCGCGTCGCTTCAGGCCTCGGCCGCCTCGCGAGCTTCCTGCGCCACTCGCTCGAGCTCGCTGCCGCGGGCGAAATGGTGCTGGGCGAAGGCCACTCGAGCTTCCGGCGAGACACCTTCCGGCTGGCGTTCGATGAGGTCGAGCCGCTTGCGCAGTCCCTCCCCATTGGCCATCTGGATCGCCAGACCCGGCCGGGCGTTGAGTTCCAGCAGCATCGGCCCGTGCTGGCGATCGATCACCATGTCGGTGCCGAGATAGCCCAGCGAGGTCATCTCGTAGCAGCCGGCCGCCAGCTCGAGCAGTGTCTTCCAATCGGGAATGCGCAGGCTGGCCAGCTCGTGTCCGGTATCCGGGTGGTCGTGGCGGGCGCGATCGAACTGCACGCCGCGAATCGCCGTGCCGCTGGCGATGTCGATGCCCACGCCCACCGCGCCCTGGTGCAGGTTCGCCTTGCCGTCGGAGGCGGCGGTCGAGAGGCGCATCATGGCCATTACCGGATAGCCCTGGAAGACGATCACGCGGATGTCCGGCACGCCTTCGTAGCTGTACTCGGCAAAGGAGGCATCGAAGTCGATCAGCGCCTCGATCACCGCCACGTCCGGCGACCCGCCCAGGGAGTAGAGCCCGGAGAGGATGTTGGAGACGTGGCGCTCGACGTCCTCGAGGCTGAGATGAGCGCCGCTGGGCTTGACGAAGTGCGCCCCGTCACGCTTCTCGATCACCAGGATGCCCTTGCCGCCGCTGCCCTTGGCCGGCTTGATCACGAAGCCGCCGTGGGTGGCCAGCATCTCGTGGATGCGCTTGACGCCAAACTGCGTCGACACCGTACCGATCAGCGCCGGAGTGGTGATGCCGTACTGCTGGGCGAGCAGCTTGGTCTGGAGCTTGTCATCGACCAGCGGATACAGCCGGCGGTCGTTGTAGCGCCCGATGTAGCGGATGTTGCGCTGGTTCATGCCGATGATGCCCTTGGCACGCAGCTTGCCCGGAGAGGTCCACATGGGCTCAGTCCTCCGTGACGGGCTTGAAGCGACGCAGCTCCAGCAGCCGGTAGCCGGTGTAGTTGCCGAGCATCAGGATCAGCGCCATCAGGATCAGCTGCACACCGAGGAAGTTGAAGGTGATATGGCGAATCCAGGGATTGTTCATCGCCAGGTAGGCCAGCACCGCGGTGAGCATGCTGCCGCCGCCCTGGATCAGTACCTCCTTGGGACCTTCCTCTTCCCACAGGATGGACATGCGCTCGATGGTCCACGACAGGATGATCATCGGGAAGAAGGTGATCTGCAGGCCAGCGTTGAGGCCCATGCGGAAGGACACCACCGAGAACAGCGAGATGATGGCGATGACCGTGATGATCACCGCCGTGACCCTGGCCACCAGCAGCAGGTTCAGGTACGACAGGTAGTTGCGGATCACCAGACCCACGGCCACGACCAGCAGGAAGCCCACGAGCCCGGTCACCAGCGAGGTCTGGATGAAGGCCAGCGCGATCAGTACCGGCATGAAGGTGCCGGATGTCTTGATGCCCACCAGTACCCGCAGCAGCACCACCACCAGTGCGCCGATGGGAATCAGCAGGATGGTCTGGAACAGCGCCTGTTCCTCGAGCGGCAGGCTGTGGATCGAGAAGTTGAGCAGGGTGTCGGCATCCTTGGCCAGCTGGCTGCGCACAGCGGCAGCGGCGGGCTGGTTGCGCGAGATCATCGAGAAGCTGATCCGCGAGTTGGTGCCGCCCTGGACCTCCAGCACCGATTGGCCGGCATTTTCCCACAGCAGCAGGTTGTCCGGGCGTCCACGCTCGCCGTTGGCCGGGTCGAACAGCGCGCTCTCGTCACCGTCGTAGACCTGGATCCAGGTGGTCAGCGTCTGACGGCGACGGCCGTTCTCCAGCTGCAGGCCGCTGACGTTGCGGGCCTGGACGTCGGCCTGGTGGAGCAGCCGAAGCAGCAGCGGTGCGCGGTCGAACTGGGTCAGCAGCAGGCGGACGTTTTCATCGCGACGCTCGTCGCTGAACTCGCTGATCAGCTGCTGGGTGAAGGTGAAGGCATCGGCGCTGCGCGACCAGGCATCGTCGATGACTTCCTGGGCTGCGGTGTCATAGGGAGGCTCCCAGACCACATTGGCCGCCGACCGCGGAGGCGGCACCTCGGCGGGCTTGGCGTTCTCGGCGACGAGCACCTGGGCGCTGTAGTAGAGCTGCTGGTTGCCACGGGCCTCGCGCACCGACCACAGGGCGCGGCGGGCGCCGTCTTCCTCGAGATAGTTGAGGCCGTAGCCGGGAGAAGCGGTGTGCTCGGTAAGCACCCGGAAGCCGGGCTGGGTCGAGGGCAGGGCCATCTCGACCTTGGCGGGGCCGCCATCGGCCTGGAAGTTGACCTGGGCCTCGATCTCCCAGACCTTGCGCTGTTCGCCCGGCGTCCAGGGGACCTCGAACTGGACGTGGCGATGAACGCTCATGGCGATACCGGTGACCAGCAGCAGGGCGACGATCAGATAGAAGGGCAGTCGGGACATGTCGGCTTCCTTGGGCGCGGGACGCTCGGCCTATGCAGAAATCAGGGGCTCGGTGCCGCGTCGGGTGTCTCGGTAGTGTCGTCGGCTTCCGTTGCCGACGATGAAGCGTACTCGGGGCGTGCATAGATATGGCGGCGCGCCACGTCCACGATGGTGATGTCCATCAGGAAGCGCCGCCCCAGCAGCACCGGATAGTCGAGGTGGGTGCGATCATTGAGAGTGAATTCCACGCTCTCGCGCAGCGGGCCCAGCGTCACCAGCTGACGAATCACGGGGCGCGAGGCTTCGCCATTGGCCTGGACGATCTTGACCCGGCGCTCCACAGGGGCCTCGATCCACTGGTCGCGCATGCTCTCGACCACGGTGTCCTCGTCGTTGAGCCCCAGCTTGAAGCGGACCCAGTCCTCACCGTCGCGCTCGAACGGCGTGATCTCGGTGGCCGACAGCGACGAGGTCTGGGCGCCGGAATCGATGCGGGCTTCCAGATAGGTGCCGACCTGCGGCAGGCCGATCCATTCGCTGCGACCCACCAGCGTCTTGTTGTCGAGACGCTCGTCGGCCACCGGGCAGTCGCGTGACGCCGGCTCATGGCGGCTCTCGTCGCGTATTGACTCGAGTTCGCCGCGCACGTTTCGGAGCAGGTAGCCGACCTCGCGAACATCGGCCCGCAGGCCGAGCTGTTCCTCGCGATGCGTCGCCAGGGCCTGGAGGTTGGCATCACAGCGTGCGGTCAGCTCGGTTTCGAGTCGATCCATGCGATTCGCGAAGGCCTGTTGCGAGACCGGCTGGGGCGACGCTTCGTGCTGGGGCACCAGACCGCAACCACCGAGCGATAACAAGGCGGCGAGAGGTGCAATCAGCAGGGGGCGAATCGGCATGTCGACGACATCCTTGGCTCAGGCGAGTGGAGAGGCTAACGCCTCGCGAACTGACGGGATGATAAGGAGCAGGGAGCAGGCTGTCCATGTCGCGGCGGGGAGGAAGACGGTGGCAATGCGGGGTTACAGGAGAGCCTCTCCATCATTGCCATTGCCTCGATTTAACATAATATATATTATGCGAAATGTCTGTCGTGGTGGCTTGATGCCCTTGTGTCGTTATCGCGACACCCCGGCAGCCTGTCATGATGCCAAGTGTCGTCCAGCCTTCACGCTTCCGCCATGGGAACGCGCGTCGCGGTGCCGGAGAATGTCATGATCGACACGCCGGTACCCGGAACCCCTGCCGGGATTCCGGGCGCACGGCCCTGCGGTTGATGTTGTCAGGCCGTCTCGGCGTCCAGCCGCTGGCTGGGTGCAGTGCGCTCGAGCCGGATCGCGATGAACTTCGAGGTCGGCGTGAAGGTCTGCTCGCCGTAGCTGTCGAGCGGCACCAGCGGGTTGGTTTCCGGATAGTAGGCAGCGGCCTGCCCGTCCGGCATGTCATAGGCCACCAGCTGAAAATCGCTGACCCGACGCTCGCGGCCGTCGTCCCACAGCGACACCAGGTCCACCCGGTCACCGGGTGCGAAGCCGAGTCGCCGGATCTCCGTCTCGCTGGCGAACACCACCTCGCGTAGCCCGAAGACGCCGCGGTAGCGATCGTCCAGTCCGTAGAGCGTGGTGTTGTACTGATCATGTGAGCGCAGCGTCTGCAGGATCAGGTCCGGCGTCTCGCCGCGGGCCAGCACCCCGGCGTTGACCAGCGCCTCGGGCAGCGCGTGGGACCGGAACCGGGCCTTGCCGCTGTCCGTGTGCCACACGCGCTCCGCGGCGGGATTGCCCAGATGGAAACCGCCGGGCTGGTCCAGCCGTGCATGGAAGTCCTCGAAGCCGGGAATGGTGTCCGCGATCAGCTCGCGGATGCGGCCATAGTCGGCGATCAGCGACACCCAGTCCACGGGATGATCGCCCAGTGTCGCCCGGGCGATGCCCGCGATGATCGCGGGCTCCGAGCGCAAATGTGCAGATCGCGGTGTCAGCTGGCCGTGGGAAATGTGCACCATGCTGAAGGTATCCTCGACGGTGACGCCCTGGGGGCCCTCGGCCTGCATGTCGATCTCGGTGCGGCCGAGGCACGGCAGGATCAGGGCCTCCCGGCCGGTCACCAGGTGCGAGCGGTTCAGCTTGGTGGCGATGTGCACGGTCAGCTCGCAGTGTCGCAGTGCGGCGTGGGTGCGCTCGGTATCCGGCGTGGCCTGGGCGAAATTGCCGCCCAGGCCGAGAAAGACCTTCGACCGCCCTTCTTCCATCGCCTGTATCGCCTGCACCGTGTTGTGGCCGTGGTCGCGCGGCACCTCGAACCGGAAACGCTCCTTCAGGGCATCGAGCAGCGCCGCCGGCGGCTTCTCGTCGATGCCCATGGTGCGATCGCCCTGCACGTTGCTGTGGCCGCGCACCGGCGACAGCCCCGCTCCCGGCTTGCCGACATTGCCGCGCAGCAGCTGAAGATTGACGATTTCCTGCACCGTGGCCACCGAATGGCGGTGCTGGGTGATACCCATTGCCCAGCACATCACCACCCGTTCGGCGCGGCGATACATCCGGGCGGCCCGCTCGATGTCGTCCAGCGAGAGCCCCGACTGCGCGCGGATATGCGTCCAGGGCGTGGCATCCACGGCGGCCAGGTAGTCGTTCAGGCCGTCGGTGTGTTCCTCGAGGAAGGCGTGATCGAACACCGGCGGCTCTCCGGCCGCCAGCGCTTCGCGCTCCCAGCCCAGCAGATACTTCGCGATGCCGCGCATCAGTGCCATGTCGCCACCGAGGGCCGGCCGGAAATAGGCGGTGCTGGTGGGTTCGGCGCCGTTGCCGAGCATTTCCAGCGGTTTCTGGGGATGCTGGAAACGCTCGAGGCCACGCTCCTTGAGCGGATTGATGCAGATGACCTGGGCGCCGCGCTGCACCGCTTCGCGCAGCGGCTCCAGCATGCGCGGATGATTGGTGCCGGGATTCTGGCCGATGACGAAGATCGCATCGGCGTGCTCGAGATCGTCGAACACCACCGTGCCCTTGCCGACGCCGAGGCTGTCGGTCATGCCGATGCCGCTGGCTTCGTGGCACATGTTCGAGCAGTCGGGAAAGTTGTTGGTGCCGAAGGCGCGCACGAACAGCTGATAGAGATAGGCGGCCTCGTTGCTGGCCCGCCCGGAGGTGTAGAACTCGGCCTGATGCGGCGACTCGAGGCGATTGAGATGCTGGGCGATCAGCGCGAACGCTTCCTCCCAGGGGATCTCGACGTAGCGATCGCTGTCGGCGTCATAGCGCATGGGATGCGACAAGCGTCCCTGGTATTCCAGCCAGTAGTCGCTCTGCCTGAGCAGGTCAGAGACGCGGTGTTCGGCGAAGAAGGCCGGGCCGACGGTGCGTCCGGTGGACTCCCAGTTGACCGCCTTGGCGCCGTTCTCGCAGAACTTCACCAAACCGTTCTCGGGCGCCTCGCCCCAGGCGCAGCCCGGGCAATCGAAGCCGTGATCCTGGTTGGTCTTGAGCATGGCACGGATGTTCTTGACCGCATTGTCGCTGCCCAGCCAGCTCCTGGTCACGCTTTTCAATGCGCCCCAGCCACCCGCCGCCCCCGAATACTCCCTGATAGGATCGTCCTGGCTCATCGTCTCTTCTTTCCCAACTAATGAGCTACCTAACATATTCCTCTTGTCGCGCCGCATCCAATCGAAACTCGTGAAGAATTCATCTGGTTTGTCTATCGATTGCGTCCTACAAGGTCGGATTGTATAGATGGGTTCAATGAAATGACGCGACGACCCGATGGTGTCGCGCCCTTCCGCCCGCGATGACCGACAGGATCCGACATGGACATCAAGCAGCTGAAGTTTCTCCTCGCCCTGGCCGAGACGCATCATTTCGGCAAGGCCGCCGAGCGTTGCCACGTGACGCAGCCGACGCTGTCCATGCGCCTGCGCGCCCTGGAGGAGGAACTGGATCTGGTGCTGGTCAACCGCGGCCATCGGTTCGAGGGGCTCACCGAGGCCGGCGAGCGTATCCTAGCCTGGGCCCGTTCCCTGCTATCGGCCCACGACGGGTTGCAGTCGGAGGCGGCCAACTGCCGAGGTCAGCTGGTGGGCACGTTGCGCCTGGGCATGGTACCGCTGGCGGCCATCGACCCCATGCAGCTCATCCAGCCGCTGAATCGCGCCTTTCCGGAGCTGCGCTTCGCCCTGCAGTCGCAGAGCTCGGAGCGCATCATCGACGACCTCAATCGCAACCAGCTGGATATCGGGCTGTGCTATCTCGAGCCGCTGGACGCGACCGATTTCGACGTCATTCGCCTCGGTGCCACCGACATGGGGCTGCTGCACGATACCCGCTACTTCACCTTCGAGGAGACGACGACTCTCGACTGGTCACGTCTCGACGGTCTGCCCCTGGGACTGCTGACCAAGGGGATGCACTATCGTCACTCCATCGGCGTCAGTTTCCGCCGCCACGGCCTGGATCCGTCCCCGGTGCTGGAGAGCGACTCCACCTTCCAGCTCGTACAGGCCGTCGGCGCCGGACTCTGCTGCGCGATCATGCCCTTGAACAGCGGCATCGAGGCGCTCAGCGAGCACCTGCGCATGATCCCCATCGCCGAGGCCAGCACCCAGGCGCCGATGGGGCTGCTGATGCGTCGCACCGAGCCCCGCTCCGGCCTCGCCGAGCAGTGCTTCGCCGAGATTCGCACGCTGTTTCCGGAATCTGATGATATGCCGACAGCCTGATGCCAGATCTGACCGGCTCGGATGGCACCCACGCCACCGCTCCGCTATATTATTGTACAAATTCGATTCAAGGATTCTGCAATGTATAGAAAGCTGTTGGGCCGGGGCCCGGTCGTCTGGCTGGCGATGGCGCTGATGCTCGTCGGCTGTGCCGGTGCCGATGTGGCGCGCTATGCGGGGACCACGCCGCGGCTCGATATCGCCGACTACTTCGAGGGGCAGACACGAGCCTGGGGCATGGTGCAGGACTACAGCGGCGAGGTGCAGCGCCGCTTCACCGTGGACATCGACGGCAGCGTCGAGGGCGATACCCTGACCCTGGATGAGCGTTTCGCCTATGCCGACGGCGAGACTGATCGCCGCGTCTGGACCTTCGAGCGTCGCGACGGTGGCCGCTGGGAGGGGCGCGCCAATGATGTTGAGGGCGTTGTGGTCGCCCGCCAGGTCGGCCATGTCTTTCATATGAGCTATCCGCTCGAGGTGACGGTCGACGGACGCGATCTCACCTTCCAGATGGACGACTGGATGTACCTGCAGCCCGACGGTCGGCTGATCAATCGTACGTCCATGAAGAAGTTCGGCTTCACGCTGGCGGAGATCACCATCGTCTTCGATCGCGACGCCCCGCGCTAGCCGATGTCGAGTGGCGTCCGCTCACCGGTACTCGCCTCTTGCCGAAACGACACGGCCCCGACTCCTGGTGGAGTCGGGGCCGTTGTCGTCATGGCCTGGGCGGCTGATGATCAGTCGTCGGCCGGGGCGTAGGAGCCATCCTCGCGGTGCACCTCGTTGCCGGTCAGGCCCGGGGTGAACACGCAGGCCAGGTGCATGGTCTTGGTGGCCCGCAGCAGGTGCTCGTCGTGCTGATCGAGGATATAGATGTCGCCCGGCTTGATCGGCCAGATCTTGCCGTCGGCCAGGGTCTCGACCTCGCCCTCGCCCTCGATGCAGTACACCGCCTCGAAGTGGTGCTTGTAGTGGATATGGGTCTCGGTGCCCTCGAAGATCCGGGTGATATGGAAGGAGCAGTTGCCGCCGTCATCGGCCAGCGACAGACGGGTGCTGTCCCAGTTGCCGTTCTCGGCGGTGACCAGGCGGTCGGTCTGGCGGGCTTCCTCGAGATTGCGAACGATCATTGGCGCTCTCCATGGGGTGTCTGGTGTGACGGGCGGTCGGGCCTGATCCCGTTCGATCAAGGCCGCCGCCGATGACCGCCCGCCTCGTCGTCAACGAGGCGGGCCAGGGGAATCGATCAGCTCAGGGCCTGGCGGGCGCTGGCCTCGAGAATGTCCAGGGCCTCGATCAGGTCCTCGTCGGGAATGGTCAGCGGGCACAGGCACTTGACCACTTCGCCGTCCTGGCCGCTGGTCTCGATGATCAGGCCGTTCTCGAAGGCCTGGCCGGTGATCTTGTCGGCGATCGCACCGCTGCCCACGTCGATGCCACGCATCAGGCCGCGGCCACGTTCGCTGGCCTCGATGCCGCGCTCGTCGGTGAGCCAGGCGGCGATCTTCTGGAAGCGCTCCTCGACGATGCGGCCCTTGCGCTGCACGTCACGCTCGAAGACGTCATCGCTCCAGTACTGGCGCAGCGTCGCGGCGGCGGTGGTGAAGGCCAGGTTGAAGCCGCGGAAGGTGCCGTTGTATTGGCCCGGCTTCCACTTGTCGAGCTCGGGGCGCATCAGCACGTGGGCGAACGGCAGGCCGAAGCCGGACAGCGACTTGGAGTTGGTGACGATGTCCGGCACCACGTCGGCATGCTCGAAGCTGAAGAACTTGCCGGTGCGACCGCAGCCGGCCTGGATGTCGTCGACGATCAGCAGGATGTCGTGGGCGCGGCAGATGCTTTCGAGACGCTTGAGCCAGTCGAGGCCGGCCACGTTGATGCCGCCCTCGCCCTGCACGGTCTCGACGATCACGCCGGCCGGCACGTCCAGGCCGCCGGACTTGTCGCCGAGCAGCTTCTCGAAATAGTCCAGGGTGTCGGTGGCTTCGCCCATGTAGCCGTCGTACGGCAGGAAGGATGCCCCCTGGGTCGGGACGCCGCCGGTGGCCTCGCGGAACTTGCGGTTACCGGTGGTGGCCAGCGCCCCCATGGTCACGCCGTGGAAGCCATTGGTGAAGGTCACGATGTTGTGACGGCCCTTGGCCACGCGGGCCAGACGGATGGCCGCCTCGACGGCGTTGGTGCCGGTCGGCCCCGGGAAGTGGACCTTGTAGTCCAGGCCCCGCGGTTTGAAGATCACTTCCTCGAGGGTCTCGAGGTAGTCGCGCTTGGCGGCGGTCCAGAAGTCCAGCCCGTGAACGATGCCGTCGCTGGCCAGGTAGTCGACCAGGGCCTGCTTGATCTTGGGGTTGTTGTGACCGTAGTTCAGGGTGCCGGCGCCGGCCAGGAAGTCGATGTACTCGCGGCCCGTCTCGTCGGTCAGGCGCGCGTTCTGCGCCTTGGTGAAGACGACCGGGAAGGAGCGTGAATAGGTCCGGACGTCGGATTCCATGCGTTCGAGGGTCTGGGTCTGCATTGCGACCTCCTGTCGGGGAACGGAAAAAGGATGAAGGAAACGATCGGGTGTCGCGGCGCCGGCGGGATGTGCCGGCGCCGCGACGGGAGACATCAGATGTCGGCAGTCTGGAAGGGGCCGATGCGCACGAGGTTCTCGGGGTCGTGCTCACCGCCAAGCTGATCGGTGGAGAAGTATTCGCGGCTGTTGAGCGGCGCCTGCCAGCGGTCGGCCAGTCGGCGGAACAGCCCCCAGGACGCCTGATTGTCCGGGGTGATGGTGGTCTCGAGGTGATGTACCTCGGAAAGCTCCGGGCGGGTCATCACGGCTTCCACCAGACGGCGGGCCAGGCCGGTGCCACGGGCCTTCTCGCCCACGGCGACCTGCCACAGGAAATAGGTGTCAGGGCAGTTGCTCTTCACGTAGCCCGAGACGAAGCCGACGATCTCGCCTTCCTCGTTGGTGGCCACGGCACAGCTGTCGCGGAACTGGGTGGCCAGGAGCAGGTAGGCGTAGGCGGAGTTGACGTCCAGCGGCGGGCAGGACTTGACCAGTTCATAGATCCCCCAGCCGTCGTCCGGGTTCGGCTTGCGGATAAACAACGGGGCGGTCTGATGACCGACGACGGTGTCGGCGATACTGGGCCGGGCAAGCTCGGCGGAGGGAATGAAAGGCTCTGTGGTCGCGTTCATTATCATGTTCGCTTAGCGAATTCGGGAATTATCATAACAGCCGCTTATTACTATTTCAAAAGCCATGTTATCCAGGCGGCAAAAAACCATAAACATACATTATGGATTTCGCGGAAACACTGCCATGGCGGGCTTCTCACAGCATAGTCCCGCTTCGTCTCCAGGGCCTTCCGGGCTACCAACGCAAGCGGGCCACCCGGTCAGGGTGGCCCGCTCATGTGGCGATGACGTGACGGCGAGATGTCGCCGTCGGTGGCGTCAGTTCCGGGTCGGCGTGCGCATGGTCACGAATTCCTCGGCGCCGGTGGGATGGATGCCCACGGTCTGGTCGAACTGGGCCTTGGTCAGTCCGGCGCGCACCGCGATGGCGATGCCCTGGATCACCTCGCCGGCCTCGTCGCCCACCATGTGGGCGCCGACTACCACGTCGCTCGCGTCATCGACGATCAGCTTCATCAGGCAGCGCTCGCTGCTGCCGGACAGCGTGTGCTTCATGGGGCGAAAATCGGCGCTGTAGACGCGAATGGCATCGAAACGCTCGCGGGCGGCCTCTTCGGAGAGGCCCACGGTGCCGATGTTGGGATGACAGAACACCGCGGTGGCGATGCGCTCGTAATCCAGCGGTGCCGGCGTGGTGTCGCCGAAGTGGTGCTCGACCAGCTTCATCGCCTCTTCCAGCGCCACCGGGGTCAGCTCGGGGCCGTCGGTCACGTCGCCCAGCGCCAGGATCGACGGTACCGAGGTCTCGAAGCGCTCGTTGATCTTGAGCTTGCCGTCGTCGCTGGTGGCCACGTCGAGCTTGTCCAGCCCCAGGCCCTCGAGGTGCGGGCGACGGCCGGTGGCGGCCAGCACGGCGTCGACTTCCAGGGTCTCGCCGCTGGTCAGGGTGACCTTGAGCCCGCCCTCGACCTTCTCGATGGTCTCGATGTTGGTGCCGAAGTGCAGGTTGACGCCCTTCTTGGCCATCTCGTCGCGGGTGAACTCGCGCACTTCCTGGTCGAAGCCGCGCAGGAACAGGTCGCCACGGTAGATCAGGTGGGTGTCGCTGCCCAGGCCGTTGAAGATGCTGGCGAACTCCACGGCGATATAGCCGCCGCCGAGCACCAGAAAGCGTTCCGGAAAACTGTCGAGGTCGAAGACGCGGTTGGAGTCCAGCGTCAGCTCCTTGCCCGGGAAGTCCGGCACCCAGGGCCAGCCGCCCACGGCGACCAGGATCTTCTCGGCGCTGATGGTCTCGCCGCCGACGCTGACGTGATGGGCATCGACCACGCTGGCGCGGCCGTTGATCAGCCGCACGCCAGCGTTGTCGAGCAGCCGGCCGTAGATGCCGTTGAGGCGCTTGATCTCGCCGATCTTGTTGTCGCGCAGGGTCGCCCAGTCGAAGGTCGGTGCCTCGGGCAGGTTCCAGCCGAAGCCGCCGGCGTCCTCGAAGCTGTCATGGAAATGGGCGGCGTAGGAATACAGCTTCTTGGGCACGCAGCCGACGTTGACGCAGGTGCCGCCCAGGTAGCGATCCTCGGCCACGGCGACGCGGGCCCCGGTGGCGGCGGCGGTGCGTGCGGCGCGCACGCCGCCGGATCCCGCCCCGATGACGAACAGGTCGTAGTCGAACTCGGACACAGGCATCTCCTGATAGATGAATGAGAATAAGGGGATGGGCGTGAAGTGGCAGCGATCATACCAGCCGTCGGCAGCCCCCGGGAGGCCCGACGCCATTGACCGGCGCTATGCCGGTAATAAAAAATGCGAGTGGTCCGCAGCCCCGATCATAAGAGACCCCTTCTCAATGAAAACCGAAATGCAGCAGCTGCTCGAGCGCAACCGCGCCTGGGCGGAGAGCGTCAGCCGGGAAGATCCCGATTTCTTCGCCCGCCTCTCCCAGCAGCAGAATCCCGATTACCTGTGGATCGGCTGCTCGGACTCCCGCGTCCCGGCGAACCAGATCATCGATCTGCCGCCGGGCGAAGTCTTCGTCCATCGCAATGTCGCCAACCTGCTCCATCACAACGACATGAACGCCCTGTCGGTGGTGCAGTACGCCGTGGACGTGCTCAAGGTCAAGCACATCATGATCGTCGGCCACTACGGCTGTGGCGGGGTGAAGGCGGCGGTGACCGGCGGCGAGTGCGGCATCGTCGACTACTGGCTGCATTCGGTACGCGAGCTCTACAGCCTGCATCGCCCGGACCTCGAGCGCCTTCCGCTGGGCGAGCAGGTCGATCGCATGTGCGAGCTCAACGTCCGGGCACAGGTCAACAACCTGTGCCGTACCAAGATCCTCCAGCGGGCCTGGCAGCGTGGCCAGCCACTGGCCGTGCACGGCTGGGTCTACGGCCTGAACGATGGACTCGCCACCGACCTGGACTGCAGCGTGACCGGCCTCGATCAGGTCTCGACCCTGTACCGGATCGACCGCGTGGCGCCCTCCGGCGACGACTGATCCTCTGCCGCCCGGGGCGCCTATTCGCCGGGCGCATGACGCCTCTCGTTATTTCGATTGTCCTGACGCCGCGGAACTCTCTATGTTGAATGCCGGACCGGAACAAACGGTCGTTCGCCTCATTCCGGGGCGCTACGCATAACAATCCATCCGGCATGGAATCCAACATGACAATCAAGAAGACTCTTCTGGCCAGCGCCGTCGGCGCGGCCATGACCGCGGCTGCCATCGCCCCGGCCGCCCAGGCCGAGACCACCCTCAGCATGGCCTACGATGCCGATCCGGTGTCGCTCGACATCCACGAGCAGCTCTCCGGCGGCATCCTGCAGCTCTCGCACATGACCTTCGATCCGCTGGTGCGCTGGAACCAGGACCTCGAGTTCGCGCCGCGCCTGGCCACCGACTGGGAGCAGGTCGACGACACCACCCTGCGCATGACCCTGCGTGAGGGCGTCGAATTCCACAGCGGCAATGCCTTCACCGCCGATGACGTGGTGTGGACCGTGGAGCGTCTCAAGCGCAGCCCCGACTTCAAGGCGATCTTCGCGCCCATCGACTCGGTGACCGCGGTCGACGAGCACACCGTGGAGTTCACCACCGAAAAGCCCTACCCGCTGCTGCTCAACCTGGCGACCTATATCTTCCCGATGGACAGCCAGTTCTACAGCGGTGAAGACGCCGACGGCGATCCCAAGGACGAGATCGTCAAGAACGGCAATTCCTACGCCTCGCGGCATCTCTCCGGCACCGGCCCCTTCGAGGTCACCGAACGCCAGCAGGGCGTGCGCGTGGTGTTCGAGCGCAACGACGACTACTGGGACGAGGAGTCCCCGGGCAACGTCGACGAGATCGTGATGACGCCGATCAGCGAGAACGCCACCCGCGTGGCCGCCCTGCTCTCCGGCGACGTCGATTTCATCGCCCCGGTGCCACCCAACGATCTGGAACGCATCCGCAACGACGACGATACCCAGCTGGTCACCATGTCCGGCACCCGGATCATCCTGTTCCACATGAACCAGGAGCGGGTCGAGGCCTTCCAGGACCCGCGGGTGCGTCAGGCCTTCGCCTACGCCATCAACCAGGAAGGCATCGCCGACCGGCTGATGAAGGGCTTCGCCACCCCGGCGGCCCAGATGTCGCCGCAGGGCTATGCCGGCCACGTGGACGGCCTCGAGCCGCGCTACGACGTCGAACGGGCCAAGGAGCTGATGGCCGAGGCCGGCTATGAAGACGGCTTCGAGATCACCATGATGGCGCCCAACAACCGCTACGTGAACGATGCCAAGATCGCTCAGGCGGTGGCCGCCATGCTGGCGCGCATCAACGTTACGGTGGATCTCAAGACCCTGCCCAAGGCCCAGTACTGGGGCGAGTATGACGATCGCGTGGCCGACATGATGATGATCGGCTGGCACGCCGACACCGAGGACTCGGCCAACCTGCACGAGTACCTCACCGCCTGCCCGGATGCCGACAGCGGGGCCGGTCAGTACAACGCCGGCAACTACTGCAACCCGGAGCTCGACGCCCTGGTCGCCGAGGCCAACCTGGAGGTCGACCTCGAGGCGCGTGCCGAGATGCTGCAGCAGGTCGAGCAGACCCTCCATGACGAGGCCGCCTTCATCCCGCTGCACTGGCAGGATCTGGCGTGGGCGTCCGCCGCCAACGTCAACATCGAGCCGATCGTCAACGTGATGAACTTCCCCTACCTCGGGGACCTGGTCGTCGAGGAGGAGTGATTCCTCCCCTCGCCGGCGGACCGTCGGCGAGGCCTTCCCCATCCTGACCCGGTGGTGCGCTCGGGACGAGCGTGCCACCCCGTATTGCCTACGGGACGCCACTCATGATCGCCTTTCTGATCAAGCGCCTTATCCATGCGCTGCTGGTGATGTTCGTCATCAGCGTGATCGCCTTCGCCATCCAGGACAATCTGGGCGACCCCATCCAGCAGATGGTCGGCCAGTCGGTACCGGAGAGCGAGCGCGCGGCACTGCGCGAGGAGCTGGGCCTGAACGACCCCTTCGCGGTCCAGTACCTGCGCTTCGCCGTCAACGCGGTGCAGTTCGACTTCGGCTATTCCTACGTCTTCAACGAGCCGACCACCGACGTCATCCTGCGCCATCTGCCTGCGACCCTGGAGCTGGTGGCCGCGTCCACCTTCCTGATCATCGCCCTGTCGATCCCCATCGGGGTCTACAGCGCCATTCGGCCGCGCGCCTGGCTGTCGCGGTTCTTCATGGGCGTGTCGATCATCGGCATCTCGATCCCGGTGTTCCTGACCGCCATCGTGCTGATCCAGCTGTTCGCCATCGGCGTGTCCTGGTCGCCCTTCCCCGCCGATACCGGCTGGGGCGCCTGGCTCAATGATCTCGTCAGCACCAACGGCGGCATGCCGGCCTACGGGCGCGGGGACCCGGTGCCGGTGTTCGGCACCTGGGAGACCAACTTCGCCTCCCTCGAGGGGCTGACCTACCTGGTGCTGCCCGCCATCTCGCTGGCCTCGATCATGCTGCCGCTGTTCATCCGCCTGATCCGCGCCGAGATGCTCGAGGTGATGCAGTCGGAGTACGTGAAGTTCGCCCGCGCCAAGGGCATCTCGCTGCGCCGCATCTATTTCCTGCACGCGCTGAAGAACACCATGCTGCCGGTGATCACCGTCGGAGGGGTGCAGATCGGCACCCTGGTCGCCTACACCATCCTCACCGAGACGGTGTTCCAGTGGCCCGGCATGGGCCTGATGTTCCTCGACGCCATCGAGCGTTCCGACATTCCGCTGATCGTCACCTACCTGATGATCGTGGGGCTGATCTTCGTGATCACCAATACCCTGGTCGACCTGATCTACGGCCTGGTCAACCCCACCGTCAAGCTGACAGGAAAGCCCGCATGACCACCTCGACTTCATCCGCTGCGAGCTCGTCCACGGCGAGCCGCTGGGAGCGCTTCCGCGACTCCTACCTGCTCTACAGCTTCCTGCGCGACCCGATCGCCCAGGTCAGCCTGGCGGTGTTCATCCTGATGGTAGCCTGCGCCGTCCTGGCGCCCTGGCTGGCGCCGATGAACCCCTACGACCTGGCGCAGATCGATATCCTGGCCTCGGAGCTGCCGCCGTTCTGGGTCGACGGCAGCGATCCGGCCTATACCATGGGCACCGATGCCCAGGGCCGCGACCTGCTCTCGACCATCCTCTATGGCCTCAGGGTCTCGCTGATCATCGGCTTCGGCGCGGTGGCGCTGCAGGCCACCCTCGGCGTGTGCTTCGGCCTGCTGGCCGGCTATCTGGGCGGGCGCGTCGATGCCTTCCTGATGCGCATGGCGGATATCCAGCTATCGTTCTCCACCCTGATGGTGGCGATCGTGGTCGGCGCGCTGTTCAAGGCGATCTTCGGCGGCGCCACCTTCAGCACCTATGCGGTGCCGCTGCTGGTGCTGATCATCGGCCTGGCCGAATGGCCCCAGTACGCGCGCACCGTGCGCGCCTCGGTGCTGGCCGAGAAGGGCAAGGAATATGTCGACGCCGCCCGCGTGATGGGGCTGCCGAGCCGGCGCATCATGTTCCGCCACATCCTGCCCAACACCCTGTCGCCGATCTTCGTCATCTCCACCGTGCAGGTGGCCAATGCCATCATCTCCGAGGCGGCGCTGTCCTTCCTCGGCCTCGGCATGCCCGAGACCCAGCCCTCGCTGGGTTCGCTGATCAAGTCCGGGTTCGACTACATCCAGTCCGGCTCCTGGTGGATCACCCTGATCCCGGGCCTGGTGCTGGTGGTGCTGGTGCTGGTGATCAACCTGCTCGGCGACTGGCTGCGCGACGTCCTCAACCCGCGTCTCTACAAGGGCTGAGGCCATGCTGCATATCGATACGTACTCAATACCCGACGGTCGCCGGCACGACGTGCTCAACCCGCGCCTCTTCATGCTGCACAAGGGCTGAGGCCAAGGAGTTTCCATGTCACTTCTCGAAGTCAACCACCTCGACGTGCGCTTCGCGCTGCGCCGCGGCGACGTCCAGGCCCTGCGCGACGTCTGCTTCAGCCTGGATCGCGGCGAGCGCCTGGGGATCGTCGGCGAGTCCGGCGCCGGCAAGTCCGTGGCCGCCTTCAGCCTGCTCAACCTGATCGCCAGGCCCGGCTATATCGCCGGCGGCAGCATCACGTTCGACGGCCAGGAGCTGATCGGCCTGTCCGACCGGGCCCTGCGTCGCATCCGCGGGCATCGCATCTCGATGATCTTCCAGGACCCGATGATGACGCTCAATCCGGTGCTGACCATCGGCGAGCAGATGGTCGAGTGCCTGAAGGCCCACCGGCGCATCTCGACCCGCGATGCCCGGGCGATCTCGCTGCGCAAGCTCGAGCAGGTGCAGATCCCCTCGCCCGAGGCGCGCCTCGACCAGTATCCCCATGAGCTGTCCGGCGGCATGCGTCAGCGCGTGATCATCGCCATCGCGCTGCTGCTCGACCCGGACATCATCATCGCCGACGAGCCGACCACGGCGCTGGACGTGACCATCCAGGCCGAGATCATGGCGCTGCTGCTGGAGCTGTGCGAGGAGCACAACGTCGGCCTGGTGCTGATCACCCACGACCTGGGCGTGGTCAGTCAGGTCACCCAGCGCATGCTGGTGATGTACGCCGGCCGCGTGATCGAGCAGGGCCCGACCCGCGAGATCATCAACGACCCGCAGCACCCCTACACCCAGGGCCTGCTCAACGCCCTGCCGCAGATGGCCACGCCCGGCGAGCGGCTCAACCAGATCCCCGGCAGCATGCCGTCGCTCAGCCACCTGCCGAGCGGCTGTGCCTTTCATCCGCGCTGCGGTTTCGTCAATCGGCCCGACGGCTCGCGTCGCCAGGCCTGCGTCGACGAGGTGCCCGGCTTCGTCGCCTCGGGCAACTGCCAGGCGGCCTGCCACATGGTGGCCGAGATGATCGAACGCGAACGCATTCCGGCCGAGGAGCAAGACTGATGACCACCGCCTCTCTTTCTTCATCCACCGGCTCCACCCCGGGCGCTTCCACGGCGCCGGAAGCGGCCCAGCCGCTGCTGTCGATCCGCGGCCTGGAGAAGCGCTTCTCGCTCTCCGGCGACTTTCTCGAGCAGCTCAAGTTCAAGGGCGGCAAGCTGGTGCGCGAGCAGAAGCATGTGCACGCCATCAACGGCGTCGACCTGGACATCCGGCGCGGCGAGGCGCTGTGCGTGGTCGGCGAGTCCGGCTGCGGCAAGTCCACGGTGGCCCGCACCGTGATGGGTCTGATCACCCCCAGCGCCGGCGAGATCCGCTACGACGGTGAACGCATCGACGACCGCTCCACCAAGGAGCTGCTGCCCTACCGCCGGCGCATGCAGATGATCTTCCAGAATCCCTATGCGTCGCTGAACCCGCGCATGACCATCCAGCAGACGCTGGAAGAGCCGATCCGCCTGCACCACCCCGACTGGTCGCCGGCGAAGGTCCAGGACAAGGTCGCCGAGGTGATGAACGCGGTGGGCATTGCCCCGGACTGGGGCGCGCGCTACGGCCACGAGTTCTCCGGCGGCCAGCGTCAGCGCATCGCCATCGCCCGGGCGCTGGCGGTGGACCCGGAGTTCATCGTCGCCGACGAGCCGATCTCGGCGCTTGACGTCTCGATCCAGGCCCAGGTGCTCAACCTGCTGATGGAGGCCCAGCAAGAGCGCAACCTGACCTACCTGTTCATCACCCACGACCTGGCCGTGGTCGAGCACTTCGGCACCCGGGTGGCGGTGATGTATCTGGGCCGGGTGTGCGAGGTGGCGCCCACGGCGACGCTGTTCGCCACCCCGCGCCATCCCTACACCCAGGCGCTGATGTCGGCGATTCCCCGGCTCGAGGACGACCGCCCGCAGCACATCCGCCTGCAGGGCGAGGTGCCCACGCCGGTGAACCTGCCGTCGGGCTGCGTGTTCCACGGCCGCTGCCCGCATGCCAATGCCCGCTGCCGCGACGAGGTCCCGGCGCTGATCGCCACCGACCAGGGCGGGCAGGTGGCCTGTCATGGGGTCGAGGAAGGCCGGATTTAGAGTGGCTGAACGGGGATGATGCCGGGAGCCAGGCGTAGCGAGGGTCCTGCGCCAGGGGTGAGGAGCACTGCTCCGAACGGGCTGGCCATGGATGGCCTGCACTGGCCCTGCCAGCGGCGCAGGATGCGAAAGCGCCGCAGGGCGTCGGTAGCGCTCAGGGAAGGGTTCACAGCGCCCTCGCGGTGGTCCGACACTTCGGGGCTGGCTTCCGGCTGCTCCAGCCCAGCCCGCTTGTTTCGGCCACACCTGACCACCTGGTCGAATAACGCTAACCTGAGTAGACTCCCCGTCCCGGTGATCCGGCAACAAGGAATACGATGGAATTACGCTGGCTGGAAGACTTCATCGCCCTGGCGCGCACGCGCCACTTCTCACGGGCGGCGGAGACCCAGAACGTGACCCAGCCGACCTTCTCGCGCCGCATCAAGCTGCTCGAGGAGGAGATGGGGGCCACCCTGATCAATCGCCAGACCCTGCCGCTGTCGCTGACGCCGGCCGGCGAGGAGTTCCTGGCGCTGTGCGAGGACGTGACCCGGCGAGTCGACACCGCCAGGGAGCGTCTCGGTCAGCTGGCCGAGGCCGACGCCAGCCGCCTGCGGCTGGCCGCGCCCCAGAGCCTGCTGGCCAATTTCCTGCCGGACTGGCTGGCCGGCTTCGATCCCGCCCCGCCGGTCATGCCTTACCTGCGCGCCACCGGCTGGCTGGCCGACGACTACTTTCGGGCCCTGGAGCGCCAGGAATGCGACCTGGTGCTCTGCTACTGGCCCGCCACGCCAGGCACGCTGCCCCTGGAAACCGCAGGCCTGGAGGCCCGGGTGCTCGGCCGCGAGCGGCTGGTGCCGGTGTCGCTGCCCGACGCCGAGGGCCGCCCGCGCTTCTCGCTCGAGGACACCGGGCGTCGCCCGCTGCCGCTGATCGCCTATCACCCCCGTGGGGTGATCGACCAATGCATCCGTGCGCACCTGCAGTCGCTCGGCCAGATGCCGACCTTCAGCGTGCTCAACGAGAGCATCCAGAGCGGCAATATCCGCGAACTGGTGGGCCTCGGCTACGGGCTCGGCTGGCTGCCGGCCCGCTCGATCCAGGCCGCGCTGTCGTCGGGAACCCTGGTTCCTGCCGGCGGCACGCGCTGGCAGGTGCCGCTGGAGATCCGCCTCTTCCGATATCGCGAGAACCCCCATCCGGCGGTGGACGCCCTGTGGCAGCGCATCCCCGATGCCAGGGCCGACGCCACATGACGCCGGAGCGCCATGACGCGGACTTCCAGGCCCCGCCGGGCCTGGCCAATCGCCATCTCCAGACCCTGCTGCCGAGGCTGCTGCCGGCGCCCTCCCCCGTGCTCAGCTGGGAGACGCTGGCGCTGCCCGACGGGGATGTGGTCGAGCTCTGCTGGATCGCGCCGGGGCCCGCCGACGAAGACGCGCCGCTGTTCGTGCTGTTCCATGGGCTGGAAGGTTCCGTGGATTCGCCCTACGCCCGGCAACTGCTCACGGCCGCCGGCGAGCGGGGCTATCGTGCTCTGCTGATGCATTTCCGCGGCTGCGGGCGGCACCCGAACCGTCGACCGCGGGCCTATCACAGCGGTGATACCGCCGATGCCCACTGGCTGTTGACCCGGTTAGCCCGGCGCTATCCCCGGGCACCGCGCATCGCCTGCGGCGTCTCGCTGGGGGCCAATATGCTGCTCAAGCTGGTGGCCGAAGACGCCCAGCGCGAGTTTCCGGCGCTGCATGGCGCGATCGCCATCGCCCCGCCGGTGGACCTTGCGGCGAGTGCCGACTGCCTGGAGCGGGGTTTCGCCCGGGTCTACCAGCGCCACCTGCTCGGCGCGCTGAAGGCCAAGGTGGCGCCGAGGCTCGACGCCGGCGAGCTGCCGTTGGCGCTGTCGTCCCGGGACCTGAACGGTCTTGGCACCCTGCGGCAATATGACGACGCGGTGACCGCGCCGCTGCACGGCTTCGCCGGTGCTGCCGACTACTATCGCCGCGCCTCGGCCGGTCCGAGGCTGGCCGGCATTCGTCTGCCGACCCTGATCCTTCATGCCGAGGATGACCCTTTCATGCCGTCGCGCCTGTACCAGGATGTCACGCTGGGCCCGGGCATTCGTCTGGAAACATCCCGCCACGGCGGGCATGTGGGCTTCATCGAACGCCGAGGCGGAAGGCTGGCGAGCTGGCTGGCGCGCCGCGTCGGCGCTCAGCTGGATGGCTGGGCCGGCGCGACGCCTTCCATGCGCGAGGCGTTCAGCCGATCGGACAGCTGACGCCGGTGCCCTTGAGGCCGCAGTAGCCGTCGGGCTTCTTGTCGAGGTACTGCTGGTGGTAGTCCTCGGCGTAGTAGAAGGTCTCGAGGGGCTCGATGACGGTGGTGACGGGGCCACGCCCGACCTGAGCCAGTGCCTGTTCGTAGGCGTCACGGCTGTGCTCGGCGACCTCGCGCTGGACCTCGTCGGTGACCAGGATGATCGAGCGGTATTGGGGACCGATATCGTTGCCCTGGCGGTTGCCCTGGGTCGGGTCGTGGGCCTCCCAGAAGTGGCGCAGCAGGGTCGCGAGATCGATCGTCGCGGGGTCGAACACGACGCGTACCACCTCGGCGTGGCCGGTGCGTCCGGTGCAGGTCTCCTCGTAGGTGGGGTTGGGCGTCACGCCGCCGGCATAGCCCACGGCGGTGACGTGCACGCCGGGCAGCTGCCAGAACAGCCGCTCGGCGCCCCAGAAGCAGCCCAGACCAAGCACGATCTCCTGCATGCCCGCCGGCCAGGGCGGTGTCATGGCGTGGCCGCTGACCGTATGGCGGCCCTGTATCTGCAGTGGCGTGTCGCGGCCCTCGGGGGCGTACAGCGGCGAAGTGGTCATCGTGTGGCTCCTTGGTTCGTCTTGCTCGTGTCGCTCATCGCGTCAGCGTCGGGGGATCGCCCGGCAGGCTGAAGGTGTAGATCAGGTCGACCGCCTGATTGGCGCCGGAGACCGCTTCCAGGTAGAGATCGCGCCACAGCTTGTAGCGCAGGCTCAGCTCGGCGATCGGCGAGAAGATCCCGACACCATAGCCGACGCTCAACCGGTCGGTCAGGTTCCCGGTCACGACGACCTGGCTGTCTTCGCCGCTGCCGGACGTGTCCAGGCTCAAGTCATCGATGCCGAAGGCCTCGCCGATCGCACCCACGGCGCCGCCGGCCTGGCCCAAGGTGACGCCGATCAGCGCCGAGGTCAGCGCCCCGTCGGCGCCGCCGCTGTCATCCGGCGCCCGGCCACGCAGCGCGTAGGACAGCGCCCGGGCCTCGTTCATGGCCGGCTCGGAGAAGATCTCCAGGCTCGGGTTGGCCGCAGGCCCGGTGACCCGAAGGCCGGCTACCACGCCATCCTGGGTGTTGTCCGGGTTGCGTACCGCCTCGAAGTCGAGCAGCGGCTGTCCCGGCGGGCCGCTGAAATAGAGGATGCCCTGACGGATGATCAGGTCCTGGCCGAAGGCCCGGAAGCGGCCGTCTTCCAGGTTGACGTTGCCGAACAGCTGCACCGGGCCGTCGGACTGGCGCACCTGCAGGTCGCCGAGCAGCTCGGTTTCCAGCCCGTAGGCCTCGAGGCGCATGTCCGGGCCCAGTACCAGGTCCACCTGAACGTCCAGTGCCATGCCGGCCTGCTGCATGGCCTCGGCGGTGCCGGCGCCCGGCTCACCGCTGGCGGCCTGGCGGTCGGCCGCTTCCGCCTCCTCGCGGGTGAGGATGACCTCGTCGGGGCTCGGCGAGACCGCCGAGGCCGGGACCCGACCAATTTCCAGCCGGGCCCAGGGCACGGCCACCTCGCCGCGGACCTGAAGCCGCTCGGGCGTGGCGCGGATCGCCAGGTCGGGGGCCAGGCGCAGGCGCCCGAAGCCCGGTAGCGCGGCCAGCAGCGGAGCCTCGCGCCCTTCCAGGTCGAGGGCTGCCTGCCAGGCGCCGGCCGAGGGCCAGCTCGCGTCGCCGACGATGTTCAGTCGGCCCTCCTCGCTTTGCAGGTAGCCGTCGATGTCGGCGCTGTCGCCGGCCAGGTCGACGGCCAGCTGGCCGTCGACCACCGACAGCGGCAGGCCGAGGCCTTCGGCACGCAGGCCGTCGAGAGCCAGACGGCCGTCCAGGCGCGGCTGCTCGCGATTCCCGGTGATGTCGATACCGGCGGCGAGCGCGCCTTCCAGGGTCTCCAGGTCGGCGATCAGCGGCCGGTAGGGCGCCAGTCGGAAATCGTCGATCTCGAAGCGGCCTTCGAGCCGGCCGGTGCCCAGGGGATCGACGATGCCCAGGTCGAGTTGCATCGCCCCCTGATCGCCGAAGGTCAGCCCCAGGTCCAGGTCAGCGCGGCCCTGGTCGGCATCGAGGGCGAGCGAGAGTCCGGTGCCGGGCACCGACCAGGGCTGGCCATAGGCGTCCTCGCCGTTGATTTCGACGCGGCTGTCGAGGTTGGCGGTGGCCTGCCAGGCGCCGCCGTTCGACCATTCGGCCACCAGATCGCCCTCGGTGGCGCCCTCCACGCCCCACCCCACCGGCATGGCGTCGTTGATCAGGTCCATCGGCAGCTCGCGGATGGCCAGCTCGGCGCGGCCGCTGTCCGGCGAGGCCGACAGCGGTGCCGTCAGGCACAGCCCGCCGCCCTCGGCTCGAATCAGGCAGAACGGCTGGACGTCCACGGCGCTGGCCGTCAGATCGGCGTCGAAGGCCAGCGCCTCGTCGAGGCCGAGGCTGCCGTAGGCGGTGTCGGCGTCCAGCGGCATCAGTCGCCCGCGGTAGCGCTCGCGGGCCTCGTCCAGAGCCCCTTCCAGGGCCAGGTCCAGCGCCGTCAGCGGCCCGTCCGGGTCGCCGTCCACGTCGAGGGTCAGGCGATGCGCCGAGAGCCGGCCATCGAGGCCCAGCGCGATGGTCGGGAAGGCCTGGCCGCCGGCGGCGACGTCGTCGGCGGTCAGGCTCAGGTCGAGGCTGGGGTCGTCCAGGCCGGCCACCTCACCCGCCAGGCGTAGCCGGGCGAGGCGATTGTCGCCGAAGGCCAGCCGGTCGCCGTTCAGGGTCAAGGAGAGCTGAGGTTGCTCGAAGCTGCCGCGGGCCGCGATGTCGCCATCCAGCGCCCCGTCGAGGTCGGGATAGAGGGTGTCCAGGCGCGGCATGTCGATGCGGGCGTCCAGATCCAGGCGACTCGGCGCGACCCGGCCCGAGGCGTCCAGCCGATTCTCGCCCTGGCGCAGACTCAGCGAGGCGATGTCCCAGTTCATGTCGTGATCGCCGGACAGCTGACCCGACAGTGAAAACGGCTGCTGGGCGAGCTCGCCGTCCACGGCAAGCGTCGGCACGCCGAGCCGCCAGCCGTCGGCACTCTGGGAGAAGGCCACCTGTAGCCCACCGTTCAGCCGTCCACTCAGCCCTTCGACGAAGGGCTCGGGGTCGAAGCCGTCGACGTCGAGGCGTGCCGACATCGACAGTGCCTCGGACCAGTCGATCCGCCCTTCGCTGGTCAGCGTGCCTTCCGGCGGCGTCAGGCGCAGCGGCGTCCAGTCGAAGCGCTGCAGGTTGCCCTGACCGTTCAGCGCGAGTTCGGTGCGCGGCAGCGACGGCCCCCGGGCGGCCAGCCCCAGGCTGACCCGATAGTCGTCGAGGGTGCCTTCAGCGTCGAGATCGAGGTGCTCGACCCGCCACGGCTCGGGGGGGCCAGACGCGTCATCGCTCTCGTCATCCTCGTCGCCGGTGGTCGGCATGGCGCCAGGCAGCGGCCACTGCAGCCCGGGGCTGGTCAGCCGGGCGGTGAACGGCCGTGCCGGGTCCAGGGCGTCGAGGTGGGCCGACAGATCGGCTGCCACGGGGCCGGTGGCCGACAGTGCCACGTCCAGGTCGCCGAGATCGCCGGTCAGGGCCAGCTCGAGCCGCTGCCCGGCCAGGGCCGGCAGGCGTTCGGGCAAATAGAAGTCGGCGCCGAGGCTCACGTCGAGGGGGTAATCGTCGCGCAGGGTGACCTCGGCCTCGAGGGTGGCGTCGGCCTCCCGGGAGGTCACCGCCAGCGGGTGCACGGTCACCTGCTGATCGCGGGCCGTGACGCTGAGGTCGAGCCGGTCGATGACGTAGGCCTGGGGCCCCTCGAAGGCGGTGTCTTCCAGGGTCAGACTTGGCACCTCCACTGCCAGTGGCAGGGTGATGTCCGGCAGCCGGAGACGCTCGTCGGCGGGAGCGTCAGTCGACGGCTGCGAATCCCTCACGCCTGCGGCAGCCGGGGCGACGCTGGACGGCAGCGGCGATCGGACCGCTACCGCGGCGTCGATCGCGATGGCCGTGAGCACGTCGTCGCGGCTTTCCGCCTCGCTCAGGGCGAGCCGGTTGCCCGGCGAGATCGACGGTGTGAGTCGCAGCCCGACGAGCCGCGTGGGCGACAGGGTCAGGGCATTGCCCTCGGCCTCGGCGCCGCTCTCGAAGTGCTGCCAGCGCAGGCGGGTGCCATCGGCGAGGCGCACCTCGACGTCGTCCAGCAGTAGCTCGCGCAGCGCCATCGGCAGCGGCAGACGGATCGCTCCGGGCGGGCCGCCGGCGCTCTCCTGCTCTTCCGGAGCGGGTTCGTCGGCGGCGTCGCTGGCACCGAGGCGGATGCGGGCGCCGGTCACGCCCAGGCGGTCGATGCACAGCCGGCCGTGGAGCAGGCAATCGTCGGCCCAGGCGAGCTCGAAGTCCTCGACCGCGACGCTGGCCGGACCGGCCGTCAGGCGTAGGCCTTCGATCGTCAGCGTGTCCAGGGGCGCGCCCTCGACGCGCTCGACCTCGAGCAGCCCGAGTCGCTCGGCCTGGGCGAACAGGGCGCTGGTCCCCCAGGGCGACAGGACCAGGCCCAGCAGCAGCATGACCAGGCCGATCAGCCACAGCGGCAGCAGGATCAACAGCCGGACCAGGGCCCAGCTCAGGCGGCGCATTCTCACGATGATGACTCTCGCAGGCTCAGGTGACGGGCCACGGCCCGATGCGATGGATGCAGGTTCACGATGACGCTTCAGAATTCCGGGCCGATGGCGAAGTGGATGCGGTAGCTATCGTCGCTGTCGAACGGGTGGGCGACGTCGAAGCGGATCGGCCCTACCGGCGAGATCCAGCGCACGCCGAGGCCGGCACTGGTATTCAGCTCCTCGGGCCACCAGTCGGTGAAGGCATCGCCGGTGTCGACGAAGCTGGCCAGCCACCAGGCACCGGTCAGGCGGCGCTGGGCTTCGACGCTGCCCACCAGGCGCTGTTCGCCGCCGACCAGTTCGCCGTCGGCATTCTTCGGGGCCAGGCTCTCGTAACCGTAGCCGCGCACGCTGCTGTCGCCGCCGGCGAAGAAGCGCAGCGATGGCGGCACGTTGGTGAAGTCGTCGGTGACGATGCTGCCCGCGCCGATGCGACCCACGAAGCGGTAGTCGTCGCCGAGGCTGCGGATCCACTGGGAGTCGGCGTCCATGCGCAGGAACTCCGCGTCGGATCCCCAGGCCTCGCTGGAATACTGCACTGAGATCTGCTGACGATCGCCCCAGCGCGGAAAGGTCGGATTGCGCGAGCGGGTGCGGGTCCAGCGCACCCCGGGATAGACCAGCAGCACCTGATTGCTCTCGTCGGCCTGGGTGAAGTCCTCGTAGGTGGTGCGCAGGTAGACGATCTGCTCCCAGGCGTTGTCGAACTGCCAGCGACGACCGAATTCCACGCTGGCTTCCAGGGTCTCGGTGTCCTCGTTGTCCTTGTTCAGCAGGCCGTACTGCAGGCGATAGCTGTCGCGTCGCGGGTCGTCCAGCGGCATGTCGTAGACGCCGCTGAACTGCTGTTCAGGCCCCGAGAGGTAGAGATCGTGCTTGAGGCTGTGGCCGTAGCGATTGACCCAGGGCTGGTCCCAGGAGAAACGCAGCCGCGGGCCGACGTCGGTGGCGAAGCCCAGACCGACCTCGAACTGGTGGCGGTCGGCGGGGGTGACGCTGACCTCGATGGGCACCTCGGGTACTGCCGGCGCCTCGAGGGTGGCGACCGCGGCGAGCGCCGTCGCGCTGAGGCGAGGTTCGGGGACGGCCGTGGCCGTCAGGCCCTCCACGTCGAGCTCGTTGAGAAAGCCGATGGGGGCCGGCGGCAGGGCCAGCTGGCCGATGCCCGCATCCAGCAGGGGGCGCACGCTGACCGAGCCGAACCATTCGGTCTGACCGAGGCGCTGGTTGAAGGTGGCCACATTGGCGGCGAGATAGGGCTTGCCCTCGTGGAACGGCGCCAGGGCCTGAAGGCGCTCGGTCTCGATGTGCTGGCCCTGGAAGTGAACCGGCCCGAAGCGATAGCGCTCGCCGCTGTCCAGGGCCAGCGACAGCCGGGCGCTGTGGGCCCAGGGGCGGATCTCCATGCGCCGCTCGGTGAAGCGCCAGTCGAAGTAGCCACGTTCCAGGGCCAGGCCGGAGAGCTGGCTGCGCAGCGCATCGAACGGCGCGTGAAGCAGCACCTCCCCTTCCTGCTGGGGGTAGGCGTCGATGGCGTCTCGGAAGGGAGCGTCCTCGGCGGCGCCACCGGCCAGGTCGAAGTCGAGGCGTTCGATGCGTACCGGCTCGCCGGGATCGACGCGGATCGTCACCTCTTCCGGCGCATCGGGGTCGTCGAAGCGAACCTCGAAGGTCGGCTCGTAATAGCCGTAGACCCTGAGCGACTCGGCGGCGAGCCGGCGTACCTCGGCCTCGAGTCGCTGGGGCGAATAATCGTCGGCATCCAGCCCGTCGAGATAGGTCTCGAGGTTGTCGGCGGGGTCGCCCTCGATGCCCTCGAGGCTGGCGTCGAGGGCATGGGCAGCCCCGGGGGCCGCGAGTCCGATCGACAGCGAGGCGACCGCGAGACGGTTGGCGAGACGCTTGTCCATGATGTCGTGGGTCCCTGGCTGACGTCCTGTCACTGCCGCAGCGCTTCGAGCTGGGCGTTCATCGCCAGCTGTGACTGGCGCAGTTCCCGCAGTTCGGCCTGCAGGTCCGCGAGCCTCGCCTCTAGGGCCTCGGCTCGTTCGCGCTCATCATCGCGCGCCGTGGCCAGGGCTTCAACGTCGTCGGCGAGGTCGGACTGGGCCGCCTCGGACTCGTCGAGACGCGCGACCAGCGCTTGCTGGCGCTCGGCCTCGCCCTGCTGGGTCGTCTCCAGGGCCGCCAGGCGCTCGGTGAGAGCGGCCAGCCCCTCGCGGTTGGCCGTCTCCAGGGCCTTCATGGAGTCGCGCACCGCGGCCAGGGTCTCGGCACGTACCTCGCCGTTCTCGGCCAGGGTGGCGACCCGCCCCTCGAGGGCGGAACGGGCGTCGGCCAGCGGCGCCAGGTGTTCGTCTTGCCAGTCGGCCAGACGCTGTGCGAGACGGTCGTCCAGCGCGTCTCTTAGCGTGTTGTCCAGCCCCTCGAGTTCATCGAGCCGCGCCTGGATCTCCGACAGCAGTTCGCCGCGCCCCTCGGAGGCGTCGAAGCGGGCATGGAGGTTGGAGATATCGCCGTTGAGTCGGGTCAACCGCTGTTCCAGCCGCTGACGCTCCAACCAGCCGGCGTAGGCCAGCCCGGCCAGGGCCGCGACGAGCAGCAGGATCAGCAGCCACAGCGGCCAGACGGTCGCCTTGGGCGGGGCATGTGGCCGGTGGTGCCCGGCCAGGCTGGCATCCGGGTCCGGCACGATCGGGCGTGGCTGCCGGCGGTCTTCCGGGCGCTCTGCCATGATGGTCTCCTTGCGCGTTGCGTGTCGGCGTCCCGCCGGCGATATCGCCGGCACGCGTCCCATGCCCGAGTCCCCTGATCGGAATTGGCGGACCCTGGGGCGGGTGATATGATGCCGTGACCGGACTGGTACAGCACACTGATAGTGTACGGTTTTTTATCGAGGGAGCGAACGGGGCACGGCCGAATCCGGGCCGACATCGACCTTGCACTCCCCCAGCGCACTGGCACACCATGGGTCGCCGTGACCCATGACTAGCAACGAGGAGAAACGATAATGGCATTCGAACTGCCCGCACTGCCGTACGAAAAGAACGGCCTGGAGCCGCACATCTCCGCCGAGACCCTGGAGTACCACTACGGCAAGCACCACCAGGCCTACGTCACCAAGCTCAACGAGCTGACCGACGGCACCGAGAACGCCAACAAGTCCCTGGAAGAGATCATCCAGTCCGCCTCCGGCGGCCTGTTCAACCAGGCGGCTCAGGTCTGGAACCACACCTTCTACTGGCACTGCCTGTCGCCGAACGGCGGCGGTGAGCCGACCGGCGCCCTGGCCGAGGCCATCAACGCCAAGTTCGGTTCCTTCGAGGAATTCAAGAGCGCCTTCAACGCCAAGGCCGTCGGCAACTTCGGTTCCGGCTGGACCTGGCTGATCAAGACCGCCGACGGCGGCGTCGACATCGTCAACACCGACGACGCCGACACCCCGGTCGCCCACGGCCAGACCCCGCTGCTGACCATCGACGTGTGGGAGCACGCCTACTACATCGACTACCGCAACGCGCGTCCGAAGTACCTCGAGAACGTCTGGAACGTGCTGAACTGGGACTTCGTCGCCCAGAACTTCGCCTGATCCCCAGCGGACTCGCGAACGACAACGGCCCCGCCATCAGGCGGGGCCGTTTTGTTTCTACCGCTTATTTAGGGAGTCGGCCTCGATTTACGTCGCGAGCGAAGGCAGGCTGATTGCCGCCGGAGCGCAGCTACCGGAGTGTAGCCTGCTACATGAGGATTCGATCGGACCGGCGCCCCGGCACCGCCGGCGGCCAGCCTGTCGAGCGCAGCAGCAAATCGAGCCGACTCAGGGATCGGCGCGGCGCCCGATCCCTCGATAGTACAGCCCCATGTCGGCGACGTGGGCCGGGTCGTAGATATTGCGACCGTCGAGCAGCAGCTTGCCGTTCAGCTGCGACGCCAGGCGCGGCCAGTCCGGGTTCCAGTAGGCCTTCCACTCGGTGACCAGCATCAGGGCATCGGCACCGTCGAGTGCCTCGTCCGGGTCCCCGTCGAACAGTGCCAGCAACGGATGGTCGCCGAGCCGTTCGCGCAGCGCCCCGGTGGCGGCGGGATCGTGCAGCCGCACGCGCACGCCCTGGGCCCAGAGGGCGCGCAGCAGCGTCAGCACCGGCGCATGATCGATGCGCGCCGTGCCGGGCTTGAAGGCCGCGCCCCAGATGGCCACGGTCAGGCCTTCCAGCCGGCCGTGGTAGTGGGCCCACAGCTTGCGGAACAGCGTCTCCTTCTTCTGCTCGTTGATGTCGAGCACCTGGTCGAGCAGCGCCGAATGGCGGCCGCTGGCCGACTGCACGTCGGCCAGACGCATCAGGTCGCGGGAAAAGCTCGGGCCGCCGAAGCCGCAGCCGGGATAGAGGTATTCGTAGCCGATGCGGCTGTCCGCGCCCATGCCCTCGCGCACGTCCTCCACGTCCACCCCCAGGGTGTCGGCGAGGCCGGCGATCTCGTTCATGTAGCTGATGCGGGTGGCCAGCATGCCGTTGATTGCCAGCTTGGTCAGCTCGGCGGCACGCCGCGGCATGCGCTGGAAGACCTCGCGGCGGCGATTGAACGCTCGCAGCAGCTCGCGTACCTGGCGTTCGGCGTCGCGGTCGTCGCAGCCCAGCAGCCAGCGCGACGGCCGGGTGAAGGTCTCCCAGGCGCGGCCTTCCTCGAGCAGGTCGGCCAGCGCCACGGCCCGACGCCCGTTGCCGAGGCCGGCGGCCAGTCGGTCGGTTTCGCCGACCGGGAAGGTCGAATTGTTGACCAGCACCGCGTCTGCGGTCATTCGCGACGACAGTTCGGCCACGGTGGTGCGGCCTTGCTCGCGCTGTGCCGGCGACAGGGCCAGCCACAGCACCTCGAAGTCGTCGCCCTGGAGAGGTTCGCCGACGTCGAGAACCCTGAGATGGCCCTGGGCGCGCCCTTCCTCCAGGCGCGACATCAGCTGCGGCTCGCTGGCCAGCCAGCCGCTCTCGGCGAGCGTCGGCCAGTCGGCGCTGGCGTGGGGCCACCAGGTCACCCGGTGACCGACCGAGGCCAGCGCCGCCGCCGCGGTGGCGGCGGCCAGCTCGCTGCCGTGGACCAGAACGCGCATGGCTTACTCCTCGCCGCTGTAGCGGGTCAGCAGTTCGCGGAAGCCCTCGCCGTAGCGGGCGTGGCGGCGGCCGTAGGCGAGAATCGCCTCGAGGTAGCCGAGCTGGTGGCCGCAGTCGTAGGTGCGACCGCGCATGCGCCAGGCGTCGACGCCGCTCTGCTGGCGCAGCGTCTCGATGGCGTCGGTCAGCTGGATCTCGTTGCCGGCGCCGGGCGGCGTTTCGGCGAGCAGCGGGAAGATGGCGCCGGGCAGCGCATAGCGGCCGATCACGGCCAGGTCGGAGGGCGCCTCCTCGACCTTGGGCTTCTCGATCAGCCCGGCCAGCGCCCCGGCCTCGCCGGCGGCTGGCGGCTCGCCCTCGGGGGCGACGATGCCGTACTTGTAGACCAGCTCGTGGGGCACCTCCTCCACCATCAGCTGGCTGCGGCCGGTGGCGTCGAAGGCCTCGATCATGCCGGCCAGGTCGTTGCGCTCGAGGCCGTCGTCATCAACCAGCACGTCCGGCAGCAGCACGGCGAAGGGTTCGTCGTCGCCGATCACCGGGCGCGCACAGAGCACCGCATGGCCCAGGCCCAGCGGTTCGGACTGGCGCACGCTGATGATGTTGACGTCTTCCGGCACGATCGAGCGCAGCTCCTCGAGCAGCTCCTGCTTGCCCTTGGCCTCGAGGCTGGCCTCGAGCTCGAAGTGCTTGTCGAAGTGGTTCTCGATGGCGCTCTTGCTGCCGTGGGTCACCAGCACGATGTCGCGAATGCCGGCCTCGACGGCCTCCTGGACCACGTACTGGATCACCGGGCGGTCGACGATGGTGATCATCTCCTTGGGAATCGCCTTGGAAGCGGGCAGGCAGCGAGTGCCGAAACCGGCAACGGGAAGAACGGCCTTGCGGATCATGGTGCGGTCCTTGTCATGTCGCATGTAGCCCGACGCGGCCGGGCATGGGCCGGGGCGTCGGGAACGAGTAGAATGGCATCATACCGAATCACGCCGAGCTCGCCACAGTGGCAGGCCGGCGACACCTACGGAGAGGACAGATGACGGCAAGCCAGTCGCAAGCGGACAACGTCGACGCGGCGGAGATCGCCAAGTTCGAGGCCCTGGCCCATCGCTGGTGGGATACCGACGGCGAGTTCAAGCCGCTGCACGAGATCAATCCCCTGCGCCTCGACTTCATCGACGCCCGCGCGGGGCTGGCCGGCCATCGGGTGCTCGACGTCGGCTGCGGCGGCGGCATCCTCGCCGAGGCCATGGCCCATCGCGGCGCCGAGGTCACCGGCATCGACCTGGGCGAGGCGCCGCTGGCGGTGGCCCGGCTGCACGCCGAGGAGACCGGCGCGCGCGTCGACTACCGCCAGATCAGCGTCGAGGCCATGGCCGAGGCCCATGCCGGCGAGTTCGACGTGGTCACCTGCCTGGAGATGCTCGAGCACGTGCCCGACCCCGCCTCGGTGATCCGCGCCTGCGCGCGGCTGGTCAAGCCCGGCGGGCAGGTATTCTTCTCGACCATCAACCGCAATCCCAAGGCCTATGCCCTGGCCGTGGTCGGCGCCGAGTACCTGCTGCGCATGCTGCCGCGGGGCACCCACGACTATGCCAAGTTCATCCGCCCCTCGGAGCTCGCCGGCTGGTGCCGCGAGGCCGGCCTCGAGGTCTGCGAGCAGAGCGGCCTGACCTACCAGCCGCTGACCCGTCGCTATCGGCTGTCGGCCACCGATGTATCGGTGAATTACCTGATGCACTGCCGGCGGGAGGCATCGTGAGTCGCGAATGGCCGACACCCGAGGCGCTGCTGTTCGATCTCGACGGCACCCTGGTGGATACCGCCCCGGATCTGGCCCGGGCCACCAACTCCCTGCGTGACCATCACGGGTTGGCGCCCCTGCCCTACCCGACCATCCGCGCCCAGGTCTCCAACGGCGGCAGCGCCCTGGTGACCCTGGCGCTGGGCCTCGAGCGCGAACACGACGGTCACGATGACGCCCGGGCCTTCCTGCTGGCCGCCTACGGCGAGGCGGTGGCCGTGGAGAGCCGGGTCTTTCCGCCGCTGGATCGGCTGCTGGACGCATGGCGCGACGCCGGTCGTCCCTGGGGCATCGTCACCAACAAGCCGCGCGCCTATGCCGCGCCGCTGGTGGAGGCCCTGGGCCTCGAGCCGGGCGCGCTGCTGTGCGCCGATGACCTGCCGGTCAAGAAGCCCGACCCCGCGCCGCTGCTGGAGGCCGCCCGGCGCCTCGGCGTGTCGCCGGGCGACTGCTGGTATCTCGGCGACCACCATCGCGACATGCAGGCCGCACGGGCGGCGGGCATGCCCGCGATGGCGGTGGGCTACGGCTATATCACCGAGGACGACGACTATCGCCTGTGGCCGGCGGATCGCTGGTTCGAGACCGCCGAGGCGCTGACCGAGGCGCTGCTGCCAGGTCTTCCCAAGCGTTGATTTCCCGACACGGCGACGCCCGCTGGGGCGGCGATATCATGATGGCCTAAAAAAAGCAGGCCTCCCTGGCGGGAGGCCTGCTGGTCTTATCGCTGACGCCGTTGCGTCGGCGTCAGGTTCGGGGCGGCTGGGCGTCGAACGCCTCGCCGCTGTGGCCGCGGCTGTCGGGCCCCATCAGCCACAGATAGGTGGGCATGATGTCCTCCGGCGTGCGCAGCGTGCCCGGGTCCTCCGCCGGATAGGCGGACTGGCGCATGGCGGTACGCGTGGCGCCGGGGTTCAGGGTGTTGATGCGTAGCGTGCCGAGGTGCTCCACCTCGTCGGCCAGCACTTCCATGAACCCCTCGGTGGCGAACTTCGACACCGCATAGGCTCCCCAGTAGGCGCGGCCGCGACGGCCCACCGAGGACGAGGTGAAGATGACCGAGGCGTCCGCCGACGCTTCCAGCAGCGGCAGCAGCGCCTGGGTCATCCAGATCGGCCCGTTGATGTTGACCTGCATCACCTGCTCCCACAGCACCGGATCGTACTGGGCGAAGGGGGTGATGTCGCCCAGCAGGCCGGCGTTGTGCAGGATGCCGTCCAGGCGTCCGAACTCCTTGTCCAGGGCCGCGGCCATGTCGTGGTAGTCCTTGAGCGTCGCCCCCTCGAAGTTGAGCGGGAAGATCGCCGGCTGCGGCAGTCCCTCGGACTCGATGGCGTCGTACACCGCTTCCAGCTTGGCGATCGTCCGCCCCAGCAGGACCACCGTGGCGCCGTGGCGGGCATAGGCGAGCGCCGCGGCGCGGCCGATGCCGTCGCCCGCGCCGGTGACGAGGATCACCCGGCCGTCGAGTAGCCCCTGCGGCGCTTCGTAGTCGATCTTGCAGACCGTCATGATGTCCCTCCGGGGCTAGTTGCCCGACTGCCGCTGGAAGTCGGCCGCCAGGTTGGCGGCGCTGCTGTCGGGGTACGCCTGCTGTACCCGCTCGAGCAGCGCCTGGCCGGCTTCCGGATCCCCCTGGCGGGCCTTGAGCAGGCCCAGCTTGTAGAGGGTGTCGGGTACCTTGTTGCTGTCGGGGAAGTCGTCGAGCACGCGTTGGAAGGCCGCGTCGGCGGCGTCGAGATCACCGCCGGCCGAATGCAGCTCGCCGAGCCAGTAGTAGGCGTTGGCGGTGAGGGTACTGCTCGGATGTTCGGCGACGAAGGACTCGAAGGCCCGCGTCGCGGCATCGAACTCCCGGGCCTGCACCTTGGCGAAGGCCGCCTGGTAGTCGGCCCGGGCGCCGGCATCGCTGCCGCTGGCTGACTGACCAGAGCTCGATTGGCCCGATGCCTCCGCCCCACCGCTGTCGGCCACCTGCTCGGTCGCGGCGGCACCGGCTCCGCCCGCCGCGCTGGCGGCGTTCGCGGACAGGCGCTCGTCCAGATCCATGTACTGCTGGCGGGTCTGACGCTTGAGGCGGTCGAGCTGGTAGCGCAGCTCCTCGACCTGACCACGCAGCTGGCGAAGCTGCTCCTGGTTGCGCTGCAGCTCGTTGAACAGCTCCAGATTGCCGCCCGCCGGTTCACGGGCGGCGGTCTGGTCGTAGAAGCTGCCTGAGCCGGAGCGGGCGGTGAGATCCTCCACCACCGGCTGCTGAGCCAGCGCCGGGGCGGCCAGCAGGCTCAAGGCGCCGGCGGCGGTCCAGATTCTGAGACGCGGTCTCATCGCTTTCTCCCTTCGCTATCGTGGTGCCGTGCGTGGCGCGGGGCTCAGTAGGCGAAGACCACCCGGCGGTTCTGGGCGTAGGCTTCCTCGTTGCTGCCGCGGGCCGCCGGACGCTCCTCGCCGTAGCTGACGACCTCGACCTGGGACGGCGAGACGCCCTGCACGCTCAGGAAGCGCTTGACGGCGTCAGCGCGGCGCTCACCGAGGGCCAGGTTGTACTCGCGGGTGCCGCGCTCGTCGGTATGGCCCTGCAGCACCACTCTGGCGTTGCCGTTGTTTTGCAGGAAGCGGGCGTGGGACTGGAGTACCGACTGGAACTCGGGGCGGATGGTGTCGCTGTCGTAGGCGAAGTAGATGGTGCGGACTTCGGGAATCCGCGAGCCGGCCATCTGACCGGCGCCCTCGCCGAGGCCGCTGCCGCTGACCTGGCCGGTGCCGGCGGTGCCGGTACCCACGCCACCGGCACCGGCGGTGCCGTCCATGGACCCTTCCTGGGTGCCACCGGTGCTGGAGCAGCCGGCCATGACGGCCATCGACATGGCGGCGATCAGAGTGCGGGCATAAGGCTTGAATTGCATCGTTCGACTCCTTTCCTTGCGGGATACATTCAGTTCAGAAACGGGGACCAGGCGGGCTCACGCACGTCGCCCTGGGCCGCGGGAAGACGGAACGAGGCCCGGCCGTCCGCGGAAACGCCCCCCAGCACACCATTACCGCCCTGCTGGGTGGCGAAGATTACCATGGTGCCGTTGGGCGCGACACTGGGGGACTCGGCCTGGCGGGCGTCGCCGAGCTCGACCAGGCGGCCGCTCTCCAGATCCTGCTTGGCCACCCGGTAGCCGTTGCTGCCGCGGTGGATCAGGAAGATGGATTCACCGTCAGGGGCGAAGCGCGCCCGAGCGTTGTAGTTGCCGGTGAAGGTGATGCGCTCCGGCGAGCCGCCAAGCGACTGACGATAGATCTGCGGGCCGCCGCTGCGGTCCGAGGTGTAGATCAGGCTGTTGCCGTCCGGCGACCAGGCCGGCTCGGTCTCGATGCTCTGGCTGTGGGTGACGCGTTGCAGGTTCTGCGAGGCGACGTCCATGACGTAGATCTCCGGCTGCCCGTCGCGGGACAGCGCCATCGCCAGCCGACGGCCGTCCGGCGACCAGGTCGGGGCGCTGTTGAGGCCCTCGAAGGAGGTCAGGCGTGCCCGACGGCCGCTGGCCACTTCCTGCACGTAGATGCCGGGCCGGCCGGACTCGAACGACACGTAGGCCAGCTTGCCGCCATCCGGTGACCAGGCCGGCGACATGATCGGCTCGTCCGAGCTCAGCACCTGCTGGCTGTTGCGACCGTCGGCGTCGGCGACGTAGAGCTGATAGGCGGTGTCGTCGCCGACGCCCTGGGAGGTGACGTAGGCGATGCGCGTGGAGAAGGCGCCGCGAATGCCGGTGATCTCCTCGAAGATCTTGTCGCTGATGCGGTGGGCGGCGGCGCGCATCTGATCCTGACCGGCGGTGATCACCTCGCCCAGCATCCGCGATTCGCCGCTGACGTTCATCAGCTCGTACTGGATCTCGACGCCGCCGCCGGTGCGGCTGACGCGGCCGACCACCAGATAACGGGTATCCAGCGCCTGCCAGTCGCCGAAGCTGACATCGTCGCCGCGGGTCGGCTGGGCGAACATCGCCTCGCGCTCCAGGGGCGCGAAGTAGCCGCTGCGCTCCAGGTCGTCGGAGATGATCCGCGCCACGTCCTGGGGCAGGTTCTCGCCTTCGGCGAACGGCACCACGGCGATCGGCGTGGCCTGCTCGTTGCCCTGGGTGATGTCGATGGTCAGGTCGGCCTGGGCCAGCGACGTGCACAGCAACAGCACGGCCGCCAGCCAGGTGGTGATCAAGGCTCTCATCAGCGTATGTCCCCCGGTCGGAATCTGAGATTGAACTCACGGTACTGGCGCTGCACCGAAGCGGGCAGCTCGCGCAGCTCGGCGAAGGGCGCGGCGGTTTCCACCGCGCTCAGCGCCGAACGGTCGAAGGCACTGTTGCCACTGCTACGACCGATGTTGGCGGCGAATAGCTCCCCGGAGGGCCCCAGGCGAACCGATATCTCGGCCGCGGCGCCGTCGGGGACGTTGGGCGGAATCGACCAGGCCTGCTCCACCGCCTGGCGCACCAGGTTGATGAAGCCGTTGGCCGCTTCCTCTGCCTGCTTGGCGTTGGCCACGGCCTCGGATTCGCCGGCGATGGCCTGGTCGAGGCTGTTCTGGGCGGCCTCGGCGGCGCGCTTGGCGGCGGCCTCACGCTCGCGACGGGCCTCTTCCTCGGCCTGGCGCTGGCGTTCGGCTTCCGCCTCGCGCTGTTCCTCGGCTTCGCGCTGACGGCGGGCCTCTTCCTCGGCCTGGCGCTGGCGTTCGGCCTCCGCCTCGCGCTGTCGCTGCTCCTCGGCTTCGCGCTGACGGCGGGCCTCTTCCTCGGCCTGACGCTGGCGTTCGGCTTCCGCCTCGCGCTGCCGCTGTTCCTCGGCTTCGCGTCGTTGGCGCGCGGCCTCCTGCCGACGCTCCCGCTCGGCCGCCTGCTCCGCGGCTTCGCGCTCGCGGCGCTCTGCTTCGGCGGCGGCCTGTTCGGCGGCCTCACGGGCTTGCTCGCGCTCGGCGGCCTGGGCCGCCTCCTGTGCCTGGCGCTGGGCTTCTTGCGCCTGCCGCTCCGCTTCGGCGGCGGCCTGACGTTCCGCCTCCGCCCTTTCGGCGGCTTCGGCCTCCCGTCGCTGCTGCTCCGCCCTGGCCTCGGCCCGGGCCTGCTGCTGCGCCTGCTGGGCCTGATCGGTGGCGGTCTCGGCGCGCACCAGGGTGGCGTTGACGATGGCCTGGTTGGGCGGCTCCTGCTCGGCGCTCGGGAAGCGGATCACGCTGACGACCAGCAGCCCCAGGTGCAGCCCGACGGCGAGGATCAGCGGCAATCCGTAGCCGACATGGCGATGTTGTTTAGCCATGCGTCCTCCTCAGGCGTCCCCGGGCGGGGGCTCGGAGATCAGCCCGACGTTGGCCACGCCCGAGGTCTGCAGGGTGCTCATCAGGGTGACGATCTGGCCGTAGGCCACGTTGCGGTCGCCGCGGACCAGGACGCGGGTGCCCGGCTCGCGCTCGAGCAGGATACCGACCCGCTGGCCGAGCTCGTCGAGGTCGACGGCGGTCTCATCACCGCTCAGGCTGACGTAGATCTGGCCCTCGCTGTCCACCGAGACGACGATCGGGTCGCGATCCTCGCTGTCCTCGATCGGCTCGGAGGTCACCTGGGGCAGGTCCACCTTGACGCCCTGGGTCAGCATCGGCGCGGTGATCATGAAGATCACCAGCAGCACCAGCATCACGTCGATGAAGGGGACGACGTTGATCTCGTTCATCGGCTTGCGCCGGCCCATGCGGTTGAAGGGTCCGTGCATGGCGTGCCCTCCTCAGCCGGCGGCGGATTCGCCGCGACCCTGCAGGTTGCGGTGCAGGATGGAATGGAACTCCTCGGCGAAGTCCTCGTACTTGCCCAGCAGGCGGCTGGATTCCGCCGACAGCCGGTTGTAGAAGATCACCGCGGGGATGGCCGCGAACAGGCCCATGGCGGTGGCGATCAGCGCCTCGGCGATCCACGGCGCCACGGTGCCGAGCGTGGCCTGCTGGGCCATGGACAGCGACTGGAAGGAGCCCATGATGCCCCACACGGTGCCGAACAGCCCGATGTAGGGGCTGGACGAGGCCACGGTGGCCAGGAACACCAGGTGCAGGTTGAGGCGGTCCTCCTCGCGGGACCAGGCCACGCGCATGCTGCGCTGCACGCCGTCGAGGATGGCCTGGGGACTCTGGGTCTTCGGCATCAGGCGATTGAACTCGCGGAAGCCGGCGCGAAAGATGTGCTCGGCGCCCAGGGTCTCCTGCTCGGCGGGCGTCTCGCGATACAGCTCGTTGAGGTCGACCCCGGACCAGAAGCGGTCCTCGAATTCACGGTGGGCCTTGCGCGCGCGGCGCATCACGAAGGTGCGCTGGAAGATCACCACCCAGGACAGCAGCGAACCCAGCAGCAGCAGCAGCATCACCGCCTGGACCACGCCGCTGGCGTTCATGATCAGGTGGGGAATGGACATGGCGTCGTTCACGGGAATCCTCGTCTCGTCGAAGTCAGTCTTGGGAAGGCGTCGGCGCCGGAGCCAGGCCGAAGTGCTGCCAGGCCTGACGGGTCACCACCCGGCCGCGGGCGGTGCGCATCATCAGCCCCTGCTGGATCAGGTAGGGCTCGATGACGTCCTCGATGGTGTCGCGCTCCTCGCCGATGGCCGCGGCCAGAGAGTCTACGCCCACCGGGCCGCCGTCGAATTTCTCGATCATCGCCAGCAGCAGCCGGCGGTCCATGTGGTCCAGGCCGTGGTGGTCGACGTGGAGCATGTTCAGGGCCTGGTCGGCGATCTCGGCGTCGATGCGTCCGCCGCCGCGTACCTCGGCGTAGTCGCGCACGCGGCGCAGCAGGCGGTTGGCGATGCGCGGGGTGCCGCGGGAGCGGCGCGCCACTTCCCGGGCGCCGGCGTCGTCGGTGGTCACGCCCAGCAGCCGCGCTGAACGGGCGACGATCTCGCTGAGCTCGTCGATGGAGTAGAACTCCAGGCGCTGGACGATGCCGAAGCGGTCGCGCAGCGGCGAGGTCAGCAGGCCTGCCCGGGTGGTGGCGCCGACCAGGGTGAACGGTGGCAGGTCGAGCTTGATCGAGCGCGCGGCCGGCCCCTCGCCGATCACGATGTCGAGCTGGAAATCCTCCATGGCGGGATAGAGGATCTCTTCCACCACCGCCGACAGGCGATGGATCTCGTCGATGAACAGCACGTCGCCGGGCTGAAGGTTGGTGAGCATGGCGGCGAGATCGCCGGCCCGCTCGAGCACCGGCCCGGAGGTCGACTTCAGGCCGACGCCCATCTCGGTGGCGATGATGTTGGCGAGCGTGGTCTTGCCGAGCCCCGGTGGGCCGAACACCAGGGTGTGGTCGAGGCTCTCGTCGCGGCCGCGGGCGGCGTGGATGAAGATCTCCAGCTGCTCGCGGACCCGCGGCTGGCCGATGTAGTCGCCGAGCTGCTTGGGGCGGATGGCGTGATCGAGATGGCCCTCGCCCTCGCGATCCTCGGCGGCGATCAGGCGGTCAGTCTCCAGCATGGGTGTCCTCCGCCGGCATCGTGATGAAAGGCTGCGTATCGGGCATGGTCATCAACCGGCCATGCGACGCGCGAGCGCCGCCTTGATGATCGCCTCGGTGCTGCCCTCTTCCTCGAGGCCGGTGAGCATGCGCCCGGCCTCGGCCGGCTTGTAGCCGAGGCTGACCAGCGCCGCCTCGGCCTCGGCCAGCGGCTCCTGGCGCGGTTCGGCGGCGGCGCCGGGCGACGGTGCCACGCCGGCGGCGGGCGCTTCGGCCTCCCAGTGCGGGAAGCGGTCGCGCATCTCGACGATCAGCCGCTCGGCGGTCTTCTTGCCGACGCCGGGCAGGCGCGTCAGCGACTTGACGTCGTCGTCCATCACGCAGCGGATGAAGGCGTCCTCGTCCATGCCGGAGAGGATGGCCAGGGCCAGCTTGGGGCCGACGCCGTTGACCTTGATCAGGGCACGGAACAGCGCCCGCTCCTGCTCGCGGGCGAAGCCGTAGAGCAGGTGGGCGTCGTCGCGCACGGTGAGATGGGTATGCAGCACCACGTCCTCGCCGACCCCGGGCAATGCCACCAGGGTGGTCATGGAGGCCTCCAGCTCGTAGCCGACCCCGGCCACGTCCAACAGCAGCCAGGGCGGCTGCTTGTCGATCAGGGTGCCTCGCAAGCGTCCGATCATGATATGTCACTGTCCTTGATGATGAATCCGCAGCGCGTCGCGCTCACTATACTGGTCCCCCCCGGGCCATGCCAGCCCGCGGAACGCTGTTCGACAACCGCCTCGGCGTCGCCGTCAGGCGACATCACTCGGGGCGAAAGTCCCGCCAGGACGCGCTCTTGCCACGCCCTCGCCCGCCGCCGTAGCTGCCCCGGCAGATCAGTCCGAGCCGGGCATAGGCATGCGTCAGGGCGATGGCCAGGGCGTCGGCGGCATCGGCCTGGGGCGTGCCGGAGAGACCCAGGATGGCGGTCACCATGTGCTGCACCTGGGTCTTGTCGGCCGCCCCGCCGCCGGTGACCGCCTGCTTGATCTGGCGCGGGCCGTACTCGCTGACCGGCAGGCCGTGATTGGCCGCGCAGACGATGGCGGTGCCCCGCGCCTGGCCGAGCTTGAGCGCCGAGTCGGCGTTCTTCGACATGAACACCTGCTCGATGGCGAACTCGCCGGGCCCGTGCAGGCCGATCACCTCGCTGACCCCGGCGTAGACCTGGGCCAGGCGCTGGGCGAGATCGTCGCCGCGGGTGCGGATGCAGCCGCTGGTCACGTACTTCGGCTTGGGCTCGGTCACGTCCAGCACGCCGTAGCCGGTGATCCGGGATCCCGGATCGATGCCCAGGATCAGCATGTCGGGCCCTTCATCTCGCGGGGGCTAGTCATCATGCAGTGCTTCCAGAATGTCATCGGCGCACGGTCGAGAGCGCGCTGGTGTTCTACCTCAATCATGCAACGCTTCCAGAATGTCATCGGAGAAGTCGGCATTGGTGTAAACATTCTGCACATCGTCGAGATCCTCGAGCCGGTCGACCAGCCCGACGATGCGCCGGCCGAGTTCGACGTCGTCGATGCGGGTGTAAGTGTCGGGATACAGCCCCACGTCGCTGGCCTCGGGCGTGATGCCCGCCTCCAACAGGGCGTCCTTGACCGCACCGAAGGTGTCCGGCGTGGTGACGATCTCCAGGCGACCGTCCTCGAGGGTCTCGATGTCCTCGGGCTCGGCGGACAGGGTCGCTTCCATGGCCGTCTCCTCGTCGACGCCTGGCGGCAGCGTCAGCCTCCCCTGCTTGTGGAACATGAAGGCCACCGAGCCGGAGGTGCCGAGGTTGCCGCCGTGCTTGCCGAAGGCGTGTCGCACCTCGGAGACAGTTCGATTGCGGTTATCGGTCATGGCCTCGACCATCACCGCCACGCCTTCGGGGCCGTAGCCCTCGTAGACGACCTCCTCCATGGCGTCGCCGTCGGTGTTGCCGGCGCCGCGATCCACCGCCCGCTGCACGGTGTCCTTGGGCATGTTGTTGCCGAGCGCCTTGTCCATGGCGGCGCGCAGGCGCGGGTTGTCCTCGGGATCGCCGCCGCCCTGCCGCGCGGCCACGGTCAGCTCGCGGATCAGCTTGTTGAAGATCTTGCCGCGCCTGGCGTCCTGAGCCGCCTTGCGATGCTTGATATTGGACCATTTGCTATGGCCGGCCATATTCCCTCCTTTCTTGGTGGCTCGTCAGTCGGGAAAACGCCCATGTTGCTGTACCCAGCGAGATGAGCGCCGAGGATAAGGGGGAGCGAGGTTCTTTTGACAGGACGTCAAAAGAAGCGCCCAGGGATGGGTTTACCGCGTCCTCGCGACACCTTGTCGTCGGTAAAGCAAATCTGGGTATCGAAGCCCAGAAACGACACCGGCGCCACAAGGGGCGCCGGTGCGATCACGGGAGACTCGCCGCTTATTCGGCCGCGCCCTCCGCCTTGGCCTTCTGGCGCAGGCGAATGTTGAGCTCCTTGAGCTGCTCGCCGCTGACCTCGCCCGGGGCGTCGGTCATCAGGCAGGCCGCGCTCTGGGTCTTGGGGAAGGCGATCACCTCACGGATGGTGCGGGCACCGCTCATCAGCATCACCAGGCGGTCGAGGCCGAAGGCCAGGCCGCCGTGGGGCGGCGCGCCGTACTGCAGGGCGTCGAGCAGGAAGCCGAACTTCTCGCGGGCCTCTTCCTCGCCGATGCCGAGCAGCTCGAGCACGCTCTGTTGCATGGCCTGGTCGTGGATACGGATCGAGCCGCCACCCAGCTCGGTGCCGTTGAGGACCATGTCATAGGCGCGGGACAGCGCCTCGGCCGGGTTGTTCTTGAGCGTTTCCACGTCGCAGGACGGCGCGGTGAACGGGTGGTGCAGCGCCTGCAGGCGCGCTTCGCCGTCGGCCTCGAACATCGGGAAGTCGACCACCCACAGCGGCGACCACTCGGCGGTGTAGAGGTCGAGGTCCTCGCCCAGCTTGACGCGCAGCGCGCCCAGCGCCTCGTTGACGATGTTGGTCTTGTCCGCGCCGAAGAAGATGATGTCGCCATCCTCGGCACCGACGCGGTCCAGCAGCTGCTCGACCACGCCTTCCATGAACTTGACGATCGGCGACTGCAGGCCATCGAGGCCCTTGGCGCGCTCGTTGACCTTGATCCAGGCCAGGCCCCGGGCGCCGTAGATGCCGACGAACTTGGTGTACTCGTCGATTTCCTTGCGAGTCAGGGTGGCGCCGCCCTTGACCTTGAGCGCGGCCACGCGGCCGTCATCGGCGTTGGCCGGGCCGGAGAAGACCTTGAAGTCCACGTCCTTCATCAGGTCGTCGACGTCGGTCAGCTCGAGCGGGATACGCAGGTCCGGCTTGTCGGAACCGAAGCGCTGCATGGCCTCGGCGTAAGGCATGCGCGGAAATGCCGGCAGCTCGACGTCGAGCACGTCCTTGAACAGGTTGCGCACCATGTTCTCGGTGATCGACATGATGTCCTCTTCCTCGACGAAGGAGGCCTCGAGGTCGATCTGGGTGAACTCGGGCTGGCGGTCGGCGCGCAGGTCCTCGTCGCGGAAGCACTTGGCGATCTGGTAGTAGCGGTCGAAGCCGGAGACCATCAGCAGCTGCTTGAACAGCTGCGGCGACTGCGGCAGCGCGAAGAAGCTGCCCGGATGGGTGCGGCTCGGCACCAGGTAGTCGCGGGCGCCTTCCGGGGTGGCGCGAGTCAGGATCGGCGTCTCGATGTCGAGGAAGCCCTGCCCCTCGAGATAGGCGCGCACGCTGTGGGAGATGCGCGAGCGCAGGCGCAGCTTGTCGATCATCTCCGGACGGCGCAGGTCGATGTAGCGATGCTTGAGGCGCACTTCCTCGCCGACCTTGCCGTGCTCGTCAAGCTGGAACGGGGGCGTGGCGGCGGTGTTGAGGACCTCCACGTCCTTGGCCAGTACCTCGATCAGGCCGGTGGGCATGTTCGGGTTCTGGGTGCCCTCGGGGCGCAGACGCACGCGGCCGCTGATGCGCAGCACGTATTCGCTGCGGGCGCGGTCGGCATTGGCGAAGGCCTCGGCGGTGTCGGGGTCGACCACGACCTGGGCGATGCCGTCCCGGTCGCGCATGTCGAGGAAGATGACCCCGCCATGGTCACGGCGGCGATGGACCCAGCCGCACAGGGTGACCGTCTGATCCACCATGGTCTCGTTCAGCTGGCCGCTATAATGGCTGCGCATGTCGTATCCTGTTCTGTTGCGTGAAGTGATGTAGGGAGGCGACGACCGCGGTCAGGCCGCCGACCCGGACGTCTCGCCCCCGCCGGCCAGGTTCTTCTTGCTGCCGGACTTGAAGTCGGTCTCGTACCAGCCGCTGCCTGCCAGGCGAAAGCCCGCCGCGGAGACCAGGCGGTCGAGCTCGGCCTGTTCGCAGGCCGGGCAGTCGGTCAACGGCGCGGCGCTGATCTTTTGCAGCTTTTCCAGGCGGTGGCCGCAGGCCTTGCACTCGTATTCGTAGATGGGCATGGTTCGATATCTCCCGGTAACGACGTCCCAGAGGGCGATGCGGACCGAACGGGCCCGCGACACGTTCTGCGATATAGGGTCGGGCGGCGAAGATTCCAACACTGGCCTGCCCTGAAAGCCCGACATTATAGCCTGCCGTCAGGCCCCAGGCCCAGCCCCGCGGCGACGTCTCTAACGACAAGGAAGACCGCCATGCATGCCGTGATTCTCGACGCCGCCAGTCTGGGCGATGGTATCGATCTGTCGCCGATCCGCGAACGTGTCTCTCGCCTCGACGTTCACGACTTCACTGACCGCGACGAGGCCGTTGCACGGCTCGAGGGCGCCGAGGTCGCCATCGTCAACAAGGTGGTGCTCGATGCCGAGACCCTGGCCGCCCTGCCCCATCTCAGGCTGATCTGCGTGCTGGCCACCGGCACCAACAACATCGCCATGGACGAGGCCGAGCGCCGCGGCATCGAGGTGCGCAACGTCGCCGCCTACGGCACGGCGAGCGTGGCTCAGCACACCCTGATGCAACTGCTGGCCCTGGCCAACCGCCTGCCGCGCTACCAGCGTGACGTGGCCGAGGGACGCTGGGGAAAAAGCCCCTTCTTCTGCCTGATGGATCACACCACACTGCAGCTCGAGGGCAAGCGGCTGGTCATCGTCGGCCAGGGTGAGCTCGGCACTCGGGTCGGCGAACTCGCCGGCGCCTTCGGCATGGAGGTCGTCTTCGCCGCGCGCCCCGGCGCCGAGCAGGATGCCCGCCCGACGCTCGCCGAGCTCGTCCCCACCGCCGATGCCATCAGCCTGCACTGTCCGCTCACCGAAGCCAGCCGCCACCTGGTCGACGCCGACCTGCTGGCCAGGCTCAAGCCCTCGGCGCTGGTGGTCAACTGCGCCCGTGGCGGCATGATCGACGAGATTGCCGCCCTCGACGCCCTGCGCGAAGGCCGGCTCGGCGGGCTCGCCGTCGACGTGCTGCCCGAGGAGCCGCCGCGCGACGGCCATCCTTTGATCGATGCCCTGAGCGAACCGCTCAACCTGATCGTCACGCCCCACAGCGCCTGGATCAGCCCCGAGGCTCGCCAACGCATCGTCGAGCTCACCGCCGACAATCTGAGTCGCCCCCTTCGGGACTGAAAACCGTTATACCGCCAGGCTTGAGCTTGGTGGTTCAAGATAAGAGATAACGGTATAAATCAGAGATCGGGTCGCAGCCTGGCTTGCGAAGGTCGCTCCGGCCCCCGATACTCTCGCCGGTATCGTTTTCACCCAAGCCCCTCATCCGGACGACGGCATGCTGCACAACTTCGGGTCGATCAATCTCGACCACATCTATCGCGTTCCTCACCTGGTCACGCCCGGTGAAACCCTCACCAGCCACGGCTATCGCGTCGGGCTCGGCGGCAAGGGCGCCAATCAGTCGCTGGCCATGGCCCGAGCCGGCGGTCAGGTGCGTCACTGGGGCCGCCTCGGGCGTCAGGACGCCTGGGCCCGCGACCTGCTCGAGGCCTCCGGCGTCGACGTCGACAGCGTCGAACTGGTGGACGAGCCCAGCGGCCACGCCATCATCCAGGTCGACGATGCGGGCGAGAATGCCATCCTGCTGTTCCCCGGCGCCAACCACGGTTTCAACGAGGCCAATCTGGAGGCACGGCTGGCCGAGGCCTCCCCCGGCGACTGGCTGCTGGCCCAGAACGAATGCATCGCCCTGCCCTACCTGTTCGAGGCGGCGCGCGAGCGCGGGCTGCATATCGCCTTCAACCCGGCGCCGATGACCGCCGATGCCGCCGAGCTGCCGCTGGAAGCGTGTCGACTGCTGTTCGTCAATCGCAGCGAGGCGGAGATCCTCACCGGCCTGCCCGCCGGCAGCGCCGCCTCTGCCCTGCTCGACGCCCTGGCCAGTCGCCTGCCGGCCACCGAGACCGTGCTGACTCTGGGCGGCGACGGCGCCTGGTACCAGGTCGGCGAGACGCGCCACTTCCAGCCGCCGATGCCGGTCACGCCGGTCGACACCACCGCCGCCGGCGATACCTTCATCGGCTACTATCTGGCAGCGCTGCAGGACGGCGAAGGCCCCGAGGCCTGCCTGGCCCGGGCCGCTGCGGCCGCCGCCCTCGGCGTGCAGCGTTCCGGTGCGGCCGAGAGCATTCCCGAGGCCGCCGAGGTGGCCCAGTGGCAGCGCCAGACTCAGCCCCAGACCCCGAACACTCCCTGAACCGACCGCCGAGGACGCCATGTCTGAACCGATCATCTTCGATACCGATCCGGGCGTCGACGACGCCCAGGCCATCGCCATCGCCCTGCGCCATCCCGACATCGAGCTGCTGGGCATGACCACCACCTTCGGCAACGTCGACGTGGACACCGCCACCCACAACGCACTGCTGCTGTCCGAGCTGGCCGGCCAGCGCATCCCGGTGGCCCAGGGCGCGGCGGTGCCGATGGTCAAGCCGCGCCATCCGGCGCCGGCGCACATCCACGGCGCCAACGGCCTCGGCGACATCGCACTGCCGGCGGTGACCGGCCAGGCCGACGCCCGCAGCGCGGCCCAGTTCATCGTCGATACCGTCAACGCCCGCCCCGGCGAGGTGTCGCTGGTGGCCGTGGGGCCACTGGGCAACCTGGCCGCGGCGCTGCAGATCGACCCGGGCATCACCGAGCGGGTCAAGCGCGTGGTGGTGATGGGCGGCTCAATCAAGGAAGGCGGCAACGTCTCCCCGGTGGCCGAGGCCAACATCTTCAACGACCCGCACGCCGCCCAGCGGGTGCTGACCGCCGGCTGGCCGCTGACCCTGGTCGGCCTCGATGTCACCCACCGCTGCGTGCTGGCCCCGCAGCACATGGAGCGGATCGCCGCCGGCCAGGGCGCGCTGGGCGAGGTGCTGGCCGGCAGCTACGCCTTCTACCGCGAGTTCTACCAGGGCGCGCTGGGCATCGACGGCTGCTGCCCGCACGACAGCCTGGCCCTGGCCTGGCTGGTGCGTCCGGAACTGTTCACCGTCGCCAGCGGCCATCTCAACGTGGCCACCGAAGGACCCGCGGAGGGGCAGACCCTGTTCGCGTCCGAGGGTCGCGAGTTCATCGCCCCGCGCTGGTCGCAGACGCCGCTGGCCGACGTCTGCCTGGGCGTCGACGGCAGTGCCGTGGTCGACTGGATCACCGAGACCCTCGCCTGATCCGCATCGAAACGTCAGTCATGACGACACCGCCGGCCCCGTGGGCCGGCGGTTTTCGTTGGGGCGCGGTATCCGGCTCTTGGCGCCGTCAGCCGGTAATGAAGTCGTCCGGCGCCTCGCCCTCCGCCAGCGCGATCTCCTCGGTCTCGACGCTCGTGACCTCGGCGTTCGGCGGCCCCTGCCACAGCCAGGCCGCCACGGCCTCGACGTCCTCGCGTGCCCCGCACAGCAGCACCTCCACGCGGCCATCGGCGAGATTGATGGCGTAGCCGGTCACCCCGGACTGCCTCGCGCGCTCCTGGGTGGAGCGGCGATACCAGACGCCCTGGACGCGGCCGCTGACACGCGCCTTGATGGCATGAGCATCCATTCGACGCCTCCTTCGTGAGCGGTTGGCGATGATGATGACCTAATCTACAGGGTGACATCGGCGTTTGCGCGGTCACAAGCCTCGTCGCGCCGTCTCGCTGCCCCGGTTTCCTCATAAGGGAGACGCCTCATGCCGGTCTTCGATCATCCCGATTTCGACCACCATCAGCAGGTCATTCACGGCTGCGACGCGGCCAGCGGCCTGCGCGCCATCATCGCCATCCACGACACCACCCGCGGCCCGGCGCTCGGCGGACTGCGAATCTATCCCTACGCCAGCGAGGCCGACGCCCTCACCGACGTGCTGCGGCTGTCCCGCGGCATGACCTACAAGTCGGCATTGGCCGATCTGCCGCTGGGCGGCGGCAAGGCGGTGATCATCGCCGATCCGCGTCGCGACAAGACACCCGAGCTATTGCGCGCCATGGGCCGACTGATCGACTCGCTGGGCGGGCGCTACATCACCGCCGAGGATTCCGGTTCCGGCGAGGCGGACATGCGCGTCATCGCCGAGGTCACCCCCCACGTGGGCGGGCTCGACCGCGATGGCAGCTCCGGCGACCCCTCGCCCTGGACCGCGCTCGGCGTCTTCCATGCCATGCAGAGCGCCGTGTATCACGGCCTCGGCCGGGCGGAATCCGAGGATCAGTTCGCCGGGCTGCGGGTCGCCCTCCAGGGCGTCGGCCACGTCGGCACCCACCTGGCCCGTCGGCTCCACGACGCCGGCGCGCGGCTGGTGCTGGCCGACGTCGACCGCGACGCGGTGACCCGGCTGGCCGGGGAGCTGGAGGCCGAGATGGTGGCGCCCGAGGCCATCGTCGATGCCGAGGTGGACGTCTTCGCCCCCTGCGCCATGGGCGCGGCGCTGACGCCGGAGGTGGTGAGGCGCCTCAAGGCGCGGGTGGTGTGCGGGGCGGCCAACAATCAGCTGGCCCACGCGGAGGTGGCGGGCCAGCTGCAGGCCCGCGGCATCCTCTACACGCCCGACTACGTGGCCAATGCCGGCGGCGTGATCGAGATCGCCTGGCAGCGCCGTGACGACGCTCGCCCCGAGGCGGTGATGGCGCATATCGCCGGGATCGGCACGACCCTGGACGAGATCTTCGCCAGGGCCGCGCAGGAGGGCCGCAGCCCGGCCCCGGTCGCCGACGACATGGCCCGGGAGCGGTTCGAGGCCGGCTGAGGCTCAGCGAGGCGAAGTGGGTCGGGAGACCGGGTCGCCATTGGTGCCATCGGCGTCCTTCGCCCTCGCCTCGGCGTGGGAGGACGACCCGCTGGCACGTTCGCCGGCGGGCATGCGATCAGACGTCTCGTGAGGCGTCGCGTCGGCACGGTGGCGGCCGGGCCACCAGCGATGGCCGTTCGTCGCGGGCTCGTCACGGGACTCGTCCTCGACCAGCTCGTGATGCACCAGCACGGCGGTATTGCGCGGGATCACCTTGCCGCCCCGTGCCAGCAGCAGGCTCTTGGTGAAGGCGGCGCCGAACAGCAGGATCAGCGAGCTGTAGTAGACCCACAGCAGCACGACCACCACCGAGCCCGCCGCCCCGTAGGTGGACGCGGTGGCGGTATAGGCCAGGTAGGTGGCGATGGCGCTGCGACCCACAGCGAACAGCAGTGCGGTCACCACGGCCCCCACCAGCACGTCGCGCCAGCTCAGCAGCACGTCCGGCAGCACCCGAAAGATGGTCGCAAACAGGGCGCTGACCAGCGCCAGCGAGACCAGGAACTCCACCCCGGCGGTCAGGGCGCCGACGAACGGCATCAGGTCATCGGCCGCGTTCAGCAGCGACTTGACCGCCACGCCCAGCACCAGCGACACCAGCAGGATGAAGCCGATGGCCAGCACCACCGTCATCGACAGGGTGCGCTTCTTGAGCAACAGCAGCACGCTGTTGGCCTTCGGGTGAGCGGTGACGCCCCACAGGGTATTCAGCGAGTACTGCATCTGGCCGAACACGGTGGTCGCGCCGACCAGCATGGCGCCGATGCCCATCAGCGTCGGCCACAGCCCCGAGGCCTCGATGCGCGACTGGGCCACGGCGTTCTGGATGGCCTCGGCGGCCCCGGTGCCCATGGTGCCCTCGAGCTGGGCGACGATCTGCCCCTGGGCGGCCTCCTCGCCCAGCACCACGCCGATGACGGTCACCGCGATGATCATGGTCGGTGCCAGCGAGAACAGCGTGTAGAAGGCCAGCGAGCCGGCATAGCTGAAGGCGTTGCGCTCGACCCACAGCTTGACGGCGTCGCGGGTCACGACCCACCAGAAGAGTACGACCTGCTTGATACGGCTCCACATCACGATGTCTCCTTCACAGTCCCTTGCCGCGTCAGCATACCGGAGCCTTCCGGTCGTCACGAGCATTGGCATTGCACGGCTTCATGGGGCTCACCATAATGGGCCTTTTCCCGCCGGAGCCCCGCCATGTGTCCGCCGCCGGACGTCGATACGTCCTCCCCCGACTTCGATTGCCTGGTCTTCATCGGTCGCTTCCAGCCGCCCCACCTGGGGCATCTGGCGGTGATCCACGAGGCGCTCAAGCGGGCCCGGCAGGTGATCGTGCTGGTGGGCTCCGCCTGGCAGGCCCGCTCGCTGCGCAATCCTTGGCGCTTCGAGGAGCGCCGCCGGATGCTCAGGAGCGCCTTCGATGCCGACGACAACGCCCGGCTCGAGATCGTGCCGCTGCTCGATGCACTCTACAACAACGACGTCTGGGTCCGTGACGTGCAGCGCAAGGTGCGCGACATCGCCTCGCCGAGCCATGCCAGACTGCCGCGTATCGGCCTGATCGGCGCCAGCCGCGGCCAGTCCAGCTACTACCTCTCGCTCTTCCCACAGTGGGAGTCCGTCAGCGTGCCGATGGTCGAGGGCATCTCGGCGAGCCAGATCCGCGAGCGGCTGTTCCGCTCGTCGATCGCCGCGGCCGACTACGCCAGCGCCGGCGCCTCCCACGACCTGCCGCCGGGCGTCGTGGACAGCCTCAAGGGATTCCTCGAGACCGAGGCCTTCGAGCAGCTGGTGGAGGAACAGGGGCTGCTGGAGCAGTACCGTCAGGCCTGGGCCCATGCGCCCTACCCGCCGGTGTTCGTCACCGCCTGCGCGGTGGTGGTGCAGTCGGGGCACGTGCTGCTGGTCAAGCGTACCGCGGCGCCGGGCAAGGGGCTCTATGCCCTCCCCGGCGGCTTCATCAGCCCTCAGGAGCGGCTGCTGGACGCCTGCCTGCGGGAGCTGCGCGAGCGGGTGCGGCTCAAGGTACCGGAACCGGTGCTGAAGGGATCGCTGCGCGGGCAGCGGCTGTTCGACGAGCCACATCGCAGCTGGCGGGGACGCACCCTGGCGGAAGCCTTCTACTTCGCCCTGCGCCCGGAGCAGCAGCTGCCGCAGCTCAAGCCGGTCAAGGGCGGCGACCACGCCCGCTGGGTGCCGCTGGCCGACCTCGAACCCGATGCGCTGTTCGAGGACCACTTCTTCATCATCCAGAATTTCCTGGGCCTGCCCGCGGACTTCGGTGGCCCGTGATCGGGGTATAGCAGAGCGGACATGGGGTCAGACCCTTCAGTGGCCTTAGGATCTCCGATCCTAAGGCCACTGAAGGGTCTGACCCCGAGACAGCGCCCGATACGATGATCCGAACCGACAGATCAGGCCTGGAGGAAATCCCGCGGCAACTTCATCATCTGCCGCCACAGCTTCTCCACCCCCGGCTTGTGCACCAGAGAGCAGCGATAGAGCCGGATCTCCAGCGGCACGTCGTAGCTCTCGGCGCCAGCCCGCACCAGGCGACCGCTGTTGAGCTCCTCGCGGATGCAGAAGTCGGGAATCCAGGCCATGCCCACCCCCTGCAGCACCATGCCCTTGAGGCCTTCGGCCATGGCGGTCTCGTAGACCACCCGCAGCCGCATCCGCAGCGGGTCGTTCTTGAGCAGCATGCGCACGCTGCGCCCGAGGAAGGCGCCCTGGGTATAGGCCAGGTACGGCACCTCCTGGCGCCCCTCCAGTGGGAAGCGTGGCTTGCCCGACTCGTCCGGCAGGCTCACCGGCACCATCTTGACCTGGCCGATGGAGAACGACGGAAAGACCTCGGCGTCGAGCTGCATGGTGGCATAGGGGTCGTAGTAAGCCAGCATCAAGTCGCAGTTGCCTTCCCTCAGCACGTGGATGGCATCGCCCACGTTCATCGCCACCAGCCGCGTCGGCAGCTCGCCCACGCCCTTCTGCAGGCGAGAGATCCAGGGCGGGAAGAAGCTCAGTGCCAGGGAGTGGGCGGCGACGATGTCGAGCGCCTCGTTGGCCATCGACAGTCCGCGCAGGTGCCCGAGGCTCTCGTTGAGCTGCTCGACCATGTTGCGCGCAGTGACCAGGAACAGCTGGCCCTGGGGCGTGAGATCGACCGGGGTGGTGGAGCGATCGACCAGGGTCACGCCCACGGCCTGCTCCAGGGAGCGGATGCGACGACTGAAGGCCGGCTGCGTGACATGACGCTGGCGGGCCGAGGCGGAAAAGCTGCGGGTATTGGCCAGGGCGACGAAGTCTTCCAGCCACTTGGTCTCGAGGTTCACCACGACTCCCGATCACGGATGCATTAGCGGCCCGGGGGCCAGCCAGGTCGCTAATGTACCCCAGGCGCCCACACGACCCAAGCAAAGGACGCTCACTGCACCGGTGCGAACAGGTAGGCGCCCCGGGACACCAGCTTCTTCCACAGCGGTCGCGAGCGGATCTCCTCCAGCGACACTTCCCGGCAGCCGGCGAAATCCCGCTCCAGCATGGCTTCCACCTCGGCGGCGAAACCGCGGTCAGGCACGAAGGCGGTGACCTCGAAATTGAGCCGGAAGGAGCGATTGTCGAGGTTGACCGTGCCCACGCAGGCCGCCGCATCGTCGATCAGGATCACCTTCTGGTGCAAAAACCCCGGCTGGTAGCGATAGACCTTGACCCCGGCGCGCAGCATGTCGGGCAGGAAGGAGAAGGCCGACAGGAACACCAGCAGGTGGTCCGGACGTTCCGGCATCATGATGCGCACGTCCACGCCACGCATCGCCGCCAGGCGCAGGGCGTCCTGGACGCTGTGATCCGGTACGAAGTAGGGACTGGTGATCCACAGCCGCTCGTGGGCGCGATGAATGGCGTGCTGCACCAGCAGGCTGGCGGTCTCCTGGGGGTCGGCCGGCCCCGAGGGCACGATGACCACGTTCTGCGACGAGGCCTCGCTCTGTCGCGGCAGCCAGTCCAGGCGGATCACCTCACCGGTGGCCCAGTGCCAGTCCTCCCAGAAGGCCTCCTGCAGGCCGAGCACGCTGGGGCCAGTGAGCTTGAGATGCGTATCCCGCCAGTGCCCGTGGCGGGCATGCTGGCCCAGGTATTCGACGCCGACGTTATGGCCGCCGATCCAACCCTGATAGCCGTCGACCACCACGATCTTGCGATGGTTGCGGAAGTTGAGCTGGAAGCGATGCCTCAACCCGCGGGAGGAGTGAAAGGCGCTGACTTCGATGCCGGCCTCGCGCAGCGCCTTCAGGTAGCGCTCGGGCAAGGCATGGCTGCCGATCTCGTCATACAGGAAGCGTACCCAGACCCCCCGCTCCGCCGCCGCGCACAGCCGCTCGCGCAGGCGGCGCCCCAGGTCATCGTCACGCACGATGAAGAACTGGATCAGGATGTAATCCTCGGCGGCGTCGATGCCGGCGAACAGGCTGTCAAAGGTCGCCTTCCCATCGACCAGCAGTTCGGCGCGATTGCCACTGGTCATCGGCATCATCGCCAGCTTCTCGACCGCCCGCACATCGGCCTCCCGGGCGCCGGCCAGGTAGGGCACGATCCGCTCGCGATAGCCTTCCAGCACGCGACGGAGCACGGTGTCGCGCTCGCCACGCGCGGAGACGTAACCATAGAAGCGCGGTCGACCGAACACCCAGTAGGCCGGCACCGCCAGATAGGGCACGGTGACCAGCGACAGGATCCAGGCGATCGCCCCCTGTGAGGTACGCGCCGACATCAGCGCCTGCACCGCCGACAGCATGCCGAGCAGATGGAGGGCGAGGATCAGCATGCCGAGCAGCCATGACGTCATGAGCAGACTCCCTTTCCGTGGGATGAGCGGCCGAAGTGCCCAGCATACGCAAAACGACGACGACCCCGCCAGTTGGCGGGGCCGTCGATCATCACGCTGGCGTCAGGGATCAGGCGCGCTCGGCGATGATCTCCTTCCACTTGGCCGGACCGGTCTGGTGGACCGAGGTGCCCGCGCTGTCCACGGCCACGGTCACCGGCATGTCCTCCACCTCGAACTCGTAGATGGCTTCCATGCCCAGATCCTCGAAGCCGACCACCCGGGCCTGCTTGATGGCCTGGGCCACCAGGTAGGCGGAACCGCCCACCGCCATCAGGTAGACGGCCTGGTTGTCGCGGATCGCCTCGATGGCCGCCTCGCCCCGCTCGGCCTTGCCGACCATGCCCTGCAGGCCGGTCTGCTCGAGCATGGTGCGGGTGAACTTGTCCATGCGCGTCGCGGTCGTCGGGCCTGCCGGGCCGACCACCTCGTCACCGACCGGATCGACCGGGCCGACGTAGTAGATGAAGCGGCCCTTGAGGTCCACCGGCAGGCTCTCGCCCTTGGCCAGCATGTCGACCATGCGCTTGTGGGCGGCGTCGCGGCCAGTCAGCAGCTTGCCGTTGAGCAGCAGGGTGTCGCCGGGCTGCCAGCTCTGCACCTCTTCCGGGGTGATCGCATCGAGGTTGACGCGCTTGACGTTATCGCCCGCCTCGCGGGTGATCTCCGGCCAGTCCTCCAGCTTCGGCGCCGGCAGGGCCGCCGGGCCGGTGCCGTCCAGCGTGAAGTGGGCGTGACGGGTGGCCGCGCAGTTGGGGATGATCGCCACCGGCTTGTTGGCGGCGTGGGTCGGGTAGTCCTTGACCTTGATGTCGAGCACCGTGGTCAGGCCACCGAGGCCCTGGGCGCCGATGCCGCTCCGGTTGACCTTGTCGTAGAGCTCGAGGCGCAGCTCCTCGGCGCGATCGGACGCCCCGCGGGCCTGCAGGTCCTGGATGTCGATCGGGTCGAGCAGCGATTCCTTGGCCAGCTCCATGGCCTTCTCGGCGGTACCGCCGATGCCGATGCCGAGCATGCCGGGCGGGCACCAGCCGGCGCCCATCTTGGGCAGCTGCTCGAGCACCCAGTCGACCACGCTGTCGGAGGGGTTGAGCATGGCGAACTTGGACTTGGCCTCGCTGCCGCCGCCCTTGGCCGCCACGTGCACTTCCACGGTGTCACCGGGCACCAGCTTGTGGTGGATGATCGCCGGGGTGTTGTCCTTGGTGTTCTGACGCTTGCCGTCCGGGTCGGCCAGCACCGAGGCGCGCAGGATGTTGTCGGGCAGCTTGTAGGCCCGGCGCACGCCCTCGTTGACCATGTCGTCGAGGCTCATGTCGGTCTCGAAGCGCACGTTCATGCCGACGTGGACGAAGACGGTGACGATGCCGGTGTCCTGGCAGATCGGCCGATGGCCGGTGGCACACATCCGCGAGTTGATCAGGATCTGGGCGATGGCGTCCTTGGCCGCGGGGTTCTCCTCGCGCTCGTAGGCCGCCGCCATGGCGTCGATGAAGTCCTTGGGATGGTAGTAGGAGATGTACTGCAGGGCATCGGCGACGCTCTGGATGAGGTCATCCTGGCGGATCACGGTCATGGGCAAGACGCTCCATTGGTGGGTCGACACGCCCGCTTCTCAAGGCAGATGCCGGACTCAACGCTGATCCGGCAGACGCCTGCGGCCGGAAACCGGTGGCGGGCTCGAACGGGCAAGCATTATATCGCACTTGCCTTTCTGCGGCAGCGCTACCGATGTTAGCGAGATAAGGAAAAAGCAAGATAACGGTATAATTTTTCACCGAGAGCCTCGGGTAGGCTCAGTCCGGCTGGCAGGACGGGCAGCGATAGAGCCGCCGCGAGGCCACGCTGAGCTTCTCGATCCGCCGCTCGCAGCGATGGCACGGCAGGCCTTCACGCTCGAAGGCGGCGAAGCGCCAGCGCCTGCGGCTACGCCCCTCGCGACGGTCGGCGGCGGCCCAGTCGTCGCGGTTGGTCACCCCGCCGGTCTCGTAGGAGCGCCGCGTCAGGGCCAGCATCTGCTCGGCCAGCTCGCGACGCTTGTCGTCGGACAGGTCGACCGGCCGGGACCGATGGGAAAGCGCGGCGAAGAACAGGATCTCCGAGCGCAGGTAGTTGCCGAGCCCCGCGACCAGGGACTGGTCCAGCAGCAGGCCGCCCAGGCGGCGTCCGCGCCAGCGCGGGTCCATCAGCCGCTCGACGATGGTGTCGACCGTCACGTCATGGGTCAGCAGATCGGGACCGAGCCGCGACAGGAAGGGATGCTCGTGCAGGCGCCCTTCTTCCCACAGCGACACGTCGGAGGCGCTGTAGAGGCTCGCCATGCGATTCCCGGCGGTCAGGCGCACGCGCAGCGAGCGCTGGGTGTCCGGCTCGCGCTCGGCGTCGTGGAGCTTCCACACGCCATAGAGCTGGTTATGGGAATACAGTACCCGACCGTCGTCGAGGCGGGTCAGCAGCGCCTTGCCCCAGCTGTCGACCGCCCTCACCTCGCGGCCGATCAGCGAGCCGGCCTGGTCCGCCAGCTCGGGAAACGCGAACCAGGCGTCGTCGAGGCGACGCCCGCCGATGTGGTCGTGCAGCGCATCCGCCGCACGACGAATCTCGGGTCCTTCCGGCATGTATGCTCCTCACCACACATTCCATAAAAGCCAGGCGATGCCTGAATGGCGACGAGTGCCGCCAGTTTCAGGCGCACCTAGCCGACCGCGAGCTGACGCTCCTTCAACTCCAGCAGCCGGTCGCGCAGCCGCGCGGCCTCCTCGAACTCGAGGTTCTGCGCGGCCTCGGACATGGCGTCCTCCAGCCGGGTGATCTCCTTCGCCAGCTCGGCCGGGCCCAGGTCGTTCGGATCGTAGACCGCCGAACCCTCGGCCACCTTGCGCTCGCTCTTGCGGCCCTTGCCCTTGCGCCCCGGGGCCTCGGCGGCCTCGAGGATGTCGGCCACCGAGCGATGCACCGTCTCCGGCACGATGCCGTGTTCCTCGTTGTGGGCGATCTGCTTGGCCCGGCGACGCTCGGTCTCGTCCATGGCGCGGCGCATGGAGTCGGTGATGCGGTCGGCGTAGAGCACCGCCTTGCCGTGGGCGTTGCGCGCCGCCCGGCCGATGGTCTGGATCAGCGAGCGCTCGTTGCGCAGGAAGCCTTCCTTGTCGGCGTCGAGGATGGCCACCAGCGACACCTCCGGGATATCGAGGCCCTCGCGCAACAGGTTGATGCCGACCAGCACGTCGAACTTGCCGAGGCGCAGGTCACGGATGATCTCGACCCGCTCCACGGTGTCGATATCGGAGTGAAGGTAGCGCACCCGCACGTCGTGCTCGTCGAGGTACTCGGTGAGGTCCTCGGCCATGCGCTTGGTCAGGGTGGTGACCAGCACGCGCTCCTCCACCGCGGTGCGCTCGCGGATCTCCGACAGCAGGTCGTCGACCTGGGTGGAGGCAGGCCGCACCTCTAGCTCGGGGTCGAGCAGCCCGGTGGGGCGTACCACCTGCTCGACCACCTGGCCGGCGTGCTCGGCCTCGTAGGGGCCGGGCGTGGCCGAGACGAAGACCGTCTGCGGGCTGATCCGCTCCCACTCCTCGAATTTCATCGGCCGGTTGTCCAGCGCCGAGGGCAGCCGGAAGCCGTACTCGACCAGCGTCTCCTTGCGCGAACGGTCACCCTTGTACATGCCCCCCACCTGGGGAACGCTGACGTGGGACTCGTCGATGAACAGCAGCGCGTCGCTGGGCAGGTAGTCGAAGAAAGTCGGCGGCGCCTGGCCCGGCTCGCGGCCCGAGAGGTAGCGCGAGTAGTTCTCGATGCCGTTGCAGTAGCCGAGCTCGAGCATCATCTCGATGTCATAGAGCGTGCGCTGCTCGAGGCGCTGGGCCTCCACCAGCTTGTCGTGCTGGCGCATGAAGGCCAGCCGCTCGGCGAGTTCCTCCTTGATGCGATCGATGGCGCCCATGATGGTCTCGCGGGGCGTGACGTAGTGCGACTTCGGGTAGATCGTCATGCGCGGTACCTTGCCGCGCACCTCGCCGGTCAGCGGGTCGAACAGGCTGATGCCGTCGATCTCGTCGTCGAACAGCTCCACTCGCACCGCCTCGTCCTCGGCGTCGGCCGGAAAGATGTCGATCACGTCGCCGCGCACCCGGTAGGTGCCGCGCTTGAAGTCCAGGTCGTTGCGGGTGTACTGCAGCTCCGCCAGGCGGCGCAGGAAGGCCCGCTGGTCGATCAGCTCGCCGCGATTGAAGTGCAGGCGCATCTTCAGGTACTGATCGGGATCGCCGAGGCCGTAGATGGCCGACACCGAGACCACGATCAGGGCGTCGCGACGCTCGAGCAGCGCCTTGGTCGCCGACAGGCGCATCTGCTCGATGTGGTCGTTGATCGAGGCGTCCTTCTCGATGAAGGTGTCCGAGGACGGCACGTAGGCCTCGGGCTGGTAGTAGTCGTAGTAGGAGACGAAGTATTCCACGGCGTTGTCGGGGAAGAACGACTTGAACTCGCCGTAGAGCTGGGCCGCCAGCGTCTTGTTGGGCGCCATGACGATGGTCGGGCGCTGCAGGCGCTCGACCACGTTGGCCATGGTGTAGGTCTTGCCCGAACCGGTCACGCCGAGCAGCGTCTGGTGGGCCAGCCCGGCATCGAGCCCGTTGACCAGGCCCAGGATGGCCGAAGGCTGGTCGCCGGCGGGCCGGTACTTGGACTCGAGTCGGAATGCCTTGCTCATCGGGTCTCCTGGTCTGGTGACGGCAGGTCACATGAATCTGGGGGCTCAGTCGCGCTGCCGGGTGGTGATCTCCACCGTGGCGGCGGTCATCAGGCGGTGAATCGGGCACTTGTCGCTGATCTCCTCGAGCCGCGCCCGCTGGGCGTCGTCGAGATCGCCGAGGAAGGCCATGACGACCTCCAGACGATAGACGCCGCGGCGCTCCTCGCGTTCATCGCGATTGACCGTCACCTCGACGCCTGCCAGCGGCCATTCCTTGCGCCGTGCGTACATCTGGGCGGTGATCGCCTTGCAGGCGCCCAGCGACAGGTCGAAGTAGTCGTGGGGATCCGGCGCGCTGCCCTCGCCGCCGAAGGCCTCGGGCACGTCGACGAACAGGTCCTCCGCACCCTCGAGCTCGACCCGCTGGCGGAAGACGCGATCGCGCTGACTGGTGACGCGGATCGGCGGCTTCATCACGACACCTGGATGCCGAGCCCCAGCTTCTTGACGGCCTGAATCAGCGCCTCGCGACGCGCGCGGCCGTCGACCTCGGCGCCGTGGCGACCGACCTCGACACTCTCGACGCCGTCGAGCATCATCAGGGCGGTGGTGATGCGATTGACCTGATCGGCGTTCTCGACGCCCTTGAAGGTGAGGCTCTGCTGGGCCATGGGCTGGCTCTCCGGTCGGCTGGATGGGAACGGAACGAGTCTAGCATGCCGCCTCGGGGCCCGGCAGCGGTTGCATTGACGCCCCGACGCCCTCATCTCGGGGGAGCAAAGGCCTAAGGAAAGAGACGAGGAAGATCCCACATGAATGATTGGCTCGACCGCCTCGGCGGCCGCCGGAAAGACGACACGCGCCTCGTCTTCGAGACGCCGGACCAGGCACATCTCGCCATGGACGCCACCGTGATGACGCCGCTGGTCCATCTGGGCATCCTCGATGTCAGCGGCGCCGACGCCGAAGGTTTCCTGCAGGGCCAGACCAGCGCCCAGGTATCGCTGGCCGACGGCGCCTTCGCGCCGCTGACCAGCTTCTGCACGCCCAAGGGCCGGATGCTGGCCAACGCCCAGCTGTGGCGCGTGGCCGAGGGCCACTACCGGCTGCTGATGCATCGCAGCCTGGTGCAGGGCCTGAACGACCATCTCAGGAAGTTCGCGCCCTTCTACAAGGCCGAGCTCACGGTCCGCGACGACCTGGCGCTGATCGGACTGATCGGGCGCGAGGCGCCGGCAGTGGCCGAGGCGCGCCTGGACGTGCGGCCACCCACGGCCTGGCATCAGGCCAACGGCGGCGACCTTCAGCTGCTCGCCCATCCCGGGCCGCGCCCTCGCCTGCTGGCCTGTCTGCCCGCCGAGCGCGCCGAAGCCATCTGGCAGTCGCTGGCCGATCAGACCACCCCGGTCGACAACGCCGTCTGGCGCCTGCACGACATCCAGGCCGGGCTGGCCTGGCTGAACGCCGACCAGGCCGACGCCCATCTGCCGCAGATGCTCAACTGGGAGGCGCTCGGTGGCATCAGCTTCAAGAAGGGCTGCTATACCGGCCAGGAAGTCGTGGCCCGCGCGCACTTCCGCGGTCAGGTGAAGAAGCGCCTGGTGCGCGGCCAGCTCGAGGGCGAGCGACTGCCCGCCGAGGGCAGCGCGGTGGAGGATGCCAACGGCAAGAGCCTGGGCGAGGTACTGTGCGCCGAGCTCGACGCCTACGGCCAGCCGGAGGTGCTCGCGGTGATGAGCACCAAGCAAGCCCCCGAACCGCTCAGCGTCGACGGCCAGCAGTTCAAGCGCCTGCAGCTGCCCTACCCGCTCGAACGCCTGGACCCGGAGAGCCTGGCCGCCAGAGTCTGACCGCCCACGTCACCCATGCGCCGGCAGGCCGAACAGCCGCCGAGCGGTGGCGGCGCTGTTCGCCGCCACCCGCTCGGCGGTCAGCCCTCGCAGCTCGGCCACCCGACGACACACCTCGCTCACCCTGGCCGGCTCGTTACGCTCTCCCTGATGACCGGCCGGCGGCATGTCCGGACTGTCGGTCTCCAGCACGTAGCCATCGTCCGGCAGCGCGGCCACGCTGCGCTGCAGTCGCTTGGCTCGATCGTGGGTCAGCGCCCCGCCAAGCCCCACCACGAAGCCGAGATCGAGAAACGCCTGAGCCTGCTGGGGCGAGCCGGCGAAGGCGTGGATCAGCCCGCCGGCCTCGGGCGACAGCTGACGCAGCCGCTTGGCCAGCTGATCGTTGGCCCGCACGCAGTGGATCACCAGCGGCAGGTTCCTCGCCTTGGCGAGGCGGACCTGGCCGTCGAACAGCGCCCACTGGGCGTCCAGGGTGTCAGTGAAGCGCGCATCGATGCCGCACTCGCCCAGCGCCACCGCCTCGGGGTGCGCGTCCAGCGCCGCCGCCAGGGCATCGACGTCGCCCTCGCGGTGATCCTGCATGAAGTACGGATGCAGCCCCAGGCAGACGCTGATGTCATGCCGTGCTCCCAGCGCCAGCACCCGTGGCCAGTCGCGACGCCGGGTGCCCGGTACCACGAAGTGCTCGACGCCCGCCGCATGGGCACGCGCCAGCACCGCCTCGCGGTCGGCGTCGAAGTCGGGAAAGTCCAGATGGCAGTGGGCGTCGATCAACATAAGCTGGAAGCTGGAAGCTGGAAGCTGGAAGCTGGAAGCTGGAAAGAAGCGTAACGCGAACCGCCCCTATGGCAAGTGCCTAGGGGTGGTTCTTCTTCTCGCTTTCAGGCACGAAGCGCCGCTCTTCAAGCCTCTAGCCTAAGGCTCCGGGCGCAGCCCGGGTCAGTGCTCGCGGGTCGGGCTGAAGCGCACGTCCGGCCAGCGCTCCTGGGTCATCTGCAGGTTGACCCGGGTCGGTGCGATGTAGGTCAGGTAGCCACCGCCGTCGATGGCGAGGTTCTGGCTGGCCTTGCGCTTGAACTCCTCGAGCATCTTGGCGTCGTCGCAGTAGACCCAGCGGGCGGTCTGGACGTTGATGCCCTCGTAGATGCAGTCGACCTTGTACTCTTCCTTGAGGCGATGGGCGACCACGTCGAACTGCAGGGTGCCCACGGCGCCGAGGATCAGATCGTTGTTGTCCATCGGCATGAACACCTGGGTGGCGCCCTCCTCGGACAGCTGCTGCAGGCCCTTCTGCAGCGCCTTCATCTTCAACGGGTCCTTGAGGCGCACGCGTTTGAACAGCTCCGGAGCAAAGTGCGGAATGCCGGTGAAGCGCATGTCCTCGCCCTGGGTGAAGGTGTCGCCAATCTGGATGGTGCCGTGGTTGTGCAGGCCGATGATGTCACCGGGCCAGGCTTCCTCGACATGGGAACGATCCGAGGCCATGAAGGTCAGGGCGTCGGCGATCTTGACGTCCTTGCCGATGCGCGTGTGGCGCATCTTCATGTTCTTCTCGTACTTGCCCGAGCAGACCCGCAGGAAGGCGATCCGATCGCGGTGGTTCGGGTCCATGTTGGCCTGGATCTTGAACACGAAGCCGGTGAACTTGCCGTCCTCGGATTCCACCGTACGCAGATTGGTCTCCCGCGGCTGGGGTGCCGGCGCATACTCGACGAAGCCGTCCAGCATCTCGCGCACGCCGAAGTTGCCCATGGCGGTACCGAAGTACACCGGGGTCAGCTCGCCGCGACGATAGGCCTCGAGGTCGAATTCGTGGGAGGCGCCGCGCACCAGCTCGACCTCCATGCGCAGCTCCTCGGCGGCGTCCTCGCCCAGGATCTCGTCGACCTCGGGGCTGTCGAGGCCCTCGATGCGCTTGTCCTCGGGGATGCGGTTGCCCTGGCCTTGGGTGTAGAGGTGGATGACGTCGTTGTAGAGGTGATAGACGCCCTTGAAGTGACGGCCCATGCCGATCGGCCAGGTCATGGGCGCGCACTGGATGTTGAGCACCTTCTCGACCTCGTCCATCACTTCGATGGGGTCACGGATATCACGGTCCATCTTGTTGATGAAGGTCAGGATCGGCGTGGTGCGCAGCCGGCAGACCTCCATCAGCTTGATGGTGCGGTCCTCGACGCCCTTGGCGCCGTCGATCACCATCAGCGCCGAGTCCACCGCGGTCAGGGTGCGGTAGGTATCCTCGGAGAAGTCCTCGTGGCCCGGGGTGTCGAGCAGGTTGACGATACGCCCACCGTAGGGGAACTGCATCACGGAGGTGGTCACCGAGATGCCGCGCTCCTGCTCCATCTTCATCCAGTCGGAGGTGGCATGACGATCGTCGCGCTTGCTCTTCACCGAACCCGCCATCTGGATGGCGTTTCCGAACAGCAGCATCTTCTCGGTGATGGTGGTCTTACCCGCATCGGGGTGCGAAATGATCGCGAAGGTGCGACGCAGCGCGGCTTCTTGGGCGATAGGGTCGGTCGACATTGAGGCTCGTTACTGATCAGTACTCGCCCGCATGCTCGGGCATCCAAGCAGGTCGGGGCGATGATGGGTGTGGGAAATGCAGCGATTGTACCGCCCGGCCCGGCCTCTGTCTCGAGCCTATCGACAGCCGCCGGGGAAGCGCCTCGCGGTTACCGCGCCTGGACGTGACCTCGGCAGCGCCCGGCGGAACGACTAGACCGCCACTCCCAGTGCCTCGCCCAGCGCCTCGATGACGAACGCCTTCACCCGGGGATCATCGGGTGCAGCCACTTCCACTGCCAGCAGACGCATGGCCAGGATGTCGCTGCCGCGACTGACATCGTAGAGCGGATAGCAACGATCACCGCACTGCAGCATCAGGAAGAGTCCCCGTCGGGGATCCCAGCCGACGCCGCGCAACGGCTCGTGACGCGACACAATGAAAACCACCTCGGGTGCGGCGCCGACACGCGCGTGAAGTCGGTGCAGGGGACGCCGCTCGATCTCGACATGACACATGTGACCGCCTCCGACTGACCTGATCGGACCTATACGATAGTCCAAACGGGGGAGGTCACAGGGTGACATGTGGATGAAAATTTTGCGCCTCAGGGATTGTCGAACAGCGGTCGACTTCCAGCCGAACCGGGGAGGCTCAATCCCCCTCGACGAGGCTCTCGGCCAGCGCCCGCTCCCAGCGGGGATCTCGCTCGCCACAGGCGATGAAAGCGGGATTGAGCAGCGAGTCATGACGGTTGCAGCGAAGCGGCTTGAGGGACCCGGCATCCAGTACCTGGCCACCGGCCGCCGTCACCACCGCCTGGGCCGCCGCCGTGTCCCACTCGCTGGTCGGGCCGAAGCGCGGATAGAGGTCGGCGCTCCCCTCCGCCACCAGACACAGTTTCAGCGAACTGCCTCGCGAGACGAGCGCGTGGCATGGCAGGCGTTCCAGGAAGCTCGCCAGCGCCGACAGGCCATGGGAGCGGCTGCCCATGACCCGCCAGGCCTCGAACGCCGGGTCCGGCAGAGGGCGCACGCCGATCGCCCGCGTCTCACCGGCCTCACGCCGCCAGGCGCCCTCTCCGAGCTGGCCGAACCAACTCACGCCGAGCGTCGGCGCATGCACGATGCCGAAGGTCGGCACGCCGTCCTCGATCAGCGCCACGTTGAGCGTGAAGTCGCCGCTGCGTCGGATGAACTCCTTGGTCCCGTCCAACGGGTCGACGAGCCAGTAGCGCTGCCAGGTGCGGCGAGTGGCGTAGGGCACGGCCTCCGACTCCTCGGAAAGCACCGGTACCGCCGGCGTCACCTCGCCGAGCAGGTCGACCAGCGCATGGTGGGCACAGAGATCGGCCTCGGTGACCGGGCTGTCGTCGGCCTTGGTCTCGACGTCGAAGGGCCGTCGATAGATCGCCATCACCGCCTCGCCGGCCGCCTCGACGCCCGCCAGCAGCCGTTCGCGCGCCGCGGGGGTGACGAAGGCGCCTCTCTCTCCTGCCGCGGCGCTCACCATGGCAGGCGTTCGCCGTTGCTGTGCCAGAAACCGCCGCTGGTCTCCAGCGTCAGCGCCTCGATGCGCTCGGCCAGCCCCGCGGCGGCCTCTGCCGGGGAAATCAGGCCGCCGAAGCCGACCATCCGTGTCTGTACATAGCCGGGATGCAGCTGGGCCACGGCGATGCCGCGCGGGGCCAGATCCACTGCCAGCGACTTGCCGAAGGCGTTCAGCGCCGCCTTGGAAGCGCGGTAACCGTATCGGCCACCGGAATCGTTGTCGGCGATCGAGCCCATGCGGCTGGTGATGTTGGCGATCTTCGCCCCTTCACCCAGGCACGGCAACAGCGCCTCCACCACCCGCAGCGGCGCATAGGCGTTGATCTCCATCTGGGTGCGGATCGCGTCGAAGTCGATCTCTCCCAGTACCTCGTCATGGAGCATTCCGGCGTTGTTGATCAGCAACGCCAGCGCCTGGCCCTCGAGCTCGGCGACCAGGCGCTCCACGTCCTTCTCACGCGTCACGTCGATTCCCTCGATGACGCGAGCCGCCACCTCGGCCAGCTCGAAGGACGCCTCCCGGCAGACACCGATCACGGTCCAGCCCGCGTCATGGTAGTGGCGCGCCAGCGCCAGCCCGACGCCGCGATTGGCGCCGGTGATCAGTACGGTGGACGTCATGTCGTCTCCTTGCATGCGCAAAACATTTTTGAGCAGGAAATCTGCTCAAAGATTGTGACAAAGCCCTTTTTTGAGAAAGATAGTTCTCAAAAAAAGCCTGACTGCTCTATCCTGAGTAGCATATTGCTCAAAACAGATGCCTTCCATGCAGCTGACGATCCAGATCCATCACCAGACGCGTTGGCAGGACGCCGCGCTGCTCGAGATTCCGGCGCCGGAACGGGGAACGCGCGGACCGGCCAGGCTGGGATACTTCCAGGACTATGCACTGGCCTGGATGTTCCACGACGACGAACACGCGTGCAGCCTGACCCTGCCCGTCGAATTGATGATGACCCACCGCGGCGACCGCTGGTTCGGCTTTCTCGAGGACATCATGCCGGCCGGTGCCAGCCGCCGCTACTGGATCGAGCATCTGGGGTTGCAGGACCTCGACCCCGGCCAGCAGGACAGTGAACTGCTGCGCCGCGGTACCATAGCGCCGGTAGGAAACCTGCGCATCCGCGAAGCACTCCCCGAACGCCCGGCCGGAGATGCCCTGGCGTCCCTGCGCTTCCCGCAGGAAGAGGTGCTGGAACGCCATACAGACTTCCTCGAATACGCTCAGCAGATGGGCGCCGCCAGCGGCGGCGCCACCGGCGCCGGTGGGGAGGCCCCCAAGCTGCTGGTACGTCGCACCCCGGATCGTCAGGTGTGGATCGACACCTGGCAGGACGACACCACCACGCCCGACGCCCATTATCTGGTCAAGTTTCCCCGCGGGAGCCGCAGCGACGACGACTGCGACATCCTGCGCGCCGAATATCACTACTATCGCGAGTTGCATGCCCTTGGCGTGGATACCGTGCCTGTCGAAGGCCTGGAGCTCCACGAGGGCACCCGCTATCCCTCTCTCTGGCTGCCGCGTTTCGATGTCGAATGGCGCCAGGGCCAGCTCCATCGCCACGGTCTGGAATCGGTATACGCGCTGCTCGGCGTCGCACCGGGCACTCACCTGCGCCACCCCGCGGCCATTCGCCGACTGGTGGCGCTGCTGAAGGGCCAGCATCGGGTACGCGAGGGCCGCGAGCCCTTCGATGCGGCCGCTTTCGTCATCGAATGGGTCAAGCGGGACCTGCTCAATCTGGCCTTCGGCAATTCGGACAATCACGGTCGTAATGCCGCCCTGCTCAAGCGTCCCGAGGGCATCTGGCACGCACCGGTCTATGACTTCGCCCCCATGAAGGCCGACCCCGAGGGCGTGACCCGGACGACGCAGTGGGGGCCGACATTCGAACGAGGCGGAGACGTCGACTGGCCGGCAGTCGCCGAGCACCTGGCGGATCTGGTCGAGCCGGAGCGCCTGATGGGTGAGCTACGAGCCCTGGGCGACCGCCTGCCGGGCCTTCGCGATCGACTGGCGGATCACGGCGTGCCGTCGCGCATCCTGGACATGCCGGCGGTGGGACTGAACCATCTCGATGATCGCCTGACGCGCTGGGGGCTGACATGAAGCCACAGGCCCGCTCTCCCCAGGCGCGCCAGGCGGCGCTGCTCGAACAGCTGCGCCTGCTGATGCGCGGCGAGACCACCGAAGGCCGCGTGCTGCGCACCCTTCGGCGCGAGGTCCTGGGCCTGACCCAGACGGCCTATGCCGAGCTGGTCGGCGTCAGCCGGCGCACCCTGTCGGACATCGAGCGGGACGCCGGCAACGCCTCCATGGCCAGCCTCGACCGGGTCTTCCGACCGCTGGGGCTCAAGGTCGGCCTGATGCCGCGACAGCCCGAACTGCTGGCCGAACTGCTCGGCTAGTCATGACCCGATCCCGCGCCCGTCACTCGGTGTCCGTCAGCGCCACGCGCCCGAAGCGCTCGCGCAGGTGCTCGAGATAGCTGAGCAGCGCCGGAATCACCGCCAGCACCAGCAGCGTCGAGAGCCCCAGGCCGAAGGCGATGGACACCGCCATCGGGATCAGGAACTGGGCCTGCAGCGAGGTCTCGAACAGCAGCGGCATCAGCCCGCCGATGGTGGTCAGCGAGGTCAGCAGCACCGCGCGCACGCGCTGGACCACCGCCTCGTTGAGCGCGGCATCGATGGCCAGCCCCCGATGGCGCTGCTGGCGATAGAAGGCCACCAGGATGATGGCGTTGTTGACCACGATGCCGGAGAGCCCGAACAGGCCGAACAGCGACAGCATGGTCAGGTCGAGCCCCATCAGCCAGTGGCCCACCAGCGCCCCCACCAGCGCCAGCGGAATCGTCGCCATGACGATCAACGGCAGGCTCCAGGAGGCGAACACCCAGGCCAGGACCACGTACATCAGCGCCAGTCCCACCATCAGCCCGACGCGCATGTCGGCGAAGGTCTCGCGCTGGTCGGCGGCGCGACCCTCGAAGCTGTAGCGCACCCCATGATCACGCATCAACGTCGGCAGCACCGTGGCTTCCAGGTCGGCGAGGATGCGGTCGGGCGTGTTGACCGCCGTATCCACTTCGGCGGTGACCTCCACCGCCAGGTTACCGTCCGCATGGCGCAGGGCCGAGAAGCCCTGGCGGTGGTCGAAACGAGCCACCTGGTCGAGCGGCACGAAGTCGCCGCCGGGGGTGCGGATCGACAGTCGCGACAGCGAGCTCAGCCGCTCGCGCTGCGCGCGGGGCAACAGCACCCGCACCTCGACCTCGTCCGGCCCGTCCTGATAGACCTGCACCAGACGACCGTCGTAGGCGGCCCGCAGCTGGCGCCCCAGCTCCCGGGTCGTCAGGCCCAGCGCCTCGCCCCGCGGGCTGACCCGGTAGATCAGCTGCTCGCGGCCCCAGGGCATGTCGTCCTCGGTGGCCAGCACCCCGGGCAGCTGGGAAAGCGAACGCGACAGCGATTCCGCCGCCGCCTTCAGGGCCTCGGCGGACTCCCCGGTCAGGCGCACGTTGACATCCTTGCCCGGCGGGCCGGCGCTGCGCTCGCTGATGGTCAGGTTCTCGATACCCGCCGGCAACGCGAGGCGCGAACGCCAGTCGCGGATGATCTCGGCATTGCGGGCCGACCGGTCGTCGGACGGGATGAGCTCGACCATGATCGAGCCCAGATTGTCGCCGCTGCGCCCGGCCGCGCCCTCGGCGATCACCGCGCCGTGACGCGTCACCGCCTGGGCCACCAGGCCACCGCCCAGCGCCTCGTCGGTCGCCGCGAGGGCGGTTTCCATGTCACCCAGGAAGGCGTCGACCCGGGCGCGGTCGGTGCCGGCGACGAAGCTGGCGTTGGCATAGAGCACGTTGGGCTCGGGCGTGGGGAAAAAGTTGAAGGCCAGCCGCCCGCCGACCAGCAGCCCCGCCGTGGCCAGCACCACGGCCACCGCCGCCGCCAGGGTCGCGGCCCGATAGCGCAGGGTCAGCGCCGAGAAGCGTCGGAAGGGCCCCTGGCGGAAGGCATCGAAGGCGGCATCGAAACGCGCCCGGGGCCGGCCCAGCGGCGAGAGACTCGGCGACTTGGCGCCTGACGAAGCGGCGGCAGGTACGAAGGCGTTGCGCAGATGCGCGGGCAGCACCACGAAGCACTCCAGCAGCGAGGCGACCAGCACGCAGATCATCACCACCGGGATGTCGCCGAGGATGCTGCCGATCACTCCGCCCACCATCAGCAGCGGCATGAAGGCCGCCACCGTGGTCAGCGACGAGGCCATCACCGGCCACAGCATGCGTCGCGCGGCGCCCTCGGAGGCACGCTGCGACGCCTCGCCCTGGCGGAAGTGGGCGTCGGCGTCCTCGCCCACCACGATGGCGTCATCGACGATCACCCCCAGCGCCATGATCAGCGCGAACAGCGAGATCATGTTGATCGAGCCGCCGATGATCCAGAACGTGGCCATCGCCCCGAGAAAGGCGGTGGGAATGCCGACCGCCACCCAGAACGCCACCCGGCCCGGCAGGAAGAAGTAGAGCAGGCCGAGCACCAGCAGCAGGCCGCCCAGGCCGTTGCTGATCAATAGCCCGATACGCTCGGCGATCAGCTGCCAGGTCTCGTCGTGCACCTCGAGCGTCACCGTGGGCGGCAGCAGCGGCCGGGTCTCGTCGAGCCAGGCTCGCAGCGTCTCGGCGGCCGCCAGGGAGTTGCCGTCCTCGCTGCGCTGGAGCAGCAGCTCCACCGCGCCCTGGCCATCTCGGCTCAGGGTCACCTCGCCCTGCTGGGGCTCCTGGCGAATGATGGCGATGTCGCCCAGGCGCAGCTGCACCCGATCGCTGCCGAGAATCGGCAGCTCGGCGAAACCGGCCGGCGAGCGGCGCTGCTCGACGGCGCGCAGCTCGCGGGCACTGTCGCGCTGGCCGATCAGCCCGGCCGGCAGATCACGGGAGAGGGCCTCCACGCGCTCGGCGATCTCGTCGAGGGACAGCTTCAGCTCTTCCAGGCGACGGGCCGGCACCTCGATGCTGATCTGCTGCTCGGGCAATCCCTCGATCTCCACCCGGTCGAGGCCCGCCTGGAGCAGCGAATCCTCCAGGCGATTGGCCAGGTGGCGCAGCTCGTCGTCGGACAGCGTACCGTGAAGCAGCAGCCGCGCGACCGGTTCGAAGTGCGCCACCCGGCTGATGCGCGGCTCCTCGGCGTCGACCGGCAGATGGGTGAACTCGGCAACCCGCTGGCGCACATCGTCCAGCGCCAGCACCGGGTCGGCACCTTCACGGAACTCCAGGGTGATGCTGGACACCCCCTGGGCCGAGGTCGAGGTCATGCGCTTGAGACCCTCGATGCTGCGCAGACGCTGTTCCAGCGGCAGAGTGATGCCCTGCTCCACGTCCTCGGCAGCGGCGCCGCCCCACACCGTGCTCACGGTGACGACGTCGAGAGAGAAATCGGGAAAGAACTGGACGTTCATGCGCGTCAGGCCCAGCGCCCCACCCAGCAGCATCACCAGCATCACCAGATGGGCGGCGACGCGATGCTGGACGAAGAAGCCCAGCGGGCCCCGGCGACGGCTCATTCGTCCTCCTCGTCGCCGACCACCTGGAGCTTGAGCCCCTCGGCGGCGTTGGGCAGGTGCGTGACGATCACCTCCTGACCGTCGGCCAGCCCCGCGCCGCTGACCAGCACCCAGCCATCGTTCGTCGCCGCGCCATCCCCCCTTGCATCGCCGGCCACCGGGCCATGGCGTTCGATCCGCAGCCGGCGCATGCGGTCATCCTCATCGCGCAGATACAGCACCTCGTCGCCATAGAGGGCGCTGGCGGGCACCGCCAGGCTGTCGGCCACCGGCGGGCGGCGCAGCATCACGTCGACCAGGCTGCCCGGTCGCAGCGCGCGGGGCATCCCCTCCAGGCGCAGGATCGCTTCGGTACCGCCGGGCGCGCTCTCTCCGACGAACCCCTCGAGACGAAAGCGCGCCCTCTCGCCGACGGCATGGGGATGCCGGCCGTCATCCAACGCCACCTGCAGCTCGTCGAGGTAGGCGCTGGGCACCTGGGCACGCAGTTCCAGACCGTCGCGCGGGTAGATCGACAGCAGCTCGGCGCCCTCGCCGACCCGCTCACCCGGCGCCACCGCCACGCCGCTGACGATGCCGGCGAAGGGCGCCTCGACCCGGCTGCGCTCGGCATCACGACGCGCCTCGTCCAGCCCCGCCCGGGCTTCGGCCAGCCCGGCCTCGAGCTGGGCCAGCCTGGCGGGATACCCGGCCAGCGCACCTTCCCTAGCGTCCACCGTGACCCGCGCCTGGGCCAGCGCATCGCGAGCGTCATCCAGCGACGAGGCGGAGGCCAGGTTACGCTCGGACAGCGAACGGACCCGTTCCAGCCGGCGGCGAGCGTTGCCGAGCAGTTCGCGCTCTCGGGCCAGGGCGGTGCGATCGCTCTCCTGGCGGACCCGTTCCGCCTCGATCTGCGCCTCCAGATCATTGACCCGCGCCTCGGCACGCGCCACCACCGGGGCCACGTCCGCCTCGTCCAGGGCCACCAGCAACTGGTCTTCGGCCACGCGCTGTCCATCGCGCACCGGCCGTTCGGCGATGCGCGCGGGCAGCGGCGCGGTGAAGGTCACCGCCTCGGGCGCGACGATCTCGCCGTAGAGCGGCAGCAGCGGGGCATGACTCGACAGTGCCACGGACAGCGTCTCGACCCGCCAGCTGCGCTCCTGGGGCGCCACCTCGGCGGGCTCCGGTCGCGTCGCCCTGAGGCCAAGGAAGGCGGCGGCGCCGAGCACCAGGAACAGCACGGGAATCAGCAGTCGTCGCATCGGGTATCCATCGAGCAGGATTCGAGAGTCCCAATATACCGCCTGAGCCACGGGGAGAAACCCGCTCTCCGCGACTCCCTTGCGCGCCGTCATCGTTCCGTCATCCCGCGCCCCTATCGTCATGCCCCGATTTCATCAGGAGAACGATCGATGCGACTGGGACGCGACCTGCTGGGCCTGGCGATGCCGCCGGGACACACGCCACATGCGAGGCCACGGACTGGCCCACACGATGCCGTGCCAGGCCTCGAGATGCACACGCCGTCGCGGCCGGCGGTGACCTCCGGCGTGATGAGCCCGGACCTGCTGACCGGGCGCGCCATGCGCTGGTCACGACATCGAGGTCGGTCGAGGAGCGACGCCTGACCGCACCCCACCGCGGGACGCGGTGCGGGGCGATCGGGTATCATCGCGGCCACGATTCTGCCGCGGAGCCGTCATGCCAGCCGCCCTGCCCCTGCCGCTGTCCACCCCCAACCGCAACATGGTGCGCCTGACCATCGTCCGCGGCATCACCTGGACCGGATTCCTCTTCGGCATCGTGATCGGCGTGACGGGGCTCGGCTTCGAGCTCGACGTGCCTGCCGTCGGCGCGGTGATCGTGGTGATGGCGCTGATCAACATCGGCACCTGGTGGCGCCTGGGCCGCCCTCGGGACGTCAGTCACCGTGAATACCTGGCGCACCTGCTGGCCGACATGGCCGGCCTGACGCTGCTGTTCTACTTCACCGGCGGCGCCACCAACCCCTTCATCAACTACTACCTGGTGCCGGTCACCATCGCCGCCGCCACCCTGCCCTGGCGCTATGCCTGGGGCGTGGCCGTGGCCGGCCTGGCCGGCACCAGCGTGCTGATGGTCTTCTACCACCCGGTGCCCCAGCTCGGCATGCCGCACCTCCAGGACGGCGTCAGCCTGCACATCCTCGGCGTATGGCTGAACTTCGCCCTGTCCGCCGGGCTGGTGACCTTCTTCATCTTCAAGATGGCCCGCGCCCTGCGCGGCCGCGAGCAGGCCCTGTCACGCACCCGCGAGGCGGTGCTGCGCAACGAGCAGGTGCTGGCGGTGGCCACCCAGGCCGCCGGCACCGCCCATGAGCTCGGCACGCCGCTGTCGACCATGGCGGTGCTGCTCAACGAGATGCGCGAGGATGCACGCGGCAACGAGCTGCTCGAGAAGGACATCGATCTGCTGCGCGAACAGGTCGACACCTGCAAGTCGCGCCTGCGCCACCTGGTGGACAACGCCGACCGCCGGCGCATGGCCAATGCAGAGATTCGCGAGGCCAGGGAGTGGCTGGAGGAGGTCGTGCAGCGCTGGCTGGTACTGCGCCCGGACGTCGGCTATCGCCTCGAGGTGACCGGCCGCCGCGGCACGCCCCGCCTGAGCGTGGACACCACCCTCGCCCAGGCGCTGACCAACCTGCTCAACAACGCCGCCGATGCCAACCCGGACAACATTCTGATCCAGCTCGACTGGAAGACCGACGAGGTGGTGATCGACATTCGCGACCACGGCCCCGGCGTCTCGCTGGACATCGCCGACCAGCTCGGCGAGACCTTCGTCTCGACCAAGAGCAAGGGGCTCGGCATCGGCCTGTTCCTGACCCATGCCACCATCAATCGCTTCGGCGGCGGCGTGCGGCTGTACAATCATCCCGAAGGCGGCACCCTGACCGAGGTGACCCTGCCCCGCAGCGCCCCCGAGGCCTGAGCCGATCACAGCGAGGATGCCATGCAAGAGACCGACGAACGCCTGCTGATCGTCGACGACGACGAGATGTTCTGCCACGTGCTGCACCGCGCCATGAGCCGACGTGGCTTCGAGGTGCTGGTGGCCCACGACGCGGAACGCGCCCTGGCCCTGGCGCGCCAGCATGAACCCACCATGGCCACCCTGGACCTGAAGCTGGAACAGGAATCGGGGCTCAAGCTGCTGCCCGAGATGCTCGAGGCGGTGCCGGACTGCCGCGTCGTCGTGCTGACCGGCTACTCGAGCATCGCCACGGCGGTGCAGGCGATCAAGCTCGGCGCGGTGAACTACCTGTGCAAGCCCGCCGACGCCGAGGAGATCCTCGCCGCCCTGTCACAGGAGGAAGCCGATCCCGAGGCCGAGGTCGCCGAGCATCCGCCGTCGATCAACCGCCTGACCTGGGAGCACATTCAGAAGGTGCTGCAGGAGCACGACGGCAATATCTCCGCCACCGCACGGGCGCTGGGCATGCATCGCCGCACCCTGCAGCGCAAGCTGCAGAAGCGGCCGGTCAGGCGCTGAAATACGGGCGACGGGCGACGGGCGACGGGCGACGGGCGACGGGCGACGGGCGACGGGCGACGGGCGACGGGCGACGGCAAGAGGTTAGGTCGTTGCTCGCCGCCCGCCGCCCGAACGCGGGGGTTACTGCGCCGTCCAGCCAAGATCGATGTTCCAGCTGGCGCCGGTGACGGCCCCCGCCGCATCGGAGGCCAGATAGCCCACCAGCGACGCCACCTCGCCGGGATCGATCAGACGCTTGACGGCGGCGTTCTTGAGCATGATCTGCTCGACCACTTCCTGCTCGTCCATCCGGTTCAGTTTGGCCTGGTCGGCGATCTGGTTCTCCACCAGCGGCGTCTTCACGTAGGCCGGGCACAGGGCGTTGGCGGTGATGCCCTGCGAGCCACCTTCCAGGGCCGCGGTCTTGGTCAGCCCGATCAGGCCGTGCTTGGCGCTGATGTAGGCGGCCTTGCCCGGGGACGCGACCTGGGCGTGGATCGAGGCCACGTTGACGATGCGCCCCCAGCCGTTCTCCCTCATCGACGGCCAGGCCGCCTGGGTCAGCAGGAAAGGGGCGGTCAGCATCAGGTCGATGATGCGCCGCCACTGCGCCTCGGGAAACTCCTCGATCGACGACACGTGCTGGATGCCGGCATTGTTGACCAGGATATCGAGCCGGCCGAAGCGGCTCAGGGCATCGGCCACCGCCGCCTTGCAGGCCTCGCCATCGGTCAGGTCGGCCTGGAAGAAGGCGGCACCCGCGCGCTCGGCGATCGCCTCCCCCTCGGGATTGAAATCCACCGCCAGCACCTGATGGCCCTGCTCGCGGAAGTGACGCACCACGGCCTCGCCGATGCCGCTGCTGGTGCCGGTGACGAGTGCCACCCGCGGCGTGGAAGATTGAGCGGTCATGAAGTCTCCTCGTTCCAGTTCCATGGGAAAGGTGAAGCTACGACGCTGCGTCACCAGCATATGAACCTTTGCCGCACTGCACCAGAGCGACCTTTCTCCTACTCGGCGGCAGCCGGTGCCATCACCTGCGCCATCAACCGCTGGGCCAGCCGACTGCCGTCCTGCACCGAATCGAGATCGGCGAGATCCTCGAGCAGCACGCACTGCCACAGCCACTCGCCCCCGGCCAGCGACACCGCCTCGAAGGGATAGCGTCCGGAGGGCAGTGCCAGCGTCAGGCGTGCCCCCTCACCGGGCGGTAGCGCGTCGTTCGCCTCCGGCACCAGCGCCAGCGACAGCGAGACCGGCGTGATCAGCGCGCCCAGCAGGCCACGATCGCCACTGGGCATCTCCTGCGGCTGGAAGCACAGCGCATCCACCCCGAGCCGAGCGTTATAGCCGTGCTCACGGCGGGCGGCCTCGAGGAAGGTACGCTCCCAGGCCTGCGCCAGGCGGTTCAGGCGGTCGTATTGATCGGCGGACAGGGCCTGCATCACGGCGCTCCTGTGTGGATATGGACGAGTGGGATGTAACGGTGAGATGAACGGGCGGCCAGTATAGCCAGCCGACCGGGGGTTGCTGCTAGCATGAGAACTCAGCCAACCCCGAGGAGCCGCCATGACCCCCGAACAGCGCCTGGAGATCGCCGTCGACATCGCCACCCACGCCGGGCGAATGATCGTCGAAGCCCGCGACCAGGGTGATTTCGACCATCGCTACAAGCACGGGCAGGAACTGGTCACCGACATCGACCTGCAGGTGGACACCTACATCGGCGAGCGGCTGGAGGCAAGCTTTCCCGAGGAGACACGGCTCAGCGAGGAGCTCGCGCCGGACCGCGAGGTCCTCGAACGGCCCGATGCGCTGTGGGTGGTGGACCCCATCGACGGCACCGTCAACTTCGCCCACGGCCTGCACCACGTGGCGGTATCGGTCGGCTGGGCCAGCGGCGGCAAGGTGCGGCTCGGCGTGGTACACGCGCCCTTCCTCGGCGAGACCTACACGGCGCTGGCCGGACGCGGCGCCTGGTGCAACGGCGAGCCGATCCGCGCCAGCGGCAGCAAGGAGATGACCACCAGCCTGGTCGGCACCGGCTTCCCCTATCGTCGCGACAGCCGACCGCCGCTGATGCGCCGGCTGATGGCCGTGCTCACCCACTGCCAGGACGTGCGTCGCGCCGGTTCCGCGGCTCTCGACCTGTGCGCGGTGGCCAGCGGGCGGCTGGACGCCTACTACGAGAGTGTTTCGCCCTGGGACATGGCCGCCGGTCTGCTGATCGCCCGCGAAGCCGGGGCACGGACCGGGCATCTATACCCGGTACCCGGAGGCCTTCCCGAGGATCTCTACGGCGAGAACCTGCTGGTCTCGAGCCCGGCGCTGCATGACTCGCTCGGCGAGCTGCTGCGCCACGCCGACGCCAGCGACCACGACGCTCTCTGAGCCAGCCGCCAGGGCACACGCCCCGGCGACGAGCGCCCTATAGCGCGATGCAATCGACGTCTCAGCCGAGGCCTATTGGCCAGATGCGCGCTACTGGGGCAAAATGGCGCTCGATTTCGCCTTTATTCCCTTTCGATGCATCCGTGATGCAAGGAGTCTGTCATGTTCGTCGTCATCTTCGGCCGCCCCGGCTGCCCGTTCTGCGTTCGCGCCAAGGACCTCGCCGAGAAGCTCGAGAGCGCCGGCGCCATCCAGGGGCATCGCTACGTGGACATCCATGAGGAAGGCATCACCAAGGCCGACATGGAAAAGACCATCGGCAAGCCGGTCGAGACCGTGCCGCAGATCTTCGCCGACCAGACTCACATCGGCGGGTTCACCGAGTTCGACCAGTACGTGCGCGAGCAGGCACTGATGCCGGTCGAGACCGCCCAGTAAGCCACGCGACGCGTGCGAGACGAAGGCCGCCTCCGGGCGGCCTTCTTGCGTCACGGCCCTGCCGCCGGCCTCGTTGAATCCGCCCACACCCCCGCGGCTTACACTGCCTGAAAGGACAACGACGCATAAAAGAGGATGAGGCAGGATGCAGCGGGAAGAATTCATCCAGCAGCTGTGGCTGGATTACGTGCATCAGCACCCCGACCTGGGCGGGCTGCGACTATGGCCGGTGGAGGCGCCACCGGAATACCTGACGCTGCTGACCCTCAATCATGGCCCCTGGTCCATGGAAGCCCTGCTGCCGACCCTGGTGCGTTTCGGCTATCGCCCGCGTCAGCGCTTTGCCATGGCCGACCGCGGCCTGCTGGCCACCCTGCTCGCCGCCCCCGACGACGGCGCCTGGCTGGTGCTGGCAGAGCTCCAGCTCGGCACCCTGTCGCGTCCGCCCCGCGAGGCCCTGCAGCGGCTGGTGAACCAGGCCGCCGACGCCGATACCAAGGGCCAGAACCTGCTGTGCCGCGGTCGTCCCTGGCCAATGCCGGACTGGGCCACCTACCAGACCCTGGCAGCGGCGCACCCGCTGGCCGGCTGGCTGGCCGCCATGGGGCCGCGCCTGCACCACCCCGGATTCGACTGCGCGAGACTCGGGCAGCGCCTCAGCCATCTTGACGCGGCCCTGGCCGACGCGGGCATCACGGGCAGCGGCGACCGCCATCACGGCATCCTGCCCGTGTCGCCGCTGCTCGACTACCGTTTCTATCCCGGCCCCGCCCGGCGGCTGGTCTTCGCCGAGGGCGACGAGCATCGCGTATCCTCCGGCGGCCTGGCGCTGGTGCAGAAGCAGGTCAGCGCCAATCAGGAGCGCTGCGCCGAACTGCTGCTGCCACACCACACCCGCTGCGAGCTCACCTAGGTTCTGCACGAAAACTGTCTGCGCTCGCCGACTTTTCGCACAAAACCTGGGCGCCGTCTCCGAACGACATGCCCTCGAACCCACGCGCTCGCCAGTCCGGCGGGCGTTTTTCGTGGCCATTCACACGACGTCTCACCCGCCGTTTTTCGGCCCGACATCCACTCGCATCCCTTGACGATTCGGCCTCGAGGCGTCCCGGCTCACGTCGCGCCGGCGGGACCATCCACAGTTTCTGTGGATAACGCTGTGCATCGTGTCGGCACAAGCGACGACGAGCCCCGTGACATGGCCGTGCCGCTTGGAATGGTCAGTTTTTCGGCACCCGCCAGCAACGAGATGGCCCGGGCAAGCCCGGGCCATGAAAGGAAAAAATCCTTGACGACGTCAGTCGGCGAAGACCATCTCCGGCACGTGGTCCGGCACGATCAGCTTGCCGGCGGTCTTTTCCTTGATCTCCTCGACCGACACGCCCGGGGCGCGCTCCTTGAGCACGAAGGCGCCGTTCTCGATCTCGAGGTAGGCCAGGTCGGTCAGCACGCGGTTGATGCAACCGGCGCCGGTCAGCGGCAGGTTGCAGGATTCCAGCAGCTTGGACTCACCGTGCTTGGAGGCGTGGGTCATGGTGCAGATGATGTTCTCGGCGCCGGCCACCAGGTCCATGGCGCCGCCCATACCCTTGATCAGTTTGCCGGGGATCATCCAGGAGGCGATGTTGCCGTTCTGGTCGACCTCGAAGGCGCCGAGCACGGTCAGGTCGACGTGGCCGCCGCGGATCATGGCGAAGGATTCCGCGGAGGAGAAGATCGCCGCGCCGGGACGGGCGGTGACGGTCTGCTTGCCGGCGTTGATCATGTCCGGGTCCACTTCCTCCTCGGTGGGGAAGCGGCCCATGCCCAGCAGGCCGTTCTCGGACTGCAGCATGACGTCGATGTCGTCCGGCACGTAGTTGGCCACCAGGGTGGGAATGCCGATGCCCAGATTGACGTAGAAACCGTCCTCGAGTTCGCGCGCCACGCGCATAGCCATCTGTTCGCGAGTCAGTGCCATCGTGATTGCCTCTTGTCTGTCATGATTGACGACCGTCGGGGAAAGGCGAAGCGAGGGTTTTTGCCATGGATGGCAAAAGTAGCGCCCAAGGATGGGTTCACAGCGCCTCGCGCAGGCTTTCCCGGACAGGCTCGCCTCATCGTTGATCGTGTAATGACGCGCTTAGCCCTGGTGCACGGTGCGCTTCTCGATACGCTTCTCGAAGGTGCCCTGGATGATGCGATCGACGTAGATGCCCGGGGTATGGATCTGGTCCGGCGGCAGCTCGCCGGGCTCGACGATCTCCTCGACCTCGACCACGGTGATCCTGCCCGCGGTAGCGGCCAGCGGATTGAAGTTCTGGGCAGTGTCGCGATAGATGACGTTGCCGTAGCGATCGGCCTTCCAGCCCTTGACGATGGCGAAGTCGCCGACGACGGATTCCTCGAGGATATAGTGGCGACCTTTGAACTCACGGACCTCCTTGCCCTCGCCGATGGGTGTCCCGTAGCCGGTGGCGGTGTAGAAGGCCGGAATGCCGGCACCGCCGGCGCGCATCTTCTCGGCCAGGGTCCCCTGCGGCGTCAGCACCACCTCGATGTCGCCCTCGAGCATCTGCTGCTCGAACAGCGCGTTCTCGCCCACGTAGGAGGCGTAGATGGTGCTGATCTGGCGATCCTCGAGCAGCAGGCCCAGGCCAAAGCCGTCCACGCCACAGTTGTTGGAATAGACGGTCAGGTCCTTGACGCCGCGACGCTGGATCTCGCCGATCAGGTTCTCGGGGATGCCGCACAGCCCGAAGCCGCCGGCGATCACGGTCATGCCGCTCTCGATACCGGCCATTGCCTCCTCAAAGGAACCCACTCGCTTGTCGAATCCGGCCATATCTGCCTCGCCTGGTTGGAAAAAGTGGTTGTTGTTGCGGAGCCATCATGGAAGACGCTTCATCTCATGGTCCGTTGATGACGCTGTGTTGCCGACCCCCAGCAGTGTCGACGGGGATCATATATTTGTTAAGTTTGATTTTTTTATGGATTATTTTAAGTATCAAATAGACTAGCGGAGCCTCCATGACCGTCAAGCAACTCCGCGCGTTTCTCGCCGTGGCCCAGACGCTCAGCTTCACCCAGGCCTGCGAGCGGCTGCACCTGTCTCAACCGGCCCTCAGCCTGACCATCAAGAGCCTGGAAGAATCGCTTGGCGGGCGGCTGCTCACCCGCAGCACCCGCCGCGTACGGCTGACCCCGGAGGGCGAGTCCCTGGTGCCGCTGGCCAAGCGCCTGCTGGCCGACTGGGACAACACCGAGGAGCTGCTGCGCCAGCGCTTCACCCTGCGACTGGGCCGGGTCGCCGTGGCCGCCATGCCCTCCTTCGCCGGCAACCAGCTGCCCACCGTGCTCGGGGCCTTTCGCACGCGCTACCCGCAGATCAACGTCACCGTTCACGACGTGATCAACGAGCAGGTCATCGAGATGGTGCGTCAGGGCCGCGTCGAGCTGGGCATCGCCTTCGCCCCGGAAGCCACCGACACCCTGCACTTCACGCCGCTGTTCGAGGACCGCTTCGTGGCCGTGGTACCGGCCGATTCGCCGCTGGCCGGCCGCCAGCGGGTGGACTGGCCCACGCTGCTTTCCGAGGACTTCATCACCCTGCAGCGCCCCTCCATGGTGCGCCTGATGATCGAGGAGCAGCTGCGCGCCCAGGGCATCGAGCTGCCGGTGGCCTTCGAGAGCTATCAGCTCGCCACCGTGGGCCGCATGGTGGCCGCCGGACTCGGCGTCAGCGCGGTACCGTCACTGTGCATCGAACAGATGCACGAACTCGGGGCGCGCTGCCTGACCCTCGAGGCACCGACCATCCAGCGCGCGGTGGGGGTGCTTTCGGCCAACGCCGAGGCGCTCTCGGTGGCCGCGCAGGCGCTGAGGGAGGTCATCCAGGAAACCATCACCGCCCCCGTCCTCAGCGCCGACTAGTCTCAAGACAGGTAAACGCGACCAGGAGGGATATCCCATGGCCGATCCGCTCTGGCAACCGTCTCCCGAGGCCATCGAGGCGACTCGCCTGGCCACCCTGATGCGCCGGCTCGAACGCCAGCACGGCATCGAGATGCCCGACTACGCCGCCCTGCACGCCTGGAGCCTCGCACATCCCGAGGCCTTCTGGACCCAGCTGTGGGAGGACGCCGACATCATCGCCGAGCGACGCGGCGAGCGCGTGCTGGAACGCCCCGACGCCATGCCCGGCGCCCGCTGGTTCCCGGACGCCCGGCTGAACTTCGCCGAGAACCTGCTGCGCCGGCGCGACGCGCACCCGGCGCTGATTGTCCACGACGAGCGCGGCCGGCGCCGCGAGCTGAGCCACGAGGCGCTATATCGCCAGGTGGCCGCCCTGGCCTCGGCGCTGCACGACCTCGGCGTGGTGCCGGGCGATCGCGTCGCCGGCATCGTGCCCAACGGCGAGCACGCGGTGATCGCCATGCTCGCCGCCGCGAGCCTCGGCGCCATCTGGTCCTCCTGCTCGCCAGACTTCGGCGTCCAGGGCGTACTCGACCGCTTCGGCCAGATCGGCCCCCGCGTGCTGATCGCCGCCGACGGCTACACCTGGAACGGCAAGGCCATCGACATCCGTCCGCGGCTGGCCGAGATCGCCGGTGCCATCGACGGCCTGGCGCGGGTGGTGGTCTTCCCCTTCCTCGCCGACGCGCCCGAGCTTGGCGACATCACCGGGGCCGTGGCCTGGGACGATGTCCTGGATCACGATGCCACCGAGATCGACTTCGTCTCGCTGCCCTTCGATCACCCGCTCTATCTGCTCTATTCCTCGGGCACCACCGGCACGCCCAAGGCCATCCTGCACTCGGCCGGCGGCACCCTGCTGCAGCATCTCAAGGAACATCGTCTACACACCGACCTCGACCCCGAAGACGTGCTGTTCTACTACACCACCTGCGGCTGGATGATGTGGAACTGGCTGGTCTCCGGGCTCGCCTCGGGCGCCACCCTGGTGCTGTTCGACGGTGCGCCCTTCTCGCCTTCGCCCGACGCGCTGTGGGCCATGGCCGAACGCGAGGGCATCACGGTGTTCGGCACCAGTGCCCGCTACCTGGCCGCCTGCGAGAAGGAAGGCCTGCGCCCCGGCCACGAGCACGATCTCGGGGCGCTGCGGTCGGTGCTGTCCACCGGTTCGGCGCTGTCTCACGCCTCCTTCGACTACGTCTATCGCGACATCAAGGCCGACCTGCTGCTGGCCTCGATCTCCGGCGGCACCGACATCGTCTCCTGTTTCGCGCTGGGCTGCCCGATTCGCCCGGTCCATCGCGGCCAGATCCAGTGCCGCGGGCTGGCCATGGCGGTGGACGTGTACGACGACGAGGGACGGCCGCTGCGCGGCGACAAGGGCGAGCTGGTGTGCACGCAACCGTTCCCCGCCATGCCGCTGGGATTCTGGAAGGACCCCGACGGAGAGCGCTATCACGACGCCTACTTCTCCACCTTCCCCGGCGTCTGGGCCCATGGCGACTATGCCGAGATCACCCCGGAGGACGGCCTGATCATCCACGGCCGTTCGGACGCCGTACTCAATCCCGGCGGGGTGCGCATCGGCACCGCCGAGATCTACCGTCAGGTGGAAAAGGTCGAGGAGGTGCTGGAGTCGCTGTGCATCGGCCAGGAGTGGGAAGACGATATCCGCGTGGTGCTGTTCGTGCGCCTGCGCCCGGGGCTGACCCTGGACGACGCCCTGCGCGACAAGGTCCGCCAGACGATCCGCGCCAACGCCACCCCGCGTCACGTGCCGGCGAAGATCCTCCAGGTCGAGGACCTGCCGCGGACCCTGTCGGGCAAGCTGGTGGAGCTCGCCGTGCGCAACGTGGTCCACGGCCGGCCGGTCAGGAACAGGGAAGCACTGGCCAATCCCGATGCGCTGTCGCTTTTCGAGGATCTTCCCGAACTGAGGGACTGACGAGGACGAGAGGCGCCGTGGACAGGTCGTAGCGGGCGTCTTGACCAAGGATGGCCAGCACTGGCCCTGCAAGCGGAGCCGAATGCGAAGCGCCGCAGGCCATCGCGGGCGACAGGAGAGTATTCCTGCGTGTCCTCGCGACTTGGCGCCGGAGCGGCCCGAGTCGTCGACGACACAGGCCCCCGAGCATGATGTTGCCCTCACCGCTGGGCACCCCCGCCACGATCCATTAGCATTGACCCCTATAGCTTTCTTCAAGGAGACCGACGGCATGTCGACCCTCAGGGGGATCGTCAGCCTGCTGCTGCTGACCCTCAACACCCTGTGCTGGGCGGTGCCGCTGATCGCGCTCACCCTGCTCAAGCTGATCACCCCGGGCCGCCCGCTGCGGCGCCGGGTGCTGCGCTGGCTGAACGGCGTGGCCCTGGGCTGGGTCGACGTCAACCTGTGGTGGATCCGCCACTGGATTCGCCCCGACTTGCGCGTCGACCTGCCGGAGGGGCTGAGCCGCGACGAATGGTGGCTGGTATTGGCCAATCACCGCAGCTGGACCGATATCTTCGCGCTGTTCCTGGCCCTGCACCGTCGGCTGCCGATGCCGCACTTCTTCGTCAAGCGCCAGCTGATCTGGATCCCGGTGGTCGGGCTGGCCTTCTGGGCACTGGAGTTCCCGATGCTGCGCCGGCTGACCCGCGAGCAGCGCGAACGCCATCCGCACCTGGCCCGCCGCGACCGAGAAGCCACCGAACGCATGTGCGCCCATGCCCGGGAGCGCCCGATCGCCATCTACAACTTCGTCGAAGGCACCCGCTTCACGCCGGCCAAGCACGCCGCCCGCCACAGCCCCTACCGGCACCTGCTGCCGCCGCGCGCCGGCGGCATCGCCCAGGTGCTGGGCCTGCTCGGCGACCGGCTGGGCGGCATTCTCGACGTGACGCTTCGCTATTCGCGCCCCGAACCCCGCTTCTGGGATTTCCTCTGCGGCCGCGAGGGCACGATCCACCTGACTGCCCGCCGCCTGACCGTGCCCGAGTGGATGACTCAGGGCGACTATCACCAGGATCCCGCCTACAAGGAACGCTTCCACACATGGCTCAACGCCCAGTGGCAGGCCAAGGACGCCGCCCTCGATACGCCCTGACGTTTCTCACGCTGCTGCTGATCGCCCTGCTGGCCGGCTGCGCCGGCCCCTCGGGAGTGATGCGCGGCGGCTCGCCCGCCGGCAACTGGGTAACCATCCAGCGAGGCGACACCCTGGGCGCGATCGCACGACGCGCCGACGTGCCACTGGTGCGGCTGAGACGCTTCAATCCCGGCGTGAATCCGCGCGGCCTGGCCGTGGGGCAGCGTATCCTGGTGCCCAGCCAGAACGAGCGCGCCCCATCCGGCGGCCCCTATCGCTACCAGATCCGCCCCGGGGACACCTACAGCGCCATCGCCCGGCGCTTCGGCACCTCGCCGGTCAGCATCGCCGCGGCCAACACTGGCGTCAGCCCCACCGACCTCAAGGTCGGCCAGCTGGTCTCGGTGCCGCTGCACGGCACCCGGACCGCCTCGAGCCGCCGCAGCACGTCCAGCGCCCCGTCACGCTCGTCGTCACCGAGCCCCCGGCCGGCGCCCGATCCCGGCCCGGTGCCGAGCGATGCCCGCGACTGGCCCTGGCCGCTGGACGACTATCGGGTCGCCCGCGCCTTCGGCCAGGACAGCCGCGGCACCCTGCAACCCATGCTGCTGGCCACCGACCAGGGCGCCCGCGCCAAGTCCGTGGCCGACGGCGAGGTCCGCTTCGCCGACAGCATGCGTCAGCTCGGCCGGGTGGTGATCGTGCACCATGCGGACAACCTGCAGAGCGTCTACGCCATGTGCGACAGCCTGCTGGTGGACAGCGGCACCCGGGTCAGCCAGGGCACGCCGCTGTGCACCGTGAGCCGACATGCCTCCACCGGGCGCTATGACCTGCTGTTCGACATGCGTCACGGCGGCAAGCCCATCGACCCCCGCACCGTGCTGCGTTGACTTGGTCGAAAGCCGCGACGACTGTCATCGCGGCGTCATGACGATGTCGCGGTGCTGTCACCCCGCCCGGCCATCCTGAATCGTCAACGGGGCCACTCCGGCCACCGACGTCACGAGGATGGACATGCGCATCTGCCTGGTCAGCGAAACCTGGACGCCGGACATCAACGGCGTGGCCCACACCCTGGCCCAGCTCAGCGGCCAGCTGCGGGAACGCGGCTTCTCGTTGCAGCTGGTGCGTCCGCGCCCCGCCAACGGCGAGCATCGCGCCGAGGGCATGGACAGCGAACTCCAGGTGCGCGGCGCCTCCGTGCCGGGCTATCGCGAGGTGCGCCTCGGCTTTCCCTCCGGCGGCCGCATCCGTCGGCTGTGGCAGGCCGAGCGCCCCGACGTCGTCTACGTGGCCACCGAGGGCCCGCTCGGCTGGTCGGCGCTGACCGCCGCCGAGAAGCTGGGCATTCCCGTGGTCAGCGGCTGGCACACCAACTTCGATCACTACTGCCGGGACTACGGCGTCGACTGGCTGCGCCCGCTGGTCACCCAGCGCCTGCGCCGCTTCCACAACCGCTGCGGCGCCACTCTGGTGCCGACCCACGCCCAGGCCCGCGACCTCGGCCAGCGCGGCTTCGAGCGGGTCAAGGTGATGGCGCGCGGCATCGACGGCGAACGCTTCTCCCCGGCCCATCGCGACCCGGCCCTGCGCGAGCAATGGGGCGCCGACGAGCACCGCCCGGTGGCGCTGTACGTGGGCCGACTGGCGCCGGAGAAGAACCTCGACCTGCTGCGCGACACCTTCGCCGCCATGCTCGACGCCCATCCCGGCCTCACGCTGGTGGTGGTCGGCGACGGCCCCGGCCGCGCCAACCTCGAGCGCGCCCTGCCCCAGGCCCACTTCGCCGGCTTCGTCTCGCCGGACGACCTGATCCGCTACTACGCCAGCGCCGACCTGTTCGTCTTCCCGTCGATCTCCGAGACCTGGGGCAACGTGCTGCTCGAGGCCATGGCCAGCGGCCTGGCGACCGTCGCCTTCCGCCACGCCGCCGGCGCGGAGCTGATCGAGGACGACGTCAACGGCGTGCATCTGGCGGTCGGCGACGAGGCCGGCTTCCGCGACGCCGCGGTGGCGCTGTGCCAGCAGCCGGCCCGCTACGGCCGCCTCGGCCGCGCCGCCCGCCAGCGCGCCCTTGGCTACCGCTGGCCCGCCATCACCGATGACTTTCTCGCCGCCCTGACCCACGCCCGGGAGATGTCCGATGAAACCTCGCGCCCCTGCCGTGTTTGACCGCCTGGATACGCTCGAATGGCACCTCTGCCAGCGCCTGGCCGGGTTCAGCATCCACCGCCCCTGGCTGTGGTCGCTGCGCCTGGCCAGCAAGGCCGGCGACTGGCCGATCTGGGTGGCGCTGATCGCCGGCCAACCCTGGCTGCACGGCCGCGACGAGGGCTGGCGACTGACCTTCCACTACACCCTGACCGCGCTGGTGGCGATCGCCTTCTACCGGCTGGTGAAGACGCGGCTGTGCCGCGAGCGCCCCTTCATCACCTTCTCGAGCATCGCCTGCCAGGAGCCGGCCCGGGATCGCTACAGCTTTCCCAGCGGCCATACCATGCATGCGGTGATGTTCTGCACCCTGGTCGCGGCGCACTCGCCCTGGCTGCTGCCGGCGCTGATCCCGGTCGCCGCCCTGATCGCGATCTCCCGGGTCGGCCTCGGCCTGCACTACATCAGCGATGTCATCGCCGGCGCCGCCATCGGCTATGCCATGGCGCTGGCAAGCCTGGCGCTGATTGCCTGACTACCGGGCTGCACCCTCCGGATATGAACTTCTCTTAGGGGTCAGCCCCCTCAATCTGCTTAGGGCAGTCTGCCCCCTCAATTGCCAGATCTACTGGCAATGGTTTCCTGACACCTGGGCTGGCACCCTAAGGGGATGGATCTGTTTTCTCCCTCCGCCGATGACGGCGAGCGGCTGCTCGAGCGTCCACCGCTGCATCGCTTCGCCCGTCTGCTGGGCAGCGATGCCGCCGACGCGGCGCTGGCCCGGCTCGACGCCGAACTGGACTGGCAGCGCCCGACGCTGCGCCTCTACGGCCGCGATCACCCGATTCCCCGCCGCCAGGTGTGGATGGGCGACGCCGACTACCGCTACTCGGGCCAGCACTTCGCGCCGACGCCCTGGCATCCCGTCGCGCTGGCGATTCGTGACGCCGCCGTGGCGCGACTGGCTCGCACCGGCATCGAGACCCATTTCAACAGCGTGCTGCTCAACCGCTATGCCGACGGCGACGAGCGCATGGGCTGGCACAGCGACGACGAGCCGGAGCTCGGCGAGGCGCCGCTGATCGCCGCCGTCAGCCTCGGCGCCGACCGCCCGCTGCGTTTTCGCTGGAAGGATCGCCGCGCCCCGGCCTTCAACGTCGACCAGCCCCACGACAGCCTGCTGCTGATGGGACCCGGCACACAGGCCGACCTGGAGCATGCCCTGCTGCCGAGGCGCGCTCACGGCCTGCGGATCAGCCTGACGTTTCGCTGGGTGCGGGACGACTGACGCTCCCTCTCCTTGGCCGCTCAGCCCTGGCCCATTCTCCACACACCATCCGCACGACGCGCACAAAAAACGGCCACCCCTTCGGGATGGCCGTCTCTGACTCGACGCACCTGCGAAACACGGCTTCGTCGATGTACTCAGTCCAGGATGCTGAGATAACGGTATAACATCAGCCGCGATGATAGCCCGGGGTGACGAAGGGCATCTTGCTGACCACCATCGGCAGGCGCTTGCCGCGCACCTCGGCGAAGACCGTGGTGCCGGCCTCGGCCCGGTCGATGGTCACGTAGCCCATCGCCACCGGCTTGCCGACGCTGGGGCCGAAGCCGCCGGAGGTCACCACGCCCACGGCATTGCCCTGGTCGTCGAAAAGCTCGGCGCCCTCGCGCACCGGAGCACGCCCCTCGCCGAGCAGGCCCACACGCTTGCGGCGATGATCCTTCTCGGCCACCTGATGCAGGATCAGATCGGCGCCGGGGAAGCCACCGGCCCGCTCGCCGCCGCGGCGGCGCGGCTTGCCGATGGCCCAGATCAGGCCGCCCTCCACCGGGGTGGTCGCGGTGTCGATATCGTGGCCGTAGAGACACAGCCCGGCCTCGAGGCGCAGCGAATCGCGCGCCCCCAGCCCGATCGGCTCGACCTCCTCCTCGGCCAGCAGGCGACGCGCCAGGGCCTCGGTGTCCTCGGCGGCCACCGAGATCTCGAAGCCGTCCTCCCCGGTGTAGCCGCTGCGGCTAACCCAGGTCTCGATGCCGTCGAGGGTAAAGCGGCCGTGCTGCATGAACACCATCTCGCAGGCCTCGGGACACAGGCGCGCCATGACGTCGGCCGCCTTCGGCCCCTGCAGCGCCAGCAGGCCACGATCCAGCACCTCGACCTCGTGACCGGCCAGGCCACGACGCAGGTGAGCGATGTCCTGTTCCTTGCAGGCCGCATTGACGACCAGGTAGAGGTGATCGCAGCCATTGACGATCATCAGGTCGTCGAGGATGCCCCCCTCCTCGGAGGTGAACAGCCCATAGCGCTGCTGCCCCTCGGCCAGGCCGACCAGGTCGGCGGGGACCAGGGTCTCCAGCGCCTGGGCCGGCTCGGGGCCACGTACCAGCACCTGCCCCATGTGCGAGACATCGAACAGGCCGCAGGCCTGACGGGTATGCTCGTGCTCCTTCTTGACGCCCAGCGCGTACTGCACCGGCATGCTGTAGCCGGCGAAGGGCACCATCTTGGCACCGAGTTCGAGATGGAGATCGTGAAGCGGCGTCTGGCGTTGTTCGTTCATCGCGGTCGTATCACTCCCATGAAAGCGAGGGCGCGGGCCGGAGAACGGTCCCGCGCCGCATGTTGTTTACTTGTTGAGGTCTTCGCCCGGCAGCACTTCCTTGCCGTCGAAGTAGTCGCGGGTCAGCTTGAACACCACCGGCGACAGCAGCGCCAGGGCAATCAGGTTCGGGATCGCCATCATGGCGTTGAACACGCTGGCCAGCAGCCACACGAAGCCGAGCGGCAGCACCGAGCCGACGAAGATGGCCAGGATGTAGACCACCCGGTAGTACTTGATGGCGCCCACGCCGAACAGGTACTCGAAGCACTTCTCACCGTAGAAGGCCCAGCCGAGGATGGTGGTGAAGGCAAACACCGCCAGGGCGAAGGACACCACGTACTGGCCGATGCCCGGCAGCGCCTCGTTGAACGACAGCGTGGTAAGGGCCGCGCCGGTCTCGCCGGAGGTCCAGGCGGTGGTGAGGATCGCCAGCGCGGTGATGGAGCACACCACGATGGTGTCGATGAAGGTACCGAGCATGGCGATCAGGCCCTGGCGGACCGGGTTCTTGGTCTGCGCCGCGGCGTGGGCGATCGGCGCGCTGCCGAGGCCGGCCTCGTTGGAGAACACGCCGCGGGCGACGCCGAACTGGATCGCCTTGGCCACGGCCGCACCGGCGAAGCCGCCCGCCGCGGAGATCGGCGTGAAGGCATGGCCGAAGATCAGGCCCAGGGCGTGGCCGATCTGGTCGGCATTGATGATCAGCACCAGCAGGCCACAGACGATGTAGGCCACGGCCATGATCGGCACCAGCTTTCCCGCCACCTTGGCGATGCGCTTGATGCCCCCCAGGATGACGGCGCCGGCCAGCACCATGATCACCAGGCCGGTGACCCAGTGCGGCAGGCCGATGGACTCGCCCAGGCCGTCGGCCACCGAGTTGGACTGCACGGTGTTGCCGATGCCGAAGGCCGCCACAGCGCCGAACAGCGCGAAGGCGCCGCCCATCCAGGCCCACTTCTGACCCAGGCCGTTGCGGATGTAGTACATCGGACCGCCGACGTGATCGCCGGCCTCGTCGACCTGGCGATAGCGCACGGCCAGCACCGCCTCGGAGAACTTGGTGGCCATGCCCACCAGGGCGGTGATCCACATCCAGAACACCGCGCCGGGACCGCCGAGGAAGATGGCGGTCGCCACACCGGCGATGTTACCGGTGCCGATGGTCGCGGACAGTGAGGTCATCAGCGCATTGAACGGCGAGACCTCGCCTTCGCCCTCTTCACCCTTCTCGGTGCTGCGCCCTTTCCACAGCAGCTTGAAGCCCGTGCCCAGCTTGCGGATGGGCATCGCCTTCAGGCCGGCCTGCAGATAGAGGCCGACCCCCAGCAGCAGCACCAGCATCAAGGGGCCCCACACGACCCCTTCGATGGCCGATAGAAAATTGGTCAAGGTTTCCACGTCTTGTCTCCCTAAAGCTTGTTGTTATGCACCAACGTGCAATGTCTTGCGGGCGAGTGATACCAACGATGATACGAACTCGCGTACCATAGCGGATCATTCCGTTGGCGCTCTAGTCTCCTATAGGAAAATACGGCAATTTCGCCAGCTCACAGCATGAAGCATAGCCGAGATCGCATCTGACACCGGACGCACCGGCGCCAGCGCGGCCACACCCGCCGCACTCGGAGAAACTTGTTTCTTATCGGAAACAGGCGCCACTCTAGCCGCCTGCCACCAGGGGAGCAAGCCCGGCTCCGTTACGGCCCGCACACTCGGCATACGGCGCCGAGCAGGCTCACGCCATAACAAACGAGCAGGAATCCCCGGCCCGGCCTACGCTGGGAGGGGCGTTCACGCATCCCCCCGCAATGCCCCATGGCGTCCGGGGCTCGCCAAACGCCGCCGGGGGCGTTAGGATGCCCCCACACCAGAAACCTTTTTCGTATAGGAAAACGTCATGAGTGCTATCCCCGCCAACCTGCGCTACGCCGAAAGCCACGAGTGGATCCTCGACAACGGCGACGGCACGGTGACCATCGGCATCACCGACCACGCCCAGCAGTCCCTCGGCGACGTGGTCTTCGTCGAGCTGCCCGAGGTGGGTGCCGCCCTGGCCAAGGGCGACGAGTTCGGCGTGGTCGAGTCGGTCAAGGCCGCCTCCGATCTCTACGCCCCGCTGTCCGGCGAGGTCGTCGCGGTCAACGAGGAACTCGAGGACGCGCCCGAGACCCTGAACGAATCGCCCTATGAAGACGGCTGGATCCTGAAGCTGCGCCTCGAGGAAACCAGCGCTCTCGACGACCTGCTCGACGCCGACGCTTACCAGGCGCTGGCCGACGCCGAGGACTGATCCGACCCCGTCGGTCCCGGCGGCGGGGCATGGCCGCCCAGGGCACCCCTGGCGCCGTGCCCCGCGTTCCCCTCTTCCCTTTATTCCTGCCCGCATCGGGCGCGACCGCAATAGGGTATTCCATGGCTTTCGAACAACGCCGCCTGGCCGAACTGGCCAACCATGACGCCTTCCTCCGTCGCCACAACGGCCCGGAGGCCTCCGACGTGGCCACCATGCTGGACACTCTGGGCATGGACAGCCTGGCCAGCCTGCTCGAGCGCACCCTGCCGGCCGGCATCCGCCTGGGCCGCGAGCTGGACCTGGACCCGCCGCGCAGCGAAGCCGAAGCCCTGGACTACCTTCATCGCCTGGCTCGCCAGAACCGCGTGGCCCGGAGCTACATCGGGCAGGGGTACTACGACACCCACCTGCCGGCGGTCATCCAGCGCAACGTGCTGGAGAACCCCGGCTGGTACACCGCCTATACCCCGTATCAGCCGGAGATCTCCCAGGGTCGCCTGGAAGGCCTGCTCAACTTCCAGCAGATGGTCATGGACCTCACCGGCATGAGCCTGGCCAACGCCTCGCTGCTGGATGAGGCCACCGCCGCCGCCGAAGCCATGGCGCTGTGCCGTCGCGCCAACAAGAAGGCCAAGACCAACGCCTTCTTCGTCGCCGACGACGTCTTCCCGCAGACCCTCGACGTGGTGCGCACCCGCGCCCACTACTTCGACTTCGAGCTGATCGTCGCCCCGGCCGCGGAAGTCGCCGAGCACGATGTCTTCGGCGCCCTGCTGCAGTACCCGGGCGACGGCGGCCGCGTTCACGACCTGGCACCGCTGCTCGAAGCCGCCAAGGGCAAGGGCATCATGACCTGCGTGGCCGCCGACATCCTGTCGCTGGTGCTGCTCAAGGAACCGGGCGCGATGGGCGCCGACATGGTGGTCGGCTCCGCCCAGCGCTTCGGCGTGCCGATGGGCTTCGGCGGCCCGCATGCCGCCTTCTTCGCCACCACCGACAAGCTCAAGCGCTCGATCCCGGGTCGCATCATCGGCGTCTCGCAGGACAGCCGCGGCGAGACCGCGCTGCGCATGGCCATGCAGACCCGCGAGCAGCATATCCGCCGCGAGAAGGCCACCTCCAACATCTGCACCGCCCAGGCGCTGCTGGCCAACATCGCCGGCTTCTATGCCGTCTACCACGGCGCCGAAGGCCTGCGCACCATCGCCGGCCGCGTGCATCGCCTGACCACCATCCTCGCCGAGGGCCTGACCCGCGGCGGCGTGAGCCTGGCCCACGACAGCTGGTTCGACACCCTGCGCCTGACCGGCGTGGACGCGCGCAAGATCCACGGCCGCGCCATGGCCCATGACGTCAACCTGCGCTACTTCGACAACGGCGACATCGGCGTCAGCCTCGACGAGACCACCACCGCCCACGATCTGGACTTGCTGTTCGACGTGCTGCTCGACGCCGAGCACGGCCAGGCGGTGTCGGTGCTCGATGCCGAGGTCGTCGAGGCCGGCAGGAGCGGCATCCCGGCGGGCAGCCAGCGCGAGTCCGAGTTCCTGACGCATCCGACCTTCCGGCGCTATCACAGCGAGACGGAGATGCTGCGCTACCTCAAGCGCCTCGAGAACAAGGACCTGTCGCTGGCCCATGCCATGATCCCGCTGGGCTCATGCACCATGAAGCTCAACGCCACCAGCGAGATGATCCCCATCACCTGGCCGGAACTGGCGCGTATCCACCCATTCGCGCCCAAGGACCAGGTGGCCGGCTACCAGCAGATCATCGACGAGCTGGCCGACTTCCTGGTGGAGATCACCGGCTACGACCACATCTCCATGCAGCCGAACTCCGGCGCCCAGGGTGAGTACGCCGGCCTGGTGGCGATCCGCCGCTACCAGCAGGCCGAAGGCCAGGGGCACCGCGACGTCTGTCTGATCCCGAGCTCCGCCCACGGCACCAACCCGGCGTCCGCGGCCATGGCGCACATGAAGGTCGTGGTAGTGGAGTGCGACGACGACGGCAACATCGATCTCGCCGACCTGCGTGACAAGGCCGAACAGCACGCCGAGTCGCTGTCGGCGATCATGCTCACCTACCCCTCCACCCATGGCGTGTTCGAGGAAGGCGTGCGCGAGGCCTGCGACATCGTCCACGGCCACGGCGGCCAGGTGTACATCGACGGCGCCAACATGAACGCCCAGGTCGGTCTGGCCCGCCCCGGCGACTTCGGCGGCGACGTCAGCCACCTGAACCTGCACAAGACCTTCTGCATTCCCCACGGTGGTGGCGGCCCGGGCATGGGCCCGATCGGCGTCAAGTCGCACCTGGCACCCTACGTGTCCAACCACGTGGTGCGTCCGCTGGACGGCGTCGAGGCCGGCAGCGGCGCGGTGGCGGCGGCGCCCTTCGGCAGCGCCTCGATCCTCCCCATCTCCTGGGCCTACATCAAGATGATGGGCGCCCGCGGCCTGCGCGAGGCCACCGAGCTCGCCATCCTAGGCGCCAACTACATCGCCGCCCGCCTGGGCGAGCACTATCCGGTGCTCTACAAGGGCGCCAACGACACCGTGGCCCACGAGTGCATCATCGACATCCGCCCGCTCAAGGCCGACTCCGGCATCAGCGAGGAAGACATCGCCAAGCGCCTGATGGACTACGGCTTCCATGCGCCGACCATGTCCTTCCCGGTGCCCGGCACGCTGATGATCGAGCCGACGGAGTCCGAGTCGCTGTACGAGCTCGACCGCTTCTGCGACGCCATGATCGCGATCCGCGAGGAGGTGGCCCGAGTCGAGGCCGGCGAATGGCCTGCCGACAACAATCCGCTGGTCAACGCGCCGCACACCATGGCCGACCTGATGGACGCCGACTGGGAGCGCCCCTACTCGCGCGAGCTGGGCGCCTTCCCCTCCGAGGCGGTGAAGGCGGCCAAGTACTGGCCGACCGTCAACCGGGTCGACAACGTGCTCGGCGACCGCCAGCTGATCTGCTCCTGCCCGAGCATCGACGCCTACCGGGAGTGATCCCGCGCGCCCGACGCCACGCAAGCAAGCGCCCCGCCATTCGGCGGGGCGCTGTCGTTTCGGGATCAGAATGGTGCGGTGAGCGACCTGAGCCGACGGGACTCAGCCGTGCGGGCCACCGGCGCCCGGCACCTCGCCGAGATCGGCAAGGCCGGGCTCGCCGTGGCCATAGCGTTCGTGGTGACGATGCTCTCGGAACGCCTCGAGCAGACGTGTATAGCGCCGCGGCATGCGCATGCCGCGCCGGGTGACCAGGTAGAGCGTTTCCTGCACCGGATTCGGCAACGACAGCTCGCGCACCTGGCGCTGCCAGGGCGAGGTCTCGAGCACCAGCCGCGAGACCACGGTGAAGCCCAGCCCCCGGGCCACGGCGTCGAGCACCATGCTGGCCTCGTTGGTGAAGCCCTGGCGCGGGAAGTGGCTCATCGAGCGAAACTCGCCGGGGAAGTTCTGTCGCAGCACCCCGCCGGCGCGGTTGACGCCATCGGCATAGCCGATGAAGCCCAGCGCCATCAGGTCGGCCAGGCCGGTGCCGGTGAAGTCCGCCGGCACCACCAGGCACAGCGGCTCCTGGTGCCAGGCCTCGCAGTCGATCTCGGGGTGGCGCACCGCCTCGGTGACGATGCCCAGGTCATGCCGGCCGGCCTGCACGTCGGTGACGATCTCGTGGTTGAAGGCGAAGCTGTAGCTCACCGTCAGCCCCGGATGCATCTGCTGCTGGCCGAGGATGAAGGGATAGAACATCAGCCCCACGCTGCCCGGCGAGGCGATGCGGCACTCGCCGCTGTCGAGGCTCTCGTCGTCCAGGGAGTGGCGAAACTGCTCGTGTTCGGCGAACAGCTTGAGGGCGTAGTCATAGGCCCGCCGACCGGCTTCTGTCAGCACGAAACGACGCCCCTGGCGGTCGAGCAGCGACTTGTCGAGGTAGCGCTCCAGCTTGCGGATGTGCTGGCTGACGCCGGGCTGGGTCATCTCCAGGCGCTGGGCGGTCCGGGTGAAGCTGCCGGTCTCGACGAGCGTGATGAAGGTACGGAAATACAGGGCGTTGAACATGACGGAAGGCATCTTGACCAGAAGGACCGGGCCTGAAGATTCTACCAGTTCCCCCCGAGGCGCGCAGCGCTGCGCCTTCGCCGGGGGCGTGGTAGCATCGAAGGAGACGGCCGCGAGCCGTCATCCAGGCGCGATCCGACGCGCCGGCAAGCGAAGGCCAGGCACGATCGGACACCGCCGCTCCCTTTCCAGTGACACGGACGCGCTGCATGGCCAATACCATTTCCAGCACCATCTCCCCGGAAGGCAGCCTCGAGATCCTCTCCCAGCACGAGGTCAACCGGCTGCATGACACCTCCCGCAGCGGGCTCCATGAGCTGCTGCGCAGCTGCGCCCTGGCGGTGCTGAATTCCGGCAACCCGACCGACGATGGCCTGGCCCTGATGGAGACCTATCCCGATTTCGACATCGAGGTCATCCAGCAGGACCGCGGGGTTCGCCTCAAGCTGACGAACGCCCCCGCAGAGGCCTTCGTCGACGGCAAGATGATCCGCGGCATCCGCGAGCACCTCTCCTCGGTGCTGCGCGACATCGTTTACGTCTACAACGAGATCCAGACCCACCAGCGCTTCGATCTGACCACCGGCGAAGGCACCACCAACGCCGTCTTTCATATCCTGCGCAAGGCCGGCACCCTGCACCCCAGCCGCGACCCGAGCATGGTGGTGTGCTGGGGCGGCCATTCGATCTCCCGCGAGGAATACGACTACACCAAGCACGTCGGCTACCAGCTGGGGCTGCGCGAGCTGGATATCTGCACCGGCTGCGGCCCCGGCGCCATGAAGGGGCCGATGAAGGGTGCCAACGTGGCCCACGCCAAGCAGCGCCGCGCCGAAGGCCGCTACCTGGGCGTCTCCGAGCCTGGCATCATCGCCGCCGAGGCGCCCAACCCCATCGTCAACGAGCTGGTGGTGATGCCGGACATCGAGAAGCGCCTGGAGGCCTTCGTGCGCCTGGGCCACGGCATCATCGTGTTCCCCGGCGGGGTCGGCACCGCCGAGGAGATCCTCTACCTGCTCGGCATCCTGCTCCACCCGGACAACGCCGACATGCAGCTGCCGGTGATTCTCACCGGTCCCGCCGATTCCGCCGACTACTTCAAGCGCATCGACGAGTTCCTGGTCTACACCCTGGGCGACTCCGTGCGCGAGCTCTACGACATCATCATCGACGACCCGGTCGAGGTGGCACGCACCATGCGCAAGGGCATCGACGGCGTCACCGAGTATCGCCGCCGGCGCCAGGACGCCTTCTACTACAACTGGCGCCTGACCGTGGCCCGCGACTTCCAGGCGCCCTTCGATCCGACCCACGAGACCATGGCCAATCTCGCCCTGCATCGCGAACAGCCGGTGCACGAACTGGCCGCCAACCTGCGCCGCGCCTTCTCCGGCATCGTGGCCGGCAACGTCAAGGAACGCGGCATCCGGCTGATCGAGGCCCACGGCCCCTTCCGCCTCAACGCCGAGCCCGAACTCATGGCCCGACTCGACGAGCTGCTGAACTCCTTCGTCGCCCAGGGCCGCATGAAGCTGGCCGGCGAATACGAGCCCTGCTACACGCTGAACTGAGCGCCGGAGAAGCCGCCAACGAAAAGCCCCGCCGGCATCCGCCGGCGGGGCTTCTTCGTCTGGCATGGGCAGGCGCTCAGTCGCGCAGGGGCTTGAGCCAGATAGCGATCGCATGCAGCAGCAGCCCCAGGGTCGTGCCGTGGGAAGCCAGCAGCGCCCAGCCGCTCCAGCCGGCGACGAGGCCCTGCCAGGCCGCCATCGCCACCAGCCCCGCCGCCAGGAAGACCACCAGCCGGCGCAGCAGTACCGGCAGCCTGGGACGGGCCTCGGCGGCCAGTAGCCGCCACTGGGCCAGCGCCACGCCAAGCACCGCGACGATCGCGAACGTCAGCAGGATCAGGCGCGTCTGATAGCCACCGATCAGATAGCGCGGCAGGGTCGCCGCCATCATCACCGCCAGCCCGACCAGCAGACTGAGCCGCTCGGGGCTCGAGGTCGCGCCCATCAGGCCACCTTCAGCTGCTGGGTGGCGATCCACTCCTCGACCCAGGGTATCGCGGCATCATCGGCCATGAAGGTCTCCATGGCGTCGATCTCGAGGCGCTCGCCCAGACGCGTGGCGCCCTGCCCCTGAAGCCGCTCGTCGAGGGAGCGCCCGGCGCCGCAGAAGGAATCGACGTAAGAACCGTCGCCCAGGGCGATCATGCCGTAGCGCAGCTCGGTGAGCCCGGGGCTACGGGCATCCAGCTCGCGCACGAAGGGCACCATATTGCCGGGCACGTCGCCGCTGCCGGTGGTGGAGACGCAGAACAGCGCCAGATCGGTGGGCGTGTCGGTCAGGTGGGCCAGGGTCGGCTGGTCGAAGATCTCGACCTCATAGCCGGCGTCCTCGAACAGCGGCTGAACCTGCTCGGCCACATCCAGGGCGCCGCCATACATGGTGCCGACGAATATCTTGAGCTTGGGCATGTCATGGATTTGCCTGAGAAATTTGATCGGATGTTAACATGCTCGCCGGCATGACCGCACCCTCGCCCCACTGCGGACCAGGGCGCCAGACCGTATACTGGCCACCCCGCCCACCTCATCTCCGGGAGCCCTCATGACCCACACCTTCGAAGCCTGGATCACCCCCCTGATGATCGGCGGCCTGATGCTGTTCATGTGCTTCATCATCTGGGACCTGGCCAGGCAGTCGAAGGCCGGGCGCTTCGGCACCCTGATGCTGTTCGTGGTTCTCGGCGCCGGCATGCTGGGCTATGTGCTCAAGGTGGTGATCACCTGGTGGCTGGAGAGGGGCGCACTCTAGGCGCCTTTCGGCAGGCCGGAAACGCCGACGCCACCCCGGAGAGTGGCGTCGGCGTGTCGCATGAAGGAGGCGCGATCAGCCCTCCTCGGGTTGATACTCCTCGACCTGCGTCTTGAGCTTCTGCCCCGGCCGGAAGGTCACCACCCGCCGGGCGGAGATCGGAATCTCCTCGCCCGTCTTGGGGTTACGGCCCGGCCGCTCGCTCTTGTCCCTGAGGTCGAAGTTCCCGAAGCCCGACAGCTTGACCTGCTCGTTCTCGCGCAGGCAGGCACGGATCTCCTCGAAGAAGGCTTCCACCATGGACTTGGCCTCACGCTTGGAGAGACCGAGGTCGGCGTGCAGATGTTCGGCCAGTTCGGCCTTGGTCAACGCCCCCATGTCGCTTCCCTCTCGCTGCTGGTCGAGCCCGGAATCCCTCATGCGCGAAGCTCGGCGCCCAGATGCAGCCGCGACTCCTCGACGATGGCATCGACCAAGTGGTTGATTTCCTCGTCATTTAGCGTGCGCGAAGGATGCTGCCAGGTCAAGCCCAGGGCGACGCTCTTGCGACCCTCGGCCACGCCCTTGCCCTGATAGACGTCGAACAGGCGCACATCCACCAGCCATTCGCCGGCCTGGGCGTGGACGGTGTCGAGCAGCGCCTGGACCGGGCGCTCGGCGTCGACCAGGAAGGCCAGGTCACGACGCACCTCGGGATAGCGCGACAGCGGCGCGAAGGCCGGCACCTGGCCCTGGGTCAGCGCCTCGAGGCGAACCTCGAACATCACCGCATCGACCTTCAGGCCCAGCTCGGCGCGCACCGCCGGGTGCAGGGTGCCGATCCAGCCGGCCTCCTCGCCGCGGTACAGCACCCGCGCGCACTGGCCGGGGTGCAGGGCCGGATGCTCGGCCGGCTCGAAGCGCCAGGCCTCGGGCTCGCCGCCCATGGCCAGCAGGGTCTCCAGGTCGCCCTTCAGGTCGAAGAAGTCGACCTTGTCCTTGCCGCCGTTCCAGCCTTCCGGATCGCGGGCGCCGCAGACCAGGGCACCGAGCATCGGCACCTGATGCAGGCCGTCCAGCTCGCCGCGGAACACCAGGCCGGTCTCGAACAGCCGCACCCGGGTCTGCTGGCGATTGAGGTTGTGCTGCAGCGCACGCACCAGGCCCGGGAACAGGCTCGCCCGCATCACCGACAGGTCGCTGGAGATCGGGTTGGCCAGCGTCGGGGATACCGATTCCGGCAGCAGCGTGGACTGCAGCTCCGGCGCCACGAAGCTGTAGGTCACCGCCTCGAAGTAGCCGCGCGCGACCATCTGGTTGCGCAGGCGGGACAGCGGCGTGCGCGCCTCGTGATCGGGCTCGAGGCCCAGGCGGGCCTGGGGACGACGCACCGGCAGGCGGTTGTAGCCATGGATGCGCGCCACTTCCTCGATCAGGTCTTCCTCGATGGCCAGATCGAAGCGCCAGCTCGGCATGCGCGCCTGCCAGCCCGCCTCGACGCTCTCGACCGCGAGGCCGAGACGCTCGAGGATCTCGCCGACCTCTTCGCCGTCGAGTACCTTGTCCAGGGCCTGATCCAGACGCTCGCGACGCAGCAGCACCTCACGGTCGCCGGGCAGGCGCTCGGCGTCGACCACCTCGACCAGCGGGCCGGGCTCGCCGCCGACGATCTCCAGCAGCAGCGCGGTGGCGCGCTCGGCGGCCTCGCGGGCCAGCGCCGGGTCCACGCCGCGCTCGAAGCGGTGGGAGGCGTCGGTGTGCAGACCGTAGGAGCGCGCCTGACCGGCCACCGCCAGCGGCGAGAAGTGCGCCGCCTCGAGGAAGATGTCGCGGGTCTCGGCGCTGACGCCGGAGTGCTCACCGCCCATCACGCCGGCGATGGCCAGCGGGCCGCGCTCGTCGGCGATCACCAGGGTGCCGTCGCCCAGGGTGATCTCCTGACCGTCGAGCAGCACCAGCCGCTCGCCCTCACGGGCGCGACGCACCACCACGGCTTCACTGAGGTTGGCGCGATCGAAGGCGTGCAGCGGCTGGCCGAGCTCGAGCATCACGTAGTTGGTGACGTCGACCACCGGGTCGATGGTACGAATGCCGCTGCGACGCAGGCGCTCGACCATCCACAGCGGCGTCTCGGCGGTCACGTCGACGCCCTTGATCACCCGCCCCAGATAGCGCGGACAGCCGTCGGCGTCCTCGACGCGCACCGGGAAGGTCTCGTCGTGGCTCGCCGCCACCGGCGCGATGGCCGGGCCTTCGACCGGCAGGCGGTTGAGCACGCCGACCTCGCGGGCCATGCCCTTGACGCTCAGGCAGTCGCCGCGGTTCGGGGTCAGGTCGACCTCGATGGTGTGGTCGTCCAGGCCCAGGTAGTCGCGCACGCCCTCGCCCACCGGCGCGTCGACCGGCAGCACCAGGATGCCCGGCGACGCCTCTTCCTCGAGACCGAGCTCGGAGGAGGCGCAGATCATGCCGCGAGACTCGACGCCGCGCAGCTTGGCCTTCTTGATCTTGAAGTCGCCGGGCAGCACCGCGCCGACCCGGGCGAAGGGCACCTTCTGGCCGACGTCGACGTTGGGCGCGCCGCAGACGACCTGGACGCGCTCGCCGCTGCCGTCCTCGACCTGGCAGACGTTGAGCTTGTCGGCGTCGGGATGCTGTTCGCGGGCGACGACCTCGGCCACCACCACGTCGGTGAACTCGGCCGCCACCGGCTCGATGGCATCGACCTCGAGGCCGGCCATGGTGACCTGGTCGGCCAGTGCCTGGGTCGCCAGCGCCGGGGAGACCCATTCACGCAGCCACTGTTCGGAAAATTTCATGTCAGTTCCTGTTTCCGCGTAGTCGGTGGTCGATCAGGCGAACTGCTTGAGGAAGCGCAGGTCGTTGTCGAAGAACAGCCGCAGGTCGTTGACGCCGTAGCGCAGCATGGCCAGGCGCTCGGCGCCCATGCCGAAGGCGAAGCCCTTGTAGCGCTCGCTGTCGATGCCGGCGTGGCGGAACACCTCGGGGTGCACCATGCCGCAGCCCATCACCTCGAGCCAGCCGGTGTGCGAGCACACGCGGCAGCCGTCGCCGCTGCACATCACGCACTCGATGTCGACCTCGGCGGAGGGCTCGGTGAACGGGAAGTAGGACGGGCGGAAACGGACCGAGAGGTCGTCACGCTCGAAGAAGGCGTGCAGGAAGTCCTCGACGGTGCCCTTGAGGTCGGAGAACCGCACGTCCTCGTCGACCAGCAACCCTTCCACCTGGTGGAACATGGGCGTGTGGGTCAGGTCCGAGTCGCTGCGATAGACGCGGCCCGGGCAGACGATGCGGATCGGCGGCTCCTGGTCCTTCATGGTGCGCACCTGGACCGGCGAGGTGTGGGTACGCAGCAGCCGGGTGGCGTCGAAATAGAAGGTATCGGCCATGCCCCGCGCCGGGTGATGGGCGGGAATGTTGAGGGCCTCGAAGTTGTGGTAGTCGTCCTCGATTTCCGGACCGACCGCCACGTCGAAGCCGACGCGGGTGAACAGTCCCTCGATGCGCTCCAGGGTGCGAGTCACCGGGTGCAGGCCGCCGCTGGGCTGGCCACGGCCGGGCAGGGTCACGTCGAGGCGCTCGGCGGCCAGACGCGCTTCCAATGCGGCCTTCTCCAGGGCCTGGCGGCGAGCATCGATCTCCTGGGACAGCGCCTGCTTGGCCTCGTTGATGCGCTCGCCGGCCGCCGGGCGCTCCTCGGGGGGCAGCTTGCCGAGGCCCTTGAGCAGCGCGGTGATCTCGCCCTTCTTGCCGAGGTAGCGCACTCGCAGCTCGTCCAGGGCGGCCATGCTCTCGGCGGCCTGAACGGCGTCGCGGGCCTCGGCGACCAGAGTGGGAAGGTGGTCCATCCGTTGTGCTCCGATGTCTTGATCAGGGGGTCACATGCCAAAAAAACAGGGGAAGAGCGGCTGCTCTTCCCCTGCGACGATCCGTGGCATGGCGCGCTCACGAGAAGCCCACCATGCCGTCACGAGATCACTTACTGGGCAGCCTTGGCCTTCTCGACGATAGCGGCAAAGGCAGCCTTTTCGTTGACGGCCAGATCGGCCAAGACCTTGCGGTCGATCTTGATGCCGGCCTTCTTCAGGCCACCGACGAAGCGGCTGTAGGACAGACCGTGCTGACGGGCACCGGCGTTGATACGCTGGATCCACAGGGCACGGAACTGACGCTTGCGCTGGCGACGGTCACGGTAGGCGTACTGACCGGCCTTGATGACGGCCTGCTTGGCAACGCGGAAGACGCGTGAACGGGCACCGTAGTAACCCTTGGCCTGGCTGAGAATCTTCTTGTGACGACGACGTGCGACGACACCACGCTTGACGCGAGTCATGGCTTACTCCTGACGTTTAAAAATGGTCTACCAAGGATTACAGGTTCGGCAGCATGCGCTGCACGAGCTGCTTGTCGGCGTCGTGGACCTGCTGCATACCACGCAGCTGACGCTTACGCTTGGTGGACTTCTTGGTCAGGATGTGGCTACGGAACGACTGCTTGTGCTTGAAGCCGTTGGCCGTCTTCTTGAAGCGCTTGGCAGCGCCGCTGTTGCTCTTGATTTTCGGCATGAGAATACACTCCGCTCGAGGTTTTTGAGAAAATCCGGGGCCAATGGCCGGCTAGATGCCGGCCATCCGTTTGACGGGCCGTCGGATCACTTCTTCTTGGGGGCAATGATCATGATCATCTGCCGCCCTTCCATCTTCGGGAAGGACTCCACGGTGCCGAGATCTTCGAGATCGGCGGCGATCCGTTCCATCAGTTTACGACCGAGGTCCTGATGGGCCATTTCGCGCCCGCGGAAGCGCAGCGTGACCTTGCCCTTGTCGCCACCTTCGAGGAAACGTGTCAGGTTCTTCATCTTGACCTGATAGTCGCCCTCGTCGGTGCCAGGCCGGAACTTGACTTCCTTGACCTGAATCTGCTTCTGCTTCTTCTTCTGTGCCGCCTTCTGCTTCTTCTGCTCGAAGACGAACTTGCCGTAATCCATGATCTTGCAGACGATCGGATCGGCATTGGAAATCTGGACCAGGTCCATACCGGCGGCTTCCGCGCGCTCCAGGGCATCGCGAGTCGGCATGACGCCGAGCTGCTCGCCGTCGCTGTCGATCAGGCGAACCTCATCTACGGTAATCCGCTCGTTCATCGGGGGCCGCTTGTCCTGCGGACGCCCTCTGGGGTTGCTTCGCTTGATGGTTCCGTCTCCACTTTAGTCTTGGAAGATGTCGTTATAACCGTTCGGCCAGCACCTTGTCGATGAAGGTCTCCACCGTCATGGTGCCGAGGTCTTCGCCGGTGCGGGTGCGCACCGCGATGGAATCGGCTTCGACTTCCTTATCTCCCACCACCAGGAGATAGGGGACCTTCTGCAACGTATGCTCGCGAATTTTAAAGCCGATCTTCTCGTTCCTCAAGTCCGCCTTGACGCGCATGCCGATTTTCTGCAAGCGGCGTTCGAGATTTTCGACGAAATCCCGCTGCGAATCGGTGATGTTGAGGATCACGGCCTGCTCCGGCGCGAGCCACAGCGGCATGGCCCCGGCGTAGTGCTCGATGAGGATGCCGAGGAAACGCTCGAAGGACCCAAGGATAGCACGGTGCAGCATCACCGGCGTCTTGCGATCGCCGTGCTCGTCGACGAACTGGGCGCCCAGGCGGCCCGGCAGGTTGAAGTCGAGCTGCAGGGTGCCGCACTGCCAGACGCGGTTCAGGCAGTCACGCAGCGAGAACTCGATCTTGGGCCCGTAGAAGGCGCCCTCGCCGGGCTGCAGGTCCCAGTCCAGGCCAGTGCTGTTCAGCGCGGCCTCGAGACCGGCCTCGGCGCGATCCCACAGCTCGGCCTCGCCCATGAAGTCATCCGGACGGGTGGACAGCTTGAGCTCGACGTCCTCGAAGCCCAGCTCCTTGTAGACCTGCAGCGTCAGCGCGATGAAGGCCTCGGCCTCGGACTGGATCTGCCCCTCGGTGCAGAAGATGTGCGCATCGTCCTGGGTGAAGCCACGCACGCGCATCAGGCCGTGCAGCGAGCCGGAGGGCTCGTTGCGGTGGCAGCTGCCGAACTCGGCCAGGCGCAGCGGCAGATCGCGGTAGCTCTTCAGGCCCTGGTTGAACACCTGCACATGGCAGGGGCAGTTCATCGGCTTGACCGCGTATTCGCGCTTTTCCGACTCGGTGGTGAACATCAGGTCGCTGTAGTGACCCCAGTGACCGGACGCCTTCCACAGCGAGAGATCGACCACCTGGGGCGTCTTGATCTCCTGATAGCCGTGCTCGATCTGCACCCGACGCATGTACTGCTCCAGCGCCTGGTACATGGTCCAGCCGTTGGGGTGCCAGAAGACCATGCCCGGGGCCTCTTCCTGCAAGTGGAAGAGATCCATCTTCTTGGCCAGCTTGCGGTGATCGCGCTTCTCGGCTTCCTCGAGACGCTTGAGGTAAGCCTTGAGCTGCTTCTTGTCGCCCCAGGCGGTGCCGTAGATGCGGGTCAGCATCGGGCGCTCGGCGTCGCCGCGCCAGTAGGCACCGGCCAGCTTGGTGAGCTTGAAGGCCTTGAGGTGACGCGTGTTCGGCACGTGCGGGCCGCGGCACATGTCGGTGTATTCCTGGTGATGGTAGAGACGAATGGTCTCGCCATCGGGAATCTCGCGCACGATCTCCTGCTTGTAGGGCTCGTCACGATGCAGGAAGGTCAGCATGGCCTTGTCGCGGTCGACGTACTCGCGCACCACGTCGTAGCCGGTGTCGATCAGCGCCTTCATGCGCTGCTCGATGGCCTCGAGGTCCTCGGGAGTCGCCGAGCGGCCGAAGTCGACGTCATAGTAGAAGCCGTCGTCGATCACCGGACCGATCGCCATCTTGGCATCGGGATAGAGCTGCTTTACCGCATGCCCGATCAGGTGGGCGCAGGAGTGGCGGATGATCTCCAGGCCGGCCTCGTCGCGCGCGGTGATGATGGCCACCTCGGCGTCACGGTCGATGACGTCCGCGGCGTCCACCAGCTCGCCGTCGATGCGGCCGGCCACGCAGGCCTTGGCCAGGCCGGTGCCGATGCTCTCGGCCACCTGCATCACGGTGAGCGGTTCGTCGTAGGTTCTCTGGCTGCCGTCCGGCAGGGTCACGATGGGCATGATGAAGAATTTCCTTGTGCGCAGTGGTGATCCATACCAGGGATCACATGCCGCCAGAAGAAGAATGGTCGTCGGAAGCGCTTACGAAAGCGCGCCTAGCCTAGCAGACGGCGCCGGCACGAGGCCATGCCGTCGCGGCGAAACATGTTGCCACAACGAAAAGAGGCGCCCGAAGGCGCCTCTTTCACTCTCGAGATGCCCCGGCAGGCCGGGGCGAGGGCTCAGTCGGAGATCACTCCCACTCGCCCAGCTCGACGCGACGGTTCTCGGCACGGCCGGCGTCGGTCTCGTTGGAGGCAACCGGCTGGGACTCGCCGTAGCCGATGGTACGCATGCGGTTGCGATCGACGCCCTGGGATGCCAGGTAGTCGGCCACGGAATCCGCACGGCGCTGAGACAGGTCCTGGTTGTAGGCTGCACTGCCCACGGCGTCGGTGTGACCTTCGATGCGAACGCGGACGTTCTCGTTGGCCACCAGCTTGTCGGCGACGTCGTCGAGGATGCCCTCGGCGCCCATGGTCAGGGTCGCGGAGTCGAACTCGAAGTTGACGTCACGCAGCACCAGGTCTTCCACGCAGCCCAGGGCGTTGACTTCGGCACCCGCCGGGGTACCCGGGCACTGGTCCTGGTAGTCCGGCACGCCGTCACCGTCGGAGTCCAGCGGGCAGCCCACGGCATCCACGGCCACGCCGGCCGGAGTGCCCGGGCACTGATCGTTGGCGTCGATCACGCCGTCACCGTCGGTGTCACGGGGTGCCGGCTCGGCCGCCTTGTTGGGCTCGGCGCACAGCAGGGCGCCGATGGTGGCGCCGGCAGTGCCGCCCAGGGCCGCACCGGTGTCCTCGTCGGATTCACTGGAGGAGGCATAGCCGATGCCGCCACCGATCAGACCACCGGCCAGACCGCAAACCGCCGGATGCTGGTACCAGGCACGATCGGAAGAGGCGCTGTCGCCCATGCCGGAAGATTGAGAAGCCGAGCTCGCGCAGCCGGAGAGGCCAACGACGAGAGCGGAACCGAGCAGCAAGCCAGTCGTAGATTTTTTCATGTAAGACTCCTTCTTCACACAAATCTGCATGGCCATCGTGGGGACGCCATCCAGGAGGTCCGATGGTACATAGCCAGCGGCAGCGAACAGCGTTCGCCTACATCGTTAAGAAAGCACGAAAATGTGGTTTCAGCCAGCAGAGACCGTGATATGACGCTGGCATCCTTCCGCATATGAGCCATTCACGGTGCGATGACAAGCTTGCCGAAGCTGACCGCGGGATGCAAACCATACGTTGTCAGCGATCGCCTACAAGATACGCATCAGTGAAGCGAACCGGGCCAGTCTCGGCGGAACTGCAGCACGGCGCCAGCCGCCTCGAGCACGGCCTCGCGCATCTCGTCCTCCACGGCCAGGCGCTCACGGTCCTCCTGGAAACGCGCCTTCGGCGTCAGTGCCTGGCGCGCGGAGTGCGTATGCAGGTGGCGGGTACGACCATGCACCTCACCGAAGGCGCGAAACTCCGGGCGCTCGACCAGGCTCGGGTCGAGGATGTCGAGCAGCGTCTTGCAGCGCCAGGCACCCTCGGTGATATCGACCTGCTTCTGCTGCAGGGCCGCGGCCACCAGCTCCAGGTTCTCCAGGCAGTTCTCATGAGCGCGACGCAGCTCATCCTCGCGGAAGGCCCGGCGGCGGCGCACCTCGCGCCACAGTGTCACGGCATAGGCCGCCAGGCCGGCCACGATGGCCAGGGCAATGCCCAGCAGGATCAGCGCGGTAGTAAGGGACATGCAGACTCCCGGAAACATCGAAGGGTAAGGACACGCATTTTATACTCTGCCCCGCACGGCCCCAATCCCCCCAGGGCCTTCACGGCAAGGAGCCAGGCATGAGCGATTCGGAAAGTCCCCCCACCACCGCGGCCCGCATCGGGCTGATCCTCGGCCCGCTGTGGCTGTTGATGACGCTGACACTGCCGCCGCCTGGCGGCATGAACGAGAGCGCCTGGGCCTGCGCCGGGCTGGCGCTGCTGATGGCCACCTGGTGGTCGACCGAGGCGATCCCGATTCCCGCCACCTCGCTGGTGCCGCTGGTGCTGATCCCGGCCTTGGGTCTCGGCGACATCAAGCAGGCCGCCGCGAGCTACGCCAACCCGATCATCTATCTGTTCCTGGGCGGTTTCCTGCTCGGCATCGCCATGCAGCGCTGGAACCTGCATCGACGCATCGCATTGCACGTGCTGCGCGTGGTTGGCCACGAGCCACGCCGCCAGATCGGCGGCTTCATGCTGGCCACCGGCTTTCTCAGCATGTGGGTCTCCAATACCGCCACGGCGATCATGATGCTGCCCATCGGCATGTCGGTGATCAGCCTGCTGGACGACAGCGACCCCGACGAGCTCGCCCGCTACGCGACCGCCCTGCTGCTGGCCATCGCCTACTCCGCCAGCATCGGCGGCATCGCCACCCTGATCGGCACCCCGCCCAACGCGCTGCTGGCCGGCTATCTGGCCGACAGCCGCGGCATCGACCTCGGCTTCGCCCAGTGGATGCTGGTCGGCCTGCCGGTCAGCGTGACGATGATGGCATGCGCCTGGTGGTGGCTGACACGCCGCCGCTTCCATCTGGCGGGCGGCGAAGACAGCGCCGGCATGGTGCGCCGCGAGCTGGCGAAGCTTGGCCGCACCAGCGCCGCCGAGCGTCGGGTCGGCCTGATCTTCCTGCTGGCCGCCCTCGCCTGGGTGTGTCGCCCGCTGCTCAACCAAGCCGGCCTCGACTGGCTGTCGGACACCGGCATTGCCATCGCCGCCGGCATCGCGCTGTTTCTGGCGCCCTCGGGTGACGGCAGCGGCGAGCGGCTGATGACCTGGGACGCGGCCCAGTCGCTGCCCTGGGGCATCCTGCTGCTGTTCGGCGGCGGCCTGACCCTGGCCGGCGCCATCAGCCGCTCGGGACTCGCCGAGTGGATCGCCCAGCGCCTCGAGATCTTCGGCGCCTTTCCGCTGCTGGTCCTGATCGGGGTGGTGGTGCTGGTCATCATCTTCCTCACCGAGGTGACCTCCAACACCGCCACCGCGGCCGCCTTCCTGCCGCTGCTCGGCGCGCTGGCCGTGTCGCTGGGTATCTCGCCGCTGCTGATCACCGTGCCCGCCGCCATCGCCGCGAGCTGCGCCTTCATGATGCCGGTGGCCACGCCACCCAACGCCATCGTGTTCGCCACCGGGCACCTGCGCATCCAGTCGATGATCCGCGCCGGCTTCGCCCTCAACCTGATCGGCACCCTGCTGGTCAGCCTGCTGGCCTATCCGCTGGTGACGCTGTTCTGGTAGGCCGAAAGAGCGCTGGCCGACGCCACCTGCGGCACCGGCCAGCGCCATCGCCACGCCGCCAGGGCCAGGCTGGCCACCAGGCAGACGGCGCCCGCCGTATGCAGCAGCGCCAGCCACAGCGGCAGCCACAGCAGCACGTTGGCCACGCCCAGGGCCGCCTGGGCCAGGCCGGTGCCGACCGCCAGCGCCAGCCACGGACGCATCTGTCGCTCACCGCGGTAGCGCCAGCCAAGCGCCATCAGGCAGGCCAGTAGTGCCGCGGCCCCGAGGCGGTGGCCCACCTGGATGGCGCTGCGCGCCTCGGCGTGCAGCTGGCCGTAGAGATAGCTGGGCCCCACCGCCTGGGTCAGATGAAAGCCCTCCCCCCAGTCCAGCGCCTCGACCCAGCGGCCATTGCAGGAAGGGAACCCCTGGCAGGCGATACCGGCGTAATTGCTCGAAGTCCAGCCGCCCAGCGCCAGCTGCAGCACCAGTGCCAGCAACGTCACCCGCCACAGCGACGTCAGGCGGCGGGGTCGCATGACCGCAGGAGCGCCAAACGCCAGACGGCGCAGCCGCAGGTGCAGCCACAGGAAGATCGCCATCACCGAGAGACCACCCAGCAGGTGCAGGGTCACCACCTGGGGCCACAGCTTGAAGGTCACGGTGAAGGCGCCGAAGGCGCCCTGAACCGCGAGCACGACCAGCAGCCCCAGCGTCAATCGCCAGGGATAGCCGTCGTGGCGGCGGCGCAGGCCAAGCCCGCGCCATGCCAGCAGCAGCGCCATGATCACCAGCCCCGCCGCCAGATAGCGATGCAGCATTTCCATCCAGGCCTTGGTCGCCTCGAGCGGCAGATGGGGGCTATGCGCCAGGGCCCGCTCGGCATCGGGCACCAGCGGTGCACCATAGCAACCCGGCCAGTCGGGACAGCCGAGACCGGCATCCATCAGCCGGGTCGCCGCTCCGGCCAGCACCACCAGGGCGCAGAGCCCGGTACCGGCCAGGCTCAGTCGCAGAACGCTTCGCCATGCCGGAGACGTCTGGGAGAGTCGCATCGCCATCCTCCTTGCTCACTGTCCGCCACTGCTCACTGCAACGCTACGAACCTCCTTCTCGCTCACTCCGCATGGAGTCTCGCCATGGGCGGCTCCGGATTGCGTTCGAGCAGCAGCTCGAGGTCCTCGAGCACCTGTGCCGTCTCGACATCCGGCGCATAGGCCAGCACCGCGCGACCGTCGGGATCGAACACCCACAGGCGGCCCGGCGAGCGCCAGGCTGCCGCCTGTGTCCAGTCAGCCGCCGCTGCCCCCGGCAGCACCTCGCCACTGCCCCCCAGACGCAGGCGGCTGATGCGATGGGCATCGCGCCCCAGCGCCCGGTGCAGGCGCCACCAGCGATCGGCCTGGGCGTCGCAAGCCGCCGGACAGTCGAAGGCCAGTACCCAGTCATCCTCACCCTGCTTGGCCACCTCATCGAGGGGCCAGGCCTCCAGCGCCGGCAGGTCCGGGGTCAGCTGACCGTGGGCGATACGGCCCTCGGGGATGCCCAGTCGCCACTCGACCATGCCCCAGGCCACGGCCATGGGCAGCAGGAACACCGCAAACAGCGCCAGCAGCTTGAGCCGCGACGAGACGGAGGCAACGGCAGCATCGTGGGGCATCGGCTCACTCCTCGGGATCAGGCTTCACGTCCACAGACGACGAACGACCATCGCGTATCAGGCGCCGGCCGCCCAGCCACATCACCACCAGCGCGGCCAGGGCCAGCCCCCACCACTGCAGGGCATAGGCCTGGTGGCGCTCCGGCGGCAGTACCGTGGGCGTCCACCAGGATTCGAGCCGCCCGGGGCCCGTCTCTAGATGCAGCCAGCCGTCATGGGCAAATTCGTCGAGCGACGGCCAGGCCGAGAGCGTCATGCGCTGCAGCCGTCGCCCCTCGCGATTGGGACCGAACAGCGGCGCGCTATCTCCGGCGAGCTGCCAGCGTCCGCCGATCGTCACCGTGCCCTCGGGCGTGGTCACCGTAGGCGTCTCCCGACGGGGGCCGGTGGCCAGGAAGCCACGCTCCACCAGCCACAGCCGCCCTTTCTCGTCACGCAGCGGCGTCAGGGCCGCCACGCCCAGCCGATTGCCGTGAGTGCGATTGTCGAGAAACAGCGTCTCGTCGCCGAGATACTCGCCGCTCAGGGTCAAGCGTGCCCCGTCCGGCGGCAATACGGTGGGATTCTCGAGCTCGGGTGCCGTCTCATGGCGGAACAGCAGCTCTCGCTTGTCGGCAGCCCGCTGCCACTGCCATAGTCCCAGTCCCAGTCCGAGCGCCACCACCAGGCTCCAGCACAGGAGCCAGAGTCCCAGGCGGCGCCCCCTGCCACGTACGGCGGCCCGGAGGGCGGACGCTTTCACGGAGTGTGAGATGCTATTCAAGACCCTGATCGCCCTCGTTTTCCTGGCCATGGTGGCGAGCCTTGTCGCCGGCGCCGGGTTCCTGATCAAGGACGGGGGCCGCTCGCGGCGCGTCCTCGTCTCCCTCAAGCTGCGCGTCGTGCTGGCGACGCTGCTGCTGGTCCTGCTCTTCTATGGCTTTCATGTCGGCCACCTAGACGGCTGACTGGCTCGGGACACGCCCTCGGAACACACGCATTCAGAAACACAGGCACTCAGAACACATAGACGAAGGTGAACAGCCCGATCCATACCACGTCGACGAAGTGCCAGTACCAGGCCGCCGCCTCGAAGCCGAAGTGGTCGTCCCGGCTGAAATGCCCTCGCGACACCCGCACCAGGATGGCAATCAGGATGATGGTGCCGATGATCACGTGCAGGCCGTGGAAACCGGTCATCAGGAAGAAGGTGGCGCCGTAGATACCCGCCTGCAGGGTGAGACCGTAGTGGGCGTAGGCCTCGTAGTACTCGACCCCCTGGATGACGATGAAACACAGCCCGAGCAGCACGGTTCCGGCCAGCCAGTGTCGCGCCGTGGTGCGATAGCCTTCCTTGAGTGCTTCGTGGGCCACCGTCAGGGTGATGCTGGAACCGACCAGGATCAGGGTATTCACCAGCGGCAACTGCCAGGGCGACAGCACCGCACGGGGCCCTTCGATGCCCTCGCCGGGGGGCTCGAGCAACGGCCAGGAGGCGGTGAAGTCGGGCCACAGCAGGGCTGCCACGCCCTTGGCACCTTCCCCGTCCAGCCATGGCAGCGCGAAGGTGCGTACGTAGAACAACGTGCCGAAGAAGGCCGCGAAGAACATCACCTCCGAGAAGATGAACCAGCCCATGCCCCAGCGGAAGGAGCGATCCATCTGGGCGTCGTATAACCCGCTGCGCGACTCGCGGATGACATCACGGAACCACAGCGTCATCACCCCCAGCACGGCCAGCAGGCCGACCACCATCACCGGCATGCCGGCCACCCCGAAGACCAGCAGGGTGCCGGTGCCGACCATCATCGCGCCGAGTGCCAGCGACGCCAGCACCGGCCACTTGCTCGACGCGGGCACGTAGTAGCTTCCACCGCTCATGTTCGACCTCCTCCGCCGGAGCCGGCTCAGTGACGCCGCGGCTCGAAATCGGGTGGCGTCTCGAAGGTGTGCAGCGGCGCCGGACTCGGCACCGTCCATTCCAGGTCCTCGGCGCCATCCCAGGCGCAGGCCGGCGCCTTCTCGCCGCCGCGCACGCACATCACCACCACCACCACGAACAGCAGCTGGGACAGCCCGAACAGGAAGGCGCCGATGCTGGTGATCATGTTGAAGTCGGCGAACTGCAGCGCGTAGTCGGGGATCCGTCTCGGCATCCCGGCCAGCCCGGCGAAATGCATGGGGAAGAAGGTCAGGTTGACGCCGATCACCGAGAGCCAGAAGTGCCACTGGGACAGCCGCAGGTGCGGATAGTGGCCGGTCCACTTGGGCAGCCAGTAGTAGACGCCGGCCATGATCGCGAACACCGCGCCGGGCACCAGCACGTAGTGGAAATGCGCGACCACGAAGTAGGTGTCGTGATACTGGAAGTCCGCCGGGGAGATCGCCAGCATCAGCCCCGAGAAGCCGCCGATGGTGAACAGCACCACGAAGGCCAGGGCGAACAGCATCGGCGGCTCGAAGGTGATCGAGCCGCGGAACAGCGTGGTCACCCAGTTGAAGACCTTCACCCCGGTCGGCACCGCGATCAGCATGGTGCTGTACATGAAGAACAGCTCGGCCACCAGCGGCAGGCCCACCGTGAACATGTGGTGCGCCCAGACCAGGAACGACAGGATGGCGATGGAGGCCGTGGCATAGACCATGGAGGCGTAGCCGAACAGCGGCTTGCGCGCGAAGGTCGGGATGATCACCGAGACGATACCGAAGGCCGGGAGGATCATGATGTAGACCTCCGGATGGCCGAAGAACCAGAACAGGTGCTGGAACAGCACCGGGTCGCCACCGCCGGCGGCATCGAAGAAGCTGGTGCCGAAGTTGATGTCCAGCAGCATCATGGTGATCACCCCGGCCAGCACCGGCATCACCGCGATCAGCAGGAAGGCGGTGATCAGCCAGGTCCACACGAACAGCGACATGTCCATCAGCCGCATGCCCGGCGCTCGCAGATTGAGAATGGTGGCGATGATGTTGATCGCCCCGAGGATCGAGCTGATGCCCGCCAGGTGCAGCGAGAGGATGAAGAAGGTGGTGGACGGCGGCGAATAGGTGGTGGACAGCGGCGCGTAGGAGGTCCAGCCGAAGTTGGGCGCCCCGCCGGGCATGAAGAAGGTCGACAGCAGCAGTGAGAAGGCCACCGGCAGCAGCCAGAAGCTGAAGTTGTTGAGCCGCGGCAGCGCCATGTCCGGTGCGCCGATCTGCAACGGCACCATCCAGTTGGCCAGCCCGACAAAGGCCGGCATCACCGCGCCGAAGATCATGATCAGCCCGTGCATGGTGGTCATCTGGTTGAAGAACTCGGGTTCGACCAGTTGCAGCCCCGGCTGGAACAGCTCGGCGCGGACGACCATGGCGAACAGGCCGCCGATGAAGAACATCGCCAGCGACAGCAGCATGTAGAGCGTGCCGATGTCCTTGTGGTTGGTGGTCAGCAGCCAGCGCTTGAGCCCCCCCGGCGGCGAGTGCGGCTCGGCGGCCACCCCCGCGGAGGCGGGCTGGCTGTGCTGCGTGGTCGACTTGGGAGGCAGGTGCGAAGCCATCGTGGTTCCCCCTGGTTGGCGCCCCGAGGACGCGCCCGTCGAAAGAAGTACCGCCACCGTGTCTAGTCGGCGAGCCGCTCGGCGATCGCCGAGGGCTGAACGCTGTCGCCGGCCTCGTTGCCCCAGGCGTTGCGCTCGTAGGTGATCACGGCGGCGATCTCCGCCGGATCCAGCGTGTTGGCGAAGCCCGGCATGGCGCTGCCCGCGATGCCATCGATCACCGTCTCGATGTGTCGCTCACGGTCATCCAGCAGCGCCTGGTTGCCGGCCAGGGCCGGGAACACCGGTGGGTTGCCACTGCCATCGGGCTGGTGACAGGACGCGCAGATGGTGCCGTAGACCTGCTCGCCGCGCGCCATCAGTTCCTCCATGGCCCACTCCCGATCGAGCCCCATGGCGGCCTCGGCGGCCTCTGCCTGGCGCTCGGCCAGCCAGGCATCGAAACGTTCGGGCTCCACCGCCTCGACGACGACCGGCATGAAACCGTGGTCGCGGCCACATAGCTCGGCGCACTGGCCGCGGTAGATGCCCGGCTCGTTGATGCGTACCCAGTTCTCGTTGACGAAGCCCGGAATGGCATCCTGCTTGACGCCGAGTTCCGGGACCCACCAGGAATGGATCACGTCATCGGAGGTCAGCAGCAGGCGCACCTTGCGGTCGACCGGCAGTACCAGCGGCCGGTCGACCTCGAGCAGATAGTGCTCGCCCTTGGCCTGCTGGCCGGCGATCTGCTCGCGCGGAGTCGCCAGGCTGGAGAGGAAGGCAACCTCATCGTCGCGGTATTCGTAGCGCCAGCGCCACTGCTGGCCGGTGATCATCACCTCCATGTCGGCCTCGGAGGAGTCGTACATCGACTTGAGCGTGGCCGTCGCAGGCACCGCCATCGCCACCAGGATCAGCAGTGGCACGACCGTCCAGATCACCTCGACCGTGGTGTGCTCGTGGAAACGCGCGGGTTGGGCGCCGCGGGAGCGGCGATAGCGAAAGAGCGAATAGAAGAGCGCTCCGAAGACAACGATGCCGATGACCACGCATATCCAGAAGATGGCCATGTGCAGACCATGGATATCACGGCTCAGATCGGTGACCCCGACTGGCATGTTCCAGCCGTTGGCCAACGCCGCCGTGGCCGGCATGACCAGGACGGCCCCGCTCATCGTCCAAACGAGCCGCTTGCGCATCCGCATCGCCCCCTCCTGAACGTCGACGTGCATCCACCACGCCTGGATCGAGTATAGGTTCCCGCTGCTCGCTGACCGCGAGGCCAGTGCCCTGTTCACCAACGAGCCCTTCAACGCAGCCGGGATCCCTCAGCGAGCCGCCAGCATCGCCACCACGGCGATCAGCACCACCAGCGCGGCGGCAAGCAGCACACCCGCGACGATAAAGGGCCCCGCCCCGCCACGGGAGAAATCTTCCTTGCGCCTCGCCTCCTTCTGTACACCGAAGAAGGCTGCCAGTACCGATGAGATGACGCGCCACATGGACATGCCCTCCGATCGACTCGTCCCTAGACCGTAGACCAGGGATCGCCGATATGCGCACTCCCTGATCCGCATCAAGTGGAAAAAGGAAAGCCCGGCCATGAACCTCGACCGGGCCAGGAGCGCCTATACTTCGAACATGGCAGCGACTGTCGCGGACGGCGCTGCACCATCCTGTCACCGTGCGATTCGGGAGGTTCGAGATGACCCAGTCAACGGGAGACACCCCCCATGTGTTCCCGCCCGCCAGCGAGGCCATGCTGCAGTGGTGGAACCCGCAGCTGATCCAGGGCCCGATGCCCCTGGTACGGATGCAGTTCGCCTGGCTGGAGAGTCTGGCGGAGGCCATGCAGTTCGAGGCCAAGTGCCTGCGCGCCCTGGCCGAGAGCGGCGAGCGCATGGCCGGCTGCTACCGCGAAGAGGCGGATCCCCAGGCGCTGCAAGCGTGCTATCAGCGGCTCATGCAGGACGTTGCCCGGACACATTGGCAGCGGCTCGAGAAAGTCACCGAACTCTCCGAGGACTTCCGCAAGCGCCTGTGGGAAGAGATCTGAACGGCCAGCCGAACGGGCACCCCTCCGGTGCCCATGTCTTTTGGCTCAGCCCAGCCCCAGCAGATGCACCAGCGGCGGCAGCAGGAAGGCCGTCAGCAACCCGGTGATCCCCATCGCCAGCCCCGAGAAGGCGCCGGCCACCGCGCCGAGGCGAGCAAACGCCTGGGCGGTGCCGAACCCATGTGCCGACAGCCCCATGGCGAAGCCCTGTATCGCCGGGTCCTGGATACGCAGCAAGCGGAAGATCACCGGCCCCAGCGCACAGCCGATGGCGCCGGTCAGCAGCACCAGTCCGGCCGCCAGTGAAGGTATGCCGCCAATCTGCTCGGCGATGCCCATGGCGATGGGCGACGTCACCGACCGCGGCGCGAGCGACATCAGGGTCTCATGTCGGGCCCCCAGCACCAGCGCCAGTCCCAGGGTGCTGGCGACCGCGGTCACGATGCCGGTCACACAGGCCAACACCAGCGGCACCAGCAGGCGACGGACGCGCTCGCGATGGTCATAAAGCGGGATGGCCAGCGCTACCGTCGCCGGCCCCAGCAGGAAGTGGATGAACTGTGCACCCTCGAAATAGGTGGCGTAATCCATGTCGAGCAGCAGCAGGCTGCCGATCAGCAGGACGATCGACAGCATCACCGGATGCAACAGCGGCGTGCCACCCAGCGCCTTGTTGATCCTCACCGCGAGGGCGAAAGCCCCCAGGGTCAGCAACAGCGACAGCAGCGGATTGCCGGACAGATAGACCCACAGCTGGTCCAGACGCGCGACGTTCATCCGCGACCTCCCTTGCCGAGCCGCCCCTGGAGGCGCGACAGCACCCAGGCCGTGACGCCCAGCGTCAGTGCGGTGGAGACGACCAGCGTCAGCAGAATCGGCAGGATGTCCCGACCGATCAGCGCCCCGTGCACCATCACCCCGACGCCGGCCGGCACGAACAGCAGCGTCAGGTAACGCAGCAGGCCCTCGCCGGAGGTTCGCAGGCTATCGGGCACCTTGCCACGCACCAGCAGGGCCACCAGCAGGATCACCATGCCAAGCACGGGCCCGGGGATCGGTACCGCCAGCCCCCGCGCCAGCAGCTCACCCAACATCTGGCACGCCAGCAGCATGCTCATCCCCAATATCAGCGGCATCGTCGTTCTCCCTGTCCGTGTCCCCCTATTCTACAAAGCGCGTGGCGCGAGGGCAGTTCTCCAAGCGGGGAGCCAACCTTTTGAAAAAAAGCGCAAAAAGGACTTTTCATTTCCGGGGGAGCGAGGTAATATACGCCTCGTTCTCGGGGGACGCGCCCAACGGCGACAAGCCCAAACGAGAACGTCGGAGCGTGGCGCAGCTTGGTAGCGCGTTGCAATGGGGTTGCAAAGGTCGCTGGTTCGAATCCAGTCGCTCCGACCATGAACATCAGGAGAAACGGTCACTTAGCTCATCAGAGCGGTGGCCGTTTTTTCGTTGCTGGGCATCCAAGTGTAACCGCGCGGCGCCTTTGGCATTTTATTGCGCCCTAATTGGCACTGGCGGAAAAAGAGAAGCAGAAGCGGCATAGCGCCACCTTTGGCACAAGCAGCTAAACCACCATAGGTCCTCGCCTACTGGATGGCGGGCGCTTCTTTTTGCCCGCGAGGTACTTGCAAGAAGGACACCTGTACCAGTACTCGTCCTCAGTCATGACTGAAACGCGTTTGTCTTCCTTGCACACGGGGCAGATGACGTGCGCGGGCTCGTCGCTGGTGATGTGCTCATCTTTGAGAGGCATGACTATGTCACCAGTTGGGGTGCGCTCTAGACGTAAGCGCTCGAACCGCGCTTCCTTAGCCAACTCCTCCTTCAATTGCCTGTTCTTCCTCCACCAGTTCCTGCTGCTGGACGACCATCGATAGCAGGTCTGTCTGTACAGTGGTCAGCTTTTCCATGATCTCGCTTACCGCCGCGTCGAGCTGTGCCTGGCTATGAACATCCTTGGCCGCTCTGGCGGCGTCGAGCGCCGTTTTGATGGCTGTAACAGCTGCTCCGACTTCCATCCCCACCTCCTAGTCTCGGGTCAGTGCCTTCCCATTCTACCTGTCGGCTCCCACCACGACGCCCCGGTGGCATTTCCCGACAGCATGCGAATCCTCGATGCCACGCTCACCCGACGCACACTCCGGCGACATCCTCGGCCCTAGCCAACGGGTCGATGTGATGACGGCCCTCAAGGCGATGACGATCTGGCCCGCCTGGCAGCAGTTCGAGGAGGCCGACAAGGGCAGTATCGTCCCCGGCAAGCGTGCCGATTTCGTGATCCTCTCCGGCGACCGACTGCCGTCGATCCCGAGACCCTCGATCAGCTGCAGGTACTGGCGACCATCAATGACGGCGACGTCATCTACGAGGCACCGCAAGACGAGAGCCTTGCGAGGCCCTACCGGCCGCGCTGTCGACCGATCAGGGAACCGCCGAGCGGCTCCTGCATGCCATGAGCGAGGGGTTCGGCGCCGAGGCGAGCCGGTGACGTGCGGCATGCCCCGCCACTGAGGCGTCAGCGGCGGCCGAGCGCCACCCTGTACAGGCTCCGCATCAGGCGTCTGGGGCCTGGTCGGCGATCAGACGGTCGACGGACGAGGTGACATCCGAAGCGCCTCGCCGAATCTCGCCGACCAGTCGCTCGATGTCCGTCACATGGGCATGGATCTGCTGGCTCTTGTCCACGGCCGACCGCATCTGCTCGCTTGCCTGGGCCACCATGGCGGCGTTGTCGGCGAGCACGTCGTCGATCCGCCCCACCGATTCGCTCGCCCGATGGGCCAGCTGGCGAACCTCGCCCGCCACCACAGCGAAGCCCCTGCCGTGCTCTCCCGCATGAGCCGCTTCGATGGTGGCGTTCAGCGACAGCAGATTGGTCTGCTCGGCGATTCGCGCGATCTCCGAGGTGATGCCGTTGATGCGTTCCGCCTGGGCCACGAGTGCCTGCACGGCCTCCCGGGCGCTCCCCATCTCGTCGACGGACGCCATGCACTCGCGAACGATATCCTGCAGCTGCGCCATGCCACTGGCCGTGATCTGCTCCGTCTGGGCCGATGTCTCCCGGGCCGAGACGACGGCAGCACGGGTGGCCTCGGCGGCCTGCACGTCGGCCGTGACATCGGTGGCGAACTTCACGACCCGTACCACCCTGCCATCGGCATCGAAGACCGGGTTGTAGGTGGCCTCCAGCCACAGCGGCTCCCCGAAGGCCGTGACCCGTTCGAACTTGCCCTGACGGAACTCGCCCTGGGCCAGACGCTGCCAGAAGTCCGGATGCTGCTCGTAGAAGGCCTCGTGGCAGAACAGGCGGTGGTGCTGGCCCAGGACCTGTTCACGCTCATAGCCGGTCGCGGCCAGGAAGTTGGGGTTGGCATCGAGCACGACACCCTCCGGCGTGAACTCGATCACGGCCATGGACTGACCGAGTGCCTCGACCAGTGCCGCGCGCGACATCGCCGCCTGGTGCTGTTCGGTGACATCGCTGGCGATCTTGATCACATGGTCGACATGCTTGCCGCTCCGATTCATCACCGGCAGATAAGTGGCCTCGATCCAGACCTCGCGCCCCCGTTTGTCGAGGCGTCGGAAGGTGCCGGCCCGGTGCTCGCCTCGGGCCAGGGCCGCCCAGAACTCTCCGTATTCCCGGCCGTTCACCGTTTCCGGGTCGCAGAACATCCGATGGTGGCGGCCCAGCACCTCCGAGGCCTGATAGCCGAGAACCGACAGGAAAGCCCGGCTCGCCTGACGGATGATGCCCTCGGGGGTGAACGTCACCGTGGCCGTATGCCGGTGCAGGGCAGCGGCCAGGGGCGACCGGGGCTTGCGCGATTCGAGCGCGGGGGACGAGAGAAGCGTGACGAGGGAAGCCAGCATGGCGTTTCGATCTCTAGCCAGGAAAATATTGCACAGAAAATTATACTATATGTTCTTTTTGTACAAATATTGTATCGAGTATGGCACCTCCTCCATGGCTGGCCCCAGGCTGGGCGATCAGGGGAAGCCAACAGGAACGACAGGAAGAACGACAGGGGGAAGAGATACCAAAACGAAAACCGGGAGCCCCATGGGGCTCCCGGTTCACATGCTCGATGGCGAGTGTCGGCCTGGCCTGTCTGACCTCGGCCGAGATCGCCTCAACCCATGTAATGGGCAATGGCCTTCTCGGCCTCGTTCTTGGCGGCCGCCACGGCGGTCCAGTGATCGAGCACTTCGGGGGTCAGGGAAGTGGGCATGTCAGACTCCTGTTTCAAACGCATGACTCGACGCACAAGATTACCCACGGCGCCTGCAAGGCACCATTCGCCTTTCGGCTAGCCGCTTGCAATACTGCAGGAAGTCCAGCCATGCGAGGATCCAACGTGCGCCACTACGAACAGACCCACATCGGCTTCGACGAGCACGGCAACGAGTACGTCATCGACGAGTACCACGACCTGCCCGACCTGGAGGACTTACAGCATGGAGGCGCCATCAGCCGTGGCCTGCCGAACTTCAAGACCCGTGACGGTCACGAGGTGGAGCGTCTCGGCCCGGGAGAATTCTCGGTCCGTGTGCCCGGTGAAGAACGCGGCGTCTCGGTGTGGACCCACGATCCCGAGCATGTCTGATAGGCTGGGCGCTCCTCAGAAGGAGCCCGACATGCCACGACGCGTCCCGACCGCCCTGCTCTGCCTCGCCCTGCTGGCCACCCTCGGCGGCTGCACCACCTACACCTGGCCCGATGGCCACCGCGAGACGGTGTGGGGCGTGCCCGCCGAAGACGAGACCAAGACCGACCAGCAAAGGCGCGCCGAAGGCGTGCAGTATCGCCAGCCGGGCGAAGTACCCGAATAACGCCGTTGGCACGGCCGGGGCGTCACCCGCCTGCCACGACGCCCTGACTCACGCCTCCTACGCCAGCCCCTTTCTCCATACCAGGCAGAGGTTGTTGGCCGGCATCTCGACCAGGCGCTCGAGCCAGAGGCCGTATCGCTCTGCCTCCGCGCTCACGTCCGCCAGATCGCGGATCCCCCAGCGCGGGTCCCGCGACCGCAGATCGGCGTCGAATGCCAGGTTGCTGGCCGCGGTCGGTTGATCCACGCGCAGGTAGGGGCCGTAAAGCAGCAACGTACCGCCTTCCTCGAGACGCTCTCCGGCCCGCGCCATCAGGGCCTCGGTCACCGCCCAGGGCGAGATATGGATCAGGTTGATGGCGACGATCGCCTCGAAGCGGCCCGCTGGCCAGTCACCGGTAGCATCCAGCGCCAGCGGCGACCGCAGGTTGGGCAGCTCGACCACCTCACGCCAGGCCGCGATGGAAGCCCGAGCCTCCGGGGTCGGGTCGCTGGGCTGCCAGTCCCAGTCAGGCCGGGCCGCGGCGAAGTGGCAGGCATGCTCGCCGCTCCCGGAGGCCAGCTCGAGCACCCGGGCCGGGCCGGGCAGTGCCTCGGCCAGCACCTCGAGAATCGGCTGGCGGTTGCGGGCCGCGGCAGGGCTGTAACGTCGAGCATCGGTCATGGCGTGCCTCTGGCGAAAGCGTGAACAAATGAAACCGCGCCGATGATAGCCCCATCGCCCCTCGCGCCTCCAGGCCGTATGCCCTCAGAGCGCCGTGTCTCGTGTCATCGGCGAAGCGTTGAGCAGCCGATGCAGCACCGCCATCGCCACCAGGGTGACGACCATCGCCACGCTCATGGAACTGAACCGGTACAGGGCGGCATAGACGAAATCCTGATTCGGGCCCAGGTACTGGCCATAGAGGATGCCCAGGGTGGTCAGGGCACCGAAGCCGACGCCCGATCCTCCGCCCTCGAGCAGATGGATGCGCGCGAAGAGCATCAATCCGACCCAGTAGCTGAGCATCACCAGCAGCAGATGGTCGGCCTGGGTGAACAGCAGCAGCTGCATCAGGATCGCCATGTTGCAGCCCAGCAGCGCCCCGACCCCGCGCTTGACCGCCGACACCCTGGCGTTGGGGTAACCCAGCGCGAAGAGGATCAGGATGGTGGCCATCTGCGCCGACAGCGAGTCCCTCAGGTCCAGGATCTGAAAGACCGCGAAGGACAGCGTGGCGATGATGGCGCCGATCAGCGTCTGGTGTCGCACCAGGGAAGCCGGCTTGTCGACCGTCGGCGGCGGCCGGCGCGCCTCTCGATCGGGAAACAGCAGGTGCATCAACGCCGCCAGGCACACGGCCAGCACGCTGGCCACCACGTTATGGGTCAGCAGATCGAAGAGATCGACCTCGGGATAGCTGGCGAAGTGCAACAGCACGCTGAGCGTCAGCACGCCGTTGGCGCCAAACAGGAACAGCGGCCCCTTCGCCATCAGCCGGAAACGCGAATAGAACAGCAGGAACGCCAGTCCCGTCATTACCACCGGCATGTGCTGGGTCAACCCGACCACCAGCGACACCTCGACCACGTTGAGGCAGGCGTTGCCCAGGAACTGGCGCACCACGTGCGCATTGAAGACCGGTATCATGCCGACCAGGAACATGGGATAGACGGTGAAGAAGACCCCATAGTCCCAGTGCATGAAGTGGCTGATGGCGAAGCCGATCATGCCCGCGAAAGCCACGCGCAGGCACTGCCGCATGTCGTTGGACGAGAAGCGAGACTCCCCGGCTTCCTGCTCCTCGGGGCCATGGCCGCGATGCGGCAGCACCAGTCCTGCGGAGCGCAGCAGCAGCCGTCTCACCCGATGCACCAGCTCGCGCCACGTTTCCGATGCCGTAGGGTCGTCGCCCTGCCCAGGCCGATCTGGCCGATCAATAGACATAGTGCAGCCAGGACATCAGCCGGATCTGCAGGCCGCCGAACAGGGTCGCCAGTGGATTCGCCTCGGGCAACAGCTGCACGGTGGCCCGCGCGCCGCTGACGGGCAGCGGCTCGGGCGGATCCTCCACCTCGAGGTGGAGGCGAACGCGCTGGGCGTCGCGTACCCAGCGGTCGGTCGCCGGAATGTCCGCCAGCGTGCCGTCCGCGGCCAGCTGACCATCCTGCACGCCGGCATCCCGCGAGGCCACACGCGCCTCGAACACCCGTCCCGGGAGGGCGTCGAAGACCACCCGGGCCGATTCCCCTTCGCGCACGTGTCGAAGGCTCTTCTCGCGCAGGTCGGCGACCAGGTCGAGCCCCTCGCCCACCACCGCCAGCGCCGACTGCCCGCGGGTGACGTAATCGCCCTCGCGCAGCTGAAGGTTGGTCACCACGCCGTCGCGCTCGGCGCGCACCAGAGTGTGCGACAGGTCGAGCTCGGCCTGGTCGATGGCGTTATCCGCCTGGCGCAGCTGCAGGTTGCCGTCGCCGCGTTCGCCGAGCTGCACCTCCAGCTGACGGATGCGGGCCTGGGCCGCCGCCACCGAGGAACGCGCCTGGCGCTCCTCGGCCACGATACTGTCGACCCGCTGCCGGGAGATGCTGTGGCGACTGAGCATCGTCTCGGCTCGACGGCGCTCCCCGGCCAGCTCCTCGGCGGAGGCCCGGGCCGCATCGAGATCGGCATGCGCCTCGGCGAGATCGGCCTCGAGCAGCGCGTTGTCGCGGACCGCCGCCTCTCGGGCAAGCCGGGCCTGGTGCAGCGCCAGTTCGAAGGGCGCGCGATCGAGCGAGAACAGCACGTCGCCGCGTTCGACCCGTTGATTGTTGGTCACGGCCACCGCCTCGACGCGGGCCGACACCTCCGGCGCGACCCGCACCACGGGGCGTAGCACCCGGGCCTGGGGGGTCATCGGCATGAAGGTGTCGGCGATGATGAAGTAGACGAACAGCACGCCGAAGGCCGCCAGCGCGACCCGGACCCAGCGCGCGAAACTCTGATCTGGAGTCATGGACTCGCTCCCGTCGATGCCACCGGCCAGGACGACCGGATGGGGCAAAAGGCCGAGATGATAGCAACTCTTTTAGCAAGCTAAAAGATGCCATGCAATCGTAACCGTCCCCTCGCCCCGCCACTCTCGGGCCCTCGATGGCCCGATCGGCGCGGCATGCCTGGCATCGCCAGCCGAGATGACTACAATGGGCGGCTTGATTTTCCGCCCATTCCTCCGACACTCCCGCAAGGAACCCTCATGAACGCCATCGTGCTTGCCATCCTGGTCATGGTCACCCTGAGCCTGATGCGGGTGTCCGTGGTCTTCGCGCTGATCGCCGCCACCCTGGTCGGCGGCCTCTATGCCGGCATGCCGATCGGCGAGATCATGGACGCCTTCAACGACGGCCTGGGCAACGGGGCCACCGTGGCCATCTCCTACGCCGTGCTCGGCGCCTTCGCGGTGGCCCTGTCACGCTCGGGCATCACCCAGCTCCTGTCCCAGAAGGCCATCGCCGGTCTCCGGCTGGACCAGGGAATCCCCCACCGCCGCACCATCGTCTATGTGCTGCTCGGCGTGCTGCTGGCCTTCTCGGTCAGCTCGCAGAACCTGATCCCGGTGCACATCGCCTTCATCCCGGTGCTGGTGCCGCCACTGCTCAAGCTGATGAACCACCTGAAGCTCGACCGTCGCGCCGTGGCCTGCGTGATCACCTTCGGTATCACCGCACCGTACATGCTGCTGCCGGTAGGCTTCGGCTCGATCTTTCTCCACGACATCCTGCTGACCAACCTCAACAACAACGGCCTCGACGTGACCGCCGCCATGGTGCCCACGGCGATGATCGTGCCGATCGGCGGCATGGCGATCGGCCTGGTCGTGGCGATCCTGTTCAGCTATCGCGGCAAGCGCAGCTACGAAGACCGCGACCTGGCCCACGGCGACGAGACACCCGCCGAGGCCGCCGGCCACCTCAAGCCCTGGCAGATCGCCGTGCTCGGCCTGTCGCTGGTCGGCACCGTGGTGGTACAGCTGGTCAGCGGTTCCATGGTGCTCGGCGGCCTGTTCGGCTTCGCCGTACTCTCCGTCAGCGGCGTGTTCCACTGGCACGAGCAGGACGACATCTTCACCGAAGGCATGCGCATGATGGCGCTGGTCGGCTTCATCATGATCGCGGCCGCCGGCTTCGCCAGCGTCATGCAGGCCAGCGGCCAGGTCGAGAGCCTGGTGGAAAGCTCCACCGCCCTGATCGGCGACCACAAGGGCTTGGCCGCCCTGGTCATGCTGCTGGTGGGCCTGTTCATCACCATGGGCATCGGCTCGTCGTTCTCGACCATCCCGATCATCGCCTCGATCTACGTGCCGCTGGCGATCGGCTTCGGCTTCTCGCCGATGGCCACCATCGCCCTGGTCGGCACCGCCGCCGCCCTGGGCGACGCCGGCTCACCGGCCTCGGACTCCACCCTCGGCCCGACCGCCGGCCTCAACGCCGACGGCCAGCACGACCACATCTGGGACAGCGTGGTGCCGACCTTCCTGCACTACAACATCCCGCTGATCGGCTTCGGCTGGCTCGCCGCCATGATGCTCTGAACCCGGGCGGTGCCCGGGAGCGGCAAGCCGAAAGCTTGAAGCTGAAAGACACAACAGCCCCGCCGGCATATACCGGCGGGGCTGTTGTATTTCATGCCGGCCATCCGGCCAACAGGGGGATTAGCCTCGAACGCAGCAGGCCTTGCCCTTCTTCCCGCTCCCACACGGGCAGGGATCGTTGCGCCCCGGCTTGAGCCGGGTCACCGAGGGCTCGCCGTCCACGTAGACCCAGCGGCCCGCCTCGCGCCGAAAGCGCGACCGCTCCTCCAGAGCGCCCCAGCGGCGCCCCTCACGGAAGGTGGCGCGAAAGTGCACCCTGCCGGTATCGCCGTCCTCGCCGTGATCGAGGATCTCGAGGTGCACCCACTGGGTCGGATCGTCGTCCGGCAAGGCCGTCGGACGCGTCTCGGGCGCCCAGCTCTCCAGCAGATAGTCGTTCAGGCCCAGGGCGAAGGCGCTGTAGCGCGAGCGCATCAGCGCCTCGGGCGTCGGCGCCGGCTCTCCGTCATGGTAGCGGCCACAGCAGGCCGTAAGCGGCAGGCCAGTGCCGCAGGGGCAGGGTTCGGCGTCTTTCATGGCATTGATCCAGGTCAAGGGGTGAACCGGACATGATAGCGAATCGTGTCCGCCACTTGCCGCCTCCGCTGCGCTGCAGCATTCTCATCACACGCCCTCGCCACGGAGGCCAAGGCATGGACGTCGCCTATCACTCCCCGACCACATCCTGGCACGCCCTGAGTGCCGAAGAGGCCCTCGATCGCCAACAGAGCCATCCGCGCGGCCTGACCGACGAGGCCGTCGCCGAGCGCCAGCGACGCTTCGGTCCCAACCGCCTGCCCCAGGCACGCCCTCGCTCCGCCTGGCGCAGGCTGGCGTCACAGTTCGCGAACCTGCTGATCGTCATTCTGATCGTCGCGGCCCTCGGCAGCCTGGCCCTTGGCGCCATCGTGGATGCCATTGCCATCCTCTCCGTGGTCGCCATCATCGCACTGGTCGGCTACGTCCAGGAAGGCCGTGCCGAGCAGGCGCTGGCCCGCATTCGCGACCTGCTTGCCCCAAGCGCCCAGGTACTGCGCGGCGGCCGCCGCCAGGAAGTGCCTGCCGAGGCACTGGTGCCGGGAGACATCGTCCTGCTGGAGAGCGGCGATCGAGTGCCTGCCGACCTGCGCCTGCTGGAGGCACGTCGGCTGCGTCACCAGGAGGCCACACTGACCGGCGAGTCGTTACCCGTGGACAAGGGCACCGCAGCGGTGGCGGAAAACGCCGAGCTCGGCGATCGCAGCAGCATGGCCTATGCCGGCACCCTGGTGGCGCAGGGCAGCGCCCGGGGGCTGGTGGTGGCGATCGGAGCCGACACCGAACTCGGCCGCATCTCCGCGCTGCTGAGCAGGGTCGAGCCACTGCGCACGCCGCTGCTGCGCCAGCTCGACCGCGCCGGACGGGTACTGGCAACGCTGATCCTGGCATGCGCGATCGCCACGGCGCTGGTCGGCGTGCTGCTGCACGGGAGTCCCTGGCCGACGATGTTCATGGCCGCGGTAGGCCTCGCGGTCGCGGCCATCCCGGAGGGGCTGCCGGCCATCGTCACCATCGGCCTGGCGCTGGGAGTTCAGGCCATGGCCCGCTCGCGAGCCATCATCCGCCGTCTTCCCGCGGTGGAGACCCTGGGGTCAGTATCGACGATCTGCTCGGACAAGACCGGCACCCTGACCCGCAACGAGATGACCGCCCAGGCGATCTGGCTGCCCGAAGGCGAGTTTCACCTCGACGGCATCGGCTTCGCCCCCGAGGGCGCATTCCACCGCGTAGACGACGGCGAGACCAGCCCGGCCCCGCTCGACCTCGATGACCAGCATGCCCTGCGTCACTTCCTGAACGTCGGCGTACTGTGCAACGACGCCGAGCTGGTCCACGAAGACGAGACATGGCGCATCCATGGCGACCCTACCGAGGGGGCGCTGGTGGTGGCCGCCGCCAAGGCCGGCCTGCCGGTGGTGCAGGCGCGCCGTCATCATGTCCGACACGACGCCATCCCCTTCGACGCCGGACGTCAGTACATGGCCACCCTCCACGACATGGAAGGGAGTCCCCGCCTGCTGGTCAAGGGCGCGCCGGACAGGCTGCTGGCGATGTGTCACCGGGTGCGCACCGACCGGGGCGAGGACTCACTGGATCTTTCTCTCTGGGAGCAACGCCTCCATGCCCTGTCCGACAGGGGCCTGCGCGTGCTGGCCCTGGCCGAGAAACCGCTGTCCTCAAGCCTGAAGCTGACCGACGAGCACGCCGAGTCGGAACTGGTACTGCTGGGTCTGGTGGGCATGCTCGACCCGCCCCGGGAGGAAGCCATCGCCGCGGTGGCCGAGTGCCGGGCCGCGGGCATTCGTCCGGTCATGATCACCGGCGACCACGGCGTCACCGCGCGCGCTATCGCCGAGCGGCTGGGCTTCGCCAACACGGGCCGGGTGATCAGCGGCCACGAGATCGAGAGCATGTCCGAGGCGGCGCTGATCGACAGCGTCATGACGGTAGACGTCTTCGCAAGAGCCACCCCCGAGCACAAGCTACGGCTGGTCGAGGCCCTGCAGTCATGCGGTGAGGTCTGCGCGATGACCGGCGATGGCGTCAACGACGGCCCGGCCCTCAAGCGCGCCGACGTGGGCGTAGCCATGGGGCGACAGGGCACGGCGGCGGCTCGGGAGGCCGCGGAGATGGTCCTGGCCGACGACAACTTCGCCACCATCGTCGCCGCCATCCGCGAGGGCCGTAAGGTCTACGACAACATCCGCAAGACCATCACCTTCCTGCTGCCCACCAACGGCGCCCAGGGCCTGGCCATCATGGTCGCGGTGCTGTGCGGGGCGCTGCTGCCGGTGAGCCCGCTCCAGGCGCTGTGGGTCAACATGGCCGTGGCGGTGACCCTGGGCCTCGCCCTGGCCTTCGAACCCGGCGAACACGACCTGATGCGACGCCCACCAAGGAAACCGGACGCCGCCCTGCTGGACCTCTTCCTGCTGTGGCGGGTGATCTTCGTCTCGACGCTGCTGCTGCTGGCCACCTATGGCATTTTCACCTGGATCCACGACATGCAAGGCGGCGCGCTCGAGCAGGCCAGATCCGGTGCGGTCAACATGTTGGTCGCGGGCTCCGCCGCCTACCTGGTCAACAGCCGCTACCTGATCCAGGGGGTGCTCTCATGGCGGGGCCTGTTCGGCAGTCGTCCGGTATGGGTGGCCATCGGCCTGATTGCCGTCATCCAGCTGGCCTGGACCTACGTGCCCGTCCTGCAACGCCTGTTCGGCGCCGCAGGCCTGGCGCCGATGCACTGGGTCGTGATCCTGGCCACTGCGCTGGCCGTACTGCTGATCGTCGAGGGGGAAAAGGCGCTGTGGCGCCGTCGAGCCTGACCCCGGGGACGACTCAGCTTCGCCGCTTGGTCCGTGCGCTGGCTTGGGCCGACCACGGATCCTCCGGCCAGGGATGCTTGGGATAGCGACCGCGCATGTCCTTGCGCACCTCGGCGTAGCCGTTGGCCCAGAAGCTCGTCAGGTCTGCGGTGACCTGCAGCGGGCGCCGCGCCGGCGACAGCAGATGCAGCAGCGGCGCGACCCGGCCGTCGACCAGACGCGGCGCGGCCTCCCAGCCGAACACCTCCTGCAGCTTCACCGCCAGCACCGGCGTCTCGCCGCGATAGTCCAGCGCCACCCGCGAGCCGCTGGGCACCGTCAGGTGTGTCGGCGCCAGGGCGTCGATCCGTGCCGACTGGCCGCCGGCCAGGCCGTCTCTGAGGATGCGCGCGAACGGCAGCGCCTCGACCTCGTCGAGGCGCGACAGCCCGGCCAGGTAGGGGCCGAGCCAGGCGTCCAGGTCGTCGAGCAGCGCCTCGTCGGACCAGTCCGGCCAGTCGTCGCCCAGGGTGCGGCGCAGCAGCGCGACCCGGGCGCGCAGCTGCTCGGTGGCCTCGTCGAACGGCAACCCGCGCCGGCGTACCGCCTCGAGCAGCGCCTGCTGGGCGGCCTCCGGCGGCAGCGACGTCAGCGGCCGGCGCTCGAGCACCACGGCACCGAGCCCACGGCGGCGTTCGCCGACCAGCCGCCCGCGCTCGTCGGACCATTCGAGATGATCGCGCCACTGGCCGGCCTCGGGATGCAGCGCCGTCAGCCGCGCCTCGTCCAGAGCCGCGGCGCGGAAGATCCGCCCGCCGCCGCCCTCGCCGTCCAGGGCCACCGCCACCAGCAGCTCGGCGTGGGCCAGCGGGTGCGACTCGGGCAGCGTGCCCTGCCCGCCGCCGGCCAGCCGGAAGCGCCCCGGCGAGAGCCGCTGGGCGATGCGCTCGGGCCAGGCCAGCGCCAGCAGCTCGCCGAGCGCCTCGAACCGCGGCGACGACAGCCGGCAGCCCATCAGGCTCGCCAGGCGTTTGGCATCGCGCTGCCAGGCGCGATCCTCGCCGGGGCTGGCGAAGCGTTTCTCCAGTGCCGCGGCCAGGTCGCGCTCGTCGTCGGCACCGCGACCCTCGAGCAGCGCCGCCAGGCCGCAGGCCAGGGCCGCCGCGTCGAGCTCGGACGCGCGCTGAAGCATCACCGCCAGCCGTGGGTGGGTCGGCCAGCGCGCGCAGGCGCGGCCCAGCGCCGTCAGGCGATGGGCATCGTCCAGCACGCCGAGGCCGCGCAGCAGCTCGCGCCCGGCGGAAAGCGCCCCCGCCGGCGGCGGCGTGATCCAGGACAGCGACTGCGGCTCGGTGATGCCCCAGCGCGCCAGCTCGAAGGCCAGCGGGGCCAGGTCGGCCTGGCGGATCTCCGGCTCGCGGTCCGGCACCAGTGGCTGCTCCTCGGCCCACAGCCGGTAGCAGACGCCGGGGCCCTGGCGGCCGGCGCGGCCGCGGCGCTGATCGGCGCTGGCCCGGTTAAGCCGGCGGGTCTCGAGGCGCGTCAGGCCGGTGCGCGGCTGGAACACCGGCAGCCGCTCCAGCCCGGCGTCGATCACCAGCCGCACGCCGGGCACGGTGACGCTCGACTCGGCAATGGCGGTCGCCAGCACCACCCGGCGGCGGCCTTCGGCGTCGGGGGCCAGCGCGCGACGCTGGGCGTCCAGCGGCAGCCGGCCGTGAAGCTCGTGGATCGCGGCATCGGGCAGCCGATCGGACAGTGCCCGCGCCAGCCGGCGGATCTCGCCGACGCCCGGCAGGATCACCAGGGCATCGCCTTCGTCGGCCGCCAGCGCCTCGGCGACCACCGCCGCCTGATGGCGCGCGGCCTCGTCATGGGGCTTGAGCGAGCGATTCGGCGGCCGGTGATGGGTGGCGACCGGGAACTGACGCCCCTCGCACTCGATCACCGGCGTTGCCTCGCCGAGCACGGCGGTCAGCGAGGCCACGTCCAGGGTCGCCGACATCACCAGCAGGCGCAGGTCGTCGCGCACCGACTGGGCGTCGAGGGTCAACGCCAGCCCGAGGTCGGCCTCGAGGCTGCGCTCGTGGAACTCGTCGAAGATCACCCCGGCCACGCCCTCGAGCAGCGGGTCCTCCTGGAGCATGCGCGTCAGCACGCCCTGGGTGACCACCTCGAGACGCGTCTCGGTCCCGACGCGGGACTCGCCGCGCATCCGGTAGCCCACCGTCTGCCCCACGGCTTCGCCCAGGGAATCGGCCATGTGCCCCGCCGCCAGCCGGGCGGCCACGCGGCGGGGTTCGAGCAGCAGCAGGCGCTGCCCGCGGCACCAGTCGGCCTCGAGCAGCGCCAGCGGCACCAGGGTGGTCTTGCCGGCGCCGGGCTCGGCCACCAGCAGGGCGCGGGCATGCCCGGCCATCGCGGCCTGGATGTCATCAAGCCTCGCCTCGATGGGCAGGCAGGCCGGAGAAGCGTCATTCACGCCTTTGGTCATGCTCGTCTCTTGTCGTCTCGTCTGTCGTCGCTCTTGCCTTCCGCCGCGGGGCACGCGGTTCACGACGCCCCGGGCATATGACGCGTTGACCGGGTGCCGCCGGGCCGACGCTTGCACGCCGGCGAACCAGCGGCTAGCCTTGGTTTTCGCTGATCTTGACCAAAAGGTCAGAAAAAATCTGCCTCACACCACCCACAACAACAACAGGGTATCGGCATGCAACAGACTTCCCCCCGCGCCGACGGGGCGCTCCACGCGGACGCACCCTCGCGGCAGGCCAGCCTGCCTCTCCTCGATCGGTGGTTCGGCGTCACCCGCCGCGGCTCGACGCTGAAGACCGAGATCCTGGCCGGCATCGCCACCTTCCTGGCCGGGATGTACATCATCGTGGTCAACCCCGCCGTGCTCTCGGACGCCGGCATTCCCTTCTCCGCGGCGCTCTCCGCCACCGTGCTGATCAGCTTCATGAGCAGCCTGGCGATGGGCCTCTACGCCCGCAACCCCATCCTGGTCGCCCCGGGCATGGGCATGAACGCGCTGTTCACCTACACCCTGGTGCTGGGCGCCGGCCTCAGCTGGGAAGTCGCGCTGGGCTGCGTGTTCTGGTCGGGGGTGCTGTTCGCCCTGCTGGCGGTGTTCAACGTCCGCCGCGCCATCATCGAGGCCATACCCGCCTCGCTGCGCTATGCCATCACCTGCGGCATCGGGCTGTTCATCACCTTCATCGGGCTGCAGAACGCCGGCTTCATCGTCGGCAGCGACGCCACCCTGGTATCGCTCGGCACCATGGACGCCCATCTCGCCACCTTCTTCCTCGGCCTGGTGGCCACCGCGGTGTTCGTGATCCTGCGCTTCAACGGCGCGCTGATCATGGGCATCGCCCTGACCACGCTGCTGGCCGCGCCCATGGGACGGCTGTGGGGCGACGAGGTGATGGTGGCCTGGAACGGCCTGGCCGCCTGGCCGGACTTCAGCGCCGTGATGCAGGTCGACATCCTCGGCGCGCTGAAGGTGGCCTACCTGCCGTTCATCTTCGTGATGCTGTTCACCAACTTCTTCGACGCCCTGTCGTGCTTCATGGCGCTGTCGGAATCGGCGGACCTCAAGGACGAGGACGGCAATCCGCGCAACCTCAAGCGCTCGATGACGGTGGACGCCTTCGCCTCGATGATCGCCGCACCGCTGGGCACCAGCGCCGCCCAGACCTTCATCGAGTCCGGCGCCGGCGTCGCCCAGGGCGGCCGCACCGGCCTGGTGGCGGTGGTGATCGCGCTGCTGTTCCTGCCTTTCCTGTTCCTCTCGCCGCTGCTGTCGCTGGTCCCCGGCATCGCCACCGCCCCGGCGCTGGTGCTGGTCGGCTTGTTCATGATGGCCCCCATCGGAAAGATCGACTGGCAGCGCTTCGACCAGGCCTTTCCCGCTTTCCTGGCCATCATCCTGATGCCGCTGACCTACTCGATCACCCTCGGCATCGCCTTCGGCTTCATGAGCTTCGTGCTGATCAAGGTGGCCACCGGGCGCCTCGAGGACATCCGCCCGGCGATGTGGGTGTCGGCGGCGCTGTCGGTGCTGCTGCTGGTCACCGCTCAGTAAGCGGTGCCTCGTCGGCCGGCGCGCGGTCGGCGGGGTGCTTCACCCCGCAGCCCTTGATCACCACCCGGGTCAGGAACTCGGTGATGCGCTCGATATCCTCGTCGGAGAGCGCCTCGCGGCCGGTGATGCCGGTGACCTGGGCCTCGAAGTCGGCGTAGTGCTGGGTCGAGGACCAGATCAGGAAGATCAGCCACACCGGGTCGACCGGGTCCATCAGGCCCCGCTCGGCCCACTGGCGAAACACCGCCGCGCGGCTGTGCACCCAGTCGCGCAGCTCGCCGCTCAGATACTCCTGCAGGAAGGGCGCGCCGCCGATGATCTCGCTGGCGAACAGCCGCGAGCCCTCGGGGTGCCGGCGTGACATCCACATCTTCGAGCGAATGAAAGCCGACAGCACCTCGGCCGGATCGTCGTCGGCCGAGATGTCGTCGAGCATGGCGTTCCAGCGCTCCATCACCTGTTCCAGCAGGCGCACGTAGAGCCTGCGCTTGCTGCCCATGTAATAGAGGACGTTGGACTTGGGCAGCCCCGCCTGCTCGGCGATCTCCTGCACGCTGGCCCCGCGATAGCCGTGCCGGGCGAAGACCCGCTCCGCCGCCGCCAGGATCGCCTGCTCGTTGCGCCGGCGGATGGCGCCGCCTTCCTGTTCACTGCCGTTGTCTGCCTTGGCCATGGGCCCTCGCTGTCGGTACCGATCTGGGGCCAAAGAGTGCCTCAGAGCCCGGCACCAAGGCAATTCGGCATCACCGCCAACGCGCGATCGGCGTATAAAAAGTGGAGAGAGGCGCCGCGGCACTTGCCAAAGCTGACCATATGGTCAAGAATTAAGTCATTCCACGATTCCCGGCCACTACAACCACAATCGGAGCCGACACCCATGATCGACTTCTACCTCAACGGCAGGCGCCAGCGCTGTCGCGACGTCAGCGCGGACACCAGCACCCTCGAGCTGCTGCGCGACCGGCTCGGCCAGACCGGCACCAAGGAAGGCTGCGCCTCCGGCGACTGCGGCGCCTGCACCGTGGCGATCGGCGAGCCCGGCGACGACGGCGAGCTGGTCTATCACAACGCCAACGCCTGCCTGACCCCGGCCCACCAGCTCGACGGCTGCCACCTGGTCACCGTCGAGGGGCTGGCCGCCGGCGAGCGGCTGCACCCCGCCCAGGCGGCGATGGTCGACTGCCACGGCAGCCAGTGCGGCTTCTGCACCCCGGGCATCGTGATGTCGCTGTTCACCCTCTACGAGGATCAGCGTCGCCGGCCTGCCCCGCTCACCCAGGCGCGCCTGGAAGAGGCCCTGGGCGGCAACCTGTGCCGCTGCACCGGCTACCGCCCGATCCGTGACGCCGCCCTCGGCATGGGCGACTACCCCGCGGCCAATCCCGCCTGGGCCGAGGACGCCGGGCTTGCCGGCAACGTCGCCTGGCTGCGCCAGCCCCGCGACGGCGAGCCCGCCGCCGAGGGCCACGACGTCAGCCATTACGTCACGCCCCAGGACATCGCCGCCCTGCGCTCCCTCAAGGCCGAGCGCCCCGACGCCAGGCTGGTGGCCGGCGGCACCGACCTGTGGCTCGAGGCCACCCAGCAGCTCAAGGCGCTGGACGATCTGATCGACGTGCGCCAAGTCGCCGAATTGAATGCCATCGAGGAAGTGGATAGCGGCTGGTGGATCGGCGCCTCGGTCACCCTGGCCCGGCTGACACCGCTGCTGGATGCGCCCTACCCGGCCTTCGCGCACCTGATGCACCGCTTCGCCTCCTCGCAGATCCGAAACCGCGCCACGCTCGGCGGCAACATCGCCAACGCCTCGCCGATCGGCGACACTCCGCCGGTGCTGCTGGCCCTGGACGCCCGGCTGCGTCTCGACGGCCCCCGCGGCCCCCGCGAGCTGCCGCTGTCCGACTTCTTCCTCGACTACCGCAAGACAGCGCTGGCCGAGGACGAATTCATCGGCGCCGTCTTCCTGCCGCGCCCCGGCGCGGCGCAGAATCTCAAGGTCTGGAAGCTGTCGAAACGACGTGAGGACGACATTTCCGCGGTGCTGGCCGCCTTCGCCTGGCGCCTGGAGGACGGCGTGATGCACGACGTGCGGCTGGCCTTCGGCGGCATGGCGGCCGTGCCCCGCCGCGCGCCTGCTGCCGAGGCCGCCCTGGAGGGCCGCGCCCCGGAGGCCGAGGCCTTCGCCGCCGCCCGCGCCGCGCTCGGCGAGGAACTCGCGCCGATGTCCGACGTCCGCGGCAGCGCCGAGTACCGGCGCCTGGCCGCCGGCAACCTGCTCGAGCGGCTGCGGCTGATGATCGCCGCCGAACAAGCCGCCAACGACAACAACGATTCCGCGACCAAGGTGACTCTCGATGCGTACGCTCACTAGGCTTTCCAACTCGCCCGAAGCCGCTCGTGCTTCAGAGACGTCTACGGCCAGCGCTTCCCGGGAGGCGTCCGGCCATGCCAGCGCCCACGAGAGCGCCGTCAAGCATGTGACCGGCCGCGCGCCCTATATCGACGATATCGCCACGCCGGCCAACGCCCTGCACGTGGCGGTGGGCTTCTCGCCGGTGGCCCACGGCCGCCTGACCCGGCTCGACCTGGAAAAGGTACGCCAAGCGCCGGGCGTGGTGGACGTGATCACCCTGGCCGACGTGCCCGGCCATACCGACATCGGCCCGGTGTTCCCGGGCGACCCGATCTTCGCCGACGACGAGATCAGCTACCTCGGCCAGAGCCTGTTCGCGGTGGCGGCAGAAAGCCACCGCGAGGCCCGGCTGGCGGTCAAGGAGGCGATCGTCGAGATCGACGAGCAGCCGGCGTCGCTGGACCCGGTGGCCGCCGCCGAGCGCGAGGAGTTCGTGCGCCCCACCCACGTGCACGAGCGCGGCGACTGGCAGACGGCCCTCGAGCGGGCACCCCACGTGCTGGAGGGCGAGCAGTTCGTCGGCGGTCAGGAGCACTTCTACCTCGAGGGCCAGGCCTGCCTGGTGGTGCCCTCCGAGGACGAGGGCGTGATGGTCTACACCTCCAACCAGCACCCCAGCGAGAGCCAGAAGCTGGTCGCCGAGGTACTCGGCGTGCCCTTCCACGCGGTGACCATGGAGATGCGCCGCATGGGCGGCGGCTTCGGCGGCAAGGAGACCCAGGCCTCGCCCTGGGCCTGCATCGCCGCGCTGATCGCCCGGCGCACCAACCGCCCGGCCAAGCTGCGCCTGCCCCGCGCCGAGGACCTGCGCGCCACCGGCAAGCGCCACCCCTTCCACAACCGCTATCGGCTCGGCTTCGACGAGCACGGCGTGCTCGCCGGCGGCGACATCACCGTGATCGGCGACTGCGGCTACTCGCCGGACCTGTCCGAGGCGATCGTCGACCGCGCCATGTTCCACGCCGACAACGCCTACTCGCTGGGCGAGGCCCGGGTGACCGGCCAGCGCGCCCGCACCCACAAGGCGTCCAACACCGCCTTCCGCGGCTTCGGCGGCCCCCAGGGCATGATGATCATCGAGCGCGCCATGGACGACATCGCTCGCCATCTCGGCGAGGACCCGCTGACCGTGCGCAAGCGCAACCTCTACCGCGCCAAGGGCGAGGACGGCACGCCGCTAGACGTGACCCGCGATATCACCCACTACGGCCAGCGCGTCGAGCAGCTCACCCTGCTGCACGACCTGATCGGCCAGCTCAAACAAAGCAGCGACTACTGGGCCCGGCGCCGCGAGATCACCGCCTTCAACGCGACAAGCCCGATCGTGAAGCGCGGCCTGGCGCTGACGCCGGTGAAGTTCGGCATCTCCTTCACCGCCCAGCACCTCAACCAGGCCGGCGCGCTGCTGCACGTCTATACCGACGGCAGCGTACTGATCAACCACGGCGGCACCGAGATGGGCCAGGGCCTGCACACCAAGGTGTGCCAGGTGGTGGCCCGGGAGCTGGGTCTCGACCTGGAACGCGTGCGCATCAGCGCCACCCGCACCGACAAGGTGCCCAACACCTCGCCCACCGCCGCTTCCAGCGGCGCCGACCTCAACGGCCAGGCGGCCCGCGACGCGGCGAGCAAGCTGCGCGAGCGGCTGTTCGACTTCGCCGCCGGCCACTTCGACCAGGAGGCGGGCGGGCTCGACCGCGAGACCATGCGCCTGGAGGACGGCCAGCTGGTGGCCGGGCTCGGCGAGGCCGAGACGCGTATCCCCTGGGGCGAGCTGGTCCAGGCCGCCTATATCGGCCGCGTCTCGCTCTCCGAGAAGGGCTTCTACGCCACGCCCCTGATCCACTACGACCGCGCCACCGGCCGCGGCCGCCCCTTCTACTACTACGCCTTTGGGGCCGCCGTGGCCGAGGTCGAGGTCGACACGCTCTCCGGCGAGTACCGCGTCAGCCGCGCCGACATCCTCCACGACGTGGGCGATTCGCTGAACCCGGCCATCGACATCGGCCAGATCGAGGGCGGCTTCATTCAGGGCATGGGCTGGCTGACCAGCGAGGAGCTGGTCTGGAACGAGGCCGGCCGGCTGGTCTCCGACGGCCCGGCCACCTACAAGATTCCGGCCTTCGGCGACCTGCCCGAGACCTTCAACGTCGAGCTGATGCAGGGCCATCCCAACTCCCAGGCCAGCATCTACCGCTCCAAGGCCGTGGGCGAGCCGCCCTTCATGCTCGGCATCTCGGTGTGGTCGGCGCTGCGCGACGCCCTGGCGAGCCTCGCCGACTACCGCGTCAGCCCGGCGCTGGACACGCCCGCCACCCCGGAGCGGGTACTGATGGCCGCCGAGGCCCTGCGAAAGGCCCACACCACCGCCGATGCCGACCTGGATGCCGATCGTGACGAGAGGCCTGACCATGCGCCCGCCTGAACCCTGGTACGCGGCGCTCGCCCGCCTGCAGCGCGAGGCGCGCCCTCACGCCCTGGCCAGCGTGGTGGGCGTGGCCGGCTCCACCCCGCGGGAGCCCGGCGCCAAGATGGTGATCACCGCCGACGACGTCCATGACACCCTGGGCGGCGGTCACTTCGAGCAGCAGGTGATCGAGGCCGCCCGCGAGGCGCTGGCCAGCGGCCGCACCGACACCCGGCTGGAGGCCTTCCCGCTGGGCGGGCGCTCCGGCCAGTGCTGCGGCGGCTACGTGCACGTGCTGATCGAGCCGTTCGCCGGCGCCGAGATGGACATCGCGCTGTTCGGCGCTGGCCACGTCGGCCGGGCGCTGGTCCAGGCGCTGGCGCCGCTGCCTTGGCGCGTGTGGTGGTTCGACAGCCGCGAGCACGCCTTTCCCGACGACGCTCGCGACCGCGACCGACTGCATCTCATGCAGCCGGCAGCCGGCGCCGAGGGCGCGGACGTAGAGGCCGCGGTGGCCTCGGTGCCGGCCGGCTGCCACGCCCTGGTGATGACCCACGATCACGCCGAGGATCGCGCCCTGGTCGACGCCCTGCTCCGGCGCGGCGACTGCGCCTCGATCGGCATGATCGGCTCCGACAGCAAGTGGGCGAGCTTCAGGAGCCGGCTGCGCGACGCCGGCCACGACGAGGCCGCACTGGCAACGGTACGCTGCCCGATCGGCGTGCCCGGTGCCCACGGCAAGCGGCCCTGCGAGATCGCCCTGGCGGTGGCCGCCGAGCTGCTGACGCTCAAGCCCGACACCGAGCCCGACACCGAGCGCGACGACCGCCGCGGCGTCGCCCCGGAGACGCTGCGCCAGGTGTTTCCATCAAGAACTTAGAGCCACACCGATGAGCACCGGGGATAAGGCGCAGCGAGGGTTTTTGCCATGGATGGCAAAAGTAGCGCCCAGGGAAGGGTTCACAGCGCCTCGCGAAGGCTTGTCGCCGGGTAAGCTCATCGCCTGAACATTCGCCAAGACCCAACAGAATCCGACTTTTCCATGCGCCGGCCAAGCGGCGTTCAGCGGAGAGATTGATGACCGACCCCCAACCCCACATGCGCCTGCTGCGCGGCCCGCTGCTGAGCTTCGACGCCGATCCGGGCGAAGGCGACACCCCGGCCGCGGGCAGCGTGCGCCATCTGGAAGACGGCGCCGTCTGGCTGGTCGACGGCCACATCCACGCCGTGGCCGACCACGCCGAGCTGGCCCCCCACCTGCCGGCGGACATCGAGACGGTGGACTACGGCGACAAGCTGATGATGCCGGGCTTCATCGACAGCCACGTGCACTACGCCCAGCTCGACATCATGGCCTCCTACGGCCGACAGCTGCTCGACTGGCTCAACGACTACACCTTCCCCGAGGAGTGTCGCTTCGCCGAGCGCGCCCACGCCGAGGCGGTGGCCGAGGCCTTCCTCGACGAGACCCTGCGCGCCGGCACCACCACCGCCCAGGTGTTCTGCACCTCGCACCCCGGCTCGGTGGATGCCTTCTTCGGCGCCGCGAAGGCGCGCGGCCTGCGGATGCTGGCCGGCAAGGTGCTGATGGATCGCCACGCCCCCGAGGCGCTGGTCGACGATCCCCTCGGGGGGCTGGCCGACAGCGAGCGGCTGATCGGCGACTGGCACGGCCGGGACCGCCTCGGCTACAGCCTGACCCCGCGCTTCGCGCCCACCTCGAGCCGCGAACAGCTCGAAGCCACCGGCGCGGTGCTGCGCAATGCCCCGGACCTGCACCTGCAGACCCATCTGTCGGAGAACGAGGGCGAGATCGCCTGGGTCGCCGAGCTGTTTCCCGAGTGCCAGGACTACCTGGGCGTCTACGAGCGCTACGGGCTGGTGGGCCCGCGCAGCACCTTCGCCCACGGCATCCATCTCGACCAGCCGATGCGCCGCCGACTGGCCGAGGCCGGCGCCAACGTCGCCTTCTGCCCGACCTCCAACCTGTTCCTCGGCAGCGGGCTGTTCGACCGCCTGGCCTGCCGCGAGGCGGAGCTCGCCACCACACTCGCCAGCGACGTGGGCGCCGGCACCGATCTCTCGGGGCTCGCCACGCTCAAGGCCGCCTACCAGGTCGGCCAGCTGCGCGGCCAGCCACTCACCGCCTGGCAGGGCTTCTACCGGCTGACGCTGGGCAACGCCCGGGCCCTGCATCTGGACGACCGCATTGGCCGCCTGCGCCAGGGTGGCGAGGCCGACCTCGTGGTGCTCGACCCGCAGGCCACGCCGCTGCTGGCCCGGCGCACCGCGCGCTGCCGCACGCTCGCCGAGACGCTGTTCGCGCTGATGATGCTGGGCGACGACCGCACCGTGTACGCCACCTGGGCCAACGGCCGCCGGGTCCATCAGCGAGACGCCTGATCGCGCTTCCAGGCACGCATCAGGTGCAAGGCAGGTACGAAAAGGGCGGCGCCGAAGCGCCGCCCTTTTTTCATTGATTGCCGCCGAAATCAGCCGCAGGCAGCGAGCCTGGCGCGAAGTTCCGCGCGGCGCGCCTCGCTCATGAAGGCCGCCTCGATGGCGTTGCCGGCGAGCCGGGCGAAGGTCTCGCGGGACCAGCCGAAGGCGCGCTGGCAGGCGAGGAAGTTCTCCAGCATGCCGCCGCCGAAGTAGGCCGGATCGTCGGAGTTCAGCGTCAGGTTGAGCCCGGCCTCGAGCATCGCCGGCAGCGGATGCGCCTCCATGCGCTCAACCACCTTGAGCCGCAGGTTCGAGAGCGGGCACACGGTCAGCACCATGGCCTCGTCGCGCAGCCGCGCGACCAGCGCCTCGTCTTCCAGGCAGCGCACGCCGTGATCGATGCGGCAGACGTCGAGCACGTCCAGCGCCTCATGAATATAGGCGGGCGGCCCCTCCTCGCCGGCGTGGGCGACCCGCGCCAGGCCCAGCTCACCGGCGCGGCGGAACGCCTCGCGGAACTTGCTCGGCGGATGGCCGACCTCGGCGCTGTCGAGGCCCACGGCGTCGATCCGGTCGAGATAGGGCGCGGCCTGCTCCAGCAGCGACTCGGCCTCCTCGGCGGGCCGGTCGCGCAGGAAGGCGAGGATCATCGCCGTGGACAGGTCCAGCTCGTCCTCGGCGCGACGGCGGGCACGCTCGAGCCCCTCCATCACCGCCTCCAGCGCCACGCCCCGCGACAGATGCGCCTGGGGATCGACGTGCATCTCCACATGTACCACGCCCTCGGCGGCGGCGCGCTGGAAGTAGTCCATGGCCAGGTCCTCGAAGTCCCGGGCGGTGAGCAGCACGCTCATGCCCTGGAAATAGAGGTCCAGAAAGGACTGCAGGTCGTCGAAGTCGTAGGCGGCGCGCACCTCCTCCACCGAGGCGTAGGGCAGCGTCACGCCGTTGCGCTCGGCGAGCGCCATCATCAGTTCGGGTTCCAGGGTGCCCTCGATGTGCAGATGCAGCTCGGCCTTGGGCAGGGCCTTCAGGAAATCCCGCATGAATCACCTCGTATCAATGCTTTGCCCTATCCTGAAAGATTCCGCGCGGCGGCGCAAAGTCCTTCTCCGGCAGCAGGCTCAGGGCCTGCCAGCGATCGACGCCGGGCAGCGCCGTCTGTTCGGCCCGCTCGTGCACCAGATAGAGCACGCTGCGCCCGGCGAGCCAGCCATCGAGACGCTCGGCGATGCGCACGGCCAGCGCCGGATCGAGGCCGGCGAAGGGCTCGTCGAGGATCACCAGGCCGGGGGCGCGCAGCAGCAGCCGGGCCAGTGCCACCCGACGCGCCTGGCCGCCGGAGAGCCGGCGACCGCCCTCGCCCACCCGGGTGTCGAGCCCGCGGGGCAGCGCTTCCGCCCAGTCGGCCAGCTCCACCGTCTCGAGCACGGCCCACAGCCGCGCGTCATCGGCCTCGGGCGCGGCCAGAAGCAGGTTCGCCGCCAGGCTGTCGTCGAACAACTCGGTATGCTGGGTCAGGCAGGCGACCCGCTCGGCCAGCGCCTCAGGAGCGATCTCGCCGACCGGCGCCTCGTTCAGCCGCACGCGGCCCGCGTCGGGCGCGAGCTGGCCGGTGACCAGCGCCGCCAGGCTCGACTTGCCGCTGCCGGAGACGCCGTGCACGGCCAGCCGCTCCCCGGGTGCCAGCGCCAGCGAGAAGCCGTCGAACACCGGCGTCAGGGCCCCGGGATAGCGCAGCGCGACCTCTTCGAAGGCGAGCGCCAGGGCGCCGGAGCTCAGCAATGCCACGCTCACGCCGGCATCGTCGCGACGGGCGTCCTCCAGCGCATTGAGCCGCTCGGCGGCGGCATCGTCGCGACGGGCGTCCTCCAGCGCATTGAGCCGCTCGGCGGCGGCCAGGGTGGCGCCGAACTGGGTGAAGGCCATGGGCAGCGCGGCCAGCGCCTCGCTCATTGCCATCACCGCCAGCGGCATCATCACCATCAGCGGGCCGGACAGCGTCCCGGCCTGCCAGGCCAGCGCCGCCAGCCACAGCGCCGAGAGCCAGCCGAGCCCGACGGCCAGCCCGGCCACCGCCGTGCCCAGGGCCGAGAACCGCCCCAGGCGGCGCTGATCGGCGTAGAGCCGCTCCTCGATGGCCTCGAGGCGCCGCCGCTGGCCGGCCAGGGTGCCGTAGGTCTCGAGCTCGGCGAGCCCCTGGAGCTGTTCGATCAGCCGGCCGCGCAGGCGCTCCAGCTCATCGACCCGTTGCCGGCTGGCGGCGAGCCCCAGGCGCGCCTGGCCCAGCGTCAGCCAGCCCCAGGCGGCGCCGAGCAGCCCCGCCACCGCCAGGGCCGCCGCCGGCGACCAGATCGCCAGCAAGCCGGCCAGGGCGAGGATCGCCAGCAGCGCCACCGCCGCCGGCGCCAGCAGGCGCAGGAACAGGCTGTCCAGGGTGTCGATGTCGGCGGTCAGCCGGTTCAGCCAGTCGCTGGCCCGGCGCCGCGACAGCGTCTGGGCGTCGAGGCCGGCCAGCACCGCGAACATCCGCCCGCGCAGGTCGGCCAGCAGGCGCAGCACCGTGTCGTGGTTGTAGAGCCGCTCGACGTAGCGCGCCACGGTGCGGGTCACGGCGAAGCCGCGGATGCCGCTGCCGGGCACGTAGACGTCCAGGGTCATGGCCGCCCCGGCGGCCAGGGCGATGCCGGCCAGGCCGGTGGCGGTGATGAACCAGCCGGACAGCGCCAGCAGGCCGATCGCCGAGGCCAGCGCCAGCGCCATCAGCGCGGCGCCGGCCAACAGGCGGCCGCGGCGGTGGCCGAGCAGGCGCAGCCAGGGCGCGAGGGTCGCGATCACGCCGCGTCGCTCAGTCATGGGTCACCTCCTCCAGACGGCCGTCGCGCAGCGTCAGGTGCCGATCGGCGCAGGCCAGCGGCGCGGCCCGATGGCTGGCGATGACCAGGCTGCGTCCCTCGGCGGCCAGGGCCAGCAGCGCCTCGATGACGACCACCTCGCTCTCGGCATCGAGACTGGCGGTGGGCTCGTCGAGCAGCACCAGCCGCGCCTCGGAGAGAAACACCCGGGCCAGCGCCAGACGCTGGGCCTGGCCGCCGGAGAGGCCCACCCCGCGCTCGCCGAGCCGGGTGTCGAGGCCGTCAGGCAGGCCGGCCACCAGCTCGCCCAGCCCGGCGGCCGTGAGCGCCCGGTGCAGGGCCGCATCATCGGCTTCCGGTGCCGACAGGCGCAGATTGTCGGCCAGGCTGCCATGCACCAGCAGCGGGCGCTGGTCCATCCAGGCCACATGAAGCGACGCGGCGAGGCGACGCTCGCCGGCGTCCGGATCGAGGAACCCCGCCAGCAGCTGCAGCAGGGTCGACTTGCCGACGCCGGAGGGTCCGCTGATCGCCAGCACCTCGCCCGGCGCCAGCGCCAGGTCCAGCGGCCCCAGCACCCGCCCTCGCTCGGGATGCGACACCGCGACCGCCTCCAGCTCGGCCACCGCACGAGCGGTATGGGGCGCGGCCGGCGTCAGGCCGCTGCGGCGCGGCGTCTCGTCGAGCAGCGCCACCATGCCCTCGGCCGCCCCCAGGGCCGAGGCCCGGTCATGATAGTGCTGGGCCAGGCTTCTCAGCGGCTGGAAGAACTCCGGCGCCAGCAGCAGCACCAGCAGCCCCGAGAACAGCGTCAGCTGATCGGACGGCCCATAGGTGATGTAGCCGAGCAGGCCGAAGCCCACGTAGATCGCCACCACGGCGATCGACACGGCGGCGAAGAACTCCAGCACCGCCGAGGAAAGAAAGGCCAGCCGCAGCGGACGCAGGGTACGCCGCCGATAGTCGTCGGCGGCGGCCTGCACCTCCCCGGTGGCCGCCGCGGTGCGACCGAACAGCTGCAGGGTGGTGATGCCGCGGACCCGGTCGATGAAGTGGCGCGACAGCCGCGCCACGGCATCGAACTGCTCCTCGTTCAGTCGCTCGGCGCCCATGCCCACCAGGGCCATGAACAGCGGGATCAGCGGCGCCGCCAGCAGCAGGAAGACGGCCGCCAGCCAGTCGAGCCAGGCCACCACCGCCAGGATCACCAGCGGCAGCAGCACGGCAAGATAGCGCTGCGGCAGGAAGCGGGCCACATAGCCGTCCAGCGCCTCGACCTGATCCACCGCCCGCTGCGCCAGGCTGGCGCTGTGATGGCCGGTGAGGCCCACCGGCCCGAGCCGTTCCAGGTGATCGAGCAACTCGCGCCGAGCCCTGCGGCGCAGCCGCAGGCTGGCGGCCAGGCCCAGGGTCTCCTGGCCCCACTGGGCCAGGGCGCGCAGCCCCATCAGCCCCGCCAGGACAGCGAAGGCCGGAAACAGCGTGGAGGGTGCGCGGCCCTCCACCAGGAGTGATGTCACCAGCCAGGCCAGCAGCACCAGCTGAGCGACGGTGGCGAGGCCGGCGATCAGGCCGCAGCCCACGGCCAGCCCCAATCGTCCTCGTTCGGCGCGCGCCAGGCCGGCGAGCCAGGCGCGCGATGTCGATGCCTGCGTCATCGTCTCAGTGGTACCCCTCACCCACGCGGACCTTGCCGCGGAACACCCAATAGCTCCAGGCGGTGTAGGCCAGCACGATGGGGATCACGAACAGCACCCCGAGCAGCAGGAACAGCTGGGACTCCGGCGCCGAGGCCACGTCCCAGAGGGTATAGTTCGGCGGCACGATCACCGGCCACTTGCTGACCACCAGCCCCAGGTAGGTGAAGACGAACAGCCCCAGGGTGGCGATGAACGGCTGGCCCTCGCGGCGCGCCTGCACCGAGCGCCACAGCCAGAAGGCACACAGCAGGGCCAGCGCCGGGAACACCCACAGCAGGTGCAGGTGGCCGAACCAGCGCTCGCGCACCGCGTCGTCCACGAAGGGGGTCCACAGGCTGATGATGGCGAACACCGCCAGCACCGCGATCAGCAGGCGCGGCGCCAGGCGGTAGGCCCAGGCCTGGGTGTGTCCCTCGCTCTTCATGATCAGCCAGGTGGCGCCGAGCAGCGCATAGCCGGCCACCAAACCGATGCCGGTCAGCACCGAGAACGGGGTCAGCCAGTCCAGGGCACCGCCGACATAGACGAAGTCCTCGACCGGAAAGCCCTGGATGTAGGCGCCGACCACGGCCCCCTGGGCGAAGGCCGCCACGGTGGAGCCCCAGCTGAAGGCCCGGTTCCACCAGTGGCGATTGCGATGCGACTTGAAGCGGAACTCGAAGGCGATGCCGCGGAAGATCAGCCCCGCCAGCATCAGGAAGACGCCGATGTAGAGCGCCGGCAGGAACACCGAGTAGACCACCGGGAAGGCCGCCAGCAACCCGGCCCCACCGAGTACCAGCCAGGTTTCGTTGCCGTCCCAGATCGGTGCCACCGAGTTCATCAGCACGTCGCGGCTGTCCTCGTCCGGGGCGAACGGAAAGAGAATGCCCACGCCCAGGTCGAAGCCGTCCATCAGCACGTACATGATCACACCGAAGCCGATGATGCCGGCCCAGATCAGTGTCAGATCGAACATTTCCATGGTTCAGCTCCTTCCCGGCTGGTTGGCGGCATCTTCGAAGGGCACGTGGGCGGCGGACAGCGGACGCTTGGGTCGCTCCACCTCGTCGTCGTGGGGCGGCTCGGGGAGCATGCCCTGACGCACGACCCGGGTCAGATACAGGGTGCCGGCGTAGAAGACCACGGCGTAGACCAGGACATAGCCGATCAGGGTGAACAGCGCCATGCCACCGGTCAGCGACGGCGTCACCGCCTCTTCCTGGGTCATGAGACCGTACACCAGCCAGGGCGCGCGACCGATCTCGGTGACGAACCAGCCGGCCAGGACCGCCAGGAAGGGGGCGATCGTCATCACTCGCATGAACTGCAGGTAGCCGCGACTCTCATAGAGCCGCCCCCGCGCGCGCAGCCAGGCGCCGATCAGCGCCGCGACGATCATCGCCAGGCCCATGGCGACCATCACGCGGAACGACCAGAACACCCACCACACCGGCGGCTGCTCCTCCGGCGGCACCGCGCTGACGCCCGGTACCTCGCCGTCCAGATCATGGGTCAGGATCAGGCTGGCGAGCCCCGGAATGCCGATCTCGAGGTGGTTCTCCTGGGCCTGCTGGTCGGGCCAGGCGAACAGCAGCAGCGGCGTCCGCGACTGGGTCTCCCAGTTGCCCTCCATGGCCGCCACCTTGGTGGGCTGGTGTTCCAGGGTGTTCAGGCCATGCTCGTCGCCGAACCAGGCCTGGGCCGGCGCCAGCACCAGCAGCATCCACAGGCACATGGAGAAGGCCTTGCGATTGGCCTCGACGTCACGGCCGATCAGCAGATACCAGGCGCTGACGCCGGCCACCACGAAGCCGCCGGTCAGGAAGGACGCCATCACGAAGTGCACGAAGCGATACGGGAAGGAGGCGGTGAAGATCGCCTTGCTCCAGTCGGTGACGTGGAAGCGCCCGTCGATCAGCTCGGTGCCGGCCGGCGTCTGCATCCAGCTGTTGGACACCAGGATCCAGAATGCCGAGATGAAGGTCCCCAACGCCACCATGATCGAAGCGAACAGGTGCACGCCCTGGGGCACCTTGCCGCGCCCGAACAGCAGCACGCCGAGGAAGGCCGCCTCGAGGAAGAAGGCGGTCACCACTTCGTAGCTCAGCATCGGGCCGAGCAGGTTGGAGGCCGCCAGCGAGAAGTTGCTCCAGTTGGTGCCGAACTGGAAGGCCATGACGATGCCGGAGACCACCCCCATGCCGAAGACCACGGCGAACACCCGGGCCCAGAAGTTGGCCAGGCGTTCCCAGGCGGGATTGGCGGTGCGATAGAAGAGACCGTTGAGCACGGCCAGATAGGATGCCAACCCGATCGTGAAGACCGGAAAGATGGCATGGAAGGACACCACGAAGGCGAACTGCAGCCGAGACAGCAGCAGAGGATCCAGTTCCATGAGGTACACCTCGTTCCTGCGGATCGATGAACGTGATGCGAAGGCACTCTCCGTGCTCTTGATCGTCGGGCGCGACGCGCCCTGCCGCATTCTTCCCTTGCCCGTCCCAGCCTAGCCGAATCCCCGGCCGCTGGAACAGGCAACGAAGTCATCTTATCGCGCCGAGATGTCGCTCGTGTGTGTCGCGATGTCGCAGTGCATCATGCGCCGCCGGCGTCTACCACCAGATGCACCATGAAGCCGATATAAGCCACGTACATGGCCAGCAGCACGCCACCCTCGAGGCGGTTGATGCGCCCCTGGCGACCGCGGCGCCCCAGGGCGAAGACCAGCATCAGCATGGTCATCGCCGCCATCATGCTCCAGTCGCGCAGCAGCACCTCGCGCCCCGTCTCGATCGGCGCGATCACCGCGGCCAGCCCGACCACGCCGAGGGTATTGAAGAGGTTGGAGCCCACCACGTTGCCCAGCACCAGGTCATGCTCGCCTCGACGCAGGGCACTGATCGCCGACGCCAGTTCGGGCAGCGAGGTGCCCACCGCCACCACCGTCAGGCCGATCACCAGGTCGCTGACGCCGAGACTCTGGGCGATGTCCACCGCGCCCCACACCAGCAGCCGCGAGCTGGCCACCAGCAGCACCAGACCCAGCAGCGTCCACCCCAGGGCGGCCTTCAGCGACATCGGATGCGTGGCCAGCTCGGCCTCGGTGTCCGCCGACAGCGGATCGGTGCCATCGCGCAGGCCGCGAATCACGCTGTAGGCCATGAAGGCCACCAGCACCAGCAGCAGCAGCGCGCCCTCGAGGCGCACCACGCCACCCAGCAGCAATACCGCCGACAATGCCGTCGCGCCGCCCAGCACCGGCAGCTCGCGCCGCACCATGCCGGAATGCACCGCCAGCGGTGCGATCAGCGCCACCAGGCCCAGGATCAGGCCGATATTGGCGATGTTCGAGCCGAAGGCGTTGCCCAGCGCCAGGCCGGGATTGCCCTGCCCGGCGGCGATGGCCGAGACCACCAGCTCCGGTGCCGAGGTGCCGAAGCCGATCACCAGCATGCCGATCAGCAAGGGGGATAGACCGAGTCGGGCGGACGTGGCCGCCGCGCCGTCAACGAAGCGCTCGGCGCTCCAGACCAGCAGGATCAGGCCTGCCACCACCGCCAGGGCGGGAAGCATCATGGTGTCTCCATCGGAACAAATGAGACGCGCATGGTTGACTATGGTGCCCCCCGCGTCAACGTGACACACTTCAGGTCAAGCCGCTGGATCGTCAGGAGGACGCCATCGCCGTGCCAAGGCCGGCCTTTCGCCAACTCGCCCTGCCCACCCAGGCGCCCTACGTCGACCGCATGCCGCCGGAGGCCCGCGCCACCCGGCGACGCCTGCGCGCCTGCCACGAATGCGACTGGCTGATGGCGCTGCCGCCGCTGCATTCCGGCGAGCAGGCGGTATGCCCTCGCTGCGGCCACGCCGAGGTGCGCCGCCATCGTTATCCGGCCCAGCGCAGCCTGGCGCTGGCGATCGCCGCGCTGGCATGCCTGGCGATCGCCGCGTCCTTCCCTTTCCTGGCGTTCAGCGTGCGCGGCGTGGGCCACGGCATCGACCTGCCCCAGACCGCCACCGACCTGATCGCGCACCATGCTCCCCTGGTAGCCATGGTGGTGCTGCTGACCATCCTGGTGCTGCCGGTCCTCTACCTGCTGGCCGTGGTGTGGCTGCAGATCGGCCTGCTGGGCGGCAGGCCGCTGCCGGCCAGCCGCAGCGCGGCTCGTGCCCTGGCCCACCTGCAGCCCTGGATGATGGCCGACGTGTTCCTGATCGGCACCCTGGTCAGCCTGATCAAGATCGTCGGGCTCGCCCAGATCGCGCTCGGGCCGGCCTTCTGGGCCTTCGGCGCCTTCGCGCTGCTGCTGCTGGCGACCAACCAGTCCGTGGACCGCGACTGGCTGTGGTTCGCGCTGGCCGGCGAACCGCCGGCGCCGGAGGGCAGCCAGACCGGCCGCCCCGCCGCCCCCCAGGGACTCACCGGCTGTCACACCTGCGGCCTGGTGGGCCGTCTGGATGCCGCCGGCCATGGCCAGTGCCGGCGCTGCGGCGAGCCGCTGCATGCGCGCCGCCCCCACAGCCTGCAACGTACCTGGGCGCTGCTGGCCGCGGCGGCGGTGCTCTACGTGCCGGCCAACGTCTATCCGATCATGACCACCGTCAGCCTGGGGCGGGCCAGCCCCAGCACCATCATCGGCGGCATCGTCGAGCTGATCGAGATGGGCTCCTGGCCGGTGGCCCTGGTGATCCTGGTCGCCAGCGTGATCGTGCCCATCGGCAAGCTGCTGGCGCTGGTCTGGCTATGCCTGGTGGCGCCGCGCGCCCGCGGCGACCGCTCCCTGACGCGTACCCGCATGTATCGCCTGACCGAGTTCATCGGCCGCTGGTCGATGGTCGACATCTTCGTGGTCGCGATCCTGGTGGCGCTGATCCGCGCCGGCAACCTGATGGCGGTCGAGCCCGGCCCCGCGGCCGTGGCCTTCGGCGGCGTGGTGGTGCTCACCATGCTCGCCGCCATGAGCTTCGACCCCCGGTTGATCTGGGACACGCCCACTTCCACAGCGGATGAGGAAGCCCCGCAATGAACGACACGCCCCCTGACGCCGCGCCCGATAACGAGCACCGCGCCCGGGCCACCCGCCAGGCACCGCTGTCGCCGATCTGGATCGTGCCCATCGTGGCGCTGCTGATCGGTGCCTGGCTGGTCTACGACAGCTACCTGAGCCGCGGGCCCCTGATCACCCTGACCATGGAGAGCGCCGACGGCATCGAGGCCGGCAGCACCCTGATCAAGACCCGCAACGTCGAGATCGGCCAGGTGACCTCGGTGAACCTGTCCGAGGACCTGTCCGAGGTGGTGCTGACCGCTCGCATGACGCCCGAGGCTGCGCCAATGCTGGTCGAGGACAGTACTTTCTGGGTGGTCAAGCCTCGCATCGGTCGCGAGGGCATCAGCGGGCTCAATACCGTGCTGTCAGGGGCCTACCTGCAGCTCGAACCCGGCCAGAGCGAGGAGGAGGCGGAGCGGTTCACGGTCAGCGAACAGCCGCCGGTGGCACCCCCCGGGGCCGAGGGGCTGCGCATCAACCTGCTCAGCGAGGCGGGCAACGGCCTCACCGTCGGCGATCCGGTGACCTACCAGGGCTTCACCGTGGGCCGGGTCGAGGAGTCCGAGTTCGACGTCGAGACCCGGCGCATGCGCCACCGCATCTTCATCGAGAGCCCCTATCACCGACTGGTCACCGACAACACCCGCTTCTGGGGCTCCAGCGGCGTCGACCTGCGGCTCGACTCCGAGGGCGTGCGCGTCAGGCTCGACTCGCTGGAGGCCATGGTCAGCGGCGGCGTCACCTTCGGCGTCCCGGAGGACCTGCCGCGTGGCCTTCAGGCCGAGCCCGACAGCACCTTCACCCTCTACGCCGACGAGGACAGCGCGCGCGAGGGCACCTTCGACCGCTACCTGGAGTACGTGCTGCTCATCGAGGACACGGTGCGCGGCCTGTCCCGGGGCGCCCCGGTGGAATTCCGCGGCGTGCGCATCGGTACCGTGGCCAGCGTGCCCTGGAACTTCACATCGCCCCAGCCCGAGCGCGATGCCCGCCTGGCCATCCCGGTGCTGATCCGTATCGAACCCCAGCGGCTCGGCATCGACAGCCAGACCCTCGACATGGACGAGTGGCGAGCGCGTTTCGAACGGCTGTTCCAGCGCGGCCTGCGGGCCTCGCTCAAGAGCGGCAACCTGCTCACCGGGGCGCTGTTCGTCGACCTCGGCCTGGACGCCGAGCGAGCCGACGACTACACCCCCGAGACCTTCGCCGAGCGCACCGTCTTCCCCACCACTTCCGGCGGGCTGGCACAGATCCAGGCCCAGGTCACCGCGCTGCTCGACAAGTTCAACGACCTGGAGCTCGAACCGATCCTCGCGGGCCTGGAGACCAACCTGGCCACGTCGGAAGCCACCCTGGAGCAGGTACGTCAGCTCACCGCCGGCGTCCAGTCGCTGCTCGACGATCCCGAGACCCGCGCCCTGCCCGGCGAACTCAACAGCACCCTGTCGGCGCTGCGCGGCACCCTCGAGGGCGTCTCCCCCGGGGCTCCCGCCTACCGGGATATCACCGAGACCCTGGACCAGCTCGAGCGCCTGCTGCGAGACCTCCAGCCGGCCGCCCGCCGCCTCGGCGACAATCCCGGCGCCCTGCTGTTCGACAGCCTGGACGCCGACGATCCCATGCCCCGCGCCCCGACCGACAGGAGTTCACCATGACCGCGCCGCGCGCCCTGCTGGCCCTGCTGGCCCTGCTCTGGCTCACCGGCTGTGCCCTGGGGGGCACACCGGCGACCCGCTACACCCTGCCCGATGCCGACGCGCCGGCCGCCGCCGGGTCGAACGCCACGCATGCTCTGGTGCTGCGGCCGCTACGCCTGGCGCCGTTGCTGGACGCCGAGGGCATCGTCGTTCAGCTCGACGATATCACCCTGCGCGAGGCCGGCGGCCACCGCTGGGCCGAGCCGCTGGGCCGTCAGCTCGAGCGCGGCCTGCGCGATCGCCTGACCGGTGCCTTGCCCGATACCCGAGTGCTGCTCGACACCGAGGCCGGCATCTCCACCGACCCGCTGCAGCTGAGGGTCACGGTGGACCGCTTCCAGGGGCGCCCCGACGGCCAGGCCCTGGCAGCCGGACGCTGGCAGCTGCTCGACGCCGATCAGTCGCTGCTGGATGCGGCGACCTTCCGCGTCACCACGCCCCTGGCCGAGGACGGCTACCCCGCCCTGGTCCGGGCCCTGGGCCGCAGCTGGGACGCCGCCGCCGAGCAGATCGCGTCGGCGGTCGCGCGCCAGCAGCGCCGCGCGACACCCTGACACGCCCCCGCGCCGGCTGCGCCGCTTTCAGCGCTATGGCATACTGACGCCTCTCGCGGCCGCCTCCCGCCGCCGCGATTCACCTCATTCCCTCGTTCCGCCTCGATCCGACCGCCCCGCGCGACGGATCGGGCGGGACGTTGCCGCGGAGACTGCATGACCTTTTCCGACCTTGGCCTGTGCCCCGAGCTGCTGCGCGCCATCGACGCCCAGGGCTATACCACCCCGACTCCTATCCAGAGCCAGGCCATCCCCGCCGTCCTCGGCGGCGGCGACCTGCTGGGCAGCGCCCAGACCGGTACCGGCAAGACTGCCGGCTTCACCCTGCCCATGCTGCAGCGCCTCAAGGACGGCCGTCGCCCGGCCAAGCGCGGCGTGCGCGCCCTGGTGCTGACCCCGACCCGCGAGCTGGCCGCCCAGGTCGGCGACAGCGTGCGCGACTACGGACAACACCTGCCGCTGACCTCCCACGTGATCTTCGGCGGCGTCGGCCAGCAGCCCCAGGTGGATGCCATCCGCCCGGGCCTGGACATTCTGGTGGCCACCCCCGGCCGTCTGCTCGACCTGCAGCAGCAGGGCCACGTCGACCTCTCCGGGGTCGAGATCCTGGTGCTGGACGAAGCCGACCGCATGCTCGACATGGGCTTCATCCACGACATCAAGAAGGTGCTGAAGCTGCTCCCCGAGCAGCGCCAGAACCTGCTGTTCTCGGCGACCTTCTCCAAAGAGATCCAGGCGCTGGCCAACAAGCTGCTCGACGATCCGACGCTGATCGAGGTGGCGCGCCGCAACACTCCCGCCGAGACCGTGGACCAGGCCGTCTACCGGGTCGACCGCGAACGCAAGCGTGATCTGCTCACCCACCTGATCAGCAGCCGCCAGTGGTTCCAGGTGCTGGTCTTCACCCGTACCAAGCACGGCGCCAACCGCCTGGCCGAGCACCTCGACAAGCGTGACATCTCGGCCATGGCGATCCACGGCAACAAGAGCCAGTCGGCCCGCACCCGCGCGCTGACCGCCTTCAAGTCCGGCGACCTGCAGGTGCTCGTGGCCACCGACATCGCCGCCCGCGGCCTGGACATCGACGAGCTGCCCCACGTGGTCAACTTCGAGCTGCCCAACGTGGCCGAAGATTACGTGCACCGCATCGGCCGCACCGGTCGCGCCGGTCACGACGGCCAGGCCGTATCGCTGGTGTGCGTCGACGAGCATGGTCTGCTCGGCAACATCGAGAAGCTGATGAAGCGCGACCTGACCAAGCACATCGAGCCCGGCTTCGAGCCCGACCCCAACGCCAAACCCGAGCCGATCGAGAACGGCCGCAATCGTGGCCGTGGCGGCAATGGCCGTGGTGGCAACGGTCGCGGCAACGGCGGCGGTGGTCGCAGCGGTAACGGTGGCAACCGCAGCAGCGCCGGCGGTAACCATGGCGGAAACGGCGGCGACCGCGACGGCCAGTCACCGGGGCGGCGCCGGCGTCGGCGCGGCGGACAGGATCGCCAGCGCACTGGCAATTGATATCCGATAATGCGAATGTATTCGCCTTATCGGCCGACACGACGCCTGCAAGGATGCCCATGGACACGCGAGAGCTGATCAACGACTACCGACTCTGGCAGCGCTTTCAGCGCCAGGCACAACTCGACCGCGAGCATCGCGCGGCCTGGCAGCAGCTGGAATCCGCCGGGGTCTCGGCCCAGCGCACCACCGAAGCCTACCGCAGCATGGCCGACAAGGCCGCGACCCAGGGGGCCTGCTATCGCACCCTCTTCCAGCGTGAGCTCGAATCGGGGGAGCGGCTGGCCTGCGAGGGCTGGCTGTTCGTGCGCCGGGTCCTCGCCGAGGGCGGCGCCACCCGCGTACGCGCCGCCCTGCTGCCGAGCTTCACCCTGACCGACGGCACCCTGCCGCCGGCAGAGGCCGGCGTCGAATCCATCACGCTGGAGATCTTCGACCAGCTGCTGGTCGATCGCGGCCTGGCCAGCATGGCGCGGGTCGATCGCATCGATGCCAGCGGCGACAGCCACTTCATCACCCTGATCGACAGTGTGAGAGGCGACCTGCGTCAACATATGAGCTGAACCATGTGGAAGCGACTGTTCGGCAAGCCCCCGATTCGCGTCTGGGTCATCAAGCAGGTCGACGGCGACCTGCTGCACCTGTGCGGCGAGGGCAGGATCACTCCCGAGGGCAAGCGGGCCCGTGACGACATGCTCAGCGCCCTGAAGCGGGGCGAGTACCAGGGCCCCGTGGAAATGATCGACAACGGCCTGGTGCTCAACGCCCGTCTGTTCGCGGCCCTGCTGCCGGACGACGCCTTCCGGCTCGACGCCGACGGCATCGCCCACTGGCAGGGCCAGCGGTGGCACGTCTCCAAGGTTCCCCAGCGCTGCTGGACCTACGACGGGCCGCTGGTCGCGCACACCATGACCCACGGCGACTTCGATCTGGTCAGCAGCGAGGACGTCAGCGGCATCCGCCAGCGTGCCAACAGCGACGCCCAGTCCGACGGGCGGCACCTGCAGTTCGGCGCGGCCGATGAGCTCGAGGGTGAGGCCGAATTCGCCGCACGCTGGCAGCGCCGTCGACAGACGGAGGAGCCGGATGGCGATCACTGACGGCGCGCGCCGACGGGCCGCGCCTTCCTCCCTGGCATTCATCGCCCTGATGGTGCTGGTCGGGCTCAACCTGCGGCCGGCACTATCGTCACTGGCCCCACTGCTCCCTCGCATCGAAGCCGACAGCGGCCTGCCGGTGCTGGCCATCGGCGCCCTGACCACCCTGCCCGTACTCTGCCTCGGACTCTTCGCCCCCTTGGCGCCCTGGCTGTCAGGACGCCTGGGCCCCGAGCGCACCCTGTCGCTGGCCTTGCTGATCCTGGCCGTCGGCCTCGCCCTGCGCGGACTGGCCGCACCGGCGTGGCTGTTCGGCGGTACCCTGCTGGTGGGCGCCGCCATCGGCGTCGCCGGCACGCTGCTGCCCGGGCTGGTCAAGCGAGAGCTTCCCGACAGCGCCGACCTGATGACCGGTGTCTACACCATGGCGCTGTGCCTGGGAGGCGCCCTGGGTGCCGGCCTCAGCATCCCCCTGGCCGAGACGCTGGGCGGCTGGGCGCCGGCGCTCACCAGCTGGGCGGCGCTCGCGGCGATCAGCCTGATCGCCTGGCAGACGCTGATGCCGGCATCACCGCCACCGCGGAGGCAAGCCTCGGCCCGCGGCGATACCGGCGCGCTGCTGCGCCAGCCACTGGCCTGGCAGGTCACCCTCTACATGGGCTGTCAGTCCTCGCTGGCCTACATCGTCTTCGGCTGGCTGCCGACCCTGCTGGTGGAACGCGGCTACGACGACGCCGAGGCCGGCTGGATGACCGGCGCCTCGGTGATGCTGCAGCTGGGCGCGGCGCTGTCCGCCCCCTGGCTGGCCCGCCTCGGCCGCGACCAGCGACCGGCGCTGATGCTGGTGCTGAGCCTGATCGCCGGCGGTTTCTGGGTACTGCTGCAGGGACCGATCGAGTGGCGCTGGGCCGGCGTGGCGCTGCTCGGCTTCGGCCAGGGCGGCGGCTTCAGCCTGGCGCTGTCGCTCATCGTGCTGCGTACCGCGGATGCCCGACTGGCCGGCAAGCTCTCCGGCATGGTGCAGGGCGTGGGCTACGCCCTGGCCTCGCTGGGCCCGCTGGGCATCGGCGTGATGCTCGAGCTAGACCTGGGGCTGCCAGGCATCACCCTGGCGTTGACGGCCGTGACTGCCGCCGCCATGGTCTTTGCCCTGCTGGCCGGACGCGATCGTCGCCTGGCCAGCGACGAGACCGGCCACCTCGTGGTGCGCTGACCCCGCCCCACCCCAGGCCCTCTTGTGTGCCGGCGCCGGCGCCCTATCATGGTGGGCGTCTTCCGCCTGGAGCTCCCATGACGTCAACCGCTTCTTCCCTGCTGGTGATCTACACCGGTGGCACGTTCGGCATGGTGGACAGTCCCGACGGACTGATCCCCGGCCACGACATCGAGTCGCGCCTGCGGCGCACCCTGGCGACCCTGCCCCCGGCGCGCCAGGCCGGACTGGCCGACTTCCGACTCATCGCCACGCCGACGCCCATCGACTCGAGCGCCGCCACCCCCGCGGACTGGCAGCGCCTGGCCGGGCTGATCGCCGAACACTACGCCGACCATGCCGGCATCGTGGTGATCCACGGCACCGATACTCTGGCCTGGACCGCCGCCAGCCTGGCCTATCAGCTGCAGGGGCTGGACCGCCCGGTGGTGATCACCGGCGCCATGCAGCCGCTGGAAGCGCCCGGCAGCGATGCGCTGACCAACGTCGAGGCGGCGCTGCGCTTCGCCGCCGATCCGCGGCTGCAGGAGGTGGCGATCTGCTTCGCCGGCCGCCTGCTGCGCGGCGCACGCAGCCGCAAGTGGCAGGCTCGCGAGGCCGACGCCTTCGTCAGCCCCAACCACCCGCCGCTCGGCGAATGGGTCGACGACGACGCCGTGCTCTACCCCGGCCGCGGCCTGGAGCGTGCCCAGCGCGGCGCGCCACGCTTCGAACTGCCCGACTATGCGCCGCTGGCCGCCGGCGCGGTGCCGCGCATCGTGCTGTGGCCGGGACTCGCCGCCTGGCAGCTCGAGGCCTGGCTGCTGGACGATCGCGTCAAGGGCGCGCTGTTGGAGGTCTGGGGCGGCGGCAACGTGCCCGACGATCCGCGCCTGGCCGGCGTACTGGCCCAGGCCGTCGGCGAGGGCAAGCTGCTCGCCGCCATCAGCCAGTGCCCCCACGGGGCGGTGGCCATCGGCCACTACGCCGCCGGTCAGGCGCTGTCCGATGCCGGCGTGCTGTCCGGCGACGACATGACGCCGGAAGCCGCCGTGGCCAAGCTGGTCCACCTGCTGGCCCAGCCGCTCCCCGATGAGGAACGGCGCCGGCGCTTCCTGACCCCGCTGGTCGGCGAGCGTGCCGCCCCCTGAGGCGGAACGGGGGACCGAGCGTTGAAGACGCCTCGACCGCACCATCGCCATGACGGGGCCCGAACGGCTAGAGTGGAGACACACGTCCGCCCGCACAGGTGCCCTGCCATGGAACATCCCGATCATCCGTTCAGCGAACTCTTCGAACAGCTCGGCCTGGCCTCGGAGCCGGCGGCCATCCAGCGCTTCATCGAGCGCCACTCGCCGCTGCCCGAGAACGTGGAACTGCCCGACGCGCCTTGCTGGAACGAAGGCCAGGCGGAGTTCCTGCGCGAGGCGCTCGAAGCCGACGCCGACTGGGCCGAGGTGGTCGACCATCTCAATGCCTTGCTGCGCAAGGGCTGACCAGGCAGCGCCGGAAAGTGCCTGGAACAAAGCAAAGCCACCAAACGAGAACGCCGCCCGGATGGGCGGCGTTCTCGCTTTCGGATCACGCTATAGTCTGGCCGCGACGCGGTCGAGAATCTGCTGGCTGACGCGATTGACCAACGGTGTCACCGCGCGCTTGACCGCCTTTTCGACCAGCCGGTTATGAATCTCGTACTCCAGGGTCAGCGCCACCTCGGTGCCTTCGGGCACCGGCGTCAGCCGATAGCGGCCTCGGTTCCACACCCCGCTGAGCGATTCCCAGGCCAGCACCTCGGGCGGCTGATGCTCGGTGATCGCCACCTCGAAGGTCCAGTCCATGCGCACCGCGTGCACGTGCCAGCGATAGCGCCCCTCGCCCAGCGGCTCGATGCGCTCGATCAGGTCCGAATAGTCGACGAAGTCCTCGACCCGCTCGAGCAGGGCGAAGACACGCTCGGGCGGCGCCTCGAGAATGGTGCGATGTTCGATGGTGGCCATGCCGGTTCCTTGTGCTGGGGGCCTGTGCTGCCGTGTCAGCTTCACCGAAGGTCCCGGGTGGTGTCCAGCCCGGCACGGCCTCAGGCGAGGTCGCGCATCAGCAGGGCGAACTCGATGCGTTCCGGCGCGATGGCCTCGCCCGGCACCGGGATGCGCACCACGTGGCCCGATCCCGGGGCCACGCCCACCGCTTCGCCGCGCTTGTTCTCGATGCGTTCGAGGGCGAAGCGACGGTTGCCGCCGGGCAGCATCAGCTCCATGCCGTCACCGACCTCGAAGCGGTTCTTGACGTCGATATCCAGCACCCCGCGAGCGGGATCGTAGCCCAGCACCTCGCCGACGTACTGCTGGTGCACGCCCACCGAGTGGCCGAGCTCGTAGTTCTGATACTCGTCGTGGACGTGGCGGCGATAGAAGCCTTCGGTGTAGCCGCGGTTGGCCAGGTTCTCGAGCTCGTCCATCAGGCGCATGTCGAAGGGCCGACCGGCCATGGCGTCGTCGATGGCGCGGCGATAGACCTGGGCCGTGCGCGCCACGTAGTAGGGCGACTTGGTGCGTCCCTCGATCTTCAGCGAGGTCACGCCCATCTCGGCGAGCCGCGGGACGTGCTGGACGGCGCGCAGGTCCTTGGAGTTCATGATGTAGGTGCCGTGCTCGTCCTCGTACATCGGCATCGGCTCGCCCGGCCGCGAGCGGTCCTCGATCAGCGCCGACAGCGTGTCCTGGCCCTCCCTGCCACCGGCGGAGGCGATCATGCCGCCGTCCTGCCTCCTGTCTTGACCCGGTGTCCAGATGCCGCTGGCGTCGTGGGCGGCATTGGCCGGCACCAGGTCGCCGGTCTCGTCCTCGGCGGCCGTCACGGTGTGATACTTCCAGCGGCAGGCGTTGGTGCAGGTGCCCTGGTTCGGGTCGCGGCGGTTGAAGTACCCGGAGAGCAGGCAGCGCCCGGAGTAGGCGATGCACAGCGCGCCGTGCACGAAGGTCTCGATCTCGAGGTCGGGGCACTCGGCGCGGATCTGGCCGATCTCCTGCAGCGACAGCTCGCGGGACAGGATGATGCGGCGGATGCCCTGCCGCTGCCAGAACGTCGCCGCCGCATAGTTGACGACGTTGGACTGCACCGACAGGTGGATCACCTGATCGGGCCAGCGCTCGCGAATCATCATGGTCAGCCCGGGATCCGACATGATCAGGGCGTCGGGACCGGCCTCGATCACCGGCTCCATGTCGCGCAGGTAGGTCCTGAGCTTGCTGTTGTGCGGCGCGGTGTTGGAGGCCACATAGAACGCCTTGCCCCGCTCGTGGGCATAGGCGATGCCCTCGTGCAGGTTGTCGACCCTGAAATCGTTGTTGCGCACGCGCAGCGAGTAGCGCGGCTGCCCGGCATAAACCGCATCGGCGCCGTAGGCGAAGGCGTAGCGCATGTTCTTGACGGTGCCGGCGGGCGACAGCAGTTCGGGGGCTTCCATGAGGCTCACATCACCGGTGGCAAAGGGGCGAAGTCTAGCAACGTCGCCTGTCCACGCTGAATGACATGTATCAGCGTCCTTGGCGCCTGTCCCGTTGGTCAAGTACACTGTGCGCCCCTGCCGGACCGGACCCCGGCCAAGGTCCCGCCGCGCCCGTGACGCGCGCCGGGCAGACAAATTCTCCGCCCCACAGGTATCCCATGTCAGAATCCGCCGCACCGGCCACCGTGGTGATCTACTCCGGTGGCATGGACTCCTTTACCGTGCTGCATCGCGCCCTGCGCGAAGGCCGCGAGGTCCACGCCCTGTCCTTCGACTACGGCCAGCGTCATGCCCGCGAGCTCGCGGTCGCCCGCGAGGTCTGCCGCGAGCTGGGCGTGCCCCACCAGGTGGTCGACATCACCGCCATCCATGGCCTGATCGACGCCTCGGCGCTCACCGACTCCAGCCAGGAGCTGCCCGACGCCGACTACGCCGAGGCCAACCTCAAGGCCACCGTGGTCCCCAACCGCAACATGATCCTGCTGTCGCTGGCGATCGCCAAGGCGGTCAACATCGGCGCCGATCGGGTCGACTACGGCGCCCATGGCGGCGATCACGTGCTCTACCCGGACTGCCGCCCCGAGTTCGTCGAGGCCATGAACGACGTCGCCGGCATCGCCAACTTCGAGCCGGTGACCCTGCACGCGCCCTACCTGCGCGCCGGCAAGGACGAGATCCTCGCCGAGGGCCTGGCCATGGGGCTCGACTACGCCAGGACCTGGACCTGCTACCGTGGTGAAGCCCTGGCCTGCGGCCGCTGCGGCAGCTGCCGCGAACGGCTTTCGGCCTTCGCCGCCAACGGCGCCGTCGACCCCATCGCTTATGACACCACCGGCGACGAGGCCGACGTCTCTTCACAGCGGCCTGATGCCGCCGCCGACGCCGCCGAAGGGTCCGACCATGTATAGCGTCAAGGAAGCCTTCTACTCGCTGCAGGGCGAAGGCGGCCAGGCCGGACGCGCCAGCGTGTTCTGCCGCTTCAGCGGCTGCAACCTGTGGTCCGGGCGCGAGGCCGATCGCGCCGCCGCGGCCTGCCGCTTCTGCGATACCGACATCCGCGGCACCGACGGCCAGCACGGCGGACGCTTCCATGATGCCGAGGCCCTGGTCGATCACCTGACCGCGCTGTGGCCGGATGCCCCGGGCACCGCCACGCCCCAGGTGATCTTCACCGGCGGCGAGCCGCTGCTGCAGCTCGACGAGCCCCTGATCGCCGCCATGCACGAGCGCGGCTTCGACGTCGCCGTGGAGACCAACGGCACCCTGCCGGCCCCGCCGGGCATCGACTGGCTGTGCGTCAGCCCCAAGGGCGAGAGCGTGCTGGCCCAGACCTCCGGCGACGAGCTCAAGCTGGTCTATCCGCAGAGCGACGCCCCGCCCGAGCGCTTCACCGACCTGGACTTCCATCATTTCTTCCTTCAGCCGATGGACACCGCGGCGGTCGGCGGCGGTGACGTCACGGCCGAGACCGTGGCCTACTGCCTGAGCCATCCGCAGTGGCGGCTCTCACTGCAGACCCACAAGATCACGGGGATCGACTGATGACGCTGTTCGTCAACCGCCTCACCCATCTCGACGCCTCCCTGTGGTGCCCCGAACGCGGGCTGATCGGCGCCAGCTGGCGGGTCGACGCCGAACTCGACGGCGAGCTCGGCGAGGACGGCATGCTGTTCGACTTCGGCGAGGTCAAGCCGTGGATCAAGTCGCGCATCGACCAGGGCCCCGATCACACCCTGCTGGTGCCCACCGAGGCGCCCGGCATCAGCGTCCATGAGTGCGCCGAGGGCCTGTGCGTGCGCGCCGAGTCGCCCTACCCGTTCGAGGTCCGCGGCCCGCGCCAGGCTTTCGCCCTGCTGCCCTGGCCGGCCATCACCGCCGAGCGCCTGGCCGAGCACCTGTCGGCCTCGCTCAGCCGCCAGCCGCCGGCCCGGGTCGAGGCGATCCGCCTGACGCTGACCGACGAGGCCATCGACGGCGCCGCCTACACCTACAGCCACGGCCTCAAGCGCCACGCCGGCAACTGCCAGCGCATCGCCCACGGCCACCGCTCGCGGCTGCACGTGTGGCAGGACGGCGAACGGTGCCCGGCGCTCGAGACCGAGTGGGCCGAACGCCTCGCGGATCGCTACCTGGTGGACGAGGCCGACGTGGTCGAGGGCCTGGATGCCGCCTTCACCGGCCGGCTGACCACCCGCTACACGGCCGAGCAGGGGCGTTTCGCCCTGACCCTGCCGCGGGAGCGCTGCATCCCGATGCCGACGCCGACCACGGTGGAACATATCGCCGCCTGGCTGGCCGGCGAGATCGCCCGCGAGACCGGCCGCGCCACCCGCGTGCAGGCCTTCGAGGGCATCGACAAGGGGGCGCTGGCGGAGGCCGAGGCGTGAGCTCGCGCCCGGCCATGAGCGAAGAACAGGACGCCGGCGGCTGCCGCCCCGGCTGCGGCGCCTGCTGCATCGCGCCGTCGATCAGCTCGCCGATCCCCGGCATGCCGGACGGCAAGCCCGCCGGGGTGCGCTGCGCCCAGCTCGACGACGACAACCTGTGCCGGCTGTTCGGCCGGCCCGAGCGGCCAGCGGTCTGCGCCCGCTTCGTTTACGACCGCGAACTGTGCGGCGACCACCGCGATCAGGCGCTGGCGCGGATCGCCGCGCTGGAAGTCGCCACCTGAGCCTCGACGCCTCGCGCTTCCAAAGGCTCTCTCACACGACCTCCCGCACGACACAAAACGCCCGGCGACGCTCGTCTCTCGAGCCTCGCCGGGCGTTTTGCTTCTTCCATGGCACCTCAGGCGTGTGCGCCGTCAGTCCTCCAGGTCGGCGGTATGCGGCAGCCGCTTGTCGAGCAGGGTCCGCCAGCGCACCAGCACCGGGGCATCGCTGTGACTGACCTCGCCCAGCAGGCCCCGGAAGGCCATGCGCGCGTCCTCATCCTCCGGATCGACCATCGTCAGCCAGGCTTCCAGGGCGCACAGCTGCTGGTGCAGGTTGCCGTCGCCGCGTGCCTGCTCGAGCGCCTGCTCGATCAGACCGCGCACTTCCTCGGCGGGATGCCCCAGGCGGTGGCGCACCTTCGCCAGGTGCACCGCCAGTTCGGCGACGAACAGCGTGGTCCGCTCACGGGCAATCAGCAGGCACTGGTCGAGATAGTCCTCGGCCCGGGCCAGCTCGCCCAGCGACGTACAGGCGTCCACCCACCACAGCGAGGGCCGCTGGTAGGGATCGCGACCGGTGACCTCGACGAACTCCTCCTGGGCCGCCTCGATGCGCTTGAGTCCTTCGCGATCGCCGGACAGCGCCCGCTGCCAGCCCAGCACCTGCCGCGCCGAGACCTGCCACAGCTGCAGGTCCGGCGTGCCGGTGATCTCGTAGGCGCGCTCGGCGCGCTGGGACGCCAGATGCTCGTGTCCCACCTGGCGATAGAGCGCCGCGGCATACATCAGGGCCATGGCCAGGCTGCCCGGGTGATTGATGCGCTCGGCCAGGCGGATCGCCGACTCCACCTGCTGCTGGGCGCGATGATAGTCGCCGCGCAGGCACAACGCCCAGCTCTGGAAGCAGGTCGCCGCCACCTGGGGGTGATCGGAGAACGGCAGCCACTCGATCATCATCGGCGAATTGAGCGGGTCGATCTCCTCGAGATGCTCGTAGGCCTGCTGGATGCGGCCGGCCCAGTACTCGCAGCTGGCCCGGGCGAAATCGGCCAGGCGCCGGTAGCGCGGGTCCTCGAGCCGCGCGGCCAGGTCCGCCAACCGCGAGGCCAGCAGGAAGGCATCGGCGTGGGCGTTGCGCTGGCTGCAGCCGACCCACAGGCCCCACTTGACCAGAAACACCTGCTCCAGGTCCTCGCTGTCCTCCGGCACCTCATCGGTACAGGTCAGCAGCTCTCGGGCACGCACGAAGCTCTCGTGGGCGGTGGGTGAGCCGTGCCCTTCCAGAGCGAAGGCGGCCTGGCCACGCACCGTGTGCAGGCTGACCTCGCGTTCTTCCTGGCCTTCCACGTGACGCAGGCTGGCCAGCCCGAAGTCGGCCATGCGCAGCGCGGTGCGGTTGGCGCTGACCTTGAGCGCCTCGCGGGCGGCAAGCTCGAAGTAGCGCGCCCCGCGGGCATGGTGGCCGCTGCGCCGCAGATGGACGGCGAAATCGCCCGGGTGGCGGCTGATCCACACCGGAAAGCGCTCCTCGATCAGCGACACGACCTGGCGATGCAGCGCCACACGCACGTCCCGCGGGCAGGACAGGTAAGCCGCTTCCTGCAGCAGCTGATGGGTGAACTGATACTCGCGCCCCTCTTCCGTCTCGTCGACCGGCTCGACGATCTCCAGGCGGATCATCTGCTCCAGCGCCGCATTCAGCTGCGGCATCTCCCGGTCGCTGCACTCGGCGAGGAAATCGAGCCGGAAGCGGCGGCCGAGCACGGCCGCCACGTGGGCGACCTCGCGGTCGGCGTCGAGCTGGTCGATGCGGCTGGCCAGCAGCCCCAGCAGGCCCCGCGGCAGCTCGTCGAGGTCGACCTGGCGCCCCTCGCGACGATCCAGGTCGACGCGGCGGCAGATCTCCTGCAGGTACAGCGGCACGCCGTCGCAGCGCTCGACGATCTGGCTGCGCAGGCGCGGGCTGAGCTGCAGCCGATAGCGCCGGGCCAGCTGGGTGAGCAGCCGGGACGACTGCATGGGGTCGAGCCGCCCGAGGGTGATCTGCTGATCCCAGTCGAGCGAGGTCGGCAGCGCTTCGCGGCCGTGGTGGCTGGCCACCATCAGGAAAGGACAGTTGATCGGCAGGCGCGCCTGGAGGCCGGCCAGCACCTTGAAGGAGGGCTCGTCGAGCCATTGCAGGTCGTCGACCATCAGCACCAGGGTGCGCGACTCGGTGAGACGTTCGATCAGGCGCTGCAGCACCCCGACCACCAGCTCCACGGCCTCGCCGTTCTGGGTGAGCATGGCCACCTCGCGGGGCTCGCAGACGCCGAGCGCTTCCTCCAGCAGCAGCCGCGACTCGTCGCCGAGGTCTTCCGGCATCAGCGACGCCAGTCGCTCGGCATCGACGTCATCGCCGAAGTGCCAGTGCAGCAGCTGCCGAGCCACGCCATAGGGCTCCTGGATCGACAGCCGGGTGGTGGGCTGCCAGCAGATCGCCGCCTCGCGGCTCTGTTCGAGATGGCGGAAGCCGACCAGCAGCGCCGACTTGCCGAGCCCCGAAGGGCCCCGGACCAGCACGCTCTGGCGCAGCCCGATGCCGGCCCGGGCCAGGGCATCGCGCAGCGTGCGCAGCGCCCCCTCGCGACCGATCAGGCTCGGCGGCAGCGCCTCGCGCCCGCCTTCATTCGCCCCGAGGACCAGCGCCCGCAGCCACACACGGCCGTCGCTGGCCACCAACCGCGAGGAAAGCCGCGGCTGAAGGTCGAGCGCCGGCGGCATGTGCTGGCTGGCCTGCTGGGAAATCACCAGCTCGCTGCCCTGGGAGGCGGCCATCAGTTCCAGCGCGCCCTGGGTCACCTCGCCCAGCGGGTCGACCAGGTGGCGCTCCGGCAGGTAGACCACCTGGCCGCTGTTGAGGCCGGCGGCGAGGCAGATGCCCGGCGGCTCGCCCTCCCCGCTCCAGTGACGGACGCACTCGTCTGAGAGCGAGCGCTGGCAGTGTTCGTAGAGCGCCACCAGCTCGGCGAGCTGGTGGGCCGGACCGTGGGTGCCGAAGCAGGCGAGCCCGATGCCGCCGGCGGCACCGGGCAGCCAGAAGCCGCCCAGGTGATGGCACTGCTGCTCGAGCCAGCGCATCAGCTCGATCTGCAGGGTCAGGCAGGCCCGGGTCTCACCGCGGGTGGAAAGATCCGCGTCCAGCTCCAGGCGAATCGCCATCACCGACAGCTGACGCATCTCGATCTCGTCGTCGCGCAGCGGCGCGCTGTCCGCGGCCAGGGTACGCGAGAAGCCGACGCCGGGGGCGTTGGCCTCGTCGGGGACGCCATCCGACCAGTAGCGCGCCAGCTGAAGGAAGGCGGGGTCCGGCTGCTGGCCGGTCAGCGCCAGCAGCTGAAGGTAGGCGTTGTACTGCTCGTGGGCGGCGGCCAGCTGGCCCTGCTCGGCGAGCTGGCGCACCAGCCGCTCGTGAAAGGGCCCGTAGCCGGAGAAACGGCTGACCAGGGTTTCCAGCAGCGAATCGGGCAGCGGCTCGGACTGTTCCAGCACCGCCTCGGCGTAGCGGATCACGCGCTGACGCCACTCGTTGCGGACCTGGACCAGCCAGCGCTGGAACTCGGCGCAGGCGGCGAGCTGCAGCTCCTCCACCAGGTCACCCTGGTAGCACTCCAGGATGTCTTCCAGGGTCGCCACCTCGGCGGGTGCCTCGAGCATCGACTGGAGCTCGTGGAGGTCGAACCGCCATGCCTCGGGCAGCTCGAAGGCGATGGTCTGGCGGGATACCGACAGCACCTCCTCGGCCTGCTCACCGAGCGACTGACGCAGGCAGTGCAAGGCATGCCGCAGGTTGGTCCGCCCCGAGGAGAGGCCCTGGTCGGGCCACAGCAGTTCGGCGAGGGTCGCGCGGTTGACCGGCTGCTCGTGCAGCAGCAGGTAGACCAGCAGCGCCTTGACCTTGTCGTAACTGAAATGGGTCAGCGCATCGTCGCCCAGGGTCAGCGAAAAATGACCGAATAACGCCAGGCGATCTTGTTCTTCACGGGTTACGGCGTCGGAAGCATCCCGCATGATTGTTAGGCCCTGCTGGGCGGCGCCCCGAACTCAGGCGGGAACACCGCTGTGAAAACGAAATGCCGTATCCGGCATGGTGATCAGCTCGGCTTCTCGCGCGGCGAGGAAGGCGATGCGATCGTCGATGGCCTCCGGGGCGGCCCGGCGGGCCAGCATCAGGTAATCCTCATAGTGACGCCCTTCCGACTTAACCAGACTGCGATAGAACTTGGCAAGCTCATCGTCAAGGTGAGGAATCAAACGGGCGAAGCGCTCGCAGCTGCGGGCCTCGATCAGCGCGCCCACGATCAGGATATCGATCAGCCGCTCGGGATCTTCAGTGCGCACATGGCGCCGCAGCCCCTCGGCATAGCGCGAGGCCGACAGGTGACGATAGACGATGCCACGTTCCTCCATCAGCTTGACCACCTGCTCGAAGTGCAGCAGCTCCTCGCGGGCCAGCTGGCACATCTTGGTCAGCAGCAGCGGGTGATCCACGTAGCGGTAGAGCAGGCTCATGGCCGTGGAGGCGGCCTTCTTCTCGCACTGGGCGTGGTCGATCAGCAGCAGCTCGGGGTTGTCGAGGGCCCAGTCGATCCAGGCATCGGGGGTCGGGCAGTGAAGAAAGGCGAGCAGCCCCTCGGGCAACAGGTCAACGGGGGATGGAGCGTCGGCAATGGCGGTCATCGAAGGGTCCGGCGGTTCGTGTCTGAAAGCATCAGGAGTGCGAGGCTCTGGCCTCGCGGCGCGCCTCGGCGGCGGCCATCAGATCGGCGGCGAGACGGGCGTGCAGGGTCGTGGCATCGAGCGGCTCGAGCGGCGCCAGGCCGTAACGCGACAGGTCGCGGATACGGTCGCGTCCGACGCGCAGCAGCTCCACCGCCCGGGACAGCGGCGGTTGCTCCGCGCGAAAGCGAATCCGGTGGCGCACCAGCTGGGCTTCCAGGGCGTCGGCATCGACCACGCTCAGATGACGCCCGGCCACGTCGACGCGCAGGGCATCCAGCTCGGCCATGCGCTGCTCCCGCTCGTCGCCGCCCAGGGCCGGCCAGTCGCGAATCTCGTCGTCGATGCGTTGACAGCCGCGGCAGACGCGATCGCCCACCGTCGTCGAACACAGGCCCACACAGGGGGAAGCAACACGCCCCGCCATCGGCACTCCTCTGCGTTGATGAAAGTCGCACCATGGTAACGCGACGCCCGCACACTGGCACCCCGAAGGCGCTCGGACATGACCAGAGACCAAAGTTCGACCCCCGCCATGGCCGGGATTCTTAACATTGTCGACAGTTTCTCCTAGAATAGCGCCACCGTTGACCGTGCTGATTCCGACGAGCCGAGCGACTCGCCGCGGCGTCATCGCCGCCGCAGGACGCTCGGCCACTACCAACCAATGAGGGCCACCACGTGCTTGAAGCCTATCGCCAACATGTCGAGGAGCGCGCCCAGGCGGGCGTTCCGCCGAAGCCGCTGAACGCCGAGCAGACGGCTGCCCTGGTCGAACTGCTGAAGAATCCGCCCGCCGGCGAGGAAGAGGCCATCCTCGACCTGCTGACCAACCGCGTGCCGCCGGGCGTCGACGAGGCCGCCTACGTCAAGGCCGGCTTCCTGACCGCCATCGCCAAGGGCGAGGCCGAGTCCCCGCTGATCGACCGGATCCACGCCGTCAAGCTGCTGGGCACCATGCAGGGCGGCTACAACATCGCCTCGCTGGTCGAGCTGCTGGACGACGACTCGCTGGCCAAGGAAGTGGGCGAGCAGCTCAAGCACACCCTGCTGATGTTCGACGCCTTCCACGACGTGGAAGAGCGCGCCAAGGCCGGTAACGCCGTGGCCAAGGAGATCATCGAGTCCTGGGCCGAGGCCGAGTGGTTCCTCGCAAAGCCCAAGCTGGCCGACAAGATCACCCTGACCGTGTTCAAGGTGCCCGGCGAGACCAACACCGACGACCTCTCCCCGGCCCCGGATGCCTGGTCGCGGCCGGACATCCCGCTGCATGCCAACGCCATGCTCAAGAACCCGCGCGACGGCATCGAGCCGGTCGAGCCCGGCGTCACCGGTCCGCTCAAGCAGATCGAGGAAGTGAAGGCCAAGGGTCACCAGGTGGTCTACGTCGGCGACGTGGTCGGCACCGGTTCCTCGCGCAAGTCCGCCACCAACTCCGTGCTGTGGTTCTTCGGCGACGACATCCCCAACGTGCCGAACAAGCGCGCCGGCGGCTTCTGCTTCGGCGGCAAGATCGCGCCGATCTTCTTCAACACCATGGAAGATTCCGGCGCCCTGCCGGTCGAGATGGACGTCGAGAACCTCGAGATGGGTGACGTCATCGACGTCTACCCGTATGAAGGCAAGGTCTGCAAGCACGGCACCGACGAGGTGCTGACCACCTTCGAGCTCAAGACCCAGCTGCTGCTCGACGAGGCGCGCGCCGGCGGCCGTATCCCGCTGATCATCGGCCGCGGCCTGACCGCCAAGGCTCGCGAGTCCCTGGGCCTGGCCCCGTCCGACGTCTTCCGCCTGTCCGAGCAGCCGGCCGACACCGGCAAGGGCTTCACCCTGGCCCAGAAGATGGTCGGCAAGGCCTGCGGCATGGAAGGCGTGCGCCCGGGCATGTACTGCGAGCCGAAGATGACCACCGTGGGCTCCCAGGACACCACCGGTCCGATGACCCGCGACGAGCTCAAGGACCTGGCCTGCCTCGGTTTCCAGGCCGACCTGGTGATGCAGTCCTTCTGCCACACCAGCGCCTATCCGAAGCCGGTCGACGTGGAAACCCACCACACCCTGCCCGACTTCATCATGAACCGCGGCGGCGTCTCGCTGCGTCCGGGCGACGGCATCATCCACAGCTGGCTGAACCGCATGCTGCTGCCCGACACCGTGGGCACCGGCGGCGACTCCCACACCCGCTTCCCGATGGGCATCTCCTTCCCGGCGGGCTCCGGCCTGGTGGCCTTCGCCGCCGCCACCGGCGTGATGCCGCTGGACATGCCGGAATCCGTGCTGGTGCGCTTCAAGGGCCAGCGTCAGCCCGGCGTCACCCTGCGTGACCTGGTCCACGCCATCCCCTACTACGCCATCCAGCAGGGGCTGCTGACCGTCGAGAAGTCCGGCAAGAAGAACGCCTTCTCCGGCCGCGTGCTGGAAATCGAGGGCCTCGAGGACCTCACCGTCGAGCAGGCCTTCGAACTCTCCGACGCCTCCGCCGAGCGTTCCGCCGCCGGCTGCACCATCACCCTCTCCGAGGACAGCGTCAGCGAGTACCTGAAGTCCAACATCACCCTGCTCAAGTGGATGATCGCCAACGGCTATGGCGACGCGCGCACCATCGAGCGCCGCATCAAGGGCATGGAAGAGTGGCTCGAGAACCCGAGCCTGATGCGCGCCGACAAGGACGCCGAGTACGCCGAGGTGATCGAGATCGACCTCGACCAGCTCGACCAGCCGGTGCTGTGCGCCCCGAACGACCCGGACGACGCCCGCCTGCTCTCCGACGTGGCCGGCCAGTCCATCGACGAGGTGTTCATCGGCTCTTGCATGACCAACATCGGCCACTTCCGCGCCGCCGGCAAGCTGCTCGAGAAGCAGCCCGCAGGCAGCCTGAAGACCAAGCTGTGGCTGGCACCGCCGACCAAGATGGACCAGCACCAGCTGACCGAGGAAGGCTACTACGGCATCTACGGCCGCGCCGGCGCACGCATGGAAATGCCGGGCTGCTCGCTGTGCATGGGTAACCAGGCCCGCGTCGCCGCCAAGAGCACCGTGGTCTCCACCTCCACGCGCAACTTCCCCAACCGCCTGGGCGACGGCGCCGACGTCTTCCTGGCGTCCGCCGAGCTGGCCGCCGTGGCCGCGGTCGAGGGTCGCCTGCCGAGCGTCAGCGAATATCGCCGCTACATGAGCGAGTTCGACGCCATGGCCGGCGAGATCTATCGTTACATGAACTTCCACGAAATCGAGGAATTCCAGAAGGCCGCCTCGAACGTGATCCCGGTGAGCCAGGAAGCCTGATCACCGCCATCGTCACCGATGCTCGCAACATCGCAGGCCCGCCGTCCGGCGGGCCGTCGACGACCGAAGCGCCCCGCCCCGTGCGGGGCGCTTTTTTGTGCGCCCTGCCCGCGTCGCGATTCCTCTCAAGGGGGACTTTCCTCATCGCCTGACTGTGGCATCATCGAGGGTACATCGACCGAGGAGACACCCCGTCATGCCTGCCATCGTCACCCCCGATCTGTGCGACGCCTATCCCGAAGTGGCCGTGCTCGAGCCGATGTTCGTCAACTTCGGCGGCCATGAGGCCTTCTTCGGCCCGGTGCGCACCGTCAAGTGCTTCGAGGACAACTCGCTGGTGCGACAGACCGTCAACGAGCCCGGCGACGGCGCCGTGCTGGTGGTCGACGCCGGCGGTTCCACCCGCTGCGCCATGCTCGGCGACCGTCTCGCCGAACAGGCCGCCGGCAACGGCTGGGCGGGCGTGGTGATGTACGGCTGCGTGCGCGACGTGGACGAGCTGGCCGAGACCGAGCTCGGCATCCAGGCCCTGGCCGCCCATCCGCGCAAGAGCGAGAAGCACGGCGAGGGCCAGCGGGACATTCCGGTCAGCTTCGGCGGTGCGACCATCGAGCCGGGCCAGTGGCTCTACGCCGACAACAACGGCATCCTGATCGCCGACGACCGCCTCGTGCTGGACTGACCCCCCGGTGGACACGGTCCGGCGGCTTGCCGCCCGACTGACTCGGCTGGCAGGGTGAGAGCATGCTCCACGACATGCCACCATCATGCTGACCACGCCTCGCCTGAGCGGCGATGTGCTGCGCAGCCTCAAGCACCATCTGCGTCCGCTGATCGCCTTTCACGCCTTCTTCACCCTGCTCGCCTCCAGCCTGCTGCTGCCGGCGGCGGGCTGGGGCCTGGCCCGGATGCTGGGGCGCCTCGACCGCCCGCTGATCACCCTCGAGGCCCTGTTCGCGGTGCTGGGGACACCGGGCGGTATGGCCTGGCTGCTGGCCACGCTGGCCGTCACCTTCCTGATCCTCTACCTGCAGCAGGCCGGCATGACGCTGGTCGCGGTGCGTCCCCGTGACAACCATCTTCGCCTGGCCGCCGAGGCGCTATGGCAGAGCCTGCGACGGCTGCCTGCGCTGTCCGGCCTGGCCCTGCTCCAGGTCGGCACGCAGCTGCTGCTGATACTGCCCGTGGCCGGCATCGTGGTGACGCTCCACGGCCGCCTGCTTGGCGACCTTGATCCCTATTATGTCCAGCAGGTGCGCCCCCCGGTACTGTGGGCCTTCCTCGCCACGATCGGCCCGGTGGTGCTGGGCTGGGCCGCCCTGGCCGCCACCCTCTACACCCGCTGGCATCTGGCCCTGCCGGCGCTGATCCTGGAAGGCGTCGGCCCGCTTCGCGCCCTGAAGCGCAGCGCCCGGCTGACCCACGGCTGGCGCACCGGCATCGCGGCATCGATCCTGGTGCTGCTGGCGGCGATCCTGCTACTGCCCCTTGGGGTCGGGGCCCTCTTCAACGCCCTCTTCACCCCGCTGCTGGGCCATCTCCCCGAGCGTCGCGAGATACTGCTACCCGCCATGCTCGGCTATGTCACCGCCTACGGCCTGGTGACCCTGGCCGCGGTCTTCGTCGGCATCGCCGCCAACGCCTTGCTGGGAAGCTGCCTCTACCTGCGCCTGGCGCACCGCGAGCCTCGTCCGCCGGCGCCGGCAGCCGCACACCCCGGGCGCCTGGCCTGGGGCGTGGAGCTCGGCGTTCTCGCCTTCGCCATCGCCCAGGCCTGGTGGGTCGTCCAGGGCACCACGATCCGCGAGGAGGTCGACAACATCGCCCACCGCGGCAGCTCGATGGCAGCCCCGGAGAACACCCTGCCGGCCATCGAGCGGGCCATCCATGACGGGGCCGACCTGATCGAGGTCGATGCCCGGCTCACCGCCGAGGCCGAGGTGGTGCTCTACCACGACGCCACCCTGTCCCGCCTGGCCGGCGACGATCGCCGCATCGCCGACCTCGATCGCGGCGTGCTCGACAACGTGGACGTGGGCGGGTGGTTCGGCGACCCCTTCGTGGGCACGCGGATTCCCGGCCTGAAGGAGACCCTGGAGAGGGTCAGGGGGCGTGCGGGGCTGGTGATAGAGCTCAAGCCGGACCCGGGCCGCCGCCAGCGGCTCGTGAGCCGGGTAGTGGCGATACTGGAGGCCGAGGCACGGGCACGGCGAGACTGCCGGAACCGCGCGCCGGACGGTGTCCGCCGCGCGGCCTGCGGCGAGCCCGACCTGAGCTCGAGAATATGGCTGGCCGCCCAGTCCTATGAGCTGCTCGACGAGGTCGCCCGCCAGGCGCCCGCGATGCACCGCATCCTGCTGGCCCAGCTGACGCTAAGGGGCGCCCTTCCCCGGCGCGGCTACGATGCCCTGGCGCTGCGTCACAACCGCATCGACGACCGCGAGGTGAGGCTCGCTCACCGTCACGGCTACGCCCTGATGGCCTGGACCGTCAACGACCCGGCCCGCATGTCCCGACTGATCGACCTCGGCGTGGATGGCATCATCACCGATCACCCGGCCGCGCTGCGCCGGCTGCTCACCGAGCGCCGTTCGCTGGGCGACGGCGCCCTGCTGCTGCTGAAACTGCGTCACTGGCTGCGTGATTAGGCGTGACGCCGACAGCGCCAGCTCGCCAACAGGCCGACCAGCGCGACACCGACCAACGCCATCGCGCCCCAGCCCACGGCCTCGACCAGCTGGCGAAAGGCATCGGGGGCGTGCTGGGGCCGGGCCACCATGCCATGGGCGACCAGCCGCCCGCCGCCGTACAACGCGGCGAGCAGCACGGCCAGGGGCCAGGCGCCGCGCAGCGGTGCCAGCGCCATGGTCAGCCGCCACGGCGGCTGCGGCTCCGCCTTCTTGTCGCGGCGCGCGGCATCCTTTCCAGCGGCGGCGGCGTCACGGCGTGACGACGACGCTCGCCCCTTTTCCTTGGACGGTGCCTTGCTTGACGCCCTGGCCGACGCCTTGGCGGCCGCCTGCCTGCCCTGCGACGCCCTGGCAGCCGTCTTCTTCTTTCTTCCGGCCGGCGCACGGCGCCCCAGACGCGCGAAGGCCCAGCGCAGCATCCGCCAGACGATCCATCCGAAGGTGAAGCACACGGTCAGGGCCAGCCCGCCCATTACCAGAAAATACGCCATCGGGCGGCTCCTCGAGACAATCAACCGCCCATGATGCCAAAAGCCGCGCCCTCTGTGGGGCTTCAGGGCAGCACGATCACCGGAATCGTCGGCCGCGACAGCCAGTCGGCGTCCTCCGCCAGCAGCGCCCGCAGCGTCTCCCGGCGCATCAGCAGCGCACCACCGCGACAGGTCGCCAGCCGACGCGACAGCGCGGCCGCGCCCTCGAACCTCAGCGGCATGGCCTCGCCGAACAGAGCCCGCAGCGGATCGGGCACGCACGGAGACTCACCGGCCACGGACGCCACCAGCAGCGGCCCCGCGGCCGCCTCGTGCCAGACCAGCACCGGGCAGGGCGCCGACAGCATCAGCGCGAGACCGCTCGCCCCGAGCCATGCCGTCGACGCGCCCGTCTCGCCGGCCCGGTTCAGCAGCAGCAGGTCGCCGGGCACGGCCAGCGCCAGCGTCTCCTCGAGCACCCGGCCACGCCGCACCTGAAGCGAATGCGGCAGCTGCCGCCCCGCCACCGCACGGGCCAGGGCCTGGCGCACCCGCTCGCCCTGGCGGGCCAGCCCGGCCTCGAGCGCGGCGACGCTGAGCCGGCGCACTCGACCGGAATGGCCCCCGACCTCCCGGGCGAAGGGAAAGGCCGCGCTGTGCAGCAGGTCCTGATCCTCGACGACCAGCACCACCAGCTCGCGCCCCTGCCGCTCGGCGAGACGCACCGCCGCGGCGAGCGCCGCCTGAGCAGGACCGGCAGCATCGTGCAGCGCAAGCACCCTCGCCGGTGTCTCGGGCACCGCCTCCAGGGCGGGACCGGCGTCGTCAGGCTCACTCATCGCCCTTGTCCTCATCTTGCCGGCCGCCGTCGTCATCGCGATGACGCACCGCCTGGCGGAAGCTCGCCAGCCGCTCGGCGACCCGCGCCTCCAGATCGAGGTCCGGCTCGCCGGCGGTCAGCAGCGCCAGCGCCTCCTCCACCCGACGAATCGCATAGAGCCGAAAGCGGCCATCGGCCACGGCCTCGCGCACCTCGGCGTCGAGCATCAGGTGCTCGACGTTGGCCTCGGGCAGGATCACCGCCCGCCCCTCGAGCTCGCCCCGCGCCCGGCACACGGCGAAGAAGCCCTCGATCTTCTCGTTGACGCCGCCCACCGCCTGCACCTCGCCGTACTGGTTGATCGAGCCGGTCACGGCGAAGCGCTGGTCCAGCGGCACCCGGGCAATGGCGGACACCAGCGCACAGGCCTCGGCCACCGAGGCGCTGTCACCCTCGACGCCGCCGTAGGACTGCTCGAAGGCCAGACTGGCCGACAGCGACATCGGCGCGTCCGGGGCATAGCGGCCGGCCAGCCAGCGCGACAGGATCATCACCGCCTTGGCGTGGATCGGACCGCCGAGCTTGGCCTCGCGCTCGATGTCGACCACCTGGCCGTGGCCCGGACGCGCGGTGGCGGTGATGCGGATCGGCTGGCCGAAGCCATGGTCGGTCAGGCGCATCACGGTCAGGCCGTTGACCTGGCCGATCCGCCGGCCGTCGGTGGCGATCATCAGGGTGCCGCGCAAGATCTGCTCGTGACTGCGCTCGCGAATCCGGTCGGCGCGACGGCGCTGCTCGGCCACGGTGCGTTCCACGGCGGCCCGATCGATCGCCGCCTCGCCGGCGGCCTCCGCCCAGTGATCGGCCTCCACCAGCAGATCGTGCAGGTCGCGATGGCGCGCGGTGAGCCGCTGCTGGTCGTCGGCCAGGCGACCGGCCCGCTCGATCACCGCCGCCACCCCCTCGGCGGTCAGCGGCCGGAGATCGGCCTCGGTCGCCAGCCTCGCCACCATGCGCGCATAGTCCTCGAGCCCGGCGGGCGTGCGATCCAGCGTGTCGTCCATGTCGGCCTGAACCTTGAACAGCTCCAGGAAGTCGGGGTCGTGCTCGCAAAGCAGGTAATAGAGCAGCCGGTCGCCGAGCAGCACCACCTTGACGTCCAGCGGCACCGGTTCCGGCTCCAGGGACAGGGTGCTGATCAGCCCGTAGGCCTGCTCGAGGGACTCGGTGCGGATGCGCCCGGTCGACAGTACCCGCTTGAGGGTCTCCCAGGCCCCGGGCTGGCTGAGCAGGCCGCGCACGTCGAGCACCAGATAGCCGCCGTTGGCATGGTGCAGCGCGCCGGGGCGAATCAGCATGAAGTCGGTCAGCAGGGTGCCGTTCTGCACCTGATGCTCGATCCGGCCCACCAGATGCTGGTGGCTGGGCAGATCCAGATGGATCACCGGCGCCCCGCTGGCGTCGGCGCTGTCGACCAGCAGGTTGAGCCGGAAGCGGCTGAACACCGCCTCCGGCGGGATCTCGGGATCGTCCTCGCGGAAGCTCTCGACGTGGAACAGCAGCGCCTCGCGTATCGCGGTGAAATGCGCCAGTACGGCCTCCTGCGCGTCGTAGCGGGCCTCGAGCTCCTCCAGCGGCGCATCGATGGCGTCCCGGAGCATCTCCTCGTTGAGCGCGCCGACCTGCTCGCGCAGGGTCTTGGCCAGCCGGGGCAGCTGGCGGATGGCCTGGGCGAGCTTGGTCTGCAAGATCTCGACGGTGCGCTCGATGCGCTCGCGCTCGGCCTGATCGAGCTGCTGGTAGGCGTCGGGCGAGAGCATCTCGCCCTCGGCATCGGCCGGCGCGAAGGTGAAGCCGCTGGGCGTGGACAGCAGCAGGATGTCGTGCTCGCGGGCCTCGCGGCGCACCGCCTCCACCGCATCGCGCTGCCGCTCGCCCATGGCCTGCTCGAGCTCGTGGAGTCGATTCTGGTATTCGTCGCTCTCGAACACCGCGGGAATGGCGGCGGAGAGCTCCTCGATCAGCCGCTCGATATCGCCGCGCAGCTGGCGCCCGAGCCCCGGCGGCAGGCGCAACAGCAGCGGCACGCTGGGATCGTCGAAATTGTAGCGATAGCAGAGATCGGGCGGCGGCGGCGCCGATGCCGCCTGCCGCTCCAGAAAGCGGGTCACCAGGCCTTGCAGGCCGTGGTCGGGAGGCCCCAGCACGTAGAGGTTGAAGCCGTCATGGCGAACCGCCGTGCCCAGCGTCAGGGCGTCCCGCGCCCGGGGCTGGCCTTCGATCATGTCCAGCGGCGCCAGCTCGCTGGTCAGAGCGAAGTCGAAGTGCTCGCTCGGGCAGCGCCGGAACACCGCCTCCACCTCGAGGGGTTCCACCATGGTCCGTCTCCCTTGTCGTCGGAGACAGTATGGTGGATGCCCGGGAAGGCGGCTCTATGCGGATCAGTCGAGCACGTCGCGGATCACGTCGTAGATGATGTCGTTGGTGATATCGACCAGCACCGCATCGACACCGACGCGGCGCCATTCGTAGCCGTCGTAGTGCGGCAGGTCGCGACGGATGTCGTCGTCGAACCGCTTGCCGATGCCGGGAGGCATGGGCTTGCCGCGGGCCAGGTTCTGCCGCACCCCCGGGGGAATCGAGGCGCGATCCTCACGGGCATAGCGATCGCGATGCCCGTAAAAGATATCGCGGATCAGCGCTTCCTCGAGGCTGGGGCCGTCACGGCCATAACGGTCGCGGTCACGATCCCAGTCCCGATCATCGAAGCGGCGCTCCTCATGTCGCTCGCGATCCCGGTCGGTCGCGTCCCGGTGCAGCCGTTCCGATGGCCCCTGACTGCCCTGTCCTCCCTGTCCTCCCTGTCCGCCCTTGGCATGCTCCGGCGGTCCGCCGCCGTTGCCGGGATTGGCCAGCGCCGGCAGCGCCACGAGGCCGAGGATCAGGGCGCCGGTCGGCGCCAGGCGATGGAATCGACGTCTCTGTGAGGGCATGACGGGCATTCTTCCTTTGCCTGAGTGATGCCTGCAGTCTAGCCACTCGCGCGCCATCGAGCGTGCAAAGGGCGTGCAGAAACGACGACACCCGGGCCTTGGCCCGGGTGTCGTGATGTCCGACTCAGCGATCTCGGGCGATCAGCCCAGGGTTTCGCCGGCCAGCATGAACCAGGTTTCCAGTACCGCGTCCGGGTTCAGGGACACGGAGTCGATGCCCTGCTCCATCAGCCACTTGGCGAGGTCGGGGTGGTCGGACGGGCCCTGGCCGCAGATGCCCACGTACTTGCCCTGGGTCTTGCAGGCCTGGATGGCCATGGACAGCAGCTTCTTGACCGCCGGATTACGCTCCTCGAAGAGGCCGGCGACGATGCCGGAGTCGCGGTCGAGGCCCAGGGTCAGCTGGGTCAGGTCGTTGGAGCCGATGGAGAAGCCGTCGAAGTACTCGAGGAACTCGTCGGCCAGCAGGGCGTTGGCCGGCAGCTCGCACATCATGATGACCTTGAGGCCGTTGTCGCCGCGCTTCAGGCCGTTGGCGGCCAGCAGGTCGATGACGCCGCTCGCTTCCTCGGTGGTACGCACGAAGGGCACCATGATCTCGACGTTGTCGAGGCCCATCTCGTCGCGCACGCGCTTGATCGCCCGGCACTCCAGCTCGAAGCAGGCCTGGAAGTCCTCGGAGAGGTAGCGCGAGGCGCCGCGGAAGCCGAGCATCGGGTTCTCTTCACCCGGCTCGTAGAGCTTGCCGCCGATCAGGTTCTCGTACTCGTTGGACTTGAAGTCCGAGAGGCGCACGATGACCCGCTGCGGGTAGAAGGAGGCCGCCAGGGTGGAGACGCCTTCGACCAGCTTGTCGACGTAGAAGCTGACCGGGTCGTCGTAGCCGGCGGTACGCACGTCGATGGTCTGCTGCAGATCCGGCGACAGGGTCTCGTAGTCGAGCAGCGCCTTGGGGTGCACGCCGATCATGCGGTTGATGATGAACTCCAGGCGCGCCAGGCCGACACCGGCGTTGGGCAGGCCGGCGAAGCTGAAGGCGCGGTCCGGGTTGCCGACGTTCATCATGATCTTGAACGGGATTTCCGGCATGGCGTCGACGCTGGTGACGTTGCGCTCGAAGGCCAGCTGGCCGTCGTAGACGTGACCGGTGTCGCCCTCGGCGCAGGACACGGTGACCTCGCGGCCGTCCTCGAGCACCTCGGTGGCGTCGCCGCAGCCGACCACGGCCGGGATGCCCAGCTCGCGGGCGATGATCGCCGCGTGGCAGGTACGGCCGCCGCGGTTGGTGACGATGGCCGAGGCGCGCTTCATCACCGGCTCCCAGTCGGGGTCGGTCATGTCGGTGACCAGCACGTCGCCGGCATGGATCTTGTCCATGTCCTCGGGGGTCTCGACGACCTTGACCGCGCCGCTGCCGATGCGCTGACCGATGGCCCGGCCGGTCACCAGAGTGCGGCCTTTTTCCTTGAGCTGGAAACGCTCGAGCTTGCCGCCTTCCTGCTGGGAGACCACGGTTTCGGGGCGCGCCTGGACGATGTAGAGCTTGCCGTCGTCGCCGTCCATGGCCCACTCGATGTCCATCGGGCGGCCGTAGTGCTGCTCGATGATCACCGCCTGGCGAGCCAGTGCCATGACCTGCTCGTCGTCGACGCAGAAGCGCGCGCGGTCGGCCAGCGGGACGTCCACGGTCTCGACCGACTTGCCGGCGCTGGCATCCTCGGTGTAGACCATCTTGATCAGCTTGGAGCCCAGATTGCGACGCAGCACGGCCGGGCGGCCGGCGGCCAGGGTCGGCTTGTGGACATAGAACTCGTCGGGGTTCACCGCACCCTGCACCACGGTCTCGCCCAGGCCCCAGGAGGCGGTGACGAAGACCGCATCGCGGTAGCCGGACTCGGTGTCCAGGGTGAACATCACGCCGGAGGCGCCGGTCTCGGAGCGCACCATCTTCTGGATGCCGGCGGACAGCGCCACGTTCTCGTGGGCGTAGCCGCGGTGCACGCGGTAGGAGATGGCGCGGTCGTTGAACAGCGAGGCGAACACCTCGTGCACGGCACGCTTGATGTTGTCGAAGCCTTCGATGTTGAGGAAGGTCTCCTGCTGGCCGGCGAAGGACGCGTCCGGCAGGTCCTCGGCGGTGGCGGAGCTGCGCACCGCGACCTTGAGGTTGGGGTGCATGGCGGCGAGCTTGTCGTAGCTCTCGCGCAGGGCGGCCTCGAAGGTCGGGGGCAGCGGCGTGTCGATCACCCACTGGCGGATCTGGGCACCGACGCGGGCCAGCTCGGCGACGTCATCGACGTCCAGCGTGGACAGCGCCTGGTTGATGCGCTCGTTGAGGCCTTCGTGGGACAGGAACTCGCGGTAGGCGTGGGCGGTGGTAGCGAAACCGCCGGGCACGGTGACGCCGGCCTCGGCCAGGTTGGAGATCATCTCGCCGAGCGAGGCATTCTTGCCGCCGACGCGCTCGACGTCGTTCATGCCCAGCTGATCGAACCACTGAATGTAATCGTCCACGAAACCCCCTTAGGATTGGAAACCGACACCGGAAAGTGCATGACGCAGCGTCATGGGTGGATGCGAACGACTCTATCAACGGCCTTCCATATTCGCCATTGGTCTAACAGCTAAGTCACTGAAGGTTTTTTACAACAATTCGCCGATCCTGGCGTTTCCTGTAGTCGCGCTTGTCTGGCCCCGCGCGAGACTCGACAATGAGGCCATTCTCCCCCGCCCGAGCGAGCCCCATGACACGCACCGCCTTCTTCATTTCCGACGGCACCGGCATCACCGCCGAGAGCCTGGGTCGCAGCCTGCTGGCCCAGTTCGAGAACGTCGAGATCCGCATGCTGACCAAGCCCTACATCGACAGCGTCGAAAAGGCCAAGCGCCTGGTCGAGGTGATCCAGGCCACCGCAGTCAAGGACGGCAACACGCCGATCATCATCGACACCATCGTCGACCAGGACGTGCGCGCCGTGATCCGCGACGCCGAGGGCTTCCAGGTCGACATCTTCTCGACCTTCCTCGAGCCGCTGGAGCAGGAGCTGGCCACCCACTCCTCCTACAGCGTGGGCCGTACCCACGCCATCGGCAGCGACGATGTCTACATGGACCGCATCCAGTCGGTGCACTTCGCCCTGGACAACGACGACGGTGCCCGCACTCACCAGTACGACAAGGCGGACATCATCCTGGTCGGGGTGTCACGCTGCGGCAAGACGCCGAGCTCGCTGTACCTGGCGCTGCAGTTCGGCATCCGCGCCGCCAACTACCCGCTGACCGAAGACGACCAGGACGAGAACGGCAGCCTCAAGCTGCCGCCGGTGCTGGCCAAGCATCGCCACAAGCTGTTCGGCCTGACCATCGATCCGCGCCGGCTGGCGGCGATCCGCCACGAACGACGTCCCAACAGCCGCTACAGCTCCATGGATCAGTGCGTGCAGGAAGTGGCCGAGGCCGAGGCGCTGTATCGTCGCATGCACATCCCCTACATCGATACCACGCGCTTCTCGGTGGAGGAGATCTCGACACGGATGATCGCCGAGACTGGCATCAGCCGACGCTTCTCGCCGCGCTGACCAGGCCTCAGGGAACACCGGGCCCAGGTCACGAAGCGCCTCAACGCACGATATTCAGCCGCCGCAGCCGCGCGATCGCCTCGGCGTCGAGGCCCAGCTCGGCGAGCACGGCATCGCTGTCCTGGCCAAGGCCCGGCGGCGGGCAATCGGAGGTGGCGCTCTCGCCGTCGAAGCGCAGCGGGTTGGCCATCTGCGGCACCGTCCGGCCATCGGCATGCGCCAGGCTGCGGCACAGGCCGCGATGACGCACCTGAGGATCGTCGAAGGCCTCGGTCAGGGTATTGATCGGCCCGGCAGGAACGCCGAGGGCCTCGAGGTCGGCCAGCCAGGCGTCGCGCCCTCGTGTCAGGAGCGCCTCGGCGATCCGCGGCACCAGCGACTCGCGGTGGGCAACCCGAGCGGCGTTGGTGGCGAAGGCGGGATCGCCGGACCACTCGGGATGACCCAGCAGCTCGGCCAGGCGCGCGAACTGGGCATCGTTGCCCACCGTCAGCACCAGGTAGCCGTCGGCGCAGGCGAAGGCCTGGTAGGGCACGATATTGGGATGGGCGTTGCCGTGGCGCGCGGGGTTCTCGCCCGTCACCCGGGCGTTGAGCGCCTGATTGGCCAGGGTCGCCAGCTGGACGTCGAGCAGCGCCACGTCGATATGACGCCCCCCTGAGGGTGATGACCCCTTGCCCTGCTGCCGCTCGTACAGCGCCGCCAGCACGCCGATAGCGGCATAGAGGCCGGTCATCACGTCGGTGATCGCCACCCCGGTCTTCATCGGCATGCCGTCGGGCTCGCCGGTCAGGCTCATCAGCCCGCCCAGGGCCTGGATCATGAAGTCATAGCCGGCCCGATGGGCGTAGGGGCCATCCTGGCCGAAGCCGGTGATCGAGCAGCCGATCAGGCCGGGGTTCACTGCCTTGAGACTCTGATGATCGAGCCCGTAGCGGGCCAGACCGCCGACCTTGAAGTTCTCCAGCACCACGTCGGCGCCGGCGGCGAGCCGACGCACCAGCGCCTGGCCCGCCTCGGTGGCGATATCCACGGCCAGCGACTGCTTGCCGCGATTGGCGCAAAGGTAATAGGCCGCCAGACGCTCGGCGCCCTCCTCGCTGCCGTCCTCTCCGCTAACCTCGCCCTCCAGCCAGGGCGGCCCCCAGCCGCGGGTGTCGTCACCGCGCTCGGGATGCTCGACCTTGATCACCCGAGCGCCCAGGTCGGCCAGCAGCTGCCCCGCCCAGGGCCCGGCCAGCACCCGGGACAGGTCCAGCACCACCACGCCTTCCAGCGGTCCGCTCATTGAGTTCCCCCTCCTCTCGGAGCTGCTCCGGCGTCAAGCCATCGAGGAGGCGCTGTGAATACCTCCCTGTACGCTACCGACGCCTTCCTTGGCGTAGGACCTCCTCTCAGGCTTGCCCCCGGCGCTCCTCGCTCGTCGATATAAGCGTTATCCGGTGAAGGCCTGAATGCCGGTCTGCGCCCGGCCGAGTATCAGCGCATGAATATCGTGGGTGCCCTCGTAGGTGTTGACCGCCTCGAGATTCATGACGTGGCGGATCACCGGATACTCGTCGCTGATGCCGTTGCCGCCGTGCATGTCCCGCGCCTGACGGGCGATGTCCAGGGCCTTGCCGCAGTTGTTACGCTTGATCAGCGAGATGGTCTCGGGCACCAGCTGGCCGTCGTCGATCATCCGCCCCACCCGCAGCGCGGCTTGCAGCCCCAGCGCGATCTCGGTCTGCATGTCGGCGAGCTTCTTCTGGATCAGCTGATTGGCGGCCAGGGGGCGACCGAACTGCTGCCGGTCGAGGGTGTACTGACGGGCGGCGTGCCAGCAGGCCTCGGCGGCGCCCATGCTGCCCCAGGCGATGCCGAAGCGGGCACGGTTGAGGCACGAGAAGGGCCCCTTGAGGCCGGTGACGCCGGGCAGACGGGCGTCGTCCGAGACCTCCACGTCCTGCATCACGATCTGACCGGTGGTCGAGGCACGCAGGCTGAACTTGCCGTCGATCCTGGGGGCCGACAGTCCCGTCATGCCCTGCTCCAGCACGAAACCGCGGATCGTGCCCTCCTCGTCCCGGGCCCAGACCACGAAGACGTCGGCGATCGGCGCGTTGGTGATCCAGGTCTTGGTGCCGCTGAGCCGCCAGCCACCGCCGGTGCGCCGGGCACGGGTCGACATGGCGCCGGGATCGGAGCCGTGATCCGGCTCGGTGAGACCGAAGGCGCCGACCCACTCGCCGCTGGCGAGCTTCGGCAGGTAGCGATCCTTCTGGGCCTCGCTGCCGAAGGCGTGAATCGGGTACATGACCAGGCTCGACTGCACGCTCATGGCGCTGCGATAGCCGGAGTCGACCCGCTCGACCTCGCGGGCGATCAGCCCGTAGCTGACATAGTTCATCCCGGCGCAGCCGAAGCCGTCGATGGTCGCCCCGAGCAGGCCGAGCTCGCCCATCTCGGTCATGATCTCGCGATCGAAGCGCTCCAGGCGGTTGGCCTCGCGCACCCGGGGCAGCAGCTGCTCCTGGCAGTAGTCGTGGGCGGTCTGCTGGGCCAGGCGTTCGTCGCCGTCCAGCTGATCGATGAGGCGGAAGGGGTCATCCCAGGTCATGGGAGTGATCTGGCTCATGAAGGCGCTCCGGATAATTTCTACATTTTATAAAAATATAGACCCGAGAAGCCTCCTTGCCAAGCCAGACCAAGGGAGGAGAACACACAGGAAGGAACAAGAAAGGCCGCCGGCGCTGTCACGGCCGCGACAGCGCCGGCGGCGAGGCCTTATTCCTCTTCGGCGCGCGGCAGGATGGCGTTGAGCAGGATACCCACCAGCGCGGCGAGGCCGACGCCCTGCAGCGTGAACTGGCCACCGCCGAGCTGCATGCCGCCGATGCCGAAGACCAGGATCAGCGACACCACCACCAGGTTGCGCGGTGCGGTCAGCGGCTTGCCGGCGCGCACCAGGGTGTTCATGCCGACCACCGCGATGGAGCCGAACAGCAGGGTCATGATGCCGCCCATCACCGGGCCGGGAATGGTCTGCAGCACGGCACCGAGTTTGCCGAAAAAGGACAGCAGCACGGCGATCACCGCGGTGACCACCATGATCCGCGGATTGAAGGCGCGAGTCAGGGTCACGGCACCGGTGACCTCGGAGTAGGTGGTGTTGGGCGGGCCGCCGAACAGCGAAGCCGTGCAGGTCGCCAGACCGTCGCCCAGCAGGGTGCGGTGCAGGCCGGGCTTGTCCAGGTAGTTGCGACGCGTCACCGAGCCGATGGCGATCATGTCACCGATGTGCTCCACCGCCGGGGCGATGGCCACCGGAATCATGAACAGCACCGCCGCCCAGTGGAAGCTCGGCGCCACGAACTCGGGCATCGCCAGCCAGGCCGCCTCACGCACCGGCGTGTAGTCGACCACGCCCATCAGCGCGGCCAGCACGTAGCCGGTGACGATGCCGCCGAGGATCGGGATCAGACGGATCAGGCCGCGGCCGAACACCGCCAGCACCAGGGTCACCAGCAGGCTGGCCATGGACAGCACCATCGCTCGGCCGTAGCCGATGGCATCGCTGGTGCCGCCGGTGGCCATGTCCACCGCGACCGGCGCCAGGGCCAGGCCGATCACCATGATCACCGGGCCCACCACCACCGGCGGCAACAGGTGATGCAGCCAGACGGTGCCCTTGAGGCGCACGATCTGAGAGATCACCACGTAGACCACGCCGGCGGCCAGCAGCCCGCCGAGGGTCGCGGACACGCCGAAGCTCGCCACCGAGCTCTGGATCGGCGCGATGAAGGCGAAGGACGAGGCCAGAAACACCGGCACGCTGTTGCGGGTCACGGCGTGGAACACCAGGGTGCCGATGCCGGCGGTGAACAGCGCCACGTTGGGATCGAGACCGGTCAGCAGCGGCACCAGCACCAGCGAGCCGAAGGCCACGAACAGCATCTGGGCGCCGACGATCAGCGTACGCAGCGGGGATTCGACCGTCGGGGCGGTCGAGGAAGCGGTACTTTCCGTCATCCGAAATCTCCGTAAGAGCCAGGCAGAAAAACGCCCCAGAAGAAGGGGCGTCATAGCAAAGAATCTATTGTTGAGCGGGCACCACGGCGAGCGACGACCGGCTAGCCTCGTTCCCGACGAGGGCTACGCATTTCCCACAGTCCCTGTGGGTCACAAGGCAAGAAGCGAGGAAAGAGCGGAGTTTACTGAAGTAAATGAGCATCTTGATCGGACTCGCGTGCGAGGCGCTTCTTGTCAATGGTTCGAGCGCAGCCAGGTGCCGGTCAACAATCAGCGGGTGCCGAAGATCTTGTCCCCGGCATCCCCCAGCCCGGGGACGATGTAGCCGTGCTCGTCCAGGCGCTCATCCACCGCGGCGGTGTAGATCTCGATGTCCGGGTAGGATGCCTGCACGCGCTCGATGCCCTCGGGCGAGGCCACCAGCACGATCACCTTCATGTGCTGGCAGCCGCGCTCGCGCAGCATGTCCAGCGTCGCGACCATGGTGCCGCCGGTGGCCAGCATCGGATCGATGACGATGGCCATGCGCTCGTCCATCTCGCCAGCGAACTTGGAGAAGTACGGCACCGGCTCGAGGGTCTCCTCGTCGCGGTAGAGGCCGACCACGCTGATCCGCGCGCTGGGAATCAGATCGGTGACGCCGTCGAGCATGCCGAGACCGGCACGCAGGATCGGCACGATAGTGGTCTTCTTGCCCTTGAGCTGCTGGACGGGAATCTTGTTGCCGCTCCAGCCGTCGAGCTCGGTGGTTTCCAGCTCCAGATCCTGGGTCGCCTCGTAGGTCAGCAGCTTGGCCACCTCGCCGGCCAGTTCTCGGAAACTCTTGGTGCTGATACCGGCCTCGCGCATCAGTCCCAGCTTGTGCTGGACCAGGGGATGCTGGATGGCATGGACACTCATGGGGCGGACCTCTTCGGGCGTGGGGATTCGTCGGCAAGCTTAGTCGCACACGGGGCGTGCGCAAAATCGCGCGCCATTCTACCCGCAAGCCGGCCCAAGGTTAAGGCGACCGTTGACAGCGGAACGACACGACTCGATCGTCGTGGAACAGGCGTTGAACGACGCGAAATCAGCGACGGAAACGGCCGTTCCCGGGCGAGTCGCCACTCCCGGGAACGGCGGTCCGTCACTCCGGCGTGGCCGGCAGCTGCCAGTCGACCGGCTCACGGCCGTGCTCGGCGAGGAAGGCATTGGCTCGCGAGAAGTGGTGGTTACCGAAGAAGCCGCGGTGCGCCGACAGCGGCGACGGGTGCGGCGACTCCAGCACCAGATGGCGCGAGGTGTCGATCAACGCCTTCTTCTGGCGCGCGTGGCTACCCCACAGCAGGAAGACCGTGGGCTCGGCGTGCTCGCTGACCGTGGCGATGGCGCGATCGGTGAACGTCTCCCAGCCCTTGCCGCGATGGGAGCCGGCGTTGCCCTGCTCCACCGTCAGCGAGGTGTTCAGCAGCAGCACGCCCTGGCGCGCCCAGTGCTCCAGGTTGCCGTGGTCGACGGGCACGAAGTCGACGTCGGTGGCCAGCTCCTTGTAGACGTTGACCAGCGACGGCGGAATGCGTACCCCGGGACGCACCGAGAAGCACAGGCCGTGGGCCTGGCCCGGCCCGTGGTAAGGGTCCTGGCCGAGGATCACCACCTTGACCCGATCCAGTGGCGTCAGCTCGAAGGCGCGAAACCAGTCGGAGGAATGCGGGTAGATGACCTTGCGGGCGGCCTTCTCGGCCGCCAGGAAGTCACGCAGCGCCTGCATGTAGGGCGCGGCGAACTCGTCGCCGAGCCAGCGCTGCCAGCTGTCGGGTAACGGGCTATTCATGCGTCAGCGCTTGATCCGGTCGGCCAGGGGTTCGACATAGGTCACCCCCATGTCCCAGGGGAACTGGATCCAGCAGTCCTGGGCCACCTCGGTGAGGTACTGGTCAACCAGCGGGCGCCCCTCCGGCTTGGCATAGACGGTGACGAAGTGTGCGCGAGGCAGCATCTCGCGTACCTTGCGCGCCGTCTTGCCGGTATCGACGAGATCGTCCACCAGCAGCCAGCCGTCGCCGTCGTGGTCGACGCCCTTCATCACCTCGAGCGCCCCCTGGTCCTGCCCCTCGTAGCTCTTGATACAGACGGTGTCGATCAGTCGCACATTGAGCTCGCGGGCGATCAGCGCCGCCGGAATCAGGCCGCCGCGGGTGATGGCGACGATGCCCTGGAAGTCGCGCTCGACCAGTCGATGGCAAAGCTCGCGCACGTCCCGGTGCAGCTGGTCCCAGGACACGGTGAAGTGCTGGTGATAGCGATGACTCATGATGGCGTCACTCGTCCTCGGTGAAGGAACAGACCGCGAAGACGTTGAAACCGGCCTCGCGAATACGATCGGCGCCACCCAGGTCCGGGAGGTCGACGATGGTGGACGTCTCCACCACATGGCCGCCGCTGCGGGTGATCAGCTTGGCCGCGGCCAGCATGGTGCCACCGGTGGCGATCAGGTCGTCGACCACCAGGATGCGGTCGCCCTCGCGGAAGGCGTCGCTGTGCAGCTCGACCTCGGCTTCGCCGTATTCCAGCGTATAGGTCTCGCTGATGGTCTTGAACGGCAGCTTGCCCTTCTTGCGCACCGGCACGAAGCTGCAGCCCAGCTCGTAGGCCAGCGGCGCGCCGACGATGAAGCCGCGCGCGTCGATGGCGGCGATGGCGTCGAGCTCCAGGTCCTGGTAGCGGTGCACGAAGCTGTCGATCAGCTTGCGGAAGGCCGAGCTGTTCTGCAGCAGCGGCGTGATGTCACGGAAGTTGACGCCCGGCTGCGGCCAGTCGGGTACGGTGCGGATGACGGACTTGATGTAGTCGCCGTAGATGCTCATCACGATTCTCGTCGGTCGGTGTCAGTCGAGGAACAGCAGCTTGGCGCTGAAGACCAGCGCCAGCACCACCACGGCCGGATTCAGGTCGCGGAAGCGACCGGACAGGGCCTTGATGGCGGCGTAGCTGACGAAGCCCAGGGCGATGCCCTCGGCAATGGAAAAGGTCAGCGGCATGGCGAGTGCCGCAATCAGCACCGGCGCCGCCTCGGTGGCGTCGTTCCAGTCGGCGTGGGCCAGGCTGCCCGCCATCAGCACCGCCACGTAGAGCAGCGCGCCGGCGGTGGCGAAGGCCGGGATGGAGCCCGCCAGCGGCGAGAAGAACAGGCTGATCAAGAACAGCACGCCGACCACCACGGCGGTCAGGCCGGTGCGTCCGCCGGAGATGATGCCGGCGGTGGACTCGATGTAGCTGGTGGTGGTCGAGGTACCGAGCGCGGCACCGGCCATGGAGGCGCCGCTGTCGGCCATCATGGCGCGGCCGATACGCGGCAGCTTGCCGTCCTTGTCGAGCAGGCCGCCCCGATGGGCGACGCCGATCAGGGTGCCGGAGGTGTCGAACAGGTCGACGAACAGGAAGGCGAACACCACGCTGAGCATGGCCACATCCAGGGCACCGGCCAGGTCGAGCTGCATCAGGGTCGGCGCGATGGAGGGCGGCATGGAGACGATGCCGCCGAACTCGTTATGGCCGAGCAGCATCGACAGCGCGGTGATGCCGAGGATGCCGATCATCACCGCGCCGGTGACGCGCAGGTGTGCCAGCGCCGTGATCACGAAGAAGCCGAGCAGCGCGTAGAGCGCCGCGGGCTCGGACAGATCGCCGAGAGCCACGTAGGTTGCCTCGTTGGCCACCACGATGCCGGAATTCTGCAGCGCGATCATGGCCAGGAACAGGCCGATACCGGCGGCGATCCCCAGGCGCAGCGACATGGGAATCGAGTTGATGATCCACTCGCGGATGCGGAACACGCTAAGCAGGAAGAAGGTGAAACCGGACAGGAAGACCGCGCCCAGCGCCGCTTCCCAGCTGTAGCCCATCCCCATCACCACGCCATAGGTGAAGAAGGCGTTGAGACCCATGCCGGGCGCCAGGGCGATGGGATAGTTGGCCCACAGCCCCATGATGAGACAGCCCACCGCGGAGGCCAGACAGGTGGCCACGAACACCGCACCGTAGTCCATGCCGGATTCGGAGAGGATGCTCGGATTGACGAAGATGATGTAGGCCATCGTCAGGAAGGTGGTGATCCCGGCGATGATCTCGGTCTTCGCGTTCGTGCCGTGTTCGGCGAGCTTGAAGTGACGTTCGATCAGGCTTTTCTGCATGGAGAATTCGTCCTGTGCGGCGCTTGGCGTCCTGCTGGGTGCGAGAAAAGCCGCACATGGTAGCGGATGGCGTCCCGGGAATCGAGGCGCCATCCGCTACCGGCGATGCGGCACGGCTTCCTGATATATAAGGGATGCTTGGAACGCTGGCCAGCGGACTGGCCAACGCACGCTGAACGCCTCAGGCGTCGCGAGAGGCCATCACCCGCTCCACCGTCTCGACGATGGCCTGGGTCTGGGGATCGATCTCGATGTTGACGCGGTCGCCCGGCACCCGGTCGGCAAGCACGGTGCGCGCCAGGGTCTCGGGGATCAGATCGACGCAAAAGCGCGGGGCGTGCTCGGCAGTGGCCGGCCGCGCCTCGCCGATGGTCAGGCTGGCGCCGTCGACGCCGATGTAGCCCTTGTCGAACACGAAGCGGCCCAGAGACTCCGGCAGCTCGAACCACAGCCGGCGGTTGTTGGGCGCCTCGTCGAGGGACACCAGCTCGGCGGTGGCGATCACGTGGCCTGACATGGCGTGGCCGCCGATCTCGTCACCGAAGCGCGCCGCGCGCTCGACGTTGACCCGGTCGCCGACGGCCAGCTCGCCGAGGTTGGTGACGCGCAGCGTCTCGCGCATCAGGTCGAAGCTGACGCGCTCGCCCTCGATCTCGGTGACGGTCAGGCAGACCCCGTTGTGGGCCACCGAGGCGCCGATCTCGAGCCCCTCGCCCAGCGCCCCCGGCAGGCGCACTACATGAGTGCGGAAGGCTTCCGCCTCCTCGATGGCCACTACCTCGGCGATGCCCTGCACGATGCCTGTGAACATGTGCTGATCTTCCTCTCGTGTCATGCCGCCCGGACGGGCGCAAAGGCGATCAGTGTAGGGAAAGGCAACACCTGGCGTCCATGGCGGCACCGGTGAGGCGCGGGAGCGACCGGATGCCCCTTCCTGCCCCTTACGCCAGACGTTTTTCCTGTCTCAGGCGTTTTTCTGGGTATTCTCACCATCAGCCCGGCTAGCGAACACCAACTTGGACCAAATGGTTTGACATACGCCCGTTCGAACCCTAGGATACGCGCACATTTTGACGGCGCCGATTTGGACCCGGATTGCGGGCGCCGCTGACGCATGGTTTTCGAGCCGTGCGGCAGGAAGTGCAGCTAAAAGGGTGTGTCCAGCGTTGATGGCCACCCGTCAGGGTGGCCTTTTTTTTGGCCGCTCGCCGGCTGACGGCCCGCCCCTCCCCCGGCGCCACCCCGGTGGCCCAGATGATTCGACTCCAGAACGTATCCAAGACCTACTTCACCAAGGGCAAGCGCGACGGCGTCGAAGCGCTCAAGCCCGTTGACCTGCACGTGCCCCAGGGGCAGATCCACGGCGTGATCGGCCTGTCCGGCGCCGGCAAGTCGACCCTGATCCGCTGCGTGAACCTGCTCGAGCGCCCCACCACGGGCACCGTCACGGTGGACGGCCAGGAACTCACCGGCCTGTCCCGCGACGCGCTCAACCAGGCGCGCCATCGCATCGGCATGATCTTCCAGCATTTCAACCTGCTGACCTCGCGCACCGTCTTCGACAACGTCGCGCTGCCGCTGGAGCTGATGGGCGTGAAGAAAGCGGAAATCCGCGAGCGCGTCACGCCACTGCTGGAGCTCGTCGGCCTGGCCGACAAGGCCAGCCACTACCCGGCCCAGCTCTCCGGCGGCCAGAAGCAGCGCGTGGCCATCGCCCGGGCGCTGGCCAGCCGTCCGCGGGTGCTGCTGTGCGACGAGGCCACCTCGGCGCTCGACCCGCATACCACCGGCGCGATCCTGGAGCTGCTGCAGGACATCAACCAGAAGCTCGGGCTGACCATCCTGCTGATCACTCACGAGATGGAGGTGGTCAAGACCATCTGCCATCGCGTCAGCCTGATCTCCGGCGGCGAGCTGGTCGAGGAAGCCGACGTCGGCGACTTCTTCACCGCCCCCGGCACCCGGCTTGGGCGCGACTTCCTCAACGACTTCCTCGAGCTCGAGCCGCCACGCACGCTGGTCGAACGCCTTGAGGAGTCGCCCGGTGCGAAGACGCATCCGGTGGTACGCCTGGCCTTCTCCGGCGACGCCGTCTCCACGCCGCTGATCTCGCGGCTGGCCCGTGAGTGCGGCGTCGACGTCAGCATTCTTCAGGCCAAGGTGGAGTCGATCCAGGATCGCACCCTGGGCCTGATGATCGCCGAACTGATGGGCGACGCGGACGAGACGCGTCGCGCCATCGCCTACCTGGAAACCCATGACCTGAAGGTGGAGGTGCTCGGCCATGTCCAGCGCGATGATTGAACTGATCCTCGAAGCCACCCTAGACACCCTCTACATGGTGGCGATCTCCGGACTGATCTCCGCCGCGGTGGGCATCCCGCTAGGCGTGCTGCTCAACGTCACCCGACCCCGCCAGGTACTGGCCCAGCCGGCGCTCAACGGCGTGCTGGGCATCATCACCAACGTCGGCCGCTCGGTGCCCTTCATCATACTGATGGTGGCCATCATCCCCTTCACCCGCACCCTGGTCGGCTCCTCCATCGGCACCAACGCCGCGGTGGTGCCGCTGACCATCGCCGCCATCCCGTTCGTGGCACGCCTGGTCGAAGGCGCGCTGAACGAGATCCCGCCGGGCCTGGTGGAAGCCGCCCAGTCCATGGGCGCCACGCCCTGGCAGATCATCACCCGAGTGCTGCTTCCCGAAGCCCGCGGCGGTATCTTCACCGCCCTGACCGTGACCGTCGTGACCCTGATCAGCTACTCCGCCATGGCCGGCGCGGTAGGCGGCGGCGGCCTGGGCGATCTAGGCATCCGCTACGGCTACAATCGCTTCAACCCCACCATCATGCTCATCACCGTGGTGATCCTGGTGGTCATGGTGCAGGGCTTCCAGAGCCTGGGGGACTATCTAGTGCGCAAGAGCGATCACAAGTGAGGGCCGACACTGATTGACTGCTGCGCTCGACATCCTGGCCGCCGGCGGTGCTCGCTCTCCTCATGTAGCAGGCTACACTCCGGGAGCTGCGCTCCGGCGGCAACCAGCCTGTCTTCGCTCGCGACGTCAATCAGCGCCACCCTTCGAGATGGCATCTGTCAAATAACGAAAAGATATTTAAATTACCCTGCTTATTCCTTTAGTATCAAAGCAATACGATAGGAGGTTTAATATATGCGCAGCATCCTGATCGGCGGCCTCGCCGCTTCCGCCCTGGCCCTCGCGATCGGCCAGGCCAACGCCGACGAGCACGGCATCAAGGTCGGCACCGTGGCCGGCCCCGAGACCGACGTCATGCAGGTCGCCGCCGACGTCGCCGAGCGCGAGTACGGCCTGGACGTCGAGATCGTCGAGTTCACCGACTACGTCACGCCCAACGCCGCGCTGGCCGACGGCAGCCTGGATGCCAACGCCTACCAGCACGAGCCGTACATGCAGTCGATGATCGACGACCGCGGCTACGACTTCGCCATCGCCGGCCGCACCTTCGTCTATCCGATCGGCGCCTACTCCGAGAAGTTCGACAGCATCGACGCGCTGCCGGACGGCGCCACCATCGCCCTGCCCAACGACCCGACCAACGAGGGCCGCTCGCTGATCCTGATGCACGAGCTGGGCCTGATCACCCTGGACGATCCGGCGAACCTCGAGGCCACCCCGCTGAACGTGGTCGAGAACCCGCACGACTTCGACTTCCGCGAGATCGAGGCCGCCCAGCTGCCCCGCGTGCTGCCCGATGTGGACATGGCCTTCATCAATAACACCTTCGCCCAGCCGGCCGGCCTGAGCCTGGACGATGCCCTGATCAAGGAAGGCCCGGACTCCCCCTACGTCAACCTGATCGCCGTGCGCGCCGGTGACGAGGACCGCGAGGCGATCCAGCAGCTGGTCGACGCTTACCAGAGCGACGAAGTGGCCGCCAAGGCCGAGGAGCTGTTCGACGGCGCCGCCGTGCCCGGCTGGATCGACGAAGCGGAACAGGCCGAGTAAACCGAAGAGCCAGACCAGCGCGATCGCAGATCACGCTACCGATGGGGCCGGCCGCTGAGCCGGCCCCTGTCGTTGAAGGAGAGACCATGACCGATTACGCCCTGCTCGCCCGCCAGCTCGACGCCCTGCTGGACACCCGTGACTGGCTGACCAACAGCGCCCAGACCTGCGCCTTCATCATGCAGCAGGTGCCCGAGTTGAACTGGGCCGGCTTCTACCTGCAGCGCCAGCCCGAGGTGCTGTCGCTCGGCCCCTTCCAGGGCCAGCCCGCCTGCCATCCGATTCCGTTCAGCAAGGGCGTGTGCGGCGCCGCGGCGCGCTCCCGCGAGACACAGCGCGTCGAGGACGTCCACGCTATCCCCGACCACATCGCCTGTGACGCCGCCTCCCGGGCCGAGCTGGTGATCCCGATCGTGGTCAACGACCGCCTGTGGGGCGTGCTCGACCTGGACAGCCCGACCCGCGGCCGCTTCGGCGCCGACGACCAGGCCGGCCTCGAGGCCCTGGTGAAGGTGTTCATCGAGCGCAGCGATCTCGGCTAGGGACTTGCTCCGCCCGGCGGCCGCAAATGCCGCCGGGCGGAAGCGCATCGCCCCCCGCCCGAGCCATAGGCACAACGAAAAACGCCCCGAAGCGTAAGCCTCGGGGCGTTTTTGCGGAATCTGGTAGGACCAGGCGGATTTGAACCGCCGACCTCCACGATGTCAACGTGGCGCTCTAACCAACTGAGCTATGGTCCTGCTGTCGATGTCGCGGCGCGATGGTAGGACCAGGCGGATTTGAACCGCCGACCTCCACGATGTCAACGTGGCGCTCTAACCAACTGAGCTATGGTCCTGCTATCGATGTCGCGTTGGTAGGACCAGGCGGATTTGAACCGCCGACCTCCACGATGTCAACGTGGCGCTCTAACCAACTGAGCTATGGTCCTACTGTCGCTGTTTCCGGCGATCTGTGCCGTGACAACGGATGCGTATTCTACGGACCCTGCAAAAATATGCAAGCGCTTTTTCCAGGCACGACACAAACAAGTCACGGTGGATCAGGAGCTTGGCGCTGCACCTTCAGGGTCACAGCGCACGCGTTCCACCGCTTCCAGCCAACCGCTATAGAGGCGCTCGCGCTCGCCCTCCTCCATTGACGGGAAGAAGCTGCGCTCGCTCTGCCAGAGTGCCGCTATCTCCTCGAGATCCCGGTACCAGCCAAGTCGCAGACCGGCCAGATAAGCCGCCCCAAGCGCCGTGGTCTCGAGAATGCCCGGACGGTCCACCTGCACGCCCAGCATGTCGGCCAGAAACTGCATCACCCAGCCATTGACCACCATGCCGCCATCCACCCGAAGGGTGCCCGGCGGCGTGCGCATGTCGTCACTCATGCACACCTGCAGATCCCGCGTCTGATAGCAGACCGCCTGGAGGCCGGCGGCCACGATATCGGCAATGCCGGTGTCTCGGGTCAGCCCGAGGATCGCACCGCGGGCCTTGGGATCCCAGTGCGGCGCCCCCAACCCGGTAAAGGCCGGCACCAGATACACGCTGTTACTACTCTTGGTCTCACGCGCCAGGGACTCGGTCTCGGACGCATCGGCGAACAGCTTCAGCCCGTCACGCAGCCATTGGACGGTCGCTCCAGCCACGAAGATACTGCCCTCCATGGCATAGGTCGGAACGCCATTCAGGCGATAACCCACTGTCGTGAGCAGGCGATTCCGCGAGACTTCCGCCCGCTCGCCGGTGTTGACGATCATGAAGCAGCCGGTGCCATAGGTGCTCTTGCCCATGCCGGGGCGAAAGCAAGCCTGGCCCACCAGGGCCGCCTGCTGGTCACCCGCCACCCCGGCAATGGGCAGCTCGCCGCCGAACCAATGGGCATCGGTGCGACCGAAGTCGTCACTGGAGTCCTTGACCTCGGGTAGCAGGCTGGCCGGGATATCGAACAGCGCCATCAGATCCGGGTCCCAGCGCTGCGAATGAATGTCGAACAGTGCTGTGCGCGACGCATTGGTCGCATCCGTCGCGTGCACCCGGCCACCGGTGAGACGCCAGATCAGGAAGGTATCCACCGTGCCGAATGCCAGCTCGCCACGCTCGGCTCGCTCCCGGGCACCCTCGACGTTATCCAGCAGCCAGGCCAGCTTGGTGGCCGAGAAATAGGGATCGATCAGAAGCCCGGTACGCGCCTGCACCAGCTCGGCATGCCCGGCGTCTCTAAGCCGCTGGCAGTGTTCGGCGGTACGCCGATCCTGCCATACGATCGCGTCGTGAAGCGGCTTGCCGGTTTCCCGATCCCACAGCAGCGTGGTCTCCCGCTGATTGGTGATGCCGATCCCGGCGATCTCCTCGATGGCCACTCCTTGCTCGGCGATCACCTCGCGACAGGTCGCCAGCACGCTCTCCCAGATGGCTTCGGGGTCGTGCTCGACCCATCCGTCGGCCGGAAACCGCTGAGGAAACTCGCTCTGGGCCATCGCGATGCCGCGACTCTCTCGATCGAAGAGTATCGCGCGCGAGCTGGTGGTCCCCTGGTCGATAGCAAGCAGGTAAGAAGCCATGAGAAAGCATCCTGAGATGGCTCGTTGTCACGGGAACACTTTCGCTTTTTCACCGAAAAATGTTCAATTATGATCAAAAGATTACGCTAGCGACTGATAGCACTCAATTGGCGATGCCGCCTCACGACTAAGACTTTCGGCGCCCCCACGGGCCGAGCATCAGCCTGCAGCGGCGTCCGGGTTGGCGCAGATAGCCAACCTTCAAGGAGTTAGCATGACCCCACAGCAGCGCCAGGACAGCATCGTCGAACTCGTTCGACGCCAGGGCTACGCCAGCATCGAGCAGCTCACCGAGCATTTCGCCGTCACCCCGCAGACGATCCGCCGCGATCTCAACCGACTGTCCGGGGAAGGCCAGCTCCGGCGTGTTCACGGCGGCGCCGGCCTCGAATCCAGCACGGTCAACACCGCCTATGCGATGCGCAAGAACCTGAACCTGGAAGCCAAGCAGCGCATCGCGCATCTGCTCGCCCAGCATATCCCCGATCACGCTTCGCTCTTCATCAACATCGGCACCAGCAACGAAGTCGTTGCCGAAGCCCTGCTCGATCACAGCGGCCTCGAGGTCATCACCAACAACCTCAACGTGGCCGCCATCCTCCAGCGCAAGGAAGATTTCAACGTTATCGTCGCCGGCGGCCAGGTCCGCTCGCGGGACGGCGGCATCATCGGCGAGGCGACCATCGACTTCATCCATCAGTTCAAGGTCGACTTCGGGATCATCGGCATCAGCGGCATCGACGAAGACGGCTCGCTGCTCGAGTTCGATTACCAGGAAGTCCGCGTGGCCCAGGCGATCATCCAGAACTCTCGTCAGGTCTTCCTGGCCGCCGACCATTCCAAGTTTCAGCGCAACCCCGTCGTGCGCCAGGGCAACCTCTCCCAGCTCGATGCGCTGTTCACCGACCGACCGCCTTCTGAGCGCATCCAGGAACTGCTTCGCCAGCACGACGTCGCCCTGCACCTCGCCTGAGCGCACCCTGCCCGCCCTCCGCCGCCGCCAGCCCCCTCGTTCGGGGCAACGCGGTTCGCATGACGCCCGCTTGATGTTCGCTTCCAAATACCCTATTTTCGCTTTCCAACATCACCGATATTTCACAAGGGCCTGCGCCCGACGGAGCATGATATGGCGACGTCTCCCGACATTCTGGATCTGTTCGTGATCGGCGGCGGCATCAATGGCGCCGGCATCGCCGCCGATGCGGCCGGGCGCGACCTCTCGGTCGGCCTTTGCGAACAATCGGACCTGGCAAGTGCCACCTCGTCCGCCAGCAGCAAACTGATCCATGGCGGACTGCGCTACCTGGAACATCACGAATTCCGACTGGTGCGCGAGGCGCTGCGCGAACGTGAGGTACTGCTCGCCAAGGCGCCCCACATCATCTGGCCACTGCGCTTCATCCTGCCCCACCGCTCCCATCTGCGTCCGGCCTGGATGCTCCGTGCCGGCCTGTTCCTGTATGACCATCTCGGCAGGCGTGAACGCCTGCCGGCGTCACAGGGGCTCCGCCTGACGCCGGAACTGGGACTGTCCACCGATCTGTCCCGAGGATTCGAGTATTCCGACTGCTGGGTAGACGACGCTCGACTCGTGGTCCTCAACGCCATCCAGGCGCGCGAACAAGGCGCCGAGATCATGGTCGGCACCCGATGCGTCAACGCTCGGGAGGTCGATGGCCACTGGGAAATCGAACTGGAGCACGCGGAAAGCGGCACGCGCTTCACGCGACACGCGCGCACGCTGATCAATGCGGCAGGCCCTTGGGTGGAAGGCGTCATTCGCGGCATGACACCGCGCACGTCGCGTTACGGCGTACGCATGATCCAGGGTAGCCACCTCATCGTCCCGCGGCGCAATCACGACGATCGCGCCTTCATTCTGCAGAACACCGACAAGCGCATCGTCTTCGTGCTGCCCTACGAGGAAGATTTCAGCCTGATCGGCACCACGGACCGGCGATACCAGGGCGATCCCGCCCGGGTCGAAGCCAGCGACGAGGAAATCGACTATCTGCTCGATGTCGTCAACGACCACTTCGAGACTCCCCTGACCCGCCACGATGTCATCCGCACCTTCGCCGGCGTGCGCCCGCTCTGCGATGACGAGTCCGCCGACCCGTCGGCCATGACCCGGGACTACACCCTGGACCTCGACACTCATGGCGCCCCGCTGCTGTCGGTCTTCGGTGGCAAGATCACCACCTACCGCAAGCTGGCCGAGGCGGCCCTCGAGATGCTTTCCCCCTTCCTGACCGGGATGCACCCTCCCTGGACTGCCGCGGCACCGCTGCCAGGGGGCGAGATCGACGACCCAACGAGCTTCGAGGCTCGTCTGCTCGTCGACTATCCCTATCTGGAAGCCCACCAGGCGCGTCGCTTCTCCCGCACCTACGGCACCTTGTGCCGAGCCTTCCTCGACGGCCGCGACAGTCAGGCGGCCCTGGGTGAGGCCTTCGGGGCCGGCCTGACCGCCGCCGAGGTCGACTATCTGGTCGAGCAGGAGTGGGCACGCAGCGCCGAGGACATTCTCTGGCGACGCACCAAGCTGGCGCTTCGAGTCACCGACACCGAGCGACAGCGATTGAACGACTACCTCGAGGCCGCACTACCGTCCGCCACGCTCGGCCCCGAGACATCGGATGCGGGCGCCCGCCACCCCGCCTGAGCCCGGCCCCAGGCGCGTCGTTGTGGCGACGGCGAACTTATAGAGACGTGATGCTGGCCGGCGCCAGGGGCTCCCGCTCCCGGTGCAGGCTCAGCGCGCGCCCCTCCAGGGCGGTCAGCAGGATCTGCAGCGGATCGCCGTGGCTGACCAGCAGGATCGTCTCGTCGCGGTGGCGCGCCTCCATCTCGTCGATCACGGCGCGCATGCGCGCCGCCACCTCGGCCACGGCCTCGACGCCCCCTTGGCGCAGCGTCGGATCCTGAGCGTCGAGCGCCCAGACCTCGGCATAGCGCGCGTCGCTTTGCCCCTCGAGCTCGCCGAAATGACGCTCCCGCAGGCGCGGCTCGACGGTGAGCGCCAGGCCGAAATGCGTGGCGACGCGCTCGGCAGTCTCGGCGGTCCGCAGAAAGTCCGAGTGCAGGATGCGCCGGGGCCTGGCCCAGCGCCAGTCGGCCAGCAGTTGGTCGAGCTGAGCATGCCCCTGGGACGAGAGGCCGAACCCCGTCAGGCCGAGCGCGGGCGAGCTGATGATCCGCCCCTCCTGGTTGGCCTGGCTGTGCCCGTGACGCATCAGCAGGTAGCGGTTGCGCCAGGCGCCGTCGGCGCCGGGGAAAGTGTTTGACATGGTTTCGTAACAAACCCTAGATTGAAAGAGGTTATTCGGAATCAATCATCAGTGGCTCGCTGATGTCGATATCCGAACATGCAACACACCACATGCCCTAAAACAATAATCGTGAGGCACGCCATGATCTACCCTTCCGCTCGCCCCGGAAATCGCTCGCTCGTCCCCATCGCCCTCTCCACGCTGCTGCCGCTGGCCATGCTGGCGAGCCAGGCCCAGGCGCAGGAGGAGTGCGAGCGCGGCGCACTGGCCAATATCTACTGCGACGAGAATGGCGACATGGTCGCCGACCGGCCGACAGACGAGTCCGAATGGGCCAATCCCGACACGCTGATCTTCGCCTACACTCCGGTCGAGGATCCGGCCATCTACTCCGACATCTGGCAGCCGTTTATCGAGCACCTTGAGGAGGTGACCGAACGCGACGTACGCTTCTTCGCCGTGCAGTCCAACTCGGCCCAGGTCGAGGCCATGCGCAGCGGCCGCCTGCACATCGCCGGCTTCTCCACCGGCCCGACCCCCTTCGCCGTCAACCTGGCGGGCGCCGTGCCCTTCGCGCTGATGGGCTCTGACGACGGTCGCTTCGGCTACACCCTGCAGCTCTATACCCACGTCGATTCCGGCATCGACGAGATGGAGGACCTGAGGGGCAAGCGCGTCGCCCACACCTCGCCGACCTCCAACTCCGGCAACCAGGCGCCGCGGGCACTGTTCCCCGAAATGGACATCGTGCCCGGCGAAGACTATGAGGTGGTGTACTCCGGCAGTCATGATCAATCCATGCTCGGGGTAGTGGCCCAGGACTACGACGCGGCTCCGGTGGCCTCGGAGGTGGTCGATCGCATGGCCGCCCGCGGCCTCTACGATCCGGAAGACGTCAAGATCATCTACGAGTCGGACAGCTTCCCGACCACTTCCTACAACTACGCCCACAACCTGCATCCCGACCTGGTCGAGAAGATCGAGGAGGCCTTCTTCAGCTTCGAGTTCACAGGCACCGAGCTTGGCGAGGAATTCGAGGGCGTCGAGAAGTTCGTCCCCATCAACTATCAGGACAACTGGAAGGTCATCCGCACGATCCAGAGTGCCAACGGCGTCGAGTACACCCCCGACAACCTCCAGTAACCTTCACGAGTCAGCGGCGCCGGCCTTCCCGCAGGGCCGGCGTCGACGTCTTGATGATCCTTTCTCGACGGACCCCTCATGCTAGAGATATCCAACCTGATCAAGCGTTACGGCCGCGACGAGCCGGTCCTCAAGGGACTCGACCTGACCGTGGAAGGCAACAGCGTCGTCTCCATCGTGGGAGCCTCCGGCGCCGGCAAGAGCACCATGCTGCGCTGTATCAACCGCCTGGTGGAGCCGACCTCGGGCTCGATCAAGCTCAACGGTACCGAGCTTGTCACGCTGCGCCACGGAGAACTGCGCCGCGCCCGACGCAAGATCGGCATGGTCTTCCAGGGCTTCAACCTGATCGACCGTCTCACCGTGATGGAGAACGTGCTGGCCGGTCGACTCGGCTACGTCAACCTCTTCCAGGCCATCACCCGGCGCTACCCGGAGGCGGACATCGAGCGCGCCTTCGTGCTGATGGAGCGCGTGGGAATCGCCCACTACGCCAACAAGCGTGCCGACGAGCTATCCGGCGGCGAGCGCCAGCGCGTCGGCGTGGTGCGGGCACTGATGCAGGAGCCCGAGGTGCTGCTCGCCGACGAGCCCACGGCCTCGCTCGACCCTCGTACCTCCGAGCAGATCATGGTGCTGCTGCAGAGCCTGGCGAGCGAGCTCGCGCTGCCGGTGCTGATCAACATCCACAACGTGGCGCAGGCGAGGACCTACACCGACCGTATCGTCGGGCTGCGCCACGGCACCATGATCTTCGACGGTGCTCCTGCGGACTTCGACAAGGCCGCCCTGGATGCCATCTACGGCGGTATCGAGGCGCCGGAAGACGAACTCGCCCCGCCCCCCGCGGAGGAGGTGCGCGATGGCCAGTCCTGACCGCGAGGCGCGCGCCACGCCGCGCACCTGGCGCAAGCCACCCTTCATCGCCAACCCGCTGGTGCGCTACGGCCTGCTGGTGGTGCTGGCGGCCTACCTGGTGTGGGCCTTCGGCAGCCTGCCCTTCAACTGGGAGCGCATCAGCGAGGGGCTTCCGCGGGCGGCGCGCATCTTCGGCGGCGGCTTCCCGCCGAGCCTGTCGCGCTTCGACCTGCTGCTCACCGGCTTCACCGAGAGCCTGCAGATCGCCATCCTGGCGACGCTGCTCGGCGTGCTGCTGTCGGTGCCGTTCGCGGTGATGGCGGCTCGAAACGTCGCACCGCTGCCGATCTACCTGCTGGGGCGCGCGGTGATCATCGTCTCGCGCAGCTTCCACCCGGTGATCGTGGCCATCCTGTTCGTCGCGGCGGTGGGCTTCGGCCCGCTGGCGGGGATCTTGACGCTGACCCTCTACTCCATCGGCTTCGTCGGCAAGCTGCTCGCCGAGGAGATCGACTGGGGACAGGTGGAGGCGATGCGCTCCACCGGCGCCGGCTATCTGACGACGCTCTTCTACGCCGTCTTCCCGCAGATCCTGCCCCGCCAGGTAGGACTCTCCATGTATCAGCTCGACAGCAACCTTCGAGCCTCAGCGGTGGTCGGCATCGTCGGCGCCGGCGGCATCGGCAGCACCCTGATGAACGCCTTCGGGCGCTACGACTATGACTTCGCCTTCGCCATCCTGCTGGTGATCATCGCGGTGATCCTGGCCAGCGAAGGCGTCAGCGGCTGGGTAAGGAAGAAGATATGGTAGACGATACCGACCTCTTGGCCGATCGCATCTGGCGACGGCACAATCCCAAGCAGCGGCTGATCCGCTACGGCGTGATGCTGCTGACCCTGATGGTGGTGGTCTGGGCCGTCAGCGACATCGATATCTTCTGGCCATGGGTATGGGACGCCCCCAACCAGATCTCGAGCTTGGGCGCGCGCATGTGGCCGCCGGATCCGACCCGGCTCGCCGAGATCGCGGATGCTATGATCGAGACGGTGCACATCGCCACCCTCGCGACCATGCTCACCATCTTCATCGCCCTGCCGGTCTCCTACATCGCTGCGCAGAACACCACGCCCAACCGCGCCTGCCTGTGGCTGGGGCGCTTCATCCAGGTCTCCAGCCGCTCGGTGAACACCATCATCTGGGCACTGCTGTTCGTGGCGATCTTCGGCCCTGGGGTGCTCGCGGGCATACTGGCCATCATGTTCCGTTCGGTAGGCTTCATCGGCAAACTGATGGGCGAGGCCATCGAGGAGATCGACCGCCGCCCCGTGGAGGCCATGGAGGCGACCGGCGCCTCCAAGGCCAAGGTGATCGCCTATGCGGTGGTGCCCCAGGTCATGCCGGCCTTCTTCGCCATCGTCATCCTGCGCTGGGATATCAACATCCGCGAATCCACAGTGCTGGGACTGGTGGGCGCCGGCGGCATCGGGGTCATCCTGCAGGGTTCCATCGACACCTTCGCCTGGCCTACCGTGGCGACGATCCTCATCGCCATCATCGCGCTGGTGCTGGTCGGGGAGGCGGTGACAGGCCTGCTGCGCCGCAAGGTGCTCTAGCGGCCGGCGCCATCCTGACGGCTGGAGCGGGCTTGGCCGAGGTCCTGCTTTCAGCCACCGCGATGGCTCGGCACCGATCAGCGGAGAGCGAGTTGCATCATGTTGAGGAGGGCGTGAGGTCACGCCCTTTCGAGGTGGACATGCCGGAGGGATGACGCGACATGCACGGATGGCTGCTCGGCGGGATCGCCGCCCTTCTCCTGCTGGCCAGCCTGATCGCCCGGGTGCCCGGGCACTGGTGGTGGCTGCGGGCCTGCGAGTTTCCCCGCCTGCAGATCGGCCTCGCCGGCGCCGCCTGCGCGCTGGCCTCGCCGCTGGCCGATGCGGCCGTGACGCCCTGGATCGCCGCCACGGGCGTCATCGTGTTCGCCATCCAGCTGCGCTACATCCTGCCCTGGACGCCGCTGTGGCCGGTGCAGGTGAAGCGCGCCCGGAACGACCGACCGGACCGCTGCCTGACGCTGCTGGTGGCCAACGTGCTGACCCCCAACCGCCAGAGCGAGGCCCTGCTCGCGATCATCCGCGAGCAGGACCCCGACCTGATCCTGACGCTGGAGTCCGACGCCTGGTGGGGCGAGCGCCTCGACAAGGGACTCGGCGACGACTGGCCGCATGCGGTGCGCGTGCCGCTGGACAACCTCTACGGCATGCACCTGTATTCGCGCCGGCCGCTGGTCGACCCGAAGGTCAAGTGGCTGATCCAGGACGACATCCCCTCGATCCACTGCGGCATCGAGCTGGAGAGTGGCGATCACATCCGCTTCCACGCCCTGCACCCGCGCCCGCCGGCGCCCAGCGAGAGCGAGGAGTCGCTGTGGCGGGATGGAGAGCTGATGCTGGTGGCCAAGCTCATCCACCAGGACCCGGTGCCCACCGTGGTGGCGGGCGATCTCAACGACGTGGCCTGGTCCCGCAGCACCCGGCTGTTCTGCCGGGTCAGCGGCATGCTCGATCCGCGCCGCGGGCGCGGCATGTTCAGCACCTTCCATGCCCAGCACGCGCTGCTGCGCTGGCCGCTGGATCACGTCTTCGCCAGCGAGCATTTCACCCTCCGGCGCATGCGGCGCCTGTCACCCTTCGGCTCGGACCACTTCCCGATCCTGACCACGCTCTGCTATCGCCCCTCCCGCGCCGACGAGCACGACAACCCGACAGCGACGACCGAAGAGCATCGAGACGCAGTGGTGACCATCGAAGAGGCCCGGGAGCGCGAGCAGGACGACTGACGCTCCCGGCCACCTCGCCGAGGGCTAGCCCGGGATGCCGCCATGGGTCAGCGCCGCCGGATCGAGCAGCCGCTCGAGCTCCTCGCGGCCGAGGTCGGTCTCCTCGTCCGCCACGTCGATGATCGGCCTCCCCGCCTGGTAAGCCTTCTTGGCGATGGCCGCCGCGGCGTCGTAGCCGATCACCGAGTTCAGCGCGGTCACCAGGATCGGATTGCGCGACAGCGGCTCGCTCAGGTGATCCTCGCGCACCTTGAAGGTGGCGATGGCGCGGTCGGCCAGCAGCCAGGCGGCATTGCGCATCAGGGTGATCGAATCCAGCAGGTTGTCCGCCACCAGCGGCAGCATGACATTGAGCTGGAAGTTGCCGCTCTGCCCCGCCACCGTCACCGCCGCGTCGTGGCCGATCACCTGGGCGGCGGCCTGGGCGGCGGCCTCGGGAATCACCGGATTGACCTTGCCCGGCATGATCGAGCTGCCCGGCTGCAGCGCCTCGAGCTCGATCTCGCCAAGCCCCGCCAGCGGCCCCGAGTTCATCCAACGCAGGTCGTTGGCGATCTTCATGATCGTGCAGGCCAGCGCCTTGAGCTGGCCGGAGAGCTCCACCGCGGCGTCCTGGCTGCCGAGGCTGGCGAAGAAGCTGTCGTTGGGCGCAAGCGCAAGCCCGGTCTGCCGGCCGAGCTCCTGGGCCATCCGGCTGGCGAACTCGGGATGGGCGTTGATGCCGGTGCCCACCGCGGTGCCGCCCTGGGCCAACCGGCACAGTCGCCCCATGGCGTCGTCGAAGCGTTCGATGGCCTGGCCGACCTGGCTCGACCAGCCGCCGAGTTCCTGGCTCAGGCGCAGCGGCATGGCATCCATCAGGTGGGTGCGACCGGTCTTGACCACGCCGTCCAGCGCCTCGGCGCGCACGTCGATGGTCCCGCGCAGGTGCACCAGCGCCGGGCGCAGCTCGCAGGCCACGCCCAGCGCCGCCGAGAGATGCAGCGCGGTGGGCACGACGTCGTTGCTCGACTGGCCCATGTTGACATGATCGTTGGGCCCTACCTCCAGGCCATCGCGGCTGGCCAGATGGGCGATCACCTCGTTGACGTTCATGTTGCTGGAGGTGCCGGAGCCGGTCTGGAAGACGTCCACCGGGAACTGGTCGTCGTGGTCGCCAGCGATCACCGCCTCCGCGGCCGCCTCGATGGCCTCGGCCCGGGCCGCGTCCAGCAGCCCCAGGTCGCGATTGACCCGGGCCGCCGCCAGCTTGATGCGGGCGATGGCATGAATGAAGCCGGTCGGCATCGCCCGGCCGGAGACCGGGAAGTTGTTCACCGCCCGCTGGGTCTGGGCGCCGTAGAGGGCATCGGCCGGGACCTCCAGCTCGCCCATGCTGTCGCGCTCGATGCGGTGCTCGCTCATGTTCGCCTCCTGGCTGATGGTCTCCTGTCACCATGGTGGCGCGCCCGCCGGCTTGCAAGACGCCGACACGACGAAAAGCCGAAACGGAGATGTTGCACTGCACAAAATGCGCTGCTATTGTGCATTGCAACAGAAGAGAGAAGGCGATGGCATCCCGCCCAGGCCTTCGCAACGTGCGCCATCACAGGAGGCGAAGACGATGCAAAACTTCGATACCAAGCAGTTCACCGAACAGTTCGAGTCCATGTTCTTCGGCCCGGCCCGTGCCTATGCCAGCCTGTCCGTGGATTTCGCCGAGAAGCTGACCAACGCCCAGCTCGAGGCCGGTCGCGCCTACAGCGAAACCGGCATGGCCCAGCTTCGCGCCCTGCTCGACGTCAAGGATGCCGAAGGCCTGCGCACCTACATGGAAGGCCAGCAGAAGGTCGCCAAGGACCTCACCGAGCGCCTGAAGGGCGACGCCGAGAAGGTCGTCTCCCTGCAGCAGGACTTCGTCCAGCAGAGCCAGAAGCTGACCGAAGAGAACGTCAAGCAGGCCACCGAGACCGCGACCAAGGCCGCCAAGTAAGCCCCAGGGTCAGACAGTCTCCCAGGGCCACCGCCATCGGCGGTGGCCCTTTCGTTGTGCATATGCGTTAAGCTCTCCCCCGCACAGGGCCAACCCTCACGGGAGAGTGCGATGACCAGTACGATGAACCGCGCAACGACGTGCGCCATGCGACCTGCCTTCCTGCCCATCCTGATGGGCATGATCCTCACCGGCTGCCAGATACTGCCGCCCGACGGCGCCACGCGGCGCGGCCCCGCCGAGGTGATCGACATCGGCGAGCGGGCCCCCGACACGGCACCGTCGCCGGAGGGCCGCGTGCCACGCCAGGTGGCCTTCCCCGCCGACGAGTACGCCGCCCTGGAGAAGACCGGCAGCGCCGCCCTCAGCGGCCGGCTGACCCTGGACACCGTCTCGGGCACCGTGGTCGGCCGCGGCGAGACGGTCTCGGTGGCGCCGATCACCACCTACTCCGCCGAGGCCGCCGAACAGGCCCTGGCCGGACGCGCGGTGGAGCCCGCCGACCCACGGGCCCGGGCCTACACCCACACCGCCCGCACCGACGGCGACGGCTACTTCATGCTGCGCGGCCTGCCGTCCGGCAGCTTCTATGTCTCCGGCAGCGTGGTCGACCCCACCAGCGGCAAGCGCCGGGTGATCGTCCATCAGGTGTCGCTCTCCGACGGCCAGCATCGCGAGGTACGGCTCAATCGCTGACGCCTCCGATGGCACCCCTCCCGGCAGGCTTCTACCCTGAAGTCGAGGCCTGCGTCGCCCTGCGTCGCCAGGTCGGACAGGAGACACGACATGAAACGGAGCATGTACGACGCCGACTGGACCACGCGCGTCCGTTGGGCGGCACTGCCGCTGGCGATGACCGTCGCCATCCAGTCGTTCGCAGCCGACCTCGACACGCTTCAGGCGCGCGGTGGCATTCGGGTCGCGGTGGCCGACGAAGCGCCCTATGGCTACCTGGATGAGAACGGCGAGGCAAGAGGAGCAGGCCCCGACGTCGCCCGCCATGTGCTCGGTGAACTCGGCATCGACGACATCGAGTGGGAGGTGACCGCCTTCGGCGACCTGATACCCGGCCTCGAGGAGGGCCGCTTCGACATGGCGGCTGCCGAGATGGCGATTCGCCCCGAGCGCTGCCGGCGGGTGCTGTTCTCGGCCCCCAATACCTCCTACGGGGAAGGCCTGCTGGTGCGCGCCTCCAATCCGCTCGAGATCAACGGCTACCAGGACTTCACCGAACGCGACGACATTCGCGTCGCGGTACTCGCCGGCGCGACCCAGGTCGACATCATGTCGGCGCTGGGCGTCCCGGATGACCGGGTAGTGAGCATCGAAGACAATGCGGCGGCCATCGACACCCTGCTCGCCGACCGGGCCGACGCCTACGCCGGCACCGGACTCACCGTGAGCCAACTGGACGCACAGCACCCCGGCGTCGAGATCGTGCAGGGCTTCGAGGATCCAAAGGTGAAAGGGGAGATCGTGCGCAGCTGGGGCGCCTTCGCCTTCCCGAAGGACGCCACCACGCTACGCGACGCCTTCGACGAGGTGCTGCTCGACTATCGCAATACCCAGGCCTGGGAAGACACTCTGGAAGGCTATGGCTTCACCCAGGACGACGTCCTCAACGCCTTCCGCTTCGATACCGACTGACTGTGTCGCCATCAGGGGTGAACGTCATCTCCCTGCTACCAGCCCAGCGCCTGCTTGACGAAGGGAATGGTCAGCTTGCGCTGGGCGGAGAGCGAGGCGCGATCGAGAGTTTCCAGGGCATCGAACAGCGCTTCCAGCCTGCGCGGCCCGCGATGGAGGATGTAGCGCGCCACCTCATCCGGCAGCTGCATGCCGCGCACCCGAGCCCGCAGCTGCAGGGCGGTCAGGCGGTCGTCGTCGCCCAGCCCCTGTACGTGGAAGGTCATACCCCAGGTCAGCCGTGAGGCCAGGTCGGGCAGCTTGACCGCCAGCTGACGCGGTGGCGCCTCGGCGGCGATCACCAGCCGCTTGCCCGCGTCACGCAGGCGATTGAAGGCGTGGAACAGTGCCTCTTCCCAGCGCTTGCGCCCCACCACGCGCTCCAGGTCATCGATGGCGACCAGATCGAGACGTTCCACTTCCTCCAGCATCAGCGGCGGAAAATGGCCGAGCTCCTCCAGCGGCAGGTAAAGCGCGCGACGGTCGCGGTCCGAGGCGGCGTGACAGGCGGCCTGCAACAGGTGACTGCGACCCACGCCCTCGCCGCCCCACAGGTACAGGAAGGGCTCGCCGTCGTCGTCCAGCTGCCGCGTCAGGTGATCGACCAGGGTGGCACTGGGGCCGGGGTGGAAGTTGGCGAAGGTGGCGTCGTCACGCAGCCCCACGCCCAGCGGGAGCTGCGCGGGTGATCGACTCATGGTGACTCCTCGTCCTGGGGGCCGCGTCCCGCATCGTAAAGTGTGCTGTTTTTATAATGCTCGTGAAGATAACGCAACACCACCATCACCACGGCGGCCACCGGCAGCGCCAGCAGGATGCCGGTGAAGCCGAACAGCTGGCCGCCGGCCAGCACGGCGAAGATCACCGCCACCGGGTGCAGGCCGATCTTGTCGCCCAGCAGCTTGGGCTGCAGCACCGTGCTCTCGACCAGCTGGCCGAAGCCGAAGACCCCGGCCACGGCGAGCAGCATCAGCCAGTCGCCGAACTGGAAGAAGGCCACCAGGCCAGCGACGCTGATGCCGACGATCACGCCCAGGTAGGGCACGATGCTGGCCAGTCCCGACAGCAGGCCGACCAGCAGGCCGAACTTGAGCCCCAGCAGGGTCAGGCCGACGGCGTAGATGACGCCCAGGCACAGCATCACGATCAGCTGGCCGCGCAGGAAGGCCGACAGCACCTCGTCGCACTCGTGGCCCAGGCGCGCCGCCGCCGGCTCCCACTGGCGCGGTAGCGAACCGCGCAGCTTGGCCACCAGCACGTCCCAGTCGAGCAGCAGGTAGAAGGTCACCACCGGGATCAGCGCCAGGTTGCCGATCCAGGCCGCCAGCGCCAGCCCCGATTTCGAGGCCTTGGCCAGCAGGGTCGCGGCCACGGTGCCGGTTTCGCGCCAGTTGTCGAGCAACGCCCGACGCAGCTGGTCGAAATCGGTGCCCAGGTCGATGCCCGTGAGTTCGCGGAACTCGGGCAGCACCGTGACCTGCACCCAGTCCAGGGCCGCCGGCAGCAGCTGGGCCAGCTGGCCGATCTGACGCCCCAGCAGCGGAATCACCAGCAGCAGCGTCAGCACGATGATCAGCGTCAGCAGCAGGAACACCAGCGACACCGCCAGTCGCCGCGACAGCCCCTTCTCTTCCAGCCGGTCGGCCAGCGGGTCGCCAAGATAGGCCAGCACCATGCTGACGAAGAACGGCATCAGCACCGGCTCGATGCTGATGAAGAACCACAGCCCCAGCGCCGCCGTAACGGCCAGGACCCACCCCTGTCTGCGCATCTCGCTCTCCCTGTGTGATGCCCGGCACGGCGGTGCGAGCTGTGCGTCGTGATGCTACAATTCACGCCCCATCTTGCCCAGCCCGGCGGCGCCGACAGCGTCGCGGGCCTCATTGACCGCAATGTTCATACAGGACAGGCCATGACCGATTCCACCAACCGCCCGAGCGGCGCCTCCCTCAGCTACAAGGACGCCGGCGTCGATATCGATGCCGGCAATGCGCTGGTCGACCGCATCAAGGGCGTCGCCAAGCGTACCAGCCGTCCCGAGGTGATGGGCGGCCTGGGCGGCTTCGGCGCCCTGTGCCAACTGCCCAGCGGCTATCGCGAGCCGGTATTGGTCACCGGCACCGATGGCGTGGGCACCAAGCTGCGCCTGGCCATGGACCTGGGTCGACACGACAGCATCGGCATCGACCTGGTGGCGATGTGCGTCAACGACCTGGTGGTGGCCGGCGCCGAACCGCTGATGTTTCTCGACTACTATGCCACGGGCAAGCTCGATGTGGACATCGCCGCCGACGTGGTGACCGGCATCGGCACCGGCTGCGAGCAGGCCGGCTGCGCCCTGGTGGGCGGCGAGACCGCCGAGATGCCCGGCATGTACGAGGGCAACGACTACGACCTGGCCGGCTTCTGCGTCGGCGTGGTGGAGAAGGACGAGATCCTCGACGGCAGTCAGGTCGCCGAGGGCGACGTGCTGCTGGGCATGGCTTCCTCCGGCCCCCACTCCAACGGCTACTCGCTGATCCGCAAGATCCTCGAGGTCTCCGGGGCCTCCCTGGACACCGCCATCGACGGCAAGCCGCTGGGCGAGGCGCTGCTCGCGCCGACGCGCATCTACGTCAAGCCGCTGCTGTCGCTGATCAAGGAAACCGACGTGCCGGTGCACGCCCTGTCGCACATCACCGGCGGCGGCCTGACCGAGAACCTGCCGCGGGTGCTGCCCGAGGGCGCCGCCGCCCGCGTCGACGTGGCCAGCTGGGAGCGCCCGGCGGTGTTCGACTGGCTGCAGCAGCAGGGCAACGTCGAGGAGAACGAGATGTACCGCGTGCTCAACTGCGGCATCGGCATGGTCATCGCGGTGCCGGCCGACAAGGCCGACCAGGCCCGCGCCCACCTGCAGGGCCTCGGTGAAACGGTCTACCGCATCGGCGAGATCGTCGCCCGCGGAGACGACGAGGAGGTCGTCCAGCTGGAGAACCTGAAGGGATGAGCGAGAGCGACTACAGCAGCGACACCCTGCAGGACTTCACCCCCGAGCCCGCCGAGGCGCGTCGGGTGGTGGTGCTGATCTCCGGCAACGGCAGCAACCTCCAGGCGCTGATCGACGAGCAGGTCCACGACCGCCTGGGCGGCGAGATCGTCGCGGTGATCTCCAACCAGGCCGATGCCTATGGCCTGCAGCGCGCCCGCGAGGCCGGCATCGACGCCGTCGCCCTGCCCCACCGCGAGTACGAGAACCGCGAGGCCTACGACGGCGCCCTGATCAAGGTCATCGAGCGCCACGAGCCCGACCTGGTGGTGCTGGCCGGCTTCATGCGCATCCTGACGCCGCGCTTCGTGCAGCGCTTCCTGGGGCGGCTGATCAACATCCATCCCTCGCTGCTGCCGGCCTACCAGGGCCTGCACACCCACGCCCGGGCGCTGGCCGACGGCGTCGCCGAGCACGGCTGCAGCGTGCACTACGTCACCGAGGAGCTCGACGGCGGCCCGGTGCTGCTCCAGGCGGCGGTCGAGGTGGCCGACGGCGAGACCGAGGAAAGCCTCAAGGAGAAGGTCCACGCCCGCGAACACCTGATCTACCCGATCGCCGTGAAGTGGTGCCTGGAAGGTCGCCTGCAGTTCGGCGACGGTGGCGCCCGCTTCGACGGCATGCCGCTGCCGGAACAGGGCCTACGCATGTCCCACGCCGACGCGGCCGAGGAACTGGACGAGGATATCGAAGACGAGGAGTAAGCTCGCGCTTCTCCCGGGCCAGACACAAGACAGCCCCGCCGGTTCGCCGGCGGGGCTGTCTTGTTTTCGAGGCGGTATCGCAATCCCGAAAAGCCGACAATTTGCGCAGCCGCCAATCGACGCTTTCTCAGGTTCGCGGCAGGGTCACACCTCGCTGCCCCATGTACTTGCCGCCGCGGTCCTTGTAGGAGGTCGCGCAGACCTCGTCGGATTCCAGGAACAGCATCTGGGCCACGCCCTCGTTGGCGTAGATCTTGGCCGGCAGGTTGGTGGTGTTGGAGAACTCCAGGGTCACGTGCCCTTCCCACTCCGGCTCCAGCGGCGTGACGTTGACGATGATGCCGCAGCGGGCATAGGTCGACTTGCCGAGGCAGATGGTCAGCACGCTGCGCGGAATGCGGAAGTACTCCACGGTGCGCGCCAGGGCGAAGGAGTTGGGCGGAATCACGCAGACGTCACCCTTAACGTCGACGAAACTGTTATCGTCGAAGCCCTTGGGGTCCACCACCGCCGAGTGGATGTTGGTGAACACCTTGAACTCGTCGGCGCAGCGCACGTCGTAGCCGTAGCTGGACGTCCCGTAGGAGATCACCCGCCGGTCGTTCACATAGCGCACCTGGTCGGCCTCGAAAGGCTCGATCATGCCTTCCCGCTCGGCCATGCGGCGGATCCAGTGGTCGGATTTGATGCTCATGGGTCGTCCTGCTGGGTGGAATCGAAACGAATAGGGGCCGCCATGATAGCGGCCCCGGGAGCGGGCGTCACGGTTCTCGCCGCCGGCGGCCTCAGTCGCTGAACGAGATCGCCGGGCCGGCGTCGGGCGAGGCGCCCTCGAGCTGCTCGGCTACCTGACGGGCCATGGCACGGAAGCTGGCAGTGATCTCGCCGTCCGGCTCGGCGACCACGGTGGGTTCGCCGCCGTCGGCCTGCTCGCGGATCGCAAGCGTCAGCGGCAGCTGGCCCAGCACGCGGGTGTCGTATTCCCCGGCAATGCGCTCGCCGCCGCCCTCGCCGAAGATCGGCTCGCTGTGACCGCAGTTCGAGCAGACGTGCAGGCTCATGTTCTCCACCACGCCGAACACCGGCACGTTGACCTTGCGGAACATCTCGATGCCCTTGCGCGCATCCAGCAGCGCGATGTCCTGGGGCGTGGTGACGATCACCGCGCCGTCCACCGGCACCTTCTGGGCCAGCGTCAGCTGGATGTCGCCGGTGCCCGGCGGCATGTCGACGAACAGCACGTCCAGGTCGTCCCACACGGTCTGGGTCAGCAGCTGCTGGAAGGCGCCGGCGACCATCGGGCCGCGCCAGACGGTGGGCTCGCGGGTATCGATCAGAAACGCCATGGACATCACCTGCAGGCCGTGGGCCCGCATCGGCTTCATGGTCTTCTCGCCCGCCGCTTCGGGGCGTGCGCCCTCGGCCACGCCGAGCATCTTGGCCTGGCTGGGGCCGTGGATATCGGCGTCCAGAACGCCCACGCGATAGCCCTCGGCGGCCATGGCCAGCGCCAGGTTGGCGGTGACGGTGGACTTGCCCACGCCACCCTTGCCGGACGCCACGGCGACGATGTGCTTGACCCCTTCGATCACGACTTGCTCCTTACCTCGGTTGGGATGGCCGCCCGGGCGGCTCAGGCCATCAGTATACCCGCCGTCCCGGCGGCCGGTGAATGCCATCACGCTGCCCGGAAACGACAGACAGGATCACCCGCCGTTGACAGGTCTACGAGGGGTGCTGTGAACCCATCCATGGGCGCTAACGTTTGCCATCCCTGGCAAAAACCCCCTCAACGACCTGTCTTCGGCACCGGTCCGCCGGCCGCGGCGGGATTGACGCCAACGCCGTCGAGCGGCCTATCATGCCGTCAGACTTCCTCGACCCGGCCCCGCCATGACACCGCCTCCCGCCAGCGCCCCCTCGTCGTCTCGCCATTTTCGCCACAGCCGGCGGGTACTGAGCTTCGTATGGCGCGTGCTCGGCGCCTTCCTGCGCAATCGCGGCATCCTGCTGGCCGGCGGCGTGGGCTACAACATCCTGCTGTCGGTGGTGCCGCTGTTCGCGGTGATGGTGGTCCTGCTCGCGCGGGTGGTCGACGAGCAGCAGCTGCTCACCCTGCTGGCCATCCAGGCGCGCCACCTGACGCCCGCCCACGCCGAGGTGCTGCTGGACGCCGTGCGCTCGCTGCTCGACTCGCGCGAGGCGATCGGCGTGCTGGGCCTGCCGGTGCTGCTGGTGTTCAGCTCCTTCGCCTTTCGCATGCTGGAGGACGCCCTGGCGATCATCTTCCACGCCCCGGACGCCCACGTCGGGCGCTCGGCCTGGGTCTCGGTGCTGATGCCCTACGCCTTCATGGTGGTGCTGGGCGCGGGGCTGATGGGCCTGACGCTGCTGGTCAGCTTGGCGGATGCGGTCAATACGCTGTGGATGGCGCTGCTGGGCAGGGAGCTGCCCCTGGCGGGGCTCTCGAACACGGCGCTGAACCTGACCAGCTTCGCCGGCGTGTTCCTGCTGTTCAGCGCCATCTACAAAGTGATGCCGGTGGTCAAGGTGGCGCTCAGGCGCGCCCTGGTGGGCGGCTTCGTCGCCGCCCTGCTGTGGGAGGGCGCCCGCCTGCTGCTGGTCTATTACTTCGCCCACCTGTCGTTCGTCAACGCCGTCTACGGCTCGCTGGCGACGCTGATCGTGGTGCTGCTGACCCTGGAAGTGGGCGCCATCATCCTGCTGCTCGGCGCCCAGGTGATCGCCGAGCTGGAGCGTAACGCCCGCCTGGGCCTGCCGTGGCATCTGGACTCACGGCATCAGGCGGTCACCCACGTCGAGTAGCCGATGACCGCCCGAACCTCCGGCGCCGGTGTCTCAGTGGTGCTTGGCGTGCCCTTGCTGGCCGCGCAGCCGCCTTACCAGCCCCATCAGGCTGCGGCCGCTGACCATGCCCAGCAGGTAGAGGGCCGCGATCAGCAGCGCCAGCGGCATCGAGAAGCTCCAGGTCAGCAGGCGCACCTGGACCAGATTCAGATTCTGCACGATCAATACCACCACCAGCGCCAGCAGCACCAGTTTCACGCCTAGCCAGAACCGTTCCATGCCCTTTCTCCCTTGTCATCTCGGATCGCCCGCAGGCAGCTTAAAGCTGGTCGGCGGCGGCGAGGCTGTCAAAGCCGAATGGCCAACGTTCAGAACGTCGAGAGCCCCGAGGCCTCCATCAGCCGGTAGCGCCAGACATCCACCGCCCCGGCGGCATCAGACTCGTCATAGGGCCGGCTGGTGGTGCGTTCCGGCGTGGAGTGCCAGCGGCGGGTGAAGAACGCCTCGGCGTCGGCCAGCGCCGGCAGGCTGGGCGGGCCCAGCAGCCGCACGCTGGTCTCCAGGTTCAGGTCGTCGAGGTTGCGACGGGTGAAGTTGGCCGAGCCCAGGATCAGCTCGACCTCACTCCCATCGGCGGTCCGGCGCATCAGCAGCTTGGTGTGGCACTGCTCCCCACGAGTCACGCACCAGCGCACCGGAATGCCGGCCGCCGCCAGCTCGTCGGCCACCGGCCGATTCGGAATGCCGCCCTTGTCGAGGCCGAAGGCCTCGCGGTTGGGATCGAGCAGCACCCGCACCTCGACGCCGCGCCGACGCGCCGCGATCAGTGCCTCGATCAGCTCGCGATGGGCCAGATAGAACACCGCCACGTCGAGGTGATCGCCCTCCCCGGCCCGCTCCACGGCGGTGACCAGCGCATCGCGGATCGCGCCCTCGGTCAGCAGCTGCAGGCGAGCGCCAGGCAGGTCGTCCTCGGCGGGCGGCGGCGCGGGGCCGGGCACGGTGACGCCGGACCAGCCCGCCACCGCGCGCTCCGAGGCCAGCAGATCGAGGGCCGCCGCGCCCTCGACGCGCAGCGCCACGTTGCCGTGCAGGCTGCTGGCATCGTGGGGGTTGGCCGAGGTCACGAGCCCTGCCCAGCCTTCGCCCTGGTCCACCACCAGCGTCTTGCGATGGTTGGCCTTGACGTTGGCCAGCGCCAGATAGCTGCGCAGGGTGACGTCTCCCGGCCCCAGCGCATTGGGCAGCCAGCCGGCGGACACCTGATTGCCGAGCCAGCGCGGCCCCAGCTGCCACAGTCCCGACCACAGCGGATTGGAGGCGCGCAGCCGATTCAGATCGGTGATCGCCACCTCCACGCCGGCCTGGCGCAGGCGCTCGAGGTGGTCGAGCTCGAGGCCGCCGTAGAGGGTGTTCAGCGGATCGGTGATCAGGATGGCGCGCAGCTCGGGATGGCGGCGCCGCTGACGGACCAGCGCCTCGGTGAGCTCCGCGGACAGCGGGCGGAAGTCGACCCCGTCGGCCGCCCCGGCGAAGTCGTTGAACAGGAACATGTCGACCACCACCAGGCGCTGCGCCTGGCCGATCATCGCCAGCGCCTCGTCGAAGATCGCCTGGCGGCGATGGCGCTCGCCCGCGGCGTCGTACCAGGTCTCGTCGGTCAGCAGCCGCGGCGATTCGGCCACGCGCAGCGGATGGGCCTGGCCCACGCCCTCCGGCAGCGGCTTGTAGCGCTGCCAGACGCCCATGGCCAGCCACGCCAGCAGCAGCACCCCGAGCCACCATGGCCACATCCGTCGTCTCCCCGTCCCGCTTCTCATGTCGCGCCTCCCTGGCAGCCATCGAGGACACCATCGCCCTCGCTTATCGGCGCCAGCATAGCGCGGGGCTGGCCTCGACGCAGCGCGCCCGGCACGAGGCCGGGCGCGGAGACATCCTGCGGCGTGCGATCAGCCGATGGCGAACAACGCGCCCATGGCGGCGATGGCCGCGCCCAGGCCGCGCAGCACCCGCTGCTCGCGGGTCATCAACCAGCCGGCGACGCGGCGACCGACAACGGTCAGGGCCAGGGTCGCCAGGCTGAAGCCGGCCAGGTACAGCAGGGTGCTGGCCCCGTGCGGCATCTCGGCGGCGTGGGCATGGCCGTGGAAGACCATGAAGGTGACCACGGCAACGCTGCCCAGCGCCGCGGGCACGCGGGCCAGGGCCGCGACCAGCACGCCGGCCAGCAGCACGCTCATGGCGATGCCGAACTCCACGCCCGGCAGCGCCACGCCGCCCCAGGCCAGGCCGGCGCCGAGCAGCATGCCGCCCACCGCGAGCAGCGGCACGAAGCGGCCCATCGAGGCCGACTGACGCACGCTGAACAGGCCGACGGCCAGCATCGCCAGCAGGTGATCGAGGCCAAACAGCGGGTGGCTCAGGCCCGCCGCGAAGCCGCCGCCGGCGACCTCGTGACCGGGATGGGCCCAGGCGCTGCCGGCCACCAGCATCAGGGAAGCGGCGCCCAGGGCGCGCGAGCGAACGAGGGATGAGAGGTTCATGGCGATCTCCTTGCCGTGATAATCAGAGTGGCTTGCAGAAATGACGCTCGTCCGGCGCCAAGACCAGCGAGGGCGCTGTAAACCCTTCCCTGGGTGCTACCGACGCCCTGCGGCGCTTTCGCATCCTGCGCCGCTTGCAGGGCCTGTGCCGGCCATCCATGGCCGGCCCGTTCGGAGCTATGCTCCTCACCCTTGGCGTAGGACCCTCGCTTTGTCTTGTCCCCGACGAACATGGCATTGGTGACGATCAGTCTGCGTCGGCGTGCTGGGGCCGGCGCTCCGGCAGCATGCCGCGGTCGAGGATGAAGGCGATGATCTCCTCGAGCCCCACCCCGTCGTGCAGGTTGGTGAACACGAAGGGCCGCTCGCCGCGCATCATCTTCGCGTCGCGCTCCATCACCGCGAGCGAGGCGTGGACCTGCTCGGCGATGTCGATCTTGTTGATGATCAAGAGATCCGACTTGGTGATGCCCGGACCGCCCTTGCGCGGGATCTTGTCGCCGGCGGAGACGTCGATCACGTAGAGCGTCAGATCCGAGAGCTCGGGGCTGAAGGTCGCCGACAGGTTGTCGCCGCCAGATTCGACCAGCACCAGCTCGAGCTCAGGGTGGCGTGCCTGGAGGTCGTCGATGGCGGCGAGGTTCATCGAGGCGTCCTCGCGGATGGCGGTGTGCGGGCAGCCGCCGGTCTCGACGCCGAGGATACGATCCGCCGGCAGCGCCTCGTGGCGCGTCAGGAAGTCGGCGTCCTCGCGGGTGTAGATATCGTTGGTGACCACGGCGATATCGTAGTGATCACGCAGGGCCCGGCACAGCTGCTTGAGCAACGCCGTCTTGCCGGAGCCCACCGGGCCGCCGACGCCGATACGCAGGCAATGGGTCATATTGTCTCTCCTCTTACTATTACTGAATCGGTTTTCAGTGCCGGCGACGCGCTGGATTCACCACGCCGCGCGGCCGAAACCCTGGCACTCTGGCCGGCCTCTCGCGGTCGGAAAGACGGCACATCCCTATGCCTTGCTTTCCTCGGCCTTCTTCCCTGAAGGCCGACCGCGTTGTCTCGGCCCTCGCGCCAGCGGCCACGCAAGGTGGTTCACCAGCGGTCGCCAGCTAGCTGCGAAAAAGCCGCGAGTACTGGGTCTCGTGCTGGGCGCTGGCCAGCGCCAGGCCGGGCAGCATCGGCCCGAGTGCGTCGTCGTCGCATTCGAGGGCCGCGTCCGTCGCCGCCACCAGCGCCGGGCGCAGGCGCTCGATCAGCCGCTGGGCGGCGGTGTGGCCGAGCGGCAGCGCCTTGCAGGCCACGGCGAGCTGGTTCTCGAGCCAGGCCCAGGCGAAGCCGAGCAGCGCCTGGCGCGGCGTCACGCCCCGGGCCAGCGCCAGCCAGGCGAAGACGCCGACATAGCCCATGCCCTCTAGCCGGTAGGGCTCGTCCGGCGTCAGCCCGAGGCTCGTCACCAGCCGCGTCAAGGCGCTGCCGAGGCGTGCCTCCTCGGCGGCGAGCTCGGCGGTCTCGCGGGTGGCGGCGAGCCAGCCGTTCCAGTGCTCGAGCGCCTCGACGTCGTCCTCGGCCCAGGCCGCCATGAAACGCGCCAGGGCCGGCAGCTCGCAGCGTGCCAAGCCGTCGTCGAGCACGCCTTCCAGCCACTCGCCGAGATCGTCCTCGCCGCACACCCAGTCGAGCTCGAAGGCGCTTTCCAGGCCCTGGGACCAGGCGAAGGCGCCGATCGGCAACGCCGGGCTGACCAGCTGCATCAGCCCCAGCAGCGCCAGGTCGTCGCTCGACTCAGTGGGCATGGTCATGACCGTGATGGTGGCCGTGGTGATGGTGATGCCCCCCCTCCCCGGCGCGTGCATAGGCGCCTGGCTCGGGATCGAAGGGCGCTTCGTGGTGCTCGAGCCGCGCGCCCAGGCGCTCGGCCAGCTCCTCCAGCACGTGATCCGGCGGGAAGCGGACCCAGCCCAGACCGGTAGACCCCGCATCGACATCGGCGCCGATGGCGAGCTGCACGTGGCGGTTACCCAGGTGATAGCTCAGCCGCGCCAGCGGCAGGCCCGACTCGAGGCGCGCGGTAACCACCGGCTCCACGGCGGCCTGGACGCGGATCGTCTGTCCATCCTCGCCGGTCAGCCCGTCGCCGTGGCGCAGCACCGGCCCGCGGTCGAGGAATATCCCGACCTCGCGGCCACCGTCGGAGCTGGCCTTGAAGCGCCCGCGCGTGCGGGTCGCGTAGTCGAGGGTCAGGGTATCGACGGCGGCGCTCTCCTCGATCGGCCCCAGGCGTTCGGTCAATGTCAGCATCGTCACTTCCTTAGAACAGGTGATAGCGCTGGGCCAGGGGCAGCTCGGCCAGCGGCTCGCAGGTCAGGAGTTCACCGTCGCAGCGCACCTCGTAGGTCTGCGGGTCGACGCTGAGCTCCGGGCAGGCATCGTTGAGCTTCATGTCGCCCTTGCGCACCTCGCGCACGTTACGGCACGCCACCAGCTCGCTGTCGAGCCCCAGCCGCTCCTTGATCCCCGCATCCAGCGCCGCCTGGCTGACGAAGGTCACCCGGGTGGCGCTGGCGGCGCGGCCGAAGGCGCCGAACATCGGCCGGTAGTGCACCGGCTGCGGGGTCGGGATCGAGGCGTTGGGATCGCCCATGGGCGCGGCCGCGATCATGCCGCCCTTGAGGATCAGCGCCGGCTTGACGCCGAAGAAGGCCGGGTCCCAGAGCACCAGGTCGGCCAGCTTGCCGACCTCCACCGAGCCCACCTCATGGCCGATGCCGTGGGTGATGGCCGGGTTGATGGTGGTCTTGGCGATATAGCGCTTGGCGCGGAAGTTGTCGGCGCCGAGCGCCTCGTCCTCGGGCAGCAGGCCGCGCTGCAGCTTCATCTTGTGGGCCGTCTGCCAGGTGCGGCAGATCACCTCGCCGACCCGCCCCATGGCCTGGGAGTCCGAGGCGATCATCGAGATCACCCCCAGGTCGTGGAGGATGTCCTCGGCGGCGATGGTCTCGCGACGGATGCGCGAGTCGGCGAAGGCCACGTCCTCGGGGATGTTGGGGTCGAGGTGGTGGCAGACCATCAGCATGTCGAGATGCTCGTCGATGGTGTTAACGGTATAAGGCCGGGTCGGGTTGGTCGACGACGGCAGCACGTAGGGCTTGGCGCAGGCGGTCAGGATGTCCGGCGCGTGGCCGCCGCCGGCGCCCTCGGTGTGATAGGTGTGGATGGCGCGTTCCTTGAACGCCCCCAGGGTGTCCTCGACGAAGCCCGACTCGTTGAGGGTGTCGGTATGGATGGCGATCTGCACATCAAAACGCTCGGCCACCGACAGGCAATTGTCGATGGAGGCCGGCGTGGTGCCCCAGTCCTCGTGCAGCTTAAGCCCCATGGCGCCGGCCTCGAGCTGTGTCTCCAGCGCCTCGGGCAGGCTGGCGTTGCCCTTGCCGAGCAGGCCGATGTTCATCGGCAGGGTGTCGATCGCCTGCAGCATCTTGCCCAGGTGCCAGGCGCCGGGGGTACAGGTGGTGGCATTCGAGCCGGTGGCGGGGCCGGTGCCGCCGCCAAGCATAGTGGTCACGCCGCTGGCCAGCGCCTCCTCCACCTGCTGCGGGCAGATGAAGTGGATATGGGCGTCGATGTGGCCGGCGGTGAGGATCTTGCCCTCGCCCGCGATCACCTCGGTGCCGGGGCCGACGACGATCTCCACGTCGGGCTGGGTGTCGGGGTTGCCGGCCTTGCCGATGGCCGCGATGCGCCCGCCCTGGAGGCCCACGTCGGCCTTGACGATGCCCCACCAGTCGAGGATCAGGGCGTTGGTGATGACGGTGTCCATGACCGCGTCGTCCACGCGCTGGCTCTGGCCCATGCCGTCGCGGATCACCTTGCCGCCGCCGAACTTCACCTCGTCGCCGTAATGGGTCGCGTCACGCTCGACCTCGATCCACAGCTCGGTGTCGCCCAGACGCACGCGGTCGCCCACCGTGGGGCCGTACATGTCCGCATAGGCCTGGCGACTGATCTTGCTGGGGGTGGTGTTGGGCGTGTTATCGGTCATGACGACTCTCCTTGATCGGCATCGCCGGATGACGAAGGACGCGCAGCCTCGGGCGCGGTAGATCGGGTACGCGCGTCGTCAGGCGCGGGAGAGGCATTACGCTCGGCTTCGGGAGCGATAGAAAGCTCACCCATGACGTCGCCACGGAAGCCATAGATGCGCCGATGGCCGACGAACGGGATCAGCGTCACCTCCCGGGACTGGCCGGGCTCGAAGCGGATCGCCGTGCCCGCGGCCACGTCGAGGCGACGCCCGCGCGCCAGGTCCCGATCGAAGACCAGCGCCGGGTTGGCCTCGGCGAAGTGATAGTGGGAACCGATCTGCACCGGGCGGTCGCCGATATTGGCCACCTCGAGGGTGATCCGTTCACGCCCCTCGCAGAGCGCGATCTCGCCGTCCTGAAGCCGATATTCACCGGGAATCATCGATGCTCCCTCTTCGTTATTGGCGGTTATCCCATTGACGAAAAACTGATCGAGTACAGCCAGTTTTAGACGATGGGGTGATGGATGGTGACCAGCTTGGTCCCGTCGGGGAACGTGGCCTCCACCTGCACCTCGTCGACCATCTCGGCCACGCCCTCCATGACGTCGTCGCGTCCGAGGATCTCGCGGCCCGCGCCCATCAGCTCGGCGACGCTCTTGCCATCGCGGGCGCCTTCCATGATCTCGCAGCTGATCAGCGCCACGGCCTCTGGATAGTTCAGCTTCAGGCCACGGTCGCGGCGCCGCTCGGCCAGCAGGCCGGCGGTGAACAGCAGCAGCTTGTCCTTGTCTCTCGGGGTCAGTTCCATCGAGATAGCTCCCAAAGCATGTCGTTTACCTTCAGTGTTCGGACTCTCGCCTGCCAGCTGGAAGAGCGGCGCTCCGCGCCTGGAAGCGTGAAGCCGGAAGAACCCCGATATCTGAAGGCCGGAGACTTCAAGCTTCCCGCTTCGAGCTTCCCGCTCCTCGTCAGGTCAGCCAGATGCGCGGCACGCTGGCCGGCCGCCCCGCCAGCCGCGGGCGCAGCACTTCCCAGGCCCGCTGGCAAAGCGCCCAGGCGACGTTGCGTTCATTGCCCAGGTAGCGCAGCAGCAGCACGCCCTGGCGCACCGTCACCGCCCATTCCCGACTCGCCGGCAGCGCCTCGCGCAGCTCGGCGATCACGTCCGCCTCGTCATCGAGCCCCACCGCCCACAGCGTCGCCTGTACCCTGGCGCCCCCCTGCCCCCAGGCGCCGCGGAAGCGACGATGGGTCGGATCCAGCACCTGGCGTTCGCACCATAGCGGGCGCCCCTCGCGGGTCAGGCGAAAACGCTGCTCGATGACGCCGGAGACATAGGGCAGCCGGCTTGCCGGCCGGCCCAGGGCCAGCACCTCCCAGCCCAGGCAGCGCGCCCCGCCGGCCAGCTCGATGTCGGTGACCTGGCTGCCCTTCGAGCCGTCGAAGGCAATGGTCTCCTGGGGCAGCCACTCCAGCAGCGCGTCCTCGGCCACGGCGAGCCGGGTGTGCTGATGCCAGCGCACGCCCTGGCTGTCGGCACGGTAGAGCTTGTTGGCCGCCGGCGTGGTGAGCAGCGCCTGGGCCCCGGGCGCGAGCCGGGCCTCGATGGCGAGCTCGTCGCCGCTGACCAGTCCGCCGGGCGGATGCAGCAGATAGACGTGGCAGGCGCCTGGCCGACCCGCTTCGTCGGGGGCCTCCGGATAGAAGGGGCGCTGCACGCGCAACGGGCCCTGATGGCGGGCCTTGAGCATGCGGGTATGGCCATCGTCGCGGGCATCGAAGGCCAGCGACAGCGACGCCGCCCAGCGTCGCTCGCCGTCGAAGCGGTGGCCCGACTCGGCGGGCGACGGTAGGGCACGCGGAATGGCGGTCATCGACGGGTCCTGTCGGTCAGGTGGCTGATGGCAGACCTGCAGCAAGTGACGTACCAAACTGGTGAATTAACCAATAAATCATTTATAATCAATGCCTTATTTTGGATACAAAACGGCATACAGCCACTCTATGCACCATGGCGAGTCGTTTCAGGCCCTGATCGCGCACCGCTATCGAGCAAGAGAGTTTCGCTTGCACTGATATAAAGCAAGACGCCCGCCTCGGCCGGGCCGGGCGGGCGCAAGTCATCGGACGACAGGCGTCAGACCGTCAGGTGGGTCCTGATCAGTTCGTCGTCGAGCTCATCGATCGCCCCCTCGGCCACCGGCCGCCCGCGATCCATGATCGCGAAGCGGTCGGCATACCTGCGGGCGAAGGGCAGCTTCTGCTCGACCAGCAGCACGGTCAGGCCGTCCTCGCGGATCAGCCGGCGGATCACCTCGCCGATCTGGGCAACGATATTGGGCTGGATGCCCTCCCCCGGCTCGTCGAGGATCAGCAGCCTCGGCTCCAGCACCAGGGCACGGCCGATGGCCAGCTGCTGCTGCTGGCCGCCGGAGAGATCGCCGCCGCGCCGGTGGCGCATCTCGGCGAGCACGGGGAACAGCTCGTAGATGCGCTCGGGAATGCGCTTCGCCCCGTCGCCGCGGGCCGCCAGGCCGGTGCGCAGGTTCTCCTCCACGGTCAGCAGCGGGAAGATCTGGCGCCCCTGGGGCACGTAGCCGATGCCGAGCCGCGGGCGATCCTCCACGCGTTTCTTGGTCAACTCCACGTCGTCGCCGTAGCGCAGGCTGCCCGAGGCCACCGCGACCTCGCCCATCACCGCCTTCATCAGGGTGGTCTTGCCCACCCCGTTGCGGCCCATCACGCAAGTGCACTGCCCGGCCGGAATCTCGAGGTCGACGCCCCACAGGGTATGGCTCTCGCCGTAGTACTGATCGAGTGCGCGAATGCTCAGCATCGGGCATCCTCCGTGTTGTCCGACTCGGTGCCGAGATAGACCTCGACCACCTTGGGATCGCTCGACACCTGGTCCATGCTGCCCTCGGCCAGCACGCTGCCCTGATGCAGCACCGTCACGGTGCGTGCGATCGAGCGCACGAAGCCCATGTCGTGCTCGACCACCACCACCGACTGCTTGCCGGCCAGGCCGGTGAGCAGCTCGGCGGTGCGCTCCATTTCCTGTTCGGTCATCCCCGCCACCGGCTCGTCGACCAGCAGCAGCCGCGGCCGCTGCATCAGCAGCATGCCGATCTCCAGCCACTGCTTCTGACCATGGGAGAGGATCCCGGCCGGCCGGTCGCGGTGCGCGCTCAGGCCGATGGTGACCAGCACCTCGTCGATGCGGTCCCGCGCCTCGCCGGAAAGCCGGGCGGTCAGGGTGGGCCAGATGCGCTTGTCGGCGGCCATGGCGAGCTCGAGATTCTCGAACACCGTCAGGGCCTCGAAGACGGTCGGCTTCTGGAACTTGCGGCCGATGCCGAGGCTCGCGATCTGCGGCTCGTTCATGGTCAGCAGATCGTGGCGGCTGCCGAACCACACCGAGCCGTGATCGGGCCGGGTCTTGCCGGTGATGATGTCCATCATGGTGGTCTTGCCGGCGCCGTTGGGGCCGATGATGCAGCGCAGCTCGCCGTCGTCGATGGTCAGGTTCAGGTCATTGATGGCGCGGAAGCCGTCGAAGCTGACGCTGACGTCCTCCAGATACAGGATGGGGCCGTGGCGCACGTCCACCGGCGAGCGCACCGGCGCCATGAAATCGAAGACGCGATCACGGCTGGCCATCTCCTTGAGCAGGTTCATGAGCTCGCTCCTTGCGTGGGTGTCTCGGAGGCGACGTCGTCACGGCGGCGGCGCAGCGACGCCAGCAGGCCGGCCATGCCCTTCGGCAGCAGCACCGTGACCACCACGAAGAGCCCGCCGAGAGCGAACAGCCAGGCCTCCGGCATCACCCCGGTGAACACCGTCTTGGCGTAGTTGACCAGAAGCGCCCCGATCACCGCGCCGTAGAGGGTACCGCGGCCGCCGAGCGCCACCCACAGCACCACCTCGATGGAGAAGATGGGCGAGAACTCGCCGGGGTTGATGATGCCGACCTGGGGCACGTAGAGGGCGCCGGCCACGCCGGCGAGCATCGCCGAGACCACGAACACGAACAGCTGCACGCGCTCGACGCGATAGCCGAGAAAGCGCGTGCGCGCCTCGGCGTCGCGGCAGGCCACGCTGACGCGGCCCAGCTTGCTGGCGACGATGGCCCGGCACAGCACATAACCCAGCGCCAGCGCCAGCCCAGAGGCCAGGAACAGCCCCAGTCGCGTGGCGTCGCTGCGCAGGTCGAAGCCGAGCAGCTCCTTGAAGTCGGTCAGACCGTTGTTGCCGCCGAAGCCCATCTCGTTGCGGAAAAAGGCCAGCATCAGGGCGAAGGTCAGGGCCTGGGTGATGATCGACAGATAGACCCCGGTGACCCGGGAGCGGAACGCCAGGAAGCCGAACACCAGTGCCAGCAGCCCCGGCGCCAGCAGCACCATCAAAAAGGCGAACCCCGCCATGTCGAAGCCTTGCCAGTACCAGGGCAGGCTGTCCCAGTCGAGAAACACCATGAAATCCGGCAACACCGGGTCGCCATAGACGCCCCGGTCGCCGATCTGGCGCATCAGGTACATGCCCATGGCGTACCCGCCCAGGGCGAAGAAGGCGCCGTGGCCGAGACTCAGGATGCCGAGATAGCCCCACACCAGGTCCAGCGCCACCGCCAGCAGCGCGAAGCTCAGGTACTTGCCGAGCAGGGTCACGGTATAGGTCGAGACGTGCATCGGATGCCCCGCCGGCAAGATCAGGTTGAGCAGCGTGACGACCGCCAGTGCGGCCAGCAGCACGCCGAGAAAGAGTTGCGTCGACCGCTCGCGCAGCGGCCGCGACAGCCAGGATCTCGAAGCCAGCATGGATCAGCCCTCCGCCGCACGGCCCTTCTGCGGAAAGAGTCCGCGGGGGCGTTTCTGAATGAACAGGATGATGAACACGAGCACCAGGATCTTGGCCAGCACGGCGCCGGCCCAGGGCTCGAGCACCTGGTTGATGACACCAAGCGACAGCCCGGCCACCAGGGTGCCCCACAGGTTCCCCACGCCGCCGAACACCACCACCATGAACGAATCGATGATGTAGTTCTGGCCGAGGTTGGGCCCGACGTTGGTGAGCTGGGACAGCGCCACGCCGGCCAGGCCCGCCACGCCGGAGCCCAGGGCGAAGGTCAGGATGTCGACCCGGGTCGCGCGGATGCCCATCGAGCGCGCCATGGCACGGTTCTGGGTCACGGCGCGCACCTCAAGGCCAAGCCGGGTGCGGCGCATCACCAGCATCAGCCCGGCGAACACCAGCAGCGCGAAGCCCAGCACGAACAGGCGGTTGAGGGTCAGCGACAGGCCCTCGTTGATCATCAGCGAGCCGCTCATCCACTCCGGCGAGACCACCGTGCGGTTGAGCGGCGAGATCAGGGTGCGCACCAGCTGCTGGAGGATCAGACTGACGCCGAAGGTGGCCAGCAGGGTCTCCAGCGGCCGGCCCTTGAGGAACTGGATGACACTGCGCTCGATGACGATGCCGGCCAGCGCCGCGACCAGGAAGCCCGCGGGAATCGACAGCAGCAGCGCCAGTCCCGGCTGGCCCGGCAGCAGCTGCTGCATGCCCCAGGTGGTGTAGGCGCCGAGCATGATCAGCTCGCCGTGGGCCATGTTGATCACGCCCATCACGCCGAAGGTGATGGCCAGGCCGATCGCCGCCAGCACCAGCACCGAGCCGAGCGACAGGCCGAAATACAGCGTCTGGATGCCGTCGTTCAGCTTCTGCTTCTGCTCGATGCCGGCCAGGGCCTCGGTGGCGGCCTCGGACAGCGCCGTGTCATCGCTGCGAGCGGCGGCGCTGAGCGCCGAGCGCACGGAGGCATTGAGACTGCCGGACAGCGCCTCCACCGCCTCGACGTCGCCCTGCTCCAGGCGCTGGATGGCGATGGCCTGGGTCAGCAGCCGGCGCACCTCGTCGTCGGATTCGCCCTCCATCAGGGCGTTCAGCGGCTCGACCATCGCGGGCTCGACCCGGCCCAGCAGGTTCCGGGCCGCCTCGCGGCGCGCCGAGACCGCCGGAGCCCGCAGGTCGAGCAGCGCCAGGGTGTTCTGCAGCTGGCCGCGCAGCGCATTGTTGATGCCGATGCGATCCAGATCGCGACGCGACATCTCGCCGAGTTCCTCGTCGGTGATCGCATCGCGCACCGGCCAGTGGCGGCCGCGATTGGCGAGCACCACCACGAAGCGGCCGGCGTCTTGCTGGCGCTGCAGCTTGCCGTCGAGCAGCGCCTCGAGCCAGGCGCGGCTCTGCGGATGGCCGCTGTCGGCGATGGCCGTCACGGCCTCGCCCTTGGCGGCGTAGGAATCGGTGTCGAGGGCCTCGAGCAGTGCCCGGCCGTCGTCGGCCGCGGCCAGGCCGGTCGGCGCGGCGAGCGAGACGACGATCAGGCACAGCAGCCCCTGCACGAGGGAGCGAATCGTCCTCATGACCATGTCCTGTCAGTGGGAGAAAGGAAGGCCCGGGCCGCGACGCGGCCCGGGGAGCGGCTGCTTATTCGGCCGAAGCCACCTCGGTGTCGGCACCGCCGCCGCAGCGTCCCTCGACGACGTTGTAGTTGCCGCAGCGCATCGGCGCGCGCCAGTCGCTGATCAGGTCCCGCGAGCCCGGCAGGTAGTCGGACCAGGCATCGCCGGCCACGGTGGAGGGCGTCTCCCAGACGATGGAGAACTGGCCGTTGTCCTGGATCTCGCCGATCAGCACCGGCTTGGTGATGTGGTGATTGGGCATCATGGTGGCATAGCCACCGGTCAGGTTGGGCACGGACACGCCGATGATGGCGTCCTTGACCGCGTCGACCTCGGTGGTGCCGGCCTTGCGCACGGCCTCGCTCCACATGTTGAAGCCGATGTAGTGGGCCTCCATGGGGTCGTTGGTGACCGCCATCTCGTCGCCGGTGTAGTCGATCCAGCTGTCGATGAAGTCGTAGTTGGTGTCGGTATCGACGCTCATGAAGTAGTTCCAGGCCGCCAGGTGGCCGACCAGCGGCGCGGTGTCGATGCCGGAGAGCTCCTGCTCGCCCACCGAGAAGGCCACCACCGGGATGTCCGCGGCATCGATGCCCTGGTTGCCGAGCTCACGGTAGAACGGCACGTTGGCGTCGCCGTTGATGGTCGAGACCACCGCGGTCTTCTTGCCCTGGCTGCCGAAGTCCTTGATGTCGGAGACGATGTTCTGCCAGTCGGAATGCCCGAAGGGGGTGTAGTTGACCATGATGTCGTCGTCGGCGACGCCATGATCCTTGAGATAGGCCTCGAGAATCTTGTTGGTGGTGCGCGGATAGACATAGTCGGTGCCGGCCAGCACCCAGCGCTCCACGCCGACGTCGTTCATCAGGTAATCGACCGCCGGGATCGCCTGCTGGTTGGGCGCGGCCCCGGTGTAGAAGACGTTCTCGGAGGACTCTTCACCCTCGTACTGGACCGGGTAGAACAGCAGGCCGTCGAGCTCCTCGACCACCGGCAGCACCGACTTCCGCGACACCGATGTCCAGTTGCCGAAGATCACGTCGACCTCGTCCTGGGCCAGCAGCTGGCGCGCCTTCTCGGCGAACAGCGGCCAGTCGGAGGCCGGGTCGACCACCACCGGCTCGAGCTCGCGGCCGAGCAGGCCGCCCTGCTCGTTCTGCTGCTCGATCAGCATCAGCATGGTGTCCTTGAGGGTCGACTCGCTGATGGCCATGGTGCCGGAGAGCGAGTGCAGGATGCCGACCTTGATGGGATCTTCCTGCGCCAGGGCCGGTGCCGAGACGGCCAGGCTCAGCAGGCTGGCGACGAACAGGCGCTTGGGCACGGTGGGCGAATGGGAACTCATGGTGATCTCCTTGTCGATCCAGACGTTGCATTGGCGTTGTTATGGAGGGCGCTGACACACCACGGTGCACCATGCCCTACCCCCACTCTGCAAGAGCTACGCCACATTCTGGATCAACCGGGATAAACATTATTTTTCAGTAACTTAAAGAATCCCCTTGAGCGCCCAACTCCGCCGAAAGTGCCCTTCTGGTGCAAGGGGTGCGCCGCTTACGCGCCACTTTGGTGCCGCATCAGTCCCCGGCCGGCTCGAACCGGGCATGCACGCGATCGCGCCCCGCCTGCTTGGCCGCATAGAGCGCCTGGTCGGCGCGCTTGATGGCCGGCGTCAGCGAGTCCTCGGCCGGATCGATCCGCGCCACGCCCAGCGAGGCAGAATAGGACAGCCACGATGCCCCGGACGAGGCGTCGTCGATCCTCGTCGAGGTCCCCACCGGCGTCGCCGCCACCGCCTGCCTCAGCCGCTCGGCCACGGCCATGGCCTGATCGGCATCGGTATCGCAGAGCAGCGCGACGAACTCCTCGCCGCCCATGCGGCACAGCACGTCGCCCTCTCGCAGCTGCTCGCGCACTGTCTCGGCGAAGGCCTGGAGCACCCGATCGCCCACGTCGTGACCGTGAACGTCGTTGATGCGCTTGAAATGATCCAGGTCGATGGCCACCAGGCTCAGCGGCATGCCGCGGCGGCGCGCCCTTGCCATCTCCAGGGCGGCCTGCTCCATCAGATAGCGGCGATTGCCCAGGCCGGTCAGGGGATCGGTCATGGCCTGCTGCTCCAGGCGAGCCTCCAGGTCCTTGCGCTCGCGAAGATCGAAGACCGTGGCCCGGGTGTACTGGAAGCCCTCCGCGGTGACCTGGGCAGTCGCCTGGATCGCTACCGGCAGCGTCGTGCCGTCGGCACGCAACAGCTCGCACTCGGCGCTGCCTTCGCCCTCTTCGCCCAGCACGCGGCGAAAGGCCGCCTGGAAGGCGCTCCGGGTCTCCGGGCTGACGAAATCGCGATACAGACGACGACCGATGACCTCGTCGGCCCGCAGCCCCAACCAGCCGAGCTCGGTGCGGTTGATCCTGACGATGCGGCCATCGGCGTCCAGGGAGTGATAGCCGCAGGGCGCGTGCTCGTAGAGATCCTGCACCTCGTCGGCGTACTGACGGGCCTCCCCGGCCAGGCGCTGCGCTTCGCGGGAAAAGGCCATGGCCTGGCGACGCAGTTGATGCTGACGCTGCAAGCTGAGTACCCAGAGCACGCCCACGGCCACCGCCAGCAGATAGGTCAGCACGATCACCAGCAGCTGCCACGGATTGCCCAGCAGCAGCGCCGAAAGCGTCGGCCGGGGCACCAGGATGCCGAGTCTCCAGGGCTGGGTGTCCGGCGAGGTCATGATCATGCCCGCCTGGCTGCGATAGTGGTGGGTGCGGATATCATGGGTGCGGAAGCGCAGCAGATCCTCGTCGAGCGGCATCTCGCCCTGGCTGCGCGTCTCGAGGTCCTGCCAGAAGGCGGGATAGCGCTCCTCCAGCAGTCCTCCGAACTGGATGCCGTCTTCCACGTCGGGCAGCAGCCAGCGGCCGCGGGCATCGGCCATGACCGCCCGCACTCCCGCTTCTTCGCCGACGACATGAGGCAGCCGTGCCGTGAGATAGTGCCAGTCCAGGGTGAACAGCAGCACGCCGAGACGGTGGCCGTCGGCGCCGAACACCGGCGTGGCGATGTCGATCACCGCCGTGGTGCCCGCCTCGGCGCCAGCACGGCTGGGCCCGACCCGCGGTGGCGATACGTAGAGATTCCGCGCCGGCTGTCGCATGGCCTCGCGAAAGTAGTCGGCATGGGCGTGGTCGACGCCGGTCGGATGGGGCAACGGGCGAGTGCCGGCCGACATCAGCTCCTCGCCCTCGACACCGATCAGGACGAGGCGACTGTAGCGACCGAAATGGGTCGTCAGGGTATCGAGCAGCGCCGACAGCTGTGCCAGGTTCGTCTGGGTGGAGATCTGACGATAGATCGCCACGCCGTCATGGACATCGCGCAGGTGGCGTCGCAGCAACGGCAGCTCGGCTACGGCCAGCACCTGGTTGAAACTCTCGTTCATGTCGTGAAGCAGGGTCTCGTACTCGGCGTCGAGCCGCGTGGCCGCGGCATCCCGAGCGCCGTCGAGACGCGTCTGGAGCTGGGCGACGAAGATCGGCGCCAGCGCCGCCGTGACGAGCAGAAGGGGCACGACCGTGGCGATGACCAGGCGCGCCCCGAGCGAGGTCGGTAGCATCATGTCAAAGGAATCGGCGAGTCGACGGCCAGATGATCGGGCAGATTTCCTAACGCGGTGAGCGGCATCGGGCGGGCGAAGTAAAAGCCCTGGAGCAGATCGCAGCGGCGGCGCAGCATGTCCTGCCACTGTGCTGCAGTCTCGATGCCCTCGGCGACCACCACCATGTCCATGTGGTGCGCCATGGTGATCACGCCCTGCACGATGGCCGCACTGCGGCGTTCGGTGAGCGTCCTGGCGATGAAGCTGCGATCGAGCTTCACCTTGTGCGTCGGCAGGTCACAGAGGTAGCTGAGGCTGGAGAAACCGGTACCGAAGTCGTCGATGGCCACCCGCACGCCGATGGCCTTGAGACGATTCATCACATCGACCACCTGAGAGGCACCGTCGAGGAAGACGCTCTCGGTGACCTCCAGCTCCAGCTGCCCGGGAGGCAACCCGGTCTCGTCCAGCACTCGGCAGACCTCATCGAAGAAGCCGTCGCGGTGGAACTGTAGCGACGAGATGTTCACGGCCAGCGACAGCGGGCGTTCGCGACCGGCATTGAACCCCGCCAGTTCGCGGCAGGCACGGCGCAGCACCCAGCGGCCCAGCGGGATGATCTGGCCGGTCTGCTCGGCCAACGGGATGAAGTCGCCTGGCGAGACCATGCCGCGCTCGGGATGACGCCAACGCACCAGGGCCTCGACCCCGCAGATGCGCCCGCTGGGGGCCTCTACCAGCGGCTGATAGTGCAGTTCGAACTGCTCGTCCTGCAGGGCGGCGTGCAGGTCATGGCGCAGCAGCACGCTGTCCCGGGAGCCCGCCACCTCGCGGCCGCGATACCACTGCCAGGTATTGCGACCCTGGCGCTTGGCCCGCTCCAGCGCCGAATCCGCGTGCTGCAGCAGCTCATGGGGCTGCGAGGCGCCGCCCTCGTTGTCGGCGATACCGATGCTGGCACTGACATGAAGACGCTGCCCGTCGGCTTCGATGGGCAGCGCCAACGTCTCGAGGGTGCGCTCGGCCAGCTCGGCGACCGAGTCTCCACCGTCGAGCCCGGTCAACATCACCCCGAACTCGTCGCCCATCAGGCGGGCCACGACCTGCCCTTCGCCCACCAGCCGCCTGAGGCGCTGGGCCACGCGCATCAGCACCTGGTTGCCCAAGGGGCGCCCCAGCCCCTCGTTGATGCTCTTGAAGCCGTCCATGTTGAGGATCATCACCGCCAGAAAAGCGGGTTGACTCAGGGCCTCACCCAGGCGATCGACGAAGTCGCCGTGGTTGGGCAGGCCGGTCGTCAGGTCATGGGTGGCCTGATAGGCGATCAGCGCCTCCTGCTCCTTTTCCAGGGTGACATCCCGCAGGCTGCCGATGAAATGCGTGCAGTCGCCGCCGGCATCAAAGACCGGGCTGATGATCAGGTGGTTCCAGAACGTCGAGCCGTCCTTGCGGTAGTGACGCAGCGTGACCTCGATACCGCGACGCTGGCGTATCGCCATGTGCATGGCCTCGACGGCCTCCGTTTCGGTCTCGGGCCCCTGAAGCAGCTCCCAGCTGCGGCCCATCACCTCATTCTGCGCATAGCCGGTCATGGCCTCGAAGGCCGGATTGCTGAACACGATGGGCGTATCGAAGCGTGCCTCGATCATCAGCATACCGGCCGGGCTGGCATCGATGCCGCGCTTGAGCAGGCGCAGCTCGTCGGTCTGTCGCCGCTCTTGGGTGACGTCACGGCAGACGCCATAGACGCTGACGATCTCGCCATCGATGATCACCGGGAACTTGCTTACCTCCAGTCGGCAGGAACGCCCCGACGCGTGGACGATGCGAATCTCGTAGGTCAGCGTCTCGCCGGCCCGGGCCCGGTCGAAGTTGGCCTGGGCCGAGGCCCGCCAGGCAGGCTCGACGAAACGACAGAAATGCATCCCCAGCATCGCCTCCGGCGAGTGGCCGGTGATGCGCTCGACGGCGGGATTGACGCGCTGGAAACGTCCCTCCAGATCGAAGGCGTAAGCCCCGTGCGGATGGTTGTCGAACAGCGCGTGATGCCAGCGGGACAGCGCCTTGTGTTCCCGACCATCGCGGTCACGTATCAGGGCCAGCGAGATCAGCGCGGCCGCCTGGCGCAGGCGCCGCTCGGCGACCTGGGTGGGCTCCCTGGGCGTGGGGAAATAGGCGTCGAGCACCCCCAGCAGCGTATCGTCGGGGCTGACCACCGGCATCGACCAGCAGGCCCGCACGCCCTCGTCCAGGGCCGCCGCGCGCAGACGCACCCAGCGCGGGTCGAGGGCGATGTCATCCGAGACGATGAAGCGCCCCTCACGGGCCGCAGCAGCGAAAGACGCCGCCTCGGCATTCAACGGCACCGACCAGCAGCGACGCGCGTACGCGTCGGACAGCCCCTCGCCGACCTCGAGGCCGAGGGTGTCCGACGACGGCTCGTGACGCATGAAGGCCGCAGTGGCGCCGGGCAGCACCAGCTCCACCCAACGGGCGATGGCCGACAGAGTGTCGTGCAGCGGCTGCTGCCGAGCGATCCGCTCGTGGATGTCCTGCTGCGCCTCCAGCCACGGAAGCTCTCGTTTCATCGGCACGGTCCCTGGTACGTTGCTGGCTCGGCCTGGCGGCACTGTAAGCAAGAAGGATCACGCCTGGCCCCTGCCGGACATCGTCGACATCGACGGGACTGACGATGCCCTCTCCGGGCACGTCAGCCGCAAAGGCATCCTGCTCGACAGAGCATATAGCATCTGCCTGCTGCCGACATGGCGCGTCCGACCCCGTGACCCTTCTATCGGCAAGGGATCGACGGTCTTGATCGGCGTGTCGCGACGGGTGTGGACACGGGTCGCAGCCGGCATCGGCCCTGGCCATTCGCACCGCCGTGCCTTCCCGCCCGATACGCAACGGGGGCGCCGGCCGGCTGCCGACGCCCCCGTCAGGTGGCGGACGCGTTCAGGCTAACGCCATCAGTCGCCCTCCGGGCCTCCGGTGCCGGTGGCCGCTTTCATGCGACGGCGCAGCAGCGGGCCGACGATGTAGGGCAGGATCAGGCCGAGGCCGGCGAACACCCACAGGCCGATGGCCAGGCCGCTGTCCCACAGGATGGTCCAGTCGCCGTCGGCGATGTCCATGGCGTGACGCAGGTTCTTCTCCATCTCCGGCCCCAGCAGCAGGCCGAGGATGATCGGCACCAGCGGGATCTCCAGCTTGCGGAAGACATAGCCGGCCACGCCGAAGGCCACCATGAAGTAGAGGTCGAAGGCGCTGTTGCTGATCGAGTAGATGCCCACGAACGCCACCATGGTGACGACCGGCAGCAGGTACTTCGGCGGCACCGACAGCAGCCGGACGAAGATGCCCACCAGCGGAATGTTCAGCACCAGCAGCAGGAAGTTGCCGATCAACAGCGCCGCGATCACACCCCAGACGATATCGGCGTTCTGGGTGAACATCAGCGGTCCCGGGGTGATGTTCAGCGAGATCAGCAGCGCCAGCAGCACCGCGGTGGTGCCGCTGCCCGGCACGCCGAGGGTCAGCATCGGCACCAGGGCACCGCTGGAGGCGCCGTTGTTGCCGGCCTCGGGGCCGGCCACGCCGCGCGGGTCGCCCTCACCGAAGTAGCCCTTGCTGCCGACCACCTTCTTCTCGAGGGTGTAGCCGATGAAGCTGCCCAGGGAAGCCCCCGCACCGGGAAGCACACCGGCGATGAAGCCGAGGATCCCGCCGCGAATGCTCGACGGCATGATGCCGCGGATGTCGGCCCACTTCAGCGACAGCTTGTTGACGGTCATCTTTTCCTTGCCGCCGCCGGCCTTGTCCTCGATGAAGAACAGCAGCTCGGAGATGGCAAACAGGCCGACGATGGCGATGATGAAGTCGACGCCCTCGTAGAGCTCCAGCACGCCGAAGGTGTAGCGCTGCACGCCGGTGCTGTCGATGCCCATGGTGGAGATCATCAGGCCCAGGCAGGCCGCTACCACGGTCTTCATCGGGTTCTTGCCGGTAATGCCGCCCAGGGTGGCGAAGGCCAGCAGGAACAGCGCGAAATACTCGGCCGGGCCGAAGGTCAGGGCAAACCTGGCCAGCAGCGGCGCCAGCAGGATCAGACCCACGGTGGCGATCAGGCTGCCCATGAAGGAGGCCACGGCGGAGATCGCCAGCGCCTCGGCAGCCTTGCCCTTCCTGGCCATCGGATAGCCGTCAAGGCAGGTCATCATCGCCGGCTCGTCGCCGGGAATGTTGAGCAGAATCGAGGAGATGCGCCCGCCGTACATGGCCCCGGCATAGACCGAGGTGAGCATGATCAGCGCGGTTTCCGGCGCCAGGCCCAGGGAGAAGGCCAGCGGAATCAGGATCGCCACGCCGTTGGCCGGCCCGAGGCCCGGCAGCGCCCCGATCAGGGTGCCGAGGAAGGCCCCCAGCAGGGCGAACATCAGGTTATGCGGCGCCAGGGCGACGCCGAAGCCGTCGATCAGATAACCCAGCGTTTCCATCAGCTCACCTCCAGGAGGGACAGCGGCCCCAGCGGCAGCGCCAGATCGAGGGCAAAGTTGAACACCAGGAACACCACCACCCCGGCCACGCCGCCGGTGACGTAGGCCCGGACCGGAGAGGCGCCCATGCGCCAGCACAGCGTGCCCACGGCCAGCAGGGTACTGAGGATGAAGCCAAGCGGCTGCAGCAGCGCGGTGTAGGCGATCAGCACCACCACCGCGATCACCAGCTCGATGCCGGTGCGGCTCCACGGCCAGGCGTTATCCGGGTCGGGGCGCACGATCAGATAGAGGCTGGACAGCGCCAGCACCGCGGACAGCAGCAGCGGGAAGGTCTCGGGGCCGACGCCCTCGGCCCCGCCGAACGGCTCGGGAAACTGGCTGGCGCCCCAGCCGTACGCGACGGCCAGGGCGATCAACAGGACCCCGAAGATGCGGTCGTTGAAGGTCATTACTGGATCAGCCCGATATCTTTGGAGAGTTGATTGATGTCGGCGATCTGGTCGGTCACGAACTGCTCGAACTCACCGGCGCTCATGTGGAACGGCATCAGGCCATTGCTGGTCATGACATCCTTCCACTCCTGGCTCTCGTAGATAGTGTCCATGGCATCCATCCAGTACTGCTTGGCCTCGTCGGAGACGTCGGCCGGCATGTAGAAGCCGCGCCAGTTCGGGCCGATGGCGTCGATGCCCTGCTCGCGGGCAGTGGGGATGTCGCTGTACTCGCCCGGCAGGCGCTCCTCGGCGAGCACGGCCAGCACTCGCAGGTCACCGGACTCCATGAAGCCCTGAGCCTCGGTGATGTCGCCGGTGAAGGCGTCGACGTGGCCACCGACCACCTGGGTCATGGCTTCACCACCGTTGTTGTACGACAGGTAGGGAATGCGCGGCAGGTTCTCGACGCCGGCTTCCTGGGCGGCGATCAGCACCTTGAGGTGGTCCCAGCCGCCCTTGGCGCTGCCGCCGGCGAACTTGACGCTGCGCGGGTTTTCCTTGAGCGCCTCCATCAGCTCTGGCAGATCGTCGTACTCGGAATCATCGGCCACGGCGATCACGCCATAGTCGGCGCCCAGCGCGCCCACCCAGTTGACCATGTCGGCGGTCATGCCCGGGAACTGCCCCTGGGCCAGGCGGGTAGTGGTGGCGGTGGAGGCGGCCACCAGCAGCTGCTCGTCGCCGGCACGCTTGCTGACGGTATGGGCGTAGGCCACACCGCCGCCGGCGCCGGCCATATTGATGGTCTGCACGTTGGCCGGCACCAGGTCCAGCTGCTCCATGACGTTGCCGACGCTGCGGCAGGTGAAGTCCCAGCCGCCCCCCGGATCGGCGGGGGCGATGCACTCGACCTTGCCCTGGGGTTCGAAGGCCATGGCGGAACCGGCGCTGACGGTGAAGGCGGCGACGGCGACGAACTTGAGCGGCGTTCTCACGGACATTGTTGTTGTCCCCTCTATGATTTTCGTTGGCGGATCGGGTCGGGCTTGCCGGGCGCTGACACCTGCCTTACAATTCTGTAAGGCAGAACAACGTTCCCTTGAGCGGAAAATTAGGCCGCCCACGCCATGGGGGTCAATGCCGTGGCGTCGAATTGCGACCAAAGTTGCAGGGCGCCGAATGTCCGTCACCGAGATACCGAAAGGAGCCGAGATGGCCCAGGACCGCGTCGAGGCCGTGGAGCGCGCGCTGACCGTGCTCGAGGTCTTCGATTCTTCCCAGGAGGCGTTCGCCCTGGCCGAACTGGCCGAGGCCACCGGCTTCTACAAGAGCACCCTGCTGCGCCTGCTCGGATCGCTGGCCCGCTTCGACTACGTGCAGCGCGGCGAGGACGGCCGCTGGCGACTCGGCGGCAGCCCCATGCGCCTGGCCCGCCGCCACGCGCCTTCGCAGCAGCTGGCCGTGCGCGTCCAGCCCTGGCTCGATCGCCTGGCCGCCGAGACCGGTGAAACCGCGGCCCTGCTGGCGCTGCATCCCGGCGAGGTGGAGTGCCGGCTGGCCGCCCTGCCCGCCACGCCGCTGCGCCACGATCTGCGCCCCGGCAGCCGCTGGCCGACCGAACGGGATACGGATCCGCGCCCCGCCCTGCCCGGCGGCACCATGACCTGCCTGGCGCTGGCCGACGCGCCCGGGGAGCCGCCGCTGTGGCTGTCGCTGTCCGGGCCCGCCGGCCGCCTGGCCCCGGAGACCGCCCACGAGGCCCTGACACGGGCCCGCGACGCGCTGGCCAGGCGCCTGGCCGGCGACAGGGAGAAAAACACATGATGCTGCTGGTGGAAGACGACCGGCTGCTGGCGGAGACGCTGGTGGACGCCCTGTCGCTGGAGGGTCATGGCATCGAACACCTGGCCGACGGCGAGGCCGCCCGGCAGCGCCTGGACGGCGCCGACCACGGCCTGTCGCTGGTGCTGCTGGACCTCAACCTGCCCGGCTGCGGCGGGCTCGAGGTGCTCGAGACCCTGCGCCGACACGACGCCGACACCCCGGTGCTGATCCTCACCGCCCGGGGCGCGGTGGAAGACCGGGTACGCGGCCTCGATCTCGGCGCCGACGACTACCTGGCCAAGCCCTTCGCCCTGGACGAACTCGAGGCCCGGGTGCGTGCCCTGCTCCGCCGCCGCGAACGCGGCCAGACACTCCAGGTCGGGCCGCTGGCCTTCGACGCCCCGGCCCAGCGCTTCGCCCTCGACGGCGAGACGCTGTCGCTGCCGCCGCGCGAGCAGCGCCTGCTGGCCTGCCTGATGCGCCACGCCGGCGAGCCCGTCGACAAGGCCCGGCTCGCCGAGGAAGCCTTCCAGGGCGAGACCATGGGCGACAACGCCATCGAGGTCTACGTGCACCGCCTGCGCAAGCGCCTGGCCGGCAGCGCCGTCGCCTTGCGCACCGTGCGCGGCCTGGGGTACCTGCTGGAGGCGGTGTGACGCGGCGCGACAGCCTGTATCGCCGGCTGCTGACCTGGCTGCTGCTGCCGCTGATGGCACTGGGCGCGCTGATGGTGCTGCAGGCCTGGATCGAGGCGCGTCAGACCGCCGATCGCGCCTTCGATCGACTGCTCGAGGCCGCCACCCTGGCCATCGCCGAGCAGGTCCAGTGGCAGGACGAGCGGCTGTGGCTCGACCTGCCTCCCGCGGCACTCGAGATGCTCGCCACCGATGCCGAGGAGCGCGTCTTCTACGCCCTCTACGACGCCGAGGGACGCTTCGTCACCGGTAACGCCGACCTCCCCGGCCCGCCCCGCCGCGACGATGAGAAGGCCGGCACGCTGCACTTCCGCGACCTGGTCTGGCACGACCTCGAACTGCGCCAGGGCGTGCGACGCGCCCGCCTGGAGGACTGGCAGACCCGCGAGCGTTTCGAGGTACGCGTCGCTCACACCCGAGAGGGCCGCGAACGCCTCGCGGCTGAGCTGCTGCGCACCAACCTGGCCTACATCCTGGGCATGGCGGGGCTCGCTGCGGCGGTCGTGGTGCTGGCCATCCGCGGCGCCCTGACCCCGCTGAGCCGCCTGCGCCACGCCATACGCGCCCGCGACCCGCGCACCCTGACGCCCCTGGCACTACCGCTGCCGCGCGAACTGGCCGAACTTCGCGAGACGCTCAACGAACTGCTGGCGCGGATGCGCCGGGTGAAAGCCAACCAGGAGCGCTTCATCGGCGACGCCTCGCACCAGCTGCGCACGCCCCTCGCCGGCCTCTCGGCCCGCGCCGAGCTGGCCCTGCGCCAGGACGACCCGCAGCGCTGGCGAGAGGCGCTCGAGGCCATGCAGGCGACCAGCGCCCGCACCTCACACCTGGCCGTCCAGCTGCTGTCGCTGACCCGCCTCGACAACCCCGAGTACCATCCCGAGCTGGCACCGGTGGCCCTCGACGACCTGGCCCGACACGCCGTGCGACGCCACTGGAGCGCCTGTCATCGCGACGGCATCGACCTGGGCCTGGAAGCCTCGGAGACCTCGGCGACGGTCGCCGGGCTCGACTGGCAGCTCGAGGAAGCGCTGGCCAATCTGATCGACAACGCGCGCCGCTACGGGGCGACGCACATCACCGTGCGGGTCACCGCCGCGCCGCCCGTCCTCGAGGTCGAGGACGACGGCCCCGGCATCCCCGCCGACCAGCGCCTGCTGATGCTGCGACCCTTCCATCGCGGCAGCGACGAGCCCGGCGGCTCCGGGCTGGGGCTTGCCATCGTCGACGGCATCGCGCGCACCCACGGCGCCCGACTGCGGCTCGATGACGGCCTGGACGGCCAGGGGCTGCGGGTCGGCCTGCACTTTCCGGAGGAGACCACCTGATGCGCCATCGCTGGCTCGTGCTGATAGGACTGTGGTCGCTGCTGTGCCTGGCCCCGCTCGCCGTCGCCGACGAGCGCCTGCACTACCCCGCCACGCCGACGAACGATGGCACCTCGGGCGAGCTGGTGGTCCACGGTGCCCTGGACCTGGTCTACGCCCGCACGCTGTTCGAGGCCTTCCATGCCCGCCATCCAGACATCGCGCTGACCTATCGCAACCTCGATACCCTAGGCCTGCACCGGCGTTTCCTCGAGCATCCCGACGAGGTCGACGTATTGATGTCCTCGGCCATGCCCTGGCAGTACCGGCTGGCCAACGACGGCCATGCCCGCTCGCTGGCCTCGCCGGAGGCCGAGGCCTGGCCTGCTTGGGCGCGCTGGCGGCACGAGCTGTTCGCCTTCACCTTCGAACCGATCGTGATGGTGGTGCGCCGCGAGCTCATCGAGCGCTTCGGCCGCCCGGACAGCCACGCCGAGCTGCTCGCCCTGCTCGAGCGTCATCCCGACGCCATGCGCGGACGCGTGGTCACCTACGACCCGGAGCACAGCGGCGCCGGCTACGCCTATGCCATTCAGGAATCGCGGCTCACGCCGCGCTACTGGGATCTGGTGGCCGCCTTCGGTGCCACGCAGACGGCGCTGGCGACCACCACCGGCGAGATGCTCGAGGGCCTCGACGAGGGCCGCTACTGGCTCGGCTACAACCTGCTGGGCAGCTACGCCCAGGCGGTGGCCGATGCCCATCCGGCGCTGGAGGTGGTGGTGCCCGACGACTATGCGCTGGTCACCCAGCGCCTGGCACTGATCTCTCACCAGTCGCCGCATCCGGACAATGCGCGCCGTTTCATGAATTTCCTGCTCGGCGAGTCGGGCCAGAGAGTGATCGCCGAGGCGACGCCTCTCGGCGCCATGCACCCGGCCCTGAACGGACCGGGCACGGTCACGGCCCTGCAGGCGACACACGGCGAGGCACTGCGCCCGGTATCGCTGGGGCCGGAGCTGCTGGCGACGCTGGACGACCTCAAGCGCCAGGCGCTGCTGGAACGCTGGAAACGGGAGTTCACGCGCGCGAACGCCACACCGCCCTAGCGGGTGGCACGGCGTCGGGCGCAGAGGAGAAGGCGCAGGAGGAAGGGCTCAGTCGGCCAGACTGAGCTGAACCCGGGCCGTTCCGCGATGGAGCATGCCGAGCGCGCGAGCGGCGCTCTTGGAGAGGTCGATCACCCGGCCGGAAACGAAGGGGCCTCGGTCGTTGATCATCACCTCGACCTGTCGTCCGTTATCGGGCCGGGTCACCAGCACCTTGGTACCGAACGGCAGGGTACGGTGGGCCGCGGTGAGTTCACGCTGGTCGAAGGCGTCGCCGCTGGCCGTGGTACGGCCCTGAAAGTAGTCGCTGTAGTAGGACGCCACCCCTTTCTGAATCGACGCCCCCTGCTGGTCCTCGTGGGCCAGGCTCGCGCCGGCGGCGCCGAGCATCCAGGCCACCAGGCCGACTTGCACCAGACGGCGAAAGCCTCTGGGGCGGGCCAGGCCCGCCTTGCCGGAAATTCCCATCTGTCACCTCGTAACGACAGGGTCGCCGATCGACCTCCCGCGATCAGGCGCCGTCAGACGCATCGGACGGTGTCGGGTGCTTTCCCTGCAGCCAACCCAGGCTGGCGGCTCGTTCGCTGTCGAACCAGGCCAGCGCGTCATGCAATGTCACCACCGTACCGACGATGATAAGCGTTGGAGGTCGGATATTAGCCAACTCGTCGACCGACGGCAAATCCCCCAGGCTCGCCACGTGGACCCGCTGACGCGCCGTGGTGCCCTGTTCGATCAGCGCCAGCGGCGTGTCGGCCGCCAGGCCGTGGGCGCGCAGCCGCTCGCTGATGATCTCGAGACTGCCGAGCCCCATGTAGAACACCAGGGTCTGGCCGGGACTGGCCAGCGCCGGCCAGTCCAGGTCGCAGCTGCCGTTGCGCAGGTGCCCGGTGATGAAGCGCACCGACTGGGCATGATCGCGATGGGTCAGCGGAATGCCGGCATAGGCGGCGCAGCCGGAGGCCGCGGTGATGCCCGGCACCACCTCCACCTCGACCCCGGCGGCCACCAGGGTCTCGAGCTCCTCGCCGCCGCGGCCGAAAATGAAGGGGTCCCCCCCCTTGACGCGCACGACGCGCTTGCCCGACTTCGCCCAGTCGACCAGCGCCTGGTTGATGCCCTCCTGGGGCACGCTATGGTCGGAGCGCGCCTTGCCGACGTAAAGGCGCTGCGCCTCGGGGTTGGCCAGGGCCAGGATCTCGTCGCTGACCAGCCTGTCGTGCAGGATGATATCCGCGGCCTGCAGGCGGCGCAGCGCCTTGACGGTCAACAGCTCCGGGTCGCCGGGACCGGCACCAACCAGGCTGACGCGGCCCGGTGCCAGCTCGGACGCCGCGGGAGGAAGCCGTAGATCCGGCGTGACGGTCGGAGAAGTCGCGGCGCACATATTCCAATATCTCGATCAAATAAGATTTTATATGCAATAAAGTAATTAATTTGGCGACAAAATGCCACTCCCGCAGCGTCCGGGACGGGGCTTTTTTCCTCGATCAAACGACGCGGCCCCCGCAAGAGCGGGGGCCGCGTGGTCGCCGGGCGTGCTCGCCGTCAGGCGCAGAGCGTACGCTTCAGGCGCGGGCTGGCGAGCTCGCCGATCAGCGTGATCACTGCCAGCGCCAGCAGCAACCAGGGCCACTGCACGCCGAACTCCAGGGTGGCAATGCCCAGGGCATCGAGGAATACCGTCACGATGCCCAGCGGGCTGACGTAACGCACCATGAACAGCCACAGGGCATGCACCGCCGGCGACAGGCCGAGCTCTTCGCGCATGGCCTCGCTGCTGAGCACGAAGCCGGCCAGCAGGGCCACGCCCAGGCCGCCCAGCGGCATCATCCAGCGCGACGTGAGGTAGTCCAGCCAGCCGAAGAAGTGCTTGCCGGCCAGGGTCCACTCGGCCCCGACGTTAAAGGACAGCATCGCCAGGGTGCTGATGATCCACAGCACGATGCCCACACCCCACGCCGCCGCACGACGCGTGATGCCCTTGTTGTCGGTGAGCCAGGAGACCGTGGCCTCGACCATGGAGATCGACGAGGTCAGGGCCGCCATGGACAGCATGACGAAGAACAGCACGCCGAACAGGGTGCCCATCGGCATGGCCTGGAAGGCCAGCGGCAGGCTCATGAAGATCAGCCCCGGGCCGCTGCCCGGCTCCATGCCGTTGGCGAAGATCACCGGGAAGATCGCCAGGCCGGCCATCAGCGCCACCAGGGTATCGGCAACGGCCACGCTGAGGGTGGTACGGCCGATGGAAGCCTTGTTCGGCAGATAGCTGCCGTAGGTCAGGATCGCGCCGGAAGCCAGCGACAGGGTGAAGAAGGCGTGGCCCATGGCGGCCAGCATGCCCTCGCTGGACAGGCTGCCGGCATTGAAGGCGAACAGGAAGCGCAGCGCGTCGCCGAAGCCGCCGGAGAAGGCGCCATAGACGATCATGATCAGCAGCATCACGACCATACCGGGCATCATCCAGCTGACGCTCTTCTCGATGCCGGCCTGCACGCCCTTGCCGACGATCACCATGGTGGCGACCGTGACCAGGGTGCTCCAGAAGCCGAGATTGAGCGGGTTGGCATTGTTGGCGCCGAAGATCGCCGCCATGTCGTCGACGCTGGAGCCGGCCAGGCCGCCAGTCAGCATCTTCCACAGGTAGGAGAACGACCAGCCGGCCACGACCACGTAGAAGCACAGGATCATGAAGCCGCAGAGCATGGCCATCCAGCCGAGCAGCGACCAGGCCGAGGCGCCCCTGGATTCGGCGGTGACGCGGCGAATGGCGTCGATGGGGCTGCCGCGGCCGCGGCGACCCAGGGCGATCTCGGTCATCATCACCGGCACGCCGATGGCCAGGATGCAGGCCAGGTAGACCAGCACGAAGGCCCCGCCGCCGTATTCGCCGGTCATGTAGGGGAATTTCCAGACATTGCCCAGGCCGACCGCGGAGCCGGTCGCCGCCAGGACGAAGCCCCAGCGGCCCAGCCACTGAGTACGGGGTTGTGAGTCGTTAGTCATGTCACACCAGGGATCACGGAACTGTTGTTGTCGCCGCCACGCGGCATGGGGCCGATACAGGGCACCCATTGTGACGGATTTTGTCGTGGTTGGGCAGGGAGACAGCGGATTGTTCTGGTTTCCGTCTCCCCGCCCTGACCGGCTCTCCGGCCGGCCCTTGGCGCTATCAGTCGTCCTTGAGCACGCCGCGACGGATCTGGTCTTCCTCGATGGATTCGAACAGCGCCTTGAAATTACCCTCGCCGAAGCCATCGTTGCCCTTGCGCTGAATGATCTCGAAGAAGATCGGGCCGATCACGGTCTCGGTGAAGATCTGCAGCAGCACGCCCTGATCGGGACCACCATCCACCAGCAGGTTCAGCTCGCGCAGCTCGTCGAGGTTCTCCTCGTGGTTGGGCACGCGCTGACCGACCTTCTCGTAGTAGGTGTCCGGGGTGGTCAGGAACTGGATGCCATTGGCCTTCAGCGCGCGCACCGTGGCATAGATGTCATCGGTGGCCATGGCCAGGTGCTGGATGCCCTCGCCGTTGTATTCGCGCAGGAACTCGGCGATCTGGGAGTTATCGTCGGCGGACTCGTTGATCGGGATGTGCATCTTGCCGCAGGGAGCGGTCATGGCACGGGAGTAGAGGCCGGTCTTCTTGCCGGCGATGTCGAAATAGCGCAGCTCGCGGAAATTGGCCAGCCGGGTGTAAAAGCCGGCCCAGACGTCCATCTGGCCGCGATCGACGTTGTGGGTCAGATGGTCGAGCACCTGCAGGCCCACGCTGTTGTCGCCGGCGCTGCGGCCCTCGATCGGCGCGAAGTCGATGTCATAGATGCTGCGCCCCTCGCCGTCGAGCTTGTCGTCGACGAAGTACAGCAGCGAGCCACCGATGCCCTCGACCGCCGGAATACCGACCTCGCCCTCGCCCACCGGCACGTCCACCGGCGTGGCGCCGCATTCCACCGCGCGGTCGTAGGCCTGGCGGGCATCGGCCACCTTCCAGGCCATGGCACAGGCGGAGGGGCCATGAGCGCGGGCGAACTCGGCGGCATGGCTGCCGGGTTCGGCGTTGAGCACGAAGTTGATCCTTTCCTGCTGGAACAGGAAGACGTTCTTGGAGCGGTGCTTGCGGGTCTCGGTGAAGCCCAGCTGCAGGAACAGGCGACGCAGCGCCTCGATGCCCTCGGCGGTGGGCGCACTGTACTCGACGAAGGCGAAGCCGTCGGTGCCGAGCGGATTGGTGGTGTCGATCTCGGACGCCTGGGCAGGGGTACCTTGGACAGGGGCGTTCATGCAGAACCTCCGGGGTGCTTGTGATTGTGGTCTCCGGGCCTCGGCCCTTCGAGGTGCCCCCCAGACTAGTGCGACCCGCCCCCTGCCGGAATGCGCCGCGACGCCCCGACGCCGCGCCTGGACGGCCCGCCACGGCGCCATCCGTAAATATTTCGTTACACCTCGCCCAAATCCCCGATCTGTCTTGCCGCGGCGGAAAGCTTCACTGACAGGGCGTCAACATTTCGTGACACTCTCGACGTCATCATCGCCCAACAGCCGCTTCACGCTCTCGACCTTGTCATCCATATGCTGCTCCCGGTCGGTCCGCGTGCCGAGCTTGAGCGTCGAGGTGATACGCGGCGCGCCCATCTCATGCACCGTCTCGTGACAGCGCTTGACCACTGCCATGACCTCGTCCCAGGGCCCTTCGATATTGGTGCCATAGGCATGCATCCGATGCTCGAGCCCCGAGACCTCGATCACTCGCTGACAGGCCGCTACCTGGGGGGAGACGGACACGCCGACCCCCATCGGTACCACGCACAGATCCACGATCACCTGCATTATGCTTACCTCATAAATATTAGCCTGATACAAAAGCCACAGCGTGAGTTGTCAGAAACGCTCATGGCTGATCTATGCTAACGCCTTGTAATAGAACAATCGGCATCACGCCACCTCCCGCTTTCACACACCGGCTGCCCCGACTCTGAAGGATCAGGAGGAACCATGACCAGCGACCCACGTCTCGGCCCCATCGCCCTGCCCGACACCAGAGCCCGACGCGTCTTCGAGAAGCTGCTCGACGGCTCCGGCATTACCCTCAACGGCTCGGCCCCCGCGGACATCCGTGTCTATCATCCCGACTTCTTCTCCCGCGTTCTGCACCAGGGCACCCTGGGGCTCGGCGAGGCCTACATGGACGGCTGGTGGGAGTGCGAGCACATCGACGAACTGGCCCACCGGCTGCTGCGCCACGGCCTGGGCGAACACGCCCAGTCCAAATCAGAACGACTGATGTATCGCCTCCAGTCCGGTTTCTTCAACCTGCAGAGCCGCGCCCGCGCCCATATCGTCGGCGAGGCCCACTACGACTTCGGCAACGACCTCTTCGAACGCATGCTCGATGACACCATGTGCTACTCCTGCGGCTACTGGAAGGACGCCGGCAGCCTGCTGGAGGCCCAGCGCGGCAAGCTCGAGCTCGCCTGCCGCAAGCTCGAGCTGGAGCCCGGCATGCGGGTGCTGGACATCGGCTGCGGCTGGGGCAGCTTCGCCGAGCACGCCGCGCGGCATCACGGCGTCGAGGTCACCGGCATCACCATCTCCCGGGAGCAGGCGGAGCTGGCCCGTCGGCGCTGCGAGGGGCTGCCGGTCGAGATCCTGCTCGAGGACTACCGCGAGCTCGAGGGCCGCTTCGATCGCGTCGTCTCCATCGGCATGTTCGAGCATGTCGGCCATCGCAACTACGCCACCTACTTCGGGACGGTGGAACGCCTGCTCCCCGCCGACGGCCTGTTCCTGCTGCACACCATCGGCTCCAACACCTCCCACATCAGCGCCGATCCCTGGATCAACCGCTACATCTTCCCCAACGGCGTATTGCCCTCGGCCAAGCACATTGCTCAGGCCAGCGAGGAGCACCTGCTGATGGAGGACTGGCAGAACTTCGGCGCCGACTACGACCGCACCCTGATGGCCTGGCTCGAGAACTTCGACGCCCACTGGGACGAGATCGCCGATCGCTACAACGAGCGCACCCAGCGGATGTTCCGCTATTACCTGTCCATCTGCGCCGGCGCCTTCCGCGCCCGCAATCTGCAGCTGTGGCAGGTAGTGTTGTCGAAGGGCCGTGAAGGACGCTACGACGCGCCACGCTGATAAAGAGCACGCTGATGTAGAAACAGGCATCTGCGACTTATGTTCCGGCTCTTGCTGTGCCGCGCCATCTGCGCCCGCCATCTGCCGCTGTGGCAGGTAGTGTTGTCGAAAGGCCGCCAGGGACGCCACGACGCACCTCGCTGATGTCGAGGCTAGAGCCCCGTTTCCACTGAATCCCACATCATCCTTCGGGTGCCTCGACGGCGCCCCGTTTCCCGCTGCCCAGCCCTTGCGCCTCGCCGTACGGATGAGAACAATAGTCAGTTTTACTAGTCACCACAGGCACCGGCGCTGTCGTCAATGTCTTACAGCTGGCGCAGCGTCTGGCCTACGCCCAATGCGTCATGTCGGTCAACGGCGACGGATGTATTATATCTCCCTTAATTAAAAAGAATGACCGCGTGATGCTCTCCTCCCCCGACGGTCACGACGCATTCAACGACAACGACACTCCTGTACGCAGCAGGAACACAATCAGGGAAACCACATGCCTCCCATCGATGTCATGCCGTGCAGGGAACGGCTCGAACCGACGAGGATGCTGGATCTGGCCGATCAGCTGCCCGGGCTGATCTTCCAGCTGCACCGCAGCGCGGATGGCCATCTCCACTTCCCCTTGCTGATGGGCAGCGGCATCCAGCTGCTGGACCTGGATCCGCAACGCCTGGCCGAGAATGCCGAACCGGCGCTGGAACGCCTTCACGACGCGGACTATCCCGGCCTGATGGCAGCCATCGAGCGTTCGGCGCGCTGGGGCTCGCCGATCACGCTCAAGTTCCGCTTCCGGCTCAGCGCCGATCGCTGCCGCTGGATCGCTGCACGCGCCCAGCCACAGCGCATCGAGACCGGCGTGCTCTGGCACGGCATGATGCTCGACATCAGCGAGCAGGTCGCCGAGGAAGAGCGCCTGCGACAGCTTTCAGACAGCGATGCTCTCACGGGGCTCGCTAATCGACGCAAGCTACTCAGCCGCCTCGAAGAAGAGATTTCGTTGAGCAATCGCCACGCCACGCCGCTGTCGCTGATGATGATCGACCTCGACCATTTCAAGACGATCAACGACACCTGGGGGCATCTGCAGGGAGACGCCACCCTGCGCGAACTGGCCGACTGTTGCAACGCCCTGCTGCGCGAGGAAGACCTCCTCGCCCGGCTGGGCGGCGAGGAGTTCGCCCTGCTGCTGCCCTTGACCTCACAGCGCAACGCCGCCCGGCTGGCCGAGCGGCTGCGCCGCGAGATCGCCGAGCACGACTTCGACGGCCTCGGGTCGGGGCGCATCACCGTCAGCATCGGCATCACCGAACACCGGGTCGGTGACACCCTCGACCACCTGATCCAGCGTGCCGACGCCAGCCTCTACCGGGCCAAGCACCTCGGTCGCAACCGGGTCGTGGCCGGCGACTGACGACGACGCCCCGCGCTCGGGCGAGATCGACGGCCATGACGTGTATCCTGCCCCTCCCATCGACACCGCCCGGAGCCGCCATGACCACCATCGACCAGACCCTCGCCCGGGTCTTCGGCTATCCCGACTTCCGCCCCGGCCAGCGCCCGGTGATCGAGGCGGTGGTCGCCGGCCGCTCGGCCGCCGCGATCTTCCCCACCGGCTCGGGCAAGTCGCTGTGCTATCAGCTCTCCGCCCTGCACCTGCCAAACCTGACGCTGGTGGTCTCGCCGCTGCTGGCGCTGATGCAGGACCAGCTGGCCTTCCTGCAGCGCCACGGCATCGCCGCCGCCAGCCTCGATTCCTCCCAGACCAAGGACGAGGCCCGTGCGGTGATGGACGGCGTGGCCCGCGGCGAGATCCGCATCCTGATGGTCTCGGTGGAACGTCTCAAGAACGAGCGCTTCCGCGCCTTCATCCGCCGCGTGCCCATCTCGCTGCTGGTGGTCGACGAGGCTCACTGCATTTCCGAATGGGGCCACAACTTCCGTCCCGACTACCTGACCCTGCCGGCGACCCGCCACGAGCTCGGCATCCCCCAGGCGCTGCTGCTGACGGCCACCGCCACCCCGAAGGTGATCGAGGACATGCGCCGCCACTTCGCCATCGAGGCCGAGGACGTCACCGCCACCGGCTTCTATCGCCCCAACCTGGACCTGCAGGTGGCGCCGGTGGCGGCCGACGAGCGCCCGCGGCGGCTGGTCGAATGGCTGCGCCCGCGCGTCGAAGGGCCTAGCGCCGGCGCCACCGTGGTCTACGTCACCCTGCAGCAGACCGCCGAGCGTCTGGCCGCCTATCTCGGTGCCGCCGGCCTGCCCGCCGCGGCCTATCACGCCGGCCTCGACGCCGAGACGCGCGCCCGCCGCCAGGACGACTTCATGGCCGGCCGCACGCCGGTGATCGTCGCCACCATCGCCTTCGGCATGGGCATCGACAAGAGCGACATCCGCGCGGTGGTGCACTTCGACCTGCCCAAGTCGGTGGAGAACTACAGCCAGGAGATCGGCCGCGCCGGGCGTGACGGCGCCCCGGCCGAGTGCCTGATGCTGGCCGGCCGCGATCATCTCAGCGTGCTGGAGAACTTCACCTACGGCGACACCCCGGAGCGCGACGCTATCGCTCGGGTGACGTCGACCCTGCCCGCCGCCGGAGAGGACTGGGCCTTCACCCTCAATACCCTCTCGCGGGACAGCGACATCCGCCCGCTGCCGCTCAAGACGCTGCTGGTGCATCTGGAGCTCGAGGGCGTGATCCGGCCGCGCTTCAGCTACTTCGCCGAATACCGCTTCCGTCTGGAGGAGCCGGCAGAAGCCCTGGTGGCTCGCTTCCAGGGCGAGCGACGGGCCTTCGTCGAGGCGATCCTCGAGGCCTCGGCGAAGGCGCGCACTTGGTACCGGATGGATCTCGAGGCCCTGGCACGGCTCGGCGCCGAACGCGGCCTGGACACCTCACGCCAGCGGGTGATCACCGCCCTGGACTACTTCGCCGACAAGGACCTGATCACGCTGGAAAGCAAGCAGATGACCGAGGTCTTCGAGGTGCGGCGCCCCGTCGACGAGGCCCTGATCGCGCGGCTGCACCAGGCCTTCGTCGACAAGGAGCGGGCCGAGATCGAGCGACTGCACGCCATGCTGGCGCTGTTCGAGGGCGAAGGCTGCCTGACCCGGCGGCTGGCGGACTGGTTCGGCGACGCCGCCGCCCCCGAGCGCTGCGGGCACTGCTCGGGGTGCCGCGGCCAGATCGCGTCGCTGCCGTCCCCGCCGCCACCGGCGCCGCTCGCCGCGATGGACGCCGCCGCCCTGACCGCCCCGCTGCGCGAACGGCTCTCGGCCGCCGGCGAAGGCGAGGCCGCCACCCCGACGCTGCTGGCCCGCTTCCTGTGCGGGCTGAGCTCGCCGCGGCTGACCCGCCACAAGGCGCGCCAGCTCGACGGCTTCGCCACCCTGGAGGCCTATCCCTTCGGCGAGGTGCGCGACTGGCTGTCCCGCTGATCGTTCACGCTCGCCGCCGCATCAGCGACAGCGTCGCCAGATGCACCGGCAGATAGAGCGCCAGCGGCCAGACCAGCATCAGCGCGATCACATAGAGCCCGTCCGGCAGCCAGGTCTGGGCGCCGCCGAAGGGGCCCTCGACCCAGTTGACGTTGCGATGGGGATCCGTGAGCCACCAGGCGGCGAGGATCGCCGCCCAGGTCAGGGCGGTCTGCCAGGCCAGGGCCGTGCGATCGAAGCCCAGCCTCACGACACCGAAACCGGCCACCAGCGGCAGCACCAGGTGGTAGAGCGACAGCAGCCGTACCGACAGAGGAATGCCGGCATCGAACATGTACTCGGTGCCGCCGATGGGATGCCAGCCGCTGGCCCAGGCGACACCGGCATCCAGCGCCCACAGGCTCCCCACCAGCGCCGTGGCCATCCAGGCCATGGAAACAAGCCGGCGGCTCTCGACCCACAGCCCGACCAGCAGCAGGAAATTGGCCAGGTTGCACAGCCACAGGTAGTTCTGGATCCCGATGCGCAGCGCCACCGAAGGCGCCCAGAACAGCATCCACAGCGTGAAGGCCACCTTCAGCCAGCGCGGTAGCCGCCCTCGCCCGTCGGTTCTCATCCGTCCTCCGAACCGATCCCGTGGCGCTTGAGCTTGTTGGCGATGGTGGTATGCGAGACGCCAAGGCGCTTGGCCAGCTGGCGGCTGGAAGGATGCTGCGGATAGAGGCTCGACAGCACCTGGCGCTCCACCTCGCCGAGGATGTCGGCCAGCGATCCGTCGAGATCGACACCGGCGAGCCCCGGCGCCCGGCCCACCTCGGGCAGGCGCAGATGCGCCGGCTCGATGACGCCGCCCTCGCACAGCGAGACCGCCTGGAACAGCACGTTCTCCAGCTGGCGCACGTTGCCCGGCCAGTGATAGGCCGACAGCCGCGCCACCGCGGCCGGTGACAGCTGCGGCATCGGGCAGCCGATCTGGGTGGCGGCGCGGTCGATGAAGTGCGTCGCCAGCGCCTCGATGCCGTCGAGGCAGTCCCGCAGCGGCGGCACCTCCAGGGTCAGCACGTTGAGGCGGTGATAGAGGTCCTGGCGGAAGCGCCCCTCGGCGCACAGGCTCGGCAGATCCTGCTGGGTGGCACAGATCACTCGCACGTCCAGGTAGGTTTCCTCGTCGCTGCCCACGCGACGGAAGCCGCCGTCCTGCAGGAAGCGCAGCAGCTTGACCTGCATCCGCGGGCTGGTCTCGCCCACCTCGTCGAGGAAGATGGTGCCGCCGGCCGTCAGCTCCAGCAGCCCCAACTTGCCCTCGGGGCGCGCGCCCTCGAAGGCACCCGGCGCATAGCCGAACAGCTCGGTCTCGGCCATGGATTCCGGCAGCCCGGCACAGTTGAGCGCCATGAACGGCGCCTGCCCCCGCGGGCTCGCCAGGTGGCAGGCCCGGGCCAGCAGCTCCTTGCCGGTGCCGGTCTCACCCTGGATCAGCAGCGGCGCATCCAGCGGCGCCATGCGTCGCGCCTCGCCGATCAGCGCCTCCAGCCGGGGGCTTGCCTGGAACAGCGACTCGAAGCCGCGCAGCTCCTGGCGCTGCACCTGATAGATGCGCTCGCCGATGCGATCGGCGCGATGCAGGGTGACCACGGCGCCGGCCAGCGAGGCCACGTCCGACTGCTGCTCGCGGTGCAGCGGCGAGATGTCGGCCAGGTAGACGGTGTCGCGCAGCTTGACCCGCAGCCCGTTGACCCGGGCGTTATTGCGGCGAATCAGCTCCGGCAGGTCGAGATCAGGCAGATAGCGGTCCAGCGACAGCCCCGGCACCTCGTCGACCCGCACGCCCAGCAGCTGCCCGGCGGCGCGGTTGGCCGCCACCAGATGCCCCTCCATGTCGATCGACATCACCGGTTCCGAGAGCGACGACAGCAGGGCGTCGAGCTCCAGGTGGCGCCGCTCGCTGGGCATCAGGCTGACCCGTCGCACGCCGAACACCCCGGGCACCTGTTCGAGCTCGGGCTTGAGCGTGGCCAGCTGGGCGTTCAGCAGGTGGGGCACGTGCAGGTAGATGGCGTTGCCGTGTTCGCCGCCGACCTCGCCGTGGGCCACGTTGAGTCCGTAGTCGGCGAAGTGGGCCACGATATCGCGCAGGATGCCGATGCGGTTCTGGCAGTGGAATCTCAGACGCATGAAAGGCTCGCAGGTCGAAAAAACGAACCGGGCCGCAGAAGGTTGTCAGCCCGGCGTGACTCATCTGTAAAGATAGCGTGACAATAAGGCCGCCGCGATGCCGATTCCATGCGCCTTTGGCCGCATCATGCCGGCCAAGACGCCCGACTGTCATGGATTCTTTACAACCAAACGCCTTGCGAACGCCCTGGATCGTCCGCAGAACGCCCCTCTCACCCCGTCCCCCGCCTAGACTGCGGTCATCCCCTTGAGGCCACGACAATTCCAATACCGACGGGAGCAACCATGAAGGCTCAAAGCGCCCCCAAGAAGACCGCCTATCAGGCCAGGATGCCGGACGACAACGGCCATATCGCCTGGAGCGAACAGGAAAATGCCACCTGGCGCACGCTGATGGAGCGCCAGGTCGAGCTGCTGCCGGGCCGGGTGTGCCAGGAATACCTCGACGGCATGGAGCGCCTGGCGCTGCCCGTCGAGCGTATCCCCCAGCTCGCCGAGGTCGACGCCGTGCTGCGCGAGGCCACCGGCTGGGAAACCGCCCAGGTGCCGGCGCTGATTCCCTTCGATACCTTCTTCGAACTGCTGGCCAATCGCCGCTTCCCGGTCGCCACCTTTATCCGCACGCCGGAGGAGCTGGACTACCTGCAGGAGCCGGACATCTTCCACGAGATCTTCGGTCACTGCCCGATGCTCACCAACCCGGCCTTCGCCGAGTTCACCGCCACCTACGGCCGCCTGGGCCTCGAGGCCACGCCCAAGGAGCGCGTCTACCTGGCCCGACTGTACTGGATGACCGTGGAATTCGGCCTGGTCGACACTCCCGAGGGGCGGCGACTGTATGGCGGCGGCATCATCTCCTCGCCCAAGGAGACCCTGCACGCCCTGTCCGACGCGCCCGTTCACGCGCCCTTCGATCCGCTGGACGCTCTGCGCACGCCCTACCGGATCGACATCCTCCAGCCGCTGTACTACGTACTGGATAGCCTGGAGACGCTGCACGAGCTGTCCGGCCGCGACATCATGGGCATGGTCCACGAGGCCATGGAACTCGGGCTGTTCGAACCGCGCTTTCCGCCCAAGCCCAAGCCAGTGCCGGCGGAGACCGCCAGCGCCTGACGCCGACGCCTTGGCATCGGCCCTTTCATGAGCGGCCGATCGCCACCACGACAACAACTCTATACCCCGCAACGAGCCAACGAGGAGTCATCATGAGCGAACTTTCCGAACAGCAGTGCGAGGCCTGCAGCTGGGACGCCCCCCACGTCACCGAGAGCGAAATCGAGCAGTATCGCCGCGACATCCCCGAGTGGCAGATCGTCGAGCGCGATGGCATCATGCAGCTGGAGCGAGTCTTCACGTTCCGCAACTTCCGACAGGCCCTGGCGTTCACCAACCGGGTCGGCGAGATCGCCGAGGAAGCGGGTCACCACCCCGCCCTGCTGACCGAGTGGGGCAAGGTCACCGTGACCTGGTGGTCCCACGAGATGAAGGGCCTGCACAGGAACGATTTCATCCTAGCCGCCAGAACCGACGAGGTAGCGAAGTAAATGTTCGAACAGATTGAGCGGGTTCCCGGGGATGCCATCCTCGGGCTCATCGAGGCCTTCAAGAAGGATACCAACCCCCAGAAGGTCGATCTCGGTGTCGGCGTCTATCGCGACGCCCAGGGCAACACCCCGGTGATGCGCGCGGTCAAGGAAGCCGAGGCCCTGCTGCTCAACAACGAGACCACCAAGACCTACATCGGTTCCCACGGCGCCCCGGCCTACGGTGAAGTGGTGCTGCCGATGGTGCTCGGCCAGGGCTCACCGGTGCTCGAGGCCGGTCGCGCCAGCGCGACCCAGTCTCCCGGCGGCACCGGCGCGCTGCGCCTGGCGGCGGACTTCATCGCTACCCAGCTGCCCGGCAAGGACATCTGGGTCAGCGACCCGACCTGGCCGAACCACCTCGGCATCTTCCCGGCGGCCGGTCTCACCCTGCACAAGTACCCCTACGTCGACGCCGACAACCGCCTCGACTTCGACGGCATGCTCGGGGCCCTGAAGCAGATCCCCGAGGGCGACGTGGTGCTGCTCCACGCCTGCTGCCACAACCCGACCGGCTTCGACCTGTCCCGGGATCAGTGGAAGCAGGTGCTGGAGGTGCTCAAGGAGCGCAAGCTGCTGCCGCTGGTCGACTTCGCCTATCAGGGCTTCGGCGAGGGCCTGGACGAGGATGCCTTCGGTCCGCGCCTGCTGGCCGAGAACCTCGATGAGGTGATCATCACCAGCTCCTGCTCCAAGAACTTCGGCATCTACTGCGAGCGGACCGGCTGCCTGATCATGGTCGCCAAGAACGCCGAGCAGATGGAGAACGTGCGTTCCCAGGTGGCCATCGTCGCCCGCGAGAACTACTCCAACCCGCCGGCCCACGGCGGTGCCATCGTCTCCGAGGTCCTGCACTCCGACGAGCTGACCGCCGTCTGGCGCGAAGAACTCACCGAGATGCGCGACCGCATCAACACCTTGCGGCGCGACTTCGTCGAGGCTCTGAAGCCGTACGGCCTGGACGAGAAATACGCCCACGTGGCCGAGCAGCGCGGCATGTTCTCCTACACCGGACTGACGCCGGAACAGGTGGATCGCCTGCGCGACGAGTTCAGCATCTACATGGTGCGCTCCGGCCGTGCCAACGTGGCCGGCTTCTCCCACGAGAACCTGCCCTACCTGGCCAAGGCGATCGCTGCGGTCAACGACTGATCGGCTGACGCCGTTCGGCAGAAAAGCGCCCGGGCCTGATGGCCCGGGCGCTTTTTTGTGCCTCGATGCCATGATCCGCCCGCGCCACGGCCGCCCGATACGACGACGGCCCGCGCCAAGGCGCGGGCCGTTCTCGATCAAGCAGCGTACAACACCGCGTCAGGCGGCGTAGCGCGAAACGTCGAGCCCCTGCGGGTCGATGCGCGGCGATTCCGCCCCCATCAGATCGGCCAGCAGCTGGGCGCTGCCGCAGCTCATGGTCCAGCCCAGGGTACCGTGGCCGGTGTTGAGCCACAGGTTGTCGTAGCGGGTGGCGCCGATGATCGGCGTGGAATCCGGCGTCATCGGCCGCAGGCCGCTCCAGAACTCGGCGCGGTCGACGTCGCCGCCCTCGGGGAAGACATCGCGCACCACCATGTCGATGGTCGCCCGGCGCTTCTCCGGCAGGCTCAGGTCGTGGCCCGCCAGCTCGGCGGTGCCGCCCACGCGGATGCGGTCGTCGAAGCGCGAGATCGCCACCTTGTAGGTCTCGTCCATCACCGTGGACTGGGGCGCCCCGCCGTCGTCGACCACCGGCACGGTCAGGCTGTAGCCCTTGACCGGGTAGATCGGCAGGCGGATGCCCAGGTCCTTGACCAGGAACGGCGAATAGCTGCCGAGGCAGACCACGTAGGCGTAGGCGGTGAGCTCGCCGGCGCTGGTGATCACGCCCTCGATGCCGGCATTGCCGCGGCGGATGCGCTGGATGTCGACACCGAAGCGGAAGCTGACGCCCAGGCGGTCACGGCAGTAGTCGGCCAGGCGATTGGTGAACAGATGACAGTCGCCGGTCTGGTCGTCCGGCAGGTGCAGGCCGCCGACGAACTTGCCCGGCACCCGGGCCAGCGCGGGCTCGACCGCGGCGATCTCGCCGGCGCCCAGCAACCGATGGCGCACGCCGCAGCGCTCGAGCACCTGCATGTCCTTGGCCACGGCCTCCACCTGGCTGTCGTGGCGAAACAGCTGCAGCAGCCCCTTCTGACGATCCTCGTAGCGGATGCCGGTCTCGGCGCGCAGGGCGTCGATGCAGGCGCGGCTATGCTCGGCGATGCGCACCATGCGCTCCTTGTTCACCGCATAGCGCTCGGGATTGCAGTTGCCGAACATCTTCATCATGAAGCGGGCCATGGTCGGGTCCATGCGCGGCTGGATCTTCAGCGGCGCATGCTCCTGGAACATCCACTTCACCGCCTTCTGCGGGATGCCGGGCGCGGCCCAGGGCGAGGAGAAGCCAAACGACACCTGACCGGCATTGCCGTAGCTGGTTTCCATGGCCGGTGCCGGCTGGCGATCCACCACGGTGACCTCATGGCCCTGACGGGCCAGATAGTAGGCGCTGGTGACGCCGACCACACCACTGCCGAGAATCAATACCTTCATGCCGTCCTCTCCCCTGATCGTCTTGTTGGATCGCCCTGCCATCTGCGGGAACGAGACCGCCCGGGCCAGGCCCGGGCGGTGCGTTAAGACGAGTATAGGAGAGGCCAATCAGATGATTTTCCTTTTATTTACCCACCAACCTAATAGAACATTCAAATAAACACCATATATTGGGTGTTAATTAAACAAAAACCACCATAAAAAGAAAAAACCACTACCCGTCATCCGGCCGCCTGGCGCCGCGGGCTGGCGAGGGTACGACGCAGCAGTCCCCAGGCCGCCAGACCGGCCAGCAGATTGCCCAGTGCCGCCCCCAGCGCCAGGCCCGGCAGGCCGCCCAGCCAGGCGCCGAGCCCCAGGCACGGCAGGTAGAACGCGAACAGCCGCGCGGCGGACATCATCATCGCCCGCAGCGGCCAGCCCAGCGCATTGCCGGCGGAGACCACCAGCATGCAGACCCCGAGCGCGGCATAGCTCGGCGGCAGCCAGTGCAGCAGCACCGTCAGGTCCTCGCTCACCTCGGCGGAGCCGGCCAGAGCCGCGGCCACCCAGGGCGCGGCCAGCGCCAGCGCCAGCCCCAGCCCCAGCTGCCAGAGCACCGCCACCTTCAGCGCCAGGCGCATCAGGCGGTGCACCTGCGGCCAGTCGCCGGCGCCGTAGCAGCGCCCCAACCAGGGCGGCAGCGACATGGTCATCGCCAGCACCGCCATGAGCGACAGGGTCTCCAGGCGACTGGCCAGGCCCCAGGCCGCGACCTGGGACTCGCCGAGCCGGGCCACCACCGAGATCGCCAGCATCGCGGCCAGCGGCGGCATCAGCTGGCTGATCATGGCCGGCCCGGCGATGCCCAGGAAGGGCCGCAGCGACTGACTCGCCTCCTCCCACAGCCCCCCTGTGGCCAACCAGCCGGTGCCGGCCAGGCGCATCGCCATCACGCCGAGCCCCACCAGCATGGCCAGCACCGTGGCCCAGGCCGCGCCCGGCAGCCCCAGGCCCTGCCAGTTGCCGACCCCGAAGATCAACAACGGATCCAGGAGCAGGTTGGCCAGGCTGGTGATCACCATCAGCGAACCGGGCAGACGCGTGTTGCCGTGGGCGCGGAACAGGCTGTAGCCGAAATACAGCACCGCCCCCGCCCAGGCGGACAGCAGCTGGGGGCCCCAGTAGGCACGGATCAGCGCCAGAGACTCGGTTTCGGCACCCAGCCGCCGGAAGATCGGCGCCTGGCCCAGCCACAGCCCCAGCCCCAGCAGCGCGATGACCAGTGCCCCCACCACCAGCACCAGGCTGCCAAGGCGACGGGACCGCGCGGTCTCGCCGGCCCCCAGGGCCCGGGAGATCAGCGCGGCGATGGCGATGCCCATGCCCACCTGGACGCCGATGATCAGGAAGGAGAGCGGCAGGGTGAAGGACTGGGCGGCCAGCGGCGCGGTGCCGAGCCTGGCCACGAAGGCGCTGTCGATCAGCTGGAAACCCAGCAGAGACAGCACGCCGATGGCCATGGGCCAGGTCTGACGCCACAGCGTCACACCCAGCGAGGAAGAGGTAGCGTCGTTTCGCAACACAGGGACTCCGCGGGAATCGTCGAGGGCGGCCCATTCTACGCGAAGTTGCGACCCGTCTCAGGGGGCGTGCTCGAGCTGGCCGAAGAGCAGCCGCTGCACCTCGGCCACCGGCAGCGGCCGATGGAAATAGTAGCCCTGGACCAGATCGCAGCGCATCTCGCGCACCAGCGCCAGCTGCTCGCCGGTCTCGACGCCCTCGGCCACCACCTCCAGCCCCAGCCGATGGCCGATGAAGACCGCGGCCTCCATGATGGCACGATCCTCCGACTGCTGGGGTCCATCGCGAACGAAGGAGCGATCGATCTTGAGCGCGGTAACCGGAAACAGCTTGAGGTAGCTGAGCGACGAATAGCCGGTGCCGAAGTCGTCGATGGCGATGCGCACCCCGCGGTGATAGAGGCGCCGCAGCCGCGTCAGCACGGCTTCGTTGGCCTCGATCAGCACGTTCTCGGTCAGCTCGATGCCGATGTCCTGAGGCTCGAGCCCGTGGCGCGCCACGCAGGCCTCCAGGCGCTCGAGCGTCTCCGGCGCCCGCACCTGACGCCCCGACAGATTGATGTCGATGCGCAGCGCCTCGACCCCCGCCGCACGCCAGGCCGCCTGCTGGCCACAGGCCTCCTCCATCACCCAGTCGCCGAGCCGTTCGATCAGCCCCGAGCGCTCGGCCAGGGGAATGAACTCGGCGGGCGAGACCGCCTCACCGTCGGCCGGCTCCCAGCGCAGCAGCGCTTCGAGATTCTCGATCCGGCCGCTCACCGCCGACACCTGGGGCTGATAGTGCAGGCTGAGCTCACAATTGGCGATGGCGTGCTCCAGCCGTTCGGCGAGCCGATGCTGGCGCACCAGCTCGTCGTGGAAATGCTGCTGGAAGCCCTGCAGGGCGCCCTGACCATCCAGCTTGGCGCGGTTCTTGGCCACGTCGGCGTTGCGGATCAGCTCCCAGGCCACCCGGCCGTGATCCGGGAAGGCGCTGAGCCCGAGGCTGGCAGTGACCGGGCGCGCGATGCCGTCCACCTCGAAGGGCCGGTCGAACGCCGAACGGATGTGCTCGACCACCGTGCGGCACGCTTCCGCCTCTCCCACGCCGGGAAAGGCCATCACGAACTCGTCGCTGGAAACCCGCGACATCAGGTCTCCGGCCCGCTGGCGATGGCGAAGCCGGCGTGTCAGCTCGATCAGGATCTGGTCGCCCTGGGCATAGCCGAGGGCATCGTTGATCTCGACGAAGCGATCGATATCCAGGTAGAGCACGGTCAGCGGCCGCCCTTGGCGCCGGCAGCGGTCGAGCAGCTCATCCAGGTCTGCCTCGAAGGCCTGACGATTGGGCAGGTGCGTCAGCTGATCGAAGCGGGTGGCGAAGGCCAGATCACGATGGGCCCGCTTCTGGTCGGACAGATCGACGTCGACGCAGAACATCAGCGGGTTGTCGGTGTGCTCGCCGAGCATCACGTGGTGGGAGAACACCGGTACCGGTTCGCCGCTGCGGTGGCGCAGCTCGAGCTCTTCTGCGGGAATTTCCTGGCCCTGCTCGACCCAGGCCCGGTGAGCCTCGATGACCGGCTGACGCATGGGACCGGGAATGATCAGGTCCTCGAGCAGGCGCCCCATGGCCTCCTCGGCCGGATAGCCGTAGAGCCGGACGCTGGCCTCGTTCCAGTAGATGACCCGACGCTGCCGGTCATAGCCCTGCACCGCCACGCGAGGCAGGCTCTCGAGCAGGCTGCGGAAGCGCTGCTCGCTCTCCTGATAGCGGCGCTGGACGAGGGCCACGTCGATCTGCGCGGCGTCCGAGCGGCGCTCGACCACGCGATCACACGCCCGCCCCAGCCAGCGCAGGATCCGCTGCCACGCGGCCTTACCCCGCTGCCCGCGATGAAACGGCCTCATGTGATGCGCCGCCCCACCAGCCTCCGATGTCTCCGGTCACTCAAGTGCACCTCCACGCGGCCCGATGAGCGGCCTCCACGACTGACCACCACTCCTGCTTTGACATTCTGAAACATTCCGACTCATTTGCTTACTGTTGACGATTTTTCTCGTCAACGGAAGCCCATCCCATTCAGACGTCAATCAGGAGAAAGTCTCATGAAACTCGACACCCTTAAATATGGTTTCGATCACACCACCATGCCAGCGGACCCGATGGCAGACTACTGGCCCCACGGCGTACAGGAAGACCTGGCCCGACAGGACTGGGCCCTGACCGAGCTGCATTCGGCGATCGACCTGGAAGCCTGGCAGGGTTTCACCGCCGACCTGCCGCGGGACCCCTACGTCAACCAGCGCTGGAAGCGGATGTCATGGCTGGCCCTCGACGCCGAGGAGCAGGTCAAGGACCTGGGCCACTGCCCGATGGCCCAGGGCGGCGCCTTCAACGACGCGGACAGCATGGCCGACCGGCTGCGCTACTACGAGCCGCTGACGCCCGAGTTCCTGGGCCGTGCCGACGTCCGCGCCTTCGTCCGTGCCTGGGCCCGGCTGTGGGGCATCCGGCCCGACGAACCCATCCTGATGCAGATCACCGGGGTGCGCGGCGAGGGCCACCTCGACCCGCTGCAGGGCCAGGGCATCCACGCCGACGGCTGCCAGGCGCTGAGCATCCTGGTGCTGAGCCGGGACAACGTGCTAGGTGCCGACAACCATCTCTATGCCGACAAGGCCGGCACCCGAGAGCTGGTGACGGCAACCCTGAGGCCGGGCGAGATCCTGCACCTGCGCGACGACCGGCTGTTCCACGGCGTCGACACCCTCAGCCAGCGCGACCCGTCGCAGCCGTTCGAGCGCTTCATCATCATCATCAACACGCGCTTCGTGGATGCCTTCCAGAATCGCATCCTGAGGCGCCACTTCCCGCAGGCGGTGCTCCATCAGTCATGATCCCGGCGCCCGCCCTGCCTGCCTGAAACGCAGCGACCCCGGCCACTGGCCGGGGTCGCTGTTTCACCGTATCGCCCCGGGGGCGATGCGTTACTGGCGAATGCCCTCGAAGGTCACGTACAGCTCGAGCTCGTGCATCGACTCCGGGAACTGCGACATGTCGATGCCGTAGTCGGAGAGCGTCAGGGTGGTGGAGCCCTCGAAGCCGGCGCGATAGTTGCCCCAGGGATCGTCGCCCTCGCCCAGCAGAGTCACCGGCATCTCGATGGCCTGGGTCTCGCCGTGCAGGGTCAGATCGCCGGTCAGCACGCCCTCGCCCTCGCCGGTAGGCTCGAAGCCGGTGGAAGCGAAGCTCGCGGTGGGATATTCGGCCGCGTCGAGGAAGTCATCGCTCAGGATGTGCTTGTCGCGCTCGGCGTGGTTGGTGGTCAGGCTGTCGACCTCGACCTCCAGGTTGGCGGATGACGCTTCCGGGTTCTCGGGGTCATAGCTGAACCCGCCGTCGAACTCCTCGAAACTGCCCAGGATGTAGGAGAAACCCAGGTGGCTGATCTTGAACTGCACGAAGGCGTGCTGGCCGTCGATGTCGATGGCGTAGTCGGCAGCCTGTGCCTGGGCGAGCGGCACCAGGGACGCGGCGGCCAGGGCGGCGGTCAGGGCGGTCTTCTTGTACATCGCTAACTCCTTGCGTGACTCGATGGGTCAGTGGGAAGCGGACCCGCCACGGCGGCGAGCCCGAGTGTAACGAGGCGTGAGCATGCGCATCAGGGTGTCGTGGCGATCGACCCAGTGATGCTTGAACGCGGCCAGGCCATGCCCACCGGCCAGCACCATCAGCGCCAGGGCGGCGTACCAGTGCACCGTGCCGGCGAGACTCGCCTGGTTGGGCAATCCGGTCATCAGCGCCGGCACCTGGAAGAGCCCGAACACATCGATGCCGGCGCCTTCCGCGGTGGAGATCAGATAGCCGCTGACCAGCACCAGCAGCATCAGCGCGTAGAGGGCGATGTGGCCGACATGGGCGGCCAGGCGTTCCAGACGCGACCCGGGCAACGATGGCGTCGGCTGAACGGCGCGCCAGACGAGACGGCCCAGGGTCACGGCGAACACCAGCATGCCGAGGGAACGATGCCACCAGGGCGCGAGGTTGTACCAGGCATCGTAATAGCCGAGCCCGGTCATCCACCAGCCCAGCACGAAGAGCCCGACGAAGGCCAACGCGCTCAGCCAGTGCAGCAGGATGCTGGTCCATCCCCAGCCGGTCGAAGTGTTACGCCACATGAGCGCTCCCGAATGCGTGTCACGGAGGAAGCAGACTACCCGAGCAAGGCGGGCGATTCCGCTGAAAAAAGATGAACGCTTCGTTCGGAAATTCCGCATGCCGCCCCGCGGCGGCATGCGGAGGAAGCCGATGACGCCCGGCTAGATCAGGGCATCGAGGCCCCGCGCCAGGTCGGCCCGGATGTCGGCGATGTCCTCGAGCCCCACCGCAATGCGGATCAGACCCTCGCGGATGCCGGCAGCGGCTTTCTGGTCGTCGGAGAGGCGGCCATGGGTGGTGGTACCGGGATGGGTGATGGTGGTCTTGACGTCGCCCAGGTTGCCGGTGATCGACAGCATCCGGGTCGCGTCGATGACCGACCAGGCGCCCTCACGACCGCCCTTGATCTCGACCCCGAGCACCGCACCGAATGCCTTCTGCTGACGCGCGGCCAGCTCATGCTGCGGATGGCTGGCCAGCCCACTGTAATACACCCGTTCCACCGCCGGATGCGCCTCGAGCCACTCGGCCAGCTGCAGCGCATTGGCGCAGTGGGCCTTCATGCGCAGCCCCAGGGTCTCCAGGCCCTTGGTGAAGATCCAGGCGTTGAAGGGACTCATGCAGGGCCCGCAGGTGCGCACCACCCCGAAGACCTCCTGCAGCAGCGCCTCGGGGCCGACCACGGCGCCGCCAACGGCACGGCCCTGGCCGTCCAGGTACTTGGTGGCAGAGTGAATCACCAGATCCGCCCCCAGCGCGATGGGCGTCTGCAGCGCCGGGGTCAGGAAGCAGTTGTCGATCGCCAGCCAGGCACCGTGACGATGCGCGAGCTCGGCCAGCGCCGGGATATCGCCCACCTCGGACAGCGGGTTGGACGGCGTCTCGGCGAACAGCAGCCTGGTGGCCGGCGTGATCGCCGCTTCCCAGGCCGCCAGGTCGGAGAGCTCGACGTAGCGGGTGGTGATGCCGAACTTGCCCAGGTACTTGTCGAACAGGCTGACCGTGGAGCCGAACAGCGAGCGGGAGGCGACGATCTCGTCGCCGGCCTGCAGCAGCGCCAGGGCCGTGGACAGGATCGCCGACATGCCGGAGCTGGTCGCCACGCAGCGCTCGCCGCCTTCCAGGGCGGCGAGGCGGCGCTCGAAGGTCTGCACCGACGGGTTGGTGAACCGCGAGTAGACGTTGCCCGGCTCCTGGCCGCCGAACTTGCGCGCCGCCTCGGCGGCACTGCCGTAGACGAAGCTCGAGGTCGGAAAGATCGGCTCGCCGTGTTCCTGCTCGGCGGTACGATGATGCCCGGTGCGGATCGCCAGGGTATCGAGCCCCCAGTCATCCGCCGGGTTGGATTCGTCGTGCATGGCGCCTCCCTGTCAGTCGGTGTCGTCTTCCTGATTGTGCATGCCCACCAACGCGTGGTCACCGGCGCTCTGCTCCGACTTGGCATCGTCGTTGCGGCTGGCTTCCAGGGCGGCCAGATAGGCGTCGTCGATGTCGCCGGTGATGTAGCGGCCATCGAACACCGAACAGTCGAACTCGTCCAGGGCCGGATTGATCTCGCGACAGGCGGTCTTCAGATCCTCGAGGTCCTGATAGATCATGCGATCGGCGCCGATCAGCTCGCCCACCTCGGCCTCGGTGCGACCGTGGGCGATCAGCTCGCTGGCCGCCGGCATGTCGATACCGTAGACGTTCGGGTAGCGCACGGGCGGCGCCGCGGAGGCGAAGTACACGTTCTTCGCGCCGGCCTCCCTGGCCATCTGGATGATCTGGTTGCAGGTGGTGCCACGCACGATGGAGTCGTCGACCAGCAGCACGTTCTTGCCCTCGAACTCGATGTCGATGGCATTCAGCTTCTGGCGCACCGACTTCTTGCGCTGGGTCTGGCCGGGCATGATGAAGGTCCGCCCGATGTAGCGGTTCTTCATGAAGCCTTCGCGATAGGTCACCCCCAGGTGCTGGGCCAGCTCCAGGGCCGAGGTCCGCGAGGTGTCGGGGATCGGGATCACCACGTCGATGTCGTGCTCCGGCCACTCGTGCTTGATGCGATCGGCGAGCTTGCGACCCATCGCCATGCGGGTGCCGTAGACATAGGCACCGTCGAGCAGGGTATCCGGGCGCGCCAGATAGACGTGCTCGAAGATGCAGGGCGCCAGGCGCGGCGCGTCGGCGCACTGCTGGGTGTGGATCTCGCCATCCATGCTGACGAAGATCGCCTCGCCCGGGGCCAGGTCGCGATGCAGCTCGAAGCCGCCCACGTCCAGCGCCACCGACTCGGAGGCGATCATCACTTCCTGGCCTTCACCTTCATCACGGCTGCCGAACACCACCGGGCGGATGCCGTTGGGGTCGCGAAAGGCCACCATGCCCACGCCGTTGATGATCGCCACCGCGGCGTAGCCGCCCAGGCAGCGACGATGCACGCGGCGCACGGCGTCGAAGATGTCGCCCGGCGCCAGGTGCGGCCCCTGCTTGCCCAGCTCGTGGGCGAAGACGTTGAGCAACACCTCGGAGTCGGAGCTGGTGTTGATGTGACGCAGGTCGGAGGAGAACAGCTCCTGCTTGAGCTGGTCGGCGTTGGTCAGGTTGCCGTTGTGGGCCAGCGAGATGCCGTACGGCGAGTTGACGTAGAACGGCTGGGATTCCGCCTCGCTGGAGGAGCCGGCGGTGGGATAGCGCACGTGACCGATGCCCAGGTTACCCTGGAGACGCGCCATGTGGCGGGTATGGAAGACGTCGCGCACCAGACCGTTGCTCTTGCGCAGCAGGAAGCGACCGTCGTTCCAGGTCATCATGCCGGCGGCATCCTGGCCTCGGTGCTGGAGCACCGTCAGGGCATCGTAGATCCCCTGGTTCACCGCCTGCTTGGCCATCAGGCCCACGATACCGCACATTACACCTTACCTCGCTTGCCTTGGTTGGGCGGCGCTGGAGCCGCCTCGATCGATCATGTCAGGGGGTGGCGACCTCGTCATCCCGTGCCTGCGACGGCATCAGGGAGACGGGGTCGCCGAGGGATTCGGGGGAGACCGGCAGCCGCCCTTCCCAGGCGGCCAGGCGACCGACCGCCCAGTCCTTCAACTGCAGGAAGGGCGGCCGCAGGCTGGCCTGCTGCCAGGCCTCGAGTTGTTGCAAGGGGGTCAGGCCGATCAGCAGGGTCGCCACCACCAGGATGGCGCTGCCCTTGGCCAGGCCGAAGGCGGCACCGGCCACGCGGTTGAACAGGCCCATGCCGACCCACTCCACCGCCGCCTGGATCAGGCGGATGACCACGCCGCAGGCCAGAATGACGCCCAGCACCACCAGCACGAAGGCGAGGATCAGGCGACCGTCGGGGCTATCGATCAGGCCCTCGAGCCGGACGGCCAGGGGCTCGGCCAGCCAGCGCGCCGCCAGCAGCGCCACCACCCAGGCCGCCAAGCCCAGGGCCTCGCGCACCAGGCCACGTACCAGCCCGGCGATGCCGGTGACGGCGAGCACCGCCACGAACACCCAATCCAGCCAGGTCAGGGTCACTCGGCCTCCACCAGCAGTCCCTGGAGATTGAGGTCGGCCTTGAGCTCGCTCATCGCCTGCTCGGCGACCTCACTACGGGCATAGGGCCCGACGTACACGGTGGTCAGATCGTTGTTGCGCGGGCGGCGATAGGCCGGAAAGCCCTGCTCCTCGAGGCGCGCCTCGAGCCGCTCGGCGTTGGCCGGCTCACCGAAGCTGCCCACCTGCACCGCCCATTCGCCGCCGGAGACCGCCTCTCGGGTCGGTGCGTCCGAGGCCGCCATGCGCTCGTCGGCGGCACGGGCCAGATCGGCGATGGGGTCCGACGCGGGCGCATCGGCCTCTGAAGACTCGGCATCGCCAGAGGCCGACGCGACCTCCGTCGAGGCCTGTTGCGTGGTGTCCTGGACGGCCGGCGCATCGTCGCTATCGGAAGACGAGGCCTCGACCGACGCCTGCCCCGCCTCGACCGAGACGACGTCATCGGCGGATGACATCGCGTCGACACCGGATGCCCCCTCTTGCGCCGGAGACTCGGCGTTCGCCGACAGTTCCTCCGACGGCTCGGGCGCTTCGGGTTCGCGGTGTGACACCTCGATCGGCTGCTCGATGCTCATGGTCGGCTGCGGGCGATCTTCCCGCGGCGCCGGGTCATCGAACAGCAGCGGCAGGAAGATCACCGCCAGGGCCAACAGGATCAGCGCTCCGCTGATCCGCTCTCGCCATCCGTACTTCATCTCGTTCCCTCGCTGCCGGCCTCCATGGCAGTCTGCGCCGGCTCGGCCCAGGCCGCCAGTACATCGGCCACGGTGAAGAAGGAGCCACACACCAGGACCCGGTCCGCCGGGCTCAGGCGCTCGCCCAGCCATGCCACCCCCGCCGCCGGGGAATCCGCCCGATGCCACACCGGCTGGCCGAGTGCCTCGAGGGTCGCGGCCAGCGCCTCGGCGCTACGCGCCCGATCGCCCTCGAGAGTGACCGGCAGCCAGGCATCGATGGCCGGCGCCAGGGCGCCGATCACGCCCTCGGCGTCCTTGTCGGCGAGCATGCCCAGCAGGGCGACGGTGCGCCCCTCGCAGGGCCGCTCGGCCAGACGCTGGGCAAGATACTCGGCGGCATGAGGGTTGTGGCCGACGTCCAGGCACCACTGCCCACGCCACTGCATGCGCCCGGGCAACTCGACGCCGGCCAGCGCTCGCCGACAGGCCTCGGCCTCCAGCATCCAGCCGCCCAGGGCAAACGCCTGCAGGGCGGTGGCGGCGTTGTCCAGCGGCAGCCCGGGATCGGGGAGCGCCTCGAGGCGCGCGACGGCGCCTTCGGCATCGTGCCCCTGCCAGGTCCAGCCGCCCTCGCCCGTCTCTCGGCAGGAAGTCTCGCCCCGGCATGCGACACGCGTGAATGCCGCCCCGAGGGCATGCACCTGGGCGCCCAGCGCCTCGGCGGTGGCGGCGACGCTTTGCGGAAGCGCCTGGCTGCCCAGCACCGCGGGACGCCCCGCGCGCATGATGCCGGCCTTCTCGCGGCCGATGACCTCGAGATCGTCGCCCAGATAGGCGGCATGATCGCGAGCGATGGTGGTCACCACCGCCACGTCGGCGTCGAGCACGTTGACCGCATCCAGGCGACCGCCGAGGCCGACCTCGAGGATGGCGAGTTCCGGCGAGCGTTCACGGATGGCATGCAGCGCCCCCAGAGTGCCGGCCTCGAAGTAGGTCAGGCTGATCGGATCGCCGTCGAAACGCGCGGCCTCGACGGCCTCGAAGCCCGCCACCAGCTCGGCATCGCCGGCTTCCGCGCCGTCGAGGCGCAGCCGTTCGTTGTAGCGCAGCAGATGAGGCGAGGTGTAGGTGGCGGTGCCGACCCCGTGCTCCCGGGCCAGCGACTCCAGCATGGCGACGGTGGAGCCCTTGCCGTTGGTGCCGGCCACGGTGATCACACGCCCGGCGATGGGGCCGTCGAGCAGCCCCATGCGGCGGGCGACCTCGGCCACCCGTTCCAGACCGAGGTCGATGCTGACCGGATGCGCCGCTTCAAGCCGCGCCAGCCAGTTCCCGAGGGAAGCGGAAGGAGCCTCGTTCATGACGCCATCAACGCTCGGCGTCCTGACGCGGCTCGGCGCCGTCGTCCGCCGGCTCGACCGGGGTATCCTCGGCCTGCTGAGCGGTATCGACCAGATCCGGCTCGGCGGCCTCGGGCGCGTCGGCCGGGCCATTGGCGGGCTGGTGGGTCAGCTTGCGCAGCACGCCGCCGAGGCGCTCACGCATCTCGTGGCGATGGACGATCATGTCCACGGTGCCGTGATCGAGCAGGAACTCGCTGCGCTGGAAACCTTCCGGCAGCTTCTCGCGCACGGTCTGCTCGATGACCCGCGGGCCGGCGAAGCCGATCAGGGCGTTGGGTTCGGCGACGTTGAGGTCGCCCAGCATCGCCAGCGAGGCGGAGACGCCGCCGAACACCGGGTCGGTGAGCACCGAGATGTAGGGCACGCCGGCCTGCTTGAGCTTCTCCAGCGCGGCGGAGGTCTTGGCCATCTGCATCAGCGAGAACAGCGCCTCCTGCATGCGTGCACCACCCGAGGCGCCGAAGCACACCAGCGGCACGCCCGCGTCCAGGGCCTGCTCGGCGGCGCGAACGAACTTCTCGCCCACCACGGCGCCCATGGAGCCGCCCATGAAGGTGAACTCGAAGGCCACCGCCACGACCGACATGCCGTCCAGCTGGCCGCGCATGGCCACCAGCGCATCCTTCTCGCCGGTGGACTTCTGGGCCGCGGTCAGACGGTCCTTGTACTTCTTGGAATCACGGAACTTGAGGCGGTCGACCGGTTCGAGATCGGCCGCGATCTCCTCGCGACCTTCCTTGTCGAGGAACCAGTCGAGGCGCTTGCGCGCGGTGAGACGCAGGTGATGCTCGCACTTGGGACAGACGTGGTGGTGCTTCTCGAGTTCCGGCAGGTAGAGCACCCCGTCGCACTTGGGGCACTTGCGCCACAGGCCGTCCGGCACGCTCGAACGGCGGTCCTTGCGCTGAATGCGGCCCACCGAGGGCACGATCTTGTCTAGCCAGCTCATGTCAGAAACGCTTCCATTTTTGCGGTCGCCCCCTCCGAGCGGGGCGACTGTCGAATCGATATTCGGGGTCCGTCAGGCGTCCAGGGCCTGGCGCATCTCGCTCAGCACGGCTTCCAGCTTGGCGGGAATCGCCGCCGGGCGCTCGGCGTTCTCGGCGATGCGCGAAACCAGGGCACTGCCGACGATCACGCCGTCGGCCACTCGGCCGACCTCGGCGGCCGAGGCGCCATCGCGGATGCCGAAGCCCACGCACAGCGGCAGGTCGGTCATCTCGCGCAGTGGGGCCAGATGCTCGGCCACGTCCGCGGCATCGACGCTGGCGCCTCCGGTGACACCCTTGAGCGAGACGTAGTACAGATAACCCTCGCCATGGGCGCATATTGTAGCGGCCCGGGCACGGGAAGTGGTAGGGGCCACCAGGAAGATCGAGGCCAGACCGCGCTCCTTGAGCACCGGCCCCATCAGGTCGGCCTCCTCGGGTGGCATGTCGACGAGCAGCACGCCGTCGATGCCGGCGTCGCGAGCGGCGTCGGCGAAGGCCTCGAGCCCCATGCGCTCGACGGGATTGAGATAGCCCATCAGCACCACCGGGGTCTCGGCGTCGTCGCGCCGGAACGCCCGCACCATCTCGATCAGGTCGGCCAGGCGCACGCCGTGCACGAGGGCGCGCTCGCAGGCCTTCTGGATCACCGGGCCATCGGCCATGGGATCGGAGAACGGCACGCCCAGCTCGATGACGTCGGCGCCGGCGCGCACCAGGGCGTGCATGAAGCCCACGGTGTGCTCGGGCGCGGGGTCGCCGGCGGTGATGTAGGGAATCAGCGCGCGGCGCCCCTCTTCCTTCAGCGCGGCGAAGCGTTGGTCGATACGATTCATCGGTGTCCCCTAGAGTTCGATGCCGTCGAGCTTGGCGACCGTCAGGATATCCTTGTCGCCGCGTCCGGAGAGGTTGACCACGATATGCTGGTCGGGCCGCATCTGCGGCGCCAGCACCCTGGCATGGGCCAGCGCATGGGCCGACTCCAGCGCCGGCATGATGCCCTCGACGTGGGTCAGCTCGCGGAAGGCCTCGAGCACCGCCTCATCGTCCGCCGCCACGTAGTTGACCCGGCCCACGTCCTTCCATAGCGCATGCTCGGGCCCCACGCCCGGATAGTCGAGCCCGGCGGAGATCGAATGGGTGTCGCTGACCTGACCGCCCTCGTCGGACATCAGATAGGTGCGATTGCCGTGCAGCACGCCACGTGGCGCCCCGGAGGCCAGCGGTGCGGCGTGACGGCCGGTGGCCACGCCATCACCACCGGCCTCGACGCCAACCATGGCGACCCCGTCGTCCTCGACGAAGGGATAGAACAGCCCCATGGCGTTGGAGCCGCCACCCACGCAGGCGATCAGCGCATCGGGCAGGCGACCGAACTCCTCCAGCGACTGGCGGCGCGCCTCGCGGCCGACCACGGCGTTGAAGTCGCGCACCAGCATCGGATAGGGATGCGGCCCGGCCACGGTGCCGATGATGTAGAAGGTGTCGTCGACGTTGGTCACCCAGTCGCGCAGCGCCTCGTTCATGGCATCCTTCAGGGTACGGGTGCCCGACTCCACCGGAATCACGTTGGCGCCGAGCAAGCGCATGCGATAGACGTTGAGCTTCTGTCGCTCGACGTCCTCGGCGCCCATGTAGACCTCGCACTCGAGCCCCAGACGCGCCGCCACGGTGGCGGTGGCCACGCCGTGCTGGCCGGCGCCGGTCTCGGCGATCACCCGCGGCTTGCCGCTCTTCTTCGCCAGCAGCGCCTGACCGATGGTGTTGTTCACCTTGTGCGCGCCGGTGTGATTCAGGTCCTCGCGCTTGAGCCAGATCTGGGCGCCGCCCAGCCGCTGCGACCATCGCTCGGCATGATAGAGCGGCGAGGGCCGACCCACATAGTGGGCCAGGTCGTGGTCGAATTCCGCCTGGAACGCCGGATCGTCGCGCAGCTGCGCGTAGGTCTTGTCCAGCTCTTCCAGGGCGAAGCTCAGGGTCTCCGAGACGAACCGCCCGCCGTAGGGGCCGAAGTGGCCGCGGGCATCCGGCAGCCGGGTCAGGTCGCTGAACTTGCTCACAAGGACACCTCACAGGATCGCCAACAGGGAATGGTCGTGAATGCGTCGGCCGCGGGAGTCAGCCATCGGCGTGCCGGACCGCGCGGAGAAAGTCGGCCATTTCCGCGCCGCCCTTGATGCCGGGCGCGGTCTCGATGCCGCCGGAGACATCCACCGCCAGAGGGCGCACCGCGGCGATGGCCTCGGCCACGTTGGCCGGCGTCAGGCCTCCGGCGAGAATAACAGGTTTCGCCAGGCACGCGGGGATGCGCGACCAGTCGAAGGTCTCGCCGGTGCCGCCGGGCACGCCGGGGCGATAGGCGTCGAGCAGCAGCGCCCGGGCGCCTATGTAGTCGCGGGCCGCGGCGTGAACATCCAGGCCGTCGCGCATGCGTAGTGCCTTGATCCAGGGCCGGGGCGCGGCCGCGCAGAACGCCGGCGTCTCCTCGCCGTGGAACTGCAGCAGGTCCAGGTGCTCGGCGGCCCGGGCCACCAGCGCCTCGTCGGGGTCGACGAACAGCCCGACCCGGGTGACGAAGGCCGGCACCCGGGCGGCCAGCGCGGCCAGCCGCTCGAGGCCCACCGCCCGCTTGCTGCCGGGCCACAGCACGAAGCCCAGGGCATCGGCCCCCGCCGCCACCGCGGCGTCGACGTCCTCGGGGCGGGTCAGGCCGCAGAACTTGACCCGGGTGCGGCCGAGGGCCGCGCCATGCTCAAGCATCGTCGCCCTCCTCCGCCGCCAGCGCCGCCGCGGCATTGGCCGCCCGGGAGCGGTCGCGCCGGTAGGCGGCCATGGGCGAATCGGGCACCGCCCGCTCGCCGCTCCACTCGCCGAGGAAGGCCAGCAGATTGGGGCCCAGCGGCTCGGCAGGCAGCTCCCAGCTCTCGTCGAAGAGGCAGTCGACGAAGTGGAGGCCGTGAGCCGGCGCGGTGACGTCGCCCAGCGTACGATCGCGCAGGGTCAGCAGCCGGCCGATGTGGCCCTCGTCCTGGGCCCCACGCCCCACCGACATCAGCGCCCCGGCGATATTGCGGATCATGTGGTGCAGGAAGGCGTTGCCCTGGACGTCGATGACCACCAGCGGGCCGTAGCGATTCACCTCGATGAAGTGCAGGTGACGCCAGGGCGTCGTCGACTGGCAGCCGGCGGCGCGAAAGGTGGAGAAGTCGTTCTCGCCGACCAGCGCCTGGGCGGCGCGGTGCATGGCCTCGGCGTCGAGCGGATCGCGACACCAGGTCACGTTGTGGCGCTCGAGCACCGGAGGGCTGGTGCGATTGAGGATCACGTAGCGATAGCGCCGCGCCAGTGCCGAGAAGCGAGCGTGAAAGTCGTCGGCCACAGGCTTGACCCAGCGCACCGCGATATCACGGGGCAGGTTGGCGTTGGTGCCGAACACCCAGGCCTTCTCCGAACGCAGCGAAGGCGGGTCGAAGTGAATCACCTGGCGGGTGGCGTGCACGCCGGAGTCGGTGCGGCCACTGCACATCACGGAGACCGGTGCGGCGGCGACGCGAGACATCGCCTGTTCCAGGGAGGCCTGCACCGAGGCGCTGTGCTTCAGGCGCTGCCAGCCGCAGTAGGCGGTACCGTCGTATTCCACGGCCATGGCCAATCGGCCGCGAAGGGGTTGCTTGTCGTCGAGACGATGAAAGAAGGTCATGCGTTCTTCATGGCTGATGGCGGTCGAGCAGGTCGCGCGCCTCTTGCCGGGCGGCGGCGTCGTTGGACGCCTCGAGGAAGCGCTCCAGCATGACGCGCGCCTCGCGAACCTCGCCGACCTCGAACAGGTGGCGTGCCTCGTCCAGGGTGGCGATCGCGGGCGCCGCGTCGTCGGGACCATCATTATCCCCGGGCAGCGGCGGGAACGCCACCTCCTCGACCTCCCACGAATCCGCGTCACGGCCGCCCCCGCCGACCGGCGTGAACTCGACCTGCGGCTGGCTCGGCGTTTCCTCCCGGGGTGCGACCGGCTCCAGCGGTGGCGGCCGGTAGTCGATGACCTGGCGGCCGTCTTCCTTGGTCCGGGTCGCCACCTGGGGCATCTCAGGCTCCGAGGCCGACGCCGGGGCCTCCGGTGCGGCATCTGGCTCGCCGTCCTGCTCCGGCTCGAATGACGTTTCGAACGACGCCTCATCGTCCTGTCGCCCGTGATCGCTGGACGAACTCGCCTCTCCGGGTGCGGGCTCGATGACCGGCGGGCGATAGCGCGACAGGTCCTCCTGTGCCGCCTCCGGGCGCTTCACACCGGCCTCCGGCTCGTCAGGCTCGGCAGCGGCTTGCGACTCGCCCCCATCGCCGAAGAGACGCGGCGGGCGCTCGTCGGCCGCACCGAAGACCGCACGCTCGATGGGCGCCTCGTCATCCTCGACGACCGGTCCCATCAGCCGGAGCACCTCGGCACGTGCCGACTCATCGCCGGAGGCCCGTAGATGCTCGGCCTGGGCCTCGGCGGCGGCGCGATCGCCCTGCTCCAGCTGCACCCGCATCAGCTTGAGGCGCAGATCCTGGCGCTCCGGCTCCCGCGCCACGCCGGCTTCCAGCAGTTCACGAGCCTGATCGTAGCGGCCATAGGCAATGAAGATATCGGCCTCGCTGATCGCCTCCGTCTCCGGCATGGCGTCACGCACCGAGCGCCTGGGTACGCCGATGGCGTCGCTTCCGGCATTCGGCGAGGCCGGCTCGCCCGGCGGGCGTATGACCCGGTTCTCGCCGAAGGCGGCCGCCGGGCGCTGTGTCGACGGCGCGACCTCTTCCGCGCGACGCCGGCGCACCAGGCCCCAAAGCGCCAGCAGCAGCGCGACCGCCGCGCCGCCCAGCACCAGCGGCCGCCCGACCGCCCCCTGATAGAGCGCGCCCCACCAGGGGCGCGGCTGACCGGCCCCGCCATCACCAGCGCTCTCGGGCGGCGCCACGCCGCCGGTTCCCGCCGCATCGACACCGGTACCCCCGGCCGCCAGGGCCGCGACCCGGTCGCGCAGCGCGTCCAGCTCTTCGCGCAGCCCGCCGACCTCGGCCTCCAGCGCGTCGCGCTCGGCCTGCAACTCGGCCAGGGCCGAACGACTCTCCTGGAAGCGCTGCTCCAGACGCAACAGACGATCGCCATCGGTCAGCCCGCCCCGGGCGGTGATGTCCGCCAGCACTCCGGGATCGATCCGCTCGGCGGCGTCGGATGACGCCGGGGACGCGTCCTCTTCCGCGCTGCCGGCCTCACCGCTCGCATCGCCCCCGGCACCACCGGCGTCGACGCCGTGGTCACCCAGGCCGGCGGCGACCTCCGCGTCGGTCAGCAGGGTCAGCCGCGGCGCCTGATCCCGCGAGGCCTCGCGTGGCGCCCCAGGAGACGCGACCGCGGTCTCGTCGGCGACCGCCTCGGGCGTCTCGCCCCCGGAGGTATCCACCTCGGCCATGGCCGGCTCGGCGGAGCCCAGCGACACCGGTGCCGGCGCCCCACCGCCGCGGCTGGCCCAGGCGCTGTTCATGGCCTGCACCAGCTCGGCCGACCTCGCTGGCGAACGCACGGCGATCGCCTCGCGGGAGGGCACGGTCAGGGTGAAGCCGGCACGCATCTCATTGATGTTGCCGCTGGGGAAGACCTCGGGATTGGCCTCGACCAGCGCCAGCATCATCTGGTTCATGCCGATGCCGCTGTCGGGCCGCAACCGGTCGGCCAGCATCCACAGGGTATCGCCGCTGCGCACCCGAGCCGGATCGACGCCCCCGCCGGCCGACACGGCTCGCGCCGGCGAGGACGTCGCGGCCCCGCTGCCCTCGACCAGCGCCGGCATGGCGGCATAGTCAGGCGGGTCGAGCAGCAGCGTCACCTCCTGCAGCTGACGACCGCCCGGCCAGTCGAAGCGCAGCAGCAGATCGACCCAGGGCTCGCGCACGGCACGCTCGGTGGTGAGCTCCAGCACCAGCCGCCCCTGGCGGCGCCGGACCGCCAGGTCGACGCTGGCCGCCAGCGGCGTGCGGGTCAGCCCCGCGGCACGATAGGCATCACCGTCGGCCACCGAGGCGTTGAGCCGGCCGACCTCGAGACCGCCGGTATCGGTCAGCGGAATGGTGGCGCGCAGCGGCACGTTGAGGGGCGAGACGACCTCGGCATTACCCAGCCCCAGGGCCAGCGCCAGCGGGCTGACCAGGAAAAGCGGGAGCAGTGTGGTGAGCGATAGCGTGCGTTTCATGGATCCCCTTGCAACCGCCCGGTCGGACGCGCTGGTACGCGGCCGAGGCAGAACGATAAAACGATGTCTGACTGACGGGTCTAACACATCCGGCTCGTTGGCAACGCCAGGCCACCCACGCCCGTCCCAGGCGGAATTCAACGTCACTCATTGATCCGTGACAGGGCGAGCCGCCCAACGACAGGCGGGGCGCCCCCGAAGGAGACGCCCCGCCAGGTCCGCCCACATGAAGCGGAAGGAAATCCGCGATTCCGTCGCAAGCGCGATCAGGAAACCGGGGATGCCCCTTACTGCTCGCGCAGGATCTTGAGCATGCGCTTGAGCGGCTCGGCCGCGCCCCACAGCAGCTGGTCGCCGACGCTGAAGGCGGACAGGTATTCGCCGCCCATGGCCAGCTTGCGCAGGCGGCCGACCGGCACGGTCAGGGTGCCGGTGGCGGCGGCCGGGGTCAGGCCGTCGATGGTGGCATCCTTGTCGTTGGGGATCAGCTTGACCCAGTCGTTATGGGTCGCGATGCGCTCCTCGATCTCGTCGAGCGGCACGTCCTGGCGCAGCTTGATGGTGAACGCCTGGCTGTGGGAGCGCATGGCACCGATGCGCACGCAGAGACCGTCGATCGGCACCGGATTGTCCTGCAGGCCGAGGATCTTGTTGGTCTCGACGTTGCCCTTCCACTCCTCGCGGCTCTGGCCGTTGTCGAGCTTGGAGTCGATCCACGGCAGCAGGCTGCCGGCCAGCGGCGCGCCGAAGTTGTCGGTCGGGAACTCGCCCGAGCGCATGGCCGCGGTGACCTTGCGGTCGATGTCGAGGATGGCGCTGGCCGGGTCGGCGAGCTCGTCGGCCACGCTGTCGCGCAGGCCGCCCATCTGGTTGAGCAGCTCGCGCATGTGCTTGGCGCCGGAGCCGGAGGCCGCCTGGTAGGTCATGGAGGTCATCCACTCGACCATGTCGGCCTCGAACAGCCCGCCCAGGCCCATCAGCATCAGGCTGACGGTGCAGTTGCCGCCGACGAAGGTCCTGGCGCCGCGGGCCAGCTGCTCGTCGATCACCTTGCGGTTGACCGGGTCCAGCACGATGGTGGCCTCGTCGGCCATGCGCAGGGTGCTGGCGGCATCGATCCAGTAGCCCTTCCAGCCGCCGTTGCGCAGGTCCTCGTAGACCTTCTTGGTGTAGTCGCCGCCCTGGCAGGTGATGACCACGTCGAGGGCCTTGAGGGCCTCGAGGTCGAAGGCGTCCTTCAGCGGAGGCACCTCAACGCCGACGTCGGGGCCGGCCTGGCCGACCTGGGAGGTGGTGAAGAAGATCGGCTCGATGCCGTTGAAGTCTCCATCTTCCACCATCCGCTGCATGAGCACGGAACCCACCATGCCCCGCCATCCGACGAAACCGACTTTCAACATGTGAAGTCCTCCAGAAAGAATTGAACCCGTTAGTCTACAGAAAAAAGCGTGCCCTAACAGCGAGCGCCCGGTTGTCGAGATCGCGACACGAAATGGCAGGAAAACGCACGCTTCCTGCCACTTTCATCGCCTCGACCGCTTCGGCGACGCGCTGCCGTCAGGCGATCAGAGCGCCTCGAAGGCTGCCAGCACGGCGTCGCCCATCTCGCTGGTGGAAACGCGGGGGGCGCCCTCGGCGGCGATGTCGGCGGTGCGCAGGCCATCGTCGAGCACCTTGCCCACGGCGGCCTCGATGCGCTCGGCCAGCTCGGCCTCGCCCAGCGAGTAGCGCAGCATCATGGCCACCGAGAGGATGGTGGCCAGCGGATTGGCCAGGCCCTGGCCGGCGATGTCCGGTGCGCTGCCGTGGCAGGGCTCGTACATGCCCTGGCCGGATTCGTTGAGCGAGGCCGAGGGCAGCATGCCGATGGAGCCGGTAAGCATGGCGGCGGCGTCGGAGAGGATGTCACCGAACATGTTGCCGGTGACCACCACGTCGAACTGCTTTGGCGCGCGGACCAGCTGCATGGCGGCGTTGTCGACGTACATGTGCGACAGCTCGACGTCCGGGTATTCCGGCGCCAGCCGCTCCATGACCTCGCGCCACAGCATGGTGACCTCGAGCACGTTGGCCTTGTCGACGGAGCACAGCTTCTTGCCCCGCTTCTGGGCCATCTCGAAGGCGACGCGACCGATGCGCTCGATCTCGGCCTCGGAGTAGACGTAGGTGTTGTAGCCGACCCGCTGGCCGTCGCGCTCCTCGATGCCGCGGGGCTGGCCGAAGTAGATGCCGCCGGTGAGCTCGCGCACGATCATGATGTCGAGACCGGACACCAGCTCGGGCTTGAGGCTGGAGGCCTCGGCCAGCTGCGGGTAGAGCAGCGCCGGGCGCAGGTTGCCGAACAGGCCGAGCTCCTTGCGCAGGCCCAGCAGGCCCTTCTCGGGACGCTTGCTGATGTCCTCGAGCTTGTCCCACTTGGGACCGCCCACCGCGCCCAGCAGCACGGCATCGGCGGCCCGGGCCTTGGCCAGGGTACTCTCGGGCAGCGGCGAGCCCTCGAGATCGTAGGCGGTGCCGCCGACCGGCGCTTCCTCGACCTCGACGTCGAGGCCGCGGGCCTGGCAGGCGGCCAGCACGCGGCTGGCCTGGGCGGTGATTTCCGGGCCGATGCCGTCGCCCGGGAGAACCAGAATCTTGCGTGTCATCGTATCTTCCTTGCTGGGAAAGCGGAGCTGACTCGGAGGCAGGCCGCCGAGGAGGCGCTGTGAACCCATCCCTGGGCGCTACCGGCGCCATCCATGGCGCAGGACCTCCTCTCTGACCTGCCTCCGACGCTCCGCCGTCATATCTCTGAGAAACGAGCCGGTCGACAATCAGGCGAGGTGATCTCAGAAAGAGTCGCCTCAACCATGGCAAAAAACCCTCGCGCCAACTCGACCCGGCGCCCCTCGCGTTCTGTATCCCGCCTCAGGCGCCGACCTCATCGCGGAACAGCCAGGGACGCGCGGCGCGATGCTGCTGTTCGAAGGCGCGGATGGCGTCCTCGTCCTGCAGGGTGATGCCGATGTCATCGAGCCCCTCGAGCAGGCAGTGCTTGCGGAAGGCGTCGACCTCGAACTCGAGGACCTCGCCGGACGGCGTGATGATGCGCTGGGACTCGAGATCGACGTCGAGGCGATAGCCTTCCTCGGCCTCGGTCTCGCGGAACAGCCGGTCGACCTGCTCCTCGGGGAGCTTGATCAGCAGGATGCCGTTCTTGAAGGCGTTGTTGTAGAAGATGTCGGCGAAGCTCGGCGCGATCACCGCCCGGAAGCCGAAGTCGGCCAGCGCCCAGGGGGCGTGCTCGCGGGAGCTGCCGCAGCCGAAGTTCTGGCGCGCCAGCAGCACGCTGGCGCCCTTGTAGCGCGGCTGGTTGAGCACGAAGTCCGGATTCAGCGGACGCTGCGAGCAGTCCTGCCCCGGCTGGCCCTCGTCCAGATAGCGCAGTTCATCGAACAGGTTGACGCCGAAGCCGGTGCGCTGGATCGACTTCAGGAACTGCTTGGGAATGATCAGGTCGGTGTCGACGTTGGCGCGATCCAGCGGCGCGACCAGGCCCTGGAGACGTTCGAATTTCTGCATGGCTCAGGCCTCCTGCTGCTGGGTGGCGTCATTGGCGGCGCCGAGGTCGCGCACGTCGACGAAGTGGCCGGCGATGGCGGCGGCGGCGGCCATGGCCGGGCTGACCAGATGGGTACGCCCGCCGTAGCCCTGGCGACCCTCGAAGTTGCGATTGGAGGTCGAGGCACAGTGCTCGCCGGCGCCGAGCTTGTCGGCGTTCATCGCCAGGCACATGGAGCAGCCCGGCTCGCGCCATTCGAAGCCCGCCTCGCGGAAGATCGCATCGAGCCCTTCCGCCTCGGCCTGCTGCTTCACCAGGCCGGAGCCCGGCACCACCATGGCCAGCTTGATGGAATCGGCGACCTTCTTGCCGCGCGCCACCTTGGCGGCCTCGCGCAGATCCTCGATGCGGGAGTTGGTGCAGGAGCCGATGAACACCTTGTCCAGGCGGATGTCGGTGATCTTCTGCTTCGGCGACAGCCCCATGTACTCGAGCGCACGGCTGATGCCGGTGCGCGCGGTGTCGTCGGCGGCCTCGGCCGGATCCGGCACTTCGCCGCCGATGCCGGTGACCATCTCGGGGCTGGTGCCCCAGCTGACCTGCGGCTCGATGTCGGCGGCGTTCAGGGTCACCACCTTGTCGAAGTCGGCGCCTTCGTCGGACACCAGGCCGCGCCAGTCGGCCACCGCGGCCTCCCACCGCTCGGCGCTGGGCGCGTAGTGGCGGTCCTTGAGGTAATCGATGGTGGTGTCGTCCACGGCGATCAGGCCGACCCGGGCACCCGCCTCGATGGCCATGTTGCAGACCGTCATGCGGCCTTCCATGGACAGCTCGCGGATGGCGCTGCCGGCGAACTCGATGGCGTAGCCGGTGCCGCCGGCGGTGCCGATCTCGCCGATGATGGCCAGCACCACGTCCTTGGCGGTGACGCCGACGCCGAGCTCGCCCTCGACGCGCACCTGCATGTTCTTCATCTTCTGGGCCAGCAGGCACTGGGTGGCCAGCACGTGCTCGACCTCGGAGGTGCCGATGCCGTGGGCCAGCGCCGCGAAGGCGCCGTGAGTGGCGGTGTGGGAGTCGCCGCAGACCACGGTCATGCCGGGCAGGGTCGCGCCCTGCTCCGGGCCGACCACGTGCACGATGCCCTGGCGCGGGTCGTTGATGCGAAACTCCTCGATGCCGAACTCGTTGCAGTTGTCATCGAGGGTCTGGACCTGAATCAGCGACACCGGATCCTCGATACCGGCGTTGCCCTCGGCACGTTCCTTGAGAGTGGTCGGGACGTTGTGGTCCGGCGTCGCCAGGTTGGCGTCGATCCGCCACGGGCGGCGGTTCGCCAGGCGCAGACCTTCGAAGGCCTGGGGCGAGGTCACTTCGTGGAGCAGCTGGCGATCGATGTAGATCAGGGCGGTACCGTCGTCGCGCTCCTTCACCAGGTGCTGCGACCACAGCTTGTCGTAGAGGGTCTGGCCTGCCATCTCGTTCTCCCGGGCGCTGGGCCCTGTGCGTGTCCGGTCGGTCTGTGGCGCCGCCGACGATCCATGGTCTGTCTCGGTCGGGGCGCATGGCGCTATTTCTGTGCGTTGCGCTTTGGCGTGAGTGTCCCGCGACGCGCACATAAAAGCAATTCATGTTATTTATTCAAAGGATTCCATAAAGGAATACAGAGTTCCCCCTTCGCCCACAACGCTGGAGCCCGAATGGATACCCAGAGCCTGCAGGCCTTCCTCGCCGTGGCCGACGGCGGCAGCTTCTCCCGTGCCGGCGAGCAGCTGCATCTCACCCAGCCGGCGGTCAGCAAGCGCATCGCGGTGCTCGAGGATCAGGTCGGGGCGCGACTGTTCGACCGCATCGGCCGCCGGGTGACGCTGACCGAGGCCGGCCGCCTGCTGCTGCCCCGGGCCCGGCAGATCCTGGTGATGGTGGACGACAGCCGGCGTGCGCTGGGCAACCTGGACGGCCAGGTGGCAGGCAGCCTGACGCTGTCCACCAGCCATCATATCGGCCTGCACCGGCTGCCGCCGCTGCTCAAGGACTATACCCGCCAGCATCCCGAAGTTCGGCTCGACCTGCGCTTCGAGGACTCCGAGCAGGCCTACCAGGGCGTGCTCGACGGCACGCTGGAAATCGCCGTGGCCACCCTGGCACCGCATCCCGACGCCCAGCTTCAGGTGGTGCCGGTGTGGATCGACCGGCTGTGCTTCGTCTGCGCCCATGATCACCCCCTGGCCTCACGCGGCCCGCTGGCCCTGAGCGAGCTGTGCGACTTCGATGCCGTGCTGCCGGGACCGCTGACCTTCACCCGCGGGCTGATCGAGTCGCGCTTCGCCGCCGCCGGCCTGCGCCTGCCGGTGACGCTTTCCACCAACTACCTCGAGACGCTGAAGATGATGACCGCCATCGGCCTGGGCTGGAGCCTGCTGCCGGAAGGCCTCGCGGCCGGAGAGCTGCACGTGCTCGAGGTGGATCACCCGCCGATCCGGCGCCCGCTGGGCTATCTGGTGCACCGCAGCCGCACCCTCTCCAACGCCGCCCGGGCGATGCTCGATCGCCTCGAGGCCGCCCGTGAAGGCGCGGCACTGCAGTGGCCGACATAAGATGGCGGCCGGAGCAGCCAACTTGAAGGCTGCCGCTGGCCTTGCTTAGGATGCTATTTTTCCGTCGAGCTTCCGAGCAAGCCTGTCTTCTCGCCTGCCAGGACCCCGTCATGCCCGCCCAGACCGAAGCAGTGACCTCATCCGGCGTCGGCCTCCGCCATGCCCTGGCCGGCCTGGCGATTCTCGTCGGGCTGCTGTCGCGCATCGCGGGACTGGCCTGGCTGCCCGGCGCCGAGGCGCTGACCGGTCCGGCCCTGTGGCTGGGCATCGCCCTGCTGTGGCCCGACCTGTCTCGCCGCAACCGCCGTCAGGCGGGGCTGCTGGCGGGCATCGGCGTCGGCCTGCTGCTGTTCGCGGCGTTCGTCTACGGTGCCCGGGTGGACTGGCCGCACCTGCTGGACGCCAACACCCAGGTGGTAGCGATGCTGGTGGGTGTCAGCTTCATCGGCCTGATCGGCAATCGTCGCGGCCGATCGCGTCCTTCGGGGCCGCCGGTCACCGGGCGTCGCGGCCTCGCCGGCACCTGGCTCGGGGTGCACCTGCTCGGCACCATCCTCAACCTGTCGACGGTGTTCATGGTCGGCGATCGCCTGGCGCGTCGCGCGCCGCTGACCACGCCCCAGCTGCTGGCGCTCAACCGCGGGCTGTCCAGCGCCGCGCTGTGGTCGCCCTTCTTCGCCTCCATGGGCATCGTCATCACCCTGGCGCCGGGCATGGACTACGCCACCGTGCTGGCCCACGGCCTGCCGCTGGCGCTGTGTGCGGGACTGGTAACCCTGATCGAGCTGCCGCGGCGCTTCGACCTGACCGACACCGCCGGCTTCTCGATGGCGCCGAGGAGCCTGCTGCTGCCGGTGGTGATGGCCGCGCTGGTGATGGGCTTTCACTTCGGGCTGACGCCGGGGCTCTCCATCGTCGCCATCATCACCTTCCTGATGCCCGGTGCGGCGCTGGCGGCCAACCTGCCCCGTGGCCTGCACTGGACCGCCGGTCGCCTGCGCCAGCACACCCTGACCCGACTGCCGGCCATGCGCGGCGAGATCTCGCTGTTCCTGTGCGCGGGGCTGCTGACCCAGGGGCTATCGACGCTCGCCGACGCCGCCACCGAGGGCGGCTGGACGCTGTTCGCACACTTCGGCGCTCCCCAGGCGATCAGCAGCTTTCTCGCCATCGTGGTCAGCGCCGTGGCCGGGCTGCACCCGATCATCGGCGTCTCGGTGCTGGCCTCGGTGCTGGACCTGGCGGCGTCGGAGCAGACGCTGTTCGCCTTCGTCGCCCTGGCGGCCTGGGCCGTGGGCACCAGCGTCGGGCCGCTGTCGGGGATCAACCTGTCGCTGCAGGGGCGCTATGGCGTCAGCGGCGGGCTGATGATGCGAGAGAATCTGCGCTACGCGCTGATCATGGCGACGCTGGTGGTGGGAATGATCACCTGGCTGGCGTAAGGCGCGCCAGAAAGGCCTACGCTCGGTTATACGGCGTTAAAAATCGCCTCGTGCGCGAGCCCGGTCCGCCTCCTCGTTGATTTTTGCCTTGCGACCCACAGGGAGGTGGGAAGTGCGTTGCCCCGTCGGGAAGGGGGCTAGCCCTAACCTTCGCTCGCCAACTTTCTGACATCACCTTAAAACACGGGCAGAAAGAAATACCCCCTGAGCGCTGGATCGGCCTCAGGGGGCGGTGGGCTCAGTCCAGCGGCGCACGCATGAAGTAGCGGTGGCCGCACTGGTGGCAGGGCTCGAGGCGGGCCACTTCGTTCAGCTCGACCACGGCGTCGCAGTGGGTGCAGGCCATGCGCCCCGGCACGGCCATTTCACCGGCGGTATAGTCGGCCCGCGAGGCCTCGAGGTCGTCTTCCAGGCGTTCGCGTTCGACCCGGCTGCGATCGGCGATCGACAGCAGCGACTCCACCACCCGGCGCGACAGCACCGAGAGATCGACGCCCAACCAGTGGGCGACGCTGTGCCCGCCGGCGCTCAGGTAGTGGCGCATTTCCTTGAGGTCGCGATCGACCCAGGCGCGCAGCAGCGAGAGCTCATCCCGGGTGAACTCTTCCACCTCGGCCTCGAACTCGATCGCCTCGTCGAGCTCCTTCTGCAACGACTCGCGGTTCAGCTCGCCGGCGCCCTCCTGCAGCCGCTCCAGCACGCGTTCGTAGGCATCCTTGAGGCGATGGTCCTCATGGGGGTCTTGCGGTTGATCGCTCATCGCAGTTCTCCTGTCCGTGTCCTGTCCGCATCGGGGTCGCGGCGCCGCCACCATAGCCGGCGCCCGCCGTGCTGGGGTATCCTTGCGCCCCAGAGGTTCTTCCATTTAGACGATATGCCGTCGGCGAATCAATGGCTTCCCCCAATCAATGGGGCCAACCCTGACGCCGGACAAGGCCCGCTGACATGCGCCGCGCCACGCGCGCCGCGCTCGACTAGCAAGGTACCCGAAGACAGCGATGGACGCACAATACCAGCCCCGAGAAATCGAACGCGACGCCCAGCAGTACTGGGAGAAGAACGCCTGCTTCAAGGCAGTGGAAGACGCCGGCCGCGAGAAGTACTACTGCCTGTCGATGTTCCCCTACCCCAGCGGCAAGCTGCACATGGGGCATGTGCGTAACTACACCATCGGCGACGTCGTCTCCCGCTTCCAGCGCATGCAGGGCAAGAACGTCCTGCAGCCGATGGGCTGGGACGCCTTCGGCATGCCGGCCGAGAACGCGGCGATCAAGAACCAGGTGCCGCCCGGCGAGTGGACCTACCAGAACATCGACTACATGCGCGGCCAGCTCAAGGCGCTTGGCTTCGCCTACGACTGGGACCGCGAGTTCGCCACCTGCGATGCCGACTACTATCGCTGGGAACAGTGGTTCTTCACCAAGCTCGTCGAGAAGGGCCTGGTCTACAAGAAGATGTCCACGGTCAACTGGGACCCGGTCGACCAGACCGTGCTGGCCAACGAGCAGGTGATCGACGGCTGCGGCTGGCGCTCCGGCGCGCCGGTCGAGCGCAAGGACATCCCGCTGTGGTTCCTCAAGATCACCGACTACGCCGATGAGCTGTTGGCGGATCTCGACAAGGTCGACTGGCCCGAGCAGGTCAAGACCATGCAGCGCAACTGGATCGGCAAGTCCAGGGGCGTCGAGCTGGCCTTCGACGTCGCCGACCATGACGACAACGCCCTCGAGCCACTGCGCGTCTACACCACTCGCCCCGACACGCTGATGGGCGTGACCTATCTCGCCGTGGCCGCCGGGCATCCACTGGCCAAGGCCGCCGCCGAGGGCAATGCCGAGCTGGCCGACTTCCTCGAGGAGTGCGCCCACGGCGGCACCTCCGAGGCCGAGCTCGCCACCAAGGAAAAGAAGGGCATGGCCACCGGCTACCAGGCCGTGCACCCGCTCACCGGGCGTCGCGTGCCGGTCTACGTGGCCAACTTCGTGCTCATGGAGTTCGGCACCGGCGCGGTGATGGCCGTCCCCGCCCATGACCAGCGCGACTGGGAGTTCGCGACCAAGTACGCGCTGCCCATCGAGCCGGTCATCGCCGACGACAACGGCCAGACACCGGACCTCAGCCAGGGCGCCTTTGATGAGCACGGCGTGCTGATCAACTCCGGCGAGTTCGACGGCCTCGACTTCCAGGCGGCCTTCGACGCCATCGCCGCCCGCCTGGCCGAGCAAGGCCACGGCGAGGTCAAGACCAACTTCCGCCTGCGCGACTGGGGCGTGGCCCGCCAGCGCTACTGGGGCGCGCCGATCCCGGTCAAGTACGGCCCCGAGGGCCAGACCGTGCCGCTCACCGACGACGAGCTGCCGGTCGCCCTGCCGCTGGAAGTCACCGTCGACGCCTCCGGCTCGCCGCTCAAGAAGATGCCCGAGTTCAGCGATCTGGGCGACGGCTGGGTGCGCGAGACCGATACCTTCGACACCTTCATGGAGTCCTCCTGGTACTACGCGCGCTTCGCCTGCGCCGACAACCCGGAGGCCATGCTCGACGAGCGCGCCAACTACTGGCTGCCGGTGGACCTCTACATCGGCGGCATCGAGCACGCCATCCTGCACCTGCTCTACGCGCGCTTCTTCCACAAGCTGATGCGCGACTTCGGCCTGGTCGAGTCCGACGAGCCGTTCCAGCGCCTGCTGACCCAGGGCATGGTGATCGCCGAGACCTTCTATCGCCCCGAGGCCAATGGCGGCAAGGAGTGGTTCAACCCGGCCGACGTCAGCGTCCAGCGCGACGACAAGGGACGGCCGCTGAGCGCCGTGCTCGAGGAAGACGGCCAGCCGGTGGAGATGGGCGGCATCGAGAAGATGTCCAAGTCCAAGAACAACGGCGTCGATCCCCAGGCGATGATCGACCGCTTCGGTGCCGACACCGTGCGCCTGTTCATGATGTTCGCCGCGCCGCCCGAGCAGTCCCTCGAGTGGTCCGACTCCGGCGTCGAGGGCGCCCATCGCTTCCTCAAGCGCCTGTGGCGAATGGTGGCCGAGCATGTCGAGGCCGGCACCCCGGGCGAGCTCGACGTCGACGCCCTGAACGACGATCAGCGCGAGCTGCGTCGCAAGACCCACGAAACTATCCAGAAAGCCAGCGACGACATCGGCCGACGCACCACCTTCAACACCGCCATCGCCGCGGTGATGGAGCTGACCAATGCGATCGGCAAGTTCGAGGATGAAAGCCCGCTCGGCCTGGCCGTGTCCCGCGAGGCCGTCGAGGACTGCGTGCTGCTGCTGGCGCCGATCACCCCCCACGCCTGCCATGCGCTGTGGGCCGAGCTGGGCCATGACGAGCCGGCCATCGACGCCCGCTGGCCGACCGTCGACGCGTCCGCCCTGGCCCGGGACACCATCGAGCTGGTGGTGCAGGTCAACGGCAAGCTGCGCGCTCGTCTCGAGGTGCCGGCCGAGGCCGACAAGGCCGCCATCGAGGCCCAGGCCATGGCCGCCGAGAACGTCCAGCGCCACCTCGAGGGCAAGACGGTGCGCAAGGTGATCGTGGTCCCGGGCAAGCTGGTCAACATCGTCGTCGGCTGAGCCGACCGCCGGCCAAGGAGAGAGCCAAATGCAACGGCGTGACTTCCTGCGCTTCACCCTGGCCGGCGCCGCCGGCCTCACCCTCGGCGGCTGCGGCTTCCGGCTGCGCGGCTTCGACGAGCCGGCCCTGGACCTGGAGGCGCTGGCCGTGGCCGGCGCCTCCGGCGAGTTCTCGCGCCAGGTCACCCGGCGGCTCGAGTCCGCCGGCGTGGCGGTCCGCGACGACGCGCCGATGGTGCTCAACCTCGGCGCCGAGCGCATCGAGGAACAGCGCCTGGGCGTGCTCAGCAGCGGCAGCCAGGAGCGCGAGCTGACCCTGAGCGTGCCCTTCTCGGTCCAGCGCCGTCGCGACGGCGCCTACCGGCTCGACCAGCAGGTCGTGGAGGTCAGCGAGCGCTATTCGATCAGCGACAGCAACCTGCTGGTCGGCGACGAGCTGCGTGAAGCGGCCTCCGAGCGGCTGCGTCGGGAAGGCGTCCGGCGGCTGATGGATCGCCTGCGCGCCCTGTCACCGAACTGAGGTCGTCGTGAAGGTCTTTCCCGACAAGCTCGAGCCGGCGCTGGCCAAATCGCTGCCGCCGGTGGTGATCGTCGCCGGCGACGAGCCCCTCCAGCACCGCGAGGCCTGTGACGCCGTGCGGGCCTCGGCGCGCCAGGCGGGTATCGAAGAACGCGAGGTGCTCCACGTCGAGGCCAACTTCGCCTGGGGGCGGCTGACCGAGGCGTCCGCCAGCCTGTCGCTGTTCGCCTCGCGCAAGCTCATCGAACTGCGCCTGGGCAACGGCAAGCCCGGCCAGGAAGGCGCCAAGGAGCTGCGCGAGTACGCCGAGGGCATGGCCGACAGCGACAACGTGCTGCTGGTGGCGGCCGGCAAGCTCGACTACCGCGAGCAGAAGAGCGCCTGGTTCAAGGCGCTCGACAAGGCCGGCCTGTTCGTCCCGGTGTGGCCGGTGGACGTCTCGCGTCTGCACTTCTGGCTGCGCGATCGCGCTTCGCACCACGGCCTGAACCTCGATCTCGATGCCGCCCGCCTGCTCGGCGAGCGCACCGAGGGCAACCTGCTGGCCGCCGACCAGGAGCTGCAGAAGCTGGCCCTGCTCTCGCCGCCCGGCGCCCGCATCGCTCCCCAGCAGGTCGCCGGTGGCGTGGAGGACAGCGCGCGCTTCGACGTCTTCACGCTGATGGACGCCTGCCTCAAGGGCGAGCGGGCACGGGTCTCGCGGATCATGACCGGCCTGCGCGGCGAGGGCGTCGAGCCACCGATCGTGCTGTGGGCGCTGACCCGAGAGCTGCGGCTGCTGCTGTCGTTGCATCAGCATCTCGATCAGGGCCAGAGCCTGGAGCACGCCTGCAAGGCACAGAAGCCGCCGATCTTCGACAAGCGCCGCCCTGCCTACCAGCAGGCCTTGAAACGCCTGCCCATGAAGCGCCTGCACAAGCTGCTGCTGTTCGCCCAGCGCCTGGATCTGGCGATCAAGGGCGCCGGCACCATCCCGCTGTGGGAAGGCCTGCACGACCTGGCCCTGACGCTCGCCGGCGGTCGCGGCCTGCTGGCCGAGTCGCCTCACTCCTACCGCGTCGGTTGAATCGACAGGGCACGGTCTCCACGCCCACAGGCACCAGGCTTCGGGGTATGATAATCGGCATCCCCTTGTTGAGGCATTGCACGATGTTCCCACGACGCCTGATGCTCTCCACCCTGATCGCCGCCGCCCTCTGCCCCGCCGTCGCGTCGGCGGCAGAACCGATCCTGGACATCCGCACCGGTACCGAGACGCGCCAGCTGACCCTCGAGGAGATCGAGCGAAGCGACGCCGGCCAGGTGACGATGCGCCACTTCGAAGGCCCCGAAGGCACCTTCAGCGGCGTCTGGCTGGATGACTTCCTCGAGGACCAGCAGCTCGACGAGGCCTCGCGGCTGCGCTTCATCGCCCTGGACGACTACACCAGCTTCCTCACGCCTGCCGATCGCGAGGCGCGGCGTTTCCTGCTGGCCACGCGTCTGGACGGCGATCCCCTCACGCCGGAGGAGCTGGGGCCGCTGATGCTGATCGTACCGGCGGATGCCGAGGCGACACTGACCGGTGAAGCGCCGATGAGCCAGTGGATCTGGGCCATCGGCGAAATCCAGGCGCGGTGACCCCGGCTCCCGGCCTGCGCTCCGGCCTGCTGGCGGGCTTCTGCCTGCTGGCGGCGCTCGGCGCCATCGTGGCAGGCGCCTTCAGCCTCCAGGCCGGTCGCCACCTTGGGGCCGACTACTCGGCCCTGGCCGGCGACCTGGTGCGCGCCCAGGAAGACACCGCCGAGCTTCGGCTCGAGCTGAACGCCTTGCGCAACCACCCCCACCATCGCTGGCATCTGACGCGGATCGCCAGCCTGGTGGCGCGCGTCCCCGAGCGGATCGGCACCATCCGCCAGGGCCTCTCGCGCAGCGAGATCGGCGAGGCGCGCTATGCGCCCATGCTCGCCGAACTCTCGCAGGCGGAAACCCTGTACCAACGGCTGGCATCGGTGATCGCTGCGCCGGACGGTGGCACCGACATGGATGTCCCGCAGCTTCATCGCCTGGGGCACGAGCTGGAGAGCACGCTCGCCTGGACCTACAGCAGCCTGCTGGAGGATGTTCACCGTGCCGCCGCCGATCAGCAGCGACTGATGAAATGGCTGAGTCTGGCGGTGGTCCTGCTGGTCATCCTGGTGCTGCTGGTGGCCGCCGCCTTGATGCTGGCGCTGGCACGCATCCATCGCCAGTGGCGGTCGCTGCGCGAACTGAGCGTCACCGATGAGCTCACCCGGCTCGCCAATCGCCGCCGCCTGTGGGAGGTCGCGGAACGCTATCTCGAGCTCAACCGGCGCGACGGCGGCGAGCTGAGCCTGCTGCTGATCGATCTCGACCACTTCAAGCGGTTCAACGACCGCTACGGCCACCCGGCCGGCGATGCGGTGCTGCAGGCCGTGGCGGCCGAGTTCGCCCGCCTGGGGCGGGAATCGGATCTGGTGGCACGACTGGGCGGCGAGGAGTTCGCCGTGCTGATGCCGAACACCGGCCTGGAGGGCGCCCGACAACTGGGCGAACGGCTGCGCGAGGCCACGGCCGGCCTGCCCCTGCCCGGCCAGGCCGGCGAGCAACGGCTGACCATCAGCCTGGGCCTGGCCACGACCCGAGGCGGCGGGGACACGCTGGCTCAGCTCTACTCGCGCGCCGACAGGGGCCTCTACCGTGCCAAGCAGAACGGACGCAACCGGTTGGAAATCAACGCCCAAGCGTGAAACCGGCCGCCCTTATCCCCTATACTGTCCCCGCATCGCCGCCGGCATGGCGCAAGGACGCCCATGTGGAGCGACACCGAGCCGGACCATCCCGATACACAAGGAATGCCAGCATGAAACGACTCACCCGACTCTTAAGCCCGCTCCTGATCCTCGCCCTGGTGCTCGGCAGCCTGCCGGCCGTGGCCGCCGTGCCTGCCGCCGACCAGGGGCTGGTCGGCACCACCTCGGTGCTCGACGCCCAGGCCAGCCAGCAGGATCGCGACAAGATCCGCCGGGTCCTGGCCCGCGAGGACGTGCAGCAGCAGCTGCTGCTCCAGGGCGTCTCCCCGGCCGAGGTGGAAAACCGCGTGGCCGCCCTGTCCGATGCCGAGGCCCGCGAGATGGCAGACCGCCTCGACCAGATGCCCGCCGGCGCCGGCGTGGTCGGTGCCCTGTTCGCGGTCTTCATCATCCTGCTGGTGACCGACATCCTCGGCCTCACCGACGTCTACCCGTTCACCCGCTAAGCCGGGAGTTCCCCATGACCGGCCTATCCACTACAGCCGGACGCAAGAACGCCCGCCCCGCGGGCGTTCTTGCGTTGGTGATGACGCTTCTGCTGCTGACGGGCTGCGCCACCACCCCGTCGCTTTCCCCCGCCACCCGCCAGGCACTGCCGTCGATGGCAATCAACGAGGCGGTGCCCTTCCACGGCCAGCGCGACTACCAGTGCGGCCCGGCCTCGCTGGCCATGGCCCTCGAGGCCACCGGCCTCGACGTGAGCGTGAACGAGCTGATCCCCCAGGTCTTCCTGCCCGGCCGCGACGGCAGCGTACAGCCGGAGATGCTGGCCACGGTGCGCCGCCACGGGCTGATTCCCTTTCGCCTCGACGGAGGCTTCGCGGGCCTGCTCGATGAGCTCGCCGCCGGCCATCCGGTGGTGGTGATGCAGAACCTGTCACTACCGGCCTGGCCCCAGTGGCACTATGCCGTCGCCATCGGCTACGACCTGCCGGCCGAGGAGCTGGTGCTGCATACCGGCATGACACCGGAGCGCGCCATCGACTTCGGCCGTTTCGATGCCACCTGGGCACGCAGCGACCGCTGGGCCTTCGTCGCCCTGCCGCCCGGCGAACTGCCGGCCGATGCCGGAGTCGAGAATGCCACACAGGCCATCGCCGATTTCGAGACCCTGAACGGGAGCGAGGACGCCCTGCCCGCCTGGCAGGCCCTGGCCGAGCGCCATCCCAAGGCCGCCACGGTGCGCTTCGCTCTGGGTAACGCGCGACACGCCACCGGCGACGCCGACGGCGCCATGAGGGCTTTTCAGGCCGCGGTCGACGCGGACCCGGAGCTCGCGCCGGCCTGGCTGAACCTGGGCATCGTCGCCACCGATCAGGGGCGCCTCGACACCGCCCGGACGGCCCTGTCTCGTGCCGCGACACTGCCCGGCCCCTGGCAGGCACGCGCCCGACAGGAACGTCAGGCGCTGGAGACGGAGAGTGACGCATGAGCGCGGATATCGTCCTCAAACGGATCTACCAGGCACCCGAGCCCGACGACGGCGCCAGGGTATTGGTCGACAGGCTGTGGCCGCGTGGCAAGCGCCGCGAGTCGCTGGCGCTGGCCGACTGGTATCGCGATGCCTCGCCCTCGCCCACCCTGCGGCGCCAGTTCCACGAGGGAGAGATCAGCGATGCCGTGTTCGCGGTACGCTATCGCGGCGAACTGCGCGACCATCCTGACGTCCTCGTGCCACTCATGCGCCACGCCAGGGCCGGACGCCTGACGCTGCTCACGGCCGTCCGTGAGCTGGACGACTCCTATCTGACAATCCTGCGCGATGCGCTGCTGAGGGCACTGGAGGAAGAGGATGCCCTGGATCGAGAGCCCAGCTCACCGCCGTGTTACGGGTACCAGGATCGCGAGCCACCCGCCGATGCCTGATCTCAACGACTTACGTCAATCACTGGCATGAACGACCGACGGCGCCCCGAGGGGCGCCGTCGTCTCATGCGGCCGACGACTTCCCGGCAGCCGTCAGAACAGTCGATTCAACCCGTTCTGTGCCGCGACCCGATAGGCCTCGGCCATGGTGGGGTAGTTGAAGGTGGTGCTGACGAAGTACTCGAGGGTGTTGGCCTCGCCCTCCTGCTGCATGATCGCCTGGCCGATATGGACGATTTCCGAGGCCTGGTCGCCGAAGCAGTGGATACCGTAGATCTCCAGCGTGTCCTGATCGAAGAGGATCTTGAGCATGCCCACCGTGTCGCCAGTGATCTGCGCCCGGGCGGTGTCCTTGAAGAACGCCTGCGCCACCTCGTAGGGCACCTTGGCCTCGGTAAGTTCGCGCTCGTTGCGACCGAAGGAGCTGATCTCCGGAATCGTGTAGATGCCGGTCGGTACCTCGGTGACGTAGCGATACTCGCGGTCAAGCAGCCCGTCGCAGGCATTCAGCCCCTGGTCATAGGCCGCGCTGGCGAGGCTCGGCCAGCCGATGACGTCGCCGGCGGCATAGATATGCGGAATCGCCGTGCGATAGTGATCGTCGACCTGCAGCTGGCCGCGGCCGTTGGCCTCGAGGCCGACGTTTTCCAGCCCCAGCTCGTCGGTGTTGCCGGTGCGGCCGTTGGCCCACAGGAAGGCGTCGGCGCGCAGCCGCTTGCCGGACTTGAGGTACACGGTCACGCCGGACTCGTCGCCTTCGACCCGCTCGTACTCCTCGTTGTGGCGGATCAGCACCCCGTGCTTGCGCAGGTGGTAGGACAGCGCATCGCTGATCTCGTCGTCGAGGAACGACAGCAGGCTGTCGCGGCTGTTGATCAGATCGACCTTGAGCCCAAGGCCCGAGAAGATCGAAGCGTATTCGCAGCCGATCACGCCGGCGCCGAAGATGATCATGGTGCGCGGGGTGTGGTTGAGTCCGAGGATGGTGTCCGAGCAGTAGATGCGCGGGTGCTGGAAATCGATGTCGGCCGGCCGGTAGGGCCGCGAGCCGGTGGCGATGATGATCCGCTCGGCTACCAGCTCGTCGGCGCTCTCGCCCTCGCCGCGCACGATCAGGGTATGGGCGTCCTTGAAGCGCGCCACGCCGCTGAACAGATCGATGCGATTGCGCGCATAGAAGTTGGTCCGCATCGCCACCTGCTGGTCGATGGTGACGCGGGAACGCTCCATGACCTTCGGAAACGAGAACCAGCGCGGCTCGCCGATGTCCCTGAACATACGATTGGTGTTGAACGACAGGATCTGCTTGACCTGGTGGCGCAGCGCCTTGGAGGGAATCGTGCCCCAGTGGGTGCAGTTGCCGCCCACCACGGGCTGCTTCTCCACCACCGCCACGCGCTTGCCGTGCTTGGCCGCATTGATGGCCGCGCTCTCGCCGGCCGGCCCGGTGCCGATCACCACCACATCGTAGTTATGGACTGCCATGAAGCCTTCGCTCTCCTGTTTGCCTGAAAAAGACGGGGGACGGTCGTCATCGACTTCCCGAAACGCGAAAGGGCGAGGAGCCCTGCCACGTCGCTCCTCGCCCCTCGCCCGGATGGGTCCGATGCGACTAGCGGCGGGTCGCGTCGTAGCCGAGATCCGCCCCGCGGCTCTCGTCGCTGCGGCGGCGAGCACCGCCCTGGCGCTTGCGGTTTTCCTCTTCGCAGACCTCGTCCTGGCCGCCACAGACCTCGCAGCCTTCCTTGAGGCCGAGCTTGTTGAGTCCGCCGCAGCTGCCGGCGATCGGCTTCCGGGCGACGATGACGCCGATGGCCATGGCGGCCATGATCACCAGCATGAAGACCAGTACCACGAGAAAGGTGCCCATAGAGTGCTCCATCGAGTTCGCAGAAAGGGTGTTGCCCTTGGGACCACGTCAGCGCCGCAGTGATCCCCGGGAAGGGCTGCCACTGAAGGGTGCCGTCGCCTGATATGCCGCCTGACGGGAGGCATATCGGGCGGCGGAACCAATCAGGGCTGGCCCGGAGGCCAGCCCTGACGGTTGCCGTGGGGCGATCAGCCGCCGAAGTCGTCGAGCATGATGTTCTCGGGTTCGACCCCGAGATCCAGCAGCATCTTGATCACGGAGGCGTTCATCATGGGCGGTCCGCACATGTAGAACTCGCAGTCCTCGGGAGCCGGATGGTCCTTGAGGTAGTTCTCGTAGAGGACGTTGTGGATGAAGCCCGTCGGGCCTTCCCAGTTGTCCTCGGGCTGCGGATCGGACAGCGCCAGATGCCAGTCGAAGTTGTCGTGCTCCTCGGCCAGCTGGTCGTACTCTTCGTTGTAGAAGGTCTCGCGCCAGGAGCGCGCGCCGTACCAGAAGCTGATCTTGCGCTTGGTATCGAGACGCTTGAGCTGGTCGAAGATGTGGCTGCGCATCGGCGCCATGCCGGCACCGCCGCCCACGAACACCATTTCGGCGTCGGTGTCCTTGGCGAAGAACTCGCCGAAGGGCCCCATCACCGTGACCTTGTCACCCGGCTTCAGGCTGAAGACGTAGGTGGACATCAGGCCCGGCGGATGGTTGGTGTTGGGCGGGGGCGTGGCGATACGGATATTGAACTTGAGGATGCCCTTCTCTTCCGGGTAGTTCGCCATGGAATAGGCCCGGATGATTTCCTCGTCGTTCTTGTGGGAGACGTTGAACAGCCCGAACTTCTCCCAGTCGCCGCGGTACTCTTCCTCGATGTCGAAGTCGGAGAACTTGACGTCATAGGGCGGCGCCACCAGCTGCACGTAGCCGCCGGCACGGAAGGCCACGTCCTCGCCTTCGGGCAGACGCAGGTTGAGCTCCTTGATGAAGGTGGCGACGTTGGGGTTCTCGATGACCTCGCATTCCCACTTCTTGACGCCGAAGACCTCCTCGGGCACCTCGATCTTCATGTCCTGCTTCACCGGCACCTGGCAGGACAGGCGCCAGCCTTCCTTCTTCTCGCGCAGGGTGAAGTGGGACTCCTCGGTGGGCAGGATGGAGCCACCGCCCTCTTCCACGCGGCACCGGCACTGGGCGCAGGAGCCGCCGCCACCACAGGCGGAGGACAGGAAGATGCCGTTGGCGGCCAGGGTGTTCAGCAGCTTGCCGCCGGCCTGGGTGGTCAGGGTGTGATCGGGATCTTCGTTGATCTCGATGGTCACGTCCCCGGTGCTGACGAGCTTGCTGCGGGCGGCCAGGATCACCGCCGTCAGACCGATGATGATCACGGTGAACATGACCACACCGAGCAAGATGACTGTTGTATCAACCATGTCGGTTTCCTATTGCTAGCATTGACTGGTCACACCGGCGGCGCGCCACACGCGCCGCCGGAAGCCGCCTCAGAGCTGGATGCCGGAGAAGGACATGAAGCCCAGCGACATCAGGCCCACCGTGATGAAGGTGATGCCCAGGCCCTGCAGGGAGGCCGGCACGTCACTGTACTTGAGCTTCTCGCGGATACCGGCCAGCGCGGTGATGGCCAGTGCCCAGCCCACCCCGGCGCCGAGGCCGTAGACCACGGATTCACCGAGGTCATAGTTGCGCTCGGACATGAACAGGGTCGCACCGAGGATCGCGCAGTTCACGGTGATCAGCGGCAGGAACACGCCCAGGGCGTTGTAGAGCGCCGGCACGTACTTGTCGAGGAACATCTCGAGAATCTGCACGATGGCCGCGATCACGCCGATGTAGCTCAGGTAGCCGAGGAACGACAGGTCGATGTTCTCGGCCCCGGCCAGACCGGTCCAGGTCAGGGCACCCTCTTCGAGCAGGTAGGTCAGCAACAGGTTGTTGACCGGCACGGTGATGGTCAGCACCACGATGACCGCGATGCCCAGGCCGAAGGCCGAGGAGACCTTCTTGGACACCGCCAGGAAGGTACACATGCCCAGGAAGAACGCCAGGGCCATGTTCTCGACGAAGACCGAGGCGACGAACAGGCTCAGATAGTGTTGCATCTTACACGGCCTCCTTCGGCTGGGTGTTTTCCTTCATCTTGAACTCGTTTTCCTCGACCTGTTCCGGGTTGATGGCACGCAGCACCCAGATGATCAGGCCGATGATGAAGAACGCGGACGGCGGCAGCAGCATCAGGCCGTTGGGCACATACCAGCCACCGTTCTGCACGGTCTCGAGCACGGTGAAGCCGAACACGCTGCCGGAACCGAACAGCTCGCGGAAGAAGCCGACGGTCATCAGGATGAAGCCGTAGCCGATGCCGTTGCCCACGCCGTCCAGGAAGGACAGGCCCGGGCCGTTAGTCATGGCGAAGCCTTCGGCGCGGCCCATCACGATGCAGTTGGTGATGATCAGGCCGACGAAGACCGACAGCTGCTTGGACATCTCATAGGCATAGGCCTTGAGGATCTGGTCCACCACGATCACCAGCGAGGCGATGATCGTCATCTGCACGATGATGCGGATCGACGACGGAATGTGGTTGCGGATCAGCGAGACGAAGAAGTTCGACAGCGAGGTGACGAAGATCACCGCCAGGGACATGACCAGCGACACGCTCATGCTGCTGGTCACCGCCAGCGCGGAGCAGATCCCCAGGATCTGCAGCGCGATGGGGTTGTTCTTGAAGATCGGCGTTACCAGGACGCCCTTGGGAGTCGGTGCAGACATCATCAGGCTCCTTCAGTGTCGGTGGAGGCATCCTGCACGGTCTCACGCTCGATGCCGCTGCGGAACCGGGCGAGGTACTCGCCGAAGCCCTCGGGGCTCAGCCAGAACTGCAGGAGGTTGGTGACGCCCTTGCTGGTCAGCGAGGCGCCGGAGAGCGCGTCGACCTCGGTCTCGCCGCTGGCGCCGCCTTTCACGAGAGCGATGTCAGGCTGGACGCTGTCGGCCTCGGCGAAGATCTCCTTACCGTCCCACTGAGCCTTCCAGCGCGGGTTGTCGACCTCGCCGCCGAGACCCGGGGTCTCGGAGTGAGAGTAGAAGGTGATGCCTTCGATGGTGTTGCCATCGCCCTGCACCGCCAGGTAACCGCGCATCAGGCCCCACAGGCCCTGGCCCCGCACCGGCAGGATGATCTGCTCGGGATCGTCCGGGTCGCCGACCAGGTAGACGGTAGTGTAGTTCTCCTGGCGCGACAGGCCGGCGATGTCCTTCTCCCCGGAAAGGGTACGGGACTGGGCCGGATCGCGGGCCGCCTGGAAGCTGTCGTAGGTAGCCGCATCGAACTGGTCGGTGTACTCGCCGCTGCGCAGGTCGACGACCCGCGGCGTGACCTGTTCGAAGGCCTCCTCGACGTCGGTGCCGGGCTCATAGAGCCCCGCCACGTCGAGGATGTTCGACTTGCGGTCGAGCTCCTGGTTGAGCTGCTGCTTGGCACGCAGGCCGACCGCGGCGGTGGAGACGATCACCGAACACACGATGCAAAGTGCGAACGCCACCGTCAGGATCTTCTTGATGGAGTTGTTGCTCTGTGCCATCAGGCGTTCTCCTCGGCCGGCACACCGGTGCGCTGTTGGCGGCGCTTGATGTTGGCCTGAACAAAGAAGTGGTCGATCAGCGGGGCGAACAGGTTGGCGAACAGGATCGCCAGCATGATGCCCTCCGGGAAGGCCGGGTTGACGACGCGGATCAGCACGGTCATGACACCGATCAGGGTACCGAAGATGAAGCGGCCCTGGTTGGTCATGGAGGCGGAGACCGGGTCAGTGGCCATGAACACCATGCCGAAGGCGAAGCCGCCGATCACCAGGTGCCAGTACCACGGCATGGCGAACATCGGATTGGTGTCGGAGCCGACCAGGTTGAACAGCAGGCTGGTCGCCACCATGCCCAGGAACACGCCCAGCATGATCCGCCAGGACGCGATCTTGGTCCACAGCAGCACCGCGGCGCCGATCAGGATGGCCAGCGTCGAGGTCTCGCCCACCGAGCCCGGGATGAAGCCGTAGAAGGCGTCCCACCAGCTGAACTGGTCGGTCAGCGCGCTCATGCCGCTCTGGAAGGCGGTGGAGAGCGCGGTGGCGCCGGTGTAGCCATCGGCGGCCACCCACACGGAGTCGCCGGAGATCTGTGCCGGATAGGCGAAGTACAGGAAGGCACGACCGGTCAGCGCCGGGTTGAGGAAGTTCTTGCCGGTGCCGCCGAAGATCTCCTTGCCGATCACCACGCCGAAGGTGATGCCGAGCGCCACCTGCCACAGCGGGATGGTGGCCGGCAGGATCAGGGCATACAGCACGGAGGTGACGAAGAAGCCCTCGTTGACCTCGTGGCCGCGCTTGACGGCGAACAGCACTTCCCAGAAGCCACCGACCGCGAAGGTCACCAGGTAGATCGGCAGGAAGTAGGTGGCACCAAGCACGAAGTTGCCCCACAGGCTCGCCGGGTCGTGGCCGCCCGCCAGGGTCATGACGATGGCCTCGCGCCAGCCGCCGGCGGCGCCGAAGCCGTCGGCGATGGCCACGTTGGCCTGCCAGCCGGCGTTCCACATGCCGAAGAACATGGCCGGGAAGGTGCAGAGCCACACCGTGATCATGATGCGCTTCAGGTCGATGCCGTCACGCACGTGGGCCGTGGTCTTGGCGACGCTGGGCGGCGTGTAGAAGATGGTGTCCACCGCCTCGAAAAGCGGGTAGAACTTCTCGTATTTGCCGCCCTTGTGAAAGTGCGGCTCGAGATTCTCGAGTGTCTGTCGGATACCCATCATCAGGCCTCTTTCTCGATCATGGTGAGGTTATCGCGCAGGATGGGACCATACTCGTACTTGCCGGGGCACACGTAGGTGCACAGCGCCAGGTCCTCCTCATCCAGCTCCAGGCAACCGAGCTGCATGGCGGTCTCGATGTCGCCGACGATCAGCGAGCGCAGCAGCTGGGTGGGCAGGATGTCCAGCGGCATCACTTCCTCGTAGGCCCCTACCGGCACCATGGCCCGCTCGGACCCGTTGGTGGAGGTGGTCGGTGCGTAGTTCTTGAGGCCCTTGATGCGCGAAAGGTAGATGCCCAGCACCGAATGGCGGTTCGAACCCGGCGACAGCCAGCCCATGAAGCTGCGCTTGTTGCCTTCCTCGAGCAGACTGAGCTGGGTGTTGAAGCGGCCCACGTAGCGCAGGCTGCCCTCGGCGGTGAAACCGGAGAACACCGAACCGGAGATCACTCGCGTGTCATCGGGCTCGCGGACCTCGCCGGCCAGCAGCTCTTCGGTACTGGCCCCGACGCGGGTGCGCAGCAGGCGCGGCTGCTCGGCACGCGGACCGCCCACGGCCACCACGCGGCTGACGTCGAGCTTGCCCTCGGTGAACAGCTTGCCGAAGGCGATGACGTCCTGGTAGCCGATGTGCCAGACCTTCTTCTGCAGGCCCACGGGCGAGAGATGATGGATGTGCGTGCCCACCAGGCCGGCCGGATGCGGGCCGCCGAAGCTCTCGGCCTGCACGCCCTGAACGTCGCCTCCCGGGAGCTCGGCGCCCTGCGCGCCGCACAGGAAGACCTTGCCTTCTGTCAGACGCGTCAGCACCTTGAGGCCGTCCTCGAAGGCCTGGGACTCGGCCTGGACGATCGTGGCGGGGTCGGCGGACAGCGGATGGGTATCGATGGCGGTGACGAAGATGTCGTTCGGCACACCATCGATGGCCGGCGTGCGGGAGAAGGGACGGGTGCGCAGCGCGGTCCAGAGACCGGATTCGACCAGCTGGTCGACCACTGCCTGACGCTCCAGGGAGGCCAGCTTGTCACGGCTGTAGGAGGCGAATTCCACTGCGTCTTCGGACTCGTCGACCTTGATCACCACGGACAGCAGCCTGCGCTTCTCACCGCGGTTGATGGCGACGACTTCACCGCCGGCCGGCGCCGTGAAGCGCACGCCATCGATCTTCTTGTCCGTGAACAGCAGGTCGCCCAGCTTGACCTTGTCCCCCTCTCGAACCTCCATGGTCGGCTTCATGCCGATGTAGTCGGTACCGAGAACCGCCACGTGGCGCACCGGACGCGCGTCTTCGACACGCTGCTCCGGGGCTCCCGTGATGGGGAGATCCAGGCCTTTCTTGACTTCGATCATAGTCTCGCCCAGTTGATGGATCTGATATACGAAGGAAAGGGGTGCGATTGGATCGGATTCTTGTGAGTTGTTCAGAATGTAACCAGTCGGGCCCGAGGCGAACTCGAACCACCCCGAAAAATCCCCCGCATTATAAAGAGAAGCCAGTGGAATGACTACCTGCCGGAAGGTCGCAGAAGTCCATCGGGGGCAAGTGGCGAAGTGTCGCAGAAGGGTGGAAAAAGCGTTGAGGGAGAGGCGGTTGGGGAGGCCCCGGCCGACGGCCGGGGCGGGGTGCGACGGGCCGGGAAGGCTCAGCCCTGAGCGTGGGGCAGCTTGAGGAAGGCCACGTTGGAAATGTGCTGCAGGATACGGATCACCTGGCAGCTGTAGCCGAACTCGTTGTCGTACCACACGTAGAGGACGGCATGGTTGCCGTTGGCGATGGTCGCCTGGGCGTCGACGATGCCGGCGTGACGATTGCCGACGAAGTCGGTGGACACCACCTCGGGGGAGTCGACGTAGTCGATCTGCTTCTGATACTGAGAGTCGATCGACATGCGGCGCAGGTAGTCGTTCAGGGCCTCGACGTCGGTCTCGCGCTCCAGGGTCAGGTTGAGGATCGCCATGGAGACGTTTGGCGTCGGCACGCGGATGGCGTTGCCGGTCAGCTTGCCGCCCAGCTCCGGCAGCGCCTTGGCTACTGCCTTGGCGGCCCCGGTTTCGGTCAGCACCATGTTGAGCGGCGCACTGCGGCCGCGGCGGTCGCCCTTGTGGTAGTTGTCGATCAGGTTCTGGTCGTTGGTGTAGGAGTGCACCGTCTCGACGTGGCCATGGACGATGCCGTACTCGTCGTTCAGCGCCTTGAGGGCCGGCACGATGGCATTGGTGGTACAGGACGCGGCCGAGATGATGCGGTCATCGTCGCTGATGTCCTGATGATTGATGCCGTAGACGATGTTCTTGAGGTCGCCCTTGCCCGGTGCGGTCAGCAGCGCCTTGGCCACGCCCTTGCAGGCCAGGTGCTGGCCCAGGCCGTCCTCGTCGCGCCAGATGCCGGTGTTGTCGACCACCACGGCGTTGTTGATGCCGTACTCGGTGTAGTCGATCTCGGACGGCGAATCGGCGTAGATCACCTTGATGACGTTGCCGTTGGCGGTCAGGGTGCGGGCTTCCGGATCGACGCTGATGGTGCCGTCGAAGGGCCCGTGGACGCTGTCGCGGCGCAGCAGGCTGGCTCGCTTCTCCAGGTCCTTGGCGATGTCGCCGCGGCCGCGCACCACGATGGCCCGCAGGCGCAGCAGATTGCCACCGCCGGCCTTCTCGACCAGCACCCGCGCCAGGATGCGGCCGATACGGCCGAAACCGTAGAGCACCACGTCCTTCGGCTCGCCGTTACCGGTATCCTTGCAATGACCATCGACGATCTCGGCCAGCTCGCGGCGCAGGAAGGCCACCGCATCGCCACCACCCTGCTTCTTGTAGGCCACACCCAGCTTGCCCACGTCGACGTGGGCCGGCCCCAGGTTCAGCTCGGTCATGGCCTTGACCAGCGGGAAGGTGTCCTGAACGGACAGCTCGGTGCCCTCGATCTTGCGCACGAACCGGTGGTCCTTGAGGATGCGAATCACGCTGCGGTTGAACAGCGAACGCCCGTACAGGGTAGTCACGACGTTGTTGTGACGGTACAGGCTGCCGATCATCGGGATCATCTGCTCGGCGAGCGCCTGGTTGTCGTGCCATTCCTGGAAGACGGTATCGAGGGGTTGCTGACTCACGTGGGGCCTCTCCGTGGGGTTGAGATTCGTGAGGCATTATCCGAGGCCAAGCACCAGGGGGCAATCGCGGGATGGTCGCAGACGCTGTAGGGGATTTACAGGAATTCGGGTTTCACTACATGACGCGACCGGGCTGTTAAGATGCCCTCCAGTCACCCATTGGACACGATGCAAGCGACGCCCATGCCGACCTTCTCGCCTCTCGACCCACCCCGCCCCACGGGCCTTCGCGACACCCTCTACTGGCAGACGCCACCCGGCAGCGCGACCGCCCTGGCCCTGGCGCACCTCGCCGAGGATGCGCCGCTGCTGGTGGTCACCGCCGACACCGCCGCCGCCCAGCGCCTGGAAGACGACCTGGCCTTCTATTCACGACTGCCGGTGCTGCCCTTCCCCGACTGGGAAACGCTGCCCTACGACAGCTTCTCGCCCCACCAGGACATCGTCTCGGCACGGCTGCGCACCCTGCGCCGCCTTCAGGACGGCGAGCACGGCATCGTGCTGGTGCCGATCAACACCCTGATGCAGCGCCTGCCGCCGGTGGACTATATCGCCGGCCGGGTGATGACCCTCGAGGTGGGCACCACGCTGGACCGCGAAGGCTTCCGCGACCGCCTGTCGCGGGCCGGCTATCGCGCCGTGGAAACCGTCTATGAGCCCGGCGAATACGCCCTGCGCGGCGCGCTGATCGACCTTTTCCCGATGGGCTACGAGACGCCGCTGCGCATCGACCTGTTCGACGACGAGATCGACACCCTGCGTCACTTCGATCCCGACACCCAGCGCAGCGCCGACAGGGTCGAGCGCGTCGAGCTGCTGCCGGCCCACGAGTACTCGCTGTCGCGCGGCGCCATCGCCTGCTTCCGCGAGGGCTTCGAGACGCTGTTCGACGTCGACCCGCGCCAGTGCCCGCTCTACGTCGATGCCCTCAAGGGCATCCCCTCCCCCGGCCTCGAGCAGTACCTGCCGCTGTTCTTCGACGAAACGGCGACGCTGTTCGATCATCTGGCCGAGGGCACTCGGGTGGCGCTGCTGCCCGGCGTGTTCGAGGCCGCCGAGCACCACTGGGCGGCCATCGAGAGCCGCTACGAGAACCTGGGCGTCGATCCGACGCGGCCGCTGCTGCCGCCCCACCGCGCCTTCGTGCCGGTGGCCGAGGCATTCGGCGCCATCAAGCGCCATCCGCGGGTCGAGCTCACCGACGACACCGAGCACCGCCATGCCCAGGTACCGGCGGCGCGGCCGGCCCCGAACCTGCCGGTCAATGCCCGGGCCAAGCGCCCGCTGGCCGAACTCGAGGACTTCCTCGCCCAGCACGACGCCACCCGGGTGCTGTTCGTGGCCGAGTCCCGCGGCCGCCGCGAGGCCCTCGAGGAAACGCTCGCGCCGCTGAACCTGCCCCTGCCCCACGTCGACGACTTCGCGGCCTTCCTCGACAGCGATCAGCGCACCGCCATCACCGAGGGCACCATCGACGCCGGCCTGTGGCTCACGTCGCCGGATATCGCCGTGATCGGCGAGACCGAGCTCTACGGCGAGGTGGTGCGGCAGAGCCGCCGCCGCGAGAAGGCCACCGACGACAACGAGCTGGCGATCCGCCACCTGGCCGAGCTCAAGCCCGGTGCCCCGGTGGTCCACCAGGCCCACGGCGTCGGCCGCTACAAGGGCCTCGAGACGCTGGAGGCCGGCGGCCAGGCGGCGGAGTTCGTCACCCTGGAATACGCCGACGGCGCCAGGCTCTACGTGCCGGTGGACAGCCTGCACCTGATCTCGCGCTACGCCGGCGTCGACGACGAGCTGGCGCCGCTGCACCGGCTCGGCTCCGAGCAGTGGGACAAGGCCAAGAAGAAGGCCGCCGAGCGCATCCGCGACACCGCCGCCGAACTGCTCGACGTCTACGCCCGCCGCGAGGCCCGGGAAGGCTTCGCCTGCGAGGCGCCGGACGCCGAGTACGCCCGCTTCGCTGCCAGCTTTCCCTTCGAGGAAACGCCCGACCAGCGCGCCGCCATCGAGGCGGTGGTCGGCGACATGACGGCCCCCCGCCCCATGGACCGCGTGGTCTGCGGCGACGTCGGCTTCGGCAAGACCGAGGTGGCGATGCGCGCCGCCTTCCTGGCGGTGCACTCCGGCCAGCAGGTCGTCGTGCTGGTGCCCACCACCCTGCTCGCCCGCCAGCACTACGAGAACTTCCGCGACCGCTTCGCCGACACCGCGGTCAACATCGAGCTGATCTCGCGCTTCACCGGCGGTCAGGGCCAGAGCGCGGCCGCCAAGCGTATCGAGGACGGCCAGGCCGACATCGTCATCGGCACCCACAAGCTGCTCTCCAAGTCGATGCGCTTCCCCAAGATGGGCCTGCTGATCATCGACGAGGAGCACCGCTTCGGCGTCGCGCAGAAGGAGCGACTCAAGGGCCTGCGCGCCGAGGTCGACATCCTCACGCTCACCGCCACGCCGATTCCCCGCACCCTCAACATGGCCATGAGCGGCATCCGCGACCTGTCGATCATCGCCACCCCACCGGCCCGCCGGCTGTCGGTGAAGACCTTCGTCCAGCAGCGCGACGAGGCGGTGATCAAGGAAGCGATCCTGCGCGAGATCCTGCGCGGCGGCCAGGTCTACTTCCTGCATAACGAAGTCAAGACCATCGAGACCGCCGCGGAGACGGTGCGCTCGCTGGTGCCCGAGGCGCGGGTCGGCGTGGCCCACGGCCAGCTGCCCGAACGCGCCCTGGAGCGGGTGATGTCGGACTTCTATCACAAGCGCTTCAACGTGCTGGTGTGCTCGACCATCATCGAGACCGGCATCGACGTGCCCAGTGCCAACACCATCGTCATCGAGCGCGCCGACAAGTTCGGCCTGGCCCAGCTGCACCAGCTGCGCGGCCGGGTCGGGCGCAGCCACCACCAGGCCTACGCCTATCTGCTGGCGCCGCCGCCCCGGACCATGACCAAGGATGCCGTGAAACGCCTGGAGGCCATCGGCCAGGCCGAGGACCTGGGGGCCGGCTTCACCCTGGCCAGCCACGACATGGAGATCCGCGGCGCCGGCGAACTACTCGGCGAGGAGCAGAGCGGCCAGATGGAGGCGCTCGGCTACAGCCTCTACATGCAGATGCTCGATCGCGCCGTCAAGGCGATCCGCGAGGGCAAGACGCCCAATATCGAGGCGCCCCTCGACGACGGCGTGGAAGTCAGCCTCAACCTGCCGGCGCTGATTCCGGACGACTACCTCCACGACGTCCAGCAGCGACTGGTGATGTACAAGCGCATCGCCGGCGCCGAGACCGAGGCCGAGCTCAAGGAGCTACAGGTGGAGATGATCGACCGCTTCGGGCTGCTGCCGGCACCGGTCAAGACCCTGCTGCGCCAGACCCGCCTGCGCCAGCGGGCCGAGCGGTTGGGCATCGCTCGCCTGGAGGCCGGCCCCGAGAAGGGCCGGGTGATCTTCGCCGGCCACACCGGCGTCGACCCGCTGACGCTGGTGGAGATGATCCAGCGCCAGCCCGATCGCTATCGCCTCGAGGGTGCCGACACGCTGCGCTTCGAGGCCGACATGGAAGCCGAAGAGGCACGCTTCTCGGCGGTCGAGGCGCTGCTCGACCACTTCAACCGCAAGGCCGAAGCCGCCTGAAGTCCGAGGTGGCGACTGGCGAACCGTCGCCACCTCGGGCACTCTAACGACATGGCCGCTCCGCGCGAGCGAAGCGCCCCCTGACGCCCCCGATTCGAGACATGACCAAGATGATCCCTTCACCCCTGCGCAGCACCGTGGCCCGCGCGACCCTGCTGGTCGGGCTGACCACCGCCCTCGCCGCCCCGCTGCAGGCCAGCGAGGACCTGCCCCGCGGCTACTATTATCTGCCCGAGGAAGGCGACCTGGTCGGCGAGGTCTTCACCGTCGAGGCCGACAAGGAAGACACCCTGATCGACATCGGCCACGAGTACGGCATCGGCTATCGCGCCATGGTCCGGGCCAACCCCGACGTCAGCGTCTGGTACCCCGGCGAAGGCACCGAGGTGACGATCCCCGGTCAGTTCATCCTGCCCGACGCCCCGCGTAACGACATCGTGATCAACGTCGCCGAGATGCGGCTCTACTACTATCCGCCGGCCGAGGACGGCGAACGGCGCATCGTCCAGACCTACCCGCTGGGCGTGGGCCGCCAGGACTGGGAGACGCCGCTGGGCAACACCACCATCACCCAGATGGTCCGCAATCCGGCCTGGTATCCGCCGGAATCGATCCGCCGGGAACACGCCGAGGCCGGCGACCCGCTGCCGAGCGTGGTGCCCGCCGGGCCCGACAACCCGCTGGGCACGCGCAAGATGCGCCTCGGGATTCCGGGCTATCTGATCCACGGCACCAACAAGCCGGAGGGCGTGGGCATGCGGGTCTCCCACGGCTGCGTGCGCATGCTGCCCGAGGATGTAGAGACCCTGTTCGACCAGGTCTCGGTAGGCACCCAGGTGCGCATCATCAACGAGAGCTTCAAGCTGGGCTGGTCCGACGGCACGCTCTACGTCCAGGCCTACCCCTACCTGGACGACAAGCAGGGCACCACCATCCAGCGCGTCACCGAGGCCCTGGATCAGGTCGACGCCAGCACCGAGGGGCTCGACTATGCGGTGGACTACTCGCGGCTGCGCGAGGTCGTGGAAGTGCCGGGCGGCATGCCCGTCGCCCTGGAAACGCCCCCCGAGCCGGCACCGGCCCCCGAGCCTGCACCTCGCTTCTATGAGCAGCTGCAGCTGATCGCCGCCAACGATGATGCCGGCGAGGAAGAAGCGTCACGGGGCTGACTCGCGAACACCCCGCCGCAACGACGACAGGGCCCGGCAATTGCCGGGCCCTGCGCGTTTCCGAGGCCGTGCCGATAACGATTCGGCCTCACCCTCTTCCTTTCCGTGACTCACATCTTCTATTCCTGCCCACGATTGGCTTCCGCGCTGCGGCTGGCCTCGTCGCCCGCCCCGGGGTCCTCGTCGCGGGCCGTCTCCGCCGCCTCGCCGGCCGCCAGGCGGTCCACCAGCGCCTCGATCGACTGCACCTCCCCGAACAGCGGGCCCTGCACCGAGACGAAGTTCATGCCGCGAATCGCCACCAGCTGATCCGAGGTCGCCACCCCGGTCACGGTGATATGGCGCCCGGCCAGCTTGGCCATGTCACGCAGGCTCTTGGTCAGCAGGATCGACGCCTGATCGCTGGGTACGCCGCGCATGAGCCGCGGCTCGAGCACCAGTCGCGACAGCGGCTGACGGAAGATCGCATCCAGCGCCTGGCGGGAATGCACCAGCCCCTTGAGCGCCACGCCGAAGCCGCGTTCCCGGCAGTAGCGAATCGCCGACTGCAGCGGCCAGGATTCCCCCAGCTCCGCACCATGCCACTGCAGCTCGACGCAGTCCGGCGTCAGCCCCAACGCCTCACAGCGCTCACTCAGGCCGTCGATGAAGCCGGCATCGGTCAGCTGGGCCAGTCCCAGCGGCAGTGTCCAGACGGGGCGCGCGGAACGCGGTCCCTGCGGCGCCTCGACGGGCAGCCCGGAATGCGCCAGGGCGTCCAGGGCCATCCCGCAGAGCGTGCGATCCAGCAGCGCGCGCCGCCCCGCGGCCTCGGCCAGCCGCATCAGCTCCTTCCCGGGCACCTCGCCCCATGTCGCATGCCGCCAGCGGGCACGAAATTCCCCGCCGCAGCAGCGTCGATCGGCCAGCAGGAAACGCGGCTCGACCGCCAGCGTCAGCTGCTCGGACAGGGCCTCGCCGGACAGACTCGCCAGTGCCTCGGTCAGCGCCAGGCTGCGCTCCTCGGGCGCCGCCGCCTCGGCCACCAGCTCACGGGGGCGACGCTCGCCCCCACGCAGCACCTGGCGGGCGGCCCCCTGAGCCTCCTCGAGCAGACTGAACGGCGTGCTGTCGGCCGAGGAGCGAGCGATCCCGATCCGCGGCAGCAGCAGGCGGTCGGCGTTACCCACATGGAAGGGAGCAGAGAGACTTTCCTGGAGGCGCTCGGCAAACATCATCCCGGCCGGCGATTCCCCCCGCTCGCGTACCGGCAGGAAGCTCATGACGGCGAAGACATCGCCCTCGAGGCGCACCACATAGCCTTCCCCGCGAGCGACGCGCCGCAGGCGCTTGACGATCCGCCTGACGGCCTCACGGGTGCCTTCCGGCCCCAGCGTGTCCTGCAGACCATCGAGCCGGTCGAAGCCGATCCAGCACAGCTGGAAGGGATGCTGGCTATTCAGGTAACGCTGCATGCGCTTCTCGAGGCGCGGGCGCCCCGGCAGCCCGGTCAATTCATCGAAGCCGAAGCGCTCACGCTGGCGCCGTCGATGACGCTCGGCCCCGAGGGCGCCCCCCAGGGCCACCAGCGCACCGGCGCCCACCAGCAGCGCACCGAGCAGCAGGCGCTCTCCCAGGCTGCGGCGCCCGACTTCCGTGGCCGGCACGTTGAGGTAGCGTACGCCGTCACGCAGCTCGGGCGACAGCCGTCCGCGCGCGGCATAGTCCAGCCGCGGCGCCGCCGGCGCCGTCGCATTGCCCCCCTGATCGAGTCGGCGCAGCAGGCCATCGGCCACGCCCGCGATGTCCGGCTGCACGCCGCCGAAGCAGCCGTCGGCCAGCCACTCGGGCATCAGACACCAGGCGCCTCGACGGCTGCCCAGCACCTCGGCGGCCTGCTGTCGCTGCAACCTGCCGGGCAGACCCAGCAGCAGCTGTTCGGTGGCCTCCCCCGCGACCGGCGCGTCCCGCCCCAGCACCTTCACCGCGTCCAACCGAGCCGAGCCCTCGATCAGCCGATCGCCCAATGACAGCAGCGGGGCGTCTTGCGTCACCCAACCCACGAGCCGCCTGGCCTCGGTGCCGTGGCGCACCCAGCTCAGATGACGCCGCAGCACCGGCAGCAGATCGAGGTGTCCGGCGCCTTGCTGTCGTAGCCAACGGCGATTGGCCGGAGAGAAGGCGCCGTAGGCCGCCAGTCGCCGCGATGGACTCGCCCCGGAAGCGCCCAGTTCACGATAGGTGGCAATCGCCGCATCGTGGAGCAGGATCACCCGGGGCGCATCCGCCAGGTCACCCTCGGCCAGCTTCCGGCGCAACTCGGCCGTGGAGACCTCGCCGTCTTCCAGGTACAGCACCCGCAGCGCACCCGGGCCGTCACGGGCCTCCAGGCGATCGTCGAGCTCACTCAGCAGCTGGCGATCCAGCCGCCCGCCCGGCTCGCCGGGTGCAATGGCCACGGTGGTGACCGCGGCCCAGCTCGGCACGGCAACGCCAAGCGCCAGCAGAAGAATGCCACCGTACGCCCAATGCCGAAGGCATGTCATAGGCGGATGCTCGAGGTGGAGGTCACAGTGTTATTAGCCGGAACTTTGAAGTCAGCAGAGTCTTCTCCATCATTTCCACCCGGCAATAGCCTGGAGAAGTTTATCTGGGGAAGATCCAACGATGCCTGGACACATACCCTCACGGAATCTGATGACGGGACAAGGTCGTCATCACACAATGCGACCGAACTCCCCAGCCAGTCTGCTGCTTCCTCATTGATAAAGGATGTCACTGCCAAGGTGATGGCGCCTTCATCCAGCGAGCCGTCGCTCAGGCGCTCTACGGAAATCGCCTGGCGCACGGCATCGGCGCTGAGCCCATGCACGCCTTGCTTGTAGACGAACAGCAAGCTGTAGCTGACGATGGCGTAGAAAATCAGCAGAAACAGCGGAAAGATGATGGCGAACTCGATGGCCACCGAGCCTTGCTGGTAAGACGCCTTTCGGCCATGAGCATGACATGATCGCATCACTGGACGAGCTCCACTCCCGAAGACGACACCTCGATCACCCTGACCTCTGCCTCACCGATGCCCAGGCCTGCCGCACCCAGCAGTGGCTCTACCACCTGATTAATCAGCGGTGTTATCAGGTTTCCAAGCGCAGTACCAAGCGCACTCTGGAGATCCGTGACGGAATCCACGACACCATCCAGCAAGTTATTGATCGGATCCAGAAGCGCGCCGGTAATTGAGCACAACAGCCCGGTACACTCTTCGCTCTTATCCCCCAGGCTGATGTCCAGCTCCAGATCGGCCAGCAGGTCGGTCACGGCCGTCGTCACACCGGATACTCCCGACGCGAGTACGACGGCATCATTGTCTGGCCAGTCATGGATGCCCCCCGTCATATAACCCGACAGCCCTGCTTCCAGGTTTTCCGTCAAACCACTCTCCAGCGAGACGTTGATCAACCCGGCAAACGCAGGCAGTACTTCAGCATCCAGGCCGACGGATGCCACCAAGGGCTCGCTTATGGCTCCCACCGAGACACCATAGACGCCATCATTCAATGAGATCTCCTCGATCCCTGCCTCGGCCTCTATGCCGCCGATGTCCAAATCGAGATCGAGCCGCAACACCCCAAGCAAATCGACCCCTAGATCAACATCTAAATCAAGCTGTCCTGTGCTGGCAGAGGTCTTCCAGTTATCGTTCCCACAATCGGGGGCGACTCCATCCGCGCAGCCCACCGGTCCTATGGCAATCTGCGGGGCTTCCATGACTGTCAATCCAACGCTAGCCGTCACGGCCGACAGATCGACATCGAGATTATCAATCGCAATCGCATTTTCCTGGTTGGCCAGCATCAAACTGCTGCCCAACAGGTCGCCCAGACGAATGCCAGTCTTCAAGGCTTCGGTATCGTCGACGCCTTCGGCCGATCGGATATCGAGAAGCTCCCCAAGGTTGATATCGGCGGTTCCAACATCGAGACTCATGGCGCTTTGCATCTCGCCCAGCACTGCTAGATCGGATGCAAGCAATCCTCTATCGGACAGTACGCTTTCCGACAATTCCAGCAGCTCGGACAAGGTCACACTGGTATTGAGCACTTCGTCGACTGTCAGCGCCGCCAAATCCACTCCAAGAGCTGGTATTTCCGAAGCCAACTCCAGCAGCGTGATCCGAGTATCCAGCACCCCTTCATAGCCAACGAGGGACAGCGGCACATCGCTTCCCAGCAAACCGCCCAGCAAAGGTGCCAACAAAGAAGATTCGGAACTATCCAGAGAGGCCAGGCGAGAGCCTACGGAAAACGCCACATAGGTCGCCTTCCTCGCGACTGCCGTCGATTGAAGGATGATGGTGTGGCCATCACTGGCGTCGCCGTCATCGGGCACAAAAGCCGCCATGAGCGGAGGCGATACCGGGTCTTCCAGTACGACCTGGACGGCATCCTGAGGCAAGGAGTCATCGAAGTCATAGCGTCGATAAGACGTGGGACCACCCTCTACGGCCACATCCACCAATGCCACTCGCCCCAGAGTAATGCCATCACCGTCGACCAGCTCTCGCGCATAGCCGTTGTCTTCCAGTACATCCTGCGCATAGGTCACTGCCTGATCGCAGGAAGACAGCGTCTCGCAGCGGGACGCCACCGACAGCGCCGCCAGATCCGCCACCCGCTGAAGATTGCGCTTTTCCATGTACAGCCGCCCGGTATCCAGCGCCAGGGCGATGCACAGCACCACCAGCAGCATCACCATCGCGCCGAGCAGGCCGATCACGCCTCGCTGGCGACGCGGAACGTAGAGGCGGCAGGTCGTCATCACTCACCGAAGCTCAGGTCGATGTACTCGTCGGGAATCGCGTGGGTGAAGCTCTGCAGGTAGCGCTCATAGATCCGCGACTGCACTTCCCCGGACAGCGATTGGCGGTTCCGGCTGGCGATGCGTCCGCTGCGCTGCAGCTCGAGCAGCCGTTCGGTGCGCTCGCCGACCTCGGCGCTGCGGTGGTCCGCCACCGGCATCGCGCCCTGCGAGGAGGGCGCCTCGCCCTGAGCCCAGGCCAGCGGAGAGGCGATCAGCATCACCCCGCAGACGCCCAGGCACCGCATACGCTTCATCATCCTGCTGATAGGCATCCCGCGATCTCCTTGCTCGACGTTATCCATGTTCTCGGGCTCGCTCGTCGGTCGCCAGCCGGCGCAGGCGGGCCACCAGTTCGTCATCCAGGTCGTAGCGTCGGGCCAGCCGTTCGGCCTCGACCACGCGTCCTTCCTGCATCATCAGCATCACCAGGTTGGAGGCGGCCCGCCGGCCGGTGCCGCCCAGCTCCAGCGCGGTCAGCAGCTCTTCCCGGGCCGGCTTCGGCTTGCCTTCCAGCATCAGCAGGTAGCCCAGGTCGTTGCGGATTTCGGCGTCGGTCGGGCGAGCATCCCGCGCCTGGCGCATCAGCACCAGCGCCTGCTCACGATCACCGCGCGCCACCGCGTTGCGTGCCATACCATGGAAGGCATCGGCCGCCAGACAACCACCCGCCAGGGTCTCGTAGACCGCATCCGATTGGTCGCGCCGCCCCACGTCGCGCAGCGCATCGCCCCGCATCAGGGCGGCCTCGGCATAGTCGAAGCCACTTTCGTCGAGATGCGCCAGGGCCGAGCGCGAGCGCCCGTCTTCCATCTGCTGGCGAATCATGTCCATGCGCAGCCCGGTATCGGCGCTGTAGCGTTCGCCGCAGGGGCCGGTGACTTCCTTCACCTCGTCGCGCTGCCCCAGCCCGATCATCGACATTGGCTCCACGCCGCCGGCACAGCCGCCGAGCATCACCAGGCCCCACGCCGACAGTCCGGCTCGAAGGCGTCTTGTCATCATGGATTGCCCCTCAATTTCCCAGACTCCCGAGCATGCCGCCCAGGTTGATCACCGCCGGCCCGGCCAGCACGATCAGCAAGGCCGGAAACAGGAACACCATCATCACCAGCGACATCTTGCCCGACAGGCTCGATACCGCTTCCTGGATGCGCATGCGGCGACGGTCGCGCAGCCGGTGGCTCAGGTCGAGCATCGCCCGCCGTGCGCCGCCCCCGGACGACGATATCTGCGCCAGCAGCTTGAGCAGGTCCTCGAGCCCCTCGCTGGCCTGGAGGACCGACTGCTCCTCGAGCACCTCCTCGCGAGCCTGCCCCGCCTCGATGCGAAGCAGGATCAGCCGCAGCTCCCGCACGCTTTCGGGACAGGTCTCATCGAGGTTGTGAATCAGGCCGCGCAGCACGCCTTCCAGGGTCATGCCGGACTCCCACAGCATGCGCGTGACCTGGATGACCATGTCGGCCTCTTCGTTCAGCCGAACCACCCGGCGGCGGCGCACACGCTTCAGCCAGATCCAGGCACCGACGGCCGCCAGCGCGGCGAAGGCCAGACCGGTCGTCATGGCCGGCAGCCAGGCCTTGCCACCCTGAAGAGCGTGGAGCACGCCGCCGCTGAACACGCCGAAGACCACCAGCGCCACGGAAAACAGCAGGTGAAGCTGGGCGCGAGTGCCGATGAAGCCCGCCTGACGCAGCACCAGCGCCAGCTCCGCCAGCCAGGGGCGACCGCGGGTCTGCCGGCGCCAGATGATCCGCCCGCTGCCCATCAGTCGTGCCTCCATGGCCGCCACCTGCTGGCGTCGGCTGCCGCCTTCCCCCTGATTCGGCCCCGCCGCTGGCGTCTCGCGCGGCCCGACGCGGGCCAGCCACAGGCAGATCCCGGCCGCCGCCAGCACCAGCAAGGCACTCGTCATCAGCCACACCATGGCCTTCTCCTATATCGACTTGAGCATCCGCCACAGCGCCACGCAGCCGCCCACCTCCAGCAGGACGGCCACCCACAGCCCCATGCGGCCGCCGGCACTGTCGAACATCGGCGCCAGGAACTCGGGGTTGCTGAACCACATGAACCCCGCCATCGCCACCGGCACCGCCGCCAGCACGAAGGCCGTGACCCGGGTCTCGCCGGTAAGCGCCCGCAGCTCGCGACGCCCCTTCTCCTGCTGACGAAGCAGCTCGACGAAGCTGCCCAGGATGTCGCGCAGGCTGCCCCCATGGGCCTGATTAACCTCCACCGCCGTGGCCAGCAGGTCGAACTCCTGCAGCTTGAGCAGCTGTGCCTCGCGATGCAGCGCCTCGTGGAGCTCCATGCCCAGCTCTCGGCGAACATTGACCCGCGCGGTGGCCTCGCGCAGCAGGCCGGTGGCAGTCTCACCGTTGCGGCGAAAGGCGATCTCGACGGTGGCACCGGTGCCCAGGTCGCGCACCACCTGCTCCATGAAGCCTGGCAGCTGGGCGCGCAGACGGCGGCGCAGGAGCTGCGCCCGCCCCCGCAGGATCAGGTTGATCAACACCAGCGACCCCAGCACCAGCAGCACACCGACAAGATGAGACAGCAGCATCAGCGCCACCACGACCGCCACCAGCACCAGCCCGCCGACGATCGCTATCCCCCGGGGCGTGGCATGAATGCCGGCGGCCAGCAGGTAGTCGAACAGCCACTGCATCAGCGACTCGGACGGCGGGCGTCGTCGGGTGCGTCGTCTGGGCTTGTCGGCCCGCAGCACCTTGTCGCTCTCGTGGTTGGCGCTGCGCCACAGCAGCCTGGCGGCCACCAGCAGCAGCGCCATGGTCAGGCCCCAGAGTTGCCAGGCATTCATGCGGCATCCTCGATATGCTTGTGCCAGTCGACGGCGTCGATCAGGCGGCGGTCCTCGTGACGATAGAGCCGGGCCAGCTCGACCCGGCCATCGGAGAGCCCCCTCACCTGCTGGACCTCGACCACATGGCGATGGCCCTCGCCGTCCCGGGTGACATGCACCACCAGGTCCAGTGCCGTGGCGATGATCTGGTTGACCAGCCCGTCGCTGCCCTCGAAGCCGGCCAGGCGTACCATCATCTGCAGGCGCACCAGGGCATCCCGGGCGGAGTTGGCGTGCACCGTGCTCATCGAGCCCAGGTGGCCGGTGTTCATGGCCTGCAGCATGTCCAGCGCCTCGTCGCCGCGACTCTCGCCGAGGATCACCCGGTCGGGGCGCATGCGCAGCGCATTGCGCACCAGCTGGCGGGCCGAGACCTCGCCCTCCCCCTCGCTGTTGGGCGGGCGGGTCTCGAGGCGCACCACATGGCTGTTGCCAAGCTGAAGTTCCGCGGCATCCTCGATGGTCACGACCCGCTCATGCTCGGGAATGTCACGGCTGAGGATATTGAGCAGCGTGGTCTTGCCGGAGCCGGTCGCCCCGCTGATCAGGATGTTGCGACGCTGGACAACCGACTCCTGCAGCATGGCCATCAGCTCCGGTGTCACCGCACGGCCCTGGATCAGGGCCTCGGCCGTGAGCGCCTCGCGACGGAACTTGCGGATCGACACGCAGGGCCCGTCCAGGGCCAATGGCGGAATCACCACGTTGACCCGCGAGCCGTCCGGCAGGCGTGCGTCGACCATCGGACTGGATTCGTCGAGCCGTCGCCCGAGCGGGGCCAGCATCCGCCGCACCACCCGCAGCACGTGGGCATCGTTGATGAAGCATTCCTCGACGCTCTCCAGCCGCCCCTGGCGCTCCACCAGGATGTTGCGCGGCCCGTTGATCAGGATGTCGGAGATGTCATCGTCGCCCAGCAGCGGCTGCAACGGGCCGAAGCCCGCGACCTCGTTGAGCACTTCCCTGGCCAGCGCCTCCAGCGACTCGACCGGCACCTGCTCGGCGCGCTGGTCGAAGTAGTCCCGGACCAGGCTCTCGATGCGCACCAGCATCGCCGAGGGCTCGTCGCTGAACAGCGCCTCGTCGTCCTCCAGACGCTCGATCACCTCGCGATGCAGCGCCGCCTTCAGGGCCCCGTCGGTCAGGTCGGGCGCCGACCGCGACGGGGTCGGCTTGTGTCGCGTCAGCGAAGACCAGGCCCCCATATCACCTCCTAGCGGGAAAAACCGATATCGCCGAGTCGCTCGATCTCCCGGGCGTCTTGGGGATCGAACAGCAGCTCCAGGAAACTCGGATCGTAGCGCCCCAGCGCCTCGCCGGGCAGACCGTCGAGCTCGACCCCGGCGGCGATCGGCGAGACCAGATGCGGCGTGACGATCATGATCAGCTCCGTTTCCTCGCGCTCGAAGCGGGTCGAGCGGAAGAAGGCGCCCAGCACCGGGATGTCGCCCAGGCCGGGGAACTTGTCGACGCTCTGCATGGTGGACTGGCTGACCAGGCCGCTGATGATGAAGCTTTCGCCGTCGCCGAGCTGCACGGTGGTATCGGTGCGACGCACGCTCAGCGAGGGCACGGCGATGCCGCTGGACTGCACGGAGCGGCTGAAGTCCAGGTCGCTGACCTCCGGCGCCACCTTGAGCATGATCCGTTCGTCGTCGAGCACCGTGGGCGTCAGCTGCAGGCGGATGCCGAACTCCTTGAAATCCACCGAGACGTCGCCGTCGCTGCTGTTACTGGGGAAGGGAAACTCGCCGCCGGCCAGGAAGGACGCGCTCTGCCCGGACAGCGTCACCAGGCTGGGCTCGGCCAGGGTATAGGCGAAGCCGTTGTTGCGCAGGGCGCTGATGGCCCCCAGGTAGCCGTCATTGTCGCCGCTGATGATCGAGAAACCCTCGCTCAGCGGCGCCACCAGGCTGTTGTCGTTGATGAAGCTGCTGCCGCTGCCGGTGGGGCCGACGGCGTACTGGGTATTGCCGCCGTTGTTGCGCCCGAGGAAGAAGCCGTAGGACTGCAGCCGGCTGCGATTGACCTCGACGACGCGGATATCGGTCTGAATCTGCACCGGCCCGACCTGGCGGGTCGCATCCACCGGCGGGGCGTCGCCGAAGCGCTGCAGGGCCTCGTCATGACGGTCCAGCGAACGCGTCTGGCCGAAGAGCCGCCCGCGCTCGCCGCCGGCCTCGACCCGATACTCGTCCTCCAGCGACCGGGCCGCCGCCGGCTGCACCTCGAGGGTCATCGACTGCGGCGTGCGCCGCCCGGCCAACCACACGCTCAGCGTGGTCGCCCCGGGGCCGATGCCGGTCACCAGCAGCTGGCGGTCCCCCACCACCCGCACGTCGGCGACGCCGCCACGTCCCACCGCGGTGCGCGTGATGCTGGCGCCGTAATCGAGCCGCTGGTTCTCGCCGACCAGCAGCGACAGCGTGCGCCCGCCGTCCTGGGCCGACGCCGTCGTGGAAAGCACTAGGGCCATCAGGCCCAGCCACATCGCCACCAGCATCGGCCAGGCGCGCGTAAGGGCCGGCGGCTGCCGGAAGGTAGGACTCGTCGCTCGTTGCATGCTGTTCCCTGCATCCTGCTTGAAATAATGGTCGCGGCGGCGTCTCAGCCGCCCACGCTGACGCTGCGCACTTCGCCGCCGACCTGCTGGACGACCCGGCGCCCGCCATTCCGGCGTTCCGGCCGCGCGGCCGGCGTCGGGCTCGCTTCGCCGTCACGCCCCATCAGGCTGTCGAAGTCCACGGGCTCGCCCAGGTCGTCCGGCTCGGCGTCGTCGTCGTTCGCGGCCTCGAGCGACGCCGGCATCAGCCAGCCATCGCCGCCCTCGGGCAGGGTGGGTTCCAGGGCGGCGCGACGCTCCTCGGCGCCGATCACCGCCAGCCGCAGCCGGCCGGTCTCCTCGGCCAACAGCAGCCGCGGGGCCTGGGCCTCGTCCAGCGCCAGCACCGCGGTGCGCCCGCTGCGCTGGGGGCCGCCCTCGCCGCCCTCGGGCAGGGGCTGGCCGCGCAGGGCGCTTCCGAAGCTCAACACCTGGATATCGCGCAGTACCCGGCGCGCCAGCCGCGTGCGCTCGCCGCCGCTGTCCTGGGCGTAGAAGAACACGTCGACGCGATCCCCCGGCGCCACGAAGCCGCCGCCGCCGATCACCTCGTCGACGCTGACGGCGATGCCCCGCTTGCCCGCCGGCACGGCCTCGGCCAGCAGGCCGCCGGCGGCGAAGTGCGAGGGCCTCAGCACGTCGCCCTGGGCGAGGGGCCGGGTCAGCACCCGCCCCTCCACCTCGGACAGCGCGCCGAAGCTCTCGTCCAGCGGTTCGGGATAATCGATGGTTCGAAGCAGCGGCGCCTGGCCCTCGCCGGGCGCCGCCAGCCGCGTGCCCACCGCCAGGGGGCGGGCCGCGGCCAGTACCTCATGGCCGGTGGGCTCGGGCGCCGCGGGAGTCACCGCCGGCGCCGTCACCACCGTCTCCGGCACCTCATTGGCCATCCGCCAGCCCGCAAAGGCCAGGCCAATGGCCACCGCCACCAATAAGGCGGCGATGGCTTTGAGTAAATTAGGCGACATATTTAAACCATCCCAAAAGCTTTCTCATTGCAGTCAAAATAGCTTTCAGACGTCACCCACCTTCCGTAGTTGTTAAAGCACTCTCCACTCTGTCAAAAAGATTTCCAAGTAATGTTTGGAAGCCACCATCCGAAGCACTAAATACCGCAAAAATTGCAATAGCTAAAACAGCCGCAATAATCGCATATTCAATTGCCGTCGCCCCCCGCTGTCGACGAAAGACGGGGCGATTGAGTTGACGAGTCGCCAGATTGGCATGGGCCTTGCCGAACACACTTGAGAGAGAGAAGCGTTTCATAAGAATTTCCCCGCTTGGTTGAGTCCTGCTTTTCTTTTCACCGCCCCGGCGAGTCCCGCGCCGGGGCCCTGCTCCTGCCGGCGTTGTCTCACGCCGTTTTTCATCGTGCTCTTTTGAGATCGACCGACCGAGGCCGGGCTTTTGTACGAGATCGCCCACCCATGAGCGGCGAGACCGTCGACACCCTGCGCGCTAGCCGCCGAAGTCCCAGCTCAGGCGGGCATTGACCCGGCCTTCCCGAGACGCGTCCTCGGCGGGACGATCGCCGATCGGGTAGGCGTACTCGATGCCCAGGCGATAAAGGCGGTTATTGCTCAGCTCGATCCCGGTGGCCACCGAGGCCAGGTCGTACTCCAGGTCGCTGTCGTTGAACTCGGTATGGGCGCCGTCCACCGCCAGGTAGGGTTCCAGATGCGAGACCCAGCCGGACGCCAGCGCATGGCGGTAGCGCAGCTCGACCTCGCCGGCATAGCCGCGCTCGCCCTCGGCCTCGCCATCGTCGTAGGCGCGGGCGAAATGGCCGGCGCCATAGGTACCCCGTTCCGGCGCCGGCAGCGCGTCTTGCGACCAGAAGCCGGCCACGCGCATCGACAGCCGCCAGTTCGGCGTCAGCGCCTCCAGCCAGCGTCCCTGGAGACCGAGCCGCGTGTACTCGAGTTCCTCCCGGCCATCGGCGGCCACCGACACGCCATTGGCGACGTTGCGAATCTCGGTGGTGGTGCGATTGCCGCCCATGTCGATGCCCTGACGCAGCTCGGCGCGGGCCTCCAGCCGACGGCTGGCATTGCCCTGGCGATAGTGGGTGCCCAGTTCGAGGGTCGAGTAGCGCAGGTCCTGACGCCCCCTCAATTCAGGCCCCTGATCCGAGCGATAGCGGTAGTCGGCCGTCTCGTCGAGGTGCTCGACGTTGACCTCGACGTCCCAGCGCCGACGGCGCTCCATCAGCAGCGGATAGTCGAGCCCCAGGCGGAAGCGGTCGCGCTCCTTCTCCTGGGCCACCTCGTAGGGCCGTCCTTCCACCAGCACCGGGTCTTCCTCATCACCCTCGAAGCGCTGGGCGCTCATATTGAGACGCAGGCCGTCGGTACCGAGCTCCTGACGATACTGGGCAGCATAGAAGCGATCGTCGTTGTCGACCGGCATCAGGTAGGCGAAGGAGAGCGTTTCCGCATAGGGGGTATGGCTGTGGAAGGCCAGGTTCGCGACCGCCTGGGTATCGTTCTTGTCGCCGCCGCCGAGGGTCAGGCCGGCGTCGACGCGGTCGCTGTCGCGCTGCTCCACGCGCAGCGTGGTGGCACCGGACGGCGTGCGCGGCACCGGCGCCTTGACCGCCAGGCTGGCGCCCGGGATGCGCTCGATCAGCGCCGTATAGCGCTCGAAGGTCGAACGGGTCAGCGGGCGTTCCTCCCGCATCCGATCTGCCAGCCGCCGCACTCGCTGGGCGACGGCGGTATCCTGCACGGCGATCTCGGTGCGGGCGATATACCCCTCGACCACCACGACGGTCAGGGTACCGCTCTGGAAGTTGTTGCTGGGCAGATAGGCGTAGGACAGGGGGTAGCCAGCGTCCTGGTAGCGGCGCGTGATCGTCTCCACGGCCTCGACCAGACGATTTACCGCCACGCGTTGCCCGACGAGCGGCTGAAGGGGGGCACTCAGGGTCTCGAGATCGAAGACACTGCCGCCGCGAATCTGCACCCGGGCCACCGGCACCTGCGTCTCGGGGCTTACCGCCTCGGCGGCACCGGGCAGGCTGACCTCGGCCCCGCCCTGTCGCTGCCGATCCAGGGTGTCCTGTACCGGCGGCGTCATCGTCGGCTGACGCTCGTTGATGACCGACGGCACATCGTTGGCCTGCACCAACGTCGTACTCATCGAACACGCGGAAAGCATGGCAAGCGAGAAGAGTTTATACCGAACTCCTTCACTCACTAACATTTTGCCAGAAAGTTTTCTTGCTAATAAATTTTTTACGCCGAACCTTGGCATCATATTTATTCCCTGCAATGGCATTCAGTAATCGCATGCGCCGCCGATGGTGTTATTTCACGCTTTCGACGCCTTAACACCAAAGCTAAGAACGACTAATGCCGAAGACTGAATTTACATTAGTACAAAAACCTTGATCTGTGGCAAGCCAAAATCGAAGAAAATTGAGGTTCATCATCAACACTCCGTCATACATGGCCTACACGGCAGAAGGCCCGGCACTTGCCGGGCCTTCTGCCGCCGCATGGAGCGAGCGATCAGAGCAGGCCTCCCAGGCCAAGCAGCCCGCCGCTGCTTTCGGTACCTGAGTCCTCGCTACCGGAGCTGTCGGTGCCGCCGCCCAGCAGGCCGTGCGCCACGTCATCCACGGTGCCGGTCACACCCTGCAGGGCACCACCGGTCAGGCCATCGACGGTATCGGTGACGCCATCCACGGTGTTCGCGACGCCGCCGAGCAGGCCTCCGCTACCGCCCAGGCTGCCGCCGTCGCCACCGAGCAGGCCGCCCTCACCGCCGACCAGGCCACCGGTCACACCGTCAACAGTATCGGTCACGCCGCCCAGCAGGCCACCGTCGCCGCCGAGCAGGCCGCCTTCTCCGCCCACCAGGCCACCGGTCACACCATCCACGGTATCGGTCACGCCCCCCAGCAGGCCGCCATCGCCACCGAGCAGGCCGCCTTCACCGCCGACCAGGCCACCGGTCACGCCATCCACGGTACCGGTCACGCCACCCAGCAGGCCGCCTTCACCGCCGACCAGCAGACCGCCTTCACCGCCACCGAGCAGGCCCCCGGCGGAGCCTCCCAGACCGCCGGTCACGCCACCCAGCAGACCACCATCGCCGCCCAGGAGGCCGCCTTCGCCGCCGAGCAGCCCGCCGCCGAGATCGCCCAGCACCAGGGTCGGATCGTCCAGCAGACCGCCTTCGGCGGACAGGGTCGCGGCAAGCAGGCTGTTATCCCCGACCACCAGGCCGTTCTCGCCCACCAGCAAACCACCTGTCAGCCCGTCGAGTCCGTTGAGCAGGCCGTTGTCGGTATCCAGCAGCCCACCGTCGACGCCGGGCAGGCCGAGGCCCGGGGAGCCGCCCTCACCGGCGGTCAGCAGGCCACCGGCGTCGGCCACGAGCCGGCCGGTCGAGGTCACCAGATCGCCGACACCGGCGAGCTGAACGCCGCCGCCACCGAGACGCTCGCCGAGCATGACCACGGCGCCGCCGACCTGACCCAGCAGGCGGTTACCGACGGGGCCGACCACCAAAGTGTCACCCAGGCGCTGAGTCGTGCCCTCCACGTTGACGACCAGCGGACGAACGACGCCGGTCAGCTCGGTGGTCAGGCCGGCCAGATGGCCATCTTCATCGGTCAGAGTAAAGGTCAGACGATCGCCCACGGCGGTGACCGTGCCGCCGAGCTGGTCGACGGTGCCACCCAGGCTGGCGAGCACGCCAGTGCCGTCTTCCACCTGCATCAGCACCGGCAGCGAGCCCAGCCCCTCGACGATGCCACCGGCACTGCTGACGGCCTTGCCGGTCTGGGAGACCAGCCCCGTGGCGCCGCCCAGCGTCGTGCCCAGGGCGTTGTCGTTGTTGCCGAGGCTGCCCAGGCCGTCATTCAGACCGTCGGAGAGCAGGTTGACGCCGTCGCCCAGGTCCTTCAGCACCTGGCCGCTACCGTCGGTCACCCCGCCGACCAGAGGCGCATCGACCTGCTGGATGGCACCACCCAGCGCCGTGACGGTATCACCCACGCCGCCGGTCACTCCGCTGCCATCCTGGATCACTCGCTCGAGGCTGGAGGACTGCACGTCGCCGTCACCACCGGAGCCGTCACCATCGCCACCCGAGCCATCGCCACCCGAGCCGTCGCCACCCGAGCCGTCGCCGTCACCGATGCCATCACCGCCCGAACCGTCTCCTCCGGAACCGTCACCGCTGCCGGTGCCATCACCATCCCCGGCTTCCATACCGCCATTTCCGCCGTCCAGCGGCTGTGAAATATCGGAGCTACCGCTGCAGCCGGCCAGCGAGATCGCCAGCACCAGCGCGGTCAGCGGAAAGAGCCGTGTCTTGAATTCCGTGTTCCCTGCCATCATCACGTTCCTCTCTTTTTCTACCGGAGGCATCGCTCATCGGCCGGATGAACGATGCCGAACGACTGCCTTGCTGCCGGAAGCGTATGAAGGAACGCGAGCTTTTCACACCGTCTGAAATCTCCTACAGGTTTCTGTAAATTACTGATAATAAAGATGTCTTACAAAACAACCGCGATGACATTTACGCGACAGTCCGAGATCTCTTACACCGGGCAATACCATTGGCGACACGGTAAACGCACCATAAGTGACACCTCATACCCGGTCGGCGTCATCGGGTACGACACATCCATCGCACGATGGCGCGAACGCGGTACGATCGCGGTACCCACAAAAAAGGCCACCCCTCTCGCGAGGGGTGGCCCGTCGTGGCATCACCAGGCCTGAAGGCCTGGCCTGCGGCTAACGACTTACTTGCGCATGGAACGCTCGAACATGCGGTTCATCTCTTCACGGTTCTGCTGAGACATCTGCAGAGCCGCTTGAGCGTCGCGCTGAGCCTGGTTGGCGGTGTTCTGCGCCTGGGTCGCGATGCTGCGAGCTTCCGCGGCGTCGGCCTGTGCAGACTCGGCAGTGGTGCGGACTTCTTCCAGAGCGCTGGAGGAGGCGCAGCCCGCCAGAACGGCGAGAGAGGCGGCAGCGGCGGACAGCTTCAGAGTAGTCTTGAGAGTCATGGTGTTCTCCTTGAGTCTTCCTTGGTACTGCGTTGGTGATGCCTGACAACCAGGCGTCCTGCTATCGCAGGTTCTAATGCAGCAACAATGCCTGCTGCGAACCGGAGACGTCAAATGCTGGGCGTTTTTCACGACAGCACGCGCCTGCCGGCTAGAACGTCCTTAGCGCATATAAAGACTAGCGGATGACGACCCGCGTGCCAATGTCGATCATCGCCGACAGGGTGTCGATTTGCCGATCCGTGACCGCGACGCAGCCATCGGTCCAGTGAAAACGCCGATGAATCGCCGGGTCGGCCACCCCGATGCCATGAATGCCGATGTACCCGCCCAGCACCGTATCCTGCGGCGGCGTACCATGCCGACGGTAGTAGCTGAAGTAGTCGTCATAATCCTGCTGACTGTAGACCCCGGCATCCAGCGCCATACGGGCATGCGTGGGCGTGGGGTAATCCAGACCGACGAAGGTGCGGTACTTGCTTCGGTAGTTGAACCGCGTCACCCGAAACTCGCCCAGCGGCGTCGCGCGATCGCCACGCGTCCGCTCTGCCCTGGCACCGCCGCGCCCCAGCGAGACCGGGGAAAAGCGCTCCTCCTCGCTGGCACCGCGGAAGATGCTCAGACGGGCCTCATGATCATCCACCAGCACCCATAGCTCATCGGGGGCTCGCGGCGCACTGGCCTGGGCCAGCAGGTCGCTCATCATGGTGGCTGCCGGGGCGGCGGTCGACCAGAAAGGCAGGCTCAGCGCCAGCAGGCCGAAACGCCGCCGGCTCAGCAGAAAGCGCTCATCTCGGGATTGCGTCATGGGTGGGAAGCCGGTAGCCAGAAAACGTGGGAGTCGTTATATCGCATCTGCCCCCCGATGTCAGTGGACAGCCGCACCGAGCCGCCTCATCGGAAAGCCCGAGGGTGCCGGCCCCGATACTCGCCCCCACTCGTCGCCGATCGGCGACATCGGCACCACAGGCCTCAGTAGGCCTCCAGACGTTGAATATCCCGCACCAGACGACGCACCTCGGCGTCCTCGCCCTTCACCAGCGCCTCGAAGAACGCCCTCTCGAGCTCACTGCCGGCTCGCTCCAGGCGATGCCCGTAGAGATCCTGCAGGGTACGGTGCAGGGTCAGCGCCGTGGACAGCAGCGCCTCGACATCATCGCCATCGTCTCCGCCGGGAAGCCGCTCGAGCACCGGCGCATGAGGAAACGCCTCGGGGTCGTCGAACCAGGTGTCGAGCACCCCGCGATGCTCGCTGTCCTCGGCGAAGTAGGACTCGAGCTCGTGCTGCATGCGACGCTCGTGTTCGGCAAGATAGTCCAGCGCCATCCGTCGCCGTTCGCCGACACCTTCCTGGGCAGCCCATTGGGCATAGGCCTCATCGAGGCGAGCGTGATAGTCCGCCGCCCAACGCACCAACTCTCTAACCTGATGAAAGCGCATGATCCGTCCTCCCGGAGACACGACCGTCGCGGGCGCCACTTTGTCTATCCCGCTGCTGATATCCTAGTCGACACGGCCCGGATGGCGGCTTGACGCACGTCATTCGAGCACGCGGATCCGATGCAACGGAATGGAGGAGGCGCCATTTGATCGAGCCGATGCTGGACTCGGACCACCTGCTGGTGGCGAGCACGACCTTGGTGGTGGTCGCGGCCTGCGTACTGCTGCACTTCGAGGCCTCGAGCGTGCTCAGCCGGATGATGCGCCGCACCTCGCCATCCCGAAGGCGGCGCTTCCTGGGACTGATGTACGGCCTGCTTGCCGCTCATGTGCTGGAGATATGGCTGTTCGGCCTGGCGGCCTGGTGGCTGACGGCTGCCACGGCGGGAACCGTGGCCGGCACGACGCCCATGGAGAATGGGCTGGACTACGTCTATCTCTCGGCGATCACCTTCACCACGCTCGGCTACGGCGACGTCTTCCCCGAGGGGCCGCTGCGCTTCCTGATGGGCACCGAATCCCTGACCGGTTTCATGCTGATCACCTGGTCGGCCTCACTGACCTTCCTGGAAATGCAGCGGCACTGGAACGACCGCGGCTAGACGCTAGCAGAGTCCCACGTCTCGCCGCGGCCGCCGTTACCACTCTTCACTGGTCTGGCGCAGTTCGCCGATCTCGCGCTTGGCGGCCGCCAGGCAGTCGCGCAGCTCGTCCCCCAGGGCGGCGGCACTGCCCACGGCGATGATGCCCTGGGCCGCCCCCGTGGCGCGACGTGCGACGCCATCACTGGTATGCAGGGCCTCGAGACGGGCGATCAGCCGCGCGAGCCAGCTGTCCGGCCGCTGGGCCAGGCTGCGCAGCCGCCCTAACTCGGCGAGCGGTTCGCCCTCCGGCGCCAGCAGCTCGCGCCAGTCGTGACGCTCGAGGCGGGCATGCTCGGTCACTTCACGCAGCAGCGACTCCAGCGCCAGCTCGAGCATCGCCAGCGCCCCTTCCTCGCCGGCCATGCGGCGCGCCTCGGCGTGCTCGTCATCGCCGGCGGGCGTCGCCAGCAGCAGCTCGGCCTGATAGAGCAGCTGATTGGTACGGGCTCTCGGGGTCACTTGCGCTTGTCCTCCACCTGCCACTTGCCATCATCGAAGGTGGCCTTCCAGCCGGTGGCCTTGCCGTTGTCCTCGGTCATCAGGAACTGCGCCTTGGCCTTGCGCGAGAAGCGGATCTGGGCCGGGCGACCGTCCGGGTCCGCATCGGGCGCATCGAGCAGGTAGCGATACTTGTCCGGCAGCTCGTCGGCGTGGGCCTTGAGCTCGATCACCAGCGGCGGACGGGTCTCGCGGTTCTTGGGGAACTTGCTGGCCGCCAGGAACAGGCCGCTGGCGCCGTCGCGCAGCACATAGTGGTCCTCGACCTTCTGGCAGGCCAGCTCCGGCATCGGGATGGGGTCCATCTTGGGCGGCGCGACCTCACCGTTCTTGAGCAGCTTGCGGGTGTTCTTGCAGCTCTCGCTGGTGCAGCCGAAGTACTTGCCGAAGCGCCCGGACTTGAGCTGCATCTCGCTGCCGCACTTGTCGCACTCGATGGTCGGGCCCTCGTAGCCCTTGATGCGGAACTTGCCCTGCTCGACCTCGTAGCCGTCGCAGTCCGGGCTGTTGCCGCAGACGTGCAGCTTGCGATCCTCGTCGATCAGGTAGCTGTCCATCGCCGTGCCGCACTTGGGGCAGCGGTGCTTGGCACGCAGCGCATCGGTCTCGGCGTCCTCGCCGGCGTCGGCGGCCACCGCCTCGTCGCCGGGCAGCAGGTCGATGGTGGTCTTGCAGCGTTCCTTGGGCGGCAGGTTGTAGCCGGAGCAGCCCAGGAACACGCCCGTCGAGGCGGTGCGGATCTGCATCTTGCGCCCGCAGCTCGGGCAGTCGATGTCGGTGGGCACCGGCTGGTTGGGGCGCATGCCTTCCTCGCTCTGAGCCTCGTCGAGCTCCTCGCGGAACTCGGCGTAGAAGGCATCGAGCAGCTCGCGCCAGCGGCGCTCGCCCTCGGCCACCTCGTCGAGACTGTCCTCCATGCGCGCGGTGAAGGAGTAGTCCATCAGATCCGGGAACGACTCCTTGAGCCGCTCGGTGACGATGTCGCCGAGCTTTTCGGCATAGAAGCGCCGATTCTCCAGGGTCACGTAGCCACGGTCCTGTATGGTCGAGATGATCGCCGCGTAGGTGGACGGTCGGCCGATGCCCTTCTTCTCCAGCTCCTTGACCAGGCTGGCTTCGGTGTAGCGAGCCGGCGGCTTGGTGAAGTGCTGCTGCGGATCCAGCGACTCGAGGGTCAGCGCCGCGCCCTCGGCGAGATCGGGCAGCGACTGGTCCTCGTCCTTGCGCCCCATGGGCTTCATCACGCGGGTGTAGCCGTCGAACTTCAGCACCCGGCCCTTGGCCTTGAGCTCGTAGCCGTCTGCGGCCACGGTCAGGGTGGTCGAGAGATACTCGGCCGGCGTCATCTGGCAGGCCACGAACTGACGCCAGATCAGCTCGTAGAGGCGCTCGGCGTCGCGCTCCATGCCGGCCAGGTCGGTGGCGCGGCGGGTCACCTCGGAGGGGCGGATCGCCTCGTGGGCCTCCTGGGCGCCCTCCTTGCTGGTGTAGCGGTTGGGCGCCTCGGGCAGATAGCGCTCGCCGTACTCCTCGCCAATGAAGTCGCGCACGCCGTCCACCGCCTCACGGGAGAGGTTGGTGGAGTCGGTCCGCATGTAGGTGATGTAGCCGGCCTCGTAGAGGCGCTGGGCCAGCGTCATGGTCTTCTTCACCGAGAAGCCCAGGCGACCGCTGGCGGCCTGCTGCAGGGTCGAGGTGATGAAGGGCGCATTGGGCTTGGAGCGGGTCGGCTTGTCCTCGCGAGAGGTGATGGCCAGCGACGCCTTCCTGAGCCCCTCGATGCGTTCCAGGGTCTCGGCCTCGGAGGTCGGACGGAAGGCCTTGCCGTCCTGGCGCGCCAGTTCGAAGCGCACCGGCTCGGCCGAGGCGTCGTCGGCCGGCTTGAGGTCGGCGTGGACGTCCCAGAACTCCTCGGGCACGAAGGCGCGGATCTCGCGCTCGCGCTCGACGATAAGGCGCATGGCCACCGACTGCACGCGGCCGGCGGACAGCCCGCGGGCGATCTTGGCCCACAGCAGCGGCGAGAGCATGAAGCCCACCACGCGATCCAGGAAGCGCCGTGCCTGCTGGGCCTCGACTCGCGGCATGTTGAGCTGACCGGGGTCCTCGAAGGCCTCGTGGATGGCGTTCTTGGTGATCTCGTTGAACACCACGCGACGATAGCGCGACTCGTCGCCGCCGATGGTCTCGCGAAGGTGCCAGGCGATGGCTTCCCCCTCGCGATCGAGATCGGTGGCGAGATAGACGGTATCGGCCTTCTCGGCGAGCTTCTGCAGCTCGGCAACCACCTTCTCCTTGCCGGGCAGGATCTCGTAGTTGGCTTCCCAGTCGTGCTCGGGGTCGATCCCCATGCGCCGAATCAGCTGCTCGTGGGACTTGCGCTGGCGATATTCGGCTTTCTCCTCGGCGGACATCTTGCGCGTCGCCGCGGCCTGCCGGGCACGCTCCTTGGGGTCCGAGGCCGCCTTGCCCGAGCCGCTGGTCGGGAGGTCACGAATGTGCCCCACGCTCGACTTCACGATGAACTCGTTGCCGAGATACTTGTTGATCGTCTTCGCCTTGGCCGGCGACTCGACGATGACCAGAGACTTGCCCATAGTGCTCCAAACGTCAGTAGGCGCGGGAATCCCCGCGTCGAACGGAATCGGGTCACCCGTTGGCGGGTGAAAAATGCGCTTACCCTACCCCAGCGCCAGCCGACACGCCAGTCACGGGATCGCCGGGCCTTTGACCCTAGACGTCCGCCTCCGGCTCGGCAAGCGCCACCCCAAACGCAGGCGCCCCCGCCGGCAAACCGGCAGGGGCGCAAAGCCAGGACGGATGAGCCTCAGTCGTCGGACGGAGGCGACTTGCGTCGCCGCGCGGCGGCCTGACGCGTGCCGCTGCGGCGCGTCCCGCTCTTGGCCGGCGATTCCTCGGCCTTGGCGGACGCCTCTGACGAAGCGGTCTTGGACGCCGTAGCCGCCTTGCTCGGAGCGCTCTTGGCCGTGGCATCCCTGGCCGGAGCGGCCTTCCTGGCGGCCGGGCCCGTCTTCGGCGCTTCAGGCGTTTCGGCGACCTGGGTCGACGCCGATGGCGCAGGAGCATCAGAGGCCGAAGACGCTTCCGACTGAGCGGCGGCCGGCTTGGCCGACCCGGACGTTCCGCCTTCCCCGGGCGTGTCGTCGGGCGAGGACGATGGCGCCGGAGCCTCGGGCCGGGCGCTCTCGAACAGCGTACGAATGCGTGCGAAGCGCCTGGCGGCACGCTCGCTCAGCTCACCGCTGGCCGCCAGCACGTGATCGATGTGCTCCAGATGCGCGTCGATCTCGTCGGCCGCGAGCCCTTCCAGCAGCGTCGGAATCGCCTCCAGCGCCAGCTCGCGGTCCTGCTCGAGGATGAAGAACTGCTCGCGCACCAGGTGCTTGAAGTCGGCCAGCCGGGCATCCGGCTCCAGCTCGGCACGCGAGGCCCGCAGGCGCTGGAAGTTGCGCCCGTCGGTGGCGGGCGCCCCGCCCAGCACGTAGATCACCGAGCGCATCACCGCCTCGTGGCTGCCGCCTTCCGCCACCTTCTCGTGCATCGCCTGCCGGCGCTGCTGCACGAAGCGACGCTGCTCCGGCTCGGCGCCCGGATGACGTCTGACCGGCGCGTCGCCGCCGAGGCCGACCAGCACCTGCAACAGCGGCTGGCCGTAGACATCCTGGAACCAGCGCTCGAGGCTGCGGTCACGCAGCTCGCGCCAGGCCTCCAGGGCATGGGTGATCTGGCTCGACACCACGCCCTCGAGGGCGCGAAAGACGTTGTCCTCGCCAACTTCGTGACGATCGCGGCGGACCCGGTCGGCCAGCACCGGCACCGGCACCATCAGCGGGTTGCGATCGGAGAGCAGTCGGTAGCCCATCCGGTTGGGATGCATGCGACGCATCCAGTGGGCGGACTCGGGCGTGGCCAGCGCCTTCACCCAGGGCTGGAGGAAGGTCCGGTAAAGGCCCTGATGGATCTCGGAGACCCGAGCCACGGTGGCGAAGCGTCGCTCGTCGTCGTCCCGGTGCTGAATCTCCCGATCCAGTTCCGCCACGCTGCGCGGCTGGAACTCGAGCAGGTAGTCGCGCTCGATGAGCTCCGCATCGGGACGATCCTCGGCCCGCGAGATCGCGGTCTCGTAGAGCCCCGGCGGCAGCACGTCGATGTAATCCATGTTGGCGGTGAACTCGGCGTGCTCCTTGCGCGACACGCTGCCCGACACGAAGATGCCCAGATGCCCGGTGGTGTCGTGCACGCAGTAGACGATGGTCTGGTCGTTGGCGACCAGGTCGTCGGTGTCTTCGTAGAGATCCTGTACCCAGCCGAGCGCCTGGGGCGGCGGCGTGATGTCGTCTCCCCGCGAGCAGAACACCACCACCGGCGAGCGCAGGTTGCGCAGGTCGATGCGCCGGCCGTCGGCGGTCACCATCTGAGCGGTGGAGAGGCGATTGCCGACGAACAGGTTGTCGACGATGTACTGGATCTCCTGGCCGCCCAGCACCACATGGCCGCCCCACCAGCGCTCGAAGTCCAGGTAGCGCTCGGCCTCGGTATCGACGCGGGAATACAGGTGGTACTGCTTGCTCCACCAGGTATTGGCCGGGTTCAGTCGTTCGAAGTTCTGCACCAGCCAGGCGCCGTCGAACAGACCGTCGCCCAGGTCACTGAGCAGGGAGGTCACCCAGCTGCCGCCGGTCATCCCGCCGGTGTAGCGCATCGGCGCCTGACCGCGGTGGCCGGCCCAGTAGGACAGTGGCGCCCCGGCGATCAGGATCGGCCCGAACACCTCGGGCTCCAGCGCCGCGGCCATCATGATCTGCCAGCCGGCCTGGCAGTTACCGACCACCATCGGCTTCTCGGCGGTATCCGTATGCAGCGAGATCACGTGACGCAGGAAGGCCACCTCGGCGTCGACCACGTCCTCGACCGTCTGGCCGGGTTCGGGGTAAGGCAAAAAGCCGATGAAATAGCAGGGATGGCCGGCACGCAGCGCGACGCCGAGCTCGCTGTCCGGCTTGAAACCGCCGATCCCCGGCCCGTGGCCGGCCCTCGGGTCGACGACCACGAAAGGCCGCATCAGGGGATCGGTCTCCACCCCCTCGGGGGGCAGGACCCGCATCAGCTCGTAGTTGACCGGGCGCGGCAGATCGCGCCCGTCCACCAGCACGTCGGCGTCGAAGCCGAGCACGTTGGGCTTGGTCTTCTCGATGTGTTCCAGGTACTGGTTGCCACGCTCGCGCATGACATCCAGGTAGAGCGTGCTGCGCTCCAGGCCGTCGCGCCAGTAGTCGAAGGCCGCACGGCCGAAGCCGAAGGGGTCCATCCAGGACGCCAGGGCGGGAGGCAGGGTCGTCATGAGGGGCATCATCGTATCGGCACTCCATGGGTCGCCATGGGGGGAAAGGCGGACACGCCTCCAGCGCCGAACCGCCTTTGCTGCAATGCAATATAACCCAGACATCGCCACGACGCGAGACCAGACTCAGTCATCGGCCAGGCGCTTCCGCGCCTCGTCCTCTCCCAGCAGGGCCGACAGCGCCCGCCGCGTCCGCCCGTGAAGATCCCCGGGGCGCCGCCCCCAGACCACCAGCCGCGAGGCATGACCGGGACCGGCGCTGTCCAGACGAACGCCGGGGCCGCCGTCGAGACGCGCGCCCTCGGGCAGGGTCAGACGCCACAGCCGGGCATGCCCCCGGGCGCGCAGGCCACTCTGGCGCTCGCCCAGCCGCTCGCCACTCCAAAGGCGCCACTGGGTCAGCAGCGGGTCGAGGCCGAACAGCGACTCGTCGAGGGCTTCCTCACCGTTCGGCCCGGGCGCCAGGGCATCGAAGCCCACCGCATTGTCGACCACGCGAAACCTCGCCTCGACCAGCCCCGTCGCCCCGAGCGCCGCCACGCCCTGCCCGGCCAGCCGGCCGAGGTAGGCGCTTCGCTCGGGCGTCAGCCAGGCCAGCGGCGCCAGCGACGAACCGTCCGGCAGCGTCTGACGCGGCGCCAGATGCACCACCCGGCCCGCGCCGTCGGCCAGCAGCGAGACGCGCACCTGGGGCCCCGTGGCCTCGACCGGGGCCAGCGGCAATCCGGCCTCCTGCATCAGGCGTCGCATGGTCCCCTCGTCGGTCATGGCGGCGAGCAGCGTCTTGCTCTGCCCGAGAAAGCGCAGTCCGGCCTCGCGGCAGGCGGTGGCCATCCGCCATTGATACGAGGGCGGCGTTTCGCCGGGATGCAGGGCATCACAGCCGAGCTCTCGCGCCCTGGCCACCAGCCCCTCGGGCTCACCCTCGGCGCTGTAGGTCGTGATGCCCAGCTCCCGGGCGGCCTGACGCAGCCGCAGGGCCGCGACGCCATCGCCCACGATCAGCGGCCGGCGAGGAAGGGGGTGCGAAGAGATCATGAGCGGTTTCCACTGGCGGAAGTCGACGGGGCCGAGCGAGCGGCGAACGGGAGGCGCCGAATGTCGGACATTACCGGCGGGCAGGCTCGAGATGCTAGCATGAACGGGCACCCCGCCGGACGCTCCCGCGCCGCCGCAACGGATGATCCATGACCACGCCCAAGCTGCTCAACCGCCTGACCTTCCGCCAGCTCCAGGTATTCCGCGCCGTCTACGAACGCCAGTCCTACTCCCGGGCGGCCGAGACCCTGGGCCTGACCCAGCCGGCGGTCAGCGCCCAGGTGCGCCAGCTCGAGCAGGCCCTCGGCCATCCACTGTTCAAGTATGCCGGCCGCACCCTGCACGCCCTGCCCGCCGCCGATGCCCTGGCCGCCTCGACCCAGGCCATCTTCGGCCAGATCTCGCGGCTGCAGATGAGCCTCTCCGATCTGGAGGGCACCATCACCGGCGAACTCAACCTGGCGGCGGTCTCCACCGCCCAGTACGTGGTGCCCCACCTGCTGGCGCGCTTTCGCGCCCACTATCCCAACGTCCAGATCCGCCTGCGGGTGTGCAACCGCAGCCAGGCCCTGGAGCGACTGGCCGAGCGCCGCGACGACCTGGTGATCATGGCCCGGGTGCCGGACGACGACGCCCTGGAGTTCATGCCGATCCTCGACAACGAGATGATCCCGGTGGTGTGGCCGGGCCATCCGCTGCTCGACGCACGGCAACCGACGCTCGAGGACCTCGCACGCCACTACCTCTTGATGCGCGAACCCGGCTCCGGCGTGCGCGGCGCCCTGGAGGAGCTCGCCGCCGACCAGGACGTGCGCCTCAACCACGCCATCGAGATGGGCACCAACGAGGCGGTCAAGCAGGGCGTGATGTCCCAGCTCGGGGTGGCCGTGCTGCCACGCCTGGCGGTGCGCCTGGAACTCGAGGCCGGGCTGCTGGCGACCCTCGACCTGCCCGGCTTCCCGCTGCGACATTCCTGGTGCACCGTCTACCACCGGGAGCGCTTCCCCACGCCGGTCACCGAGCTGTTCCTGCGCTTCGTGCGGCGTCATCTGGACGAATGGCAGCACCATTTCGACGCCGGTCCCGCGCCCCTGCCCAGCCACGGCGTGGCCTGCCTGCCCAGTGCCCTCTCCTGAGGCGCCTGTCCAGCCGGACAGCAAATATGGTAGTTTAAGCACCCAAAGATTCCGGATAGACAGATCCTAGACAGCACCACCGGCCGCCCGAGGGCGAGACGCGCGGCGACCGGCCGCCGAGTGGAGAAACGCCAGCTCATGAGCGACAACACCAGCAAGTCAGTGTCCAGCGGCGAGAAATACCGCAACGAACACGGCGCCACGGCCATCAAGGATGGCATGAAGGCGCGCCAGCAGGCCGAAGAGAGCCCCGAACTGGGCCGCAAGCCCAAGTGGCTGCGGGCCCAGATCCCCGGCGGCGAGCGCTTCGACGCCGTGAAGAAGAACGTGGCCGAGCATCGGCTGAGCACGGTCTGCGCCGAGTCCCACTGCCCCAACATGGGCGAGTGCTGGAGCAACGGCACCGCCACCATCATGCTGATGGGCTCGGTGTGCACCCGGGCCTGCCGCTTCTGTGCCGTCGACACCGGCAACCCCAAGGGCTGGCTGGACACCGAGGAACCCGAGAACACCGCCAAGTCGGTGGAGCTGATGGGCCTGCGCTACATCGTGCTCACCTCGGTGGACCGCGACGACCTGCCCGATGGCGGCGCCGGCCACTATGCCGACTGCATCCGCGCCATCAAGGCCCGCACCCCCGAGGTCGCAGTGGAGGCCCTGACGCCGGACTTCGACGGCGCGCCCAGCGCCATCGAGAAGGTGGTGGACGCCGGCCTCGAGGTGTTCGCCCAGAACGTCGAGACCGTGGAACGCCTGACCCACCGCGTGCGCGACCCCCGCGCCGGCTACCGCAAGACCCTCGAGGTGCTGGCCCACGCCAAGCGCCATCGCCCGGACGTGATCACCAAGACCAGCCTGATGGTCGGCCTCGGCGAGACCGAGGAAGAGATCATGCAGACCTTCGACGACCTGCGCGAGATCGGCGTCGACATCGTCACCCTCGGCCAGTACCTGCGTCCGACCCGCAACCACCTGCCGGTGGAGCGCTGGGTCACCCCCGAGGAGTTCGAGCACTATCGCCAGAAGGGCCTCGAGAAGGGCTTCATGGAAGTGCCGTCCGGCCCGCTGGTGCGCTCCAGCTACCGCGCCGACCGGGTGTTCGAGAACAACAACCTGGGCCTGGAGCTCGCCTCCCCCGCCGAGGTGCCGGGCCAGCAGGCCGATCCGAACATCATCCCCGCCCGTAACGTCAGCTGACGCAACGCGCAGGCGCCGACATGAAAAAGCCCGAGGCAGACGCCTCGGGCTTTTTCGTTGCGCATCGGCTGGCCTGGACCTCATCCGAGCATCCGGCCGGGCAATGCCCTACTCTTCCACCGGCACCAGCTCTCGATCCAGCTCACGGGCCAGACAGGCGGCGAGCGCTTCGCCGACATCCGCCACCGACGGCGCGTCATCCACCAGATCGGCCACCCGGGTCATCGCCAGGCCGGCGTAGCCGCAGGGATTGATGCGACCGAAGGGCGACAGATCGCCGTCGACGTTCAGGGCGATGCCGTGGAAGCTCGCCCCACGCCGGATTCGCAGGCCCAGCGAGGCGATCTTGGCCTCGCCCACGTAGACACCGGGGGCGTCCGGACGGGCATGGGCCTCGATGCCGTACCCGGCCAGCAGCGCGACGGCGGCATTCTCCAGCGCGCTGACCAGCTCGCGCACGCCGATGCCGGCGCGTCGCACGTCCAGCAGCGGATAGAGCACCACCTGGCCGGGGCCATGATAGGTGACCTGGCCGCCGCGATCGGTCTGCACCACCGGGATATCGCCGGGCATCAGCAGATGCTCGGGCTTGCCGGCACGCCCCTGGGTGAACACCGGGTCGTGCTCGACCAGCCACATCTGGTCCGGTGTCTCGGCGTCGCGGGTATCGGTCAGCTCGCTCATCGCCCGCCATACCGGCTCGTAGGGTTGCCGGCCGAGGCGATGCAGCGTCAGAGACACCATCTCAGAGCACCATGTGCACGCGCTCACAGGCCTTGAGCTCGGCGAACAGGGCCTGGAGCTGAGCCTCGCCGGTGGCGCGCAGGGTGATGCGCACCGAGACGAAACGCCCGTTGCGGCTCGGCACGACCTGGATGGCGTTGGCATCGAATTCGGGATCGTGGCGGGTCACCACCTGGCACACCACCGCGGTGAAGTCCTCGGCGGCGTCGCCCACGACCTTGACCGGGTAGTCGCAGGGGAATTCGATCCTGGGGGGTTCACCACCGCCGGAAGCGGTGGTGCTGGGCTGGCGCAGGTCGCGCAGGGTCTTGTTGCTCATCCGTCAACCGTCCGAAAGCATGTCGACCCTTCATTCTACGCGACCCACGCCCGGCCACCAAGGCGACCCCGCTCAGTCGAATAAGCCGCCCACCAGGTTGATGAAGAAGCGCTGCACCTTGTCGAACAGGCGCTTGAAGAAGCCACCCTCCTCGACCGGCTCCAGGGCCAGCAGCGGGCGCTGCCCCACCACCTCGTCGCCGAGGCGCACTTCCATGGTGCCCACCTGCTCGCCGGCGGCGATCGGCGCGGTGATGTCGGAGCGAATATCCAGCTTGGCAGTCAGCTCCTGGTCGCGATTGCGGGGCACGGTCATGTGCACGTCCTCGTCCACGCCGACCTTGAGCTCGTTGCGATCGCCACCCCACACCCGCGGGGTGTTGAGCACGGCTCCCTGATCATAGAGCTTGAGCGTCTCGTAGTAGCGGAAACCGTAGCTGAGCAGCTTCTGGGACTCCTGGGCCCGCGCCTCTTTGGAGTCGGTGCCCATCACCACCGAGATCAGGCGCATGTCGTCGCGCTCGGCGGACGCTACCAGGCAGTAGCCCGCGGCCTCGGTCCAGCCGGTTTTCAGGCCGTCGACGCTGGCATCCCGCCACAGCAGCAGGTTGCGGTTCGGCTGCTCGATCCCGCCGTAGGTAAAGTGCTTCTGCTCGTACATCCGGTAGTGGTCCGGATAGTCGTTGATGATGTGCTGAGCCAGGATCGACAGGTCACGGGCCGAGGAATAGTGGTTGTCGTGGGGCAGCCCGGTGGGATTCTCGTAGTGAGTGTTGGTCATCCCCAGCTGCACGGCGTGCTGGTTCATGAGATCGGCGAAGGGCTCGGTACCGCCGGCCAGGTACTCGGCCATGGCCACGCTGGCGTCGTTGCCGGAGACGATGACGATGCCGTGCAGAAGCTCGCTGACAGGCACCCGATCGCCGACCTCGACGAACATCTTCGAGCCCCCGGTGCGCCAGGCCTTCTCGCTGATCGGCACCATGTCGTCCGGCGAGATGTTGTCGCTCTCGAGTTCGCGCTCGACCAGGTAGGCGGTCATCAGCTTGGTCAGGCTGGCCGGCGGCAGGCGCTCGTCGGGATTGTGCTGCGCCAGCACGCGACCGCTGTCGGCGTCCATGAGGATCCAGGAGCTGGCCGCCAGCCGCGGCGGCGACGGAATCACCGACCGCGGGATCGCGGCGGTATCGGGCTGAGGCATCTGCGCCAGCAGCGGCGAGGACACCAGCGACAGGCAGATCAACAGAATCGGCAGCAGCCGACGTAGCATGATGTAGCTCAGGGGTTTCATGAAGGACAGTCTCTTCGGGAACATCGGTAAGATTCGGGGCCGACTCAGTCGGCCCTGGTATCGACGACAAAGGCCTCGTCGAAACCGGCCCGGCGCAACTCGCCGCGCACCGGGTCGATCTGGGTTCGGCCGGCCAGCGGGCCGACCTGAACGCGATGCAGGCCGGCCTCGGAGGCCACCCGCACCGGCTTTGACAGCGCATCCTGCAGCCGGACCTTGAGCTCGCGAGCGCCCTCGGCAGAGCCCAGCGCCGCGACCTGCAGATAGACGGCGTCCTCAGACGCCGGGGCGCGGGCCGGGGCCGCGTCGACGGGCTCGGTCGGCACCGAGGCCTCGACGGACGCCACGGCCCGAGCATCATCGGCACCGCCCCCGTGCTCGGCCTGCCAGGCCACGGGGTCGATCGCCTCGACCCGCACGCGGCCGGTACCGTGATCGAGGATGTCGAGGCGCGCCGCCGCGGCATAGGAGAGATCGATCTCGCGCTCGCTGTGGAAGGGACCACGATCGTTGACGCGCACGATCACCGAGCGGCCGTTGTCGAGGTTGGTGACCCTCGCGAAGCTCGGCAGCGGCAGCGAGCGATGAGCGGCGCTCATCTTGTACATGTCGTAGATCTCGCCGTTGGACGTGGCATAGCCCTGGAACTTCTCGCCGTACCAGGACGCGGTGCCTCGGCGCTCATAGCCGGTGGCGTCGTCCAGCACGTGATAGGTCTTGCCCCACACCTCGTAGGTCGAACGATTGCCGGCCCGGGAGCGTGGCTCGACGCGCGGCACCGCATCCGGCACCTGGCTGACGTCGGGCGGCTCCTCGGGATAGGCGTCGCTGCTCATGGCGTAGCGCCCACCGTCGTCGGCGGCGCCGTCGTCGACGCTCGCCTGCCCGGACGGCGCCGGCGCGGTACCGCCGCCACCGGCACAGCCGGTCAACACCAGCGTGGCCAGCAGCGGCATCCACCAGGCCTTCATGGGCGTTCCTCCGGGTCGGCGGCGGTCGCGGTGAACCAGTCGGCCTGGCGCCCTTCCGCCTCGGCGATGGCCTCGGCCAGCTCGGTGGCCGCCATGGCATAGAGATAGCTGTGGTTATAGCGAGTGATGACGTAGAAATTGTCGCGACCGAAACGGTAGCGCAGGCTGCCGTCTTCCATCTCCAGCGCCAGCGGCACCACCTGGGTGTCGGCGGCCAGCGCCGCCTCGCTCTCGATGCCCGCCGCGGCCAGCTCGCCAACGCTCACGCTCGGCGGCCGTGCGGCGTTGAAGGTGATGCCATCGGGGCGCGCGCTCGGTCCCTCGGCCTCGTGGTAGATCGGCGCCCCCGGCTGCCAGCGGTGCTCGGCGAAGTAGTTGGCGATGCTGCCGATGGCATCCACGGGATTGGTCCAGAGGTTGCGATGGCCGTCGCCGTCGAAGTCCACCGCATAGGCGCGATAGCTGGTGGGGATGAACTGCGGGTAGCCCATGGCGCCGGCATAGGAGCCCTCGATACTGGCCGGATCGACCTCCTGGCGATAGGTGATCTCGAGGAAGGCAGCGAGCTCGCCGCGGAAGAAGTCGCCTCGCCGCGGGTGGTTGAAGGCCAGGGTCGACAGCGAGTCGAGCACCCGATGATCGCCGGTGATCCGGCCGTATCGGGTCTCGACGCCAAGGATTGCGGCGATCATCTCCGGCGGCACGCCGTACTCGGCCTCGGCGCGTTCGAAGGCTTCGCGATGGGCGTCGATGAAGGCCACGCCCTGCTGGATGCGCTCCTCGCCGAGGAAGATATCGCGATAGTCGTGCCACACCATGCGATGCTCGGCGGCGCCGGACATGGCGTCGAGCACTTCCTGGCGGAACTCGGCGCGGCCCATGGCCCGCTCGACCCAGTCGCGGTCGATGCCGCGCTCGGCCACTTCATCCACCAGTGCCCGGACCTTGCCCTGCTGCGGATCGAAATCCGCCGCCGAAACGCCGGCGGACAAGCCCGCCAGCAGGCCGCCGAGGGCCAGGCCCAACCAGCGGCGTCCGTGTCGCGACATCGTCACCGTCATGCGTCTCTCCCTGAGTCTGTCGGCCCGCCGGCCGCGCTAGCGCGGCAGCAGGCGGCGGTGCGAGTGAATGGCCATGAGAATACCGAAACCGGCCAGCAAGGTCACGCTGGAGGTCCCCCCGTAGCTGACCAGCGGCAGCGGCACGCCGACCACCGGCAGGATGCCGCTGACCATGCCGATATTGACGAAGACATAGATGAAGAAGGTCAGGATGATGCTGCCGGCCAGCAGACGCCCGAAGGACTCCTGTGCCGCCCCCGCGAGCCACAGCCCACGGCACACGATCAGCAGATACAGCACCAGGAAGGCCAGCATGCCGATCATGCCGAACTCCTCGCCGAGCACCGCGACGATGAAGTCGGTGTGGCTCTCGGGCAGGAACTCCAGCTGCGACTGAGTCCCCTGCAGCCAGCCCTTGCCCCAGACCCCGCCACTGCCGATGGCGGTGGTCGACTGAATGATGTTCCAGCCGGCGCCGAGCGGGTCGCTCTCGGGGGACAGGAAGGTCAGCACCCGCTGGCGCTGATAGTCGTGCATGTTCATCCACAGCAGCGGCAGCGCGGCGGCGGCCAGCGCGGCGAGCACCCCGATGATGCGCCACGACAGCCCGGCCAGCAGGATCACGAAAACCGCCGCCATGGCCACCAGCAGCGAGGTACCGAGGTCGGGCTGACGGGCGATCAGCAGCACCGGCGCGCCGATCAGCAGCGCACAGACCAGCAGGTCCTGCCAGCGCGGCGGCAGCTCGCGACGACTCAGCCAGGCCGCCACCATCATCGGCACCGCCAGCTTCATCATCTCGGAAGGCTGGAAGCGCACCACCCCGGGGATCTCCAGCCAGCGCTGGGCGCCCATGCCCATGTCGCCCATGATCTCCACCGCCAGCAGCATCAGCATGCCCACCAGATAGGCCGGCAGCGCCCAGCGCAGCAGGGTGGCCGGCGAGAACTGGGCGATGATCACCATGCCCGCCAGGGCGACCCCGAAGCGAATCGCCTGGGCGATGACGATATGCATGCTCTGCCCGCCGGCGCTGTAGAGCACCACCAGGCCGGCCGACATCAGCGCCAGCAGCAGGCCGAGCAGCCAGGGGTCGAGGTGAATGCGCTCCCAGAGGCTGCGCTTGCGAGACATCCCGCTGGCGGTGGGTTTCACCGGGTGCGGGCGACGCAGCAGCACGTCGACCATGGCCATCATCCCTCTCCCTCGATGTCGGCTTCCTCTTCCGGCGGGATCTCGCCGTGATCGCGCTCGAGCAGCCAGTAGTCGGTCATGGCCCGGGCCGGAGCGGCCGCATGGCTGCTGCCCCCGCCGGCATTCTCGATGATCACCGACACCGCGATCTGCGGGTCTTCCACCGGTGCGAAGGCCATGAACAGGGCATGGTCGCGCAGCCGCTCCTTGAGCTCGTCGGCGTTGTAGCGCTGATCCTGCCCCAGCGAGAACACCTGAGCGGTACCGGACTTGCCGGCCATGCGATACTCGAGCCCCGCCCCGGCACGGCGCGCGGTGCCCTCGTTGCCGGAGAGCACCTGCTCCATGCCCGAGACGACCCGCTCCCACCATTCGGCATGCTCGAGCTCGACGTCCGGCGGCGTATCGTCCAGGTCGAGCGGCATCGGCACGTCGCCGGTCTCGCGCACCAGGCGCGGCTTGACCCAGTCGCCGCGATTGGCCAGCACCGCGGTGGCCGAGGCCAGCTGAAGCGGCGTGATCTGCAGATAGCCCTGGCCGATGCCCACCGAGAGCGTCTCGCCGGGATACCAGGGCTGATCGAAGCGGGCCCGTTTCCAGTCCCGGGACGGCAGCAGGCCGGTGCCCTGGCCGTAGACGTCGGCGGCCACCCGGGTGCCGAAACCGAACTGCGCCAGGCTGTCGTGGATGCGGTCGATGCCGAGCTCGTGGGCCAGGGAATAGAAGTAGGTGTTGTTGGACACTTCCAGCGCCCGCTCGAGATCCACCCGCCCGTGCCCCCAGCGCAGCCAGTTGCGATAACGGCGCGAATCGTTGGGCAGCTGGTAGTAGCCGGGGTCGTAGATCACCTCGTCGGGGGTGATCTCCCCGTCGCGCAGGCCGGTGATGGCCATGAACGGCTTGATGGTCGAGCCGGCGGGATAGCTGCCACGGATGGCGCGATTGAACAGCGGCAGGTCGATGTCCTGCTGCAGCGCCCGGTAGGAGGCCACGTCGATGCCGGTCACGAACTGGTTGGTATCGAACCCCGGGACCGAGGCCATGGCCAGGATCTCGCCGGTCTGCGGGGCGATCGCCACGATGGAGCCCCGCCGCCCGTCGAGCAGGTCCACGGCGAGGTGTTGCAGCCCCTTGTCCAGGGTCAGCGTCAGGTTTTCCCCGGGCACCGGGTCGGTGTGCCCCAGCTCGCGCAGCACCCGGCCGCGGGCATTGGTCTCCACCTTGCGCAGCCCCGCCTGACCGTGCAGCGTGTCCTCATAGAAGCGCTCGACGCCGGTCTTGCCGATGAAGTGAGTCCCGGCATAGTTGCCGGCATCGACCCGCTGCAGCTCCTCGGTGTTGATCCGGCCGACATAGCCGAGCACGTGGGACATGGCCTCGGCGTCCGGGTAGTAGCGCAGCAGCTGCGCCTCGACCTCGACGCCGGGCAACCGATGGCGGTTGACCGCCAGCCGGGCGATCTGCTCCTCGTCGAGATCGCTCATCAGCAGCGCCGGCTGATAGGGGCGCTGACGCTGACGCGAGCGCTCGCGGAAGGCCTCGACCTGATCCGCGGGCAGATCGAGCAGGTCGACCAGCAGCGCCAGGGTCGCGTCCAGGTCGTCGACCCGCTCGCGCACCAGCGTCAGATTGTAGGTCGGCCGGTTCTCGGCCAGCAGCTCGCCGTTGCGGTCGTAGATCAGCCCGCGGGTCGGCGGCAGCGGCTCGACCCGCACGCGGTTCTTCTCGGAACGGGTGCTGTATTTCTCGTGCTGAACCACCTGCAGGTAGAACAGGCGGCCCGCCAGCAGGCCGCTGAGGAGCAGCACGATGACCACCGCCAGCAGCGAGCGCAGGCGAAAGATCCGCAGTTCCTGCTGGGGGTTCTTCAGGGTGTCGCGTGGCTGACGCATGCTTGGCGGCGACCTCGAGCGATCAGCGATGGTAGGGATGGCCGACCATCAGGGTCCAGGCCCGATAGAGCTGCTCGGCCAGCAGGATGCGCACCAGCGGATGCGGCAGCGTCAGCGGCGAGAGCGACCAGCGCTGGTCGGCACTGGCGGACAGCGCCGGGTCGAGCCCGTCGGGCCCACCGACCAGCAGCACCACGTCGCGCCCGCCGAGGCGCCAGTCCTCGGCCTGGGCGGCCAGCTGTTCTGTGCTCCAGGTCTTGCCGCCCACCTCCAGCGCCACCAGATGCTCGTCGCCCTTGAGCCGGGCACGCAGGCGTTCGGACTCCTGGGCGATGGCGCGGCGGGTATCGGCGTTCTTGCCCCGGGCCCCGGGGGCGATCTCCTCGATCTCGAGGGCGAAGTCTCGCGGCAGGCGCTTGCGGTACTCCTCGACGCCCTTGGTCACCCAGTCGGGCATCTTGGTGCCGACGGCCAGCAGTCTCACCTTCATGAAGCGCCGTGGGCCCGCTCTTCTTCCTCCAGCGCCTGGCCGTCGCTCGGCAGGTCGGCCCACAGACGCTCCAGGTCATAGAGCGCCCGGGTCTCTGGCATCATCAGATGCACCACCATGTCGCCGAGGTCGACCAGCACCCAGTCGGCACCGCTTTCACCCTCGACCCCCAGCGGCGCCACGCCCTCTTCCTTCACCGTCTGGATCAGCTTGCTGGACAGCGCCGCCAGGTGGCGGCTGGAGGTGCCGCTGGCGACCACCATCAGGTCGGTCACGCTGGTCAGGTGGGAAACGTCGATGACGGCGATGTCTTGAGCCTTGAGTTCCTCCAGTGCATTCAGCACCAGCGTCTTGAGTGCGTCGATGTGCATACCCTTCGTATCAGCCCCTCTAGGCGGAAAATGATGTTGCCGCCATTGTACCGGCTCGGGCGAAGCCTGGCAGCGCCCGATGACGGCTCGACGACGTTTTTTTGCGCCGAGCCGCCGGCGGCTAGCGACGGTAGAGTCCCGCGGAGAGGATTCGTTCCTCGACCGCCTCGGGCAGCAGATAGCGCACGCTGCGCCCCTCCGCCAGGCGCCGACGCACCTCGGTGGCGGAAATCGCCATGCGCGACGACAGCCGCAGGCGCAGGAGCCCGCCGGCCGGCGAGGCCATCAGCGCCGCCGGAGTCTCGACCTCACGACCGCCGATCAGCTCGGCGAGCGGCCCGGGCAGGTCGGCCTCGTGGTCAGGGCGATCCACCACCACCAGGTGGGCCAGGGAGAACAGCCGTTCGGGGGCATGCCAGTCGGCCAGGCGCAGGAAGGCATCGTGGCCCAGCGCCATGACCAGCCGCGCCTCGGGGCCGAACTCCCGGCGCAGCTCCGCCAGGGTATCGGCGCTGTAGGACGGCCCCTCGCGCTCGAGCTCACGCGGGTCGGCGATCAGCCCGGGGGTATCGCCGATCCCCAGGCGCAGCAGCGACAGGCGCTCCTCGGGGGTGATGCGCGGCTCGCCCCGCAGAGGCGGCCGGGCCGCGGGCATCATGTGCACACAATCGAGCCCCAGCGCCTCATGAAGCTCCACGGCGCTGCGCAGGTGACCGAGATGGACGGGGTCGAAGGTCCCGCCCAGCATGGCGATGCGCGGGGCGCCCTCGACCGCCGCGCGCTCTGACGCCGCCTTCACCGATACCTCGTTCACTGACGGATCTGACCGTCACCGAGCACCACGTACTTGCGCGTGGTCAGCCCCTCGAGTCCCACCGGGCCGCGCACGTGCAGGCGATCGGTCGAAATGCCGATCTCGGCCCCCAGGCCGTATTCGAAGCCATCGGCAAAGCGGGTCGAGGCATTGACCATCACCGAGCTCGAGTCGACCTCGGCCAGGAAGCGCCGCGCCAGGGTGTAGTTCTCGGTGACGATGGCATCCGTGTGCCGCGAGCTGTAGCGTTCGATATGCGCCATGGCGTCGTCGATGCCATCGACCACGCGAATCGCCAGCACCGGCGCCAGGTACTCGGCCGCCCAGTCGGCTTCGCTGGCCGGGGCGACGTCGGCGAGGATCGCCCGAGTGCGCTCGCAGCCACGCAGCTCCACGCCGTACTCGGCGTAGGCCGCGGCCAGGGCCGGGAGCAGGTCCTCGGCCACCGGGGCGTCGACCAGCAGGGTCTCCATGGTGTTGCAGGTGCCGTAGCGCTGGGTCTTGGCATTGACGGCGATGGCCAGCGCCTTGTCACGGTCCGCGCTGGCGTCGAGATAGACGTGGCAGACCCCGTCCAGGTGCTTGATCACCGGCACGCGCGCCTCGCGGGAGATACGCTCGATCAGCGACTTGCCACCCCGCGGGATGATCACGTCGACATACTCGGGCATGCCGATCAACCGCCCGACCGCGGCGCGGTCGGTGGTCGCCACCACCTGGACCGCCGCCTCCGGCAGGCCGGCGTGTTCGAGCCCCTCGCGAAGGCAGGCCGCGATGGCGGCGTTGGATTCACGGGCCTCAGAGCCGCCGCGCAGGATGGCCGCGTTGCCCGACTTCAGGCACAGGCTGGCCGCTTCCATGGTGACGTTGGGCCGCGATTCGTAGATGATACCGATCACGCCCAGCGGCACCCGCATGTGGCCGACCTGGATGCCGCTCGGCCGGGCGCTCAGACCGTCGATCTCGCCCACCGGATCAGGCAGTGCCGCGACCTGATGGAGGCCCTCGATCATGGCGTCGACGCGCGCCTCGTTCAGCGCCAGGCGGTCGAGCAGCGCAGCATCCAGACCGTTCTCGCGGCCGCGCTCCAGGTCCCGGGCGTTGGCCGCCAGCACCGCGTCGCGGGCGGCATCCAGGCGCTCGGCCATGGCCTTCAGGGCGGCGTTCTTGGATGCGGTGTCGGCGCGGCGCAGGCGAGCGGCGGCGGTGCGAGCCTGCTGGCCCAGGCGCTGCATGTAGGCGTCGACGTCGGTGATGGCATCATCGGAGTGGGAGGCGTGAGCTGTCATGCCGTAGAGTGTCTCCAGGAAATCGCTGCGGGGCATCAGACCGCGCCCCAGGCTCGTGTCGGAACGGGAAGGAGCCCATACTAAGTCACCATGCAGAGCAAGTACAAAGTCGGGCTGATGCGCGTCAACCTGCTGATCGCTGCCGGCCTCGCCAGCTTCCTGGCCATCACCGCCGAGACGCTGCCGGACGCCCTGCTGCTGGGCCTCGCCGCGCTGTGGCTGACGGTGACCGCCAGCCAGGCAGCCCGCCGCCGCCGCCATCCGGCCACCGTACCCTGGCAACTGCTGCCGGGGCTGCTGCTGGCCGCCCTGCTGTGGGTCACGCCGGACCGCCACCTGACCTGGCTGTGGGCCTGGGCCATCCTGCTGATGGTGCCTCAGCCTCGCTGGGTGCTGCTGCTCAACGCTGCGCTGGCCGTCACCAGCTGGTGGCACCTGCGCCCCTCGCTGGATACGGAACAATGGGCACTGGCCGGCCTGCTGCTGGCCGGCCTGATGCTGCTGGGGCTGGCACGCGCGCTGGAGCTTCAGGCCCTGCAGCGCAGGATCCGCCATCGCGCCCGACTGCTTCCCGGACTGCCCCTGTGGCCGAGCCAGTGCCTGCGCCACGACGTGCAGCGCGAACGAGAGCGTGCCAGACGGGAAGACAGCCATGTGGAACTGGTGCTGCTCCACGTCCGCCGAAGGCAGCTGTGGCCGCTGGCCGAACGACTGTGCCAGCGACTCCGACCGTTCGAGAACGGCTACCGCCTGGACCGACGCACCCTGGCGCTGCTGCTGATTCATCGCGACGCCGAGCAGGCCGCCGAACGGCGCCGGGTCCTGCTGGCGGATCTCGACGACTCGGCTCGCGTCCGGGTCATCGCCCTGCCACGGCTGGGCTCGCTGTCGGGCGAACGCCGCGCCCTGAAGCGCCAGGCCCGGCACATCGAGGCCCGGGAGATCGTCTATCATGACTGAAACGAGCACACCCCGTCCGCGCCTGTTCCTTCTGGTGCTCGGCATCACCACCCTGCTGCTGCTCGGCCAGGCGCTGTGGTTCTACCTGATGGGCCACTACGCACGCATCCTGCTGCCCGCCCTGCTGGCCCCGGTCATGGCCCTGGCCGCACTGCTGGCCGCCACCGGCAGAACGCCGACGCGCGCCTCCGCCTATCTGGCCCTGATCTGCGGTTTCCTGCTGATCGCCGTCGAGCTTCCTGACCAGAGCGGGCACCCGACGCTCTGGATCGGCCTGCCGCCGATTCTCACCCTGGTGCTGCTGCCGCTGGGCCCCGCCATTTTCCTCAACCTGGCCCTGACGCCGATCTGGCTGGCGCTGCTCGGCAACGGCAAGGCCGACGCCGACCTCGCCGCCACCTACCTGGCGCTGGTCGCCGTGGCCACCCTGACGCTGTGGGACCGCCTGCGCCAGCGCATGCTGCTGCAGGCCACCGACCCGCTGGAACGGGAATGCACGGCGCTGACCCGCACACGGCTGCACGAGCGCCTGATCGGCGAGTTCGAACGTGCCCGCCTGCTCGAGCGCCCCCTGGCGGTGCTGGTGATCCACCTGCCCCAGCTCGACATGACCCGCGAGCAGTTCGGCGACGCCACGCGCCGCACCATGCTGACCACGTTCTGCTACAGCGTGCACCAGGACTGTCGCGAACTCGACGCGCTGGGCCGTGAGGACGAAGCCGCCTTCTGGCTGGTGCTGCCCGACACCACGGAAAGCGGCGCGCTGCTGGTCCAACAGCGCCTGCAGCAGACGCTGGAGCAGGTGATGCTGATGGATACCGGCCCGCTGGAAGTGCGGCTGCGCATGGAAACCCCACGCCCAGGCGAACCTCGAGCCTCCTTCCTGACTCGCCTGCAGGCCATGACCCAGGCCCTGGCCACCGGCTAGCGCCCCATCGATCAAGGAGGGAACCTTGGACCTCGTCGACCTGCTTCAGCGGCTGACGCCATCGCCAGCGATGCTGCTGCTGCTCACCGCGCTCATCGCCCTGGTGGAGTCGCTGGCCCTCGTGGGCCTGCTGGTGCCCGGGGTGGTGCTGATCACCGCCGTCGCCTCCATGGCCGGCCACCAGGAGCTATCGGTCGCGGCGATGATGTCTGCCGCCTTCGTCGGCGCCGTGATCGGCGACGGCCTGAGTTTCTGGCTGGGCTACACCCAACGCGAGCGCGTCACTACTCTGTGGCCGCTGTCCCGCTACCCCGAATGGCTCGCCCAGGGCGCTCGCTTCTTTCACCGCCATGGCGCGCTGTCGGTCTTCCTGGGCCGCTTCGTCGGCCCGGTGCGGCCGGTGGTTCCGCTGATCGCCGGCATGCTGCACATGCCACCGCGCCGCTTCACCCTGGCCAACCTCGGCTCGGCCGCCCTGTGGGCGCCGGCCTACGTGCTGCCCGGCTATCTGCTCGGCCGCACCTGGCAGCGCCTGCCGGGCGTGCCCGAGGCCCTGCACCCCTGGCTGGCGGGGCTCGGCGGCCTGGTCGTCGTGCTGGCACTGATCTTCTCCTGGCTGCGCCATCAGACCCACCACGACGGCCTGATCTATCGGGCCATGGCCGCCCTGCTGCGCCGCCACCCCCATGGCCGCCGACTGTGGCGATCCCTGGCCCGCCGCCGAGGCCGCGAGGCGCCCCTCGGCACCTGGCTGCTGTTGCTGACCTCACTCACCGCGCTGTCGGCCTGGACCCTGGTGGTGCTGCAGCACGGCGGCCCGCTGCCCATGGACCGGCGGCTCGATGCGCTGCTGAACGAGCTGGCGATTCCCGGGCTGACGGGCTTCGCCGAGCTCCTTGCGCGCCTCGGCGACCTGTATGGCGTGATCGCCCTGATGCTGCCCTGGACGCTGTGGTGGCTGGCCCGGGGGCGACTCGACATCCTGAGCCACTTGGTCGGCGGACTGGTCGGCATCGCCGCGCTCAACGGTCTCGGCAAGGCGTTGATCGGCCGCGCCCGCCCGCACACGCCGCTGCACCTGACGGATTCCTTCTCCTACCCCAGCGCCCACACTTCCACTGCCGTGGTGCTGTTCGGCCTGGCCGCGGCCTTCATCGCCCGGGAGCTGCCGCTGCCCCGCCGCTTCTGGGCCTACTGGGGCGCCATCGCCCTCATCGTGCCCATGGCGCTGTCGCGGCTGGTGCTGGGCGTCCACTGGCTGAGCGACCTGATCGGCGGCGCCCTGATGGGGCTGGTGGTCTGCGCGCTGGTACAGCTCGCCTGGCAATGCCGGCCGCACCGCACCCTGCGGCCCTGCCCGTGGCTGATGCTCGGCACGGCGTCGCTGGCGCTGGTCGCCGCGCGCATCGCCTGGCTGGGGCCCGCTTAGGGCGCAAGCGGCAACTCAATAGCGTGAACCGTCCGACGCATGAGAAAACCCCGAAGGCTGGCACCTTCGGGGTTTTCTGTTAGCTCGGCGCTTGTCACTCGACGCTAGCCCAGGATCAACCAGACCCCGACGCCGATCATCAGCGTACCGGCCAGGCGGTTGAGCAGCCGCACCTTGTCGGCCTGGCCCAGCAGATGGCGCAGGGTCTGGCCGCCGGTGGCGTAGGCCAGCAGGGCAACGAACTCGATGGTCAGGATGATGGACACCAGCGCGCCCAGCTGTGCGGCGAGCGGCCGCGAGGCGTCGAGAAACGGCGGCAGCAGGGCCACGAAGAAGGCCCAGCCCTTGGGATTGGCCACCGCGGTGACGAAGCCCTGCATGGCCAGTTCCCGGCGTCCGGCGCAGCCCTGGCTTTCGAGGTTGTCGGGAATCGCCATGCGACCGCGGGAGCGCCACATCATCACGCCGAGATAGGCCAGATAGGCCCCGCCCAGCCACTTGAACACCGCAAACAGCGCCGGCTGGCTCAGCATCAGCGTGGCCACGCCGGCGCCGGCCGCCACGGCGACCAGTCCCACGCCGACGAGTTCGCCGATCATCATCCACAGGGTGCGTCGCACACCCTGGGTCATGCCCAGCACCATGGCCAGGGTCATGCACATGCCCGGCGTCAGCGACACCAGCAGGAAGGTCGGCACGAACACCGACAGCACAGACAGCGAGATCATGACAAGATCCTCCTTGAACTTGCGACCCGCTCAGCATGGCGGGCCGACATGACGGCGGCATGTCCGGGCGCTCCCTGGCCCGGGCCGGTCTACTCGCCCCAGCGAGGCATCAGACGATGCGCGATGCCGAGCTGATTGAGAATGCGCGCGACGATGAAGTCGACCAGGTCCTCGGCCGAGGCCGGCCGATGGTAGAAGCCCGGCGCCGCCGGCATCACCACCGCCCCCAGGCGCGTCAGGTTCAGCATGTGCTCGAGGTGGATCGCCGACAGCGGCGTCTCACGCGGCACCAGGATCAGCTGACGGCGTTCCTTCAGCGCCACGTCGGCGGCGCGCTCGATCAGGTTGTTGCTGGCCCCGCAGGCCACCGCCGAGAGCGTGCCCGTGGAACAGGGACAGATCACCATCGCCGAGCTGGCGCCGGAGCCGCTGGCCACCGGCGCCATCCAGTCCTCGCGGCCGAAACAGCGGATCTGCCCCGGTGCGGCGCCCGTGCGCTCGGTGAGCGCCTCGGCCAGCCGCTCGGGGCGCGCCGGCAGGTCGCTGTCGGTCTCGGTGGCGATGACCAGGTGCGCGGCCTTGGAGATCATCACCCAGACCTCGCGCTCGGCCGCCACCAGCGCCTCGATCAGGCGCAGCCCGTATTGGGCGCCGGAGGCGCCGGTCAGCGCCACGGTGACCGGGGCGCCGAAGCGCTCGCTGCCGTGCTCAGCCGCCATGGGCCACCTCCAGCGCCGCCAGCAGCTTCTCATGGATACCGCCGAAGCCGCCGTTGGACATCACCACCAGTCGGTCGCCCGGGCGCGCCTCGGCCACCAGCGCCGCCACCAGGCCGTCCAGATCATCGAACACGCCGCCGGGCCGGCCGCTGGCCTCGACCACCGGCGCCAGGGTCCAGTCGAGTCCCGCCGGCTGGTACCAGTAGGCGGCGTCGGCATCGGCCACGCTGCCGGCCAGGCGCTCGCGCAGGGTGCCGAGACGCATGGTGTTGGAGCGCGGCTCGATCACCGCCAGCAGTCGCCCTTGCCGGGCGGAGGCCCGCAGCCCGCCGAGGGTGGCGGCGATGGCGGTGGGATGGTGGGCGAAGTCGTCGATGACCTGGATGCCGGCCACCTCCCCGCGCAGCTCCTGCCGCCGCCGCGGGGTGGCGAAGCGGGCCAGCGCCTCGGCACCATCGGCCAGCGAGACGCCGCAGGCGTGGGCGGCGGCCAGCGCCGCCACGGCGTTGCGGGCGTTGTAGGCGCCGCTCAGCGACCAGTCGACCAGCGCGACTTCCTCGCCGCCGTCGTCGCGACGATGCACGACCCGGAAACGGCTGGCATCGTCGCGCTCGAGGGCCAGATGCCAGGCGCTGTCCGGTGCGGTGCCGAAGCGCTCCACCGGCGTCCAGCGACCCTGTTCGAGCACGCGCTCAAGCGCCGGCTCGCCGTCGGCCACCAGCAGCCGCCCCTTGCCCGGCACGGTGCGCACCAGGTGGTGGAACTGGCGCTCGATGGCGGCCAGATCGGGAAAGATGTCGGCGTGGTCGAACTCCAGGTTGCCCAGCACCGCGATCTCGGGGCGGTAGTGCACGAACTTGGAGCGCTTGTCGAAGAAGGCCGTGTCGTATTCGTCGGCCTCGACCACGAAGGGCGCATCGGCGCCACCCAGCCGCGCCGAAACGCCGAAGTTGCGCGGCACGCCGCCGATCAAGAACCCCGGCGCCAGGCCCGCGGCCTCCAGCAGCCAGGCGGTCAGACTGGCGGTGGTGGTCTTGCCGTGGGTGCCGGCCACGGCGATCACCCGCCGCCCGGGCAGCACGTGCTCGGCCAGCCACTGGGGGCCGGAGACATAGGGCAGGCCGCGGTCGAGCACCGCTTCCACCTCGGGATTGCCCCGCGAGAGGGCGTTGCCGATCACTACCAGGTCCGGCGCCGGCTCGAGGTTCTCGGCGGCGAAACCCTCGGTCAGCACGATGCCCGCCTGCTCGAGCTGAGTGCTCATGGGCGGATAGACGCCGGCGTCCGACCCACTGACCCGATGGCCGGCCTCACGAGCCAGCAGGGCCAGGCTGCCCATGAAGGTGCCGCAGATGCCGAGAATATGAAGGTGCATGCAAACTCCGCTACCGAACGTCGGTGTGCCGGCGGGCCGGCGAAAAGCGGCAGCCTAGCATGGCGCCTGCGACCTCTCCAGCGCACGGCGCCGCGTGTCAGGCGTCGCACGTCGCGTGTCGCCGACAGGATGCAGCCATGGGGGCGATGGGCTAGAATCGCGGCTTTTCGGGACGAAGCCGGGAAGCGCTCGCCGCGCCACGGCTGCCCTTCCCTTGACGCGACCAGCAACAGGATAGCTCCATGGCCCAGCACAACGCCTTCTACGCCCAGTCCGGCGGCGTCACCGCCGTGATCAACGCCAGTGCCTGCGGCGTGATCGAGGCCTGCCGCCGCCACTCCGACCAGATCGGCAAGGTCTACGCCGGCCACAACGGCATCATCGGCGCCCTCACCGAGGACCTGATCGACGTCAGCGAGGAGAGTGACGAAGCGATCGCCGCCCTGCGCCACACCCCGGCCGGCGCATTCGGCTCCTGTCGCTACAAGCTCAAGGACATCGAGACCCACCGCGCCCAGTACGAGCGCCTGATCGAGGTCTTCAAGGCCCACGACATCCGCTACTTCTTCTACAACGGCGGCGGCGACAGCGCCGACACCTGCCTCAAGGTCTCCCAGCTGTCCGAGAAGATGGGCTACCCGTTGACCGCCATCCACGTGCCGAAGACCGTGGACAACGACCTGCCGATCACCGACAACTCGCCGGGCTTCGGCAGCGTGGCCAAGTACATCGCCACCTCCACCCTCGAGGCATCGCTCGACATCGCCTCCATGTGCGCCACCTCCACCAAGGTGTTCGTGCTCGAGGTGATGGGCCGCCATGCCGGCTGGATCGCCGCCGCCGGCGCCCTGGCCGGCGACAAGGAAGGCGACGCACCGCACCTGGTGATCTTCCCCGAGGTGGCCTTCGACCGTGCCGCGGTGATGGCCCGGGTCGAGCAGTCCGTCAAGGACTACGGCTACTGCGTGATCGTGGTCTCCGAGGGCGCCCGCTACGAGGATGGCACCTTCCTGGCCGACTCCGGCAATACCGACGCCTTCGGCCACCGCCAGCTGGGCGGCGTGGCCCCGACGCTCGCCGGCATGGTAAAGCAGGACCTGGGCTACAAGTACCACTGGGCCGTGGCCGACTACCTTCAGCGCGCCGCCCGCCACCTGGCCTCCAAGACCGACGTGGACCAGGCCTACGCCGTGGGCGAGAAAGCCGTCGAGCTGGCGCTGGCCGGCGACAACGCCAAGATGCCGGCCATCAAGCGCACCGGCGATGCCCCCTACACCTGGACCGTGGAGGCCGCGCCGTTGGCCGAGGTGGCCAACCGCGAGAAGTTCATGCCCCGCGACTTCATCCGCGAGGACGGCTTCGGCATCACCGAGGAATGCCGCCGCTACCTGTCGCCGCTGATCCAGGGCGAGGACTTCCCCCCGTTCGAGAACGGCCTGCCCAAGATCGCGCATCTGGCCAAGCATCGCGTCGAACGCAAGCTGCCGGCATTCAGCATCTGAGCGGCAGGCTGCAGGTCAACAGCCTGAAATCGCCTGGAGAAACAGAAACCCCGAAGGCAAAACCTTCGGGGTTTTCTTGTAGCTCGGCGCCAAAGGGGCTACCCCACGTCGATTCCTATCTCAGGAACCAGCTCAGCACCAGGGGCGCTTAAGGGTCTGACCCCAATGGATGCCTATCTCAACAGCCAGCTCAGCACCAGCAACACCAGCAGCGCGGCCGCCACGACCTGCCAGAACCACGTCGCCCCACCCCGCTTCGGCGGCCCCCCGTCCGACGCCGGCTTCGGCGTCTTGAGGGCATGCAGGAACTCCGACAGGCGACGGAACCGCAGGGCCCGCTGAGGCATCAGGGCACGCTTGAGGGCCGCGTCGAGCGCCGCCGGCACTTCGGGATTGAGCGCCTGGGCACTGCGATAGTGCATCCGTTCCAGATCGGTATGGCGCAGCAGGTCCTTCACCGGCAGCTCGTAGGGCAAGGCGCCGGTCAGCAGCCAGTAGACGGTGGAGGCCAGCGAATACTGGTCGCTGCGTCGGCCGACCTCGTCATCCATGGCGTACTCCGGCGCGCTGTGCTCGGTCAGCCCCACCTGGCGCAGCAGCCCCCTCGAGCGCCGATGACCGTCCACATCGCGCAGGTGACAGGCGCTGAAGTCGGCCAGCACCACCTGGCCATGGCGATCGATCAGCACGTTCTCGGGATGGATCTGCTGATGCAGCAGGTCGCGCCGGTGCAGCGCCTGGACCGCCTTGCCGAGCTGAGTCGCGATATCGAGCCGCTGCCCGAGGCTGGCGCGGGGATGACGCCGCGCCCACTCTTCCAGCGTCATGCCTTCCACGTAGGCCATCAGGTAGTAGAGGTAACGGCGCGGCCGCGAGGGCGTCATCACCCGCACCACGAAGGGCGAGCGCACCCGCTCGACGATCCACTGCTGAAGCAGGAAGTGCTCCAGGTAGGCGTTGCGACTGGAGAGCTCCGGGCTCGGCGCCTTCATCACCATCTCGCGCTCGGTGTGCGTGTCACACACCCGGTAGACCCGCGACTGGGCGGTGCGCGACAGCACCTCCAGCACCTCGAGCCCGTCCAGCCGTTCGCCCACCGCCAGCTCCGGCGGGATCGGCAGCTCGCCGTAGGAACGGTCCGACCGATCCTCCTGAGCCTCGGGCAGCGCATCGATGCGCACCAGCTGGAAGCAGAACGGATCGCCGCCGTAACCGCGCTCCCGGGCCCGTTCGCTGGCGGTCTCGGCCAAGCGCTCGCAGGCCGCGTGCAGGTCGCTGGCGTCCTCGCGGATCAGTCGCACGTAGTCCGACGGCATCAGGGTGCCCTGCACCGCCTGGGTGGTGAACAGGAAGATGTCCCCCTGCTTGAGCGGCATCTCCACGTAGTCGATATCGAGGCTGACATCCATGCCCAGCGCCCGGGAGGGATAGCGGTAGCCGCCAAGGTCGGTGACGTGATCGCGACTGAGCTGCTCGAACTCGGCTCCGCGCAGGCGGAACACCAGCGTATCGCCCATATGAAAGAGATGCGCCGTCTGGCCCTGATAGACCATCGCCGACACCGAGCTCACGTAGCCACCATCGCGGACCTGACGACTCTGCCCGTAGCACCAGCCGTTGAGGGCGTGCAGCACCCGGTGCGCCGACACCTTGGCCCCCCAGTGCTCGGGCGTCGAGTAGAAGTCGGCCAGAAACCCCTGCACGCTGAGGTCGCCCGCCTGCTTGGCCAGCGGGTTGCGCGAGGTGGAATCGGTGATCAGCGCACTGGCGCCCTTGCTCGTCAGCAGCGCCGTCTCGTCGGGCACGCAGACCGACATCGAACTGCGATGCCGGCCGCGATCCGGCACCACGAAGGCCTGGCCGAAACTCAATGACAGTTGCGCGGATGCCACGACGATCTCCTTGTGTGTCAGCGACTTCGAGACCGCAAGGCCCCCCTCCATGGGCGCTCATGATACACGCCTGCCCGGGGGCCTGGCTCTCCCCCCCGTCGTCGACCCGCCTACCGGGGCCACGACGACCACATCCCCGCTCGGACGACCTAGGTCGGGTTGGTAATCGCCGGAGCGGCCTCGTATAATTCGCCGGATTTCACCCGACGGCCACCCGCCAGGGCCACAAGCCCAGGGCCATAAGCCATAGAAGGACGCCCTCATGAACTTCGACAACATCCCCGCCGGCAAGGACCTGCCCAACGACCTCTACGTCGCCATCGAGATCCCGGCCAACCATGCCCCGGTCAAGTACGAGATCGACAAGGACATGGGCGCCCTGCTGGTCGACCGCTTCATGGCCACCCCGATGTTCTACCCGGCCAACTACGGCTTCATCCCGCACACCCTGGCCGACGACGGCGACCCGCTGGACGCCCTGGTCGTGACGCCGTATCCGGTCCAGCCCGGCAGCGTCATCCGCGCGCGCCCGGTCGGCATCCTGAACATGACCGACGAAGCCGGCGAAGACGCCAAGCTGGTCTGCGTGCCGCACGAAAAGCTGTCCAGCCTGTACGACGACGTCCAGGAAGTGACCGACCTGCCGGAACTGCTGCGCCAGCAGATCGCCCACTTCTTCGAGAACTACAAGGATCTCGAGAAGGGCAAGTGGGTCAAGGTGGAATCATGGGAAGGCGTCGAGGCCGCCCGCAAGGCTATCGAGAAGGCCGCCGCGGCTCACGACAAGGCCTGATCGCCCGCGATCATGCCCGGACAGGAAGGGGCCGCCCGATGGGCGGCCCCTTCGTCATTCCGGCATGGCGACGGACTCAACGCGCCTCGTCAGCCTCCGGCATGGACAGGGCCTTACCGACGGCGTCATTTTCCTCCGTCTCGACACCCACTTCCTCGACGCTCTCTTTATCGACGCCCTATTCCGCGACGGCCTCTTCCCCACCGACCTCTTCCGCCGTCACGTCACCATCACCGTTCGCCGCGTCCCGAGGCGCCTTGACCCCGCCTTCGCTCGCCTCCGGCTCGGCAGCCACCTCCCGCGCCGTCTCGTTCTCTTCGGCGACGGTCTCCGCGCCGCTCTCCTGCCGAGCGTCGTCATCGGCCGCCGGCACCTCGAGGGCATCAAACTGCGTCGCCACCCCCTCGGCGAGCTCGCGGCTCAGGTCCCGGGCACGCAGCACATGATGCGCCATCACCAGCGAATGATTGGCGAACAGCCCGAAACCCGAGCCGTTGAGGATCACCGGGCTCCACAGCCGTCGCTGGCTCAGCTCGAGTTCGGCCAGCAGGGCCTCCCAGCGCATCGTCAGCCCGGCGGCCTCGATTCGCTCGGCCTGGTCGCGGTGCATCGCCACGAGCAGACGATGAAGGGCCCAGGCCTGGCCGCGGGCCTCGAAGAAGACGTTGTCGAGCCGGTACCACGGCGTCTCCGTGGGCAGCCCCTCGGTGTCGAGGTCCAGCCCGGCCAGGGCTTCGGGACTGCCGACGCTGGCCGAGAGGCGACGTCCCATGTCGTCGAGCCCCCGGGACACGCCGTTCAACCAGGCCGCAATCCCCTGGCCATCGGCAGCGAAGGCGGCCTGACCGCCGCCAAGCGTCTGGCGATAGCCGTCGAGGGCGGCGCGGGCCTGCTCGAGTCGACGCTCGGTGGAGGGATAGAACCAGTCGTCGGCATCGCCCTCCAGCGCCGTGCGCGCGGCATCCAGCGCCGCGGCGTCGCTGCCGGCGATGGTCGGCAGCGACTGGCTCATCCAGCGCGCCTGGCCGAGCACACCGAGCTCCCAGGCGGGCATGTTGTCGAGCCATACCCCAGGCGGGGCCAGGTCGTTGCGCAGATAGCCGCCCGGCTTGTCGAGCAGCGTCCCCACCAGGCCCGACAGGCCACCCACGACGGCCATGCCCGGCGCCGTGTCGGAGGCGGCGACGGCGTCATCCGACACCGGCTCCAACGCCGGCGTGCGGCTCCACCAGACGCCCAACCCCAGCGTCACGACCAGCGCGATCACCAGCACCACCAGCAGCGGCTTCCAGATCCAACCGTATTGCGGACGCTCCAGCGTCTCTTTACTGCGGCGACGCCGTTCGGCCGCCCGTCGCTTCGATGCCATGATAGGATTTCCCTGACGATGTGGGCTCGGAATCCGCCGAGCTGCGACGGCAAGGCGCATCCACAGCTACCCAGCCGCTACGATATGCTAACGCCGATGCCGAACCGGCACCGCTGCTTCCCGCATCAGAGCATAGCGGCCGACGCCGTGGAACCCCATGCCCCACCACGGGTCACAAACCCGCCGCCGTCTTCGCGGCGGCGCCATCGATGACGCTCACTCACGCTCAAGGACCACCCCGTGCCGCACGCCCGCCGCTTGATAAGCCTGCTTCTGCTGTTATGGATCCCGCTCATCGCCCAGGCACAGTGGTTCGACGACGACGGCGGCAGCGACGGCGACTTCCTGCCCGTCGAGGAGGCCTTCCAGCCCAGCGCCTGGCACGACGGCGAGACGCTGACGATCGGCGTCGAGAACGCCGACGGCTACTATCTCTATCGCCATCGATTCAGTGTCGACAGCGCAACCCCGGGCGTCAGCCTCGGCGAGCCTCGCCTGCCGGCCGGCACGGCCAAGACCGATGAATTCCTCGGCGACGTGCGCGTCTTTTACGATCGGGTCACCTTCACGGTGCCCATCGAGCGCGCCGGCGGCAACGCCGAGGGCCCGCTCGACCTGACGTTCGGCTTCCAGGGCTGTGCCGATGCCGGCCTCTGCTATCCGCCCGAGAGCGTTTCGCTGCAGGCGCCCGAGGGGCAAGCCCCCGCCGCCTTCGCCGACGTCGATCCGACGCCACCGGGCGGCAACAGCCGGGACGCTGCCGGCACGACCGGCGGCGCGCCCACGGCCCCGATCAGCGAGGATGGCCGCTTCAGCGCCCTGCTCGCGGAAGCCAGCCTGCCGCTGGTGTTGGGCCTGTTCTTCCTCGCCGGCCTGGGCCTGACCTTCACCCCCTGCGTGCTGCCGATGATCCCGATCCTGTCCTCGATCATCGTCGGCCAGCAGCCCAGCCGTTACCGCGCCTTCGCGCTGTCGCTGTCCTACGTGGCCGGCATGGCGCTGACCTACGCCGTCGCGGGCGTGCTGATGGGCAGCTTCGGCGCCGGGCTGAATCTTCAGGCCAGGCTCCAGTCGCCCCCGGTACTGATCGGTTTCGCGGCGCTGTTCACGCTGTTCGCCCTGGCCATGTTCGGCGCCTTCGACCTGCGCCTGTCGCCGCGGCTGTCCGGGCGCATCGAGGCCTGGCAGACCCGTGCCCAGCGGAGCGGCCCGGCCGGCCTGGCGCTGGCCGGCGCACTCTCGGTACTGGTGGTCTCACCCTGCGTCTCGGCGCCGCTGGCCGGCGCCCTGGTGTTCATCTCCTCGACCGGCGATGCCGCGATGGGCGGCGCCGCCCTGCTGGCCCTGGCGCTCGGCATGGGTGTGCCGCTGCTGCTGGTCGGCACCTTCGGCCCGGCCCTGCTGCCGCGCACCGGCGCCTGGATGACCGGCATCAAGGCCGCCTTCGGCATCCTGCTGCTGGGCGTCGCCGTATGGCTGATCGAGCACCTGGTGCCGGGCCCCGTGGCGCTGTTGCTATGGGCCGCCCTGGCCATCGGCGCGGCGCTGGCCCTCGGCGCCTTGAGCCTGAACACGCCGCCGGGCTGGGCCCGGGCCCGCCAGGCGCTGGGCCTCCTGCTGCTGACATGGGGCGTGACCCTGGTGATCGGCGCCTCCAGCGGCGCCGAGGACCCGCTGCGCCCGCTGGCCCAGCGCGAGGCTGCCGCTACTGACGGTGTCGGCGCCCCCGAGCCGGCGACCGTGGTCACCCGCCTCGACGAACTGGACGCCGCTCTCGCCACGGCGGACCGGCCGGTGTTCGTCGACGTCACCGCGGACTGGTGCATCTCGTGCAAGGTCATGAAGCGCGAGGTCTACCCCGCCCCGCCGGTGGCCGAGGCGCTCGCGAGCTTCCACCGCATCGAGGTCGACGTGACCGATACCGACGCCGACAGCCGGGCGCTGCTGGAACGCTTCGAACTGTTCGGCCCACCGAGCCTGCTATTCTTCGACGACGGTCGCGAACTGCGCCAGGCGCGCATCCAGGGCGAGGTCGACGCCGATCGGCTGGCCCGCCACCTGGAGGGCGTCAGCGCCTCACTCGACGCCGGCAGCCGCCCGGGCTAGGGTTCATTGGCGAACGCCGTTCGGGTCGCTGGACATCGCCCATGAATTTCGGCAAACTCCGCCCACACCGCTTTTCGAGGCCGATAGAGGCGACAAGAGACGCCATCTTGCCGCGATCTATAGCAAGTTAGCCGTGGTTGACTGCGCCGGCCGCTACCCCCGAACTCACCATCGAGACGACGTCATATGGATATTCGCAAGGTCAAGAAGCTGATCGAGCTGCTGGAAGAGTCGAACATCAGCGAGATCGAGATCCAGGAAGGCGAAGAGTCTGTGCGCATCAGCCGTCACCCCAACGGCACCGCCTACCCGCAGCCGGCCGCTCCCGCCTGGCCGGCCGCACCGGCCCAGCCCGCCGCTCCGGCCCCGCAGGCACCGGCCGCTGCCGCCGAGCCCGCCGCCGAGCAGGCGCCGGCCTACCAGGGCCAGGAAGTGCTGTCACCGATGGTCGGCACCTTCTACCGCGCCCCGGCCCCGGGCGCCAAGCCCTTCGCCGAAGTCGGCCAGAGCGTGAAGAAGGGTGAAACCATCTGCATCGTCGAGGCGATGAAGATGATGAACCAGATCGAGGCCGATCGTGACGGCGTCATCGAGGCCTTCCTGGTCGACGACGGCGAGCCGGTCGAATTCGAGCAGCCGATGGTCGTCATCTCCTGATCCCTTCACCCACATTGGCGGACCCCATCATGCTGGACAAGGTTCTCATCGCCAATCGCGGCGAGATCGCTCTGCGAATCCTGCGCGCCTGCAAGGAGCTCGGCATCCGCACGGTCGCGGTGCACTCCAAGGCCGACCGCGACCTGATGCACGTGCGCCTGGCCGACGAGGCCGTGTGCATCGGCCCGGCCTCCTCCGCGCAGTCCTACCTCAACATCCCGGCGCTGATCAGCGCCGCCGAGGTCACCGACTCGAGCGCCATCCACCCCGGCTACGGCTTCCTCTCCGAGAACGCCGACTTCGCCGAGCAGGTGGAACGCTCCGGCTTCACCTTCATCGGCCCCCGCGCCGAGACCATTCGCCTGATGGGCGACAAGGTCAGCGCCATCGAGGCCATGAAGAAGGCCGGCGTGCCGACCGTGCCGGGTTCCAACGGCCCGCTGGGCGACGACGAGGGCGAGATCCTCGCCACCGCGCGGCGCATCGGCTACCCGGTGATCATCAAGGCGGCCGCCGGCGGCGGTGGACGCGGCATGCGCGTGGTGCACACCGAGGGCCACCTGCTCTCCGCGGTGACCGTGACCCGCACCGAGGCCCACTCGGCCTTCGGCGACGGCACCGTCTACATGGAGAAGTTCCTCGAGAACCCGCGCCACGTCGAGGTCCAGGTGCTGGCCGACGGCCAGGGCAACGCCATCCACCTCTATGACCGCGACTGCTCGCTGCAGCGCCGTCACCAGAAGGTGCTCGAGGAAGCCCCGGCCCCGGGCCTCGACCCGGACGCCCGTGCCCAGGTGCTCAAGGCCTGTACCGACGCCTGCATCGAGATCGGCTACCGCGGCGCCGGCACCTTCGAGTTCCTGTACGAGAACGGCCAGTTCTTCTTCATCGAGATGAACACCCGCGTGCAGGTCGAGCACCCGGTCACCGAGATGGTCACCGGCGTCGACATCGTCCGCGAACAGCTACGCATCGCCTCCGGCCTGCCGCTGTCCGTGAGCCAGGACGAGATCGAGCTCAGCGGTCACGCCTTCGAGTGCCGCATCAACGCCGAAGACGCCCGGACCTTCATGCCCTCCCCGGGCAAGGTCACCCTCTACCACCCGCCGGGTGGCATCGGGGTGCGCATGGACTCCCACGTCTACACCGGCTACTCGGTGCCGCCGCACTACGACTCCCTGATCGGCAAACTGATCACCTGGGGCGTCGACCGCGAGACGGCGCTGACCCGCATGCGCAACGCCCTGGACGAGCTGCTGGTCGAAGGCATCAAGACCAACACCGACCTGCACAAGGATCTGGTCCGCGACGGCTATTTCCAGCAGGGCGGCGTCAACATCCACTACCTGGAGAAGAAGCTGGGCCTCTGAGCCCGGTCGACACTCCTCCGGCAGCGGGGCGGCTTGGCCGCCCCGCCGTCGTTTCCTCACGCGATTCCCGGGAGTTCCCATGCCCTGGCTGCAACTCAAGGCCCGCATCGCCCCCGAGCAGGCCGACCTGCTCGAGGAACTGCTGCTGGACGAAGGCGCCACCGCCATCACCCTCCAGGACGCCCAGGACGACCCGCTGTTCGAACCCGAGCGCGGCACCACACCGCTGTGGGACGAGACGGTGCTGACCGGCCTCTACGACGATCTCGAGGGCCTGCCCGCGATGCTCGAACGCCTGGCCGGCGCCTGGTCCGAGGCCATGCCCGACGAGCCCTGCCCCGAGATCGAGCACGAGCTGCTCGACGATCGCGACTGGGAGCGCGCCTGGATGGACGACTTCGAGCCCCTACAGATGGGCCAGAAGCTGTGGATCGTGCCGAGCTGGCACGAGGCGCCGGACCCCCAGGCGGTCAACCTGCATCTCGATCCCGGCCTGGCCTTCGGCACCGGCACCCACCCCACCACGGCGCTGTGCCTTTCGTGGCTCGACGGCCTGGCCGTGGCCGGCGAGCTCGACGGCCGAGAGGTGCTGGACGTGGGCTGCGGTTCCGGCATTCTCGCCATCGCCGCGCTCAAGCTCGGCGCGAACTCGGCCCGGGGCACCGACATCGATCCCCAGGCGCTCGCCGCCAGCCGCGACAACGCCGAGCGCAACGGCGTCGAGGAAGACGACTTCGCGCTCCACTACCCGGAGCAGCTCGACGCCGCGGCGCGCTTCCCGGTGGTGATCGCCAACATCCTGGCCGGCCCGCTGGTCGAGCTGTCCGGCGAGATCGCCGGGCGCGTGGCGCCGGGCGGCCGCCTGGCGCTGTCCGGCATCCTCGAGGCCCAGGCCGACGAGGTGCGCGAGGCCTACGAGGCGCGCGGCCTGATCATGGACGAGCCCGAAGTGCGCGAGGGCTGGGTGCGCCTCACCGGACGCCGCGCCGCCGACGGCTGACCGGATGGGCCCGGCGGCGGGCGACGCTCTGCCGCACACCGATCCTTCACCCAGGCCATCGGGGGGCGTATGATATGTCCCCCCTTCGAACCATCGATCTCGACCATGCCCGACTCACGTCCCCTGCCGCGCATCGGCTCTCATGCGTTGCCGAACCGGGTGATCCTGGCCCCCATGGCCGGCGTCACCGACCGCCCCTTCCGCGCGCTCTGCCGGCGGCTGGGCGCGGGCCTGGTGGTGGGCGAGATGGTGACCTCGGACCCGAATCTGTGGCACACCCGCAAGTCGCGACTGCGCATGGACCATCGCGGCGAGCCCGGCCCTCGCGCCGTGCAGATCGCCGGCGGCGACGCCGAGATGCTCGCCGAGGCGGCACGGCTCAACGCCGAGATGGGCGCCGAGATCATCGACATCAACATGGGCTGTCCGGCCAAGAAGGTCTGCAACAAGGCCGCCGGCTCGGCGCTGCTGCGGGACGAGGCGCTGGTGGCCGAGATCCTCGAATCGGTGGTCGCCGCGGTGGACGTGCCGGTGACGCTGAAGATCCGCACCGGCTGGTGCGCCGACAGCAACAACGGCGTGCGGGTGGCGAAGCTGGCCGAGAACGCCGGCATCCAGGCGCTGGCCGTGCACGGCCGTCACCGCCAGCAGCGCTACGGCGGCGAGGCCGAGTACGACACCATCGCCGCCATCAAGGCCGCGGTGAAGCTGCCGATCTTCGCCAACGGCGATGTCGACTCGCCCGAGAAGGCCCGCCACGTCCTCGACTATACTGGGGCGGATGCGGTGATGATCGGCCGCGGCGCCCAGGGCAACCCTTGGATCTTCCGCGAGATCGATCACTACCTGCGACACGGCCAGCGCCTCGCGGCGCCCGACGACGCCGAACGCTCGGCGGTGCTCCACGGCCACCTGGTGGCCCTGCACGACTTCTATGGCGAGCACATGGGGGTGCGCATCGCCCGCAAGCATCTCGGCTGGTACCTGGCCGGCGATGCACGCCTCGACGACGACGGACGACGTGCCCTGCGCGCCACCTTCAATGGCCTGGACAGCCCCGCTGACCAGTGCCGCTTCATCGACGAACTCTTTCGTCATGACCCCGCCACGGCGCCGCACCGTGTCGCCCGGGCCATGACGCCGGATGGAACCTGTGCCGCATGACCAGCAGCCAAGCCCTTGACCAGAATTCCGCGCTGACCGAGCTGGACGCCCGAGCCTCCCGGCGCCTCGACGAGGCCGACGGCAGCGCGCTGAGCCCCCACGGCGACATGCCCCTGCGCGAGGCCGTCGACGCCGCCATGCGACGCTACTTCGACCACCTCGACGGCGGCGACGTCACCGACCTTCACGCCATGGTGATGGCCGAGGTCGAGGCGCCGCTGCTGGCCTCGGTGCTCGAGAACGCCCAGGGCAACCAGACCCGCGCCGCCGAGATGCTCGGCCTCAACCGCGGCACCCTGCGCAAGAAGCTCAAGCACTACGGGCTGATCTGAATTCCCGCGAGGGCGCCATCGAGCGCCCTCGCTTGCGTTTCGATGTTCCCTCAACGCCCAACAGAGTGACCTTCATGTCCCAAGCCTCTTCCACTCCGGTCCGTCGCGCCCTGATCAGCGTGTCCGACAAGACCGGCATCGTCGACTTCGCCCGCGGCCTCAGCGACCAGGGCGTCGAGCTGCTCTCCACCGGTGGCACCTTCCGCCTGCTGCAGGAGAACGGCATTCCGGTCACCGAGGTCTCCGAGCACACCGGTTTCCCCGAGATCATGGACGGCCGCGTCAAGACCCTGCATCCGAAGATCCACGGCGGCATCCTCGGCCGTCGCGGCCAGGACGACGCGGTGATGGCCGAGCACGACATCGCACCGATCGACATGGTGGTGGTCAACCTGTATCCGTTCTCGGCCACCGTGGCGCGTCCGGACTGCAGCCTCGAGGACGCCATCGAGAACATCGACATCGGCGGCCCGACCATGGTCCGCTCCTGCGCCAAGAACCACGCCTACACCACTATCGTGGTCGACGCCGGCGACTACGGCCGCGTGCTCGAGGAAGTCGCCCAGGGCGGCATGCAGCAGGCCACCCGCTTCGACCTGGCGGTCAAGGCCTTCGAACACACCGCCGGCTACGACGCCGCCATCGCCGATTACCTCGGCCAGCGCGTCGAGGGCGGCGAGGACGGCTTCCCGCGCACCTACAACCTGCAGTTCCACAAGAAGCAGTCCATGCGCTACGGCGAGAACCCGCACCAGTCCGCGGCCTTCTACGTCGAGGCCGGCTGCCAGGAGCCCAGCGTCTCCACCGCCGAGACCCTGCAGGGCAAGCCGCTGTCGTTCAACAACGTGGCCGACACCGACTCCGCGCTGGAGTGCGTGAAGAGCTTCGCCGAGACCGCCTGCGTGATCGTCAAGCACGCCAACCCGTGCGGCGTGGCCGTCGGCGCCAGCCAGCTCGAGGCCTACGACAAGGCCTTCGCCACCGACCCGACCAGTGCCTTCGGCGGCATCATCGCCTTCAACACCCCGCTGGACACCGAGACCGCCCGCGCCATCATCGACCGCCAGTTCGTCGAGGTGATCATCGCCCCCGGGGTCGAGGACGCGGCCCGCGAGATCGTCGCCGAGAAGAAGAACGTGCGCCTGCTCGACATCTCCGCGCACTGGCCCGGCGAGCGCGAGCACGCCCACGACCTCAAGCGCGTCACCGGCGGCCTGCTGGTCCAGGACCGCGACCTGGGCATGGTCGGCCGCGACGAGCTGACCGTGGTCACCGAGCGCGTCCCCAGCGAGCAGGAAATGCGTGACCTGGCCTTCGCCTGGAAGGTCGGCAAGTACGTCAAGTCCAACGCCATCGTCTACGTCAAGGACGGCCAGACCATCGGCGTGGGCGCCGGCCAGATGAGCCGCGTCTACTCGGCCAAGATCGCCGGCATCAAGGCCGCCGACGAAGGCCTGTCCGTGCCCGGCTCGGTGATGGCCAGCGATGCCTTCTTCCCGTTCCGCGACGGCATCGACGCCGCCGCCAAGGCCGGCATCACCGCGGTGATCCAGCCCGGCGGCTCCATGCGCGACCAGGAAGTGATCGACGCCGCCAACGAGGCCGGCATCGCCATGGTGTTCACCGGCATGCGCCACTTCCGCCACTGAGCGGAGAGGAAAACGCTGGAGCTCGGCCATGCGTCGTTGAAAAGCGGCATCAAGATGCTCATTTGCTAAAGCAAACTCCGCTCTTTCGCCGCTTTTCGCCTAGCCTGACCTTCGCCCAGCCGTTTTCTCTGGTATCTGGAAAGAAACACCCCGCCGAGCATGCTCGGCGGGGTGTTTGTCTTCCGACTTCCAGGCGCGTAGGGCCGATCCTCAGGCTCCCGGTCTAGCCACCGAGGTCGATGCACAGATACTTGGTCTCGAGAAACTCCTCGATGCCCTGGTGACCGCCCTCACGACCGAGGCCGGAGGCCTTGACCCCGCCGAAGGGCGCCGCGGCGTTGGAGATCAGCCCGGTGTTGATGCCGACCATGCCGTACTCCAGCGCCTCGGAGACGCGCCATACGCGTCCCAGGTCGCGGGAATAGAAGTAGGAGGCCAGGCCGAACTCGGTGTCGTTGGCCATGGCCACGGCATCCTCTTCGTCGTCGAAGGGGAAGACCGCGGCCAGCGGGCCGAAGGTCTCCTCGGTGGCGACCTTCATGCTGTCGTTGGCGGCGTTGATCAGGGTCGGCGTGAAGAAGTTGCCGCCCAGCGGATGCGGATGGCCGCCGAGCAGCAGCTCGGCGCCGTGGTCCACGGCGTCCTGGACGTGCTCGGAGACCTTGGCCACCGCCTTGTCGTCGATCAGCGGGCCGATATTGACGCCTGACTGGGTGCCGTCCCCCACCTTGAGCTCGCTGTTCATGGCCACCGCCAGCTTCTCGCAGAAGGCGTTGACCACGCTGGACTGCACCAGGAAGCGGTTGGTGCACACGCAGGTCTGGCCGGCGTTGCGGAACTTGGCGGCCATGGCGCCTTCCACGGCGGCGTCGAGATCGGCGTCCTCGAACACGATGAAGGGCGCGTTGCCGCCGAGCTCCAGCGAGATCTTCTGCACGTGGCGCGAGGCCTGGCTCATCAGCTCGCGGCCCACCTCGGTGGAGCCGGTGAAGGTGATCTTGCGCACCACCGGGGACTCGGTCAGCGCCGCGGCGATCTCCGAGGCGCGCCCGGGGACCACGTTGAACACGCCGCGCGGCACCCCGGCGCGCTCGGCCAGGAGCGCCAGCGCGGTGGCGGAGAACGGCGTCTGGCTGGCCGGCTTGACCACGAAGGTGCAGCCCGCGGCCAGCGCGGCGCCGGCCTTGCGCGTGATCATCGCCGCCGGGAAGTTCCAGGGCGTGATGGCGCCGACCACGCCGATCGGCTGCTTGGTGACCAGGATGCGCTGCTGGGACTGAGCGGCGGGAATGGTCTCGCCGTAGACCCGGCGGGCCTCCTCGGCGAACCAGCGCAGGAAGCTCGCCGCATAGGCGATCTCGCCGGCGGCTTCCTTGAGCGGCTTGCCCTGTTCGAAGGTCATGATCATGGCCAGGTCGTCCTGATGCTCGAGCATCAGGTCGTGCCACTTCATCAGGATATCGGCCCGTTCCTGGGCGGTGAGGGCACGCCAGGCCGGCAGGGCCGCGTCGGCGGCGGCGATGGCGCGCTCTGTCTCGGCGCGGCCGAGCCGGGGCACGTCGCCCATCGGCTCACCGGTGGCGGGATTGATCACGTTGATCTGCTCGCCGCTGTCGGCGGCGACCCAGCTGCCGTCGATGTAGGCGAACGGGCAGTAGAGCTGGGTTTCCTTCAGGGCTTCCATGGTTGACTCCTGGCGTGCGGCCTTGCGGGGATGCACCTCATGCTAAGCGCAAGCCCCCCGACACGCCAACCGCTCATCCATGAGCGATCTTCAACCCTTCGCGCGGCGATACCCCTGCCGTCTCAACCCTCGCGCCGCGCCTCGCGGGAGTCGGAGAGCGTGATCGACACCGAGTCGGCGAAGCGCAGGGCATGGGGCTTGTCGATCTCGACCTGAGCGGCGAGCACCTGCTCGTAGCTCATCACCAGGTCGAGCACCTCACGGGTCATGCGCTCCAGCAGCTGGAAGCGATGCCCCTCCACGTGGGCGATCACTTCCTTGGTGATGGAGCGATAGTTCAGCGCCTGCTCGATGTGATTGAAGGCCACCGCCTTGTCGGCGCGATAGCGGATCACCATGTTGATCACCACGTCCTGGCGATTCTGGATCTCCTCTTCCTTGATGCCGACATGGGTCCTCAGGCGCAGATCCTTGATACGGATCGTGGCCAGATCGTGATCGAGGTGCTCGTCGCCCAGCGCGTGCAGTGGCATATCGCTCTCCTTCGCGGCCTCAGCGGCCTTGAACCAGGGTCAGGAACTCCTGGCGCGTGCTCTGGTGCTCGCGGAAGGCACCGAGCATCACCGAGGAGGTCATGCTGGAATTCTGTTTCTCGACGCCGCGCATCATCATGCACAGGTGACGCGCCTCGACGACCACGGCCACGCCGCGGGCTTCGGTGACCTGCTGCACCGCTTCGGCGATCTGGCGCGTCAGGTTCTCCTGAATCTGCATGCGACGGGCGTACATATCCACGATCCGGGCGAACTTGGACAGCCCCAGCACCTTGCCCCGCGGCAGATAGGCGATGTGGCACTTGCCGATGAACGGCAGCAGGTGATGCTCGCACATCGAGTACAGCTCGATGTCCTTCACCAGCACCATCTCGTCGGTCTCGGAGGCGAAGACCGCGCCGTTGACGATCTCCTCCAGCGACTGCTGATAGCCGTGGTTGAGGAACTGCATGGCCTTGGCGGCCCGCTTGGGGGTGTCACGGAGCCCCTCGCGTTCGGGGTCCTCTCCCAGTCCCTCGATGATCTGGCGGTAGTGGTTGGCGAGATGTTCGGTCATGGTCAGGCCCCATGCAGAGTCGTGATGTCGGTGCGTCGGCGATGGCCCGGCCACACACCTTATACATAAATTATTCAAAAAACCGCTTTTGTACAACCAGCGGCTCGGGGAACGCATTATTCTAGCGCAAGGCGCCGCCCGACGCAGTGCCATGGCGGCCTCGGCATCCGATTGGAGCGACGCCATGTCGCGCCAGGGCGGCTTCTTGCCGCCGATGGCTATGGTAGAGTTGGGCCGACCCTCTTCTTTCGACCCGCTGCCTGCCGAGCACCGACATGTTCAAGCCGACGATCCTGCTGATGGCAACTGCCCTGACCCTGCCGAGCCTGGCGATGGGCGATACCCTCTCCCTGCCCGCCGACGCTCGGGTCGCCATGGCCCTGGTCGACGACCTGACCCTCGACGCCGAGACCCCGCGCCTCGACGACGTGGTGATGCACCCGGTCCACAGCGAGCGGGGCAGCCACCGCCTCCCCGACTACTGCGTCGTCACCGGCGATGCCCGGCGCAACGGCGAGCGCGTGCGGCTGACCGCCAGCGCCCTGACCTGCATCGAGACCGCCGGCGCCGACAGCGCCATCTACAGCGGCGAACTCACTGCCGGCGCCTACGACGCGGACGGCGACTTCGGCCTCGCGGCTTGCCAGGGCGACCGCTGCCGGCTGACGCCGGATGACGTCTTCGTGCTGACGCTGACCCGGCCGCTGAGCCTGGAACAGCAGGCGAACCCCTCCGCGGAGATCAACGCCCGTCGCCGCCAGCACGACGCCGACGAGGCCGCCGACCAGCCGTAACCGGCACTCAGGCGATCAGGCGGCGACAAGGCGCTGTGTGAAAAGCCGGCGAGCGAAGGTTAGACAAGGCAAAAATTAGCAAAAAGGCGGAGTTTACGATCGGTAAATGAGCATTTTGATCGGACTCGCGCCCGAGCTGATTTTTAACACCGTATAACCAAGCGCAGACACTTTTCGGGCAGTGCCTAGGACAGCCAGCGGGCCGTGCCGTCCAGCATCACCCGCTGCTGCTCGAGCTCGCGCAGGTGAGCGTCCCAGTAGCCGGCATCCGCCAGCCATGGAAACGCCTGCGGAAAGGCCGGATCCTCCCAGCGCGCCACCAGCCAGGCGCTGTGGCGCATCAGCCGCAGCGCACGCAGCGGCTCCACCAGCGCCAGCTCGCCACGATCGAAGTCGCGATGCTGCTCATAGCCCTCGATCACCTCGGAGAGCTGCATCTGGCGCTCGCCCTCGTCCTCGGCGGTGAGCAGCATCCACAGGTCCTGCACCGCCGGCGCCATCAGGCAGTCGTCGAAGTCCACCAGCGCGAAGTGCTCGTCGCGGCCCAGCATGTTGCCCAGGTGGCAATCGCCCTGGACCCGCAGCTCTCGTGCCGGCCAGTCCCGGGTGCCGAGCGCCTCGATCAGGCCCCGGCTGATGCGCTCGTAGGCCGGGCGCTGATGATCCGTCAGCCAGCAGCTAGCCAGCACCGTCTCGGCGGCCTCCTCGGCCATCGCCCGCGGCGCCAGCTGGCGACGATGCACGAAGGCCCGGCGCTCGCCCACCACATGCACGGCGCCGATGGTCTCGCCGAGGGCGAACAGGTGCTCGGGATTGTCCAGCTCCGGCGCCTGGCCGGGCAGATGGGGAAACAGCGCGAAGCGGAAGTCGTCGTGGCGGTGCAGGCTCGCCCCCGCGTCATCGCGCCAGGGGGCGGCCACCGTCACACCGGCCGCCTCGAGCTCGGCCAGGAAGTCGTGCTCCTCCTGGATCTGGGCGTCGGTCCAGCGGCCCGGGCGATAGAACTTGACCACCCAGCGGCGACGCTCGTCGTCATGCACCAGGTAGACCCGGTTCTCGTAGCTGTTGAGCGCGAAGGGCTCGCCCGGCAGCCAGAAGCCCAGGGACTCCACCGCCGCCACGACCCGGGCGGGCTCGAGGCGAGCAAAGGGATGAATCGCATCGGTCATGGGCGTTCTCGTCGCAGGCAAAACGCCATGGTAACAAAGCCGCCCGGCCTGCCGCGCCGGCGGCCTGGAAATCGTCCCCGCGCCTGCCCTATGCTGGTGCATTCATCGGCACGGTGCCCGATGCACTTCACGGACATCCCGGCCGGAGACACGCCATGGAACTGCTCACCTGGATCACCTACCTCGGCGTGATCGTCGCCCTGATCATCTTCCCCGGCCCGGTGGCGCTGCTCTGCACCAGCCACGGCCTGCGCTTCGGCCGCCGCCGCGCCACGGCCACCGTGTGCGGCGGCACCCTGGCCTCGCTGGCGCTGATGGTGCTGTCGTCGCTGGGCCTCGGTGCCATCCTGGCCGCCTCGGAGACCGCCTTCCACGTGCTGAAGCTCCTCGGCGGCGCCTATCTCGTGATCCTCGGCCTTCAGGCCTGGCGCCGCGCCGGCGACGACTCGCCGCTGGACGTCCCGGACGCCGCCGCGGCGCCCCCATCCGCGAACACCTCCAGCCTCCGCCTGTTCCGCCAGGGCTTTCTGGTCGGCATCAGCAATCCCAAGGATCTGCTGTTCTTCGCCGCCCTGTTCCCCAACTTCATCGACGTGGGTGAGCCCCAGCTGGTGCAGTTTGCCATCCTCGCCGCCACCTGGGCGGTGATCGACCTCAGCCTGATGTGGCTCTACGCCGCCATGGGCTCGGGCCTCGGCCAGTGGTTCCGCCATCCCGGCCGGGCCAGGGGCTTTCATCGCGCCACCGGCGGCCTGTTCATGGCCGCGGGCGGCTCGCTGATCGCCACGTCGCATTGATCCCGCTTCCTTCCTCCCGCGAGAGGCCTGCCGCCGTGTATCGACTGCATATCGCCAACAAGAACTACTCGTCCTGGTCGCTGCGCCCCTGGCTGCTGATGAGCGAGATGGCCATTCCCTTCGAGGAACGGCTGACGCCCTTCGTCGCCGACGCGAACTGGGCCTCGTTTCGCGCCTTCTCGCCCACCGGCCAGGTGCCCTGCCTGATCGACGGCGAGCTCGCCGTCTGGGACTCCCTCGCCATCGTCGAGTATCTGGCCGAACGCCATCCGGGCGTGTGGCCGACGTCGGCCAACGCCCGCGCCTGGGCGAGATCGGCCTGCGCCGAGATGCACTCCGGCTTCCGGGCGCTGCGAGACGAATGCCCCATGAACTGCGGGCTGCGCGTGCGGGTCACGACGCCTTCCGAGCCGCTGAGGCACGACCTGGCGCGTCTGGAAGAGCTCTGGACGCAAGGACTGGAGACGTTCAGCGGCTCCTTCCTGGCCGGAGAAACATTCACCGCAGTGGACGCCTTCTTCGCCCCGGTCGCCTTTCGCGTGCAAGGCTTCGACCTGCCCCTCGGCGCGGCCGCCCGCGGCTACGTCGAGCGGTTGCTGGCCCTGCCCGGCATGCAGGCCTGGTACCGGGCCGCCCTCGCCGAGCCCTGGCGCGACCAACCCCACGAGCGCAAGACCCTGGCCGCCGGCGAGCGGCTGGTCGACCACCGTGACGCCTCCACGGCCTGATCCCCCGGCAAGGCCGCTAGGCGCTGCCGTGGCCCGGCGGCGTCCTGGCAATCGCCCAGGCCTCGACCTCCTCGGCGCCCGCCCGGCGACAGGCCCGGGCCAGGGCGTCGAGGGTGGCGCCGGTGGTCATGACGTCATCGAGCAGCGCCACCCGAGGCGGCAGCGCCTGCGGCATCTCAAAGGCCCCGCGCAGGTTGCCCCGCCGCCCTCGCCGGCCGAGGCCCCGCTGGCTCGGCGTATCCTTCGTCCGCCGGGCCAGGATGAGCGGCACCTCGAGCCTCGCCGCCAGCCGTTCGGCCAGCCAGCGACCCTGATCGAAACCGCGCTCCCGGGCGCGTCGCGGATGCAGCGGCACGGCGATCAGCGCCTGGGGCGGCGCGATGCCGGCCTGGCCTTTTTTCACCCCCTCTTTCATCCCCTCTTCCAGCCCCTCCTCCAGTAACGTCAGCAGCAGCGTGCCGGCCCGCGGCGAGGCATGGAACTTGAAGCGCTGCATCAGCCCCGCCACCTCGCCCTCGTAGCGCAGCGGCACTCGGGCGCGAAGGTAGGCCGGCGGCCGACGCAGGCAGTGGCCACAGGGTCGTGGGATGACGCTGGCCGGGAGCGGCTCGGCGCAGACCGGGCAGGCCGCGCGATTCCAGGGCAGCGCCGCGTGGCAGTCGGCGCACCAGGGGCGGCCGGGCTCGCAGGCCGCCAGGCAGAAGGCGCAGCGGCCCGGCAACGCGCGGCGCAGCCAGTCGTCAACCTCATGACGCCACAAGGTTGACATACCGACCTGCCTACGTACCCTATCGGTCAACTCACGAACCCGTGCCCAGTTGACCATAAGCGAGCCCCTCATGCCTGCCCAGCCCCACGACAACGCCCCGGTTGATCTGACCCTAGCCAGTCGTCCGGACCTTCGCCACGACTGGTCCCTCGAGGAGATCGAGGCGCTGTTCGCGCTGCCCTTCAACGACCTGATGTTCCGCGCCCAGCAGGTCCACCGCGCGCACTTCGATGCCAACGCCGTGCAGGTCTCCACCCTGCTGTCGATCAAGACCGGCGCCTGCCCGGAGGACTGCAAGTACTGCCCGCAGTCCGGCCACTACAACACCGGGCTCGGCAAGGAGAAGCTGCTCGAGATCGAGAAGGTGGTGAACCAGGCCAAGGCCGCCAAGGAGGCCGGCGCCAGCCGCTTCTGCATGGGCGCCGCCTGGCGCAGCCCGCGCGAGAAGGATCTCGAGGTGGTCATGGAGATGGTCAGCCAGGTCAAGGCGCTGGGGCTCGAGACCTGCATGACCCTGGGCATGGTCGACGTCGATCAGGCCAAGCGCCTGTCCGAGGCCGGGCTCGACTACTACAACCACAACCTCGATACCTCGCCGGACTACTACGGCGAGATCATCACCACCCGCACCTACGCCGACCGCCTGGATACCCTGGCCAACGTGCGCGAGGCGGGCATGAAGGTCTGCTCCGGCGGCATCCTGGGCATGGGCGAGGCGCCGCGCGACCGCGCCGCCCTGCTCCAGCAGCTGGTGCGCCTGGAGCCGCATCCCGAGTCGGTGCCGATCAACATGCTGGTCAAGGTGCCGGGCACCCCGATGGAGCACGCCGAGGACCTGGACCCGCTGGAGTTCATCCGCGCCATCGCCGTGGCCCGCATCCTGATGCCGAAGAGCCACGTGCGCCTGTCCGCCGGCCGCGAGCAGATGGACGAGTCCACCCAGGCCATGGCCTTCCTGGCCGGTGCCAACTCGATCTTCTACGGCGACACCCTGCTGACCACCGGCAACCCCCAGGTGGAGCGCGACCGGGCGCTGTTCGACAAGCTCGGCTTGCACCCGGAGCAGCGCGAGACCTGCGCCGACGACGAGAAGACCGAGGCCGCCCTGGAAGCCGCCATGCGCGAGCGCCAGGACGACGCCCTGTTCTACGACGCCACCGGAGCCTGACCCCATGGCCGAGACCTGGTCGCGTCGCCTGGCCGAGCGGGCCGAGACCCGCCGCGCCGAGGGGCTGTGGCGCGCCCGGCCCACCGTGGGGCCGGAAGACGGCCGGCTCGACTTCGCCGGCAACGACTATCTCGGCCTGGCCCGCGACCCGCGCCTCGCCGAGGCCCAGGCCGAGGGCACGCGGCGCTTCGGCGCCGGCGGCCGGGCCTCGCACCTGGTGTGCGGCCACCAGCAGATTCACGAGGCGCTGGAGCAGCGCCTCGCCGCGCTCACCGGCCGCCCGAGGGCGCTGCTGTTCTCCACCGGCTACATGGCCAACCTGGGCGTGCTGCAGGCGCTGTGCGATCGCCATACGCCGGTCTTCCAGGATCGTCTCAACCACGCCTCGCTGATCGACGGCGCCCGACTCGCCGGCGCACCCTCGCGCCGCTTCCACCACCGCGACCTCGACGACCTCGAACGCCTGCTCGCCCGAGCCCCGAGCGAGGCCCCGGCGCTGGTGGTCAGCGACGGCGTGTTCAGCATGGACGGCGACGTGGCCGACGTGGCGGGGCTCGCCGCCACCGCCCGCCGTCACGACGCATGGCTGATGATCGACGACGCCCACGGCCTCGGCGTGCTCGGTGAGGTGGGCGACGGCTGCGCCGGCCGGACCCACGACGTCGACGAGGTGCCGGTGCTGGTCGGCACCCTGGGCAAGGCACTCGGCAGCGCCGGCGCCTTCGTGGCCGGCGAGGAGGCGCTGATCGAGCATCTCGTGCAGTTCGCTCGACCCTACGTCTACACCACCGCCCAGCCGCCCGGGGTGGCGGCAGCGACCCTGGCCGCCCTCGACGTGCTGGAGGCCGAACCCGAGCGGCGCGCCCGGCTGCATGAACGCATCGCGCGCTTCCGCCGCGAGGCCGCCACCCTCGGCCTCGAACTGGACGAATCGACCACGCCGATCCAACCGCTGCGCCTCGGCGACAGCGCGCGCACGCTGCGCTGGGCCGCCCGGCTCGGCGACGCCGGCCTTCGGGTCGGCGCCATCCGCGCCCCGACGGTGCCGAAAGGCGAGGCGCGACTGCGCATCACGCTCTCCGCCGCCCACGACGACCACGCCCTGGACGCCCTGCTCGACGGGCTGGCCGCCTGCCAGCGGGAGGAGGCCGCATGAGCGAATCGGCAGATAACAAGCTGGTGCTGCTCTCCGGCTGGGGCTGCGACGCCCGCCTGTGGCAGGCGCTCGACGGCCACTGGCCGAACGGGCTTACGATCACCACGCCGGACTGGCCGGGCTACGGCGAACGCGACGCCCTCGACGACCCCGCCTCGCTGGACGCCCTGGCCGAGACCATGGCCAACGAGCTGCCGAGCGACGCCGTCTGGGTCGGCTGGTCGCTGGGCGGCCTGCTGGCCGGCGCCCTGCTCGACCACTTGCCGGCACCCCGCGCCCTGGTGCTGCTCGGCATGGGCGAGCGCTTCCCGCACCCCGAGGGCGTCAGCCGCGCCGCCCTGGCCCAGTTTCGCAAGGCCTTCCGCCGTGATCCGACGGGCACCCACGCCCACTTCCTGCGCTGGCAGCTCGGCGGCGAGCCGTCGCCCCGGGCCGCCCATCGCCGGCTGCGCGCCCTGCTCGGCGATGACGCCAGCGCCGACACCGCGACCCTGGCTACGGGGCTCGCCCAGCTAGCCGAACTCGACAACGCCGAGCGCCTCGCCTCGCCACCCTGCCTGGTGCATCGGCTGGCGGGCGAGGCCGACCCGCTGCTGGCTCCGGCAGAGCGCCAGCGGGCCGACCTGCGACTGCCCGAGGCCGGCCACTGCCCGCTGATCAGCCAGCCGGCACGGCTCGCCCGCGCGCTGGCCGCCATCGCCGAGGCGCCCGGGCGAACGACGCTTTCCGAGGCCAGGGCAGAGGCGCCCTTGGAACCCACGCCATGACCGCCCAGCCGAGTCACGCCATCGACATTCACACGGATCCAAGGGACCGCGACTGGCGCGCCCGGGTCGCCCACGCCTTCTCGCGGGCCGCGCCGCACTATCGCGAGCGCGCCCGGGCCCAGCAGGCCATGGCCGAGCGGCTGCTCGAACGGCTGCCCGAACGCGCCGGCGCCGTGCTGGATCTTGGCTGCGGCCCCGGCGACCTCGCCGCCGAACTGGCCAAGCGCTTCGCTGCCGACGCCACCATCCACGGCCTCGACCTGGCGCCGGGCATGCTCACCGAGGCCCGCCGCCGCCACGGCGAGACCATCGGCTGGCTGTGCGCCGACGCCGCCGACCTGCCGCTGCCCGACGGCGGCCTCGATCTCGTCGTCTCCAATCTGGCGATCCAGTGGTGCTCCGATCTGGACGCCGTGCTGGCCGAGGTTCGCCGGGTGCTGCGCCCCGGCGGGCGAGCGCTGATCAACACCCTGGCGCCGGGCACGCTTTCCGAGGTCGGCCAGGCCTGGCAGCGCCCCGCCGCGCTGCTCGGCTTCCATGACGCCGCCCGGCACCGCCGCGCCGCCCACGCGGCCGGCTTCCGCGGCGTCGAGGTCACGGAACGCATCGAGCGCTTCCACTATCCCGACCTCGCCGCGGTGATGACCTCGATCAAGGGTGTGGGCGCCCAGGTGGCCCGCGACGGCGCCCGGCTCTCGCGCGCCGACGTGGCCCGCGCCGCCCGCCGCTTCGAGGCGCTTCGCAACGAGGACGGCCTGCCCGTCTCCTACCACCTTCTGACGCTCGACCTGGAACGCTGAGATGACCGCCTATTTCGTGACCGGCACCGACACCGACGCCGGCAAGACCCTCGTCGCCAGCGGCCTGCTGGCCCAGGCCCGCCGCCGCGGCCTGACCACCCTGGGACTCAAGCCCGTGGCCTCCGGCTGCGAGTCGACCGCCGAGGGGCTGCGCAACATCGATGCCCTGACCCTGCAGGCCCGGAGCGAGCCGGCCACGCCCTACGCCGTCATCAACCCCTACACCTATGCGCCGCCCATCGCGCCTCACCTGGCCGCCCGACAGGTCGGCGAGACGCCGACCGTCGACGCCCTGGCCGACCACGTTGCCGCGCCGCTGGCCGAGGCGCGCGGGCTGACGCTGATCGAGGGCGCCGGCGGCTGGCGCGTGCCGCTCAACGACGAGGAAGACCTCGCCGGCCTGGCGCTGCGCCTCGAACTGCCGGTAATCCTGGTCGTGGGGCTCAAGCTCGGCTGCCTGAACCATGCCCGCCTCACCGCCGAGGCGATCCGCGCCGACGGCCTGCGTGTGGCCGGCTGGGTGGGCAACCTGATCGACCCCGACTTCTCTGCCGACGACGCCTGCTATCGCGATAACCTGGCCACTCTCGAGCGCACCCTGAACGCTCCCTGCCTCGGCATCGTGCCGCGCCTGGACGCCGACACCCCGGACGCCCGCGCCATAGCGGCCGCCGATCACCTGGACTTGCCCGACGACGATTGACTTGCCGCAAGGCGTCCGTAAAATGTGCACGCCTGCCTGACCCGTGCGGATGTGGTGGAATTGGTAGACACGCCAGATTTAGGTTCTGGTGCCTTCGGGCGTGGGAGTTCAAGTCTCCCCATCCGCACCATTCTGATTTGCCTCACTGACTCGACATCGCGACGACCTCTCCTCGAGGCACCCGATTACCCCCTGTGACCAGATTGTGACTTAGCTTCGACAATCCTATTGCCGTTTCCTCTCGATCTTTCTGGCCTCCTATCAATAGGCGTTAAGCCGCTCGATTTTGTCGATAAGCCGTGCGGCCAGCTCATGCTTGCCCAAACCGGCGTGCAACTCGCGGTGGCAATTCGGGCACAAGCCTATGGCGTTTTCCACGATATCGGGACCACCATCCGCCAAGCGTTTGAGATGATGCACCTCCAAGAAGAGGCTGCCATCCTCCCGAGTAAAAGGCGCAGGTGAATCGCAGCATTCACAGACGCCATCGGCCTGAGTCAGCACACATGCCACCACGTCGGGGTCGCGCTCATAGACCGTTGCACTGACTGATATCTTACCCGGCGACTGTCGCCCCGCCGGCGGCGTCAAAGCGTTATCGCGATACAGACTTCGACGCTCGTTGACCTCGGTCGCGAAGGTGGCAGAAGACGAGGGCTGTTGCCCTTCTACCTCGGCGATTAAGGCTTCCAATCGGGCAACGATCTTAACGCCAACGTTGCCCGCCGGCTTCAGCCCTTTGACCCAGGCACGCCCCTGCAGTGCGTAGACATACGAGATATTTTGAGCCCGATATTCGAAAGCCTTGGCCGTCCTGCCGAAGCGTTTCTCCAGCGCCCTATAATAGCGGGCCTTGATCACCCCCTCGCCCCGGCGCTGCTTATCCAACATCTCGACATAAACCTCGACGGAAGCTTTGAGCTCCTCATCGCTCCATGGCGTCGACATCCCGCATTCCTTATCGGTAATGGAACAAGGCCATAGAATAAGAGATAACTAATGTTGAGTACCAACGCTCGCATGTCACGTCATCCTGCCTCACACGCTACTCAACGCATGAGCAGGCACGCTTGAACACAGGAGAAGGATCGCTGCCCGACGTCACGAACAGAGTATCTGGATATTCCCCCAACTGTCAGCGATCTCCTATACCGCACGCATCGCCCAGCACCTAGCCTAAGGATGCATAAGGAGGAAAACGGAGAGGACAGGCCCGTGTCGGAGATCACCATGATGCCCATGCCCCGCGGCAGCTGGGCGATGATTTGCCCCTGCGGCGCCACCGAGATTCGCGCCCCGCAGGGGCCGCGCTGGGCCAGCTTCAGGCTGCGGCGAATCGATGCCTACCACTACCGCGTCACCTGCCTGGCCTGCGGTCACGCCACCGAGCATAGCGTCAGCCCCCGCGTCGCCGGGGCCAGCTACGGCGAGGCGCGCTGATCCCAGTCGGCCGATCCGGCTCGCACATCCTCTCTCCCTCGCTTTTGACCGCCAGCTTTCCACTCCAGGCCTCGCGTACCGCAGGCGCCACGCGCCCGTCCACCGGGCTTGCACGCCGCCACAGTCAACGCCTTCATAACCACAAGGTTTACATGTAAGGTATGCGCCATCCGGCCGCCGGTGCCTCTCGTGCATCGGCGGCGCCGTTCACGCATGCCCTGGAGGCCCGATGACATCCCCCGTCTGGCACCCCTATTCCCATCTCAAGACCCAGACCCCGTCACCCAAGGTGGTCGGCGGCGACGGCCCGCGCTTCACCCTGGACACCGGCGAGTCGCTGCTCGATGCCACCTGCTCCTGGTGGTGCATGATCCACGGCTATCGCCATCCGCGGCTGGTCGAGGCCATCCAGCGCCAGGCCGACGAGCTGTGCCACGTGATGCTGGGCGGGCTGACCCATGAGCCGGCCGACCGCCTGGCCCGCGAGCTGGTGCGCGTCACGCCGGAAGGGCTGAACCACGTGTTCTTCTCGGACAGCGGCTCGGTGGGCATGGAAGTGGCCATGAAGATGGCCGTGCAGTACCAGTACCTGCGCGGTAGGCCGGCCAAGCACCGCATGCTGACGCTGATGAAGGCCTACCACGGGGACACCGCCGGCTGCATGGCGGTGTGCGATCCCGAGGAAGGCATGCACTCGCTGTTCGCGGGCTTCCTGCCGCAGCACCACTTCGCCCCCGCGCCCACCGCCGGCTTCGACGCCAGCCGCGACGAGGTGCAGGCCGATCTCGACGCCCTGCGCGGCGTGCTGGAGGCCCATCACGAGGAGATCGGCGCGCTGCTGATGGAGCCACTGCTGCAGGCGGCCGGCGGGCTCAACATGACCTCGCCCCACTATCTGCGCGGCGCCCGCGAGCTGTGCGACGAGTTCGACGTGCTGCTGATCTTCGACGAGGTGGCCACCGGCTTCGGCCGCACAGGCAAGATGTTCGCCGCCAATCACGCCGACGTGACGCCGGACATCATGGTGCTGTCCAAGGGCCTGACCGGCGGCTATCTGGGCCACGCCGCGACGCTGGCTACCGACCGCGTCCACGATGCCTTCATCGGCGACAGCGAGCTGCATGCCTTCATGCACGGCCCGACCTTCATGGGCAACCCGCTGGCCTGCCGCGTCGCGCTGGAGAGCCTGGCGGTGTTCGAGGAGGACGACTACCTGGGCCGCATCGAGGCGCTGAACGGCGTGCTGCGCGAGGAGCTGGTGGACGACGAGGCGCTGCGCGCCCACCCGGACGTGGCCGACGTACGTGCGCTCGGCGCCACCGCGGTGATCGAGGTCCACGACGCCGACTCGCTCAAGGGCGCGGCCGACTTCGCCCGCACCCAGAGCGTGTGGCTGCGCGCCTTCGGCCGCTGGCTGTACACCATGCCCGCCTACATCACCCCCCACGACGACATGCGCCGCATCACCGGCGCCATGAAAGGCTGGTTCCTGTCCCGGGAACGCTAACGCGTCCCGCTCGCCCTCGGGCTGGCACTCGCCGCGGCGGCGTGTCAGCCTTGGGCAAACCTTCAGGGATGATGAGCGCCATGAGCCTGAGCAAGACCCGCACCAGCTTCTATCGCCGCCTCTACGTGGCCCACTTAATCGCCACCGGCACCGCCAGCGTGCCGGCGATCATGGAGGCCACAGGCATGCCCCGACGCACCGCCCAGGACACCATCGCCGCCCTGGCCGAGCTCGACATCCACTGCGAGTTCGAGCCCGAACCCGGCCAGCGCCACAACATCGGCCACTACGTCATCCGCGACTGGGGCCCCATCGCCCCCGACTGGGTGACCAGCCACGCCGAGATGCTGCGCCAGGCCCTCGGCTATCCTCCGCGCGACCTGGCCCGCGGATCGCGCGCCGATGCGCCCGGCACGGCGTGACGCCTCGCCAGGCCGGACGACGTTTGTTAGGGTGCTATCAGGTAACGGAACACACGCGACCCAACGCCAGGAGGCTTCCATGCAGATCGATCTGACCGGCAAGACCGCCATCGTCACCGGCTCCACCGGGGGCATCGGCTTCGCCATCGCCGAGGGGCTCGCCGACTGCGGCGCCAGCGTGGTGCTCAACGGCCGCAAGCAGGCCGCCGTCGACGAGGCGCTGACGCGCCTGCGCCAGCAGGTGCCGAACGCCGACGCCCGCGGCGTGGCGGCGGACCTGGGCACCGCCGAGGGCTGCGACGCCCTGCTGGCCGCCGAGCCCACCACCGACATCCTGGTCAACAACGTCGGCATCTTCGGCCCCCAGGACTTCTTCGAGACGCCGGACGACGAGTGGCAGCGTTTCTTCGACGTCAACGTGATGTCCGGGGTGCGCCTGTCGCGGGCCTACTCGGGCGACATGGTCGAGCGCGGCTGGGGCCGCATCCTGTTCCTGTCCTCGGAGTCGGCGCTGAACATCCCCGACGACATGATCCACTACGGCGTCACCAAGACCGCCTACCTGTCGCTGTCCCGCGGCCTGGCCAAGCGCCTGGCCGGCACCGGCGTCACGGTCAACGCCGTGCTGCCGGGGCCGACGCTGTCCGAGGGCGTGCAGGAGATGCTCGCCGAGCAGCAGAAGCAAAGCGGCAAGTCGATGGAGGAAACCGCCAGGGAATTCGTGATGGCCCAGCGCCCGAGCTCGATCATCCAGCGCGCGGCCACCGTCGAGGAGGTCGCCAACATGGTCGTCTATGCCGCCTCGCCGCAGGCCTCGGCCACCAGCGGCGCGGCCCTGCGCGTCGACGGTGGCGTGGTCGACACTATCGCCTGAGGCCACCGCACCACGTCGACAAAAAACGCCCCCAGGCCAGCGCCTGGGGGCGTTTTGCTGTTCACGGTGATACCCCCACTCACTGCATGCGAATGCCGCCGTCCAGGCGGATCACCTCGCCGTTGAGCATCGGATTGGTGATGATCTGCTCGGCCAGGCGGGCGTACTCGTCGGGCCGGCCCAGCCGCTTGGGGAACGGCACCGCCGCCGAGAGCGCCTCCACGGCGGCCTCGGGCAGGTCTTCCATCATCGGCGTCTCGAACACCCCCGGGGCGATGGCCATGACCCGGATGCCGTGGCGCGAGAGCTCACGGGCCGCCGGCAGGCTCATGCCCACCACCCCGGCCTTGGAGGCGCTGTAGGCGCACTGCCCCACCTGGCCGTCGAAGGCCGCCACCGAGGCGGTATTGACGATCACCCCGCGCTCGCCGTCCTCGCCCGGAGCGTTGGCCGCCATGGCCGCCGCCGCCAGGCGCATCACGTTGAAGGTGCCGACCAGGTTGATCTGCTGGGTGCGCGCATAGTCGTCGAGGTCGGCCGGATTCCCTTCGCGGTCGAGCAGCTTGGCCACGCTGACCACGCCGGCGCAGTGCACCACCCCGGCCAGGCCCCGCTCGCCGCCGTGGGCCACGGCGGCGTCCACCGCGGCCCGAATGTCGTCGGCCGAGGTCACGTCGCCGCGCACGGCGACGGCCGCCGCACCGAGCCGCTCGGCCAGGGCCTCGACGCCCTCGCTCAGGTCGCACAGCGTCACGCGGCCGCCCGCCGCCACCAGCCGTTCGGCGGTGGCCGCGCCCAGCCCGGAGGCGGCGCCGGTGATCAGAAAGGCGTTGTCCTTCACTTGCATGGTCATGTCTCCACGGTCAGGGGGCGACCGCCGCCTTGTCGGCGGCGTCCGCGCGCAGCTTGAAGCGCTGGATCTTGCCGCTGGGGGTCTTGGGCAGGGCGTCGACGAACTCGATCGCCCGCGGGAAGGCGTGGGTCGAGAGCCGCTCGCGCACCCGCTGGCGAATCTCCTCGGCCAGGGACTCGCTGGGCTCGTGATCGTCGCGCAGCACCACGTAGGCGCGGATGATCTCGCCGCGCAGTTCGTCGGGCTGGCCGACGGCGGCGGACTCGGCCACCGCCGGGTGCGTCAGCACGGAGTTCTCCACGTCGGTGGGGCCGACGCGATAGCCCGAGGTGGTGATGATGTCGTCGTTGCGCCCGGCGAACTGGAAGGTGCCGTCCTCGTGGCCGACCACCACGTCGCCCGTCAGGTAATAGCCGTCGATGAAGGGATCCTTCTCCTGCCAGGTGTAGCCGGCGAAGAAGTGCGCCGGCGAGCGGGCGATATCCACCGCCAGCACCCCGGGCTCGCCCGGCGGCAGCTCGCGGCCCTCGGCGTCGAGGATCGCCAGCCGGTAGCCGGGCAGCGGCGCGCCCATGCCGCCGACGGGCCGGGGATGGCCGAGCACATGGTGATTGCAGCAGGTCATGCCGGTCTCGGTCTGGCCGTAGTGATCCATCACCGGGCAGCCCAGCGTGCGCTCCACCCAGTCCACCACCTCGGTGTTGAGCGGCTCCCCCGCCGAGCTGGCGCGCCGCAGCGCGAGGCACTCGCCGGCCCCGTCGAACAGCCCCGAGGCCTTCATCAGCCGGTAGGCGGTGGGCGCGGCGGCGAAGTTGGTGATGCCATGGCGCTGCAGGAAGTCTCGCGCCACCTCGGCGCCGAAGCCCGCCTCGCAGAAGTGGGTGGTCGCGCCCAGCAGCAGCGGCCCGGTAATGGCGTAGTAGAGCCCGTAGGCCCAGCCCGGGTCGGCCATGTTCCAGAAGCGGTCGTCGCGCTCGAGGCCCACGGCCAGCTCCATGTAGAGCGCGAAGGCCGGCAGCGCCGAGAGCGGCACGGCCACGCCCTTTGGCTTGCCCACCGTGCCGGAGGTGAACATCTGCAGGAAGGGTGCGTCCGGCGCCTGACGCAGGGGCGGCGTGGCGATGGGCGCGTGATCGAGGGCGGCCGCCCAGTCATGGTCGTCGCCGTAGGCGGCATCGGGGCCACCCACGGCGAGCACCGGCGGGCATTCGGCCAGGCCATCGAACTTGGCCCGGTTGGCGGGATCGGTGATGACCAGCCGCGTCTCGGCGCGCTCGAGGCGATAGCCGACCGAGTCCGGCCCGAAGGCGGTGAACAGCGGCTGGTAGACCGCACCGATGCGCCAGGCGGCGAGCACCGCGATCAGCAGCGCCGGCGTACGCGGCAGCATCCCGGCGATGCGATCGCCTTCGCCCAGGCCCTGGTCGGCGAACCAGCCGGCCAGGCTCTCGCTGGCCGCCGCCAGCTCGGCGTAGCTCAGGGTGGTGACGCGGCCGCCGCCATCCTCGTGCACCAGCGCCGTCGTCTCCCCGCGCCCCTGGCGCAGGTGGCGGCCGCAGCAGGCCTCGAAGGCGTTGAGGCGGCCGTCGGCATGGTCGTCGAGCCGGGCGCTCACGGCATCGACGGAGAAGGTCTCGAGATAGGCGGCGAGAGAGGTGGCAAGATCGGAAAGCGTCGCGGGCGTGCTCATGGAAAGCCTCCGTGCCGGGCGCCCGGGGATCGAACCCGGAACGCCCGCTGATTGTTGTTGTGCGTCGGCGGGTCGCGGGCTGGCGCGCCGCTCTAATTCCGTTAACGTAAACGTCAATATGTCGCCGTGCCCGACTCAAGCTAGAGGTTTCCGCCGGGCGGGGCAAGAAGCGTGAGAGACTCAAGCGCTAGACCATGGTCGAGCCCGTACCGCCGCGGGTCCTGGCTCGAGTCTTAGCCTCGGGGCGCCATCAGCATGGCCACCAGCTCGCGGCCCAGTTCCTCGGGGGAGCGCTCGCCCTCGGGGTCGTACCAGCGCACCGTCCAGTTCAGCGCGCCCATCACGAAGCGCGAGACCAGAAAGCGGTCGCCATGAATCAGCCCGGCGGCCAGGGCCTCGTCGATGACCGTCTCCCACAGCGCCTCGTAGGCATCGCGCAGGTGGCCGAGATGGGCACGGGCGTCGTCGTCCAGGCGGCGCCATTCGTAGAGCGCCACGACGTGGGCATTGCGGTCGGTGAGCAGGGTCTCCAGGTGAGCGCGGGCCATGGCCTGCAACCTCGCTTCCGAATCGCGGTCGCATGACTCGAGGGCCGCATGGGCGATCGCCAGGGCGTTGCGGGTGCCCTCCTCGATCACCGCGGCCAGGATCTCCTGCTTGTCGCGGAAGTGGTGGAAGAGGCTCCCCGACTTGATGCCCATCTCCTCGGCCAGCATGCGCACCGTGGTCCGGTCGAAGCCCTCCTGCACGAACAGCTGGGCGGCCTGACGGGTGAGCTCCTTGCGGCGCGGAGAGTCATTCATTACATTCATCGACATTCACACTAGCGCTTGCTTGGTTAGCTCGAGAGAACCATAGCCCCTTCGGCGGGTCAACGCGCCCGCCGCCCTCCCTCATAACAATCCCTATCGGGAGCCACGCCATGAGTGATTCACGCGAGATCGTCTTCCTTTCCGCCGCCCGCACGCCGATGGGCGGCCTGCTGGGCGGCCTCGCCCGACTGAGCGCCCCGGAGCTCGCCGCCACCGCCATCAAGGCGGCCGTCGAGCGCGCCGGCATCGACGCCGACGCCATCGACGAGGGCTTCATGGGCTGCGTGCTGCCCGCCGGCGTCAAGCAGGGCCCGGCCCGCCAGGCCATGCGCCAGGCCGGCATTCCGGACGCGGTCGGCGCCACCACCGTCAACAAGCTGTGCGGCTCGGGCATGAAGGCCACCATGCTGGCCCATGACCTGATCCGCGCCGGCTCCGGCGAGCTGATGCTGGCCGGCGGCATGGAGTCGATGTCCAACGCGCCCCATGTGCTGCCCAAGGCGCGCTCGGGCTACCGGCTGGGCCACGGCGAGCTGAAGGATCACATGTTCCTCGACGGCCTGGAGGACGCCGAGACCGGCCAGCTGATGGGCGGCTTCGCCCAGCAGATCGCCGACGCCCGCGGCTATTCCCGCGAGCGCCTGGACGATTTCGCCATCGCCTCTCTGGAGCGCGCCATGGAGGCCACCAACGCCGGCCACCTGGCCGCGGAAATGGCGCCGGTCACGATCGCCAGCCGCCACGGCGAGAGCGTGGTCGAGCACGACGAGCAGCCGTTCCAGGCCAGACTCGACAAGATCCGCGCGCTGCGACCGGCCTTTACCAAGGACGGCACCATCACCGCGGCCAACTCGAGCTCGATCTCCGACGGCGCCTCGGCGCTGATCCTGGCAAGCCAGGAGGCCGCGAGCCGCCTGGGCGCACGCCCGATCGCCCGCATGCTCGGCCACAGCACTCACTCGCAACATCCCAGCGAGTTCACCCTGGCCCCGGTGGGCGCCATCGACACGCTGATGAAGCGGCTCGGCTGGGGCGTGGACGACGTCGACCTGTTCGAGATCAACGAGGCCTTCGCCGTGGTCACCCTGATCGCCATGGACGACCTCGGCTTGCCCCACGAGAAGGTCAACGTCTTCGGCGGCGCCTGCGCCCAGGGCCACCCCATCGGCTCCACCGGCTCGCGGATCATCGCCACCCTGATTCACGCCCTGCGCACCACCGGCGGCCGGCGCGGCATCGCCAGCCTGTGCATCGGCGGCGGCGAGGCCACCGCCGTCGCCGTGGAACTGATCGACTGACGCTTCCCGCCTGCAGCCATATGCGCCCGCCTCCATGGCGGGCGTTTTCATTGGCGTGGCGCCGAAAGCCGCTCCAGCCGCAGCCGCTCGCGGCCGTCGAACAGCCGGCGGCTGGCCAGCGCCACCGCGGCCAGAGTGCCGAAGCCGGAGCCCAGGGTGATGGCGAACATGATCAGGATCTGATACTTGACCGCCAGGGCCGGCGCGGTGCCGGCCAGGATCTGGCCGGTCATCATGCCCGGCAGGCTGACCACGCCAGCGGCGGCCATGGCGTTGATCACCGGCATCAGGCCGCTGCGCATGGCCTCGCGACGCAGGTCGCCGATCGCCTCGTGCCAGGGCTGGCCGAGCATCAGCCGGTTCTCGATCACCGCGCGCTGCCGCCAGGCGCCGTCGGTCAGCCGGTCCAGCGCCAGGGCCACGCCGGTCATGGTGTTGCCGAGCATCATGCCCAACAGCGGGATGGCATACTGGGGGCGATACCAGGGCTCGGGGCCGATGATCACCGTCAGGCTGAGCACGGCGACGCTGAACGACGACAGGAACATCGCCAGGGTGCCGATTCCGAAGCCCCAGCCGCCGGTCAGCCGGCGCGTCTGGCGCGCCACCACCTCGCGCCCGGCAATCAGCAGCATGCCGAGCGCCATCAGCGCCACCCAGTGGAAGCGCACCGAGGCGAACAGCGCCTCCAGCACCAGGCCGACCAGGGTCAGCTGGATGGCGGTGCGGGCCGCGGCGATCAGCAGGCTGCGCCCCACGCCCAGCCGGGCGGCCATGGTGCAGCCGGCCAGCGCCACCACCAGCAGCGCCGCCAGCGCCAGCTGCCACCAGCCGAGCTCGATCACGCCCATGTCGCGTCTCCCGCCGTCGTCAGCCGCCCCGCCTCGAGCCTGAGATGCCGGTCGGCGACCCGGGCGATCTGGGCGGCGTCGTGGGCCACCCAGATCGTCGGCCAGCCGGCCTCGCGGATGCGCGGCAGCAGCCAGCGCTCGACCCGCTGCGCGGTCTCGGCGTCCAGGTTGGCCGTGGGTTCGTCCAGCAGCAGCGCCGAAGGCGAAGGCGTCAGGGCCCGCAGCAGCGCCAGGCGCTGCTTCTCGCCGGAGGACAGCCGACTGACCGTCCAGTCGAGCGCGGCGGCGTCGAAGCCCAGCGCCGCGAGCCCCTCCTCTGCGCCGCCCTGTGCAAAGTGCTCGCCCACGCGCTCGGCCCACCACTGGCTCTCCGCCGGCACCAGCCGCACCCGGCGCCGCCACGCGTGGCCCGGCACGGCCGTGCGGGCGAGATCGCCCAGCCGGACCTCGCCGCCCTCAAGGGGGTCGAGATCGGCCACCGCTCTCAGCAACCGGCTCTTGCCGCAGCCGCTGGGCCCGGAGAGACACACGACCTCGCCCGGCTCCACGCTCAGTGTGACGCCCTCGAGGTCGCCGACGGCGAGGCCCTCGAGGCGCAATGCTTCCCTGGCAGGCAATATCGTTCTCCCTCGATGGATGATCCGAGTGGGCCCGATCATAGCAGCGGGCCGCGCCCTTTCACCGCGTATGAAGCAGCGCATTCATCATATATGGATTTTCATATATATTGGCGAGCAACCCCATCCTTCCGGTTCGCGACAAGGAGCCCCCATGACCGCACAGCCCGATACGTCCTCCAAGGATGCCGCTACCGGCATGGGCCGCTTCGAACGCTTCCTCTCGGTGTGGGTGGCGCTGGCCATCGTCGCCGGTGTGCTGCTCGGCCAGCTCGCCCCGGCGGTGCCCGAGACCCTGGCCCGCTTCGAGGTAGCACAGGTGTCGATCCCGGTGGCGGTGCTGATCTGGGCGATGATCTTCCCGATGATGGCGCAGATCGACTTCTCCGCCGTGCTCGGCGTGCGCCGTCAGCCCAGGGGGCTGGTCATCACCACCACGGTGAACTGGCTGATCAAGCCCTTCACCATGTTCGCCATCGCCTGGCTGTTTTTGATGGTGATCTTCCGGCCGTGGATTCCCGAGGCGCTGGCCCAGCAGTACCTGGCCGGCGCCATCCTGCTCGGCGCCGCGCCCTGCACCGCCATGGTCTTCGTCTGGAGCACCCTGACCCGGGGCGATGCCGCCTACACCCTGGTGCAGGTGTCGCTGAACGACCTGATCATGCTGTTCGCCTTCGCCCCGATCGTGGTGCTGCTGCTCGGCGTCTCCGACATCGCGGTGCCCTGGGACACCGTGGCGCTGTCGGTGGTGCTCTATATCGTGATCCCGCTGGCCGCCGGCGTCCTGACCCGGCGCACCCTGATCGCGCGCCGCGGCGCCGCCTGGTACGACGACGTCTTCCTCAAGCGCATCGCGCCGGTGACGCCGATCGGCCTCATCGTCACCCTGGTGCTGCTGTTCGCCTTCCAGGGCGAGGTCATCCTCACCGCACCGCTGCATATCGCGCTGATCGCCGTGCCGCTGATCGTCCAGACCTTCCTGATCTTCTTCCTGGCCTACGGCTGGGCCAAGGTCTGGAAGGTGCCGCACTGCGTGGCCGCGCCCGGGGCCATGATCGGCGCCAGCAACTTCTTCGAGCTGGCGGTGGCCGCCGCCATCGCGCTGTTCGGGCTGCAGTCCGGCGCGGCGCTGGCCACGGTGGTGGGCGTGCTGGTCGAGGTGCCGGTGATGCTGGCCCTAGTGCGCATCGCCAACGCCACCCGCGAGCGCTTCCCCGCCGCATGAGTCGCCATCCGCTGGTCGTCATCGTCCTCGCCCAGCTGTTCGGCACCTCGCTGTGGTTCAGCGTCAACGGCGTGGGGCTGTCGCTGGCCGCCGATCTCGGGCTCACCGACGCCGATCTGGGCCGGCTGACGCTGGCCGTGCAGGCGGGTTTCATCCTCGGCGCCCTGGGCCTCGCCGCCAGCGGGCTCACCGACCGCTTCCGCGCCAGCCACCTGTTCGCCGCGGCGAGCCTGGCCGGGGCGCTGGTCAACGCCGGCTTCGTGCTGGCCGCGCCCGAGCCGGCGCTCGCCCTGCTGCTGCGCTTCGCCACCGGCCTCTGCCTGGCCGGCATCTATCCGCTGGGCATGAAGCTGGTGATCGGCTGGACGCCCAGGCACACCGGCGCGGCGCTGGCCTGGCTGGTGGGCATGCTGACGCTGGGCACCGCCCTGCCCCACCTGCTGCGCGGCGCCACCCTGGGCCTGCCCTGGCAGTGGCCGCTGCTCGGCGCCTCGGGACTGGCGCTGGCCGGCGGCGCCCTGGTGCTGGCCCTGGGCGACGGCCCACACCTGCCGCCGCCCGGCGGCCGGGCGCGGCTGCGCGAGGGGCTGGCGGCGCTGCGCGACGCCCGCTTCCGGGCCGTGGCCGGCGGCTACTTCGGGCACTGTTGGGAGCTCTACGCGGTGTGGACCCTGACGCCCTTCCTGGTCGGCCGCGAGATCGCACGGCTGTCGGCGTCGCCGGCGCTGATTCCGTGGCTCGCCTTCGGCGTGATCGCGCTGGGTACGGTGGGCTGCGTGCTGGGCGGCCGGTTGAGCCGGCGCCTGGGCAGCCTGCCGGTGGCCCGCGGCGCACTCGTCGCCTCGGGGCTGATCTGCCTCGGCTATCCCCTGCTGGCGGAGGCGTCGCCGTGGCTGCTGCTCACGCTGCTGGGCGTCTGGGGGCTGACCGTGATCGCCGACTCGCCGCAGTTCTCGGCCCTGGCCGCCGCCAACGCGCCCAGGGCGCATGTGGGCTCGACCCTGGCGGTGATGAACGCCATCGGCTTCAGCCTGACGCTGCCCGGCATCTGGCTGACCACCGCGCTGTGGCAATCCCAGGGGCCCTGGGCGGTGTGGTGGCTGCTGCCGGGCCCGGCATTGGGGCTCTGGGCCCTGCGCCGGAGCTCGCCGCGCGACGAGCCCGCTTGAACGACGCTCCCCTGACGAACGTCGTCTAGCAGCACGCCTGGCGCCGCTCGGGTCCCTCGCCTAGTGCCTCGAGCCGCGCCGCCAGGGTATCGAGGCGCTGGGCCTCACCCTCGTCGGCCGCGGCCAGAGTCGCGGTGATCCACTCGGGCAGCTCGGAGGCAATGGCGTAGTGGATCCACTGACCCTCGCGACGGCCGACCAGCAGCCCCACGCGACGCAGTTGTGCCAGGTGCCGCGAGATCTTGGGCTGGGAGAGTTGCAGCACGCCGGTCAGTTCGCAGACGCAGAGCTCGCCCTGGCGGCGGATCAGCAGCATCAGCATCAGACGGGTGTCGTCGGCCAGGCTCTTGAAGACCTGCACGGGGGCGAAGGTGGTCACGGTGTCGTCTCCTCGGGGCATGGCAGCATGATACCTCGCCGGCCGTCAGGCTTCGCGCGGCAGCGCCAGCGCCAGCAGCGCGCTGGCGGCCACCAGTGCCGCCGAGACCCACAGGCAGGCGGCCAGCCCCTGGACCTGATAGAGCCAGCCCGAGAGCAGCGTGCCGGCGAGCCGGCCCATGGCGTTGGCCATGTAGTAGACGCCCACGTCCATGGAGACGCCGTCGGCCCGGGCGAAGCGCACGATCAGATAGCTGTGCCAGCTGGAGTTGACCGCGAACAGCACGCCGAAGGCCAGCAGGCCCGCCACCAGCCAGCCCACCCGGGCCAGCGGCAGCATCGCCAGCAGCGCCGGCAGTCCGGCCAGCAGCAGCGCCAGCATCACGGTCACGCCCCGCGGGCTCGCCCCGAGCCGGGCGGTCAGCCGCGGCGCCTGGGTCTGCACCCCGCCATAGCCGATCACCCAGATCGCCAGCAGCCCACCCACCGTCCAGTGGCTCCAGCCGTGCTGGTCATAGAGGAACACCGGCAGCGCCACCACGAACCACACGTCCCGAGCGGCGAACAGGCACAGCCGGGCCGCCGACAGCACGTTGACCGCCCGCGACGACGAGAACACCTCGGTGAACTTCGGCTTGCGCTTGCCGCGCCCGAGGTCGGCCTTCAGGCGCCACAGCGAGAGCACCAGCACGCCCCCCAGCATGGCCGCCATCAGGCCGACCGCGCCGCGGAAGCCGATCAGCGTCAGCAGCAGCCCGCCGAGGAAGAAGCCGGCCCCCTTGAGGGCGTTCTTGGAGCCGGTCAGGATCGCCACCCAGCGGTAGAGGGCGCCCTGGGCACCGGCGTCTTCCTTCGGCACCAGCACCTTGACCGCGCTCTTGGCGCTCATCTTGTTGAGGTCCTTGGCGATCCCCGACAGCGCCTGGGCGGCCATCACCCAGGGCACGGTCAGCGCCGCGGCGGGCACCATCAGCATGGTCAGTGCCACGATCTGAAGACCGAGCCCGACGTTCATGGTGCGGTTCAGGCCCAGGCGCGCCCCCAGCCAGCCGCCCACCAGATTGGTGACCACACCGAATGCCTCGTAGAACAGGAACAGCAGCGCCACTTCCAGCGGCGAGTAGCCCAGCCGGTGGAAGTGCAGCACCACCAGCATGCGCAGGGCGCCATCGGTCAGGGTGAAGGCCCAGTAGTTGCCGGTGATCAGCAGGTACTGGCGCACCTCGAAGGGCAACGCCTTCAGACGGCCGGCGACGCTTCCGACCTCAGGCATCGGCCAGCGGCTCCCTGCCGCCCGACGCACGTCCCACCTTGAGGGCCAGCTCGACGGTGCGGTTGGCATAGCCCCACTCGTTGTCGTACCAGGCGTAGAGCTTCAGCTGGGTGCCGTTGACCACCATGGTGGAGGGCGCGTCGACGATGGCGCTGCGCGGGTCGGTGCGATAGTCGATGGAGACCAGCGGGCGCTCCTCATAGCCCAGGATGCCGGCCAGCGGGCCCTCCGCCGCGGCCTTGAGCGCCGCGTTGACCGCCTCCACCGTGGTCTCGCGCTCGAGCTCGAAGACCATGTCGGTCAGCGAGGCGTTGGCCAGCGGCACGCGCACGGCGTGGCCGTTCAGCCTGCCCTCGAGCGCGGGGAAGATGGCGGTGATGGCCCTGGCCGAGCCGGTAGTCGTCGGAATCAGGCTCATGCCGCAGGCCCGCGAGCGGCGCAGGTCCGGCTTTTGTGGAGAGCTAGGCGCATCCAGAATCGTCTGGGTGTTGGTGATGTCGTGCACCGTGGTCATCGAGCCGTGGCGGATGCCGAAGGTCTCGAGGATCACCTTGACCACCGGGGCCAGGCAGTTGGTGGTGCAGCTCGCGGCGGTGACGATGCGATGGCGGGCGGGGTCGAAGGCGTCGTCGTTGACGCCCATCACCACGTTGAGTACGCCCTCCTCCTTGACCGGCGCACTGACCACCACCCGGCCGACGCCCTGGTCCAGGTAGGCCTGGAGCCTGTCGGTGGTCTTCATGTGGCCGGAACACTCCAGGGCCACGTCGCAGCCGGACCAGTCGGCGGCGGCGATGGTGTCATGGCGGCTGAAGGCGATGCGCCGGCCGTCGATCACCAGGGCCTCGGCCTCGGCCTGGATGCCCTGCCCCGGCGACCAGTGGCCGTGCACCGAGTCGAATTCCAGCAGGTGGGCGAAGGTGGCGGCGTCGCCGCCCGGATCATTGAGGCGTGCGATGGCGACCTCGCCGGCCTCGACGCGCGGCCACAGGCTGCGCAGCGCGAGGCGGCCGATGCGGCCGAAGCCGTTGATGCCGATGGACAGGGTCATGAAAACCTCCCGGGGATGACGGTGAACGACGGCCGCGACTCAGTGCTGGGCATCGAGCCACAGCTGTAGCCGATGACGAATCTCCTGGAGCGCCTGTTCATAGGCCTGCTCGCGCTCGATCAGCCGCGGGTCACGGATGTCCCAGTCGAGGCGCTCATCGACCTCGCCGGTCCAGTCGCGACAGGCCTGACGCGCCTTGTCGCAGAGCACGATGACGGTATCGAAACGCTCGCCGGCGAACGCCTCCAGCGACTTGCTGGCCAGCCCCTGGGTATCGATGCCCTGCTTGTGCAGCGCCGCCAGGGCCATTTCATGGGGACGATCCGGCTCGCTGCCGGCACTGAACGCCTCGAACCGGTCCCCCGCCAGGTGGCGCAGCAGGGCTTCGCCCATCAGCGATCGAGCGGAGTTGGCGTTGCACAGGAAGAGGATGCGCCGTCTGGTCATGTCGTGGGCTCCCGAATATATATGGATTTCCATATATAGTCGAGCCACATGACACCCTTGTGACAAGGACGATAACGCAGACGGGGAGGCCAGAGGCCTCCCCGTCGGATGATCACGCGAGCACCGCTTAGCCGTAGCGCCCGGTGATGTAGTCCTCGGCCTTCTTGGTGGCCGGGTTGGAGAACATGGTCTGGGTATCGTTGTACTCGATCAGCTCGCCCAGGTGGAAGAAGGCCGTGTAGTCGGCGACGCGCGCGGCCTGCTGCATGTTGTGGGTCACGGTGATGATGGTGAACTGCTGCTTCAGCTTGTCCATCAGGTCCTCGATGGTCGCCGTGGAGATCGGGTCCAGGGCCGAGGTCGGCTCGTCCATCAGGATGACCTCGGGCTGCACGGCGATCGCCCGGGCGATGCACAGGCGCTGCTGCTGTCCACCGGACAGCGAGGTACCGGGCTCCTGCAGCTTGTCCTTGACCTCTTCCCACAGGCCGGCGTCGCGCAGCGCCCGCTCCACCAGCTCGTCGACGTCGGCCTTGCGGCTCACCAGGTCGTGCATGCGCGGCGCATAGGCGATGTTGTCGTAGATCGACTTGGGGAAGGGGTTAGGCTTCTGGAACACCATTCCGACGCGGCGGCGCAGGGCCACCTCGTCCATCTTGGCCTCGTTGACGTCGCGGCCGTCCATCGAGATCAGGCCCTGGATCCGCACGCTGGGGATCAGGTCGTTCATGCGATTGAGGCAGCGCAGGAAGGTCGACTTGCCGCAGCCCGACGGACCGATCAGCGCCGTGACGTTCTTCTGGAAGACGTCGACGTTGATGTTCTTGAGCGCCTGGGTCTCGCCGTACCAGAGGTTGAGGTCGCGCACCCGCACGCTCAGCTCGTGATTGGCGTTCTCGTTGCGTACCACCGGCTCGCCGGCACTGTGTCCGCTCATGGGGCCCATCTTCCGCTCGGAAATTTGAATGTTCATCTTGGCATATCCTGTGTCTGGCCGCGGGATTTACCAGCGACGTTCGAATTTCTTGCGCAGCACCACCGCGGTGGCGTTGAGCGTGATCAGTACGGCCAGCAGCACCAGGATGCCCCCGGAGGTCTTCTCGATGAAGGCACGATCCGGCTCACCCGCCCAGGTGAAGATCTGCGCCGGCAGCACCGTGGCCGCCTCGGTAAAGGACGAGGTGACGTCGGGAATGAAGGCCACCATCCCGACGATGATCAGCGGCGCGGTCTCGCCCATGGCCTGGGCCAGGCCGATGATCGAGCCCGTCATGATGCCCGGCAGGGCCAGCGGCAGCACGTGGTCGCGTACCACCTGCCAGCGCGAGCAGCCCACCCCGAAGGCGGCGTGGCGGATGGAATCCGGCACGCTGCGCAGCGCGGTGCGGGTGGCGATGATGATCACCGGCAGGGTCATCAGCGCCAGCGTCAGGCCACCGACCACCGGCGAGGACCGCGGCACGCCGAAGAAGTTGATGAAGATCGCCAGACCCAGCAGACCGAACAGGATCGAGGGGATCGCCGCCAGGTTGTTGATGTTGATCTCGATCAGCTGGGTGACGCGGTTGTCCGGGGCGAACTCCTCGAGATACACCGCGGTCATCACGCCGATCGGGAAGGACACCGCCAGCGTCACCAGCAGGGTCAGCACCGTGCCCATGGCGGCCGAGGCGATGCCGGCAAGCTCCGGCATCTTGGAGTCACCGTTGGAGAAGAAAGTGGTGTTGAAGCGCAGCTCGGCACGCCCCTCGGCCTGCAGCCGGTCCACCACCTCCTGCTCGCTGGCGCTCAGCCGGCTGTGATGGCCCTTGAGGTACTGGTCCACCTGGCCGTCGGCCAGCACCCACTCCATGCGGGTGGTGCCGAGCAGCTCGGGATTGTCGTCCATGCGACCGGGGATCAGACGCAGGTAACCGCGGCTGACCAGCGGGCGCACATCCTCCTGGACGGCGGCCAGCGGCAGCTGGGAGGCCCGCTCGCTGTAGTCGACCTCGACCTGGACCTGCGCCTGCTGAAAGGCCGGCAGCCCCTTGATCATCATGTCGGTGAAGAACAGCACCAGGAACAGCCCGGCCAGGCCCAGGGCACCCATGGAGATCCACTTCAGGCGCGCGGACTTGCGGTGACGACGCCGGAGCTGGGCGCTGATCTCGTCGAAGGATTGGCTCATCGGATAGGCTCCAAGGCGTTAGAGGTTGTTGATCCGGTACTTCTCGCGGAACCGGCGAATCATGATCACCGAGACCAGATTCAGCGACAGGGTCACCACGAACAGCACCAGGCCCAGGGCGAAGGCCGACAGCGTCTCGGCGCTGGCGAACTCCTGGTCACCGGTCAGGGCGGCGACGATGCGGACCGTCACCGTGGTCATGTCCTCGAACGGATTGGCCGTGAGGTTGGGACGCATGCCGGCGGCCATGACCACGATCATGGTCTCGCCCAGCGCCCGGGATACCGCCAGCAGCGAGGCGGAAATGATGCCCGGCAGTGCCGCCGGCACCACCACGTCGCGAATGGTCTCGCCCTTGGTCATGCCCAGCGCCAGCGAGCCCTGGCGCATGCTGTCCGGCACCGAGTTGATGACGTCGTCGGACAGCGAGGAGATGAAGGGGATGATCATGATGCCCATCACCACCCCGGGCGCCAGGGCGTTGTTGAAGGAGGCATCGATACCGAAGAAGCCGGCCACGCTGACGATGAGCGGCGCCACGGTGATGGCGGCGAAGAAGCCGTAGACCACGGTGGGGATGCCGGCCAGGACCTCGAGCACCGGCTTGGCCAGGGTACGCACGCGCTGGGGAGCGAACTCGGCCATGTAGATCGCCGACAGCAGGCCCACCGGGATCGCCACCAGCATGGCGATGGCGGTGATCATGAAGGTGCCGGCAAACAGCGGGATGGAACCGAACTGGGCGGCGCTGGCTCCCTCTTCGGCGCGGCCGGCGGCCTCGAGGAAGCTCGCACCCGGGTTCCAGGTAGTACCGGTGATGAAGTCCCAGAAACTCTGCATCTGGAAGAAGCGGATGGCCTCTCCCACGATGGAAATCAGGATCCCGAAGGTGGTGAAGATCGAGATCAAGGCGGCGCCGGCCAGGAAGAAGCGGATGACGCTCTCGATGGCCTTACGCGCGTGAAAGTCCGGACGCACCATGGCGATGCCCATGGCCAGACCGGCACAGCCGACGACCAGGCTGGCAGCCAGCAGGTAGAGCGTGGGAATCTCGGCGCCCAGCAGCAGCATGGCGAAGGCTCCCACCACGCCCACGGCGATGGCCGGGCCGGCGGTGGACAGCACGCTGAACCAGGCGTACTGGTCGGGCTGGGCATGCATGGACGTGCCGGCGGCGCGCACCCTGGCGGCCTTGGCTCGTCCCAGGAAGAAGGCTATCAGACCCAGCACCAGCAGGGTGCCGCAGAACAGAGCGAGGATTTGATTGGTCTGCATAGTTGTCTCTCGGCGGAATGGATCCGCGGAGCCGGCAAGGCCGGCGACCCGTCGGAACGTGCGCCGGCCGGCAGCCCCTGGCTGCCGGCCGGTACAGGGCTGAGATCCGGCCTCTTACTTGAGGTCGGCCAGCTCGAGCGCCTCATGGTTCTCGACGGCGCTGCGAGCCTCGGCGCGCATGTCTTCCGGCGCCGGGATCAGGCCGATGCCCTTGAGATAGCCCAGATCACCGATCATCTGCTCGCTCATGAACATGTTGGCGTACTCGTTCATGGCCGGGACCTCGTCGGCGTGCTGGTTCTTCACGTAGAAGAACAGCGAGCGGGACACCGGGTACTCGCCGCTGCCGATGGCGTCCGGGGTCGGCGCCACGCCGTCGATGTGGGAGCCCATCACGCTGTCGGCGTTTTCCTCGAGGAAGGAGTAGCCGAAGATGCCGAAGGCGGCGGTGTTCTCGGTCAGGCGCTGGACGATCAGGTTGTCGTTCTCGCCGGCATCGATGTAGGCGCCGTCGGCGCGGATGTCGGTGTAACCCTCACCGCCGTAGGCCTCCATCTCCTCGGAGACGGCTTCCATCACCAGCTCCTCGAAGGCATCGCGGGTACCGGAAGTGGTGGGCGGACCGTAGACGGCGATGTCGCGCTCCGGCAGCGAGGCGTCGATGTCGCTCCACTGGGTGTAGGGATTGTCGACCAGCTCGCCATCGACCGGCACCTGAGCGGCCAGGGCCAGGAACAGCTGTTCGCGGCTGACGTTCATCTCGTCGTTCTGAGCGGACTGGGCGAAGGCGATGCCGTCATAGCCGACGAAGGCCTCGGTGATGTCGGTCACACCGTTCTCGGCGCAGCGCTCGAACTCGGAGGGCTTCATGCGACGCGAGGCGTTGGTGATGTCCGGGGTGCCTTCGCCGACACCGTTACAGAACAGGCGCAGACCGCCGCCGGAACCAGTGGACTCGATGACCGGCGTCGGGTAGTCGGTGGTGGCACCGAACTCCTCGGCCACGTAGCTGGCGAACGGGTAGACGGTGCTGGAACCAACGATGCGCACCTGATCGCGGGCCTGGGCGACACCGACGACGCCCATGACGGCGGCAGCGATGGCGGTGGTCTTGAGGATGCGGTTCATGGAGAGAGCTCCTGTTCGGGGAAGTGATCATCCTTTCGCGACACACAAGATGCCCCACGAAAATGACAGCTTCATGACAAGCGAGCTCGGATGCCGACATCGGCATCGGCGGAGGGTGACACCGGCCCCGCAGGCGGGGCCGGTCGTCGGAGCGGGCAGGAACGGGACTCAGTGGAGGGCGGCGCGACCGGCCAGCGCGCGCAGGGCCAGGTTGCCGATCAGCGACACCGTGAGCATGGTCAGCACCATGGGCCAGGCGCTGTCGACCTCGAAGGCACTGACCACCACCCCGGCCAGGGCGCCGCAGGTGAACTGGATGCAGCCCAGCAGCGCCGTGGCGGTAGCGCTCATATGACTGAAGTGCTCGAGCATCGAGGCCATGGCATTGGGCGTGATCAGCCCGACCATGCCCATGAACAGCATGATCAGCGGCACCACCGTGGCCAGCGAATCCAGCCCGGTGGCCACCAGCATCACCAGGGACAGCGCCACGCACAACTGTACGCCGAGCCCCAGGCGCATGTTCTGCTGGGGCGTGCGATGACGCAGCAGGCGGATGTTGATGCGGTTGGAAAAGGCCATGACCACCACGTTGGCGCCGAACACCACCGGATAGATCGCCGGCGAGACCCCATAGTGAGTCATGTAGAGGAACGGCGAGGCGGTGATGAAGGCGAACATGCCCGAGAAGGTCGAGGCCACCGACAGCACGTAGCCCATGGCCTCACGGTGGCGCAGCACGCTCCCGTAGTTGCGCAGCACCTGACCGGCCGAGGCGATCGGCGCATCGACCGGCCGGGTCTCCGGCAGCCGGGTGCCCATCAGCCACAGCAGAAAGGCGGCATAGGCCGCCAGGAAGGCGAAGATCAGCCACCAGTCGGCCAGGTAGAACAGGCCACTGCCCACCGCCGGCGCCACCAGCGGCGCCAGCATCAGGATCATGGCCATGGTCGACATCACCTTGGCCGCCTCGCGCCCGCTGAAGCAGTCGCGCACGATGGCCGCGGAATTGACCACGCAGGCGCCGCCGCCCAGGGCCTGGACGAAGCGCCAGGTCAGCAGCTCGCCGAGGCTCTCGACCCGCATGATCATCAGGCTGGCCAGCAGGAAGATCACCAGGCCGACCAGCAGCACCGGGCGGCGCCCCAGGCGATCGGACAGCGGCCCGCCGAACAGCTGGCCGAAGGCAAAGCCGAACAGGAACAGGCTGATCGACAGTTCGGTGTGATGGACGCTCGCCCCCACTGCCTCGGCCAGTGCCGGCATCGCCGGCAGATAGGCGTCGATGGCGAAGGGCGCCAGGGCGGTATTGGTGGCCACCAGCAGGGCCACACGTCGAGCGCTGAGGGTCAAGCGACCTCCTAGAAGCATGCCAAAAGGACGCTAATGATAACGCACCTCACTGGCCGATGCTGGACGCGCCTGTTTTCCCTTTCCCGCGCTTGTTAGAGTGAAGGTTCGACACACGGAGGACTCAGGACCCATGGCAGACGACCTGCTGACGCAACTCAAAGGCATGACCACGGTGGTCGCCGACACCGGCGACATCGAGGCGATCCGCCGCTTCCAGCCCACCGATGCGACCACCAACCCCTCACTGATCCTTCAGGCCGCCCAGCAGGAGGGCCGCCGCGCCCGGTTGGCCGAGATCGCCCGCCAGGCCACCGATATCGACGATGCCCTCGACGCCGTGGCAGTCGACATCGGCAGCGAGATCAGCGCCCTGGTGCCCGGCTACGTGTCCACCGAAGTCAGCGCGCGACTCTCCTTCGACACCCAGGCCTCGCTGGACCGGGCCCGCTCGCTGATCGACCGTTACCAGCGTCACGGTGTCGACCCGTCGCGGATCCTGATCAAGCTCGCCGCCACCTGGGAGGGCATCAATGCCGCCCAGATACTGGAGCGAGAAGGCATCCACACCAACCTGACGCTGATGTTCAACTTCGACCAGGCCCGCGCCTGTGCCGATGCCGGCGTGACCCTGATCTCCCCTTTCGTCGGCCGCATCCTCGACTGGCACAAGACCCAGCAGCCGGACGCCGACTTCAGCGGCGACCGCGACCCGGGCGTGCAGTCGGTCAAGCGCATCTACGAACACTTCAAGGGCCACGGCTACGAGACCATCGTGATGGGCGCCAGCTTCCGCAACAGCGGCGAGATCACCGCGCTGGCCGGCTGCGACCGCCTGACCATCTCGCCGGCCCTGCTCGAAGAGCTGGAACAGAGCCAGGGCACGCTGACGCGCTGCCTCACCCCGCTGGACGCCGAGACCCGCACCCCGGAGCCCCAGAACGAGGCCGACTTCCGCTGGGCACTGAACGAGGACGCCATGGCCACCGAGAAGCTGGCCGAGGGCATCCGCAAGTTCATGGCCGACCAGCGCAAGCTGGAGACGCTGCTGGGCGAGCTGCGCCAGGGCTGATCGCCGGCCGGCGTCGTGCCGGCAGCCCTCGCAACGCGAAGGGGGAGGCGTCGTTCGGCGCCTCCCCCTTCTTCATTCCGGCCTTCCTTCATTCCGGCCAGGCGCGGCGTTTCTGGCCCCATACCATGCCCGCTTGGCTCAGGCGCCCGGCGTCTCGTCCTTGTGATCCTCGAGCATCTCCACCAGCGGCTGGAACTGCTCGCGGTTGTGCTCGTTCATGTGCATCAGGATACGATGCGCCTCGAGGATGCGCTGACGCATGCCCTCCTCGTCGGCCGGCACCTCGGGCAGGTCGCGCAGCTCATGGGGCTCGGTGATCGGCGACTCCACCAGGGTGAAGTAGTGAGCGAATCCCATGACGTCGAGCATGCGCCGCACGTCCGGGTTGTCGACGACGATGGTCGGCGGCTGCTTCAGGCGCCCCTGCAGCGCCATGGCCACCTTGGCCAGGAACCCCAGGGCCGTGGAGTCGACGTTGGTGGCCTCACGCAGGTCCACCATCACCGCCTCCAGCCCCGGCGTCTCGGCCAGCTGCTGCGCCTGGGTGTCGAGCGTGGCGCAGAGCGTCAGGCGGACGTCACCGCACAGCTTGAGCACGAACACGCCGGAGTCGAACGCCGCCTTGAGGCGGCCTTCATGCATCATCATTGCCAAATCCGCTCAACATCATGATCGTCAGGTCGTCGGGAAGCTCGTCCCGGCCGGAGGCATCGTCTTCACCGTCAGCCTCGGCGATGTCGTCGCCCAGGGCAAGCCCCCGACGAAGGTCCAGGATCGTCTCGCTGCCTTCGGCCCGTGCCCTCAGCACCTCCAGTCGCGCCTCCAGGGTCTCCCCGGGCAGGCATTCCAGGATGCCGTCGGAACATAGCCAGAGCCGGAAGTCCGCCGGCAGCGCGCAACCCAGCCGAGGATACTCGACGTCGGGGAACAGCCCGACGGGCATGCCCTCGCCTTCCAGATAGTGCGCCCGGCCCTCGGCCATCAGCATCGGCATCGGCAGCTGCGCGCCGAGCGAATAGTGAAGATAGCCCCGCTCCCGGTCAATGACGCCGACGAACAGGGTCGCGTGCTTGCCGATGCCGGTATCGAGCAGCTCGCGGTTCAGCCCCGCCAGCCAGCGTGGCGCCAGCTCCTCGGGGTGCCGGCCGTCCCACTCCTGCTGCCAGCGGTGCGACAGCGACTTGAGCAGCACCGTGACGAAGGCCGACGAGGCGCCGTGCCCCGAGACATCGGCGAAGTAGAACAGGGTGTAGCGATCGTCGAAGCGCTGGAAGTCGAGGAAGTCGCCCGACAGGTAGAGCGACGGCACCAGCCAGTAGTCGCAGCGGACCCCGCCGATGCTCTGCGGGCGCGGCGGCAGCAGCTTGCGCTGGATCTGGCCACCGGCCTGCTGGTCGAGGCGCAGCATCGCCAGGTGGGTCTCCAGGCGCTCGTTGAGCTCGGACAGCCGCTCACGGTCGTGCTCGCGCTCCCGGGCCAGGCGGTGGAGATCGATGACCCGACGGATCATGCGACGCAGCAGGTGGCCGTGGCGGCGCGGTTCGATCACGTAGTCGACCAGCCCCGCATCCACGGCATGAATCAGATCGCTGTCCTGGCGGTCATCGCTGACCACCAGCGTCGGCAGACGCTCGGCCAGCGCCTGCCAGGCCTCGCTGGGCACCGCCCGGGCATGCGCCACCGCCAGCACCGTCTCGTCCGGCAGCTGCTCCAGGCATTCCACGGCGATGACCGCCAGCCCCTCCTTGGCGATGACCTCGGCCAGGGCATCACGCTCGGCTCCGGGGGCATCGATCAGGCAGACCAGCTCATTGGCGTCAGGCATCCTGTGGCCTCACTCGGCGAAGGCATCATCGAAGTCGGCATCGTCGAAATCGAAGTCGTCGCTGGCGAAGGGGTCCTCCCCCATCTCGCCGTCGTTGACCTCGAAGCGCCGACGCTGCAGCCAGCTGTCGCGGATGAAGCTGTAGCGATCGCCGCGAATCAGCTCTTCCTGGTCGAGCAGCCCCGCCCGGGTATCGATCACGTCCAGGCCCCGCAGCCCGTAGCGCACCTTGTCCTCTTCGACATAGGTAACCGGGTCGGTGTACATGTCCACCGGCAGCCCCGCGGTGTCACGCACCGTGCTCGGCCCCAGCAGCGGCAGCACCAGGTAGGGCCCTTCGCCCACGCCCCACACCGCCAGGGTCTGGCCGAAGTCTTCCTCGCGTCCGACCAGGTCCATGCGGGAGGCCACGTCGAAGAAGCCGAGCACGCCCACCGTGGAGTTGACCAGGAAGCGACCGGTGGAGATGCCGGCGTTGGCCGGCTTGGCCTGCAGCAGGCTGTTGACCGTGTTGCCGATCTCCCCGAGGTTCGAGAAGAAGTTGCCGACGCCGGTCTGCACCGGGTCCGGCGTCACGAAGCGGTAGCCCTGGGCCACCGGCTTGAGGGCGTAACGATCGAGCGTCTCGTTGAAGGCGAACACCCCCCGGTTGAAGCCCTCCCAGGGGTCGTCCGGATGGGCATCGTCGACGCCCGAGGTGGTCGCGCAGCCCGTCAGCAGCGACAGGGCGCACAGCGCCGCCAGGCCTTGGCCGGCCCGACGGCTCGGGAAGGTCGGAATCATGGCTCGAACGGTCTCCCTACGCGTCATTCTGGTGTCCATTGTCGATCGGTATCGCGTGGCCGCGACGCTGCCGGCACTGTAGCCCGCGGCGACGCAACACTCCAGCCCGGACGGCCCGTTCAGGCACGTCCGGTCAGCTCCTTCCAGCGCTTCTCGAGGCGCTTCTCCGAGACCGGCAGCGCCGTACCCAGCTGCTGGGCGAACAGCGACACGCGCAGCTCCTCGATCCACCAGCCGAACTCGACCAGCGCCGGGTCCTCGATCCCGCCGCGACGCTCGCTCTCGCGCCGCGCCGCCAGCCGCGCCTCGAAGTCCTGCACCGCCTGCATGTGCATCTGGTCGCGCATGCGCTCTCGGGGCGCCTTCTCCAGACGGATCTGAGCGGCCTCCATGTAGCGCGGATATTCCGCCAGCCAGTCGCCGGCCTCGGTGACGAAGCCCGGATGCACCAGGCGCTGCATCTGGGCCTTGAGGTCACTGTATACCAGCGCCAGCGAAAGGTTCAGGTTGCCCTTCAACGCCTTGGTTACCGCCAGATGGCCCTCCAGCGCCTGCTTGAGGATGCCGAGCCGTTCCTCGGCACGGGGCACCAGGGCGTCGCGGGTCTCGGCCAGGCGCGCCTCCAGCTCGTCGCGGGAGCGCGGCAGCGGATCGACCGCCACCACCTGCTGGAAGACCGCGCTGACCAGGTCCTCGGCCAGCTGGCGCTTGCTGCCCACCTTGGCGAACAGCAGCGCACAGGGCTGCAGGCCGGGCAGGCGCTCGATGGCACGCACCTGGTCGGGTAGCCGCGCCATGGCAGCGCGCACCACGCCGCGGCGATGGGCCTCGCGGGCCTTGTCGGGGTGGTCGAACAGCTCGACCCGCAGACTGTCGTCCTCCGGCACCACCGCCGGATAGGCCTCGACGCGGATGCCGGCCTGGGTGGTGACCCGGGACTCCGGCAGCGGCGCCTCGGGCAGCGTCTCCAGGGCGTCCGCCTCGCTGGCTTCGCTGGCCAGTGCCCGGGCGCCCTCCCCGGCGGCGGCCTCGAAGCGCTGCTCAAGGGCGCGGATGTCGCGCCCCTGGCCGAGCTCACGCCCCTCGTGGTCGACCACCCGCAGGTTCATGATCAGATGCGGCTCGAGCTGGTCGACCCGCCAGTCGTCGGGCGTGAGCCGCACGCCGGTCTTGACCCGCAGGAACTCACCCAGCGCCTCGGTGAGGGGCACGTCGTCCGGCGTCATGGCCTGCAGGGCGGCATCGACCCAGTCGGGAATCGGCACCACCTGGCGGCGGATCGCCTTGGGCAGCGACTTGAGCAGCGCGATGCACTTCTCGCGCAAAAGGCCCGGCACCAGCCACTCCAGGCGCGCCTCCGGCAGCTGCGGCAGCATCGCCGCCGGCACCGTCAGGGTCACGCCATCATCGGCGGCGCCGGGGGCGAAATGGTAGCTCAGCGGATAGCGCACGCCGTTCAGCGCCAGCTCGTCCGGGTAGTCGGCCTGGGTGACCTCCTCGGCCTCCCGGGCCAGCAGCGCGGCGCGGTCGAACTTGAGCACGTTCGGGTCGTCGCGCTCGGCCTGCTTGCGCCAGGCCTCGAAGCCCTTGCCGTTGACGATGTCCTCGGGGATGCGCGCGTCGTAGAAGTCGAACAGCGCCTCCTCGTCGACCAGGATGTCGCGCTTGCGGGCGCGATCCTCGAGATCCTCGACCTCCTCGACCAGCGCGCGATTGTGGGCGAAAAACTCGCCGCGGGTCTTGAACTCGCCCTCCACCAGCGCGCGGCGGATGAACAGCTCGCGGGACTCCGCCGGCGCGATCGGGCCGTAGTGCACCCGGCGGCGGCTGACGATCGCCAGGCCAAACAGCGTGACCTGCTCGAAGGCCACCACCTGGGCGCGCTTCATCTCCCAGTGCGGCTCGCTGTAGCTGCGCTTGAGCAGGTGGCCGGCCAGCGGCTCGATCCAGGCCGGATCGATCCTGGCCACGGTACGGGCGAACAGCTTCGAGGTCTCGACCAGCTCGAAGGCCATCACCCACTTGGGCGTCTTCTTGGCCAGCCCCGAGCCGGGGTGAATCATGAATTTACGGTTGCGCGCGCCCTGGTACTCGCGGTTCTCCAGCAGCTGGCCGAGGTGCGACAGCAGCCCCGGCAGCAGCGCCTTGTGCAGCCGCACGGCGCTCTCGCGGCGGGCCTTCTTCGCCGCCTCGCCGTCGTCGTCCTCGGCCGGCAGCGGGGCCGGCGCCGGCACGTCGATGTCCATGTCGCGCAGCAGCTGGCGCAGCTGGCGGAAGGTATCGTGCCACTCGCGCAGCCGCAGGTAGTTGAGGTAGTTGTCCTTGCACCAGCGACGCAGGCGGTTGCCGGAGAGCTCCTCGCGGGCGGCCTCGAAGCCGTGCCACAGGTTCACTAGGCCGACGAAGTCGGAGTCCGGGTCCTGCCAGCGGCGGTGAGCCTGGTCGGCGGCCTGGCGCTTCTCGGCCGGGCGGTCCCGCGGGTCCTGGATGGCCAGCGCCGAGACCACCACCAGCACCTCGCGCAGGCCGCCCTGATCGGCGCCGGCCAGCAGCATGCGGGCCAGGCGCGGGTCGATGGGCAGCCGAGCGAGCTTGCGCCCGAGCGGCGTGATGCGCTGGCCCTCGTCCACCGCGCCGAGCTCGAACAGGAGCCGGAAGCCGTCGGTGACGAAGCGCGAATCGGGCGGATCGACGAAGGGAAAGGCCTCGATGCTGCCGAGCTTGAGCGACAGCATCGACAGGATCACCGAGGCCAGGTTGGTGCGCCGGATCTCGGGATCGGTGAATTCGGGGCGGCCGAGGTAGTCCTCCTCGTCGTAGAGGCGAATGCACAGGCCCTCGGCCACGCGGCCGCAGCGGCCCTTGCGCTGGTCGGCGCTGGCCTGGCTGACCGCCTCCACCGGCAGGCGCTGGATCTTGGCCCGGTAGCTGTAGCGGCTGATGCGCACCAGGCCCGGGTCGATCACGTAGCGGATGCCCGGCACGGTGAGCGAGGTTTCGGCGACGTTGGTCGAGAGCACGATACGCCGCCCGCGGTGCGGGGCGAAGACGCGGTTCTGCTCGGCGTTGGAGAGCCGGGCGTAGAGTGGCAGGATCTCGGTGTCGCGCAGCTCGGCGCGGCGCAGGGTATCGGCGGCCTCGCGGATCTCGCGCTCACCGGGCAGGAACACCAGGATGTCGCGGGGGCCGTGCAGCCAGCCCTTCTCGCGCTCGGCGGCCTGGATCTCCTCCACCGCGTGCAGGATGCCCTCCTGCAGGGTGCGGTCCTCCTCGTCCTCGGCCTCGCGGGTCAGCGGCCGGTAGCGCACTTCCACCGGATAGGTGCGACCGGAGACCTCGACCACCGGCGCCGGACGCCGGGTGCCGTCCTCGCCCGCCTGGGCGAAGTGCTCGGCGAAGCGCTGCACGTCGATGGTCGCCGAGGTGATGATCACCTTGAGGTCCGAGCGACGGTCGAGCAGGCGCTTGAGATAGCCGAGCAGGAAGTCGATGTTGAGGCTGCGTTCGTGGGCCTCGTCGATGATGATCGCTTCGTAGCGCGTCAGGTCGGGATCGTGCCGGGTCTCGGCCAGCAGGATGCCGTCGGTCATCAGCTTGACCTGGGTGGCGTCGTCGGTGTGATCGGTGAAGCGCACCTGGTAGCCGACCTGCTCGCCCAGCGGCACCTCCATCTCCTCGGCCAGGCGCGTGGCCACCGAGCGGGCCGCCAGCCGGCGCGGCTGGGTGTGGCCGATCAGCCCGCGCCGGCCGAGCCCGAGCTCCAGGCACAGCTTGGGCAGCTGGGTGGTCTTGCCGGAGCCCGTCTCGCCGGCCACCACCACCACCTGATGGTCGCGCAGCGCCTCGAGGATGTCCTCGCGGCGCTCGGCGACCGGCAACTCCTCGGGATAGGACAGCGTCACCGGCCGCGAGGCACGGGCCTCGACCCGGGCGCGGGAGCGCTCGATCTCGCGGCGCAGCTCGGCGAGCCCGCGGTCCACCGGCTTGCCCTGCCGGCAGCGCCGAGTCAGGCCGGCGAGGCGCTTGCCCAGGCGGGGCGCATCGCGCAGCTGCACGCCGTCGAGTTCGCCCCTCAGGGCCTCCAGGGCGGCAACATCGGATTCGGGCGCGTCGGGGGCTGGGGTCAGGGTACTCACGATGGACTCGAAGGCTCCGGTGATCGAACGGGCGGGACGACAGAACGGCTCGCATCGGTCGGGCGATACGAGCCTGCCATTGTAACGTCGCGAACCAGTCGGGGGCTAATCGACCCTCCATGCGCCCCTGGCTCAGGAGGCCTCGCCCGCTTCCTTCGCTTCACCTTGTGCCTCGTCGCGAAGCTGTCGGCGCAGGACTTTGCTGAACATGATCGCGTCTTGGGCAGCCGTGCTGCCCTAGGACGCCTCGCCCTCTTCCTTCGCTTCACCTTGCGCCTCGTCGCGAAGCTGTCGGCGCAGGACTTTGCTGAACATGATCGCGTCTTGGGCAGCCGAGCTGCCCTAGGACGCCTCGCCCTCTTCCTTCGCTTCACCTTGCGCCTCGTCGCGAAGCTGACGGCGCAACACTTTCCCCACATTCGTCTTGGGCAGCTCGTCGCGGAACTCCACGTGGCGCGGCACCTTGTACCCGGTCAGCTCCTTCTTGCACCAGGCGCGCAGGGTCTCGGCATCCAGGTCGGGGTCACTGGCCACCACGAACAGCTTGATGGCCTCGCCGCTCTCCTCGTCGGGCACGCCCACGGCGGCCGACTCCACCACCCCGGGATGGCTCGCCACCACGTCCTCGATCTCGTTGGGGTACACGTTGAAGCCGGAGACCAGGATCATGTCCTTCTTGCGATCGACGATGCGGATGTAGCCGTCCTCGTCGAAGACCGCCACGTCGCCGGTGCGGAACCAGCCCTCGGCATCGAGAGAGGCGGCGGTATCCTCCTCGCGGTTCCAGTAGCCCTTCATCACCTGGGGCCCCCTGACGCACAGTTCCCCGGTCTCGCCCAAGGGCAGATCGTTGCCATCCAGGTCGACGACCTTGACCTCGGTGTCGCCCATCGGCTTGCCGATGGTGCCGAGTCGGATGTCGTCGATGGGATTGAAGCTGACGATCGGCGAGGTCTCGGTGAGGCCGTAGCCCTCGGCGACGGGGCAGCCGGTCACCTCCTCCCAGCGCTGGGCCACGGCGCTGGTCAGCGCCATGCCGCCGGAGATGGTCAGATGCAGGGCGGAGAAGTCGAGGCGTCGAAAGTCCTCGCGCTGGCACAGGGCATTGAACAGGGTGTTGAGCCCCACGAAGCCGGTGAAGCGAACCGACCTCAACGTCTTGACGAAACCCTCCAGGTCGCGGGGGTTGGGGATCAGCACCGAGTGGTTGCCGGTCTCCATCATGAACAGGCAGTTCACCGTGAAGGTGTAGATGTGATAGACCGGCAGCGGCGCGACGATGGTCTCGGCGCCCTCGGCGAGGCCCGGGCCGATCGCCTGGCGCGCCTGGAGCATGTTGGCCACCAGGTTGCCGTGGGTCAGCATCGTGCCCTTGGCCCGGCCGGTGGTGCCGCCGGTATACTGCAGAGCCGCCATGTCGTCGCGGTCGCGACCGACCTCGCGATGCTCGAGGCGCGCGCCGCGCGCGAGCGCATCGCGAAGGCGCGTCGCCCCAGGCAGTCGATAGGCCGGCACCATCTTCTTGAGATACTTCACCGCGGCGTTGATCAGCGGCCGCTTGGGGAAGGGGTGCAGGTCGGCGATCTCGGTGACCACCACCCGCTCGATCCGGGTCTGGTCGAGGACGTTCTCCAGCTTGGCCGCCATGTTGGCCAGGATGACGATGGCCCGAGCGCCCGAATCCTTGAACTGATGGGCCATCTCCCGCTCGGTATAGAGCGGATTGGTGTTGACCACCACCAATCCGGCACGCAGGGCACCGAACACCGCCACCGGGAACTGCAGCAGGTTGGGCAGCTGAATGGCGATGCGATCCCCTGGCACGAGACCGGCCTCGTGCTGCAGCCAGGCGGCGAAGTCGGCGGACAGGCGATCGAGTTCACGGTAATCCAGGGTCCGCCCCATGCAGGTGAAGGCGGGCTTGTCGGCGAAGCGCTCGATGGCGGCGTGGAAGACCTCCATCACCGAGGCATAGTCGTCGCGCCCCTCGAGATCGGGGCCGCGCAGGACGGCAGGCGTGGCGTGCTCGCTCATGGCATTCTCCAGGCTGTGGTCGACCCTGCGGGGATCGCGCCTTGTTGTTATTGCTGCATTGTCATGGTGTTGCGGCTATCCCTCCACCCTATCCCAGTCACGCCTCATCTGGGAATACACGATTAAAACTTACGTTTGAAACTTTCGTTCACTCCTCGGCGGTGAAGCGCCCCTGGATCTCGCCGTCCCGCCAGACCAGCAGCTCGCCGGGCACCATGCGCACCCATTCCTCGTTGTCGGTGAGCGGCTCGGTGGCGATCACCGACACCACGTCGTCGGGCGTGGTGTGCTCGGCGAAGTTCACCGCCATCTCGGCGTCCGAGAGGCTCGCCTGTCCGAACGGCGCCCGGCGGGTGATATGCGCCAGCTTGGTGGTGCAGTAGGTGTAGAGGTACTCGCCGTCGGCCAGCAGCAGGTTGAACACCCCGAGCCCGCGCAGACGCTCGCACAGCCCGTGCAGGTGCGCCCACAGCGCGCGACGGTCGTCCGGCGGCTCGGGAAAGACCCGGCGCAGCTCGCCCATCAGCCAGCAGAAGGCGTGCTCGCTGTCGGTGCCGCCCACCGGCCGGTAGAACGACAGCGCCAGATCCTCCCAGCCGGCGAGCTGGCCGTTGTGCGCATAGCACCAGGGCTGGCCCCACATCTCCCGGGTGAAGGGATGGGTGTTGGCCAGACGCACCTGGCCGACGTTGGCCTGGCGAATGTGGCTGATCACGATATGCGACTTGATCGGATAGTCGCAGATCAGCCGCGCGATGGGCGAATGCACCGAGGGGTGCGGGTCGCGGAAGTCGCGATAGCCGCCGGCCTCGTAGAAGGCGATGCCCCAGCCGTCACGGTGCGGCCCGGTGCCGCCGCCGCGGGTCAGGAAGCCGGTGAAGCTGAAGCAGATGTCGGTCGGCACGTTGGCGCTCATGCCCAGCAATTCACACATGCGGGTCCCTGCGCTCGCGGGAGGAAGCGGAACGGCTGGTATGGCGCCACAGCAGGCGCAGCAGCACCAGGCCGATGGCCAGCACCAGCAGAATCCAGAACGTCGGCCCCTGTGACCAGCCACGGACGCGCTCGACCAGCCCCGGCCAGCCCTCCTGCCAGGCCATTCGCAGCGTGGCCGGCAGGTCGTTGACGCCCTCGACGAAGCGGTCGGCGAGGCTCGGCTCGGCCTTGGGGGTGGCCGCCTCGTCGGCATCGCCGAAGCGCTCGGCGGCCAGCGTCGGGCCGGCGTCGGCCCCGGCGATGCCGACCCGCGCGTCGGGGTTGAGCATCAGACGCGGCAGGTTCAGCTCGCGGGTCTCGCCGTCCAGGGTGACGCGGGCGGTCAGGGTCAGCGGCTGGCGGAGGTCCGGGTCCAGCTCGGGCAGCGCCATCGTCCAGCGCGTCTCGCCGACCGGCTCGGCCTCGAGCGCCGCGCCGGCCAGCTCGCCGCGGATCTCGGTGTTGTCGCGGTTCAGGCGCGGATGCTCGGCGGCCAGCACCACGCGGCCCTCGGCCGGGTCGTGAGCCACGCCGATGGACGGCAGCACGTTGACCGCCTGGCGGCGCTGGCGGGTGAAGCCGTCGCCGACGGCGCGCACCAGCAGCTGGGCGTTGCCGGTCAGCGCCGGCGCCGGCAGTTCGCCTCGGAAGCGGCCCTGGTCGTCGGCGGCCAGGGTCACCGAGGACTGCGCCTCGCCGTCCGGCGACGCCAGCGACACTTCCAGCGTCAGGTTGCCCGGCAGGGGCAGCGCCTCGCGCTCCGCCTCCAGCCAGGCCTCCACCGGCACCGGGAAACCGCGATAGAGGGTCGCCGGCAGCGTCGCGGTGCGCAGCCGCCAGGGGCCGCTGATACTGATGCGGCTGCCGTCGTCCACCGGTCCCTCGAGGCGCCATTGCCCCGCCTCGGGCTCGGGCATGCGGATCAGGTCGAAGCGCGGCTCGACCTGCCAGTTCGCTCCCTCCGGAGCCGAATCGGCGCGATAGCGGGTGCCGTCGGGTGCGATCAGCGTCAGCGGCTCGGCCTCGGGATCGTGGAAGATCAGCGCCGAGAGCCGATCCACGCCCTCGTCGACCACGAAGCCGCCGTCGTCGTCCAGCGGCAGGCGGTCGGCGGGGAAGATGCGCTCGAAGATATCGAGGAAGGCGCCCATCAGCCCTTCCGGTGAAGCGACTCGTGAGGCCAGCCCGCCGGTGCGCTGGGCCAGACGCTCGACCAGCGCCAGGTCGGCCTCGTCGGAAAAGGCGATGGCATGCACCGTCACCCCCTGCGCCGCCAGCTCGGGGGCCAGCTCCTCGACGATGCGCCGACGCGAGGCACGATCGATGGCCGGCTTGTCGCCGCTGCCCGGCGGCAGATCGATGACGCCGTCGGTCATCAGGATCAGGTGCAGACCACCGCTGGCCTCGCCGTTCGCCGCCTCACGCAGCGCGGCCTCGATATCGGTGTACTGCTGATCGCGCGGCGACGGCGGCAGCGACAGCGCACGTTCGCGCCAGTCGTCCCCGACCCGCCCCAGCGGCAGCGGATTGCCGACCCGCTCGCCGAAGGTCCAGACACCGGCGCTGGCACCCTCCGGCAGCAGCGAGACCAGCAGCCCCATGGCGCTCTCGGCCAGGCGATCCGGGTCGTGGTTCTTCATGCTGCCCGACACGTCGACCACCGCACGCACGTCGTCATGCTCCTGCACGGCCCGAGGCTCGGTCTGAGTCTGAGCGTGAGACGAGCTCGCGCCGAGCCCGAGCAGGCACAGCGCTATCAACCACAACAGTCGCAGCGCGCCTCGGCCGCCGGGATTTCCCCTCTGCATCGAACGTCCTTAGCCGATCACCGGCTCGCGTCGCGCCTCACCGCCGTCCTGGCGGCCCTTGTCTTCGCTCTCCTGCTCCGGTGCCTGGCGAGCGGCCGCGCGGCGTCCGCGCCGCCACAGCAGCAGGCCCACCAGCGCGCCCAGGCCGGCCGCCACGGCCACCAGCATCAGCGCCGGCAGCATGGCGCCGCCATCGTGGGAGAGGAACGCCAGCCCGGCCACCACCACCGCGGGCGCGAAACCCTGGTAGACCCCCTCCCCGGTGGTCAGCGGCAGCTGGAAACTCGCCGGCACCCACATGATGCCGGCCACGGTCCAGGTGATCACCAGCCGCGGCAGGCGCGGCAGGAAGGCCAATCCCAGGTAGCCGGTGCCGAGCACCACCAGAGACAGCACGGCATAGGTCAGCCATAGTAGGGACATCGAATCCGAAAGTAGCATCGGTACCTCGTCATTGCGGCGTCGAAAGACGCACCCCGTTGAATTCACTCCGAGTATGGTACATCCCGCACCATGAAAGCACAGCCGCCACGTGACCCCGGCCCGACGAACATGACCGACGCCCCCCACCCGACCGCCGCGTTCCGGCGCGCCGACGACCCCGACTGGCACTGGCTGGAACAGCGCGACGACCCGCAGGTGACGGCCTTCCTCGAGGCCGCCAACGCCCACTCCCGGGCCTGGCTCGCGCCCCTGGACGACCTCACCGAGCGCCTCTACCACGGCCATCTGGCCCGCCGCGAGCTGGCCGTTCACGGCCTGCCCACGGCGCTCGACCACTTCACGGTGTGGAGCGAGACCGCGGTGGACGCCGACCATCCGGTCTGGTGGCGCCATCCCAACGGCGAGCCCGAGCGCCGCGAGCCGTTCTTCGACCTGCAGCGCCGCGCCGCCGACCACGCCTTCTTCGAGGTCGGCGACATGTCGCTGTCGCCGGACGAGCGCTGGATGGCCTGGAGCGAAGACACCCAGGGCGACGAAATCTTCACCCTGTGGCTCAAGCGCCTGCCGGACGGCGAGCCGCTGGCGCTGCTCGAGGAGATCGGCCCCGAGCTGTGCTGGGCCGAGGACGGCGCCACCCTGCTGTTCACGCGCTATGACGCCACCCAGCGCCCCGAGAGCATCTGGCGGCTGCCGCTGACCCTCGGTGCCACGCCGAGCGCCGGCGAGCCGGCGCTGATGCTGCGCGAGGACGACCCGGAGTTCTGGCTGGGGCTCGGCAAGACCCGCTCGCGGGAGTGGCTGATGCTGGAGTCCGCCTCCAAGGACACCAGCGAGATCCACCTGGTTCCGGCGGACGCCCCGGCCACGGCGCCGACGCTGTTCCGCCCCCGCGAGCGCGGCGTGGAATACGGCGTGGATCACCGTCCCGGGCACTTCTACGTGCTGCACAACCGCGAGGCCCCGCACTTCTGCCTCGACCGGGTCGACGAGGCCGCCCCTCAGGGCGAGCCCGAGCGCCTGATCGAGCACCGCCAGGACACCACGCTCGAGGGCATCGACGCCTTCAGCTGGGGGCTGGTGGCCAGCGAGCGCGACCATCAGCAGGCCCAGGTCTGCCTGCGGGTGATCGAGCTCGACGCCGACCACGCCCTCCGGCGCGACGAGTACCTGCCGCTGCCCGAAACGCCCTGCAGCCTGGGGCTCGCCGACGCTCCGCACTTCGACGAGCGCCGCCTGCGGCTGCGCGAGGAATCCTTCACCCTGCCGGTGACCTGGACCGAGCTCGACCTGGACAGCGGCGAGCGCCGCCGCCTCAAGCAGCAGCCGGTGCACGGCGACCTGCGCCCCGACCAGCTGACCTGCGAGCGGCTGTGGGCGACTTCCCACGACGGCGAGCACGTCCCGGTCTCGGTGGTGATGCGCGCCGATCTGGCCGGTCACCCGCTGCCCACCCTGCTCTACGGCTACGGCGCCTACGGCGAAACGCTCGATCCCTGGTTCTCGGTGGCCCGCCTGGAGCTGCTGGCCCGCGGCGCGGCCTTCGCCGTGGCCCACGTGCGCGGCGGTGGCGACCGCGGCGAACCCTGGTACCTGAGCGGCAAGCTCGAGCACAAGGCCAACAGCTTCCACGACTTCCTGGCCGCCCGCGACGCCCTGGTCGAACAGGGCGTCAGCGACGGCGAGCGCATCGTCGCCTACGGCGCCAGCGCCGGCGGGCTGCTGGTCGGCGCCAGCCTCAACCTGTCGCCGGAGCGCTTTTGCGCCGCGGTGCTCGACGTGCCCTTCGTCGACGTGCTGCGCACCATGGAGAACCCCGACCTGCCGTTGACCACCGCCGAGTACAGCGAATGGGGCGATCCGCGCGAGCCGGCCGCCCACCGCCGCATCCGCGACTACTCGCCGCTGGACAACCTGCCCGAGCGGCCCTGGCCACCAGTGTTCCTGCAGGGCAGCTGGCACGATACCCGGGTGCCCTACTGGGAGCCGGCCAAGCTCTACGCCCGCCTGAGCGAGCTGGCCGTGGGACACGGCGTGGACGGACGCGACCATCCCACGCTGCTGCGCACCGACCTGGAGGCCGGCCACGGCGGCGCCTCGGGGCGCTTCAAGGGCTGGCACGACAACGCCCGCCAGGATGCCTTCATCCTGTGGGCGCTGGGGCTGGAGACACGGGAGGCTTGAGCGGTGCAGAAACGCAAGAGGCGGCCACCTGGCCGCCTCGTTTCGTCATGCCCCTCGTCGGGAGACCTAACCGTCGATCGGCAGGATCGCGATGATATGGTCCTCCAACTCCTCCTCGGGCACCTCGGACTGGGACACCGCGAAGCTGCGCACGCTGATGCCCTTGCGGTGCACCCGCTCGGGATCGCCCGAGATCAGCGGATGCCAGCCGGCGAGCTTGCGGCCCTCGGCCAGGCGCCGGTAGGCGCAGGACTTGGGCAGCCAGCGGAACTCCTCGATGCGCTCGACGGTAAGCTGCTGGCAGTCCGGCACCTTCTCGAAGCGATTGGCGTAGTCGCTGCAGCGGCAGCCCTCGATGTCGAGCAGCTCGCAGGCCACGTTGAGCACCGCCAGGTCGCCCTCGTCGTCCTGGAACTTGAGCAGGCAGCACTGGCCACAGCCGTCGCACAGCGCCTCCCACTCCTCATCGGTCAGCTCTTCCAGCGGGAAGCGCTCCCAGAATTTCTCTCTCATGTTCTCTCCTGCGCGAGGCCGGATCATGCCCGGGGTCAGACCCTTCAGGGATCATGCCCGGGGTCAGACCCTTCAGCAGACTTAGGAGCTTGCTCCTAAGTCTGCTGAAGGGTCTGACCCCATGTGCGAAGGCGGCCTTCGCGCGGCCCCGGATTCGCCAGACTAGTAGCGGGCCTCGGTAGGCGTGCGATAAAGATCCAGCAGATAGTCCTCCTTGGCCGGCGGCATCTGCAGGTAGAACCCCTTCTCCTCGATGGCGGCCATGACCTCGGCGCCGCGGGTGCGGGCCAGCGGCTTCTCGGGCGTGAGGATCAGCGTCAGCGCCGAGACCGGCGTGCCGAAGCGCTCGAGCAGCGCCTCGGGCACGTCCTCGAGGCCGCGGCGCTTGTCCACGTACAGGTACATCTCGTCCTTGCGCGGGCTCTTGAAGACCTCGCACAGCAGCTTGCCGTTCATGGTGGTCATGCGGGGACCTCACTCAGGGCACGTTCCAGGGAAGCGGCGAGACGCTCGCCGCGCCAGCCAGCGGGCAGCGGCAGCGGGCGGCCACGCAGCCGGGCGCTGGCCAGGGCCTCCAGGTCGCGGCGACGCATCAGCATCTCGGGAGCCAGGCCCAGGGACTCGGCCTCGAGGTTCACCACCTTTTTCATCGCCTTCAGGCAGCGCTTGAAGGCCGGCGACAAGGGCGACAGCGGCACCGACGGCAGCTCCGCCTCGTCGAGGAAGCGCGCTTCCTTGACCAGCGCCAGCAGGACGTCGCCCTCGCGCTTGACCAGCGGCGGCTTGATGCCCTCCACCGCGGCCAGTTCGTAGCGATTCTCGGGCAGCCGCTCGGCGATGGCGAACAGCAGCTTGTCGCTGACCAGCCAGCTGCGCGGCAGGTCGCGGCGACGCACCTCGCCCTCGCGCCAGGTGGTCATCAGGCGATAGGCCTCGATCTGGCGCGGGCCCAGCCGCCACAGGTTGCGCTGGCGCAAGTACCACTGGCCGTCGGCCTCGTCGCTGCGCGAGGCCTGGTCGGTCAGGGCGGCACAGTCTTCCTCGAGCCACGCCAGGCGGCCGTGGCGCTCCAGGGACTCGCGCTGGTGCTCCCAGACGTCCAGCAAATAGACCACGTCCAGCGCCGCGTAGGTCTTCTGGGCCTCGGAGAGCGGGCGCTCGAGCCAGTTCGAGCGGGTCTCGTCCTTGGGCAGGGTCTCGCCCACCCAGTACTCGACCAGCTTCTGGTAGCCCATGGAGGTCACTTCGCCGAGCAGCGCCTGGGCGATCTGGGTGTCCACCAGCGGCGCGATGGGCACGCCGGCCCAGTGGGCGAAGACTTCCAGGTCCTCGCTGGAGGCGTGCAGCAGCTTCAGCGGCCCCTCGGCGAGCAGGCGGCGAAAGCGCTCGGTGCAGGCGACCTCCTGGGGGTCGACCAGGTAGGCCGGCCCGCCGGCACAGAACTGGATCAGCGCCGGCACCGGGTGGAAGGTGCGCTCGCGGAAGAATTCGGTATCCAGGGCCAGGACGTCGGCCTCGGCCACCTCGGCGCAGGCGGCGTCCAGCGCCTCGGGAGTGTCGATCCAGCGGATCTCGGGTGTCAGGGACATGCGGTCATCCGGCATGGCAGGGATGGAACGGCGATCATTCGCCCTGGAAAGGCAGCCGGCCGTTGAAGGCCCGGCTCAGGGTACCGCCGTCGACGTATTCGAGCTCGCCGCCCATGGGCACGCCATAGGCCAGGCGCGAGAGCTTGAGCCCCAGCGGCGCGAGCTGGGAGGCGATGTAGTGGGCCGTGGCCTCCCCTTCCACCGTGGGATTGGTGGCCAGGATCACCTCCTCGACGCCGGCCTCGGCGACCCGCGCCTCCAGCCGGTCGAGGCCGATGTCTTCGGGCCCGACGCCGTCCAGCGGCGACAGGTGACCGTGCAGCACGAAGTAGCGGCCCTGATAGCCGCCGGCCTCCTCGATGGCCAGCTGGTCGGCCGGGGATTCGACCACGCACAGCACGCCGTCGTCGCGGCGCGGACTGGCACAGATGCCGCACAGTTCCTCCTCGGTGAGGGTGCGACAGCGCCGGCAGTAGCCGACCGCCTCGAGGGCCGTGCCGAGCGACTCGACCAGCCGCCGGCCGCCGTCGCGGTCGCGCTCGAGCAGATGCATGGCCATGCGCTGGGCGGTCTTGGGGCCGACGCCGGGGAGCACCCGGAAGGCCTCCATCAGCCGTTCGACCAGGGGAGAAAAGCTCATGAGTCGTTCAGGGCTCAGGTCTCGTCATGGGACGAGACGAGCGCCACGCGGGCGCTCATCTCTCGTCGTTGCGTTCCGGCAGAGGCTTCAGAACGGCATCTTGAAGCCCGGCGGCAGGTTCAGGCCGGAGGTGGCGTCTTCCATCATCTCCTTGGAGTTGGCCTCGACCTTGCGCACGGCGTCATTCACGGCGGCGGCCAGCAGGTCCTCGAGCAGCTCCTTGTCCTCTTCCATGACGCTCGGGTCGATGTCGACCTTGAGCACGTCGTGGCGGCCGTTCATGGTGATCTTGATCATGCCGGCACCGGCCTCGCCGTGAACCTCGGCCTTGGCGACCTCTTCCTGGGCCTTCTGCATCTTCTCCTGCATTTCCTGAGCCTGCTTCATCAGGTTGCCCATTCCACCTTTCATCATGGTGACGTCCTCTCGATTGGATGTTCTGTCCGGCCACCCGGGCAGCCGGTGTCGTGTACGGTCGGTGTTACCCCTTCCGACGCGTGGCGTTGGCGTCCGTTCAGTGACGCGCCGCCTCGACGGGCTTCACCGTGGTCTCGATCAGCCGGGCCCCGAAGGCCTGCTGAAGCTTCTGTACCTGGGGGTCGGCCTGCAGCGCGGCCACCGCCTCGGCGTGGCGCTCGGCGGCCAGGCGGTCGGCGCGCTGGCGCGGCGTCTCGACGCCCTCGGGCAGCGGCCCGTCGGCGATCGTCAGGCGCCGCGTGAAACCGGCCCCGGCCAGCGCCTCGCGAATGCGCTCGACGTGGACGTCGGCCTTCATCGCCGCCTGGGACGGATCCAGCCGCAGCGTCAGGGCGTCGCCGTCGTCGGCTTCGACCACGCAATGGGCCGCCAGGTTGCGCGTCAGGCCGGACAGGCCCAGCGCGTCGAAGCGCTCCAGCCAGTCGGCATGGCTCAGCTCGCCCGGAGCGGCGTCGGCAGCCGAGGGGGCGGCCGGTGCCTCGGCCGGCACGGCCTGAGCCTCGGGCTCGGGAGCCGCCGCGACCGGCGCGGGCTCAGGCTGCGGCGCGGGCACTTGTGGCTGAGGCGCTGCGGGTTCAGGCGCGGGTGCCGCCTGAGCGGACGCTTCCTGAACAGGCGCGTCCTGGACAGGCACGTCCTGGATCCAGGGCGGCGGCTCGGGGGCCGATTCGGCTGCCGCGAGCTCGGACGGCGCGGTTTCCGGCGCGGCCTCAGGAGCCGGCGGCGGGACGGCGGCGGACTCGACCGGTGCTGGCGCCGGAGCCGGTTCAGGCATCGGCTCGGGGGCCGGGGCGGATTCGGCCGCCGGCTGCGGCGCAGCGGCGCCAGGCGCCAAACTCTGCGCTGGCGCGGCACTGGCGGCTTGATCGCTGCCACCCGCCGGCCCGGTGCCGCCTCCGGCCGCAGGAGCGCCACCATCGCCGCGCATGGGCAGCGGCGTCTGGGCCGGCTTCGGCACACCCTGGGGGCGGAAGGCCAGCATGCGCAGCAGGGTCATCTCCAGGGCGGTGCGCAGGTCCGGCGCGTGGGCCATGTCGCCGCGACCCTGGATGCCGATCTGGTAGTAGAGCTGGATGTCCTCGGCGGTGAAACGCGCGGCCAGCGCCAGCAGCGTCTCGCGGTCGCCGTGGCCGTTGTCCAGGGCGTCGGGCACCATCTGCGCCACGGCCAGGCGGTGCAGCACCCCGGTGACGTCGTCGAGCACGCCGGCGAAGTCCGGGCCCTGCTCGGCCAGGGCGGCGACCTCGGCCAGCACCCTCGCGGCGTCGACCTCGGCCATGGCCTCGAGCAGCGCCAGCACGTGGCGATGGTCGAGGGTGCCGAGCATCGCCGCCACGTCGGCGTGGCGCACCTCGCCCTGGCCGAAGGCGATCGCCTGGTCGGTCAGGCTCATGGCGTCGCGCATGGAACCCTCGGCCGCCTTGCCGAGCAGCCACAGCGCGCTCTCCTCGAAGGAGACCGATTCGGCTTCGAGCACCTTGGAGAGGTGGCCGACGATGCGCTCCGGCGGCATGTGCTTGAGGGTGAACTGCAGGCAGCGCGACAGCACCGTGGGCGGCAGCTTCTGCGGGTCGGTGGTGGCCAGCAGGAACTTCACGTGGGGCGGCGGCTCTTCCAGGGTCTTGAGCAGCGCGTTGAAGCTGCTGGTGGAGAGCATGTGCACCTCGTCGATGAGGTACACCTTGTAGCGGCCCTGGGTCGGCGCGTACTGCACGTTGTCGAGCAGCTCGCGGGTGTCTTCGACCTTGGTACGCGAGGCGGCGTCGACCTCGATCAGGTCGACGAAGCGCCCGTCGTCGATGGCCTCGCAGCTGGGGCACTGGCCGCAGGGCGTGGAGGTCACGCCCTCGTCGCCCTGCCCGCCCGCGGTGCAGTTCAGGCACTTGGCGAGGATGCGCGCCAGCGTGGTCTTGCCGACCCCGCGGGTACCGGTGAACAGGTAGGCGTGGTGCAGCCGGCCCTGGTCCAGGGCGTTGACCAGCGCGCGCTGGACATGCTCCTGGCCGACCAGTTCATGGAAGGTACGCGGCCGCCACTTGCGGGCCAGAACCTGATAGCTCATGCAGCTCGAAATCCTTGCGGCTGGGCTGGCTGGCAGCCGAACACGAAAGCCCCGCCGGTGCGCGAATCGCCGACCGACGGGCTTGAAGAGATGGTCCACATTCTACCGGGTGGCGGCCCGGGCGCAAAGCGTGGACCGGAGCGGGTCAGCCGCTGCACAGCCGGCCGCTGTCGCGGATGTCGGCGAGACGCCCGACGGCGATGCCGTCGATACGTGAGAGCTCACCGCTGCCCGCCCAGGGTCGGCCGTCCACGATGGACTCGGCGCGGGCCGGGCCGATGTGCGGCAGGCGCTCGAGCATGGCCACGGAGCTGGCATTGAGATCGATGCAGCCGGCCGCACGGGCATGGGAGGCGCCGCCGGCACCGGCCACCTCACCGGCGCCGGGCGGCAGAGCACGCAGTTCGCCCTGATGCAGCGCCAGATAGACCGGCGCGTGGTCGGAGACGTGCTCGCGGGCCGCAACATGATCGAGGCCGGTCAGCGCCGGATAGCGCAGCATGCCAAGTGCCTGCGGGCTCAGGCGGTCCGGCCGATACCAGATGTTGTCGTAGGGACTGGCGTAGCGGCCCGGCGTGGTGCCGAGCGTGGTGGCCTGACCGTTCAGCGCCGGCACCACGCCGAGCGCCCTCAGCGGTGCCCAGGCGGGATCGTCTGGCGCCATGTTGAAGTCGCCCATCAGCATTCGCGGGGTGTCGGGATAGGCCTCGTCGAGCCATTGCCAGTAGTCGGCCAGGGCCTCGACCTCGGGCCGACGGTCGGCGAGACCGTCGCCGTAAACCACGTGCACCGTGGCGGCGACGAAGGCGTCGTCGTTCTCACGATCACGGAAGCGCGCCGAGAAAGGTTCGCGGGCGAAGACGTCGCCGCGATCGATATACACCGCCCCGCCACCGAGCGAGGCGATGCGCGACTCGCGCCACAGGAAGCCGTAGTGCTCCTGGTAGCGGCTGCGCCCCACGGCGTGGCTGGCCATCGACGACCATGCCTCGCCGGACACGGCCTCGAGCTCTTGCTCCAGCGCCGCCAGCGCCTCGTCGTTCATCAGTTCCTGCACCGCCAGCAGGTCGAAGCGTCCGGCCACCCGGGCCACCAGATCGAGCCGTTTGTCGTTGTTCCAGCCCAGATGTTCGAGGTTCCAGCTGCCGATCACCGCGGCGCCGGCCAGCCCCGGGAAACCGGCCAGAGCCAGTGTAAGAAAACCTGCCAAGACAAGACGTTGCATGCGCCCCTCCATGTCGGAAAGGCGCTATCCTGCCGGTCGGCGATGGCGACATCAATATCAGCGGTCGCCAATATGCTACCGACGGCAGCAGGCTGTTAGGCTGGAAACCCGTCATTCAAGGAAAGGACGCCCCGATGCCTGCCATCCTGCTCTGGAGCCTCGTGGCCGTGGCGGCCACCGCCATCGTCTGGCGCGGCAGCGGGCTGCTGGAAACCAGCAGCGAGCGGCTCGCGGCCCACTACCGGCTGCCAGACATCGTCCAGGGCGCCATCGTGGTGGCCGTGGGCTCGAGCTTCCCGGAGCTCTCCACCACGGTGATCTCCACCCTGGTGCATGGCGAGTTCGAGCTCGGCGTGGCGGCGATCGTCGGTTCGGCGCTGTTCAACATCCTGGTGATTCCCGCCGTCTCCGGCCTGGCCAGTCGCCAACCGCTGACCGCCAACCGCGACCTGGTCTACAAGGAAGCCCAGTTCTACATGATCGCGGTGGCGGTGCTGACCCTGACCTTCGCCTTCGCCGCCATCTATCACCCCGCCGAGGCGACGGGCGGCGCCATCCGCGGCGAGCTGACCCGTGGCCTGGCGCTGATGCCGGTGGCGCTCTACGGGCTCTACCTGTTCGTGCAGTACCAGGACACCCTCGACCACGAGAGCGAGGTCGACGCCGGCGACGTGCGCCCGGGACGCGAATGGGCCCGCCTGGCGCTGTCGCTGGCGGTGATCGTGATCGGCGTGGAGGGTCTGGTCCGGGCGGCGATCGCGTTCGGCGAGATCTTCGACACCCCGAGCTTCCTGTGGGGCATCACCGTGGTCGCCGCCGGCACCTCGATTCCCGATGCCTTCGTCTCGATCCGCGCCGCCCGTCAGGGCCGCGGCGTCACCAGCATCGCCAACGTGCTGGGCAGCAACACCTTCGACCTGCTGGTGTGCATCCCGGCCGGCGTGCTGATCGCCGGCACCGCCATGATCAACTTCTCCGTCGCCGCGCCGATGATGGCGGTGCTCACCGCCGCCACGGTGGCGCTGTTCCTGATGATGCGTACCGGCATGGTGTTGACGAACCCCGAATGCGTGGCCCTGCTGGCCCTTTACGCCGGCTTCCTGGCATGGATCGGGATGGAGACGTTCGGGGTGGTGGACCTGGTGCCGAGCCTGCCGCCGCCCAGGGGATAGGCGGCGGCGATGCCCCGGCGGCCGCCGGGGCTGGCACGGGGGATGCGGCTTACTGCTCGGTTTCCTGCTCGCCGAAGCGGCCGGCGAACAGCGGCGAGGAGAGATAGCGCTCGGCGCTGTCCGGCAGGATCACGACGATGTTCTTGCCGGCGAAGGCCGGATCACGCCCGAGGCGCACCGCGGCGGCCACGGCGGCGCCGCAGGAGATACCGCACAGGATGCCTTCTTCCTGCATCAGCCGGTGTGCCATCTCCATGGCCTCGTCGTTGCCCACGGCCTCGATGCGGTCGACCAGCGACAGATCGAGGTTGGCGGGCACGAAGCCGGCACCGATGCCCTGGATCTTGTGCGGCGCCGGCGTCGGTGCCTGGCCGTCCCGGGTCTGGGCGATCACCGGTGAGTCGACCGGCTCCACCGCCACGCTGGTGATGGCCTTGCCCTGGGTCTGCTTGATGTAGCGCGAGACGCCGGTGAGGGTGCCGCCGGTGCCCACGCCGGCGACGAAGACATCGACCTGGCCGTCGGTGTCGTGCCAGATCTCGGGGCCGGTGGTGGTCTCGTGGATGCGCGGGTTGGCCGGGTTCTCGAACTGCTGCGGCAGGAAGTAGGTCTCCGGCTCGGCCTCGGCCAGCTCCTTGGCCTTGGCGATGGCGCCGGCCATGCCCTTGGCGGGCTCGGTCAGCACCAGTTCGGCGCCCAGCGCCTTGAGCACCTTGCGCCGCTCGAGGCTCATGGAGGCCGGCATGGTCAGCACCAGCGGATAGCCGCGGGCCGCGGCGACGAAGGCCAGGGCGATGCCGGTGTTGCCGCTGGTGGGCTCGACGATGCTCATCCCGGGCTTGAGCACGCCGCGCTCCTCGGCGTCCCAGATCATCGCCGCGCCGATGCGGCACTTCACCGAGTAGGCCGGGTTGCGGCCCTCAATCTTGGCCCAGATCGTGGCCCCTTCGCTGACCCGGTTGAGCCGGACCAGCGGGGTGTTGCCGATCGAGCGGGAATTGTCGTCGTAGATGCGTGCCATGGATCGTTCCTTGTGATGGGCGAATTAACGGGCGGCCTCGAAGCCGGTCAGCACGTTCACGGCGTTGATGCCGATCTCCTCGACCGCGTAACCGCCCTCGAGCAGGAAGGTCGTGGGCAGCCCCGCGCCGGCCAGTCGCCGGCCGAGCTCGGTGAAGTCGTTGCTGGTCAGCTTGAAGGCGCTGATGGGATCGTGTTCGAAGGCGTCGACGCCCAGCGAGACCACCAGCAGCTCGCAGCCGGCCTCGCGAATGCGCGTCAGGGCGTCGTCAAGCGCTCGGGACCAGACATCGAAGCCCGTTCCCGGTGCCATCGGATAGTTGTGGTTGAAACCCTCCCCTCGCCCGCGGCCGGTCTCGTCGGCGTGGCCCAGGAAGTAGGGGAAGCAGGTGCGCGGGTCGCCGTGCAGCGAGGCGAACAGCACGTCGTCGCGCTCGTAGAAGATCTGCTGGGTGCCGTTGCCGTGGTGGAAATCGACGTCCAGCACCGCCACGCGCCCTCTGCCGCTGTCCAGCGCATGCTGGGCGGCGATGGCGGCGTTGTTGAAGAAGCAGTAGCCGCCGAACTGGTCGCTGGCGGCATGATGACCCGGCGGCCGGCACAGCCCGAAGGCGGGCTCGCCGGTGGCCAGGGTGTGGGAGACGGCCGACAGCGCGATGTCCTTGCTGGCCATGGCGGCGTCGAAGGTGCCCTCGCAGATCGAGGTCTCGGCGGCCAGCGCGTAGTGACCGAGACGGCCCTCGACATGCTCGGGAATGATGTCGTCACGCATGGTCCGGGTCGGCCAGATGCTGGGGATGGCCTCGCCGCCATGGCCAGCGGCGCGCCAGTCGTCCCAGCAGCTGGCAAGGAAGTCGACGTAGCCGCGGTCGTGCACCGCCAGCACCGGCTCGAAGCCAAACGCCTCGGGGGCGCGCACCTCGCCGAGCCCCACCTCGCGCACGCGCCTCAGTACCAGCTCGACACGCTCGGGGCACTCGTAGGGCGTCACCAGCTCGCCACCATCGAGCTCGGTACGGGCGCGGCGCAGGCCGGTGTCATCGCTGTGGAAGGTCAACATTTCACCATTGCTCCTCGTGATCAGACCCCTCTCCGGCGGCCAGGGCCTCGCGCTCGAGCGAGCGCTTCATGTCCTCGTCCAGCGAGAGGCCCGAGGCAAGCTGGTCGAGCCAGGCACGCTCCATAGGATTGTCATCGTCGATCACCGCCACGCTGGCCAGGTAGATCTCCCGCGCCGCCTGGGACGAGTCGGCCTGGCGAGCCAGGGCCAGCGCATCCAGCGGCGCCGACAGCTGACGCTCCACCCAGGCGTGCAGCTCGTCGTCGGCGCCGATGGCATCGATCTGCTCGGTGAGCAACGCGCGCTCGCGCTCGTCGACGTGGCCATCGGCTCGGGCGGCCATGATCATCGCCTGCAGCAGCACCAGGCTGCGACGCTCGAGTGGCTCGCCCTGGAGATCGTCCAGCGGCGTGCCCTCGTGGGCCTCGCCGCCGGACGACGCCCGGGCATTCTGCCAGGCCCTCCAGGCCAGCGCGCCGACGCCGGCGATAGCGCCGTACTTGAGCGCCTTTCCGCCCAGCTTGCGGCCGCGCTTGGAGCCCAGCAGCACCCCCAGGGCGCCGCCGCCAAGGGCGCTGCCAAGGCGGCCGCCACCCTGCCCGCCGGCCTTGCCGCCGGCGCCGGAGGTCAGCCCGCCGAGCAGCCCCTGGACATCCAGGCCACCGCGGCGGCCATCGCCGGCCTGGCGCATCAGCTGGGAAAGGATCCGTTGCGCGTTCATCGGCACCTCCTGACGGGAATTGCACGGGGCGGCGGCCAACGCCGGCCTCGCCCGGGCCACGACTATGACGCGCGCCGATAGCCGCTGCAAGCCTGGACGCGCAAGCACGGGCACGCCCCACGATGGGCATGAAACGAGGTGATCGAATAAAGAAGATAGAAACAGGAGGGCACAAATGGAGGCGGCCCCGAAAGCCACATCCCGGCACACGCGTCCATCACTACCGTTGCTCCCTTCCGGGCCTGGCGGGGTTTGCGACTTAGCGTTGCGGGAGGACCTAAGGGGCCACCACAGCGGGCACTTGACGTGCCATTTGGGTCAGGCAGTTCTCTGAGCGGGATCAGTCACTTGCCGAACGCCGCGCACTATACCAAGCGACCGCCGGCGCAGCAAGGAGCGATTGCGATCCGGATACCGGTGCGTGGAAGCGTCTCACTTTCTGATCCGCCACAAGGGGCTATGGTGAGGGGTGACTCGTCTCTCGCCGCACGGCGGGAGGCTTCATCGTGAACCGCCGACGGAGGCGTCCATGAACAAGAACCCGGACAAGGGCCATATCGCACTACTCGGCTGGAGCCTGAATGCCATCGAGGCCGCCGCCAATTTCGACCGCCGCTACGTGGTGGTGGCCCCGGACTGGGCCGAGGAATACTGCCAGAAGCACGACATCCCCTATCTTTCCTGGAACTTCGAGCGCCTGAACGACCGCTCGCTGGAGATCGCCGAGACGCTCAAGGAGATGGGCGTCGATGTCGCCATCCCGCTGTTCGAGGAAACCGTGGAATGGGCCGGCGCCATCAACTCGGTGCTGCTCGACAGCCCGCGGCTCTACGGCCAGTCGCTGCTCTTGCGCGACAAGGCGTTGATGAAGCGCCGCGCTCAGCTCGGCGGCATCCGCGTGGGTATCTTCGAGGAAGCCCACGACAAGGATGACGTGATCCGCTTCCTCAAGCGCGTCAACCAGACCCTGCTCAAGCTGGATGGCGACCCCAACGACCCCATCCACCTCAAGGCCTTCGACAAGGCCGGCTGCCTGGGTCACCGAGTGATCCGCACGCCGGACGAGGTCGATACCATCCCCGAGGAGGAATTCCCGGTGCTGATGGAGTCGCACCTGGATGGCTGGGAGTTCGCCGTTGAGGCCTGGATCCACGACGGCAAGATCGCCTTCCTGAACATCTCCGAGTACGTGACCCTGGGCTATTCGGTGTTCGTGCCCGCCTCGCCGGAGCTCGAGCGCTATCGCCCGCAGATCACCGCCCAGATCGAGAAGCTGATCAAGGCCTTCGACATCTCCTTCGGCCTGATCCACCCGGAGTACTTCGTCACCAGCGACGGCGAGATGTACTTCGGCGAGGTCGCCTATCGGCCGCCGGGGTTCAAGGTCTTCGAGCTGCTCGAACGGGTCTACGGCTTCAACGCCTACCAGGCCAGCATGCTGGTGTTCGATCCCAAGTCCACCGCCGAGGAGGTCGCCGACTTCTTCCCCAGGGAAGTCGTCGATGCCGACGGCTACGCGGGCTGCTTCGGGGTCTATCCGCGACTGCGTGTGGTCAGCCGCCTGGAGATTCCCGAGGAGGTCGAGGACGATCCCTACTTCGAATCCCACGAGCTGACGCCCCCGCTGCAGGAAACCGTCACCAAGCGCACCGCTTTCGGCACCCACTGGGGGCTGATCTACTTCAAGGGCGACGAGCCTCACCGCATGCGCGACCTGCTCAAGCACATGGAAGAACTTGATTTCTATGTCTGACAGGCGCGTCATGGAGGCGTTACCCATGGACGACGAGGAGTCGGTGTGACCAGTCCATCCACGCCAACCGGCGACGACAAGCTCACGGGCCTGCTGGCTCGACTGGACGAAGCCACGGCCCTGCTGAACGAGGCCCGAGACTTCGCCAAGCCGGGCAAGCTACCGCGGGTGCTCGACACCGCCCGCCGCGTGCTGCTGCAGGAAGGCGGCGCCGCGGCGATCGAACCCCGCACCGCGGCCCTCGAGGCCGCGGGCGTCTTCGAGGGCTCGGACTGGGCCACGCCCCAGTTCCTGGTGCCCTCGCTGACCACCCAGGCGCTGAAGAGCGCCGATCCCAACGTGGTGACGATCGAGGCACTCAGCGAACTGCGCCTGCTGGCGGTGGCCAAGGGCGACGTCCGCCATGCCATGCTCTCAGCGGAGCAGGCCCACCACTACCTGACCCAGGTGATCGCCCTGAACCTGTGGCTGCTGTTCGGCGCCCCCAGCGAAGCCGAGCGAGAGACCCAGGGGCGCCTGGCCGAGCTGCCGCGGCGCCTGTTCGCCCATCTGGCCCAGCGCATCGGCTACGAGCACATCATCGACCGGCTGATTGGCGAGATCTGGCGCATCCTCCAGCAGCGCCCGATCCAGGTCGGGCCGGTCAAGCAGATGATCACCCAGATCGCCATCTGCCAGGCCGACCCGGCCATCGACCTGGGCACCAGCGGCCAGGGCGCCGACCGCCTGGTCAGCGCGCTGTTCGGCCCGTCCCACGCCTGCCGCGAGGACCCGGGCCTCGAGGTCTATCGCCAGCGCCTGGCCAGCATGGACGCCAGCGCGCTGCAGGCCGAGGCCACCGGCTTCGCCAGATCGATGCACGACACCGGCCTGGTGTCGCCCTATCACCCGGTGCTGCTGCGCCACCTGCTGGACAACGGCGATACCCTGATCGGCGAGGCGCTGGGGCTCTCCTCCACCGGCCGCGACTGCCTGCTGTGCTATCGCGAGCTGGTGCATGCGCTGATCCGCGGCGGGCTCCACCCCGATACCGCCCAGGCGGTCTACGGCCTGGCGCTGATGCTCGAGCGCGGCATCCTGTATCAGCCGCCGGTGGCACCGGCCATATGGCGTCAGCTGGGGCTCACGCTGTCGGACTGGTCGACGGCGCGGCTCAACCTGGCATTCGGCGAGGCGGTCTCGCCCCGGGCGCGGCTGCTGGAAGGCGTGCTGTGCATGCTCGGCCTGCCGCTGGGCGTCGGCCAGGGCAACAATCCCACCTGCCAGTCGGCCCGAGCGCTGTCGATGTGGGCCTACAACGACCCGGACTATCTGCTGCAGATGGTGGCCTGGGCGGCCCGCGACGACGAGATCATCATGCACTTCGAGGGCCACCCGATCTCGTCGATGGCAAGCGTCGGCGGCGTGGCCACCGAACTGCCCATGGACCTGGACCCGGTATCGCTGATCGTGGTGCCGCATCTGGACCGCATCTACGCCGAGATGGGACGGCGCTGCATCGGCCGCGAGGGCGACCCGCACCGCTGGGTCAACCCGGAGTTCCACGGCTGGTGGTCGGGGCGCGGCTTCCGCATCAACGTCGACGTCGCCAGCGGTCAGCTGATCGACCTCGACGGTTTCCTGCGCCACTTCTACGCCAGCTACCACCCGCACTACAACGGCAACCAGCCGCTCATTCATCCCCAACCGGCCGGCATCGCGGTCACCGACAGCGCCGCCCGCTTCATCGGCTGGCACGCCATCACCCTGCTGCGGGTCGGCGTCGACCCCGGCGGCGAGATGCGCGTGTTCTTCTACAACCCCAACAACGACAGCGGCCAGGACTGGGGCGACGGCGTGCAGGTCAGCACCGCTGGCCACGGCGAGCGCTTCGGCGAGGCCTCGCTGCCCTTCGAGCAGTTCGCCTCGCGACTCTACATCTTCCACCACGACCCGCTGGAGCGCGGCGAACCGGCGCGCATCGACCAGGCCGAGCTGGATCGGGTAATCGGCTATCTGCAGCGCAGCTGGGGCGCCGACCGCCTGCCACCGGGCGGGCTGCAGGCCGAACCGGGCGGCTGACCGGGCCGCCCGCTATGGCATAATGCGGCCCCGTTTTCCGCTCCACGACTGCCAGGACCGCCCATGCCACGCCTCGACCAGCTGCTGCTCCTCCAGGGACTGGCGCGCTCGCGCACCCGCGCCCAGCGCCTGATCCGCCACGGCCGAGTGAGCCTCAAGGACGGCGGCCGGGTGCTGACCAAGCCCGGCGAGAAGCTGCCGGACACCGCCGAGTTGCACGTCGAGGAGGATCCGGAGGAGCGCTACGTGTCCCGGGCCGGGCTCAAGCTGGAGGCGCTGCTGGAGGCGCTGGCACTGCCGCTCGAGGGCCGCACGGTGCTCGACGTCGGCCAGTCCACCGGCGGCTTCAGCGACTGCGCGCTGCGCCACGGCGCGGCGCATGTGATCGGCGTCGAGGTCGGCCACGACCAGCTCGCGGCCGAGCTGCGCAACGAGCCGCGCCTGACCTGCCTGGAGGGGCTCAATGCCCGCGCCATGCGAGACGACCCGCGCCTGACCGCGGCGCTGGCCGAGTATCCCGCCGAGGTGGCGGTGATGGATGTGTCCTTCATCTCGCAGACGCTGATCCTGCCGGAGCTCGGCGCCCTGCTGCCCGTCGGCGGCGAGCTGGTGTCGCTGGTCAAGCCGCAGTTCGAGGTCGGCCCCGAGGGCGTTAACGCCCGCGGGCTGGTCACCGACCCCGCGCGCTACGCCGAGGTGGAAGCGCGCATCCGCGAGGCCTGCGCCGACGCCGGCTTCGCCATCGCGCACTGGCAGGAGAGCCCAATCCGCGGCGGCGACGGGAACAGGGAGTTCCTGCTCTACGCCCGCCGCCAGGAAACGCCTTAGCGCCCGGCGTCGCCGCCCCCTCCCCCGCCATCGCCCGCATCCAACTCGCCGGGATCGCCGCCCGCCCCGGGCGGCGGATTGGCGGGCGCCTCGCCCGAGCCGCGGCTCGGCATTCGCGCCTCGCGGCCCCTGTCGTCACGCAGCCACACGTCCATCTGATTGAAGGCGATCTCCAGGCCGTGCTCGGCGAACAGCTCGCCGACCCGGCCGTTGAGCTCATCGGTGGCCAGTAGCCGGTCGCCCAGGCTGTTGACGAAGATGCGCAGCTCGAACTCCAGGCTGCTTTCGCCGTAGCGCATGAACAGGACCTGGGGCTCGGGGTCGGCCAGCACCCGGGCGTTCTCGTCGGCGGCCTGGGTCAGCAGCCGCTGCACCAGACGATGATCCGAGCCGTAAGCCACGCCGTAGGTCAGGATCACCCGGGTGATGTTGTCCGACAGCGACCAGTTGATCAGCTGGTCGGTGACGAACGTCTTGTTGGGAATGATGATTTCCTTGCGATCGAAGTCGGTCACCGTGGTGGCGCGGATGCGGATGCGGTTGACCGTGCCGGTGAGGTTGCCGAGCGTGATGGTGTCGCCGATGCGCACCGGGCGCTCGAACAGGATGATCAGCCCCGAGATGAAGTTGGCGAAGATCTCCTGCAGCCCGAAGCCGAGCCCCACGCCCAGCGCCGCCACCAGCCACTGCAGCTTGCTCCATGACACCCCGAGGGAGCCCAGCGCCCAGACCACCCCGGTGCCGACGATCACGTAGGACAGCAGCGAGCTGATCGCGTAGGCACTACCCTGCTTGAGCTCGAGGCGAGACAGCACCATCACCTCCAGCAGCCCCGGCAGGTTACGCGCCATGATCAGCGTCAGCGCCACCACCAGCAGCGCGACACACAGGTCGGCCACCGAGATCGACGTGCCCACCAGCTCGCTGCCCTGCTGGCCGTCGCCGCCGAGGATCATCACCTGCTCGAGGTAGCCGAACACTGTCAACAGGTCGGCCCAGACCAGGTAGAAGACCACCACGAAGCCCAGCATCAGGATCAGCTTGGACAGGCGCAGCGACTGCTGGTTGACCTGCTGCATGTCCAGCGGCGGCTCCTCGACCACCTCCTGGCCGTGCTCGCCGTTGCCACCCTCCTGGGCCATCATCGCCCGCCGACGCGCCAGCGCGCGGCGGTAGGCCAGGCGCCGCGCCGCCACGGCCAACCCGCGCACCACCGTCGCCTCCACCAGGATCCAGGCGCCCAGCAGGTAAATGGTGATCACGAAACGCCCCACCAGGCTGAGCGCCGCATAGGCATAGCCCAGCATCACCAGCCCGCCCAGCACCAGGGGCACCAGCGCCATGGCCAGGCCCAGCAACAGGCGGAACAGCTTGACGCCGAAGAACGGCGTATGGGCCAGGATCAGCCTGGCCAGCGCCACGCTCATGCCCACCAACCCCGCCAGCAGCAACAATATCGCCAGGGGGCGCTGGGTCAGGTCGATATCGACGTCACGGGCCTGGGTGCCCACGAACAGCACCGGCACCAGCGCCAGACCCAGCCACCACAGCCAAAGGCGCAGCTGCGACACGTAGCCGGCCGGCCAGTGGAAATGGCGCGTCGCCACGCCCTCGGGCACCAGCAGCCGTCGCATCCAGGCGATTCCCGCCCAGGCCAGGGCCAGATACAGCAGCGCCCAGCCGATATTCACCGCCAGTCCGGCGCCGCCCAGCGTCATTCCCAGCGACACCGCCAACAGGCACAGCGGCCCGGGCAGCGCCAGCAGGGCCTCAACGCCCACCGCCAGCGGCGTATGCCCCTGGCTGTCCTGGCGCAGATGACCGATCTCGTCGTGCAGGCGAGCGAGGCGACGCGACAGCGGCCGGCGCAGTCCCAGCAGCACGCCGGCCAGCAGCAGCAGCGGCGAGGCCAGAAACGCCGCCGGATCCGGCCAGCGCCAGTGGATCGGCAGCGCACGGCGCCACTCGCCCTCGCCCCACTCGGCGCGCAGATGACTCGGCAGCCGGCTCAGCCAGCTCAGGTCCATGGGACGGGCATTGGCGATCCAGAACAGCTGCTCGTCGATGGTGGTACGCAGGTCACGGCTGGTTTCGAGCAGCTGCTGCTGGTTGAGTCGCAGCTCGATGGCGGCGGTCAACAGCTCGCCGTAGGTGGGTTCGAGGCGCGAGAGCAGATCCCGGCGGGCGCGCAGCAGCTGGGCCAGCGCCTCTTCCACGGCCTCGGGGGCATCGGCGTCGGCCTCGTCGAGACGCTGCCTGGCCTGCAGCTCGGCATTCTGCAGGCGCTCGCGCTGACGATCGAGCTCGAACTGCTGGAGGCGCAGGTCGGCGATTTCCTCCTTCAGGCCGCCGGTGGACTCGACGCTGGGCAGCGCCCGACGCTGCTCGCGCAGAATGCGCGACAGCAATGGGCTGCCGCGGATCGCCTCGATATGCTGGGAGAGCCCCCGCTGCAGCTGGCGCACCCGCTCGAGCTGGCGACGCGCTTCCTGGCTCTGTCGCCCCAGTTCGTTGGCGCGACTGGTGGCGCGCAGCAGCTCGAGGCTCAGGTCGCGATTGGCCTGGCGCGCTTCGAGGATCTGCGGATGACTGACCACGTTCTCCGGCTCGTCGCCCACCGCCTCGGCGACGGCCTGCTCCGACTGCTCTCGACGCCGGGCCTCCAGCGCCGCCTGCAAGGCCCGCACCCGGGTCTCGAGCCGCTCGACCCTGAGCCGGTACAGGTCGCGCTGCAGCTGGGCCAGCTCGCGGAAACGCGAGTTGGTGGCCAGCTCGCGCCGGTGCAGGGCCAGGCGCCGCTCGGCCAGGGTGCGTTCGACGCGATGCTTCAGGCGCCGGGGCGCCTCCGACGCCACGCCCTGGGCGTCCAGAGCTTCGAGGGCACGCCGGTGTTCCTCCATCGCCGCAGAGGCCTCGACGATGGACTGCTGGGCGCGCTCGGGAAGGGTCTGGGTGCCCAGCAGCCGGGTCTCGACCTCGGCGAGACGATCCTGGGCCGCCTCCAGCTCATCGGTCACCGTGTCCAGCCGCTCGGTGAGGGCCTCGAGCTCCAGCTTTTCCAGCGCTTCGCGATCAGGCGCCTGGCGCGGCCGATCCTGAGCCTCGGACAGCGCCTGACGCGTCTCGTCGAGGGACTGCGGGGCACGCTCGGCTCGAGCCTCCAGCTCGGACAGCCGACCTTCGACGTCATCGAGGCTCGACAGGGCCTCGATCGTCGCCTCCAGCGCGTCGATGCCTTCCTGGGTGGCCGCATCCACGGTCGCCCCCTCCTCGGGCCGCAGCGAGGCGAGGCGCTCCTCGAGCGTGGAACGCTCGGGCAGCGCGTCGGTCTGGGCGGCAAGCGGCACCGGCACCAGCAGCGCGATGAGCACGAGCAGGCAGCAAAGAATGTGAAAGCGGACGGGCCGCCGACAGCGCGATAAAGCGATCACGAGCACCTCGACAAGGCGATACCATGGGCTTGGCAGCGGATTGTCGGCGTCCCGGGGCGACATGGCAACGACACCAGCGGCGACCCTGGCCGTTGACTCCCCGGACGGGCATGATAGAACGACGATTCCTCCTAGACAGGGTAGTCACTCCCCATGGCTTCACGCTCCATCGCCACGCTGCTCGCGGCCGCCCTCGGCGCCGGCCTGGCCGGCCAGGGACAGGCCCAGACGAACGCCGCGCCGAGCGACGCCGAGCGCCAGGCGATCCGCGATCGCATCCAGTCGCTGCAGGCCGAGATCGGCGAACTGCGCACCCGCCTGGCCCGGCCGGCGGAAGAGCCGCCGCAGACGGCTCCGGCGGCCAGTGCCGAAACCGCCGACACCACACCGCCGACCGAGGCACCGATCGGCGCCTCGGTGGCCGAGCGGCGACTGCTGGAGGAGGAATCGTCCGACAACCCCTTCTCCATCACCGCGCACCATCGCAACTACCTGCTGCCGCTGAGTTACACCACCTCGCCCAACCGGGAAAGCTTCAACGAGATCGACCGCGAAGCCGATCCCGACCGGCTCGAGGTGAAGTTCCAGTTCAGCGCCAAGTTCAAGATCGCCGACGACGTGCTGTTCGACCGCGCCGACCTCTACTTCGGCTATACCCAGCGCAGCTGGTGGCAGGCCTACAACGCCGACGCCTCATCGCCGTTCCGCGAGACCAACTACGAGCCGGAAGTCTTCGCCGACTTCGAGAACGACTGGTCGCTGCTCGGCTGGACCAACATCAACAACCGGGTCTCGCTCAACCACCAGTCCAACGGCCGCTCCGGCAGCCTATCGCGCAGCTGGAACCGGCTGATCCTGACCAGCACCTTCATCAACGACGACTGGGCCGTCTCGCTGTCGCCCTACTGGCGCCTGCCCGAGACCGAGGGCGAGGACGACAATCCCGACATCGAGGATTACCTGGGCTACGCCGATGTCACCGTGGCGCGCCGTCTGTTCGACGACCACGAGGCCAGCCTGCTGTGGCGAGGCAATCCCGACCAGGGCCACATGGGTGCCCAGCTCGACTACTCCTGGCCGCTGTTCGGCAAGATCCGGGGCCATGTCCAGTTCTACCAGGGCTACGGCGAGAGCCTGATCGACTACGATCGCAGCACGCAGCGCGTGAGTCTCGGCTTCAGCCTCAACCCGCTGTTTTCCACCGGCACCTTCTCGCGCTGACCTGTGCCCGGTCATTACGCACCCCCGACAACGGCTGCTATGCTGGGCCTGTCACGCACCGTCAGAGGAAGACCCGATGAGCGACCATACGTCCCATACCCGTGAGACCACCGAACAGCTCAAGGAAGACCTGCAGCATCTCTCGCAGACCGTCGAGGAGCTGGTCAACGCCACGGCCGACGATTCCCGCCACAACATCAAGGAGCTGCGCGAGCGGGCCGAGAAGCGCCTCAGCGAGACCCGCGCCCGGCTCGAGGCCCGCGGCGAGCGCGCCTACCGCGACACCCGCGAGGCCGTTACCCAGCAGGCCGACGCCTGCGACCGCTACGTCCGCGACAACCCCTGGACCAGCATCGGCATCGGCGCCGCCGTCGGCGTGGTCGTCGGCATGCTGATCGGGCGGCGCTGATGTCGGAGGGCCAGGGACCGGCTCAGCGACTGTTCGGCGCCGGCAAGCGGCTGCTGGGCAGCCTGGTCGCCACCGGCGAGACGCGTCTGCGTCTCGCCGTGCTGGAGCTCGAGGAAGAGCGCGCACGACTCGTCACCCTGCTGCTGCTGGCCGGCATCAGCTTGCTGCTGCTGCTGCTGGGGCTCGGCGCGCTCACCACCCTGATCATCGTCGCCTTCTGGGACAGTTACCGGCTGGCCGCCATCGGCGGCTGCGCCGCGGTGCTGCTGATCGGCGGCCTGGGGCTGGCGGGCTGGGTGATGCATCTGGCTCGGCGCCGCACCCTGCTGGTCGACACTCTCAAGCATCTGGCGATGGACCGCGAGCTGATGGAGACCCGGAGCGAGGAGCGCTGATCGATGACCAACGCCGAGCGTCGAGCCCGCAAGGCAGCCCTGGAGGCCGCCATCGAACAGCAGCGCCTCGACCTGCTGGTCGAGTCCGAGCACTGGCACCAGGCCGCCCGCCCGCTCGAGGCCGGCTGGCAATCCCTTCAGCGCTACCGGCTGCCCGCCGTGGGTGGCGGCGCCCTGCTGCTCTTTTGGTCGCTGCGTCATCCCGCGGCGGCCAAGCGACTGGCCAGGCGCTCGCTGTTCGTCGCGGTCACCGCACGGCGGCTGAAGCGGCTGCAGCGCTTCCTGCCACTGCCCTGATGCCACCTCGACGTGATTATCATCCTGCCGTAACACACTGACATGGCAGGCCTGTTATGATTTTGTTTCGACAACGTGACGGAACGACGACAGGACATGGACCCCATGCGCATGCTGGCGCTCTATAGCATCAAGGGCGGCGTCGGCAAGACGGCCTCCGCCGTCAACCTGGCCGCGGAAGCGGCTCGAGCGGGATATCGCGTACTGCTCTGGGATCTTGACCCCCAGGCGGCCACCAGCTTCTATCTGCGCGTCAAACCGAAGGTTCGCGGCGGCGTGGACAAGCTGGTCAAGGGCAAGGCATCCTTCGACAAGGCCATTCGCGCCACCCAGATCGAGGGGCTCGACCTGCTGCCGGCGGCGCTGGCGTCACGCGAGATGGATGCCCTGCTCGCCAAGCGTGACGGCAGCCACCTGCGTCGGATTCTCAAGCCGGTGCGCGACGACTACGACCTGGTGATCCTCGATTGCCCGCCCAGCCTCTCGCATCTCTCGGAGAACATCTTCTCCAGCGTCGACGCCCTGCTCGTGCCCGTGGTGCCGACGGTATTGTCGCTGCGTACCCTGGACCAGCTTCAGGACTTCCTCGACGACCACGACATCGCTTGCACGGTGTGGCCCTTCATCACCCTCACCGATCGCCGACGCACCCTGCACCGCCAGGTCATGGACGGCTTCCATGAACGCTGGCCGCTGCGGCTGTCGATCGATATTCCCTCGGCCAGTGCGGTGGAACGCATGGGCCTGGAGCGTGCCCCGGTGCGCGACTACGCCCCGCGCACCGCCGCGGCCAAGGCCTACACCGCCCTGTGGCGGGAGATCGAGCAGCGCCTGCGCTGAGGCGCCGCCCCCGTTCTGCGCGCTCAGTCGACGCGCATGGCGGCGAGGGCCGCTTCCAGCCAGTCTGCCAGCGTCAGCGGCCCTCCCTGGTCGCCCGGCCCGGCCGAGCGCGCCACCTCCAGGACGCGGTCGTAGTGGGCCAGGCGACGTTCGCGATGGGCCCTCGCCAGCCCCATGAAGCCGCGCAGATGACGCGGCGCCGCGGCCCGAGCCTCCTCGCCCTCGGCCGCCAGCACCAGCTTCTCCCGCGCCTCCTCCTCGGCATGGGCGGCGGCCGCCGCCGTCAGGGCCGGTTCCCGCACCAGGTCGTCGTGCAGCACGCCGAAGGCATCCTGGAACGCCTTCATGGCCTTCTCCGCCTCATCGAAGATCGGCGCCTCCCCCTTCCAGGGCTTCAGCAGGTAGCGGATGCGCTTGCCGGTGATGCGCGGACGATGCAGCGCCTCCTGCGACTCCGGGGAGTCGATGGCGGCGATCTCCGCGGTCAGGGTCTCGCGCAGGGCGGCCAGCTCACGGGCCGTCGCCTCGCCGAAGCGGGGCCCACCGCCCTTCTTCGCCAGTGCCGCCAGGGTCTCGCCGAGCTCGCGATCGAGCCCCGGAAACCCCGCCTCCAGCACGCAGCGGGCCTCGGCATAATCGGCCTCGACCCGGGCCCTCAGCCGCTCGCTCCACCAATCGACGGCGCCGCGCTCGGCGTTGCCCAGCGACGGCCGCTCGGCCTCTAGCCAGGCCAGCATCACCTCGCCGTCGCGGGCCTCATTGGTGGCCCGGGCCAGGTCGCGCAGACGACGCCGCTGCGTCTTGGGAATCGCCACGCCCGGATAGCCGCGGTAGGCCTTGAGCCAGGAACGCAGGCGGCGCAGCGCCACCCGAAAGTCGTGCAGCCCCTCGCTGTCCTCGGGGTCCTCGATGCGCGGCCAGGCCGACCGGGCCTGGGCCAGCAGGACCAGCCCCTGACGCCCGACCACGCGATTCAGACGCTTGCGATGCAGCGGTTTGCTCATGACGACCTTCCCTCCGGTGGCGAGCGATACCCCCAGTATAGGCCGGCCTAAACCATTGATAGCATGAGGAGTCTTGCCCGAGCAGAAGACCTAGACCGCTTGGCCGCAGGCCACACCGGACGCCCAGGCCCACTGGAAATTGTAGCCGCCGAGCTGGCCGGTGACGTCCAGCACCTCGCCGATGAAGCGCAGCTGGGGCAGACCGTTGACCTCGAAGGTCTTCGACGACAGCGCCCGGGTGTCGACGCCGCCCATGGTGACCTCGGCGGTGCGCCAGCCCTCGGTGCCGGCGGGCTTGATCCGCCAGTCGTTGAGGCGTGAGGCCCAGGCCTCAAGGTCCGCATTGGAGCGTTCGGCCATGGGGCCGTCGCCGCCATGCCATTCGACCAGCGCCTGGGCCAGGCGCCGCGGCAGGCGCTCGCCGAGCCAGGTGGAGAGGCGCCGTTTCGGCGCCTCGCGCCGGGCGGCCGCCAGCCCCTCGAAGGCCGACTCCCCGGGCAGCAGATCGATGGCCAGCTCATCACCGGGATGCCAGTGGCTGGAGACCTGCAGCAGCGCTGGCCCGGACAGCCCGCGGTGGGTGAACAGCATCGGCTCGCGGTATTCGCCGTCGCGGCAGCGCGCCACCACCTCGGTGGAGAGCCCGGACAGCGCCGCGGTGCGTTCCTTCCAGGCCGAGGTCAGGGTGAAGGGCACCAGGGCGGCCCGGGTGTCGGTCACCTCGAGGCCGAACTGGCGGGCGATCTCGTAGCCGAAGCCGCTGGCGCCGAGGGTCGGGATCGACAGCCCGCCGGTGGCGACCACCACCGCCCCGGCCTCGATGCGCCCGGCGGAGGTGTCGAGCCGCATGCCCTCGCCCTGGCGCTCGAGTGACTCGACGGAGGTCTTGAGGCGGATCTCGACGCCCGCCCAGTCGCATTCGGTGAGCAGCACCGCCAGCAGGTCCTTGGCCGAGTCGGCACAGAAAAGCTGCCCCGGCGCCTTCTCCACGTGCTCCAGGCCGTGGCGCTCGACCAGCTCGACGAAGTGCTCCGGCCGGTAGCGCTTGAGCGCCGAGATGCAGAAGTGGGGATTGCTGGAGAAAAAGTGGGCCGGGGCAGTATCGAGGTTGGTGAAGTTGCAGCGCCCGCCGCCGGACATCAGGATCTTCTTGCCGGCCTTGTTGGCATGATCGATGACCAGCACCGACCGTCCGGCATAGCCGGCGGTCAGCGCGCACATCAAGCCAGCGGCGCCAGCGCCGATAATCACCACGTCATACGTCATGCCACTACTCATCTCACTCCCCATGCCACCGGACCGCGCCCGGGGCGGACGCCCGCAAAAGGGCGACATGGTACCAGAGCCTGTCGGCGCGAGCCCGCCACGACGCGCCTCGCGCAACGGCGTGTTGTCGCAGGGAGAACGAGTTGCGAAAACATTGTGCAAAGCGCGTCGCGTTGACATCCTGGCGCCCGGCTTGAGGCATGCTGTCGCCATTCTTCGACGTTTTTCGTATCACCACTCGACCCTCTCCCCTGTCAGGGCCGACGCCTCTCTTTCGGACACTCGCTCATGAACCACGCATTCGCCACGCGCCGCGCCAGGCTCCACCGATCCGGGCCGGCCATGCCGAGCCTGCTGCTGCTCGCCCTCTGCTCGGCGCTGACGTTTCTGGCCCCGGCCGCCCTCGCCCAGCCCGCCGGCATGCCGCCGACGCCGGTGATCGGCGCCGAGGCCGGCCTGGAGGCCTGGTCGGACCCGCTGGAATCGCTCGGCACCCTGGCCGCCAACGAGAGTGTGACGCTGTCGTCCACGGTCACCGACACGGTGACGGCGATCAACTTCGAGGGCGGCGAGACGGTCAGCCGCGGCGACGTGCTGGTCGAGCTGTCCGACGCCGAGGAACGGGCGTCGCTGCGCGAGGCCCAGGCGCTGCGCGTCGAGCGCCAGAACGCCGTCGACCGCCTGGCCCAGCTGCAGGAACGCAACCTGGCCCCCCGGGCCGACATCGAGGACAGCCGCGCCCAGCTGCAGCAGGTGGATGCCACCCTCCAGGGGCTGCGCGCGCGACTCGACGACTATCGCATCACCGCGCCCTTCGACGGCGTGGTCGGCGTGCGCGGCCTCAGCGTGGGCGCACTGGTCTCGCCGGGCGACGAGCTGGCCACCCTGGACGACGTCTCGCGCATGAAGCTCGACTTCGAGGTGCCGGAGGTCCAGCTCAGCGCCCTGGCCGAGGGGCTGACGCTGAGCGCCACTACCGCCGCCTATCCGGAGCGCGTGTTCGAGGGCGAGATTGCCATCATCGACTCCCGGATCGATCCGGCCAGCCGCAGCGTCAGCGTGAGGGCCATGCTCGACAACGACGAGCGGCTGCTGCGACCCGGCATGCTGATGCGCGTCACCCTCGACCGCCGTCCGCGCCAGACACTGGTGATCCCTGAGTCCGCCGTGGTCCCCGAGGGGAGCCGTCAGTGGGTATGGGTGATCACCTCAACGGAAGACGGCAGCGTGGAGCGCCGCGAGATCGCCGTGGGCGCACGCCGACGCGGCGAGGTGGAGGTCATCGAGGGCCTGGCCCCCGGCGACCTGGTGGTCAGCCACGGCGCCGATCGCCTGCACGACGCTTCCAGCGTGGAGCTGATCGGTATCGCCGACGACACCACCAGCGTCAGCGACATCCTGCGCGCGACCCGCGACGGAGATGACGCCTGATGCGACTGTCCGACATCTCCGTCCAGCGACCGGTGCTGGCCATCGTCATGGCGGCGCTGATCGTCGCCTTCGGCCTGCTGGCCCTGACCCGCCTGCCGCTGCAGGAATACCCCACCATCGATCCGCCGATCGTCAGCATCAGCACCTCCTACCCCGGGGCCAACGCCGAGGTGGTGGAGACCCGCATCACCCAGGTGCTGGAGGAACGCGTCGCCGGCATCGCCGGCATCGAGGTGATCTCCTCCACCAGCAGCGACGGCAACTCCAGCATCACCATCGAGTTCGGCCTGAACACCGATGTGGATGCCGCCGCCAACGACGTGCGCGACCGCATCTCCGGCGCCGCCGACAATCTGCCCGAAGAAGCCGACCCGCCGGAGGTGCGCAAGGAGGACACCAGCTCCGAGATGGTGATGTGGCTGATGCTCTCCGGCGAGGGCTACACCACCGCCGAGTTGACCGACTACGCCGAGCGCTATCTGGTCGACGGCTTCTCGGTGCAGGAAGGCGTCTCCGGGGTGTACGTCGGCGGCGGCCGCGAATACGCCATGCGCGTGTGGCTGGACAACGACGCCCTCGCCGCCCGCGGGCTGGCGGTCAGCGACGTCGAGAGCGCCCTGCGCGAGGAAAACGTCGAGCTGCCCGGCGGCGCCGTGGAATCTGCCGACCGCCAGTTCATCGTGCGTCTGCCGCGCAGCTTCGCCAGCCCCGAGGACTTCCGCGAGCTGGTGCTCGACCGCGGCGAAGGCGGCTATCTGGTGCGCCTGGCCGACGTCGCACGGGTGGAGCTAGGCACCGTCGAGGAGCGCTCGCTGTTCCGCGGCAACGGCCAGACGGTGGTCGGCCTGGGCATGATCAAGCAGTCCACCGCCAACGTGATGGCGCTCTCCGACGCGGTGCGCGCCGAGGTCGAGCGGGTCGGGCCGCGGCTGCCCGACGGCATGAGCCTGGCGGTCAACTACGACGCCTCCACCTTCGTCTCCGGCGCCATCCGCGAGGTGGTCAGCACGCTGCTGATCGCCATCGGCCTGGTGGTGGTGGTGATCTTCGTCTTCCTCGGCAACCTGCGCACCACCCTGGTGCCGGCGGTCACGGTGCCGGTGACGCTGATCGGCACCTTCGCCGCCCTGGCGGCCATGGGCTTCACCATCAACCTGCTGACCCTGCTGGCCCTGGTGCTGGCCATCGGCCTGGTGGTGGACGACGCCATCGTGGTACTCGAGAACATCCACCGGCGCATGCATCTCTACGGCGAGACGCCGCTGGTCGCCGCCTACCGCGGCGCGCGCCAGCTGGCCTTTGCGGTGATCGCCACCAGCCTGGTGCTGATCGCGGTGTTCGTGCCGCTGAGCTTCATTCAGGGCGACGTCGGCAAGCTGTTCACCGAGTTCGCGCTGACGCTCTCGGCGGCGGTGGCCATCTCGTCGCTGCTGGCCCTGACGCTGAGCCCGATGATGGCCTCCAAGATCCTCTCGCCGAGCCTGTACGAGGGCCGCCTCGCCCACTGGGTCGACGGCGGGCTGAACTGGGCCCAGGAGGTCTACCGACGCTGCCTGGAGGCGGTGCTCAGGCTGCGCTGGCTGGTGGTGGCAGGCTTCGTGGGACTGATCGCGGCCATCGCCTGGCTCTATCCCCAGCTGCCGGCGGAATACACCCCGCAGGAGGACCGCGGCAGCTTCTTCGTGCTGATCAATGGCCCGCCCGGCGCCACCTTCTCGTACATGGAGGACTACATGGACGAGGTGGAGGCCCGGCTATTGCCGCTGCGCGAGGACGGCGAGGTCGAGGACGTGATGGTCATGTCGCCCCGCGGGCGCGGGCGCACCGAGAACTTCAACTCCGGTTTCGCCATCGTCGGCCTCGCCGACTGGGACGAGCGCGGCCCGGCCGGCCCGGTGCTGAACGAGGTACGCCGGGACCTGGCCGGGCTCCCCGGCATCCGTGCGTTCCCGATCATGCCCCAGGGGTTCGGTGGCGGTAGCCAGCAGGGCCTGCAGTTCGTGCTCGGCGGCGGCAGCTACGAGCAGCTGGTGACCTGGCGCGACGCCCTGATGGATCACATCCGCCAGGACAACCCGGGGCTGCTCAACCTGGAGAGCGACTACGAGGAGAACCAGCCTCAGCTCAGCGTGAACATCGATTACAACCGCGCGGCCGACCTCGGTGTCACCGTCAGCGATATCGGCCGCACCCTGGAGACCCTGCTCGGCGGGCGGACCGTCACCCGCTTCACCGACCGCGGCGAGGAGTACGACGTCATCCTCGAGAGCGAGCGCGGGGCCACCCCGACGCCGGGCGCCCTGGAAAGCCTGCGGGTGCGCTCGGCGCGCACCGGCGAGCTGATACCGCTATCCAGCCTGGTCGAGATCGAGACCTACGCCGGGCCCAGCCAGCTCAATCGCTACAACCGGCTACGGGCGATCACGGTCCAGGCGGACCTGGCCGAGGGCTATTCCATGGGCGAGGCATTGGCCTACCTGGAAAATGCCGTGGACGAGGTGCTGCCGCCTGGCGTGCAGACCGACGTCAAGGGCGAGGCACGGGACTATCGCGAGTCCAGCGGCGCCACCACCTTCCTGCTGGTGCTCGGCACCCTGGTGGTGTTCCTGGTACTGGCCGCCCAGTTCGAGAGCTTCGTCCACCCGCTGGTGATCATGCTCACCGTGCCACTGGCCATCGGCGGCGCCCTGCTCGGGCTGTGGCTCACCGGTCAGTCGCTGAACATCTACAGCCAGGTGGGACTGGTGATGCTGGTGGGCCTGGCGGCCAAGAACGGTATCCTGATCGTGGAGTTCGCCAATCAGCTGCGCGACCAGGGCACGGCCTTCCGCGAGGCCCTGCTGCGCGCCGCCATGACCCGGCTGCGCCCCATCGTGATGACCTCGGCCACCACCATCGCCGGCTCGGTGCCGCTGATCCTCTCCAGCGGCGCCGGCGCCGAGACCCGTCTGGTGATCGGCACCGTGATCTTCACCGGCGTGGCCGCGGCGACCTTCTTCACCCTGTTCGTGGTACCGGTGGCCTACGACCTGCTGGCCCGGCGCACCGGCTCGCCCGGCGACGTGGCCCGCCGCCTGGAACGGGAGATGGACGAGCTGCCGGCCCAGCACTGAGGCCGCGTCACCGCCGTCAGGAACGGGGCCCGGCGTCGCACGCGACGCCGGGCTTCGCTGCCTTTCGGCGCCGAGCCACGGCCTTTCGCCTCGCCAGCGACTATGCTCAGGGTAAGACACGACCATCCCAGCCAGAGCCAGGGAGGCCCGATCATGCTTGAACTCCTGCCCTCGGGGGCCGATCACGTGGTGGCGATGAAGGTCAGCGGCCGCGTCACCGCGCCGGACCTTCAGGTGGCCATCGATGCCATCGAGGCGACCAAGAAGACCCAGCCCCGTATCAGCCTCTACGCCGAGATCGACGAGATGCGCTGGATGACCTTCACCGCCTTCCTGCGCGACCTCGGCTACGGCCTGACCCAGATCGGCGATCTCAACCGCTACTATCGCGCCGCGGTGCTCAGCGACAGGCACTGGGTGCGCCACCTGACGCGGCTGGAGAATCATCTGTTCAAGTCGATGGAGATCCGCACCTTCACCCACCGCCACAAGCCCGACGCCCTGGAGTGGGTGGAGCATCTGCCCTCCCCGCCAGCCGGCCGCCGCACCGGGGCATAGCGCCGGCGACACGGCGTGCGGCTCACCCCCAAACGTGGTCCACGCCAAAAAATGCCCCCACGAGGGGGGCCAAGCAGGGAAAAGTGACGTCTCGATCACGTCGTAACAATGAGACTTGGCGGCTGCCCGCAGGGGGTACGGGTACCGCCGGGCGCTCACCGAGTCCCTGGCATGCACGGGCCGTCCATGGCCCGACCTGACCCGGGCCCTGGTGGCCGGGTGCACGCCATGACTCCATCATGACGCGCCTCCCGGCTTCCGGCCGCATGGCATCGACGCCGCCGGACGTAAGAAATCACTAACAGAAACGCGACGCTCCGAGGACGCCAGGGTCCGCCAGAACCCCGAGCGCCCACCGCCGCCAGGACAGCGCCGGGGCTTTTGCTTTAGGCTGGGGAGCGATCCGCGAGGCAACGACAGGGAACGTCATGTTCGAATGGTTAGCGCAGCACCGGGACGTGCTGGTCGTCTTCATCAACCTGGTCACGCTGGCCATCTGGCTGGTGTATGCGCAGCTGCTCTACTGGGGCTTTCGCCGACAGCGGCGCCCTAGGCTGTTGATCAACCGCGGCAAGAAACGCGACATCGATGCCCTGTGCATCATCAGCAACATGAGCGCCGAATCGATCTTCCTCGAGTACATCGTCGCCGACCTCGAGACCTCGCGGGGCACCATCACCGTAGACGTGACCGACCGCGAGCAGCAGTACAGCGAAGGTGACGAGACGCGGGGCAACACGACCACGCACGACGGGGCTCCCCCCGAGCGGCGCCACGACCCGAGTGCCGGGCGGCATGACACCCGACAGGGGCCGCTGGACTCGGGCGATTTCCTGCACATCGGCACCTTTTCCGGGCTGATCCACAGCATCGCCGAGCTGGAGGGCATCGAGATGGCCGGCCATCGCCCGGCGGATGATCTGGTGCTGCACAGCCTGACGATCCGACTCATCGGCATCTACGGGCCAGAGGACATGCCGGTCGGCGCCGAGCGGCGTTTCCGGCTCGAGGATCGCGGGGATCAGTGTGCCCTGACGCCGGCGAGCTGGGACACCAAGCGCCTCGCGTCCTGGCGACAACGACGTCGACTGCGGCGGCTGATCCAGCGGCTCAGCGCCCAGCGCACCGACCGACTGATCGGCCTCTCGGACCACGCTCGTTAAGCATCGCTTTCCCCGGCCGGCCATCACGAGCCTTCGGCGCGCCGCCGCTCGTCACGCTTGCTGGCATACATCGCCGCGTCCGCGCGGCGCATCAGCGACTCGAGGTCCTGGGTGCCGGAGGCATCGAAGCCGATCCCGATGCTGACGCCCACCCGGATCGCCGTGTCGTCCGAGAGCCGGACCGGCTGGCGGATCGCAGCATCCAGGCGCTGCTTCAGCGCCTCGACCTCCTCGAGGCCGCTCAGGTCCTCACACAGCACCAGGAACTCGTCGCCGCCGATGCGGGCGCAGTGGTCGTGCTGGCGTATCTGGTGGCGCAGCCGCCCGGCGATGACCTGGATGACGCTGTCGCCCGTGGCGTGGCCGAAGCGGTCGTTGATCGGCTTGAAGTCGTCGAGATCCAGCATCAGCACCGCCAACGGGCTGCCGTTCTTCTCGCGGCGCCCCCAGGCCGCCGCCGCGCGATCGGCCAGTCCGGTGCGGTTCAACAGCCCGGTCAGGGTGTCCTGGCGGGCCATCTCCTCGAGCTCCGCGGTGCGCTCGGCGACGCGCTTCTCGAGGATCGATTCCTGGGTCTTCAGCGATGCCACCAGCTGCGCCTGGGCCTTCTCCTTCTGGCGCTTGAGCGTATTGAAGCGCGCCGCCAGCGCGAAGGACAGCAGCAGCATCTCCAGCGCCGATCCCGCCTGGATGCCGTACAGCGTGAAGGCGTTCGAGGGAATGATGCCGAGATTGCGCAGGGCGAAGATCGACGCGCCCACCAGCAGGAAGGCCCAGGCCAGCACGAACAGCCTGGCGCCCGGCACGCGGCGGTAGGCACAGGTGACGGCACAGGCCAGCAGCGACAGGCAGGTCACCAGCCCGACCACGTCCATCAGCTGCAGGGCCCCGCGGCGCGGCAGAAGGCCGGCGCCGACCACGCCCGCCAGGCATGCCACCAGCAGCCAGCGCAGGGCCCGGTGCCAGCGCGGCGCGAAATGCCGGGTACGCAGGAACTGCTGGGCGAAGAGCGTGCCCAGCGCCGCCGAGAGCGTGAAGCCTAAGGTGACGAAGCGAACCGTCGCCTCGCCCAGCCCGCTCCACAGCAGCAATGGCCCGAGGCCGTTGGCGGTGATGACCGCCACGCAGAAGCTGCCGACGAACAGCGCATAGAGCAGGAACACGCGCTCCTGGAGCCCGACGAACAGCAGCAGGTTATAGGCGCCCAGCGCCACCAGCAGGCCGACGTAGGCGGAGAGCCAGAACATCTCCCGGTCGTTGGCGACCCGGAAGGCTTCGAGGCTCAGCAGCTCGACGCCGAGCGCCATGCTACCGGCGCTTTCCACTCTCGCCAGCAGCGTGGCGGTCTCGCCGGCCTCGAGATTCAGCGGAAAGGCGGGCAAGCGGTGCGCCACCGCCCGCCGCTCGGGCGGCACCACCAGCCCGCTCTGCCACACCTCCGCGATCGCGCCGCCCTGGACCCGATAGAGCGAGACGTGCTCCAGCAACGGATAGACGAAGCGCAGCACGGCCTCGCTCGCGCCATGCGCCCCGCCCGAGACCCGCAAGCGCAGCCACACCGGATGGCCGGTGTAGCCGATGCTCAGATCAGCCCTGGTCTCGACCGGCCGGAAGGCATCCTCCCGGCCGGCCAGCTCCTTTGCCTGCCACTGCCCTCCCGGATCGGCCAGCATGGCGACGCTCTCGATGCTCGGCGGCGGCCCCGACGACGCCATGGCGCCGGTGGAGAGCAAGAACAGCAGCACCATGGCCGCCAGCATCGGGCGCAGGCCGCACGACAGCAGGATATTCGGGAAGGAAACGCGCAGGATCATGCAGCATGAGCCTCGGAGGCGCCGGCAGGCCGGATACGGAAAGGCTACTCATGGAGGGGCCAAACAGGCAAACCGGAGGCTCAACGGCGGCACCGGACCTCCCTTAGCCAGTCAGCCGCCCCAGCCGTCATCGCGCAAGCGCGGTCAATCCCATCGCTCGTGCGCCTCTTCCCAGCGCTCTCTTTGACGCTCCCTGGCCTCCTCCCAGCGCTCACGTTCACGCTCACGTTCACGCTCACGACGCTCCTCCCGGCGTTCGTACGCCTCCTCGAGACGCTCCCGTTCCCACTCTCTCCTTCGCTCCCAGCGGTCATCGTCATCCCAGTCACGGTCTTCCCAGTCGCGATCACGGTGGTAGACATCGTCATCGATGATGATGGCCGGCACCGAGCTGATCCGGGCAGGCTGATAGCTGCATCCCACCAGGCTCGCCAGGGCAATGATGAACAGCAGCATATGAGGAAAACGCATGGTAACTCTCCCGGCGATGTGCGGCGGCAAGTGTCACCTGCAAGTTAACCGACATTGCCGGGATGCCCCTGTGGCAAAAAGGCAACAGCTGGAGGCAATATCGTGAAAGAACCCGTGGAGAGCCAGCCCTGCCTGCCACGGTGGCTAGAATGACCGTCGCTTCACTTCCCCACCGAGGACGTCATGATCGGAATCGCGAGGATTGGCGCCGCACTGGGGCTGCTGGGAACATTGGCCGGCTGCGTGGCGTACGCAGACGGATACGGTGGCTATGGAGGATACGAGGATCGACATCGCGGAGATGACTATCACCGGTACGGAACCCCTGTGCCCAGCGGCCACCAGCCACCGCCCGGTGAGTGCCGCATCTGGTATCCGGACCGGCCCGCCGGCCAGCAGCCACCGCCCGGCCCGTGCCATGAGCTTCGATATCAGGTACCCCCAGGGGCACGGTTGATCTCCGGGTAGTCGCTCCAGCTCGGCGAAGCCTGAAGCACGCCGAAGCTCGGTGTCACCCGGCCGCTCAGGGCGAAGCTGCCGGCCCCGATCATGCCTTCGCGCCCGCGGCAACCGCGCCCGCCGGCGTCGGGTTAGCCTCTTGGTATTCGGGTGTACGATCCGAGGACTCGGCCATCCGCCTACGTATCATTCACAGGATGAGCTGTTTCAGCGGCATCCAGAGCCCCATCCCCATCATGACCAGGTTCTCGGTCAAGGAGACGAAGCCCAGGGGCACGTTGCTGTTGCCGCCCACGCAGGCGCACTTGAGCTCCCGCTTGTCAATGTAGACGGCCTTGAAGACCGACACGGCCCCTACCGTGCCAATGAACAGCGCCAGTGGCGCCGCGAGCCAGATCAGGGCGCCTGCCAGCATCAGGATACCGGCCAGGGCCTCAGCGAAGGGGTAGACGTAGCCGTAAGGGACATGGCGCTGGGCGAGCAGGTCATAGTTGAGGAACATGGTGCTGAAGCTTTCGACATCCTGCAGCTTCTGGAGCCCCAGCAGCACCATGGCGGTGGCAACCGCATACTCGGGCATGCGTGGCGATACCAGAGTGCCACTGGCCGCCCAGCTCACCGCCAGGCCGATCAGCAAGGAAATCGCGAAGATGGCGATGACCGGCTGATAGGTGGTCTCCTTCTCGCCGGGCACGCTCATTCCCAGGTGGGCGCGAACCTCCTCATAGCCTCCTACGCGCTCCTCGCCGATGTAAACCTGGGGCGTGGTATCGACACCGGCCTGCTCCTTGAATTCCTCGATCGCGTCCCGCGAGGCGAGGGGGTGATCCTCGACCCGATAGCCCTTGCGCTTGAGCAGATCCACGGTCTTCAGGCCAAACGGACACAGGTGCTCGTCCGTCTTCATACGGTAGACACGGGCCGTCTTGTGCGGTGCGGAAGACGCCGATGAGACGCTGTTCATGGGCATTCACCTCCTTCAGTGCCTGACAGGCATTCGCGCGCGTGGCATTCATGGCCAGGCGCTTCGGCCATGGTTTCCATGAAACTTTTAGCCTAGAACCCTTGTGCGACCCAAAGGTCAAACCGCCTGCCTCGACTGGACCGCGTTGCCGAGCAGTTTCAGATCGGCCCAAGCATGACCTGTCATCCATGGAGGACGAACGGCGACATTGAACCTGAAAGTGTTCAGGAGATCCGGGGCGATTCCGGGACCGGGCATCGGAGCGACGCCGATGGGCAAAAGCGGGGGATGAGGAGGGACACAAACACAAAAAAGCCGCTGATGGCTCAGCGGCTTTTTTAGAATTCTTGGCGGAGGGGGAGGGATTCGAACCCTCGAAGCCTTTCGACTTACACACTTTCCAGGCGTGCTCCTTCGACCACTCGGACACCCCTCCGCATTTTGGCTCTCGAACCGTTTGGCTTGCTGCCTTTGCCTCGAGAACGGGGCGTATATTATCCACTTAAGTCCGTGTACGCAAGTGGTTTTTTCGATTTCTTGCAGATCGGGCCCGGTGGCTCAGCCTGCCGGGCGCACGGCGTAGTCGCCGCGGGCCTCGAGGCACAGGGTCTCGCCGCAGTACAGGCGCTGCACCAGGGCGATGCGCCCCCTGCCCCGCTCCGCCAGACGCTCCTCGAGGCGCGCCGGGCCGTCATCGCTCTCCGGCGTGCAGACCAGCCGATAGTCGCCGGTCACCGGCGCCAGGAAGCGCTGACTGGCCTCGGCCACCACCACGTCGCGCTCAACACCGTGACGCCGCAGCCAGAGCGTGGCCCAGCACCAGCCGAGCAGCGTGGTCTGGGCGGTCAGGGCACCGCCGAAGCCGGTGCCCTTGTCGTTGAGGCTCGGGGCGATGGCGAGCCGCCATTCCAGCGCCTCGCCGTCGCGCCGCATGGCCTCGATACCGAGATGCTCGACCATCGGGATGGCTTCGCGCAGCCAGGCCAGGAAGGCCGCCGGATCGTCTTCCCCGCCCGCCGACGGCAGCGGCAGGCGCGGATGGGGAACGCCGAGCTCGCGCATGCTCAGCTCCAGCGCTCGACGAAGGCGTCGAGGTCGTGCTCGGGCACCGGGCGGTGGCGGCCGCCGATCTGCCCCAGATAGAGGAAGCCGACCAGCTCGTCCTGCCCGGCCAGGCCGAGCCCTTCGCGCACGGTGGCGTCGAAGGCGTACTTGCCGGTGCGCCACATGGCGCCCAGGCACTGGGCGTGCGCGGCCAGCAGCAGGCCGTGGGCGGCGCAGCCGGCGGAGATCACCTGCTCGACCCGCGGCACCTTGGGCTCGTCCGGGGTGACCCTGGCGACCACGGCGATGATCATCGGTGCGCGCCTGGGCTTCTTGCGCGCGCCCTCGAGCACGGCCTCCGGGGCATCGGGGTTCTCGACCCGCTCGGCCTCGGCGAACAGCTCGCCGAGGCGGTCGAGCCCGTCGCCCGAGAACTCGATGAAGCGCCAGGGCCGGAGCTCCTTGTGGTCCGGAGCACGCAGCGCGGCCCGGTACATCGCCTCGAGCTGTTCCGCGTTGGGGGCCGGGGCCATCAGCTTGCCCATGGAGCTGCGTTGTTGCAGCAGCGTCATCGCATCCATCGGTGTCTCCTTGCCGAGGTCAGACGAGAAAGGTTCTCGATACTCTATCAAGCCGCTCGATGGCTGTCGTGCCGAGTCTGGTGGCGGAAAAGCCCTACTGTCTCGCCAGACGAAGCGGCGTCGGCGGCTGCTCCCCGGGGGTGCCGCGCCAGGGGCTGATGTCGAGGCCGCCGCGGCGCACGTAGCGCGCCAGCACCAGCAGCCGCTCAGGCTTCGCCCGTTCCATCAGGTCCATGAAGATGTGCTCGACGCAGTGCTCATGGAAGTCCTGATGCTGGCGATAGCCGATCAGGTAGCGCAGCAGGCCGTCGCGATCGAGGCGCGGCCCGCGGTAGCGGATCATCACGCTGCCCCAGTCGGGCTGGCCGGTGACCGGGCAGTTGGACTTGAGCAGGTGCGAATGCAGCGTTTCCTCGACGATCTCGTCGCCGGTGGCCAGATGCTCGGCGCTGGGCGTGTAGTCCTCGACCTCGATGTCACGCTCGTCGATGCACTCCCCCGGCAGGCGGCGCGGGGCGAGCGCCGCGTCGTCGACGCCGAACAGCTCCACGGCCACCGGCGCGCCGGCCGCGGCGGAGAGGTCGCGCTCCATGATCGCCCGGGCCTCGTCCTGCGAGGCCAGGCGGGTCTGGTTGAAGCTGTTGAGGTAGAGCTTCCACGACTTGGACTCGATCAGCCGCGGCGACTCGGCCGGCAGCCGGAAGCGCGCCACGGCGACGATGGGCTTGCCGCGGGCATTGAGCCAGGAGACCTCGAAGGCGTGCCATTCGTCCTCGCCGACGAACGGCAGCGCGCCCTCCTCGATGCCCAGCGGCGCGCGGTTGGCGGCGCGGGCAATCGGGTACAGCAGCCCGGCGTCGTAGTGCTCCGGGTAGGCGGACTCGCGGCCCAGCGGGGCCTCTGCGAGCGTCTCGGGTCGTTGGTGTGCCATGGTCAACTCCTGATGCCCTTGCCGTTGTTGAGCATCCACAGGGCGATGCCGAACAGTACCACGATGAAGCCGAGGATGGCGGTCAGGGCCCAGCCCACGGGGATGTCGGAGACGCCCAGGAAGCCGTATCGGAAGACGTTGACCATGTAGAGGATCGGGTTGAGCATCGAGGCGCCCTGCCAGAAGGCCGGCAGCAGCGAGATCGAGTAGAACACCCCGCCCAGGTAGGTCAGCGGCGTCAGCACGAAGGTCGGCACGATGGAGATGTCGTCGAACTTCTTGCCCAGCAGCGCGTTGATGAAGCCGCCGATGGCGAACAGCGCCGCGGTCAGCACCACCACCACGATGGTCAACAGCGGATGGGCCACGTCGATGCGGGTGAAGAACAGCGACACGAAGGTGACGATGACGCCCACGCCCAGGCCGCGCGCCATGCCGCCCAGCACGAAGCCGGCGAGGATGACCCAGTTGGGCATCGGCGAGACCATCATCTCCTCGACGCTGCGCTGGAACTTGTTGGAGAAGAAGCTCGAGGCGACGTTGGAGTAGCTGTTGGTGATCACCGCCATCATGATCAGGCCGGGCACGATGAAGTCCATGTAGCTGTAGCCATCCATGGCCCCAATGCGCGATCCGATCAGGTTGCCGAAGATGATGAAGTACATGGTCATGGTGATCGACGGCGGCAGCAGCGTCTGCGGCCAGATCCGGGTGAAGCGGCGGATCTCCTTGGACACCAGCGTCCAGAGGGCAATGGCGATCTGGGTGGCGTTCATGAACGGGCCTCCTGGTCGGATTTAGCGGATTTCTGCCCCTCTTCCACCATGGAGACGAACATTTCCTCGAGTCGGTTAGCGCGGTTGCGCATCGAGACCACTTCGATGCCCTGCTGACCCAGGGCGTCGAAGACGTCGTTCAGGCGCTGGCCGCGATGGACCATCACCGCCAGCTGGGCGTCGTCGGACTTGCGCACGTCGAAGCCGTCGATGGCGGGCGCTTCCTCGAGCGGATGCGCCAGGTCGAGCAGGAAGGTCTCGGTGTCCAGCTCGGCGAGCAGGTCGCGCACGCTGGTGTCACGGATGATCTCGCCGTGGTTGATAATGCCCACGCGCCGGCACAGGCTTTCGGCCTCTTCCAGGTAGTGGGTGGTGAGAATGATGGTGGTGCCTTCCTTCTCGTTGATGCGACGCATGTACTCCCACATGCTGCGGCGCAGTTCGATGTCGACCCCGGCGGTCGGCTCGTCGAGGATCAGCAGCTTGGGGCGGTGCATCAGGGCGCGGGCGATCATCAGCCGGCGCTTCATGCCGCCGGAGAGCATGCGGGCGCTGCCGTTGCGCTTGTCCCACAGCCCCAGGTCGCGCAGCAGCTCCTCGGCGCGCGGCAGGGCCTCGCGGCGCGACATGCCGTAGTAGCCGGCCTGGGCCAGCACGATGTCGATGACCTTCTCGAACTGGTTGAAGTTGAATTCCTGGGGCACCACGCCGAGATGATACTTCGCCTTGGCGAAGTCCTTGTCGATGTCGATGCCGAAGATCGAGACCTTGCCGGCCGTCTTCTGCACCAGCGAACAGACCACCCCGAGGGTGGTGGACTTGCCCGCACCGTTGGGGCCCAGCAGGGCGTAGAAGTCGCCCTGCTCGACATCGAGGTCGATGCCCTTGAGGGCTTGGAAGCCATTGCCGTAGACCTTGGTCAGGCCACGAATGGACAGCGCCGGTTCGGCCATGAGCAGTCCTGTGTACTTGGGTGAATGTCGTCGAAGGCCCACTATCATGGGGACGATTCCGCCAAATTCAATCGCGGGCGAACGAGTCGGGTGGCTTTGCAGAAAGCATGCGCTTGCGGCATGGCGAGGAAAGACGCCAGGGCACCAACACGACATCCCGGACAGGCGCATCAGGCCGGACCGGTGATCAGAGAAGTGCTTAAGACAATCTGGAGCGGGAAATGAGATCGACCGGGCTGGCGTTCCAGCTCGTGACGCGAGCCTTGGCCTGACCGGTGGAGAGAAACCTTCGAATGGAGCGGGAAACGAGATTCGAACTCGCGACCCTCGCCTTGGCAAGGCGATGCTCTACCACTGAGCTATTCCCGCTTGGAAGGAGGTACTACGTAGTGGCGTCCCATAGGGGGTTCGAACCCCTGTTACCGCCGTGAAAGGGCGGTGTCCTAGGCCACTAGACGAATGGGACGCAATCATTGCTCTATGAGCAAATGGAGCGGGAAACGAGATTCGAACTCGCGACCCTCGCCTTGGCAAGGCGATGCTCTACCACTGAGCTATTCCCGCTTAAACCTGGTGACACTGCGAAGTGGCGTCCCATAGGGGGTTCGAACCCCTGTTACCGCCGTGAAAGGGCGGTGTCCTGGACCACTAGACGAATGGGACGCATGGAGCGGGAAACGAGATTCGAACTCGCGACCCTCGCCTTGGCAAGGCGATGCTCTACCACTGAGCTATTCCCGCAGCTTTCGCATTGTCAAACACCGGAAGTGGTGTCCCATAGGGGGTTCGAACCCCTGTTACCGCCGTGAAAGGGCGGTGTCCTGGACCACTAGACGAATGGGACGCATTGGAGCGGGAAACGAGATTCGAACTCGCGACCCTCGCCTTGGCAAGGCGATGCTCTACCACTGAGCTATTCCCGCGCTCCGGTATCTCATCGAGAAGAGTGGCGTCCCATAGGGGGTTCGAACCCCTGTTACCGCCGTGAAAGGGCGGTGTCCTGGACCACTAGACGAATGGGACGCTGTGTCTCGCCTCGTCGAGATGGCGCGTATAGTACTGACACGACGGGAAAGTGTCAAGCGCGGGAGTGGCCCGACGATCTAGCGTTAACGATCGAGCTGGAAAAAACGTCGTGTCTTGATGTCACAATGAGGTGCACGCACCTGGCGACGCAACCGAGGAGTAGAGGCCATGCGCAAGAAGGTAGAGAAGAGCGAGGCCGAATGGCGTGAACAGCTCACCCCCGAGCAGTATCACGTGACCCGAGAGAAAGGCACCGAACGCCCCTTCTCGGGCGACTACGGAACCACCGACGAACACGGCATCTATCACTGCGTGTGCTGCCACGCGCCGCTGTTCGAGAACGAGCACAAGTTCAACGCCGGCTGCGGCTGGCCGAGCTTCGACCGCCCCCTGGCCAGCGGCTGCGTGGAACAGCAGGCGGACTCCAGCCACGGCATGCAGCGCGTCGAGGTGATCTGCGCCCGCTGCGATGCCCACCTCGGCCACGTCTTCCCCGACGGCCCGCAGGAGACCACCGGCCAGCGCTACTGCATCAACTCGGTGGCCATCGACTTCCACCCCGGCGAATAGAGTCTTCCCCCACCCTGCAGCGGCCGGCCATCTGCTATGATGGTCGGCCGTTTCATTTAGTAGCAGGAGAGGGATGATGCTCGGCTGGTACCCGGGACACATGAACAAGGCGCGCCGGCAGATTCTCGAGGCGCTGCCGGAGATCGACGTGGTGATCGAGGTGCTCGACGCCCGTCTGCCCTACTCCAGCGCCAACCCCATGCTGGCGGAACTCACTCGCCACAAGCCGGTGCTCAAGATCCTCTCTCGGGCCGATCTGGCCGACCCGGTGCGCACCAAGGAATGGACGGCCCATTTCGACGCCCAGCCCGACACCCGGGCGCTGGCGGTGACCACCACCCAGTCGCGCGAGCTCAAGCGCATTCCCAAGCTGTGCCACGAGCTGGCCGGCCAGGTGCGCGCCGACCGCGACGTGCGGGTGATGGTCATGGGCATTCCCAACGTCGGCAAGTCGACGCTGATCAACGGCCTGGCCGGACGCACCATCGCCAAGACCGGCAACGAGCCGGCGGTCACCAAGCGCCAGCAGAAGGTGCGCATCAACGGCCAGGTGGCGCTGATCGACACCCCCGGAGTGCTGTGGCCGAAGATCGAGGATCAGGCCAGCGCCTATCGACTGGCCGCCAGCGGGGCGATCCGCGACACCGCCATCGACTACGTCGACGTGGCCGTGGTGGCCGCCGCCGAGCTGGCCAAGCGCTATCCCGAGGCGTTCTCCGCCCGCTACAAGCTGAAGGCACTGCCTCCCTACGAGGGGCATCCGGACGCCGACCGGGTCGAGGCCGACGGCGACGCCCAGCTCGATCTGCTGGCCGAGGCCGGCTTCGACGGCCACGCCCTGCTCTCCACCATCGCCAGCAAGCGCGGCGGCCTGCGCGCCGGCGGCGAGGTCGATCTGCACCGCGGCGCCGAGGTCCTGCTGCACGAGCTGCGCGACGGCAAGCTCGGCCGCGTGAGCCTCGAGACCCCGGACGACATTCCGGCGGCTCCGCCCGAAGAGACCCCGGATGCCTCCGCCTCCGCCAGCGCCGACGACGAAGCGGCCGGCTGAGCCACACTGACGATTCTTCTTATCCCAAAGACGATCACCCCGCCGACCGGCGGCCCTGGACACCACTGGATTCGACCCCATGGACACTGCCTCGCTCAGGAAATCGCACAAGCTCGAAAACGTCTGCTACGACATCCGCGGCCCGGTGCTCGACCACGCCAAACGCCTGGAAGAGGAAGGCCAGCGCATCCTCAAGCTGAACATCGGCAACCCCGCGCCGTTCGGCTTCGAGGCCCCGGAGGAGATCCTCCAGGACGTGATGCGCAACCTGCCCACCGCTCAGGGCTACTGCGATTCCAAGGGGCTCTACTCGGCGCGCAAGGCGATCATGCAGGAGTGCCAGCGCAAGGGCATTCCCGGCGTCGGCGTCGAGGACGTGTTCGTCGGCAACGGGGTCTCCGAGCTGATCACCATCTCGCTCCAGGCGCTGCTCAACGACGGCGACGAGGTGCTGATCCCGGCGCCGGACTATCCGCTGTGGACCGCCGCCACCAACCTCTCCGGCGGCCGCGCCGTGCACTACCTGTGCGACGAGCAGGCGGACTGGGCACCGGATCTCGACGACATCCGCAAGAAGGTCACGGAACACACCCGGGCCATCGTCATCATCAACCCCAACAACCCCACCGGCGCCGTCTATCCGCCGGAGGTGGTGCGCGAGCTGCTGGCGATCGCCCACGAGCACAACCTGGTGGTGTTCTCCGACGAGATCTACGACAAGATCCTCTACGACGGCATCGAGCACGTCTCCACCGGCTCCCTGGCCGGCGACGACCAGCTGGTGGTGACCATGAACGGGCTGTCCAAGAGCTATCGCTGCGCCGGCTTCCGCAGCGGCTGGATGACGCTGTCGGGCAGCATCGCCAAGCAGCGCGCCCAGGACTACATCCAGGGCCTCAACATGCTGGCCTCGATGCGCCTGTGCGCCAACGTGCCGGCCCAGCACGCCATCCAGACCGCGCTGGGCGGCTACCAGTCGATCAACGACCTGGTGCTGCCCGGCGGCCGGCTGCTGGCCCAGCGCGACATCACCTTTGAAAAGCTGAACGCCATTCCCGGCGTGTCCTGCACCAAGGCCAAGGGCGCGCTCTACGCCTTCCCGCGTCTCGACCCCAAGGTATTCAACATCCAGGACGACCAGCAGCTGGTGCTCGACCTGCTGCTGCAGGAAAAGATCCTGCTGGTGCAGGGCACGGCCTTCAACTGGCCCGAGCCGGACCACGTGCGCATCGTCACCCTGCCCTGGGCCGAGCAGCTCGACGACGCCCTGGATCGCTTCGCGCGCTTCCTGTCGCGCTACCGCCAGTGAGCCCACGGCGACGCCGCGCTTGAAACCCTCGACGAAAGTCCGTATCTAAGCAGATGCTTCTACTCGCCGCGCCCACCCGGGCGCGGCGCCTGCACGACAACCCTCATGGGAGAGTTCCGGCAATGATGAGAATCCTGCTGTTCCTGGGCACCAACCTGGCGGTGATCCTGGTGGCCAGCATCACCCTGCGACTGCTCGGCGTGGAGCCCTACCTCACCGCCCAGGGCATCAACTTCAACAGCCTGCTGATCTTCTGCTTCATCTTCGGCATGGCCGGCTCCATGGTGTCGCTGTTCATCTCCAAGTGGATGGCCAAGCGCACCACCGGCACGGTGATCATCGAGCAGCCCTCCAACAGCACCGAGCAGTGGCTGCTGGACACCGTGGGCGAGCTGGCCCGCGAGGCCGGCATCAAGATGCCGGAAGTGGGCATCTTCCCCGCCGAGCAGTCCAACGCCTTCGCCACCGGCTGGAACAAGGACGACGCCCTGGTGGCGGTCTCCGCCGGCCTGCTCAACCGCATGCGCCCGGAAGAGGTGCGGGCGGTGCTGGCCCACGAGATCGGCCACGTGGCCAACGGCGACATGGTGACCCTGGCGCTGGTTCAGGGTGTGCTGAACACCTTCGTGATGTTCTTCGCCCGCGTGGTGGCCCAGCTGGTCGACAGCTTCCTGCGCAAGGATGACAACGAAGGTCTGGGCTTCTTCGGCTACTTCGCGGTGGTGATCGTCGCCGAGATCGTGTTCGGCCTGATCGCCTCGGCCATCGTCGCCTGGTTCTCGCGCTTCCGCGAGTACCGCGCCGACGCCGCGGGCGCCAGGCTGGCCGGCAGCGGCGCCATGATCAATGCCCTGGGCCGGCTCAAGGCCGAGACCCAGATGGCCGACCAGATGCCGGACACCCTGACCGCGTTCGCCATCACCACCGGCCAGACCCGCAAGCTGATGGAGCGGCTGTTCGCCAGCCACCCGCCCCTGGATGATCGCATTCGTGCGCTCAAGGAAGCGGCCTACCGGCAGTAAGTGATGGCGGGTGAGGAGTGAGGGGTAAGGCGTTCGGGCAGCATCGAACGCCACCTTCCCTCCCTGCAAACAAGAGCCCCGCCGGCTGACGCCGGCGGGGCTTTCTTGTGGACGTTACGCGAGCCGACCAGACGCTCGGCGCTTATGCCCTTCTCCTCACGCCTTCCTCCTTACCCCTTACCGCTCGCCACCCGGAAACCGGCGGCGGCGAGCGGCGCGGCCAGGGCCTCGGCCGCCGGGCGCAGCTCGATGGCCAGGGTCGAGAACTCCCGGCGCAGCGGGTAATTCGCGCGGCAGTCGTCGAAGCCGACCGCCATGCCCTGGCGGCGGCTCTCCCGGTGCAGGGCATCGTGGTCGCGGCGCACGTCGTAGACCGCGCGCATGCACAGCCGCAGCGCCTCCTCCAGCGACAGGCCGCCGTCGAGGGTCAGCGAGGCCAGCGGCGGCGTCGGCGACAGGTCCGCCAGGGTCAGCCGCGCCGGCAGGCCGAAGCGCTGGGTCAGCGCCTGGTAGATGGCGTGGGTGCCACGCAGCTTGCCGTCGCGGCTGTGGCCGGCGATATGCGGCGTGGCGATCGCCGCCAGGTCGCACAGCGCGGCGTCGATGCCGGGCTCGTGCTCCCAGACATCAAGCAGCGCGGTGATGTCGCCCTGCCCCGAGAGCCGCGAGCGCAGCGCCTGACCGTCCAGGCAGTCGCCCCGCCCGGCGTTGAGCACGACGGTGCCCGGCGCCAGCTCGGCGATGCGACGGGCGTCGAGCAGGTGACGGGTAACATGGCGGCCATCGCGCACCAGCGGCGTGTGCAGGCACAGCACGTCGCAGGCATCGATCAGCGCGTCCAGCTCATGGAAGCCATCGTCGCCTTCTGCCTCGGCGCGGGGCGGGTCGCAGGCCAGGCAGGCGATGCCCATGGCCTCTAGGCGCGCGCGCAGTCGGCCGCCGACGTTGCCGACCCCGACGATACCGACCGTGCGCTCGAGCAGCGAGAAGCCCTGACGCTCGGCCAGGGTCGCGAGACTCGTCAGCACGTAGTCGACCACCGCCTCGGCGTTGCAGCCCGGGGCGCTGGCGAAGCCGATGTCGCGCGCGGCCAGCGCCGCCTGGTCGACGTGGTCGGTGCCGATGGTGCAGGTGCCGACGAAGCGCAGCCGGGAGCCGGCCACCAGGGCCTCGTCGACGCGGGTGATGGAGCGCACCACCAGCGCATCGGCGTCGCGCACCGTGTCGGCATCGATCTCGCGGCCGGGCACCCGAACCACCTCGCCCAGCGGCCCGAAACAGGTCTCCGCGGCCGGCACGTTGGCATCGACGACGATTCTCATGGGTCTTTCCTCCCGCTTGACTTGTCCATGGAACACAAGGCCTTACAATACAGGTCATGTTACACGAGCGGCGCGCGTCGCGCCGCCGCCGACCTCGGGAGTCGCCGTGATCGTCCGCTGGGAAACCGACCATGACTATGTGCTGGTACATGTCCATCAGGACATGTTCGGCGACTGGATCTTCAGCCGCGCCTGGGGCCAGATCGGCACCCAGTTCGGCGGGCTCAAGCACCAGCTCGCCGACGACCACGGCCAGGCCATGATGTGGCTCGAGGACGAGGCCACCATCCAGGCCTCGCGCGGCTTCCACAAGGTGCTGGAAGCCGACGACCACAGCCCGGAAGGGCGCGATGCGGTGAATCAGCTGTCGCTGCTCGACCAGCTCTGACCCTTCCCTGAACCTCGGCTCGCCCCTCAGCGCCTATCCGAGATAGCGACGCCCCCGGCGCCTGACCGCGCCACCCGGCTCCGACGGTGCATCGGCTTCTCCCTGCATCGCCTGCCAGGCGCTGTCGTCCAGCCAGCCCCGCGCAGCCAGCCACTCGGCCAGCCGCGCCGGGGAGGCGGCGCCTTCCAGCGCCGCCCCTGCCTCGTCCACCAGCACCGGAATGCGCTCACCGAAGCGCGCCAGCAGCGCCTCGTCCTCGCTGATCTCGACCCGCGTCAGGCGAACCTCGACGCCGGCCAGGCGCGAAAGTCCAGCCTCCAGCGTCTCGCACAGATGGCAGCCGAGCGTGGTGTAGAGCGTCAGATGGATCATGACGCGGCGACCCCCTCCTTGTGGCGGATCAGGAAGACGTGGTGCAGGTCCGGGCGCCGGGTGCCGAATAGAGAGCGGGTCGAAGGTCTCATGACGTTTGCCCTTCCTCACGATGACGAATCAGGAAGACGTGATGCAGGTCCGGGCGCCGGGTGCCGAGTAGAGAGCGGGTCGAAGGTCTCATGACGTTTGCTCTTCCTCGCGGTGACGAATCAGGAAGACATGGTGCAGGTCCGGGCGCCTCGAGAAGTCCGGATCGAAGGTCTTCGCCGAGATCTCCTCCACCGCGTAGGCCTCGGCCAGCTCGGCATCGAGCTTGAAGCGGCGCTGGTTGTTGGAGAACACCAGGGTGCCGCCGGGCGCCAGACGCGCCATGGCCAGGCGCACCAGCCGGCCGTGGTCGCGCTGCACGTCCAGGGTGTCGGCCATCTTCTTCGAGTTCGAGAAGGTCGGCGGGTCCATGAAGATCAGGTCGAAGTGGACGCCGGCGGTCTCCAGCCACTGGAAGCAGTCGTCACGGACCACGCGGTGGCGCGAGGGATCGAGCCGGTTCAGGGCGAAGTTGTCGCGGGCCCAGTCGAGGTAGGTGTTCGACAGATCCACGCTGACGCTGTCCGAGGCGCCGCCGAGGGCCGCCTGCACGGTGGCCGTGGCGGTGTAGCAGAACAGGTTCAGGAAGCGCTTGCCCCGTGCCATCTCGCCGAGCATGCGCCGCACCGGACGATGATCGAGGAACAGCCCGGTGTCGAGGTAGTCGCGCAGGTTCACCCATACCCGGGCCGCCCCTTCCCGGACCTCGAAGCGCTCGCCGCTGGCGGCCTGCTTCTGGTACTGGGCGCGCCCGCTCTGGCGCTCGCGGCGCTTGACCACCACCCGGCTGGCATCGACCTCCAGCTCCTCCGGAATCACCGCCAGCGCCTCGAACAGGCGTTTCTGGGCCTGACCGGCATCGATCGACTTCGGCGGCGCGTACTCCTGCACGTGCACGTGGTCGCCGTAGACGTCGATGGCCAGGGCATATTCCGGCATGTCGGCGTCATACAGCCGGTAGCAGGTCTCGCCGGAGCGCTTGAGCCACTTCTTCAGCCGCTTGCGGTTCTTGGTCAGGCGATTGGCGAACATCTGCGCGCCCTCGGAGCGCGGCGGCGGAGCGGACACGGCGGGCTCGCCCTTGCCAGCGTCCTGGGCATCCTCCGGCACGTCCATCAGCAGCAGCTTGGCGTCCAGCGGGCCGTTCTTCAGCGAATACTGCTTGTGGGCACGCAGCCCGGTGCGATGGCCGAGGTCCGGATTGCCGGTGAACAGCGCCAGGCGCCAGCCCGGGAAGGCCTGGCGCGCCCGCTCGCCGAGATCGGCGTAGAGGCCGACCAGCTCCGGCAGCTCGCCGAGCCGCTCGCCGTAGGGCGGGTTGGTGATCACGAGGCCCTTCGCCTCGGGGTCGAAATCCTCGGGGCGCTTGAGCTCGGTGAGGCTGGCGCCCTTCAGGGTGATCAGCGCCGGAATGCCGGCGCGCATGGCGTTGGCCTTGGCCGACGACAGCGCCGGCGGACTCTGGTCGAAGCCGTGGATCCGGCAGCGGCAGCGCTTGCGGCCGATGCTGGCCCGGGCCTCGGCCTCGCGCTTGACCTCCTGCCAGCAGGCCTTCTCATGGCCGGCCCAGCCCTGGAAACCGAAGCGCTCGCGGTTGAGGTTGGGCGCCATGTCGGCGGCCATCATCGCCGCCTCGATCAGCAGGGTGCCGGCGCCGCACAGCGGGTCGACCAGCGGCTGGCCCTCGCGCGCCCGCTCGGGCCAGCCGGCGCGGATCAGCAGCGCGGCGGCCAGGTTCTCCTTGAGCGGCGCGTGCCCCACGTCGCGGCGATAGCCTCGCCGGTGCAGGCTGTCACCGGCGAAGTCGATGCCCAGGGTCAGCCGACCGCGATGCAGATGAGCGTAGAGACGCAGATCCGGCTGGCGGGTGTCGACGTTCGGCCGCGGCAGACCGTCGGCCTGCAGGCGATCGACCACGCCGTCCTTGACGGTCTGGGCGCCGAAGCGGGTGTGGCGAATCTCGGTGGAGCGGCCATGGAAGTCCACCGCCAGGGTGGCGCCACGCGGCAGGTGCTCGCCCCAGGCCACGCCGGCCGTGGCCGCGCGCAGCTGGTCGGGGGTCTCGATGCCCTCCTCGCGCACCAGGCACAGCACCACCCGGTTGGCCAGCCGCGACCACAGGCAGGCCCGGTAGGCCGTCTCGAGGTCGGCCTGGAAGTGCACCCCGGCCAGGGTCGTCTTGCCGGGCGTGGCGCCCAGTGCGGCCAGCTCGTCGGACACCAGCAGTTCCAGCCCCTTGGGACAGGTGGCGAGGAAGGCCAGGGAGTCGGTAGCTCGTCGTTCGGTCATGAGAAATCCATCGGGTGGCATCAGGCCCGCCACGCCCGCGTGACGCCTGAATGTACGCTTTGTTACAAATCACCTGTCGACGGCATCGACCAGGTTGCGCTATGAATGAATTGGTAGCTACCAGACAACGCATGCATTCCTGTCATGAGGGCAAGGACCTGTCGGCGCGATTCGCTGACGCGCCATTTTCGACGCCCTCGCTTAACGGGTGCGACGCCTGTGCGTCGTATGCCATCGGTGCCTTTCGCAAGAGGTAGTCCAATGAAACGACAGAAACGTGATCGCTTCCAGCGTGCCTATGTTCACGGGTACAAGGCGGGTGTCTCAGGTCGTTCCCGCGATGACTGTCCGAATCAGGATATCAATCTACGCGAGTACTGGATGAGCGGTTGGCGTGAAGGTCGTGGAGACCAGTGGTCCGGCATGACGGGCATCTCCGGTATTCACAAGAACCCCATGGTGATCTGACCTCCATTCGAGCGGATCGCCGTTCGTTACCCTGACGAACCTCACAAGCCCACGCCTCGCGTGGGCTTTTTAGTGCGCCTCGATCCGCCGGGCTCAGCGACGCCAGCCGCGCAGCGCCCGGGCGCACTCCCCGACCAGCCCCGGCCCGCGATAGATGAAGCCGGAATACAGCTGCACCAGATCCGCGCCCGCCTCGCGCTTGACCATCGCCGCCTCGCCGCTGTCGATGCCGCCCACGCCGATGATCGGCAGCTCCGGCAGGTGCCGACGCAGCTCGCGAATCACGGTGTTGGAGGCCTCGAACACCGGCCGCCCCGACAGCCCGCCCTGCTCGTCGCCGTGGACGAGTCCTGCCACCGCTTCTCGCGCGATGGTGGTATTGGTGGCGATCACCGCATCGATGCGATTGGCCTCGAGGCTGCGCGCCACAAGGCCCACCTCCTCGGCCTCCATGTCCGGCGCGATCTTGACCGCCAGGGGCACGCGCCGCCCGCTGTCGCGGTCGAGTCGGTCGCCCGCCTCGCGCAGGGTGCCGAGCAGCTCGTCCAGATGCTCGCCGAACTGCAGGTTGCGAAGCCCCGGGGTGTTCGGCGACGAGATGTTCACGGTGATGTAGTGGGCGTGGGCATGCACCTTGTTCAGGCAGTGGAGGTAGTCGTCCACCGCCTGCTCCACCGGCGTGGTCAGGTTCTTGCCGATGTTGATGCCGATCACGCCCTGATAACGGCTGGCCTTCACGTTGGCGATCAGGTGGTCGACGCCGGCGTTGTTGAAGCCCATGCGGTTGATGATGGCGCCGGCCTCGGGCAGGCGGAACAGCCGCGGCTTCGGATTGCCGTCCTGGGGCCTGGGCGTCACGGTGCCGACCTCGACGAAACCGAAGCCGAGCGCGCCCAGGGCGTCCAGATGGTCGGCGTTCTTGTCGAGCCCGGCGGCCAGGCCCACCCGATTGGGGAAACTCAGCCCCATCAGCTCCACCGGATCATCGACGCGCTCGCCCAGGGTCTTCGCCAGGCCGAGGCGGTCGGCCAGGTCCAGCCCCGACAGCGCCAGGCCATGGGCCTTCTCGGCATCGAGACGGAACAGCAGCGAACGGGCGAGGGAATACATGGCGACTCCTGGGACGGCGGCGGAAAATCGGGGCGCGAGTATAGCGCAGCCGCATCGCCACGACGAACTCGGAAACCAACGACCGCCCGGCACTTCTTGTATGATTCACTGACCGGACATCGGAATGTCCGCGACAGAACAGACCGCTGGGGCCATCGCCCCGCCAGGGAGACGCCATGACCGAAACCACCGAGACGCTGGAACACCGCCTGTCGCGCATTCACCTGGCGCTGGAGAAGGAACACCTGGAGTGGGTCGACGACGTGATCGCCGACCTGGAACCTGCCGAGGTCGCCCTGCTGCTGGAGTCGCTGCCGCTCGATGCGCGCATCCGGCTGTGGGAGCGCGTGCCCCAGGAGGTCGACGGCGAGGTACTGCTGCACGTCCACGACGAGGCGCGCAGTACCCTGATCGACGACATGGACCACGCCGAGATCGTCGCCGCTACCGCCGGGCTCGATACCGCCGATCTGGCCGAGCTGTTCGAGGACCTGCCACAGCAGGTCGCCGAGGACATGCTGCGCTCCATGGACGAGCTGCAGCGTGCGCGCCTGCAGGAGACCCTGGCCTTCGAGGAGGACTCCGCCGGGCGCCTGATGCGTACCGACACCATCGCCGTGCGTGGCGACGTCAGCCTGGAGACGGTACAGCGCTTCCTGCGCTGGAAGCAGGAGGTGCCCGACAACACCGACAGCCTGATGGTGGTCGACCGCAACGGCCTGTTCATGGGCATGCTGCCGCTGGCCCGGCTGGTGGCCAGCGATCAGGAGCAGGCCGTGGCCGACCTGATGGACAGCGACGTGGACAGCATCCAGGTGACCATGAAGGCCCAGGACGTCGCCACCCTGTTCCAGACCCACGACCTGGTCTCGGCGCCGGTGGTCGATGCCCGCGGCCTGCTGCTTGGCCGCATCGTGATCGACGACATCGTCGACGTGATTCGAGAGCAGTCCGAGCAGGCGCTGATGAACATGGCCGGCCTCGACGAGGAAGAGGACCTGTTCGCTCCAGTGCTGCCCAGCGCCAAACGCCGTGCCGTTTGGCTCGGCATCAACCTGCTGACCGCCTTCCTGGCCGCCTGGGTGATCGGCCGCTTCGAGGCGGCGCTGGATCAGCTGGTGGCACTGGCCGTGCTGATGCCGATCGTCGCCAGCATGGGCGGCATCGCCGGCAGTCAGACCCTGACGCTGGCGATTCGAGGCCTGGCCCTCGGCCAGATCAGCCGCACCAACAGCAATTGGCTGCTGCGCAAGGAGGTCGGCATCGCGGTGCTCAACGGCGTGCTGTGGGCGCTGGTGGTGGCGGTACTGGCGATCGTCTGGTTCGGCAGCGTCGGCATCGGCATCATCATCGCCGCCGCCCTGGTGATCAACATGCTGGCCGCCGGCGTCGCCGGCATCGTCATCCCGCTGATGCTCAAGCGCTTCGGCATCGACCCGGCCCTGTCCGGCTCGGTGGTGCTGACCACGGTCACCGACGTGGTGGGCTTCATGTCCTTCCTGGGCCTGGCCACGCTGTTCCTGCTCTGATCCGCCGCTCCCCGGCCCAGAACGACGAAATCCCGCCTTCGAGGCGGGATTTCGCGTTCAACAGGGCCGGGCCGGCGGATCAGCCCTCGCTGTTGCTCTCGGCCAGGTCCACCAGCTCGCGGACCGCCACGGCAAACAGCGGGAAGCCACCCTGACTGCCGCTGCCGACCTCCTCGAGCAGGCGGCCCCAGCGCTGGTGCATGCTCTCGTGGAGCGACAGCCAGCGCTCGACGCGCTCGGCGCTCTCGCGCGGCCCGCCTTCCATGCTCAGCACGCTCGAGGTCAGTGCCAGCTGCTGACGCTCGATGTCGTCGCGGAAGGTCTCCCGCGCCTTGACCTCCCAGCCGTCGCTGACCTCTAGGCGAGTGACCTGCTGCAGCAGCCAGGGCAGCTCGAGGCGCGCACCGATCTCGTAGAAGACCTCGGCGACCCGCTGCGGCTTGTCGTCGTTCTGGCGAGCGGCATGAATGATGCCCAGCGCCGCGTAGAGACTGTCGGCCGCGGCGACCGTGGCGGCCAGGGCCTCCGGCACGCCGGCCTCGACCAGCTCCTGACGCCGCGCCTCCCACTGGGCCTTCTCCTCGCCGCGCAGGCGCTTGCCGATGCCTTCCTGCAGCTGGGCCAGGCGCGGACCGAAGTAGTCGATGGCGTCGCGGGTGCTCAGGCTGCTGCGATGACGCAGGAACCAGCGGGTGGAACGACGCAGCATACGCATCAGGTCGAGCATCATCGCGTACTGGACATCCGTCGCGATCTTGTTGTCCAGCGCCTCGAGCTGCTCCCAAAGCTTGGGCAGCTGGAAACTGTCACGGGCGATGACGTAGGCCCGGGCGATGTCGGCACGGCCTGCCCCGGTGGAGTCCATCAGCCGGCGCATGAACACCACGCCCATGTGATCGATGATGTCGTTGGCCAGCTGGGTGGCGACGATCTCGCGCTTCAGGCGGTGGTCGTACATCTCGTCGCGATAGCGCTCGGCCAGCATCGACGGGAAGACGCGCTCCACGTAGCGGATGATGGTCGGGTCGTCGGGCACGTCGGAGGCGATCAGGTCGCCCTTGAGCACGCTCTTGGCATAGGAGATCAGCACCGACAGCTCGGGCAGCGTCATGCCCTGCGCCTGGTGTGCCCGCTCCTGAAGCTCCTCGTCGCTGGGCAGGAATTCCAGCTCGCGATCGATCTGACCGGCCGCTTCCAGCTCGCTGATGAAACGGCGGAAGGGGCCGATCCCCTCCCGGGAAAGCCGCTCGGCGAGATCGAGGGCCTGAGTCTGACGATAGTTGTCGAGCAGCACCAGCTCGCTGACTTCGTCGGTCATGTCGGCGAGCAGACGGTTGCGCTGCTTCTCGGTCATGTCGCCGCGGGAGACCACCTCGTCGATGAGGATCTTGATGTTGACCTCATGGTCGGAGCAGTTGACGCCGCCGGCGTTGTCGATGAAGTCGGTGTAGACCCGCACGCCCTTGGCCGCGGCTTCCATGCGTCCTCGCTGGGTCAGGCCGAGGTTGCCGCCCTCGCCCACCACCCGGCAGTTGAGCTCGCGCCCGTCGACGCGCAGGGCGTCGTTGGCCTTGTCACCGACCTGAGCGTGGCTCTCGGCGCTGCCCTTGACGTAGGTGCCGATGCCGCCGTTCCAGATCAGGTCGACCTGGGAGACCAGCATGGCGCGGATCAGCTCGTTGGGTGACAGCCTGTCCTCGCGGATGCCGAAGGCCTTCTTCATCTGCGGCGTGATGGTGATCGACTTGGCGCTGCGCTGGAACACGCCGCCGCCCTCGGAGATCACGCTCTGGTCGTAGTCCTCCCAGCTCGAACGGGGCTGCTCGAACAGGCGCTTGCGCTCGGCGAAGCTGGCCGCGGCGTCCGGGGTCGGGTCGACGAAGATGTGCAGGTGGTTGAAGGCGCCCATCAGCCGGATCTTGTCGGACAGCAGCATGCCGTTGCCGAACACGTCGCCGGCCATGTCGCCGACGCCGACCACGCTGAACTCGTCTTCCTGGGTATTGATGCCCAGCCCGCGGAAGTGGCGCTTGACCGATTCCCAGGCGCCCTTGGCGGTGATGCCCATCTTCTTGTGGTCGTAACCGTGGGCGCCGCCGGAGGCGAAGGCATCGCCCAGCCAGTGACCGTACTCGACGGAGATCTCGTTGGCGATGTCGGAGAAGGTCGCCGTGCCCTTGTCGGCGGCCACCACCAGGTAGGCGTCATCGTCGTCGTGGCGCACCACGCACTCGGGCGGCACCACCTCGCCGCCGACCAGGTTGTCGGTGACGTCGAGCAGCGCACGGATGAAAATCTGGTAGCAGGCGATGCCTTCCTTCTGCACGGTCTCGCGGTCCGCGCCTTCCGGCATGCGCTTGCAGACGAAGCCACCCTTGGCCCCTACCGGCACGATCACCGCGTTCTTGACCTGCTGCGCCTTGACCAGGCCCAGCACCTCGGTGCGGAAATCCTCCCGACGGTCGGACCAGCGCAGCCCGCCGCGGGCGACCTTGCCGCCACGCAGATGCACGCCCTCGACCCGCGGCGAGCAGACGAAGATCTCGAAGGCCGGGCGCGGCTTGGGCATGCCGGTGACCCTGGAGGGCTCGAGCTTCAGGGCGATGTAGTCCTTGAAGCCGCCGTCTTCGGTGCGCTGATAGTAATTGGTGCGCAGGGTCGCCTGGATCAGCTCCATGTAGCGACGCAGCATGCGGTCGTCGTTGAGGCTCGGCACCTCCTCGAGCAGCGCCAGGATGCGCGCCTCGCAGTCGGCGATGTCGCCGCCCTCGGGACGATCGGCGGGATCGAAGCGCAGCTCGAACAGGCTGACCAGCTCGCGGGTGATCTCGGGATGGTTCACCAGGGTGGTGGCGATGTAGTTCTGCGACATGCCGAAGCGGATCTGCTTCAGGTAGCGCGCGTAGGCACGCAGCATCGCCACTTCCCGCCAGTCCAGGTTGGCGCCGATGATCAGCCGGTTGAAGGGATCATTGTCGGCCTCGCCGGTCCAGATGCGCTGGAAGGCCTCGATGAACGGCTCGCGCATCTCCTGCAGATTCACCTCCACGCTGGTGTGATGCTCCAGGGTGAAATCATGAATCCAGTAGTCGCGATCGGTGGCACCGACCTCGTAGGGCCGCTCACCGAGCACCCGCAGGCCCAGGTTCTCCATCATCGGCAGCACATCGGAGAGGGGAATCGAGGTGTCGGGATGGAACAGCTTGAGATTGACGCCGCTGCCCTCTTCCTCGATCAGGCGGTACAGCGACAGCGCCAGGGGCGCGCCGTCGTCGAGCTCCCCGAGATGCTGCAGGTCGTAGACCGCGGTGCGAGCGCTGAAGTCGTCGCGGTAGCTGGCCGGGAAGGCGTCGCGGAAGCGGCCCATCAGCTGGTTGGCATGCTCCTCGCCGAATCCCTCGATGGCGGCGTTGAGCAGGTCGTCGCGCCAGTTGCGCGCCAGCTTGACCAGCTTGTCCTCGAGGCGCCGGATGTCGTAGTCCGCCGGGCCGTCACCGTTGAAACGCAGGATGAACTGGATGCGCGCCAGCACCGACTCGGAGAGATATGTGTTGAAGTCGCCGAAGGTGGCGTCGAGTTCCTCGCACAGCAGCTCCTGCAGGCGCAGGCGCAGCTCGGTGGAGAAGACGTCGCGCGGCACGAACACGAGGCAGGAGAAGAACTTGCCGAAGCGGTCCTCGCGGATGAACAGCCTCACCCGGCGCCGCTCACGGATGTCCAGGATGCCCAGCGCGGTCTGCGCCAGCTCGTCGACGTCGATCTGGAACAGGTCGTCGCGGGGATAGACCTCGAGGATCTGCAGCAGCTGCTTGCCGTTGTGGGCCTTGGGATTGAAGCCGGAGATCTCCATCACCGAGCGCAGCTTGCGCCGCAGGATCGGCACGTGGCGCGGCGAATCGTTGTAGACGGTGGCGGTGAACAGCCCCAGGAACCGCCGCTCGCCGACGATGTTGCCCTGCTCGTCGTAGCGGTCGATGGAGATGTAGTCCGGGTAGGTCGGCCGGTGGATGCGCGCATGATGGGCGCTCTTGGCGAACGACAGCAGCTGGGGGACCAGCACGAAGCGGTCGCCCTCGACGCCCAGGTCGGTGCGAATGCGTTCGCGGTAGCGCGGCTGGTCGAGGCGGAACACGCCGAGTTCACTGTCCTCGACCTTGTCCAGGCGCTGCCGGCTGCCGTCTTCGAGAACCTCGTACTCGTCGTAGCCGAAGAAGGTGAAGTTGTCCTCGAGCAACCATTCGAGGAAGGCGATCGCCTCGCGATGATCCTCGGCTTCGACCTGCTCGGGGCAGCCGGTCTCGAGTTCGGCGATGGCCTCGCGGACCTTCTCGCGCATGGGGTCGAAGTCGGCCACGGCGGTGCGCACGTCGCCCAGCACCTCATGCAGGCTGGCCTCGATCTCTTCCAGCTCGGCCACGTCGGAGTGGCGGTCGACCTCGATGGCGATCAGCGATTCGCGGGTCTCAGGAGCGCCGGACGCACCAGGGTCGCTGACGCGGCAAAGGCGATGATCGGCGTCGCGCTCCACCGCCAGCACGGCGTTGTGGATGGCGTGCACGGTCATGCCGCGACGGTTGAGCTCCACGCGCACCGAATCGACGAGGAACGGCATGTCCTCGTGCAGCACGGCGATGAAGGTATGGGTGGACTGCCAACCGTGCTCCTCGAAGTCCGGGTTGAAGACCCGCACCTTGGGGGCGTCGGCATCGAACTGCTGGATGAAGTGCCACACCGAGAGGGTCGCGCCGTAGAGGTCGTCAAGGCGTCGGTCGGCGAGATCCTCCAGAGGCACCGCCGCATAAAAGTGCCGGGCGAAGGCCTCGACCGACGCGGCCTTGTCCTGTTCCAGACGGCTCTGCAGCCGTTCCTCGAGCTGCTTGAGGAGGTCCTGACGGCCCTCCTCGTGTGCGACTTGTAGCATCCATCACCTCGACTGCCAGCGGCCGCCTCGTGCGGCCGGATCATTGGACCGAATCGCCGGGCCCGGCCTCGGCCAAAGCCCCGCATTGCCAACAGCTTACGCGTTCGACACCGATCACCCCAGCCACATGCCGCTTTCCTCATGACCATGTCGGTTGCGCATCGCCCTTGACATTTCGCCCGGCAGCGAGGTCTGTTCTCGCCGCTAGCGGCGCCGCTCCAGCAGGACACCGCACTCGCAGTGGTGGGTCCAGGGGAACTGGTCGAAGAGCGCGAAGCGCACCACCTCGTGGGTACGGGTGAGGGTCTCCAGGTTGTCGGCAAGCGTATCCGGATTGCATGAAATATAGACGATACGCTCGTAGTCACTGAGTTGACGACAGCTGTCCTCATCGAGCCCGGCCCGCGGCGGGTCGACTAGCACGGTAGAGAAATCGTAGTCGTCGAGGCCGAACTCGGCGACCCGGCGGCCGCCCTTCTCGCCGCGCAGCGCCTGGGAGAACTCCTCGGCCGACATACGCCCCACCACGGCGTTGTCGACGCCGTTGGCGGCCAGGTTCTCCCGGGCGCTGGCGACCGAGGTGCGCGAGATCTCGGTGGCCAGCACGCGGCGGAAGTTCTCCGCCAGGGCCACGGTGAAGTTGCCATTGCCGCAGTACAGCTCCACCAGGTCGCGTTCGGTGCTGCCGGCGGTGACGTCCCGGGCCCAGGACAGCATCGAACGACAGATCTCGGCGTTGGGCTGGGTGAAGCTGTTCTCCACCTGCTGGTAGACGAGCTCGCGGCCGTCGACGCCGAGCCGCTCCCAGACGTGGTCGCGGGTCAGCACCAGGCGCTGCTTGCGGGCCCGGCCGATGATCATGATGTCCAGTGCCTGCTCGAGGGCACGGGCCTCGACCTCCCAGGCCTCGTCGAGCTGGCGGTGATAGATCAGCGTCACCAGCGCCTCGCCGGTCAAGGTGGTGAGAAACTCCACCTGGAACAGCCGATGCCGCAGGGTCGGGTTGTCGAGCAGGCGCTCGCGCAGTGCCGGCATCAGCTCATTGATGCGCTGGCCGGCCACCGGGTAGTCGTCCAGACGCACCACGGTCTTCTGCTTCGGGTCCTCGGGATCGACCTCGAACATGGCATAGTAGAGATCGTCGCCCTCGTGCCAGACCCGGAATTCGCAGCGCTGGCGGTAGTGGCTGGCCGGCGAGGCATGCACTTCCAGCTCGGGTGGAGCGAAACGGGCGAACTGGGCGGTCAGTCGGTCGCGCTTGGCCGCGAGCTGCTCGTCATAGCGGTCGGGGTCGACAACGGGAATGGCCACGGCGGCTCCTGAAAGATGGTCGGTCGAAAGGGATGGTCGAATACGGGCGATGAAAGACGGAAAGCGCGGCACCTTGGGCCGGCCGATGCCTCAGGGCAACACGAGAGCGTGTGTCTCGGAAAAACCGAAGCCGGCGAGCCCCCGGGCCAGGGTCGTGTCGGGGCCGGTGACCCAGCCCCGCTCGACGGCCGGGCGGCGCTGGGGCGCGACGATCACCTGGCCGGTGCGCCGGGCGATGGCGTCACCGGAGTCGACCCAGCGCACCGGATGCGGTACCGCGGCCTCGAGCGCCTCGCGCAGCAGCGGGAAGTGGGTGCAACCGAGCACCAGGGTATCGAGATCCGGCAGCTCGGCCAGCGGCGCCAGCACCCGGCGCAGCACCTCGGGGTCCGGCACCTCGCCGGCCACCAGGCGTTCGGCCTCGCCCACCAACGGGTCGGCGGCCAGGCGCGTGACCCGGCAGTCGCCGGCGAAGGCCTCGATCAGCCGCGCGGTATAGGGCCGCGCCACGGTGGCACTGGTGGCGAGAAGACCGATATGGCGGCTCTCGCTGGCCCCGGTGGCGGGCTTGATCGCCGGCACGGTGCCCACCACCGGCACCGACAGCCGCTCGCGCAGGGCATCGAGGGCCAGGGTGCTGGCGGTGTTGCAGGCCACCACGAGGCCACAACACCCACTGGCGGCCACCGCCGCCTCGCACACGGCGAGGATGCGCTCTACCAGCCAGGCGTCCTCGCGCACGCCATAGGGCAGCATGGCGTTGTCGCAGGCGTAGGCCAGGACCACGTCGGGCAGGCGGCGGCGAAGCGCCTCGACCACCGAGAGCCCGCCGACGCCGGAATCGAACACCAGCACCGGGCCCGTCATCGGCGCGCCACCACGCACTCGCCCCCCGGCCGGGACGGCACGAGGGGCAAGATCAGGGTGAAGGTGGTCGAGGCGAACATCGGCATCGCAGGCATTCCGTCGAACGATGCGGCGCATTCTACCTCAGCGGGGCCGGGACTCGAAGCCGTCTCCCGGCGGCGACGCAGGGAATCAGGTCACCGGCTCCGGCGCATCGCGCAGCTCGGCATAGAGCTCGGGGTAGGCCTCCTGCAGGCGCTCGAGTTCGGTGGTCGCGCCCTCGGGCAGAGCCTCGGCAAGCCGCTGGAGGTCATCCTCGGAGAAATGCTCGCGAATCAGCGGGAAGAGCAGCTCGCGCTCGTCGCGCAGGTAGGCCCGATGGGCATCGAGATACGCCTTGAGGTCGTCGGCGAAACGATCCATGGGCACTACGGCATCCATGAGAATCATGTCGAGGTCGCCGGAGAGGCGCTTGAGCTGGGCCTTGAGGGCACGATAGTCCTTGGCCAGCCGCTCGGTCACCGCCTCGGTCTCCGGGGCCAGTTCCTGCAGGCGTTCGGAGCAGACATGCTCCAGCGGCTGGCTGAAGCTGTCCTGGTAATCGAGGATATAATCCACGACTTCCCGCACCAGCTGGAAGTTCGGGCGTTCGCCCTCGGCCAGGGTCTTCTGCTTGAGCTGTAGAACGTGCAACATGCGGGCCATGTTGGCATGATCCTGGCGCAGTTGGTTCAGCATGGGCATTGCGGCAGCCTCCTCAATATCGGTCATGGACGGAAGGCACTGGTGTTAGACGCGCCTTCGCCCTCCGGGTTCCTGGCCAATGGCACCGGCCGTCAGGGTTCGCCCACCTCGTTCGGGATCTGGCGATGCCGGGAGCCAATGCCCGACATCGCGTATCCAACATAGCAGCCGTCAGCGAAGGAGTCAGAAATGGACCTGTTCCAGCAGGCCAGCAGCGAGGAGAGCGCCCCCCTGGCCTGGCGCATGCGCCCCCGTCGGCTGGCCGATTACGTGGGCCAGCCGGCGCTGGTCGGCCCCGGCAAGCCGCTGCGCCGCATGGCCGAGGGCGGCCCGGTGCGGTCGATGATCCTGTGGGGCCCGCCGGGCACCGGCAAGACCACCCTGGCCGAGATCCTGGCCGAGGAGTCCGGCGCCCACCTCGAGCGGCTCTCGGCGGTAATGGCCGGGGTCAAGGACATCCGCGCGGCGGTGGACCGCGCCCGAGCCGCCCAGGGTCAGGACCGCCCCACCCTGCTGTTCCTCGACGAGATCCACCGGCTCAACAAGAGCCAGCAGGACGCCCTGCTGCCCCACGTGGAGTCCGGCCTGCTGACGCTGATCGGCGCCACCACCGAGAACCCCTCGTTCGAGGTCAACTCGGCGCTGCTGTCCCGGGCCCGGGTGCACGTGCTGAAGTCGCTCTCCGACGACGACGTGACCGAGGTGCTCCGCCGCGCGCTTGCCGACGCCGACCGCGGGCTGGGCGCCCGACACATCACCGTGGACGACGAGGTGCTCGCGCTGCTGGCCCGGGCCGCCGCCGGCGACGCCCGCCGCGCCCTGGGCCTGCTGGAGACCGCCTGCGACTTCACGGTGCAGGAAGGCGACGGCGAGCGCCTGCCCCGCGAGGCGCTGGAGGACGTGATCGGCCACCAGGCCAGCGCCTTCGACAAGCAGGGCGATCACTACTATGACCTGCTGTCGGCGATCCACAAGTCGATCCGCTCCTCGCGCCAGGACGCCGCCCTGCTCTACATCGCGCGATTCATCCAGGGCGGCGGCGACCCGCTGGACGTGATCCGCCGGCTGACCGCCATCGCCTCGGAAGACGTCGGCAACGCCGACCCCAAGGCGCTGCCGCTGACCATGGCGGCCTGGGACGCCTACCTGCGGCTCGGCGACTACGAGGGCCAGCGCGCCATCGCCCACGCCGCCGTCCATCTGGCGGTGGCGCCCAAGAGCAACGCCGTCGACCAGGCCTGGAACCGCGCCAAGGCGTTCGCCGCCGCCCAGCCGCGCCTCGAGGTGCCCACCTACCTGCGCAACGCGCCCACCAAGCTGATGGAATCGCTGGGCCACGGCGACGGCTATCGCTACGCCCATAACGAGCCCAACGGCTACCCCGCCGGCAGCGCCCACGACTGCTGGCCGGACGACGTGCCCTTCGAACGCTTCTACCAGCCCACCGCCAACGGCCAGGAGAAGCGCTACGGCCAGATGCTGGAGTGGCGGGCCGAGCTCGACGCCGCCGCCGACCGAGCACGGGACTGAGTCATCGCGGGTCGGCGAGGAAGGCCCGCGCCCGGGACGAGGCGAACGCCGGGTGGCGCGCCCACAGGAACATGCCGCCCCGGGGCGTCGCGAACGGCACCCAACCGCCCTCGTGGGCCAGCTTCAGGGCAGTGTCCATGCGCCGCGCGAGGCGCGGCCGCAGCCGCTCCACCAACCGGCGATAACCGCCGTTGCGCAGCAGGGTCGCCACCACCTGTTCGGCAAACGGCGAGGTGGCGATGGTGCTGAGCATCTTGACGTCGACCAGCGTTCTGACCAGCGCCGGCGGCGTGGCGATGAAGCCGACCCGCAGCGAGCAGGACAGTGTCTTGGAAAAACTCCCCACGTAGAGCACCCGCCGCAGGCCATCCAGCGCGGCCAGTCGCGGCGTGGGCGCCGCCTGGAAGTCGGCGTAGATGTCGTCCTCGACGATCCACAGGTCATGGCGCTCGGCCAGCGCCAGCACCCGCCGGGCGACCGCCTCGGACAGGGTCGTGCCGGTGGGGTTGTGCAAGGCGCTATGGCAGAAGAACAGACGCGGGGCATGGCGCTCGATCAGTGCCTCGAGGCGCTCGGGATCGGGGCCATGCTCGGTCCGGGGCACGCCGACGACGTTGACCCGATGCAGATGCAGCAGCCCGAGCAGGTTGTAGTAGCCCGGGGATTCGACCAGCACGGTATCGCCCGGACGCAGCAGCCCGCGCACGATGGCGTCTAGGGCCTGGCTGCCGCCCGCGGTGGTCAGCAGCTGGTTGGCGTCGACCGCAATGCCCAGCCCCCACAGCCGCTCCTGCACCAGGGCGCGCAGCTCGGGCGAGCCCAGCGGCGTGCCGTACTCGAACAACCCCGTCATCGACTGACGCGTCACCCGGCGCAGGGCGTAGCCGAAGGCCTCCTCGTCGCGCCAGGCGGTGGGCAGCCAGCCGCAGCCCAGGCGTAGATGTTCGCCCTCGGGCTGGAACTGCTGCCACATCTCGTCGGACACGTCGGCCATGCCGGCCCGGGCCTGGTGCTCCGTCGTTCTGCAGGCGCCCTCGGCCACGTAGAACCCGGCACCGGGACGCGAGACGATCCGACCCAGCGCGACGAGGCGCTCGTAGGCCTCGATGACCATGTTGCGGCCGACGCCCTGGGACGCCGCAAGGCGGCGGATCGACGGCAACCGATCGCCGGGGGCGGCGTGCCGCTCGATCCAGCCTCGCAGGCCGTCCGTCAGCTGCTCCACCCGCGGCCGCGGATCTCGCGGATCGATCATCATCCGCATGGGATGCCCCTGCTGGCCATCGGTGTCGTGCCCCTACCGTTCCCGTGAAATCGGCCGCCAGTGTACCTTATGGCGCCGCGGGCACGGTGCGAGGCTTGAAGGCTCATCCACCCGCCCGAGGACTCCCATGTCGACGCTTCCGGGACTGCGCCTGGCCGCCGCCCTCTGCCTGATCACTACCGCCGTCAATCTCCAGGCGCCCTACTATGATGCCCTGGCCGCCCACGACGGCTTCGGCGCGACCGCCACCGGCGTCGCCTTCGCCTGCTACGTGCTCGGCATCCTGCCGGTGCTGCTGCTCGGCGGCGGCCTGCCGGAGCGGTTCGGGCGACGTGCCCTGATCGCCGTTGCCCTGGGCCTGTGTCTCGCCGCCACCCTGCTGACGCTGATCGCCCCCGGCGTGATCACACTGGGCCTCGCCCGACTGCTGATGGGCATTGCCAGCGCGCTGACCGCCGCCTCGGCCCCCGGCTACATGCGCGCGCTGATGCCCGCCGGCGATGGTCGCCGCGCCACGGCCTGGGTCACGGCCAGCACCTCACTCGGCTTCGGCCTGGGCGCCGCCCTGACCAGCCTGAGCCTGCTTCGCGAGCCCAGCCTGACGCCGCCGAGCCTGTGGGGCTATCTGCTCGCGGCCTCGCTGGCCCTGGCCGGCCTGTGGCGACTGCGCGACGACAGCCCCGTCACCTCCGGCGCCGTTCGGATCCGCCTGCCGGCCTATCCGCCCGGTGCCGCCACCTTCGGCGCGGCGATCCTGCTGGCCTGGGCCACGGTCGGGCTGGTGATCGCGCTGCTGCCCGGCGTGCTGGAGCGCCACGCACTCTCGGCCTGGTCCGGCTTCGCGACCCTCGGCATCTGCAGCGGCGGCGTGCTCTTCCAGCCCCTGGCCCGCCGCCTGGCGCCGGCGACCTCGGTGCGCCTGGGCCTGGCCATCCTGCCGCTGACCTACGCCCTGATCGCCTGGGGCGCCCTCGAGGGCCAGCTGCTCGCCGTGCTGCTGGGCACGCTGGGCGCCAGCAGCGCCTGCTACGGATTCCTCTATCTGGGCGGCCTGAGCGGCGTGCTCGAAACTGCCGGGGATCGCCCCGACCGCGCCAGCGCCGGCTTCTTCCTGCTGGCCTATCTCGGCTTCAGCGTGCCGGTCGTCGTCACCGGCGGCCTGATGGAGCGACTCGGACAGGCCGGCGCCCTGACGGCCTTCGGCGTGACGCTGTTCGGCGCCTGCCTGCTGGTGGCCACCCGGCTGTGGCGCCAGCAGCAACGCGCCGGACTGGCGACCCGAGACCCCGCCTGAAACGACACCGCCCCCGGAGCGCTTGCTCCGGGGGCGGTGTCGTCGGCGGCATCCGCGCTTGGCGGCGCCTAGCGCGACTCGCGGATCACGTCGGTGCCTTCCGGCAGCGTCACGTCGAAACGCGAGTCTTCCACCGACACGTTCTGCTCGACGTCGTCGAACTCGATGGCAGTGCGCTGGCCGGTGCTGTCGGTCATCTGCAGGAAGCCGAGCCGTTCGCCGTAGAAGGTCAGCTTGAGCTCCTCGAACAGGGTGTCGGGGCTCTTCGGCACCAGCGCGAAGGTCTCGGCGGTGCCCTGCTGGCTGCTGGAGACCTCGTAGCTCTCGGTCAGCTGGTCGGCGCTGCCGGACAGCAGCAGGGCCGGCGTGTGGGTCACGCGGTCGTCCAGCGGCTGGACGGTGGCCTGCTGGAGGTCGGGATCGTAGAGCGTGACCTCGTCGCCGTCGGAGACCACGACCTGCTCATAGGGGGCGTTCACTTCCCAGCGGAAGCGGCCCGGGCGCGACAGCCACATGCGGCCGCTGGCCTCCTGCAACCGCTGGCCGGAGCCGTCGAGGATCTGCTGGTCGAAGTCGGCGACGTAGGTGTCCAACGGCTCGAGCATGTGCGCCAGCCGCTCGGCGCCTTCGTTGGCCACGGCGGTCAGCGGGGTCAGGGCCACCAGGGCCAGCGCGGCGAGGGATCGTTTCATGGTCATCTCCTGTTTCCCTGAAGGTCGAGAGCATCCTGCCCGGTAAGACTGCACGGGCCGCGACGGGTTGCCTCCCCGCCGCGGCTTGCATGGTGGTTGCACGATCGGCGGCTCAGTCGCCCGCCGGCGGCGGCGCCAGCACCTCGCGGGCGCCGTTGGTGCCCATGGTCGAGACCACGCCGGCCGTCTCCATCGCCTCGACCAGGCGTGCCGCCCGGTTGTAGCCGATCTTGAAGCGCCGCTGGACCGCCGAGATGGAGGCCCGACGGCTCTCGGTGACGAAGGCCACCGCCTCGTCGTAGAGGGCGTCCTGCTCGGCGTCGTCGTCGCCGCCACCGCCGCCCTCGGCTTCGAGGCCGGCCAGGGCGTCGGCGGACACGCCGCCGGAGAGGATCTCGTCGATGTACTCCGGCTCGCCGCGACGCTTCCAGTCCTCGACCACCCGATGCACCTCGTCGTCGTCGACGAAGGCACCGTGCACGCGGGTCGGCATGCCGGACCCGGCGGGCAGGTAGAGCATGTCGCCGTGGCCCAGCAGGTTCTCGGCGCCGCCCTGGTCGAGGATGGTGCGCGAGTCGACCCGGGAGGAGACCTGGAACGCCATGCGGGTGGGGATGTTGGCCTTGATCAGGCCGGTCACCACGTCCACCGAGGGCCGCTGGGTGGCGAGGATCAGGTGGATGCCGGCGGCACGGGCCTTCTGGGCCAGACGCGCGATCAGCTCCTCGACCTTCTTGCCGACGATCATGAACATGTCGGCGAACTCATCGATCACCACCACGATGTAGGGCAGCTTCTCGAGCACCGGCGGCGCCTGGTGCATCTCCCAGGGCTGCGGCTCCCACAGCGGATCGGCGACCTGGGCCCCGGCGCGCTCGGCCTCGTCGAGCTTGGCGTTGAAGCCGGCGATGTTGCGCACGCCCATGGCGGCCATCAGCTTGTAGCGCCGCTCCATCTCGGCCACGCACCAGCGCAGGGCGTTGGCGGCCTCCTTCATGTCGGTGACCACCGGCGCCAGCAGGTGTGGAATGCCGTCGTAGACCGACAGCTCCAGCATCTTCGGGTCCACCATGATCATGCGGACCTCTTCCGGCTTGGCCTTGAGCAGCATGGAGATCAGCATCGCGTTGACCCCCACCGACTTGCCCGAGCCGGTGGTGCCGGCCACCAGCAGGTGCGGCATCTTGCCGAGGTTGGCGACCACGGCGCCGCCGCCGATGTCCTGGCCGAGCGCCATGGTCAGCGCCGAGGCCTCGTGCTGGTAGCGGTCGGAGTCGATCACCTCGCGCAGGCGGATCATGGCGCGGTTGGGATTGGGGATCTCGATGCCCACCGTGGGCCGGCCCGGGATCACCTCCACCACGCGCACGCTCTTGACCATCAGCGAGCGCGCCAGGTCCTTGGCCAGGTTGCTGATCTTGGAGACCTTCACCCCGGCCGCCGGCTTGATCTCGAAGCGCGTGATCACCGGCCCCGGCCAGGTGTCGACCACCTCGGCCTTGACCCCGTACTCGCGCAGCCGCACCTCCAGCAGTTCGGCCATCTCGGCCAGCTGCTCGTCGGTGTAGTTGGGCTCATGATCCTGGGGCGGCGTCAGCAGCCGCAGGCTCGGCAGTTCGCCCTCGGGCTCGGCGAACGCCTCCACCTCGGCGCCCTGGTTCTGCAGGTGCTCCACGGTCCACAGCGTCGGGCCGTCGGGCTCGTCGGTGGCCTGACGCGCCTGCTCGGCGGTCGCCACCTGAGCGGCGGGCGCTTCCTGACGCGGCGGCTCGGCCGCCCGCGAGACGGGCGCGGCCGACGCAGAAGACGACGGCAGCGGCACCTCGTCATCGTCGTCCGGCAGCACCGGATCGGGGATCACCTCCGGCACGCGGCGCGGCTCGGGCCGCTCGGGCGACGGCGTCGCAACCGATTCAGGCTGAGTCTCACGGGGAGCCGCAGGCTCGTAGGACGCCTCGGGCGCCTGGGGCTCGACCGGCTGATTCGGGGCGAGCTCGCGCTCGGCCTGGGCCGAGTGGTCGACCTCGTCATGCGACCAGGGCGGCGCGACCGCCTCGGCCGGGGTGTCCTCGACCGGCGTCCCGGACGACGGCTGCTCGGCCGTCGACGGTGAGGACTCGCGCGTCGGCTCGGCCTCCGGTGCCGGCCCGGGGGACGGAGACAACGCGGGCTCCCAGGACTTGGGTGCCGGCTCTTCGCTCTTCTCCTCGTTCTCTTCGCTCTCTTCGCGCTCGCGCGACACGAACGACTCGTGCCGCGGCTCCCGAGGCTCGACAGCGGCGTCCTCCCGCGGTGCGAAGGCCTGGGGCGACGGCGCGGCGGGCGAGCACGCCGCATCGGGCGACTCACGACGCGGCGTCGGTTCCTCGGCCTTGGGCTCGGGCTCGACCGCACGGGACGGCGTCGGCTCTGCCGGCCGAGCGTTCTCCGCCGATGCAGCCGGCGCCTCGGGCTCCGCAGGCTCGGTGGCGCGCAGCGGCATGGCAGCGACGGGCTCGCCGGCCTCGCGCGGCTCGCCGCGTTCGGGGGACAGCGACAGACGCGGCTCCTGAGCGGTATAGGCCGCCTCCGGGCGCTTGGCCGAAGGCGTGCGCTCGGGCACCTCCCAGGGAATCTCGGTGTCGCCGTCGTCGCCGAAGCCGGGCTCGCGGCGTCCGCTCTCGGCAGCCAGCGCCGGGACGGGCTCGCGACGCGCCGGCAGCCAGCGGCGCCACCAGGGCGCGCGTTCCGGGCTCGCCGCGTCATCACGCTCGGCCCGGGCCGAGTCGTCGGCGCTCTTGCTGTCCTGCGTGCCGTCCTGCGCGGGCTCGGCGTCGCCGTCGCCCGCGTCGTCACGGCCGAAGGCGAAGCGCTCGCTGATGCCGGACCACAGCGAGGTGGCACGCCGGCCCAGCTCGTCCATGATGGTCAGCCAGGACCAGCCGCTGAACAGCGGCACGCCGCACAGGATCGCCACCAGCGCCAGCAGCGCGGTGCCGCCGGCACCGACCAGCGGCAGCAGCGCCCCGACCAGCCCCTCGCCGAGGATGCCGCCGGCCCCGTAGGGCAGCAGGCTCTCGGGATCGTAGAAGTGCAGCGCACCAAGCGTGGTCGAGCCGAGCAGCAGCAGCATCAGGCCGCCGCTGCGCACGGCGAGCGCCGTGGCATCCCATTCCAGGCGCACCTGGCCGGCACGGATCAGCCACCAGGCGGCGAAGCCCAGCATGCCCGGCCACCACAGCGCACTGCCGCCGAACAGCGAATAGAGCACGTCGGCCAGCCAGGCACCGATGCGGCCCATCCAGTTGGCGACCTCGGTCTCGGGGCCACTGCGTGACCAGCCGGGATCGTCGGGCCGAAAGCTGTATAGCGCCAGCAGCAGGAACACGCAGCCCGCCAGCAGCAGGATCACCACGCCTTCGCGCATCGATCCCTGCAAACGCAGGCCGAAGCGCCGGGCCGTTTCCCTGGCCGTCGCTGCGCGTTCGCGCGGCGACGTGGTTGTCTTCTTGGCACTCAAGCGGCCAACCCCCTTGCGCCGAGACGGCGTCTTCCAAATCCAAGGCCAACAATCATACCGAGCCAGCCGCGCCCGTCACAGGGGGCACGCCACGACTTGAGCCGCGCCATCGCGCCGGTCACACTTGGACTTCCACGCCCCGAGGACGTCCACCCCATGCTGCCCTGGCTCCCCGAGCACCCCGTTCGCTTCCCATCGGTCGAGTCCGCCCTCGACGATCCCGGCGGTCTGCTGGCCGCCGGCGGTGAACTGAGCCCGGCCTGGCTGCTCAGCGCCTATCGCCACGGCATCTTCCCCTGGTACAGCGAGGGCCAGCCCATCCTGTGGTGGAGCCCGGACCCGCGCATGGTGCTGTTTCCCGAAGAGGTCCGGGTCCGGCGCAGCCTGGCCAAGCGGCTGCGCAACGGCGGTTTCACGGTCACCGGCGATACCGCCTTCGAGGCCGTCATCGCCGCCTGTGCCGCACCCCGAGACGACGAGCCCGGCACCTGGATCACTCCGGAGATGGTCACCGCCTACCGCCGCCTGCACGCCTTGGGCGCGGCCCGCTCGGTGGAGGTGTGGCAGGACGAGACGCTGGTGGGCGGCCTCTACGGCATTGCACTGGGGCCGGTATTCTTCGGCGAATCGATGTTCTCGCGGGCGCCCGACGCCTCCAAGGTGGCGCTGGCGTGCCTCGCCCGCACCATGGCCGCCGAAGGCGGCCGCCTGATCGACTGTCAGATGCATACCGCGCACCTGGCGAGCCTGGGCGCCCGGGACATCGCCCGGCGGACGTTCATCGGCTATCTTGATGAGTGGCTGGACGCGATGCCGGAGCCGCAGGGCGACGGGACCCTCGTCTTTCCACCGCCGGCATGGTCGTTCGAACGCCTCGACGCCGCGAGACAGATGCCCCCGGGAGCCACAGGAGGCGGTCACCTTGAGCAGTAACACTCCCCGCCAGCCGATTCGCGATCTGCGGTTCTTCCTGACCGTGCCGCACGCCTGCAGTTATCTGGAGGGGCGTGAGGCCACCACCCTGTTCCTGGATCCCCAGGAGTCACCGGGCAGCGGCGTCTACGACTCCCTCGCGCCACTCGGCTTCCGGCGCAGCGGACGACACCTCTATCGCCCCCACTGCGAGGGCTGCAACGCCTGCATCTCGGTGCGCATTCCGGTCAAGGGCTTCACCCCCAACCGCACCCAGCGCAAGCTCTACCGCCGCAACGCCGATCTCGAGGCCAGGGTTCGCCCGGCGCTGTTCGATGCCGAGCACTACGGGCTCTACGCCCACTACATCCGCACCCGGCACGCCGATGGCGACATGTACCCCCCCAGCCATGAGCAGTACCGCACCTTCCTGACCCTGAATCAGGACTATGCGCGGATGCTGGAGCTGCGCCTCGACGGCCGGCTGCTGGCCGTTTCGGCCTTCGATCAGCTCTCGCATGGCCTGTCGGCCATCTATACCTTCTTCGACCCGGCCGAGGAATTCGACCGCCGCTCGCTGGGCACCTACGCGGTGCTGGCACTGGTGGAACGCGCCCGCGAGCTGGGTCTGCCCCACGTCTACCTGGGCTACTGGATCGAGGAATGCCGCAAGATGGCCTACAAGCAGGCCTTCTCCCCCCTGGAGCGGCTCGAGGGACGCCACTGGCGGCGCCTGATCCCGACCTGACATTGCGGCGCTTTTTGCCTTGACGCCCGGCATGCGGCACAATATCGCGCTATCCTGATCGGCACGAACGGACACTCCGCCACTCGTGCCGCCGTTTGTTATCACCAGCGAGGAATTGCCTATATGGCACGCGAAGACCATATCGAAATGGAAGGCGTCGTCGTCGACACGCTGCCCAACACCATGTTCCGGGTCGAACTCGAGAACGGCCACGTGGTGACCGCCCACATCTCGGGCAAGATGCGCAAGAACTACATCCGCATCCTCACCGGCGACAAGGTCAAGGTCGAGCTGACTCCCTACGACCTGTCCAAGGGCCGCATCGTCTACCGCTCTCGCTAGGCCAGCCTGAGGGCATGCATGAAATGCCCTTCGGCCCCTCCCCGCCAGCACGGCTCCCAGACGCACAACGCCCCGTCCGAAGACAGGGCGCTGATGGGTTGGCGGAAGCGATCGACGCGCCGCTTCAGGGCGCGTCGGCCAGTTCCGACTCCGATGCCAGGTGCAGCTCGCCGTCCTCGACGCTGACGTGCACCACGCCACCGTGCTCGGCCAGCTCGCCGAACAGGATCAGCTCTGCCAGCGGCTTCTTGAGCTTCTCCTGGATCAGGCGCGCCATCGGCCTTGCCCCCATATCGGGGTCGTAACCCTTCTCGGCCAGCCAGTCCCGGGCTTCCTCGTCCACATCGAGCTGCACGCGCTTCTCGTCGAGCTGCGCCTGGAGTTCGATCAGGAACTTGTCGACCACGTTGCGCACCACCTCGGTGGGCAGGGCGTGGAACTGGATGATGCCGTCCAGGCGGTTGCGGAACTCCGGCGAGAAGGTCTTGCGGATGACCTCCATGGCGTCGGTGGAGTGGTCCTGGGTCTGGAAGCCGATCGAACGCCGCGTGGCCTGCTCGACCCCGGCGTTGGAGGTCATGATCAGGATCACGTGACGGAAGTCCGCCTCGCGGCCGTTGTTGTCGGTCAGCCGGCCGTGGTCCATCACCTGCAGCAGCAGGTTGAAGACCTCGGGGTGCGCCTTCTCGATCTCGTCGAGCAACAGCACGCAGTGCGGCTGCTTGGTGATCGCCTCGGTCAGCAGGCCTCCCTGGTCATAGCCGACGTAGCCCGGGGGGGCGCCGATCAGCCGCGACACGGTGTGGCGCTCCATGTACTCGGACATGTCGAAGCGCACCAGGTCGATGCCCATGATGTGGGCCAGCTGGCGAGCCACCTCGGTCTTGCCGACCCCGGTAGGACCGGCGAACAGGAAGCTGCCCACCGGCTTGTCCGGCGCCTTGAGGCCGGCCCGCGACAGCTTGATGGCCGCCGACAGGCCGTCGATCGCCTCGTCCTGGCCGAACACCAGCATCTTGAGGTCGCGGTCGATATTGGCCAGCAGCTTGCGATCGGAGCTGGAGACGCTCTTCGGCGGAATCCGCGCGATGGAGGCCACAACAGCCTCGACCTGATCGGTGTCGATGGTGTCGACGCGCACCTCGGGCGGCAGCAGCCGCTGGTGGGCACCGGCCTCGTCGATCACGTCGATCGCCTTGTCGGGCAGGTGACGGTCGTTGATGTAGCGATCCGCCAGCCGCGAGGCGCTTTCCAGTGCGGCGTCGGTGTACTTGAGGTGGTGATGCTCCTCGAAGCGCGAGCGCAGCCCCTTGAGGATGCGGATGGTGTCCTCCACCGAGGGCGCCATGACGTCGACCTTCTGGAAGCGACGGGCCAGCGCACGGTCCTTCTCGAAGATGCCGCGGAACTCCTGGAAGGTGGTGGAGCCGATGCAGCGCAGCTCGCCGGAGGACAGCAGCGGCTTGAGCAGGTTGGAGGCGTCCATCACGCCACCGGAGGCCGCCCCGGCGCCGATCACGGTGTGAATCTCGTCGATGAAGAGGATGGCGTTGGGCTGCTTGCGCAGCTCGGCCAGCAGCGCCTTGAGACGCTTCTCGAAGTCGCCGCGGTACTTGGTGCCCGCCAGCAGCGCGCCCATGTCGAGGGAGTAGACGACGGCGTCGCCGATCACCTCGGGCACGTCCTCCTCGACGATGCGCTTGGCCAGCCCCTCGGCGATGGCGGTCTTGCCCACGCCGGCCTCGCCGACCAGCAGCGGGTTGTTCTTGCGCCGCCGGGCGAGGATCTGCACCACCCGCTCGAGCTCGTGATCGCGCCCGATCAGCGGGTCGATCTTGCCCATGCGGGCCTGCTCGTTGAGATTGGTGGCATAGCCCGTCAGCGGATTGCCGCCCTGCTCGCTGCCGGCCTCCTCGGCGTCCTCGGCCTCGGGCGACGGCGAACTCTGCCCCTGGCCATGACCGGCGACCTTGGAGATGCCATGGGCGATGTAGTTGACGGCGTCCACCCGGGCCACGTTCTGCTGCTTGAGGAAGTAGACGGCCTGACTCTCCTGCTCGGAGAAGATCGCCACCAGCACGTTGGCGCCGGTCACCTCGCTCTTGCCGGAAGACTGCACGTGGAAGACCGCGCGCTGCAGGACGCGCTGGAAGCCCAGCGTCGGCTGCGTCTCGCGATCGGCCTGATCCTCGGGAATCAGCGGCGTGGTGGAATTGATGAAATCCTGCAGGTCGGACCGCAGCTTGTCGAGGTTGGCCCCGCAGGCTCGCAGCACGTCCGCCGCCGAGGCGTTGTCGAGCAGCGCCAGCAGCAGGTGCTCCACGGTCATGAACTCGTGACGCTTGGAGCGCGCCACGGTAAAGGCCGTGTTCAGGGTCAGTTCAAGTTCTTTGCTCAGCATGGCAGTCCCCTTCTCGCCGCTTAGGGCTTGCGTCGGACCCTTCTGGGTCCGGCATCATCAACATCGAGCACAAACATCGGCGTTGCAAGTCGCCCCGCCAACGCTGGCGATTTCCTTACTTCGACACGCCGACGCTCAATCCGTTGCTTCGATGTCGCACAGCAGTGGGTGCTGGCACTCCCGGGCGTACTCGTTGACCTGATGACTCTTGGTCTCGGCGATATCGCGAGTGAAGATCCCGCAGGTCGCCTTGCCCTGGGTGTGCACGGCCAGCATGACCTGCACCGCCTTCTCGTTGTCCATGTTGAAGAACGTCTGCAACACGTCCACCACGAACTCCATGGGGGTGAAGTCGTCGTTGTGCAAGACCACCTTGTACATCGGCGGTTGCGCAAGCTCCGGTTCCGACGACTGCACCGCCAGGTCGCCGTCGCCCTCTTCCTCGGGCCCGGGAGGCCGCGTCATGCCGGCATGAAGCGACGCGCGGTGCGGCGCCATGCCCTCTTCCTTTGTCTTGAACATAAGCATCACTGTCGCTATCGACAAGCCGGGCGCCCCCCGGGCATTCCAACCGTGTTTGGACGCCGGCGAGGCGATCGGGTTCATCGGGATGAATTCACTGTGCCGTCTTTGACCGCCGCCAGCAATGCAACGGCCCCCGCCCGGGAACGGGCGGGGGCCGGAACACGTCGACGACGCGTCTGTCGCGGGTCGGTGGCGCTTAGCGCTCGGCCACCAGCTCCAGGGCCGCGTTTAGGGTGCGGCTGGGGCGCATCACGGCATCGGCCAGCTCGCCGTTGGCGTGATAGTAGCCACCGATGTCGACCGCCTGCCCCTGAACGGCGTTGAGCTCTTCGACGATCACCGCCTCCTTGGCGGTCAGCTCGGCGGCGAGCTTGCCGAACAGCGCCTTGAGCTCGGCGTCCTCGTCCTGGGCGGCCAGCGCCTCGGCCCAGTACATGGCCAGGTAGAAGTGGCTGCCGCGGTTGTCGAGCTCACCGACCTTGCGCGACGGCGACTTGTTGCTGTCGAGGAACTTGCCGTTGGCCTCGTCCAGTGCCTTGGCCAGCACGCGGGCGCGAGCGTTGTCGAAGGTCTTGCCCAGGTGCTCGAGGGACGCGGCCAGGGCCAGGAACTCGCCCAGGGAATCCCAGCGCAGGTGATTCTCCTCGAGCAGCTGCTGGACGTGCTTGGGCGCGGAGCCGCCGGCGCCGGTCTCGAACAGGCCGCCGCCGTTCATCAGCGGCACGATGGACAGCATCTTGGCGCTGGTGCCGAGCTCCATGATCGGGAACAGGTCGGTCAGGTAGTCACGCAGCACGTTGCCGGTCACGGAGATGGTGTCCTCGCCGCGGCGGATGCGCTCGAGGGAGAACTGCATCGCCTCGACCGGGGCCATGATGCGGATGTCCAGACCGTCGGTGTCGTGATCCTGCAGGTAGGCCTCGACCTTCTTGATCAGCTGGGCGTCGTGGGCGCGCTCGGCGTCGAGCCAGAACACCGCCGGGGCACCGCTCTCGCGGGCGCGGGACACGGCCAGCTTGACCCAGTCGCGGATCGGGGCGTCCTTGGTCTGGCACATGCGCCAGATGTCGCCCTCTTCCACCGCGTGCTCGAACAGCACCTCGCCGGCCTCGTCGGTCACGCGCACGGTGCCGCCGGCGGGGATCTGGAAGGTCTTGTCGTGGGAGCCATACTCCTCGGCCTTCTGAGCCATCAGGCCGACGTTGGGCACGCTGCCCATGGTGGTCGGATCGAAGGCGCCGTGCTTCTTGCAGTCCTCGATGGTGGCCTGATAGATGCCGGCATAGCAGCGATCCGGGATCACCGCCTTGGTGTCGTGCAGGGCGTCGTCGGCGCCCCACATCTTGCCGGAGTCGCGGATCATGGCCGGCATGGAGGCGTCGATGATCACGTCGCTCGGCACGTGCAGGTTGGTGATGCCCTTGTAGGAATCGACCATGGCCAGGCTCGGACGCTCGGCGTACAGCGCGTCGATGTCGGCCTCGATCTCGGCCTGCTTGTCGGCCGGCAGCTTGGCGATGGTGGCGTACAGGTCGCCGATGCCGTTGGTGGCGTCGAAGCCGACCTCTTCCAGCGCCTCGGCGTGCTTCTCGAGCACGTCGCGGTAGAACTCGTCGACCACCATGCCGAACATGATCGGGTCGGAGACCTTCATCATGGTCGCCTTGAGGTGCAGGGAGAACAGCACGCCCTGGGCCTTGGCGTCGGCGATCTGCTCGGCGACGAAGGCGGACAGCGCCTTGCGACTCATCATGGAGCCGTCGATCACCTCACCGGCCAGCACCGGGGTGCGCTCCTTGAGCACGCTGACGCTGCCGTCCTGGCCGACCAGCTCGATCTTGACCGCGCCGTCGGCGCCGATCACGGCGGACTTCTCGCTGCCGTAGAAGTCACCCTCGTTCATGTGGGCGACGTGGGAGCGGGAATCGGACTGCCACTCGCCCATGCGGTGCGGGTACTTGCGGGCGTAGTTCTTCACCGACTTGGGGGCACGACGGTCACTGTTGCCTTCACGCAGCACCGGGTTGACGGCGCTGCCCTTGACCCGGTCGTAGCGCGCCTTGATGTCGCGCTGCTCGTCGCTGGCGGGCTCGTCCGGGTAGTCGGGCAGCGCATAGCCCTGGCCCTGCAGTTCCTTGATGGCCGCCTTGAGCTGCGGCACCGAGGCGCTGATATTGGGCAGCTTGATGATGTTGGCTTCCGGCGTCTTGGCCAGCTCGCCCAGCTCGGCCAGGTGGTCGCCCAGCCGCTGCTCGTCGGTCAGGGAATCGGGGAACTGCGAGAGGATACGCCCGGCCAGGGAGATATCACGGGTCTCGACGGAGATGCCGGCGGAATCGGTGTAGGCGTCGATGATCGGCAACAGGGAATGGGTCGCCAGAGCCGGCGCTTCGTCGGTCAGCGTATAGATAATCTTCGGCGTTTTGGACATGTGGCGTAGATCTCTCTGGTCACTGCGGTGCATGAAACGGATCGAAGCGCACACTCTCGATGTCGGCAACACGGGCAACCAGGGCGACCGCCGCTCGGCTCGATCGCCGACACGCGGCATCGGCCATCCCTCTGAGCGGGTCACGCCAGGCCCGGAAAATGACGAGGGCGCTCCGGCGAGCGTCGCGCAGTATACCAGCCCGCCGCCCACGACGCATGGCAGCGATGGTCGCCGATCCCTGCCATCCCGCCGCGCCGAGCGGTAAGATACGCCCATGAGCCGCTTATATCTCTTTCACAAGCCCTACCGGGTGCTGTCCCAGTTCACCGACCAGGGCGACGCCGAGGGCACGCCCCGCGCCACCCTGGCCGACTACCTCGACGTGCCCGGCATCTATCCGGCGGGCCGACTCGACCACGACTCCGAGGGTCTGCTGCTGCTCTCCGACGACGGCGAGCTGATCCACCGCATCAGTCATCCGCGTCACAAGCAGCCCAAGACCTATCGCGTGCAGGTCGAGGGGCGGCCCGACGATGTCGCCCTGGAGGCCCTGCGCCGCGGCGTCGAACTCAGGGACGGCCTGACCCGGCCGGCCCGGGTGCGCCGCCTCGAGGCCAGCGAGCTGCCCGAGCGCGAGCCGCCGCTGGACCCGAAGCGTCATCCCGACACCCACTGGCTGGAGCTGATCATCTCCGAGGGCCGCAATCGCCAGGTGAGACGCATGACCGCCCATGTGGGCCACCCCACCCTGCGCCTGGTCAGGGTGGCGATCGGCCCCTGGTCGCTCGACGGCCTGGCGCCCGGCGAGTGGCGTCGCGAGACCCTGCACGCGCCCGCGCCGCCCTCGAATCGTCGCGACACCGGCCGCCGGGGCAGCGGCCGTCGGAACGGCAAGTCACCCCACGGCGGGAGGACACGCCGATGAGCCGCTGGCATCCCCTCGTCACCGTGGCCACCGTGGTCGAGCGCGCCGGGCGCTTCCTGATCGTCGAGGAAGACCGGGGCGGGCCCCACACGGTCTTCAACCAGCCGGCCGGGCACCTGGAACCGGGCGAGCGCATCCAGGACGCCGCCCTGCGCGAGCTGCGCGAGGAAACCGCCTGGCAGGTGGGTCTCAGCGATTACCTGGGCATCTACGTCTATCGGGCGCCGGACGGCACCACCTTTCACAGCCACGGCTTCTACGGCATGGCGCTGGCCCGGCTGGGCACCGAACTCGACCCGGACATCCTGGCCACCCACTGGGTGACGCTGGAGGAACTGGAGGCGCTGGAACGCCTGGGACGGCTGCGCAGCCCGCTGGTGCTGCGCCGCGTGCGCGACGCCCTGGCCGGGCGCTTCTATCCCATGGACGTGATTCACGAACGGTAGCCGCGCTTCGCGCGGAGCTGGAAGCTGGAAGCTGGAAGCTGGAAGCTGGAAGCTGGAAGCTGGAAAACAGCGTGTCGCCCTGCACTCCGGCAAGGGGGGGGGGGCTTCCAGCTTCCAGGTGCGAAGCACCGCTCTTCGAGCTTCCGGCTCGAGTGATGTATAATCCCGCCCCATTTGCGACCACCCCAATCCGAGAGCGTCATGACAGCCACCCAAGGCAAGGTGATCGTCGGCATGTCCGGCGGCGTCGATTCCTCCGTCTCCGCCCTGCTCCTGCTCGAGCAGGGCTATGAGGTCGAGGGCCTGTTCATGAAGAACTGGGACGAGGACGACGGCACCGAATACTGCACCGCCAAGGAAGACCTGGCGGACGCCGAGGCCGTGTGCGCCAAGCTCGGCATCAAGCTGCACACCGCCAACTTCGCCGCCGAGTACTGGGACAACGTCTTCGAGCACTTCCTGGCCGAGTACCAGGCCGGACGCACGCCGAACCCGGACATCCTCTGCAACCGCGAGATCAAGTTCAAGGTGTTCCTCGAGTACGCCGAGATGCTGGGCGCCGAGCGCATCGCCACCGGCCACTACGTCCGTGGCGGCCGCGCCCGCGGCGAGCTCGACGGGGCCGAGCGCCCGCGGCTGCTCAAGGGGCTCGACGCCAACAAGGACCAGAGCTACTTCCTGCACGCCGTGCCCGAGGCGGCCATCGCCCGCACCCTGTTCCCGGTCGGCGAACTGGAGAAGCCCGAGGTCCGCGCCCTGGCCGAGCGTCATGACCTGGTGACCGCGCGCAAGAAGGACTCCACCGGCATCTGCTTCATCGGCGAGCGCCGCTTCCGCGACTTCCTGCAGCAGTACCTGCCCGCCCAGCCCGGCACCATCGAGACGCCGGACGGCGACGTCATCGGCGAGCACATGGGCCTGATGTACTACACCCTCGGCCAGCGCCAGGGGCTCGGCATCGGCGGGCTCGCCAACTACTCCGACGCGCCCTGGTTCGTGGCCGACAAGGACCTCGAGCGCAACGTGCTGGTGGCCGTGCAGGGCAAGCATCACCCGCTGCTCTACACCGACAGCCTGGCCACCGAGCCGATGGACTGGGTCGCCGGCGAGCCGCCGGCCGCCGAGGGCCGCCTCACCGCCAAGACCCGCTATCGCCAGGAAGACGTGCCCTGCCGCTTCGAGACCACCGAGGACGGCGGCGTGCGGGTGCGCTTCGACGAGCCCCAGCGCGCCGTGACCCCCGGCCAGTCGCTGGTGCTTTACGACGGCGACATCTGCCTCGGCGGCGGCGTGATCAAAGCCATCTGGAACGCCGAGGAGGCCGCGCGATGAACGGCACCACGCCCATTCACCGCGCCCCCGACTCCCCCGTCGCGCGCCAGGCCCTGGCGCTGGCCGGGGTCTTCCAGGCCGCCAGCCAGGTCGACCAGCTGGCCCGCACCGGCCAGGTCGACCAGCGCGCCTGGGACACCCTGATCCACGCCACCCTGGACACCGACCCGGCCAGCTTCGAGGCCATCTACGGCGGCCATCCCAACAACCTGCGCCAGGGCATCGAGACCCTCGAGGGCATGCTGGGCCGCCGCCAGGCCAACCCGGTGGTGATGCGCTATGGTTTCTCGCTGCTGATGCTGATGAGCAAGCTGAGAAACGACGCCGACATGATGGACACCCTGGGCACCCGGCTGACCCGCATCCAGGGCCAGGCCGAGCACTTCGGCGAGACCCACGAGAACGTCGTCGCCAGCCTCGGCGAGGCCTACCAGGACACCATCTCCACCTTCAAGAGCCGGATCGTCGTCCAGGGCGATCCCTCGCTGCTGCAGAGCCGCATGATGCCCGAGCGCGTGCGCGCCTGCCTGCTGACCGGCATCCGCTTCGCGCTGCTGTGGCACCAGCAGGGCGGCCGCCGCTGGAAGCTGATGTTCCAGCGCGGCGCCCTCAAGAAGGCCCTGGACGAGCTGAACTGATTTCCCCCACTGATTTCTCCACCACGCCACCCGGAACGCGCCCATGCAGCCCAAGTCACTCCCCCTGACCGCCCTCACCGCCCTTTCTCCCGTCGACGGCCGCTACGGCAGCAAGGCCGAGGCCCTGCGCGAGCATTTCAGCGAGTTCGGCCTGATCCGTGCCCGCGTCATCGTCGAGGCCCGCTGGCTGCAGCGCCTGGCCGAGCAGCCTCAGATCACCGAGGTGCCGCCGCTCTCCGCCGCGGCCACCGCGGCGCTGGATGCCCTGGTCCGCGACTTCTCCGTGGAAGACGCCGAGCGCATCAAGGAGATTGAGCGCACCACCAACCATGACGTCAAGGCGGTCGAGTACTTCATCAAGGAGCGCATTGCCGAGACGCCCGAGCTGCACGCCATCACCGAATTCGTGCACTTCGCCTGCACCAGCGAGGACATCAACAACCTGTCCCACGCGCTGATGCTGCGCGGCGGCCTGGATGCGCTGCTGCCGGTGATGCACCAGGTGGCCGACGAGGTGGCCCGCCTGGCCGAGGAGCACGCCGCTCAGCCGATGCTGTCGCGCACCCATGGCCAGACCGCCAGCCCCACCACCCTCGGCAAGGAGATGGCCAACGTCGCCTACCGGCTGCGTCGCCAGCTCAAGCAGATCGAGAGCGTGGAGCTGTTCGGCAAGATCAACGGCGCCGTGGGCAACTACAACGCCCACCTGGCGACCTACCCGGAGGTCGACTGGGAAGCCAATGCCCGCACCTTCGTCGAGGGCCTGGGCCTGACCTTCAACCCCTACACCACCCAGATCGAGCCCCACGACTACATCGCCGAGCTGTTCGATGCCGTGTGCCGCTTCAACACCGTGCTGATCGACTTCGACCGCGACGTCTGGGGCTACATCTCGCTGGGCTACTTCAAGCAGAAGACCGTGGCCGGCGAGATCGGCTCCTCGACCATGCCGCACAAGGTCAATCCGATCGACTTCGAGAACTCCGAGGGCAACCTGGGGCTGTCCAACGCCGTGCTGGGTCACCTGGCCGAGAAGCTGCCGATCTCCCGCTGGCAGCGCGACCTGACCGACTCCACCGTGCTGCGCAACCTGGGCGTCGGCATGGCCTACGCGCTGGTGGCCTACCAGGCCTCGCTGAAGGGCATCGGCAAGCTCGAGGCCAACCCGGCTCGCCTGGCCGAGGACCTGGACAACAGCTGGGAAGTGCTGGCCGAGCCGATCCAGACCGTGATGCGTCGCTACGGCATCGAGAAGCCCTACGAGAAGCTCAAGGAGCTGACCCGCGGCAAGCGCATCGATCAGGCCGGCTTCGCCGCCTTCATCGACACCCTGGAGCTGCCGGCCGAGGTGAAGGGCGAGCTCAAGCAGCTGACTCCGGCCAACTACATCGGCAACGCCGAGGCCCAGGCGCGCAATCTGTAAGCGCCCGGCCGGTCAGCCGATCAGGGGCGGGCATCGTAGCGATGCGATATCTACCCGGGGACGCTGACACCAGCGCAGCCGCGCGCGTGGCTCGCCAGGGATGGCGAGCCAGCTTCACCCGTGAGGGATTATGTTGTGAAGCGACGCGCAGGCGGCAAGCGCAGTGTCAGGGTTTCGTTCCCGGGATCGCGAGCACGAGGCCCGATCCTTAACCCGCCATGCCCCTCGTCGGCTGGCCCCACATGCTAGTATCCCGACAGGCGCCAATCGGCGCCTGTCGCCGTTTCATCCCTTCGCGAGCGCGAGCCTCATGTCACGACAGTCCCGAGACGAACCCCTCACCCTGCTCGGCGGCCGCACCGCCGCCGACTTCCTGCGCGACCACTGGCAGCGCCGGCCGCTGCTGATCCGCGGCGCCATCCCCGACTTCCAGAGCCCCCTCGAACCCGACGAGCTCGCCGGCCTGGCCTGCGAGGAGAACATCGAGGCGCGTCTGGTCGAGGAGCAAGGCCCTGACGGCCCCTGGCAGGTCAGCCACGGCCCCTTCGACGAGGCCACCTTCGCCCGCCTGCCGGAGCAGGACTGGACCCTGCTGGTCCAGGCCGTGGACCACTACGTGCCCGAGGTCGCCGAGCTGCTCGAGACCTTCGACTTCCTGCCGAGCTGGCGCCTCGACGACATCATGGTCAGCTATGCGCCGCCCGGCGGCAGCGTCGGCCCCCACGTCGACCAGTATGACGTCTTCCTGCTTCAGGCCAGCGGCCAGCGCCGCTGGCAGCTCGGCGGCAGGGTCGACGACGACGCCCCGATCCTCAAGGGCATCGACCTGCGCATCCTCGAGACCTTCGAGGTCGAGGCCGACGCCGACTGGGTGCTGGAACCGGGCGACATGCTCTACCTGCCGCCGGGCTGGGCCCATCACGGCGTCAGCCAGTCCAGTGACTGCATGACCTTCTCGGTGGGCTTCCGCGCCCCCTCCGCCGACGAGGCCGTGACCTCCTACGCCGACTACATCGGCGAGCAGCTGCCTCCCTCGCTGCGCTACGCCGACGCCGGCATGGCGGCGCCCGCCGACCCGGCCGAGCTCGACGACGCCGCCCTCGAGCGCATGCGCACACTGATCCTCGAGACCCTGGACGACCCGGCCCAGCTGGCCCAGTGGTTCGGCCGCGTGATGACCCAGCCCAAGTACGTCGACCAGCTGGTGGCCAGCGAGACGCCCACCGACCCGAACGACCTTGTCGCCGCACTACAGGACGGCGAGACACTGGAACGCCCGCCCGGCTCGCGCTTCGCCTGGCGCGCACTGGACGACGCACGCGCCACCCTGTTCGTCGACGGCGACGGCGTCGAGTGCTCGATCGCCCTGGCCCGCGCCCTGGCGGGCGGCGAACCGGTCGACGCCGAGTTGCTGGCCTTCGACGACGCGCCCCGCGTGCTGACCCATCTGCTCGACGCCGGCAGCCTGGCCTGGTGGAACGACGAAGAAGAATGAACACAGAGGAGTAAGCGCATGAGCACGAGCGTCGAGATCCGCGAGGGCGACTGGCAGACCCTCGGCGAGGCGGCCGGCGAGATCCGCCGCGTCGTCTTCATCGAGGAGCAGGACGTGCCCAGAAACGAGGAATGGGACGGCCGAGATCCCGAGTGCCTGCATTTCCTGGCGCTGGCCGACGGCCGCGCCCTGGGCACCGCCCGGCTGCTGCCCGACGGCCATATCGGCCGCGTCGCCGTGCTCGCCGAGGCGCGTGGCCTCGGCATCGGGCTGGCGCTGATGGAGGCGGCGATCGCCGCCGCACGCCACCGCGGCCTGCCTGCCGCCGAGCTCGCCGCCCAGACCCATGCCCTGGCGTTCTACGAGCGACTGGGCTTCGAAGCCTTCGGCGAGACCTTCATGGAGGCCGGCATTCCGCACCGCAACATGGCGCTGCGCCTCGACGCCTGAGCGTTTTCTCCCTCCCGTTTTCCGCCCCCATCGGGAAACCCGACTACAGGAATGGCGATTCCCGCCCCCGTCCTGTAGTCGGACTACAACCCTCGCTGCCCCCAAGGATCAATTGTTGAGCCGCGCCATGCCCGCCCATAGTGATATCCAAGGCGAGCGAGGGACGCCCGGCATCAACAGTTATGCCATGTAGTCGCCGGGCACTTTCCTCTCTCGACGAGGTTCGACCAACACCCTAGAGACAGACTCGGGAAAGCGGACGAACCTGATAGCGCTTCGCGGTCGCAGCATAAGGCTTCGTCGACACCAGACGGCAATCACGCCGGGACGAGAGCGGGCGACCTTCCCCCTGAAGGCAGAGAGGATGGCTCCATGGCAACGTTTCAAGATCAACTCAAGACCCTGACCCAGCTGCGCGAAGGTCAGCGCGGCAAGTGGGACAACATCACGCCCGAGCATGCCGCCCGGCTGCGCGTCCAGAACCGCTTCCAGACCGGCCTGGACATCGCCCGCTACAACGCCCGGATCATGCGCCAGGACATGGCGGCCTACGACGGCGACACCGCGAAGTACACCCAGTCGCTGGGCTGCTGGCACGGCTTCATCGGCCAGCAGAAGATGATCTCCATCAAGAAGCACTTCGGCCAGACCAAGGGTCGCTACCTGTACCTCTCGGGCTGGATGATCGCCGCCCTGCGCTCCGAGTTCGGCCCGCTGCCCGACCAGTCGATGCACGAAAAGACCAGCGTGCCGGCGCTGATCGAGGAGCTCTACACCTTCCTGCGCCAGGCCGACAGCTGGGAGCTCAACCACCTGTTCCGCGATCTGGAAGCGGCCCGCGAGGCCGGCGACAGCGCCAGGGCCGCCGAGCTCGAGGGCAAGATCGACAACTTCGAGACCCACGTGGTGCCGATCATCGCCGACATCGACGCCGGCTTCGGCAACGCCGAGGCCACCTACCTGCTGGCCAAGAAGATGATCGAGGCCGGGGCCTGCTGCCTGCAGATCGAGAACCAGGTCTCCGACGAGAAGCAGTGCGGCCACCAGGCCGGCAAGGTCACCGTTCCCCACGAGGACTTCATCGCCAAGCTCAACGCCGTGCGTTACGCCTTCCTGGAACTCGGCGTGGAAGACGGCGTAATCGTCGCCCGCACCGACTCCCTGGGCGCCGGCCTGACCCAGAAGATCGCCGTCAGCCACGCGCCGGGCGACCTGGGCGATCAGTACAACGCCTTCCTCGACGGCGACGAGATCACCTCCGCGGACGATATCGCCAACGGCGACGTGGTGATCAAGCAGGACGGCAAGCTGGTCAAGGTCAAGCGCCTGGCCTCCGGCCTCTACCAGTTCAAGCCGGACACCGGCGAGGACCGGGTGGTGCTGGACTGCATCACCAGCCTGCAGAACGGCGCCGACCTCTTGTGGATCGAGACCGAGAAGCCCCATGTCGGTCAGATCAAGGGCATGGTGGACCGGGTGCGCGAGGTCTGCCCCGACGCCAAGCTGGTCTACAACAACTCGCCGTCCTTCAACTGGACACTGAACTTCCGCCAGCAGGTGTTCGACGCCTGGGAAGCCGAGGGCCGCGACGTCAGCGCCTACGACCGCGCCGACCTGATGAACGCCGAGTACGACGACACCGAGCTGGGGCGCCAGGCCGACGAGTGGACGCAGAACTTCCAGCGTGACGCCGCCCGCGAGGCCGGCATCTTCCACCACCTGATCACCCTGCCGACCTACCACACCGCGGCCCTGTCCACCGATAACCTGGCCAAGGGCTACTTCGGCGACGAAGGCATGCTGGCCTACGTGGCGGGCGTGCAGCGCCGCGAGATCCGCGAGGGCATCGCCACCGTCAAGCACCAGGACATGGCCGGCTCCAACATCGGCGACGACCACAAGGAGTTCTTCCACGGCGAGGCGGCGCTCAAGGCCGGCGGCAAGGACAACACAATGAACCAGTTCGGCTGATCGCACGCCGCGACGGCACAGCGACAGGACGCTCGGGGAGGCTTCGGCCTCCCCTTTCTCGTGCCCGCTCGCCCGACCTCGGTGCACCGCGATGCAGCGCGCCAAGTGCCCCGTGAAGGAGGCCGACAACCTCGCTGCCGTTCCTTAAAGGATGTAGTCGAGTTACAACGCCGGCTGCGCCCAAGGAGGCATGGTCGGTTCTGCCGTACTGCACCATAGTCAACTCACAGCGCAGGACAACGCGTCGCTACCCCGACCGGCGACCTGCACTGAAAGCTACAAAGAAGGCGCTTTCACGATGATCCAGGCGCCGTAGGCGATGGTCTTTCCAAGCTTGTGACCACTTCGCGACTGCAGCACCGGGCGCTTACCCGGCCCGGCATGAGTAGCAAACGCCCATCACGCCATCGACGATGGCCACCGCACGAGGTGTTACACATGAACTGCATCGAACTGAGCCACCAAGCCGACCTCATTGCCAGCACGTTCAGCAAGCAGGAACTCGCCAAGCTGGTGCTGGCCCTGAAAGGCAACCGGGAATCCCTCCAGCACGCCGTCGAGGTGATCGACACCGTCGACAGCCGCGCGGGCTACTCCCTCGACGATGCCTGGGACGAGGTGCTGACCGGCGACGCGACCCAGCTCGAAGAAGAGTGATGCGGAAAGCGAGACCCCTGGAAGCGGAATGACTCGCCTCCCCGGTGACATGGCATGACTAGCCATTGCCCATCCCGCCCCGCGGGGTGGGTTTTTTCATGCGGCCGGCCCCCCCAGGGGCACCGATGTCGTTCGCAGGCGCACCTTTTTGTCTTTCACTGGTCAAACCTCCCGACTACAGGCAGGGTATGGGCACCGGCAAGCCAGAGGCCCGCTGCATCATGCCCTACGGAAGCCATACGGCAGACGCCCACCGCGTCGCTCACCGACTTGCAAGGAGGTTACCCATGAAGCGTTTTCTTCCCATCGTCGCCCTAGGCGCCCTGACCCTGGCGGGCTGCGCCAACACCTCGCCCTACTCGGGCAATGTCTACACCGGCAACCAGGCCAAGGTGGCCCAGAACGTGAGCGTGGGCACCATCACCGCCATGCGCCGGGTGCAGATCCAGGCCGGCGACCAGAACAGCGGCGCCATCGGCGGTCTCGGCGGCGCCGTCATCGGTGGCCTGCTGGGTAACCAGATCGGCGGCGGCTCGGGCCGGACGCTGGCCACCGCGGCCGGCGCCATCGGCGGCAGCGTGGCCGGCAAGAAGATCGAGGACAGCGCCAACCGCACGGATGCCTGGGAGCTCGAGATCCGCAAGCAGACCGGCCAGACCGTGGTGGTGGTGCAGAAGGCCGACCAGCCGTTCCAGGTCGGTCAGCAGGTGCGCCTGATCGGTACCGGCAACAACGTCAGCGTGGCGCCCTACTGAGCCCCGGCGGTTCGACGACGCTCAACGCAAAAGGCCCGCGGCGCATGCCGCGGGCCTTTTCGGTCCAGAGGCGCCGGCTCAGTGGAAATTGGCCTTGCGCATCGCCCAGCACGCCAGCTTGCCACCCACCAGCGCGATCACCGCGATGATGATCAGCGTCAGCAGCAGGTCCACCGGCCGCACGATGGCCGTCGCGGCCAGCACGGCGATGGCCGGGCTCCACACCCAGCGGTCGTCCTCGCTGCGCAGCACGGCGGGAATCAGCTTGTCGAGCCCCGCGCTGACGGAGGCCTCCCAGCGGCTCAGGCACAGGAAGAGGATCACGGCAAAGGCGATCAGCCAGATGACGGTCACGGTCATGGAGGGTCTCCAACAGGGAACGAAGGACAAGGGAAAAGGTGTCGCAGCAAAGGGTATCCCTGCCTTCGGAAGCACGCAACCACGGGACACGGCGTGAATCGCACTCAGGATCGTACCGGGCAAGCTGAAAAATCTCCTTGCGCCACTGACAGTCCCCGGGAAGCCACGTTACCATGCGCGCACACGCACTCATCGATAGGTTCATCATGCAAATCGCACAGAATTCCGTTGTGGCCTTCCACTACACCCTGACCAATGATGCAGGGGAAGTGCTGGACAGCTCGGAAGGCCGTGAGCCGCTGACTTACCTCCACGGCGCCGGCAACATCATCCCGGGCCTCGAGAAGGAAATGGAAGGTCGTGCGGCTGGCGACAAGCTCCAGGCCAAGGTCGCCCCTGAAGAAGGCTACGGCGAAGTCCAGCCGCAGCTGGTGCAAGAAGTCCCGCGCGACGCCTTCCAGGGCGTCGAGAGCATCGAGCCGGGCATGCAGTTCCAGGCGCAGACCCAGGGCGGCCCGCTGATGGTCACCGTGACCCAGGTCGAAGGCGACACCGTCACCGTCGACGGCAACCACCCGCTCGCCGGCCAGACCCTGAACTTCGACGTCGAGATCGCCGAAGTCCGCGAGGCCAGCCAGGAAGAGGTCGAGCACGGCCACGTCCACGGCGAAGGTGGCCACGAGCACTAAGCTCCCGCCAGCCAGAACGAAAAAGGGGCAGCCTCCGGGCTGCCCTTTTTCATGCCCGAGACGAACGTGCCTGACCACTGAGCCGGCTCACTCCGAAGCCCTCGGCATCGCCTTCAGGGTCAGGTAGCCGCCTGCCAGCCGGGTCGCGGTGGTGATCAGGCAGGCCACCGCGAAGAGACCGGCCAGCAGCGGGAAGTGCGCCGGCCACAGGCAGAAGGCCACCAGCGCCAGCAGCGTCTCGGTACCTTCGGTCAGCCCGTTCAGGTAGTAGAAGGCCTTGCGCGGGAAGCGCGGCCGGTCCAGTGCGTGGCGGGCGGCCATGATGGCGAAGGCCAGAAACGACGTGCCGGTGCCGATGAAGGCGAACAGCAGCAGGCTCGCGGCCAGGGCGTTGGCGGCCGGGTCGGCCAGGGCGAAGCCCAGCACCACGGCGGCGTAGAAGACGAAGTCCAGGCCAATATCGAGAAAGCCCCCGGCGTCGCTGGCGTGATCGGTCAGTCGCGCCAGGGTGCCGTCCAGGCCGTCGCCCAGCCGGTTGAGCAGGACGGCGACGAGGGCCGCGCCGTAGGCCTCCATGGCCAGCAACGGCAGCGCCAGCATGCCGATCAGAAAGGCCACCACGGTCACCTGATCCGGCTGCACGCCGGTCTTCGAAAGCCCCCGGGCCAGCCATCTCAGCGGCCGCTGGGTCAGCGGCATGGTCCAGCGATCGAGCATCAGGCGTCTCCTTTCGCGTCACTCTCGTCTCGTCTGTCACTCCCGTCGCGTTCCCCCTTCCCCTCGGCGCGCCCCTCGCCCCGGCGCCAGGCGAAGTAGCGCTCGAGCCAGGCCAGCAGCCGCGCCGGTTTGTGGGCATTCTTCCACACCCCGGCGGTGGCCTTCACCGCCTCGCTGCGGGTCGGATAGGGATGCACGGTGCCGAGCAGCTTGTTGAGCCCGATGCCGTGGGTCATGGCCAGGGTGAACTCGGCCAGCAGCTCGCCGGCGCCCGCGCCGACCAGGGTGGCGCCCAGCAGGCGGTCGCGCCCCGGCACGGTGAGCACCTTGACGAAGCCCTCCCGCTGGCCGTCGGCGATGGCGCGGTCGAGCTCGGACAGCGCGTAGCGGGTCACCTCGACCTCGATGCCGCGCTCGCGTGCCTCGCGTTCGTTGAGGCCGACCCGCGCCACCTCCGGGTCGGTGAAGGTCACCGCCGGCAACGCCCGATAGCTGACCCGAAAACGCCTGAGCTCGCCGAACAGGGCATTGACCGTGGCGTGCCAGGCCTGGTGTGCCCCGGCGTGAGTCAGCTGGAAGGGGCCGGCCACGTCGCCGCAGGCCCAGACGTTGGGCAGCACCGAGCGCAGCGTCTCGTCCACCGCCAGGGTGCCGTCCGGAGCGGTCTCGACGCCCAGGGCCTCGAGCCCCAGGCCGGACACGTTGGCGCGCCGCCCCACCACCACCAGCAGCCGGTCGAAGGGCAGCGTCTCGACGCGCGTCTCCTCCCCCTTCTCCCCTGTCTGGCCGACCTCGATCTCCAGGCCCTGGCCGCCGTCGTCATCCGTCACCACCCGCAGCGCCTTGGCCGTCAGATGCACTTCGACGCCCTCATCGCGCAGCCGCGATGCCACCTCGGCGGCGACGTCCTCGTCTTCCCGCGGCAGCAGCCGGTCGCCCAGCTCCACCAGGCTCACCCGGCTCCCCAGCCGCGCGAAGCTCTGGCCCAGCTCGCAGCCGATGGGCCCGCCGCCCAGCACCAGCAGCCGCTCGGGCAGCGCCTCGAGCTGCCAGAGGGTGTCCGAGGTCAGCGGCTCGGTCTTCTCGATGCCCGGCAACGGCGGCACCCAGGGCGAGGCGCCGCTGGCGATGATCACATGGCGGGCGGTGATCACCCGCTCGCCCTCGCTTCCGAACACGCGAACCCGCCAGGGGTCGTCCAGTCGCGCCTCGCCCTGGACGACCTCGACGCCTAGCCCCTCGTAGCGCTCGCGGCTGTCGTGGGGCTCGATCTCGCGGATCGCGCCGCGCACGTGACCCATGACGGCGGCGAAATCGACCCTCGGCTTGCCCGCCTCGACGCCATAGCGCGGCGCCCGGCGTACCTCCTCGGCGGCACGCGCCGCACGAATCAGCGCCTTGGAGGGCACGCAGCCGGTGTTCAGGCAGTCACCGCCCAGCCGGTCGCGCTCCACCAGCGCCACCCGGGCCTTCACCGCGGCGGCGATGTAGCTCGCCACCAGCCCGGCCGAGCCGCCACCGATCACCACGATGTCATGATCGAAGCGCGTCGGCCGGGAGAAGCGCCGCGCCAGCCGGCGCCGCTTGGCCACGCCGATCAGCCCCCGGGCCAGCCAGGGAAACAGCCCGACCAGGGCGAAGGACAGGATCAGCCCCGGCGACAGGATACCGGACAGGGACTCGAGATCTCCCAGCTCGCGGCCGGCGTTCACGTAGACCGCGGTGCCCGGCAGCATGCCCAGCTGGCTGACCCAGTAGAAGGTGGTCAGGCGCATCCGCGTCAGGCCCATCACCAGATTGATGACGAAGAACGGAAACAGCGGAATCAGCCGCAGGGTGAAGAGATAGAAGGCGCCTTCGCGGCGAATGCCGGCATTGACGCGCTCGAGCTGGGCGGCGAAGCGCCGTTCCAGCGGCGCGCGGGCCAGCGTGCGGGCGATCAGCGCGGCCAGGGTCGCGCCCAGGCTGCTGGCGAACGAGATCAGCAGAAGCCCCCAGCCGAAACCGAACAGCGCCCCGCCGAGCAGCGTCAGCAGCGCCGCGCCCGGCAGCGACAGCGCCGCCATGGCCACATAGAGCGCGAAGAACCCCCCGGCCACCGTCAGCGGCTCCGCCGCCAGCCAGGCCTGGAAGCGGGCCTGTTCGGCTTTGAGAGACTCCAGCGTCAGCAGCTGGTCGGCGCCGGAGAGAAAGAAGGCGGCGAAGGCCAGCACGATAAAACACAGCAGCAGCAAGCGTCGCTTGGTCAAGTCGGTCTCCCTGTTCCATGGTGAGGTCTCGCCCCTGAGTCGTCGCCAGGCACTTCCCCTTACACTGGCGGTCAACCGCGTGTAAGGAAAGCCGATCCCGATCGACGACGCTCCATTGCATCCTGGAGGAGGTCCCCATCATGACACTCAACCGCCCGATCCGCCTGCCCGCCCTGCCGCTGCTGCTCGCCACCGCGTTCGCCGGCCCCGCGACCGCCGAGTCCGACAGCACTGCCATCGACGGCCCTGCGAAGGAAAGCGCCGTGTTCGGCGGCGGCTGCTTCTGGTGCGTGGAAGAGGCCTACGACAAGGTCGAGGGCGTGGTCGCCACGACCTCGGGCTTCGCCGGCGGCGAGATGGAGAACCCCAGTTACGAGCAGGTCTCGTCCGGCGACACCGATCACATCGAGGTGGTGAAGGTGGAGTACGATCCCGAGCGGGTCGACTACCGCACCCTGCTCTATGTGTTCTGGCGCAACATCGATCCCTTCGCCGTCAATCGCCAGTTCTGCGACCGGGGCCGCCCCTACCAGAGCGCCATCTTCCCCGAAAACGCCGACCAGCGCGCCATGGCCGAGGCGACCCGCGACGCCATGGCCGAGCGCTTCGGCCGCGAGATCGGCGTCGAGATCCTCGACTTCACGGCCTTCTACCCCGCCGAGACCTATCACCAGGACTACTACGACAAGAACCCGGTGCGCTACAACTTCTACAAGTCGGCCTGCGGGCGCGAGGACCGGCTGCAAGAGGTCTGGGGCGACGAGGCCGAGGCCTACGCCATGCCCTGAGCCGCGGCCTCCTCGGCCGCCCGACGTCGCTCGCCGCGGCGCAGCCGCAGGGCCAGCGTCAGGGTGATCGCCAGCACCAGGGCGCCGCCGAGCAGCACGCCCGGCCAGGCCCCCGCGCGCCAGAACGGCTCGAGCCACAGCCCACCGAGGCTGGCACCGAGGTAGTAGAACACCAGATAGAGCGCCGAGGCGCTGCCCCGGGCGCGCCGGGCCTGGCGCCCCACCCAGCCCGAGGCCATGGAGTGGGCCAGGAAAAAGCCGAAGGCCGCCAGGGTCAGCCCGCCCAGGATGATCGGCAGCGAGGACGCCAGCGTCAGCGCCATGCCCGAGGCCAGCAGCAGCGTGCCGAGCGCCATGCAGGTCGGCGGCGAGGCGCGACGCACCAGGCGCCCGGACATCGACGAGCCCAGCGTGCCGCCCAGGTAGGTCAGGAACAGCAGCCCCAGCCAGCGGGCGTCCAGCGCGAAAGGCTCGGCCGCCAGGCGGAAGGTCAGGTAGCTGTAGAGATTGATGAACACCAGGAAGTTGAGCCCGCCCAGCAGGTAGGCCCCGCGCAGCTCGGGCTGGCGCAGGTGCCCGGCCAGATCGCCGAGCGCCTCGCCCAGCCGGAAGCGCCGCGGGGTGAAGCCCCGGGACGCCGGCAGCAGCCACCAGAACAGCGCCACCCCGGCGAGCGTCAGGCCGCCGACCCACAGGAAGCTCGCCGAGATCCCGGCCGACTCCGCGGCCCAGCCGCCGATCACCCGCCCCGAGATCCCGCCCAGCGAGTTGGCGGCGATGTAGAGCCCCACCGCCGGCAGCATCGCCGAGCGCTCGAATTCATCGCCCATCCAGGCGATCGCCACCGCCGGCAGCCCGCCCAGCACGAAGCCCTGCACCACGCGCAGTGCCAGCAGCGCCTCGAAGCCCGGCGCCACGGCCAGCGCCAGCGACAGGCCGCCGGCCGCAAGCAGCGTCAGGCGCATGATGCCGCCGCGCCCGATGGCATCAGACAGCGGGCCGAACACCAGCAGGGCCGCGGCCAGCGACAGCGTGGCCAGCGACATCGCCAGGTTGGCGACCAGGGTCGAGACCCCGTGGGCCTGATGCAGCGACGGCAGCAGCGGTTGCACCACGTAGAGATTCAGAAACACGAGGAAGGAACCCAGGCTCAGGGCCAGGGTCGCGCGCCACCAGGCGCGGCTGTGAGCGTCGATCATAGGTCCTCCGGGTTGGCCGACCATGATCGAAGGCGCACAATGATAAGCCAAGCAGAAGTTAATGATTGTACTCATCGGATTGTCTTATGGCCCTGCCCTTCGACCTGCGCAGCCTCGGCGTCTTCCTGGCGGTGGTGGACCAGGGCGGCTTCAGCGCCGCCGCCCGCTCGCTGCACCTGGCCCAGTCCGCGGTCAGCCAGACCATCGCCAACCTGGAACATCGCCTCGATCTCACCCTCTTCCACCGCCACGAGCGGCGCATCGGCCTGACCGCCGAGGGCGAGGCGCTGGTCGAGCACGCCCGCGACCTGCTGGCCCGGGCCGAGGCGGCCGAGCTGGCCATGCGGGAGCTGCACGGGCTGGTGAAGGGCGAACTGCGCATCGGCATTCCCTCGATGCTGGGCTCCTACTATTTCCCGCCGCTGCTGATGGGCTTCAAGGAACGCCACCCGGGCATCCGGCTGACGGTGGTGGAGGCCGGCGCGCGCCGCCTGCAGCGCATGATCGCCGCGGGCGAGCTGGATCTGGGCGTGGTGATCGACGACGGCGAGAGCCGCCATCTGACGCGCCAGCCGCTGGCGCGGGAGGAGATGGTGGTATGCGTGCCCCGGGAGCATCCCTTCGCCGGGCGGGACCGCGTCACGCCCGAGGCCTTCTTCGCCGAGCCGCTGGTGCTGTTCCAGGACGGCTACTTCCATCGCGAGTTCATCGACGCCCTGGCACGGGACACCGGCGCCAGCGCCAACGTCGCCTTCGAGTCGAACCTGATCCCGCTGACCAAGGCCATCGTGCGCCAGGGCTACGGCATCACCACCTTTCTCAGGCGCGTGGTCGAGGAACCGGAGCTGGCGGCGGTGCCCTTCGACCCGCCGGCCTGGCTGGCGCTGTCGCTGGCCTGGAAGGAAGGCGCCTACCTGTCCCGGGCGGAACAGGCGTTCGTGGAATTCGCGCTGGAGAACCGCTGAGTCAAGACCACGGGACGAGGCTCGCCAACATGTCCCAGCCGATGGGCTTTACCGACGACAAGCCTTCGCGAGGGCGCTGTGAACCCATCCCTGGGAGCTACTTTTGCTCTGCTTCGCTATCGCATCCTGCTCCGCTCGCAGAGCCGGTGCTGGCCATCCATGGCCAGCCCGTTCGGCGAAGACGCCTCACCCATGGCAAAAAATCCTCGCTACACCTTGTCCTCGGCGCCCATCACTTCCAAGCGGCCAGGAAGACAGACTCAGCCCTCGCCGCGATCATACTGGATATCGTCGAGGCGGCGGGCCAGATGCACGTCGTCCAGCGGGCGGCGCGCCTGCCAGTAGTAGTGGCGCCAGTAGCGGTTGTCGAGGGAGGATATCTTGACGCCGCGGGAGGTCGAGGCGTGAAGGAAGCGCCCCTGCCCCACGTAGATGCCGACGTGGTGGTAGTAGCCGGGAGGCTGGAAGAACACCAGATCGCCGGGCTGCAGGGCGTCGCGGGTCACCGATTCGCCCTCGCGGACCTGCTGGGTGGTGGTGCGCGGCAGCTCCAGGCCGAAAGCCTCGGCGAAGACGCGCTGGACCAGGGCGGAGCAGTCGATGCCGCGGCGGGTAGTGCCGCCAAGCCGGTAGGGGGTGCCGAGCCAGCGTTCGTGCTCGTCGAGCAGCGCCTGGCGTACCTGGGCCGGCGGCGGATGGCGCAGGCCACGCATCTCGAGAACGGGATTGTCGACCGGCGACATCTGACCGGGCAGCCCCGGCATGTCACGGGCGAAATAGTCGTCCACCGGCGCCTTCGTTCCACCACTGCCGGCACAGCCGGTCAGCAGCAGCAGCGTCATGCCTGCGAGTGAAACGCGACACCGGGTCGGCATCCCTGTCCTCTTTGCCATCCTTGTCTCTCGATCGCCATCATCGTGCCGGCCGGGCCGGCAATCACGCATCATAACCGGCACAAGGGTTTAATGCAGCTGTCGGCCGTCGCCGGGCAGCGTATCCACGTGCATGGGCGCCCAGTGACGCGGGCGCGCACCGGGGAAATCCAGGCTCGCCCAGGCGCCGGCCATGGGCGGCGCCGCGGACAGCCAGCTCACCAGTGCCTGGCGGAAGCCGCTGAGGAAGGCCTCGCGCTCCGGCGTCTCGCCCATGAAGAAGGAGAAGCCGGCAAGCAGGCCACGGGCGTACTCTTCCCAGCCGCCGTAATGGCGCGCGGCCAGGGCGTGGGCCCGGCCCAGGAAGGCCAGGAAGTCGGCCTCGGTGAGCCAGCCGAGCTGGCGACCGGCGATCGCCAGATCCACCGCCTGGGCCAGGTCCCAGGCGGTCATGTCGAGCTCGTTGCAGCCGTCCTCGCCGTCCCGCACACGGATCAGGCGCAGCAGGTGGTTGCGCTCCTCCTCGCTGCACTCGCCGGATTCCAGGGTAGCGATCTCCGAGGCCAATCGTTCGCGATTGAGGGTATAGGGGGCATAGTTGATCTGGTATTCCTGGCGATCGCCCGCCTCCAGCAGGTAGTCCACGAAATCGGCCAGCTCGCCGGCGGTATGCAGGGCGTAGTGACCATCGACCCACTCGCGGATCGAGGCGCACTCGCGTTCGCTCTCAGGCTGGGGCAGGCTCCAGGCCGGGCTGTTCAACGGCCCCACCAGCGCCATGGCGGTGAAGTGCGACAGGCTCGGCCGCGGGCCGGGCTCCTGCCATTCGCCGCTGCTCCAGTCCAGCCAGTGGAAGACGCTGCCGGGATCGTCCTGGTGCCAGCGGATCTCGGCCACCAGCGACGGCTGATCGGGCTCGGGCAGCAGCGCCTCCCACTGTGCCCAGGCCGCGAGCAGGCGCCGCGGGCTGGTGTAGAAACGGCTCAGCGAGCCATGCAGGGCCGCGGTGAGCTCGGACAGCCGCGCGGCGTCGAAGAGCCCGCTGTCCATGGCCATCTGCAGGTGGAAGGCGTACTTCTCGGCCATGTGAATGGTCGCCGCGTGGCGACTGGCCTGGCCCAGGGCATCCCGGGCGGCCAGATCCTGCCTGCCGGGACGGCCGAACGGCGTGGCGGCGGTCGGCAAGGCGCCGTGGGCACCGTCCGCCGCCAGCTGATTGAGATGATGCGCCTGGGCCGGCAACCAGTAGCGCGAGAGCGCCTCGGGGCCTTCGTCGGCGTGCAGGTCGAGGGTCTCGGCGAGGTAGCGACGGGCGTCCTGCCGACGCGCCTCCGGCAGCATCGGCGCCACGCCCTGGCGCAGCGCCAGCTCCGGCTCGCGCACCGCGGCCAGCGCCAGCACCCAGTGGCGAGGGTCGCGACGCCAGTCGCGCATGGCCCGGTGCGAGGCCTCGAGCTGCGCCTCGTCGACGATCTCCGACAGCGGCGTGCGCCAGGGGCTGACCGGCGACTGCAGCAGCAGCGCCCAGTCGACGTCGAAGGCCCCCCGCAGGTCGCGGGCCTCGAACAGGCTGCGTCCGCGCTGGTAAGCCCGGGCCAGCGCCACCCAGTCGCTGTAACGGTGCATGGCCATGTCGGCGCCGTGCAGCGCGAAGTGGCGCGCCTCCTCGTCGTCGAGCCAGCCCATGCACAGGCCGGCCCAGGCCAGATCGATCAGGCGCAGCCAGTCCCAGGCGGCCCACTCCAGGGGCTCGCCGCTCTCGACCAGGGTCAACAGCACCCGGCCGGCGGACTGGTCGCGGGGCGCGAGGCCCTCCCACCAGGCCCGACGTTCCTCGGCCGCCGCCGACAGCAGGCGGGTGGCGTCCAGGTCCCAGGCCTGGCGGTCGCCCTGGGAGGCCAGCCACAGCAGCACCCGAATCAGCTCGTCGCGCCCCTGGACCTGCCAGGCCTCGGTCAGCCAGCCCTCGAGCCCTTGCCAATCGAGCGGCGCGGCCCGGGGCTCGAGCACGGGGCTGAAGGCCGCGCGCAGCCGCCAGACCCGGTCGACCGGATCGTCGGGCCACAGCGCCTGTTCAGGGCGCGAATCGGCCAGCCACTCGCGCATCATCTCCCAGGTGACGCCCTCGCCCTGGTGCTCGAGGGCGGCCAGGGCCTCGCAGGCCTCGCTGAAGCCGTCATCGCCCTGGACCCAGCCCACGGCGCTACGCGCCCGGCACAGCGCATCCAGCCACGCCTCCAGACCGTGATAGCGACTACCGATCTCTTCGGCCAGGCGCTGTGCCCAGGCCCGTGCTCGGGTCTCGCCGAGCCAGCCGGCGGCGCCGCCGAGGGCTGCCAGTTCCAGGGCAGAGAGCAGACGCGCCGGATCGGCCTCACCACCGCCTCCGAATGCCTCGAGCAGCCGCCATCCCAGCTCGCCGCGATCGACGACCCCGAGCCCTTCCAAGCGGGCCGCTGCCACCTCGGCGTCCAGCGTCAGGGGATCGGGGGCGAAGGCCCAATCACACAGCACCAGCTGCTGGGCCCACCAGGCATTCAGGGGATCGACCAAGGCACACCTCGCCACACAAGCAAACGTTCGGAACGGCGCCGAAGCGCCGCGGGAAATTCGGCGACACAGTGTAACGGAAAGCGCCGCCGGCGCCGATGCTCGAAATCACTCGGAGAGACGTCGATCCGGGGCTTGGCGGCGTGTTCTAAATAATGCACACTCGTAAAACATAACGCATCACAAGCTCGCCTTGTGTCAACGATGGCGAGAGACAGCCGAGAGAGTGCCGATGACATCCCCGAGCGACCTGCTGATCGACAAGGCCTACGTGGCCGGCCAGTGGCGCGCCGCCGAGCGACGCTTCCCCGTGACCGACCCCGCCACCGGCGAGGTGCTGGCCGAGGTCCCCGACCTGAGCGCCGACGACGCCCGTGAGGCCGTGGCCGCCGCCGAGGCGGCCTGGCCGGCCTGGCGCCGCCTGGCCGCCAAAGAACGTGCCGCCCTGCTGCGCGGCTGGTTCGAGCGCATCATGGCCCACCAGGAGGCCCTGGCCCGACTGATGACCCGCGAACAGGGCAAGCCGCTGGCCGAGTCCCGCGGTGAAGTCGGCTACGGCGCCAGCTTCGTGGAGTACTACGCCGAGGAAGCCAAGCGCGTGGCCGGCGAGACCCTGCCCGGCCACGGCGCCGACAAGCGCATCCTGGTGATGCGCGAGCCGATCGGCGTGATGGCCGCCATCACGCCCTGGAACTTCCCGCTGGCGATGATCACCCGCAAGTGCGCCCCGGCCCTGGCCGCCGGCTGCCCGGTGGTGATCAAGCCCGCCGAGGCCACCCCGCTGACCGCCCTGGCGCTGGCCAGGCTGGCCGAGGACGCCGGCTTCCCGGCGGGCGTGATCAATGTGGTGACCGCGGCCCGCCCGGCCGAGATCGGCGAGGTGCTGACCACCGATCCGCGAGTACGCAAGGTTTCCTTCACCGGCTCCACGCCGGTCGGCAAGCGGCTGCTGGCCCAGTGCGCCGGCACCGTCAAGAAGGCGTCCATGGAGCTCGGCGGCAACGCGCCCTTCATCGTCTTCGACGACGCCGACCTGGACGCTGCCGTGGAAGGCGCCATCGCCTCCAAGTTCCGCAACGCCGGCCAGACCTGTGTCTGCACCAACCGCTTCCTGGTGCAGGATGGCGTCTACGACGCCTTCATCGACAGGCTGGCAGCTCGCATGGCCGAGCTCAAGGTCGGCAACGGTCTGGACGAGGGCGTGCTCCAGGGGCCGCTGATCAATGACGCGGCGGTGGCCAAGGTACAGTCACACATCGCCGACGCCCTCGAGCACGGCGGACGGCTGGTGTGCGGCGGCGAGCCCCACCCCCTGGGCGGCACCTTCTTCCAGCCGACCCTGGTCGCCGACGTCACCGCCGAGATGAAGGTGGCCACCGAGGAAACCTTCGGCCCGCTGGCGCCGGTGTTCCGCTTCCACGAGGACGAGGAAGCGATCGCCATGGCCAACGCCACCGAGTTCGGCCTGGCCGCCTACTTCTATGCTCGCGACTACCAGCGCATCTGGCGCACCATGGAAGGACTGGAGTACGGCATGGTCGCCGTCAACGAGGGCCTGCTCTCCACCGAGCTGGCGCCGTTCGGCGGCGTCAAGGAATCCGGCCTGGGACGCGAGGGCTCGCGTCACGGCCTGGATGAATACACTGAACTAAAATACGTCTGTGTCGGCGGGCTCTGAGGCCCTATCGCTCTCTCAACAGGAGTCGTCTCCATGAACAACGCACAACTCAACGAGCTCAAGCAGCGCTACGTCGCCAGCGGCGCCGCCAGCCCGGCCACCCAGTTTGCCGACCGGGCCGAGAATGCCCTGATCTGGGACGCCGACGGCAACCGCATCATCGACTTCGCCGGCGGCATCGGCGTGCTCAACATCGGCCATCGCCATCCCAAGGTGGTGCAGGCGGTCAAGGACCAGCTGGACAAGGTGATGCACACCTGCCAGACCGTGATGCCCTACGAGGGGTACGTGAAGGTGGCCGAGAAGCTCAGCCAGGTGACCCCGGTGCGCGGTCACGGCAAGGTGATGCTCGCCAACTCCGGCGCCGAGGCGCTGGAGAACGCCGTCAAGGTGGCCCGCGCCGCCACCGGCCGCGACAACGTGATCTGCTTCACCGGCGGCTACCACGGCCGCACCTTCATGACCATGGCCATGAACGGCAAGGTCGCGCCCTACGCCACCGACTTCGGCAGCATGCCGGGCAATGTCTTCCGCGCGCCTTACCCGGTGCCGAGCGAGGGCGTCAGCGACGAGGACGCGCTGCGCGGTTTGAAGATGGCGCTGAAGACCGACGCCAATCCGAAGGACACCGCCGCCATCGTGCTCGAGCCGGTGCTCGGCGAGGGCGGCTTCCATGCGGCGTCGCCGGGCTTCCTGAAGGCCGTACGCGAGCTGTGCGACGAACACGGCATGCTGATGATCGTCGACGAAGTACAGTCGGGCTTCGGCCGCACCGGCAAGCTGTTCGCCATCGAGCACAGCGGCGTGGAGCCGGACATCATCACCATGGCCAAGAGCATGGCGGACGGCATGCCGATCTCCGCTGTGGTCGGCACCGACAAGGTGATGGACGCCTCCGGCGGCAACTCGCTGGGCGGCACCTACACCGGCAGCCCGGTGTCCTGCGCCGCGGTGCTGGCGGTGCTGGAGGTGTTCGAGGAAGAGCAGATCCTCGACAAGAGCCTGGCCCTGGGCGACAGGCTCGGCGAGCGCTTCACCCAATGGGAGCAGGCCTTCGACTGCGTGGCCAACGGCCGCCACCTGGGCGCCATGGCCGCCTTCGACCTGGTCACGGCCGACGGCAGCCCGGACGCCGACCTGGCCGGCGCGCTGTGCAAGAAGGCGCGCGAGAAGGGGCTGATCCTGCTGTCCTGCGGCCTGTGGGGCAACACCATCCGCTTCCTGATGCCGGTGACCATCGAGGACGAGGTGCTGGAGGAAGGCCTCGCGATCATCGAGGAGTGCCTGAAGGAAGTGGTCGGCAGCCAGGCCGCCGCCACCGCCTGATCCTGCGCTAGCCCCGAACGCACGCCGCCCGGCCAACTGGCCGGGCGGCGTGTTTCTGCGTGACCCTGCGGGTTCGATGGGCGCTGCCGGTCAGGCCTTCTTGACCTTGGCGATCACCCACAGCAATACCACCGCGCCGACGATGGCGGTGACCAGCGAGCCGATAAAGCCGCCGGCCTGAAGCCCCAGCAGGCTGAACAGGAAGCCGCCGACCACCGCGCCGACGACCCCCACTCCGATATTGCCCAGCAGCCCGAAGCCGCCGCCACGCATGATGTTGCCGGCGATCCAGCCCGCCAGCCCGCCGATGATCAACCAGGCGATGATGCTCATGGGTGTCTCCTTTTCCACTTCCTTGGGATGTGCCTGCCAGACTGCCGACATGCGGCGTCATAACGCAAGCTCAGAACGATGATCCGGGCCGGGCCAGGAAGGCCCGCTCTTCCTCGGTGGAACGCCGCCCGAGGGCGGCATTGCGATGCGGATAGCGGCCGAAGCGCTCCAGGATAGCGCGGTGCCGGCGCTCGGCGCGCAGGCTGTCCTCCAGGCCGGGCTGCTCGAACAACCGCGCCGCCTCGTCGTGGACGGCCAGCGACTCGCTGTGCATGTAAGGCATGTAGAGGAAGGCCTGCTCGCGCGCCGCGAGCGCGGCGTCATCCCCGGCGGCGACCGCCTCCCGGGCGAGCGCCAGCGCCTGCTCGTCGGCGGCGAAGGCTTCGGGGCCGTCGCGATGAAGGTGGCGCGAGAACTGATCCAGCACGATGATCTCGGCCAGCCGCCCCGTGGCCGAGCGTCGCCACTCGACGAACTCGCCGCGGCGAGCGGCTGCGTGGATCTCGGCGAACCGGCGCCGCACCTCGGCGTCCAGCTCAGGGTCCTTGCGGAACCACTGCGCGGGCGTCAGCTCGTCGAACCAGAAAGCGAGCACGTCGCTTGCCTTACTGCCTGCCATGGCGTCGCGCCTCCCTGTGGCTGGGCCATGCCCCGTCCCCGGCTGATATGCTCTCAGCATAGCAGCCCGCTCTCGATACCCGACAACGACCGACGCCCCATGACGCCCGGAGCCACCATGACCGCCTATCAGCTGATCTCGATGCTCGGCTATGCCTTCAACATCGTCGGCCTGCTCGTCTGCCTCGGCGGGCTGAGCCTGGCCCGGCGGCCACGGCATCGCTGGCTGGGTCGGCTGCTGGCCGTCGCAGGATTCGCGATCGCCGCGACCCCGCTGCTGGCGCAGCTTTTCGGCTGGGCGGAGCCGACGCCGGCCGGCGTGATGCCGCCTTCCTGAAAAAGGACTACCAACCGTTAGACGAAAGGCGTATGGCGGCGGCAAGGCAGTCCCCTAGACTGCCTCGTCACTGTCGTAATGTTAGCAACATAATCTCTTCCCTCGGCGGCGAGAACGCCAATGAGCGCCAGACGTTAAGGATTTTTCCGATATGCACGCCCTCACCCTCGCTTCCTTCCTGTTCTTTACAGGATTGGTCGCCTTCGTCACCTGGCGGATCACCCGCCGCGACGACCACGCCAGCACCAACGGCCTGTTCCTGGCCGGGCGCAGCCTGACCTTCCCGCTGATCGCCGGCTCGCTGCTGATGACGAACCTGTCGACCGAACAGATGGTCGGCCTCAACGGCGCCGCCTTCGCCGACGGCCTCAGCGTGATGGCCTGGGAAGTGGTCGCGGTCATCGCCCTGGTGCTGCTGGCGCTGTTCTTCCTGCCGCGCTTCCTGAAAAGCGGTATCGCCACCGTGCCCCAGCTGCTGGAGATCCGCTTCGACAAGGGCACCCAGCGCATCGCCAACGTGATCTTCCTGCTCGCCTATGCGGTGATCCTGCTGCCGATCATCCTCTATTCCGGCGCCATGGGCCTGCAGGGCATGCTCGACCTCCACGGGCTGACCGGCATCGAGTCCGACACCACCCTGCTGTGGCTGACCGTGTGGCTGGTGGGCCTGATCGGCGCCGTCTATGCGCTGTTCGGCGGCCTGCGCACCGTCGCGGTGTCCGACACCCTGAACGGCATCGGCCTGCTGATCGGCGGTTTCGTGATCGTCTACTTCGGCCTGCAGACCGTCAGTGACGGCAACGGCGTGCTGGCCGGCTGGGAGATCCTCAAGGAATCCCAGCCCGAGCGCCTGAACTCCATGGGCCGCGAGGACCAGCAGGTGCCCTTCGCCACCCTGTTCACCGGCGTGTTCCTGATCAACGTCTTCTACTGGACCACCAACCAGCAGATCATCCAGCGTACCTTCGCCGCCAAGAACCTGGCCGAGGGCCAGAAGGGCGTGCTGCTGACCGGCCTGTTCAAGCTGCTCGGCCCGCTGTACCTGGTGCTGCCCGGCATCATCGCCTACCAGCTGTACGCCGATCAGGGCATCCAGGCCGACGAGGCCTACGGCCACCTGGTGTTCAACGTGCTGCCGCCCTACCTCACCGGCTTCTTCGCCGCGGTGATGGTCGGCGCCATCCTGTCGTCGTTCAACTCGGCGCTGAACTCCACCACCACCCTGTTCAGCCTCGGCTTCTACAAGGGCGTGCTCAACAAGGACGCCAGCGAGGCGCAGGTGGTGCGCGCCAGCAAGACCTTCGGCTGGATCATGGCGCTGATCGCCATGACCATCGCCCCGCTGCTGGCCGGCCAGGAAAGCCTGTTCGGCTACCTGCAGAAGATGAACGCCATCTACTTCATCCCGCTGCTGGCGGTGGTGCTGGTCGGCCTGCTGACCAAGCGCGTACCGGCCATGGCGGCCAAGATCGCCCTGGTGGGCGGCTGCCTGCTGATCTTCGCCGGCTACTTCATCCCGCCCTTCAACCAGCTGCCGCAGGTGATGCACGAGTTCCACTTCGTCGCCTCGGTCTTCGTGCTGCTGGTGGTGGCGATGCTGGTGATCGGCAAGCTGCGCCCGCGGGCCGAGGCCTGGGTCCACGAGGACAGCGGCGCCGTCGACCTGACCCCGTGGAAGGGCGCCGTGCCCGCCGGCATCGCGCTGGTGGTGCTGGTGATCGCCATCTACGCGGCCTTCGCCTGACGCCGCCCCGGCCTTGCCCCGCCGCGACGATGCCCCGCCCCGTGCGGGGCATCGTCGTTTCGGGCCGCGCCATGTCCCGATCAGTGGGAAACGGGTCATTGTGGACACGGCCGCCAGCCGCCAGACTTCAGACATCGTCCAGTTATGGAGCCCGCCGATGCCGGATGCTTCCCCGCCACGCCACGTCGTATTACTGGCCTATCCCGACTGCCAGGCGCTGGACGTCAGCGGCCCCTGGCAGGTCTTCGCCAGCGCCAACGACTGCGCCGGCCGGCGGCTCTACGACCTGGCACTGGTCGCCCGCGCGCCGGGCCCGCTTCGCACCAACGGTGGCCTGGCCATGGTGGCCGACCTCAACTGGGCGGGCCTGGCGGCCCGCGGCGCGCCGGATACCCTGCTGGTGGCCGGCGGCAGCGGCGTCTTCGCCGAGTGCAAGGCCGGGCACCATCTCGAGGGGCTGCGCCAGATGGCCCCGCGCGTCCGGCGCCTGGGTGCCATCTGCACCGGCGCCTTCCTGCTGGCCCGGGCTGGCCTGCTCGACGGCCGCCGGGCCACCACCCACTGGCGCCACGCGGAGGCCCTGGCGCAGGCCTATCCGACGCTGAGCGTCGAGCCGGATGCGCTCTACGTCGCCGACCGCGGCCGCTACACCAGCGCCGGGGTGACCGCCGGCATCGATCTGGCCCTGTCGCTGGTCGAGGCCGACCACGGCGGCGAGCTGGCCAGCCGCGTCGCCCGTGAGCTGGTGATGTTCCTGCATCGCCCGGGCGGCCAGTCCCAGTTCAGCGAGGCGCTCGCGCACCAGCGACGCACCAGCGGCCCGCTGCGCGAGCTGCTCGAAGCCCTGCACGCCGATCCGGCCGGGGATCATCGCCTGGAGCGCATGGCGGCACGGATGGCGGTCACCCCGCGCCATCTGTCGCGGCTGTTCCGGCGCCATCTCGATACCTCGCCCGGCGCCTACCTGACGCAGCTGCGCCTGGAAGGGGCCCGCCGAGAACTGATCGACAGCCATCCCGCCCCACCGCTCGAGCGCCTCGCCGCCCGGTGGCGGCTGGGCGGCGCCGAACAGCTGCGCCGCCTGTTCCATCGCCGCTACGGCGTCCCGCCGTCGGTCTATCATGAGCGCTTCGGCGCCCGCACCGTCCCCCTCGAGGAGCCCACCGCATGCCCCTGACCGTCACGCTGCTCTCGCTATGCCAGGCCCTGCTGGTCAGCGGCAACATCCTGCTGATCGCCGTGTCGCCGCTGATCGGCGCCCAGCTGGCGCCTTCACCTACCTGGTCCACCGCCCCGGTGGCGACCCAGTGGCTGGGCCTGATGTGCGCCACCATTCCCGCCTCGCTGATCATGGCGCGCCTGGGCCGGCGCCGCGGCTTCGTGCTCGGCCACCTGCTGGGGCTTGCCGGCACCGGGCTGGCCGTGGCCGCCCTCCAGGCCCAGGCGTTCGGTCTGTTCCTGCTCGCCACCTGGCTGATCGGCATCGGCATCGGCTTCGGCCAGCTGTATCGCTTCGCCGCGGTGGAGGCCGCCCCCGAGGGCGGCCGCGACCGGGCCATCGGCCTGGTGATGGGGGGCGGCGTGCTGGCGGCCTTCTTCGGCCCCTGGCTGGCCCGCCACAGCCACGCCCTGGCCGAGGTGCCCTACCTGGGCAGCTTCCTGGGCCTCGGCGCCCTCTACCTGCTGGCCCTGGCGCTGCTGGCCGGCGTGCGCCTGCCCGAGCCCGGCCGCGATGCCGCCGAGGGCGAGCCGCGCCGGCTGGCCGAGATCGTCCGCCAGCCGGTGTTCCTGCTGGCAGCGGTCAGCGCCATGGTCGGCTACGGGGTGATGAACCTGGCCATGACCGCCACGCCGCTGGCCATGGCCGAGGTCGGCCACGGCTTCGATCACGTGGCCACCACCATTCAATGGCACGTGGTGGCGATGTTCCTACCCTCCTTCGTCACCGGACGGCTGAGCGCCCGCTTCGGCGCCCCGCGGATGATCGCCGCCGGCTGCCTGCTGCTCGCGGCCAGCGCCCTGATCGCCCAGTTCGACGCGGGCCTCGCCGGCTTCCACACCGGGCTGGTGCTGCTCGGCCTGGGCTGGAACTTCGCCTTCCTGCCCGCCACCGGGCTGCTCACCGAGGCCCACTCCCCGGCCGAGAAAGCCCGCACCCAGGCCGCCAACGAGTTCCTGGTGTTCTCCACCGTGGCGATCACTGCGCTGCTGGCCGGCCCGATGGTGACGCTGCTGGGCTGGGCGAGCCTCAACCTGCTGCTGATCCCGCTGTGCCTGCTGCCGCTGGCGCTGCTCGGCGCCCGCCGCCTTGCCTTCCGGCGTCGCCGCCCGCAGATTAGGGGCTGACACGGATGCCGAGCGACGCCCCATGCCCCGAAACCTGACACGCGACCTGCTCGAGCGTGGCCGCGACCGCCAGCTGCGCCTAGCGGTCACCGGCCTGTCACGGGCGGGCAAGACCGCCTTTCTGACCTCGCTGATCGACCAGCTCCGCCACGCCGGGCTCGAGGCCCGCCTGGACCTGCTGCCCGCGGCGCGGGAAGGCCGACTGCTGGGCGCCCGCCGGGTCGAGCAGCAGGATCTCGGCGTGCCGCGTTTCCCCTTCGACCGAGCACTCGCCGCCCTAGACGCCGACCCGCCGCAGTGGCCGGCGCCGACCCGCGGCATCAGCGAGCTGCGCCTGTCGATCCGCTACCGCCCGAGCCGCCCCGGCTGGATCGGCGGCGACACCCGCCAGCTGACGCTGGACCTGTTCGACTATCCCGGCGAATGGCTGCTCGACCTGCCGCTGCTCGAGCACGACTTCGCCAGCTGGTGCCGGGCCCAGCGCTTCGACGGCGAGCGCGCCGCGCTGTTTGCCGGCTGGCAGCGCGAGGTGGCAGACCTGGACCCGGCCCAGGAAGTCGACGAGGCGCGCCTGGCCGAGATCGCCGAACGCTACGCCGAGGGCCTGCGGGCCGCCCGCGAGGCCGGCTTCTCGGACCTGCAGCCGGGCCGCTTCCTGCTGCCCGGCGAGCTCGAAGGCGCCCCGGTACTGCAGTTCTTTCCCCTGCCGGGGCTCGACGAGGCCGATCCGGCCGTGCTGGCGCAGCTGCCGCCCGAGAGCCTCTACGCCACCCTGGCGCGGCGCTTTCGCCACTACCAGCAGCACATCGTCAAGCCGTTCTACCGCGATCACTTCCGGCGCTTCGACCGCCAGATCGTGCTGGTCGACGTGCTGGGCGCGCTGAATGCCGGCCCCGAGCGCTTCGAGGACCTGTCGCGGGCGCTGACGCGGCTGATGCAGAGCTTCGACTACGGCCGACGCAGCCTGCTCTCGCGGCTGTTCGCCCCGCGCATCGACCGCCTGGCCATCGCCGCCACCAAGGCCGACCACGTCACTCCCGAGCAGCATCCGCGCCTCACCGGGCTGCTCCAGGCGCTGCTGGCCGAGCCGCTCAAGGACCTGCGCTTCGCCAACGTGCCGGTGCGCGCCCTGAGCCTGGCCGCGATCCGCGCCACCGAGGCCCGCGAGGTCGACCACCGCGGCCAGCGCCAGCCGGTCCTGCGCGGCACCACCCTCGAGGGCGAGGACACGCTGCTGTTTCCCGGCGAGGTGCCGGCCACCCTGCCCGACGCCAGCTTCTGGCGCCGCCAGGGCTTCACCTTCACCGCCTTTCGCCCCCAGCCCCGCGCCGGCGGCGCCCTGCCGCACATTCGCCTGGATGCCGCCCTGGAATGGCTGATCGGAGACAAGCTGACATGACCGCGCCCCGTGAATCCGACCCGCGCCCCGGCCAGCGCTTCACGCTGGAGACCGAACCCGCCCCGAAGGCGCCCGAAACGCCGGCCCCGGAGCATCTGTTCGATCCGACGCAGGCCCATCATCCACTGACGCCGGCGGAGCCGGACGCCGCTCCCGGCGAAAGCGAGGCCGCCGTCACCGCCGGCCTGGCGCCGCCGAAGCGCCGCCGCTGGGGCTTGCTCGGGCTGCTGGTCGCGGGGCTCGGCCTGGGCGCCGGCGAGCTCGCGCTGTCGATGCCCGCAGCGCTGGTCGAGGGCGACTGGCTGGGCCTCGGCTGGGGGCTGCTGGGCCTCGGCGCCATCGGCCTCGGCGGCGGTGCCCTGGCCCGGGAGCTGTGGCGGCTGCGTCGCCTTCGCCGCCACGAGCGGCTGCGCGAGACGCTCGGCGCGCTGCCGGAGGCCTCCAGCCGCCAGGCACACTCCACCGCCGACCAGCTGCGCCGCCAGCTAGGCCTGGATGAGGACCATCCGCACTGGCAGGCCTTTCTCGCCGCCCATGAGCCCCACCACGACGGCCGCGAGACCCAGGCCCTACTGGCCCACCACCTGCTGGCCCCCCGGGACCGCGAGGCGCGGCGGCTGATCTCGCGGATGAGCGGCGAGACCGCGGTGATGGTGGCGCTGAGCCCGCTGACGCTGGTCGACATGGCGCTGGTGGCCTGGCGGCACCTGTCGCTGATCGACCGACTCTGCCGGCTCTACGGCCTGGAGCTCGGCTATGCGGCGCGGCTGAGGCTGTTTCGCCAGGTGCTGCGCGACATGGCCTTCGCCGGCGCCAGCGAGCTGGCCAGCGAGGCCGGCATGGAATGGCTGTCGCTGAACCTGGCCGGACGCCTCTCGGCGCGAGCCGGCCAGGGCATGGCGGTGGGCCTGCTAGGGGCACGGCTGGGGCTGCGCGCCCAGCGGCTGACCCGCCCGCTGGCCTTCGACGAGGCCGAGCGGCCCCGCGTCGCCGACCTGCGCCGCGAGCTGTGGGGCAGGATGCGGCGCCTGGAGCGTCGCGAGCAGGACGACAAGCGTTGATGAGGATCATCCCAGGCGGCCCGATGGGGTCTAGGCTGTAGGGTATGCCCCCGGCCATGCCAAGGAGAGATCCCATGTTCCACACCATCCTCGTGCCCATCGACGGCTCCGAGCACTCGCGGGTGGCGCTGTGCGTCGCCTGCAAGCTGGCCCGCCAGGAGGACGGCCAGCTGATCCTGCTGCACATTCCCGAGGCCCTGCCCCACGAACCGCTGCTGGTCTGGGGCATCGGCGCGGTGCCGATGGAATCGACCCTGGAGAAGCGCGACGAGGTCGGCCAGGCCCTGCTCGACCACGCCACCGAGGAGGCCAGGACCCTGGGCGTCGAACAGGTCAAGCCAGTGCTGACCCGCGGCGACCCCAGCCAGAAGATCCTGGCCGCCGCCGAAGAGCACGGCGTCGATACCATCGTCATGGGCAGCCGCGGCCTCGGCGATCTCAAGGGCCTGGTGGTGGGCAGTGTGTCGCACAAGGTCAGCCACGGCGCCGACTGCCGGGTGATCACCGTCCACTGACCCTGGCCGGCAACGGGCCATCCGGCGATCGGACGGCTAGGCTGAAGGGGCGGTATTCTCAGTCCCGGAGGTGCTGGCCATGTTTCGAACGATCCTGGTGCCCGTCGACGGCTCGTCACACGCCCGAAAGGCGCTCTCCCTGGCCTGCCAGCTGCTGGCAGACCGCCAGGAGGCCTGCCTGCTGCTGCTCCATGTGCCCGAAGCCGCGCCCCACGACCCGCCGATGATGTGGGGCGTGGGCAGCGAGGCCGCGGCCGACTCCCGGGACGAACGCGAACGCCGCGCCCGGCAGCTGCTCGACACGGCCGCGGAGGAGGCCCGCGACCGGGGCGTGCGCCACGTCGAGCCCGAGCTGCGCTTCGGTGACCCCATCCGCACCATTCTCGAGCTGGCCGATGCCCGCAACGTGGATGCCATCCTGATGGGCAGCCGCGGCCTCAGCGACCTGCGCGGCCTGATCACCGGCAGCGTGTCGCACAAGGTCAGCCATGCGGCGGAGTGCAGCGTGGTCACCGTGCACTAGACAAAGGCAGACCCGGAAGGCGCTCCGGCAAGCCGGCCGGGGCGCTCACCGCGAACCCGCACGCCGTGCCAGGGCCTCCATCACGGCCTGGCAGGCCCCCATGGCGTGATAGTCGACCTTGCCCGGCGGGCTCTTGAGGTCCGAGTAGCGCCGATTGTCCGGCGTCAGCACGCGATACCAGCCGCCGTGGCGATGGTCGATCAGGTGGCGCCAGCTGTAGTCCCACAGCCGCTCGTACCAGCGCCAGTAGACCGCCCGGCCGGTGCGCACGCCCAGCAGCGCCGCGGCCGCCAGGCTCTCGGCCTGCACCCAGTCATACTTGTCGCCGTCGCTGAGCCGCCCCGCCGGATCGAGGCCGGCGACCAGCCCGCCGTGGGTGCGATCCCAGCCCGCCGCCACGCTGGACAGGAACAGTCGCTCGGCGGCGGGCAGCAGCCAGGGCTCGGGGCGATGACGCTCCAGCATCACCAGCAGCTTGGCCCACTCGGCCTGGTGGCCGACCTGATAGCCCCAGGGACGGAACAGGTGAGCGGGCTCGTTGCGGTGATAGTCCCAGTCGGGCTGCCACCGGGCGTCGTAATGCTCCCAGATCCAGCCGTCCCGATGGTCGCGGCCGGCCAGCGTGAGGGCCCGGGCGATGGCCAGCGCCTGGTCGAGATAGCCACTCGCTCCCGTCGCCTCGAAGGCGGCGAGCAGGGCCTCGCAGCCGTGCAGGTTGGCGTTCTGGCCCCGATAGGGTGACAGCCGCCAGTGACGGTCGGCCTCATCGGCGAAGCGCTGCCAGTGCGACTCCCAGAAGCGCCGCTGCAGCAGCCGATGGGTGGCCTCGAGACCGTGCCGGGCCTCGTCAATGCCGGCCCGCAGCGCTTCGGCGTAGGCCAGCAGCACGAAGACCAGTCCGTAGCAGTGATGGGTGTCGTCCTCCACGATCCCGCTGTCCAGCGTCCAGGCATAGCCCTGGGTCGCCGTCTGGAAGTGCGCCTTCTCCAGATAGGCGAGCCCGTGGCGCACCCAGTGGCAGTATTCGTCGCCGCCGCCGTGACGGGCGTGGCGGGCATAGGTCACCACATAGCGGGCGCTGGAGACCAGGTGGCGATGGTCGTGATCGAGGATGGCGCCGTCATCGAGCAGGTAGTGGTAGAAGCCGCCGTGGGGATCGATGGCGCGGGGATGATAGAAGGCCATGGTGCGGCGGACCTGGGTCTCGAGAAAGGCCGGATCGTGGACGTTCATGGCGCCTCCCGACGACGTGTTCCTCAAGGATGGCCGCCCGGCGCGAGACGGGCGATACCACCATGGTGGCAACGCCCTGTCTCTCTCGTTCGTTCTCCTGCCCCCGCCTAGAGGGCGAAGCGCTCGGCCAGATGGCGCGCCACGGCCGCCTCGTCGTGATGGCCGATGCGACGCGCCCCGGGCAGGCGCGCGTCCAGCTCGGGATGGCCGTTGGCCATGATGTGGGCCTCGCCGGCCAGCGCCAGCATCTCGGTGTCGTTGAGGTTGTCGCCGAACGCCAGGCAGCGCTCGGCGGGGAGATCGAGCCGGCCGAGCAGCGCCGTCAGCGCGGTGCCCTTGTTGACGCCCTCGGCCATGATCTCCAGCGAGTTGCCCATCGAATAGGTCACGTGCAGCCGCTCGCCGGCGCGGCGACGCACCTCACCCTCGAGCTCGGCCAGGTGCCCGGGCTCGCCGATGTAGAGCACCTTGCCGACGCCCTCGGCGGCCAGCCGCTCCGGCGCCACCACTCGGTAGCCAAAGCCGGTGTGGGCATGCAGCGCCAGCAGCGTCGGCGCCTCGGCGTCGATCACCCACTCGTCGTCGTGATAGAGGTTCAGGCGCACGGCGTCGGGGCGCGGCAGGTCGATCAGCTCCCGGGCCAGCTCGGCCGGCACGTGGCGCGCCTCGAGCAGGCTGTCGTCGGGCGCGTGGGTGTAGGCGCCGTTGGTGCTGATGATGTGGGCGTCCACCCCCAGGCGGTCGCGAAACGCCAGGATGTCGCGATAGTGGCGCCCCGAGGCCAGGGCGATGTGGTGGCCGCGCGCCGCCAGGGCGCGCAGGGTGGCCACGGTATCGTCCGCCAGGGCGTGATCCGCGCCAAGCAGGGTGCCGTCGAGGTCGCTGACGATGAGATGGGCCGACATGGGCGGCGCCCTCCGCTGCAAAGAGTGTGCGCCCATTCTATCGGCTCCGCGTCGCGGGCTCATCCGGCCTCGCCACACCCCCGGCGACGATTGCTCGCCGCCCGATTGGCGCCGGCTGGCGGAATCCGTATAGTGACCCCCCTATCCCGCCAATCGATCGTGACCATGCTGCAGAACAACTCGGCGCTTGCTCAGCTCAAGCAACAGATCCGCGACAACACGCCCCGCGTCGAAGGGGTCATCAAGGCCACCGACCGCGGCTTCGGTTTCCTCGAGACCGACGACGGCGACTCCTACTTCGTGCCCCCCCCCGCCATGAAGCAGGTACTCCACGGCGACCGTGTCGAAGCCATCCTCCACGAGGAGGGCGAGAAGAAGTCCGTGGAGCCGGACACTCTGATCGAGAGCGGCATGGAACGCTTCATCGCCCGCGTGAAGAAGCGCGACGGGCGCCTGTCGGTGATCCCCGATCATCCGTCGATGAATGCCCCGCTGAAGGCCCGGGTCAAGCGCAGCCTCGACGAGGCGAGCCTCGGCGAAGGTGACTGGGTCGTGGTGCGCCTGGTGCGTCACCCGCTCAAGCCCGAGGACCGCGGCTTCTTCACCCAGATCGATGAGCTGGTGGCCAAGACCGACAACCCGGCGGTGCCCTGGCGGGTGACCCTGGCGCGCCACGCCCTCGAGCAGGAATGCCCGGACGCTGGCGACGACTGGCCGCTGCGCGACGAGGGCCTCGAGCGCGAGAATCTGACCGCCGAGCCGTTCTTCACCATCGACGGCGAGAAGACCCGCGACATGGACGACGCCCTGCGCGTCGAGCGTCGCGAGGGCGGCGGCTGGACCCTGAACGTGGCCATCGCCGACCCGACCGCCTACGTCGAGGAAGGTCACGCCGCCGACCTGGAGGCCCGCACCCGCGCCTTCACCGTCTATCTGCCGGGCCAGAACGTCACCATGCTGCCCGAGGCGCTGGCCGATGACCTGTGCTCGCTGTGGGAAGACCGCGACCGCCCGGTGCTGGCCTGCGCGCTGAACATCGAGGCCGACGGTAGCCTGGGCGAGTACCGCTTCTTCGCCGCCACCGCGCGCTCCCACGCCAAACTGGTCTACGACAACGTCTCCGACTGGCTCGAGGGCCAGGGCGACTGGGCGCCGTCCGAGGCCATCGGCGAGCAGCTCGAGGCGCTGCGCGAGCTGACCGAGGCCCGCGCCGACTGGCGCGCCAAGCACGCCCTGGTGTTCAAGGACCGTCCGGACTACGTGTTCGACCTCGACGAGGCCGGCAACGTGCTGGGCATCCGCACCGAGGAGCGCCGCATCGCCAACCGCATGATCGAGGAATCGATGATCGCGGCCAACGCCTGCTGCGCCGACCTGCTGAGCCAGCACGTGGGCCACGGCATCTTCAACGTCCACCGTGCCTTCGAGGCCGACAAGGCCGAGGCGGCCCAGGAATTCCTGGCCGGCCAGGAGATCCAGGTCGAGCTCGAGGCACTCACCGAGCTGCCCCGCTACAGGGAGCTCAAGCGCGAGCTCGAGGGCCGCGAGGATGCCTGGCTGGACGCGCGTCTGCGCCGCTTCCAGGGCTTCACCAACATGTCCGCCCAGCCCGGTCCGCACTTCGGCCTGGGGCTCGACGCCTACGCCACCTGGACCTCGCCGATCCGCAAGTACGGCGACATGGTCAACCACCGCCTGATCAAGCGCGTGCTCAAGGGCGAGCAGGCCCCGGCCGAGGCCAGCCAGGCACTCACCGAGCAGCTCACCGAGCGCCGCCGCCTCAACCGCCTGGCCGAGCGCGACGTCAAGGACTGGCTCTACGTGCGCTACCTGACGCCGTCCGCCGAGGCCAACGAGAGCTTCGAGGCCGAGATCATCGCCATCAACCGCGGCGGCATGCGCGTGCGCCTGACCGCCAACGGCGCCACCGCCTTCATCCCGGCCCCGCTGATGCACAGCGACCGCGACAAGGTGGCGATCGACGACAAGGATGGCCGCATCCAGATCGAGGGCGTCGAGCGCTACAAGCTCGGCGACGTGATCCGCGTGGCCCTGACCGAGGCCCGCGAGGAGACCCGCTCGCTGGTCGGCCGCCCGGCCGAGTAAGCGCCCTCCCCGCGCGATCCCTCGCACGTGAAACGGCGGCCCTCGGGCCGCCGTTTCACATTCATCCCCATACGAAAAGTCGACGAGCGCAGACACTTTTCCTCGAATCCCATGTCGTCGAACTGTCGCAAAGCCCGCGTAACGTGATGGTGGAACCATCGGCCCGCGCGGGAGGGACCCTTTGCATATCGCCGACGTCACCATGTTCCACGCCCCCTCGAGCGGCGGCGTGCGCACCTATCTCCAGGCCAAGCACCGCCGGATCGCCGAGACTCCCGGTCTGCGCTCGACCCTGCTCGTGCCCGGCGCCGAGCGCGACGCCCTCGACGACTGCCATACCCTGCCGGCGATGCGCCTGCCGCTGGGCCAGGGCTACCGCTTCCCGCTGCGCCGCTCCCCCTGGCGCCAGCGGCTGCTGGAGCTCGCCCCCGACCTGATCGAGGCCGGCGATCCCTACGTCACGCCCTGGGCTGCGCTGGAGGCCGGCCAGCGCCTCGGCGTGCCGGTGGTCGGCTTCTACCACTCCGACCTGCCGCGGCTGATGGGCGATCGCTTCGGCGGCGCGGTGCGCCGGCGCCTGGAGCGCTACGTGCGCGATCTCTACGGCCGCTTCGACGGCGTGATGGCGCCCTGCCGGGCCATGGCCGAGCGACTGGCCGAGTGGGGCGTGGAGAACGTGCGCGTGCAGCCGCTGGGCGTCGACCTCGACACCTTCCACCCCGACCGCGCCGATCCGGCCTGGCGGGCCTCGCTGGGGCTGCCCGCCGACACCCGGCTGCTGGTCTTCGCCGGGCGCTACTCGAGGGAGAAGAACGTCGACGTGCTGCTGCGCACCCTCCGGCGCCTGGGGCAGCCCTATCACCTGCTGCTGATGGGCCCGGGGATGCCGACCCGAGTGCCCGACAACGTGACCGTCATCTCGCGCTACTGCGATCGCCGCGAGGTGGCCCGGGCGCTGGCCAGCGCCGACGCCATGCTGCACGCCGGCACCCGCGAGACCTTCGGCCTGGTGGCGCTGGAGGCCATGGCCTGCGGCCTGCCGGTGGTGGCCGCCCGGGCCGGGGCGCTGATCGAGAACGTGCCGCTGGGCGGCGGGCTCCTGTGCACGCCCCACGACGACGGCGCCATGGCCGAGGCGGTCGAGGCCCTGTTCGACCACGACGTCGCTGCCGGCGGCCGGCACGCCCGCCGACAGGTGGAGCGTCGCTTCCACTGGAACCTGGTGATCGACGACCTGCTCGGCTACTACGCCACCCTCATGCCCGGCGAGCGCGCGGCGCTGAGGCATGGCTGAGCGTCGCCGACACTACGGCGGGTGGCTGGCCGCGGCGCTGGTGCTGGCCCTGGCGGTGCCGCTGATGATCGGCGGCCGCGATGCGCTGACGGCGCTGGGCGACTTTCCGCCGGGCAGGCTGGCGGGGATGCTGGCGCTGGTGGTGCTGTGCTGGAACCTCAACGCCCTGAGACTGAGGCTGCTGCTGGCCGGGCACGCCGGCCCGCTCGGCCAGCGCGGCGCCCTGGGGATGGTGATGGCCACCGAGTTCGCCATCTGCGCCACCCCGGGCGGTAGCGGCGGGCTGCCGACCCTGCTCGCGCTGCTGGCCCGACGCGGGCTGCGCCCCTCCCGGGCCTCGGCGGTGTTCATGGTCGACCAGTGCTGCGACCTGCTGTTCTTCCTGGCCGCGCTGACCGCCCTGGTGCTGGTGTCGCTGGCCACGGCCGTGCCCTGGCCCTATCAGTGGCTGCTGGTCGCCGCCATCGTCGCCCTGCTCCTGCTGCTGGCGACGGGGGCGATGCTGATCCGACATCTGCCGGCGCTGCTGCGCCGTCTAGGAGCATCGCGGAAGCGGCGCCCTCGCCTGGCCCGGCGACTGCTCGGCTTTCGCCAGGCGCTGGTCGCCACCCTGGCCCTGCCCCGCCCGGTGCTGATGCTGACCATGGCCAGCTGCGCCGCCCACTGGCTGACGCGCTACAGCCTGCTCTACCTGGCGCTTGCCGGCCTGGGCGCCGACGTGGCCTGGAGCTGGGCCTTCCTGGTGCAGATGCTGTCGATGGCGGCCGGCCAGCTGAGCCTGCTGCCCGGCGGCACCGGCGCCGCCGAACTCGGCACCGGCATGCTGCTGATCCCGCTGGTCGGCCAGGCCACCGCCGGGGCCGCCATCGTGATCTGGCGCTTCGTCACCTTCCACTGCTACCTGCTGGCCGGCGCCCCGGTGTTCCTGGCCATGATCGGCCTGCCTCGACGCCGCGGCACGCCTGATGGCGACCGGGCCGGCTGAGCTGGGCGGACTGAAGCGATCCGGCTCAGTCGGCCCGCATGGCCCGGGCCAGCATGTCGGTCACCGGCTTGGCCAGGTAGCTGGCGAAGGTGCGACTAGCGGTCTGCAGCCGCACCTCGGCGGGCATGCCCGCCTGCAGCCGCATCGCTTCGGTCATCGACTGACGCTCCGCCTCGCTGACCCGAACCCGCACCTCGTAGTAGCGCTGGCCGCTGCGCTCGTCGGTGAAGCTGTCGGCGGACACCCGCTGCACCGTGCCGTCGAGGAGTTTCGAACGGCGACGGTTGAAGGCACTGAAGCGGATCTCCGCCGACTGGCCGGGATAGACGCCGTCGATGTCGCGGTCGTCGACCCGGGCCTCGACCACGAAATCCCCACCGCCCGGGACGATCTCCAGCAGCGTGGTGCCGGGCTCGATCACCGCGCCGCGGGTATGCACCGCCAAGCCGACCACGGTGCCCGCGGCCGGCGCCTCGACGACGGTGCGGCGACGCTGGTCGCGCAGCGCGGTCATGCGCTCCTCGGCGTCGGCGATCTGGCGCCGGGTCTCGCGCAGGCGCTCGCCCACCTCCTGGCGGAACTCCTCGACGCGCACCCGCTTCTTCAGGTCGTTCTCGCTGATCTGCGATCTCAGCCGCGCGATCTCGGTGCGATGCTGTTCGATCTCGCCCTGGTACTGAAGCACCTCGCGCTCCAGCTCTCTCAGCCGGCGATTGTCGCCCAGCCCGTCCTTGAACAGCGAGCGATAGGCCTCGGCGTCCTCACGCAGCGAGGCGAGCTGCTCGCGGCTGACCCGGATCATCGCCTCGCGGCCCTCGATGCGCTGACGCAGCTGCTCGCTCTGCTCCTCAAGCGATGCCAGCGCTCCCTCCAGGGCCTCGCGCCGCGACAGGAAGAGCCCGCGCTGCACCGCCTTGAGCTGCGCGATGCGCGGCGAGTCGGCGTCGGCCAGCTCGTCGGGAAACGTCAGACGCTCATCGCCGGCCTGCTCGGCCATCAGCCGGGTCTCGGCGGCGCGATTGATCAGGAACTGCGAACGCGCGATCTGCAGCCGCGACTCGACCTGGGTCGGGTCGAGCACCAGCAGCGTCTGCCCTTCCTCGACGCGATCGCCCTCCTCGACCGCGATGCGTCGCACGATGCCGCCCTCGAGGTGCTGCACCGTCTTCTTGAACGAGGCCACCTCGACACGGCCGGGGGCGATCACCGACACGGCCAGCTCGGCCGAGACCGCCCAGCCGCCGAAGCCGAGCACGCAGACCAGCACCAGCGCCAGCCCCGCAAGACGATGCCGGCGGTCGTCGACCGGCGGCCGGGGATCATCAGGTGTCGACTGCATGGGTGCCTCCCTGGGTGGTCGCTTCGCGTCGTCCCTGTCGCCGGGCCGCCATTCGCTCCAGCACCCGGTCCCGCGGGCCGAACAGCGACACCCGGCCGTCGTCCAGCACCAGCAGTCGGTCGACACGCTTCAGCACGCCGCTGCGATGACTGATCACCAGCAGGGTCACGCCGTCCCGCCGCAGGGCCTCCATGGCCTCGGCCAGGGCCTGTTCGCCGCGATGGTCCAGGTTGGCATTCGGCTCGTCGAGCACCACCAGCACCGGATCGCCATGCAGCGCCCGCGCCAGGCCGATGCGCTGGCGCTGGCCGGCGGAGAGCAGACCGCCGCCCGGCGCCAGCCAGGTGTCGTAGCCGTCGGGCAGTCGCAGGATCATGTCGTGCACCCCGGCGCGGCGGGCCGCCGCGATCACCCGCTCGCCATCGACCTCTGAGAAGCGGGCGATGTTCTCCGCGATGGTGCCGGCAAACAGCTCGACGTCCTGGGGCAGGTAGCCGAGATGTGGCCCCAGGGCACGGCGATCCCAGCGCGCGATATCGGCGCCGTCCAGCCGCACGCATCCTTCCTGGGCCGGCCACACGCCCAGCGCCAGGCGCGCCAAGGTCGACTTGCCGGCGGCGCTGGGGCCGATGATGCCGACCTGCTGCCCCGGGGCGATATCGAGATCGATGCCGGCCAGGATGGGCCGTCGTCCGCCCGGCGGCCCGGCGGTCACGCCCTCCAGCGTCAGCCGCCCGCGGGGAGCCGGCAGCGACATGGGAGGCGCGAGCGGCGGCGCCTCGCGGAAGATCACCTCGAGACGACGATAGGCGGCCCGGGCCGCGACAACGCTGCGCCAGCTGCCGACCAGCTGATCGACCGGCGACAGCACGCGGCCCAGCAGGATGGAACCGGCGATCATCATGCCGGCGCTGATGCGCTCCTCGAGCACCAGCCAGGCACCGAGCCCCAGGATCATCGACTGCAGCAGCAGCCGCAGCGCTCGGGTGAGGCTCGACAACATGGCCGCCCGATCGCTGGCCCTCGACTGCTGCCACAGCCCGCGGCGATGATGCGACAGCCAGCGCCCGGCGATGCTCGGCAGCATGCCCATGGCCTCGAGGGCCTCGGCGTTGCGCAGGTTCTCCGCCGCCCGCTGACGGGAGGCCGCCATCTCCTGCTCGGCCCCCTCCAGCCAGCCACGGGTGGCCTTTTCGCTGGTGACCACCAGCGCCAGCAGCAACAGGCCGGCCACGGCAGCGAAGACACCGAACCAGGGATCGAACAGGAACAGCAGGGCCAGATAGACCGGCACCCAGAGCACATCGAAGAAGGCCAGCAGCGCACCTCCCGCCAGCCCCTGACGCAGGCTGGCGAGATCGTCCAGCGGCCCGGCCCCCTGCCCGCCCGCCTGACGCAGACCGCGACGGAACATCGCCGCGTGCAGGGGTTCGACGACCCGCTCGTCGAGGCGATTGGCGAGGCGCACCAGCACGCCCGCTCGCACCCACTCCAGCCCGCCGATCACCACGAACAGGAAGACCGCCAGCAGCGTCAGCATCAGCAGGGTCGCTTCGCTGCCCGAGGTGATCACACGGTCGTACACCTGCAGCATGTACAGCGCGGGCGTCAGCAACAGCACGTTGAGACACAGGCTGAAACCCGCCACCCACAGCAACGACCCACGGCACGCCTGGCGCGAGCTCTCCAGCGGCGTCTCGGCATCCTTCCGGCCCCTCCCTCGCCCGCTCAACACCTCAGTGGCTCTCCCATGCCATGGTCCGTCCTCACTTATCAGCCGCTATATTGACGCTATTTTTTGCTTATACAACACTAAAAATGGCGTCTATGTAGCGCCAGACGCCGAAAAATAACCGTCATCAAACCCTCACTTCAACCCATGGAATTCGTCTCAAGATGACGACAGAGAAATTTAGGAATTTCGATAAAAACCTATCGATAATTCAGGGTATTAATACCCTAAATCTTCGCCACCTCATGACAAGGGGATTCAATAAATGAGTTCGACAATCGAGGTAGAAACTTCGACCTCCGCCGAGGAGCTCGAGAGCCTGATACGGGAAGCCGATTCGGGCACGACCTTCCAGCTTTCCGCCGGTGAATTTCGCTTCGATGATTCGATTACCATCGAACGCTCCAATATCTCCCTGATCGGTGCAGGATCCGGCGAGACGCGTCTGACCTTCACCGACGAGGCACTTTCACGGGATGACGACCAGGCGATTCACCTGGACGGCAGCGATAACACCGGCATCGGCACCCTGTCGTCGGATGCCGACAGCGGTGATCGACGGCTGACGCTGAATGACAGTTCCGACCTGTCCATCGGCGATACCATTCGCATCTGGCAGGACAACGACGACGCCTTCTTCGACGACATCGGCGATAGCTCCTGGCGCAAGGTCGAGTACGCCGAGCTGCGAACCAGCATGGCCAGGATCACCGATATCGACGGCGATCAGGTCACGCTTGACCGGGGCGTGCGATTCGATTTCGCGGCGGGAGACACCCAGGTGGAACGCCTGGAGAGCGTCGATGACGTCACCCTGGAGGGCTTCAGCCTGCACTTCGAGCTGGGCGAGGCCGACCCGTCGCACTTCGAGAACGCCAGGGACGATCTGAGCGGCTATCACGCCGTACATCTCGAAGGCACGGTGAACGCCCGGCTCGACGACATTCAGGTCATCGAGGGGCCCTCCACCGCCTTTCGTTTTTCCCGTGCCCTGGACATCAGAGCCGAGGATCTCGAGGCCCATGGCGCCTTCAACAAGGGAAGCGGCGGCAACGGCTATGCCTACGAGCTGCACGAGAGCTACGACGGCGTCTTCACCGGGCTGGAGGACAGCGGCATGCGCCACGGCCTGCTGTTCGCCTCCTGGCGCTCGTCGGCCGGCAACGAGGTCGAGATCGCTTCCACCGACCGCGATGTGAACTTCCACGGCGGCCGGGATCACGACAACAGCGTCCACGTGCGGCAATCGATCCGCGATCCCGAGGCGGACGCGCTGTCACCGGCGCTCTACGTCAACGAGGACGGCGAGAGCTTCGGTGCGCCGACCGATCCCGACGCCAACGAGGTTGTCTTCGACTACCTGATCGGCACCCGTCGCTCGGACGAAGTGCAGGGCTCTGATGACGGCGTCTACCTGAACGGTGGCCTGGGCCATGACCACCTCCGAGGCGGCAGCGGCAACGACCTGCTCCAGGGTGGGCCGGGCGACGACTGGTACGACGGCGACGATCGCCTGGACGGCGGCGAAGGCGTCGACACCGCGCGCTATACCGGCGGCATCGACGATCACGAGATCGCGATGTCCGATAACGACGTGATCATCACCGGCAAGGGCAGCGAGGATACCCTCACCGACATGGAGTTCGCGGTCTTCGGCGATGGCATCACCCTGCACACGGCATCGGGCAACCTGTTCCGCGGCGACCCCATCGACGCGCCTGAGCCCGGGGAGATCCTCGACGGCGACGGGATCAGGCCCGCCATCCTGGAGGACGACGCCGAGCTGCTGGTGACCGGCAACGTCACCAGCCAGTGGTCCTCGGGCTACGTGGCCGAGGTCTTCGTCGAGAACGTCTCCGATGACGACATCATCGATCCGCAGGTCGGTTTCGACCTGCCCGCCGATCTCGACACCCTGTGGAACGGCGTCGTCGCTGAAGCCGACGGCGGCTATCGGGTGCAGGACAACAACGCCAACACCCTGTCCCCGGGGGACGCCTGGCGCTTCAGCTTCAAGGCCTACGGCGATGACGAGCTGCCCGCCGAGATGAGCGCCGAGATGAGCGCCGAGACCGGATCGGGGCAGTCCCTCGAGGTTCAGGTACTTGGCCTGGGCAACACCAGCGTGGAGGAAGTGGCCGGCTAGTACCGCCTCGCATTCCCCTCTCTCTATTCCGCCCCCCGCACGCAGGGAATCCAACGGATTCCCTGCCTCATGCCGGGTACGCTTGATCATCTCTTCGCCGTACCAAGTTTCTTGCCCGTCAGGATATGGCATAGTAGTCACAAATCATTACAAAGCCGTCCTCCGGACCTTCGGGCGGAATTGCGCAAGGAACACCATCAATGGCCCAACGCTGGGGACTGCGTGGCCAGTCCACCCTCACGCTGCTGCTGGCCTGCCTGCTGGCGCTGATACCGGCGCTGCTGATCGGCTGGCAGGCCGTCGATGAGGCGCGTCGCCACTTCGCCACCCGCTACGCCGAACAGTACACCCTGCTGCACATGCAGGAGATTCTCGCCCCGGTCTCCCGTGAGCTGGCCCTGGCGCGCCGCTTCGCCGACTCGGTGGTCACCCGGGAGTGGCTGGATGCGACGGACGACGTCGAACGGCGCGATCGCTTCTTCCGCGAGGCCGAGGGCTTTCGCGATCAGTTCAGCGGTGACGCCTACTTCGTGGTCGACCATGACAGCGGCGACTACTACTACAACGACGCCGAGGCGCCCGAGAGCCGTCAGCCTCGCTATCGGCTGTCGCCCGACGATCCGGAAGACGCCTGGTACTTCGATAGCATCGCCAGCAACGCCAGCTACAACATCAACGTCAACGTCGATGGCAAGCTGGGGCTGGCCAAGGTGTGGCTGAACGTGGCGATACGCGACGGCGACCGGGCACTGGGCATGGCCGGCGGCGGGCTCGACCTGAGCCGCTTCCTCGACGACTTCCTGCGCGACAGGGCCCCCGGCCTGACGCCGATGATCGTCGACAACCGTGGCGCCATACAGGCGCACCCGGACCGCGATCGGCTGGCCCTGAACTCCGCCACCCAGCGCCGGCTCGATGGCGACGTGCCGCGCCTTCAGATGCTGGTCGACGACGCGGCCCAGCGCCAGCGGCTGGAGGATGCCATGCTCGAGGCGCGGCGCCGCCCCGGCACGGTGCTGCAGCTCGACCTCAACCTCGAGGGTCGGCCCCGCACCCTGACGCTGGGCTACCTTCCCGAGCTGCAGTGGCTGTTCGTTTCGGCTCTCGATCTGGAAAGCGCGCCGGTGTTCGAAGGCCGCTGGTTCTGGGCGCTGCTCGGCGCCCTGGCACTGGTGCTGACCCTGCTGATGGCCGGTGTGGCCTACGGCATCGAGCGACTGATCCTCGGCCCGCTGCGCCGCCTGCAGCATTCCGCCCAGGCCATCGCCGACGGCGACTACGCCAGCCACCTGCCCACCGAACGCGGCGACGAGATCGGCGAGCTGTCGCGGGCCTTCGCCCACATGGCCGGACAGGTGGAGCGCCACACCCAGGAGCTCGAGGCCACGGTCCGGCACCGCACCCGGGATCTCGAGACCACCAACGCCGAGATGGCCGCCGCCCAGCGCCAGATCGACGCCTCCCTCGAGTACGCCAGCATCATCCAGCGGGCCATCCTTCCCCGCCATCAGCTGGAGACTCACCTGGCCGGCCATCAGGCCGTGCTGTGGCGCCCGCGGGATCAGGTCGGCGGCGACATCTACGTCTTCCGCGCCACCGAGGCCGGCTACCTGATGGGCGTCATCGACTGCGCCGGCCACGGCGTCCCCGGCTCGCTGATGACCATGCTGGCCCGGGCCATCGTCGACCACGCCATCCTCAAGGTCGGCGCCGACGACCCGGCGGCCATTCTCAACGAGACCGACCGCCAGAACCGCGCCACCCTGCAGCGCGAGAGCCTGCCGGCCTCGATCGCCACCAACATGGACATGGGCCTGGTGTGGGTCGAGCGCGACGCCGGGCGCCTGACCTTCGCCGGCGCCAAGATGTCGCTCTACGCCAGCGACGGCGCGCATCTCGAGGTACATCCTGGCGGCAAGCGCGCCCTGGGCCAGAAGCGCACCATGGTGCACGAGAACCACATCATGCCGCTGCGCCGGGGCTGGACCTACTCGCTGTGTTCCGATGGCTTCCTCGATCAGGCCGGCGGCGAACACGGCTTCGGGTTCGGCAACCGCCGCTTCGAGGCCATGCTCAAGCGCCATGCCGACGCCACGCTGGATGACCAGATCGCCGCCTTCGAGGCGGAGCTGGACGCCTACCGAGGCGATCACGCCCAGCGCGACGACATCACCCTGCTATGCTTCCGCTTCGACACGCCACCCGATGACGGCGCGCTCGCTCACGCCTCGCCCACCTGACCCGGAGACGTCATGGATCTGCTGACCCTGCGCGACACCTACCTTCAGCAGCGCATCATGCTGTGCTTCAACGGCCCGATCTCGCGCAGCCTGATCGAGGAGATCGGCCATGCGCTGCGCAACTACCTGAACAGCCAGTCCGCCGCCCCTTCCTCGGCCATGGACGTCTTCGCCGTCTATATCGAGATGACCCAGAACATCCGCCACTATGCTCGCGAGCGGGGCTACGGCGAAGAAGATGCCACGGCCACGGTCGCCGTGGCCCGTGACGAGGATGGCCGCTATCTGGTCTCCGCCGGCAATCTGGTGGAAGACGCCGACGGCCAGCGCCTGGTCGAAGCCGTGGAGAGCCTGGCCGGGCTCGATGCCGTCGAGCTCAAGCGTGCCTACAAGCAGCAGCTGCGCCGCCCCCGCGACGAGGCCGCGCCGAGCGGTGCCGGCCTGGGACTGATCGACATGGCCCGCAAGTCATCGCGCCCCCTCGAGGCCTCGCTGCAGCCGCTGTCCGCCGGCCGCAGCTTTCTCAGCCTGACAGCCACCATCTGAACGGTCTTTCCCCATGAGCCAAGATCTGACTCTCCCCGGCAGCGCCTCCACTCCCGCCATCCAGAGCGACTGGCAGGCCGGCCGGCTCACGATGCAGGGCGATTCCTATCCAGAGAATTCCTTCGATCTCTTCGACCAGGTCATCACCTGGGTCGAGGCGTTCCTGGGGCAGGAAGCACGCCCCCTGAGGCTGGACCTGCAGCTCGTCTACCTCAACACCAGCTCGGTCAAGGCGATGATGGACATCTTCGACCTGCTCGAGGAGGCCCACGAAAGCGGCCGCGAGGTCGGCGTCGAATGGCGCTACGACCCGCGCAACGAGCGCATCGCCGAGCTGGCCGAGGAGTTCAAGGAGGACTGCAGCTATCCCTTTGCCATTCGCCCGCTCGAGGTGAGCACGTGAGCGCCCGGGACGAGGCCCTGCTCGCCGAGGTGGCGGCGCTGCTGCAGGACGACGCCCATGGCGACCACCCGCTGCACGAGGCGCTACGACGCCTCTATCATCACCATCTGGCGCAACGCGAGCGGCTGGAGCGAATGATCGCCATCGCCGACGGCTTTCAGCAGGGCGCCCAGGAGGACCTGCACGCGACCCGCCAGCAGCTGGAGCGACAACAGCAGCGTCAGCGCAAGCTGTCTCGCATCGCCGACCGCTTTCAGGACTTCCTGCTCGAGCGCAACCAGGAGCTCGAGGACGCCTCTGGGCTGGACCCGCTGACCGGACTTTTCAACCGCCGCCGTCTCGACGAGCAGCTGGTGACGCTGGTCTCGCGCGCTATCCGGCATGACCGTCCCCTGAGCCTGGCGATAATCGACATCGATCATTTCAAGGGCATCAACGACCGCTATGGTCATGCGGCCGGCGACCGGGCGCTGGTCGCCCTGGCCGGCGCACTGACGAACACGCTGCGCGGTGACGATCTCTGCGGCCGCTGGGGCGGCGAGGAGTTTCTTGTGGTGCTGCCGGACACCCGCCTCGACCAGGCCGAATCGCTGCTCGTCCGGCTCGGCGAGCGGCTCCGCCATCTCGACCTGGCACTGGACGACGCGCACCGCCCGACCACCGTGACCGCCAGCATCGGCGTCGCCGAGCACCGCCCCGCCGAAGCCTACCAGGACACCATCCGCCGCGCCGACCAGGCACTGCTGAGCGCCAAGGGCGAGGGGCGCGACCGCACCCGCCGAGCGAGCTGAGCCCCTCACCCAGCCACTCGCCGCGATCACGAAAAAGGGCACCCCGAAGGGTGCCCTTTGCGCATCGCGTCGCGAAGGCAGCGGCTTACCAGCCGGTGGCTTCCTTCAGCGCGTCGCCGATCTCGGCCAGGGAGCGCACGGTCTTGACGCCCGCCGCCTCGAGGGCGCCGAACTTCTCGTCCGCAGTGCCCTTGCCGCCGGCGATGATGGCGCCGGCGTGGCCCATGCGCTTGCCGGGAGGGGCGGTGACGCCGGCGATGTAGGACACCACCGGCTTGGAGACGTGCTCCTTGATGTAGGCGGCCGCCTCTTCCTCGGCGGTGCCGCCGATCTCACCGATCATCACGATGGCTTCGGTGGCCGGATCCTTCTCGAACTTCTCGAGGATGTCGATGAAGGTGGAGCCCGGGATCGGGTCGCCGCCGATGCCCACGCAGGTGGACTGGCCAAAGCCGTGGTCGGTGGTCTGCTTGACCGCCTCATAGGTCAGGGTGCCGGAGCGCGACACGATACCGACCTTGCCCGGCTTGTGGATGTGGCCCGGCATGATGCCGATCTTGCTCTCGCCCGGGGTGATCACGCCGGGGCAGTTAGGGCCGATCAGGCGCACGCCCAGCTCATCGCACTTGACCTTGACGTCGAGCATGTCGAGGGTGGGGATGCCTTCGGTGATGCAGACGATCAGCTTGATGCCGGCGTTGGCGGCCTCGAGGATGGAGTCCTTGCAGAAGGCGGCCGGCACGTAGATCACGCTGGCCTCGGCGCCGGTCTGCTCGACCGCTTCCTTGACGGTGTTGAACACCGGCAGGCCCAGGTGCTCCTGGCCGCCCTTGCCCGGGGTCACGCCGCCGACCATCTGGGTGCCGTAGGCGATCGCCTGCTCGGAGTGGAAGGTCCCCTGGCCGCCGGTGAAGCCCTGGCAGATGACCTTGGTGTTCTTGTCGATCAGGATGCTCATTACTTGCCCTCCGCTGCCTTGACGACCTGCTGAGCCGCGTCGGTGAGGCTCTTGGCAGCGATGATGTTCAGACCGCTGGAGGCCAGCTTCTCGGCACCCAGCTCGGCGTTGTTACCTTCCAGACGCACCACGACCGGCACGTTGACGCCCACCTGCTCGACGGCACCGATGATGCCCTCGGCGATCATGTCGCAGCGCACGATGCCGCCGAAGATGTTGACCAGCACGGCCTTGACGTTGTCGTCGGACAGGATGATCTTGAACGCTTCCGCCACGCGCTCCTTGGTGGCGCCGCCGCCGACGTCAAGGAAGTTGGCCGGGCTGCCGCCGTTCAGGTTGACGATGTCCATGGTACCCATGGCCAGGCCGGCGCCGTTGACCATGCAGCCGATGTTGCCGTCCAGGGCCACGTAGTTCAGGTCCCATGCCGCGGCCTCGGCCTCGCGGGAATCCTCCTGGGAGGGATCGCGCATGGCCTGCAGGTCCGGGTGACGGTACAGGGCGTTGCCGTCCAGGTTGATCTTGGCGTCGAGGCAGTGCAGGTTGCCTTCCTCGGTGATCACCAGCGGGTTGATCTCGAGCAGCGCCAGATCCTTGTCGTGGAACAGCTTGGACAGGCCCAGGAAGATCTTGGTGAACTGCTTGACCTGTGCGCCTTCGAGGCCCAGCTGGAAGGCCAGCTCACGGGCCTGGTACGGCTGGGCACCGACCAGCGGATCGATCTCGGCCTTGAGGATCTTCTCCGGAGTTTCCTCGGCGACCTTCTCGATCTCGACGCCGCCCTCGGTGGAAGCCATGAAGACCACGCGGCGGGTGGCGCGATCGACCACGGCACCGAGATAGAGCTCGCTGGCGATGTCGGTGCAGTTCTCGACCAGGATCTTGGCGACCGGCTGACCGTGCTCGTCGGTCTGGAAGGTCACCAGGTTCTTGCCCAGCCACTGCTCGGCGAAGGCCTTGGCCTCGTCGGCGCTCTTGACCAGCTTGACGCCGCCGGCCTTGCCGCGGCCACCGGCGTGGACCTGGGCCTTGACGACCCACATCTCACCGCCGATCTTCTTGCAGGCTTCCGCCGCTTCCTCGGGGGTGTCGACGGCAAAGCCCTTGGAGACGGGCAGACCATAGTCGGCAAACAGCTGTTTGCTCTGATACTCGTGAAGGTTCATCGATTCATGCCATTGGTTGCATGTGACTCGAACGGTAGTCGCCCGGGCGCCGGCTCGGCGCAGCGCGGCGGCTACCACCGCTCCCCTCCGATGCATGGCCGGAAGGGACGCGCCGCCCGAAGGCGGCGCTCTTGTTGTCTTACTTGCGCTTCTTGCGGTTCGCCATGTGGATGGCGTGACCTTCCACGGCCAGGGCTGCCTCGTGGACGGCCTCGGACATGGTCGGGTGCGCATAGCAGGACAGCGCCAGATCCTCGGCGCTGGAGCCGAATTCCATGGCGATGACGCCCTGGGCGATCATCTCGCCGGCGTGCTGGCCGACGATGTGCAGGCCCAGGATACGATCGGTCTCGGCGTCGGCGATCACCTTGGCCTGACCCTCGGTGGCATTGTTGGCCATGGCGCGACCGCTGGCGGCGAACGGGAAGGCGCCGGTCTTGACCTCGATGCCGGCCGCCTTGGCGTCCTGCTCGGTCATGCCGACCCAGGCCACCTCGGGGAAGGTGTAGATCACGCTGGGAATGGCGTCGTAGTTCATCTCGGCCTTGTGACCGGCGATGATGTCCGCGACCATCACGCCCTCTTCGGAGGCCTTGTGGGCCAGCATCGGGCCACGCACGCAGTCGCCGATGGCGTAGACGCCCGGCACGCTGGTGCGGCACTGGTCGTCGACGTGGATGAAGCCGCGCTCGTCGAGCTCGACGCCCACGCCCTCACCGATCACGCCCTTGGTGTACGGCTTGCGGCCGACGCAGACGATCAGCTTGTCGAAGGTGATCTCCTGCTCGCCCTTGGCGTCGGAGTACTTGACCACGACCTCGTCGCCCTTGACCTCGGAGCCGGTGACGCGGGCGCCCAGCTTGATGTCCAGGCCCTGCTTCTTGAGCAGTTTCTGGGTTTCCTTGGCGATGGCGCCGTCGACCATCGGCAGGAAGTCGTCCATGGCCTCGAGGACGGTGACTTCCGAGCCCAGACGGTTCCACACGCTGCCGAGCTCCAGGCCGATGACGCCGGCGCCGATGACGCCCAGACGCTTCGGCGTTTGCTGGAATTCCAGCGCGCCGGTGGAGTCGACGATCAGGCCTTCGGTCAGCGGGGTCGGCGGGATCTCGACCGGCACGGAGCCGGCGGCGACCACGATGTTGTCCGCCTCGTAGGTGGCGGCGTTGCCGTCCTTGTCGGTGACCTCGACCTGCTTGCTGCCGGTCACCTTGCCGGTGCCCTCCAGCGCGGTGACGCCGTTGGCCTTGAACAGGCCGGCGATGCCGCCGGTCAGGTTCTTAACGATCTTGTCCTTGCGGGCCATCATCTTCTTGACGTCCATGGTGACGTCACCCGCCTCGATGCCCATGTCGTCGAAGTCGTGCTGCGCCTCGACGAACTTGTGGGAGGCCTCCAGCAGCGCCTTGGACGGGATGCAACCGACGTTCAGGCAGGTCCCGCCGTGCACGACATTGCCTTCCTTGCCGATCCACTTCTCGACACAGGCGGTCTTCAGGCCCATCTGGGCGGCACGGATGGCGGCCACGTAGCCGCCGGGGCCCGCGCCGATGACGATGACATCAAACTTGTCGGCCATGTTGGCTCCTTGCGTTATGTTTCGCTGTGCTCGTTAACCGGCGCGGATCAGACATCCAGCAGCAGACGGGCCGGGTCCTCGAGCAGCTCCTTGATGGTCACCAGGAACTGCACCGCGTCCTTGCCGTCGATCATGCGGTGATCGTATGACAGCGCCAGGTACATCATCGGGCGAATCTCGACCTTGCCGTTCACCGCCATCGGACGCTCCTGGATCTTGTGCATGCCCAGGATCGCGGTCTGCGGCGGATTGAGGATCGGCGTGGACATCAGCGAGCCGAAGATGCCGCCGTTGGTGATGGTGAAGGTACCGCCCTGCATCTCGTCGATGCCGAGCTTGCCGTCACGGGCACGCTTGCCGAAGTCGACGATGCCCTTCTCGACATCGGCGATCTTCATGCTGTCGGTATCGCGCAGCACCGGCACGACCAGGCCACGGTCGGTGGACACGGCCACGCCGATGTCCTGGTAACCGTGGTAGACGATATCGTCGCCGTCGATGGAGGCGTTGACGTCCGGGAAGCGCTTGAGCGCCTCGGAGGCCGCCTTGACGAAGAAGCCCATGAAGCCGAGCTTGGTGTCGTGGGCCTTGAGGAAGGTGTCCTTGTACTGCGCGCGCAGGTCCATGACCGCGCCCATGTCCACCTCGTTGTAGGTGGTCAGCATGGCGGCGGTCTGCTGGGCCTCGACCAGACGCTTGGCGATGGTCTTGCGCAGACGGGTCATCGGCACGCGCTTCTCGGGACGCTCGCCCTCGACGGCCGGGGCCGGTGCCGCGGCAGCCTTGGCGCCGGCCGGCTGGGTGGACTTGGCGGTCTTCTTGGCGCTGCCGTCCTTGATCGCCTTCTGCACGTCTTCCTTGAGGACGCGACCGCCCTTGCCGGTGCCTTCGAGCTTGCCGACGTCGAGGTCGTGCTCGGCGACCAGCTTGCGCGCGGCCGGGGCGAGGATCTTGTCGCCGACCTTCTCGTCGCTGGCGCCGTCGTCGGCGGAGGCCGCGGCCTTGCCTTCACCGGCGGCCGGAGCGGCATCGCCGCCGGCGCCTTCGGTGAAGATCGCCAGCACCTCTTCGGAGGCCACCTGGCTGCCTTCCTCGGCCTTGATCTCGGACAGGGCGCCGTCGGCCGGCGCGACCACCTCGAGCACGACCTTGTCGGTCTCGATCTCGGCCAGCACCTCGTCACGCTTGACGGCTTCGCCGACCTGCTTGTTCCAGCTGGCGACGGTGCCTTCCTGGACGGACTCGGGGAAGGTCGGAGCCTTCACCTCGTGCGCCTCGCCGCCGGCGGCCGGGGCGGCCTCCGGCTTGGCTTCGCTCTTCTCCTCGCTGGCGGCCTCGGCCTTGTCGCCGCCGCTGGCCGCGCCTTCGCCGATGCGGCCGAGCACCTGCTCGGACTGCACGGTATCGCCTTCCTCCGCCAGCACCTCGGCCAGGGTACCGGCCTCGGGTGCCACGACCTCGAGCACCACCTTGTCGGTCTCGATCTCGACGATCAGCTCGTCACGCTCGACGCTGTCACCCGGCTTCTTGTGCCAGGCGGCCACGCTGCCTTCGGCAACGGATTCCGGAAAGGTGGGTGCCTTGATCTCGGTAGCCATGTCGTTTCCCTTGTGTGTTCTCTCTCGTCCCGGTGGGCTGCCTTAGAGGTTGAAGGCGTCTTCCACCAGCTTGCGCTGCTGTTCGGTGTGCACGGACATGTAGCCCGCCGCGGGGGCGGCCGATGCCGGGCGGCCGGCGAACTTGAGCTTGCCGCCCAGGCCCGTCTTGAGCTGCTCCGCCACGCTGCGCATGTGGTGCTGACTGGGGTACCAGGCGCCCTGGTTGAGCGGCTCCTCCTGGCACCACACCATCTCGCTGGCGTTGGTGTAGGCCTGGATCGCCTCGAAGAGCTCGGCTTCGGGGAACGGGTAGAGCTGCTCGAGACGCAGGATGGCCACGTCGTCGCGGGCGTTCTCCTCGCGCCAGTTGGCCAGATCGTAGTAGACCTTGCCGGCACACAGGATGATGCGCTCGACCTTGTCGGCGTCGCGCTTGCCCTGGTCGGGAATCACCATCTGGAAGCTGCCGTTGGCCAGCTCGTCGAGGCTGGAGGTGGCATCCTTGTGGCGCAGCAGGCTCTTCGGCGACATCACCACCAGCGGCTTGCGCAGCTTGCGGATCACCTGGCGACGCAGCAGGTGGAAGATCTGCGCCGGCGTGGTCGGCACGCAGACCTGCATGTTGTGCTCGGCGCACAGCTGCAGGAAACGCTCCAGGCGCGCGGAGGAGTGCTCGGGCCCCTGCCCCTCGTAGCCATGCGGCAGCAGCATGGTCAGGCCGCACAGCCGCTCCCACTTGGTCTCGCCGGAGGAGATGAACTGGTCGACCACCACCTGGGCACCGTTGAAGAAGTCGCCGAACTGCGCTTCCCAGATCACCAGGTCGTTGGGCGCCGTGGTGGAGTAGCCGTACTCGAACGCCAGCACGGCTTCTTCCGACAGGAAGGAGTCGTGGATGGTGAAGCGCGGCTGGCCATCGCTCAGATGCTGCAGCGGCACGAAGGTGCTGCCGTCCTTCTGGTTGTGCACCACCGCGTGGCGGTGGGAGAAGGTGCCACGACCCACGTCCTGACCGGTCAGGCGAATCGGGTGGCCCTGGTCGAGCAGCGTGGCATAGGCCAGGGTCTCGGCGAAGCCCCAGTTGCAGGCCATGCCGCCGGCCTGCATCTTGCGGCGGTCGTCGTAGATCTTGGCGACCTGGCGCTGCACGCTGACGCCGTCCGGCACCTCGCACATGCGCGCCGCCAGGTGCTGCAGGCGCTTCATGTCGAAGCTGGTGTCGGTGTGGCCGCTCCACTCGTGACCGAGATAGGGCTTCCAGTCGACGAACAGCGCGGTGTTCGGCTTCTGCACCAGGGCGTTGGCCACGTGGTTACCGGCGACCAGGTCGTCGCGATAACCTTCCATGGTGGCCTTGGCCTCATCCTCGGAGTACAGCCCCTCCTTCACCAGGCGCTCGGCGTACAGCGCGCGCGAGGACGGATGATTCTTGATCTTGCTGTACATCATCGGCTGGGTGCCGGACGGCTCGTCGGCCTCGTTGTGGCCGCGGCGACGGTAGCACACCAGGTCGATGACCACGTCCTTCTTGAACTGCTGGCGGTAGTCCAGTGCCACCTGGGTGGCGTGCAGCACGGCGTCCGGATCGTCGCCGTTGACGTGGAAGATCGGCGCCTGAACCATCTTGGCGATGTCGGTGCAGTACTCGGTGGAGCGCGAGTCTTCCGGGTGGGACGTGGTGAAGCCCACCTGGTTGTTGATCACGATGTGCACCGTGCCGCCGGTCCGGTAGGCGCGGGTCTGGGACATCTGGAACGTCTCCATGACCACGCCCTGGCCGGCGAAGGCCGCGTCGCCATGGACGTTGATCGGCAGCACCTTGCCGCCGTCGGTGTCGTTGCGACGGTCCTGGCGGGCCCGCACCGATCCCTCGACCACCGGCGCGACGATCTCCAGGTGGGAAGGGTTGAACGACATGGCCAGGTGGACTTCGCCGCCCGGGGTCATGACGTTGGAACTGAAGCCCTGGTGATACTTCACGTCACCGGAGCCGCGCTCGACCAGCTTCTTGCCGTCGAACTCGTCGATCAGCTCGGACGGGTTCTTGCCCAGGATGTTGACCAGCACGTTGAGACGGCCGCGGTGGGCCATGCCGATCACGACTTCCTTTGTACCATAGCCGCCAGCGCGCTGGATCAGCTCGTCCATCATCGGGATGAAGGACTCGCCGCCCTCCAGGCCGAAGCGCTTGGTGCCCGGGTACTTGGAGGCCAGATAGCTCTCGAGACCCTCGGCGGCGGTGAGCCGCTCGAAGACATGCTTGCGGACGTCTTCGCTGAACGTCGGCGCCGAGCGCACCGACTCGAAACGCTGCTGGAGCCAGCGCTTCTCTTCGGTGTCGACGATGTGCATGAACTCGCAGCCGATGCTGCGGCAGTAGGTCTGCTCCAGCGCCTCGACGATCTGCTTCAGCGGTGCCTTGTCGGCGCCCATGAACAGAGAGCCGGTCTGGAATTCGGTATCCAGGTCGGCCTTGGAGAGCTGGTGGAAGGACAGATCCAGGTCGGGCACCGGGGTCGGGCTACGCAGATCGAGGGGATCGATATCAGCCTTCTGGTGTCCGCGGAAGCGATAGGCGTTGATCAGCTGCAGCACCTTGACCTGCTTGCGGTTCTCGTCGCTCTCGGAAGCGGCGGACGCGGTCTGGGCGGTGCGGCGCTGGCGGCCTAGCTGGTAGAACTGTTCGCGGGTAGGGGCAAGCGGAACGTCTTGAGTGGCGCTGCCATCGGGTCTCGGCAGTTGATCGAAGTACTGACGCCATTCGTCGGGAACGGCAGAGGGGTCATCGAGGTACTGCTCGTAGAGCGCTTCCACGTAGTGGACATTGCTGCCACTGACATGGGAGGAGCGCCACATCAACTCCATTATGCCTTGTTGCATCTCTCGGTCACCCTGCACTGATGGGGTGGTGTCGGCCGTCACGGCTCACCCGTGGCGACATCAGTTAGGTAGCCAGCCGGCGGGGCGGTCACCTGTTTTTCTATGCTCAGAAGCCGGTGCACGAGGCACCGGCTTCGGACGTCTCACCGGGGGCCAGACTGCGACAGCACGTCGCAGCCTGAAACGTATGATAACAAGCCCCGGCCCACGATTTAAGTGGCATCCGCCAGCAGCATCTCGCGAATCTTGCCGATCGCGCGCGTGGGATTGAGCCCCTTCGGACACACCGCCACACAGTTCATGATGCCGCGGCAGCGGAACACGCTGAACGGGTCCTGAAGGCCTTCCAGACGCTCGCGTGTCGCCTCGTCGCGGGAGTCGGCGAGGAAGCGATAGGCCTGCAGCAGACCGGCCGGACCGACGAACTTGTCCGGGTTCCACCAGAACGACGGGCAGGAGGTCGAGCAGCAGGCGCACAGGATGCACTCGTAGAGGCCGTCGAGCTTGTCGCGGTCCTCCGGCGACTGCAGACGCTCGATGGCCGGCGCCGGGGTATCGTTCTGCAGGTACGGCTGGATGCGCTCGTACTGCTGGTAGAACAGCCCCATGTCGACCACCAGGTCACGGATGACCGGCAGGCCGGGCAGCGGACGCAGGGTCAGCTTGCCCTTCTTGACTACGTCGGACAGCGGCGTGATGCAGGCCAGGCCGTTCTTGCCGTTCATGTTCATGCCGTCGGAGCCGCACACACCCTCGCGGCAGCTGCGACGATAGGCCAGGCCGTTGTCCTGCTCCTTCACCAGGTGCAGGACGTCGAGCACCATCAGGTCGCGGCCCTGGGTGTCGACCTGGAACTCCTCCATGTAGGGGGCGGAGTCCGTCTCGGGATTGTAGCGGTACAGGGATACCTGAAGCGTGGACATCGTGACTCCCCTCAGTAGGTACGGACTTTCGGTTCGAACATATCGACGGTCTTGGGCGCGAAGTTCACATCACGCTGCCCCAGGCGCTTCTCGGCCGGGAAATACATGGAGTGCTTCAGCCAGTTGACGTCGTCGCGATCCGGGTAGTCGTAGCGTGAGTGGGCACCACGGCTCTCCTTGCGCTCGAGGGCCGCGATGGCGGTGGCCTCGGCGACCTCCATCAGGTTGTCGAGCTCGAGCGCCTCGACCCGGGCGGTGTTGAAGGTGTTGGACTTGTCCGGCAGGTAAGCGTTGTTGATGCGCTCACGCAGCTCGGCCAGCTGCTGGACGCCCTTCTGCATATTCTCTTCCTGACGGAAGACGCCGAAGGCGTTCTGCATGATGTCCTGCAGTGCACGCTTGAGCTCGGGGACGGTCTCGCCGCTTTCGGACTCGTTCCAGCGGTTGATGCGCGTCATGGCCGACTCGACGTCGGACTCGCTGGCCGCCAGGTACTCGATGCCCTCGTTGAGCGCGCTCTCGATGAACATGCCGGCCGCGCGACCGAACACCACCAGGTCGAGCAGCGAGTTGCCGCCCAGGCGGTTGGCGCCGTGGACCGACACGCAGGCCGCCTCGCCGACGGCGTAGAGGCCGTTGACGATCTGATCGTTGCCGTCGCCGTCCTGCATGATCGCCTGGCCGTGCACGTTGGTCGGCACGCCGCCCATCATGTAATGGCAGGTCGGCACCACCGGGATCGGCTCCTTGGCCGGATCCACGTGGGCGAAGGTCTTGGACAGCTCGACGATGCCCGGCAGACGCTTGCCGAGGACTTCCTCGCCAAGGTGGTCGAGCTTGAGGTAGACGTGATCGCCGTTCTCGCCGCAGCCACGACCCTCGAGGATCTCCATGACCATGGAACGCGCGACCACGTCACGGCCGGCCAGGTCCTTGGCGTTGGGCGCGTAGCGCTCCATGAAGCGCTCGCCGTCCTTGTTGACCAGGTAGCCACCCTCGCCGCGGCAACCCTCGGTCACCAGGGTACCGGCGCCGTAGATGCCGGTCGGGTGGAACTGCCACATCTCCATGTCCTGCATCGGGAAGCCGGCGCGCAGCGCCATGCCAATGCCGTCGCCGGTGTTGATCAGGGCGTTGGTGGTGGAGGCATAGATGCGGCCGGAACCACCGGTGGCCAGCACGGTGGCCTTGGACTTGATGTGCACCACTTCACCGGACTCGATGTCCATGGCGATGCAACCGACGACGTCGCCGTTGGCGTTCTTGACCAAGTCGACGGCGTACCACTCGTTGAGGAAGGTGGTATTGTTCTTCAGGTTGTTCTGGTAAAGGGTATGCAGCAGGGCATGGCCGGTACGGTCCGCCGCGGCGCAGGTACGGGCCGCCTGACCGCCTTCACCGAAGTTCTTGGACTGGCCGCCGAACGGGCGCTGATAGATGCGACCGTTGTCGAAGCGGGAGAACGGCAGACCCATGTGCTCGAGCTCGAAGACCGCCTTCGGACCTTCGGAGCACATGTACTCGGCGGCGTCCTGGTCGGCGATGTAGTCGCCGCCCTTGACGGTGTCGTACATGTGCCAGCGCCAGTCGTCGTTGGGGTCGGCGGAAGCGATGGCACAGGTGATGCCGCCCTGGGCGGACACGGTGTGCGAGCGAGTCGGGAAGACCTTGGACAGCACGGCGGTCTTCTTGCCGGACTTGGCCAGCTCGAGGGCGGCCCGCAGGCCGGAACCGCCACCGCCGATGATGATGGCGTCGAAGGTCAGGCTACGCATGTTGGACATGGATCAGGCTCCCCACAGAACTTGAATACCCCAGACCAGGAACACGAAGATGGCCAGGATGATGACGGTCTGGACGGCAATGCGGATGCCGGTCGGCTTGAGATAGTCGGTGGTCACGGTCCACAGCCCCACCCAGGCGTGGGCGGACAGGGACACGAAGGCCAGCAGCGAGAAGATTCGCATCCAGGTGTGGCCGAAGAGCCCGCTCCAGGTCGCGTAGTCGAGACCGGGATGGACCAGCAGGTAGCCGACGATGAAGAGTGTGTAGAGGGCCAGAATAACGGCCGAGACGCGCTGAACGAGCCAATCGGACAGCCCGCTGCGTCCGAAGTTCGTGATGTTGGTTACCATACCCAGACTCCAGCCAGAATGATCAGGACCGCGCTTGCCACGACGGTGATCTGCGCCTTCTTGACGCCACCTTCGAGGGTCACACCGATGTCGACGTCCATCAGCAGGTGCTTCACGCCGGCCACGAAGTGGAACGCCAGGGCAGACAGCAGCCCCCAGGCGATCAGCTTGGCCAGGATGTTGTGAGCCAGCGCATCGCTGACGGCAGCGAAGCCTTCGGGGGACGACAAGGAAGCATCCAGTGCCCAGAAGCCGAAGATCAGGCCGATGAAGAGAATGACGCCGGTGATGCGGTGAGCGATCGACGTCAGGGCGGGGAGGGGGAACTGTATCGTGGACAGATCCAGATTTACGGGTCGTTTGCTATTCACGGCTCTCTACACACTCTCTTGGCCCGTCACTGGGCACTCGAGGAGAGCCCGACACGGGCGGTGGTTTCGGGAAGGAGAACGATCATGCCTTGCGGGTCACGATCTCCCTGTTCCTGCCAGTCGCGGGACAGGATTATAGGGCCATGCCTGCATCGATGACAAATCACTAGCTTGCCAACTAGACCATGGTGGCAGCCCACGATTGGCGTAAAAAATTCCACCTCTCGGCGCTTTCCCAGTCTCATGTGCTTGCCAGGCGGCGTATGGCACCACCATGGTGCAAAGCACCATATGTGCGACAAGGATTATACATAAATCCACTCCAATACAGCACACCAACATCGATGGATGAATTGACAATCGAAAAGACGCTTCTATAGTGGGCGAACCTTTTCGCAGGCAAGTTCCGCGAAATCACGACTTATCGCGCCACCATGAACTCGAGAGGAGGCCAGTTATGGCTGACAGGAAAGCAACGCTGACGGTAGAAGGCCTGGAGAAATCGATCGAGCTGCCGGTCTACTCGGGGGCTGCGGGGCCAGATGTCATCGACGTTCGCGGCCTGGGTGCCGAGGGCCTGTTCACCTACGATCCCGGCTTCATGGCGACCTCCTCTTGCCAGTCCGCCATCACCTACATCGATGGCGGCCAGGGCGTGCTGCTGCATCGCGGCTACCCCATCGACCAGCTGGCCAAGCAGTCCGACTTCGTCGAACTGTGCTATCTGCTGCTGTTCGGCGAGCTGCCCGACAAGGCCCAGTATGACGAATTTGCCGGCCGCATCACCCATCACACCATGGTCCACGAGCAGCTGGCCAACTTCTTCAAGGGCTTCCGTCGCGACGCCCACCCGATGTCGATCCTTTGCGGCGTGGTCGGCGGCCTGGCGGCCTTCTACCACGACCACCTGGACATCACCAAGCAGGAAGACCGCGAGATCAGCGCCATCCGCCTGATCGCCAAGATGCCAACCATCGCGGCCATGTCCCACAAGTACAACGTGGGCCAGCCGTTCGTCTATCCGCGCAATGACCTGAACTATGCAGAGAACTTCCTCTACATGATGTTCAGCAATCCGTGCGAGAACTACGAGATCAACCCGGTATTCGCCAAGGCGATGGATCGCATCTTCATGCTCCACGCCGACCACGAGCAGAACGCCTCCACCTCCACGGTGCGCCTGGCCGGCTCCACCGGCGCCAACCCGTTCGCCTGCATCAGCGCCGGCATCGCCGCCCTATGGGGCCCGGCCCACGGCGGCGCCAACGAGGCCGTGCTGAACATGCTCGACGAGATCGGCGACGACTCCGAAGAGAACATCCAGCGCTTCATCGACAAGGCCAAGGACAAGAACGATCCGTTCAAGCTGATGGGCTTCGGCCACCGCGTATACCGCAACTTCGACCCGCGCGCCAAGGTCATGAAGGAAACCTGCGACGAGGTCCTGGCCCAGCTCGGCAAGGCCGACGACCCGCAGCTCAAGATCGCCAAGCGCCTCGAGCAGATCGCCCTGGAGGACGAGTACTTCGTCGAGCGCAAGCTCTACCCGAACGTCGACTTCTACTCCGGCATCATTCTCAAGGCCATGGGCATCCCGACCAACATGTTCACCGTGATCTTCGCGGTGTCCCGCACCATCGGCTGGATCTCCCACTGGCACGAGATGCTCAGCGACAGCTACAAGATCAGCCGTCCCCGCCAGCTCTACACCGGCCACACCCAGCGCGACTACCCCGCCAAGTAATCGGCGAACGACTCGCCCTGACAACGAAGGCCGCCCCTCAGGGCGGCCTTCTTGCGTTTCTGACCCGAGATCACCCTCCCCGGCGGACAGCCCTCTCCATGCTCGACGCCGGCCGGCGCCGATCGAGGATCACAACCACTTGTTCGGCCCCGCCACGCTACAGCTCCTCACTCCCCCAGCCGCCTCAGAAGCGCCACTGGAGACGCCAACGCCTGCCCCCACCCTGAACACCGGCGCCTCGCGTCGACGCCCTCTCCGGGCCATTCCGACACCCCAGCGACATCCGTCATGGGCGACGTCACCAGCACCGCCCTGCCCCGCTCACGGCCTAGCGCGGAGACGGCCAAGCAGAGCGCGAGCCCCGCTTCTCCACCGCTGTCATGGCACTGACGCCGTTTCGCAGCGTTTTCCACACATTCTGTGGATAAACCTGTTCAAAACCCTTGAGGAATCGCCCAGAATCGCCATGGATAGCGGGTCGCGCTCAGATTGGTCAATTTTTGACCGAACCCAACCCTTTGATTTATAAGAACTAATCTGCCAAGCCCATAACCACGGGCCTACGAGGCGATCCTGTGAACAATGTTACGACAGGAACCGCTCAAGTGGACAAGTCAAGGCCTTACAGGGCCTTTATGTAGGAAGAAAGCATGACTCTCGCGCGAACCAGCGCCATAAAGCGCCTCGGACGGAGACAAAAAAAGACGCTCATGGCGTCCGGGGAGATAGAGATTGGAGTGGCGTCCCATAGGGGGTTCGAACCCCTGTTACCGCCGTGAAAGGGCGGTGTCCTGGACCACTAGACGAATGGGACGCATCATCTTCGATGACGTGATTGGTGGAGCCTAGCGGGATCGAACCGCTGACCTCAACACTGCCAGTGTTGCGCTCTCCCAGCTGAGCTAAGGCCCCACATGTCGTGAAGACGAGGCGCATAGTACTGATTCCCTTCGCCTTCGTCAACCCCTCGCGCTTCGCACGAGAGCTTTAAGCTGTAAGCCTGAAGCTGGAAGACGGGCACGGCCTACGCCGGTGTTGCTGCCCGGCCTCGGCAACCCCGCCTCGGCCTTGGCCTGGCGGGGTTTCTTCAAGCTTACAGCTTATGGCTTACAGCTCCCGATACTCCTTCTCGAAGCGCTTGACCTGCTTCTTCGAGACGCCACCCAGCACCGCGATGGCGTGGCGCAGGCGCGCCCGGGTCATGTCGGAGCCGAGAATCGCCATGGCGTCCATCACGGAGGTACTGGCGACGGAGCCGGTGATGGCGATGAACACCGGCGCCAGGAAGTCCTTCATCTTGAGCTCGAAGTGCGCGGCCAGCGCCTTGACCTCGGCCAGCAGGGCCTCCTTGTGCCAGGCGGGCACGGTCTCGAGGCGCCAGGTCAGGAACTGCAGCAGCTTGACCAGATCCTCGCGCCCCAGCTTGACCGCATCGAAGTCGCCCTCCTCGATCGCCGGCACGCCGGAGAAGAAGTGGCCGGCCAGCGGCATCACGTCGGACAGCGTCTCCACCCGCGGCCGCACCTGCGGCAGGATCTGGCGCACGTACTCCTCGTTGAAGGCCCAGTCGCGCAGCGCCTTGAGGAAGGCATCGTCGTCCAGGTCCTCGCGGATGTAGAGGCCGTTCAGCCAGCTCAGCTTCTGCAGGTCGAACACCGGCCCGCCCAGCGAGACCCGCTGCACGTCGAAGTGGCTCATCATCTCGTCGAGGGTGAACTTCTCGCGCTCGTCCGGCATCGACCAGCCCATGCGGCCGAGATAGTTGGTCACCGCCTGGGGCAGGAAGCCCATGCGACGGTAGTAGTTGATCGAGGTCGGGTTCTTGCGCTTGGAGAGCTTCGACTTGTCCGGATTGCGCAGCAGTGGCATGTGGCACAGCGTCGGCATCGGCCAGCCGAAGTATTCGTACAGCAGCTGATGCTTGGGCGCGGAGTTGATCCACTCCTCGCCACGCAGCACGTGGGTGATGCCCATCAGGTGGTCATCGACCACGTTGGCCAGGTGATAGGTCGGCATGCCGTCGGACTTGAGCAGGATCTGGGCGTCCACCTGGGCCCAGTCGACCTCGATGGTGCCGCGCAGCATGTCATCGACCACGCAGGTGCCGCTGGCCGGCACGTGCATGCGCACCACATGAGGCCAGCCCTCGCGCTCGCGGCGGGCGATCTCTTCCTCGGGCAGCGCCAGATCGGCCGGCTTCAGCGCCAGATGCAGGCCGGCGGCCTTGCGCGTCTCGCGCAGCTCGTCGAGCTCCTCGCTGGTGCGGTAGCACTTGAAGGCATGACCGGACTCGATCAGCTTGCGCGCATGCTCGGCGTAGATGTCGCCGCGCTCACTCTGCCGATAGGGGCCGTGCGGGCCGCCCACATCGGGGCCCTCGTCCCACTCCAGACCGAGCCAGCGCAGGGAATCGAGGATCATCTGCTCCGACTCAGCGGTCGAGCGCACCCGGTCGGTATCCTCGATGCGCAGGATGAACTCGCCGCCGTGCTGACGGGCGAAGCACAGGTTGAACAGGGCGATGTAGGCGGTTCCCACATGGGGATCGCCGGTGGGAGACGGCGCGATACGGGTACGTACGGTCATGTCGTCCTTGGTCCGGTCGGGAGAATGGAATCCTGGTCGCCTTGCCGGCCCGGTCATGAAACGCCACGCCGCCGCAAGGCCCCAGAGGAATGGCGGGCATTATACGCGCCTCGCGTGGCGCCGGCAGCCGCACCGTGGAATCATTGGCGATGCCCATGGTCCATCACTGAACCCCACGGAACGAGGAGCACCATGCTTCCCCAGCTACCCGACGACTACCAGGCCCTGGTCACCGGCGCCTCCGGCGGCATCGGCGCGGCCCTGGTCGACGCCCTGCTGGACGACCCGCGCCTGGCCCGCCTGCACGTCGTCAGCCGGCAAGCGGTCAGCCGCGACGATCCGAGGCTGACCGCTCACGTCCTGGACCTGACCACCCCGGACGGCCTGGCCGCGCTGACCGACGCCCTCGACGGCCAGCCGCTGCACCTGGTGCTCAACGCGCTGGGCATGCTGCATGACGACGCCGACGGCATCGCGCCGGAGAAGAAACTCGACGACCTCGACGCCGACGCCCTGAGCCGGCTGTTCCACGTCAACGCCGCCACCCCGGCCCTGCTGCTCAAGGCCCTGGCCCCCTCGCTCAAGGGGCGTCACACCGTGCTGATCGGCAGCCTCTCGGCCCGGGTCGGCTCCATCGAGGACAACCGGCTGGGCGGCTGGTATGCCTATCGTGCCAGCAAGGCCGCCCATAACATGCTGATGAAGACCGCCGCGGTAGAGCTGCGTCGCCTCAATCCCAATGCCTGCCTCACCTGCCTGCACCCCGGCACCACCGACACCGACCTGTCGACCCCCTTCCAGAGCCGCGTACCCGAAGGCAAGCTATTCACACCAGCCTTCGTGGCAGACCATCTGATCACGGTACTGAGCAGGCGCTCACCGGCAGACTCCGGCGGTTTCCGTGATTGGGATGACCAACCCATCGCATGGTGACGTTCGGGCGGGACGGCGGTCATAACGTTGATGCTCGCTATTGCACAGTCTCGAGCAATCGCAGACCATGCCCCATCTCGTAGACGACCTCAGACAGGACGACGTTCATGGAAACACTCGGCCCACGGATCAAACAGCTCCGCCTGGAGGCCAACCTCAACAAGGCCGCCCTGGCCCGCCGAGTCGGCGTCTCTGACGTCACCATCTCCTATTGGGAATCCGGGGCCATCAAGCAGATCGGGCACGAGCGGCTGGTCGCGCTGGCCGGCGCCCTCGGCTGCCCGCTCTCCGCGCTGCTCGACAACGACACCAGCCGGCCAGCACCGCTGTTTCTGCGCGCCGATGGCCCTCCCCCCTGGGAGGGCACCGAGGCCAAGGGCATCGAGCTGCCCATCGAACTCACCCCCGGCCAGCGCTGGGACGGCGACTGCCATCTGGTGACACCGGCCCCCGGCGAGGCGCTCGACTACCTGAACGCGGGCGACCTGGCCGCCATCGCGCCCAGCGAGATATTCCGCCAGCCGGGCCTCTACCTGATCGAGGAAGCCGGCCGACTGGCGCTGCGCCGGGTCCAGCAGGACGCCAAGGGCGAGCTGACCTTCCAGCGCCAGGACGACGCCACCCCGACCCCCTACACGCCCGACTGCCGACTGCTGGGCAAGGTCGTCGCCCTGTGGCGGCTCGAGACACCTTGAGCCGGGGCGCTACTCCACTTCGATGACCTTCACCTGGTCGGTGGTATGCCGCGGCTCGCTGCCGACCAGGAAGCGCTGACTGGCGCTGATCACCTGCCCCAGCCCGTGACGCGAGGCCTGCACCAGCGGACCGCGAAGATGCTGGCCGTCCTCGCCCAGCCGTGCCCGCACCGCAGGCGGCTGCACCGAGGCGGCCGGCATGTTGACGGTGATGCGATAGCCGCCATCCGGCAGCCCGCTGCCCGGCCCGAACGGCCCGGCGGCAAAGCCGCCACCGGCCTCGACCGCGGTCCGCGCCTGCCAGCGCACGCCGCTAAGCTCGCGCTCGACCAGCACCTGCAGCCGCGTGCTCCGGGGCAGGTTGGTGGTGCCCTCGACCAGCAGCCGTCGGTCGCTGCGCAGCCGCGCATCGATGCCGACGCTCACCTCGTCCGTGAACGGCTCGACCTCGGGCGCCGCCTCGTCTGCCGCCGCCTCGACCTCGGTGTCAGTGTCGGGCTGCGCCACGCCACCCAGCCGCTCATCGGCCGGCGGCTTGTCGTCCTCACCGCCACCACAGCCGGCCATGCCCAGTGCCAACCCCAGCACCAGGCTCGCCACCCAGGCGCCTCGCTGCCATGCCGTCATGCCCGTCCTCCCTGTGCGGAAATGTCCGACTCACGCATCAGCGGCCCTGACACGTCCGACACAGGGTCGCATGGGGCACCGCCGCCAGGCGACCCGCATCGATCGCCTCGCCGCAGTTTTCGCAGATCTCGCCCCGCCCTTCACGAATCCTGGCCAGGGCGTGACGGACCTGGGACAGCTCGTCATCGGCCTCCGCCTCCAGCGATGCCACCACCTCGTCGTCCCGCGTTTCCAGAGACTGATCCTCCATGTCCTTGTCCAACGGCCCGGCTCTACGCTCCCGGTGCTGCCGGTAGCTGGCCAGACGCGCCTGCAGCTCGTCTCTCAGCCGCTCCAGCTCAATCTTGCGATCGCTCATCGTCTCCCCCTCCTTCACCCGCCCCCGGCTAGTCGATCCCCAGGACGCGATATCCGCTCGGCGTCAGCTCGAGCCGGCTCGGCCGGCCCTCGTCATCCCGCTGGATCACGAGATGCCCTGCCTCCTCCAGGGCCGCGATATCGGCCAGGTCCCGAGACTCATGAGAATTCTCACCGGCGTGACCGAACGGAGCCGCCAGTACGCCACCGTGCTGCAATACCCGAGCCAACAGCTCACGCCGGGACTCGTCGAGATCATGACTCCCCATTCACGCCTCCCTCAGTAGCCGTTTCACACATCCACCTCATCGAGTATGGACGACATCGTCGCCGAGTCCTTTCACGCTGGCCTACAGCACTCGCACCCCGCGCCATGACTGGTAGAATACGCGCTTCTCGAACGACCCCGTGATGCCGATGACCGATCTTGACCGCACCTTCTCCGTGGCCCCGATGATGGATTGGAACGCAGGCTGACAACCGCGGGCGTGAACAACACTAAGTACCAGAATTGTCACAGCACTTTTCTTCTTGTCCCACCCAAACCAGTCTTTCACTGCTAGCTTGATAACCCATCAATGCATTAGCTAGCAGCGAGGGATATTCAGATGCAGCCCTACTTAAACCTTGGCGGAGATTCTGGCGTCCGCTTCTTCGAGATCATGGCTGACCGGATCCGCGTGCAGTTCTCTACCGGGGCTATGTACACCTACTCATATGCCAGCTGTGGCCAGCACCATGTCGAGCAGATGAAAACGCTGGCTCAGAATGGGCATGGGCTGAATTCCTACATCATGCGTTTTGTACGCACGGGATATGAGCGGTAACCCGCGGTTGGAATAAAACTGCATAGATCCGCATAAGCCTGAGCCCCTCTCATACCTCACCGAACCCGCACAACGGCGCGGCCTGGCGCCTTGGTGCATGAGTGCATAAAAACCGGCACGTTTAGCGCGCAGGCGGGGCGGGGTGTCGATGGCGCGCGGCGGTGGGCCGCTGGGGTGGAGGGGCGGCTGGGTGGCCGCCTGTGGCGCGATCGACGGTCGAGCCGGTCGCGCATCGCCTGAGATCCAGCGGCCGGCAGAAGGCCGCACAGCGCAACAGACGCACTACGAGGCACAAATGCGTCTCAACCGAGGTTGGCCGCACGGGCGCACGAAAAGGCCGCCCGGGTGGGCGGCCTGATGGTGATGCTTGGCGGCGGCTGGCGAGTCGGCGGCTATCGGCGCGTCGGGTCGAGGCCGGTCCCCTCGCCGTCGCTCAGCGAGTAGGGATCGAACTGCACGATCTCCTCGCCGGCCCACTCGTTGATCTCGCGCATGGTGGCCTGGAGGGGCTCGAGTTCGTTCGCCACGAACACCCGGGCGGCCTTCTCGACGTCGCCGAAGCCGCCGGTGTTCTGGGGGATGATGCCCATCATCTGGGGCGGGATGCGGTGACCGGCGAGCTGGTCGTCGCGGGTGATGTTCTTGATGTTCCAGAAGTCGTCCTTCGCCGCCACCTCGCTCACCGGGATGATCTGCACCCCGTCCTTCTTGCCGTTGGGCGAGTACATGAACAGGTTCTTGAAGTTGCCCACTCCCTTCGACTCCCGGAGCGCCTGGCGCATGGCGTCGATGTCCTTCTGATCCTGGGCCGGATCGCTGACGTACATGATGAACCCGGCATGGCTGCCGTTGAGGTAGTAGCGCCGGCGGAACAGCGTGGCGTTCTCGTTCAGCCACGCCGACTGCAGGCTGCCGATGTAGTCCGGCACCCCGTAGATGCCCTGGTCGATGTCCGGCTCGAGCAGGTGCACCACCCTGCCCCGCGGCAGCTCGGTGCGCTCCAGGTAGTTGGGCGCCCACCAGTAGCGATCCCCCAGCCCGCGGCGCATGTACTTGGCGGCCAGGTGGCGGAACGGCAGCCGCTTGCCCAGCCGCCCGCGCACCTCCTCGAGGTAACCGTTGCCGAACACCAGGTAATCCAGGGCCAGCGCCGAGAACGCCCGGCGGCCCAGCAGCGGGTGCGGCTTGAAGGTGCGCAGCAGGATGTTGCGCTTCACCTGGAGCGCCGAGCCGTGGTGGGCCGTGGCCCGGTAGCTCTTGGCCAGGATCTCCAGCGGCACCGGCGGCTCGAACCACTCATCCCCCGAGAGGTAGATCCCCTCGTAGAAGGCGTCGCGCATGCTGGTAACCGGCTCCGGGTCGCCGAAACTGAACGCCTGGGCCTGTGGCGGCGTTGACGCGACCGGCGATTCGGTTGACGGACTGCCGCCATCGCTTGTCGAGTAGGCCGGAACGCGGACGCGAGGTTTCTCGGTGGCGGTCATTCGTACATCTCCATGAGGGACTGGCCGGCCCCCTCGGCGGGGCCGTCGATCGGTTCGTGACTGAGGGCGTGCATGGCGGCCCAGGCCAGATCGGCGTGGCCGGTCGCCTGGCTGCGCCCGCTGGTGTAGGTGTACTGGCGGCCGGAGGCGGTGAGCTCGCGCTTGATGGCCATGAACGACTGCGCCATGTCGCTCCAGCCGGCATCGAACTCGAGGCGGCTCTTGCGCATGATCTGCTGGGCCTGCATGACCAGCCGGCCCTTCACCGCCGGGTCATAGCGGAAGCGGGTCAGCGTCGGGAACCACTTCTCGACGTGCTCGGCCACCGCCTCGCCCAGGCCGCTGACGTCGATGCCGATGTGCTCGATGCGGTACTTGTCCTGGAACGAGCGGATGAACGCCGCCTGGGCCGCATAGTCCTCGCCCTTGAGGCGGTGGCGTTCCAGGATGCGGTGCTTCTCGTCAGCGGTGCGCGCCGGCAGCACCACCACCAGCCCCGCGCCGTCGCCGTCTTCGCCGGTGCCGGTCGGGTCGTAGCCGATCCACACCCCGCGGTCGCCCACCGGGCGCGGCGCGTAGGGCCGGTAGTCGTCCCAGATCTCCCAGGCGTCGATCATGCACGGGTGCACCAGGCTGAGCGGAAACGCCGACTGGCTGTCGTCGACGAACTGGCACATCAGCAGGTTGGCGTACTCGTCGGGGCTGTATTCCAGCTTGAGCTGCTCGAGGTCGAACAGATCGCAGCCCCCGGCGATCGCATCCTCGACGGTGACGATCTGCCGCCAGTGGCCGTCCGGGCACAGCGCCCCGCCGGCCAGCGCCGCGTGGCTGACGTCGAACTCCTGCCGCTCGGCCTTCTTGCGCCGCTTGTTGAACAGCTCGCCGCTCCAGAACGGATAGGCCTCGTGGCCCAGGCTCGAGGGCGTCGAGAAGTAGGTCTGGCGCCACTTCTTGTGCATCGCCATGCCCGACGTGACCTTGCGGAACTCCTGGAAGCGGTGAATCCAGAAGTACTCGTCCAGGTAGACGTCGCCGTGATAGCCCTGGGCCGTCTTGGCGTTGGTGCCCAGGAAGTGCAGCTCGGCACCGTTGTCGAGCACGATCGGATCGCCCTTGAGGTCGACGTCGCAGGTCTCTTTGACGAACTGCACGATGTAGTTGCGGAAGATGTGGGCCTGAGCCTTCGAGGCCGAGAGGAAGATCTTGTTACGCCCCGTCTCGAAGGCATCGACGATCGCCTCGCGGGCGAAGAAGAAGGTCGCGCCGATCTGGCGGCTCTTGAGGATATTGCGGATGCGGTGCTTCTGGCCGGCCTCGTACCAGTCGAGCTGGTACTGGAAGCAGGTCTCCAGGAACGCCGCCTTCAGCTGCTCGACCTGTTCCTCGTCCAGGGCGTTGCGCCGGGGCTTCTTCTTCTCGCCGGCGTTGCGCCGCTCGATGGCCGGATTGAGATCTCCCTCCTTGCCCGTCTCCTGGTACCGATGCACCCGGGCCAGCCGCTCGATCTGGCGGCCCAGCAGGTCGATCTCCTTGTAGTCCTTCCCCTCTTTGCGGTCTTTGCCGATTAGCTGCACCAGGCGCGCCTCGAGCGCGCCCTCGACGCGCTGGGTGGGCGTGGCCTCCTCCCAGCCGTCGCGTTCCTTCCAGCTGTGAACGGTCGGCGCCTTGAGGTCGAGGAACTCGGCGATGCGCGCCACTCGCCAGCCCTGCCAGTAGAGATGGCGGGCCGTCAGGCGCGGGGATTCGAGGGTGTCGGGGGCTGATGTCGTCATGCGGCCAGCCTACCCGCGCGCCCGAAGGGGCGAAGGAGCGGCCATTTGTGGGAGGCGCACGGCACAACCGCCGGTGATTGAGGCAATCACGCGGGGCGCGGAACCTGACGCCATCGTCAGACACCCGAGCCGAGGACCCCCATGGCCAAGTTCCGCGTCGCCACCGAAGGCGCCACCACCGACGGCCGCGAGATCAAGCGCGAATGGATCGAGCAGATGGCCGCCAACTACGATCCCGCCAAGTACGGCGCCCGCGTGTGGATGGAGCACATGCGCGGCGTGTTCCACGACGGCCCCTTCGCCGCCCTGGGCGACGTCACCGCCGTGGAGGCCCAGGAGGTCGAGGACGGCAAGCTGGCCCTGTTCGCCGACATCGACCCCACCGACCGGCTCAAGGAGATGAACCAGCAGCGCCAGAAGGTCTACACCTCCATCGAGGTGAACCCGGCGTTCTCCGACACCGGCGAGGCCTACCTCGAGGGCCTGGCAGTCACCGATTCCCCAGCCAGCCTGGGCACCGAAATGCTCAAGTTCTCGCGCTCCGCCGGCGACAACTCCCCGCTGGCCGCCCGCAAGCAACACCCCGACAACCTCTTCACCGAGGCGGTCGAGATCGAGCTGGATTTCACCGAGACGCCCCCGGCCGACAACGGCCCGAGCCTGATGGAGCGCGTCACGGCGTTGTTCAAGAAGCACGACGCCAAGACCGCCAAGGGCTTCGCCGCCTTCAGCAAGGACCTCGAGCAGACCCTCGAGCTGTTCGTGCAGAAGCACGCCGACCTTGTCACCGAGCTCGAGAAGCGCCCATCGGCCGAGTCTTTCAACGAGCTGAAGTCCGCCCACGAGGCGACCAAGACCAAGCTCGACGAGCTCTACGCCCAGCTCGACCGCACTCCCGACACCCCTGACCGCACGCCCGCCCTGGGTGGTAACGGCGGCGCCGAACTGACCGACTGCTGAGGACACCCGCACCCATGCGCAACGATACCCGCCAAGCCTTCAACAACTTCGCCGAGCGCGTCGCCCAGCTGTCGGGCGTGCCCAGCGCCGGCGAGTCCTTCGCCGTCGACCCCAGCGTCCAGCAGACGCTGGAGACCAAGATGCAGGAGACCAGCGCCTTCCTGGCCAGCATCAACATCATCGGCGTCGACGAGCTCAAGGGCGAGAAACTCGGCCTCGGCCTGTCCGGCCCGATCGCCGGGCGCACCGACACCACCGCCAACGACCGCACCCCGCGCGACCTGAGCACCCTGGACGCCAACGGCTACGAGTGCCGCTCCACCGAGTTCGACACCTACCTGCCGTGGAGCAAGTTGGACGCCTGGGCCAAGTTCCGCGACTTCCAGGCCCGCGTGCGCAACATGATCATCCACCAGCAGGCGCTGGACCGGATCATGATCGGCTTCAACGGCACCAGTGCCGCCGTCGAGACCGACCGTGTCGCCAACCCGCTGCTCGAGGACGTCAACGTCGGCTGGCTGCAGCAGTACCGCGACAACGCGCCGGCCCGCGTGATGACCGGCGGCGGCACCGCCGGCGAGGTGCGCGTCGGCCCCGGCGGCGACTACGCCAATCTCGATGCCCTGGTGTACGACGTGGTCAACGAGATGATCGACCCCTGGCATCGCGAGTCCACCGCCCTGCGCGCGATCACCGGCCGCGAGCTGCTGGCCGACAAGTACTTCCCGCTGCTGCAGGAGCACGCCGGCACGCCCACCGAGGCCCAGGTGCTGGACATGATGATCAGCCAGAAGCGCATGGGCGGCCAGCAGGCGGCCCGGGTGCCCTACATGCCCGGCGGCAGCCTGCTGATCACCCCGCCGGAGAACCTCTCCATCTACTGGCAGCGCGGCAGCCGCCGCCGCTACCTCAAGGACGAACCCAAGCGCAAGCGCGTCGAGAACTACGAGTCTTCCAACGACGCCTACGTGGTCGAGGACTTCGGTGCCGGCTGCCTGGTGGAAAACATCGTCTTCGGCGACTGGACCGGCGCCTAAGGAGGCCTGAATGCACAGCCCAGCCCGCAAGCACTACCAGCGCGTCACCGCCGCGAAAGCGGCGGGGACCGCCGAGCCCGGCCGCCCCCAGACCGGCGAGCAGTACGAACTGCACGCCGCCGCGCTGTGGGAGGCCCGGCGCACCCTCAAGGGCATCAAGAGCACCGAGCAGAAGATCGCCAAGAAGCGCGAGCTGCTGCCGGAGTTCGAGAGCTACGTCGCCGGCGTGCTCGAGGCCGGGTCCGGCGCCCAGGACGACGTCGTGATGACCGTCATGATCTGGCGGCTCGACGTCGGCGACCTCGCCGGCGCGCTGGCGATCGCCGAGTACGCCCTGCGCCACGGCCTGGACGCCCCCGATAGATTCGAGCGCGACACCGCCTCGATCCTCGCCGAGCAGCTCGCCGAGGAGGCCATCAAGCAGCTCGAGGCCCCGGTCCAGGACACCGACGACGCCCGCACCGCCGCCGCCAACCAGGCCGCCGAGCTGGCCATGCACCTCAGCCGCGCCGAGGCGCTGACCCGCGACGCCGACATGCACGACCCGGTGCGCGCGAAGCTGCACAAGGCCCTCGGCTACGCCCAGCGCGCCCGCGGCGGCCACGCTGCCGAGGCGCTCGAGCACCTGCGCCGCGCCCTGGAGCTGAACGACCGCGTCGGGGTGAAGAAGGACATCGAGAAGCTCGAGCGCGAGCTCAAGCAACAGAACGCCGGCACTCAGGGCTCGCCCCAGAACGGAGCCTGACGCCGCCACCGAGTCGCACGCCGACGCCAAGGGGGCACCGGGGGAGAGCGGACTGCGGTCCCATCTCGTCGATCCCGGTCCACCCCCTTCCTATTCCGACCTGAGCGAGAGCCGCCGCCATGTCCCTGATCGCCGCCGGTACCGGCACCGCCCCCGACGATCCGCCCAGCCTCGACAACAACGGTTTCTGGCCGGCCATCGAGCCGGCGGACTTCCGCGAGGCCACCCGGTTGGACGGCACCGTCACCGTGCCGCGCCTGGTGCAGGCGCTGCAGGTGGCCATGGCCGACGTCAATCGCCAGCTCGCCGACTGGCAGCTCGCCCGCCAGGACGACGGCGCCGCCACCCTGGACGCCGTGGCGCCGCCGGTCTGGGCCCTGCCCGACCACTACGCCCTGCTCTACCGCCGCGCCGTCTACGCCACCGCCCACGCCAGCCTGCTCGAGCGCTATCGCGACGTTTCTGCCACCCAGGACGGCGACGAGCGCGGCGAGGCCAAGGACGAGGCGGCCGACGACCTCCGCCGCGACGCCCGCTGGGCCGTGGCCGAGATCGAAGGCCGCGACCACACCACCGTGGAGCTGATCTGAGATGCCTGATGTGCGCGCCCACCAGGGCGAGACCCTCGACGCGCTCTGCCAGCGGGTGCTCGGCCGCACTGCCGGCGTCACCGAGCAGGCCCTGGCGCTCAACCCGGGCCTGGCCGACGTCGGCCCGGTGCTGCCCCACGGCACCCTCGTCACCCTGCCCGACGAACAGGCCGCCGAGCCGGCCATCGCCGACACCATCCAGCTCTGGAGCTAGAGGACCTCATGGCCCAATCCGACACCGCCTCGAACAGCCGATCGATCTTCGAGCGGCATCTGCAAACCGGCATCCAGCTGCTGCTGGTCGCCCTGCTCGGCTGGGCCGGCCTCAAGCTCGTCACCCTGGGCGAGAACACCGCCGTGCTGCGCGAACGGCTGACCTACCAGAGCGAACAGCTCGCCAGCCTGCGCCGCGAGCTGCGCAACTGGAGCGACCTCTACTACCGCAAGGGCGACGCCGAGCGAGAGCTGGGCGACATCAAGTCCGACATCGCGAGCCTCGAGGCCCGCGTCACCGAACTGGAGAGCGGCTCATGATTCTGCGACACGGCGACACCGGCTACCGCGTCGAGGCCCTGCAACGCGCCCTGGTCAGCGCCGGCCACGCCCTCGAGATGGACGGCTGGTTCGGCGACGAAACCGAGGCCGCGGTCCGTGCCATCCAGCGCGCGCACGGACTGGTCATCGACGGCCTGGCCGGCCCCAAGACCCGCGCGGCCCTCGGCGGCCGACCCGATCCCCGTCGGCTGCGCCAGATCGACCTGGTGCATGCCGCCGAGCGGCTCGGCGTCGAGCTGGCCGCGGTGATGGCGGTCAACGAGGTCGAGAGCCGCGGCAGCGGGCTGCATTTCGGCGGTCCGCGCGGCGGGCAGCCGGTCATTCTGTTCGAGCGCCACATCATGCGCCGCCGGCTGATCCACTATGGCGTCGCCCCCATGCCCTACCAGCAGCGACGGCCGGATCTCGTCAACGACAAGGCCGGCGGCTACATCGGCGGCCCACGCGAGCATGATCGCCTCGAGGCCGCCGCCGCCCTGGACGACAGCACCGCCACCGGCGACGGCGCGATCGAGGCGGCCAGCTGGGGCCTCTTCCAGATCATGGGCATGCACTGGCAGCGGCTGGGCTACGCCTCGGCCGCCGCCTGGCGTGAGGCCATGGCCGCCACCGAGGGCCGCCAGCTCGAGGCCTTCACCCGCTTCATCGAGGCCGACCATAGCCTGCTCACCGCCCTGCGCCGCCACGACTGGCGTGAGTTCGCCCGCCGCTACAACGGCCCCGCGTTCGAGAAGAACGACTACGACACCAAGCTCGCCGCCGCCTACCGGCGCCACGCCCAGCAACTGGAGGTCGCCGCATGACACCAACGTTTCTGGAGGTCTCCGGCCGTCAGGTGGGAAAGACCCACGACCTCGAGCAGGCCGCCATCGGGCACATCAAGCGAGGTGGAGTTGCAATCATCGTGGCCGGAGAGGGGCTGACTGATCGCATCCGCCGGCGCGTGCCGGACGCCATGGTCATCGAATACGGCACACACACCGACCAGGCACTGCTCGAGCAAGTCTCGGCGATGGAGCAGGTTCGCTGGTTCTTCGATGAGTTCGACTGGTACCAAGCTGTCCCGGTTGTCCCTGGCGGCTATTACTGCACCACAGCCCGCTTCATCAGGAGCGAGAACGCTGATCCCAATGGCGACACCTTGCTGACCCTGGCCAATGAGCTGCGAGCGCCTACGTGCCAGCGTTCTTGCCCTCTCGAGGTGGAAAAATTCTACCCCCCGGCAGAGCGAGATCTCTTATTGCGCGGAAAATACCAGGAGGTCGCCACATGAAGCTGATCACGAGCATCCTCGGTACCGTCGCCGGCCCGGTGATGGAGATCATCGATCAGGCCGTCACCGACAAGGACCAGGCCAACCGACTCAAGGCCGAGCTGCGCCACCGGCTGATCGACCAGCAGGACGCCGGCCTCCAGGCACGCATGAAGGTCATTCTCGCCGAGGCCACCGGCGAGAGCTGGCTCCAGCGCAACTGGCGCCCGCTGCTGATGACCGTGATCGTGGCCATCGTCGCCAACAACTACCTGCTCGCGCCCTACCTCGGCGCCATGTTCGGTGTCGGCCTGCAGCTCGCACTGCCCGAACAGCTCTGGGACCTGATGACGCTCGGCGTCGGCGGCTACATCGCTGGGCGCTCCGGCGAGAAGATCGCCGGCACCCTGCGCGGCCGCCGCGGCCGCCTGATGGACGAGATCGACGCCCAATGAACAAGCTCGCCAGCCTCCGCGCCCACCTGCTCGATGCCGTGCCGGAACTGAAGCGCGGCCCCGAGCGGCTGCTGACGTTCGTCCAGGACGGCAGCATCCGCTTCCAGCGCGGCCAGCACCTCAGCCACGAGTACCGCTTCGAGGCCCAGCTGGTGGTCACCGACTACGCCGGCGACGTCGACACCCTGATGATCCCAATGCTGCAGTGGCTGTCGCGCTACGAACCCGACCTCGATCCCGACGACGGCGTGCGCTTCGAGGCCGAGCTGCTCAGCAACCAGGCGTATGATCTGGCCATCACCTTGCGGCTCAGCGAGCGCGTGGTCGCCCTGGTCGACTGCGAGGCCGGCACCATCACCAGCGAGCACCGACAGCCCGCCTACCCTATCGAGACCTGCCCGGCCACCCACTGGGAGCTGCTCACCAAGGCCCCGGGCAACGACGACTACCAGCCGACCAGCGAGTGGGACTCTCCCTGATGGACGATGACCTACAGGCCCTCGAGGACTGGGTCACGCCCATGCTGGCCCAGCTCGACCGCAAGGCCCGCCGCACCCTGACCCGCAAGGTCGCCCAGGACCTGCGCCGTTCCCAGCGCGAGCGCATCAAGGCCCAGCAGAACCCCGACGGCACGCCCTACGCCCCGCGCAAGCCGCAGCACCGCGCCCAGCAGGGGGCCATCCGCCGGCGCGCGATGTTCACCAAGATCCGCACCGCCAAGTATCTCAAGGCCCGCAGCACCACCGACGGCGCCGAGATCGGCTTCGTCGGCCGCGTCGCCCACATCGCCCGGGTGCACCAGGAGGGCCTGCGCGCCCGCGTCGATCAAGACGGCCCGCGGGTAAGCTACACCGAGCGCCGCCTGCTCGGCATCAGCGACGCCGACCGCCAGCTGATCCAGGACTCGGTGCTCCGCCACCTCACCGCCGACTGACGCCGTTTTTGTGCCCCCGTCCTCTCACAATCCCCACCGCTAGAGCCCCGGCCCTCGCCGCGCAACCATCGCGGCATGAGCCAACACCCCCTGCAAAGCGCCGCCGAGCTGCTGCGCCTGATCCATAACCTGATCCGCCTCGGCACTATCGCCGAAGTAGACCACAACGCCGCGCGTGTCCGCGTGAAGTCCGGCGAGCTGCTGACCGCCTGGCGGCCGTGGATAGAGTGCCGGGCCGGCACCACCCGCGACTGGAATCCGCCCACCGTCGGCGAGCAGGCGGTGCTGTTCTCCCCCGGCGGCGATCCCGCCGGCGCCGTGGTGCTGGTCGGGCTGTTCTCCGACGCCCACCCCGCCCCGGCGGACCTGCCCGAGCTCTGCCGCCGCCTGTTCCCGGACGGCGGCCTGTTCGAGTACGACCACCAGGCCAGCGTGCTGCGCATCAAGCTGCCCGGCTCCATCGAGATCGAGGCGCCGGGCGGCACATCCTGGAAGGGCAACATCGACCACCGGGGCGACATGGCCCGCGCCGGTAGCTATGCCCAGGACGGCGGCTCGCTGACCCACAACGGCAAGAACGTCGGCCACGACCATCCGCACAGCGGCGTCGTACCCGGCAGCGGCCAGAGCGGAGGCCCGGTATGACCGGCATGAACGCCACCACCGGCCGCGCCCTGGAGCGCCTCGAGCACATCCGCCAGAGCGTGCGCGACATCCTCACCACGCCGATCGGCACCCGCGTCATGCGCCGCGAGTACGGCAGCCTGCTGCCCGAGCTGATCGACCGGCCGCTCTCCGACGCCCTGATGCTCCAGGTCTACGCCGCCACCGTGATGGCGCTGCTGCGCTGGGAGCCGCGCCTGCGCGTCACCGCCGTGCACCGCACCGTCAGCACCACCCAGCCCGGCCGCGCCACGATCGAGATCCAGGGCCAGACCACTGACGGCCAGGCCATCCGCGTTGAGGCCCCCATCGCATGAGCGGCACCATCGACCTTTCCCAGCTCCCCGCCCCCGACGTCGTCGAGGATCTCGACTTCGAGACCGTGCTCGCCGAGCGCAAGGCCGCTCTGCTCGCCCTGGTCGGCGAGAGCCGACGCGCCGAGGTCGAAGCCACCCTCGAGCTCGAGAGCGAGCCGCTGACCATCCTGCTCGAGGAGAACGCCTATCGGGAGCTGGTCTGGCGGCAGCGGGTCAACGAGGCTGCCCGCGCGGTGATGATCGCCCACGCCGATGACGAGGATCTCGACCACCTGGTCGCCAACTTCGAGGTCGAGCGGCTGGAGATCGACCCGGGCGACCCCGACGCCACGCCGCCGGTGCCGCCCACCTTTGAAACCAACACCGACCTGCGCCTGCGCGCCCAGCGGGCGTTCGAGGGGCTCAGCGTCGCCGGCCCGCGCGCCGCCTACGAGTTCCACGCCCTCAGCGCCGACGGCCGCGTGTCCGACGCCACGGCTATCAGCCCGGCGCCGGCCGAGGCCCTGGTCACGCTGCTCAGCACCGAGGGCAACGGTGCCGCCAGCGCCGAGTTGATCGACATCGTCGACGCCGCGCTCTCCGCCGAAACCGTGCGCCCGGTGGGCGACCGCCTCACCGTGCAGTCAGCCGAGATCATCGACTACAGCGTCGATGCCACCCTCTACGTCTACCCAGGTCCCGAGCAGGAGCCGATCCTCGCCGCGGCCCAGGCCGCGCTGACGGCCTACGTCACCGCCCAGCGCCGCATCGGCCGCGACATTCGCATCTCGGCCATCCACGCCGCCCTGCATGTCGAAGGCGTGCAGCGCGTCGAGCTCGCCGCCCCGGCCGCCGACGTCGTGCTGGACGACACCCAGGCCGCCCACTGCACCGGCACCACCGTGACGATCGGAGGCAGCGATGCCTGATAGCCGCACGCCGCTGCTGCCGCCCAACGCCTCGCCCCTGGAGCGCGCCGCCGCCGAGGCCCTGGCCGAGATCCAGCGCGTGCCCGTACCGCTGCGCGACCTCTGGCGCCCGGCCACCTGCCCGGCCCACCTGCTGCCCTATCTCGCCTGGGCGTTCTCGGTGGACCGTTGGGACCCGACCTGGTCCGAGGCCGCCAAGCGCGACGTCATCGCCTCGGCGTTCTACGTCCACCAGCGCAAGGGCACGATCAGCGCGCTTCGCCGGGTGGTCGAGCCGCTGGGCTACCTACTTGAGGTCGTGGAGTGGTGGGAGACCGAGCCGACCGGCACGCCCGGCACCTTCGCGCTCAGGATCGGCGTGCTGGATACCGGCATCACCGAGGCCATGTACACCGAGCTCGAGCGGCTGATCGACGACGCCAAGCCCGTCAGCCGCCACGTCACCGGCCTGGATCTCGCCGGCGAGAGCCGCGGCACCGCCTACCTCGCCGCCGCCACCTACGACGGCGACGTCACCGCCGTACTGCCCTTCGTCGCCGAGGAAACCGAGGTCGTCGGAGCCTTCTACGTGGGCGCCGCCACCGACAGCACCGACACCGCCACCGTCTACCCGCTCTGAACGCGAGAGGAGCCCCGCATGCCCCAGTTCTACACGCTGCTCACCGACACCGGTCAGGCCAAGCTGGCCAACGCCGTGGCCCTGGGCGGCACCATCGAGATCACCGAGTTGGCCGTCGGCGACGGCAACGGCAGCCTGCCCGCTCCGGACAGCAGCGCCGAGGCCCTGATCAACGAGGTGCGCCGGGCGCCGATCAACGCCAGCCAGACCGACCCCGACAACCCCTCCTGGATCGTGGTCGAGCAGGTGCTCCCGCCGGACGTCGGCGGCTGGACCATCCGCGAGATCGGCATCTATGACGTCGACGGCGACCTGATCGGCATCGGCAACTACCCCGAGACATACAAGCCGGTGCTGGCCGAAGGCTCCAGCCGCACCCAGACCGTGCGCTTCGTCCTTGAGGTCAGCGACACCAGCGCCGTCACCCTCAAGGTCGACCCCGCGGTGGTGCTGGCGACGCGGGAATATTCCGATGCTAGCGACGAGGCACTGAAGGCCACGATTGAGCAGGCTATCGCCGCCGCCAGCTACCAGTTCGCCAACTACGACGCCGAGCGGATCTACACCACCGGCGAGGTAGTACGCGGCAACGACGGTGTCTTCTACGAGTTTTACGACCGTGACCAAGTGGGCACCGTCCAGGGCGTCGCCCCCACCAATGCCGGGAATCGGCCGCATATCTGGATGATGTGGGATGGAACGCGCCCGGGCGCAACTATCGAATGGCGCGCGGAGACCCTGCCCGAGGGCTACGTCGAGAACGACGGCGCCGAGCTCAGCCGCGCAGACTACCGGCGCGTGTTCGCCGCATTGGGCACGTTATTCGGGGCGGGAGACGGCAGCACGACCTTCCTTCTGCCGGATGACCGCGGTGAGTTCAAGCGGGGCTGGGATCATGGTCGAGGTATCGATGCAGGTCGGCAAGCAGGAAGTCAGCAGCTCGATTCTTTGCAAGATCATGCTCATGGTCTGCCGACCTCTACTGGGGACGGTGGTGGTTCAACAGAATCAGGCATCCAAGCAGTATTTCAAGACGCTGAATTCCCAAGTGGCGCTATTCGCCCACCCGAATACGGCGACAATCCCACCATTGCCGCTTCTACTACGCTGCGCACTTATAGAGTGAGCACGATGAACGCCAACTGGTCAGCCAGATTCTCAGGTGAAACCCGTCCCCGCAACAACGCCGTCATCTATCTGACCAAGATCTAAGGAGGCCGCCGTGCGCATCTACGACATCAATCCCACCAACGGCACCGTGATCGATCCCGCCGGCCGCGAGGCCCCCATCGATCCCATGCGCCGTGAGCCGCGCATCCCGGCCGGTGCGACCGGCGTCGAGCCGCCGGCTAACGGCGCGAACGAGGCAGCCCGGTGGGCCGGCGAGGCCTGGGAAGTCGTGGCCGACTGGCGTGGCCACGTCTACTGGCTAACCGACGGAAGCCGTCACGAGATCAGCGAACTCGGCATCGAACCGCCGGCCGATGCCCTGGACCAGGCGCCTCCCGAGCCCCTCGAGGACCTCGCCGAGCGCAAGCGCGCCGCGATCGCCACCGCCCTCGCCGATGCCCTCGCCGCCGGCATGCCCTACACCATGCCCGATGGCAGCGAGGACACGGTGCAGATGCTGGCCGAGGACCGCCAGAACCTGCTCGGCCTGGCGATAGAGGCCCGCAATCTCAAGGCCGCCGGCGTGTCGGATCCCGTCCAGGAGTTCCGCGGCCTCTCGAACACCCGCTACCCGATGACACCCGACCAGGTCATCGCCCTCACCGACGCGGCCCTGGGCCACTACAAGGTGCTCAAGGCGCGCAGCTGGGACCGCAAGGACGCCATCGACGCCGCCTTGGCCGCCGAGGATCGGGAAGGGATCGAAGCGGTGGTGTGGTGAGAGATTCGCAGGCAGGAAAAAGCCCGCCGATTGGCGGGCTACTGGTGGTGCCGTGCCCAATAGGACACATAACTAAAAAGCGTATCGGCCAGGCTAGTTAGTCTGAAGCCATAAATTGTAGACTCTGCCAATGGCCCGGTATCTGGCGGAAGCACCAACCCTGTCCTAAGCAAACCATATAAAACACCAGCGGCCTCTGCTGGCTTTAGATGCAGCTTATTCTCTACATCTGTAAGGAAATTCTGATACCTATCTCGGGTCGCCAAGTCGTTCCCTTGATGCGCTCGCATCAAAAGAAGAAGATTTAGCTCAGTCTCCGTGATATTGGATACAGCGGCCAAAGCCATTTGCACCAAATCAGGCTGATGTTCAGCATCACCCGCCCTTATACCACCGATCATTGCGTCAGAGATAAAGTCGATCACCTCTTTTTCGGAACAGGCCTCAAAAGCTCGACCCACCCGCATATATAGCGCGAAGCGCTGATCGCTATTACACAGCTCTTGCTCAGTCATCCCATGGGCTTCTGCTTTCTCGATCAGGCGATCAAACTTCCAAGCCATGAAGCAACGATATGCCAGCTTCCCCCCGGCAGGAATCAAGTCCACTCCACTAGACATTTTCAACTACCTCTTTAGCCCAATGAGAAAATCAAGCCACAGCCTACCCCGCCGCCCCGTTTTTGTGCCATCACCACCCCACAACCTCCACCGCTAGAGCCCCGCCCGCTCCCGCGCAAGCATGACCCCGACCGTCATGCTCACCTGCGCAGGAACCCCACATGGCCCAGGACTACCACCACGGCGTGCGCGTCGTGGAGATCAACGAAGGCACCCGGCCGATCCGCACCGTCGCCACGGCGGTGATCGGCCTGGTGGCCACCGCTCCCGACGCCGCCGCGGCCGTTGCCGCCACGCTGCTCAAGGAATCCGCCGCCGCCGAGAGCGGCGTCACCTACACCGCGGCCACCGCCGGCACCACCGGCAACGCCATTCGCGTGCGCTACGTCGACCCCGGCAGCGCCTCCGCCACGCTGGCCGTCACCGTCAGCGGCAAGGACATCACCGTCAGACTGGCCACCGATACCGAGGGCGCGATCACCAGCACCGCGGCCGAGGTGGCCACCGCCGTCAACGGCGAGGCGAACGCCTCCGCCCTGGTCACCGCCGCCGAGGAAGGCGCCGGGGCCGGCGTGGTCGCCGCGTCGGGCTTCTCCAACCTCACCGGCGGCGAGGACGAGCCGTTCCCGCTCGACACCCCGGTGCTGGTCACCGATCCGCTGGGCGCCCAGGGTGACGCCGGCGACACCGGCACCCTGGCCCGCTCGCTGGACGCCATCGTCGACCAGGTGAAGACCCTGGTGGTCGTGGTGCGGGTGGCAGAAGGCGCCGACGACGCCGAGACCAAGACCAACGTCATCGGCGGCGTGGACGGCAACGGCAAGCGCACCGGCGTGCAGGCCCTGCTCGCCGCCGAGGCCCGCCTGGGCGTGAAGCCGCGCATCCTCGGCGTGCCGGAGCTCGACGACGCCGACGTCACCAGCGAGCTGATCGGCGTGGCCCAGAAGCTGCGCGCGTTCGTCTACGCCTCCGCCGGCGACAGCACCACCATGGAAGAAGCGGCCATGTACCGCGAGAACTTCGGCGCCCGCGAGGTCATGGTGATCTGGCCCGACTTCACCGGCTGGGACACCGCCACCTCCAGCACTCGCACGCACTCCGCCGTGGCCCGCGCCATGGGCCTGCGCGCCAAGGCCGACCAGGCGATCGGCTGGCACAAGACCCTTTCCAACATGCCGGTCAACGGCGTGACCGGCATCAGCCAGGACGTGTTCTGGGATCTGCAGGACCCGAACACCGACGCCGGCTACCTCAACAGCCACGAGGTCACCACGCTGATCCAGCGCAACGGCTTCCGCTTCTGGGGCTCGCGCACCTGCAGCACGGATCCGCTGTTCGCGTTCGAGAACTACACCCGCACCGCCCAGGTCATCGCCGACACCATCGCCGAGGCCCACCTCTGGGCCGTCGACAAGCCGATGCACCCCAGCCTGGTGAAGGACATCGTCGAGGGCATCAACGCCAAGTTCCGCGAGTGGAAGCGCCAGAACTACATCATCGACGGCGTGGCCTGGTTCGACGCCGAGATCAACACCCCCGAGGTGCTCAAGGCCGGCAAGCTCTACATCGACTACGACTACACGCCGGTGCCGCCGCTCGAGAACCTGATGCTCCAGCAGCGCATCACCGACCGCTACCTGGTCGACTTCGCCGACCGCGTCGCCGCCGCATAACAGGAGATCAAGATGGCACTTCCCCAGATCCTCAAGGACTTCAACCTGTTCGGCGACGGCAACAGCTGGCAGGGCCAGATCCAGACCATCACCCTGCCCGAGCTCGCCCGCCGCATGGTCGAGTTTGAGGCCGGCGGCATGGACGGCCCCATTGAGGTCGACATGGGCAACCAGCTCATGGAAATGACCTGGACGCCCGGCGGCCTGCTGGTCGACGGCCTGTTCGATACCTATGGCTCGCCGATCCACGACGCCGCCCAGCTGCGCTTCACCGGAAGCTACGAGAGCGACGAGGACGGCACCGTCATGCCCGTCGAGATCGTCGTGCGCGGCCGCCACAAGACCATCGGCATGGGCGAGGCCCAGAAGGGCGACAACTCCACCGGCGAGATCACCACCACCATCAGCTACTACAAGCTCACCATCGACGGCGAGGTCGTCATCGAGCGCGACATCCCCGGCAACGTCTTCATGGTCCGCGGCGAAGACCGCCTCGCCGACCGCCGCGCCGCCCTGGGCACCTGATCGCCACGACCACCCACTGCACCGCCGCCCCACCGGGGCGGCCCATGATTCCCATCGGAGCCACACCCCATGACTGACAAGACCACCGCCCCTGCCGAGCTGCCCCAGGTCGTCACCGAGACCGTCGAGCTCGACACGCCCTTCAAGCGCGGCAGCCAGACCGTCACAGAACTGCAGATCCGCAAGCCCAAGTCCGGCGCCCTGCGCGGCGTGGCGCTGACCGACGTGCTGCAGATGGACGTCACCGCCCTGACCAAGGTGCTGCCGCGCATCACCGAGCCCGCCCTCACCGAGGCCGAGGTGCGCGACATGGACCCCGCCGACCTCGTCCAGTGCGGCGGCGTGGTGAGCGGTTTTTTGCTGCCCAAGGCGGCGAAGGCAGCCAACGAGTAACCCTCCCCGAGCACGTCGACGACGCCATGGCGGATCTCGCCATGGTGTTCCACTGGGGGCCGGCCGAGATGGACCCCATGGAACTCGACGAGCTGATGGACTGGCGCGAGCGGGCCCGCCGTCGCGCCGAGCCACCCAAGCAACCCCGCAAATGAAGGACCGCCGATGGCCCGCGATCTCAAGCTGCAAGTCGTCCTGGATGCCGTGGACCGGGTCACTCGGCCCCTCAAACAGATCACCCAGGGCAGCGGCCGCACCGCCGAGGCCCTCAAGGCCAGCCGCGACCAGCTCAAGACCCTGGAGCGCGCCCAGCGCGACCTCCGCGGCTTCCGCGACCTCAAGCGCCAGAGCGAAAGCAGCAGCCGCGCCCTTGAGCAGCAGCAGCAGGAGATCCGCGAGCTCTCCCGCCAGATGAACAGCGCCGAGGGCGACACAAAGACCCTCGGCCGCCAGCGCGCCCAGGCCATCCGCCAGGCCCAGCGCCTCAAGGAGCAGTACCAGCAGGAGCAACGCCAGCTGGACCACCTGCGCCGCAACATGACCCGCGTCGAGGGCGTCACCGGCAGCCACGCCGACCAGCAGCGCGAGCTGACCCGGCGCATCCGCGAGGCCAATGGCCAGCTCGAGGCCCAGCAGCGGCAGCTACGCCAGACCGCCCAGCGGCAGCGACAGGCCGCCGACGCCGCCAAGCGCTACCACCGTGACATCGGCCGCGCCGGGCGCATGGCCGGGGCCGGTGCCGCCGGCATGGCCACCGGTGGCGCCGCGCTCTACGGCGGCGCACGCATGCTTGCCCCGGGCGTCGCCTACGGCGAGCAGATGAGCGCCGTGCAGGCCGTCGGCCGCTTCACAGAAGACGACCCGCGCTTCAAGGCGCTACAGGCACAGTCCCGCGAGCTGGGCTCGAGCACTGCCTTCAGCGCCACCGAGGTCGGCGCCGGCCAGGAGTTCCTGCTGCGCGCCGGCATGAGCGCCGAGGCCATCCGCAGCTCCATGGGCGACGTACTCGACCTGGCCATCGCCAACAACACCGAACTCGGCCGCACCGCAGACATCGCCTCCAACATCGCTGGCACCTTCAAGGTCGACATGGAAGCCGAAGGCGCCATGGGCAGGGTCGCCGACATCCTCTCCGGCACCGCCAGCCGCGCCAACGTCGATCTCGAAAAGCTCGGCGAAACCATGAAGTACCTGGGCGGCGCTGAAGATCTCGACCTCACCATGGAGCAAGCCGCCTCGATGGCCGGCCTGCTGGGCAACATCGGCATCCAGGGCAGCCAGGCCGGCACCACCCTCCGCGCCATGATGAACCGGCTCACCACCCCCGCCGCCAAGGGTGCGTCCGCCATCGAGTCGATCGGTCTCCAGGTCGCCGACGCACAGGGCAACATGCGCGCCATGCCCGAGATCCTGCGCGACATCAACGCGGCCACCGAGGAACTCGGCAACGTCGATCGCAAGGCCATCCTGCAGGACATCTTCGGCGCCGAGGCGGGCTCCGGCATGGCCGAACTGGTCAACACCATGAGCGAGGGCGGGCTGGATGAACTCATCCAGTCCCTGGGCGAGAACGACGGCGAGAACGCCCGCATGGCACGCACCATGGCCGACAACATCAGCGGCGATCTCAAGTCACTCAACAGCGCCTGGGAAGAGGTCGGCATCACCATCACCGACACCAACGAGGGGCCGCTGCGCGAGCTGATCCAGAACATCACCACCATCACCCGCGGCGTCGGCAACTGGATGAAGGAAAACCCGCGCCTCACCGGCACCCTGGCCACCGCCGCCGCCGGGCTGGCCACGCTGGTCGCCGTGGGCGGCAGCTTCATCGCCGTGCTCGGATCGGTGCTCGGCCCCATCGCCCTGGTGCGCTACGCGCTCACCCTGCTGTCGCTCAACCCGGTGAGCCTCACCATCATGGGTATCGTCGCCGCCGTCGCCGCGCTGGCCGCCGGGGCCACGCTCATCTACCGCAACTGGGACGGCATCAGCGCGTGGTTCGGGGCGCGATGGCAGGACATCAAGGACGCGTTCAGCGGCGGCATCGGCGAGGTCGCCCGGCTGCTGCTGGACTGGTCGCCCATCGGGCTGATCTGGCGCGGCGTCACCGCCGGGCTCGACGCCCTGGGCGTGGAGATTCCCGAGAAGTTCGGCTCCCTCGGCTCAGCGATGATCGACGGCATGATCGACGGCCTCACCGGCAAGATCGGCGAGCTGCGCGAACGGATCACCGGCATCGCCGGCAACGTGCGCGACTGGTTCGCCGACAAGCTTGACATCAACTCCCCGTCCCGCGTGTTCGCCCAGCTCGGCGGGTACACCGTCGACGGCCTGAACGCCGGACTGGACGCCCAGCGCGACGAGCCCGCCCGCCGCGTCGGCGAGATCGCCCGGCGCGTGCGCCAGGCCGGCGCCGGCATGGCCATCGGCGCCGCCAGCCTGCCCGCCATCGCCGACGTGCCCATCGACCACCGCCCGCCGCTTCAGGCCGCCGGCGGCGGCGGCAACGTGACCATCACCACCGGCGACATCCACGTCCACGCCGCCCCGGGCATGGACGAGCAGGCCCTGGCTCGGCTGGTCCAGGCGCAGGTCCGCCAGGCCCTGGCCGACGCCAGCCGCGACGCCGCCGCCCGCCGGCGCTCGTCCTTCTATGACATTGACTAGTCAATGTCTCGATAGAGGAGCCCCATACAGGCGAAGGTCATGCTGGTAATAAATCCAGAGAAGAAAAAGCCACTAAGAAGTGCGTACAGGCTCACATTGTCAGCATCTTGGCGATCATATTCTGGCAGCCCACTTAGAAAGAAGTGGCAAGAAACCATCAAGGCAACACCAATGACCATGAAGAAAAAACAGATCCGACCTTCGGGGCTCTTATAGTTAACTGCCAGAGCAATCCCCAACAGGAACAGCACTCCCGTCAGGTCATAGTCCGGCAATTGGGAAAGAAAATCGTGGTGGAAGTGGGCAAGCTTTAGCAAATATGCCATCCCAACTCCTAAAGACATGGTGACGGTGAATGTCACCAAAACTGACCAGAGACGAAACCTGTTACTCAGTCTTACTTTTTCCGTCAAAGGGATATCCTCCATGATGATGGCCTATGGCTTGTTCGTCTTCGGCCTTTCCACGGCCGCTTATCAGGAACTGCAGCGCCAGACCGACTGGCGCCACCAGAGCCAGGGCCGAGTCGGCCGACGGCCCGCACGCCAGTTCCTTGGCCCGGGGGAAGACACTATCACCCTCACCGGCACCCTGCTGCCCCAGTTCACCGGGGGCCAGCAAAGCCTCGACCAGCTGCGCCAGATGGCCGACCAGGGCGCGGCCTGGCCGCTGATCGAGGGCGCCGGCACCTACTACGGCCTCTACGTCATCGGCTCGCTCAACGAGCGCAAAAGCGAGTTCTTCCGCGACGGCGCCGCCCAGCAAATCCAGTTCGACCTGCGCCTCGAGCGTATCGACGAGGACGACAGCGCCCAGCTGGCCAGCACCGCCGCCATGCGCGCCCTGGCCACCGGGCTCGCCGGGGCCCTGGCATGAGCCTGTTCAGCGAACCGGGCCGCGTCGCCCGCACGCCGGACTATCGCCTCACCCTGATGGGCCAGCGCATCAGCCCCCAGGTCGGCGCCCGCCTGCAGCGCCTGCGCCTCACCGATCGGCGCGGCCTCGAGGCCGACCAGCTCGACCTCACCCTGGAAGACCACGACGGCCGCCTCGCCCTGCCGCCCCGCGGCGCCGAGCTGCATCTGGCCATGGGCTGGCGGGGCCAGCCGCTGGTGGACCGCGGCACCTACATCGTCGACGAGGTCGAGCACTCCGGCGCGCCAGACGTGCTGACCATCCGCGCCCGCTCGGCGGACATGCGCCAGGGCCTGCCCGGCAAGCGCACCCAGAGCTGGGACGACATCACCCTCGGCGAGATCATCAGCACCATCGCCGGCCGCCACGACCTCGAGCCCAAGACCGGCCAGCACCTCCAGGGCATCTACCTCGAGCACATCGACCAGACCGAGGAATCGGACCTGCACTTCCTCACTCGCCTGGCCGAGCGCTTCGACGCCATCGCCACCGTGAAGGCCGGCCGGCTGCTGTTCATCCCCGAAGGCACCGGCCTCACCGCCGGCGGCACCGAGATCCCCGCCATCCGCCTGTCGCGGCAGGTCGGCGACCGCCACCGCTACAGCATCACCGACCGCGACGCCTACACCGGCGTCGTCGCCCAGTGGCACGACGAAGCCGCCGCCGAGCCCCGTGAGGTGGTCGCCGGCAGCAACGACGAGCCCAAGCGCCTGCGCCCCACCTACGCCACCCAGGACGACGCCCTCGCCGCCGCCCAGAGCGAATGGCAGCGCCTCCAGCGCGGCGGCGCCTCGTTCACGCTCGACCTCGCCGAAGGCCGCCCCGAGCTCTATCCCGAGACGCCGGTGATCGCCAACGGCTGGAAGCGCGAGATCGACGCCACCGCCTGGCTGATCACCGAGATCATCCACGACCTCAGAGACCGCGCGCTGACCAGCTCGGTGGAGATGGAGGTAAGAGGTGGCGCGGAGTAGGCCCCAAACGCCAGCGCCCCGGCTCAAAGACCGAGGCGCTGGCGTTTGTCCACCTATGCTCACGATACAGCAGAACTGGGCTGGGGCTCAGTTCAAAGTCAGTCGATGGGTTCTACGGAGAACCGATTACCCTCCACATGACTCCGCCTGTAGTGATATTCGAGCCCATCTATGGTTTGCGCCACCCTGGCGCCCTTTTCCGAAAACTCTTTACCCATCTCGAAGACTGTGTGCACGCCAGTGGTGTCTGGCCAATCGGGTTGCGTAGCGCTAAATACGGCGGCCGCTATCAAAAAGATGTGAACCCCCGTTTGCTTTCGCCTATCACCAACACCGATAAAGACGATTTCACGAATGTCATCACTGTAAGGTTTCACATGCAAGGATATGGAAAAAAGTCTACTTAGCCTGTCATTCGCTATGCGGTAATCCAATCCATCGTCTAACTCACTGATCTCGCCCTGAAACCTAAAAGGAAGCTCCATCTCTGTCATGGTTTCATTGAACCGCCTCGTGAAGGTCTCGACATCGACGCCAATGTCACTTTCCGCTTGGGCTTCGTCACGCAGCTCAGCAAGCGATTTTCTCTGGGGCTCGGATGTCGTTACCACCTGCTCAGCACTTTCGGCATCAGTGGATGGCGACTCGCTTACCTCATTTGCCGCGACAAACAGCCCAAAAACCAACATAGCACCGAGGCCACAGAAACCGCCGATGAAATGGCGAATGACGCCCTCATATCCCTTTTTTCGATACTGTCTGGCTACTGCAAACCACACTCCTACAAGCACGCCCAGCATTAGCAGCGCGCCGATGACGTCTTCCATGATGGTTACCTTTCATCTTGAGGTGACGTGCCAGTCACCAATGGTCGATCAAACCGCTTGTCGTAGGTCTCAAACAGCGCCTTAGACTAAATGGCCAAGTCTACTGAGGACAACCGTACAGGCGTATTCAAGACAGTATGGCCCGATCGACGCGCATCCCAAGCTCTCGCGCCAGGTGCACCACCACGCCCCTCAGATCCGACTGCCGGGCCCAGATCGACTCATCGGGCCCGGCGGTGGGCATCAGCCGCATCCGCCCGCCGATCCGGTGGCTGCTGAATAGCCGCTGCTCGCCGTCCAGCTCCACCACCACCAGGTCGGCGTGCTGGGCGGGTTTCTGCTCGTCCACCACCAGCAGGTCGCCTTCCATCAGCGGGCCGCCCACGCCGGCGTCCTCGCTCACCTCCACCAGGTAGCAGCTCGGGCGGAAGCGCGAGAGGTCGTAGCCGTCCAGCGCGGGGTGGTCGATGCCCAGACACGCCGGGCCCAGGTAGTTCACTCGCATGTCGTCCCTGCCAATTCGTGATCCTGCCACCAGCCGCGCCATGCCGGGCCCGGCCGCCTGCGACCCCGGCGCGTTGTGCATATTAGCGTTTGCCTAAGGGTGTGCTGTTGTCGAATACTGTATAAACGAACAGTTTTTGACAAGAGGCACCGCCATGCGTGATCCCGAGATCCGCCATCCGCACCCGGCACCGCCGTACCGCGCCCTGCCCCATCCGCTGGGCACCATTCGCGCCGGCATCTCCGGCTTCCCCTCGCCGGCGGAGGACTACGTCGGCCGCACGCTCGACCTCAACGAGCGGCTGGTGAAGCGCCCCGCGGCCACGTTCTTCATGACCGTCACCGGCGACAGCATGGTCGAGTTCGGCATCCAGGACGGCGACACCCTGGTCGTGGACCGCTCGATCGACGCCCGCCCCGGGCACATCGTCGTCGCCCTGGTCGACGGCGAAGTGATCGTGAAGCGCTACGAGATGATCGGGAAACGGCCCTACCTGTGCTCCGGCAACAGCCAGTACGCGCCGATCCCGCTCGCCAACCTCGACTGCCAGGTGTGGGGCGTGGTGCGCTCGGTCATCCACGAGTACGCCGTATGATCGGGCTGGTGGACTGCAACAACTTCTACGTCAGCTGCGAGCGCGTCTTCCAGCCGCGGCTCGAGGGGCTGCCGGTGGGCGTGATGTCCAACAACGACGGCTGCGTGATCGCCCGCTCCAACGAGCTCAAGGCCCTTGGCGTCGAGATGGGCACCCCGGCCTTCGAGCTGCAGCAGTGGGTCAACCAGGGCCGCATTCACCTGCTCTCCTCCAACTACGAGCTCTACGGCGACATGAGCGCCCGGGTGCGCGAGGTCCTCGAGGAGTTCTCCGCCGGCGTCGAGCCCTACTCCATCGACGAGATGTTCGTCAGGTTCGACGGCTTCGACGCCGCCGCCACCCTGGCCCTGGCGCGCACGCTCTACCGTAACGTGCGCCAGTTCACCGGCATCCCCGTCTGCGTGGGCGTCGCACCCACCCGCACCCTGGCCAAGCTGGCCAACCGCGCCGCCAAGAAACTGCCGGAATACCAGGGGGTGTGCGTGATGCACGCCGACGGCGACGACACCCGCCGCCTGCTCGAGCGCACCGCCCTGGGCGACGTCTGGGGCGTCGGCCGACGGCTGGTCGAGCGGCTGGCCATCCAGGGCATCGAGACCGCTTGGGATCTCCGCAAGGCCGATCCCAAGGCTATCCGACGGCGCTTCTCCGTCACCCTCGAACGCACCGTGCGCGAGCTCCAGGGCACGCCCTGCATCGAGCTCAACGACGCCGCCGAGCCCCGCCAGCGCATCATGACCTCGCGCTCCTTCGGCCGGCTGACCGGCGAGCCGGGAGAGCTGCAGGACGCCATCCGCCAGCACGCCCAGCGCGGCGCCGAGAAGCTCCGCCAGCAGGACAGCCACGCCCGCGCCGTGCTCGTCTTCCTCAAGACCAACCGCCACCGGCCCGACCTGCCCCAGTACTCGCCCAGCGCCGTCGTCGAGCTACCCGAGCCCACCGACGACAGCCGCCCGATCCTGGCCGCCGCCCAGCAGGGGCTCGAGGCGATCTATCGCCGCGGGTTTCGCTTCATGAAGGCCGGCGTGATGCTGCTCGACCTGGTGGACGCCAACCGCGAGCAGCTCTCACTGCTCGACACGCCCGAGCGGGAAGCCCAGCGCGAGCGCGACCACAAGTTGATGGCCGCGCTCGACGAGCTCAACGGAAAGATGGGCAAGGGAACGGTACGCCTGGGCGTGCCGCGGCAGAACGCCGCCTGGCACCTGCGCTGCGCGCACCGCACCCCAAGATTCACCACAAGATGGCAGGAAATATTAAGAGCAAGATCCTAAAGCTGGATTTATTATTAACCCTTAATTACTCTTATAAACCACTTTCATATTTTCCCGCCATTTTTCCAAAGGAAAAACATAGCGATGATATCTTCCAGTACCATAAACCTCGTCCCTTGAAAGGTGCCTCACAATAACTTTTATTTTGAAAGCATCACTTTCATCATAGGTAAAACCAACAACTGCGTTTCTACCGTAGATCGCACCCTCTCGAACTTCGCCAGAAGGGTTTGCAGTCGCGGTCCAGATCAAACCTCGCTGTATCCAGTCTGTAACTTCAGTAGCCTCTTGGTACCTTTTCTCCTTACACTCCATGAGCTTCCTTATTGGATCTTCATTGCTTTCAATAACATCCTCTTCTAAGGAAGCATGAGCATTAGCATTGTTAGCGAAAAATTCAGATAAAGCCTGGGCTACTATTTTATTTTTTGAAACATTAGAAGCCAAAGCTTGTTTTTCGAGCTGCTCCTGCAACTCATGCGGAAGTCTAAGGGTTAACATGCATCCTCCAGTGGCCGCCCAATGCACTCACAACGAGTGCATAAGCATCACTATGATGCATCGACTGAGGATGGGTCAAGCAGAGATTGAGCTTAGGTGAGCCGCAACGGTGTGCGCGCCGGACGACGCAGTGGATCGAGCTGCCGAAAGTGCGAACCTTACGAGGTCGACGCAAACGCTGACGCCAACCGTAGCGGATCTCTTACAAGCCGCCGTTCTCATCCGAACTAAACTGAGGAAGACGGGGAGGATTCAGCATGGCGGAGATCACGATGATGCCGGCCCCCATGGGCCGGTGGGTGATGATGTGCTCTTGTGGTGCCACCGAGATCCGCGCGGACGACGGCCCAAGCTGGGCAACGTTCACGCTGGAGAAGCTGGAAGGCAGGCATTATCGCGTCGTCTGCCATGCTTGCGGCCAGGCTACCGAGCACTGGATCGGTCAGGGGTCGACGGGCTCGATCAGCTCGGCATCATCCTGAGTCGGTCGGTTCACCCGCATGCTCACGGGCCAGTGCGTGATCCGCTCGGCAGGCAGGTGATGGACGACGTGGCGGATCGTCTCGCGGTCGGTCAGGTGGGGATCGAGCCAGGGCTCGAGGCTTTCGGCGTCCAGGGCCAGCGGCATGCGCGAGTGGATCTCCGCCGCCACGCCGCGGGCCGGTTCGGTGAGGATGGCGCAGCCGGGCGTGCCGTCCGGCCGCTGGCTCCAGATGCCCGCCAGCCAGATCGGCTCGCGATCCTCGCGGCACAGGAAATGCGGCTGCTTCCTGCCGCCCACCGGCAGCCACTCGTACCAGCCATCCGCCGGCACCAGGCAGCGATGATGGGCGAACGCCCCGCGGAAGTAGTTGGAAGTGGCCACCTTCTCGACGGTGGCGTTGATGGGCTCGGGCGCCTTCTCCTTCGCCCAGTGCGGCCGGTAGCCCCACCACACCTCGTCCATCACCAGCGGCGCGTCATCGCGGGGATGGCGCACCGCCGTGATCCAGGTGCCCGGGGCCACGTTGTAGCGTGGCGTCAGCTTCACAGGCTCCAGCGGCAAGCGTAAGGCCTGCGAGAGCTGAGGGTATGGGCTATAGAGAGCAAATCGGCCGCACAATTAATTCCTCCAGTCACCGGAGTGAAAGATGGGACCTCAAAGCATTATGGATAAAAATTTTCTGAGTGGGCAATATTCGGCTATCTCCCCTAAAAGAAAACCTCATCTTACTTTCTCCGCGATCATTCCAGTCTATATTCCCAACAATACCAACCCTGTAAAGATCTTTCAGAATCTTAGGGACATTATGCCGACTTAACAACTTCCCCACTTCGGGGTAAAATTCTGACTTATCTTCTGACTCCTTGACAAGCTCGCGAACCTCCATCACCTGCTTTGCTTCGTATAATAGAGACTCAAGTCCTTCAATTTCATCACTTCTATACACTGCCCTCAACTCTTCAGTCATTTCAGTCCAGACAGCTCCCGAGTATACTTTTCTTATCGCATCAAAAGCCGCATGCTTAAAAGTAGCTTCTTCAGGAAATTGCTCCTGAGCCGTCATGAGCAGCAAAACTATATCTCTAGGGCGATACCATGAATTATGAAGAATATATCTCTGGGGGGAATCCCCCTGAATTTTTTCTGGAAAATATTCCTTCCAGAGAGCCTTGGGCTCCAACTCACCCAAACCATTAAACGCTCTTGATTTATTTATCTTATTGGAAATTATCTGCAAAAGGGGCTGATGGTTAACATCTTGACCCGGCTGATGCCATATAATGTCAACGCCAAAATCCATTAACGGCTTATTTATTTCCGCACCAGAGATAGAAATTACATTCCTTACTTCCGACCTGACCGCGGCATATGCACATATATCAAAGCAGCACTCTTTGCACACACCATTAAAAGCCTCGACCGCAAACACAAGATCTCTTACGAGCCTAGTATCTCTTCCATATTGCTTCTGAGAAGAAAAAGAGAGTTCTAGCTCATCAAAAAAGAGATTCAGCTTTTCGCCACCAGGAGAAAGCTGCTTAAACAGCAAGTCTGCTTTTTTAACCAACCCCCTGAACTCAACCTGCTTTTCTTTAGAGCCAGCCCATTCAAAATCCAACTCAAACTTAGGATTTTGACTAATGGAGATACGCCCTTTTTTTATTTTAGGAACAAGCCTAGAAAATCCCGTTCCAGCAGATTCTTTCTCAAGACTAACAAGGTCTACAAAATCCGAAGCAACGCCGTTCCTCTGGAAGATCTCAGCACCATCACTGTAGTGCTTAGCCAACTGCTTATATATAAACCAACGCCAGACCAGGCCATAATCATGGAGATCGTCGTGACCATCCACAGGATTCTCTACACAGTTAACATTGGCAGCTCTTGAAAGATCTTTCCTATCTTCTTCATCAAATTCTGTTTTAAACAAAACAAACTTAGATCTTGAGACTCCATCTTCTTCAAGCTTCATGGAAATATAGCGAAGAAGGGCAGTCTTACCTGTACCCTTTAACCCTAAAACAAAATACGTCTTTTTTTCGTAGAACTTTTCCAACAAAATACTAGGAGGAACAGTATAAGACTGCTCAAAGAAACCTAAATCTTGAACAGTACCGTGAAGAATCTCATTTTTAGCGTCAGTCTTACCAATCTTTATATCTTTTAACTTCATAAAGCATCCTTGCGTAAATATCTTATAGTACTTTCCCAATCCGAATCTCACACCGCCCCAGGATCTCCACGTCCTTCATGTCCTGCGGCTTGATCAATTCTTTCTCATAGCGCGGGTTGTCGCTGATCAGCAGCCAGGCGCCGCCGGCGACGCGCTGCACGCGCTTGATGCGCCGCTCGCCGTGCACGAGCAACAGGAACACCCCTTCCGGGTGCGGGTCGCGGCTGCTGCGGTCCACCAGCACCCAGTCGCCGTCGGCCAGCGTGCCGTCCATCGAGTCGCCGCGAACCTTCACGCCGACCACCTGAGCCGGATCGAGGCCCTGGGCGGCGAGCTGCTCGGTGGGGAAGTACATGGTGGACTCGACCTCTTCCCGCTCGAGCGAACGACCATCGCCGGCCGCGGCCTCGATGTCGTACATGGCCACGGGCGAGAGATCTTCATTGGCCGGCTCAGGCAGATCCCTCGGCTCCTTTTCACCCTGCCCTTCTTCATGTGTGCCCATCAGCACGTACCGGGTATCCACGCCGACATGCTCCACGGCAACCAGATAGTCAGCCTTCGGGCTCCGCTGGTCGCTCTCGTAGAGCCTCTGGGTGTTCTTGGTAACCCCGGCTTTTTCGCCCAACTCGGTCTGAGTTAGGCCCAGCCGCTCCCGCTCTTCACGCAGGCGCGCGCCTATTGAATCCATAAGGAGCCATCCCCGCGCTTGACAGGTAATCCATTTGATTTCATTCTTGAGTCCATAACAGCCTGAAAGACTCTATAACGATTCATTTCGATCACAGGAACGGAGCCACTGCCATGACTGCCCCTGCTACTACCGGCAACGCTCAGCCTTCGAGCGAGCTGACGACACGTCAGCAGATCCTCGCCAGCAACACCCTGGCCGACGCCATCGGTGCGCTGGCGAAGCAAGGCTACTCGGGCGACGTGCTCAAGCAATCGGCTGCCGACCTGGCCACCGCACTGCGAGACGGGCTGATCGCAATTAGCCATGCCCCAGCGACTTGTAGTGAGCCGCCAGCTTCTCGTGAACCGCAATGATGGCTTCGGCCAGCTTCTCGCCATCGCCACGTCCCATGGCCTGTGCCTCAGGGCCAACGCCAAAGGCACCTGCTTTGCAAAGCTCCAGAACCACCTCATGGGCAGCGCGAGACGGGTCTTTGATGGGATGGACCACGAGTTGATCAGACATTGGGGAAATCCCTCTCGGTTGAACTGAATCCACATCGCAAAGGAGTCACTGCCATGGCCACCCCTGCTACTACCGGCAACGTCCAAGCGCTGCCCCACCGCGTGTCGTTCCGCGGACTCGATATCGAGCTCGCCCGCTGCACGCCGACCAACCGCCAGGCGGTGCAGGCCACCGAGACCGACGCCGCGGCCAACCCGCTGGCCGATCTCGAGGCGCTCGAGGAGCGCGTCGCCGCCGAGGCGGCGGCCAAGCTGGCCGGCGATCTGCTGCGCGACCAGCGGCCCAACCACGACATCGAAGACGCCCTCTGCGATCTGCGCGTCTACCTCGACGAGCACTTCACCCAGCGCAAGCTGATCCGGCTCTACGGGCGCTGATCCGGCCGGCTGCCACCGCCCGGAATTGTCTTTCACTCCATTAAGGAAGCCTAACCGATGAGTACCGCCGAAACCATCGCTCACCCCACCACCCAGCGTGCGCCGAAGGGCTGCAATCGCCCGGTGATGACCCACGTCACCCAGGACGAGCGCGACCGCCTCGACGCCCTGGCCACCGAGCAGCAGCGCTCGCTTTCCGCCACCACCCGGCTGCTGGTCCTCAAGGGGCTCGCCCAGCTGGATGCCGAGGCCGGCGCTGCCGGCCGCGCCTGATCGCTGTCTTGTCCTGACCTGCTGCATAAGGAAATCCGCCATGTACCAGGACCCGAAACGCGTTCGCACTCGCTACGGCTCCATCAACCTCGATGAATACGAAGCCCGGCTGATCGACGCCCTGGCCGATTACACCGGCATCGAGCGTGCCGCCCTGCTGCGCCAACTGGTGCTGAAGGAAGCGCTGGAAACGCTTGGGCTCGATGAATTCGATACCCCCAGTGTTGCCCCGAGCGCGGGGTAAACCCAGGCCTTTTTGAGGTCCCCAAGGAGTCCCCATGCCCGAGGAAACCTTGCCCATCGATGACCAGATGGAGGAGCTGCTCGATCAGGTACGTCATCAGGAAGGACTCGAGAACAATGCCCAGGCCGCGGAGTTTCTGCTGCGCCGCCGGCTACGCAAGGGCGTGCAGGGCCTCACCGGCCGTGGTCGCGCTCTCTACCCCATCAATCCCCGAGGAGGACGTCGGTGAGGATCACCTGCCCCCATTGCCGTGACAGCGTCGTCACCCGTTCCAGCGTCAGGCCGCACGACGCCCTCTACTGGGCATATGCCCAGTGCATCAATCCGGAATGCGGGTGGGGCGGCAAGATCCTGATCGAGTTCGCCACCACCCGGGCGCCCAGCCAGCAGCCACGCCCGGGCGTGCAGATCCCGGCCGACCCGGAGCTGAGGCGCCTGATGCGCGACCAGTTGCTGACCGGCACCGACTGAACCGCTGATAAGGAGATCGCCATGAACAACGTCATCCCGATCCGCCCCGCCGCCGCGCCGCAACTGGACCCGCACAACGTGGCCGTCGGCCGGCTGTGGCAGCACCGCGACCGGCCGCGCGCCGAAGCGCTGAGCGACTGCATCGGCCACCTGTGCCAGGCCCACGATATGCCGGAGCACGCGGCCGAGAACGCCGCCATCCAGGCACTCGCCGAGCTCGACACGCTGAACGTGCGCGACACCATCGACATCGCCACCACCACCAGCCACGCCGTGGTGTTCACCAACGCCGCCGGCCAACGCATCGCGCTGACCGCCCGCGACCTGCGCGAGCTTCTCAAGGGCCACGACCTGCAGGCCGGCAATGCCGGCTCGGGCCGCCTGCTGCTGCTGGAACGCCCCGCGCACTAACCCCTGTTCATCACCCGTTCGCCAACGTCGCCACGCCAGTGGGAGGGAGAGTCATGCCTGCACAAATCCACACGCTGCCTACGCCGCACCGCCAGACGCCCACCGTCGAGCCCGACCGTGGCGACTGGGGCGCCCTGCGCGCGGAGCTGCACAGCCGCTGCGCCGACCAGGACCTGGCCACGCTGTGGGCCGAGCTGGTCGCCGGCGAGCGCCGCGCCCTGCTGGCCAGTGCCCGGCTGGTGGAGCGCGACCCGCGCCTCGCCATCCACGATCTTCCCAAGGCCAGCCGCGACGCCCTGCGCGCCGCCATCCACCGCATGAGCCAGTACGCCGGCCAGCTGCGCGACGGCCTGAACGGCCACCGCCCGCACAAGAGCCGCGAGCTGGCGGCCCACGCCCGGCAGGCGCTGGCCGAGGGCAACACCGAGGCCGCCCTGCACTGGCTGGCAATCATCGAACGCGGGGTGGAGTGATGCGGCGCAACGACCTGCACCCCGAGACCCTGCCGCGCCGGATGCGGCGCGAGAGCCTGCTGCTGGATATCGAGAAGGCCAGCGAGATGCCGGCGCTGATCCGCAAGCTGCGCCAGGAAGCCGAGCACCTCGAGGACATGGCCGAGATCTGGGAGGCGCCGCGCCCCTTCGCCGGGGCGATCGGCAACAGCCTGCACCTGGCCAGCCACTACCGGCGCGCCGCCCGCCGCATCCGTGATGCCGCGGCGGCCATCGAGCGCGACCACGCCGCCGGCCCGTGGATCGACCTGGACCAGCCGTTCGTGCACCTCACCGAGGCCCGCCCGGCCAAAGCGGAGGCGCGTTAATGGCAACCGCGCTCGAGCAGTCCCGCACCTTCGGCACGCCGGAGTGCCACCGGTGGCGCCAGGGCTTCTTCGATGCCCTGCCCACCTTGGCCGAGGAGCTGGCCGCTGGCTTCGTGCATGTAGCCAAGCGGTACGGCAACGCCGCCGGCAACCGCTGGCTGCGGTGTAACACCGAGGGGCTGGTCGATCCGGGCCGCGTCTATCGCCGCTTCGCCCCGATCGCCAGCGACCTCGAGCGCGGCGCGGCCTCGCTGCGCCGGCTGGAGCGCACCACCATCGAGGGCATCCAGGCGGCCAGCGCATGGCTGGCCGACGTCGAGAAGCGCCTCACCATCGGCGGGCTGAACGCCAGCCACGACGACGAGGCCCTGGTGCGCTACGCCGAGGCCCAGGCCCGCGCCGTGGACGACGAACGCCAGAAGCTGATCGGCGGCATCGCCGACTACAACCGCCGGCGCCGGTACGGCCTGCTGCCGCCACCGGCACCGGCCATCTCGCCCAAGGGCAAGACGCTCTCGGCGCGCATGGCGGACTACCAGGAGCAGCTCGCAGACAGCCGCAACGCGCTGACCCCGCCGCCGGTGGGCATTCCGCTGATGGCGGTGTTCCGCTTCGCCTACCACCCGCCGATGAGCCTCAAGGTGGTCGACGCGATCGCGCTGAAGAAGGCCCGCCAGCGCGCGGCCCTGCACGACATCGAGCCGCCGGCCCGCCGTTCGCGCACGTCCGTACAGCTCGCCCGGCTGAGCTGCTCGCTGTGGTGGCGCCGCAAGCTGCGCCGCACCGCCGGCCGCCGCCTCGAGCAGGTGCAGCGCGAGGCCCATCGCGTGCACGCCCGCGCCGGCATCTACTGCAGCGACATGACCGTGGAGCGCCGGCGCAGCCAGAAGGTGCGCAACCGCGCCCTGCTGGAGACGCTGGAGGCGATCAACCAGGACGGCCAGGTCTACACCCTCGCCGAGCTGGCCGAGCTGGGCCTGGCCAACGCCGATCACCGCCGGGCGGAGCTGATGCTGCGCATCCGCGATACCGAGGCCGAGGCGCGCCGCCTGGGCCACGCCGGCATGTTCTACACCATCACCGCGCCGAGCCGCTTCCACCCGGTGCTGTCGCGCAACGCGCGGCGCAACCGCAAGTACGACGGCAGCACCCCGCGCGAGGCGCAGCAGCACATCCAGAAGCTGTGGTCGCAGGCCCGCGCCAAGCTGGCCCGCGAGGGCCTGGGCGTGTACGGCATCCGCGTGGTGGAGCCCCACCACGACGGCACGCCCCACTGGCACCTGCTTCTGTGGATGGAGCCAGAGGCCGAGCCGCGCGTGACCGAGATCCTGCGCGAGTACGCCGAGGCCGAGGCGCCGGACGAGCTGTTCGAGCGCGGCGGCCACAAGACCACCGCCCGCTTCAAGCCGGTGCGCATCGACTACTCCCGCGGCACCGCCGCCGGCTACGTGGCCAAGTACGTCAGCAAGAACATCAACGGCGAGCAGTTCGCCCGCGACGGCGTCGAGAACGACCACCAGGACCGCTACGGCCACGAGCTTACCGACGCCGCGCCGCGCATCGAGGCCTGGGCCGCCACCTGGGGCATCCGCCAGTTCCAGTTCCTGGGCCTGCCCAGCGTCACCGTGTGGCGCGAGGTGCGCCGCCTGACCGAGAAGCAGGAAGAGACGCTGCGCCAGTGGGAGGAAGCCACTCGCCCCGCGCCCACCGTCTCCGAGACGCTCAACTCTATCCGCCAGGCCGCCAACGCCGGCCAGTGGGATTTGTTCATGCGCCTGATGGGCGGCCCCAACACGCCCCGCGCCGAGCAACCGATCAAGCCCTGGACGCTCAACCGCCCCGACACCGACGGCGCCGAGTTCAGCCACGCCACCGGCGAGGAGCACCAGGGCGTGGAAGCCCGCGGCCGCTACGGCGAGCCGGTGAAGGCCACCTGGGGGCTGGTCGTCCGCGACGGCCGCGGCCGCCAGGCCGAATACCTGACGCGCCTGTATCGGTGGGAGATTCGCTCCCGCCAGCGGGCGGCGGGCAGTTCCGGAGCCGGCGAAGCCGGCGACGCTTGGACTTGTGTCACTAACTGTACGGGGGTGTCGGTCACCCCGCTGAGCACCACCCCCAGCACTCCCCCACCGGAGGTCCTCGCCGAGCAGGTCCGCCGCTTCCAGGAATGGCGCCAGAGCGATGAACAGCGCGCCATCGCGGAAGACGCGGATATCGAGGCCCGCATGGTCCGCGCCGCTGCCCAGCGGCTCTTCCAACCACCCGCACCGCCCGAGCAGGAAGAGTTCTTCCCGCCGGAACTGTGCTGATCCGTCATCAAGGAGGACGTATGCCCATCGCCCAACACCACCAGCCGGAACCGCGCGGCATCCTGCAGGACGCCGGCGAGGTCGAGGTCATGACCGCCGACAGCGGCCAGGTCCGCCACCGCTACGCCATGGTTGTGGCCTTCAACAGCGAGGAAGACCTGCGCCAGGCCCTCGCCGACCACCACTGCGCCTATCGCGACGGCCAGGCCGTGCAGGAGCGGATCGCCCATGGCTGACAACGCAGACCGCGCCGGCGAGCTCCTCGAGCAGCGCATGGCCACCGCCGCCTGCCGGACGCCCCGGCCGCCAACGACGAGTGCGAGGAATGCGGCGGCGAGATCCCGGCCGCCCGCCGCCGGGCCGCGCCCTGGGCAGTCACCTGCATCGAGTGCCAGTCCATCCGCGAGCGTAAAGCTCAGGCATTCCGATAGGAGGCCTCCCATGAACCCGACATCACAACGAGCTGATGCCATGCATCATGAACCGGGCACCCATACCGAGCACTTCGCTGACAGTCTTCTTGGCTGCATCCGTCGCACCATCTCGCGTGGCGGTAGCGAGCTGCTCCCCCAGGGTCGGTTCATCAGTCAGGTTCTGAGGCCTGACCTTGAGCAGCTCCAGACCTTTGGCAGTCAGAACGGCCTCCCTGACGATGAGGTTGTATGGATCTCGCTCGTCAGCATCGATATAACCCGCTCTGCGCAGCCATTCACAGGTCGCGATGAAGAACTCCGCCTGATCGGACGCCACCTCGGACATCACGTGCTCACTGTAGGCCAGTGGTTCATCGACAAAGTCCTTGGCGAGGAGAGGGGTCGGAACCGGGAAGGCGCCGTACAAGCAAGCCAGGACCTTGCCGGTCAGCTCATCAAAGAAGGCGATATTGTCTTGTTCAGACATGGAGGACTCGTCCTATGAGGGTGTCCACACAGGATAAAGAGGTCAGGGACATCTGCCACATCATGGATCTGCAAGTAGCCAGGCAGATGAATCTTGAGCAAGCGGAGCAGCACTGGAGAAGAGTGATTCAGAACGTACCGCCCGAAACGGTCGCGTTGGCCTTGGCAGTGAAGCTATCGGAGTACGATTTTCCACCTCAGTCAGGCAGGAGGGCCCAGCCATGAACACCTACTTCGGACTACTGGCCGAGTTCGACGGCCGCGGCGAGCTACCGCTCGATGAGGTGGCACCGCGCTACTTCGGCATCAGTGCCCGCACCGCCAGCGCACGGGCCGGCGCCCAGGCCCTGCCGGTGCCCACCTACCGCGCCGGCGACTCCCAGAAAGCGCCCTGGCTGGTCAGCGCTGTGGATCTCGCCCAGTACCTGGACAAGCGGAAGGCCGAGGCGCATGAGATGTGGCAACGAGTGAATGTGTGAGCCAGTAGATGCGCATCACATGGCAAGGTAGGCTTAGTCTTTCAGATCAGACTGGAGAGGCCTCCTGTGAAGCACGTCGCCGCTGCATTGGCCATCAAGGACGGGCATATCCTCCTCACACGTCGAGCGCCAGGGCAGCAACTCGAGGGGTATTGGGAGTTTCCGGGCGGCAAGCAAGAGCCATACGAGACCATCCAACAGTGCATTGAGCGAGAAATCCGGGAGGAGCTCTCGCTTTCTTGCACCGCCGGGAACATCTTCACAGAAAGCACCTACCGCTATGAAGGTGGTGCCATCAAACTCATTGGCGTCCTGGTCGATCTTGGCCACGAAGCACCAGAGCTCACGGTCCATGACCGCGCCGAATGGGTTCCGCTGACTGATATGCTGGGCTACGAGCTTGCCCCTGCAGATATTCCCATCGCCAAGGAAGTCATCAATGCCTACGGATAGCATCGAAGCCCTCTCCCCCGGGGATGTCCTCTCAAATGACCAACTGTGTGAGATCTTCGGCTGCAGCCCTCAGGGCGGGATGCGGAGAGCCAAGAAGACCAACACCCTGGTCATCGTCACGAACCACATCGAGTCCATCTATGAGGATCGCTGGGAAGGCAATGTCATTCATTACACCGGGATGGGCCAGACCGGGGACATGGATCTCACCTTCGCCCAGAACAATACTCTAAACGAAAGCCCCGGTAACGGCGTGGCCGTGCATCTCTTCGAAGTCTTCAAGCGTAAGGAATACACCTACGTGGGCGAGGTCGTCCGCGCCGCGCCGCCCTATCAAGCGATTCAGCCAGGTGCAGATGGCAACGATCGCAAGGTCTGGCTTTTCCCGCTCCAGCTACGTTCATCCCGCTTACCGGCCATGAGCCAAGAAGCGGCCAAGGAAGCATTCGAGAAGAAGGAAAAGCAAGCCGCCAAGCTTCCTGACGAGGAGCTTCGCCAGCGAGCTAGGAACGCCCCGGCGAAGACAGGCAGCCGCCCAACCGTTACGACGCAGTACGGGAGATCCCCCTACGTGGCTGAATACGCCAAGCGCCGTGCCAATGGGACCTGCGAACTCTGCCAGGAGCTTGCCCCCTTCCAGACGAAGAAGGGAGAGCCTTACCTGGAATGCCATCACATCGAGTGGCTGGCCGCAGGCGGGGAAGACACCATCGAGAACACGGTAGCTCTATGCCCTAACTGCCATCGGAAGATGCACACACTGAACTTGCCTAGTGATAAGAAGCACCTAGCACAGATCAGCAAGGGCTTGTGACCTCACCTTAATTGCAGGGTCTCCGGGCGCAGGTGTGTATACCGCTTCAGCACATCCCAGCTCTCATGCAGCGTGAACTGCTGCACCTCCACGATCTCGTATCCCGCCTCGAACAGGCGGGATGTCGCTTCATGTCTCAGGTCGTGAAAGCGTAGATCCTCGATTCCGCAGGCCGCCGTCGCCGCCCGCCAGCGAGTGCCGATCGACTTCCCGTTGTAGGGGAAGATCCTCTCCTTGCCCTCGGCCCGCGGCTGTCGCTGGATGATGGCCATGGCCTCGTGGTTCAGCTTGAAGCGCTTGTGGTTGCCCCACTTCTGCCGCGGGTGCTTGGCATCGCGCACCCAGCAGGTCATCGCCTGCTCGTCGAGGTCCTGCCAAGTGAGCCGTGTTATCTCCTCCTGGCGCCGCGAGGAGGCGATGGCGAAGTCCATGATGTCTTCCATGGGGATGATCGCGCTGGGCCGGATTCGCTGCGAGCGGCGGAAGTATGCCCGTATCTGCGCGACCTCCTTCTCCGTCGGCCGACGATCCCTGGCACCGGGCCGAGATACCAGCCCCTTGCTACGCATCAGCAGCTTGGCCGACTCGAACTCGTTGAGCTCCACCGGCATCTTCCAGGCCGCCACGGCTGTCTTGAGGATGATGCCCAGCCAGGTGATGTCCTGGTTGATCGTCGAGGACTTGATGCCGCTGTCACGGCGCATGACCGCGTGACCGATGATCTGCTCACTGGTCAGCTCGGTGACCTGCACCCGCGCAATCGGAAAGCGCTGCAGCTGCTGGATGGTGGCCCGCTTCGAGCGCCCGGCGTCCTGGGCGAATTCGTGAAGGTAGCGCTCGATGGCATCATCCAGGGTCACGCCTTTCCACTTCGCCGAGAGCACGCCGCCGGGGCTGTTCAGCTCGAGCTCGCGGCGCTTGGCCCACTCCTCGGCCATCGCCTTGCGCGGGAACGTCCTGGACTCGGAGTGGTCAGGTTGCCCACGGCGGGCGATGCGGATCTGGGCCAGGTATGAGAAACTGCCGTCCTTTCGCCGACGCTTCCTGATCGTCGCCACGCGAACCTCCTCGATGTACCAAATTGCCAACGCCCCGTGTGCCAAATCTGTACCAACACATGGCGAAAAACAGGGCAAAACCACTGTAAATATGAACAGTCATGAGTGATATGGCAACCGCCACAACCGGCATGAATACTGACACCACGCGCCCTGCGCTGGATAGGACGTTCTCAGTAGCGCCTATGATGGACTGGACGACCCGCGACTACCGCGCGTTCGCCCGGACCCTGACGCGCCGCACCCTGCTCTACACCGAGATGGTGACCACCGGTGCCATCCTGCACGGCAGTCCGCGCGAGCGCTTCCTCGGCTACGACGACGTGGAACATCCGCTCGCCCTGCAGCTCGGCGGCAGCGACGCCGGCGCACTGGCCGAGTGCGCGGCGATCGCCGAGGCATGGGGCTATGACGAGGTCAATCTCAACGTCGGCTGTCCCAGCGACCGGGTACAGAACAACCTGATCGGCGCCTGCCTGATGGCCCATCCCGAGAAGGTGGCAGCGGCAGTGGCGGCGATGCGCGAGGCGGTGTCGATCCCGGTCACCGTGAAGTGTCGCATCGGCATCGACGACCAGGACGAGGACGCCGACCTGGCCCACTTCATCGAGCGCGTCGCCGACGCCGGCTGCGAAGTGTTCACCGTGCATGCCCGGAAGGCCTGGCTGGAGGGGCTGTCGCCCAAGGAGAACCGCGACGTGCCGCCGCTCAACTACGGCCGCGTGCATCGCCTGAAGCAGCAGCGCCCCGATCTGCACATCGGCATCAACGGCGGCATCAAGACGCTCGACGAGTGCCAGGCCCAGCTCGAACACGTGGACAGCGTGATGGTGGGCCGCGAGGCCTACCAGAACCCCTGGCTGCTGGCCGACGTCGACCGGCGCCTCTATGGCAAAGACGCCCCCGCGGCCGATCGTCATGCCGCCGCCGAAGCCTTCCGGCCCTATATCGCCCGCCGGCTCGAGCAAGGGGCGAAGCTCAACCACATGACCCGCCACCTGCTCGGCCTCTTCCAGGGCTGCCCGGGCGGCCGCAAGTTCCGCCGCCATCTCTCGGAGCATGCCCACCGCGAAGGCGCCGGCATGGCGGTGTTCGACGATGCCCTCGGCCTGGTGCCCCGGCCGCAGGACACCAGTCTGGCCGGCTGAGCCGTCGGTCGACAAAGCGCGTCAGTACAGGGCATCGGGGGGCGGATCGAGGCTCGACTGGAAACTCTCGACCGCGCTCTCCGCCTCCTCGATCGCATCGAAGCGCGCGATATGGAACAGCGCCTCCCCCTCGTTGGCCAGCGGCAGGCGGCTCATGCCAATCACGATGCCGTCGGCCACGGCCCGTACCTCGCCCTCGGCGTTGCCGAAGGGGTCGGCCACCCGTCCCAGCAGCTCTCCCGCGGCCACCCTTGCACCGAGACGCACCTGCGGCCGCAGGATGCCGTCGATCGGCGCCCTCGCCCAGCTCGAGCCGCCGGCCACCTCGGCGGCGGGCGGTGGCCGGCGTCGACGTTCGCCGGTCAGCATCCCGAGCCGGCGCATCACCCGCAGCACACCGCGAACGCCCGGCGCGATGGCCCACTCGTCGAAGCGCAGCGCCTCGCCGGCCTCGTAGGTCAGCACAGGGATGTCGCGACTCTCGGCGTAGTGGCGCAGGCTGCCGTCACGCAGCTCGGCGTTGAGGATGACCGGCGCGCCGAAGGCATCCGCCATGCGTTCGGTCTCGCTGCCGGGCGTCAGCCGAGCGCGGATCTGGGGCAGGTTGGTGCGATGCAGGGCGCCGGTGTGCAGATCGATGATATGGGTCGCCTGGTCGACGATCTGCTCGCGGAACAGGGCCGCGATCCGGCTCCCCAGCGAGCCCGACTCGCTGCCCGGAAAACAGCGGTTCAGGTCGCGCCGATCGGGCAGGTAGCGGCTGTGCTGGACGAAACCGAAGACGTTGACGATCGGCACGCCGATCAGGGTCCCGCGCAGCCCCTTCAGCTGCCGCGAGCGCAGCAGCCGGCGCACGATTTCCACGCCGTTGATCTCGTCGCCGTGGATGCCGCCGCAGACCAGCATCACCGGCCCCGGCTGGCGGCCATGGACCACCTCCACCGGGATGGTCAGCGGCGCATGGGTGTAGAGCCGGGCCGCCGGCACGTCGATCTGCTGACGACTGCCCGGCGCCACCCGGACGTCGGCGAGTTCGAAGGGAGCACGGGCCATGGGGCGATCTCCTGAGATAAGCGCTGACTCATATTCACTCATCCCCGCGGGCGGCTCAAGCGACGAAGACCAGGGTGGCATTCAAGGATGAATGTAAAGCGTCACTCGGCTTGGGTAGAATGGCCGCCTACTCACCCGGAGTCGATCATCCCATGGCCAGACGTACCAAGGCCGAAGCCGAAGCCACTCGCGTGGCCCTGCTCGATGCCGCCGAGGAAGTGTTTTTCGAGAAAGGGGTGGCCCGCACCTCGCTGGAACAGATCGCCCGCCACGCCGGCATGACCCGCGGCGCCGTCTACTGGCACTTCAAGAACAAGGCCGACCTGTTCCGGGCTATGGTCGACCGGGTGCGCATGCCCTTCGAGGAACTGGTCAAGGAAAGCGAGGCCGACGATGCCAGGCCTCTCGAGGCCATCCGCCTGGGCTGCCAACAAGGAGTGCAGCGCCTGGAACAGCCGCGCCATCGACGCGTGCACGCCATCCTGCTGCATCGCTGCGAGTTCTTCAGCGACATCGACCCCCAGGCCATGCAGAGCGAGATGGCCAGCGAATGCCTCGACGCCTTGCGAGGCTACTTCACCACCGCCCGCCAGCTCGGCCAGCTGCGTGACGATGTCTCCCCCGAGCTGGCCACCCGCCTGCTGCAGTCGATAATGAGCGGGCTCTATCACGACTGGCTACGCGACCCCGAGGCCTTCTCGCTGGCCGAGCGCAGCCGTGAGCTGATCGACGCCCAGCTGCGACTGCTCAGCCGCCCTCCCGCCTAGGCCGACGGCCGCGAACCATGGCGGCCTTCCTGACGCGGCATCGCCCCCTCATGGCGTTCCACCAGATGCAGCCGCACCAGTCGCGTGCGGGCATCCAGGTAGTCCTGCTCGGGCACCGAGCGATAGGCCTCGTCGTTGACCAGATACTTGACCAGCACGCGCACTTCGCCAACGCGCGGCCGATTGCCGGCCTTGCCCCGCAGGCGTACCTGGCGGCCGGGATCATCGACCATCTCCGCCGTGGCGCCTCCTGCATCGGCGTCGATGACCCGAACGCGCTCGCCAAGCAGGCAGCGCTTCGACAGGCTCGGATGCCGGTGCAGGCGGCGATGCAGCCGACGACACAACGCCGCGGCCAGCGGCGAGGCCAGCGCGAAGGCACCCCAGATCACCGCCAGACCGAGCGGCACACGAAAGAAGCCCAGCGGCAGCGGCCCCAGCACCGCCAGCTCGACGATCCAGGCCAGCAGCGAGGCGAGCACGATCAAGGCACTCAGCGCCAGCGAGGCCGGCACGCCGGCGAAACCCAGCGACACCAGGGCGCTGGCCAGGGTGTCGTTGCGCAGGCTGTCGTGTTCGAACAGCTCTACGGGGGCCAGGCGCACCAGCACCAGCAGCCAGTAGACGGCCACCAGCGCCAGCAGCGCCGTGAAAAAGATCAGCGGAAAGCTGAGGGCAAGCGAGGCGATGGCGTTCATGGCGGCTCCTCCGTCCGGCCCATTAGCCGGCAAAGTGTTGTCCTGCCTTCAGCGTAGCGCTCGTCGGGGGCGCGTCACACCCACTTTGGTCGCACAGCGACGTTTTCCTGACCCAACGCAAACGGGCACCGCCTCCCTCGGGGAGACGGTGCCCGTCGACTCGGACGCGACCTTGATCAGCTCGCGTCCTGCTCCAGCGCCGGACGCTCGGCGCGATCGCCGCCCGTCTTGCGCTTCAGCCAGTCGGTGACGCTGGCGATCATGGCGTAGAAGGTCGGCACGAACAGGCTGCCGAGCACCGCCACGGACGCCATGCCCATCGCCACCGTGGTGCCGATGTGCTGGCTGCTGGTGTCACTGGCACCGGTGGCCATGGCCAGCGGCAGGGTGCCGAAGATGAACGCCAGCGAGGTCATCACGATCGGCCGGAAGCGCAGCTCCGCCGCCGTGATGGCCGCCTCGCGGATGGTCTTGCCCATCTCGCGACGCTGCAGCTCGGCGAACTCGACGATCAGGATGGCGTTCTTGGCCGCCAGCCCGACCACCACCAGCATGCCGATCTGCACGTAGACGCTGGTATCCAGCGAGCGCAGGGCGATGCCGCCGATGCCGCCCAGGAAGGCGAAGGGCGTGGCCGTGAGCACCGCCAGCGGCAGCGACCAGCTCTCGTACTGCGCCGCCAGGATCAGGAACACCATCAGCAGGCCGAAGACGATGGCCATGGTCGCGGCGTTGCCGGCTTCGCTTTCCTGATAGGCGGTACCGGTCCAGCCCATGCCCCAGCCGTCGCCGAGCTGCTCGTCGACGATCTCTTCCATGGCGGCGATCGCCTGGCCGGAGCTGTAGCCCGGTGCGGGACCACCCTGGAACTGGGCCCCCGGATAGACGCCGAAGCGGGTCACCACCGCCGGCGCCACCTGGCGCTCGAGGGTCACGAACTCGGACAGCGGGATCCGCTCGCCGTCGCCGCCGCGCACGTAGACGCTGTTGATGTCATCCGGCGCATCCCGGTACTCGTCCTCGTTCTGCAGATAGACCTGGAAGTTCCGGCCCTTGTAGCTGAAGTAGTTGACGAAACCGTTGCCGAAGGTGTTGCCCAGGGTCGAGTTGAGCGCCTCCAGCGACACGCCGTAGCTCAGCGCCTTCTGCCGGTCGATCTCGGCATGGAAGGACGGCACGTTGACGTTGAAGGTGGTGAACACCTGATTCAGCACCGGATGCTGACCGGCGGCCTGCATGACCTTGACCGACGCCTGGTAGAGCTCTTCCGGCGAGGCACCCTCATAGGACTGCAGGTAGCCGGTGAAGCCACCGGTGGTCGACAGGCCGATGATCGGCGGCATGTTGAAGGCCATCGCCGAGCCGCCGGGAATCTGTGCGCCCAGGCCCATGATCCGGCCGATCATGTCGGTGGCCGTGACCTCGCGCTCTTCCCAGGGCTCCAGGGTGACGAAGATCACCCCGCGGGCGGTGTTCACCGAGCTGGTCAGCATGTCGTAGCCCGCCACCGACGTGGAGTACTTCACGCCGGGGCTGTCCTCGATGGCGGCGCTGAGCTTGGCCATGTAGGTCTGGGTACGCTCCAGCGAGGCCGAATCCGGCAGCTGCACGGAGGCGATCACGATGCCCTGGTCGGTCTCGGGCACCAGCGTCGAAGGCGTGCTCTGGTAGAGCCACCAGGAGCCGGCGCCCACCAGGGCGGTCAGCACCAGCGCCAGCCCCCAGAAACGCACCAGTTTCTTGACCACCCACATGTAGACGGCGGTGGTGCCGGCGAAGAAGCGATCGAACAGGCGCAGCGGGGTACGCACCGCGCGCTGGAAGCCCGTTTCCCTGGTGTGCAGGTCGTGCTTGATGAAGATCGCCGACAGCGCCGGAGTGAACGTCAGCGCCATCAGTGCCGAGAAGGCCACCGACACCGCCACGGTCAGGGCGAACTGCTGGTAGATCTGGCCGCTGAAGCCCCCGAGGAAGGCCACCGGCACGAACACCGCCGCCATGATCAGCGAGGTGGCGATGACCGGCCCGCCGACCTCGCGCATGGCCTGCACCGTGGCCTGCATGACGGTGGTTTCCTCGTCCTCGCTGAGCACCCGCTCGACGTTCTCCACCACCAGGATGGCGTCGTCGACCACGATGCCGATCGACAGCACCAGGGCGAACAGCGTCAGCAGGTTGATCGAGAAGCCGAAGGCGTAGAAGCCGGCGAAGGTGGCCAGCACCGAGACCGGCACCACCGACATGGCGATCACCGTGAAGCGCCAGTTCTGCAGGAAGATGAACAGGATGACGCCGACGATCAGGAACGCCTCGATGAAGGTGTGAAGCACGGTCTCCACGGAGGCATCGATGAACAGCGTGGTGTCGTAGGGCGTGGCGTACTCGAGTCCCGGCGGGAAGCGGCCGGCCAGCTCCTCCATCTTCGCCTTGACCGCGTTGGCGGTCTCCAGGGCATTGGCACCGGGCTGCTGGTTGATCAGGATCGGCGCCATGGTGCCACCGTTCAGCGTGGCATCGACGCCGTAGGACGAGGCGCCCAGCTCGATGCGCGCCACGTCATCCAGGCGCAGGGCCGAACCGTCGGGATTGGTGCGCAGGAAGATGTCGCGGAAGTCATCGACGTCGCTCAGACGGCCGCCGGCGGTGATGGTGTAGGTGAAGGCGCGGGCATCGGACTGGGGCGCTGACGCCAGACTGCCCGCCGGCACCTCGGTGTTCTGGGCGCGGATCGCGCTGGCCACCTCGGACGGCGTCAGGTCGTACTGCGCCAGCTTGTCCGGATCCATCCAGATGCGCATGGCGAAATCGCCGCCGCCCAGCACCTCGGCCTCGCCGACGCCGGGCACCTGGCGCAGCTCGTCGAGAATGTTGAGGGCGGCATAGTTCTGCATGTAGACCTTGCCGTAATCGCCCTCCGGGGAGAGCAGCGAGACCAGCATGAGGATCGAGCTGGAGCGCAGCTCCACCGTCACACCCTGCTGCTGCACCGCCTCCGGCAGCTGGGAGAGCGCCCCCTGCACACGGTTGTTGACGTTGATGGTATTGATGTCGCCGTCGGAGCCGATGTTGAAGGCCACGCTCAGGCTCATCATCCCGTTGTCGGAGCTGGTCGAGTTCATGTAGAGCATGTCCTCGACGCCGTTGATGGCCTCGGCCAGGGGCGCCGCCACGGTCTGCGCCACGGTCTCGGCGTCCGCCCCCGGGAAGGTGGCGTTGACCGAGACCGTGGGCGGCACCACGCTGGGGTACTGCTCGATCGGCAGTACCCGCATGCTCATCAGGCCGACCACCGTGAGGATGATCGCCAGCACCGACGCGAAGATCGGTCGCTTGATGAAGAAGTTGGAGAAATTCATTCAGCCGCGTCCTCTTCGTCCGGCGAAGCCCGTTCGGCGCCGGCCGCGCCATCACGGCCCTGTGCCGGCCCCTGCCCCTGCCCGGATGGCTGGTCCTGGCTCTGGCCGGTGGCCTGGGCGATCAGCGCCCGGGCGTCGCCATCGAACGGCTGGGGCGCGATCGGCGTGCCGGGCTGGACGCCCGCCGGATCGCCGACCATCACGCGATCACCGGGCTCCACGCCGCTGGTCAGGATCTGCCACGGGCCGGCCAGCTCGCCGAGGTCCACTGTGCGGGCGCGTGCCACGTCGTCCTCGTCGAGCACGAACACCTGGGGCCCCATCAGGCCCTGACCCACGGCGATCGACGGCACCGCCAGCACGTCGAAGCGCTTCAGCCCTTCCAGGCGCACCCGCACGAACTGGCCGGGCAGCACCTCGCCCTCGGGATTGTCGAAGGTCGCCTTCGCCTGCACGGTGCTGGTCCGCTCGTCCACCCGCGAGCCGAGGAATTCCAGGCGCCCCTCGAGGGCCTCGTCGACGCCCGGCAGCGCCAGGCTGGCGGCGATCTCGCCGGGCGCCTGCTCGCCGAGCTGGCGGCGCAGGGTGAAGGCATCCTGCTGGGGAAGCTGGAAGCGCACCTCCAGCGGGTCCACCGGGGTGATGGTGGCCAGCTCGGTGCCGGCGCTGACCAGGTTGCCCACGTTGACCTCGCTCAGACCGATGGCACCGCTGACCGGGGCCGTGACGTCGGCGTAGTCCAGGTCGATGCGGGCGCTGGCCAGCGCAGCCTCGGCCTGGGCCACGGAGGCCCGGGCCACGTTGAGGTCGGCCTGGGCCTGGTCAGCCTGCTGGCGGCTCACCGAGTTCTGACGCAGCAGCTCCTGGAAGCGGTTGGCGTCGCGACGCGCCCGCTCCAGCTCGGCCTGGGCGCTGGCCAGGTCGGCCTCGCGCTGCGACACCGTGGCCTGGTAGAGGTCCGGCTCGATGGCATACAGGCTGTCGCCCTTTTCCACGATGTCGCCGGGTTCGAAGAGGCGTTGTTCGAGGACGCCGGTGACGCGAGCCACCAGGGTCACCTCGGTATCGCTACGCAGCTGGGCCGGGTAGGACTTGTCCAGCGGAATGTCCTGAGGAGCCAGCGTGGTCACCGGCTTGGGCTGCGGCGGTGTCTCGCCGCCCTGCTGCGGAGCGGCCTCCTCCTGACCGCAGGCCGACAGCAGCAGTCCAGCCGCCAGCGCCAACAGCCCTGTACGACTGCGTCGAAGTGTTGTGTTCATGCCTGATTCTCGTTAGGGGATCGAACGTCGAAGGGGGTATCGCACGACAGGCGAGAATCTAAACATACATTCACGCCTGTACGTAAGTGACTATCAGGATTCGGGCCGAGGCGGCGCGCCGATGTTCATCGCCTCGTCGTAGCGGCTGGCCTCGCCGACCTCCGGCAGCGCCAGCGACACGCCCTGCTCCGCCGACAGCCAGTCGTTGATCGCCTCGATGGCCTGCACGTTCAGGGTGCCCGACTGCTGACGCAGGGTGAGCAGGTCGATCACGTAGCTGAAACGCGCATCGGCATGATCGGCGATGGCATCGTAGAGGCTCTGCTCGGCGTTGAGCACGTCGACGATGTTGCGGGTACCGACCTCGTAGCCGGCGCGCGTGGCATCCAGCGCGCTCTGATTGGAGACGATGGCCTGGGCCCGCGCCTCGACGGTGGCCACGTCGTTGGTGACCTGGGTGTACAGCGAACGCACCTGCTGAACGGTCTGGCGGCGCTGATCCTCGAAGTCGTACTGGCTGGACTCGAGGTCGTAGGTGGACTGGCGAATGCCGGCGCTGGTGCGGCCGCCGGTGTAGATGGGCAGGCTCACCCGAGCGCCGACCTGGCTCTGGGAGTTATGCCCGTCCATCTGGTCCTGATCGGTGTCGGAGTAGCTGTAGTTGGCGAAGGCCTCGACCACCGGCAGGCGCTGGGCCCGGGCGATGTCCACGGCATCCTCGGAGACCTCGACGCCGGCCTGGCTGGCCAGCACCAGCGGGCTGTTGTCCATCGCCAGCTCGACCCAGGCATCGCGGCCGCTCGGCTGCGGCGGAGTCACCGGCATGGCCTCCTGAAGCGCGTCGATGCTGTCGTAGCGCTGCCCGGTCAGCCGCTCCAGGGTCTCGAAGCTGACCTGCAGATCGTTCTCGGCGGCGATGCGGTCGGCGCGGGACTGGTCGAAGCTGGCGCGGGCCTCTTCCACCTCGGTGATGGCGATCAGGCCCACGTCGAACTGCTCCTGGGCCTGCTCGAGCTGGCGGCCGATGGCCCGCTCCTGGGCACGACGCGCCTCGAGGATCTCGTGGGCACGCAGGATGTCGAAGTAGGCCGACGCCACGTCGATCAGCACCTGTTGCTCGGTGGCGGCCAGCTGGTAGGTCTGCTGGTCGATCCGACTCGCGGCCTGATCCACCTCGGCGCTGTTGGCGGCGTCGAACAGCGCCTGGGTCGCCTCCAGGGTCAGGCTGGCGCTGTTGTAGCTGTCATCGCCGTTGCCCGCACCGGACCCGCGGCTCGAGGAGACGCTCTCGTAGAGACGGTTGTGGTCGACCTGGCCCGAGGCCGAGACCTGGGGCAACAGGTCGCCACGGGCGACGTCGCGGCCCGCCTCCACGCTGCCGTACTGGGCGCGGGCCGAAGCCAGGCTGGCATTGTTGTCGATGGCATCCCGGGTGATGGTCAGCAGGTCGGCGGCCTGGGCCTGACCGGCCAGCGAGACGGCCAGCAGGCAGGGCAACAGGACACGCCGCCCCGACGATACCGGACGATACGGCTTCATCGGCAAGTTCCTTCTAAGAGTGACTATGAGGATATACATTCATTGTCGCATGTTTAGCACGTCAATCCATCAACGTTCGTGTAATTAGCAAGAAAATTATCTTCCTAGCAAGCTGCCCTCCCGGCATCGTCTATGCTGCAAAGCCACATCCGCCGACCGAGCCCTCATCATGGACGACCTGACCTTCGTGCGCGTCAGGGAGCTGGACGTCGCCGTCCGCATCTGGCATCCCGATGCACCCCGCACCCTGATCGCCTGGCACGGCCTGGCCCGCCACGGTGGCGACTTCGCCGATTTCGCCCGCCTGCTCGGCCCGGGCTGGCGAGTCCTGGCACCGGACACGCCCGGGCGAGGCCTGTCGAGCTGGTCGCTGTATCCCGCCCATGACTATCTGTACTCGCACTATATGACCATAGCAGTCGCGCTGCTCGATCACTTCCGCCTCGAGCGGGTGCCCTGGGTCGGCACCTCCATGGGCGGCCTGCTGGGCATGCTGCTGGCCGCTGAAGCGGACACCGCCGAGCGCATCGAGCGCCTGGTGCTCAACGACGTGGGCCCGGAGCTGGACCCCGACGGCCTGGCCGCGCTGGGCACCTACTTCGGCGTGCCCCACCGCTTCGGCCGGTTCCGCGACCTGGCCGCGGAGCTGCGCCGGCACTATGCCGGCTTCGGCCCGCGCAGCGACGACGCCTGGCGTCGCCTGACCCTCGGCAGCGCTCGTCGATTGCCGGACGGCGGCTGGACCTACCACTACGATCCCCGCATCGGCGAGCAATTCATCCACGATACGCCGCGCGATACCTGGGCCGACTGGCGCGCGATCCGCTGCCCGCTGATGGTGGTACGCGGCGCCGACTCGCCGCTGCTCAAGGCCGAGAGCGTCGAACGCATGCGCCAGGCCCAGCCCGGGCTGATCCACCTCGAGGCCAGCGACTGCGGCCATGCCCCGATGCTCGACCGTACCGAGCAGGTCGACCCGATCGCCGACTTCCTGACCCGGGGCTTCCCCGCCGCCGGACAACGGACGCCCTGGTGGCGACGCGCCCTGGCCCGGCTTCGCCAGGGCTGAGAACGCCGGCCGCGGCACCGGAGCACCTCAGCCGCCCGCTTCCACTCGCTGCAACGCTCGTGCCACGCCGCTGCGATAGGCGCCGCCGAACAGCAGCAGGTGGTTGAGCAGCGGATAGAGCTGGAACAGCGCCTCGCGACGCGACCAGTCCGCCGGTGCCGCACCGTTCCAGTAGGCGTCGAAGAAGGCCTGTGACGGAGCGCCGAACAGCGTCAGCATGGCCAGATCGACCTCCGGGTAGTGACGATAGACCGCCGGGTCGATCATCGCCGGCCCGCGCGTGGTGTAGAGCACGTTGCCCGACCACAGATCGCCATGCACCAGTCGCGCCGGCGTATCCGGCAGCCAGCCCTCGAGCCCGTAAGCCACCGCCTCCAGCCTCGCGCACAGGCGATCGTCCAGCAGCCCCCGAGCATGACAGGCGCGCATCAGCGGCAGCAGCCGACGCTCGCGCTGAAAGGCGCGACCGTCGTCGAGCGGGGCATTGGGCTGGGGCGTGGCGCCGCAGGCATTGTCCCGCGCCCAGCCGTGCGGCGAGTGTCCCACCCCGTGCAATTCGCGCAGGCCCTCGGCCAGCGCCCGCTCGCCCGTGTCCGTGCGCCGGGCCGGGGTCAGCGCCTCCATCACCAGCCAGCCATCGCCCTCGCCCCAGACCTCGGGCACCACGAGTCGCCCCGTCGCCGCTCCCAGGGCGCGAAGTCCCTCGGCCTCGCCGGCCAGCCGCGCCGGATCGTCGCGCTTGACCACCGCCTCGCCGCGATCGGTGTCCAGGCGGTAGACGGCGGCGATATCACCGCCGGAGAGCGGCTCGAGGGGCCCTCGGAAACCGAGGTCGAGGCGCTCGAGCAGCGCCGTCAAGGCATCGTCGACCATGCATTGTGCTCCATCCGTCATCATGTGACTCGAGGCTCGCCCCGTGCGCCCCTGCTGTCAAAACCGCGGACACGTCATAAAAAAAGCCGCCCGGGGCGGGCGGCAAGGGACCGATTGCAGGACGCAATCGCGGGGGAAGCGGCAGACGTCACTCGGGCATCAGGACCCCATCGATGACGTGGATGACGCCGTTGCTGGCTTCGACGTCGGGCTGGATCACGGTGGCCTGGTTCACCATCACCTGGCCGTCCATGGTGGTGATGGTGATGTCCTGCCCCTGGACGGTGGTGGCGCTGTCGGCGGCCATGGCGTCCTCGGCCGTGACCTTGCCGGGCACCACGTGGTAGGTCAGCACGGACGCCAGGGTGTCGCGGTTCTCCGGCTTGAGCAGGTCGTCGACGGTGCCCTCCGGCAGTGCCGCGAAGGCCTCGTCGGTCGGGGCGAAGACCGTAAACGGGCCTTCGCCCTTGAGCGTCTCGACCAGGCCGGCGGCCTGGACCGCGGCCACCAGGGTCTCGAACTGGCCGGCCTCGACGGCGGTGTCGACGATGTCCGCCTTCATGCCGTGATGATCGGCCTGGGCGACGCCGCTCAGGGCCAGGCCGACCAGGCCGGCGCCGATGAACTGGGGAATGCGTGATGTCATGACCTTCATGAGATGGCTCCTCCGGGGATACCGGCTGACACTCGATGCGGGAAATGTCCTGGCAGAGATTCCTTTACTCAACCTATACAGAAATTAATCCACGTACATAAAAGAGGCAAGTTTTTTCTCGCGCATGGCTGACGGGCACGCGTCGCTATGGCACAACGAGGAAGAACCCTCGACATCGGAGACCGTCATGTACAAGCTCGCCTTCTTCGTGCCCGCGGAAGACGCCGAGCGCGTCAAGAAAGCCGTGTTCGCCACCGGCGCCGGACGCATCGGCGACTACGAGGCCTGCTGTTTCCAGACGCCGGGCACCGGGCAGTTTCGTCCGCTGACCGGCGCCGACCCGCATATCGGCCGCGTCGGCGACCTGGAACACGTGGAGGAACTCAAGGTGGAGCTGGTCTGCGAGGACGGACTGATCCGCGAGGCCCTGGCCGCGCTCAGACGGGCTCACCCCTACGAGGAGCCGGCCTACGACGTCTGGCGGCTGGCCGACCTCTAGCATCCAGCCGATATCCGGCGCCCCACGACGAAAACGCCACGGGCATGGCCCGTGGCGTCGTCTGGTCAGGCAGCGAGCCCGCCGTCAGGCCGAGCCAAAGTAGCGCTCGCGATCCTCGGGCGTGATGTCACTGACGTGCAGGGCGAAGTCGCCCTGGCGCCGATCGGCGAAGAAGTGATGCAGGGTACGCTCGATGGTGGGAAAGGCCAGCGCGCCCCAGGGAATCTCGTGCTCCTCGAACAGCGCCACCTCGAGGCTCTCCGGCCCGGGGCCGAAGTCGCCGTCGAGCTCGGCGCGGAAGATCATGAACACCTGGTCGATGTGCGGCAGGTTGATCATGGTATAGAGGGGCTGGAGCGCCACCTCGGCCATGGCCTCCTCGCGGGTCTCCCGGGCGGCCGCCTCGACGGTGGTCTCGCCGTTCTCCATGAAGCCCGCCGGCAACGTCCAGTAGCCCTTGCGCGGAGAAATGGCCCGGCGGCACAGCAGCACCCGCGAGCCCGATACCGGGAGGGTCCCGGCGACGATGCGGGGGTTCTGGTAGTGGATGGTGCCGCAGGCGTCGCACAGGAATCGTGGCCGATCATCGCCTTCGGGAATCGCGAAACGGACCGGCTGCCCACAATGACTGCAAAAGTTCATGGCGCTCCCTGACTGGCTGGCACCGGGAGTGCCCCGGGCTTGACGCCGCGCGCGGCGACTGGGTAAAAGAGGTGAAACTCGATGGAATCATCATGTTAGAGAAACTTCGCGAGCGCCTGCAAGCGCATGCGCCGCGCCGCCTGGCCCTCGACCTGCCCCAGGCGGCGGTGCTGCTTCCCCTGGTGGCCCACCCCGAGCCGACGCTGCTGTTCACCCGCCGCGCCGCCCACCTCTCCACCCATAGCGGCCAGGTCGCCTTCCCCGGCGGCAAACGCGAGGACGGCGACGCCGACCTGCTGGCCACCGCCCTGCGCGAAGCCGAGGAAGAGATCGCCCTGCCGCCGGACCGGGTCGAGGTGCTCGGCCGACTGTCCGAGGTCATCTCGCTGCACGGCATCCGCGTCACGCCCTTCGTCGGCGTGATTCCCCCGGGCCTGCCACTGGCTCCCGATCCGGATGAGCTCGACGCCATCTTCGAGGTGCCGGTGGCGAGCTTCCTCGCCGACCGCCGCACCCACACCGACGTGATCCGCGTCGACGGCCGCGACTACTACGTGCCGAGCTATCGCCACGACGACCACGTGATCTGGGGCCTGTCGTCGATGATGCTGGTGGAGCTGCTGGCCGAGGGCTTCGCCATGCCGATCGACCTCTTCCAGCGCCCCGCAGGCACCCTGCATTTCCACCCCGAACGCCGACTGACGCCATCATGAGCCACCCGCACCTGCCCCCCGCCCGCCTGACCGAGCTGGTCGATGCCCTGGTCGAACAGGGCTGGTACCTGGGCGAAGCCTTCCTGCCCGAGGCCCTGCACGCCCCGTTGTTCGCCGAAGTCGAGGCGATGGCCGCCCGCGAGGCGCTGGAAGCCGCCGGCGTCGGCCGCGGCAGCGAGCATCACCTGCGCCGCGACATCCGCGGCGACGCCATCCGCTGGCTGGACCGCGAGAGCCTGGCTCAGCGCCGCTACCTGGAAGCCATGGGCGAGCTGCAGCAGGCCTTGAACCAGGCGCTGTTCCTGGGCCTGTTCGAGTACGAGGCACACTTCGCCCAGTACCCGCCCGGCGCCTTCTACAAGCGCCACCTGGACAGCTTCCGCGGCCGCGCCAACCGCGTGATCTCCACCGTGGGCTATCTCAACCCGGACTGGCCCGCCGACGGCGAAGGCGAGATGGTGATCTTCGACGAGCACGACCCCGCGCGCGAGCTGACCCGGGTCCGGCCCGAGGCCGGCACCTTCGTCTGCTTCCTCTCCGATCGGGTGCCCCACGAGGTACTGCCGACTCGCTATCCGCGCGCCAGCATCGCCGGCTGGTTCCGCCGCAACGCCTCGCTGGGCGGCCTGGTGGACCCGTCACACTGACGGCGACACCCACCGCATGCAATGCCCCATGGCCGCTTCGGTCGGCCTGCCGATCTCAGGGCCGACCTCGCCCCCACAGGCCTTTCATGATGTCGCGTATTGTTCCAGGGGATTGTTCCCGGCCAGCCGGGCGAATCCCAGGCGACGAAGGCAATGCGCATGCCCACCGGCCCGGTGCGGGGCCGACACGATGGAGCGGGTGATCTCCTGACGAAATCCTTCCCTCGGATGATGTCGGTGGATCGCTCCCAAGGCCTCCTCGGATAACAGATGCCGGTAGGCACCGACCACATCCATGTGGGCCCCGTACTTGAGCAGGAGAGCCTCCGGCGTGTGGCGCCGGGCATCGAGCCATGGGTTCAGGTGGTAGCTGATCGACTCATAGAGGCGAATTGCATCGTCGTCGTGCCACTGCTCGGCCAGTGCCAGTCGACGCGCCTCCCGGGCACCGGTGACCTGGAATGCGGTCTCTGCGATGCAGCTCGCATGAGCGTCCGTCAGGCCGACGTCATGCATCAGGCAGGCCACATAGAGCATCTCGGCATCCGCCTCGATACCCAGCGCCTCACCGACCAGCGCGCCCATCCACCAGCTGCGATAGCAATGGGCCAGCAACGCGGGGCTGTAGTGCGCCGCCACCCGGGCCTCGACCCGCCGGCAGAGTGCGCTATCAGGCGCCTGCACCCGGGAAGGTTCCACCGCACGCTTGCGGACAGACGAATGGCCGAGCCGCCAGGCCAGCCGACTCAGGCCCTCGTCCATCTGACTGCGCACCAGCTGATAGATCAGGTGAGCCTTCTCTCGGGCGTTGAGCACGCCTTCCGTCGTTTCGCTCCATGCGAAGGAACCCGGGGTAGGGCCGAGCATGTGCACGCTCCTTTTGCTTGCAACATGCAAGCAAATTAGAGGCATGACTTGCATATTGCAAGCATTGCACCTGATCCGGTACCTTGCCGATATGACTTCCTCTTCCCCTCCCCAGACAGCATGCCCGCTGGCCCGCACCCTGGAGCTCATCGGCGACCGCTGGAGCCTGGTGATCCTGCGCGAGATCATCAAGGGCCAGCACCGCTACAGCGACTTCAGCCACTGCGCCGAACGGATCCCGACCAACATCCTGGCGAATCGCCTGCGCCGGCTCGCCGGATACGGCGTCGTCGCTCGCGTACCCTCACGGTCGAGCCCGAAACGTCATGAGTATCATCTGACGAGCAAAGGCGCGGCCCTGTTGCCGGCCATGCAGGCCCTCGCCCGCTGGGGTGGCGATCAGCTGCCGGAATGCTATGCCCCGCCCGAGCAATTCCTTGCACTGACGGTCGAAGAGCTGCCGACTCGCGACCCGGACTAGCGGTCCACGCGATAGGTGAGGTCGCGGACCTCGTCGCCGGTCATGCCGCGAAAGCCCCAGCAGTGCGGCGGCTGCTCCTTGAGGATGATCTCCACGTCCACCGGGGCGATGCCAAGCTCGGCCTCGATGTCCGCGAACAGCCGCTTGATCAGCGCCTTCTGGGTCTCTGTCGTGCGTCCCGCCATCATGTTGATCTCGATGACGGTATAAGCGTCGCTGCGCCCGCCGGGGGCGAAGAAGTCCTCGGCGTCCATGGGCATGAAGCGCTGTGCCCGCTTGTCCTCGGGCAGCCCGAAGACGTCCATCATGCAGCCATGGATCACCGCCGACAGGCGGGCCTTGATGGGGTCCAGACGATGGCGAATGCCATAGATCACGATCATGTCATGTCCTTATGAATATGGGCCTTCCGGCCCGGAATGCGCTCAGCGTCGCATCTCAGCCCCTGACCGTCGCCGTCGCGTCATCGCCGACGCGCAGCGTCAGGCCAATGCCGTCGAGGGGGACGGCGTTCTGGCCGAAGAAGGCGCCCTTCCAGCCCGGCTGGGTGTCCATCTCCACCAGCGTCTTCAGCGGCTCCTTGGGCACCGGCGCCTCGCCGGTGCGCTGATCCTGGGTGATGATCTTGCAGCGCTTGCACGGCTTGCGCAGCCCCAGTCGGACGCCCGCGCCGAGCGCCAGCTCGTCCCAGTCGATCTCGGCGAAGGGCCCCTCCCCCTCGACCACGAGGTTGGGGCGGAAGCGGCTCATCGGCACGGGGTCCAGGCCCTTCTCGGCGAGGCGCTCGTTGAGCCGCTCGAGGGAGGCCTGATGGGCCACCAGCAGCGGATAGCCGTCGGGAAAGGCGGTGTGGGCCGATTCGCCGCGCAGAAAGTCGGCCTCGACCTCGCGACGACGCTCCTCGGGGAAACGCACCAGGCGCAGTCCGCCCTCTTCATCCCCCTGCCGGCCATCGCCCCGTCGGCCATCGCCCAGCACGGCGGTCAGCCACTCGGCCGCCTCGACGCCCTCGTCCAGCGCCTCGCAGGTGTCCTTCCAGATACTGACCTCGAGGCGCTCGAGCCCGTGACGCGCCAGCGGCACCGCCAAGGGCGCGGCCTCAGGGTGCTCCAGCACCAGGCGGCTCGGCTCGAGGCGCACCGTCACCTTGGCCATGGCCGGGCATTCGCGCTGGGTGACGAAGCGGCCGCGGGCGTCCACGACCATCCAGTGGCGATCGAGGGCCAGGCCGCGCTCGGTGAGCGTGGCCTGGTCGAGGGCGATGCCGCGAAGCGACTTGACCGGATAGATGTTGAGCTGGGTGATGCGCATCCCTGCCTCCCTGGCGTTGGTGGAGCCATCACTCTATCAAGCCCGCTCGCCCTTTTCCTCGGCCAGCGCGGCCGTCACCGCGGCCTCGGCGTGCAGCGCCGTGGTGTCGTAGAGCGGCACCGGGGTATCGCCCTGGCCGACCAGCAGCGCGATCTCGGTGCAGCCGAGGATCACCGCCTCGGCACCGCGGGCGTGCAGGTCCGCGATGATCTCGAGATACGCCGCCTTCGAGGGCGGCTCGATGCGCCCCTGGCACAGCTCTTCGAAGATCACCCGGTGCACCCGGTCGCGCTGTTCGGCCTGCGGCACCAGCACCTCGATGCCGAAGCGCTCGCCGAGCCGGTCCTTGTAGAAGGCCTGCTCCATGGTAAAGCGAGTGCCCAGCAGCCCCACCCGACGTACGCCGTCCGCGCGCAGCCGCTCGGCGGTAGCATCGGCGATATGCAGAAGCGGGATATCGGTGGCGGCCTCGATCGCCGGCGCCACCTTGTGCATGGTGTTGGTGGCCAGCAGCAGGAAGTCGGCTCCCGCCGCCTGCACTCGCCGCGCCGCCTCGGCCAGCCGCTCGCCCGCCTCGTCCCAGCGATCGGCCTGCTGCAGCGTCTCGATCTCGGCGAAGTCGACGCTGTAGAGCGCCACCGTCGCCGAGTGGAAGCCGCCCAGCTCGCGCTTCACGCCCTCGTTGAGGGCCCGGTAGTAGCTCTGGGTGGACTCCCAGCTCATGCCGCCTAGCACGCCGATGGTCTTCATGGTCACCTCCGTGTGGAATCATCGTGCCCACAGCGATATCACGACCGCCGGCCCGCACGCCAGCGTCGACCCTAGCCGGCGCTCAGGGCGACCTTGAGCACCCCGTCGCGCTGATGGGAGAAGAGCTCGTAGGCGTCGACGATGTCGTCGAGGGCATAGCGGTGGGTGACCAGCGGGCCCAGGTCCAGGCGGCCGCTCTCGATGATGCCCATCAGCCGGCGCATGCGCTCCTTGCCGCCCGGGCACAGCGAGGTGACGATGCGGTTGTCGCCGAGGCCGGCGCTGAAGGCGTCCAGCGGCAGGGTCAGGTCCTCGGAGTAGACGCCGAGGCTCGACAGGGTGCCGCCGGGCTTGAGCACCCTGAGCGCATTCTCGAAGGTGGCCTGCAGGCCCAGCGCCTCGATGGCCGCGTCCACGCCGCGCCCGCCGGTGAGGCGACGGATCTCGTCGACCATGTCGACCTTGCGGTAGTCCAGCACCACGTCGGCGCCGAGTTGGCGCGACATAGCCAGCCGCTCGTCGACGCCGTCGACGGCGATGATCAGCCCGGCACCGCGCAGCCGCGCCCCGGCGGTGGCGCAGAGCCCGATCGGGCCCTGGGCGAACACCGCCACGCTGTCGCCGATGCGGATATTGGCCGACTCCGCCCCGGCGAAGCCGGTGGACATGATGTCCGGGCACATCAACACCTGCTCGTCGGTCAGGCCGTCCGGCACCGGGCTGAGGTTGGCCTGGGCGTCGGGCACGCGCAGGTACTCGGCCTGGGCGCCGTCGATGGTGTTGCCGAAGCGCCAGCCGCCCATGGGCTTGTAGCCGTGGCCATGGTGGCCGCCGTCCTGGGCGCTGCAGCCGTCCTGGCAGGCATAGGAGGTGAAGCTCGGGCAGATGGCGCCGGCGATCACCCGCTGGCCCTCGGCATAGCCCTTGACGTTGGCGCCGAGCTTCTCGATCACCCCCACCGGCTCGTGGCCCACGGTCAGCCCGCGCTCCACCGGATATTCGCCCTTGAGGATGTGCACGTCGGTGCCGCAGATGGTGGTGGTGGTCACGCGGATCAGGGCGTCGTCGGGGCCGATGTCGGGAATCGGCTTGTCGTCGAGCTCGATGCGGCCGGGCTCGACGAAGACGGCGGCTTTCATCATGGCAGGCATGGCAGTTCTCCCGAGGCAAGGAACCTCCTCTCATCACAGCACAGCCTCGCCGAACCGGGATTGCGCTGGATCAAGCCGCCGGCACGCGCCCTCCTTCCATCGACCACGGCGGAGGTGAGACGCGAATGTCCACGCCCTTCCCCGCCGACCGACGGGCGATTACCCTGCCATGACACCTTCTTCCCGCTCGCCACCTGGACACCGCCATGAGCCCGGCCGACACCCTCCGCCTGATCCTGCTTTCCTCGCTGTGGGGGATGTCGTTCATCTTCATGCGAGTGGCGGTGCCCGAGTTCGGCCCGGTGCCGCTGATCCTGGTGCGCATGGGCGTGGGCGCGCTGCTGATGCTGCCGCTGCTGCTCGGCGTGCGCTACCTGCGCCTGGTGCGGGACAACGCCGGTCGGCTGATGCTGCTGGGGCTGGTCAACCACGTGCTGCCGTTCTCGCTGCTGGCGCTGGCCACCACCCGGCTGGAGGCCGGCTTCACCTCGCTGATCAACGCCACCACGCCTCTGTTCACCGCCCTGCTCGGCGCGCTGTTCTTCGCCACGCCGGTGTCGCGGCGCCAGTATCTGGGCCTGGCGCTGGCCTTCCTCGGGGTCTATGTGCTGTCCGCGGATCGGCTGGACTTCGCCCTGGGCGGCGACGGCTGGTTCATCCTCGCGGTGCTCGGCGCCACCTTCTGCTACGGCATCGCCACCAACTACTCCAAGACCTACCTGTCCCACCTGCCGGTGCGCGTGCTGGCCGCCGGCAGCTGCGCCATGTCCGGGCTGATCCTGCTGCTGCCGGGCCTGTGGCTGTGGCCCGAGGCCCCGATCAGCGGCCTCGGCTGGGCCAACGGCCTGGCGCTGGCGGCCTTCAGCACCACCCTGGCCTTCCTGCTCTACTTCGGGCTGATCGCCAGTGCCGGGGCCACCGCGACCTCCACCGTGACCTTCCTGGTGCCGGTCAGCGCCCTGCTGTGGGGCTATGTGCTGCTCGACGAGACGCTGAGCCTGCAGATCCTGGCCGGCATGGCCATCACCCTCGCGGGCACCGCCATCGCCACCGGCATGCTGCGCCTCGGCTGGCCGGCGCGCCCGGCCAGGCGCCGCGACCGACGCCTGGACTGACACCACAGACACAAGACGGCCGTGGCGTCACCGCCACGGCCGTCGATGCTTCGCAGGAAGGGGGCGGCGCTCAGAAGTTCGGCTTGCGCTTCTCGACGAAGGCGCTCATGCCTTCACGCTGCTCGTCGCCGGCGAAGCACAGCGCGAACAGGCTGGTCTCCAGCGCCAGGGCGCTGTCCAGGTCCTGGTCCAGGCCGTCGTGGACCGCCTGCTTGGCGCCGCGCACCGCCTGGGGGCCGTTGCCGCCGAGCTGCCTGGTCAGCTCGGCGGCGTAGTCCTCGAGCTCGGCCTGGGGCATCACCCGGTTGACCAGGCCGATGCGCAGGGCCTCGCTGGCGTCGATCTTGCGCCCGGTGGTGACCAGGTCCAGCGCCATGGCCGGGCCGACGCGGCGCGGCAGGCGCTGGGTGCCGCCGAAGCCCGGAATCACCCCCAGCAGCACCTCCGGCTGGCCGAACACGGCATTGTCGCTGGCCACCGCCCAGTCACAGGCCAGCGCCAGCTCGCAGCCGCCGCCCAGACAGAAGCCGTTGACCAGCGCCACCACCGGCACCGGCAGCGCCTCGAGCCGCTTCAGGGTGGCCTGGGCCTGGCCGGCGAAGTCGCGAGCCTCGACGGCGCTCTTGTCGCGCATCTCGGTGATGTCGGCGCCGGCCACGAAGGCCTTCTCGCCGGCACCGGTGATCAGCACCGCGCGCAGGTCGCCGCGGGCCTCGAGATCGTCGAGCGCCGCCGCCAAGGCGGCGATCACCTCACTGTTCAGGGCGTTGAGCGCCTTGGGACGGTTGACGGTCAGACGGACCACGCCGCCCTCGTCCTGCACCTCGATCGCCTGCTCGCTCATGATGGCTCCTCGTCTCGTGATATCGGGAAAGACGCAACGCCCTCACCCTAGCGAACGCTTGGTAGAGCGACAATCGCGGCTTTGGTCGGGGGTCAGGCACCGTCGTAGACGTGGAAGCCGCGCCCGCTCTTGCGGCCCAGATAGCCGGCATCGACCATGCGACGCAGCAGCGGACAGGGCCGGTACTTGGGATCGCCGAAGCCCTCCTGCAGCACCTCCATGATCGCCAGGCACACGTCCAGGCCGATCAGGTCGGCCAGCGCCAGCGGGCCCATGGGATGGGCGGCGCCGAGCTGCATGGCCTGGTCCACCGCCTCCGGCGTGGCCGCGCCCTCCTGCACCAGGAAGGCCGCCTCGTTGATCATCGGCACCAGCAGACGATTGACGGCGAAACCCGGCGAATCGCCCACCCGCACCGCGGTCTTGCCCAGCGCCTCGGCCAGCGCCTCGACGCGCGCCACGGTGGCGTCGCCGGTCTGCTCGGCGCGGATCACCTCGACCAGCTTGAGCACCGGCACCGGGTTGAAGAAGTGCATGCCCACCACCCGCTCGGGGCACTCGCAGACGCCGGCCAGCCGGGTAAGCGACAGCGAGGAGGTATTGGAGGCCAGGATGATGTCATCGCCGAGCGCGCTGAGGTCGCGGAACAGCCGCTCCTTGAGCTCGGGATTCTCCGGCGCGGCCTCGATGATCACCTCGCAGTCGGCCAGGGTCGCAAGCTCGGTGGTGCCGCGGAGCCGCGCCAGGGCGTCGGCGCGCGCGTCCTCGCTCAGCCGCTCCTTGGCCACCAGCTTGCCGAGCCCCTTGTCGATGCCGGCCCGGGCGCGCTCGAGCGCCTCCTCGGCCACGTCGAACAGGCGGACCGTTAAGCCGGCGGTCGCCAGCACCTGGGCGATGCCCTGGCCCATGGTGCCGGCGCCCACGACGCCGATCGGTGATTGACTCATCGCTGCCTCTCCTTCGCTTGGGTGGACCCGCCCGCCGATCACGCCCGGCGGGCACTCGGATCAGCATGCACCGGTCGTGTGTCGCGGTCGAGTCACGCCCGCCTGCGCTGACATCACGCTGGCAGGCTCGCGCCCTGCGCCGGGCTCAGAGATGCCCGGGCTTCAGCGCCGCCAGGCCGCCCATGCCGGCCTCGATCGCCGCCAGCCGGGCGCGGCCCTCCGGCAGCCACTGGCGCAGGCCGAACTCCGCCGCGGCGAGCTTGGCGCGATAGAAGTCGGCGTCACCGCTGCCGTCGGCCAGCGCGGCCTCGGCGCGCAGGGCCGAACGGCCCAGCTGCCAGGCACACAGCACATGGCCGGCCAGGGAAAGAAACGGCGTGGCACAGGCCTGAACGGCGTCCGCGCCGCGCTCGGGATCGGCGCCCCGGGCCAGCACCAGGCCCATGGCGGTGCGCAGATCGGCCACGCCGCCGGCCAGGCTCTCGCCCAGCGGGCGCAGCTCGGGGCTGACGGCGAGCGCCTCGGCGGTGGCATCGATCTCGTCGGTCAGCCGGCTCAGCGCCGCGCCGCCGTCGCGGGCCAGCTTGCGGCCGGCCAGGTCCAGCGCCTGGATGCCGTTGGTGCCCTCGTAGATGGGCGCGATGCGCGCGTCGCGCAACAGCTGGGCGGCGCCGGTCTCCTCGATGTAGCCCATGCCGCCGTGGACCTGCACGCCCAGCGAGGCGATCTCCACCGCCTGATCGGTGGAGAACGCCTTGACCACCGGGATCAGCACCTCGACCCGCGCCTGGGCGGCCTGGCGCTCGGCCTCATCCAGGGCGTGGCGGGCCCGGTCCATCTGCGCCGCGCAGGTCAGCGCCAGGGCGCGCAGCGCATCGGTGCGGGCGCGCATCGACAGCAGCATGCGCCTGACGTCCAGATGCTCGGCGATGACGCAGGGCGCGCCGTCGCGGCGGCCCTGCACCCGCTCCAGGGCGTAGCTGCGCGCCTGCTGGCAGGCGCGTTCGGCGACGCCGATGCCCTGGATGCCGACCTTGTGGCGGGCCTCGTTCATCATGGTGAACATGTGGTTGAGCCCGCGGCCGAGCTCGCCGACCAGATAGCCAATAGCCCCCTCAGCCTCGCCTCTTTCCTCGCCCCGCCCCTCGCCGAAGCTCAGCGAGCAGGTCGGCGAGCCGTGGATGCCGAGCTTGTGCTCGAGCCCGGTGCAGGTCACATCGTTGCGCTCGGCGAGGCTGCCGTCGTCCTCCACCAGATACTTGGGCACCAGGAACAGCGAGATGCCCCGGTTGCCCTCGGGAGCGTCCGGGGTGCGCGCCAGCACCAGGTGCAGGATGTTCTCGGCGGCCTCGTGCTCGCCCCAGGTGATGTAGATCTTCTGGCCCCTGAGGCGGTAACGACCGGACGCGTCGTCATCAGGCACGGCCAGGGTGCGCACCTGGGAGAGATCGGAGCCGGCCTGGGGCTCGGTGAGGTTCATGGTGCCGGTCCAGCGGCCTTCCACCAGCGGCGGCAGGTAGCGCGCCTGCTGCGCCTCGCTGCCGTGGCGGGCCAGCGCCTCGATGGCGCCGGCGGTGAGCATCGGGCACAGGCCCAGCGCCATGTTGGCGCCGTGCAGCATCTCCTGCACCGCGCTGGCCACGGTCTCCGGCAGGCCCTGGCCGCCGTGGGCGGCGGAGACGCCGATGCCGTTCCAGCCGCCCTCGGCGTAGGCCCGGTAGGCCTCGGCGAAGCCCTCGGGCAGCGTGACGCCGCCGTCCTCGCGGCGCCGGCAGCCCTGGCGGTCGCCGACGGCGTTGAGCGGCGCCCACACCTCGCCGGCCAGCCGGCCGGCCTCCTCCAGCACGGCGTCGGCCAGCTCGGGGCCGATCTCCTCGAAGCCGGGCAGAGAGAGCGAGCCGTGCTCGAGCAGTTCCTCGAGCACGAAGCGGACATCGCGAAGCGGCGGCGTATAGGGCGTCATCGGGGCACCTCGAAAACAGGACGTTCCGGCGAGACTAGATTCACGACGGCTGATGAACCATTAGCCGTAGGTCGCCCTTCGATCCTGCTCGTCGGCACTAGCGGCGTCGGACGCGGGATCCACCTCGGCCGGCGCCGCGTCATCGTAGTAGACGATATGCGGCTCGTCCGGCGGCGGCGGGCCGACCAGCGGCTCGGCCACCTCGACGTCCGGCACCGCCTCGGACAGATCCTCGACGTGCTCGTGCTCCAGCGCGCCCTGCACCCACTCCTCGGTGACCGCCAGCTCGGCGGCGCTGAGCGGCGTGGCGGGCGAGAACGGCGCCACCGGCACCGGCGCCGGGCGCACGCTGCGCCGCCAGGCGAAGAAGGCCACCAGCCCGACGCCCAGCGCGCCCAGCGACCAGAACAGCCCGCCGTCACCCACCAGCGTCATCACCGGGCCGATCGCCGAGGGGCTCAGCGTCGCGCCGATGGCGTTGATCAGCAGCAGGCCCTGGCTCATGCGCACCAGCGCGCCCGCCGGGGCGCGGTCGGCGGCGTGCCCCACCGCCACCGGATACAGCGAGAACACCCCGCCGCCGAGCAGGAACAGCAGCGCGGCGAGCCCCCAGGGCGGCAGCGGCAACAGCAGGATGCCGGCGCAGATCAGCGCGCAGAAGCCACCGAGCCCGATCAGCACCAGCTGGCGGTCGTGGCGATCCGACCAGCGCCCCACCGGGTACTGCAGACACATGGCGCCGAGCACCACCAGCGCCATCAGCTGGCCGACGCGATCGCCGCCGACGCCGCTGCGCTGCAGGTACAGCGGCAGCAGGGTATAGACCGCCGCCACCGCGATGCCGGAGCCGAAGCTGCCCATCACGCCGGTGGGCGTCAGGGTGATCAGGCGCAGCGGCGACAGCGGCTCGGCCTTCTCCAGCAGCGGCGTGACCCGCGGGATGATCGCCATGGGCAGCACCGACAGCGAGGCCAGCAGGCCGATCAGCATGAAGGGCTCGGCGGGCGCCATGCCGCGGGTCAGGCCGAACAGCAGCTGGCCGATCGCCCCGGCGGCGAACACCACGATCATGTACATCGCCAGCAGGCGCCCGCGCACCCGGTCGTCGCCGGCGGTCAAGAGCCAGCTCTCGATCACCAGGAAAACGCCCACCGTGGCCCAGCCGGCGATCAGACGCAGGGCGAACCAGGCCACGGGGTCGGCGGACATGCCCTGCAGCAGCACCGACACCGCCAGCAGCGAGGCGAAGCTGCCGTAGGCGCGGATATGGCCGATCGCCAGCAGCAGGCGGTCGTTGACCATCGCCCCCAAGCCCAGGCCGATGAAGTAGGCCGAGGACACCCAGCCAATCACCAGCGACGAGGCCCCGGCGGCGTCCAGCCGCAGGGTGGTGAGCGTGGTCAGAAAGCCGTTGCCGATGCCCAGGATGAAGAGTCCGAGCAGCGGCCCCAGGGCCATGAGCAACAGCTGGCGTGACATGTGCGAAGGCCTCCGACGAGCCGCGAGAAAAGGCCACCGCCGGGGACGGCGGTGGCGGGAATTCGCGCACGAATATACGCCCGGTCACGGGCGCCGCCAATCCTCCCTGGCAGGCTTTTTCGCGACACTTCGATGACGATAACAGCGTGTTATCGAACGAAGCGACCTCACGCCTTCTGCAGCAATACGACGTCGCCGGCCGGGAAGCTCACCGTCAGCTGCCAGCGCTCGGCGAGCCAGCGAAAGCTCGCCTCATCGAAGAAGCAGACGTGGGTCGGATCGAGGATGTAGTGCCAGCCGGCGAACGCCTCCACGCTTGGCGGCACCCGCTTGGTCATCAGCCCCAGCCAGCCGCCGGGCGCCAGCAGACCGAGCAGGCGCTCGAGCTCGGCGCCGGGCGCGAACAGATGCTCGACCACCTCGGTGGAGGTGATGAAATCGTAGGTGCGCTCGAGCGCCGCCGCGTCCGGCGCGTAGAAGGCGTCATAGATCGCCATCGGGTGGCCGGCCTCCTCGAACATCACCGACAGCGTCGGCCCCGGGCCGGCGCCGAAGTCGAGCCCGCGGGCGCCGGGCGAGAGCTTCGCCGCCAGCGGCTCGAACAGCCGCGACAGGAAGCGACGATAGCCGGGATCGTCGGGGGAGTTCTCGTGCTGGTCGTAGACCGCCTTCTCCTCCGCCGGCCCGAGGCGCTGATGGGCCGGCACGAACACCAGCGCACAGCGCCGGCAGCGGCGATAATCGCGTCGCGCATCGCGATGGTAGGGCGCGTGGTCGGTGGATGCGCATAGCGGACAGGTCGGCATCATCGTATTCTCTGTGGCAGGACTCACTTTCAGGAGGCATGCATGCTGTCAGGTCTGGACCACCTGGTCATCACCGTGACCGATATTTCCCGCGCCGTGGACTTCTACACCCGGGTACTGGGGCTGGACGTCCGCTATCGCGATCAGGAGCGCGTGGACCTGATGCTCGGCGACATGGCCCTGCGCCTGCACTGGACCGCCACCGATATCCAGCCACGGGCCGCCACGCCCACCCCGGGCAGCCTCGACCTGTGCCTGCGCAGCCAGCTGCCCCTCGACGAGGTCCAGCGCCACCTCGAGGCGCTCTCCATCGAGGTCGAGCTGGGGCCGGTCAGCCGCCAGGGTGCCACCGGCGAGATCGAGTCTCTCTACCTGCGCGACCCCGACGGCAACCTGCTCGAGATCAGCCGCCCCAGGCGTTGAGGGATCAGGCGACATCGCCGAGGACTTATGCCGACCTGGCTGAAGGCTTTTACCAACCTGGCTGAAGGCTCTTGCCGGCGTCGCCGATGGCATACGGTGGCATCGCCAACGCAGGCCAGTATCATGAGCGGCACGATATCCACGCTTTCAAGGACGACCGATGAACGAGCATGATCCCGCGCGCCACGACGCCGTGGTCGCCGACGACGCCCGCACCCCCGATACCACCATGGCCATGGTCGTCTACGCCCTCTACCTGGCCAGTTTCGTGGTGGGCTTCACCGGCATCATCGGCGTGGTGATCGCCTACGTATACCGCGGCAAGGGCCCGGCCTGGCTCGACGAGCACTACCGCTACCAGATCCGCACCTTCTGGATCGGCCTCGTCTATGCCGCCCTGGCCTCGCTGCTGACCCTGGTCGTGATCGGCTTCCCGCTGCTGATCGCGCTGGCGGTGTGGATGATCATCCGCTGCGTCAAGGGCTTCAAGGGCCTGCAGGAGAAGCGCGCCCCCGACAACGTCGATACCTGGCTGATCTGATCCATGGCCGACACGCAACACACCCAGGGGCGCTTTCAGGCGCGGCTGATCGCCGGCCTGTGGCGCGCCCTCGCCAACTGGCGGCCGGCCTCACTGTGGCGCCTGGCGCGCATGACCGGCCCGCTGGTGCAGCTCGGCAGCCGGCGCGAGCGCCGGGTGACCCGCATCAACCTGGCCCAGGCCTATCCCGACCGCCCCGAGGCCGAGCGCCGCCGCCTGGCGCGGCGCAGCCTGGTCCACTCCAGCGCCACCATGCTCGAGCTGGGCCTGGCCTGGATGGGCGAGCCGGACCGGGTCGAGGCCAGCATTCTCGAGGTCCACGGCCGCGAGCTGCTCGACGAGGCCCGCGCCGAGGGGCGAGGCGTCATCGTGCTGGCACCCCACTTCGGCAACTGGGAGGTGCTCAACTTCTGGCTGTCCGGGCACTTCCCCTTCACCGCCATGTACGAGCCGCCCAAGCTCGCTCCGCTGGACCCGATCATCCGCGGCGGCCGCGAGCGGCGCGGGGCCGAGCTGGTGCCGACCAATCCGCGCGGCGTGGCGGCGCTGCTCAAGGCGCTCAAGCGCGGCGAGACGGTGGGCATCCTGCCGGACCAGACGCCGAGCTGGGGCAGCGGCGTGTTCGCGCCCTTCTTCGGCCGCCAGGCCTATACCGCCACCCTGCTGCCCAAGCTGGTGGCCCGCACCGAGGCCCGGGTCGTCACCGGCGTGGCCAAGCGCGTTCGCGGCCGCGGCTTCGCGCTGCACTTCCTGGCCGCCGACGAGCGCGTCTACTCGAGCGACGAGACCACCTCGGCCGCCGGCGTGAATGCCTGCGTGGAGGCCGCCATCGCCCTGGATCCGGTCCAGTACCAGTGGGAATACAAGCGCTATCGCAAGACCCCCGAGGAACTCGAGGGCCGCGCCGACTGGAAGCGCTTCCGCGTCTACTGAGTGCCTGACCACGCCATTGGAAGTCGTTTCCAGACCGGGCTATGGCAACTGCCCGCCAAGCTGCTAGACTCGGCCCATTCGCTTGACGGGGTGCCGGTGGAACCGGCTGAGATGGCGCAGGTTCGTGCTCGACACGTTCGAGACAGAGCCCAGCGCTGGTCCCGTGGAACCTGATCCGGGTGGGTGTGGCACGCGCCGCACGTGAACCGGCGTAGGGAATCAGGCGGCGGGCCGGCGCGCCCTCCTTGTGTCCCGGCTCTCCCTCACCGCCTCCGCTACGCCCGTGCGCACCCTCCGGCATCCGCTCTCATCGGAATCGGAGGCAAGATGGGCCGTCGCTTCAGTGATCTCACCGCCGCCTGCCAGGCCGACTGGCGCGCCTACACCGAGCACGACTTCGTCCGCGCCCTGGGCGCCGGCACGCTCGAGGCGGACGCCTTCCGCCACTACCTGCAGCAGGACTACCTGTTCCTGATCCACTTCGCCCGCGCCTACGCCCTGGCCGCCTACAAGAGCCGCGACCTCGACGAGCTGCGCCAGGCCTTCGACGGCCTGAAGACCATCCTCGACGTCGAACTGGACCTGCACCGCGGCTTCTGTCGCGACTGGGGCATCACCGAAGACGACCTGGCGGCGCTGCCCGAGGCCCGCGCTACCCTGGCCTACACCCGCTTCGTGCTCGACGCCGGCAGCCGCGGCGACCTGCTCGACCTGCGCGTGGCGCTGGCCCCCTGCCTGGTGGGCTACGGCGAGATCGCCAACTGGCTCGAGGCGCAGCCGTTCACCGTGCGCGGCGACGCCAACCCCTATGACGCCTGGATCGCCATGTATCAGGGCGACGACTTCCAGCGGGCGATGCACGCCGAGATCGCCTGGCTGGACGCGCGCCTGGCCGAGGTGACGCCGGCGCGCTTCGACCAGCTGGCGCGGCTGTTCCGCGACGCTACCCGGCTGGAGATCGACTTCTGGCAGATGGGGCTGGATCGCGCGGACTGAGCTCCACCTCCTTGACTGCCGAGCTTTTCCGGCGACAAGACCACGCGAGGCGCTGTGAACCCATCCCTGGGCGCTAACTTTTGCCCTGCGGCACTCTCGCATCCTGCTCCGTTTGCAGGACCAGTGCTGGCCATCCATGGCCAGCCCGTTCGGCGAGGATCGCCTCACCCATGGCAAAAACCCTCGCTTTGTCTTGCCCCCGGCGCTCGGCTAGCACCGCGCCAGCTCGGCCCCTGGCCCACGATAGAAAAAAAGTAGGTAGGAAGAAGAAAGGCAATGACACGGCCCGCCCAGCGGCGGGCACCACCACGCTTGACGGGGTGCCGTTGAAGACGGCTGAGATCATGCGGCGCGAGGCGCCGGAGCATGGATCCCGTTGAACCTGAACTGGCTAGGACCAGCGTAGGGATCAAGCGACACGCGGCGGCGCCTCGGCGTCGGCCGCCCCTGTCCTCCCCGACGGTCCTCCCTGACGAACCACTCAAGCCAAGGGAGCACGACCATGAGCAAGACCATCCATTTCCTCAACGAGAACGCCCGCGTCGACGCCGCCGCCGTGGCCCCGCTGGCCGGCTCGCGCAAGGTCTTCGTCGAAGGCTCGCGACCCGATATCCGCGTGCCCTTCCGCGAGATCGGCCTGTCACCAACCCGCACCTCCGGCGCAGATGAAGAAAACCCGCCGCTGCTGGTCTACGACACCTCCGGCCCCTACACCGACCCCGAGGCCGACATCGACCTGCGCCGCGGCCTGCCCGAGCTGCGCCGCGACTGGATCGAGGCCCGCGACGACACCGAGTTCCTCGACGGCCCGACCTCGGAGTACGGCCGCCGCCGCGCCAACGACCCCATGCTGGCCCCACTGCGCTTCGAGCTGACCCGCACGCCCCGCCGGGCCAAGGAAGGGAAGAACGTCACCCAGCTGCACTATGCGCGCCAGGGCATCGTCACCCCCGAGATGGAATTCATCGCCATTCGGGAAAACCAGAAGCGCCAGACGATGGGCACCGAAGAGGTCGAGCGCATCCTCGGCCACCAGCACCCGGGCGAGGCCTTCGGCGCCCGCCTGCCCGAGGAGATCACCCCCGAGTTCGTGCGCGACGAGGTGGCCGCCGGCCGCGCCATCATCCCCAACAACATCAACCACCCGGAATCCGAGCCGATGATCATCGGCCGCAACTTCCTGGTGAAGATCAACGGCAACCTCGGCAACTCGGCGGTCACCTCGTCCATCGAGGACGAGGTCGACAAGATGACCTGGGGTATCCGCTGGGGCGCCGACACCATCATGGACCTGTCCACCGGGCAGAACATCCACGAGACCCGCGAGTGGATCATCCGCAACGCCCCGGTGCCGATCGGCACCGTGCCCATCTATCAGGCGCTGGAGAAGGTCAACGGCGTGGCCGAGGACCTGACCTGGGAGGTGTTCCGCGACACCCTGATCGAGCAGGCCGAACAGGGCGTCGACTACTTCACCATCCACGCCGGCGTGCTGCTGCGCTACGTGCCGCTCACCGCTAGACGCACCACCGGCATCGTCTCCCGCGGCGGCTCGATCATGGCCAAGTGGTGCCTCTACCACCACCGCGAAAGCTTCCTCTACGAGCACTTCGAGGAGATCTGCGAGATCTGCAAGCGCTACGACGTCGCCTTCTCGCTGGGCGACGGCCTGCGCCCGGGCTCGGTGGCCGACGCCAACGACGAGGCCCAGTTCGCCGAGCTCGAGACCCTGGGCGAGCTGACCCGCATCGCCTGGGAGCACGACGTCCAGGTGATGATCGAGGGCCCCGGTCACGTGCCGATGCACCTGATCAAGGAGAACATGGACAAGCAGCTCCGCGAGTGCGACGAGGCGCCCTTCTACACCCTCGGGCCGCTGACCACCGACATCGCGCCGGGCTACGACCACATCACCTCCGGCATCGGCGCGGCGATGATCGGCTGGTACGGCTGCGCCATGCTCTGCTACGTGACCCCCAAGGAGCACCTGGGCCTGCCCAACAAGGACGACGTCAAGACCGGCATCATCACCTACAAGATCGCCGCGCATGCTGCTGATCTCGCGAAGGGTCACCCGGCCGCCCAGCGCCGTGACAATGCCCTGTCGAAGGCACGCTTCGAGTTCCGCTGGGAGGACCAGTTCAACCTCGGCCTCGACCCGGACACCGCCCGCGAGTACCACGACGAGACCCTGCCCAAGGACTCGGCCAAGGTGGCCCACTTCTGCTCCATGTGCGGGCCCAAGTTCTGCTCGATGAAGATCAGCCAGGAGGTTCGCGACTACGCGGCCGACAACGGCCTCGAAGGCGACCGCGCCGCGGTGGAGCGCGGCATGGCCGAACAGGCCGAGAAGTTCCGCGACCAGGGCGCCGAGCTGTACAAGGAGGTCTGACCTCCCGCCTTGATGCAGAACGCCGCGCCGGCTGCATGCCGGCGCGGCGTTTTTCATGCGGCCAGACGGGTTCAGTTTGCCGCGGGCACGGGAGCAACGGCCTCGTTGTCTTCCGTCGAGTCACGCCCGCCCGGCGCGAAGCGCAGCAGCCGCAGGGCGTTGAGCGTGACCAGCACGGTGGCGCCGGTGTCGGCCAGGATCGCCAGCCACAGCCCGGTGATGCCGAGCACGGTGGTGACCAGGAACAGCCCCTTGAGCCCCAGGGCGATGGCGATGTTCTGGCGGATGTTGGCCATGGTCGCCCGCGCCAGCCGGATCAGCGCCGCCGCGTCGCCCACCCGGTTGCGCAGCAGCGCGCCGTCGGCGGTCTCCAGCGCCACGTCGGTCCCCGAGCCCATGGCCACGCCCACCTGGGCGCTGGCCAGCGCCGGGGCGTCGTTGATGCCGTCACCGATCATCATCGTCCGCTCATGGCCGGCCAGCTCACGGATCGCCTCGACCTTGCCCTCCGGCATAAGCCCGGCGCGACGCTCGATGCCGAGGCGCCCGGCGATGGCCGCGGCGGTGCGATCGTTGTCGCCGGTCAGCATCACCGAGCGCACGCCCAGCGCCGACAGCGCCTGCACGCCGGCCTCGGCATCGGGCCGCGGCTCGTCACGCAGGGCGATGGCCCCCAGCGCCACGCCGTCCTCGACCGCCACGATCACCGTCTTGCCCTCGGCCTCGAGTTCCTCGATTCGCGCGGCCAGCGCCTTGGCCAGCGTGCCGCGATCGGCCACGTGGCGCGGCGCGCCGACGAAGGCCCGGCGGCCCTCGATCAGCGCCTCGACGCCCTGCCCCGGCACCGCCCGGGCCTCGCTGACCCTTGAGGCCGCGACCTGCTGCGCCTCCGCATGGGCGACCACCGCCTGCGCCAGCGGATGGCTGGCGTCGCGCTCCAGGCCCGCGGCCAGGGCGATCAAGTCCTGCACGGCCACGGCGTCGCTTGCCGGCACCACATCGGTCACCCGCGGCCGGCCCTCGGTCAGGGTGCCGGTCTTGTCGAAGGCGACCGCCTCGGTGCGGGCGGCGGCTTCGATCACCGCACCGCCCTTGAGCAACAGCCCGTGCCGGGCGCCGCTGGAGAGCGACGAGGCGATCGATGCCGGCACCGAGATCACCAGCGCGCAGGGGCAACCGATCAGCAGCAGCGCCAGGGCGCGATAGGTCCACTCGCCCCATTCGCCGCCCAACGCCAGCGGCGGCACCACGGCCACCAGCACCGCCAGGCCGACCACCGCCGGCATGTAGACGCGGCTGAAGCGGTCGATGAAGCGCTCGGTGGGCGCCCGCGCCTCCTGGGCTTCCTCCACCAGCCGGATGATGCGTGCGATGGTGTTGTCCTCGGGCGGCCGGGCCACGCGCAGCCGCAGCACGCCGTCATGGTTGATCGAGCCGGCGAACACCTCGTCGCCCTCGCCCCGGTCCCGCGGCACCGACTCGCCGGTCACCGGCGACTCATCGATCGACGAGCGGCCCTCGAGGATGGTGGCGTCGGCGGGGATGCGGTCGCCGGGGCGCACCACCACCACCTGGCCGACCGCCAGATGTGCCGCATCCACCGTGCGCGTCTCGCCGGGGGCGACTTCCAGGCGTGCCTCGCGTGGCACCCGATCGGCCAGCGCGCGGATGCCCGAGCGGGCCCGGTCCGCGGCCACGCCCTCGAGGATCTCGCCGATAGCGAACAGCAGCACCACCATGGCCGCCTCCTCGGCGGCGCCGATGATCAGCGCACCGCCGGCGGCCAGGGTCATCAGCATCTCGATGGTGAACGGCATGCCGACCCGCGCCGCACTCACCGCACGGCGAGCGACCGGCGCCAGTCCGATCAGGCAGGCCGCCAGGAAGGCCCAGTGGGCGATCTCCGCACCGACGGTGAAGCGCAGCAGCGTGGCCACGCCGAGCGCCACCCCGGTGGCCAGCACCAGCCGCCCCTTGGCGGTGGCATGCCAGCGCCGGGGCGAGGCGTCATCACCCCGACGGAAATGATCGGCATGATCGCGCCCGGCACAGCAGCCGGCGCCCGAAGGCGCCTCGGCATCGTCCTGCGCCGACTGGCGCCGAACGCCATAGCCCAACCGCTCGACCAGCGACGCCACGTCCTCGGGCGCCGTGCGGCCGGTATCCAGATCGAGGGCCAGCGAGCCCTGCATGACCGAGACCTTCACGTCAGCCACGCCATCCAGACGCTCCAGCGCGCCGCGGATCTTGCCGGCGCAGCTCGGACAGTCCATGCCTTCCACGCGCCACTGGTGTCGCTGGAGTGCACCCTTTTCGGCTTCCTGCGCGGCGTCTTGCGCCATCCTGACCTCCTCGGGGCTCGTCATCGAAACATGGCATCAGCCTAGAGCCTCTAGCCGCTATAGACTCAAGCGGTGATGACGCCGGGCACGACACCGCCAGCATGGACAGCTGGCACGCGGCCTGCATGCTTAAGGAAACCCCCAACGAGAGGCGATCGCCATGCCGGCACCCTCCCTTTCGACGCCACTTGGCGCCGAGGCCTTCCATGAGCGCGCCCATCGCCACCTGACGATGCTCTACGGCCCCCGCGCCGACGAGGTGCTGCGCCGGCTGTTCACCCTGCTGGCGCATCAGGCCCCCATGACGCCCCCGGATGGTGAGGCACCGCCCGCCCGTCCGCTGTGGAGTGAACGCGACCAGTGGCTGATCGCCTACGGCGACAGCCTGGTCGACGGCGAGCAGCCACCGCTCGACGTCCTCGACGACTTCGTCGCCGGCCGCCTCGGAGAGACCTTCAGCGGCGTGCACCTGCTGCCCTTCTTCCCCTGGAGCAGCGACGATGGCTTCTCGGTCATCCACTACCGCGAGGTCGATCCCAAACTCGGCGACTGGCCCCAGGTCCGCCGCCTTTCCCGTCGCTTCGATCTGGGGGTCGACCTGGTGCTCAACCACGTCTCACGGGAATCGCTGTGGTTCGCCGACTATCTCGGCGGCAACCAGCCGGGGCGCGACTACTTCATCGAGATGGATCCCGAGACCGACCTCTCGGCGGTGGTGCGGCCACGCAGCTCGCCGCTGCTGGTCAAGGTGCCGACCCGCCGCGGGCCCCGTCACCTGTGGGCGACCTTCTCCGAGGATCAGATCGACCTGAACTTCGCCAACCCCGACGTGCTGCTGGAGTTCGTCGGTATCCTGCTGTTCTACCTCTGCCAGGGCGCGCGAGTGATCCGCCTGGATGCCATCGCCTACCTGTGGAAGAAGGTCGGCACCTCCTGCATCCACCTGCCCGAGACCCACGAGGTCGTGCGGCTGCTGCGCGCCATCGCCGATCACGTGGCGCCGGGCACGCTGATCCTCACCGAGACCAACGTGCCGCACCGCGAGAACATCAGCTACTTCGGTCTTGAGAGGCTCGAAAAGGACGGCACGCCGCCGGACGAGGCGCACCTGGTCTATCAGTTCCCGCTGCCGCCGCTGCTGCTGCACACCTTTACCAGCGGCGAGGCCGGCACCCTGGCGGCCTGGCTGCGCAGCCTGCCCGAGCTGCCGCCGGGCTGCAGCTTCCTCAACTTTACCGCCAGCCACGACGGCATCGGCGTACGCCCGCTGGAGGGCTGGCTGCCCCACCACGAGGTCGAGGCGCTGCTCGAGCTGATGCACCGCTTCGGCGGCTTCGTCAGCATGCGTACCAAGGACGACGGCGAGGACTCGCCCTACGAGATCAACATCACCTGGTTCGACGCCATGAAGGGCACGAGACGCGGCGCGGACCCCTGGCAGATGCCGCGTTTCCTGTGCAGCCAGCAGCTGATGCTCGGCCTCAAGGGCATCCCGGCGCTGTATCTGCACGCGCTGACCGGCACCCTCAACGACATCGAAGGCATGGAACGCAGCGGCCGGCTGCGCTCGATCAATCGCCACCGCTGGGACCGTGGTGCCCTGGAGCGGCTGCTCGACAGCCCGCACACCTCGACCCACCAGGCCTTCACGGCGCTGACGCTGCTGCTCGAGGTCCGCCGCGACGAGCCCTGCTTCCATCCCGACGTGCCGCAGCGGGTGATCGAGACGCCGACGTCGCTGCTGGTCGTCGAGCGCGGCCCGCTGGACGACGGGCGCCGGCTTCTGGCGATCCACAACGTCACCGACCGCCCCCAGCCGCTGGCGCTGGAGGATCTGAACAAGGGCGTGTGGCGGAACCGGCTCGACGGCGAGATCTGGCAGGCGGAACATAGCCTGCCGCCCTACGGCGCCCTGTGGCTGGTACATCAGCCATAAGCTGGCAGACAGCGCAAAGAACACCGCCCCCATGGCAAGCCAATGGGGGTGGTTCTTCTTCCAGCTTCCAGGCGCGAAGCGCCGCTCTTCAAGCTTCCGGCTACCGACCTCAGTCCGGGGCGTTATCGGCTTCCACCACCTCGGCCATGCGCGGCAACAGGTCGGGGATGGCCGCCCGCACCCGGTTCCAGCTGGGAATGAAGGGACGCTCGCCGGGATTGTCGAGGAAGACGCCGCCGGCCTCGAGCAGGTTGGTGGCGAACAGCTCCACCGCCCGCTCCTCGCTGTGGCGGTCCAGGCTCAGGCCGTTCATCCGCGCGTCGTGGTCGTAGGCCTCGATCAGGTCCAGCGCCATGCGATAGTAGGTGGCCTTCAAGGTGCGGAAGCCCTCGGCGCTGAAGGTCACCCCCTGGGTCGCCAGCTTGCGGTAGAGCGCCTTGGCGATATCCAGGCTCATGCGATTGAGCCCGCCGGAGGCGTCCTCCTCCGAGACCGGCTGATGCTTGTGATCGTAGCTGTCGGCGAGATCCACCTGACACAGCCGCCGGGTGGTGTAGTGGCGATGGACCTCGGAAAGCACGCCGATCTCCAGGCCCCAGTCGGCGGGAATGCGGATGCCATCGAGCACCTCGGTGCGCATGGCGAACTCGCCGGACAGCGGATAGCGGAAACAGTCCAGGTACTCGAGGTACGGCAGCGGCCCGAACATCTGCTTGAGCGCGCGCAGCAGCGGCGTGACCATCAGCCGCGAGACCCGACCGTTGAGCCGCCCGTCGGCGATGCGGGGGTAGTAGCCCTTGCAGAACTCGTAGTTGAAGTAGGGATGCGCGACCGGATAGAACAGCCGCGCCAGCATGCCGCGGTCGTAGGTGAGGATGTCGCAGTCGTGCAGCGCCACCGCCTCGCTGCGCCCGGAAGCCTGCACGTAGCCGGCGCAGTACCAGACGTTGCGCCCCTTGCCCGGCTGCTGGGGCGCGAGGCCCTGTGCTTCCAGCTCGGCGTCCAGGGCGCGCAGCCCCGGGCCGTCGTTCCACAGGATGCGATGGCGCTGGGGCAGCCGCGAGAAGAACGCGCGGGCCCGGTCGAACTGGTCGCGATCGGCCCGGTCGAGGCCGATCACGATCTCGGCCAGATAGGGCACCCTGGCCAGCTCGTCGACGATATTCGCCAGCGCCGGCCCCTCCAGCTCGGAGTACAGCGAGGGCAGGATCAGGCTCATCGGCCGCTGTGCCGCGAAGCGCACCAGATCGTCCTCGAGGGCCTCGACCGGCCGACGGGTCAGATTGTGAAAATCGGTGATGATGCCGTTCTGGTGGAAATCGCTCATGGGCTGACGCTCCCCGTGTCATCGTTATCGGTGCTGGACTGGCTCATTTCCGGCCCGGGCCGGCGCCCCCCTCGCCCCCACCAGTGCTCCACCCCCTCGACCCAGCCGCTCGGGCCGCTTTCCCGGCTGCGGTAGAGCGCGGGCTGATGCGGCGATACCTGCAACCCGTGGCGGCCGCGGATCACCACCGCCTGGTCCACCGCCTCGAGCATGGCGATGTCGTTGGGCCCGTCGCCCAGCGCCAGGGTCAAGGGGCGCACGCCGCGCAGAGCCTCGTAGCGCTCGGCGAGCCAGTTCACCGCCTGCCCCTTGTCCGATTCCCCCGTGGCGTGCCAGAAGCGCCCACCCCGAACCAGGCGCAGGCCGTCGCCGGCGAGTCCTGCGCGGAAGGCCTCGAGGCGATCACCGTCGTCGTGCCAGATCAGCGGCTCGCTGCCCTCGCGCATCCGTGCCAGGCGCGCCTGCGCCTCATCGAGGCCGGTGAAGGCGACCAGATCGTCCAGCGGGATCTCGCTCATCGGCGTGAAGCGAACGTCCAGGCGCTCCCGCCACACGGCGAGACGCTGGCGAATGAAGCCGATATCGACGCCCAGCGTCCTGATCACCAGCCCGTCGGGGCCCGGCGATCGCTCCAGGCGGGCATGGCACCAGGCGGCAGGCAGCCCCACCACCGCGCCGTTCTCGGCCACGAAGGGCGTGTTCGTGAGGATCAGGGTCTGACGCAGGGTCAGCAGCTCGCTACGAGTCTTGCTGGTTACCGGGATCACCGCCACGCCGTCCTCGCGCAGCCGGTCCAGCCACCCGGCGGCCGGCGACCAGTCATAGGTCTCGTGATCGAGCAGCGAGCCGTCCAGATCGGTGAAGAGCAGCCGCGCCCCGAGGAGCCCGTGGCGGGAGGAAGAAGCGGTCATGGCAGCACCTTTGGTGACCTCGTTCGCCAAGGCCTTGCAGGTAACGTGCCAGACTGGCTGCGGGCAGCGCGGTGGCGGGGCCGGCCCGTGGCGCGACGCCCGGAGCGAACGACGGGCTTGCACCACGAGATGGCGGCCGCCTCAGGATAGGGCAGTGGCTCGCGCCATCAGGTGTCATCGTGCCGTGTGTGGCCTCGGAAACACAGACCATGACGCATCACGCCCCCGCCATGGGCGAGGGCGTGCGCGGGAAGCGTCGGGACAGGGAGCACCGCTCCAGGTCGTCAGAAGTGGTAGGTGGCGCCCAGGCTCACGGCATCGAAGTCGTAGTGCGATTCGTCCAGATAGCGCATGTAGTCGGCACCCAGCGAGAGGTTCGGCATCAGCGCATAGCTGGCGCCGCCGCCGTAGGACACGCCGCTCTCGGACTCCGCGCCGTCGAACTCCACCTCGGTGGCGCCCAGCAGGCCGTAGAGCTTGAAGCGTGAGGTGATCGGCAGCATGCCCTTGGCATAGCCACCCGCGAGGTAATCCAGCTCCAGGCCACCGTCCGAGCCGCCGGTCCCCAGATGCCCTTCCAGGGCGAAGTAGTCGTTGAAGGCGACACCGGCGCGCAGGCGCAGGCCGGTGCTGTCGCGATCGCCGGCAGGGCCGTCAGGGTCGAGTTCCCAGAACAGGGCATCACCGCCCACGTAGGGGCTCGGCTGATAGGTCATCGGGCTCTGGGCCTGAGCGTTGGCGGCGGCCACGAGGCAGGCCGCGGCGACGGGCATCAGCAAGGTCTTCATGAGGCTTTCTCCAGTTAGGAAACATTGTTTCCCTGCGCAGCGACCATTCTGGTACAAAGCGCTCCGCGATGCCATCACCTGCGGCGAGCGACGCCGAAATCGTGCCCGGCGCCCCTCCCCTGGCCTGAAGCCGGGATAGGGAATATCCTCTTAACGTGCAAGACGCCCTCCCTGCCTGGAGGTAGCGTGCCATAACATGGAGACAGCAATGGCCGGTTTACTGCCCGATGTCGACCCCGATGGACTGCTCGAGTACTCGGTGGTCTACACGGATCGTTCCCTCAACCACATGTCGCAGTGCTTCCAGCAGGTGATGCGCGATATCTCCACGTCACTGAAGCGGGTCTATCGTGCGCATTCGACGGTCATCGTCCCCGGCAGCGGCACCTACGGCATGGAAGCGGTCGCCCGCCAGTTCGCGACCGATCGACGCTGCCTGGTCATCCGCAACGGCTGGTTCAGCTATCGCTGGCACCAGATCCTGGAGCGCGGCAACATTCCCTCGGACCTCTATGTCCGCAAGGCCCGCCGCCTCGATGACGACGACCCGACGTCGCCGTTCACCCCGCCGCCCATCGAGGAGGTGCTCGAGGCGATCCAGGACCAGCAGCCCGACCTGGTGTTCGCGCCCCACGTGGAGACCTCGTCCGGCATCAAGCTGCCCGACGAGTACATCCGTCGGCTCTCCGAGGCCATCCACGACCAGAACGGCCTGCTGGTGCTCGACTGCATCGCCTCCGGCACCGACTGGATCGACATGCAGGACACCGGCGTCGACATCCTGATCAGCGCGCCCCAGAAGGGCTGGAGCGGCTCGCCCTGCTGCGCCATGGTGATGATGTCGCGCCTGGCCCGGGACATCATCGAGGAGACCGAGAGCTCGAGCTTCGCCTGCGATCTCAAGAAGTGGCTGTCGATCATGGAGACCTACGAGAACGGCGGCCACGCCTATCATGCCACCCTGCCCACCGACGCCCTGCGCACCCTGCGCGACGCCGTGGCCGAGGCGGAGGACTATGGCCTGGAGAAACTCCAGGACGAGCAGCTCGAACTCGGTCGACGGGCCCGGGAATTGCTCGCCCAGCATGGTTTCCAGAGCGTCGCCGCGCCCGGTTTCGAGGCCCCCGGCGTGATCGTGAGCTACACCAGCGACCCGGACCTGGCCGTCAAGTTCGCCGCCGGCGGCCTGCAGGTGGCCACCGGCGTGCCGCTGATGTGCAATGAGGGCGACGACTTCCGCACCTTCCGCATCGGCCTGTTCGGCTTCGACAAGCTGCACGCCCTCGACCGCACCCTGGCAACCCTCGACCAGGCCATGACTCGCATCGAGGCCACCGACGAGTAGTCCGTCCGGGGCCTGTCCCCCGGTATCGAGGCGACAACGCCGGAACCGGCAACGAACAGGGCGGCCCACGGGCCGCCCTGTTCGTTCCTTCTTCTGGCTGGAGTCACGACATGTCCGAGGCTGGCAGGATCAGCCACCGATCAGCGACAGGATGATGCGCTCGCCATAGCCCCACAGCAGCACGGTGATGCCGAGCAGCGCCTCCAGCACCAGCACCCCGATGGCGAGGGTCACGCTGGAGACGATGAAGCCTTCCTCGCTGTCGATGCCGAGGAAGGACGGGATGCCGATATAGAGCAGATAGGCGGTATAGCAGAGCCCGATGACGCCGGCGAGCATGCACAGCCAGATCAACGGATAGACCGCCACGATGCCGCTGACGAACATCGGCGTCGCCACGTAGCCGGCGAACACGATGCACTGGCTCTGGCTCGGCGGCCGAGTGAAGCGCTTGGCCATGTAGCGGATCACCTTGCCGACCGCATAGACCGCCGCCAGGATCACCAGGTAGAAAACGATCCCGGCGCCCAGCGCGTCCAGATAGCCAAGTTGGATGGTCGTGCCCCCACCGAGACTCCACCCGACCTGGGTGGTGCCGATGTAGGAACAGACAACGGGGATGGCTGCCAGCAGCAGCACGTGGTGCTCGTAGAGGTGGGTGAGCGTCTCGCGCTCTTCCTTGATCTGCTGCCACTCGCGCTTCGGGTGGGCGAGGATGCCCCAGGCATGTGTCAACATGGCACTCCCTCCTGCCGGGGACGGGCCGGGGTGGCCCGCCACACGATGTGTCTTCACCGGCAAGTATAGGCAGAGACCCGGGGGGGCTCGCCAACGGAAGCGTATCAGCCCAGGGCCGCCATCAACGGTGTGGCCGGCAGCAGGCTGGATTCCACCGACATCATCACGCTCAGCGCGGTGATGGTGAGGATGGAGAAGCCGAACACGCGCTTCGCCCACCGCTCGGCGTTGGTGGTCCAGTAGCCCTGCATGGCCAGGTACAGCCAGTAGGCGCCCATCACCAGTGCCACGGCGAAATAGCCGGGCCCGGCATAGCCCGCCACGCTCAACGCCAGGGAGGCGAAGAGGAAGGCCACGATGTAGCCGAGGATGTAGTGCTTGGCGGTGCTGATGCCACGCACCACGGGCAGCACGGGAATCTTCGCCGCCTCGTAGTCCTTGAAGCGGAAGATGGCGATGGCGTAGGAGTGCGGCATCTGCCAGATGCAGAAGATCACCAGCAGCGTCAGCGCGCCGGCGTCGAACTCGCCTGACACCGCACAGTAGCCCACCACCGGCGGCATGGCGCCGGAGAAGCTGCCCACCAGGGTGCCGTATTCGGAGCGGCGCTTCAGCCACAGGCTGTAGGCACCGACGTAGATGGCGAAGCCGAAGGCCGCCAGACCCACGGTCACGGCATTGGTGAACGCCGCCAGCAGACCGAAGCCCGCGACCCCGAGCAGGGTCGCGAAGCGCAGCGTTTCGGCGACCGACAGCCGCCCCTGTACCAGGGGCCGGCTGCGGGTGCGCTCCATCACCGCATCGATATCACGATCGATGACGTTGTTGTAGGCGCACCCGGATGCGATCACCAGGGACAACCCTGCCAGCGTGGCCAGCAGCAGCCAGGGATCGATCTGGCCCTGGGCGGCCAGGAAGAAGCCGCCCAGTACCGAGATGGCGTTACCGCCGATGATCCCTGGCTTGGTCAGCGCCAGATAGTCCCGACGCCGCGAGGAGGTCGCCATTACCCGATCATCATGTTCAGGTGAAGGTTGTACATGATCCATAAGGAACCTCCAATGACCAGGACCAGGATCGCCACGGTGAAGACGAAGGAGGTGAAGTTCCACCCCTCATCGGTCTTCGTGCTCATGTGCATGAACAGGATCAGCTGCACGAGCACCTGGGCCACGGCGGTGGCCACGATGATCAGCAGTGTAGCCGAGGTCGAGAGCGAGCCGGTCATCACCACCCCGAACGGGATGATGGTCAGCACGATGGACAGGATCAGCCCGATCACATAGGACTTGACGCTGCCGTGGCTATGCTCGGCATGGGAAGCTTGACCGCTCATATCACAGGACTCCCATCAGGTAGACGAAGGAGAAGACGCAAATCCAGACGATGTCCAGGAAGTGCCAGAACAGGCTCAGGCACATGATCCGCGGACGCGTCATCTCGGTCAGCCCCTTCTGCTGCAGCTGGACCAGCATCACCAGGATCCAGATCAGGCCGAAGGTCACGTGCAGGCCGTGGGTGCCGACCAGGGTGAAGAAGGCCGACAGGAAGCCGCTGCGATCCGGGCCGTAGCCGAGGTGGATCAGGTGCTGGAACTCATAGATCTCCAGGCCGATGAAGCCCGCGCCCAGCAGGAAGGTCACGGCGAGCCATGCCTTCACCTTGTTCACCTGATCGGCGTTCATCGCCAGCACCGCCATGCCATAGGTGAAACTACTCACCAGCAGCAGGAAGGTGCTGATCAGGATCAGCGGCAGGTCGACGATCTCTGCGGGGGTCGGCCCACCGGCCGTGCCCCGGAGGAGCACGGCGTAGGTGGCGAACAACGACCCGAAGATGATCAGGTCGCTCATCAGGTAGACCCAGAAACCGAAGACCTTGGTGCCTGCGGCGTCGTGGTGATCATGCTCGTGAGCATGATCGCCGTGGTTGCTCAGGGTATCAGTAGACATTTAGGCCTGCCCCCCTACCTGGGATGCATAGGATGAAGACTGCCGAACGTCACGCTCGACGCGCTGACGATGCTCGCGCTCGATGCGCTCGACTTCCGCAGCGGGCACGTAGTAGTCCACGTCCTCGCGGAAGACCCGCGCCAGGAAGACCACGAACATGCCGATGCCGCTGGCGATGGCCAGCCACCAGATGTGCCAGACCAGGGCGAAACCGAAGGCGGTCGACAGCAGACCCAGTACCGGACCTTCCCAGGTGTTCTTGGGCATGTGAATGTCCTGGTACGGCGCCTCGGACAGCGGCTGCTTGCCACCGTTGCGCTCTTTCTTCGTCCAGTAGTCGTCGACGCCCTCGATCTCCGGCAGGTGCGCGAAGTTGTAGAACGGCGCCGGCGAGGAGGTCGCCCATTCGAGGGTGCGCGCATCCCAGGGATCGCCGGTGACGTCCTGGTTCTGCTTGCGATCGCGGATGCTGACGTAGAACTGGATCAGGGTGCAGGCGATACCGGCGGCGATGATCAACGCACCGACCCAGGCCACGATCATCAGCGGCTGCCAGTCACCGTTCTCGTAGGACTGCATGCGGCGCACGGCACCGAAGAAGCTCAGCACGTAAAGCGGCACGAAGGCCATGTAGAAGCCGACCAGCCAGCACCAGAAGGAACGCTTGCCCCACTTCTCGTTGAGGGTGAAGCCGAAGGCCTTCGGGAACCAGTAGGTCAGGCCCGCCAGCATGCCGAACACCACGCCGCCGATGATGACGTTGTGGAAGTGGGCGATGACGAACAGGCTGTTGTGCAGCACGAAGTTGGCCGCCGGAATGGACAGCATCACACCGGTCATGCCACCCAGGGAGAAGGTGATGATGAAGCCCAGGGTCCACAGCACCGGCGAGGTGAACTCGATCCGGCCGCGGTACATGGTGAACAGCCAGTTGAAGATCTTCACGCCGGTGGGGATGGCGATGATCATCGTCATGATGCCGAAGAAGGCATTGACGTTGGCGCCCGCGCCCATGGTGAAGAAGTGGTGCAGCCAGACGATGAACGACAGCACGGTGATGGCGACGGTCGCCCACACCATGGTGCCGTAGCCGAACAGACGCTTGCGTGCGAAGGTCGCGATGACCTCGGAGAACACGCCGAAGGCCGGCAGGATCAGGATGTACACCTCAGGATGGCCCCAGGCCCAGATGAGGTTGACGTACATCATCATGTTGCCACCGAGATCGGTGGTGAAGAAGTTCATCCCCAGGTAGCGATCCAGCGTCAGCAGCGCGATGGTGGCGGTCAGGATCGGGAACGAGGCGATGATCAGGACGTTCGCGCACAGCGAGGTCCAGGTGAAGATGGGCATGCGGAACAGGGTCATGCCCTTGGTGCGCATCTTCAGGATGGTGACGAAGAAGTTGATGCCGGTCAGGGTCGTGCCGATACCGGATATCTGCAACGCCCAGATCCAGTAATCCACGCCGACGCCAGGACTGTAGTCGAGCCCCGATAGTGGCGCATACGCCAGCCAGCCGGTCTTGGCGAACTCACCGGCGAACAGCGACACGTTGACCAGGATCACGCCCGCCGCGAACAGCCAGAAGCTCAGGTTGTTCAGGAACGGGAAGGCCACGTCGCGCGCGCCGATCTGCAACGGCACCACCAGGTTCATCAGGCCGATGACCATGGGCATGGCGACGAAGAAGATCATGATCACGCCGTGGGCAGTGAAGATCTGGTCATAGTGCGAGGGCGGCAGGAAGCCCTCGGCCCCGGCCGACGCCATCGCCAGCTGGGAGCGCATCATGATCGCATCGGCGAAGCCGCGCAGCAGCATCACCAGCGCCACGATGAAGTACATGATGCCGAGCTTCTTGTGGTCGACGGAGGTGACCCACTCGTTCCACAGATAGCCCCACTTCTTGAAGTAGGTGATGGCGGCCACCAGCGCGAGCCCACCCAGGACGATACCGGTAATGGTCGTCATGATGATGGGATCGTGCGTCGGGATCGCCTCTAGGCTGAGTTTTCCGAACATGATTTACTCCGCTGCCTCCGCGCTCATGGGCGTGCCGTGAGACTCGGCCGAATCGCCGTGATCGTCGCCATGACCACCGCCGTGACCGCCGTGACCGAAGCCATCGGCGTAGCTGTCGGCGTACTGGGCCATGCGCTGCTCGTGATCGCCGCCGGCATGGAAGCTCTTGATGATGCTCTCGTAGAGAGAGGGGGATACCTCGGAGAAATACTGGATCTCGTTGTCCTCGGAAGGCGCAGCGAGTTCGTTGTATTCCGCCGGGTAGGTCAGGGACTCGGACGACTCGCGGACCTTGGCCACCCAGGCCTCGAAGTCTTCCTGGGAGCCCACATGGGCGTCGAAGGTCATGCCGGAGAAGCCCGCACCGCTGTAGTTGGTGGAGCGACCGGGATAGACGCCCGGCTCATCGGCGACCAGGTGCACGTCGTTGTCCATGCCGGCCATGGCATAGATCTGACTGCCCAGACGCGGGATGAAGAAGGCGTTCATGACCGAGCCGGAAGACACGCGGAAGCGGACCGGCGTATCCGCGGGGAAGGCCAGCTCGTTGACGGTGGCGATGCCCTGCTCGGGATAGATGAACAGCCATTTCCAGTCCAGCGATACCGCCTGGATCTCGATCGGCTCTTGCTGCTCTGCGGTCGGCTCGATGGGCTTGTGCGGGTCAAGGCTGTGCGAGGTGTACCAGGTCAGCACGGCCAGGAACACGATGATCACACAGGGAATGAACCACACGACCGCCTCGATCAGATTGGAATGGTGCCAATCCGGGCGGTAGGAGGCTTCGCGGTTACTGCGGCGATAGCGCCAGGCGAAGAGCAGCGTCATCACGATCACGGGAATGACCACGATCTGCATCAGACCGAAGGACGTGAGGATCAGGGTTCGCTGTTCTTCCCCGATCTGGCCCTTGGGGTCCAGCAGCGCCGAGCTGCACCCTGCCAGCACCAGGGGCAACACCGCCAGCAGCAAGACTCCGAGCTTGCGCAGGGGGGGAGTTCGATTCATGTTTCGACCTCGTCAGGCTTGGCGACAGGATAAATCCTGCTGACTTGTAGCAAGCACGCTACACAAAACCGAGACCTGTCCTGCGCCGGTTGACCCATGACCGCAGCAAAGGCTAACCATCGTGGAAAGGGCTCGGCTCACTCATGGCCAAACCCCCGCGAACGCCGCTATGGGGCGCGCGAGAAAGGGTCCGGCCGCGGGGAACGTATTGTGTAGTAAACGAGGAAAGGAGGAAAGGGACGATTTGCCGCAGCGTGTCGCACCGGCGATAACGCCGGCGCGGAAGGGAACGTTCGGGTCGCCGTCAGAGCAACCGCTGTAGAATCAATGGCCTCAGTAGCCGCCCATGCCCCGGGGCATGAAGCCGATGTGGTTCTCCACCGAGCGGGCGCCGGGCGCGTTCTCCGCCGCCACCTGCACGGCGAGACGCTGCTCCTGGCTGTCGACCAGCCCCCACAGCTGAATCTCACCCTCGCTGACGATGATGTTGAGGCGCTCGACCATCACCCCGGTATGACGCTCCACCTCCTGGAGAATCGCATCGCGGATCTCGCGGTCTTCGACGCTCGCCGCGGCACGGGGTTCCGCCACCGAGAAACCGCGCAGCAGATTGGCCCGGCTGACGATGCCCACCAGCCTGCCATCGCGCACCACCGGCACCCGCTTGATGCGATGCTTCTCGAGCAGGCGCGCGATCTCGTGAACCGGCTTGTCCTCATCGATGGTAACCGGTTCGCGGGTCATGATCTCGTGGGCCAGGCGGCCATGGGTCTTGACGTACTCGCCGGGGTCGTTGACCTCGAACATGCGCAGCCACCAGGCCTTGTCGCGCCGCTCGTCTTCCGCGCGGCGAATCAGGTCGCCCTCGCTGACGATTCCCAGTACCCGCTCGTCCTCGTCGACCACCGGCACGGCGCTGATGCCGTGCTCCAGCAGCAGGCTGGCAATCTCGCGCACCTCGCTGTTCGGCGACACGGTGATCACGTGTGGGGTCATGACATCTGCGGCGCGCATGGCAACTCCTCCGAGGCGATGAGAGTGAATGCGAGGACGCTCCCCGCCCCCTCAACATAGCAACTTCCCGCCACTCGTCCTTGACCACGAGCAAGTCTCGAGACGCTCTCAGTCGCCCGCTTCCTCGGCGATCACCTGATCCACCTCCTCGAGTCCGGCGAAGCGCGCCGGGCGCACCATGCCCTGCTTGCTGGCATCCACCACCAGCACCCTGCGCTGGGCGGTGGCGATCGCCGCCTGCTTGGGCGCCACCTCGTGGAAGTGGAAGCAGCTCAGCCCCTGGCGCTCGTCCACGCCGGCCGCGGTCAGGAACGCCTTGTTGATCCCGAAGCCCCGGATCGTCTCGCTCATGTCGTCGCTGGAGAACGAACGCGACGAGGCATGATAGACCCCACCCAGCAGCCACAACCGCACCCCCGGGCGCTTGCTGACCGCCTCGGCGATGTTCAGCGCATAGGTCACCACCGTCAGCGACATGTCGTCGGGCAGGCTGGCCGCCAGCGGCGCAAGGGTCGTGCCGCAGTCGATGAACAGAGTGTCTCCTTCTTCCAGCGTGGCCAGCGCCCGCTCGCACAACCGCCGCTTGGCCTCGGCGTTGCGGTCGCGCTGCACGGCCAGGTCGTAGACCGGGGCATGACGCGGGTCGCCGGCCAGCATCAGGTGCCCGCCGATCAACGCCAGGCTGCCGTCGGACCCCGCCAGGTCGCGTCGAATCGTCATCTCCGACACCCCGCACAGGGCCGCCGCCTCGGCCAGACGCAGGCTGCCGCCCTGCCCCAGCGCATGCTGCAGGCGCATCAGCCGCCCTTCACTTCGTTCGTTCAACGTATCCCTCTCCTGGTGCTGTCCACATCCCTCGAGGCGGCCGGCGCCGCACTCGTGCTCCGCGTTGACGCCCCCCCCCCTTCGCAGGGTTGCGGCGCCAAATGTGATTAAAATAACATTGTCATGTTACTCAAATAACAAGCTCGCCGCTCGCCATCCCGTTCGCCCCTCACGACCGGGCGCATGATCTCCCCGTCGACGTGAGCGACGGCTGGCCGCGTGCCAGGCACCTCACCCGACAACAACCGTCATCGACAACGTTCAGAGAAGCCATCCCCATGCCGATTTCCCTCGCCCCCTGCCACCGCGTCTCACTGGCCGGCCTGCTGCTGGGCGCCACCGCCCTGCCCGCCGCCGCCTCCGACGACGCCTCGACCTTCACCCCCCAGTGGTCGTTCGCCAACGCCTCGATCAACTACCTCGACTGGTCCGACGGCACCGAGGCACGCACCGCGAGCAACGCCGCCAAGGGCGACTTCTTCTACCTCGAGCTCGAGGGCGGCGTCGGCTTCGACTGGGGTGAATTCTACGGCTTCTACGATTTCGAGAACCCGCAGAACGACATGTCCGAGGAAGACGGCCGCGACAACCGCCGCAGCGCCGCCAAGGTCACCTCGCACATCTACCTCGGCGATACCCCCTTCTCGCTGTACTTCCACGTCTACGATTTCCGCGACTACGGCTTCGACAGCGAGGAGCAGGACCGCATCGCCGGCCTCGGCTATCGCCACACCTTCGCCAACGGCCTGTGGTTCAAGCCGTTCATCGGCAAGGCCTGGGTCGAGAGCGACGGCAACAGCTACAGCGGCGAGAACGGCTACATGGCCGGCTGGGTGCTAGGCTACGACTTCGAGGCCTTCGGCGAGGCCTTCAGCCTGACCAACTGGCACGAGCAGACCTTCGAGCGCGACGACGAGTACCTGCGCAGGAACTACGTCAACGGCCCGGCCAGCGAAGTGGGCACCAACGGCGCCGTGGCGCTGTGGTGGCACCCCATCGAGGAGATCACCACCGGCGTGCAGTACCGCTACGCGAACAACAAGCTGGGCACCGCCGGCGACTATCAGAACGCGATGATCTATACCGTCAAGGTCAACTTCCTGTAACCTCCCGCGCCTCGTGACCCATCGCCGGCCCCGAGGCGCGACCCGCGCGCCTCGGCCATCAACCACAAGGACATCCCCATGACCTTGCTCATGAGCCTGATCGGCATGCTGACGCTGATCGCCATCGCCGTGCTCTTCTCCAGCAATCGCCGCGCGATCCGCCTGCGCACCGTGGGCGGCGCTTTCGCCATCCAGGCCGGCATCGGCGCCTTCGTGCTCTACGTCCCGGCCGGTCAGGCGGTGCTCGCCACCGTCTCGGATGCCGTCAGTCAGGTGGTACTCTACGCCAACGACGGCATCGACTTCGTGTTCGGCGGTCTGGCCAACGCCGAGGCCTCCGGCTTCATCTTCGCGGTCAAGGTGCTGCCGGTCATCATCTTCTTCTCCTCGCTGACCGCGGTGCTTTACTACCTGGGCATCATGCAGTGGATCATCCGCCTGCTCGGCGGCGCCCTGCAGAAGGCGCTCGGCACCTCGCGCACCGAATCGCTCTCGGCCACCGCCAATATCTTCGTCGGCCAGACCGAAGCGCCGCTGGTGGTGCGCCCCTTCATCGCCAGGATGACCCAGTCGCAGCTGTTCGCGGTGATGTGCGGCGGCCTGGCCTCGGTGGCCGGCTCGGTGCTGGCCGGCTATGCCGCCCTGGGCATTCCCATGGAATACCTGGTCGCCGCCTCCTTCATGGCCGCCCCCGGCGGGCTGCTGTTCGCCAAGCTGCTGCTGCCCGAGACCGAGACGCCGGAGGACAGCGTCTCCGCCGCCGAGGAACGCCTCGACGAGGAAGAGAACCATCCCACCAACGTGCTGGATGCCGCCGCCTCGGGCGCCAGCTCCGGCCTGATGCTGGCGGCCAACGTCGGCGCCATGCTGCTCGCCTTCATCGGCCTGATCGCACTGGTCAACGGCATCCTGGGCGGCATCGGCGGCTGGTTCGGCATGGAGTCGCTGAGTCTCGAGCTGCTGCTCGGCTGGCTGTTCTCGCCGCTGGCCTTCCTGCTCGGCGTGCCCTGGTCCGAAGCCACCCTGGCCGGCTCCTTCATCGGCCAGAAGCTGGTGGTCAACGAGTTCGTCGCCTACATCAACCTCGCCCCCTACCTGGACGGCGAGCAGATGGTCGCCGCCACCGGCGAGGCGCTCTCCGACCATTCCGCGGCGATCCTGTCCTTCGCCCTGTGTGGCTTCGCCAACCTGTCGTCGATCGCCATCCTGCTCGGCGGCCTCGGCAGCATCGCCCCCAGCCGGCGCCACGACATCGCGCGCCTGGGCATCAAGGCCGTCCTGGCGGGTACCCTTTCCAACCTGATGTCCGCTACCCTTGCCGGCTTCTTCATCGCCCTCGGGGCATGAACCGGCGACACCGCGGCCTGTCGGGCGCGGTGTCATTCTTCTCAACAGGCCCCTTTGCTACAGGACCACGACATGACCGATCTGCAACGCGTTGCCCGCCAGGCCCTGCCGCTGCTCGACCTCACCAGCCTCAACGACGACGACACCGATGCCAGCGTCGAAGGCCTGTGCCAGCGCGCCAAGACGCCGATGGGCAACCCGGCGGCGATCTGCATCTACCCGCAGTTCATCGTCCCGGCGCGCCGCGCGCTGACCGCCCACCGCCTGAACGACAGCGTCAAGATCGCCACCGTCACCAACTTCCCCGACGGCGGCGACGACGTCATGCGCGCCGCCCGCGCCACCCGCGAGGCCGTGGCCTCCGGCGCCGACGAGGTCGATGTGGTCTTCCCCTACCGCGCGCTGATGGCCGGCGACGAAGGCGTCTGCCAGGACCTGGTCGAGATGAGCAAGGCCGCCTGCGGCGACGCCACCCTCAAGGTGATCCTCGAGACCGGCGAACTGAAGGACCCGGCACTGATCCGCCGCGCCGCCGAACTGGCCATCGAGGGCGGCGCCGACTTCCTCAAGACTTCCACCGGCAAGGTCGACGTCAACGCCACCCTGGAAGCCGCCGAGATCCTGCTCGAGGCGATCCGCGACAGCGGCCGCGACATCGGCTTCAAGGCCGCCGGCGGCGTGCGCACCACCGAGGATGCCGCGGCCTACCTGGAGCTCGCCGAGCGCATCATGGGCGCCGGCTGGATCTCCCCGGCCCACTTCCGCTTCGGCGCCTCCGGCCTGCTCGACGACCTGCTGATGAACCTCGGCGCCTTCGACGCCCCGGCCGCCGACGGCGACGAGGACGACTACTGATGCTTCCCCAGGAAGCCATCCGCGCCAAGCGCGACGGGCGGCCGCTGCCGCCCGACGCCATCCGCGAGCTGGTTTCCGGCATCGCCGACGGCCGCCTGTCGGATGCCCAGGTCGGCGCACTGGCCATGGCCATCTACCTGCAGGGCATGGACGACGCCGAGACGGTGGCGCTCACCGAGGCCACCCGCGACTCCGGCGAGGTGCTCGACTGGACCGGGCTCGACCTGCCCGGCCCGGTGCTCGACAAGCACTCCACCGGCGGCGTCGGCGATCTGGTCTCGCTGGTGCTCGGCCCCTGGGTCGCCGCCTGCGGCGGCCACGTGCCGATGATCTCCGGCCGCGGCCTCGGCCACACCGGCGGCACCCTCGACAAGCTCGAGGCCATCCCCGGCTACTCGGTCACCCCGGACACCGCCACCTTCCGCCGCCTGGTGAAGGATGCGGGCGTGGCGATCATCGGCCAGACCGGCAGCCTGGCACCGGCCGACAAGCGCCTCTACGCGGTGCGCGACGTCACCGCCACCGTGGAATCGCTGCCGCTGATCGTGGCCTCGATCCTGGGCAAGAAGCTCGCCTGCGGCCTTGACGCCCTGGTGATGGACGTCAAGGTCGGCAGCGGCGCCTTCATGCCGACGCCGGCCGCCTCCCGCGAGCTGGCCGAAGCCATCGCCACGGTGGCCAGCCGCGCCGGCACGCCGACCACCGCGCTGCTGACCGACATGAGCCAGCCGCTGGCGCCCTGCGCCGGCAACGCCGTGGAGGTGCGCGAGGCGCTGGCGGTGCTGACCGGCGAGCGCCGGGGCGGCCGCCTGCTCGAGGTCACCCGCACCCTGGCCGCAGAGATGCTGCTGGCCGGCGGTCTCGCCGCCGACCGCGACGCGGCCTTCGCCCGGCTCGACGAGCGGCTGGCCTCCGGCGCCGCCGCCGAGCGCTTCGCGCGCATGGTGGCCGGCCTCGGCGGGCCGAGCGACCTGCTCGAGCGCGCCGACGCCCACCTGCCCGCCGCGCCGGTGGTGCGCGAGGTCCGCGCCGCGCGCGCGGGCCATCTCGGCGCCATCGACACCCGGGCCGTGGGCATGGCGGTGGTCGAGCTCGGCGGCGGACGCCGTCATCCGGCGGACGCCATCGACCCGGCCGTCGGCCTGACCGACATCGCCGAGCTGGGCGCGGCCATCGCCGCCGGCCAGCCGCTGGCGCGCATCCACGCCCGCCGCGAGGCCGACGCCGAGCGCGCCGAGGCCCGGCTGCACGACGCCCTCACGCTGAGCGACGCGCCCTGCCCCGCGCCACCACTGATTCAGGACACCATCCGTCGGGAGGCCCCATGACCCGCGCCATCGTGCTCGTTCTCGATTCCTTCGGCCTCGGCGCCACACCGGACGCCGAGACCTTCGGCGACGCCGGCGCCGACACCCTGGGCCATATCGCCCGGGAATGCGCCGACGCGACCTCCCGCGGCCCGCTCGCGCTGCCGAACCTCGGCCGGCTGGGGCTGTTCCACGCCCACCGCGAGAGCACCGGCGCCTGGGCCGCCGGCATCACCCCGCCGCAGAGCGTCGACGGCGCCTACGGCGCGGCCAGGGAAATCTCCTCCGGCAAGGACACGCCCTCCGGCCACTGGGAGATCGCCGGCGTGCCGGTGCGCTTCGAGTGGGGCTACTTCAGCGAGCGCGAGCACAGCTTCCCGCCCGAGCTGCTCGAGGCGCTGGTACGCGAGGCCGGCCTGCCCGGCGTGATCGGCGACTGCCACGCCTCCGGCACCGAGATCATCGCCCGGCTCGGCGAGGAGCACGTCGCCAGCGGCAAGCCGATCGTCTACACCTCGGCGGACTCGGTATTCCAGATCGCCACCCACGAGGACGCCTTCGGCCTCGAACGCCTCTATGCGCTGTGCGAGATCGCCCGCCGGCTGCTCGAGCCCTACAACATCGGCCGGGTCATCGCGCGCCCCTTCACGGGCAAGAGCGCCGACGACTTCGCCCGCACCGCCAACCGCCGCGACTACAGCGTCGAGCCGCCCGCGCCCACGGTGCTGCAGAAGCTGCACGACGACGGCGGCCAGGTGGTGGCGATCGGCAAGATCGCCGACATCTACGCCCACTGCGGCATCTCGCGCACCATCAAGGCCAGCGGCCACGACGCCCTGTTCGACGCCACCCTGGACGCGATGGCCGAGGCCGGCGACCGCTCGCTGATCATGACCAACTTCGTCGACTTCGACATGGTCTACGGCCACCGCCGCGACGTGGCCGGCTACGCCGCCGCCCTGGAGGCCTTCGACGCCCGCCTGCCCGAGCTGCTGGCGCGCCTCGAGGACGACGACCTGCTGATCCTCACCGCCGACCACGGCTGCGACCCGACCTGGCCCGGCAGCGATCACACCCGCGAGCACATCCCGGTGCTGGCCAGCGGCGCCGGCCTCGCGCCCGGCTCGCTGGGCATCCGCGAGAGCTTTGCCGACATCGGCCAGAGCCTGGCCGCACACCTCGGCCTGGCACCCATGGACGACGGCACGAGCTTTCTTCCGGCCCCCAAAGCCCAGGCACGTTAAGCCCCGGCCCGACAGGACCCGGCTCAAAGACCCGGTTCAAAGACGCGGTTCAAAGACCAAGGAGACCGAACATGGCCACCCCGCATATCAAGGCCGAACGCGGCGACTTCGCCGATACCGTGCTGATGCCCGGCGACCCGCTGCGCGCCAGGTACATCGCCGAGAACTTCCTCGAGAACGCCCGCCAGGTGAACGACGTGCGCAACATGTACGGCTACACCGGCACCTACAAGGGCCGCGAGATCTCGGTGATGGGCCACGGCATGGGCATCCCCTCGGTGTCGATCTACGCCAAGGAGCTGATCACCGAGTTCGGCGTGAAGAGCCTGATCCGCGTCGGCTCCTGCGGCGCGGTGCGCGACGACGTGAAGGTGCGCGACGTGGTCATCGGCCAGGGCGCCTGCACCGACTCCGGCGTCAACCGCACCCGTTTCCTCGGCAACGACTTCGCCGCCATCGCCGACTTCGAGCTGACCCGCCACGCGGTGGACGCCGCCGCGGCCCAGCGCGTGCCGGTCAAGGTCGGCAACATCTTCTCCGCGGACCTGTTCTACGACCCACGCCCCGAGATGATCGACCTGATGCGCCGCTACGGCATCGTCGGCGTGGAGATGGAGGCCGCCGGCCTCTACGGCGTGGCCGCCGAGTTCGGCGCCCGGGCCGCCACCATCTGCACGGTGTCCGACCACATCGTGCGCGGCGACTCGCTCTCCAGCGACGAGCGTGCCACCACCTTCGACGAGATGATGACCGTCGCCCTGGAGAGCGTGCTGCGCGACGACGCCGCCCGGGAGGCACAGGCATGAGCGAGGTCCAGCCCGATATCGTCGAGGCGCTGATCGGCGTGCGCGACCACGCCTACGCGCCCTACTCGAACCATCCGGTGGGCGCGCTGATCGTCAGCGAGAGCGGCACCCGCTACGTCGGCGCCAACGTCGAGGTCGCCCACTACAAGGGCCTCTGCGCCGAGGCCTCGGCCATCGCCACCATGGCCAGCGCCGGCGAGCGCGAGCTGCGCGAGGTCTACGTGATCGGCCCCGGCGAGCACCTGTGCACGCCCTGCGGCGACTGCCGCCAGCGCATCCGGGAGTTCGCCACGCCCGAGACCCTGATCCGCGTGGTCGACGCCCAGGGCACGCTGCTGCGCCGCTACACCATGGACCAGCTGCTGCCCGACTCCTTCGGCCCCGAGAACCTGGGCCGCGACTCGGCGATGGACTGAGCCACGCTCTACCGTTGCCGCTCGCCCTCGACGCCCCGCCATCGTGCGGGGCGTTTTGGTAAACTGGGGAGCCGCTAGACCGCGGAAAGGACCGCCCCTATGCACAGCCCCGCCATCGCCATCGCGCGCACGCCGCTGGTCGCCGTCTACGGCACCCTCAAACGCGGCCTGCGCAATCACCACTGGCTGAACGGCGCCGACTTCGTGGGCACGGACGTACTCACCGGCGTCACCCTCTTCGACCTCGGCCCCTACCCCGGCGCCCGGCTCGAACGCTCGATGGGCGTGGAGATCGAGGTGTTCCGCGTCGATACCGCGGGGCTCAAGGAGCTCGACGTGCTCGAGGACTACCGTGTACGACGGCCGGCGAGCGGCACCTACGACCGGGTCGTGCATGCGACCGCCTTCGGCCCGGCCTGGCTGTACCTTTACAATCGCGACGTCGCGGGCTGCCCCGTGATTCGCGAGGGCGGCTGGCAGCCCCGCCAGTCCGTCATCTGACACCCACTTCACACAAGGAACCCGCCATGGGCCGTCTCTTTTCTCTGATCGTGATCGCCGGGCTGGCGTACGGCGGGCTCTACCTCGCCTACGGCATGGCCCTGAAGCAGGACGTGGCGCAGGCACTGGACGACATGGGGCTCACCACCGTGGACGTCGACGGCGTCGGCTTCGACCTGCTGGCCCCGCTCGGCACCGAGGCGAACGTCACCGCCGACGTGCACTACCGCGGCGCGGCCGCCAGCATCGACCTGACGGCGCACGGCCATCCGCTGTTCTCCGAAGAGGTCCGGCTCGAGCTCGGCGGGCTCCAGGCCCTGCGGCTGAGCATCGGCGGCGGGCAGTAACGACCCTTTCGTCGCCAACCCAATGTATCTATCGCTAGCCGCCGTTCTCCGAACGGCGGTCAATGAGATCGATCTCGGGTGCTAGAGGAATAGGCGACAATCGCTCCTGAATCGACTGTGCCATGAGTTCGGCCGCCTCACTATCAGGGGAGTCGGAGAGCCTTCGGGACGACTCCCAGGCTTGCCGACTCGGCCACTTCGCATAGGCCATCCACCAACCACTCTCGGAATAATGCAAGCGGGAGCCCAGCCCTCCTCGTTGTTCGCGGATGGCCTCGGTCATGCGACACCATCCTTCCTTGAAGGCCTCCTCCTTTCCCGGCGTCACCTTGAAGCGATACAGCACGTAAAACGCTTCTTGCTCTGTCATCACAGTCCCTCGTAAAAGATCATAAGCGACCCCATGACATCAGCCGGATCCGCGCCCGTCTCTCGCTCCGACTGAACTCATATGGCGACAAAAGTGCTTTAGCGGCATCAGCCCGTTGTGGTAGAGATTGTCTCCGTTATCAGGACATATCATCTGTTCCAACCACCATACGGAGCCTTCATGTCCCGCGCCATCGATATCCCCGCCGCCGACGGCACCATCGACGCCCATGTCTTCACGCCCGAGAACGCCGACGGCCCGCTACCGGCCGTGGTGCTGCTTACCGATATCGGCGCCCTGCGCCCCTGCTATCACGAGAAGGCTCAGCGCATCGCCGACGCCGGCTACGCCGTACTGATGCCCAACATCTACTACCGTGACGCGGCCGGCGAGATCGTGCCGGCGGGCCAGTCGTTCCGCGACCCGGACGTGCGGCCCACCCTGGTCGAATACGCCGGCCACCTGACGCCCGAGGCCCAGTCCCGCGACTTCGTCGCCTGGCTCGAGGGCATCGACGCCGCGCCGGAATTCGCCGAGGGCAAGGTCGCCGTGGTGGGCTACTGCCTCACCGGCGCCTTCGCACTTCGCATGGCGGCGGAACACCCCGAGCGCATCGCCGCCGCAGCCGGCTTCCACTCCGCCAACCTGGCGCAGGCCGACGACGCGCACAGTCCGGTGAAGGTGGTGAACCACATCGCAGGCCGCGTCTACTTCGGCCACGCCGACCGTGACGAGCTGCTGCCGCCGGAGCAGATCGCCCGCATGGACGAGGCCCTGGCCGCCGCGGGCGTGCACTTCACCACCGAGCTCTACCGGGGCGCTCCCCACGGCTACACCGCCAAGGACGCCACCGGCTCCTACCATGCCGAGGCCGACGAGCTGCACTACAAGCGGCTGCTGACGCTGCTGGAAGAGACGCTGTAAGACGCGTTACGTCCAACGAATAGGGCCCCGGTAACAAAACCGGGGCCGCATGTGTCACCGCTCAACCGTCACGGGCAAGAAGCACGTCGGCGTTCGATCACAAATGCTTGAGCATGTCCGACGTACTCGCGATCTCAGCATATTCGCCATGCAGATTGGCCAGCGACATGGCATGCACCTCTTCCGCCGACCGTGGAACGCCTGCATGGTCTTGCTTGGCGAAGGTGAACGTGGCGTCGCTGACCACGCTCACCTCGAACCCGAGGTTGCCTGCCGTGCGCACGGTGGATTCGACCGAGTTGCTGGTGCTCACCCCGACCACCACCAGCCGACGAAGATCGCGGACATGCAGCCACCGCTCGAGGCCACTGTGAATGAAGGCATCGGGCACGTGCTTCTCGACGACATGCTCGGAGGCCAACGGCGCCAGTTCGGGCTGGAATTCGGCCCCGGACTGGCCCGGCCAGAACGGTGACCCCGGCGTTCGCGAGATATGACGAACGTGCACGACCGGCCATCCCTTCTGGCGCCAGGCGGAAAGAAGCGCCTGGATATTCCGCTCGGCCTCTGGATTGTTGCGCTCGCCAGCGGTGGACTCCCCCATTCCACGCTGCATGTCGATAATGATCAGCGCTTCTCGTTGCTCCATCTCGCCCTCCTGCTTTGTCCCCATCACATTGCCCGACGGGGCGAGGCCAAACAACGAGACGGCATCTTCCGCCCGCTCTCGGCACCACGAAACCCGTGAGATGCGCCAGCGTTCATCTGCCCCCAAGCACGGCAACGCTTGGCGGTCGCCTGGCACGATTACTCAGCTTTTCTCGGCGAGATACTTTTGGGCGCACCGCCCGACGAAACTACGCCCGGGATTTGACCCGCCAATCCATTCATCCAACGAGAACAAGTCGAAAAGCCCCACTTTGACCAGAGTCGGCACGGCAGCTTCCAGCTCTTTCTCCACTTCGCCGCGCTCGCCGCCATTATACAGGGCGACGTTACGCAGCATCGTTGCCACCGTGCCTGTCTGTACTCTGCTGCCATCCTTGAGCGTCACCGCCGGGAGCTCTTCCCCTGAGGCCACGATCTTTTTATTGATCGCACCGAGCTGCTCGGTATTTTCTGGTGAATGCTCAGACATATCTAACTCCTCAAGAATTTATAAAGTTAACGCAGAGCTTAGCGGCGACCTTGTAATGGAGGCGAAGCCGCAATGAAAAGGGCGTCCGGCGGCCGCAGGCCGCGAACTACAACGCCTGGTTATGTGCTACCCGAAGAAACAGCCATTCTCATCGCCATTCACGATAGCAAAGAATTCCTCGATAGATCGTGACTCAGGTTCTGGCGTGTACAAATGCCACTTCAGATCGCTACGCATCCAGTAGATTTTCCAGCGCTGCGCTTTCTTCACGTAGGTAGCTTTTGCTACCGGTGATTCAATGATTGTGGACGGCTCCCGAAAATGAGGGCGGATCTCGACAATTTGCACGCTTTGGCCAGACACCCGAACGTCTATATCTAACTTGGGTCGGATATCGACTGGCGGCCTCCGATTTTCCAGAAACTCTGAAGCGGCCCGCTCAATTTTCTTCGATTCAAACTCACTGAATGCCATATGGATTCTCTATGGGAATGCCCACATAACCCCCGCATTTGCGGCTGGTTTGGAGCGCAGCGGAAAACCAGTCCGACAACATGGGCTTGTTAGAGCTTTCTACAGATAAACACACAGTATCGTGGTGACTCCCATTTGGCTCCATATTTTAATTGTATGTCTTCTTCTGGATAGGTTTCGTCAAATCCATCAATAGCGAAACCAGTTTCAACCAGTTTATTGATGTACTCTGATAACGGTCTGTGATGGTACGGCACTCCACTAATTTTATTTTTTGAATCTTTGGTGATTGCAAATGACACGGTCTTGGACATTGGGGTCATATAATTATATTCATCTCCGAAAAACCCCTTATATTCATTATAAAAACAGGGGTGAGGGATTGAAAAAATAAAATGACTGTTGGCTTTCAGGTGCTGCCCGACTGATTCAAAAAACTCATTAAGGTCATCAACAACGTGTGCAACAAGATGGGAGAAAGCAACCTCATAAAGCTGGCTTTTCTCTAAGTCGAATGAAGTACAGTTCAACAATCTAACATCGGTTAAAGACAAGACGTCTTTTGCGACCCCATACATTCCGGTAGAAGGCTCTATTGCTGTAACAGAAAACCCTAATTCAGATAGCTCTTTAGAAATATGGCCAGTTCCAGCGCCTACTTCTAGAACATTGCTAGGCTTTGTCCGAAAAGTCGGATTTGCTAATGTGTCCCATGCTGCAGCTGCATAGGTGACCCATGGCAGGACGCTACGAGATCTCCGACAATGGCTGGGCCCTCATTGAAGACATCGTCTCGCCGCCGCAGAGGTCAGGCCGTCCCCGTCGCGATGACCGCCAGGTGTTGAACGGCATCTTCTGGATCCTCTGCTCGGGCGCTAAGTGGCGTGATCTGCCAGAGCGCTACGGCCCTTGGAAGACCGTTTATGACCGTTTCCGTCAGTGGCGCGATGATGGCACCTTCGAGGCCATTCTGGCGCGCCTCCAACTTCGCTTGCGAGAGGATGGCCTGATGGATCTGGACACCTGGATGATCGATTCGACATCAATCCGCGCCACCCGGGCCGCCTCTGGAGGCGGCAAAAAGGGGGACAGGTAGAGCCCGTAGACCATGCCCTGGGACGGAGTCGCGGCGGCCTGACGACCAAGATCCATATGGTCTGTGACCGTCATGGTTGGCCGCTGACCTTCACGCTGTCGCCGGGGCAGGATTCGGATACGCGGCACTTCATTCCCACCCTGGAGGAGGTGCAACTGCCTGGAACCAAGGGCAGACCTCGTAAGCGTTGCCGCTTCATCGTGGCGGACAAGGGCTACGATAGCGACCCGCTTCGCCGCTACTGCGGCCGGCATCGCATGAAGCCGATCATTGCCCGGCGCAAGATGAAGCGAAAACCGCGCCCTGGCGCTCCGAGGGGCTTTGACAAGCCCCGATATCGGGAGCGAAACATCATTGAGCGCTGCTTCGGTTGGATCAAAGAGCTACGCCGGGTCTGCACCCGTTACGACAAGTTGGCCAGCAGCTTCCGGGCGATGGTATGCCTGGCCTGCATAGACCGTTGTTTGCGTGCAGACTTTTCAGACAGAACCTAGGTGAGAGGCTCTTAATTCGACTAACTGTCGGGTCCCGTGTGATTGACTACCCGCTTGGTGAATAACTCCGGCCGCTTGGCCTGCCATTCCTTCATCGCTGCAATCGGTGATTGATGATGCAGCGCCTTCTGAGGGATGTGGTGATTGTACAGCCAAGCGTAGCGTTTGAGCGTCTGCTCCAGATCCTCGCCTGAGGTATAGCGCCGGGTCGCCAGCACGTCACTGATGCGGCCGTTGAACCGCTCCACCATACCGTTCGTCTGTGGCCTTCCCGGCTTGATCAGGCGATGTTCGATATCATGGGCCTGGCACTCCTGGTCGAAGGGGTGGCGGCCGCTGGGCTTGCGCTCACCTGCCCGTGTGAAGCGATCGGTGAACGACTTGCCGTTGTCAGTGAGTACCGTCTGGATCGTGAAGGGAGCTTTCTCCTCGACGCACCTCATGAACGCCTTGGCATCCTTGGCAGACTGGCTTCGCCTGATCTCCAGATAGACCCAGCGTGTGGCACGGTCGATGGCGACGTACAGGTAGCGCTTCTGCTCCTCATCAGGCATCTGAGGCAGGTGCTTGATGTCGATATGCACGTACCCGGGCTCGTAGTCCTTGAAGGGCTTGTGCCGGGGCTTCCCATCATCGCCAGCGTCCTGCCGAGCCAGTTCTGCCAGTGTCGGCACCTCGCGCCGCTGGAGCATGCGGTGTAGGCCTGAGCGGGACAGTCGAGGGTTCAGGAACTCACGTGCCACGACGAGCAGATCATCCAGACCGAGGCGCAGGAATTCACGAGCGGCGATCAGCACCTCCTCCTGCTCAGACGAGAGGGTGGCGAGTAGGTTGTGACGCGTGTGCGGTCGGTCATGGACATCGTTGCGGTACCGCCAGCGGCGGATGGTCGCGTGGGAGACACCATACTGGCGGGCCAGCTCGCTATCCGTGATGCTGGACGGTGCCGCCTGGATTTCAGCACGGATCTTCGGTGTCGTGGTGGCCTGCTTATGCAGCTTGATGTCCATGAACCTGCTCCCGAATGAATTGCTTTAGAAGCTCTCTGGCTGCCAGCAGAGGATAACTCCTATAGCTCATTTGATCATCCGGGACCCTACAACTAACTAAAAGCGGCTTAAAAACCTCGTTGAATGTTAGGCTTTGTCCGAAAAGTCGGATTTGCTAATGTGTCCCATGCTGCAGCTGCATAGGTGACCCATGGCAGGACGCTACGAGATCTCCGACAATGGCTGGGCCCTCATTGAAGACATCGTCTCGCCGCCGCAGAGGTCAGGCCGTCCCCGTCGCGATGACCGCCAGGTGTTGAACGGCATCTTCTGGATCCTCTGCTCGGGCGCTAAGTGGCGTGATCTGCCAGAGCGCTACGGCCCTTGGAAGACCGTTTATGACCGTTTCCGTCAGTGGCGCGATGATGGCACCTTCGAGGCCATTCTGGCGCGCCTCCAACTTCGCTTGCGAGAGGATGGCCTGATGGATCTGGACACCTGGATGATCGATTCGACATCAATCCGCGCCACCCGGGCCGCCTCTGGAGGCGGCAAAAAGGGGGACAGGTAGAGCCCGTAGACCATGCCCTGGGACGGAGTCGCGGCGGCCTGACGACCAAGATCCATATGGTCTGTGACCGTCATGGTTGGCCGCTGACCTTCACGCTGTCGCCGGGGCAGGATTCGGATACGCGGCACTTCATTCCCACCCTGGAGGAGGTGCAACTGCCTGGAACCAAGGGCAGACCTCGTAAGCGTTGCCGCTTCATCGTGGCGGACAAGGGCTACGATAGCGACCCGCTTCGCCGCTACTGCGGCCGGCATCGCATGAAGCCGATCATTGCCCGGCGCAAGATGAAGCGAAAACCGCGCCCTGGCGCTCCGAGGGGCTTTGACAAGCCCCGATATCGGGAGCGAAACATCATTGAGCGCTGCTTCGGTTGGATCAAAGAGCTACGCCGGGTCTGCACCCGTTACGACAAGTTGGCCAGCAGCTTCCGGGCGATGGTATGCCTGGCCTGCATAGACCGTTGTTTGCGTGCAGACTTTTCAGACAGAACCTAAGTCTGCTCCTGACTCAATTTGCTCTCGACGTATTTGCGCCGAATTACACCACCTATGGGGCATTAGCCAACTCCTTGGATTTTCTAATTATGTCCTTCGCCATTGCAATTATTTGGGGGCCTGAATTGTTGTCAAAAATTGTAATCTCGTGGTCAGGATGAACTCCACGAGCAATGGCGAGCTTTTCAGCGCCGCTGCGATCTCCATTCACTAATGTAAATCTAGCTTCAGGAGATACATTCTCTTTTGTGACAATAAAAGATGCGCCATTCAGCTTTTCTCTAAGTGCCTCTGGAACTTCATTTGGAGTAATAATTTCAATACGAGCGCCTTTTTCAATTTTTGATTGAAGAATTAATATAAGCTTATCGTTAGCTGAAAGCCATGACACTCGGTTACTCACAACAGTTGCACTAGTGCCCGTAGAAATAAAACTTTCCATAAACTTAAGAGTGTCTTTTGGCTCTTTATCAGTTTGTGTATCTGGAAGATACTTCAGTCCTTTTTTTGCAAGCATTAGGATCACCGCGACCACCTCTACAATCACAGAGCCTATTAGCCACTCCAAATGTGGGAGTTCTTTCGCTTCCGAAAAAAACCAAGCGTAGCCAATACCTACTAACGTCATTGCAGCAGTTAGACCAGTAATACATAGAAAAAGGTAAAGTGTATGTTTTACAAGGTTTTGCGTTTAATTCCTTTAATGATGCTGATATTCAGGACTGCGTGAGCTCTAACGCCAGCCATCACGTGCTCGTCGCGTGCATGGCATTGTTGGGCTTCACTAGGCCAATTCCAGACATCTTCAATATCTCGTCGGTAGAGATGAGAACCAAGTCAGCGGCTGAATAACCGGAAGCAAGGATAGCCTGATCCGCAATGTACGTTCCCGCTCGATATCCAATCCAACGCCTCCCATCGGGGTGCTGAAACATCCACTGGTTATAAGGAGCAGAAACTGGAAGTTTTAGCAGCTCAGTCACCCAATTCTCGACGTCTTCAGGATATTCTCCCCAAGGTGTTTCCCGGCCGCCAAAATCACGCTCAAACACAGTCGCTAGGCCCTCACTCACGACCCCATCCATAAAGGAGTTGGGTGCTGCCCCACAATACATGACCCAGCCTCTTACCAAGTGGTGGAGTTCGTGGAACAAAGTGAAACGTAATTGGGTGCGAGCGATGGTAGCTACACCTCCCGGCAGCCTATAATCAACCGTCCATCCCACGCGGTTCGGCGCGATTGCCGTGCCCATCTCACCCGTTTCCGGGATGACGAAAGGACCCGTTTGACATGCCAAATCAATATTCTCAGGTAAGTCTCCAAGAAGAGATCGTATCTCTGGCTCAGCATCGGCACATACCTCACCGATGGCGCGGCGAGCATCATTTGAGAAATGCCGACAATCATTTGTATCAAGGAATAGAGGAACGATCATCCATGACTCCTGTCAGTGAGAACCTGTCAGCCCAACGCCTAAATCAGCCGACGCGTTAGCGGTCGGCTGCATTCACTTGTTAGCTGCCTAATCGACAACAGTTCTAACATGCTTCATCACTTTTGCTGATAACTCAAAAAGATCTTTAGCGCTTATTTTATACGTTTCAGATATTTCGAATACATCTTCAGCATCATTCACTCGCCGTGACCCTGGATCAGGATAGCGACCAGCCCATAGTACAAAGTGAGTAAGCCCCTTCAATATTGCTAGTTCTTTTTCACTCAAGTTGGGAATAAACTTGGCCAGATCATCAAGTCGATGATGGAAGTGTTTCTTTTCCTGTCTTGTAAACTCTTCCGCCCCAAGCCGCATTAAAATCATGGCTTTCAAGCAAACCTCAAGGCTATAGCCAACCAACATTAAAACTACAGCATGATATTGACTGTGACATATGGTCCGAATACTCGGAGGCATACTTTCAAAGATTGGGGAACTCCGCGCCAGGCAAACAGCTGCTTCGCTTAGCGCATTAGCATGGCTTAACCAAAGAACTGGATTCTTCAGATCTTCAACCGTTGGCGGTTTAGTGATGTCTATTTCGAAGCCGTTCGCAGTCGCAAGTGCTCCCCATTTATGCCACGCCAGAGCGCTATAACCGAAAGGATCCTTGGAAAATCCATCTTTGTCTGAGTACATGAATGTCTCCTTACGCAGCTAACGCTGAGCTCAGGCGCGGCGAAGCCGTCGGCTGCAGCGCTTGGTTAGCTCCACAATTCGCCTCCAAAAGTACACCATCTTCGCGCGACTCTTGGAGCCATATTCCTTCTTAAATTCGACCGAGTAAACCACGGTCTTTCCTATTTCGACGACGGTGATATCGTTACAGGAAATCTCATGGTATCCGTGAGTAGTATCAAACGAAAAGATAAGGTGATCGGAGGGGTCGGTCTGTCCGTCCACCTCAATACGAATATCGATATTTCCTTTGGCTGGCACCTCAAATGAAGTTTTTGACGAAAACACAGCGTATCGGCTGGATAACTTCTCAACGTATTCTGGCTTTTCTCCTACCCTCTGCTCTATCTCGAAAGTTTTCCGCGAAAAGCAATCAATTCTTTTTGCCTCAACTGGATACGACTTTCTGTTCTTCGTCACAATTATATAGGTTAAGCCGTCATCCTTTTTATGTACTACCACCCTAGAAATGCTAAGAGGCTTCCGCGCACTGCTATACCACCCAATCAAAACTGACAGGATCGCTACAAGTGCAGCCAACGAAGCGAGTGTATCTACGACTACTTTGAAGCCCATGCACTCTCCTAGAGCTAACAGGTATTAGGCAGCTGGCTCGTTTATTGACTTGAACGTGCCGGCACGTTCATCCATGTTATGCGGCCCGCCTGATGCGCCCAACCCACTGATTTTCATGCATATTAATGACAATTAGGCGCGATAACACCGATCATCGTGCCTTCCACCTTTTACGTCCTTTCCTTCAGCCTGCCACTAAATTAGCTGAGGATCTAGCGTGGTACGATCGCCATTGACGGGGGACAGGCGTGGCGGGGAGGGCCGCTGAGCGTATCGAGAAAGGATGCCGCCCTACTCCCCGAAGTGCCGTTTCAGATAGTCGATGATGCGCTGGGCGCCATAGAGCCAGCGCTCCTCGCCGGAGGCCTCACGAATGTAGAGGCACGGCACCTGGAGCTTGCCGCCCTGCTCCTTCAGCGTCTGGCCGTGCTCGGGGTCGAGGCGGGCGTCGCGGGTCTCGATGGAGAGCCCCAGGCGGGTGATCACGCGGCGCACGCGAATGCACTCGGGCTCGCTCCAGAACTGGTAGAGCGCCAGGGCCTCGCAGGCGGCGTCCACCTCGGCCTGGTGCGCGTCGTTCCGGGCGACCTCGCGGCGGGTGCCGAGCTTGTCGGCCACCCACACCAACGGCGCCAGCAATGTCTGGATCAGTGATCGCATGATGTTCTCCTCCCGGCATCAAGATCGGGCGCAAGCCGCCGATGTCAAAGGGTTGCCTCCCGCGTCGGCGCGCCTGCCGTGGCCGATGCTTCCGGCATTACGCTAGCACATCGCCGCGCCGGGCTTGCCAAGGCCAGGCCCCGGCACGAACATGATCGATGCCTGATCTGCCCACCGACGGGGCCCTTCAACAAGATATCCAACCAGAGTCAGGGAATGACCGCTGCGCGCTTCTCCACCTTCGAACTGCTGCTGCTCCAGAGTCGCGACCAGGCCGACAGCGCCGCGCTGCTGCTGCTGGCCTGGGTGCTGGCCCAGCAGGGGCCGGTCGGGGAAGCCGAGCGCGCCCAGCTGGTCTCGCTGACCGGCGCCTTCCGCCACGGCCACGAGCTGGCCCCGCTGCTGGAAATCGCCGCCAGCCAGGACCTGGGCGCCATCCAGCTCGCCGCCGAGGTGCTGCAGAAGGAGCTGCATGGCGACACCGCCCGCGCCTTCCTGCGCCTGGCGGTCACCCTGGCCGCCGAGCACGGCAAGCCGACCCTGGCCAACCACCATATCCTGCGCTTCCTGGCCGACCTGCTGGGCGTGCCGCCGCTGGAGTTCGCTGAGCTCTATGCCTCCCAGGCCGGCCGGGCGCTGCGCGAGCCGGGCGACCCGAGCCGGCGCGACTACTGGCAGCAGCGCGAACGGGGCACGCGAGACCGTCGTCGTGAAACGGCCGGTGAGGAGAACGACGAGCGCCCCGGACAGGAACAGGCCGCCGAGAGCGAGCGAACCGAGCAGGAAAGCGCTCGCGAAGCGCGGGCCGAGGCGCGCCGTCAGGCTCGCGAGGACAAGGCGGAAGCCCGGCGCCAGCGTCAGGAGGAAAAGGCACAGGCCAAGGCCCGGCAGAAAGCCGAACGCGACGCCGAGAAACGCCGCCAGCAGGCCCGGCGCGAGGCCGAGAAGCAGCGCCAACGGGCCGAGCGCGAACAGGCGCGACGACACCGAGAGGAAGAGCGGGAACGCCGCCGCGGCGGCCATCGTGAACGGCAACAGCACTCACGCTCTGGTGACCGGGGCTCTGACCATGGCCACCAGCGTGCCCACGATGACGGCGCGCATCGTGCCCACGAGCGGCCCGCGGCGCCCGACCCGCGCATCCGCAGCGCCCTGACCGTGCTGGGCCTGGAGCCCGGCGCCAGCCGCGGCGAGATCCGCAAGGCCTACCGGCGCCTCGCCCAGGCCCATCATCCGGACCGCTTCCACCAGGAGGGCGACGCCATCGTCGCCAGCGCCTCGCGGCGCTTCCAGCGGATTCGCCGGGCCTATGACTTCCTGATGAAGGTGAGCTGAGATGCGCGACCTCTACCAGCGACTGCACCTCTCCGCCGATGCCGACGAGTCGGCCGTGGCCGAGGCCATCGCGCGCTGCGAGCACAGCGCCCTCAAGGCCGACGCCGCCACCGTGCTGCAGGCCGACTCGCGCCGCGCCGAATACGACGCCCTGCACGACACCCTCTCCGACATCGGCCGACTGCGCGCGCGGCTGGGCCTGACCCACGCGCCCTACTGGCGCGCCGGCCCGGCGGACGACTTCTCGCTGCCGCCGGGCCCGCCGGGCTCGCGTTTCGAGGAATGGATGCAGCGCCTGAACGTGGCCGCCCGGGCGCATAACCGCCGGCCCAGGCGCCGCGGCATACTGCTCGTGCTGTGGCTGGCGACGCTGGCCGGCGGCGTGGCCCTGGGCCGCTATCTGCTCTGACGCTTTCCGCTGCGATCCCTGCGCCAGCTTGGGCCCTAGCCCGGGTCGGGCGAGCCGCCGCTGGCGCTGGTCTGGCGATGAGGGTCCGCCACGCCGGCCTCGCCGGGCTCGCGCCCGGCGGCATCGTGGTCCTGCCCCCACTCGGCGCTGCCGTCCAGCCGGCCGCCGCCATGGCCTTCCATGCTGACGCTCAGGCGCGGCACGCCCAGATCGACGCCCTGCTCCTCCATGCGACGCTTGAGCAGCAGATTGAAGGCACGCGCCACGTCCCACTGCATCTCCGGCGCGGTGCGGAAACGCATGCGCAGGATCGGGCAGCCGTCCTCGAAGGCATGGATGCCCTGCATCTCCAGCGGCGACCAGATGTAGTGGCGCATCATCGGGTCCTGGCGCAGCGCCTGGGCGGTCTCCTGCATCAGGGTGATGGCGTCGTCGATCTTCATGCTGTAGGGGATACGGATCTTCATCAGCGCGATGCCGAACTGGCGCGACATGTTGTGGATCGAGTCGATGCGGCTGAAGGTGATGATGTGCACGATGCCGTCCAGGTCGCGCAGCTTCACGGTGCGCAGCGTCAGCCCCTCGACGGTGCCCATGTGGCCGTTGATCTGCACGAAGTCTTCCACCGCCAGCGAATCCTCGATCAGGATGAAGATGCCGGTGATCAGGTCCTGCACCAGGGTCTGGGCGCCGAAGCCGATCGCCAGGCCGATCACACCGGCACCGGCCAGCAGCGGCGTGACGTTCACCCCCAGGTTGGCCAGCCCGACGATGGAGGCGATGATCACGATGGTGGCGAAAATGATGTTGCGGATCATCGGCGTGATGGTCTGGGCCCGGGCCTGGTTGACGCGCCGGCCGCGGGCACGCGCCGAGGAAGCCAGCGCCCGCTGGATGGCGGTGTCGGCGAAGATCCAGGCCAGCCAGGCCAGCAGCACGGTGAAGCCGATACCGAGCAGCGCCTGGCCGATGCGCACGCTGGCCACGCCCTCGCGGCCGATGCCGATCAGCGATCCGCCCCACACCTGCAGGAAAAGCTCGGCGAAGGCGATCCAGGCCACCACGTGGGCCAGGGTGTAGCCGAAGCGTTCCAGCCGGCGGCGATACTCGCGGCGAAAGCGGCGCTTGGTGCGGCGCTCGGAATGACGGCGGATCAGCCCGGCCACCACCAGGGTCAGCACCAGCAGCGAGGCCGAGACGATGGAGCGCGCCAGGGCGGTGGCCACGTCGCCGCCGGTGACGAAGATCGCCACCAGCGAGCCCCCCACCAGCAGCAGCGCCGGGATGTGCCACAGCCCGCCCACCGCACGCGCCATGTCGGCGGCGTTGCTGCTGTCGCGACGATGCTTGTACGAGCGATTGCGAATCAGGTGCGTGATCGGCCGCTTGAAACGGATCACGAAGCGCCCGCTGAGCAGCGCGGCCAGCACGTTGGCGATCACCGACAGCAGGTTGGCCAGGTCGTCGCCGATCGAGTCGGTGATCCGCGTGGAATTGAGGGCATCGCCCAGGGCGATCAGCGCGCCGATCACGAACAGCGGCCGCAGCGCCCGCTGCTGGAGGATCTGCACGGCGACGAAGCGATGACCGCGGGTGAACACCGAGATCACCGTCTCCACCACCACCGACAGGGTACGCCCGCACAGCGAGATATAGGCCACCACCAGCGCCCCGGTGCGCCCCGGGCTCTCGGGCACCAGCTGGGCCACGCCCAGCGCCAGCACGAAGGCCAGCGCCCAGGGCAACAGGCGGCGCAGGAAGTGAATCGCCAGCAACAGCCCCTTGGGCTCGCGGGGCAGGTCCAGCGGCCAGCCGCGCCGCTGCGCCAGCCGCCGTCCCAGCGCGATCAGGATCACCAGCAGCCCGGCCCAGATGCCGACCAGCACCGTCATCTCGACCACGAAGTTGAGCAGCGTGCCGTCGCCGGTGCGAAGCGTCAGCTCGGTGAAGTCCGTCCAGCCCTCGCGGAACTGCCGCTGCCAGTCGTTGAACGGCGAGCTACCGGACTCGGCCTGCTCGCCAAGCTCGTTGAGGGTATCGGCCAGCGCCCCCAGCAGCCCCTGCTGCCCGGCGATGCCCTCCCCCTGCGTGACCTCGCTGTTGGCGGTGCGCAGCGATTCCAGGCTTTGCAAGAGCTGGTCGCGCCGGTTCTCGTCTTCCAGCGTGGTGATGATGCGGTCGAGCGCCTGCTGCAGGGCCTCGGGATCGGGCGGCTGCTCGCCGCTCTGTTCCTGACCGCCGCCCAGGGAGGAGATGGGCAGCGACTGAGCGGCCGCCATCGGCGACAGAAGCAGCAGCGAGAGCAGTAGCAGGCCCCGCAGGGCGAACGAGAAGTGGCGATGCGCGCGTGGCAACGTGAGTCTCCGTACGTTGGTGACCGCAATATCAGAATCCATGGCAGCGATGTTAGGCTGCCGATACCGTCACACAGGATGCCGTCATGACGCCGCAACCGCCACCCGTACCCGACAATGCCGAAGGAAGGCCCCGCCGGGTCGGAGTCGAGATCGAGTTCGCCGGCCTGCCGCCGCGAGACACCGCCAATCTGGTACAGGAGCTGTTCGGCGGCGAGGTCGAGGTGCTGAGCCCCCATCGCCTGAAGGTCACCGACACCCGCTGGGGCGAGTTCGGCATCGAGCTGGACACCCAGTACGCCCATCCGGACGCCGAGCGGGTCGATCCCGACGCCTGCCAGGACAGCGAATGGGAGCGCATGCGCCAGGAGTTCCACCAGCGCACCCGCGAGCTGATCGGCGACGTGGTCACCGGCCTGGTGCCCACCGAGATCGTCTGCCCGCCGGTGCCCTGGGACGAGCTCGGGGAGCTCGATGCCCTGTTCGAGGCGCTGCGTCAGCGCGGCGCCAAGGGCACCGACGCCAGCCTGCTCTACGGCTTCGGCCTGCACCTCAACCCAGAGGCGCCGAGCCTGGACGTCGAGAGCCTGCTGGCCCACCTGCGCGCCTATCTGCTCAGCGCTCGCTGGCTGCGCGAACAGATCCAGGTCGACATCACCCGGGAGGTGCTGCCCCACGCCAACCCCTTCCCGCGGGCCTACGCGCTCAAGGTGCTCGATCCCGACTACGCGCCGGACCTCGAGACGCTGATCGACGACTATCTCGAGGACAACCCGACCCGCAACCGCGAGCTCGACCTGCTGCCGCTGTTCGCCCACCTGCATCCCGAGCATCCCCACGAGCTGCTCGACGATCACCTGGTCAAGCCGCGGCCGACCTACCACTACCGGCTGCCCAACGCCCAGCTCTCCGAATCCGGCTGGGGTGCCGTCCAGGAGTGGAATCGCTGGCTCGAAGTGGAAGTGCTGGCCGCCTCGCCGGAAACGCTGGCCGAGCGCGGCGCCCAATATCTGGCCCGCCATCGTCCGGTCTGGCCGGTGCGGCTGTGGCAATCGCTGCGCCGGAGGTTAGGGCAGTCATGAGGCAGCACCCGCGCCCGCTGATCGGTATCACGACCTCCGACCGCAAGAGCCGCATCGCCTGGTGGTTCGACTGGTTCGCCGTGTGGCGTCACGGCGGCCGCCCACTGCGGCTGTCGCCCGCGCGCCCGCGGCCCACCGGACTCGACGGCCTGATCATCGGTGGCGGCGATGACATCGAGGCCCACCACTACGGCGGCGAGATCCAGCTCGACGTGCGCGTCGATCCCGAACGCGACCAGCTCGAGATGGCACTGCTCGAGCGCTTCATTCCCGCCGGCACGCCGGTGCTCGGCATCTGCCGCGGCGCCCAGCTGATCAACGTGCACCAGGGCGGCACCCTGGACCCGGACATCTACACCACCAACGAGGGGCTCAAGCGGCGACGCACCGTGCTGCCGCGCAAGACGGTGGACATCGTCGGCGACAGCCGGCTCTACCGCATCCTTCGCGTGACCTGGTGTCGCATCAACAGCCTGCACCACCAGGCGGTGCAGGAGACCGGCCAGGGCATCGAGATCGTCGCCCGCGACCGCGACGGCCTGGTGCAGGCCATCGAGTCCCGCGAGCACGACTTCCTGATCGGCGTGCAGTGGCACCCGGAGTGGCTGATCTTCAATCGTCCCCAGCAGCGGCTGATCCGCGCCCTGGTGAAGGCCGCCGACCGGGCACGCGACACCTCCCCCTGAACGCCACGAGGCCACCCGAAGGTGGCCTCGCTGACTGACGTGTGTGGTCGGGTGGATCGCGCCTGGCGCCTCAGTCCAGCCTGGCGTCCAGGGTGATCTCGGCATTGAACAGCTTCGACACCGGGCAGCCGGCCTTGGCCTTCTCTGCCGCGTCCTGGAAGGCCGCCTCGTCGGCCCCCGGCACGCTGGCGCGGGTCTCCAGGTGGATGGCGCTGATGCTGAAGCCGCTGTCGTCCGGCGCCAGGGTGACGCTGGCCCGACTGGCAATGCGCTCCGGCGTGTAGCCCGCCTCGCCGAGGATCATCGACAGCGCCATGGAATAACAGCTCGCATGGGCGGCGCCGATCAGCTCCTCGGGGTTGGCGCCGGCCTCGTCCTCGAAGCGCTTGGCGAAGCTGTAAGGCGCCTCGCTCAGCGTGCCGCTCTGGGTGGATACCGTGCCTTTTCCGTCCTTGAGGCCGCCTTGCCAGACGGCGCTGCCGTTCTTCTGGATGCTCATGTCGACTCCTTGCGCTTGAGTGGTCGAATTCTAGCCTCTTCACGATAGACCATGGGGATGATCTCACCGTGGAACAAGGGCGGATTGCGCCACCGGGCCGCCATCTCCAGACTGGAGGCAAGACCTCGACAACAACAGACAGGAAGCGCCATGACACAACCCGCTCGCGTCACCCTGCCGGCCACGGCCCACGAGCCGGCCGTGGCAGTGCCCGCCATCGGCCAGGGTACCTGGTACATGGGCGAAGGCCCCGCTTCCCGCGCCGACGAGATCCGCGCCCTCCAGCTGGGCATGGACCTGGGCATGACGCTGATCGACACCGCCGAGATGTACGCCGACGGCGGCGCCGAGAAGGTCGTCGGCCAGGCGCTCGCCGGGCGCCGCGACGAGGCTTTCCTGGTGTCCAAGGTCTACCCCTGGAACGCCGGCCGCGACTCGGCCATCGCCGCCTGCGAGGCGACCCTCGAGCGCCTGGGCACCGACCACCTGGACCTCTACCTGCTGCACTGGCCGGGCGGCATCCCCCTGGACGAGACCCTGGAAGCCTTCGAACGGCTGCGCGAGGACGGCAAGATCCGCCGCTTCGGCGTCTCCAACTTCGACGTCGACGACATGGAAGGCCTGTATGGGCGACCCGGCGGCGACAGCTGCGCGATCAATCAGGTGCTCTACCATCTGGGCTCGCGGGGCATCGAGCACGCCCTGCGCCCCTGGCATCGCCAGCACGGCATGCCGCTGATGGGCTACTGCCCGCTGGCGCGCGCCGGCCGACTGCAGCAGGACCCGCTCACCAACGAGGTGGTCAACACCCTGGCCGCCGAGCAGGGCCTGACGCCGGCCCAGCTGATGCTGGCCTGGGCGATCCGCCCGGTCGACGGGCTGCGCGACCTGATCGCCCTGCCCAAGGCCGTGCACCTCGAGCACGTCCGCGACAACGCCGCCGTGCTCCAGGCCACCCTGGACGATCAGGCCGTGGATCGTCTGGAAGCGGAATTCCCGGCTCCCTTCGCCAAGGAACCGCTGGACGTGGTGTGAGACGCGACTGGAGCGACGGGCGTCGGGGCTAGCCCTGCCCCGATGCCCCGCGCAGCGCCGCCAGCGAGGCGGCCAGCGCCTGGTGCCCCTTGGCCTCCATCAGCGCCGCGTTGCGCTCGGGGATGGCCTCGGGGTCCGGGTAGTGAGCCAGCGCTCGCTCCAGCCCGGCCTCGCGGATCAGGTGCCACATCGGCCAGGGCGAGCGGTTGGTGAAGTTGCGCGGCGAATCCCCGGCCTCGCCCTCGAACTCATAGTCCGGGTGGAAGCTCGCGAGCTGATAAATGCCCTCGTAGCCCTGCTCCTCCAGCAGCGCCTCGGCCATGCCCAGCGCGTCCAGGTAGTCGTCGAAGTCCGCCAGCCCCTCGCTCAGCACCATCAGCGTGGTCTCGGTCTCGGCGTGCTCGTCGAGATGCCAGCACTCCTCCATCAGCTTCATCAGCGCCGCCGCGGGATCGGTGGCGTCCACCTCCACGTAGCGGATGCTGTCGCGGGTGACCTCGCGGCCGGCGAAGGGACACACCTCGAGGCCGACCACGAAGGTCTCGACCCAGGCGCGGGTGGCCTCGAGCGGGGAAGGAACAGAAGCGGTCATGGCGGGCATCCCGATGGTGATGGTGAAAGAAGGGGCGCCATGGTCGGCCGCCCGGCCCTGAATGGCAAGCAAGGTGGAAAAAGATCGGCTCAGCGCCGCTTCTGATCCCGTCTCGACGCCAGCCGATCGGCCAGCCGCGTGGGCTCCGGCAGCTTGGTCCGCCCCAGGCAGGCCAGCGTCCACTCCAGCGCCGTGGCCAGCGACAGCCGATGCCCCGGCGACACGAACACCGGCTTCACGCCCTGCCGCGAGCGCAGCACCGCGCCGATCGTCTCCTCACCGTCGGAGCCTGTGTCGACCAGCGGCGCCCAGTCGCCCCGTTCCGCCCCCGGCTCGCCGTGGCGGCCGCACAGCCGCGTCTTGGCCACGCCGATGGTCGGCAGGTCGAGCCACAGCCCCAGGTGGCTGGCCACCCCCAGCCGGCGCGGATGGGCGATGCCCTGGCCGTCGACCATGACCAGCTGCGGGCGGGTCGCGAGCTTGTCGAAGGCCGCCAGTGCCGCCGGCACCTCGCGAAACGACAGCAACCCCGGCACATAGGGCATGCGCGTCGGCTCGCGGTGCACCGCCTGCTCCACCACCTCGAAGACGCCCCCGCCCGTCGATGGCCAGGCCAGCACCACCACCGCGGCCCGGGTGATCTCGCCTCCCTGCTCGAAACCGATATCCACCCCGGCGATGCGGCGCACCGTGTCCAGCCGATCCTCGCGCTCGACCCGCCCCGCCAGGCGCTTCTGCAGCGCGATGGCCTCGGCGGGGGAAAGGTTCCAATCGTGCAAGGGAACGGACGGCATGCGGGCTCCTGATGTGTCGGCGGCGCTCGGGTTAGACTAGGCCTTTTTGACCGTGTGACGGAACACCGGGGACGCCATGCTGAGACTGATCCACACCGCCGACTGGCACCTGGGCCAGAGCTTCCACGGCCAGGAGCGCCATGAGGAGCACCGCGCTTTCCTGAGATGGCTGCTCGATACCCTGGTCGAACGCGACGCCGACGCCCTGCTGGTGGCCGGCGATATCTTCGACGTGGTCAATCCCTCGCTGCGCGCCCAGGAACTGCTCTTCGACTTCATCGTCGGCGCCCACGAGCGCTTGCCCCGGCTCGACATCGTGCTGATCGCCGGCAACCACGACAGCGGCAACCGCATCGAGCTGCCCGCCCCGCTGATGCAGCGCCTGCGCACCCACGCCCGGGGCCGGGTACGCTGGCTCGACGACGGCCGCCTCGACGCCGAGCGCCTGCTGGTGCCGCTCACCGACGCCGCCGGCGAAACCCGCGCCTGGTGCCTGGCGCTGCCCTTCCTGCGCCCCGCCGAGGTCACCGGCCAGATGACCGCCAACGAGACCGGTAACACAGAGGAAGCGCCCAATGACTACGTCGCCGGCATCAACCGCGTCCATCGTGAACTGATCGACGCCGCCCGCGAGCGCCGCGGCGACGGCCAGGCGCTGGTCGCCATGAGCCACGCCCACCTGCACGGCGCCGCCGTCTCCGAGGCCAGCGAGCGGCCGATCGTGATCGGCGGCGAGGAGTCGATCTCCGCCGCCCTGTTCCCCGACGACATCGCCTACGTGGCCCTCGGCCACCTGCACCGCGCCCAGCAGGTCGGCGACGAGCGCATCCGCTACAGCGGCAGCCCCTTGCCGCTGGACTTCAGCGAGCTCAACTACGCCCACCAGGTGGTCGAGGCGACCCTCGACGGCGAGCGGCTGGCCGGGGTCGAATCCCTGCCCGTACCGCGCCCGGTGGCCATGCACCGGCTCGGCCCCGCGCCGCTCGACGCCGTGCTGGCCGAGCTGGAGGCGCTGGAACTCGATGCCGATCTGCCGAGAGAACGCTGGCCCTGGCTGGAGCTGCGCGTCGAGCTCGAGGCGCCGATGCCCGACCTGCGCGCCCGGGTCGACGCCGCCCTCGAGGGCAAGCCACTGCGCCTGCTGCGCCTCGAGCGGCGCCTGCCGCAAGTCGCGGCCGAGCACGCTCCCGAGCGCATCGATCTCGAGACGCTCGGCCCCCGCCGGCTGTTCGAGCGCACCTGGCAGGGCCGTTGGGGCGAGCCGCCGGACGACGACATCCTGGCCGACTTCGACCGCCTGCGTCAGGACGTGCTGGACGCCGGCGAGGAGGACTCCGCATGAAGATCCTCGCCCTGCGCCTGGCCAACCTGGCCTCGATTCCCGGGCCGCTCGAGCTCGATTTCACCGAGCCGCCGCTCAGCGATGCCGGGCTGTTCGCCATCACCGGCCCCACCGGCGCCGGCAAGAGCACCCTGCTCGACGCCCTGTGCCTGGCACTCTACGGCGGCACGCCCCGGCTGCGCCAGGCCCCCGGCCGCGAGGCGCCGCTGCCCGACGTCGGCGACGCCACCCTCAACACCGCCGACCCGCGCACCCTGCTGCGCCGCGGCACGGCCAGCGGCTACGCCGAGGTCGACTTCCTCGGCCGCGACGGCCGCCGCTACCGCGCCCGCTGGGCGGTGCGCCGCGCCCGCGAGAAGGCCGGCGGCCGTCTGCAGGCCGTCGACCAGTCGCTGCGCGACCTCGACGACGAGCGACTGCTCACCAACCAGAAGCGCGAGTTCGACCGCCTGCTGCCGGAGTGCCTGGGCCTGACCTTCGAGCAGTTCACCCGCGCCGTGCTGCTGGCACAGAGCGAGTTCGCCGCCTTCCTCAAGGCCGACGACAACGAGCGCAGCGACCTGCTGGAGCGGCTGACCGGCACCACCGAATACTCCGCCATCTCGATGGCCGCCTACCGCCGCTCGAGCGACGCCAGGAAGGCCGTGGAGAAGATCGAGGCCCGGCTCGCCGACGACCTGCCCGCCGAGCCCGAGGCTCGCGCCGAGCTCGAACGCGCCGCCGAGACCACCCAGCGAGCGCTCACCGACCTGCAGGCGCACTCGGCATCGCTTCAGGCCAGGCAGCACTGGCATGAAAAAGATGATCAACTGAAAGCCACCTTCCAGCGCGGTCAGAGCGACCTGGACACGGCCGAGGACGCCTGGAGTTCGCTCGCCCCCGCCCGGCGGGATCAGGCCTGGCGACGGGTGATCCTGCCCCGGCGCCACAAACTGACGCGCCAGGCCGCGCTGCCCGGCGAACTCGAGGCCCTGGCGGCGACGCACGCCGAGACGCAGCGAGCGCTTACCGACGCCGAGAGCGCCGAGCAGAGCGCCCGCGAGACCAGCGAGGCCGCCGAACGCTCGCTGGCGGCAGCCACCGGGGCCCGCCAGCAGGCCGAGCCCGCCCTGCGCGAGGCACGCGAACGGGCCCAGCGCCTCGCGACCCAGGACCAGCAGCTGGCAGAGCTCGAGCGCACTCATGAGGAGCGCCGTCGACGCGCCGACTCCCTCGCCGAGAAGCGGCGCCAGGCCGACGCGGCCCACGCCCAACGATGCGAGCAGCGCGACCGCTGGCACGCCGCCCTCGAACGCCTGATCGGCGACCATGACGATCTGGACGCTGCCCGTCAGGCCGCCCAGCGGGCCCACGACGCAGCCGCCCAGCGCCGGCTCGAACTGGGTGAGCTGCACGGCCGCTGGCAGGAAGCCTGCCGCGCCGAGCAGGCCCATCAGGCGCTGAAGACACGCCTGGCGGAGAGCGAACAACGCCTCGAGGCGCTGCTCGGCCGGGGCCAGGCCGCCCGCCAGCGCCTCGACGACGCCGAACGCCATCTCAGGAGCGTTCAGGCGTTCGTCGAGCGCAACCGCGCCGTGCGCAGCGAGAGCGTCATCCACCTGCGCGAGGGCCTCGCGGACGGCGAGCCCTGCCCGGTCTGTGGCGGCCTCGAGCATCCCTGGCGTCACCGGCCACCCGCCTCGCCGGAGGCGGCCCAGCTCGCCGCCCAGCAGGCAGAAGAGGATCGCCAGCTGGCACAGGCGCAGGATCAGCGCGATCGGGCCTACCAGCAGCGCCATGACATCGAAGGCGAATACCGCGCCCTGAAGGCTTCGGTGGCCCAGCAGCGCGAGGACCTCGGCACCGCCGATCGGCAGCGCGCCGAGGCGCAGCGAGCGCTCGACGCGCATCCGCTGCAGCCGGAGCTGGCCACCATCGCCGCCGAGGAGCGCGAGGCCTGGCTGGACCATCAGCGGCAGGCCAGCGAGGCACGGAAAACCGAGCATCGGCGCGTCCTCGACGAGCTGTCCCGGGCCGAGACCGAGCTCGCGCCGCTGAACCAGGCGCTGCATCAGGACGAGATCGAGCTCGCCCGGCTCGGCTCCCAGCAGAACGAGCTCGAGCAGGAACTCGACGGGCTGGCCGAACGGCTGCCGCCGCTTCGCCAGGCCCGCGAGGCCCTGGCCGCCGACCTGCGCGACCGCCTCGGCGAGCACGCCTCGCCGGACGCCTGGCAGCAGCACCTCGACGCCCGTCAGCAGGCCGCCGCCAGCGCGCGCGACGCGGCCCTGGCTCGCCATCATGAGGCGCAGACTCGCCACCAACGCCTCGCCCAGCAGGCGGCCCACGAGGCCGAACGGCTCGAGACACTGCGCCGGGAGCGCGATACCCTCGCCGCCGAGCTGGCCGAATGGCGACGGGCTCATCCCGAGCTGGACGACGCTACCCTCGCCCGGCTGCTGGCCCAGTCCGACGACGAGGCCGAGCGCCAGCGTCGGCAGCTGGAAGACGCCGACCAGGCCCGCCAGCAGGCCGCCGCCGCTCTCAAGGAACGCCGCCAGGCGCTGATCGATCATCGTCGCGAGCAGGGCCTGGTCGACGCCAACGATGAGGCGGCACTGCTGGAAGCGAGTGCCGAGGCCGAGATCGCCCGTCGCCGCGAGGCACTCGCCGAAGAGCGCGAGAGCCTCACCCCGCGGCTGGAAAGCGCCCAGCAGCAGCGCGACGAGGCCACTCACGCCCTGCACGACGACGACCGGCGGCGCCAGCGCCAGCAGGAGGCACAGGCCGAGCTCGAGGCGGCGCGGGCCGAGCATCGCCGCTGGGGCCGGATCAGCGAGCTGATCGGCTCCGCCGACGGCAAGGCGTTCCGGCGCATCGCCCAGGCCTACAACCTGGAACAGCTGCTGGAGCACGCCAACGCGCACCTCGGCGGGCTGTCGCGGCGCTACCGGCTGGTGCGCGGCGGCAGCGAGCTCGGGCTGCTGGTGGTCGACCACGACATGGGCGACGAGCGCCGCTCGGTGCACTCGCTGTCCGGTGGCGAGACCTTCCTGGTCTCGCTGGCCCTGGCGCTGGGGCTGGCCTCCATGGCCTCCGGCGAGCTGGTCATCGAGTCGCTGTTCATCGACGAAGGCTTCGGCAGCCTCGATCCGCAGTCGCTGGCGCTGGCCATGGAGGCCCTCGACGGCCTGCAGGCGCTGGGCCGCCGCGTCGGGGTGATCTCCCACGTCCAGGAGATGCACGAGCGCATCCCGGTGCAGATCCGCGTCGAACCGCTGGGCAACGGCACCAGCCAGGCGCGGCTGGTCAGCGGGTGAGACCGAACGCCATTGTCGCGACATTACCTGCACGCTATCCTGTACAGGACAATATCCTGTACGGGAGAGTACTCATGGAAGCCATCAGCTATACGGCGGCGCGCAGTCACCTGGCGAAGACCATGCAGCAGGTGTGCGACGATCACATGCCCATCACCATCACCCGCAGCAAGGCGCCGTCGGTGGTGATGATATCGCTGGAAGACTACGAGGCTCTGCAGGAGACCGCCTACCTGCTGCGCTCGCCGAAGAACGCCCGCCGCCTGCTCGAATCCATCGCCCAGTTGGAGGAAGGCGACGGGCAGGAGCGGGAGCTCATCGAGGAATGAAGCTCACCTTCTCCGAGCATGCCTGGGAGGAATACCTCTACTGGCAGAAGACCGACAAGAAGGTGCTACGCCGGATCAACCAGCTGATCAAGGAGATCCAGCGCACGCCCTTCGAGGGCATCGGCAAGCCGGAGCCCCTGAAGCATGGTCTTGCGGGTTACTGGTCGCGACGCATCAACGATGAACATCGCCTCGTCTACAAGGTGACGGAAGATGCCTTGCTGATTGCTCAGCTGCGTTATCACTACTAGGTTCTGTCTGAAAAGTCTGCACGCAAACAACGGTCTATGCAGGCCAGGCATACCATCGCCCGGAAGCTGCTGGCCAACTTGTCGTAACGGGTGCAGACCCGGCGTAGCTCTTTGATCCAACCGAAGCAGCGCTCAATGATGTTTCGCTCCCGATATCGGGGCTTGTCAAAGCCCCTCGGAGCGCCAGGGCGCGGTTTTCGCTTCATCTTGCGCCGGGCAATGATCGGCTTCATGCGATGCCGGCCGCAGTAGCGGCGAAGCGGGTCGCTATCGTAGCCCTTGTCCGCCACGATGAAGCGGCAACGCTTACGAGGTCTGCCCTTGGTTCCAGGCAGTTGCACCTCCTCCAGGGTGGGAATGAAGTGCCGCGTATCCGAATCCTGCCCCGGCGACAGCGTGAAGGTCAGCGGCCAACCATGACGGTCACAGACCATATGGATCTTGGTCGTCAGGCCGCCGCGACTCCGTCCCAGGGCATGGTCTACGGGCTCTACCTGTCCCCCTTTTTGCCGCCTCCAGAGGCGGCCCGGGTGGCGCGGATTGATGTCGAATCGATCATCCAGGTGTCCAGATCCATCAGGCCATCCTCTCGCAAGCGAAGTTGGAGGCGCGCCAGAATGGCCTCGAAGGTGCCATCATCGCGCCACTGACGGAAACGGTCATAAACGGTCTTCCAAGGGCCGTAGCGCTCTGGCAGATCACGCCACTTAGCGCCCGAGCAGAGGATCCAGAAGATGCCGTTCAACACCTGGCGGTCATCGCGACGGGGACGGCCTGACCTCTGCGGCGGCGAGACGATGTCTTCAATGAGGGCCCAGCCATTGTCGGAGATCTCGTAGCGTCCTGCCATGGGTCACCTATGCAGCTGCAGCATGGGACACATTAGCAAATCCGACTTTTCGGACAAAGCCTAGTCCATATCGGACACACGGAAAGGAAGATGAGATGCCAGAACGCCGCGACTCGACGCGCAGCCTGCTGATCACCGGCTGTTCCAGCGGGATCGGCCATGCCGCGGCCCACGCCATGGCCAAGCGCGGCTGGCGGGTCTTCGCTACTGCACGAGCCGAGGCGGATGTTGCTCGGCTCGAGGCGGAAGGCCTGGAAGCGCTGCGGCTGGACCTGGCCGACAGCGCCTCGATCGCGGCCGCGGTGGAAACGGTGCGCGAGCGCACCGGCGGGCGGCTGACGGCGCTGTTCAACAACGGTGCCTACGGCCAGCCCGGCGCGGTGGAGGACCTGAGCCGGGACGTGCTGCGCGAACAGCTCGAGACCAACCTGCTCGGCACCCACGAGCTCACCATCAAGGTGCTGCCGATGATGCGCGCCCAGGGCCACGGGCGCATCGTGCACAACAGCTCGGTGCTGGGCTTCGCCGCCCTGCCCTATCGCGGCGCCTACGTGTGCTCCAAGTTCGCCCTCGAAGGCCTGAGCGATACCCTGCGTCAGGAGCTCACCGGCAGCGGCATCCACGTCAGCCTGATCCAGCCCGGTCCCATCACCAGCCGCTTTCGCGAGAACGCCTATCGCGCCTATCGGGCCAACATCGACGCCGCCCACAGCGCCCACGCCGACACCTACGTGAAGGTCGAGGCACGCCTTGCCAGCGAGGACGGAAAGGGCGCCTTCACCCTCAGCCCCGAGGCGGTCGTCGACAAGCTGATCCACGCCCTCGAGCACCGTCGCCCCAGGCCCCGCTACGCCGTGACCGTCCCCACCCACCTGTTCGCCGCGCTCAAGCGGATGCTGAGCACGCGCGGCATGGACCGGGTGCTGCTGAGCGCGACGAAGAGCGAGCGGGAGTAAGAAGGCGGCTTGCCGCCCTAGACTCCTGGCATCACCGCCGTACACACGTTCGCCAGGTTCTTCACGACGCCTGATAGGGTGTTATCTCATTGCTATCCTCGGTCATCAGCCTGACCAGCTTGGGATGCACGAAGAGCTTTTCGCGCCCGGCGCGAATTTCCTCGAGCACGCCGATCTCACACAGCTGCTGCAGGTAACTCGATGCCGTCTGTCGCCTGGCGATGTCGCGCTCCACCAGGTTATTGATGCGACAGTAGGGCTGCTCGAAGATCACCTGCACAAGCTCGTGGCTGTAGACCCGGGGCAGCGCTTTCTGGATGTAGGCCGTGGTTTCCTCGATCAAGGCACGGGTCGCCGCAATCTTGTCGGTGGTCCAACGAGCCGTGTATTCCACGGCCTTGAGCATGTACAGCAGCCACTCCTGCCACTGCCCTTCACGCGTCACAGCCAGCAGCAGGTGATAGTAGTCGGACTTGTGGAGCATGATGTAGCGACTGAGGTAGAGAATCGGCAGCGACAGCAACCGTTTCTCGATCAGGTAAAGGATGTTCAGCACCCTGCCGGCACGTCCGTTGCCGTCGGTGAAGGGATGAATCGCCTCGAACTGGTAGTGCGCCACGGCCATCTTGATCAGCGGGTCGACGTCATCGTCTGCATGCAGATAGCGTTCCCAGTTGCCCAGCAGCTCTCGCAGGGTGCTCTCTCCCATCGGCGGGGTATAGATCACCTCGCCGGAGACCTGGTGGGCCAGGGTGGTGCCCGGCACCCGGCGAATCTCCATGTCGACGCCCTTGATGGTGCTGCAGATCTCCACCGCGGTGTTGGTGCAGAGCGGCCGCCGGGCCAATTCACGATAGCCCCGGCTCAGCGCGGTACGATATCGCAGCGCCTCCTTGGTGGCCGGGTCGGCATGGGTGTCTTCCTGGGCGAACTGGAAGAGCCGGTCGGCGGTGGTCACGATATTCTCGATCTCGGAGCTGTCGCGGGCTTCCAGCAGGGGCAGCAAGTTGATCAGCAGCCCCTGATTTGGCAGCAGTTCCCCTGCCTGTTTGAGCTCCGCCAGCGCCGCACGGGCCGGAATACAGGCCTTCAGCACCGCCGGCGTCTCGAGTTCTGCGGCCGGAGGCAGCGGCGGCAAATCATTGTGAGGTTGGTCGGGGCACCAGTTCATGTTCATTTTTCCCTGAAAGATCGACACGTCGCCAGCTTATGTCGATGGCATCGACATATCCAGGCAACGTGTCGATAAAAGTGGGATATTTAAACATGTCATGGAGACATGTTGATGCCATCGACAAATTCCCAAAACGTGTCGAAAGGACATCGTTTCTTGAACATGTCACGCCGGCGTATCGATCTACGGCTCGGGAAAAGCCTCTTTCAACCACTTGATGAAGTTGCGCTTGGGCTTGAACTCGGTTCGCAGCTGGATCAACGCGTCCTGGAACGTCTCGCGCTGTGATGCGGAGTCGAGCCGGCCATCCAGCTCCTGCAACAGGGCGATACCATCCCGGTAGGCCTGGTTGTTGGTCTTTTGCACCTCGTGGCGAACCAGGCGCAGGTACAGCGGCAGGCTCTCGTCGAGCTCCTTCGTTGCCTGTGCCAGCTGGTGCAGCAGCGCGGGCATGACCGCCCGCTCGGCACAAAGCGCCCGGGCCTCATCCAGGCGCCCTTCGAACAGATAGACTTCCAGCAGGCTGTCGACCATCCGCGGGCCCCAGCCGAAAGGACGTTGAGACTCCTCGTCGAGCCCCTCCACCAGCCAGTCGTGGGCACACCGGCGGTAATCGGTCGCCAGCTGCCGATCGTCGGCCAGGGTCACCAGCCGACGATAATCCTCCAGCTGCCGCGTATGCTGATAGATGTCCCATAGCAGCGCCGCGGCGGCCTCCCCCTCTCCACGCTGCAGGTACAGGCGCACCTCAAGCCGCTGACGTTCCACCTGCTGGTGGGGATTCTGCTGGGAAGTCGCCCGCTTCGCCCGTGCCAGCCAGGTCTCCAGCTGATCCCAGGCCTCATGGGCAATGCATGCTTTCGCGGCGTCCAGGCAGTCCTTCTCATCGCTAGCAGTTTTCTCGTACAACGCCAGCATGGCCGGCAGGTCGCCGTCGGCCTCGGCAAGCTTGAGCAAGGGGGCGCGCAGGCGAATATAGCGATACTTCACCATCCATCCGGACTCTTTCGGCAAGGCCGGCAGATCGTCCCAGGCCCGCTGCAGGCAGGCGTGATAGGCCGCCATACCCGCCTCGCCCAGCGCCTCGGCGTAGGCATCGGGAATCGGCGGATAGCTGTCCTCGCTGCCGCCGAAGGCCTTGTCGTAGAGGTACGCGGCCAGCTGCCCGGGCGACCAGTCGAGGCGCCGGACGGTCCTGACATGCAGGTCATGCAGGATATGCTCACAGTGGAAGCGAAAGCCGCCCGAGTCGTCGACGGTTTCCAGCGCCCGGGCCATGCGCGACAGCGCGTAGTCCACCAGCGTCAGGCACTGATCCGCCGGCAGTTGTGGCGCCTGTTCGGCGAGCTGTTCGACGACAGCCTCCGCCCGGGCAAAATAGGCATTCACCTGCTCGTAACGGTACAGGTCACGGTTGACGGGAAATGCCGCCGTGATGCGTTTCTTCAACGTCTTGATATCCAGCACGCCGAGCACCGCATCGGCCCGCAGCGACCACTGCTGGCGCAATATCGGGTCATGCTCGATCAGCGACTGGAGCGCCTCGATCAGCGACGACTTGTCCATCTGCTGCAGATAGGCGTGGATCCTATCCGTCGCATCGCCTTCCGTCAGCCGCGCCTGCTCGGCTTCATTCGTCCGGTACGACAGCGCTACTGCCACGCAATGCTTGCAGAAGTCGATGCCCTGGGACGCCGGGCAGTCGCAGCTGCCATCCAGGCCCTGGGCACTCAACTCCAGCACCACGCGATAGCGCTCGCCGCCCTCCACGTCGGCGGTGATAGTGGTGCCACTTTGGTGCCAGCCGACCACCATGCCCTCGTGGTAATACGCTACGCCACGGCCGAAGGCGGCCTCGCCGGCGAGCCGGATCAATTGCCGATCGGAAAGGAGTGCCGAATCAACCCGCGTTGTTGACATCGATGAACGCCCTGCTGAACTGCCCGATAATTCGTGCCATCGATGCTAAGCCATGCCGCTTCGGGTAGCCATCGTCCTGGCGGCTGCCATGACCGCCGCGACAGGCATGGCTCCGACGCAATCATCGAGCTCGGAGCGTCGTCCGAAGCGAGCGGGAGTGAACGGCACCAGCATGGTGCAAATTCTCTAGCCGCCCCCTTTTATCGCCCCAAAATAGACCATCATGCTGGCAACGAGCTCAAAACCCACATGATCTGTCCATTTCATCCGGAATGGCATATGATTCTCCCGGCAGCGGATGTACCCGATCCGCCGTTTCTTCGGCGGCCCTTACCCGGGCCAACGAGTTCATCAGGAGAACCACCATGTCCTCTGATCCCGTCACTCTGATGGTGGCGCGCCGCGTGGCCAGTGGCCGCTATCGCGACTTCATGCGCTGGCTCGAGGAGGGCCGCGAGCTGGCCTCCGACTTCGGCGGCTACCTCGGTTCCGGCGTGCTGGCACCGCCGCCCGGCGACGACGAGTACCAGATCATCTTCCGCTTCCGCGACGCCGAGACCCTGGCGATCTGGGAGCATTCCGCCTCGCGCCGGGCCTGGCTGGCCCGTGGCCAGGGGCTCTTCGACGCGCCCCACGAGCACCGCGCCACCGGCCTGGACCGCTGGTTCCAGCAAACCGGCAGCCCCGCGCCGCCGCGCTGGAAACAGGCCATCGCCATCTGGCTGGCGTTCTTTCCGGTCTCGCTGGCCTTCCAGATCCTGTTCGGCGACGCCCTGGCCACGCTGCCGCTGGTGCCGAAGGTGCTGGCCAGCACCCTGATGCTGACCCCGGTGATGGTGTTCCTGTTCATCCCGCTTTCCACGCGGCTGCTGGGCCCCTGGCTGCGCGGCGAGCCGCTGCGTGTGCCCCGGCTCCGCCGCCGCTCGACCTGAACGACGCAGCGCCTCTTTCCTGCCTTCACTCATGCCGCCGGGCCCATCCCTCCGGGCCGGGCGGCATGATAGGCTAGGCGGCGACGTCACCCTGCTTCGGAGCCGACCATGACCGCCGCCCAGTTCCTCGAGAGACTGGTGGGCTTTCCCACCGTGTCCCGCGACTCCAACCTGGACCTGATCGCCTTCATCGAGGCCTGGCTCAACGACCACGGCGTCGAGCACTGGCGCGTCGACAGCGACGACGGCGCCAAGGCCAACCTGCTGGCCCGCATCGGCCCCGAGGTCGAGGGCGGCGTGGTGCTCTCCGGCCATACCGACGTGGTGCCGGTGGACGGCCAGCCCTGGTCGACCGATCCCTTCACCCTGACCGACAAGGGCGACGGCCGCCTCTACGGCCGCGGCACCTGCGACATGAAGGCCTTCATCGCCTGCGCCCTGGCCGAGGTGCCGCGCTGGGTCGAGCTCGAGCTGGATGCCCCCATCTATCTGGCCTTCTCCTACGACGAGGAGATCGGCTGCGTCGGCGCCCCGAGGATGATCGAGCGGCTGATGGCCGATCATCCGCGCCCGGCGGCGGTGTTCGTCGGCGAGCCGACGCTGATGGAGCCGGTGGTCGCCCACAAGGGCGCCACCAACCTGCGCACCACCGTGACCGGACGCGCCTCGCACTCCAGCCAGGTCAACCAGGGCGTCTCGGCGATCCACGTCGCCGCCCGGCTGGTGACCTACATCGAGGACGTGATGAGCGAGCTGCGCGCCGAGGGCCGCGTCGACGAGGCCTTCAACGTGGTCCACTCCAGCCTGCACGTGGGCAAGATCCAGGGCGGCACCGCCATCAACATCATGGCCCGGGAGTGCAGCTTCGAGTGGGAGATCCGCCATCTGCCGTCGGACCGCTTCGAGGACCTGTTCGGCCGCATCGAGGCCTGTGCCGAGCGGCTGCAGGCCGAGATGCGCGAGCGCGCCCCGGACGCCGGCATCCACACCGAGCGGCTCAACGTCACGGTGCCGGCGCTGGCCGACGACAACAACGCCGAGGTGCTCTCCCTGTGCCGGGAGCTCGTGGGCGAGGCGCCTGCCGGGGCCGTGGCCTACGCCACCGAGGCCGGCCAGTTCCAGCGCGCCGGCCTGCCCACGGTGATCTGCGGCCCGGGCAGCATCAGCCAGGCCCACCAGCCCGACGAGTACCTGGAGATCGCGCAGCTGGAGGCCGGCTCAGCCTTCATGCGCGCCTTGGGCGAACGACTCGAGAAGAAGGAAGCCTGAACATGCCGCGACTGCTGATCGTCAAGACCGGCGACGCCTTCGACGACGTGGTCCGCGACCATGGCGACTTCGAGGCGCTGTTCCGGGACCGGCTGGCCCCGGCCTGCGGCGAGTTCACCCTCGAGGTGTACGACGCCCGCCATGACGGCACGCTGCCGACGCTGACCGCGAACGACGCCCTGGTGATCACCGGCTCCCACGCCATGGTCAGCGACGCCGAGCCCTGGAGCGAGGCGCTCAAGCCCTGGCTGCGCGAGGCCCGCGAGCTCGGCGTCGCCATGTTCGGCGTCTGCTACGGCCACCAGCTGATGGCCGCGGCCTTCGGCGGCGACAGCGGCTATCATCCCGCGGGCCGCGAGACCGGCACCCATCAGGTGCGACTGACCGAGGCCGGCCGGCGCGACGGCCTGCTGGGCGCCCTGCCCGAGGCCTTTCCCGCCCAGCTGACCCACGCCCAGTCGGTACTCCAGGCACCGCCGGGCGCCGAGGTGCTGGCCGTGAACGACCACGATCCCTTCCAGGCGCTGCGCTACGGGGCGAACCAGTGGAGCGTGCAGTTCCATCCCGAGTTCACCCCGGCGGTGATGCGTGCCTATCTCCGCCACCAGTACGCCGGGCTGGCCGAACAGGGGCGCGATCCCGAGTCGCTGCTGACGGCGGTGTCGCCGACCCCCGAGGCCACCTCGCTGCTGGCCCGCTTCTGCACGCGGCTGTCGAATCTCGACGGGCCGGCCTGACACCAAGGTCATATTGACGAAATGTGCAACATAAAACACGATATGTTGAAACTTCAGCGGACGCGGGACTCGTGAAAGACAAGCAGCGCAAGACAGCCTCCCGGCCCAGCGTGGCCGACTTCCTGGCCGAGGCCATCTTCTCCGGTCGCTACCAGCCGGGGGACTTCGTGCCCAAGGAGGTCGATCTCTGCGAGCAGTTCGCCATCAACCGCTCGGCGGTGCGCAGCGACCTGCGCCAGCTGGTGGACGTGGGCATCATCGAACGCATCTCGGGCCACGGCTCCAAGGTGCGCGAATACGCCGAGTGGAACATCCTCGACCCCCAGGTCACCGACTGGATGACCCGCTACGCCGCCCCCAATCCGCGCGTCCAGCAGGAGATCCTGTCGTTCCGCCTCGACGTCGAGCCGTACGTGGCGATGACCGCCGCCAAGCGCGCCACCGCCCGCGACCTGGTCGCCATCGAGGAGGCCCTCGATGGCATGGGTCAGAACCTGCACGGTCCCGACGGCCAGGATGGCCGCCTGCACAGCGACTACGACGTCGCCTTCCACGTCGCCATCTTCAAGGCCACCCACAACATCGTCTGGGCCCAGCTCTCGCACATCCTGCGACCCTCGATCTACATGCTGATCGAGACGTCCAACGTCAGCGCCAGCGATCCCGAAGAGAGCCTGGAGCGCCATCGCCGGCTGATGGAATGCATCCGCGCCCGCCGCCCCGAGGACGCCTTCCTTGCCGCCCAGGCGGTACTCGCCGGCACCGCCGAGGCGCTGGGCATCGAGCCCGGCGACAGCGCCCTGGGCCGCCAGCTGACCCTCGGCCGGGACACCCCATGACGACGACGGCCGGCGCCCTCCCGAGCGCCGGCCGTCGTACCTTCCTTCTTTCTGCTTCCCTCTTCCTTCTTCTTTTGTCAGTGATTGTCCCGCGGCGGGCTGAGCCGGGCCACGTCGCGATACTTCGTCGCCGGCGCCAGGGTCATGCCGCGGTCCAGCGGCTCGACCATCGAGCGCTGGATCTCCTGCCAGGGCGTCTGGTGGTCCGGGTAGCGATAGCCGCCCTCGGCTTCCAGCCGCTCGCGGCGCGCGGCCAGCTCGGCGTCGTCGACCCTCAGCGTCACCTCGCAGCGGCCCAGGTCCACGCGCAGCCGGTCGCCGCTCTCGAGCAGCGCCAGCGGCCCGCCGGTGGCGGCCTCCGGCGAGGCGTTGAGGATCGACGGCGAACCCGAGGTGCCGGACTGGCGGCCGTCGCCCAGGCACGGCAGGGATTCGATCCCCGCACGAATGAGGGCTTCGGGCGGCTGCATGTTGACCACCTCGGCGCCGCCGGGATGGCCCACCGGGCCGGCGCCACGCATCACCAGGATGGTGCGCGCGTCGATCTCCAGCGCGGGGTCGTCGATGCGGGCGTGATAGTCCTCGGAGCCGTCGAACACCACCACCCTGCCCTCGAAGGCGTTGGGGTCCTCGGGGTCGCTGAGGAAGCGCTCACGGAAGTCCGCGGCGATCACGCTGGTCTTCATCAGCGCCGAATCGAACAGGTTGCCCTTGAGGTTGAGGAAGCCGGCGTGCTCGACCAGCGGGTTGGCGTAGCGGCGGATCACCTCGTCGTCGGCGGTCTCGCGGCCGGCCAGGTTCTCGGCCAGGGTGCGGCCGTTGACGGTCGCCACCTCGCCGTGGAGTCGCCCGGCCTCGAGCAGCTCAAACATCACCGCCGGCACGCCGCCGGCGCGATGGAACTCCTCGCCGAGATAGGCCCCGGCCGGCATCACGTTGGCCAGCAGCGGCACCTCGTGGCCCAGCCGCTGCCAGTCGTCGTTGTCGAACGCGACGCCGGCATGGCGGGCGATGGCGTTGATGTGGATCGGCGCGTTGGACGAGCCGCCCAGCGCCGAGCAGGTGACCACGGCGTTCTCGAACGCCTCGCGGGTCAGGATGTCGCTCGGCCGCAGGTCGTCCCACACCATGTCGACGATGCGCTCGCCGGTCTGGTAGGCCACCGCGCCGCGCTCCTTGTAGGGCCCAGGGATCATCGCCGAGCCGGGCAGGCTCATGCCCAGTGCCTCGGCCAGCGAGTTCATGGTCGAGGCGGTGCCCATGGTGTTGCAGTGGCCCACCGAGGGCGCCGAATCGGCGATCCGCGACAGGAACTCGGGGTAGTCGATGTCGCCGGCGGCCAGACGCTTGCGCATCTCCCACACCACGGTGCCGGAGCCGACGCGCTCGGCGCCGCGCCAGCCGTTGAGCATCGGCCCGCCGGACAGCACGATGGCCGGGATGTTGACCGTGGCCGCGGCCATCAGGCTGGCCGGGGTGGTCTTGTCGCAGCCGGTGGTCAGCACCACGCCGTCCAGCGGATAGCCGTGCAGCACCTCGACCAGGCCCAGGTAGGCCAGGTTGCGATCCAGCGCCGCGGTGGGGCGGCGCACGTTCTCGTGGATCGGATGCAGCGGGAACTCGAAGGGCACCCCGCCGGCGGCGCGAATGCCGTCCTTGACCCGTTTCACCAGCTCGATGTGGTGCCGGTTGCAGGGCGTGAGGTCCGATCCCGACTGGCAGATGCCGATGATCGGCCGGCCGCTGATCAGCTCCTCCAGGGTGATGCCCTGGTTCATGTAGCGCTCCAGGCACAGCGCGGTGGTGCCGGGATGGTGCGGGTTGTCGAACCAGTCGCGCGAGCGCAGCTGGTCGGGCGTCATGCGGGGTCGCTGGGTCGTCATGGCCGCTTCACCCTTCAGTGCGAATGGCGCGGCACATCGGCGCCCCGCGAACCGACCAGGAAGTCGAAGTCGCAGCCCTCGTCGGCCTGCAGCACGTGCTCGATGTAGAGCTGGCGGTAGCCGCCGCTGCGGGCGATCTCCCTGGATGCCGCGGTGGGATCGCTCTCGGCCAGGCGCGCCTCGAGTTCGGCCTCGTCGACCTCCAGATGCAGCCGGCCGCTATCGCAGTCGAGCTCGATCCAGTCGCCGTTGCGCACCGCGGCCAGCGGGCCGCCGGCGGCCGCTTCCGGGGCCACGTGCAGCACCACGGTGCCGTAGGCGGTGCCGCTCATGCGGGCATCCGAGATGCGCACCATGTCGGTGATGCCCTGCTCCAGCAGCTTGGACGGCAGGCCCATGTTGCCGACCTCGGCCATGCCGTGATAACCGCGCGGCCCGCAGTTCTTCATCACCAGGATGCTGTCGGCATCGACGTCCAGGTCCGGGTCGTTGATGCGCGCCTTGTAGTCGTCGAAGTTCTCGAACACCACCGCGCGGCCGCGATGCTGCATCAGCTCGGGGCTCGCCGCCGAGGGCTTGAGCACCGCGCCGCCCGGGGCCAGGTTGCCACGCAGCACGCACATGCCGCCGTCCTCGCGCAACGGGTTGTCCAGCGGGCGGATCACCTCGTCGTTGTACTGCGGCGCGTCCTGCACGTTCTCCCACAGGGTCTTGCCGTTGACGGTCAGGGCGTCCTTGTGGGGCAGCCGGTCGGCCTCGCCGAGACGCCTGAGCACCGCGGGCAGGCCGCCGGCGTAGTAGAACTCTTCCATCAGGAAGCGCCCGGAGGGCTGCAGGTCGACGATGGTCGGGGTGCCGCGGCCGATGCGCGTCCAGTCATCCATCTCCAGATCGACGCCCATGCGCCCGGCGATGGCCTTGAGGTGAATCACGGCGTTGGTGGAGCCGCCGATGGCCGCGTTGGTGCGGATGGCGTTCTCGAAGGCGTCCTTGGTCAGTACCTTCGACAGCTTCAGGTCCTCGTCGACCATCTCGACGATGCGATTGCCGGAGAGATGCGCCAGCACGTAGCGGCGCGAATCCACCGCCGGGATCGCCGCGTTGTGCGGCAGCGAGGTGCCGAGCGACTCCGCCATGCAGGCCATGGTGGAAGCGGTGCCCATGGTGTTGCAGGTGCCCGCCGAGCGCGACATGCCGGCCTCGGCGGCCATGAAGTCGTGAATCGAGATCTTGCCCGCCTTGACCTCCTCGGAGAGCTTCCACACCACGGTGCCGGAGCCGATGTCCTGGCCCTCGTGCTTGCCGTTGAGCATCGGCCCGCCGGTCACCACGATGGTCGGCAGGTCACAGCTGGCCGCGCCCATCAGCAGCGCCGGGGTGGTCTTGTCGCAGCCGACCAGCAGCACCACGGCGTCCATCGGGTTGCCGCGGATGGCCTCCTCGACGTCCATGCTCGCCAGGTTACGGGTGAACATCGCCGTGGGGCGCAGGTTGGACTCGCCGTTGGAGAACACCGGGAATTCCACCGGGTAGCCACCGGCCTCGAGGATGCCCTTCTTGACGTGTTCGGCGATCTTGCGGAAGTGGGCGTTGCAGGGCGTCAGCTCCGACCAGGTGTTGCAGATGCCGATGATCGGCTTGCCCTGGAACTCGTGGTCGGGAATACCCTGATTCTTCATCCAGCTGCGGTACATGAAGCCGTTCTTGTCGGCGCTGCCGAACCATTCGGCGCTGCGCAGCCGGCGCTTGTTATCGGTCATGGAAGCCTCTCCTCGTCGCGTCTCGCGGCCTGTTCTCGTGTCGAGCGCTGCTCCGAGGCATGTCCCTCGGATGGCGCGGCCATGGCATGACGGTAGCCGCCTGGCGGCTCATAGTCGACACATACGAAAGTATATGTTGAACAAATTAAGACTATGTACAACATTTGTCGTCGCGACGGCACGCCACACATAGCGCCGCGACACAACAACAGCTTCGATGGAGAGTTCCGATGCCTAACCTCAAGACGTCCGGCCTGCTGCTCACGGGCACCGCGCTGATGCTCGGCCTGTCCTCCGCCCAGGCGGCGGAGTACGAGTGGAAGTTCCAGGCCTCCGAGACCGCCGGCGAGCCCAGCTTCCAGATCAAGCAGGAATGGGCCGAGCGAATCGAGACCATGACCGATGGCCGCGTGAGCATCGAGGTGCTGCCGATCAACGCCGTGGTCGGCCCCACCGAGACCCTGCAGGCGGTCTCCTCGGGCATCCTCCAGGGCCACATGACCGATCCCAGCTACTTCTCCGGCCAGGATCCGGCCTTCGGCATGATCGGCAACCTGGTCGGCGCCTGGAGCAACCCCTACGACTTCCTGGAGTTCATGAAACAGGGCGGCGGCGAGGCGCTCTACAACGAGCTGGCCGAGCCCTATGGCACTCACCTGATCGGTGCGGCCACCTTCCCGCTGGAGTCGATTCCCTCCACCGTCGAGGTCGATTCCATCGACGACTTCCAGGGCCTCAAGATCCGCGCTCCCCAGGGCATGGTCTACAACATCTTCGAGCGCATCGGCGCCACCCCGGTCAACCTGCCGGGCTCCGAGGTCTACACCGGCCTGGAGAAGGGCGTGATCGACGCCGCCGACTCCACGGTGCTGTCCAACAACGACGCCATGGGCATCCACGCCTTCGCGCCCTATCCGCTGTATCCGGGCTTCCACTCCATGCCGATGATCGCCGTGTCGATCAACAAGGACATCTGGGACGGCCTGCCCGAGGACATTCAGACCACCCTCGAGACCGCCTTCGACGGCATGGCCTATGACCTGATCGCGCGGCTCAAGGCGCAGGACATCGAGACCCTGCAGGCGCTCAACGAGGATCCGGACGTGCATCCGATCGACCTGTCCGCCGAGGAGCGCAAGGCGTTCCGCCAGGCCGCCAAGGAAGAATGGAGCGAGTGGGCCGACCGCAACGAGATGACCCAGAAGATCTACGACCAGGCCACCGCCTTCCTCGAGGCCCGCGGCCAGCTGTAATCCCCGCTCACGAGCCACACCGGACGGCGGCGCCTCGACGCCGCCGTCTTCCACGACGTTCATGACGGCGCCCCGTGCGCCCCCGGAGGAGTCATGTCTTCCCCCCTTCCCGACGACCCCGCCGCGACCGAAGGCGACACCGCGCCCCCGGTTCGCGGCGCCTTCGACCGCGGCGTGGTCATGGCCGCCCGCGCCGCCGCCTGGCTGGTGTTCATCGCCATGGCGATCAGCGTCTATGAGGTCATCATGCGCTACGGCTTCGGCTCCCCCACCTCCTGGGTCCACGAGAGCGTGGTGATGCTGGTCGCCGTCGGCTTCGCGCTCGGCGGCCCCGCGGCACTGGCCAGCGATCGTCATATCCGCGTCAAGGTGCTCTACGATGCCGCCGGACCGCGCCTCAAGCTGTGGCTCGATCGCTTCAACGACCTGGTGACCTTCGGCTTCTGTCTGGCCATGAGCTACGCCGCCTTCACCATGTTCTGGTCCGCCTCGCACAACCCGCTGGGCGAGTGGCAGCTGGAGCGTTCCGGCACCTCCTGGAACCCGCCGTTCCCGGCGCTGGTGAAGGGCGTGATCCTGCTGGCGCTGGCCATCATGTGCGTGCAGGCCTTGCTGCACCTGTCCCGCTCGCTGCGCCGCAAGCCCGACACCCTTTCCCACGAGGCTGACTGATGGATATCGCAACCGGAACCATGCTGATGGTGGGGCTGATCTTCGCCCTGCTGGTCACCGGCCTGCCGCTGGCCTTCATCACCGGCCTGGTGGCATTGGCCTTCACCTTCGGCTGGTTCGGGCCCAACGCCCTGCCGCTGGTCACCAGCCGGGTCTACGGCTTCGTCACCGAGTACTCCCTGGTGGCGGTGCCGATGTTCGTGCTGATGGCCTCGCTACTGGACCGATCGGGGATCGCCAAGGACCTGTTCAACGCCATGCGCGTGTTCGCCGGCCGCCTGCCCGGCGGCGTGGCGGTGCAGACCGTCGTGGTGGCCTTTTTCCTGGCCGCGCTGTCAGGGATCATCGGCGGCGAGATCGTGCTGCTGGGCATCCTGGCGCTGCCGCAGATGCTGCGCCTGGGCTACGACAAGCACCTCTCCATCGGCGTGGTCTGCGCCGGCGGTGCGCTCGGCACCATGATGCCGCCGTCCATCGTGCTGATCATCTACGGCCTGATCGCCTCCCAGTCGATCGCCGACCTGTTCACCGCGGCCATCACCCCGGCGGTGATCCTGATGGCCAGCTACATCGGCTACGTGCTGGTGCGCTGCCTGAAGAATCCCGCGATGGGGCCGCCGATGACCGACGCCGACCGCGAGGAAGGCTTCGCCAACCGCTGGCAGGCGCTGCGCGCCATCATCGTGCCGGCGCTGATCGCCGGCCTGGTGCTGGGCTCGATCTACGGCGGCGTGGCCTCGGTCACCGAGGCGGCGGCCATGGGCGTGTTCGGCGTGCTGCTGGCGGTGGTCGCCCGCGGCGAGTTCTCGGTCAAGACGCTGCACCAGAGCCTGGGCCAGACCCTGACCACCTGCGGCATGATCATCTGGATCGGCATCGGCGCCGCGGCGCTGGTGGGCGTCTACAACCTGATGGGCGGCAACCGCTTCATCTCGGGCATGATCATGGGCCTCGACGTGGCGCCGATCGTGATCATCCTGGTGATGATGGCGATCCTGCTGGTGCTGGGCATGTTCCTCGACTGGATCGGCGTGGCCATGCTGACGCTGCCGATCTTCGTGCCCATCGTCGAGCAGCTGGGCTACAGCCCGATCTGGTTCGGCATCCTGTTCGCGGTGAACATGCAGGTGTCGTTCCTGTCGCCGCCGTTCGGCCCGGCCGCCTTCTACCTCAAGGGCGTGGCGCCGCCGGAGGTCAGCCTGAAGGACATCTTCGTCGCGGTGCTGCCCTTCATCGCCCTGCAGCTGTGCGTGCTGTTCGCGCTGCTGTTCTGGCCGAACCTCGCCATGTGGCTGGTGTAACGACACCGGCAGGGCGGCGAGGCCCGTCGCCCTGCCCCACCGGACAGGCCCGGTGATGACCGCCAACCGCTCGTCCGCCCATGCCAAGGAGCCTTCCATGACACTGACGCCCGAGCCCCTCGTCGAGCAGCGCGCCGATCCCTGGATCCTCGCGCACGCCGGCCACTACTACTTCATCGCCTCGGTGCCCGACTACGACCGCCTGGAGATTCGTCGCGCCGACGACATCGCCGGGCTGGCCAAGGCGCCGGCCACCACGGTATGGCGCAAGCCCGACACGGGGCCGCTGTGCGCGCTGATCTGGGCCCCCGAGCTGCATCGCGTCGACGGCGTGTGGGTGATCTACTTCGCCGCCGCGCCGTCCCGCGAGATCGTCGATGGCCTCTTCCAGCACCGGATGTACGCCATCACCTGCGCGGCGGACGATCCGCTGGCCGGCGACTGGAGCGAGCCTGTGCAGATGGAGACGCCGCTGGACAGCTTCTGCCTGGACGCCACGACCTTCCAGCTACGCGGGCGCAACTACTACGTCTGGGCCCAGAAGGACCCGGCCATTCCCGGCAACTCGAACCTCTACATCGCCGAACTGGCGGGCCCGACCCGGCTGGCCGGGACGCCGACCAGTCTGAGCGTGCCGGAATACGACTGGGAGACACGCGGCTTCCTGGTCAACGAGGGCCCGGCGGTGCTGCAGCGCCACGGCCGGCTGCTGCTGACCTACTCGGCCAGCGCCACCGACGAGAACTACTGCGTGGGGCTCCTGTGGGCCGATGCCGACAGCGACCCGCTGGACGCCGCGAGCTGGTCGAAGTCACCGACGCCGATCCTGGTCAGCGATCCGGCCCACGAGATCTTCGGCCCCGGCCACAACGGCTTCACGGTCGACGAGGACGGCAACGACCTGCTCGTCTATCACGCCCGGACCTACACCGACATCCAGGGCGATCCCCTGTGGGACCCCAACCGCCATACCTACGTCAAGCCGATCCGCTGGGACGAGCAAGGCTTCCCGGACTTCGGCCGCGCCGGCGAGGACACCCTGCCGCCGGCCCGGTGAGAAACGGCCAGCCACCATCATCACGACACAATAGAATCAACATATAAAATTATATGTTGCACATACACCGGGAGCCGGGGCTATGATGGGGCCACTTCGGTGCTTCGCCGCTCCGACCCGACAGCCGAGGACACACGCCATGCGCATCATCCAGTGCCTTCATGACGGCGCCGCCCGCGCCGCCCTGGTCGAAGACGACAACAGGGTCCGCCTGACCGAGGCCGACACCTACACCCTGGCCCGGCGCGCCATCGCCGCCGGCCGCCCGCTGGCCGAGGTCGTCGAGGCGGCGCTGACCGAGACGCGCCTCGACTACGGCCAGCTGATCGACGAGCGCCGCCTGCTTCCGCCGCTGACCCATGACGATCCGGCCCATTGCCTGGTCACCGGCACCGGCCTGACCCACCTGGGCAGCGCCGACACCCGCGCCTCCATGCACGCCAAGGCCCAGGCCGACGAGTCCGAGCTGACCGACTCCATGCGCATGTTCAAGCTCGGCGTGGAGGGCGGCAAGCCCGCCACCGGCGAGACCGGCGCCCAGCCGGAGTGGTTCTACAAGGGCGACGGCGACTGCGTGGTGGCCCCCGAGGCGCCGATGCCGGTGCCGGCCTTCGCCGAGGACGCCGGCGAGGAGCCGGAACTCGCCGGGCTCTACGTGATCGGCGACGATGGCCAGCCCTGGCGCGTCGGCTACGCCATCGGCAACGAGTTCTCCGACCACGTCACCGAGCGCTTCAACTACCTGTGGCTGGCCCATTCCAAGCTGCGCCACTGCAGCTTCGGCCCGGAGCTGTTGATCGGCGAGCTGCCCGACCACCTCGAGGGCACGAGCCGCATCGTGCGCGACGGCGAGACCCTGTGGGAGAAGCCCTTCCTCACCGGCGAGGCCAACATGGCCCACACCGTCGCCAACCTCGAGCATCACCACTTCAAGTACCCGGGCTTCCGACGCCCCGGCGACATCCACGTGCACTTCTTCGGCACCGCGACGCTGAGCTTCGCCGACGGCGTCCAGACCCGCGACGGCGACCGCTTCGAGATCGATCTGCCGGCCTTCGGCCGCACGCTGCGCAACCCGCTGGCGTTCGAGGACGTCGCCGCCGACACCCCCGTTCATTCCCTGTGACCCCAGGAGGTTCCATGACACTGGAAGGCAAGCAACTGATCGGCCAGCAGGCCGTGCTCAGCGACGGCAAGGCGATCCAGGCCGTCGATCCCGCCACCGGCGAGACCCTGTCCCCGGTCTATCCCGGGGGTGGCCAGGCCGAGGTCGAGCGCGCCTGCGAGCTGGCCTGGGCCGCCTTCGACGCCTACCGCGAGACCGGCCTCGAGGCCCGCGCCGCGTTCCTCGAGACCGTGGCCGACGAGATCGAGGCCATCGGCGATGAGCTGATCACTCGCGCCATGGCCGAGTCCGGCCTGCCGCGGGCCCGCCTGGAAGGCGAGCGCGGCCGCACCTGCGGCCAGCTGCGCCTGTTCGCCAAGGTCGTGCGCGCCGGCGAGTGGCTCGACGTGCGCCTGGATCCGGCCCTGCCCGAGCGTGCGCCGATGCCGCGGGTCGACCTGCGCCAGCGCCACATCGCCCTGGGCCCGGTGGCCGTGTTCGGCGCCTCCAACTTCCCGCTGGCGTTCTCCGTGGCCGGCGGCGACACCGCCTCGGCGCTGGCCGCCGGCTGCCCGGTGGTGGTCAAGGCCCACTCCGCCCACCCCGGCACCTCCGAGCTGGTCGGCCGCGCCGTGCAGCGCGCCGTGGCCAAATGCGAGCTGCCCGAGGGCGTGTTCTCGCTGCTCTACGGCTCCGGCCGCGAGGTCGGCCAGGCGCTGGTGCGCGACGCGCGCATCAAGGCCGTGGGCTTCACCGGCTCCCGCGGCGGCGGCACCGCGCTGATGCAGGCCGCCCAGGAGCGCCCCGAGCCGATCCCGGTCTACGCCGAGATGAGCTCCATCAACCCGGTGTTCCTGCTGCCGGAAGCGCTCCAGGCGCGTGGCCAGGCGCTGGGCGAGGCCTTCGTCGGCTCGCTGAACATGGGCGCCGGCCAGTTCTGCACCAATCCCGGCCTGGTGATCGCCGTCAAGGGCGAGGCGCTGGATGCCTTCGTGGCGTCCGCCGCCGAGGCGGTGAAGGGCTCCGCGGCCCAGACCATGCTGACCCCGGGCATCCATGACGCCTACGTGCAGGGCGTCGACGGCCTGGTCGCCAGCAGCAAGGCCCGCGAGATCGCCCGCGGCAACGCCGGCGACGGCCCCAACGCCTGCCAGACCGGGCTGTTCGTGGCCTCCGCCGAGGACTTCATGAGCGACGAGGCGCTGCAGGCCGAGGTCTTCGGTGCTACCTCGCTGGTGGTCGAGTGCGCCGACCTCGACGAGGTCAAACGCGTGGCCGAGTCCCTGGAAGGCCAGCTCACCGCCACCCTGCAGATGGACGACGCCGACCTGGACGCCGCCCGCGCGCTGCTGCCGACGCTCGAACGCCGCGCCGGCCGGGTGATGGCCAACGGCTGGCCGACCGGCGTCGAGGTGTGCCATGCCATGGTCCACGGCGGCCCGTACCCCGCCACTTCGGACTCGCGCACCACCTCGGTGGGCAGCGCGGCGATCCATCGCTTCCTGCGTCCGGTGTGCTACCAGAACCTGCCCCAGGGCCTGCTGCCCGAGGCGCTGCGCGACGGCAACCCGGCCGGCGTCAGCCGCCTGGTCGACGGCCAGCGCGAGGCCTGAGGAGATACCCATGCCCGATAGCATGACCTTCGCCCTGCCCGAGGATGCCGACCAGGCGCTGCTGGTCGGCCGGGTCTGGCGCGATGCGCCCCATCCGGGCCCGGCCCTGGTCGTCGTCCGCGACGGCCGGGTGATCGACATCTCGGCGAGCGTCGCCTGCATGGCCGACCTGCTCGAGCGCGACGACGCCGCCAAGCTGATGGCCACGGCCGAGGGCGAGGACCTGGGCCCGGTCGAGAAACTGCTCGCGCGCTCGCTGGACGAGACGCCCGAGGCGCCCTACCTGCTCGCGCCCTGCGACGTCCAGGCGATCAAGGCCTGCGGCGTGACCTTCGCGGTCAGCCTGATGGAGCGGGTGATCGAGGAGCAGGCCGGCGGCGATCCGGCCCGGGCCGGCGAGCTGCGCGAGGAGCTCAAGCAGGTGATCGGCGGCGATCTGTCGAAGATCGTGCCCGGCTCCGAGGCGGCCATGGCGCTCAAGACCGAACTCCAGGCCCGCGGCGCCTGGTCCCAGTACATGGAGGTCGGCATCGGGCCGGATGCCGAGGTCTTCACCAAGGCGCAGCCGCTGTCGGCGGTGGGCTTCGGCCGCGGCGTGGGGCTGCATCCGGCCTCCGAGTGGAACAACCCGGAACCGGAGATCGTGCTGGCGGTGGACGCCGCCGGCCGGCCCCGCGGCGCCTCGCTCGGCAATGACGTCAACCTGCGCGACGTCGAGGGCCGCAGCGCCCTGCTGCTGGGCAAGGCCAAGGACAACAACGCCTCCTGCGCCATCGGTCCGTTCATTCGCCTGTTCGACGAGCGCTTCACCCTGGACACGGTGCGCCGGGCCCGGGTGTCGCTGCGCATCGAGGGCGCCGACGACGGCTTCGTGCTGGAAGACGGCAGCGACATGGCCGAGATCAGCCGCGATCCGCTGGACCTGGTGCGCCAGACCCTCGGCGCGCATCACCAGTACCCGGACGGCTTCATGCTGTTCCTCGGCACCATGTTCTCGCCGATCCAAGACCGCGACGGCGAGGGCCAGGGCTTCACCCACCACCTGGGCGACACGGTGACCATCGCCACGCCCTCGCTGGGCGCGCTGGTCAACCGCGTCGACCGCTCGGACCGGCTGCCGCCCTGGACCTACGGCATCCGCCAGTGGATGGCGGATCAGGCCAGACGGAGATAGAGAGGTATTCTCCGGGGACACGCGGGTCCCCGGCCTCTCTCACCACATGAAAAGGGGCGGCCCATCCGGGCCGCCCCTTTCTTCTTTCCTCTCGTCATTTCCTGACCTTTGACTATCCGCTCTCGCGCCACGCCTCTGATTCGCGATCGGCCTCCACCCGAAACGGCGTGGGCGCCAGGCCCCGCACGCCGGGGCGGACCCGGAACAGTCCGCCGGCCAGGCCCTCGGCGTCGCGCGCCTCCGCCGCAGTGGTGATGTAGAGCGTGTCGAGATCCGGCCCGCCGAAGGCGCAGGAGGTGACCCGCGAGGCCGGCAGCGGCAGCGTCTCGTCGAGGCGGCCGTCGGGGGCGAAGCGGCTGACGCGCCCGCCCTCCCAGTGGGCCACCCAGAGCCCGCCGTCGGCGTCGCAGGCCATGCCGTCGGGGAAGCCCTGGGTCTCGCCGAAGCGGATATGCTCGCGCTTTTTCGCGAGGCTGCCGTCGGGCGCCAGGTCGAAGGCGTGGATCACCCGCCGCGGGGTGTCGCTGTGATAGAGGGTGCGGCCGTCGGGCGAGATCGCCGGGCCGTTGGCGACCCGGTAGCCCGCATCGAGCCGCCGCAGCGTCCGGCCCTCCAGGCGATAGAGCGCACCGCTGGAACGCTCGGCGGCGTCGTCCATGGAGCCGAGCCACAGCCGACCTTCGCGGTCGACCTTGGCGTCGTTGAAGCGGTTGCCGGCGGGTTCGTCGTCGGGGGTCGGCCAGTCGGCGACGATGCGCGGCCCGCCCGCCTCCAGGCGCAGGTGGACCAGCCGCGAGCGCAGCCCGGCGATGAAGCCGTCACCGTCGTCGCGGGGCGCCAGCCAGCAGCAGGCCTCGTCCAGCGGCCAGACGCGGGTCTCACCGCGGGCCGGGTCGAAGGCCAGCAGCCGGGCGCCGAGGATGTCGACGAACAGCAGCCGGCCGGCGTCGCCGCGCTCGGGGCACCACAGCGGCCCCTCGCCGAGCCGGGCGCGACCGGCCCAGACGCATTCCAGTGTCGAGGCATCGACCATGGGGTTCTCCGTGCTCGAGAGTCAGCGAAGCGCGGCCCCGCCGGACGACGGGGCCGCGGCGGGTCAGGCGCGCTGTCGGCGGGTCTGCTTCCAGCGGTCGAACATCACCGCCAGCAGCAGGATGGCGCCGCGCACCAGGTACTGATAGAAGGTCGGCACGTTGAGCAGGCCCATGGCGTTCTGCACGCAGCCCATGATCATCACGCCCACCAGTACCCCGGTGATCGAGGCGATGCCGCCGGACAGCGCCACCCCGCCCAGCACGCAGGCCGAGATCACGGCAAGCTCCAGGCCCTGGGAGGTGTTGGGATCGCCGAGGCCCATGCGCGAGGTCAGCAGCACCCCGGCGATGCCGGCGACCACGCCCTGCAGGCCGAACACGATGATCTTCAACCGCCGCACGTTGACCCCGGCCAGGGCCGCGGCCTCGGCGTTGCCGCCGGTGGCCAGCACGTTGCGGCCGAAGGCGGTCATGTTGAGCAGCACGCCGAAGATCACGAAGCAGGCGATCATGGTCCACACCGGCAGGGTCAGCCCCAGGAAGGAGGCGCTGCCCAGCTCGAAGAAGGCCGGCACGGTGATCATCACCGCGTCGCCGCCGGAGGTGATGTAGGCCAGGCCACGCACGAACTCCATGGCCGCCAGGGTGGCGATCAGCGAGTTGATGCCGAAGCGCGCCACCACGAAGCCGTTGAAGGCCCCCACCGCGCCGCCGGCGACCACGCCGCCCAGCACGCCGATGATCACGCTGCCCGAGGCCGAGGTGGCCACGGCGGCGACCACCCCGGCGAAGGCCACGATGGAGGCCACCGAGAGGTCGACCTCGCCCAGCGCCAGCACCAGCATCATGGTGGTGGCGATGGTGCCGATCAGCGTCACCGAGAGCAGCAGGCCGACCATGTTGCGGCCGGTGAGGAAGTCGGGGATGAACACCGACAGCGCCACGAACAGCACGGCGAAGATGGCGATCAGCCCCGAGGTGTCGAGCAGGGTGCGCAGCGGCTTGGTCAGCCCCTGGCGGCCCTGGGGACGCGCCGGGGCGTCGCCCTCGCCCTGCGCGATCTTTTGCGTCGTCATAGCGGTTTCTCTCGTGTCTTGTCGTTCAGAAGTCATTGCAGGCATCAGGCCGGCAGCGCCAGGCCCAGCAGGCGCTCCGGCGTGGCCTCGTCGCGTGCCACCACGTCGACCAGGGCGCCGTCGCGCATCACCCCGATGCGGTCGCAGATCGAGCTGACCTCGGCCAGGTCGCTGGAGATCACCACCACGCTCTTGCCCTGGTCGGCCAGGTCATAGAGCAGGGTGTAGATGTCGCGCCGGGCGCCGACGTCGATGCCGCGGGTCGGCTCGTCCATCACGAACAGCTCGATCTCCTCGGACAGCCAGCGGGCCAGGATCACCTTCTGCTGGTTGCCGCCGGACAGCGTGCTGATACGGGTGCGCGGCCCCGGGGTCTTGATGCTCAGCCGGTCGATGTACTCGCGGGTATTGGCCAGCTCCCGCGACGGCTGGCGGAACAGTCCCCAGCGCTTGTAGAAGCGCCGACAGCTGACGTTGAGGTTGTCGGTGACGCTGGCGATGGGAAAGATGCCCTGGGACTTGCGATCCTCCGGGCACATGGCGATGCCGGCGCGGATCGCCTCGCCGGGAGTGCGAAAATGCCTGGGCTGGCCGGCGAAGCGCACCTCGCCGGACTTCTGGCGCTCGACGCCGCACACCAGCCGCATCAGCTCGCTGCGCCCGGCGCCGACCAGGCCGAACAGGCCGAACACCTCGCCGCGACGGACGCTGAAGCTGACCGGCTCGCTCAGCCCCTTGCCGTCGATGGCGTCGATGGCCATCAGCTCCTCGCCGGCCTCCCGGGCGCGGTAGCCATAGACGTCGTCGATGTCACGGCCGACCATCTCGCTGACCAGGGTGTCGTGGTCGAGTGCCTCGAGGCTGTCGTGGGTGCGGATATGCTGACCGTCGCGGAATACCGTGACGGCATCGCACATCTCGAACACCTCCTCCATGCGGTGGGTCACGTAGAGCACCACCCGGCCCTCGTCGCGCAGCCGCTGGACGATACGCTTGAGCTGGCGGGTCTCCTGCACCGACAGCGAACTGGTCGGCTCGTCGAAGGCGATCACCTTGGCGTCGCGCAGCAGGGCGCGACCGATCTCGATCATCTGCTGCTGGCCGATGGACAGGTCGCGGACCTTGGTCGACGGGTGGATCTCGTCCTCGCCGAGATCGCGCAGGATGCGCAGCGCCTCGTCGCGCATCCGGCGGCGGTCGACGAAGCCGCGCCGGGCCGGCAGCTGGCCGAGCAGCAGGTTCTCGGCCACCGACAGGTTCGGCGACAGCGTCAGCTCCTGATAGATGATGGCGATGCCCTGGCGCAGGGCCTGACGGGCATTGGCGAAGACGTGACATTCGCCGCCCAGCCACAGGGCGCCCTCGGTGACGCGATTGACGCCACTGAGCACCTTGAGCAGGGTCGACTTGCCGGCGCCGTTCTCGCCCATCAGGGCGTGCACCTGGCCGGCGTGGGCGGCGAAGCTCACCCCGTCCAGCGCACGCACGCCGGGAAACTCGACGCTGATGCCATCGAAGCGCAGATACGGGTCTGTCATGGCAGCGGACTCCTGCACGATGAACGATCCCGGGCCTTCACGGTCCGGGCGGGCGGATTCAGAGGCCGAGCTCATCGCGCACGTCCTGCCAGTTGTCGCGGGTCATCAGGGTGCCGGAGGTCACGGTGTTGGCCTGGGGCTTCTCGTCCTCGGTGATCCAGGCATAGAGGTTCTCCGCGGTCTGACGGCCGTGCATGGTGGAGCTCACCGCCACGGTGCCGTGGAAGCCGGTGGGCGTCTCGCGCGAGAACTCGGCGAAGGCCGCGCCGGAGCCGTTGATGCCCACGCCGATCACGTCCTCGGCGCCCAGGCCGTACTGCTCGCTGGCGCGCACGCCGCCCAGCACGCTCTCCTCGTTGAGGGCGTAGATCACCCAGTGCTCGAAGTCGCCGCGCTTGGCGAACACCGGCGAGGCCGCCGAGAAGGCGCTGCTGGTGTCGGTGTTCTGCTGGGGGGCGTCGAAGATGTTGTCCTCGTTGAAGCCCGACTCGAGCAGCGCATCGGTGGCGCCGTCGGTGCGCTCCTTGGCGGTAGGCAGCTCGTAGTTGGTGATGCGCAGCGCGGCGACCTCCTCCGGGTCCCAGCCGCGCGCCTCCATCTCGGCGGCGATGGCATCGCCCACCTGCTGACCGATCTTGTAGCCGGACATGCCCAGGTGCGGCACGCCCTCCATGGGCTCACCGTCGGGGCCGACGAAGCGGTCGTCCACGGTGACCACCTTCATGCCGTACTGCTCGGCACGGTTCATGATCGCCGGCCCCAGGCGCACGTCCGGCGGGCAGATCACGAAGCCCTGGGCGCCCTGGGAGTTGAGGTTGTCGATGGCGCTGAGCACCTGCTGGCCGTCCTCGCCGGCCAGGCGCACCACCTCGAAGCCCTGCTCCTCGCCGACGGCGGTGGCGGCCTGCTGCTCGTTGATGAACCAGGCCTGTTCGGGCTTCTTGACGATGAAGCCCATGGTGACGTCGTCCTGGGCCTGGGCACCGGTGAAACCTGCCATGGCGATGGCGCCGCCGAGGGCCAGACGTGCGAATCGAGACGTGAGAGTCATGCCGTGCTCCTTTCGCCCCTGCCGGGGTCATTGTTGTTGGAAGTGGCTGTCGCTGGAGAGCGTTGTCGTGGGATATCGAGTCGGTCGAAAGACGCTGTTCACCCTAGCCAGCGCCCGGCATAACCTTCTAATACGCAAACGCCGTACGATTGATATGCGCTTTGCTATCACGACGAGAAGAAGCACCCTTGCAGGCCGACCGACCGCCGTCGTCGCACAACGGCCACCACGACTAAAGTTGCTGTCGCGCCGCCGTGCCGGGGCCTTGGACGAAAAACGCCGCCCCATCGAGGGCGGCGTCACAGGTCTTGCTCAGCGCTCATCTCAGCCGTCGTCGGCGTCGGTCGAGAAGCGATAGACCGTCAAGGAGCGATAGGTCTCGCCGGGCTCGAGGATCGTCGAGGGGAAACCCGGCTGATTGGGCGAGTCGGGAAAGTGCTGGGTCTCCAGCGCGAAGCCGGAACGCTTGCCGTAGGGCTCGCCGCCCTTGCCGGTTACGCTGCCGTCGAGGAAATTTCCCGAATAGAACTGCAGGCCGGGCTCGGTAGTGGCGATCTCGAGCACGCGGCCGCTGCCGGGATCGACGACCCGGGCCGCGCGCCGCGGTGCCTCCAGCGGAGCGCTGTCCATGGCCAGCACGAAGTTGTGATCGTAGCCGCCGCCGCGTTCGAGCTGGCGATGGTCGTCACCGATGCGCGCGCCGATCGGCGTCGGCCCGCGGAAGTCGAAGGGCGTGTCCGCCACGTCGCGGATCTCGCCGGTGGGGATCAGCGTCGCGTCGACCGGGGTGAAGGCATCGCCGTGGATCGTCAGCTCGTGATCGAGGATGCTGGGGTCGCCCTCGCTGGCGAGATTGAAGTAGCTGTGCTGTGTCAGATTGACCGGCGTCGGCCGGTCGGTCTCGGCGCGATAGCGGACCTCCAGGGCGTTGGCGTCGGTCAGGGTATAGCTGACCGTCGCATCGAGCCGCCCGGGGTAGCCCTCCTCGCCGTCCGCGCTGACAGTGCGCAGGATCACGCCCTCGCCGTCTTCGCCGCTGAACGGTTCGGCGTCCCACAGCCGGCGATCGAAGCCCTGCCGGCCGCCGTGCAGGTGATTGTCCCCATCGTTGGTGGCCAGCTGGTGAGTCACCCCGTTCAGGGTGAATCGCCCCTGGTCGATGCGGTTGCCATAGCGGCCGATCAGCGCGCCGAAATAGGGGTTCAACTGCCGATAGGCGTCGGACAGGTAGCCATCCAGGCGATCGAAGCCGAGCACGATGTCCTCGACCTTGCCTTCCCGATCCGGCGCCCGCAGTGACACGATGATGCCGCCGTAGTTCATGACCTCGACCGTCAGACCGCGGTCGTTGGAGAGGCGATACAGGGTGACCTCTCGGCCGTCGGGCAAGGCGCCGAACGACGAGGCCTCAACGCCCTTTTTCTGCTGATGATCCGGCATGTTCTCCCCACTTCGTTGAGATGATTCGTCGGCCATGGCGGCACCATGACCGATCATGAGCAAGCCGGCGGCCCCGACGAAGGCCCGGCATCGTGTCGCGTCGAACATAGCGGAAAGTCCCCTTTATCAGGATCGGCACATTGCGGTAGAACGGGTCTCGACCGCAGCGGGGAGACGCAGGAGGCGCTCCTCGATGCCACCCTAGGCAAGGCCGACCGACAAGGACCAATAATGTTCGCCATGACGGTTGATACACAAAGCGTTATCGCACCATGAAGGCCACGCATCCCCCCGAGGCCCTGCCACCGGACTGGTTCCTGAGGGCTCGACTAAAGTTCCGCCACCTGCAGCTGTTCGTCGCCCTCGACGAGCAGCGCAACCTGCATCGCGCCGCCGAGAGCCTCGGCATGAGCCAGCCGGCGGCCTCCAAGCTGCTCGGCGATCTGGAGACGCAGCTCGGCGTGGCGCTGTTCGAACGTCATCCTCGCGGGCTCACGCCCAACTGGTACGGCGAATGCCTGATCCGCCATGCCCGCGGCATCGTCTCCCAGCTGCAGCACGCCGGCGAGGAACTCAACGCCCTGGAGGCGGGCAATGCCGGGGTGGTCTCCGTCGGCACGGTGATGGCGCCGGCGGTGACGCTGCTGACCAGCGCCATCGAGCGGGTGCATCGCGACCTGCCCGGCCTCAAGATTGGCGTCGACGTGGGGGTCAGCCGGGACCTGATCCCCCGGCTGCTGGAGGGCGAGCTCGACTTCGCCATCACTCGCGTCCCCGCCGGCTTCCCGGCCGAGCGCTTCGTGTTCGAGGAGATCGGCGAGGAGGCGCTGTGCTTCGTGTGCCGCGAGGGCCATCCGCTGAGCGGACAGTCCGCGCTGTCGCTGGAGGCGATGGCCGCCTATCCCTGGGCGCTGCAACCCCCGGGGGCGCTGATGCGCCAGCGGGTCGACGGCCTCTTCCTGCAGCACGGGGTCGCACCGCCGCGCCAGATCGTCGACACCCCCGATGTGCTGGTGGCCCTGGCGCTGGTCGACAAGTCGGACACCCTCACCGTGACCACCCGCGAGGCCGCCGACCTGCTGTGCGCGCCGCAGCGCTTCCGTCGGCTGCCCTTCGAGGAGGCGCTGAGCGTGCAGCCCTACGGCCTGGTAAGCCTGCGCGACCGGCGCCTGTCTCCCGGTGCCGCGACCCTGATGAGCACCCTGCGCGAGCTGGTGGCCCATCAACGCTCACTCCAGACCGAACCTCAGCCCTCGAACGCTTCGACGCTCTCCCTGCGCCCGTAGAGGAAGGCATCGGCCACCTGCCGCAGCGGCGCAACGTCCACCTCGGAGCGACCGGCGGCGGCCAGCTCGGCGAAGCGCGCGTAGAGCCCGGCGTATTCCTGGCCGACCATGGCGGCCAGCCGCGATGGCTCGTCGTTGCCGTCGCCGGTGGGCGCATCCACCACCACCTCGTCGTCGATCAGCAGGCGATTGCCGCCGTGAGTCAGGCGCAGGCGGCCGGCGTCGGTCTCGACGCGCACCTCCCAGATCACCTCGCCGGTCTGGCGGAAATCGAAGTCGGCGGCGATCGGCGCCTCGTCGGCATCCATGAAGGCCAACCGGGCGGCGATGGGCGTCTGGCAGTTGGCCGGCACCTCGAGGGTCGCCTGGCGCAGGAAGAACGGCCGCGGCAGCACCAGGGTGGCCACCGAGAGAGCGTTGATGCCGGGGTCGAAGACGCCCATGCCGCCAGGCGCCCACAGCCAGCTCTGGCCGGGATGCCAGACGCGCACGTCCTCCTTCCACTCGATCGCGACGCGCTCGATGCGGCGCTCGGCCAGCCATTCGCGCGCCGCGGCCACGCCGCCGGCCTGCTGGGAGTGCCAGGCGGCGAACAGCGTGCCCGGGCAACGCTCGGCCAGCTCGACCAGCGCCGCGACCTCGCTGAGCGTGGCCCCAGGCGGCTTCTCCAGTAGCACGTGCTTGCCGGCCTCCAGCGCCAGGCGCGCCTGGGCGTAGCGCAGGTGGGTCGGGGTGCAGATCGCCACGGCGTCGAGGCCGGGCTCGGCGGCGAGCATCGCCTCGAGAGAGGCATGGTGCGGCAGGCCATCGATGCCGGCCGTGGGGTCGGCGCCGGCCACCAGGCGCAGGTTCGGGTTGGCCTGGATGGCCGGCAGGTGCTGGTCCCGGGCGATCTTGCCGAGACCCACGAGACCGATGGAAAGCGAAGACATGGCGGTTCCTGACGGATGGCTGATGATGAGCGGACCATATCAGAGCAAATGTCGAACATATAGTTCGAGGGCTCGTCGACCCGCCGCGGCCTCTCGCCCGGCCGCCGTTCCGCCACGTGGCTGGGCCGGGATCAACGCGGCCCGGCGCCCTCTCCCTGCCCCTCGCCGAGCGAGCCCACGGAGGGCTCGACAGCGGCCTCCTCAAGGAGCTCCCGCGAATCCGGCGCCCCGGCGGCCACCTTCTCGCGCTGGCGACGCAGATCCCGCAGGGTGCTGATCAGCATCGCCGCCACGATCACGCCCCCACCGATGAAGGCCGCCACGGTGGGCACCTCACCGACCCAGACCCACACCAGCAGGGTGCCGACCAGGGTCTCGAGCAGCATCACCAGGCTGACCTCGGCGCCCGGCAGGTAGCGCGGCCCGGTCTGGATGCCGAAGTAGGCGACCGTCAGCAGCACGCCCATCGCCAGCAGGTACTGCATGTCCACCGCCGACGGCAGCTGCACGCCCCCCAGTAGCGCGCCAGGCAGCATCATGGCCAGGCAGCCCAGGGGCAGGATCACCGTGGTATCGACCCCGCGTCGGGACTGGCTCTTCTGAGCGCTGGCCACGGTGGTGTTGATGGCGATGCACAGCGGCACGATCAGCGCCACGGCCAGTCCCAGGGGGCTGCCGACGCCGATCTCCCCGCTGGCCATCAGGCAGGCACCGGCCACGCAGACCACGATCACCACCCAGGTCTGGCGGCGCAGCCGCTCGCCGAAGACCCACCAGCCGATCAGCGCGGCCACCAGCGGCGCCAGGTTCATCATTACCAGCACGTTGCCGGCGGAGGTGAGACGGTTGGCGATCACGAAGGCCCAAGCACTGCCGGCGAAGGCCAGTGGGCACCACCAGGCCGCCGGGCCGCAGGCCTTCACCGCCGCCGGCAGCTCACGACCGTAGCGCCACCAGGCGAGGCCCAGCAGGGTGAGGCCGAGCAGCAGCCCGCGCCAGAACATGAAAGTGGCGATGTCCACCGTGGTGGCCTTGACCAGCAGGGCATCCGGCGACAGGAACAGCACCCCCATCATGGTGATCAGATAGCCCCGCAGGCGAAACGGCAAACGTGACCACATCGTCGCTCTCCCCCTCGGCAAGCATGCCGGCAATACGGTGATGAATCGGTGGTGACAAACGACGAGCAGGCCGGGGTTTCCCCCGGCCTGCTCGGCTTGACGGTGCGTGCGGCGCTCGCTCCTGCGTCAGGAGCGAGGCCTCACGCTAGCGAGATCGCCTCAGGCGCGTTCGCGACGCGGCACCGGACCGTCATCGTCGCGGCGGCGGCGCGGCGCACGCTCGGCAGGCGCGCGGTCTTCGCTGATTTCCAGCGGACGACCCGCGACCCGGGCGCGCCCCATCTTGTCGAGGATGCTCGACGGCAGGTTGTTCGGCAACTCGACGACGGAAAATGCATTGCGGATGTCGATCCGGCCAATGCGGTTACCCTCGATGCCGCCTTCGTTGGCCAGGGCGCCGACCAGCTGGCCGGGCTTGACGCCGTCCTTGTGACCCACGGACACGCGGTAGCGGGTCATGCCTTCGCGCGGCGCACGATCACGGGGACCGCTCTCGCGGCGGGCCGGCTTGCCGTCGCGGCGCTCGTTGCGCTCCTTGCGCGGCGCCTGGAGGCGGCCGATCGGCGCCTCGTCGGCGCGCGCCAGGGCGGAGAAGGCGCAGGCCAGGTCGACCGGATCGTAGCCTTCACCGATCAGCTGCTCGATCAGCGCACGCTGCTCCTCGGCGCCCTTGGTGACGGCGGCGACGGCGCGCTGGTGGAAGACCTGATCACGATGGGCGCGAATGGCGGCCTCGTCGGGCAGGTCCATCTCGCTCATCTTCTGGCCGGTGGCCTGCTCCAGCCAGCCGACCTTGCGGCCTTCGCGGTTGCCGGCGAAGGTGATCGCCACGCCGTTGCGGCCGGCACGGCCGGTACGGCCGATGCGGTGGGTGTAGGCCTCGGCATCCTGGGGCAGGTCATAGTTGATGACATGGGTGATGCGCGGCACGTCGAGACCGCGGGCGGCCACGTCGGTGGCGATCAGCACGTCGACCTTGCCGCGCTTGAGGCGGGTGATGGTGCGCTCGCGCAGGCTCTGGTCCAGGTCACCGGACAGGCTGGCCACGTTGACGCCACGGGCGGAGAGCTGCTCCATCAGGGTGGTGCAGGCGGCCCGGGTGCGGACGAAGACGATGGCGGCATCGACCGGCTCGACCTCGAGGATGCGCGCCAGCGCTTCCTGCTTGGCACCGCCATCGATGCGCACGCGACGCTGCTCGATGTTCTCGCCGGTGGTGGTGCGGGACTCGATGGCGACCTTGACCGGCTCGACCAGGTAGCGGTTGACGATGCGCTCGATCTCGGTCGGCAGGGTCGCGGAGAAGAACACGCGCTGGGCGTCCTGCGGGGTGTCGGCGACCACGCGCTTGACGTCGTCGATGAAGCCCATGCGCAGCATCTCGTCGGCTTCGTCCAGCACCAGGGCGGAGAGGCCGTCGAGCTTCAGGCTGCCGCGGTCCAGGTGATCGATGATGCGGCCGGGGGTGCCGACCACGACCTGAGCGCCACGACGCAGGGCCTGCATCTGGTCGCGATATTCCATGCCGCCGCACAGGGTGGCGACTTCCAGGCCCTTGAGGTTCTGGCCATACTTGGTGAAGGAGACGGCCACCTGCTGGGCCAGCTCACGGGTCGGCGCCATCACCAGCACCTGGGGCGCGCGCTTGTCGAGATCGAGGCGCGAGAGCAGCGGCAGGGCGAAGGCCGCGGTCTTGCCGGTACCGGTCTGGGCCTGGCCCAGCATGTCGCGGCCTTCCAGCAGGGCCGGAATGGTCTGTGCCTGAATCGGAGACGGGGTCTGATAGCCGAGGGTCTCGATGGCGGAGAGAACGGCAGGCAGCAGGGCCAGATCGCCGAAACTCGGCGAGGCGACGGAAGTCGAGGTCATGAATCACACCTTGGTAGGCCGGCATCGCCGGCAAGAAACATCGTGGCGCCCCCGACGCGGTAATACGCTCGGGGATCCTGCACGAGGCAGGTCGTCGTCAACATCGGAGTCGGGGACGCCGGTCGCACCTGGCATCGGTTCGAGCCCGCCATGGCAGGCGAACCGTCGTGGCGACCGTCTGCGCCGAATTCGCCCGGGTGGCGAACTCTCGGCGGCGCTCCATCTTCACAGTCCGAACGCGTTGGGCGGTTGGCCCGGCGTCTTCGCGAGCGTCGCAGTCACGATTCGTGAAGCGGCGCTGAGTATGATGGTGGGGTCAGCACATGCGAGGAAGCGCGCATGCTACCATCGCGGCCCCAGGCTGGCCAGCCTTTTCCGCCTTACCTCCAGGAGCCCCCATGCCGAACCTTTGGGTCGACGCCGATGCCTGCCCGCGGATCGCCCGCGAGATCATCGTGCGCGCCGCCGAACGCACCGCCACCCCGACCACCTTCGTCGCCAACCACCAGGTGCCGCTGCCGCCCTCGAAGTGGGTCAAGGGCATGGCGGTCAGCCACGGCTTCGACGCCGCCGACGACGAGATCGTCGACCGCCTGGCCAGGGGTGACCTGGTGATCACCTCCGACCTGCCGCTGGCCCTGGCCGCCATCGAGCGCGGCGCCAGCGTGATGACCAGCCGCGGCGAGGCGCTGAACGAGAGCAACATCCGCGCCCGGGTTCAGATGCGGGACTTCATGGAGACGTTACGTGCCAGCGGCGAGCACACCGGCGGACCCAAGGGCTACTCGGACGTCGACCGCCGGGAATTCGCCAACGCGCTGGACAGATGGTTGGCGAAACAGCAGTAATGAAGTGAGGTGTGAGGAGGAAGGAGTGAGGCACTCCCCCCTCACTCCTCTTCTCCTCACGCCTTACCGACCTTATCGCGAATCCCGCGCCCCGGCAGACGCTCACGGTCGTGGGGACGCTCGAGGCCGAGCAGCGGTCCGGCCGGCACGATGCCGTTGGGGTTGATGGTCTTGTGGCTCATGTAATAGTGGCGCTGGATATGATCCATGTTCACCGTCTCGGCCACCCCCGGCCATTGGTAGAGCTCGCGCACGTAGTTCGAGAGGTTCGGGTAGTCCTCGATCCGGCGCAGGTTGCACTTGAAGTGACCGTGATAGACGGCGTCGAAGCGCACCAGGGTGGTGAACAGGCGAATGTCGGCCTCGGTAAGCCACTCTCCCGCCAGGTAGCGCCACTCGGACAGCCGCGTTTCCAAGCGGTCGAGCGCGGCGAACAGCGCCTCGACGTGGCGCTCGTACACGTCCTGCTCGGTGGCGAAGCCGGCCTTGTAGACGCCGTTGTTGACGTGGTCGTAGACGTCGGCGTTGACGGCATCGATGGTCTCGCGCAGATCCGTCGGATAGAGGTCCAGTCGATTGCCGGTCAGCCCGTCGAAGGCGTCATTGAAGATGCGTACCAGGTCCGCCGACTCGTTGCTGACGATGCGCTCCTCCTGCCGGTCCCACAGCGCGGGCACCGTGACCCGACCGGTATAGTGCGGGTCGGTCAGGGTATAGAGCTGATGGTGGAAGTCGACGCCGTTGAGCGGATCGCCGCTCGAGCCTTCGTCACGATGATAGGTCCAGCCCTGGTCGAGCATCAGCGGGCTGGTGTGCGAGACACCGACCAGCGGCTCGAGCCCCTTGAGGCGACGCATGATCAGCACGCGATGCGCCCAGGGACAGGCCAGCGACACATAGAGATGGTAGCGGTCGGCCTGGGCGGCGCACGCCGGGCGCCCGTCGGGGCCGGGGCTACCATCGGGCGTGATCCAGTCGCGCAGCTTGGCGGATTCGCGCACGAACTCGCCGCCGTGCGCCTTGGTGTCATACCACTGGTCGTGCCACTGGCCGTCGATCAGCAAGCCCATCTCGATTTCCTCTTTCAGAACGTTTGCACCTAGCCTAAACCGAGGAAATCGAAGCTCAAGCGCAGTTTTTGGCCGTCATTGTTCGTTTTCTTCGAAAGATCAGGCGGCACGGCGACGCTACGCCGCATCATTCCTCACCGCCGCCGACCTCGCGCACGCTGTCACGCAGCTGCTGGGCCATGGCCCGAGTGGCCGGCCCGGCGCGGTCCTGGTCGCGATGGATGAGCTGGATGGGAATCTCGCGCACCCCGCCGGCCGTCAGCGGCAGCGGCTTGAGCCGCCCGGCCTCCAGGCTGTCGCCGAGCCGCGTCTCGGGCACCCAGGCGAAGCCGAGGTTACGCTCCAGCATGCCGATGGAGGTGTCGAGGTGGCTGACCGTCCAGCGCTGCTCGGCCTTGAGCCAGCCGGAATCCTGGGAGCGGCCCTGGGCGGAGTCGCGCACCACCAGCTGACGGTACTGCTCGAGGTCGCGCAGATCGAGCTCGCGCCCCAGCCGATGCAGCTCGTGGTCGGGGTGGGCCACGGCGATGAACCGCACCGTCACCAGCGGCTCGCCCAGGAACCCCTGGGCGCCGAGCCCCGAGATCAGCAGATCGGCCTCGCCGTCCTGGAGCATCTCGACGCCGCCGTTGAGCACCGTCTCGTGGAGCTGCACGCGCACATAGGGAAAGGCCGCGGAGAAGGCATCCAGCGCCCGCGCCAGGGCATCCGGCGGGAAGATCTGGTCGATGGCCAGCACGATCTCGGCCTCCAGGCCTTCGGCCAGGCGAGAGGCCACGTCCTCCAGCGACGCGGCGTTGTCGAGCAACTGACGAGCGCGTCTCAGCAGCATCTCGCCGGCCTCGGTCAACCGCACCTGGCGCCCTATCGGCTCCAGTACCGCCACCCCGAGCTGCTCTTCCAGCTTGTGGACCGCGTGATTGAGCGTCGAGGGGCTCTTGTGGATGGCTTCGGCGGCCCGCGAGAAGCCGCCATGATCGACCACCGCGGCCAGCATCTGCCACTGAGCGAGGGTGACACGGGACATGTTCGATTTCCTCGAATGTAATGCGCGAAACGTTGCGCTTAATCTTCGAAAAAATCGGCCTAGAATGCCAGTCATTCCATTCCCCAGGGAGATCGAGACGATGACCCAGCCCATCGACCGCCGCCCCCAGCGTCGCCTGAAGAGCCATCCCAGCCAGGACGGCGACGGCGTCGCCATCCACCGCCTGCACGACTTCGGCGGCAGCCTGGACCCGTTCCTGATGCTCGACGAGCTCGAGGCGGCGCCCCACGACAACGCCATCGGTGGCTTTCCGCCGCATCCCCACCGCGGTATCCAGACCCTGACCTACGTCCTCCACGGCGGCCTGCGCCATGAGGATCACCTCGGCCATCACTCGAGCATCGGCGCCGGCGGCGCCCAGTGGATGCATACCGGCCGCGGCATCATCCACGGCGAGACGCCCTTCGCCGACGCGCATGGCCTGCATGCCTTCCAGCTGTGGCTCAACCTGGCCGCCAGCAACAAGATGAGCGAACCGACCTATCGCGACGTGCCCGGCGACGAGATGCCGCACCTGGCCCGGCCGGGCGCCCGGCTAACGGCCCTCGGCGGGGACTGGGTAGCGGCCGACGGCGAGCGCGTCAGCGGCCCTCTCGATGCCCTGGCCGGCCGGGCCGGCGTGGCCCACGTCACCCTAGAGGCCGGCGGTGACATCGCTCTCGAGGCCGACGCCAGCACCCTGCTGGTGTTCGTCTTCGCCGGCCAACTCGAGATAGCGGGCGATGGCGTCACCCGGGGCGAACTCGTGCGCCTCGGTGATGGCGGACGACTGTCCCTGGCAAGCGACGCCGGTGCCCAGGCCCTGCTGCTGGCGGGCGAACCCCACGGCGAGCCGATCGCCCATTACGGCCCCTTCGTGATGAATCACCGCCACGAGCTCGACCAGGCACTGCGCGACTATCGGGATGGCAGTCTCACCGACTAAGCCGGAAGCAGGGTTGCCGAAGGCGGGTGAAGCATGGCAAGGTCGAATTAATAAACACTGTTCACGGACTCGGTTCGCCCGCTCTCGGGCCGGGTCCGCGCTCTGCTGTATAGGTGTACAGCCTAGGCACCCTAATCGTCATGGGTTAAGGTTCTAGTGCCTTTTTATGCGTTTACACCTATTTCACACGGCTAAAACCATCATGCGAATCCTTCGTTCGCTGCCCCGCACGCACAAGTTGCTGCTGTTGCCCGTTGCCACCATGGTCACCGTGCTGGGCGCCCACAAGATTCTGACTTCCGTCGAGGATGCCCGCCAGGGCCATCAGAATCAGGACACCGTTCTGGTTCCCCTCGGCGAAGACGCCAGCCCCGGCGTTCCCTCCATCGCCCTGGATCGCGCCCCGGTCGCCGAGGCCATCGAACTCGCCTCGCGCGCCCGGGATGCCACCCGGGAAGCCATTCCCCTCTCCGAACTGACCGCCTCCGAGATCGTCGACGTGGACTTCGCCCGCGCCGCGCAGGCCAGCGGCGAGGTCGACGACGCCGAGGTCACCGCCCCGCAGATCGACGACACCGCGCGCCACCTGGCCATCGTGGTCGGCACGATCGGCAACGGCATGCTGGCCGATGACGAGCAGGTGGTCGCCGACGCCACTTCCTACGAGGACGTCTCCTCGGACGAACTCGAACTGTTCGACGATGGCCCCATCGTGCTCGAGGACGAGATCGACGCCGACGAGCCCTATGTGCCCGAGTGGCTGGCCTATACGGTCGAGCCCGGCGATACCTTCGCGATCATGGCGCAGGAAAACCTTGGGCTGGGCTACAGCGAGGTCACCGCCCTGCTCGAGACGCTCCCGGAGCCGCGGATGCTCACCCACTGGCGCGCCGGCGACCGCTTCGAGTACCAGCTCGACGAGCAGGGCAAGCTGCTGTCGATGCGCATGATGAAGAACGCCCGCGACGGCTATCTGGTCAAGCGTGACGACGAGGGCGCACTGGACGTGGCCACCATCGAACGCACCGGCGAGGCCACCCAGCGGCTCTATGCCGGCACCGTCAGCGGCAGCTTCGCGCGCTCGGCCCAGGCCACCGGCCTGAACAGCGCCGAGGTGGCCGAGCTCTCCCACGTGCTGGAGAAGAAACTCGATTTCCGCCGCGACACCCGTCGCGGTGATCGTTTCAGCGTGCTGGTGGAATCCGACCTGATCGACGGCGAGGACCTCGATCCGCGCGTGCTGGCGGTCAGCTACGAAGGCTCGCGCATGGACCTGACCCTGGTGCGCAACGCCGAGGACAATCGCTTCTACACGCCGGATGGCGAGAGCCTGGACCCGGCCTTCGACCGCTACCCGTTCAGCGGCCACTATCGCATCAGCTCCAACTTCAACCTGCGTCGCCATCATCCGGTGACCGGGCGCATCAGCCCGCACAAGGGCACCGACTTCGCCATGCCGAGCGGCACGCCGGTGGACGCGCCGGCCGACGGTCGCGTCGAGCTGGTGGGCAACCATCCCCTGGCCGGCCGCTACATCGTGATCCGCCACGACAACGGCTACAAGACCCGCTATCTGCACCTCTCGCGGCCGCTGGTCAGCCGCGGCGACCGGGTGACGCGCGGAGAACGCATCGCGCTCTCCGGCAACACCGGACGCAGCACCGGTGCCCACCTGCATTACGAGGTAATGGTCAACAACACCCAGGTGGACGCCATGAAAGTGGAACTGCCGGAGCATCAGGGCCTGAGCGGCGATGACCTGGTCGCCTTCCAGCGCGAGGCCGAGCCCATGCTGGCGGCCCTGGAGAGCGGCGAGACCGGCACCACGGTGGCCAGTACCGGCACCGAGCCGAGCGGCGCCTCCGACGATGGCAGCTGACCGCCAGGCCTTGCCGCCGGCCCCATGACGACGCCCCGCCCCGTGCGGGGCGTCGTCGTATCGCCCCTCTCTATCGTCGGCCGCGGCCTCCGCTAGACTGGGGCTCTCCTGCCGACAACGGAGCCCGCCCTTGTCCTCGCGCGCCGCACCGCCCTCCTCCGTCTCTTCCCCCCTGGCCATGCTCGGAGTGTTCCGCTACAGCCACCGGGCGCTGGGCCTGGTGTGGCAGACCTCGCGCCGCCTGACGCTGGGGCTGGCCCTGTGCACCCTGGTCGCCGGCGTGATGCCCGCCGTGGCCGCTTGGGTCGGCCAGCTGATCATCGACGGCGTGGTCGCCGGCATGGAACGCCACCAGGCCGGCACGCCGCTCCTGCCAGAGCTGTGGCCGGTGCTGCGCTTCGTGCTGCTGGAAGCCGGCGTGGTGGCGCTGATCGCCCTGGCCCAGCGCGGCCTGGCCGCCCAGCAGTCGCTGCTGCGCGCCCTGCTCGGCCAGAAGGTCAACGTCATGATCCTGGAGAAGGCCGGTCGCCTGTCGCTTGCCCAGTTCGAGGACTCCGAGTTCTACGACAAGCTGACCCGGGCCCGGCGCGAAGCCTCGACCCGCCCCCTCGGGCTGGTCAACAAGACCTTCTCGCTGCTTCAGAACGCCATCTCGCTGGCCAGCTTCGGCGTGCTGCTGGTCGGCTTCTCGCCCTGGGCGCTGCTGGTGCTGGTGATCGGCGCCCTGCCGGTGTTTCTCTCCGAGGCACGCTTCTCCGGCGACGCCTTCCGACTGTTCCGCTGGCGTTCGCCGCAGACCCGCATGCAGATGTACCTGGAAACCGTGCTGGCTCGGGAGGACAGCATCAAGGAGGTCAAGCTGTTCGGCCTCGAGCCGCTGCTGCTCGACCGCTACCGGCGCATCTTCGAGACGCTCTATGCCGAGGACCGGCGGCTGACGATCCGCCGCGAGACCTGGGGCTTCCTGCTCGGCCTGCTGGGCACCCTGGCCTTCTACGCCGCCTACGCCTGGGTGGTGGCGGACACCGTGGCCGGCCGGCTGACGCTGGGCGAGATGACCATGTATCTGATGGTCTTCAAGCAGGGCCAGGCGGCGCTATCGGCAAGCCTGACCGCCATCGGCGGCATGTACGAGGACAACCTCTACCTCTCCAACCTCTACGAGTACCTGGAGCAGCCGGTGCCCGAAGAGACCGGGCATCTCACCAAGGGCGTCCGACCCGGCGACGGCATCCGCTTCGAGGGCGTGGGCTTCACCTATCCCGGGGCCGAGACGGCGGCGCTCTCAGGCATCGACCTTCACTTGGTCCCCGGGGGCAGTCTGGCGCTGGTCGGCGTCAACGGTTCGGGCAAGACGACCCTGATCAAGCTACTGACCCGCCTCTACGATCCCACCGAGGGGCGCATCCTACTCGACGGCAGCGACCTGCGCGACTGGGACCGGGCGACCCTGCGCCGGCGCATCGGGGTGATCTTCCAGGACTTCGTGCGCTACCAGCTCAAGGTCGGCGAGAACCTCGGCGCCGGCGACGTGGCCGCCTTCGAGGACGAGACCCGCTGGCAGGAGGCCGCCCACCGCGGGCTCGCCGAGGACTTCATCGCCGACATGCCGGGCGGCTACCACACCCAGCTGGGGCGCTGGTTCAAGGGCGGGCAGGAGCTCTCCGGCGGTCAGTGGCAGAAGATCGCCCTGGCCCGCGCCTACATGCGCGAGGAGGCCGACATCCTGGTGCTCGACGAGCCCACCGCGGCCATGGACGCCGCCGCCGAAGCCGCGGTTTACGCCGACTTCCGCGACCATGCCCGGGACAAGATGACGGTACTGATCTCGCACCGTTTCTCCACCGTGCGCGCCGCCGACCAGATACTGGTCATCGACGGAGGACGCATCCTCGAGCGCGGCGACCACGCGAGCCTGATGGAACTCGACGGCCGCTATGCCGGGCTGTTCCGGCTGCAGGCTCAGGGGTATCGCTGAGCGGCCTTCTCGGGGTATCAGCCCAGGCTTTCATGGCACCTGTGTCGCCCCCGCCTCCCCCTCCACGCGTCATGTCAGGCCCATTCTGCGACCTGCTACGCCGCCTAGCCGTTTCCGCAAGAAGAACCTTGACGCGTCAGCAGCGCGCTTGAAGCAGACACGTGCAGGTGATATTTTGAACCTTCGTTTTGATTTTATAAAACCAACGGTTCTGGAGGACGCATGGAGATTCGTCAGGCGATTCACAGCGAACATGCCAAGACCCTGGATACCCAGGGCCTGCGCGACCAATTCCTGATCGAGGAGTTGTTCGTCAACAACCAGCTCAAGCTGGTGTACAGCCATATCGACCGCATCATTGTCGGCGGCGCACAGCCCGTCGAGGAGCCGGTGGTAGTGCCCGCTTCGCTGGGCAAGCAGACCGGCACCGACTACTTCCTCGAGCGCCGCGAGCTCGGCACCATCAACATCGGCGGCCCCGGGGCGGTCGTCGTCGACGGCACCCGCCACGAGATCGGCACCCACGAAGGACTCTACATCGGCAAGGAAAGCCGGGATGTCCAGTTCGAGAGCACGGACCCAGCCACCCCGGCGGCCTTCTACATGGCCTGCGCCCCGGCTCACCAGGCTCACCCGACACGCAAGGTGACCCTGGAGGATGCCTCGCCCCAGACCCTCGGCGACACCGCCAACAGCAACAGGCGCACCATCTACAAGTTCCTGGTGCCGGACGTGCTGCCCACCTGCCAGCTGCTGATGGGCATGACTCGGCTCGAGGAAGGCAGCCTGTGGAACACCATGCCTTGCCATACCCATGAGCGGCGCATGGAGGCCTACTTCTACTTCGACATGGCCGACGACAACCTGGTCTTCCACATGATGGGCGAGCCCCAGGAGACCCGGCACCTGGTGGTGCGCAACCGCCAGGCCGTGCTGTCGCCGAGCTGGTCGCTGCACTCCGGCGTCGGCACCGGCAGCTACACCTTCATCTGGGCCATGGTCGGCGAGAACCAGACCTTCCCCGACATGGACCATGTCGCCATGGCGGACCTGCGCTGAACCGCGAGGAGGACCCATGAGTGCATCGCTTTTCGACCTGAGCGGCAAGACCGCCATCATCACCGGCTGCAACACCGGCCTCGGCCAGGGCATGGCGCTGGGACTGGCCGCTGCCGGCTGCAACATCGTCGCGGTCAACCGCCGCGCCCCCGAGGAGACCCAGCGCCGCGTCGAGGCACTGGGCGTGGGCTTCCTGGCCGTGGACGCCGACCTGGCCAGCACGGCACCGATCGACGACATCCTCGCCCAGATCGAGGCGCGCTTCGGCGGCGCCGACATCCTGGTCAACAACGCCGGCATCATCCGCCGCGCCGACAGCCTGGAGTTCACCGAGCAGGACTGGGACGAGGTCCTCGACGTCAACCTCAAGAGCCTGTTCTTCCTCTCCCAGGCCTTCGCCCGCCGCTGCATCGACGGCCGGCGTCGGGGCAAGGTCATCAATATCGCCTCCATGCTGTCATTCCAGGGTGGCATCCGGGTGCCCTCCTACACCGCCTCCAAGAGCGGCGTACTGGGGCTGACCCGTCTGATGGCCAACGAGTGGGCGGCCCGCGGCATCAACGTCAATGCCATCGCCCCCGGCTACATGGCCACCAACAATACCGAGGCCCTGCGCCACGACCCCGAGCGCAGCCGCGAGATCCTGGGTCGCATCCCGGCCGGGCGCTGGGGAGATCCCGAGGACCTGGCCGGCGCCGCGGTCTTCCTGGCCTCCTCCGCCGCGGATTACGTCCATGGCCATACCCTCGCCGTGGACGGCGGCTGGCTGGCACGGTAAACGCCATGCCCCGTCACCAACGCATGACGCGGCCCGAAGGCCGCGTCATGCGTTGCACGGAGGAAGACGACTCAGGCCGTCTCGGCGACACCGGCAAAGGCATAATCGTGGAATCCCAGACCATCGGAGATACGCATGCCAGCCCGGTGCAACAGGCGCACGTATTCCGCCCGTTTCTGCTCGTCATAGCGCACCACCGGGAACGACAGGCTGAGCGCCGCCACCGCATGGCCGAAACGGTCGAACACCGGTACCGACAGGCAGCGTACGCCGAGCTCGGCCTCCTCACGGTCCTCGGCAACCCCTTCCTCACGAATCGACGGCAGCTCGTCCATGACGGCCTCGACGCTGGCCAGAGTGTGCTGGGTATGCGGCACGAAGTCGATCGTCTCCAACACCCCTCTCGCGCGCTCCGGCTCCATCCAGGCCAACAGGGTCTTGCCCATGGCGGTGGAGTAGACAGGGTTACGACGACCGATGCGCGACTGCATGCACAGGTTGTACTGAGAATTGTACTTATGGATGTACATGATCTGCCGGGGATCGTCATCAAGAACCCCCAGGTGGATAGCCTCGTGGGTCGCTTCGGAGAGATTGCGCATCTCGGCATCGGCCAAACGGGTCAGGTCCACATTCTGCAGCGCAGTGGCTCCCAACTCGAAGAGCTTGAGAGTCAGCGCATACTTCTCGGACTCCTCCTCCTGGGTCACATAGCCCAACTCCTTCATGGTCTGCAGAAAGCGATAGGCGGTGCTCTTCGACATGAAGGTGCGCTGGGAAAGCTCCGAAAGACCGATATCTCGCTGCTCGGCCAGCCCCTCGAGGATCGAGAACACCTTCATGACGGCCGCCACATTGTCGGGTTTTTGCGATGTAGCCATAACCCTCAGCACCTCGTTTCATAAAAATCGGAATATCGGTCTAAATTTAACGCAAAACGTCTTCCCTCGCTACTCCCTCCCATGCTTCGGCCCCCAAGACACCAAACGACTATCGACCAAAGTCTATTAGGAACGGCGTTTCAATTTTATTGGCACTTCGATACATTTTATTTGGAGCAACATGCCGAAAAGAAGATGGCGCCCACGCTGGTACGCCAGGAGCGCCTGCTCGGACAACCCACAAGAAACAACAATGGAGACGACATGCGAGCCACCCACACGTCGAAACGCGTCACCGGTGCCGCCGCGACCTGTTTGGCACTAACCATGACGGGGCCTGCCGTAGCCGCCGAGAACATCCTGACGATGAAACTCGAGCACACGACCAATGACCATGCGCTGACCTTGCCCAAGATCGCCATAACTCGCGTGTTCGACGACACTTCGTCGCTTACCCTGGAAAAATCCTGGTTCTGGCAGGAAGACGTTCACGAGAGCGGCTGGCCTAAGCATGATGAAGGTTTCGTCAACTATTCCCTGCCCCGATGGACATTTGGCAGCCAGGAGCAATGGTCGCTGACGCCACAGATTGGCGCCAAGTTTCGCTCCAACGTGACACGCGCCCTGGCCGCTCTCAAGCTCGGCTATCGGGGAGAGGGCTGGAGCCTGTCGGGCCGATACCGTTACGAGCACGAGACGACTCACGAAACAGCCGTCGAAGGACGCGCTGGGCGTATCGACCTCTACGCCAGTTATGCTATCGCTGACGACTGGACGCTGCTCTATAACCCCCACTACCACTTCAAGCAGGAAAGCGACTCTCCCGATTTCGGCAGCGGTGACCGCGATTATATGGAACACGAGTTCCTGGCCTTTCATAAGCTGAATGACCACAACACCGTCTTCGGTGGCTATATTCGTCGCGCCCGGAACAGCAGCCAGTCCGCCACCGACCCTAACCAGCGAGTCAACTCATGGCTAATCGGCTACCAATACAAGTTCTGATCTCAATCGAGCCAGGGAAGGGGTATCCCCTTCCCTGAAATTCATGAGATGGACGAGAGGAAGGTGACATGATACGAGACATGAATCACTTTAAATCCTCCGCTCAATGAGGAAGTCAGAATGGTACACATGCGCAGCCTTCTTGACAGGTTCATTCAGGCCGTTTGCTGTGGACTTTTTATCGTCATGGTGGTAGCGGCAAGCTGGCAAGTCATCAGCCGTTATGCCCTCAACAGTCCCAGCACGATATCGGAAGCCTTCCTTCGCTTCTCGCTGGTATGGCTATCAATGATCGCCATCGCGTATGTAGCGGGGCGACGTGAGCATGTGAGCCTGACCTTGCTGACGGATAGGCTAAGTGGAATCTGGAAAGCCACTCTGGATATGTCCATCGAGATCCTGTTCATCGCGTTCGCCGGTTTGGTGATGATATATGGCGGTGCACAGGCGGCCTCCAACACCATGAGCCAAATCTATCCCATGCTGGAAATACCCAAAGGTTTCCTCTATCTATCGCTACCAGCTTCTGGCTCCATTATCGTGACTTACTGCCTGATGAACTGCCTTGATCTTTTTCACGCCTGCCACCTATCCAGGAGTCAATAATCATGATCTTGGATGCCGGTTTAGTATTGATCTTATCGTTTCTCGGACTCCTGATCGCCGGAGTTCCCATCGGAATCTGCATCGCTGCCTCATCAGCGGTAACGGTTCTCCTGGCACTTCCTGTCGATGTCGCCATCTTCACCACGGCACAGAAGATGGTCTCCAGCCTCGACAGCTTCACCTTGCTGGCGGTGCCCTTCTTCATACTCTCGGGTGTGCTGATGAATAATGGTGGCATAGCCCTAAGACTGGTCAATTTCGCCAAGTTGTTTAGTGGAAGAATTCCTGGCTCACTGGCCCATACCAATATCGTGGGCAACATGATGTTCGGGGCCATCTCTGGCTCGGCAATCGCCGCCTCGACATCCATCGGTGGCGTCATGGTTCCCATGGGGGAGAAAGAAGGCTATAGCCGGCCCTTCTCGGCATCTGCCAATATCGCCTCGGCACCGACAGGCATGTTAATTCCTCCGACGACCGCCTTCATTCTTTACGCCCTGGCCAGCGGTGGCACCTCTATATCCGCCCTTTTTGCCGGGGGACTCGTCGCGGGTTGTCTATGGGGTGGTGGTTGTATCCTGGTGGCCTACCTGATCGCCAAGTCCCGGAATTATACGACGAAGCTGAACCTGCGGGATAGCTCGGTGCAGGCGGTTATCGCTCAGGCCATGCCCAGTCTGATGCTGATCGCAATCATCATCGGCGGCATCGTCTTCGGCATCTTCACCGCGGTCGAGGCATCGGCCATCTCGGTCATCTACACCATGTTTCTGACGATGGTCGTCTATCGGACCATCGACCTCAGAGGCCTCCTGGTCTCGTTGATCAAGGCAACCGAGACTACCGGCGTCATCATGTTTCTTCTCGCCGCGTCCTCCGCGATGTCGTTCGCCATGTCCATCACCGGCCTACCCGCCGCCCTGAGCGACGCGATCCTTGGACTCTCCGACAACCCGGTCATCGTCCTGCTAATCATCACGGCCATGTTGCTGATCATCGGCTGCTTCATGGACATCGGGCCGGCGATATTGATCTTCACGCCAATCCTGCTGCCGATCACCTCGGCAATCGGCATCGACCCGATACACTTCGGCATCATCATGGTATTCAACCTCTGCATCGGCACCATCACCCCACCCGTGGGAACGGGACTCTTCATCGGCGCCGGAATCGCCAAAGAAAAAGTCGAAAATTTATTACTCCCACTTCTTCCATTCTATTTGGTGATCCTGGTGACGCTGCTACTGATCACCTACATCCCATCGATCACGATGTTCCTTCCCCGCGCCATGGGGCTTTGAAACACATCAAATCCACACCCATACGTGAGAAAGACATGAAAACATTCAGCGTTAGCCATAGCCCACTGCTCAGGCAGGAAGAACGCTTCATCAGTCAAGGTGACGTAAAAAGACTGATCAAGCGGACCATCGACAACTTGGTCAACATCCAAGATGACACAGGAGAATTCCTGCTCCACCTTGACGATGGGCGTACGATCGATACCAAGGGGTGGGCCGGCTGGGAGTGGACTCATGGCATCGGCCTGTATGGCATCTACAGATACTATGAGCAGACCGGCGACACCGAGGCATTATCCATCATCGACGACTGGTTCCATGACCGGTTCCAGGAGCGCTTGGCTACCAAAAACGTCAATACTGTGTGCCCATTTCTGACCCTCGCCTACCGATACGAGGAAACGGGTCGCAAGGAGTGGTTGCCGTACCTGCAAGCCTGGGCCGACTGGGTCATGCATGATATGCCTCGCACCGACAAGGGTGGCCTTCAACACGTCGTCTACAACAGCGAAAACCACCAGCAGCTGTGGGATGACACCCTGATGATGAGCGTGCTTCCCCTGGCCAAGATTGGACGACTGCTCGGCCGTGAAGACTACGTCGAGGAGGCAAAGTACCAGTTCCTGATCCATGTGCAGTATCTGATGGATCGCGAGACAGGAGCCTGGTTCCATGGCTGGACATTCGACGGTCACCATAATTTCGCCAAAGCCCGTTGGGCGCGTGGCAATAGCTGGCTGACCATCGTCATCCCCGAGTTCCTTGAGCTCCTCGATCTACCGGCCCGAGATCCCTTTCGTCGCTACCTGATTCAGGTCCTGGAATCACAGGTCGAATCGCTCGCCACATGGCAAGAAGATTCTGGTCTCTGGCACACACTGCTCGATGACCCCTCCTCTTATCAGGAGGCGTCGGCCACGGCCGGTTTCGCCTACGGCATCCTCAAGGGTATTCGGATGAGATACCTCGATGCCACCTACTACGAAATGGCGGAAAAGGCCGTTCAAGGGGTAATCGACAACGTCAATGAGGACGGGGAGATAGCGCAGGTCTCGTTCGGCACTGCCATGGGCGACGACCTTGACTACTACCGGGATATCCCACTGACATCCATGCCCTACGGACAGGCCATGGCCATCCTATGCCTTTCCGAATACATGAGAACGTATCTCTGATTTTCTCTTCGATTGGAGAGAAATGATGCTCGAACCAACAAGACAAAACCAAAGAGTCGACCATGAACACGCCACATCACGCCAAGACCATCCTGGCTGCAGCCATCGCTACCCTGTCGCTGGTGTCCGTCTCGTCACAGGCCGATGACAACGTCAATCTCAAGCTGGCCTATTCTCAGAACTCTCAACCTGTCAAGGATGCCTTGGCCAGGTTCGGCGAACTCGTGGAGGAGAAATCGGATGGCTCTATCACGGTCACTTATTTCCCGGACAGCCAGCTTGGGGGAGAGAGCGAACTGGTCGAGATGTTACAGACGGGCGCCATCGATATGACCAAGGTATCTGGGGGCCTGATGGGAAGTTTCTCTCCTCTCTATGAGGTCTTCTCCATGCCTTACTTGTTCGATGACCAGGATCACTTCTACAGAGTCATGAAGAGAGAGGCCATCATGGGTGACGTCTATCAGTCCACCCAGGACCAAGGCTTCGTCGGTGTGGGCTGGTACGACTCTGGCCAGCGCAACTTCTACACCGCGGAGACCCCGGTCGATGAAGTTTCGGATCTAGCGGGCAAGAAGATACGGGTGATGCAGAGCCAGACCGCGGTCGACACCATGGAGCTGCTGGGAGCCTCACCTGTCGTGATGGCTCAGGAAGAAGTTTATACGGCCCTCCAGCAGGGCATTCTGGATGGTGCCGAAAACAACGAATTCGCTCTTACCACGGCGCGTCATGGCGAGGTAGTCGGTCATTACTCCCTGGATGGTCACACCCGTATTCCCGATATCATCCTGTTCAACAGCAACACTCTCTCCAGGCTGTCGGATACCCAGCGTGCCGCCGTCATGGAGGCTATCGAGGCATCGACCGAGTTCCAGACCGAGCGCTGGTCGGAGGCCGTCGCGGCGGCGCGTGATCGGATCCGCAACGACTTCGGCGTCGAAATCAATGACGTCGATATTGCACCCTTCCAGGAGGCCGTTCAACCGATGTACGACCGTCTTCAGGATGAGCCAGAGAAATATGCGCTCTATCAACAGATCAAAGAGTTGAGCGACAAGTAACCCCACGACCGAGGGCGGCCCGTTCCACTCGGCAGCCCTCGGTCACTTTCCATGGCATGGGCTCACTTTGAGTCATGCATAGCTGTCGAGAATGCCGTCAGTCGATGCGACAACGTATGGGCTCACTTCGACCGCAGGCATCGCTAGCCACCTAGTCACAAGCCAACAGGAGGAAAACGTGAACATTGGCATTAGGGCACACGATCTGGAGACACAGCCCCTTGACGATCTGGTCGCGGACATCGCGCGACGCGGGCTCGGTTCGGTCCAGTTGGCGCCGAGCAAGTCATTCGACATTCCCACCCCACCCGGCAGCCTCACCCCCGGCCTGGCTCATCGTATCGCCAGTGCCTTTCGTCGCCAGGATGTGCAGATCGCCGTGCTGGGATGTTATGTCAATATCATTCATCCCGACCCGGATGAGAGACGCAGCGCCTTGACTCGCTTCAAGGAACACCTGCGCCACGCCCGTGACTTCGGCTGCGGCATCGTGGGCACGGAGACCGGCAACGTCAATGCCGATATCGTCTATACCGAGGACAATTTTCGCGAGGCTCCCTTGCAAGCGGTCATCGAGAGTGTCAGGGAGCTGGTCGAGGAGGCGGAATGCTTCGGCGTGATCGTCGGCATCGAGCCTGGGGTCAACCACCCCGTCTACTCTCCCGAGACCGTGACGCGACTGCTGGACAGCGTGGATTCTCCCAACCTGCAGATCATCTTCGATCCGGTCAACTTCCTCACCATCGATAACTACGCACGGCAGCGGGATATCTTCCGCGAGGCGCTCGACTCATGGGGGGATAGAATTGCCGTGATGCATGCCAAGGACGTTCGCATATCGGATGGCGCTCTACGACCCGCTGCCGTCGGCCAGGGCTTGCTCGATTATGCCTTCCTGTTCGAGTGGCTGGCCCCTCGCAAGCCGAATCTCAACGTCATCCTGGATGAGGTCGAGCTTGTCGATCTCGAGGACGTCATGGCTTTCCTGAATCGCTTCCAACCCGACTTCGCCCGACTGTAATCGAAGGTGGAGGCGGCCACTGTCTTGTCATTGCCCCCTGACGCGACGCCAAGGGAGCCCCAGACTGGAGCACTTCTGCGCCCCAGTCTGGGCTCGACGACGGTCGGGCAGGCTCAAGACCAGAGCGTGGCGCCGACCAGCGTCAACGCCAGGATCATCAGCGAGACCAGCGCCTCGCCCAGGGTGTAGGTCTTGAAGCCACCGCGGACGCTGAAACCGGCAAGCTGGGTGGTGATCCAGAAGCCACTGTCGTTGACGTGGCCGATGCTGATGCCACCGGACAAGGCAGCCAGCGCGATCCACAACGGGTCAACGACGCCCGTCGATGCCGCGCCAGCCATGATGGTCATGGCGGTGATGCCGGCGACGGTCCCCGATCCCTGGGCGATGCGGAAAATGGCGGCAAGGGCGTAGGTCAGCAGGACCATCCCGAGCGCCGACTGGGTCTCCTGGAAGAGGCTGTCGACCAGCATCTGGCCGATCTGGGTGGTCTCGATCACCTTGCCCAGAGAGCCGCCCGCGCCGGTGACCAGCAACACGACGCCGGCGGTCTGCAGACCGCGCGAGGCCGAATCGTCCCGGGCCTGACGTCCCATGTCTCGCGCCGCAACCGCATAGGCCGCCAGGGCGCCGGCCATCAGGGCGACGATACGGTCACTCAGAAAGGCGATGAACGCGGGCAGTTCGTCGCCCGCCACCAGGCCCAGTTGCTGACAGTAGTCGTAGACGGTGCCACTGAGGATCAACAGGATGGGCAGGGCCACCGGCGTGAGGGCCATCCACAGCGGGATATCGGGGATCTCCCGACGGCTGTCGTCTTCCGGCGCCTGCTGGGCCACGCCCATCTCATCCTTGCGCTGATTCCAGATCCCGCAGTCCAGCAGCAGGAAATAGAGTTTCATCACGATCAACGAGGTGATGAGTCCAACGCCCAGGCCGGCGAAGGTCATGACCCCGATATCGAAGTCCAGGATCGTGGCGGCGGCAAGAGGGTTGGGCGTGGGCGGCACGATGGTATGCGACGTCGCGGCCCCGATGACCAGGGCACCGATGGCATAAGGCAGCGGCTTGCCCAGCGTTCGGGCCAATGCCACCCCGAGCGGTACCAGGATCACGAAGGTGACGTCGAAGAATACCGGGATCGACAGCAGGAAGCCCGTCAGCCCCAGCACATAGAGCCCCGCACTGCGCGGCGCACTCGCCACCAGAGTGTGGGCGATCTTGTGGGCCGAGCCCGAGTCGCTCATCAGCTGGCCGATGATCACGCCGAAGCCGATCGGTAGCCCGATTCCGGCCATGATGCCGCCGAAACCACTGCTGATGGCATCGACCGTGCCGGTCATGCCCAGCTGCATGGCGAGCCCCAGATAAAGGCTGCCGATGATCAGGCTGATGGCGGCATTCAGCCTGAGGTAAAGGATCAGTAGCAGGATCAGGGCGATGGCGATCGCCAAATGCAATATTTCCATATCCGTGGTGCTCCAGTGATGCGTTATTGGCGTCCCATGGCAACAGGGAATCCCGCCCTCGCCGGACTGGCGAGGGCATGAGAACGTGTATCGAGTGATCGGGAAGTGCCGCGATGCCGGCGATCCCGGGGCGGTTATTCTGCGGTAGGCGCTCCGGCCGCGGCGGCGTGGTCTTCCCTGCCCATCCACAGCGGCGTGACCGCGAACCAGACGACCGTGACCACCAGCATGGCCCACTTCATCGCCGTTTCACCCATGGCGTCGACCAGGTAGAGCACGGGGAACAACACGGTCAATACCGGCATCGCGATCGAGATGGTCTGAAGCAGCTTGCGCATGGGGTTACTCCTTGCTCGAGGCGTTCGTGGCGATGGGAGACGCGCTGCCGGCCACCCGGATTCCCTCGCTGGCAGGGTGAGCGCTCGATCGCTGAGCCATCAGGCTCAGGCCGATGAACAGCGCCGCGGCGATGAACCAGCCCGGCAGGGCGACGAAGAAGATCTCGATCTCGGCGAACTTCACCAAGAACAGGCAGATCGCCAGGGTGATCAGCCAGGTGCCTAGCACCGGATAGGTGATCCGGCGACCGGCATACTCGGCATAGAAGCTCTTGAGCCCCAGCTTCGGCAGCACCCAGAAGTCGATGAAGATCACCGCGCCGATCGGCATCAGCAGCAGGCCATAGAGCGCCACGAACCCCAGCAGCTGCATCGCCACGCCCGGGAACATCGCCACGAAGGTGGTCAACAGGCCGGTGCCGATGGTCACCTTGAAGCGGGAGACCCGGGGAATCACCGCCTGGAAGGCCAGCCCGGCGCGGTAGATGGTCGGGTTGGCGGTGGTCCAACCGGCGATGATCACGCAGATCAGTCCCGCAACGCCCAACGCCTGATCGGCCAGGGGCCCGGGCAACGGATTGGGGATCTGCCCGGCCTCTGCCGCGGCGATCATGGCGCTGTCGGAGGTCAGCCCCGCCTCATACATCTGGAACGCGAACAGCATGGAAGCGGCCAGCCAGGCCATGAAGTGGCCGACGTACATACCCGCCGCCGAGGCGATGCTGTACCAGCTCTTGCGGGCGAAGCGCAGCACCGAGAGGTCGGACATGCCGACGTGCATGGCCATGTTGGCGAACCAGGCGAAGAAGATCACATGCCAGATCGAGAAATCCGGCTGCCCGGGCACCTGCACCCCGGTCCAGATCGCCGTCTCGGCCAGCGCCCACAGGTCGGCGGGAGATCCCCCCCCGGTGCCCGTGGCATCGATGAACCACTTCAGCGAGACGATGCCGAAGCCCAGGAAGATCAGCACCATCCAGGGTGCGGCGATATTGGCGAACCAGGAGACGAAACGATAGCCGTAAGCGGCCACCAGGGTGATGACGATGCCTACACCGAGCACGCTCAGCACCCAGCCGACGCTGTTGGGCATCAGATCCGAGAGCGTCGGCAGCGGGAAGCCGAACCACACCCCCACGGCCGTGGCGGACACCGTGATCATGGCCCCGGCCAGGAAGCAGAAGGCCAGGCCGTTGGCCAGGTTGTAGAGGATCACGGTATAGCGACCGGCGATCTTCTCGAGCTGATAGTAGAGCGTCAGGCGTACTCGCGTGGCGATGGGTGCGGTAAGCAGCAGCCAGCTCAGCACCGCCAGGGCATTGCCGATCAGCAGCCCCATGACCACGTCGAAGGCGGCCACGCCCGCCAGCACGAACAGCGGCCCGATCATCAGCTCGGTGCCGGCGGTATGCTCGCCGGCGTACATGCCGAGAAAGCTCTTGAAGCCCATCCGCGCCTGGCCGGGGACGGGATGTCGTTCGTATTCGCCGCCGACGGCGGGGGTCTCCCCCGCCGCCGACGCCTGCATGTCGTCACTCATGGCGTGCACCTCTCGTTATTGTTGGGAAGGCGGGCCCTCAGGTCTCGAGGTAGACCACATGGCTGTGGGTGTACTCGTAGAGGCCGTGCTTGCCGTCGGCACCGCCGATGCCCGACTTGCGCACCCCGGCGTGGAAGCCCTGCATGGCCTCGAAGTTCTCGCGGTTGATGTAGGTCTCGCCGTAGTCGATCTCGCGGCAGGCTCGCATGGCACTGGCCAGGTTCCGGGTGTAGATCGACGAGGTCAGGCCGTAGTCGGAGTCGTTGGCCAGGGCGATGGCCTCGTCCATGTCCTCGACCACCTGGATCGGCAGCACCGGGCCGAACACCTCCTGGCGCATGATCTGCATGTCCTGCCGGCAGCCGGTCAGCACGGTGGGCTGGTAGTGGTAGCCGCGGGGTTGGTCGCCGAGGCCGCCGCCGGTGACCAACTCGGCGCCGTCGGCCAGCGCGGTCTTGACCATGGCACCGACCTTGTCGAGGCCTGCCTGGTTGATCAGCGGGCCCATCTCGACGTCGGGCTGGGCCAGCGGATCGCCATAGGTGGTCGCCCCCATCGCCTTGGCCATGCGTTCGATGAACTCGTCGGCGACGCCGCGCTGCACGTAGACCCGCTCGGCACAGTTGCAGACCTGGCCGCTGTTGATGATGCGCGAGCCACGGATCGCTCGGACCGCCTGGCCGATATCGGCATCGTCGAGGACGATGGCCGGCGCCTTGCCGCCCAGCTCGAGATTGAGCTTGGTGATGTTGTCGGCGGCGCTGGTCATGATCCGCGAACCGGTGGTGACGCTGCCGGTGAAGCTGATCATGTCGACCTCGGGGCTGGCGGTCAGGGCATTGCCGGTGGTGGCACCGCTGCCGCTGACCACGTTGAACACCCCCGCCGGCAGGCCGACCGTGTCGAGCAGCCTGGCGAACTCGAAGCAGTTGTTGGGGGTTTCCTCGCTGGGCTTGATGACGATGGTGTTGCCGGTCACCAGCGCCGGCGCCATCTTGCGGGCGATGAGGAAGAACGGGAAGTTCCAGGGCAGGATGCCGGCCACCACGCCGAGCGGCTTGCGGAACAGGAAGATGTTCTCGTTGGGGCGATCGCTCTCGATGATCTCGCCCTCGATGCGCCGCGCCCATTCGGCCATGTAGTCGAGGTAGTCGGCGGTGAAGTTGACCTCGGTCTCGGCCAGCGCCGTGACCTTGCCCTGCTCCTGGGTGATGATGCGCGCCAGGCGCGGCACGTCCTCGCGTATCTTCGCGGCGATCTGGCGCAGGTAGGCGGCGCGCTCGACGGCGGGCCTGGCCGCCCAGGCCTTCTGGGCGCCACGGGCCGCGGCCAGGGCACGCTCGACGTCCTCACCGCGCGACTCGGGTACCCGCGACAGCGTCTCGCCGGTCGCGGGGTTGAGGACCTCGAGGTGCTCGCTGGCCGACTCGAAGGTGCCGTTGATGTAGTTCTGGTAGACCGGTTGCTGGCTGGACATGACGGAGTCTCCGTTGGCGTTGTTGGCGGATGTGATGCGTGTCGGCCTCAGTACAGGCGCGAAGGCGCAGCGGCCTCGCCCTGCTCCCGGTAGCGTCCCAGGTTGGCGATGGCGGCCTGGCGCAGCAGGCTGATGTCGATGCCCACGGCGATGAAACGACAGCCCTGAGAGGCGTAGTGGCGAGCGTCGTCCTCCTGGGGCGCCAGGATGCCCACCGCCTTGCCGGCGGCCTGGCCCACGCGAATGACATGGGCGATCTGCTCCTGCACCGCCGGATGCCCCGGATCACCGGGATAACCGAGGTTGATGGACAGGTCGGCGGGACCGACGAACACCGCGTCGACGCCCTCCACGGCGGCGATCGCCTCGGCGTTCTCGACGCCGAGCCGCGACTCCACCTGGACGATCAGGCACAGCTCCTCGTGGGCGGTGGCCAGGTAGTCGGCGACCCCGTCCCAGCGTGTCGCCCGCGCCAGGCCGCCGCCGACGCCGCGGATGCCGTGGGGCGGGTAGCGCATGGCGCGCACCAGCGCCTCGGCCTGCTCGGCGCTCTCGACCATCGGCACCATCAGGGTCTGGGCCCCGATGTCGAGCAGTTGCTTGATCAGCGCGGGATCCTGGCTGACGGTCCGCACCACCGGCGACGTGTCATAGGGCGCCACGGCCTGCAGCTGGGCGAGGACGGACGGCACGCTGTTGGGGGCATGTTCGCCGTCGATCAGCAGCCAGTCGTAGCCGGTGGTGGCACAGATCTCGGCGGCATAGCCGGTGCCGAAACCGGCCCACAGGCCGAACTGGGTGTCCGCCCGGGTCAGGGCGGCCTTGAAAGCGTTGGGGGGCATCTGCATCGGGTGTCCTCGGCGCGCGGCCAGCGAATGAGCAAAGGTAAGACGTGTCGACAGGCTTACTGCAGGTTGACGAACATCCCGCCGTCGACCAGCAGCGAGGCGCCGGTGACGTACTGCGACATGTCGGAGGCCAGGAAGACGATGGGCCCGGCCAAGTCGTCCGGGCGCCCCAGGCGCCCCAGCGGGGTGCGGCTGGCCATGTACTCGCGCTTCTCGACGTCGGCCAGGTCGTCCTTGTTGATGTCGGTCTCGATGGTGCCGGGCAGCAGCGCGTTGCAGCGGATGCCGTAGGGCCCCAGGGCGATGGCGCAGGATTGCATCAGCGACAGCAGGCCGGCCTTGGTCGGCGTGTAATGCGTCTGCATGCCGCCGCCCACCAGGGCGCTGATCGAGCTCACGGCGATGATCGCACCACCGCGCCCCTGTCGCTTCATCTGGTTGGCGGCCGCCTGAACGGCGAAGAAGGCGCCGTTGAGGTTGGTGTTGACCGTCTCCAGGTAGAGTTCCTTCGGCATGTCGAGAAAGGCGTGGAAGGGGCAGATGCCGGCGTTGTTGACGAAGACGTCGACGCCGCCGAAGTGCTCCACCGCCGCCTCGACGAGCCTGTCGCCGGTATCCGGATCGCCGGCCGGAGCACCGACGGCACAGGCGCGGCGGCCCAGCGCCTCGATCTCGGCGATCAGTTCCTCGACGGCAGGACGGCTGGAGGCGCTGCCGCTGTAGCCGATGACCACGTTGGCGCCCTGGCGGGCGCACTCCAGGGCGGCGGCCCGCCCGATGCCACGTGAGGCGCCGGTGATGATGACGGATTTATCGTTGAGCAGCATGACGGGCTCCTGAAACTGGCGGTTGAGGCCGGTCCCGCCCCTCGGGGACAGAACCGGATGCAAGGGGGTTGTCGTTCCTACAGGCGATAGAGGCGTCGGGCGTTGTCCACGAACAGGGCCCGCTTCTCGTCCGGCGAGCCATCGGCGACGATCTCGGCATAGGCCCGCCAGATCGCCGGATAGCGGGCATAGAGGCCGTCCACCGGAAAGTTGGAAGCGAACATGCAGCGCTCCACCCCGAAGGCATCGAGCGCCTCGAGGATCAGCGGGCGGATGCTGCCCTCCGTCCAGTGGTGATCGAGCATGCCGAAACCGCTGAGCTTGAGACTGACGTGATCGTGCTCAGCCAGCCGGCGCAGGCCGTCGCGCCACTCGCGCCAGCCGGCCACTCCATGGCGATCCACGTACATGCCGGCATGATTGATCACCAGCGGGATCTCGGGATGGGTTTCGGCCAGGCGCGCCGCCTGCGGCATCTGCGACGGGTAGAGCTGCAGGTCGAAGGACAGCTCATGACGCGCCAGCAGGGCGAAGTTGTCGCGCCAGGTCGACTCGCCCATATAGTGGCGGCCAACATAGTCATACAGCGGGTCGGCATGGACGTTGAGGATCTGGCGCACGCCGCGCACCCGCTCGGACGCCAGACACTGGGCCGCGAGCCGTTCGCCGGCGTCCGGCCGGGACAGGTCGGCCCCCACCACCAGGGCGTTGGGCAGCCCCGGCGCGGTGCCCTCGTCGGCCAGCCCGGCCAGCCAGCGGGTCTCGGCCAGCGGATCGACGGCATCGGCCTCGACGTGAACGGCGCCGAGCAGCTCGATGTCGCCGGCGTCGGCCAGCAGCTCCCGCAGGCCATAGTCACGGGCCATGGGCGAGTAGTCACCGAGCAGGTTGGGAGACGGATGCTCGAGCCAGGGCTGGTTGCCCTGGGCGAGGTCCCAGAAGTGCACATGGGGGTCGATCACTTGCATCATTGGTCTCCGGGCCGGAACGCGAACAGCTCGTCGAGCGGCACGCTGACGGGGGCGTTGTCCTCATGAGTGTCCATGATGTCGGCCATGTAGTCCCACCAGCGGCGCATCACCGGCAGCGCCTGCAGCGACTCGACACGGTGATCCTCGCGCAGCACCATGATGGCGAACAGTCGGTGCGTCTCGGCATCGAGGAAGATGCGATAGTCCTCGATGCCGGCGTCGCCCAGCGCCGCGGCGAGCTCCGGCCACAGGGCATCATGCCGACGCCGGTACTCGGCTTCCTGGCCGGGATGCAGGGTCATGCGAAAGGCGTGGATCGGCATGTCGTCCTCTCCTGCTCGTCGTTGTCATGGCGGCTCAGTGGGTGTAGGGCCGCGCCAGCTCGCAGTCGGGGTTCAGGCGCACGCCGAAGCCGGGCTTGTCGAGCTTCGAGGCCGCCATTCGGCCGTTCTCGGGCACCGGCTCGTCGAGCAGCAGCGGATTGAACATCGGCACCACCTCGTCCGCCTTGGGCGCCATCATCAGGAACTCGGCGAAGGGGCTGTTGTGGCGGGTGATCACGAAGTGGTAGCTGTAGACCGAGGAGCCGTGCGGCACCACCAGCTTGTTGTGGGCATCCGCCAGCGCCGAGATCTTGATCAGCTCGGTGATGCCCCCGCACCAGCCGACGTCGGGCTGGATGACGTCGCAGCAGTCCATCTCCATCAGCAACCGGAAGCCCCAACGCGTCGCCTCGTGCTCGCCGGTGTTGACCAGCATGCCCTTGGGCACGTCCCGCTTGAGCTGGGCATAGCCCCAGTAGTCATCGGGCGGCAGCGCCTCCTCGATCCACTTCAGGCCGTACTCCCGGGCGCCCTGGGCCAGGCGGGTCGCGTAGTTCACATCGAGACTCATCCAGCAGTCGTACATCAGCCAGAAGTCATCGCCCACGGCGCTGCGCATCTCGGCCAGGTGCTCGAGGTTGCGGCGGAGCCCCTCCTCGCCCTCGGCGGGGCCATGGACCAGCGGCATCTTGCCGCCGATGAAGCCCATGTCCTTGGCCAGATCGGGCCGCGCCCCGGTGGCATAGAAGGTCAGCTCGTCGCGCACCGGGCCGCCCAGCAACTGGTGCACCGGCTCGCCGCGCACCTTGCCCAGCAGGTCCCACAGCGCCAAGTCGACGCAGGAGATGGTGTTGATCACCACCCCCTTGCGGCCGTAGAACAGCGTGGCATTGAACATCTGGTCCCAGATCTTCTCGATGTCGGTGACCCGCTGACCCTCGATGAAGCGCGTCAGGTGCTTCTCGACGATCCAGGCACCGATCTCGCCGCCGGTGGTCACCGCGAAGCCGGTGGTCCCGTCGCTGGCCTCCAGCTCCACCACCAGGGTGCCGAGCACGTTGAGGCCGAAGCTACGGCGATTCATGCGGTACTCCGGATACTTGCTCATCGGCGTGGCGATCTGGGAGTCGATCCAGTGGCCCTCGGCCTGGTCGTGGTAGTCCGCCCCGCCACCGCGAACGGTGTAGGCGCGAACCTGCTTGATGGTGACCTCGCTCATGGGCTTCCCCTCTGGAGTTGGACGCAAGTAGGTGCTGGGGGAAGTTCTACCCAAGGGTGTCGAGGGCGACCAATGAGAATCACGGCCCTTTTGATACCTTTTCGTTATCGGAAAGCCGTAGCCCGCATGCTAGGCTGGCTGAGGCTGATTGCCACAAGACTCCGCTTTATTCGGCATTCGACCAATGTCGTAGCCGAAAAGACGAGTGACACTCCATAATTTCCAGGTATCGAAGAGGTCGCACGATGGAGGGCTATCAGGCGCTATTGAGCCGCCTGCGCTACAAACACCTGCTGCTGGTGGCGACGCTGGGGCGGTTGCGCAACCTGCACCAGACCTCGGCGGCCATGCACATGTCGCAGCCGGCGGCCACGCGCATGCTGGGAGAGATCGAGAAGGTGTTCGGCTGCCGGCTGTTCGAGCGCACCGCGCGCGGCATGACGCCCACCACCGTGGGCGAGATGCTCATCGACTTCGCCGACAATGCCCTGACCCGCCTCGACCGCTGCGCCGAGGAGATCCACCGCTACCAGCTCGGCGGCCGCGGCCAGTTGACCGTGGGCACCATCATGGGCGCGGCCCCCGATCTGGTCGCCCAGGCGGTGATCCAGCTGAAGCGCGAGCGCCCGATGCTGCAGATCCGCCTGATGGGCGAGACCAGCGACCAGCTCGTCGAGCTGCTCGAACAGGGCAAGATCGACATCGCCATCGCCCGCTACGCTACCTCTATCCAGCACAACCAGTTCGACTTCGAACCGCTGGGTAACGAGACCCTGGTCACCGTGGTGCGTCGCGATCATCCGCTGTGCCAAGCACCGCTGCCGCCGCTGGCACAACTGCTGGAGGAATGGCCCTGGCTATTGCAGCCCATGGCCACGCCGGCCCGCCAGGCGCTGGAGAAGGAGTTCGAGTCGGCGGGGCTGGTCTCGCCCCGCGACATCATCGAGTGCGGCTCGATCTTCGCCGCCCTGCAGCTGGTGCAGCAGAGCGACTGCCTGATGGTGATGGCGGAAACCGTGCTGCGCGACCACCTCGATGCAGGCCTGATCACCCCCCTGCCGCTGTCGTTGGGACGCGCCCTGGCCCCCTTCGGCCTACTGACCCGCAAGGATACGTTCCAGGGCGAGCCAGTCAGTGGCTTCTGCGAGATCCTGCGCCGCACCGCCGCCGACTGGCATCGCGGATCAGCGGTCTGACGGATCGACGACTCGCCGTGCCGTCGGCGGCCCGGCCAGAGCGGCGATCAGCGCCGGGTCGCGATCGTAGATGTCCGGCCGGAAGCTCGCCAGGCCGCTCGCGTCGCCCTGGGCGGTCCGGTAGTGGAGGGCCAGCGGCACCGGCCGGGCCAGGGAGACATTGCGGGTCTCGCCGGTGGCGAGCAGCCCGCCAAGGTCGATCGCGGAGCGGCTGTCGGCGATCAGCAGCCGGGTCAGGTCGGCGACGCCTTCCACGCGGATGCAGCCGGAGCTCAGCGCCCGCTGCGGGCGATGGAAGAGCCCCCGGGCCGGCGTATCGTGCAGATAGACCAGATGGTCGTTGGGGAAACGCAGCACCAGCCGTCCGAGCGGGTTGCGCGGGCCGGCGCGCTGGCGCAGCATCACCGCGCCCGGCCGCTGCCAGTCGATGGCCTCGGGGTCCAGGCGTCGGCCCTGCGGATCGATCGCCTCCATGTCGTGCTCGGCCAGATAGTCGAGGTCCCGACGCACCGCGGGCAGCACGTCCTCGCGCATGATGGTCGGTGGCACCGTCCAGGTGGGGTTCAGGGTCAGGTAGGTGATCTCGGAGCGCAGCACCGGCGAGGCGCGGCCGGGCTGGCCGACGATGACCCGCGCGCCCCAGCGCTCGCCATTCGGGCGATGGTAGTCGAGACGCTGTCCGGCCAGATCGACCTCCAGCCGCCACCCGGAGCGCTCGCCGGAGAGCCAGCGGGCCCGCTCCAGATTGGCACGCAGGGCCTCGATCCGCACCCGGGCCGGCACGTTGAGCGCCGCCCGGGTATTCGGCCCGATCACGCCGTCCTCCGCCAGCATGTGCCGGCGCTGGAAACGCCTCACCGCCGCCGCCAGGGTATCGTCGTAGCGATGCTGGCCCGGCGACTCCAGGGCGATGTCGGGATGGTTGGGCAGATAGTGCGTGACATCGGCGGCCATCACCTCGAGCTCGCCGATCATCGCCAGGCGTCGGCGCAGCAGGGCCACGTCCTCGTCGACGTGGCCCGGACGCAGCGGCGCCTGGCGCGCCGGCAGCATCGGCCAGCCGCCCAGCCCGGCGATATGGCGATAGCGCGTCAGCGCCCGCTTGAGGCCGGCGTACTCCTCCCCTTCGGGGCGCGCCAGGGCCAGCGCCGTCTCCACGTCGCCATCGGCGATGGCCCGTTCGATGCCGACCAGGTCCAGGCGCGGCGGGGCCACCGGAATCTCCCAGTCGGGGTAGACATCGCGCGGGTCGAGGCGCCCACGCTGCAGCTGGGTCAGGGCGTCGAGCAGGGTGCGGCTGGCGTCCAGATCGAAGCGCACCCGGGCAGCCTCCGAGGCCGCCGGGTCGAGCGCGGCCTCGGCCTCGCGCGCCAGGCGCTCGGGGCGGTAGTCGGCGGGGTCGAGACCGTCGCCCTCCAGGGCCTCGAGCAGCTCGACCAGGGTGGTCACCGCCGCACGATCTTGCCAGACTGGCAGCCCGCCGTGCAGCGCATAGAAACGCGCCAGCCGCGGCGAAGCCGCTTCGAGACGCTCGTCCAGTAGAGACGCCGGGGCGGCCGACTCGTCGACGGCATCGGCGTCAGCCTCCGACGCCGTCTCCGCGTTCGCCGTGATCGGCAACAACGCCACCAGCATGATCATGCCGCCTCGGCGCAGATATCGTGGTAGGACGTTCGCGACTCGCATGATATGGCCTCCTGGCATTCGGCTGACGAGACTGGTCTTCCTGACCGCCTTGTCCATAATACGACAAACTGACGCCTCTACGCCCGACAAGACCGATCGGCGAGGCCCCGAACACCGACAGATGAGCTTTCACCTTACGACATGAGACGCCGTATGCCCTTGCCGCGTTCAAGGGGCCGACGCCTGGCCCCGCTGCTGGCCGCCGCCCTGCTGCTGGCCACGCCCGCCTCGGCGCGGGACTTCCTCTCCCGGGCGATCACGCCGCTGGCACCGCCTTCCCCGCTGGCGAACCGCCTGACGCACCTCGCCCCCACCGCCGACCCGCAGGTCCTGCGCCTGGCGGCCCAGGCCCTCTCCTGCGCCGATCCCGGCGCCGAGCGGCTGGCGGTGATCGACTTCTCGCTGCCCTCCACCGAGCAGCGGCTGTGGGTCTTCGACCTGGTCCGAGACCGGCTGATGTTCCGCGAGCTGGTCTCTCACGGCCAGGGCTCCGGTGACGCCATGGCCAGCGAGTTCTCCAACGTGCCGGAGAGCCATCAATCGAGCATCGGCCTGTTCCGCACCCTCAACAGCTACGAGGGCAGCAACGGCTACTCGCTGCGCCTCGAGGGCCTGGAGCCCGGCATCAACGACCAGGCCTTCCAGCGCGCCATCGTCATGCACGGCGCCGACTACGTCAGCGAGGCATTCATCGAGCGCACCGGCCGCCTGGGGCGCAGCCACGGCTGTCCGGCGGTGCGCGAGGAGATCGCCGTACCGCTGATCGACAGCCTCAAGGAAAGCCAGTACCTCTTCACCTACTACCCCGATCCCGAGTGGCTGGCCGACTCGGCCTTCCTGCGCTGCCCCCGAGACGACCGTCAGCTGGCGTCCGTGACGCGCTGACGTCTCCCAGCCACGTCTCGCTGCCACAAGCACCACATCGGCGCATGACCGGGCCAGACCGGCCCGGTCATGCGCCATACCGCGCCGTCCTCGGCGCCCCCCGCTCTCCCGGAAAAATATCTAACGTGCTGAATAAGCGGAATTCCCGACACCCTGGCAATGCTTATGCATAAGTATCGGCAGTAAGCGCCAGACGTGGACCAGGCCCCTCGGGGTACGAGTGCGTCGGACCCGACCTTCAACGGCGAAGGCCCAAGAGATCGCGTGTTCGAACGTCATTCGACGAGGTACCCCCATGGAAATCCGCAACAAGGCCAACAGGATCCGTCTGCTCAACGGGAAGATGCCGCAGATGCGTGCCTTCCACTTCTCGTGGTTCGCCTTCCACCTCTGCTTCTTCGGCTGGTTCGGCATCGCCCCGCTGATGGCGGTGGTGCGAGACGACCTCGGGCTGACCAAGACCCAGATCGGCAACACCATCATCGCCTCGGTGGCCATCACCATCGTGGTGCGCCTGGTCATCGGCGTACTGTGCGACCGCATCGGCCCGCGCCGCGCCTATACCTGGCTGCTGTGCCTGGGGGCGCTGCCGGTGATGAGCATCGGCCTGGCCGACAGCTTCGAGACCTTCCTGCTGGCGCGCCTGGCCATCGGCGCCATCGGCGCCTCCTTCGTGATCACCCAGTACCACACCTCGGTGATGTTCGCCCCCAACGTGGTGGGCACCGCCAACGCCACCTCCGCCGGCTGGGGCAACCTCGGCGGCGGCACCACCCAGATCGTGATGCCGCTGATCTTCTCCGGCATCCTGATGCTCGGCGTCAGCGAGACCCTCGGCTGGCGCCTGGCGATGGTCGTGCCGGGGATCGTGATGCTGCTCACCGGCATCGCCTACTACCGCTTCACCCAGGATGCCCCGGACGGCAACTTCGATGAGCTGCGCGCCCGCGGCGAGCTGCCGCCGGCCAGCGGCGAGCACGGCATGGGCGCCAGCTTCAAGGCCGCCGCCAAGGACGTGCGCGTCTGGGCCCTGTTCGTGGTCTACGCCGCCTGCTTCGGCGTCGAGCTGACCATCAACAACATCGCCGCCATCTATTACTTCGACAACTTCGACCTGAGCCTGGCCACCGCCGGCATGATCGCCGGCCTGTTCGGGCTGATGAATCTCTTCGCGCGCACCCTGGGCGGCATCTTCTCCGACCTGTTCGCCCGCCAGGGCGGGCTCAAGGGCCGGGTCCGCTGGCTGTTCATCGCCATGCTGTGCGAAGGCGTGGCACTGATGTTCTTCTCGCAGATGCATGTGCTGGCGCTGGCTATCGGCATCATGCTGGTGTTCAGCCTGTTCGTGCAGATGGCCGAGGGCGCGACCTTCGGCGTGGTGCCCTTCATCAACAAGAAGGCGCTGGGCGCGGTGGCAGGCATCGTCGGCGCCGGCGGCAACGCCGGAGCGGTCGCCGCCGGTTTCCTGTTCCGCGCCGAGTCGCTCTCCTACCAGCAGGGGCTGTTCTATCTCGGCATCGCCGTGATCCTCGCCTCCCTGTGCGCCCTGGTGGTGCGCTTCTCGCCCGAGGTCGAGGCCGAGGAACAGGCCGCCTACCGCGAGGCCGCCAGCGGTGCGGAAGAAGGCGCGCTGTCGCTGCGCTGAGCCCTGTCTCGTCCCGCCGGCGCCCCCGTCGTTCCGCGACGGGGGCATCATCGTTGGCAGGCCACGGGTTTGCAGACCCCGAGGGATATGGCCATTCTGGAAGACACTGTGCCCCGGCAAGGAGAGCGGAATGGAACAGGTACTGTTGATCACCGGCGCCTCCAGCGGCATCGGTGCGGCCACGGCCCGCGCGGCATCGCGCGAGGGCTACAAGCTGGTGCTGACGGCCCGGGCGCGCGAGCGCCTCGAGCCCCTGACCCAGGAGCTGGGGCCGGAGAACGTGCTGAGCGTGGCCCTGGACGTGACCGACATGGCCGCCCAGCAGGCCATGGTGGAACAGATCCTCGAGCGCTTCGGACGCCTCGACGCAGTCTTCGCCAATGCCGGCCGCGGCGGCTCGCCCGGCGGCTTCAGCGGCGCCGATCACGAGGCCTGGCGAGAGATGCTGCTGACCAACGTCTATGGCCTGGGGCTCACCGTGCAGGCCACCCTGCCGGCGCTGCGAAGGACGCGCGGCCACATGCTGCTCACCGGCTCGGCCGCGGGTCGCGCCACCATCCCAGGCTCGATGTACGGCGCCACCAAGTGGGCGGTGACAGGTCTCGGCTATAACCTGCGGGAAGAGTTGCGTGGCAGCGGCATTCGCGTGACCCTGATCGAGCCGGGCATGGTCGACACGCCCTTCTTCGACGAGCCCCCCGAGCATGCCCTGGCGGCCCGCGATATCGCGGCGGCCGCGCTCTATGCACTCGGCCAGCCGGCACACGTGGACGTCAACGAGATCCTGGTTCGCCCCACGCCGCCGCTGTCCGACGCGTGATCCCGATTTCCCCTCATCACAAGGAGCTACCCCATGACGATCGCCACCGGTGACCGCCTCCCCGACGTCACGATCAAGACCAACGGTCCCAAGGGCCCCGAGGACCTCGCCATCGGCGACTTCTTCGCCGGCCGCAAGGTCGTGCTGTTCGCCGTGCCCGGCGCCTTCACCCCGGGCTGCTCCAACACCCACATGCCGGGCTTCGTGGTGCACGCCGATGACATCCTCGCCGCCGGCGCCGATGCCATCGCCTGCATGGCGGTCAATGACGCCTTCGTGATGGATGCCTGGCAGAAGGACCAGAACGCCCAGGCGATGACCATGCTGGCCGACGGCAACGCCGAGTTCACCCGCGCCCTGGGCCTCGACATGGACGCCAGCGGCGGCGGCATGGGCACGCGCAGCAAGCGCTTCGCGCTGGTCGCCAACGACGGCGTGGTGGAATATCTGGGCGTCGACACCCAGAAGGGCGTGATCGAGGCCAGCAGCGCCGACGCCATCCTGGCCCATCTCAAGGGCTGAGCCGGCCCGAGGAGGCATGCCATGCACGACGCCATGACCCTGACCGGAAGCTGCCTGTGCGGCGCCGTGGCCCTCGAGGTGCAGGCCTCGCGCCAGAACATCGGCGCCTGCCACTGCCAGATGTGTCGCACCTGGGGCGGCGGGCCGCTGCTGGCGCTGGAATCAGTCTCGAGCGTCCATCTCGAGGGCGAGGACAACGTCACCGTCTTCGCCTCCTCGGACTGGGCCGAACGCGCCTTCTGCCGCCACTGCGGCACGCATCTGTTCTATCGCCTCAAGACCGGCGAGCACTATGCGGTGCCGGCGGGGCTGGTCGATGTAGGCCAGGCCTGGACCTTCGACAGCCAGATCTTCATCGACGAGAAGCCCCCCTGGTACGCCTTCGCCAACGACACCCGCGACCTCACCGGTCGCGAGGTGTTCGAGGCCTTCGAGCGAGGCGACGACTGAAGCCGTGCCTCGGCTAGGTTTCGGCCCCAGCCGCCTGCTCGACGAAACGAAGCGCCCCCGGCAGATGCCGGGGGCGCTTCGCATTGGGACAAGGAAAGGGGCATGGAAGAGGCGGCGCGATCAGACGCCGATGCGGCCACCGTCCTCGCGCTGGATCACCACCGTGGAGGCCCGCGGCCGCACGCTGCCCTGGGTCTCGGCGGTGGCGTCATCGCCGGCCGGCCAGTTCCCGGGGTGCTGGATGTTGATGAACATCGCCGTCTTGTCCGGCGTGAAGCAGATGCCGGTCACCTCGCAGCCGTTGGGACCGACCGCGAAGCGCTTGAGCCGGGCCTGGTCACCGCCGCCGACCACCGAGGCATCGCCCTCGGCCTGGCTGACGTTCTGGGGCACCACCGCCAGCACCTGGTCGTTGGTGTACTCCGTCACGTTGGTGTAGCCGTTGTCGGTCTCGATCCACAGGATGCCCTGGCCGTCGCCGCGATCGTCGTAGTGCAGACCGTCGGGGCTGGCGAACTGGTTGAGCTCGGTCAGCCCGGAGAGGTTATCGGCATCGCCGGCCGCCGCGCCGAACACGAACACCTCCCAGTCGAAGCGCGTCGAGCCGGCATGCTCGCGCCAGCGAATCACCTGGCCGCCCTCGTTCTCGGCCCGCGGATTGGCGGCGTTGGTCGGCGCCGTGGCATAGCCCACACCCGTTTCCTGAATATCGTCGCCGTCGTTGGTGTAGGTCGCGGCAGTACCTTCCTCGGTGCGCTGGGAGTTGTTGGTCAGGGTCATGTAGACCTCGCCGGAGGCCGGGTCCACCGCGCCCCACTCCGGGCGGTCCATGGGCGTGGCGCCCATCAGGTCGGCGGCGTCGCAGGTGTGGATGATCACGCCGGCCTGATCGTCCGCGGCCAGGCCCAGGGCCTCGGCGAGGGTGCGCCCGTCGCGGGTCTCGGCGTCCGGGGTCAGCGGCAACCACTCGCCGGAGCCGTCGGCATCGAAGCGGGCCACGTAGAGGGTGCCCGCGTCCATGTACTTGGCGCCGAGCGCCAGGCGATCGACGTCGGCGCCCGGGCGGTTGGCATCCGCCGGGTCCCAGAGGGCCTCGGAGACGAACTTGTAGATGTACTCGTTGCGCGAGTCGTGACCGGTGTAGAACACCACTGGCTCGCCGGCGACCAGCTTGCCCGGCCAGCAGCCCTCGTGACGGAAGCGCCCCAGGGCGGTGCGCTTGACGGCGCGTTCGCCGGTGTAGGGATCGATCTCGACGATGTAGCCGAAGGTGCGCGGCTCGTTGCGATAGTCGTCGAGGGCCGAGTCGCCCGTCGGGGTGGCATTGAAGCGAGCGAACTCGTCGTTGCGCTCGCTGGCATCGCCGGCGGCGGTTTCCCAGCCGTAGCGGCCACGCCCGGTGGAAATCCCGAGGCGATCGTCGTCGAGCTGGCGGTCGGCATCCTTGATGAAGTAGCCCGGCCAGTTCTCCTCGCAGGTCAGGTAGGTCCCCCAGGGGGTATAGCCGTTGGCGCAGTTGTTGTTGGTACCGCGCGTCAGGGTGCCGTCAGGGGAGTACTTGGTCTTGACGTAGTCGCTGCCCGCCACCGGGCCACTCAGCGCCATCTCGGTGGCGCTGGTATAGCGGCGGTTATAGGAGGAATCCGCCACGTGGCCCCAGCGACCGCCGTCCATCTTCTGCAGCTCGACCACGGTCACGCCATGGGCGTTGATCTCGGTGCGCACCTCCTCGGCCGGACGCTTGCCTTGCTCGGCGTTGGTGGGCCCGCCCTTGGGCGCCCAGAGGGCGGCCTGGTCGATGTACTCGTTGTTCATCGCCAGCAGGAAGCGGCGCGAGGCAGAGCCCTCGTCCAGGGCGAAGTGGTGCATGCCGTCGTGGTGCATGCCGACGCTGTTGGCCTGGATGTCGGCGGTAAAGGCCAGGTCCTCGCGCCAGGCCGGGGCCTGGCCGTTGAGCGGCGTCCCCCAGGGAATCAGCACCTGAGCGGTATAGCCGGCCGGCACGACCACGGCGTCGGTACGTGAACCACGAATGGCCTCGAAGGCCAGCGACAGCGGCGTCTTCTCGGCGCCCGCGGCCTCGGCACGCCCGGCCAGACCGCCCATGCCGAAGCCGCCCAGCATCGCCATGGCCGCCATGCCGAGTCCGCCCTGCATCACGCGACGGCGCGAGACATGCTTCTCCAGCACCGAGGAGAACGGCTCGTTGCTGCTCGGGTTCAACAGGCGATGATCTTCGATTTCCTTGCTCATCCTGGTCTCCTCACGGTCAGACGTCTTCTTATCCGGCCGACGATGAGACGCCTTCCTGCACCGCATCGTCGGCATCGAGTCAGACTCGGGATGATGCGCCACGGGCGTGACAGGAAGATGACGCACGCTGGGCCAGCGGCGAGGCCCACGCCGGCGGCCACGGGGCCGGCGTCCAATCGGCCATGCGCACCACGCTGCCCACCACGATCAGGCAGGGGGACGGCAGCGGCGTCTCGGCGAGGCGCGCCGGCATGTCGCCCAGGGTGCCGACCAGCGCGGCCTGCTCGGGCTGGCTGGCGTTGGCCACCAGCATGATCGGCCAGTCGTCGGGCAGCCCCGCGCCACGCAGCCCGGCGCAGATCGCCTCGACCTTGGCCAGGCCCATGTAGAACACCAGGGTCTCGTCGCGGCGGGCCAGCGCCTGCCAATCCGGCGCCCCGCCCTCGCGGCACAGCTGCGCGGTGATGAAGCGCAGCTGCTGGGCATGGGCGCGATCGGTCAGCGGGATGCCCATCGAGGCGCAGGCCGCCGAGGCGGCGGTGATGCCGGGGACGATCTCCGCCGAGACGCCGGCCTCGGCCAGGGCGGCGAGCTCCTCGCCCATGCGGCCGAACACCCCGGGATCGCCGCCCTTGAGACGCACCACCGACTTGCCCTGCCCCGCCAGCGTCACCAGCAGCGCGCCGATCTCGTCCTGGGGCACGCTGTGGTGGCCGCTGGCCTTGCCGACATAGTAGCGCTCGCGGCCGGCGGGAATCAGCGCCAGCACCTCCTTGCCGACCAGCCGGTCGTAGACCACGGCATCGGCCTGAGCCAGCAGCCGCGCGGCCTTCAGCGTCAGCAGCTCGACGTCGCCGCTGCCGGCGCCGACCAGATAGACCCGCCCGGGGCGACACTCGCCGCGCAGCGAGAGACGCGCGGCATCATCCTCCGCTTCGCCGACGCGACCGGACCTCCAGCGGGGCGACAGGCCCAGCCCCAACCTAGCCGAACCCAGCCGTGCCAGGGCAGAGAAACCGCGGCGCAGGGCGTCAGGCGACGCGAACGGGGGTCTTGGCTTGCTCGGAGCGCGCATGGCCACTCTCCTCTTGTGTATTGGCATCGGGCGTCTGGGAATCGGTATCGGCGCCGGCGTCGACGGTGTCCGAAGCATGCTCCTCTAGCAGCGACTTGAGCTCGGGAATGCAGCTGCCGCACTGGGTGCCGCAGGCGAGCCGCGCACCCAGCGCCTCGACGCTGGCGTCGCCGGCGCGGATGGCCTCGACGATGGTCGTCTGGCCCACCTGATGGCAGCTGCACACCAGCGGGCCGACATCGGCCTCGCCGGCGTCGCAGCCGGCCAGCAGCCGACGGCGCGCGTCGCCCTCGAGCGCGTCCTCGGCGAAGCGCGCGTCGAGCCAGGCCAGACCCGGCAGTTCGGCGGGCGGCGCCACCATCAGCCACCAGCGCAGCCGGCCGCCCTCGAGGCCCGCGGCGCGCAGCCGGCCGCCGGCCGGATCGTCGCTCCACAGGGTCGGCGCCGTAGGCAGCCAGTGGCGTGCCCAGGCCAGCCAGTCTCTCTGGTCGCCAGGCTCGCCCCCGGCCAGCTGCCAGCGCTGGCAGTGGGCCAGCGGGATGCGCGCCCAGTAGGCGCCGTCGTCGCGGCCCTCGAAGTCGCCGGCCTCGCCGGATTCGCCGGGGGCGATCAGCAGGGTCGCCTCCCAGCCCACCGCCAGCGGCGCCAGGCTCACCGCGCCGTGCTTCGATTCAGGCTGGCCGGAGATCGGGTCGAGATGGGCGGCGAGCAGGCTGCCGGTGCGCGCCGCGCCGCTGAAGCGGTCGGTCCAGTGCATGGGCACGAAGGCCTCGCCGCGGCGCTGGCCCTTGGTCAGTCTTACCCGGGCGCTATACTCGCCGCCGGCGCCGGTCAGCTTCGCCAGCTGCTGGTCGCCCACGCCGAACGCCGCCGCGTCTTCCGGAGTGATCTCGATGAAGGGCTCGGCGCGGTGATTCATCAGCCGCGGCGCCCGGGCGGTGCGGGTCATGGTGTGCCACTGGTCGCGCACCCGGCCGGTGTTGAGGCGCAGCGGGCGCTCGGCGCTGAGCGCCTGCTCGGGGCCGCGCGGTCGCACCGGCAGCAGTCGTGCCCGGCCGTCCGCGGTGGCGAAGCGGCCGTCCTCGAACAGCCGTGCGGTGCCACGGGGCGATGCGGCGGTCACCGGCCACTGGATCGGCGCCAGGGCGTCATAACCGGCGCGGTCGAGCTCCGCCAGCGCCGAGATGTCGAACAGCCGCGCCTCGCTGCCCGGGACGCCGGGGGCGTTCTCGAAGCCGGAGAGCCGCGCGTGCTCGGCGAAGATATCGCCGGGGTGGCTGTAGTCGAAGGCCTCGCCGAAGCCCAGCCGGCGCGCCGCCTCGCAGACGATCCACCAGTCGTGGCGCGCCTCCCCGGGCGGCGGCAGCATGCCGCGCTGGCGCGAGATGCGCCGCTCGGAGTTGGTCATGGTGCCATCCTTCTCCGACCACGACGACGCCGGCAGCACGATATCGGCATAGGGCAGCAGGTCGGTGTCGGCCATGCATTCGGAGACGATCACCAGCGGGCACTTCTCGAGCGCCGCCCGCACCCGATTGGCGTCGGGCAGGCTGACCGCCGGGTTGGTGGCCATCACCCACAGCGCCTGGATCTCGCCGCGCTCGATGGCCTCGAACAGCGCCACCGCCTTGTGCCCCGGCGCCTCGGGCAGGCTCGGCGTCAGATGCTCGGTGGCCCAGAAGCGCGTCACGCGGTCGGGGGCGCCGACCGAGTCGTAGTCCATGTGGGCGGCGAGCTGGTTGGCCAGCCCGCCCACCTCGCGGCCGCCCATGGCGTTGGGCTGGCCGGTGATCGAGAAGGGCCCGGCGCCGGGCAGGCCGATCTTGCCGCCGGCCAGGTGGCAGTTGATGATCGCCTGGCACTTGTCGGTGCCGCTGGACGACTGGTTGATGCCCTGGGAATAGAGGGTCACCACGTGCAGCTGGCTGGCGAACCAGTAGAAGAAGGTCTCCAGGCGCTCGGCGTCGACGTCGCAGTCGGCGGCGATGGCCGAGATGGACACGTCGTCCTCGCGGGCCGCGGCCAGGGCCTCGTCGAGCCCGGCGGTATGCTGCACCAGATAGACGTCGTCGAGCCGGCCCTTGTCGGCCATCCACGCCAGCAGGCCGGTGAACAGCCGGGCATCAGTGCCGGGCCTGAGTCCCAGATACAGGTCGGCGATCTCGCAGCTGTCGGTGACCCGCGGGTCGATCACAACCACCCGCATCAGCGGGTTGCGGCTCTTGGCGGTGCGCAGCCGCTGGTAGAGCACCGGGTGGTTCCAGGCCAGGTTGGAGCCCACCAGTACCACCAGCTCGGCCTCCTCCAGGTCCTCGTAGCTGCAGGGCACGGCATCGGCGCCCAGCGAACGCTTGTAGGCGGCCACCGCCGAGGCCATGCACAGCCGCGAGTTGGTATCCAGGTGCGGCGTGCCGAGAAAGCCCTTGAACAGCTTGTTGGCGACGTAATAGTCCTCGGTCAGCAGCTGGCCGGAGAGATAGGCCGCCACGGCGTGATCGCCGGCGGATGCTCGGGTGGCCTGGAGGCGGCTGGCCACCGCATCGAGCGCGGTGTCCCAGTCGACCTCGACGCCATCGACCCGTGGCCGCGTCAGGCGGCCATGATCGCCCAGGGTCTCGGCCAGCGCCGCCCCCTTGACGCACAACCGCCCGTGGTTGGCCGGGTGGTCGCCGTCGCCCTCCACGTCGGTGATTCGTCCGCCCTCGATGTCGGCGGTCACGCCGCAGCCGACGCCGCAGTAGGGGCAAGTGGTGCGCGCCTGTTGCATGGTGCTCTCCTCGATCGCGATCGCAGGTCCCGAAACGACGACGCCCACCGCCGCGCCGGGTAAGCGCGGGGGTGGGCGTCGTTGCCGTGGATCGCCGCCATGGCGATCCGGGAGTCTCTTTCCCCGATAGAAGCAATCGGTGTGCCAGACGGACGAAAAGCGCCGCTTCTCAGACCGGCGCGTCCGGGGTATCGACGTCGCCTGCACCAGACTGCCGCGTTTTCCACCGCACTCCGCGCCCTCATGGTGCAGGATTCGACACAACGAGGACGCCTCGCCGCCCGGGCATTGGCGACGCAGATGCTGGAACGTCTCTTGCATGACCAGGGTTGACCGTTTCCGCCATCACGAGCCCTATGCCATGCCCCAGCCCTTGCGAATCCTGCTGGTCGACGACGAGAGCGTCCGCGCCGCCATGGTCGAGGAGGCCCTCGGCCAGGAGGGGCACGAAGTGATCTGCCACCTGCAGAGCCCGGCCAGCCTCAACGACATGGTCGAGCGCCACGCCCCCGACGTGGTGATCATCGACATGGAATCCCCCGACCGCGACACCCTCGACAGCATGTCGCAGCTGCACCGCCAGAACCCGCGGCCGGTGGTGTTCTTCGCCGACCAGCACGACCCCGACTCCATGCAGGCCGCCCTCAAGGCCGGCGTCAGCGCCTACGTCGTCGACGGCCTGGTGCCGACCCGGGTCCGGGCGATCCTCGAGGTCGCCGTGGCCCGCTTCGACGCCTTCCAGTCGATGCGCCAGGAGCTCGACCGCACCCGCACCCAGCTGGCCGACCGCAAGCGCATCGAGAAGGCCAAGGGAATGCTGATGAAGCACCAGGACTGCGACGAGCCCCAGGCCTATCAGACGCTGCGCAAGCTGGCCATGGACCGGGGCCAGCGCATCGGCGAGGTGGCCGGCAACGTGATCGATATCCTCGAAGGACTGGAGAAAGGCCTATGAGCATGTCCCAAGCCCCCGAGCTTTCCCGCCTGACCCTGGGCATCGTGCCACTGCTGGACGCCGCCCTGCCGATCGTCGCCCGGGAAGGCGGCTTCTTCGCCGCCGAGGGGCTCGAGGTCACGCTGTCGCGGGAGAGCGCCTGGTCGACCCTGCGCGACAAGCTCGCCGCCGGGCTGCTCGACGGTGCCCAGCTGCTGGCCCCGCTGCCGCTGGCCATGAGCCTCGGCGCCTCCGGCACGCCCTGCGACGTCCTGGCGCCGCTGGTACTTGGCCGCCACGGCAATACGCTGGTGCTGTCCCCCTACTGGTCGGAGGGCATGGCCGCGCCCCTGGACGACTCCCCCGGCGGCCGCGACCCGGCCGTCAACGCCCGCGACTTCGCCGAACGGCTGCGCCGGCGCGGCACCACACGCCCACGGCTGGCCATGGTGCATCCCTTCTCCAGCCACCACTACCAGCTGCGCGACTGGCTGGCCCTGGGTGGCCTCGACCCCGACACCGACGTCGAACTGGTCGCCCTGCCGCCGTCGCGCATGGTCGAGGCCCTCGAACAGGGCCGCATCGACGGCTTCTGCGTCGGCGAGCCCTGGGGCAGTCAGGCCGCACAGCGCGGCGGCGGGCGCATCGTCGCCACCGGCGCCCAGCTGTGGCCGGGCCATCCCGAGAAGGTGCTCGGCGTGACCCATGACTGGGCCGAGCGCCACCCGGCCACCCTCGCGGCCCTGATCCGCGCCCTGATCGCCGCCGCCGACTGGCTGTCCGAGGCGCCCGAGCACCGGCGCCTGGCGCGCGACTGGCTGGCCCTGCCGCCCTACCTGGACCGCGCCATGGATCATCTGCCGACGCTGCCGCTGGACGAGCCGCCGATCGAGCAGCGCCTCACCGGGCTGCGCCCCGGGGCCGACGAGCTGGCCCGGGTGGTGGAGCATCTGGCCCGCCAGCTCGGCGAGCCGCTCGACCGTGCCGCGGTCGAGACCTGCTACAGCCCCGTGCATATCGATGCCGCGACGCACCAGGAGCGTGCATGACGACCGCGACTTCATCCGTCCCGCGCCGGCCATCGCCCGGGAGATTTCACCCAACTCACTGACATTGCGGTTCTTTACTGGCGACTGGCCCGATCCTTGATAGGAACAGGTCAGAACGGCGGGCCCAGGCCCCCGGCGGTCAACGGCGATCGCACCTCGAAGTATCAGACGAAGACGTCTCCACGCTCCCCAATGCCGGGGAGCGTCGAGGCGTCTTCTGCGTTTATGGAGGGAGTCCGTGATGCACTCCGATGACCCGACACCCGATGCCCCGTCGCGCGACGAGGGGCCTCCGACCATCGATCACCTGGTGATCGTCGGCAGCGGCATGGCCGGCCAGCGGCTGGTCGAGGCGCTGGTCCAGCGCGAGGGCGCGCCGCGCCGCATCACCCTGATCGGCGCGGAGGCCTGCCCCGCCTACAACCGCATCCTGCTGTCGCCGCTGCTGGCCGGCGAGATGGAACGCGAGGCGCTGACTCTGCGCGGCGCCGACTGGTACGCCGAGCACGGCGTCGAGCTGGTGCTCGGCGAGCGGGTCGAGCGCATCGACCGCGCCGCGCGCCGCCTGACCACCGCCGGCGGCCGCGAGATCGCCTACGACCGCCTGGTGCTGGCCACCGGCTCCACCCCCGCCCTGCCGCCGGTCGATGGCCTTGAGCTCGACGGCGTCCACGCCTTTCGCGATCTGGACGACGCCGCCGCCCTGACCCGCGTCGCCGAGCGGGGTGGCCGCGCGGTGGTGATCGGCGGCGGCCTGCTGGGCCTGGAGGCCGCCGAGGGATTACGTAAAAGAGCGCTTCACAAGCGCGCCCGAGAACAGGACGGCATGTCGGTGAACGTGCTCCAGCGCGCCTCGCGGCTGATGAACCGCCAGCTCGACGCCACCGCCGCCGGCCTGCTCGAGGCCGAGCTCGAGGGCCGCGGCCTCGAGATCGTCACCGGCGCCGACCTGGAACGCCTGGAGGACGACGGCCGGGGTCGCGTCTGCGCCGTGCGCCTGGCCGACGGCCGGCGGCTGGCCGCCGACTGCGTGGTGCTGGCCATCGGCATCGCGCCCAGCGTCGAACTGGGTCGCCGGGCCGGTCTCGAGGTCCACCGCGGCATCGTCGTCGACGACAGCCTGACCAGCAGCGACCCGGCCATCCACGCCCTGGGCGAATGCTGCGAGTTCGAGGGCCGCACCTATGGCCTGGTCGAGCCGATCTGGCGTCAGGTCGAGGTGCTGGCCGCCCACCTGTCACCTCATTCCAGCAACACGACGCCCGACGACGAGACGCCGCGCTACGTCGAACGGCCATGTGCCACCAAGCTCAAGGTCAGCGGCATCTCGCTGTACGCCTTCGGCCCCATCGAGCCCGACGACGACCACGAGGTGCTGACCTACCACGACCCCGAACACGGCGACTATCGCCGGCTGCTGCTGCGCGACGGCCGCCTCGAGGGCGCCGTGCTCTACGGCGATACCGCCGCCGGCCCCTGGTACTTCGCCGAGGCGCTGGCCGGCCGCAATCTCGACGCCTGCCGTCAGGCGCTGCTGTTCGGCCCGGCCGATGCCAGGGCCCTGCTCGACGCCACGAATGCCGCGACACCGAATCCCGCCACGCCCCACGCCCAGGACCGCTCCCCGCAGGAGGAAGCCGCATGAACACGCCCAGCCAAGCGAATCCCCCGCTGATCATCATCGGCAACGGCATGGTCGGCCATCATCTGGTCGAGCAGCTCATCGAACGCGGCGCCACCGAGCACTACCGCATCACGGTGTTCGGCGAGGAGCGCCACCGCGCCTACGACCGCGTCCACCTGTCCGAGTACTTCACCGGCCGGGACGCCCAGTCCCTGGCCCTGTGCGACGCCGACTTCTACGCCGAGCACGGCATCGAGCTGCGCCTGGCCGAGGAAGTCACCGCCATCGACCGCGACGCCAGCGAGGTGATCACCGACCGGGGCCGCTATCCCTATGCGCGACTGGTGCTGGCCACCGGCTCCTTCCCCTTCGTGCCACCGATTCCCGGCCATGAGCGCGACAACTGCCTGGTCTATCGCACCCTCGACGACCTCGACGCCATCCGCGCGGCGGCCGAAGACGCCACCACCGGCGTGGTGGTCGGCGGTGGCCTGCTGGGCCTGGAGGCGGCCAACGCCCTGCGCGGCCTGGATCTCGACACCGCCGTGGTCGAGTTTGCTCCCCGACTGATGCCGATGCAGGTCGACGCCGAGGGCGGCGAGCTGCTGCGCGAGAAGATCGAGGCGCTGGGCGTGCAGGTGCTCACCGACCGCGCCACCCAGCACATCGAGGACGGCCGGGCCAGCCGCCACCGCATGGTGTTCCAGGACGACAAGGTGCTGGAGACCGACCTGATCGTGTTCTCCGCCGGTATTCGCCCCCGCGACCAGCTGGCCCGCGACTGTGCGCTGGACATCGGCGAGCGCGGCGGCGTGGTGATCGACGACCGCTGCCTGACCAGCGACCCGGCGATCCTCGCCGTCGGCGAGGTGGCGCTGTGGCAGAACAGCATCTTCGGCCTGGTGGCCCCCGGCTATCAGATGGCCAAGGTCGCCGCCGACACCCTGCTGGGCGGCGAGCTGACCTTCGAGGGCGCCGACATGAGCACCAAGCTCAAGCTGCTCGGCGTCGACGTGGGCGCCATCGGCGACGCCCACGGCAATCGCAGCCCCGGCGCCCGGACCTTCCGCTACCTTGACGAGATCAAGCAGGAATACCGCAAGCTGGTGGTCTCCGGCGACGGCAGGAAGCTGCTCGGCGCCATGCTGGTGGGCAACAACGACGCCTACGACACCCTGATGCAGGTCTACGCCAACGGCCTCGATCTGCCCGAGGATCCGGCGGCACTGATCGTGCCGTCCTCCGAGGGGGCGCCGACGCTCGGCGCCGACGCCCTGCCCGACGACGCCACCATCTGCTCGTGTCACAACGTCACCAAGGCCGCGATCTGCGAAAGCCTCGACGCCGGCGCCATGGACCTCGGCGCGATCAAGGCCGAGACGAAGGCCAGCACCGGCTGCGGCGGCTGTGCGGCGCTGCTCAAGAACGTGGTCGACCACGAGCTCGAGGCCCGCGGCGTGGAGGTCGATCAGTCGATCTGCGAACACTTCGCCCACACCCGCCAGGCGCTCTACGACATCGTGCGGGTCGAGGGCATCCGGACCTTCGGCGAGCTGATCGACAAGCACGGTGCTTCCCACACCCATCGCCCTGGCGCTTCATCAACCCCGACACTCGGCTGCGATATCTGCAAGCCGGCGGTGGCCTCGATCCTGGCCTCCTGCTTCAACGAGCCGATCACCGACGCCGCGCACATCCCGCTGCAGGACACCAACGACACCTTCATGGCCAACATGCAGAAGAACGGCACCTACTCGGTGGTGCCGCGTGTGCCGGGCGGCGAGATCACCCCGGACAAGCTGATGGTGCTGGGCCAGGTGGCGCAGAAGTACGCGCTCTACACCAAGGTCACCGGCGGCCAGCGCATCGACCTGTTCGGCGCCCGGCTGGAGGACCTGCCCGACATCTGGGGCGAGCTGATCGCGGCCGGCTTCGAGACCGGCCACGCCTACGGCAAGTCGCTGCGCACCGTGAAGTCCTGCGTCGGCAGCACCTGGTGCCGCTTCGGGGTGCAGGACAGCGTGGGCATGGCGATCCGGCTCGAGCATCGCTACAAGGGCCTGCGCTCGCCGCACAAGCTCAAGTTCGCGGTCTCCGGCTGCACCCGCGAGTGCGCCGAGGCCCAGAGCAAGGACATCGGCGTGATCGCCACCGAGCACGGCTGGAACCTGTACGTCTGCGGCAACGGCGGCATGCGTCCGCGCCACGCCGAGCTCTTCGCCACCGATCTCGACGACGCGCAGCTGATCACGATCATCGACCGCCTGCTGATGTTCTACGTGCGCACCGCCGACCGCCTGCAGCGCACCTCGGTGTGGCGTGAGAACCTGGAGGGTGGCCTGGACTACCTCAAGGCCGTGGTGCTCGAAGACAGCCTGGGGATCAATGAGGAGCTCGAGGCGCAGATGCAGACCGTGATCGACAACTATGAGTGCGAATGGGCGGGCGCCATCAACGACCCGGAGAAGCTCAAGCGCTTCCGCAGCTTCGTCAACGATGCACGGCCCGATCCGGACATCATCGTCACCGAAGAGCGCGGCCAGCTGAGACCCGCGTAAGGCATCGCGCTTCCGATAGCTGGATCGACGCCGGGGACAAGCCCAAGCGAGGGGTTTTTGGCCATGGATGGCCAAAGTAGCGCCCAGGGATGGGTTCATAGCGCCCTCGCGTGGCTTGTCGCCGGAGAGTCGACCGCCATTGATACCTGGCCATTCGCTCCCGAGGAATATCCATGACCACCGCAACCGCAGCAGCCCCGACCATGACCCAGACCTGGCAGACCCTGTGCACCCGAGCCGACCTGGTGGCCCACTCCGGCGTCGCCGCCTGGATCGAGACCACCGTGGGAACGGCCCAGGTGGCCCTCTTCTACCTTCCCGGCCACGCCACCGAGCTCTACGCCGTGGATCACCGCGATCCCTTCTCCGGCGCCAACGTCATCGCCCGCGGCATCGTCGGCGATGCACGGGGCGAGCCGGTGGTGGCCTCGCCGCTCTACAAGCAGCACTTCCGTCTCAAGGACGGCCAGTGCCTGGAGGACGAAACGGTCCGCCTGCGCACCTGGCCGTTGCGCCTCGAAGGCGACGCGGTGCAGATCCTGGCCTGACGCTGACCGCACGAATGACGACGACCGGCGCCGGGGGCGCCGGTCGTTCTCGTTGGTACGTTGAGAAAACGTCGATTGTGCATCAGCAGATTTGACCCATGCTGGAATCGAAACCCGCCTATGACGGTCTGATGAAGAGATCGCTGCCATCAAACGAGGAGGTGAGCCCGGAGCCCAGGCCTGCACGTCGCGTCTGTCACGGAACCGACATCCCGCGCTGACAGTGTCGACATCGAGGCGTCATCTGTTGTGACGTCGTCCCGGTGACAATCAGGAGAGCCGCGCCGATGGTACGCATCGACAAGAAAGCCACCCGGCTTTACGTGCTGGACACCAATGTCCTGATCCACGACCCCGCCGCCCTCTACCAGTTCGATGAGCACGAAGTGGTCATCCCCATGACCGTGCTCGAGGAGCTCGACAAGCACAAGAACGGCATCCGCGAGATCGCCCGCACCGCCCGGCAGGTCAGCCGGACCCTCTCGGACCTCACCGCCAACGTCGATCTCAGCCAGATCCGCGAAGGCATTCCCATCCCGCGTCTCAACGGCCCCGAAGGCCGGCTGCGGCTGCTCTGCTACGACGACCTCGAAACCCCGGATCACCTGGAGAACAGCCCCGACAACCGCCTGCTCACCGAGACCTGCCGGCTGCGCGACGAGCGCGCCGACGCCTCGGTGATCCTGGTCACCAAGGACATCAACCTGCGGGTCAAGGCCGCCGCGGTGGGCGTGCCGGTGGAGGACTACCTCACCGACCGCGCCTTCGACGACAGCGACGCCATGCTCGGCGGCGCCCGGGTCTACCCCGAAGCGGGCCACGACGGCCGAGGCCTGTGGGAGAACTTCAAGGCCGACGTGAAGGTCGACCGCGACGACAGCGGCAAGGTGGTGTATCGCCTGAAAGGCGAGATTCCCGCCGACTGGCACCTGGGCATGCTGGTCTCCGACAGCGACGACGAGGCCGGCTTCGAGGCCGTGGTGCGCGAGCTGGGGCCGAAAAACGCTCATCTGGAGCTGCTCACCAACTATCGCCACGGCGCCAGCGTGTGGGGCGTTCACGCCCACGACAGCCGGCAGAACTTCACCCTGAACCTGCTGATGGACGACGATATCGATCTGGTCACCATCGCCGGCAGCGCCGGCACCGGCAAGACCTACATGACCCTCGCCGCCGCTTTCCAGCAGACCCTCGATACCAAACGCTTCGAGCGCATCGTGTTCACCCGGGCGCCGATCTCGATGAGCGAGGACATCGGCTACCTGCCCGGCACCGAGGAGGAGAAGATGTCGCCCTGGATGGGGGCCTTCCACGACAACATGGACAACCTGCTGCGCGACGAGCACGACGGCAGCACCACCTGGAACCAGGAGGCCACGCGCCAGCTGCTGGGATCGCGGGTGCAGATCCGCGCCCCCGGCTTCATGCGCGGCCGCACCCTCAACGACACCTTCCTGATCATCGACGAGGCACAGAACTTCACGCCCAAGCAGCTCAAGTCGCTGCTGACCCGGGCCGGGCGCAACACCAAGATCGTCTGCCTGGGCAACGTGGGCCAGATCGACACGCCCTACCTCACCGCCAACACCTGCGGCATGGCGGCGGTGGTCCAGCGCTTCCGCGACTGGCCCCACGCCGGCCACGTCACCCTGAAGAGCGTCGAGCGCTCGCGTCTGGCCCTGGCCGGCGAGGAGCTGCTCTGACCCCCGAACGTCTCGCCTGAACGACCCGGGCCGGCACCTCTCGGTGCCGGCCCATTGTCATGCAGACGGCGTCTGGCGCCGCGACGAGAGCCGCATCAGTGCCCGCGGTTGAAGGCCTTCTCGATCAGCGCCTCGCTCTCGCTGCCGGCCCCCTTCCGGAGCACCGTGCAGGCCTCGTGATAGAGGCAGACGAAACGCTGGCAGGATGCGCAGTGAACGCGATCGTCAGGGTTCTTGATGCTGGACACCCTCATCACATGGCTACCACAGGCCGGGCAGGCCACCGGTAGGCGAAGGTCTTCGGACAGGGTCATCGGCTTCTCCTTTCCTCGGGATTCCGTGAACGACATCCTGACGCACTCGCCGCGCGTGTGCCACAGGTTCAGAGTCCGATCACGCGATTGAACACGCCGCTCGGCAAGGCGCCGCGGTGGCGACGCCGAACGCGCCGCCCCACTTTCAGCGGCCCAGCCGTGCGGCGATCCAGGGACCGATATCGGCTACCTGCTGTGGGCAGACGGCATGGGGCATCGGGTACTGACGGTAGCGGACCGGGTAGCCCAACGCCTCGAGACGGTCGCGGGCGGCCTGACCCAGCGCCTCCGGCACCACCGGGTCGGCGTTGCCGTGGTGGATCTCGATGGGCAGGTCTCGGTTGGCCGCGGCGGGCTCGAGGCTGTCGACGGTGGCCAGGTAGGTGGACATGGCCAGCAGGCCGCCCAGCCGCTCGGGAAAGGTCAGCGCTGCCTGATAGGCCACGGCGCCCCCCTGGGAGAAGCCGGCGACGATGATGCGCTCGGCGGGTACGCCCTGGGCGATCTGCTCGTGCATCAGGCCCTGAATGCGCTCGGCGGAGGCCTTGAGCTGCGCCTCATCCACGCGGCGATCGAGACTGGCCTCGAGAATGTCGTACCAGGCCGGCATGGTCATGCCGCCGTTGATGGTCACCGGCAGGCGCGGCGCGTGGGGCAGGATGAAGCGGACGTCGAGATCGTCCGGCAGCCCCAGGGCCGGCACCAGCGGCTCGAAGTCGTGGCCGTCGGCGCCGAGGCCGTGGAGGATGAACACGCAGGCGTCGGCGGGTCGTCCGCTGCGTGGCTCGATGATCAGCTCGTCGGGTGCGCTCATGGCTCGTCTCCAGCACAAAAGCGCCACCCTAGCGCAAAGCGTCCGCGTCGGCGAGAGGCGTCAGGCGGCGAACTAGAACGGCCAGACGAGGGGAATCAGCCCCAGCGCCACCGCCGCGGTCAGCAGGTTGAGGGGCGCGCCCACCCGCAGGTAGTCACTGACCCGGTAGCCACCAGGGCCGTAGACCATCAGGTTGGTCTGATAGCCGACCGGGGTCAGGAAGCTGGCCGAGGCGGCGAACATCACCGCCACCACGAAGGGCATCGGGCTCACGCCCAGGTGCTCGGCCGCGGCGACCACCACCGGGAAGCTGATCACCGCCGCGGCGTTGTTGGTCACCAGCTCGGTCAGCAGCGCCACCAGCAGGTAGGTGCCGATCAGCAGCCACCAAGGATTGCCGTCGGCCCAGCCCAGCGCTGTCTGGGCCAGCGCCGAGGCCGCGCCGTTGGCCTCCAGCGCGTGGCCAAGGCCGAAAGAGGCGGCGATGGTCAGCAGCACCTGGGTGTCCATGCCGCGCTTGGCGGCACCGATCGAGCAGCAGCCGGAGAGCACCGCGGCCGCCGCCCCCAGCATGGCCGCGCTGAGCAGGCTGGTGATACCGGTGGCGGCGAGCAGCACCACCAGGGCAAGGATGCTCCAGGCCAGCCAGGCGCGCTCGTGGACCGGCCGCGCCGAACCGTTGACCTGGCTGATCAGCAGGAAGTCCCGGGACTGGCGGTGGCGCTCGATGAACGGTGGGCGTGCCTCCAGCAGCAGCACGTCGGCCGGCTGCAGGCGGATCTGCCCCAGGTTCCCCGCCACCCGTTCGCCGCCGCGGCAGACCGCCAGCACCGCGGCGCCGTAGAGGGTGCGGAAGTGGCCGTCGCGGATGCGCTGGCCGATGAACTGGCACTGATCCGAGACCACCGCCTCCACCAGGCGGCGCTCCTTGAAGTCCTTCTGCAGGCTCGACTCGGCGGGATGCGAGGGCACCAGCCCGCGGATCTGCTGCAGCTCAACGGCGCCCGCCGAGGTGCCGGCGAACACCAGCCGGTCGCCGCCCTTGAGGCGCTCGCCTGGACCGACCACGCTGACCACGTTGCCGTCGCGCTCGATCTCGACCAGGAACAGCTCCTGCAGGTGGCGAAGCCCGGCCTCCTCGACGCTCTTGTCGACCAGCGGGCCGCTCGGGGCCACCTCCATCTCGATGGTGAACTCGCGGGGGTTCTCGAACACGTCGCCGGCGCCGATGCGCGGCGGCAGCAGACGCCGCCCCACCAGCAGCAGATAGGCCAGGCCGACCGCCGCCACGGGCACGCCGACCCAGGCAATGTCGAACAGCTCCATGGACAACGAGGGATAGCGCTCGATCATCAGGCCGTGCACCACCAGGTTGGTGCTGGTGCCCATCAGGGTGATGGTGCCGCCGAGGATGGAGGCGAAGCTGAGCGGCATCAGCAGGCGATGGGCCGGCAGGCCGAGGCGTCGGCTCCAGCTCAGCACCGCGGGGATGAAGGTGGCCACCACGGGAGTGTTGTTGAGAAAGCCGCTCAGCCCGGCCACGGGCAGCACCAGCCGCGCCAGGGCACGTTGCTCGCCCTTGGGACGTCCCAGCACGTAGCGGATGATCAGATCGATGCCGCCGGTCTCGCGAATGCTCGCGACCAGCACGTACATGAAGGCGACGGTGAACAGTCCGCTGCTGGAGAAGCCGGCCAGCGCCTGGTCGGGGGAGACCGCGCCGAGGCCGATCAGCAAGACCAGCGCCCCCATCAGCACCATGTCGGGGCCGATGCGGGTCAACGCCATCATCGGAAAGACGGCGGCGACGACGATGAGCGAGATCCAGGCGTCCGGGGACATGGCGGGCATTCCAGGGAGAGTACGAACTGCCCTATTGTGCCGGTCGCCACATATTCTAAAAAGTTATTTTTAGAAATTCACTTAGATGAAAAGTGAATGATGGCTCGCCCCGCCTCGGCGACGGGGCCAACCGTTACGCAACGTCTCAGCCGATGGCCTTGATGTTGGACGCCTGCAGGCCTTTCTTGCCCTGGGTGACGTCGAAGGAGACCTTCTGGCCTTCCTGGAGAGACTTGAAGCCATCGGCCTGAATCTCGGAGAAGTGGGCGAACAGGTCGTCCCCGCCGTCGTCCGGAGAAATGAAGCCGAAGCCCTTGGTGTCGTTAAACCACTTGACGGTACCGGTCGCCATTTTGCATGCCTCGCATTGCCTGTTGAATCCGCGCGGTGAAGGCGTTTCGCCGCTCCACGTCACGCGGCCTGCGCCCCGATGAGCGCAGACCTGACACTATACCTCAGTCATGACGGCCCCGTTACAACGTTTTGTCGCGCAGCCAGGCGGCGGCCTTCTCGGCGATCATCAGCGTCGGTGAATTGGTGTTGCCGCTGGTGATGGTCGGCATGACGCCGGCATCCACCACCCTGAGGCCGTCCACGCCGCGCACCCGCAGGCGCGAATCGACCACCGCCATGGGGTCGTCGTCACGCCCCATGGCGGTGGTGCCCACCGGATGGAAGATGGTCGTGCCGATCTCGCCGGCCAGCCGCGCCAGGTCCTCGTCGCTCCGGTAGTGCGCGCCGGGCTTGACCTCCTCCGGTGCATAGCGGGCGAAGGCCAGCTGGGCAACGATCCGCCGGGTCAGGCGCAGCGAGTCGGCGGCCACACGGCGATCCTCCTCGGTATCCAGGTAGTTCGGCGCGATGCGCGGCGCCGTGGCCGGATTATCGGCGGCGATGCGTACCGAGCCGCGACTGGTGGGATTGAGGTTGCACACGCTGGCGGTGATCGCCGGGAAGTCGTGCAGCGGCTGGCCGAAGGCTTCGAGGCTCAACGGCTGGACATGGTACTGAAGGTTCGGATGAGGACGCTCCGGCGAACTGCGGGCGAAGGCGCCGAGCTGGGAGGGCGCCATGCTCATCGGCCCCGAACGCTTCAGCAGGTACTCCAGACCGATGCGGGCCTTGCCGCCCCAGCTGGCGGCCAGGGTATTGAGCGTGCTGGCCCCGGTGACCCGATAGACGGCTCGGATCTGCAGGTGGTCCTGCAGGTTCTCGCCCACGCCCGGCAGCGCGTGAATCCTCGGGATGCCGTGCTCGGCGAGCAGTCCCGCCGGCCCGATGCCGGAGAGCTGCAGCAGCTGCGGCGAGCCGACGGCCCCGGCGCACAGCACCACGCTGTGGCGTGCCCGGGCCTCGACGAGCTCGCCCTGGCGGGCGACCCGCACGCCCTCGCAGCGCGGCCGCCCGCCCTGCCCCGCGCCGAAGGTCAGCCGCTGTACCTGGCTGGAGTGCCACAGGGTCAGGCCGTCGCGCGCCTCGGCCTCGCGCAGGAAGGCCTTGGCGGTGTTCCAGCGCCAGCCCCCGCGCTGGTTGACCTCGAAGTAGTCGACGCCGGCGTTGCAGCCACGATTGAAGTCGTCGGTGCGGGGAATGCCGGCCTGCACGGCGGCTTCGGCGAAGTCGTCCAGCACCGGCCACTTGAGGCGCTGGCGTTCCACCCGCCATTCGCCGCCGTGGCCGTGGAAGTCGCGATGCGCGGCGTCGCCATCGCCGCCGGGGTCCAGCCGGTAGTGATCCTCGTGACGCATGAAGTCCGGCAGGCAGCGCTCCCAGCGCCAGGCGTCGTCGCCGGTATGCTCGGCCCAGTGGTCGTAGTCCCGGGCCTGGCCGCGCATATAGATCATGCCGTTGATGCTCGAGCAGCCGCCCAGGGTCCGACCGCGGGGATAGATCAGCGAGCGGCCGTTGAGCCCCGGCGCCGGCTCGGTGCGAAAGCACCAGTCGGTGCGCGGGTTGTCGATGCAATAGAGATACCCCACCGGAATGTGGATCCAGGGGTGGCGATCGCGACCGCCGGCCTCAATCAGCAGCACCCTGACCCCGGGATCGGCGCTCAGGCGATTGGCGAGCAGGCAGCCGGCGGTACCGGCCCCCACGATGATGTAATCGAAGGTCGCGACGACGCTCACGGGCAACGTTCTCCTTGTCGAGTCCGGCATCCAGCGTCGCGCGACCTCCGGCAGCTGTCACTGCGGCCTTGGTCGAGGGAGCGGATCGAGGCCTCAGAGCTCGTGACCCAGCACCACGCGGCAGATATCGGAGAAGCTGCGCGCCTCCGGCAGCGTGGCCACGTCGGTACCCAGCGCGCGACCGATGTCGGCGGCCGAGATCACGCCGCGGATGCGCTGCTGGCCCAGGCGGTCGGCTTCGGTCACCAGCAGGTGCTGATCGCCATAGGCTTCCAGCTCGCGCACCAGCTGACCGATGGACAGGGCCGCCAGGCGCTCCATCGACAGCGCGTGCAGCTCGGCGCAGGGGGTGTGCACCATGCGCACGGTCACGTCCTCGCGGTCGATGCCGCGACGCTGCATGGCCTGGGTGATGAGGCGGCCGCCGATCACGTCACGGGCGTTGAGCACGCCGACGCAATCGCCGTCGTTGTCGACCACCAGCAGCAGGCGTACGCCACCGTGCTCCATGACCTTGCGGGCATCGACGATGGAAGTATCGGCGGGCACGCTCAGCGGCACGACATGCTGGAAGTCGGTCAGCACCGTCAGCGCCGGGCTGTCGGGGGAGAGCCTCGGCGGCATCGGCTTGACGATCGGGGTGTGGGCCGGCAGCACGTCGAGGCGATCGGGAGTGGCGGTCAGGGTAGGCATGGGGAGTGGTCTCCTTTTCTGGTCGAGCCGGCGATCGACGCCGGATGCCTCCACCCTGCGCCCGCCCGGATTAAGAGAACCTTAAGGGATGTCCCGCGGCGGCCCGGCGTTGACACTCGCCCGGCCGCGGCTTGCAATAGGCCTTTCCCCATCGCAATGGAGTGCGAAGATGTCTCGACCGCCCCGCCGTTTTCTCGTCTACGGGCTGACGCTTGCCGGCCTCGCCGCCTGTCTGCTCGGCCTGGCGCTGGCCCCGGGCTGGGGCTGGGGCTGGGGCTGGGCACTGGGTGCCCTGATCCTTGCCGTGCTGGCGGCAATGGGCACCCACGACATCCTTCAGCGCCGACACACCGTCAGCCGCAACTATCCGGTCACCGCCCACCTGCGCTATCTGCTGGAGTCCTTCGGCCCCGAGATCCGCCAGTACTTCATCCAGCGCGACACCGAGGAGGTCCCCTTCTCCCGCGAGCAGCGCAGCCTGGTCTATCGGCGCGCCAAGGGCACCATCGACAAGCAGCCCTTCGGCTCCCTCGAGGACATGCAGGCCCCCGGCTACGAATGGATGAACCCATCGCTGGCCCCGACGACCATCGACGACGACGATTTCCGCGTGACCGTCGGCGCCGGCCGGGCACGGCCCTATGACGTCAGCGTGCTCAACGTCTCGGCGATGAGCTTCGGTGCCCTGTCGCCCAACGCCATCAGCGCGCTCAACGACGGCGCCCGTCGCGGCGGCTTCTACCACGACACCGGCGAGGGCGGCATCTCGCCCTACCATCGCCGCGGCGGCGACCTGGTGTGGGAGATCGGCTCCGGCTACTTCGGCTGCCGCGACGCCGAGGGGCGCTTCGACCCCGACCGCTTCGCCGAGCGCGCCGGCGATGACGCCGTGAAGATGATCGAGATCAAGCTCTCCCAGGGCGCCAAACCGGGGCACGGCGGCATCCTGCCGGCGGCCAAGGTCACCGCCGAGATCGCCGCGACCCGCGACGTGCCCGAGGGCGAGAGCGTGGTCTCGCCACCCGCCCACAGCGCCTTCTCCACGCCCCGGGAGCTGATCGGCTTCATCTGCCGGCTGCGCGAGCTTTCCGGCGGCAAGCCGGTGGGCATCAAGCTGGCCATCGGCCATCCCTGGGAGTGGTTCGCGCTGGTCAAGGCGATGCGCGAGGAAGGCGAACACCCCGACTTCGTGGTGGTGGACGGCGGCCAGGGCGGCACCGGCGCCGCGCCGCTGGAGTTCGCCAATCGGCTGGGCATGCCTCTCACCGACGCCCTGCTGCTGGTGCACAACGCCCTGGTCGGCGCGGGCCTGCGCGAGCGAGTGCGCATCGCCGCCGCGGGCAAGGTGATCAGCGCCTTCGACATCGCCCGCACCATCGCGCTGGGCGCCGACTGGTGCAACTCGGCGCGAGGCTTCATGTTCTCGCTGGGCTGCATCCAGGCCCGAAGCTGCCACAACGATCGCTGCCCCAGTGGCGTGGCGACCCAGAACCCGCTGCGCGGCAGCCGGCTCGACGTGCCGCTCAAGGCCGACCGGGTCGCGCGCTTCCAGGCCGGTACCCGCGAGGCCCTGGCCGAGATGCTGGCCGCCGCCGGACTCCGCCACCCCGGAGAGCTGGGCCCGGAGCACATCATCCGCCGCGTCTCGCGCCACGAGGTTCGCACCCTGGCGACCCTGTTCGACTTCGTGGCCCCCGATGCCCTGATCGAGGGCGATGCGGCTCGCCATGCGATCTTCGCCGACTACTGGGACTTCGCCAGCGCCGACAGCTGGTCGGCGCCGGCCAGCCTGCTGCGGCTGCGCGAGAGCAAGCTGGTGTGAGCGACGCCCGGGCATTCCTCGACGACGCCCGGGATGCAACCGCCCCACGACGATGATAGGCTACGTCGATCCCGGTCATGGGCGGACGCTATCGTCGCCCCATCATCGCGACCGGACGACCCTCGCTGGGGAGTAGCTGGCTCGCGCCCACCGCGCGAGATCGCCTGTCAACATAGTCGGCCAACGCCGTGGCAGGTGAGCCGGCGCGTCGTTCCACACGCCTGTCGTGGGAGCGCCACGCGCCAGGTCGGCGAGACCATCGACGGTACGGCGCCCAAGGCCGGGCGTGTCGTATCGTCGTGGTGAATCGCCCGGCCGGTATGATCGTTGCCATGACCCCGCTGTCCACCACCCTGCTGGCCTTCTCGATGTCCACCGACGCCTTCGCCGCCGCCATCGGCAAGGGTGCCGCCGTCGACCATCCGCGTTTCCGCGAAGCCCTGCGCACCGGCCTGATCTTCGGCGTGATCGAAGGCCTGACCCCGCTGATCGGCTGGGCCCTGGGCCAGAGCGCCCATGAGTACATCTCCCGCTGGGACCACTGGATCGTCTTCGTGCTGCTGTCCGTCCTCGGCGTGCGCATGATCCGCGCCGGCCTCGAGACCCCCGAACCCGACGAGGACGCCCCCGCCGCCAAGCCGGGGTGTCAGGCCTGGTGGCTGATCGCCGCCACCGCCGTGATCACCAGCCTCGACGCCCTCACCGTGGGGATCGGCCTGGCCTTCATGGACGTCAATATCCTGCTGACCGCCCTGGCGATCGGCGCCGCCACCACCCTGATGGCCACCCTGGGCGTGATGCTGGGTCGCCGCCTCGGCGTGATGATCGGCCAGCGCGCCGAAGTGCTCGGCGGGGTGATCCTGATCGGCATCGGCACCGCCATCCTCACCGAACACCTGGGACTGTGGTAAGGATCTGCGGCAGGGGATCTGTGGCAAGAGATCTGCGACAAGAGGACCGTGACGAGCCGCCTCAGTGGCGATGATCGTCAGCCGCCGCGGGGCCCGGGGCGTCGGCACAGCGGCCGCGAGACTCGAGCTGGATGGTCGCGTGGGCCACGTCGAAGCGCTCGAGCAGCACCGCCTTGATCGCCATCAGGGTCGCCTCGCGGTCGGCCTCCTCCTCCACGGCGGCGTGCAGCGACAGCAGATGGCGCCCCGGCGTCATCGACCAGGCGTGGACGTGGTGCACGTCATGCACGCCGTCCAGCCGCTCGGGGAGCTCCTGCTCGATGCGCGCCACGTCCAGCGAGGCCGGCGCGCCCTCCAGCAGGATATGCCCGGACTCGCGAGTCAGCCGCCAGGCGCTGCGCAGGATCAGCGCCGCCACCAGCAACGACAGCAACGGGTCGATCGGTGTCCAGCCGGTGGCCAGGATCACCAGCGCGGCGACGACGGCCGCCACCGAGCCCAGCAGATCGCCCAGCACGTGCAACGCCGCCCCGCGGACGTTGAGGTTGTCGCGGTCGCCCAGGTGGAGGATGGCGAACACCGCCAGGTTGACCACGAATCCCAGCGCGGCGATGACCAGCATCGGGGTGCCGGCTACCTCGACCGGCGAGAGGAAGCGTCGCACCGCCTCGATGGCGATCCAGACCACGATGGCGATCAGCGTCAGGCCGTTGACGAAGGCGGCCAGGATCTGCACCCGGTCGTAGCCGTAGGTGCGGCGGTGATCCGCCGGGCGCCGGCTGAGCCGGGCGGCGAACCAGGCCAGGGCCAGCGCCGCGGTGTCGGTGAGCATATGACCGGCATCGGCCAGCAGCGCCAATGAGCCGGACAGGATACCGCCGGCCACCTCGGCGACCATGAAGCCGCCGGTGAGCGCCACCGCCCAGGCCAGGCGACGCTGGCTGTCGGCCCCGGCGTGATGATGGCCGTGCCCATGGGGGTGGGCATGCGAGTGAGCATGGTCGTGATGGTGAGCCATCGGTCCTATCTCCTGGTCGTCCTTGAATGCGCCCTTCCAGCATAACCCGAGGCCCGTCGCGCGGGCGCACCTTTACCTTTCTGGTGCATTTTGGCACCTTAATGCGCCCTTTTTGTGCACGACAACGACGATGAAGACCTACTTCAACAAGATGCGCGGAAGCCGCTATCGACGCGGCGACGTCGACTGGCGCGACGCCTGCTGGTCATGGCTCGGCGCCTTCGCCGGCATGAGCGCGGTGGCCTGGCTCAGCGAGCAGTGGCTGGACGTCCACCTGCTGGTCGTCGGCTCCTTCGGCGCCACCTCGGTACTGATCTACGCCGCCCCGGCGAGCCCCTTCGCGCAACCCCGCAACGTGGTGCTGGGCAGCATGCTGTCGGCGGTGATCGGCGTGGCCTGTTTCCAGTGGCTGGGCGCCACGGCGATGGCCGTCGCCCTGGCGGTCTCGCTGTCGGTGCTGGCCATGCAGCTGACCGAAACCGTGCACCCTCCGGGCGCGGCCTCGGCGCTGATCGCGGTGATCGGCGGCCCCGAGGTCCATGCGCTGGGCTGGCTCTTCCCGCTGGTGCCGATCGGGCTCGGTTGCACGGTGATGCTGCTGGTCGCCATCCTGGTCAACAATCTGGCCCGCCACCGCCGCTATCCCCTGCACTGGTAGGCGTTGGCCAGGCGTCGGCGGGCGGCGACTCCCTTACGTGGCGCGTTGTCGGCTACCATGGGCTGACCCGAGCAGGGCCTGGCGTGTCGCTCATTCACGCCTCCCGACCTCATCAGCACCTTCAGGGAGCGCCTCGACAATGACGTCAGCCGATACCGCCCGCCCCGATACTGCCGCCTCCGCCGAGCTGCCTGACGTGCTCGCCGGCCCGATCCTGCGCCGCCTCGCCCCGGACCGCGTGCGGATCTGGCTGGTGGGCTCGAAGCCGCTGACGGGCAAGCTGCTGCTGCACCCGGAGGGCCATGGCCCGCGCCGGCTGGCGCTGAACGAGCGCCGGGTGCGCCGGCTGCCGCTGGGCCGTCACGCGGTGCTGCACCTGATCGACGTGGCACTGGAGACGCCGCTCCCCACCGGCGTGGCCATCGACTACGACCTGCGGCTGGCCGGCGACGGCGGCAAGGAGGCCGGCATCGCCGACTGGGCCCCGCACCTGCTGCACGAGGGCGCCCGACGCCCGCGCTTCGTGCTGGCCGGGAGCCACCAGCGCCTGCTGCACGGCTCCTGCCGCCGCCCCCACCACGACGGCCCCGATGCCCTGGTGCGCGCCGACGGCTGGCTGGCCGAGCGCCGCGACGACGCCGAGGCCTGGCCGGCCTGGCTGCTGATGACCGGCGATCAGATCTACGCCGACGACGTGGCCGGCCCCACCCTGGTGGCGATCCACGAGCTGATCCGCCGCCTGGGCCTGTTCGACGAGCCGCTCGAGGGCGCCACCGTGGCCGACAGCCAGGGCCTCTACGCCGCCGAGTCGACCTACTATCGCCGCGAGGAACTGCTGCCCGACGTGGAGAGCAACGCCAACCTGCGCGAGCGCGTCTTCGCCGGCGCCCGCAAGCCGGTGTTCACCTCGGCCCACGCCCGCAACCACCTGATGACCTTCGCCGAGGTCATGGCCATGTACCTGCTAGTATGGTCGCCGGTGCCCTGGCGGCTGGTGACGGTCTACAAGCCCGAACTCGGCGCGGACGACGCCGCGGCCTTCGACGACGAGGCCGCGATCCTCGAGCGCTTCGTCGCGGGCCTGCCCGCCGCCGCCCGGCTGCTGGCCCATGTGCCGTCGCTGATGATCTTCGACGACCACGACGTCACCGACGACTGGAACCTGACCGCCGACTGGGAGGCCTGCGCCTACGGCCATCCCTTCTCGCGGCGCATCCTCGGCAACGCCCTGCTGGGCTACCTGCTGTGTCAGGGCTGGGGCAACGACCCGGAGCGGCTGGCCGATCCACTGGACGAGGCGGCGGCACTGCTGGACGCCGCCCAGGAAAGCGACGGCTGGCTGCCCGCCGAGGCCCACGACGCCTGCCTGCACCGCCTGCAGCGCTTCGAGGGCTGGGAATTCCAGGTCCCGGGCACGCCGCGGCTGGTGGTGCTCGACACCCGCACCCGCCGCTGGCGCAGCGAGCGCAGCCCGCGCCGGCCCTCGGGGCTGATGGACTGGGAGGCACTGTCGGACTTCCAGCAGCAGCTGCTCGACGCGCCCTCGGCGATCATCGTCTCGCCGGCGCCGATGTTCGGCGTCAAGCTGATCGAAGGCATCCAGAAGCTGTTCACCCTGGCCGGCAAGCCGCTGCTGGTGGACGCCGAGAACTGGATGGCCCACCGCGGCGCGGCCAGCGTGATGCTCAACATCTTCCGCCACTCGCGTACCCCGGGGCACTACGTCATCCTCTCCGGCGACGTGCACTACTCCTTCGCCTACGACATCCGCATCCGCCACCGACGCGGCGGCCCGCGGCTGTGGCAGATCACCTCCAGCGGGCTCAAGAACGCCTTCCCCGACACCCTGCTCGACGCCTTCGACCGCGCCAACCGCTGGCTCTACGCGCCGCGCTCGCCGCTCAACTGGTTCACCCAGCGCCGGCCGATGCACATCCGCCCCCGCGACCCCGACCGCGCCAAGGCCGGCGAACGGCTGTGGAACGGCGCCGGCATCGGCCTGGTGGAACTCGACGACCAGGGCCGCCCCAGCGACATTCTCCAGCTGGATGCCCGGGGATTCGACGTGCGCTTCCCGCCGCCTCCTCCCAAGAAGGGCTAGCCGGAAAAGGACTAGGCGGTGGCCGCGCGCCGTGCTGCCCCGCGGCGCCTGACCAGCGCATCCACCACGGCCATCACGATCATCGAGGCGCCGACCAGCGGGAAGATCGCCCCGCCGATGGCCAGCAGCGCCAGCACACCGCGCAGCCGGCGCGGGTCGGCTGGCGCCGGCGGCACGCCGAGCTTCCCGGCCGGGCGGCGCTTCCACCACATCGCCGCCGCGGAGACGCACAGCAGCACGATGCCGGCGCAGGCCAGGGCCAGGATCAGCTTGTTGGCCAGCCCGTACTGCTGGCCCATGTGCACGTTGATGCCCCACTCCAGGCCGCGCCCCAGCGGGCCGTAGTCGGCGTAGCGCATGTCGAGCAGCGTCTCGCCGCGGTACTGGTCGAGGTGCACGACGCGCTGTCGGCTCAGGTCGTCCGGATAGGCGGAACCGGTGTAGACGCCCGCAGGCCCGCTCGGCAGGTTGACCGCATAACCCGGCGCCAGCCCCATGTCATCGAAGATCGCCACCGCCCGGTCGAGGCCGATGGGCGCCGCCGCGCCGGCATCCGTCATGGCCTCGGAAGTCGGCAGCCGGGCCTGCTCCAGCGACCAGGTGGTGGTCTCGCGCTCGGCCAGGCGTTCGTCGGACATCGGCACGTTGACCCGCACGCCGTCCGGGTAGCCGAAGTTGTGGCCGTTGGCCAGTTCGTTGACCTTGCTGCCCCACACCGTCGACCAGGGCATGCCGGTCACGGCCAGGAACAGGATGAAGCCACCGACGAAGAGCCCGGTCACCGCGTGCAGGTCGCGCCAGAACACCCGCTTGCCGGGCCGGGCGCGCACCGACACCACGCCGCCGCGCCGGCCCCGCGGCCACCACAGATAGATGCCGGTCAGCACCAGCAGGATGGTCCAGCCGCCGACGATCTCGATCAGCATGCTGGCCCCACTGCCGAACAGGCTGAGGCTGTGCAGGTGGCGGACCCACCACATCACGGTGCCGCGGTAGGGCATCTGGCCGGTCACCTCGCCGTCATGGGGATCGACGAACACCGCCACCCGGCTGCCGTCCGGGCGGGTCACGTCGACCTCGGCGGCCCGGGTCTCGCTGGCCGGCGGCACGTAGCGGAACGCCTCGCCGTCGACCGCGGCCAGTGCCGCGTCGCGCTGGGCGCTGGGGGCGACCGTGGCCGTCTGGCGGGCCTCAACCGTCATCAGGTCGGCGTGCCACCAGCGATCGATGTCGTCGTGGAAGAGATAAAGGGCACCGGTGATCGCCAGGGAGATCAGAAACGGGAGGACGATCAGGCCGGCATAGAAGTGCCAGCGCCAGACGGCGCGATAGAGGTCCTGCGCCCTGTGGCGCATGGCAGGACGGCTTGCGGAAGGGTGGCTCATGGAAGTCTCGCTCGAAGAGTCATGACGACGCACGCCCTCGCCGCGCGTCCTGTCGACGTCGGCGAACGAAGGCGATGCGATTCACATCGGGGGATCACGAGCGATATCGGGGTGGCGCACGGGTCGGCGCCTGAGGAAAGACCGCGGGCCCGCCATGGGCCGCGCGGGTCGCCACCACCGGGGCGGTGATGGCATGGGAGGGCAAGGGAACGACGCCCGGAAGCAGCGCCGATAGCACCGGCATCCGCTGGAACAGCGAGCAGTAGCCGCAGGCCTCGTGCCGGTGCGGCTCCGCCTCGTCCGCCACCGACGGCGCGACCTGGCCCATCGCCTCGTGATGCGCCATGCCGTGATGGCCTGAACCATGCTGGACCCGCTCCGCGGCGCTGAACTGGCCGATCAGCGGCCCGGCCACCACCAGCCACATCGCCAGCAGCGCGAGGCGCGCGACCGATCGGCGATAGCGGCGAGTGACGAGCGTTCGGATCATGGGCGGGCCCGGCCGGAACAAAGGCCCTCATGATAGCCCGGATGGCCGCGGACGACAGCCACCGCGACAGGGTGCCGCGGCCGTTCTGTCGTGACACATGCGATACCGCTCATCGCCCGGCCTCGTCGCGCCCGCGCCGCCACCGCGCAGCGACGGGGGACACGAGCCCCATCAGCGCCCAGGCGTAGAACGCCGCCACCAGGTCATCGAGCACGATGCCGATTCCCCCGGGCATCGCCTCCACCTGGCTCACCGGCGGCGGCTTGGTGGCATCGAACAGTCGGAAGGCCACGAAGGTACCTGCCAGGGTCAGCGGATGGCGAGGCGCGGCCTGCCCGAGCATCGCCACCGGGAAGGCGACGATCTCGTCGAGCACGATACGCCCGTCGTCCTTGCCGCCCAGGGTGTCGGAGGCCAGCTGGCACAGCGGCATCGCCGCCACCAGCAGCGCGGCAGCCAGCCCCAGCCGCCAGCGACGCGAGCGGCCCAGCAGCCACCAGGCCAGCGGCAGCGCCAGCAGCGAGCCGACGGTACCCGAGGCCCAGGGCGACAGGCCGAGACCGAAGCCGGTGGCCGGCCACATCCATAGCGCTTCCATCGCTCCTCCTCGGTGGCGGCCGCGGAATCAGCCGCGCAGCACGTAGCGCAGGATCTCCACCACCTCGGCCGGGGTGCTCGCCCAGGCCATGGCGGCGGCGTCGACTTCCTTGAGCGGGTGAACGATATCATCGCCGTGCAGGGTCACGTAGGGCTTGCCCAGGGCGGCGCAGTAGCCGGCGTCGAAGGCCGCGTTCCACTGCTTGTACTTGTCGCCGAAGCGCACCACCACCAGATCGCTCTGCTCGATCAGCGTCTTGGTGCGGATGGCGTTGACCTTGGACGACTTGTGGTCGCGCCAGAAGCCCTCGCTCTGCGGGCCGAGGTGATCGCCGGCGGCATCGCTGGCGTCGTGGTCGGTGACCGGCGCGGTGAAGGCCACATCCAGGCCCGCGGCCTCGGCGCCGCGGCGGATCTCCTCGCGCCAGTCGGTGTGGATCTCGCCGGACAGGTAAACGGTGAAGCTCATGATGTCAGTTCTCCTCATGGGCCGGCTCACGGCCGGTCTTGTCGGTCGGATCGTCAATCCTACGTCATCGCGCTTTGTGCACAAGGTTACGGTGAAATGAATACATGTCGAGGGCTTCGACAAGCCGCGCCTCGCCGCGCATCATGGGACGCCCACGACGGCAACGAAGGACGAGACAGTCCCCCATGGCGCTCGACACCACCGCACTCAACCGGCGCATGACCCACTTCGACGACCACGACGACCTGTGGCTGTTCGGCTACGGCTCGCTGATCTGGAAGGCCGACTTCCCCTACCTGGAGCGCCGGCCGGCGCGCATCCATGGCTGGGTGCGTCGCTTCTGGCAGGGCTCCCACGACCATCGCGGCACGCCCGAGGCCCCGGGTCGAGTGGCGACCCTGATCGCCGAGGAAGGTGCCACCTGTCTGGGGATGGCCTACCGCATCACGCCGGAGACCCTGCGCCCGCTCGACGTGCGCGAGAAGAACGGCTACCTGCGCGAGCTCACCCCGCTACACTTCGAGGACGGCACCACCGCCATGGGGCTGACCTACCTGGCCACCGCCGACAACGCCGCCTTCCTGGGCGCGGCGCCGCTCGACGACATGGCCCGCCAGATCGCCGGGGCCGAGGGCCCGAGCGGCCCCAATCGCGACTACCTGCTGCACCTGGAGACGGCACTGGCCGAGCTCGGCGTGACCGAGACCCACGTCAGCGAGCTGGCCCGGCGGGTCCGACTGGCAGGCGAGCCCGATCGCTGCGACACCGGCCGTCCCGAGGACGACACTTTGCGTGTACAATGACACCCTGATCGCACGGCAGCCATCGTCCTTCCGGCCAACTCGCCCGGGGACGCCAGGCTGGTGGACTCCACGAGCACGAACACGGGAAGAGTGATGAGCGACAAGATCCAGGTGGCGGCCCCGCTGGTCATCCTGCACGGCGACGAGATGGCCCAGGTGGCCTTCGAGAAGATCATCGATACCTTCGTGACCCGACCGCTGGACATCGAGCTGGTCGAGATCGACCTGACCGCCGAGAACCGGCTGGTCACCAACGGCCAGGCAGTTCTTGACGCCATCGATGCGCTCAACCGCCACCAGGTCGGGATCAAGAACGCCGGCATGACGGTCAATCGCGAGCAGCGCGACGCCCTGCTCGCCCAGCATCCCGAGCTCGACGCCGCCACCCTGCACCCGCTGGCCACCAAGTCGCCCAACGGCGCCATCCGCAAGGGCATCGGCGGCAACATCACCCGCGAGGACATCGAGTTTCGCAACCTCAAGGTCGAGCGCCCGGCCTGGGTCGGCCGCGACATCGAGGTCGAGACCATGGAACACGGCGGCATCAAGGACAGCTACAATGCCCTGTCCGGTGCCACCGGCGTGGTCAAGCTGCTGTTCGTGGGCGAAAGCGGCGACCCGGTCGAACTGCACCGCCGCGAGGTTCACAAGGGCGACCCCTGGCTGCTGGCCACCAACGACCTCGAGGACGTCAAGGCCTGGGCCCACCGTTTCTTCCGGCGCGCCCTCGACGAGAAGCGCGACATCTATCTGGGCCTCAAGGACACCGTGATCGCCGGCTACGACGGCGTGATGCGCGCCGCCATCGAGGCGATCTACCGCGAACACTACCAGGCCGAGGCCGAATCGCTGGGGCTCGCCTACCACTACGAGCTGATCGACGCCCAGGCCGCGCGCCTGGTCGCCAACCCGCCCGAACGCGCGCTGTGGGGCGTGCCGGACAACAACACCGGCCGCAAGCTCTACAAGCTGGTCGAGCAGCTCAAGCGACACGGCATTCCCGACCGCAAGGCCCAGGTGTCGATCTCGCGCATGAGCGCCGGTGGCGGCGACCAATACGGCAGCTTCAACCTGCCCGCCGAGGAGGACGGCATCCTCAAGGTGGTGGTCGACGGCGAGGAGAAGCACGCCCGCCGCGTCAACAAGGGCGACCCCATCCTGCTGATGTCCAACGACCGCGAGGCGATCAAGGACTGGGTGCTGCAGGTGTTCCGCGACGCCTCGCGCAAGGACAAGGAGGTCTACTTCGGCCTCAAGCGCGAGTACATGGACTACGACGAGGTGTTCAGCGACGTCATCACCGAGGCTCGCCGCGAGCTGGCCCACAATGACACCCCGCCGCCGTCGTTCATGATCATGCGGCCCTCCAGCCAGCTGATCAAGATGATCACCGACCCGCCCCGCAACGCCCTCTACCCGGCGCAGAACCTGGACGGCGACATCTTCTCCGACATCTCCGCCGCCCTCGGTGGCAGCCTGGCCACCGCCAGCTCCATCATCGAGAGCAAGAACGGCACCATGCTGTTCGAGGCGCCCCACGGCACCGCCCACGACCTCTACCTGAAATACCTGGAGAGCGACGGCCAGGAGGCGCACTTCAACTCCTCCGCGCTGATCTATGCCGTGGGCAACGCCCTGGAGACCCTGGCCGAGCGCGAGGGCAACGCGGCGCTCACCGACTACGCCACGCGCCTCAAGGCGGCTCTGATCGACACCATCGGCGACGGCATCGTCACCGGCGACCTCAAGGGCAAGACCACCGAGCCGGACAAGGAAACCGTTGTCGATATGCACGGCTTCCTCGACGCCGTGGAGGCGCGCCTGACCGCGTGATCGCCCCTTCCTCCCTCATGCTGCACTTACCTGCCCCGGCGGCGTCATGCTGACGCTGCCGATCTACGTGGCGGCCGCCCTGGCCGAGATCGCCGGCTGCTTCAGCGTCTGGGCCTGGTGGCGCCAGGGCGCCTCGGCGCTGTGGCTGCTGCCGGGTCTGGCCAGCCTGGTCCTGTTCGCCTGGCTGCTCAGCCTGAGCGACGCCGACTACGCCGGGCGGGCCTATGCCGCCTACGGTGGCGTCTATATCGTCGCCTCGCTCGCCTGGCTGTGGGCGGTGGAGCATCGCCTGCCCGATCGCTGGGACCTGCTCGGCGCCGCGCTGTGCCTGGCCGGCGCCGGCATCATCCTGCTGGCCCCGCGGGGCGGCTGAGCCGTTACGACGCACCTGACATCCTCGGCGCGACAGCCACCGATAATTGACTTAAAATCCGTCTGTTCACACCGCCCCCGATGAGCCGCCGCTCGATCCGAGACCGGCCCCGGGAGGAGCGCGACACGACCCTGCGTCCTGCGACACCGTGAGCTTTTTCCTACGCGACGCTGCGACATCACGAACGGCCAACACCGCCCCAGGTCTGCATTCGCCGCCGTGGAAAGTGCGTAACGTCATGACCATGACGGACAGCGCCAAGGGAAGTCACGCCGCATGAACGATCCGATCTTCACCACCGCGAATACACTCATGGATGCACCGCCACACAGCAAGATCCTCTACTCTCCCGGCCCCCACGACACCCGCATCCTGCTGTGCGAGTGCAGTAACCAGGAAGTGATACGTGGCGAAGCGGCCTGGAAACGGTTCCAGCCGGATTTCGAGCAGGACACCTGCCGCTGCCTCGACTGCGAGGCCACGTCCCCCCTGAGCTACCACGACAATCCCCGCCGGCATTTTCGGACGCTCTGAGTCCCGCTCACTCACCGGCAAGCCCAGTCCATCTCTCTGCCAATTTCTGCCATTTCATCCTTTCTTGCTGACCTCAAGAGAAACCAAGGTCGTAACCCCCATCGCTTCGCCGCGATGGTAGAATGCGCGCGCTTGCCCGGAGACCCCGGGCAGGGCGTCGCCAGGCCCTCCCATCCAGCGCCTCGACCGCCGCCATATCCCCGCGGCGCGATCTCCATGGTGTGACGGCGAGCCGGACGCACGACACGTTCATGCACCCCGTGATTCCATAAGAGACACCCATGATCGCTACCCTCAACACCCTGGGCCGCCCGCTGCTGCGGCTGGGGCTGATCCCCCAGATCGCGCTGGGCATCGTCGCCGGCGTCCTGTTCGCCACCCTCGCCCCCGATGCCGCCCAATCGGCCGCCCTGCTCGGCCAGGTCTTCGTCTCCGCGCTGAAGGCGGTGGCGCCGGTGCTGGTCTTCGTGCTGGTGGCGGCGGCGATCGCCAACCACCGCCAGGGCCAGCCCACCCACATCCGCTCGGTGCTGGTGCTCTATCTCGTCGGCACCCTGGTGGCGGCGCTGGTGGCCGTGGCGGCGAGCTTCGCCTTCCCCACCAGCCTGGAGCTGAGCACACCGGCGGCCAGCGGCACGCCCCCCGGCAGCGTCAGCGAGATCCTGCGCAACCTGTTGCTCAACGCCGTGGCCAATCCTGTCGAGGCGCTGATGGAGGCCAACTTCATCGCCATCCTGGCCTGGGCCGTGGGCCTCGGGCTGCTGCTGCGCCGCGCCGCCGACACCACCCGCACGGCGCTCAAGGACCTGTCCGACGCCGTCTCCGGCATCGTCCAGCTGGTGATCCGCTTCGCCCCGCTGGGCATCTTCGGCCTGGTCGCCAACACCCTGGCCGAGTCCGGCCTCGACGCCCTGCTCGACTACGGCCGCCTGCTGCTGGTGATCGTCGGCTGCATGGCGTTCGTGGCGCTGGTCACCAACCCGCTGATCGTGTTCCTGAAGACCGGCCGCAACCCCTACCCGCTGGTGTTCACCTGCCTGCGCGGCAGCGCCATCACCGCCTTCTTCACTCGCAGCTCGGCGGCCAACATTCCGGTCAACCTGGAGCTGTGCAAGCGCCTGAAGCTGCACGCCGACACCTACTCGATCTCGATCCCGCTGGGCGCGACGATCAACATGTGCGGCGCCGCCATCACCATCACCGTGATCACCCTGGCCGCCGCCAACACCCTGGGCATCCAGGTCGACTTCGTCACCGCCCTGCTGCTGTGCATCGTCTCGGCGCTGGCCGCCTGCGGCGTGTCCGGCGTGGCCGGCGGCTCGCTGCTGCTGATCCCGATGGCCGCCAGCCTGTTCGGCATCTCCGCCGACGTGGCCATGCAGGTGGTGGCGATCGGCTTCGTGATCAGCGTGGTACAGGACTCCACCGAGACCGCGCTGAACTCTTCCACCGATGTGCTGTTCACCGCCGCGGCCTGCCGCGCCGACGGCAGGACCGACGAGGCCTGAATCTCGTCTGCCCGGCCGCTGCGGCGGCCGGGTTCCTTTTTTCTTTATCCCCTTTCCTCTTCCCCTCTTCCCCTCTTCCCCTCTTCCCCTCTTCCCCTCTTCCCCTCTTCCCCTCTTCCCCTCTTCCCCTTCTTCTCCTCCACTCACCGCAGCGTCTCTCGACGTCGTCTACTCACCTTCGCTTCCTAGCGTCACCGTGGGCCCTCACGGCGTTCCCGGGCGCTTCGTTCCCGGCCTTTTTCCTCGCGTCTCTCCCGCCGGCTCAAGTGGCCGCCTTGAACAGTCGCTATTGACAGTCACCCGTTCCTTTTATAGAACGTTCTTTTTATCGAACGATTCGTGGACGCTACCTCACGCCGGGAGACCCCATGGACCACCTCGCCCTCGGCACCCTGGGCCAGCACCTTCAGCGCCTGCGCCAGGAGCGTGGACTGTCGCTGTCGCAGCTGGCCGCCGCCGCCGGCATCGCCAAGTCGAACCTGTCGCGCCTCGAGCAGGGCAACGGAAACCCCACGCTGGACACCATCTGGCGCCTGGCGGTGCAGCTGAACGTGCCCTTCGGCACCCTGGTGGCGCCGATCACCGTGCCCCTCGGCGAGGACGGCGTGCAGGTGCGGCTGATCGACCAGGGCCAGGGGAGCCGCCAGGTCGACGCCTACTGGATGCGCTGCGCGCCCCATACCGATCGCCATGCCGAGGGTCACACACCAGGCGCCACGGAATCGCTCACCGTGCTGAGTGGCGAGCTCGACGCCGGCCCCGAGGACGACCTGCGCACGCTGCACGCCGGCGACACCCTCGCCTTCAGCGCCGACCGCCCCCATCGCTATCGCACCGGCGAGCAGTGGGCGACGCTGATCCTGACCATCGTCTACGCCGAGAGGAAGACGTCATGATCGATCAAGCGACCTCGGCGCCCTCACGCGCCTGTCTGTCCGGCGTGCGCGAGGCCTTTCCGCTGCTCGGCGGCTATGTGCCGGTGGCGATCTCCTTCGGGCTGATCGCCGTGCAGGCGGGCTTCACGCCCTGGGAGGCGACGCTGATCTCGACGCTGGTCTATGCCGGCGCCTCGCAGTTCCTGTTCGTCGGCATGATCGCCGGCGGCGCGCCGCTGTGGCTGGCGGTGGCCATGACGCTGCTGATCAACGTGCGGCACGCGGTCTACGGCCCCAACCTGGCCCCCTGGATGGACCGCAGCCGCTGGTGGCCCGTGCTGATGCACGGCCTGACCGATCAGGTCTTCGCCCTGGCCCAGCACCGCTTCCCGCAGCTGCCGGAATCGCAGCGCCTCGGCTGGTTCACCGGCGCCGCGCTGCTGGCCTGGGCCAGCTGGATCCTCGGCACCGTGCTCGGCGCCCTGGCCGGCGACTGGCTGATGGCCCGCTGGCCGCTGCTGGGCGAGATCCTGCCCTTCGCCCTGCCGGCGCTGTTCCTGGTGCTGGTGGCGCCGCGCTTCACCTCGAAGCGCTGGAGCCTGGCGCTGGCCATCAGCATCGGCGTGGCGATGCTCTGCAGCCTGGTCGGCTACACCAACATCGGTATTCCCGTCGCCGCCGGCTGCGGCGCCCTGTGCTTCACCCTGGTCCGCTTCACGCCGCACAAGGAGGCGCCCCATGAGTAGCGCCCTCTGGCTGGCCCTGCTGGCCTCGGCCCTCGGCACCCTGCTGATTCGCCTGCTGCCGCTGCTGTGGATGCAGCGCCGCCTTCGTCGCCTCGGCGGCGAGGACGGCGTCGAGGCCATGCCCCAGTGGCTCGCGCTGCTCGGCCCGATGATGGTCGCCGCCGTGCTTGGCGTGTCACTGGTCCCCGCCGTTCCCGGCCCGCTCACCTGGCTGGCTACCGCGACCGGCGTGCTGGCGACCCTGGGCGTGTGGTATCGGCTGCGCTCGCTGGGCTGGCCGGTGGTCGCCGGCGTCACCGCCTACGGCCTGGTAGAAGTCCTGGCCACCCTCGCCTGACGCCCGGGCGCAGCGTGGAAAGGCGCCATCTTGACCGCCACGACGTCGAGGCGGCAGTCTGCCTTGGCAAGACGCCCCTCGCCGACATCAAACAGGGAATGTGGAATGTCCAGTGATCGCCTGCACGACCTGCTACAGCGCGTGACGCAGCGCGACCGACAGGCCTTCGCCGAACTCTATGACGCCACCTCGGCGAAACTCTACGGCACCGTGCTGCGTATCCTGAAAGAGCGCGGCCGCACGGACGACGTCATGCAGGAGGTCTACGTCACCATCTGGCAGAAGGCCGAGCAGTTCGACGCCGGCCGGGCCTCGGCGATCGCCTGGATGGCGAGCATCGCCCGGCACGCCGCCATCGACGAGCTGCGCCGACGGCCCCGGGCGCCCCATGAGTCGGACGACGCCCTGGATCAGACGCCCTCCGACGCCCCCGGCGCCCGGGAGCACGCGGAGCGCGACGAGAATGCCCGCCGCCTGCATGCCTGCCTGGCCGAGCTGGAGGGCAGCCGCCGTGACATGGTGCGTCTGGCCTATCTGGATGGCTGGTCCCGGGCCGACCTGGCCGACCACTTCGAGCAGCCGGTGAACACCGTCAAGACCTGGCTCCATCGAGCCCTCAAGCAACTCAAGGGGTGTCTGGCGTCATGACAGACCGCGACGACATCGACATGCTGGCCGCCGAGTTCGTGCTCGGCACCCTGGACGCCGAAGAGCGCGCCAAGGTGGCGAGGCGCCGCCAGGCCGAGCCCGAGCTGGACGCCCGCATCCTCGAGTGGGAGGCCCGCCTCGCGCCCCTCGGCGACGAGATCGCCGCGGTGTCACCGGGGCCGGACCTGCTGGCGAGGATCGAGCGGCGCATCGAGGCGCTGGAAGCCATCCCGGGCACCGGCGTGCATGAGGGCAAGGTCTCCCAGCTCGATGTCCTGCGCCGCCGGCTGCGCATCTGGCGCTGGAGCACCGGGCTCGCCTCCGCTGCGGCGCTGGTGCTGGCCGCGGTGCTGATCGCGCCCCTCGACCGGGGGCCGAGCGACTCGCCCTTCGTGGCGGTGTTCCAGCAGGACGACCAGCAACCCGCCTTCATGCTCTCCGTGGACCTCGACAGCCGCCGCCTGAACGTGCGGCCGGTCACGGCCGAGCCGCTGCCGGACCGCGCCTATCAGCTGTGGATCAAGGACGCCTCGCTGGGGCCGAACCCGCGCTCGGTGGGCGTGCTCAACGACGACCTGAGCCTGCCGACCGATGCCCTGAGCGACTTCTCTCCCGATCTGCTCAAGCGCGCCACCTTCGGCATCAGCATCGAGCCGCCCGGCGGCTCGCCCACCGGCCAGCCGACCGGCCCGGCGATCCACGGCTATCTCTACCCCACCGGTCGGGACGCCTCGTCGCAGCGGCTGTGATTTTTTTCGTGCCGGGGTGAAACCGCCGTCGCGCTTCTCTCGTAACTTCGAGCACGCCCATCCCAATCCCTTTGCTTCGATGGGGCGTGCTCGGAACTCAAGGAGAGAATGATGATGACCAAGTTCATGGCAAGCGCATTCGTATCCGCCGCTCTGCTCACCGGCGCTTCCCTGGCCCAGGCAGAAATGCACGGCGACATGCATCCGGAAGTCTGGGCCGATGACCAGTCCGTCGCCGGCGGCACGGTCACCGCGGAAAAGGTCATGGCGGGCAGCAACGGCTGGCTGGTGGTGCACCGCACCGATGACAGCATGGCACCGGGCCCCGTGGTCGGTCACGCCCCGCTCAAGGAAGGCGAGAACATGGACGTCACCGCGATCCTCACCGAGGATGTCAGCGCCGGCGACCAGCTGATGCTGATGGTCCACGGCGAGGAAGGCGGCATGGAGACCGGCATCTTCGAATACACCCTCGGCGCCTCGGAAGACGGCCCGATCAAGATCGACGGCAACCTGGTGACGGCCACCATCACCGCACAGTAAGCCGCTCGAAAAGACCGCCGGAAAACGGCGAAGGGGCCCCGAGGGGCCCCTTTTTTCGTCAGTGTGGCCGCGGCGCCTGGCCCGCTCCGCCGGCCTCGCGCCCGCGCCACAGGCCGGAGAGCGAGACCGCCAGGATCGACATCAGCACCAGCGCCAGCGATGGCACCAGCACCGCCCAAGGTGCGCGCTCCAGGTAGGGCATGCTGTCGGCGAGCAACAGCCCCCATTCCGGCGCCGGCGGCCGCGGGCCGAGCCCCAGGAAGCCGAGGGCGGCCAGCGCCAGCGCGGTACCCGGCAGGCGCAGCATGGCGTGGCGGAACACCGGCCCGACCAGCGCGGGCAGCACGTAGCGCGACAGCAGCCGCCAGCGCCCGACGCCGAGCACCGGGGTAACGCGGACGTGGGGCTGGGCAAGGGTCTCGCTGACCAGCGCCGAGGTATGCGCGGCCAGCGGCGCCCAGCTCACGGCCGTCACCGCGATCACCGCGCCGGCGGCGCTCGGCCCCATCAGGCCGGCCACGATCAGCCCGGCGATCACCGGCGGCGTGGCGTTGGTGACCTCGATGGGCCCGGCCGCCAGCCGCGGCATCAGCCCGATCGCGAGCCCCAGCACGAAGGTGACCAGCACCGTGGCCAGCGCCATGCCCATGGTCGAGAGCGCGCCGTGGCTGACTCGGGCGAGGATGTCGCGACCGATGCCGTCGGCCCCCAGCGGCAGCCCCGGACCCGGCGGCTGCAGGCGCAGGTAGGCCGAGGTCATCGGGTCGCGAGACAGCCCCGCCAGCACGATCGTAAGCAGCAGCGCGCCCGCCACCGCCGGCACGAGCCAGCGCCAGCGGCCGGCACCGACGACCGGGGCCGCCATCGGCACCGCGCCCGCCCGCATCGCCCGGCCCAGCAGCAGCGAGCGGCCGAGGTTGGCGAGCCCGCCCAGCACCACCGCGATGGCCAGCAGGATCAGGATGCCGGTCTGCAGCGCCGGCAGGTCCTGGGCGGAGGCCGCGCCCAGCGTGGCCCGACCGAGGCCGGGAATCGAGAACACCTGCTCGACGGCGATCGCCCCGCCGGTCAGGCCCACCACCACCAGCCCGACCTGGGGCATCAGGCTCGGCAGGGTGCGCTTGAGCGCGGCCAGCGCCAGGCGCCACCGCGGAAAGCCCGCCATGTGCCAGGTCGCGACCCAGCGCTCGGCGAAGGCCGAGGTCAGTCCATCACTGAACAGCCGCCCCAGCAGGCCGCCGGCCGGCAGCCCCAGCGACAGCGCCGGCAGCACCAGGTGGCGCCACTCGCCCCAGCCATACGGCGGCAGCCAGCGCAGCCAGGCCGCGAACACCACCAGCAGCAGCGCCGCGAGCAGGAACTCCGGCAGCGCGGTGATGGCCGCGGCCATCGCTCCCGAAGTCGGCGCCGGACGACCGTCGAGGCCGCGACGCAGGGCCGGCAGGCAGATCAGCAGCGCGGTGGAAAGCGCCACGACCAGCGCCGCCGCCATCAGCGTCAGCGAGACGCCCGTCGCTTCGAGCAGGCCCGGCAGCACCGGGGTACCGGAGATCCAGGAGGTACCGGCGTCGCCGTGCAGCAGGCCGGTGAACCAGTGCTGCAACTTCTCGAGCGGCCCCATGGCCAGGCCCAGCTGTTCGCGGATGGCGGCGAGCGCTTCCGGGGTCGGGTTCTGATCGCCGGCCCGGGCGCGCAGGATGCTGAGCGCCGGGTCGCGCCCCGAGAGCCACGGCAGCAGGCCCACCAGCACCACCACGCCGCCGAGGGTGAGCAGCCGCGACAGGGTCGGCAGCAGCGCCCCCCACTCTATCGACAAACCCCGCGACAGGCCCCGCACCGAGCGCCGCGCCGGCATGCTCGCGACCTTACTCGGCGCCATCGTCGATGAACCGGGTGTGCTCGTTGATCAGCTCGCGCTCGCGCGGGTCGCGCACGGCGCCGGCGACGTGCGTGGCCTCGCCCTGGATGACGCGCTCGTGGAGCATCGGCACCGCGGCGTCGGTGGCGAGGATCGCCGCCTCGGCGTCGATGATCGCCTGACGGCGCTCCGGCCCCGGTTCCAGATCGGCGGCCTTCTCCAGCGCCGCGTCGACCTCGGCATCGCACAGCTGGGCGATGTTGAAGGAGCCCTCGCAGGCGAAGTCGCTGAACATGTAGGCCACCGGATCGCCGGAATCGAGCATGGTCGCCCGGGACAGGATGAAGGCATCGAACTCGCCGGCCAGCATGTCCGACTCGATGTGCGCGTACTGGCGCACCTCCTGCTGGACGTCGAAGCCCGCCGCCTCGAGCTGCTGCTCCAGCAGCACCGCGACCTCGGGCAGCTCGGCCCGGTCGGTGAAGGTGCCCAGCTTGATGGCGACACCGTTCGGGGCCGCGGCCTCGGGCCGCCCCTCCACCGGCGTGCGCAGCCCGTCGGCCCACTGCAGCGCCGGGCCCAGCAGGCCGTTGGCGATGTCGGCGCGGCCCTCGTAGACGGTACGCACGACGGCGCCGGGATCGAGCGCCTCGCGGGCCGCCGCCCGCAGCGCGGGGTCCGAAAGCGGTCCGGACTCGGTGTTGAGATAGAGCGTGTTGGTGCGCGGCATCGGCACCTCGTGGATCAGCTCGGGGTCGATCAGCGCGACCTGGGAGACCGGCACCGCCTCGACCACGTCGGCCTCGCCGGTGCGCAGCGCCGCGCCCCGGGCCGTGCCGTCCGGCACGTAATCGGCGTCGATGCCGGCAAGCTCGGCGCGCTCGCCCCAGTAATCGTCATAGCGGTCGAGCCGCGCGCTCTGGGTGCCGTTGATCTCCTCGAGCACGAAGGGCCCGGTGCCGGCCTCGATCGGATTGACGGTGCCGTTGTCGCGATAGGCCCGCTCAGCCAGGATCGCCAGCTGCGGGCTGGACAGCCGATTGGGCACCAGCGGGTCGGCCTCGGCGGTGCGCACGATCACCGCCTCGTCGCCGTCGGCCTCGATCGTCATGTCCACGCCGTCGAGGATGCGCGGCTTGGGCGCGGCGTTCGTGGCGGCGGTCAGCGAGGCCACCACGCGCTCGGCGGTCAGCGGCGTGCCGTCGTGGAAGGTCACGTCATCGCGGATCGTGAAGCGCCAGCTGTGTGGATCGAGCCGCTCCCACTCGGTGGCCAGGAAGGGCTCGGGGCTGCCGTCGTCATCGAGGCGGATCAGCGTCTCGGCGGTGCTCCAGCGCGACAGCTTGAAGGCGTCGTCGGTCAGCGGGTTCAGCCCCGAGCGCGGCGGCTGCAGCATGGCGACCTTGATGCGCCGATCGCCGGCATCGGCGGTCTCGACGGCGCTCTCACTGGCGCGCTCATCATTGGTCGATTCCTCCTGCTGGCAGCCGGCCAGCAGGGCCAGCGAGAGAAATGCGAACGGAAGCGGCAGGGCGTGGCGAAGGGTCAAGGGACGAAGGCTCAAGGGGCAAGCTCCTGGGAATGATGGGCCGGCGTGGCGGCGGAAAGAGAACTCGGAGGTAAAGAAGTGAGAGGAAGATCCTGGCCCGGCAGCATCGCCGCCGCTCGGATCAGCGCCGCCGTACGCTCGTGCGCCGGCGCGCGGAACAGCGCCTCGGTGGGGCGATCCTCGATGATCGCGCCATCGTCCAGCACCAGGGTGCGCTGGCACAGCCGGCAGACCACCGAGAGGTCATGGGAGATCAGCAGCAGGCCGATGCCGGCGTCGTGGTGCAGCGTCTTCAGCACCCGGGTCACCTGGGCCTGGAGCGGCAGGTCGAGGCCGCTGAGTGGCTCATCGGCCAGCAGCAGCCGCGGGCGCACGGCCATGGCGCGGGCGATGGCCACCCGCTGGGCCTGGCCGCCGGAGAGCTCGGCCGGGCGGCGCATCAGATAACCGCCGTCCAGGCCGACCTGCTCGAGCGCCTCGCCCACCCGGGCCTCGTGCGGGCCCTCGATGCCCAGCCGCACCAGCGGCTCGCGGACCAGCTCGCCGACGCGCATGCGCGGGTCCAGCGAGGCCGCCGGATCCTGAGGGATGTATTGCACCGCGCGACGGTACCAGCGCAGCGAGCGCGCGGAGCCCGGGGCGATGCGCCGCCCCTGGCAGACGATCTCGCCGCCGTCGGCCCGGGTCAGGCCGAGCATCAGGTTCAGCAGCGTCGACTTGCCGGCGCCGGATACCCCGGCCAGGCCGATCAGCTCGCCGGGGTGCAGGCGAAAGTCGATGTCGCGCAGGGTGTGGCGCCACTGCCGCCCGCCCCACCAGCGGCGGGGCCCGGGCATTCGCTTGCTGACCCCGGAGATCCGCAGCAGCGAGCCGTCGTCGTTGAGTTCGGGCATCGTCGTCATAGGGTTATCCCACGGCCCGCAGCCGCGGCTCTTCCATCTGACGCTGGGGCTCGGCCGACGCCGGGAGGAACTCGCGGTTGCCCAGCGCCGCGACCAGCTCGCGGGAGAAGCGATGCTGCGGCGCGGCAATGATGTCGGCCAACGGCCCCTGCTCTACCAGCCGGCCGCCGTCGAGGACCAGTGCGCGTTCGCACAGCCGCGAGGCGGCGGCCATGTCGTGGGAGATGAACAGCAGCGCGGGGGTGTCGGCAGTGCCCGTGGTCTCGCGCAGCAGCGACAGCACCTCGGCCTGGGTCAGCACGTCGAGCGCCGTGGTGGGCTCGTCGGCGACGATCAGCGACGGCCGGCAGGCCAGCGCCAGCGCCAGACAGACCCGCTGGCGCTGCCCCCCGGAGAGTTCCGCCGGCGAGCGCCGCACGACCCGCTCGGGCTCGGCGATCATCATCCGCCCCAGCAGCGCGACGACCGCTCGCTGCGCCTCACGGCGCGAGAGCCCGTGGAAGCGCAGGAAGGGCTCGCGCAGCTGAGCGCCCACGCTGACCAGCGGGTTGAGCGCGGCCTGGGTGTTCTGGAACACCATGCCGGCGCGGGCCAGCGCCGGCCGCCGGGTCGCGCGCAGCCCGCCGACCTCGAGGCCGTTGAGGCGGATGGTACCGTCGATGCGGGCCGCGGGCGGCGTCAGGCCGAGGATGGCCCCGGCGGTGAGCGACTTGCCGGAGCCCGACGGGCCGATCAGGCAGACCCGCTCGCCCGCCTCGACGTCGAACGACAGGCCCTCCACCACCGGCCGCTGGCCGAGCCGGATGCGCAGGTCGTCCACCCTGAGGACGGGGTCGTATGCCGGTGATGTCACGTCATGCTCCTGTCTCGCCATTCGCGAAAGGCGGAAGGTTATAACATAACGTCTTTGGTGAACACCATCAGCGAGCTCGCATGACGCGCACCTTCATCGCGATGCCGCAACGCCGGCAGTCGCGTCGGCAGAACATGCCTTGCAGCGCTCGATGATGCTCAGAGCGTGAGCGAGACGGTCACGGTCTCCGCGTCGTCGTCGCGGGCCTCGGTGGTGAAGCCCAGCTCCTCGGCCATCTTCCGCATGGCGTGATTGACGCGCAGGATGTCGGCGAAGACCTCGCGCACGCCCATCTCGCGGGCGTAGTCGAGCACGCGCTGCATCAGCCGGTAGCCGAGCCCGGTGCCCTTCATGTCGCTGCGCACCATGATCGCGAACTCGGCGCGCTCCTTGTCCGGGTCGGCGGACAGCCGCACCACCCCGGCGATCTCCGCGCCGTCCGGCGGCAGCGCGACGAAGGCCATCTCGCGGTCGTAGTCGATCTGCGTCAGCCGCGCGGCGAAGGCGTGATCGAAGCGGCGGATGGCGGCGAAGAAGCGCAGCCGCACGTCGTCCGCCGAGGAATGGCGCAGCATCTCGACCAGCGCGGCCTCGTCCTCGGGCCGGATGGGGCGCAGCCGGTAGCGCGTGCCGCCGCGGGTCTCGATGGTTTCCTCTAGCTGCTGCGGATAGGGCCGGATCGCCATCGTCGGGCGCGCCTCGCCGGCCGGGCGGATCACGATGCGCGCGTCCAGCGCCATCACCCCGTCGGCGTCGGCCAGCATCGGGTTGATGTCGAGCTCGGCCACGCTCGCCAGGTCGCCGACCAGCTGGGAGAGCTTCACCAGCGCCAGCGTCAGCGCCTCGAGGTCCACCGCCGGCCGGTCGCGATAGCCGTGCAGCAGCCGCGAGACCCGGGTCGACTCGATCATGTCGCGGGCCAGCAGCGGGTTAAGCGGCGGCAGGCCGATCACCCGGTCGCCGATCACCTCCACCGCCGTGCCGCCCTGGCCGAACATCAGGATCGGCCCGAACACCGGGTCCTCGGCGATGCCGAGGATCAGCTCGTGGGCGCCGGGGCGGCGGATCATCGGCTGCACGTTGAAGCCGTCCAGCCGCGCCTCCGGCGCCTTGTCGCGGATCGCCGCCAGCATGTCCTCGGCGGCCTGGGTCACCGCCTCCGGCGAGGCCAGGTTCAGCTGCACGCCGCCCATGTCGGACTTGTGCGAGATGTCCCGCGAGACGATCTTCAACGCCGCCGGCAGGCCCAGCGCCCGAGCCGCCTCGCCGGCCTCCTCGGGCGTTTCCACCCGGCGCGCGGGCACGGTGGGAATGTCGTAGGCCGCGAGCACCTCCGCCGCCTCGGGCTCGGAGAGCACCCGACGACCCTCGGCGCGCACGGCCTCGATGACCGCCTCGGCCCTGGCCCGGTCGAGTCTCACGCGCTCGGTGATCGCCGGCGGCGTGGCCATCAGCGCCTGCTGGCTGCGCCAGTACTGATGCAGGTGCCAGAAGGCGCGAATGGCCTGCTCCGGCGTCTCATAGGTGGGAATCCGGTGCTCGGCGAACAGCCGCCGGGCCGCCGTCGGCGAGGCGTCGCCCAGCCAGCAGGTCAGGATCGGCGGATGGCGCGGGCCGAGCGATGCGACCACCGCCCGCGCCGCCTCCATGCGGTCGGCCACCGCCGTGGGGCAGTTGATCACCAGCAGCGCGTTGGCATCGCCGGCATCGTGCAGCGCCTCCAGGGCCTTGGCGTACCGCTCGCCCGGGGCGTCGCCGAGAATGTCGAGCGGATTGCCCCGCGACCAGGCCTGGGGCAGCACCTCGTCCAGCCGTGCCATCGCCGGCTCGGAGAGCTCGGCCAGCTGGCCGTTCAGGCCCTCCAGCGCGTCCGCCGCCAGCACGCCGATGCCGCCGCCGTTGGTGAGAATGACCAGCCGGTCGCCCTGGATGCGGATGCCGGTGGCCAGCGTGCCCGCGGCCTGGAACAGCTCGTCGAGGGAGTCGACCCGCAGCATGCCCGCGCGGCGGAAGGCCGCATCGTAGACGGCATCGGAGCCGGCCAGCGCCCCGGTGTGCGACAGCGCCGCCTTGGCGCCGGCGGCGCTGCGCCCGGCCTTGACCACCACCACCGGCTTGTTGCGCGAGGCGGTGCGCGCTGCCGACAGGAACTTGCGCACGTCGGTGATCGCCTCGACGTAGAGCAGGATGGCCCGCGTCTTCGGGTCGAGGGCCAGGTAGTCGAGCATGTCGCCGAAGTCGACGTCGCTCATCGCGCCTAGCGAGGCCACGTGGGAGAAGCCGATGTCGCGGGTCTTGGCCCAGTCGAGAATCGCGGTGGCCACCGCGCCGGACTGGGTGACGAAGGCCAGCTCCCCCGGCGGCGGCGTGAGATGGGCGAAGCTGGCGTTGATGCCGCGGTGCGGCGCCAGGATACCCAGGCAGTTGGGCCCGACGATGCGCATCAGGTAGGGCCTGGCGGCATCCAGCACCGCCTGCTCCAGCGCCTGACCCTCGGCGTGGCCGCCCTCGCCGAAGCCCGCCGTGATCACCACCGCCGCGCGGCAGCCGCGCTCGCCCAGTTCATGCACTAGCCCCGGCACGCTCTTCGGCGGCGTGGCGATGATGGCCAGGTCCGGCGCCAGCGGCAGCTCGGCGACGCTGTGGTAGTTGAGGCTCGAACGAATCGCCCGCTCGTGCGGGTTAACTGTGAGGATCGGCCCCTCGAAGCCCGACGAGTAGAGATTCTGAGCCAGCACCGCACCCACGGACCCCGGCCGGTTGCTGGCCCCGATCAGGGCGATGGAAGACGGGTGGAACAGCGCATCCAGGTTGCGAATCGACATCGATATCTCCGCTCGGTCGGCGATGGGCCCGGGCGCGGGGTGCACGCCACGGAACGCGCCCGCCGGGCGGCGGGCCATCCCCGAGTATAGGAAGCGCCGACGACGGCGAGGTGACGGAGGTCAAGCGGAGGGCGTAGCGGTGAGACGCCGCGATAACAACGAGAGACTTCTTGAAGCACCGGAGTCATGCACCCGAGGACTTCGAGGATGGTGGGCGCAGCAGGACTTGAACCTGCAGCCAAGGGGTTATGAGTTAGCTCCAAGGCGTGCCACTGTTTGCCAATGCCCTCAATATCAATGCCTTAGAAAGATCCTTATCCTCCTATGCCGACCTTTATGTGTCTACGACGTCGACAGCATGTAGACATGCTGCCGTTTGATTTAAGGAACAAGCCCAAGCATACTCACTCATAATTTTACTAACAAAATCAATAATTTAACATCATTTTTACCTACCAACCTCAGACTCTATTAACTACTATTGCTGGCGCCTGCTTGACACTAAGGCATGGTTAAATTAGCGTACCCTTACGCTTGCAGATAGATTTTTTGTCATGATTCGTGACAATTGAAATCAATGCCAGATTGGCTGCCCTTGAAAGATTGCGTGGGATTATCGTAATACTTAAACGCATAAGAGTATCTGCAAGCTTACTTACCAACCTGGCTATATTATATGTCTAGACTATCTTCACTTAAGAAGTTATCGAGCCTGAGTGACTTGGCGATTTTTCTTGGCTTCCAGCCAAGCGCATTAGCCTTTATTATATATAAAATTCCAGATGAAACAAAGTACAAAAAATTTTCAATTAAAAAGGCTTCTGGTGGTGAGCGAGAAATATACAGCCCAGACTCAAGACTAAAACTTCTCCAACAAAGATTAGCTGCCACTCTAAACGAGTGCCTAAAAGAAATCGAAGCCCAAAACGGCCACTCTAAAACCCTCTCCCACGGCTTCAAAAAAAACCTCTCGACAATTACTAATGCAAAAAACCACCGAAAGAAACGCTACGTCTTCAATATAGACATAAAAGACTTCTTCCCCAGCATAAATTTTGGCCGCGTCAGAGGCTACTTTATCAGCAATTACCAGTTTGAGTTAGATCCAAAAGTGGCGACAGTAATTGCTCAAATAGCTTGTTATGAGAACATGCTCCCTCAAGGAGCTCCAACCTCGCCTGTAATCTCTAATTTAATTGGGCATATTCTTGACATTCGTATGCTGAGGGTAGCAAAAGCAAACAACTGCTATTACACACGATACGCGGATGATATAACTTTCTCTACAAGCGAAAAGAAGTTCCCCGAAAGTATTGCAACTTCAGACGGAAGCCACAACTGGAAGCCATCAGATAAAATCTCATCAATTATTTCTAGGGCGGGATTTTCGATAAACGACAAAAAAACTAGAATGCTGTACAGCCGATCCCAACAAGAAGTAACCGGATTGGTTGTCAACAAAAAGGTAAACGTGCCTGCTGACTACAGAAAAAATGTTAGAGCAATGGTGCGCTCATTAATAATGAAAGGTAGTTTCCATATACCTGTAAAAACCTATAACGAATCACTCGAAAAGACAGTGATAAGCAAAAATGATGGCAGCATCGACCAGCTTCATGGAATGCTATCGTATATTGACCATGTTAACTTGGTGAACAGGAATGGCCATGTTATAGACTTACATTCAGAATCAAACCCAAAAGACAATAAAAAATCCTCTTTTGAAAAAGACTTCACAAACTTTTTGTTTTACAAATATTTCTACGCTCCCATAAAGCCGATAATATTGTGCGAGGGGAAGACTGACACCATCTACTTAAAGTGCGCCATTAGATCGCTGCATAAAAGCTATCCGCAACTAGCAAGCTCAAAAGATAGTAAAGCTCCTTTGAAGATTGACTTCTTTAAGTACTCGAGAGAGCAAGGAGGAGACAGTCAAAAGAGCCGACTTCTTTTACTAAAAGGAGGAACGGGAGATTTAGGCACCTTTATAGGAAACTATAAAAGCTTTATGAAAGAAATAGCAGCACCTGGAAAAATACACCCTGTCATTATAGTTGTTGACCACGATGAAGGGTGTAAAAAAGTTTTTTCGGCAATAAGACAGCACTTAAATGAAAACATGGACGGAAGCAAGAATTTTTATCACCTTTGTCACAATCTTTATGCAGTAGTGCTTCCCAAGATAAACAGTAAAGAAGACACTATGATTGAGGATTACTTTCCTGCCAGCACATGGAACATCAAAGTTGGAGGAAAAACTTTTAAGGCGACCAATGGTCCAGTTGGAAAGCAACACTATGGAAAACATGTTTTCGCAAACAAAGTAGTTGCCCCAAACTCACAAACAATTGACTTCTCTAACTTCAAACCAATCCTTGATCGGATTTGTTTGGCAATACAAGACTACAAGTCAAAACCGAAGCACTAAAAACTAGTTGAGCCAGCTCCAAGGCGTTCCTTTGTTCTTGTAGCGCCAAACACTTTTCAAGCTCTAAGGCTTCGACTTTTCTCGATTTACTAAATTCTCGAGCTTTGAAGCTGCGACGCCATCTACAAAGTGCAGCACAATAGCATAAATAAAAAGAAACACTTGAAGTACACCTAAAAACATAGTCGGTTTTACGAGCATTCCAAAGTAAAAGAACATCGCCAAAACAACCATGAAAAACCTTCTCGCAGTATAAAAACCATAATTATGATGATTACTTCTTCCATCCAACCTTGCGACAGATCTTGATATCTTATAAGTCATATTGCCAAAAATAATACACGAAGCTAACGACCAATCAGCAACAAGAAAAATGCTCTGCCATGAATCAAAATAAATCTTGGTTCCAACCAAAAGAAAGAGAGGCAGGATCAAATATATGGATTCTGCCTTAAGGTCAGCCATAACCTTCTTCAATTCGGGGTTGGATGATTTATAGCTCATGCTGATAACCATCATTTCTCTTAATTTCAATAACCCTTAACACTTTTGCATTCTTCACTTCCTCCTTCCCATTAGGGGGAGTATATATATCATATTGCACTTCCGCATAAAGCACATCATTAGGCCCAATAGGCTTGATGATTCCCGCCTGATAGCGTTCCAGCCATTCCTTGTCTACAATTCTCGCATGAAACTTACGCTTCAAAGTTATGCAGTTAAATTTCCAATTTGCATTTCCTTCATAAACTGTAACCGAGGCGTACATCCGCAAAAAGCTGGTTTTGTTCTCTATCTTCCCTAAAAACATCCTCTTAGGGTCGCCTGTAAACCTCCATTCAATATTTACAGGTTGTGCATTAACAGCGTCATTGGCAGAAGCAAACATCACCTCTTCACCTTCCAAGGCCTTCTTATTCGCTTTCGAAAATGAGCTTAATATATAAACCAACCTTCTTCTGTCAACATGAGGATAACTTATCTGATCTGGCACATTTTCCCATAGCCTGTCTTCAAGACTTAGCGCCAAATCATTCACCTGCTCTTCTGATTTAGTCTCATTGACTTCTGAAAGATCTTCAAATAGCTCATTTCCAGACACATAAAGCGCTTCCTCAATATGTGCACTTATAGTGTCACGCAAGGCAACAACCTTGCTAAAGATAGATCCCTCTGTGACTGATTCCAGTGAAAACTTATAATCCACCTCACAGCCTATAGCATCAGCCATCAACTGAGCTAACTCTCTATAAGTTTTTATATAAAGACTGATAGCTTCAAAAACTTCATCTGGATTTTCTCGTCCGCACAGATAGTCATATTTTATACTAAGAGATGCACTCAAAATTAACCCCTTACACTTTCCCTTGCGCAAAAAAAGCCCAATAAGGGCTGGCGTCTTTTTTTATAAAAAACCCAATGCAGAAATTATCTTTCTTGTTGCCTCATATGGAAAATAAAGCAAGTCAGCATTTATATTAAGAACAGCCATAACAGCCCAAAAGGTTAAAAAACACCCTAGAAAGAATGATGAAAAGATCATGTATTTTTTACGTGTAATGCCACCAAGAACCTTCCAATCGTCAGGATATCTTCCGTATGTTTGGCTGCTTTTTTTTCTAAATTCTTTGGGGCGATAGTAAGTATCTTTCTTGTCGAACTTGTTTTCTCGACGCTTGCGATCTTCCCAGTAGTAGTCCCGATCTTCCATCCCCATCACGACTCCCTCCGCGTTGCCCTGCGATGCTCAAGGCCGACCTCCTATCCCTGGAGCCTGCCGCCCTGGTACCACTTTGCCGCTGCCTTCCCGGCTAGTCGGTATCCGTCCCTGTCTGCTTGAGCGTCTTCCGCGCCTTCTCGATCTCCGGGCTTATCTGCCCACACGTCTCATCAGCCTGATCAGTCATCAGCCAAAGCGTGTACTTGCTAAAGCACTTGCTCACCTCAGCCAGAAGCTTCCCTGAGGGGCTACTCCTGCCTGTCTCCACGTTTATAAGCGTCTGTTTTGGGACGCCAATTAGGTCACAAAAAGCCTGCCGCCCTAGCCCCTCGGCTTCACGGATCTCACGAACTTTTTTGCCAAGGTCGCTTGACATGAATTCATATCCGGATATATTCAAATTTAGATACGGTATCTAGATATGGATACCTTCAGCTTTGACTACTGACTGAAGCCTAACACAGCCAACCAAAGGCAGGTGACGACGATGGAACAACAACAAGCGCCCCAGGTCCCGGCCCACGTGCCTCTGATGACCATCGAGCGTTTCGCCGAGCTCTCCGGCCTCGAACAAGGGGTCGTCTACGGCCAGATTCGCAACGGCCACCTGCCCGCCGTGAAAGTCGGCCGGTACCGCATGGTCAACGTGGCCCTCCTGCAGGCCCAGTGCCTCACACAGGAGGACTGGTCATGAGCTTCGATATCCGCTTCGACGAGCCGCGCACCTCGACCACCTGCACCTTCGTCGACTTCTTCTTCGACGCCCCCAACTACCAGGAACCCGTCGACCTCGACGACGAGTCCCGTCAGATGACCCTGTCCGGCCGTGACGTCGGCTTCATCTACGGTTCGGACCTGCTGGGCTGGGACGTCACGCTCGGCGAGCGCATCACCGCTGACCAGCTCGACGGCCTCGCGATCCCCGGCGTCACCGTCCACCTGCCTCAGCACGGCGGCACCATTTCCCTGCAAGGCTTCGCCAGCATGGACGCCGCCAAGCGCGTCGTCGTCCACCTCTATGAAGCCTTCTATGAGGCGTTCTATCTCGGCTTCGGCGCCTACACCCTGGCCGACGCCCCGGCCGCTGACGCGGCCCCTGAGCGCCCCTGCTTCACCCCGGTTTCCCGTCGCGTCCCTGCGCTTTTGGCCCGCAACGTCGCTCCGATCCCCCTGCCCCGTCCCACCCTCGGGCCGGCCGAGCGGGCCACCTTTTTTGACGCGTCGCCGCTTTCTGCACCACCGGGGGTTCGCCCCTGGTGTGACACACCGCCCTAAGGCCCCTTCCCCGGCCCAAGCGAGGATGAATCTCCGATTCATTCGAGTCGCGGGCCCAACAACCGAAGGGCGTTAGTGCCTGTTGATCCACTGACCGAGGAACACCCCATGAGTACGGCCACTGCCACCGGCAAGAAACAGCCGATCCGCGTGTTCCTGGACGCCGCCGAATACGGCCGCTACCTCGTCCAGGCCGGCACGCACCACGTCACCCCCTCCGGCCTGGGCGAGCTGCTCATCCAGGACGGCTTGGCCCGCCTGGAGCGCGGCGACCTCTCGGCGCTCGGCCAGGGCACCGAACGGCCCGCCTCCCAAGGCACCGGGGCCAACTCATGAAGTCCCCTGCCCGTCACCCGTCGCCCATCGGTCGCACGGCGCCCCGAGTCGGCGTCCGGGGCCCCGTCAAGGGCAAGGGGGCGAGCGCAGCGAGCGCCCTTGACGGCGGCCACGGCGTCGACTGCCGTGCGGATCGACCGAGGGGCAGGGTGGCGCGGCAGGGAACCCCCTGCCCGGAGCCCCGAGCCTTGAGGGAGCGGGCCAGCCGCTGCCTCCACGGCCGGGACGTCGGCAAGGCCGCGCTCCTCTATCGCCAAGCCGAGTACCAGCAACGGGAGATCGACGGCGACTCTCCCTTCACCACCGAGCTAGCGGCTCTTGCTGAACACTGCGAACAGCGCATCAGCCAAGCCGCCACAACAGGAAGGACACAGCCATGATCAACACCATCCAAGCCCGCGTGATCGGCGCCATGCGCTACTCCATGGACAACGGCGTCAAGGGCGCCAAGCTCACGCTCATGAACGAGGCCGACGCCGGCAACGAGAACCGCGTGGGCTTCGAGGTCGCCACCATCTCCGCCCCCTACGACATCCTCGACCAGCTCCGCCCGCTGGCCGACAAGATGCCCTGCAACCTCGAGATCGACGCCGAGATGCGCACCTCCCAGGGCAAGATGACGATGCACGCCATCGCCGTGCGCCAACCCACCGCCAGCGGCCATCCCCAGGCCGCCCCCGCTGACACTAAGCAGGCCGCCAAGTCATGAAGGTGCAGGTCTGCCCGACGTTCGACCCCGATATCGGCGCCTGCACCGGGCCGCTTGAGTGGGTCGACGCCGTCGAACTCGTCGAGGCTGGTACCCAGCCTTGGCTGAGTGGCGAGGACGCCGTCACCGTCGCCCTCGCCATCGGACTGGTCTGGGCCGCCGCCTGGGCCATTCGGGCTCTCGCCCAATCTCTCCACGCGCATATGAGGTAACTGCCATGACCCGCTTCATCTCCAAGAAGGTCCGCCGCATCGCCCTGATCCCCGTCGCCCTGGTCTCCGGCTCCGCCCTGGCCACCGAAGGCGGCGGCATCGACACCGGTTCCCTGGTCAGCACCATCCAGAGCGCTTCCGGGCCGGTGAACGCCGTGGGGGTCGCCGTGCTCGGCGTGCTGGCCGGCATCCTGGTCTTCACCCTGATCCGCCGCGTGCTGCGCTGATCGGCGCCGCACACTCCGCCCACCCCGGGCCCCTTCGGGGGCCCTTTTCGATTCAGGACCGAGGCCATGACCCATGCTCGAACTCTCGCCCGGTATGTTGGTATTGCTGGCCTTATTGGGGGCCTTCTGGCTCCTGTTCCATCACTAGCCGTCGCGCCCGGCGCCAGTGCCGAAATCCTCACCGTCCGCGCCTCCGGCCCATCCACCTCGGCCGCGATCGGCGCCAAGGTCAATGCCGCCTACCGCCACGCCGTCGGCAGCGCCCGGTATTACAAGAACCTGTCGCTGATGATTCCACGTGCCCAGCTACGTCAGGGGGCATTGGCCGTATTGTCGGCGGGTCGTCTATTGCCAGGACTCGGCATCGCGGTCACAGCGGCCGGTCTTTTCATTGCCGAGTCGGGCGACATCATGAAGTCCAGCCCTAATGCCTTTTATAGCGACTGGGACAACATCAATGATACGACGGGGACTTATACCTGGGGGGGGCCTACGGCGTTTTCTTCGCCACTGGAGTATGCCCAGGACTATGCCTCTGGCTTTGGCAAGGACGTCTGTTATTTCACGCAACTGAACGATATGAAGTATGGCTTTAGCGTTACCTATGTTCATTCTTCGTCAGGCACTCAGCGATGCTCTTCCAATGTGATCAATGTGTCGGCGAATACCGAGACATTTTCCGCCAACCCCATCCCATCCGATTTTGAATATGGCGACACCGTCGATACGCCTGCCTCGGAAGAGGATCTTGAGGACATCGACGAACACCTTCCTGACGAGATCGTCGATGACATCGCCGACGAAGCCCCCGAGCTCATTCCCGCCTGGACCGAGGCCATTTCCGTCGTCCCCGACGCCGCCGCCATCACCTCCGACGTCGCCGCCGCCCCGGCCGTCTATGAAGGCGTCTCCGAGTGGGCCAACGCCATGTCCGACGCCATGTCGGGCAACAAGAGCGACGCCGTAGACGGCAAGACGGCCGACGAAGCGGCCTACGAACAATCCCTCGAAGACCTCAATACCGCCGTTCCCGCCTTCGGTGAGGTCGAGACCCAGTGGCAGGTCGAGACCATCGACTCGCTGCCCAGCTACAGCATCGGTCTCGGCGGCGGTAGCTGCCCCGGTGCTACGCAGATCTCGGTGCCCTTCGGCGGCTCCATCACCCTCGACTGGCAGCCGGCCTGCAACCTCGCCAGCATGCTGCGCGGGGCCGTCATCGGGGTCTGCATGATCCTCTCGCTCTACATCGTGCTCAGGGGGAACTGATCATGCCCGCCATCCTCGTCAGCATCCTGTCCGGCTTCGCCACCTATCTGGTCAGTTCGCTGATCGCCCGCGTCGCCGGCCTCGTCGTCTTCACCACCATCGGCACCGCCCTCATCAACGGCCTGCTGTCCCAGGCCTCGTCCTACCTCGGCCAGTCCGGCCAGGTGCTGTGGTTCGTCCAGCTCGCCGGCTTCAACGTCGGCCTCTCGTCCATCGGCGCCGCGCTGATGCTCCGCGCGACCATGAACGCCTGGAGCCTCAAACCCAGCGCCGCCATCACCGGAGGCAAGTGACATGTCCCTGCACCTGATCACCGCCGTACCCGGCGCCGGCAAGACGCTGCGCGCCATCTGGATGACGCTCAAGCTCATGGACGAGCACCCCGACCGCCCGGTGTTCTCCAACATCAACGGCTGGAATCGGGCCGCCCCGATCCCCGACGAATGGATGGACTGCCCCGACGGCTCGGTCATCGTCCTGGACGAGTGCCAGCAACGATGGCGCCGCTACCGCAACACCGGCACGCCGCCCGCCGAGATCGCCGAACTGGAAACCCACCGCCATCGGGGCATCGATTTCATCCTCACCTGCCAGAACCCGTCCCAGGTCACCAGCGATGTCCGCGCCCTGGTCGAAGTCCACGAGCACCTGATGCGGCGCGGCAAGATGGGCGGCGCCCTGGTCTACCGCTTCGAGGGCGTGTGTCACACCAACCCCATGGCCCACAAGGGCGACGCCGACTGTGAAGTATCGGTCTGGAAGCACCCCAAGGAGGTCTTCGCCGAATACACCTCGGCGTCGATCCACACCGGCACCCGGCGCCTGCCGCGCATCCTGATCATTGCCCCCTTCGTGTTCCTCGGCTCCGCCGGCGCCGTGGTCTATGCCGCCAACTCGGTGACGGGCTTCCTGGGCGTCGACAGCCAAGCGGAGGCCGAGGACGCCGCGCCCGCCTCGTCGACCGCCCCCGTCGCGCCGCCACCGGAAACGGTCACCGCCCATGGCGGCTTGCGAAAGGACGACTACTGCCAACTGTACGACCAGGACGGCAAGCCGATCCGCACCACCATCCCCGACTGCCTCAACGCCATGGAACTGGGCCTGCCGTACGACGTGGAGGTGTTGAAGCTATGAACACCACCGCCATCGCCGCCCCGGCTGCCGCCGCCCGCGTCATCCCTGGCTGGCTGCCGCTCGTCCAGGGCATCGCCATCGTCACCATGGCCATCGACCACGTCAGCCTGTGGCTCCCGGCCGGCGACGTCTCTCCGATCCTGCGCGCCACCCTGGGCCGGGTCGCCCTGCCGCTGTTCTGCTTCATGGTCGCGTGGCACGCCCTGCACACGGCCGACGCGCGCCGCTACGCCGACCGAATACTCACCATCGCCTTGCTCGCCCAACTGCCGTTCATGGCCCTGCATGGCCAGCCCTTGGGCAACATCTGCTTCACGCTCGCGGCCGCCGCCTACCTCGCCGCCTATTACCGGCACCGCGATCACGTCGCCCTAGCGGCTGGCGCCCTTCTGGCCTGCGGCACCGCGCTCAACGAATACGGCCCGCTCGCCCTGGGGCTGATCCTCGCCTTCATGCTGGCCATCCGCCATCCGATCACCTGGATCGTCCCGCTGATCGGCTGGCCGCTGGCTCAGTACGGCACAAGTCTGTCCGGCGTCTCGGCGTTCCTTGGCGTGTGTCTGCTGCTCGCCCTCGTAAGCACTCACGTACCGCCGATCCACCTGCCGCGCTGGCTCACGCGCTGGTTCTACCCGGCGCATCTGGGGGGCATATGGCTGCTTCGGTGGCTGGTGTGATTCCCGGGCCGAGCGTGCGCCGCGGGAGAGGACGCTTGCGCCCGCATCCCCGCGCCGCACGCGCGGCCCGGCGAGACCCCCCCTGTAACACGTCTCGCAGAATGACACCGAAGCGTGTCGAAACCTGCCAATAACGACCAATAGGTGATTTTCAAAATGGAACGCTGGGAACGCTACTCAAGGGAATCGTTGGCAACGGGACAGCAAGATCCCGCCGGCAACCTGTTCATGAGTCCGAAGGGCCAGGTGAACCTCGACGGACTCCACCTGCTGCATGCCGGCGTCGACACGGTGCGTCAGCTCTATCGCGGGCTTCCCTGCCTGCCTCAGTTCGACAAGATCATCAGCGCCTACCATGAGGGTCGCGGAGCCATGATCGACCTCTGGGGCTATACCTGGGCCGTCGGGGCCGGCGCGTCGGGGTCCGGCTTCCGCTACCGCCTGCAGAACAACGACCTCGGCGTGATCGTGTTCTTTCAGGCCCGGCACGTGAAAACCGACAACATCGGCACGCACCTCAAGATCGAGCTGTCCCCCCACTACCTGCACGAGCGCAGCCCCGACGACTGCCAGCGCTTCATGACCCTGATCGCCTGCGGCCTGCTCGATCACGTCGAACCCGCCGGCTGTGCCATCCACCTCGCCCTCGACGTCCAGGGCTGGGAACCGCCCAAGGACTTCATGGACCGCTTCGTCACCCGCTCGAAGAAGGTCATGAAGATCGACGGCATCGACACCCTGAGCTTCGATCACGGCAACATTGCCACCAGCTACGGACGCACCGAAACCCTCATGTTCGGCACCGCCGGGGCGCTCCAGTGCGCGATCTACAACAAGACCAAGGAAGCCCACCACCGCGACAAGCTGCACTTCTGGCAGGGGATCTGGCGCAACGCCACCGACGACGACCTCGCCCCGGTCTACGATCCCGAGCGCGACGTCTGGCGCATCGAGATGCGCTTTCATCAGTCGGTGCTGGCCGAGTTCGCTCGCGGGATCCCGTGCAACGTCGACACCGGCGAGGTGCTGGACGACGCCCACGGTTTCCAGCGCTTCACCGACACCGTACCCCACCTCACCGGGATCTGGCGCAGCGCGATGCAGAGCTACCGCCTCGACCACTCCCGCGACCTGATCGACCCCGTGTGGCAGTGCCTCCAGGACGACCCACGCTTCTACGCCCACGAACCCGCGTTCATGTACAAGCGCGCCCGCAAGGAACCCGGCCTGGGCAACGAGAAGAACGTCTGCCTCGCCTTCGGCAACCTGATCTCGATCTACGCCCGCCAGGGCTTCACCACCCGCCAGGCCATCGAATACCTCAAGGACTCCGGCATGTGGCAGGACCTCGAGCACTACTACCGCCGACGCGGCATCCAGGCCGGCGCCTTCCGGCAGTTGGTGGAACAGAAGCTCATCGAGCGGCGATTGCTGGGGAAAGCGGCATGAGCATCAAGAAAGTCCCCACCGGCTGGCAGGTCGATGTGTGGCCCGAGGGCCGCTACGGCAAGCGCGTGCGGAAGATCCTCAAGTCGAAGGGCGAAGCCAAGCGCTTCGAGGACTACGTGAAGGGCAAAGCGACCATGGGTGAGCCCTACATGCCACCGAAACGGGATCGCCGTCGGCTCCTGGATCTCGTCCAGTACTGGTACGACATGCACGGCTCCACCCTGCGCGATAATCACTCACGGCTGAACAAGCTGCGCCAGCTCGCCGGCCAGATGGGCAACCCCATCGCCAGCAGCATCACCCCTTCCGACGCCGCCCGATTCCGTCAGCAGCGCCTGGAACAAGGGCTCTCTCCGAACACCGTCAACCACGATGTCAGCTACCTGCGGGCCGTGTTCAACTTCGCCATCCGCATGGACGAATGGCACGGCGACAACCCCTTCGCCAAGCTCAAGGCCCTGCCGATCCCCGAGCGCGCCCCGTCCTACCTGACGCCGGAACAGATCGACGCGCTCTTTCACGAACTGCGCCAGTCCCGGAACCACGATGTGGTGCTGATCGCCTCAATCTGCCTCACGACCGGCGCTCGCTGGAGCGAAGCCCAGACCCTGCGGGCCGAGTACGTTCGTCAGCAGCGCATCACCTTCGCCAACACCAAGAACGGCCGGACCAGGACGGTGCCTATCGGCAAGGATCTCTACCAGCAGCTCCTCGAGCATGGTCCCAGAATGGGACGGCTATTCCAGCGTGACGCCTATCTCGCCTTCACTCGCGCCCTGGAACGCAGCGGCATCGAGCTACCCCAAGGCCAGCGAACCCACGTCCTGCGGCATACCTTCGCCAGCCACTTCATGATGAACGGCGGCAACCTGCTCACGCTGCAGAAGATCCTGGGCCACCAGTCGATTCAGATGACCATGCGCTATGCGCACCTGTCGCCCGATCATCTCTCGGAAGCGGTGAAATTCGGTCCGAAAGCGCCGTAGACAGAATGTAGACAGTACAGAAAAGTGCAGGGGGGATTTCGGAGGGAAGTGGGCGTAACCCATTGAAATGATGGTGGGCCCAGCAGGACTCGAACCTGCGACCAAAGGATTATGAGTCCCCTGCTCTAACCAACTGAGCTATAGGCCCTTATCAGCGGCTGCGTATGATAGCGAAAGCCGCCGGCCGAGGCCAGCGGCTGTCCGGGTCGAATATGGCGTCGGCGCGTCACACCAGGCCGAGCACGGTGTAGGGCGCCTCGCAGGCGTGGCGTTCGTCGCGCTCGTCCACGCTGCCGAGCGCGAGGTTGCGGTCGTTGTCGTAGGCGACGAACAGCCGCTCGCGGTCGAGCACGGCCAGGCCTTCGGCCTTGTGCTCGAACTCCAGCGGTTCGCCTTCGGGCGTGGTCACCAGCCGCGGCGTCACGCCGTCGCGGAACTCCTCCAGGCCGAGCTCCCACAGGTAGCCGCCGATGCGCTCCTCGCCGCCCTCCTCGACCTCGAAGCTGGTCAGAAAGTAGAGCCTGGCGTGGTAGGGATCGTACTCCAGGCTCGAGAGCCCGCATTCGAAGCGCACGCCGTCCTGCTCGTGGGGCACGAAGCGGAAGTGCTCGCGCAGGGCGTCGACGAACTCGATGTTGCCGCTGTCGGTGATCTGGTAGTGGGCGCCCACCACGCGGCTGACGTACTCGAAGTCGTCGTGGGCGTTGCCCTGCTCGCGCACGCCGAACAGCAGCAGGCCGTCGCCGCGCTCGCCGGGCACCGTGGCCAGCCCCTCGAGCTTGTAGTAGGGGTAGCCGATGGCGAGATTGAGCTTGCGGCGAAGCTCCAGCGAGCCCTCCACGCCGTCGCGCGGGTCCGGGTCCACCACCTGCACCTCCTCGGGGGCGCCGAGCGGCCAGATCAGCAGGTGGTTGTAGTCGTTCAGCCCGTGGCCCCGGTCCTCGATGCGGTCGAAGCCGGTCACCGCCAGCACGTGGCGGCCGTCGGTGGTCAGCGCGAAGTCCTCGTACTTCACCGCCTGCTGCAGCCGCGCGGCGGCGAGGTATTCCAGCTGCGTGTCGTCCGGGCCCTCGGGCGTCAGCGGCAGGGCGAAGACCGCGGAGCGCTCGTCGCCGGGCACCGGCTTGTCGCTGGCCATCAAGAGCCGCTCGCCGTCGTACAGCACGGCGGAGATCTCGGCGTTGACGAGCTCGCCGGCCTCGTCGCGCAGGCCGGCGGGGAAGCAGTGGATCGTGCCTTGCTGAAGAATCCGGGCTTGGGCCATGGGTCGATCTCCGTCGGAAAATGTCGAGCCCGCTCAGACTAGTACGCCCGGCGGGCCGCACGCGATACGACACCACCCACGCCGGTTCGTCTCCTTCTTCGCTGCGCATTTGCCTGCCCTCTCGCCTCTCGCCCCTTGCTCCTTCCCCCTCACCCCTCACCCGATATAAAAATTTCTCATTCGCGGTTCAGTTCTGCGCTTCGCCTGCGTCATCACTCCTGCACACGCCAATAATGATAAAGAGTTTTATTCGCAAGGGAGCATCGTCTCGTGCTCGCGAGGCATCAGGTGCCGGGCCATGTGGGCCCGGCCAGGCAGACAGAACGAGGTGCCCATGACATCACGGATAGAAGCGCCCGGGCCGCGGCTCGGTACCGAGCCCGCCCCGCTGGAATCCCATCAGCTGTTCAACGCCCGGCACGCCGAGGCCTACTGGCAGCAGGCGACCCGCTGCATCGACCTGGTGCGGCGCAAGGTCGCCGAGGTCGAGCGGCCCTTCACCGGCGCGCGCCCCGAGGAGCTGCGCGGCCGCTTCGAGGCCATCGATCTCGACGCGCCGCTCGGCGAGCTGCGCCCGGCCCTGGAGGAGCTGGAGCACGTCTACCTGGACGACGCCGTCTACTTCCATCATCCGCGCTACGTGGCCCACCTGAACTGCCCGGTGGTGCTGCCGGGCGTGCTAGCCGAGGCGATCCTGGCGCCGATCAACTCCTCGCTGGACACCTGGGACCAGAGCGCCGGCGGCACCTTCATCGAGCAGTCGCTGATCGACTGGACGGCGGAGCGCATAGGCCTCGGCGAGGACGCCGACGGCGTGTTCACCAGCGGCGGCACCCAGTCGAACCTGATGGCGCTGATGATCGCCCGCGACCATCACGGCGCGCACCAGGACCGCCCCGGCGGCAACAAGCAGCAGGGCCTGCCGGCGGACCATCAGCGGCTGCGCATCCTCGGCTCGGAGCTAGGCCACTTCAGCCTGCAGAAGTCGGCGGCGATCCTCGGGCTCGGCTACCAGGCGGTGATGCCGGTGGCCACCGACGCGGACTACCGCATGGACCCGCAGGCGCTCAAGGCGCGCCTCGAGGAGTGCATCGCCCTGGACCTGATCCCGATCGCGGTAGTGGCCACCGCCGGCACCACCGACTTCGGCAGCATCGACCCGCTCGAGGAGATCGCCGCGCTGTGCCGCGAGCACGGCATCTGGCTGCACGTCGACGCCGCCTACGGCGGGGGCCTTCTGTGCTCGCGCCGCGAGCGCCACCGCCTGGCCGGCATCGAGCACGCCGACTCGGTCACCGTCGACTACCACAAGACCTTTTTCCAGCCGGTGAGCTGCAGCGCCTTCCTGGTGCGCCGCGGCAGCGACCTGCGCCACGTCACCCATCACGCCGACTACCTGAACCCCGAGTGCCAGGCGCTGGCCGGCACCCCGGACCAGGTCAACAAGAGCCTGCAGACCACCAAGCGCTTCGACGCCCTCAAGCTGTGGATGACGCTGCGCATCATGGGCGCCGACGCCCTGGGCGAGATGCTCGAGCGGGTCATGGACCTGGCCGGCGAGGCCCACGCGCGGCTGTCCGCCCGGCCGGACATCGAGGTGCTGCTCGAGCCGCCGCTCAGCACCCTGGTGTTCCGCTACCGGCCCGAGGACATCGACCTGGACGACGCGTCGCTGGACGCCCTCAACGCCCACGTGCGTACCGCGCTGTCGCGCCACGGCGAGGCGGTAATCGCCGCCACCCGGGTCCAGGGCCGTCGCTACCTGAAGTTCACCCTGCTCAACCCGGAGACCCGCGTCGACGACCTCACCGCCATCGTCGAGCGCATCGTCGCCCACGGCCGTGCCTGGTGCGACGGCGCCGCCACCTCCCCGGCACATGCCGCCGCCTCCTGACACTCGCGAGATTGCCCCATGACCCAGCACGTTCACGACTTCATCGCCATCGGCCTCGGGCCCTTCAACCTGGGGCTGGCCTGCCTGACCGATCCCATCGAGGAGCTCGACGGCCTGTTCCTCGAACGCCGCGACGGCTTCGACTGGCACCCCGGCATGCTGCTGGAGGACGCCACCCTGCAGACGCCCTTCCTCGCCGACCTGGTGACCATGGCCGACCCCACCAGCCGCTTCAGCGTGCTCAACTACCTGAAGCAGCAGGGCCGGCTGTACAACTTCTACATCCGCGAGAGCTTCTTCCTGCTGCGCAACGAGTACAACCGCTACTGCCAGTGGGCGGTGGCACAGCTCGACAGCGTGCGCTTCTCCACCGAGGTGGAGCGGGTGGAGTTCGAGGACGCCAGCGGCCTCTACCGTGTGAGCTGCCGCGACACCGGGAGCGGCGAGGCCCGCGAGTACCTGGCCCGCCACCTGGTGCTCGGAACCGGCACCACGCCCTGGCTGCCCGAGGGCTGCCGCGACGTCGAACCGCGCCCGGTGCACTCCGGCGAGTACCTCGCGCACAAGGCCGAGCTGCAGCGCCAGCAGGCGATCACCGTGGTCGGCAGCGGCCAGAGCGCGGCCGAGATCTACCGCGACCTGCTCGCCGACATCGACCGCTTCGGCTACCGGCTCGACTGGATCACCCGCTCGCCGCGCTTCTTCCCGCTGGAATACACCAAGCTGACCCTGGAGATGACCTCGCCGGACTACATCGACTACTTCCACGGCCTGCCGGAAGAGACGCGCAACGTGCTGACGCAGGAGCAGAAGGGCCTCTACAAGGGCATCAACGAGGACCTGATCAACGACATCTACGACCTGCGCTACGCCAAGGAGCTGATCGGCGAGGTGCGCTCGGAACTGTTCACCAACGCCCGCCTCGAGACCTGCCGTTTCGATGCCGAGCGCGGCGAGTACGACCTGACCCTGTGGCACACCGAGCAGCAGCGCCACTATCGCCATCGCACCCAGGCGCTGGTCATGGCCACCGGCTACCGCTACCACATGCCGGACTTCCTGGCACCGATCGCCTCGCGCATCGCCTTCGACGAGGCCGGGCGCTTCGCGGTGGGCCGCTTCTACGACATCGACGACGGCAAGGGCCAGCTGTTCGTGCAGAACGCCGAGCTGCACACCCACAGCCTGGCGGCGCCGGACCTGGGCATGGGCCCCTATCGCAACGCCTGCCTGATCCGCGCCATGACCGGGAAAGAGATCTACCCGGTGGAGCGACGCATCGCCTATCAGCGCTTCGGCGCGCCCGACGAGGCGGTCTTCGAACCCGAGCGCACGGAGCCGGCATGACCCCGACGCCCTGGCTGGTGGCGGTGACCGCGGTGGCGGTGATCAGCGATGCCATGCTGCTGCCCTTCTACCCGCAGTTCTTCGCCGCGCGCTTCGGCGTGACGGACCCGTCCCACGTCGGCGCCTACCTGGCGATGAGCTGCCTGGTGGTACTGGTGGCACTGCCCGGCTGGGCGCGCCTGGCGCGCCGGGTCGGCACCCTGCCGCTGCTGCTGGTCACCCAGCTGGTGGCGGGCGGGCTCAGCCTCTCCTGCGCCGTGGTCACCTCGCTGCCGTGGTTCTGGGGCCTGTCGCTGGCGATGCTGGTGGCCAAGGCCAGCTACCTGCTGGTCTACCCCTACCTGATGCACTTCGAGCCCCAGGATCGCCACGCGACCCTGATCGGCACCCTCTCGGTGGTGGTGCACGCCGGCGGCATCCTCGGCGCCATGGTCGGCGGCCTGGTGCTGGAGCACTGGGCCGCGGCCCAGGTGTTTCGCGTGATGGCGCTGGGCGACGCCCTGCAGGTCGCGGTCTGCGCCTGGCTGATCCGCCGCGGCCGCGCGCCTCACTCTACACCCCATGCGGCCCCCACCACCGAGCGGGCGCCGGCCTCCAGCGCCGCTATCCTGCGCCTGGGCCTGGTGATGCTGCTGTTCTACTTCAGCGCCTATCTGGCACGGCCGTTCTTCGCCCGCTACTGGGAGCTGGCCTCCGGGCTGCCCGGCGAGGTGCTGGCCGGCGCGGTGTTCGCCATTCCCGGCGCCGTGGCGGTGGCCCTGCTGGCGCTCGACCTGCTCGCGCGCCGCCCCGCCGGCCAGGCCATCCTGCTGCCGCTGGCCATTGGCCTCGTCGGCCTGCTGCTGCAGGCCAGCGGCGAGGTCGCCGCCATCCTGGCCGGCCGGGTGCTGTTCGGCTGGGCGCTGTTCCGCGTCACCGTGCGCCTGGAGCTGCGCCTGTTCCTGCTCAGCACGCCCGACCGCTACGCCAGCGACTTCAGCAAGGTCCACGTCTTCCAGGGCCTCGGCGTGCTCGTCGCCTCCTGGGGCGCCGGCCGCCTGGTCGAGGCCTTCGGGCTGACCGCCCCCTTCCTCGTCGCTGCGACCGGCCTGGCGCTGTGCGCCCTGGCCTACCGGCGGCTGCTGGCCGGCGCCGAAACGCGCCCGGCCGCACCTTCCGATTCCGTTTCTGCAAGGACCTGATCCATGACCCTGTTCCAACCGACGCCGACCACGAAGCCCCTCTACTCGCGCCATGCCCAGGGGCTCGGCACCTTCAGCCTGCGCCCGCTGCACCTGCCCGAGGACCTGGCGCTGATCCACGAGTGGGTCACCGCGCCGCGGGCCCACTTCTGGGGCATGCAGGGCCACTCGCTCGAGCGCGTGCAGGCCTTCTATCGCGAGCTTCAGGAGAGCGAGCACGCCCAGGGCTACTTGGGGCTGTTCGACGGCCGGCCGGCCTTCCTGGTCGAGTGCTACGACCCGCGCCACGACCCCATCGGCCACCACTATGACGTCGCCGAGGGCGACCGCGGCATGCACTTCCTGGTGGCCCCGGCCGAGACGCCGCTGCCCGGCTTCAGCACCCAGGTGATCACCGCCATCCTGGCCTTTATGTTCGAAGACGTGGGCACCCAAAGGGTGGTCGTGGAACCGGACGTCACTAACCGCCAGATTCATCCCCTCAACCGCCGGGTCGGCTTCGTCTACGACCGCGAGGTCGAACTCGAGGAGAAGACCGCCCACCTGGCCTTCTGCGATCGTCAGAGCTTCGCCGCGGCGGTGAGCCGGCAGAGTCCACGCCTGGATCCGGCACTCTCCTCCGATCCGGCCCGCGCCGCCGGCCACCTGCGCCCCGAGCTCTGGGCCCGGGCCAACCGCTGGCTGATCCGCAAGGCGATCGCCGAGTTCAGCCACGAGCGGCTGCTGGAACCCGAGGCCGTCAACGCCGACCCGACAGGCGACGACGAGGCCGCCGACTATCGACTGAGCGCCCCCGAGGGCGGTATCGAGTACCGTTTCCGCGCCCGGCGCCGGGCGCTGGACCACTGGGCGATCGAGCTCGACTCGCTGGAGAAGCGCGTCGACGGCGTCCCCGCCGAGCTCGACGCCCAGCAGTTCATCCTCGAGTTCCGCGTCCCGCTCGGCATCGGCGAGGCGATGCTGCCGCTCTATCTGGAGGAAGTGGCGAGCACCCTGTTCGGCGGCGCCTACAAGCTCGACGGCACCCGCCCGGACGCCGAGGGCCTGGTCGACGCCGACTTCCAGACCCTGGAGGCCGCCATGACCGAGGGCCATCCGGTGTTCGTGGCCAACAACGGCCGCATGGGCTTCGACGCCGTGGACTATCACGCCTATGCCCCGGAGGCCGCCGCGCCGATCACCCTGGTGTGGCTCGCCGTGCACCGCGAGGACGCCCACTACAGCGCCATCGAGGGGCTCGACTACGAGGCCCTGCTGCGTGACGAACTCGGCGAGGCGACGCTGGGCGACTTCCACCGCCGCCTCGAGGCCCGGGGGCTCGATCCCGCCGACTACCTGCTGATGCCGGCGCATCCCTGGCAGTGGTTCCACAAGCTGGCCATCACCTTCGCCGGCGAGGTGGCCCGCCACCGCATCGTCTGCCTGGGCTACGGCAGCGACCAGTATCGTGCCCAGCAGTCGATCCGCACCTGGTTCAACACCAGCCAGCCAAGCCGGCGCTACGTGAAGACCGCGCTGTCGATCCTCAACATGGGCTTCATGCGCGGCCTCTCGCCGAGCTACATGCGCGCCACGCCGGCGATCAACGACTGGATCAAGCGCCTGGTCGACGGCGACCCGGAACTGCGTGCCCAGGGCTTCACGGTGCTGCGCGAGGAGGCCGCCATCGGCGTTCGCCGCGACGCCGTCGAGCCGGCCTTCGACACCTACAGCGCCTACAAGAAGATGCTCGCCTGCCTGTGGCGCGAGAGCCCGGTGCACTACCAGCAGAACGGCCAGCGGCTGATGACCATGGCCGCCCTGCTCCACGTCGACGGCGACGAGCGGGCGCTGCTGCCGCGGCTGATCGCACGCTCGGGCCTCGCCACCGAGGACTGGCTGTCGCGCTACCTGCGGGCCTACTTCCGCCCGCTGCTGCACTGCTTCTTCGCCTACGACCTGGTGTTCATGCCCCACGGCGAGAACCTGATCCTGCAGCTCGAGGACGGCGTGCCGGTACGCGCGATCATGAAGGACATCGCCGAGGAGATCGGCATCATGAACGTCGAGGCCGAGCTGCCCGAGGCCATCGCCCGCATCGCCGTGGACGTGCCGGAGCCGCTCAAGGTGCTGTCGATCTTCACCGACGTCTTCGACTGCTTCCTGCGCTTCATGTCGTCGATCCTCGTCGAACAGGGCGACATCACCGAGTCGCGCTTCTGGGCGCTGGTGGCCGACTGCGTGATCGACTACCAGCGGGACCATCCCGAGTTCGCCGACAAGTTCGCCCGTCACGACCTGTTCGCCCCGGAGTTCACCCGCTCCTGCCTGAACCGGCTTCAGCTCAACAACCACCAGCAGATGATCGACCTCGCCGACCCGGCCAAGAACCTGCAGTTCGCCGGTACCCTCGACAACCCGATCGCCGACTACCGCCCCGCCGCCGCGGCGCGTGAGGAAGATCGTGAGGAAGATCGTGAGGAAAATCGAGAGAGAGCCCGTGAGGAGACAGAGGCCACACCGAGCTGATCGCTCGGTATCGCCGCGCATCATGCTCGGCCTGACGTCAGCGAGCACACGCTTCGCCCGGGAACCGCGTTCCTGGGCGATTATATTTGATAATAATAATCATTATTGAATAGAATCACCGTTCCGGCACAACGTACGGAGCGTTCCACGAATGGATTCCCCGACCCTCGACACCCTGTTCCGCGCCCACGCCCGGGACATCACCGCCTTTCTCAGACACCAGCTGCCCTGCCCCGACCTGGCCGACGATCTGTGTCAGGAGGTGTTCCTGCGCCTCGGCCGGCAGCGACTCGACGCCAGCGCGTCCGGCACGCGACTGGAACAGCCCCGTGCCTACCTGTTCCGCATCGCCCGCAACCTGCTCATCGACCATCACCGCCGCCGCCAGGCACGCCCCGGCGACCGGCCGACGGAGGACGATGACATCGCGTGTCTGGCCTGCCCCCATGCCGCCCGCTATTCGGACCCCGAGGCCGCCGCCGAGCGCCGGCTGTGCCGTCGCGGCCTCGAGCGCGCCATGGCGGGCCTGCCACCGCACCTGCGCCAGGCACTGGTCTGGCATCGACTGGAAGGGCTTTCCCAGGCCGAGATCGGCCGTCGCCTCGGCGTCTCGGAGCGCATGGCAGGGCGCTACGTCAGGCAGGCCATCTCGCACTGTCGCGACCGGCTGACCGCGCCGGCGATCTGACAGCGCGCCACTTTGATAACGATTCCCATTTGATCTACCATGCCCGAACGCTTCTTCCGGTGAATGCGCCATGACCCTCGCGCTGTCGCAGCTTTATCTCAGCCCCCTCGACTTCCTGACGCCACCGCGCGTCGAGGCCACTCCCGGCGCGGACACCCTCCCCGCACATCGTCTTCTCGACCCAGCCAGGCTGGAGGCGCTGTTCACGCGTTTCGGCGCCCAGTACGGTCACGGCGACCGCCGGGCGGTGGCCTCGCTGTGGTCCAAGTGGCACTTCGCCGGCCTGGCCGCCCACGGACTGGCGGCCAATCTGCTGCTGGAACGTGACCTGCCCCTGGGGATCGACACGCTGCATGTGATCCAGACGGACGAGGGACAGACCGCCGGCTTCAGCCTGCGCCATGCCGGCCGCCCGCTCGGTGATCTCGACGGGCTGTCGCGCTTCGCCACCCTGGTCGACGACCACCTGGCGCCGCTGATCGAGGCGCTGGCCTCGATCAGCGGCGCCTCGCCCAAGGTGTTCTGGAGCAATGCCGGCAACTACATCGAACACTTCACCAACGCCCTCGCCGACCATCCCATGGCCTCCGCGGGGACGGTCGATCCCGCCCGAGCCCTGATCACGAGCCGCCACCTGCCCGATGGGCGCCGCAACCCGCTCTACCAGCCGGTGCGCTATGTCGAGCCCGCCACCCCTGAAGCCCCGAGCCGCGTCCGGCGACAGTGCTGCATCCGCTACCTGATCGACGAGCTCGGCTACTGCGCCAACTGCCCGCTGGAATGCCGGCGCCAGGGCAAGGCTTCCAAGGCGGAGAAGGCAGCGACACTCGAACGGGCGGCTTCGTGAGCACGGCGGCCGGCGTGCGCCAGCACTCCGCCCGCGACCTGCAGGCCTACGGGCGGCGCTACGGCATCGACTACCGGGTGCCGGCGCTCGCCTCCCGCGAGGAAGAACCGGTGGTGCGCGGCGAGGTACGCGAGCTGTCGCTGGGCCAGGGCATGGAGCTGGTGGCCTCCGACGTGGAGGTGCTGCACCGCTACGACTCTCACTCCCATGCGCCCTCACCGCTGTCGATCGTGGTGATGCTGGAAGGCTGCGCCGACGTCAGCCTCGAGGGACGCACCCTGACGCTGACCCCGGGCATGGCGCTGAGCCTGCGCCTCGATGCGCGCCACGGCCTGCGGGCCACCCAGCCCGCCGGCCAGCGCCTGCGTGCGCTGACATTGAGCCTCAGCGAGACACGGCTGGCCGAACTGGGCCCGGCGCAGCCCGGCCACGACGGCTCGCGGATGCACGCCTGGCGACCGCCGATCTCGCTGCTGCAGGGGCTCGAGCAGGCGCTCACCACGCCACTGCCCGCCCCGGCCCAGCGGCTGCTGTTCGAGGGCCTGGGGCTGCAGCTGGTGGCCTTCGGCCTGCCGCAGGACACGCTCGATGACGCGAACGCATCACGCCTGCCGCCACGGGAACAGCGGCGCCTCGAGCGGGTACGCGCCGCCCTGGAAGACGATCCCGCGGCGGAGCACAGCCTGAGCGCCCTGGCCGAGCTCGCCGCCATGAGCCCCGCCAGCCTGCGCCGCAAGTTCCGTGCGGCCTTCGGCGTGAGCGTCTTCGACTATCTGCGCGACTGCCGGCTGGGCCTCGCCCACGACTACCTGAGCCGCGGCTTCAGCGTGCAGCAGGCCGCGCACTTCTGCGGCTATCGCCACGCCAGCAACTTCGCCACCGCCTTCCGCCGCCGCTACGGCGTCGCGCCGAGTTCCCTGACGAAAACCTCCTGAGCGCTGCGCATAGACGAGAGAGCGCTGCGCATACCTCAGCCGGTGACACAAAAAGCAATAATTCTCATTAGTTAATGAGTCAAATCATCGTCACAGGAACTTCTGCATGCCGACCCCACGTCCCCTGGCGCTGGCCATCGCCCTCGCCGCCGCCGGCGTCGCTCTCTCCGCCCAGGCCCAGAACGCGCCTCAGAACACCGAGAACCTCTCCACCGTGACCGTCACCGGTCAGGCGGCCACCAAGACCGAGACGCCGTTCAACGAGACGCCCCAGGCCACCTCGCGGGTCGAACGGGAGGAATGGGAAGAGCGCGGCGCCGAGTCGGTACAGCGAGCCCTGAACTACACGCCGGGGGTCTATTCCAACCAGGTCGGCGCCTCCAACCGCTATGACTACATCGTGCTGCGCGGCTTCTCCGACGGCAGCCTGAGCAACACCTTCCTCGACGGCCTCAAGCTGATGGGAGACGCCAACTCCTACAGCTCGCTGGTCATCGATCCGTACTTCCTCGAGAGCATCGAGGTGGTCAAGGGACCAGCCTCGGTGCTCTACGGCCGCGCCTCCCCCGGCGGCCTGGTGTCGATGACCAGCAAGCGTCCGGAGTTCGAGCGCTCGGGCCAGGTCCAGCTCGGCGTCGGCAACAACGCCCAGCGCAGCGCCGCCTTCGACCTCACCGGCCCGCTGGACGACGAGCGCCGGGTGGCCTATCGCGTCACCGGCCTGGCCGAGAGCGCCGACACCCAGTTCGACGATGTGGAAGAGGAGCGCTATGCCATCGCGCCCCAGCTGACTTGGGACATCACCGACGACACCAGCCTGACCCTGCATGCCTACCTGCAGAAGGACCCGGAGGGCGGCTACCACTCCGGTGTGCCCTATGAAGGCGCCGTGGACAGCCGCAATGGCCACCACATCGACAACACCTTCTTCGACGGCGAGGAAGACTACGACAAGTTCGAGCGTACCCAGCGGCTGTTCGGCTACGACCTGGAGCACCGCTTCAACGACGACTGGACGGGCCGCCAGAAGCTGCTCTACCTCAATACCGACGTGACCATGAACCAGGTCTACGGCTACGGCTGGGCCAGCGACACCGAGCTCAACCGCTACTACTCCGGCGGCGAGGAGTCCATGGAGGCCTGGACCCTCGACAACCAGCTCGAGGCACAGCTGAGCAGCGGCCCGGTGGACCACACCCTGCTGGTCGGCGCCGATTACCAGCATCGCGAGACCGACGTGAAGTGGACCTCGGGCACCTTCCCGACTCTCGACGCCTTCCACCCCGAGTACGGTGCTGAGCCGATCGGTGACATCGCGACCGTCAGCGACGAACGCCACGAGCTGAGCCAGACCGGCTTCTACCTGCAGGACCAGATGGCCTACGATCGCTGGCGCCTGACCCTGGGCGGGCGCTACGACCGCGTCTCGATCACCAACGAGCAGAAGCTGGCCGGCAACGACGACACCCTCGACGAGACCTACTTCAGCGGCCGCGCCGGCCTGCTCTACCTGTTCGACAACGGCGTGGCGCCCTACATCAGCTACAACACCGCCTTCACCCCGACCAGCTTCGTCGATGCCAATGGTGAAGTGCTCGAACCGATGGAAGGCGAACAGCTCGAGGCCGGCCTGAAATACCAGCCCAACGGCACCCAGGACCAGTACAGCGTGTCGCTGTTCCATATCGAGCAGGACAACGTCGCCACCAAGGAGCAGCCCACCGACCCCTACCGCTCCATCGGCGAGATCGAATCCCAGGGCGTCGAGCTCGAGGCCCGCACCCAGCTGACCGACAGCCTGCGCCTCCAGGCCAGCTACAGCTACACCGACATCACCTACGCCAAGAGCGACGACGACAGCGAGGAAGGCAGCCACGCCATCTACGCGCCGCGCCACATCGCTTCCGTGTGGGGCTCCTACGCGGTCCAGGACGGCGCCCTCGAGGGCCTCGGCGCCGGCCTCGGCGTGCGCTACCACGCCGACATCCAGGCCGACCGCGCCAACACCGAGCAGGTGCCGGACTACACCCTGGTCGACGCCGCCCTCAGCTACGACCTCGGCCAGCTCGGCCTGGACGGCGTCAACGCCCGCCTCAACGTCAACAACCTGCTCGACAAGGACTACGTGGCCTCCTGCAACTCCCTGCAGTACTGCTACTTCGGCGCCGAACGCAGCGTGAAGGCGACCGTCAGCTACGACTTCTGATCCGCCACGACCATCGGCAAGACGACACCGGCGGCCCGAGGGCCGCCGGTGTTCTTGTTTCCTGCCTCGCCATTGCCCGGGCCACCCAGACGCAAAGGGCCCATCCCGTCAGCGGGATGGGCCCTGTTCGCTCAGCTCGGTCGTCGACCGATTCAGTAACGCCAGGTCAGGTTGGCCATCACGTGGCGCGACGCGCCGTAGTAGCCCTGATCCCACTTCAGGCTGGTCAGGTACTTCTCGTCGGTGACGTTATTGACGTTCAGCGAGCCGGTCAGGCTATCGCTGAAGTCGTAGCTCGCCATCAGGTCGACCAGCGCATAGGCCTCCTGACGGGTCCTGCCATCGGCGTTGTCGCGTTCGCGCTCGATATCGTCCTGCCAGCGCAGCCGGGCGCCGACCTTCAGGGATTCCAGGGACGCCGGCCGATAGCTGGTGGCGACCTTCACCATGTTGCGCGGAATATAGGTATTGGTGGCCTCGCCGTCGGCGTCCTCGATCTCCAGGTAGGTGTAGCCGGCGCTGGCCTGCCAGCCCGGCGCGAGCTCGCCGGCCAGGGTGACCTCCACGCCCTCGCTGGTGATGCCATCAACCGCCCGATAGACATCCCGCCCATTCACCTGGCCGTCAGGCTGGGCGACATTGTCCTGTTCGGTGCGGAACACGGCAAGTGACGCATCGGCCCCCCCGTCGAAGACATCCGCCTTGAGCCCCAGCTCGTAGCTGCTGCCCTCGATGGGGTCGAGATATTGTCCACCGCGGTCCATCTCGGTCTGGGGATTGAAGATCTCGGTATAGCTGGCATACAGCGAGGCCTGATCGGTGAGGTCATAGATCAGGCCGGCATAGGGCGTCAGCTCGTTGTCGAGGGTGGTGTCCTGAGAGCTGCCGTACTGCTCGCCCACGGTATCCAGCCAGCTCATCCGCGCGCCCACCACGGCGGTCCAGCGATCGGCCAGGTCCAGCTTGCCGGCACCGTAGAGGCTGCGCTCCTTGATGGTGGCATCGTTGACGAAGTCGGGATCGCCGAACTCGGGCTCCGGATAGTCGCCGTCCCAGTCGTCCAGGGGCGGCAGGTCCTCGGATGCGGCCGCGTAGAGCGAGCTCTGCTGGTTGCGGCTCTGACTCCAGTCCGATCCCAGCACCAGCTGATGGGTGCGCCCGAACGCCTCGACATCACCCTTGGCATGCACGTCCGCCACCCACTGCTCCAGGTGCCGATCGTACTTGCTCAGAGTGAAGCTGTTGGGAATCCGCCCCGTGTCGGCATCCGGCACGCTGCCGATGTAGAACAGCTCGGTGTCGGAGACCATGTCCAGATGGGTCACCGTGCCCTTGAGCGACCAGTCGTCGGAGAGCCGCTGGGTCAGCTCGACGAAGCTGCGCTGGGTCTCGCCGTTCCAGTAGGACCAGTCGGGCGCCGACGAGGTCGAGCGATCATAGTCGGTGGGGTTGCCGGCCGAGTCGTAGAGCGGCAGCGCCCCCCACATGTTGCTGTCGGTATCGTTGCGCTGCCAGGTATGCCCCAGCGCCAGCTGGGTGCTGTCGGTGAGGTCGGCTTCCAGCACGCCATAGAGCACGCCGCGCTCTCGATGCAGTCGATCCAGGTAGGCGTCGGCATCCAGCCCCGCGGCCACCAGGCGGCCACGCACCCGGCCCTCGTCGTCCAGGGGCCCGGAGACGTCCACCGCCAGGCGACGATGCTCGTGGCTGCCCAGCGTGCCGCTGACGGAGGCCTGCGGCGTCGCGGTGGGCCGCTTGCGGACGAAGTTGACGGTGGCCGCCGGGTTGCCGGAGCCGGACATCAGGCCGGTGGCACCGCGCACCACCTCGACCCGGTCATAGACGGCGGTATCGATGTCACCATGCACGTTGTTGTAGGGCATGGGCAGGCGCAGGCCATCGACCTGCAGGTTGGAAATCTCGAAACCGCGGGACGAATAGTACGTGCGGTCCGTCTCGACTCGCTCCACCGTGACGCCCGGCGCACTCTCCAGGGCATCATTGATGGTGTCGAGGTTGAAGTCCTCGAGCTGGGCACGGGTGACCACCGAGACGGATTGCGGCGTCTCGCGGGGCGTCAGGTCGAGCTTGGTCGCCGTACTGGTGCGGGAAACGCGGTAGTTGTCGCTGCCCTCGGTCACCAGCGACAGCGCCTCGGCCTCGACGGTCACCGTCTCGAGGGCCTCTGCGGACTCGGCCTCGTCGGCCAGCAGCGCGGGGGAGATCAGCGCCAGTGAACCGGCGGTGGCCAGACCGAGAGCACGGCGCACGGCACGGGTCACCGGGTGGAGTCCGATCGGGCGGGATGCAGGATGGGACATGGAGTGAACAAGCCTCTGGGTTATTGTGTTGTGCGGGAATGCGCATGGTAATGACTCGCATTATTTGTGGCAATGATAACGACTCTCATTTGATTAGCCGTGTAAGCATTCCCGCACCCGCCCAGGAATGCCGGTCGGCTCGCGATATCCGGAAACGACGCCGGCGCCCAGAGGGCGCCGGCAGGATCAAGGGTAAGGAAAGAAGGCGGTGACTCAGGCCAGTCGCATGTCGGCCGGCTCGAGCTCGCCGGTCTGCACCCGCCACTGGGCGGCGTAGCGCCCGGCGCGGGCCAGCAGCTCGGCGTGGGTGCCGCGCTCGGCCACCCGGCCCGCCTCGATCACCGCGATCTCGTCGGCGTGGACGATGGTCGACAGCCGGTGGGCGATCATGATCACCGTGCGGCCGTGGCCGATGCGGCGCAGCGAGCGCTGGATGGCCGCTTCGGTCTCGTTGTCCACCGCGCTGGTGGCCTCGTCGAGCACCAGGATCGGCGGGTCCTTGAGCAGCGCCCGGGCCAGTGACAGCCGCTGGCGCTGGCCGCCGGAGAGGCGCACGCCGCGCTCGCCCACTGCGGTGTCGAGCCCCTCGGGCAGCGCCCGGATGAAGTCCCAGGCCTCGGCGGTGCGCGCCGCCTCGACGATCTCGGCGTCATCGGCATCGGGCTTGCCGTAGGCGATGTTGTCGCGGATCGAGCCCTCGAACAGGTAGACGTCCTGGCTGACCAGGCCGATCGAGCGCCGCAGCGAGGCCAGCGCCACCTCGTCGAGCGGCTGGCCATCGACGCACACCCGCCCGGCGGCCGGCTCGACGAAGCGCAGCAGCAGCTTGATCAGCGTCGACTTGCCGGAGCCGGTGGCGCCCACCAGCGCCAGGGTGTGGCCCGCCGGCACCGAGAGATCGATGCCCTCGACCCCGGCGCCGGACTCGCCGTAGCGGAAGGACACGCCCTCGAAGCGCACCTCGCCGCGCACCGGCTCTGCCAGGGGCTGGCCGGCGTCGTCGCGCACCCGGATCGGCGTGGCCAGCAGGTCGAGGATGCGTCGGGTGCTGGCCATGGCGCGCTCGAACAGGTCGATCACCTGAGCCAGGCCGGTCAGGGGCCACAGCAGCCGCTGGGTGAGGAACACCAGCACCCCGTAGGCGCCGACGTTGAGCTCGCCGTTCAGCGCCATCATGCCGCCCACCGTGAAGGTGGCCAGGAAGCCGGTGAGGATCGCCATGCGGATCACCGGGATGAACGCCGAGCTGATGCGGATCGCGCGACGGTTGGCCTGCACGTAGGCCTCGCTGGCGGCCTTGAGGCGCTCGGCCTCGCGCGCCTCGGCGGTAAAGCTCTTGATGGTGGCGATGCCCGCCAGGTTGTTGGCCAGTCGGCTGGAGAGCTCGCCGACCCGCTCGCGCACCTCGGCGTACAGCGGCCCGGCCTTGCGCTGGAAGTAGAAGGCGCCCCACACGATCAACGGGATCGGCATGAAGGCCAGCAACGCGATCAGCGGCGAGAGCACGAAGAACACCGCGCCCACCGCCACCACGGTGACGCCGACCTGGATCATCGAATTGGCGCCGCCGTCGAGGAAGCGCTCGAGCTGGTTGACGTCGTCGTTCATGGTCGCCACCAGCTGCCCGGAGCTCGTCGACTCGAAGAAGCCCATGTCCAGGCGCTGGACGTGCTCGTAGGCGTCCTGGCGCAGCTCGGCCTGGAGCCGCTGGGCCAGGTTGCGCCACAGGATCTGGTAGAGATACTCGAACAGCGATTCGCCGGCCCAGATGAAGAAGGTCAGCACCCCGAGGATCAGGATCTGCTCGCGGGCGGTGGTGAAGCCCAGCCCGGCGACGAAGCTGTCCTCCTGGTTGACCACCACGTCGATGGCCACCCCGATCAGGATCTCCGGGGCGATATCGAACAGCTTGTTGATGACCGAGCAGACGGTCGCGGCGACGATCCGACGCCGGTGTCCGCGGGCATAGCGAAGCAGGCGGCCCAGCGCCTCGAAGCTTCTCATATTCGACATGGGGACTCTCTCTGTGGCGGCTGTCCGGTGAACGACACGAGACCGCCGGGCCCTGGGAGGCCCGGCGGTCTGGACGAGACGGCTACCATACCCCGTCGTCGCGGGACTGTCCTCCCGGCAGGGCCCGGGAGGACAAGATGGCGGAAGGATCGCCGCTCAGCCGATGGCGGCGAGATAGCGCCGCTCGACCTCGCTCCAGTCGACCACCTCGTAGAAGGCGGCGATGTACTCGGGGCGCTTGTTCCAGAATTTCAGATAGTAGGCGTGCTCCCACACATCCAGGCCCAGCACCGGCGTGTTGCCGTGCATCAGCGGGCTGTCCTGATTGGCGGTGCTCTCCACCACCAGCGCGCCCTGCGGGGTCACGCTGAGCCAGGCCCAGCCGCTGCCGAAGCGGGAGACGGCGGCCTGGGTGAAGGCCTGCTGGAAGGCCTCGACGCCGCCCAGCTCTCGCTCGATGGCCGCCGCCACCCGCCCGGTCGGCGCCCCGCCGCCCTCGGGCGACATCACCCGCCAGAACAGCGAGTGGTTGGCGTGACCGCCGCCGTTGTTGATCACCGCCTGGCGCCTGTCGGCGGGCACCCGGTCGAGATCGGCGACCAGCGCCTCCACCGGCACGTCCTCGAGGCCGGTGCCTTCCAGGGCGGCGTTGAGGTTGTTGACGTAGGTCTGATGATGCCGGGCATGGTGGATCTCCATGGTCAGGGCATCGAGATGCGGTTCGAGGGCATCGTAGGCATAGGGCAGTTCGGGCAACGCATGCGGCATGGCGGCGGCTCCTTTTTCGAGAGGGTCGGTCGAGAGAGTCGTAGAGAGTCGTAGAGAGACGTAGAGAGACGAGAGATGAAACGAACGACCAAGCCTCAGACTACGCCTCACAAAACGAAATGAAAACCAATATCAATAAATAGCCAGCTCCATCCCGACGAGATTTGATAACCATTCGTATCGAAGGTAACCTCACGCGGGTGCGCAGCCCTCGCCCATCGTGATGCCCTCGCGCCGCCGACGATCCACGGAGCCCACCATGTTCGACGCCCAGACCGCGACCTTCGAGGTCAACGGCAAACGCCTGCTGCATCCCACCGATCTTCGCTTCGAGGAAGGCCGGGTCCACGGCCTGATCGGCCATAACGGCTCCGGCAAGTCGACGCTGCTCAAGCTGCTGGCTCAGCAGCAGCCCGCCAGCCAGGGCGTCATCCGCTTCGACGGCCGGCCGCTCGGCGACTGGGGCCACCGCGAGTTCGCCCGCCAGGTGGCCTACCTGCCCCAGCACCTGCCCAGCGCCGAGACCCTGACCTGCCGCGAGCTGATCGCCTTCGGCCGCTACCCCTGGCGCGGCCTGCTGGGGCGCCATACCCGCGAGGATCGTGAGCAGGTCGAGCGCGCCATCGCCCTGACCCACACCGAAGCCTTCGCCGACCGCCTGGTGGACACCCTCTCCGGCGGCGAGCGCCAGCGCGTGTGGCTCGCCATGCTGCTGGCCCAGGGCAGCCGCTTCCTGCTGCTCGACGAACCGCTGGCGGCGCTGGACATCGCCCACCAGGTCGAGGTGCTGGCCCTGACCCGCCGGCTCTCCCAGGAACTGGGCCTCGGCGTGATCATCGTGCTGCACGACATCAACATGGCCTCACGCTACTGCGACCGCCTGGTGGCGCTGCACGGCGGCCGGGTGCTGGCCCAGGGCACGCCGGCCGAGCTGATGACCGGCGACACCCTGGAAGCGATCTACGGCATTCCCATGCACGTGATGCACCATCCCGTCGGCGAGCATCGGGTCGCCATCGCCCACTGATTCCATCACTCGCTCGTCACTCGTTCATGGAGTTCCGCTTGTCTCCTCCGCGCCGCCTTCGTCGACGGGCCCGCCGCTGGCTCGCCGGCCCGCTCGTCATGCTGCTCACGCTCTTCACCGCCCTGCCGGCGCTGGCCGACTCACCACATCTGGCATCACCGCGGCTGGCGACCCTCGACTGGACCCTGGCCGAGACCCTGGCCGCCCTCGAGGCTCCGCCCGCGGCGCTGGCCCAGCTCGACGCCTATCACGCCTGGGTGGGCGAGCCGGCGCTGCCGGACGCGGTGATCGACCTCGGCCTGCGCTCCCAGCCCAACCTGGAGCTGCTGGCGGACCTCGATCCCGAGCGCATCCTGATCTCGCCGATGTTCGCCAACCTCGCCCCGCGCCTCGAGGCGATCGCCCCGGTGGACACCCTGACGCTCTATACCCCCGGCCGGGACACCTGGACGGAGATGCGCGAGCTGACGCGCCGCGTCGCCGATATCGTCGAACGGCCCGAGGCCGGCGAGCGGCTGATCGAGGACACCGAGTCGCGCCTGACGCGCCTCGAGCAGCGCCTCGGCGACGACGCCCCACCGCTGCTCGTCGTGCAGTTCATGGACGCCCGCCACGTACGGGTGTTCGGCGACAACGGCCTCTATCAGGCGGTGCTCGACCGCCTGGGGCTCAAGAACGCCTGGAACGGCGTCACCAACGCCTGGGGCTTCTCGCTGGTCGGCATCGAGGCCCTGGCCGGCCTCGACGCCCGGCTGGTGGTGGTCGAACCCTATCCGGCCGGCGTGCGCGAGACCCTGGCCGACAGCGGCCTGTGGCGGCGGCTGGTCGAACGCAGCCGCGGCGAGCCGCTGATCCTCCCCCCGGTGTGGAGCTTCGGCGCTCTGCCCTCCGCCCAGCGCTTCGCCGAACAGCTGGCCACCGCCCTGGAGAACGACGATGTCCGCTGATGCGCTTGCCCACGCCACACCTTCACGCCGGCTGACGCCGGGCCGCGCCTGCCTGCTGCTGGGCCTGCTCACCGCGGGCCTCGCTCTGGCCCATCTGGCATCGAGCACGGGGCTCGTGACCGGACTGTCGTCGCTGGTGACGATTCCCGACGCCTCGTCGGAGGCCCTGGTGCTGCACTTCGCCTGGTGGCCGCGGCTGGCCATGGCGCTGATGGCCGGCGGTGGCCTGGCGCTGGCCGGGGTGCTGATGCAGCAGGTGCTGCGCAACCCGCTGGCGGCGCCCACCACCCTGGGCGTGGCCAGCGGCGCCAACCTGGCGCTGATGGCCGCCAGTCTGCTGGCGCCGGGGCTGCTGGCCCTGGGCCGCGAATGGGTGGCGCTGGCCGGCGGCGGGCTGGCCATGGGCCTGGTGTTCGCCCTGGCCTGGCGTCGCGGGCTGTCGCCGGTGGTGGTGGTGCTCGGCGGGCTGGTGGTCAACCTCTACTTCGGCGCCCTGGCCATGGTGCTGCTGCTGTTCCATCAGGAGGCGCTCAAGGGCCTGCTGATCTGGGGCGCCGGCTCGCTGGCCCAGAACGGCTGGAGCGACGCCGCCTTCCTGGCGCCGCGCCTGGCGCTGGGCGCTCTCGGCGCCTTCTGGCTGCTGCGCCCGCTGGCGGTGCTGGAGCTCGACGAAGCCGGCGCCCGCAGCCTCGGCGTGTCGCTCAAGTGGCTGCGCCTGGCCGGGCTCGGCCTGGCGGTGTTCCTCACCGGCTGCGTGGTCAGCACGGTGGGTGTCATCGGCTTCATCGGCCTGGCGGCGCCCAACATCGTGCGCCTGGCCGGGGCCCGGCGGCTGGGCACGCGGCTGCTGTGGTCGACGCTGCTCGGCGCCCTGCTGCTGGCCACCACCGACCAGCTGCTGCAGCGCTACGCCGACACCCTGCCGACGCTGATTCCCACCGGCGCCACCACCGCTGCCCTGGGCGCGCCGCTGCTGCTGTGGCTGATTCCGCGCCTGCGCCTCAACGGCTCGGCGCCGCCGCGCCACGCCGGCACGCCCGCCATGCGGCATCCCGCCCCACGACGGCTGATCGTCGGCCTGTCCCTGGCCCTGGTTGCGATGGCCACGGTGGCGGTGCTGGCCGGTCAGGGCGCCGACGGCTGGCAGTGGGCCTCACCCCTGAACACCGACCTGCTCGAGTGGCGCTGGCCCAGGCTGCTCGCCGCCGCCGGCTGCGGGCTGATGCTGGCCGTCGCCGGGACCCTGATCCAGCGCCTCACCGCCAACCCCATGGCCAGCCCCGAGATCTTGGGCATCAGCGGCGGCAGCGCCATCGCCCTGATGGCGGCGATCTTCCTGCTGCCGTCGCCGGGCAACCTGGCACTGGTCGGCGCCGGGGTGCTGGGCGCCCTCGCCGCCCTGGCGGTGCTGGTAATCGTCAACCGCAAGAGCGGCTTTCAGCCCGAACGGCTGCTGCTCACCGGGGTGGCGATCACGGCGCTGTTCGAGGCGGTCAAGGCCGTGGTGCTGGCCGGCGGCGATCCGCGCGGCCAGCAGGTCATCGCCTGGCTCTCCGGTTCCACCTACTACGTCGATGCGGCGAGCGCCGTGACGGTCGCCGGCGCGGCCGTGGTGCTGGCGATCATCGCCGCGCCGCTCGCCCGCTGGCTGGACATCCTGCCGCTGGGCGGCGCCACCGCCGCCGCGCTCGGCATCCCGCTGCGTCGGGCGCGGCTCGGCCTGCTGCTGCTGGTCGCCCTGCTGACCGCCGCCGCGACCCTGGTGGTCGGGCCGCTGTCCTTCGTCGGCCTGCTCGCTCCCTACATGGCACGGCTGCTGGGCTTCACCCGCGCCCGGACGCATCTCGCCGGGGCCGCCCTGACCGGCGCGTTGCTGATGGTGCTGGCGGACTGGCTGGGCCGCCAGTTACTGTTCCCCCAGGAGATTCCTGCCGGCCTGGCCGCTTCGCTGATCGGCGGCGCCTATTTCATGTGGGGGATGCGACGGCTATGAGCCATCTCGATAACCGGGCCCGCCGATGGGCCGATCGCTGGCAAGGCCGGCTCGCCTGTGGCATCGCCTGCGCCCTGGCGCTTTTCCCGCTGACGGGGGCCGCGCACCCCCACGGCTGGGTGGACGTCTCGGTGAAGGTGATAACGGATACCCAGGGACGTGCCGAGGCCCTTCAGCAGCGCTGGCGACTGGATCCGTTCTACAGCCAGCTGCTGTTGGAGGAACTTCGCGCCGCCCAGGGCGACGAACCGATGGCGGCGCGCCTCGACCAGCTGGGGGTGGAGATCCGCAATACCCTGGCCCCGAAGCGCTATTTCACCCACGTGACCCGGGCCGGCCAGCCGGTCGAGCTCGGCGACGTCGACGACTTCACCACCCTGGCACGCGGCGGTCGCGTCGAGCTGATGTTTCGACTACCGCTGGCCAATCCCCTTCCGTTGGACGAGTCGCCGGTGCGCTACCGCATCTATGACCCGACCTACTACCTCGAGGTAGTGCACGAGGCGGACGGCGACACGCCCAGGCCGGACGCGCTGACGGTCGAAGAAGACGGCTGCCGTACCCGGATCATCGCCGCCGATCCCGATCCGGCGAAGGTCGCCGAGGCGGCCATGCTGGATCGCGGCGAACAGGCGGAAGAAGGGCTCGGCCGCTTCTTCGCGGAAACGGGAGAGATACGATGCGATCATCCATGAACCCAGCCGACAGGGCTCGGCCTCGCCCCCGGTGGCTCGGCCCCGCGGTCCTTGGCGGACTCGCCCTGGCGCTGCTCGCCGCGGCCTGGGTCACGCTGGGCCAGGAGGCCAGCCTGCGACTGGTCGCCTGGCAGCGCGACCTTCACCGCGCCCTGACGGAGGCGATCGCGGCCCTCGACGCCGCCCCGACGGCGGCCGCCTGGTGGGGCCTGCTGGGCCTCAGCTTCGGCTATGGGGTCTTCCATGCCGCCGGCCCGGGCCACGGCAAGGCGGTGCTCGGCACCTACCTGCTCAGCCAGGGCGGCGCGCTGCGCCGGGCCCTGCTGCTCTCCTGTCTGGCCTCGTTGCTGCAGGCCCTGGTGGCCATCGGCCTGGTCACGGTGCTGGTCCATGGGCTGGGCTGGCTGACCCGCCAGGCCATGGGCTCGGTGGTATGGCTGGAGCAGGCCAGCTACCTGCTCGTCGCGGCACTCGGGCTCTGGCTGTGCTGGCGGGCCCTGGCCGGCCATCGGCACGCGCCAGGCTCTCATGACCATGACCATGACCATGACCATGACCCGCACGAGTGTGACTGCGCCCACCATCTGACGCCCCAACAGGCCTCGGACTGGCGCGGTGCCCTGGCCGTGGTGGCCTCGATCGGCATGCGTCCCTGCAGCGGCAGCGTGCTGCTGGTCGGCGCCGCCTCGCTGCTGGGGCACTATTGGAGCGGTGTGCTGGCGGTGCTGGCCATGGCTGCCGGTACCGCCCTGACGGTCTCGGCGCTGGCCCTGGCCAGCGTGATGGCCCGGGGCTGGGCCGAGCGCCACCTGCAGCGTTCGACGCGTGGCGCGACCCTGGAACGCTGCCTGAGAGCGGCCGGCTTCGCAGGCGGTGCCCTCATCCTGATGCTGGGGCTTTCACTGTTCGTGGCCGCGGCCCAGTCACCCGACGCGCCGCCTCTGCTCGAGGGCGCCCCCACGACCTCGCCCTCGCCGTTCGGCGGCTAGCGCCTCGCGCACGACAGCCAGCCCCGTAACGACCGCGCCCGGCCATTGAAATGGCCGGGCGCGGTGCATTTGGCATGGTGAAAGGCGTGACTCAGAAGCGGTAGCTCAGGCTGCCGATCACGCTGCGCGATTCGCCGTAGTAGCACCAGAAATCGCAGCTGGCGACGTACTCTTCATCGGTCACGTTATTGACGTTGACCTGGGCCGTCCATTGGTTGCCAAATTCGTAGCTGGCCATAGCATCACCCACCGTGTAATCCGGCACCGTGATACTACCATCCACCGACTCGCCTACATGACGAACTCCGGCACCGATCCTCAGCCCGTCTAGTGCGGTACCCTCGAAGTCATAGTCCATCCAGGCGGATGCCATATGACGCGGAATCAGGGCAGCACGATTATCGTCGGCATCACGCGTGTCTGTATAGGTATAGGCCGCTGTAAGCTTGAGCGCGTCGGTCAAATAGCCAACACCTTCTAGCTCAAAACCGGTAGAAGTTTTTTCTCCTTCCTGGCTCTGATAGCCAGCCGGGCTGGTCGCAAAGGAATTAGATTCCTCTAGATCGAAAACAGCTGCCGTCACATAACCATCCCAATGAGAAGGCGCATACTTGACGCCCAGCTCCCACTGTTCACCTTCGATCTCCTCGAAGACAGCACCGGATGCCGCCGTTTGAGCAACGGGCTGGAAGGACTCGGTGTAACTGAGGTATGGACTCAGACCGTTGTCGGCGAGATACATTACCCCCCCGGTCCATGACGTGGCGGACTGAGTTTCGTCGACTGTGACTGCGTTAAGCTCTGACTCATTGCGAACATCGGCGCTGTCATAGCGTACACCACCCAGCAACACCCAGCGATTATCGATGCGCAGTTGATTCTGCAGATAAAGACCCAGCTGCTCTTTATCAATCTGACGGCGAGTCAACTGATCGCCTGATACTGGGGTAATACTGCCCGGAGGATCGAAGATGTCTACGGTGTCATAACCAAAGCTATCGAACTCTTTACCATCGAGGCTCAGGTCCTGATAGTCCACACCGAACAGCAAGGTATTCTCGGTGCGATCCGTATACCACTGGCCCACCATGCGATTGTCGATGGTGAAACTGTCGATTTCTCCGTCACGCTGTAGGTGGCCACGATTAGCCGTGCGTCCGTCACCAGTGCCCGACATCATGTAGGTGCTGCGCAGGTCCAGATCGAGTTGGCTGTAGCGGAAATCCTGCTCAAACTTCCAGGTGTCATCAAGGAAATGGCGGAATTCATAGCCGATGGCCGTCTGTGTATGCTCATCCTTGTCGTAGGATGGCGCACCGTAGTTTGTCTGCGGATCCACCTTGCCGAAAGGCGTGTCCTGCACGGTCCCATAAGACAGCTTGAACGGGTTAACGGGAACCCCGTCATCCTTCTGAAAGCTGGCCAACAGTGTCAGTTGCGTGTCATCTGAGATGTCCCACTCGAGGCTCGGCGCGAAATAGTAGCGCTCGTTCTCAGTGTCGTTCAGGTCACCGTCGCGCTCCTTATAGAGCCCCACCAGGCGGTAGCGCACGTCGCCACTCTCAGTAGCCGGCCCCGAGGTATCGACGGCAAACTGGCGATGATGCCGGTTGCCCACCTGCAATTGGATTTCACCCTGCTGCTCCGCGGTAGGACGCTTGCTAACCGCATTGATCAAGCCGCCGGAGGGCGCCTCCCCGTAGAGGATCGAGGCTGGCCCCTTGAAAACCTCGACACGATCCAGGCCATAGGGCTCGGGCAACCACTGGTAATAACCGGTGCGGTAGATGCGCAGGCCATCCTGATAGGTCGACTGATCGAATCCCCGCACCTTGAACCAATCGGTGTTGTTATCGGCACCGTAGTGCCCTGCAAGCACACCAGAACGATAACGAAAGGACTCATCAAGTCGCTGGACGTTACGCGTCTCCAGCTCCTCGCGATCCACTGAGGAAACGGCCCTCGGCGTTTCCACCAACGGAGTTGCGACCTTCAGCGCGGTGGCGCTGACGACGACGGTGTCGGTCTCGACCTCCGTGGCGTCCTGCTGGGCCAGCGCCGCGCCGGCGGCGCCGATGAGGGTGAAGCCGAGGCCATAGCGGACGGCGGCGGTCAGGGGGGACAGCCGCCACGAGCGGCGGGATACGCGAGTCATTGGTGTGTGCCTTACGATTCGGGGGACAAGGGAGCCGCCAGCGCGGAACGCCACGTTCGAGACGGCGGCACACAGATGCTAATGGCTTTTATTCGCGAAAACAAATATGACGCATCCCGTCCCTCCGACCGGCTAGCCCCTCACTTCGTCGAGCCGGGCCACCGCGTCCCGGCTGACGCTCAGCCGCTGGTCGCCCGTCAGTTCGCTCAGCCTGCCGCCGTGCATCTCCAGCAGCCGGTCGGCGTGATCGAAGTAGTGGTCGTCGTGGCTGATGGCGAACACCGTCTTGCCCATCGCCTGCAGCCGCGGCAGCAGGTCGCGGTAGAAGACGCGGCGGAACTGCGGGTCCTGGTCGGCGGCCCACTCGTCGAGCAGCAGCAGGTCGCGCTCCTCCGCCACCGCCATCAGCAGCGCCAGCCGCTTGCGCTGCCCCTGGGAGAGCTCGGGATTGGTCACGCTCTGGCCGTCGAAGGCCAGCTTGTCGCGCATCGCCAGCTCCTCCAGCCACGCCTCGACCAGGGCGGGGTCGGCCTGGGCACCCTCGGGCCCGACCAGGTCCGCGAACTGGTGAAAATCGCTGAACACCGCGGAGAAACGCTGCCGGTAGGACGCGGCATCCCTCAGCGGCTCGCCGTCCAGCAGCAGCTCGCCTTCCTGGGGCCGATAGAGGCCCGTCAGCAGCTTGGCCAGGGTCGACTTGCCACTGCCGTTGCCGCCGATCAGGAACACCATCTCGCCACGCCGCAGCGTCAGGTCCAGGGGGCCGACGGCGAAGCCGGCCTCACCGCCCGCGCCGGTGTAGGCGAAGCGCACGCCGCGCAGGCTCAGGGTCTGCCAGTCGCCCGGCTCGGCCTCGGCCACCGCGAAATCGCGCTCGGCCTCGGCCAGCTCCAGCGCTGCGATCTTGTCGAAGGCCACCTGGGCGCTCATCAGCGTCGGCAGCGCGCCGATGGCCTGCAGCAGCGGCGTGCGCAGGAACAGCAGGGTCAGCGAGTAGGTCGCCGCCACCGAGGTGCTGGCCCAGCCCAGGCCGTTGGCAAGGAAGAACACCACGCCAATGGCGCCGAGCATCATGATGTTCGACCAGTTGATCGCGCTGAGGTGATAGGTGTCGGCGCGGATGATCTGGCCGCGGTAGTCGCGGGCATCGACCTCGTAGCGCTCGTCGTAGAGGCGCCGCGCCCGTCCGCGGTTGAGCGCCAGTTCCTTGCGCCCGTGGATCACCGCCTCGTAGTCGCGGTAGAGCCGGTCCTCGCTCTCGCGCACCCGCGAGAGATGCCGATAGACCCGCTTCACCAGCCACGAGCTGACGGCGATGGTGACCGCCAGCCAGGCGGCCGTGACCGCCAGCAGGCCCGGCGACAGCCAGCCCAGGTAGAGCGCCGAGCCGGCGGTCAGCACCAGGCCCTGGATCAGCTCCGGCAGGCGCACGAAGGCGATGGTCACGTTGCGGATGTCGCTCGACAGGCTGGCCAGCAGTTCGGCGCTGCCGAGGCGCTCGAGGCGCTCCACATCGGTATCGAGGATCTGCTTCACCAGCCGCCCGCGCAGCCCGTGGACGAAATGGTGGCCGAGGATGGTCAGCGCCAGCTGCGAGGCCAGCGTCACCACCAGTAGCGCGACGATCACGCCGAGGAAGGCCGGCAGCACGCCAGCCGGATCGCCGACCGTGTCGATCAGCCGCCGGTTGATGAAGGCGATGGCACCGATGCCGAGCCCGGCGCTGGCCAGGCTGAGCAGCATCACGCCGAGGAAGGGCCAGCGGTAATGGCGATAGACGACGCGCAGCAGTTCCACGATGCATCCTTGTTCTGGGGCGATAAGAAAGGAGGCATTGTCCGCCTGTGAGGGCATGCGTCAATGCGGGGCTCGGTGATGCCGCCCTCTTGCGTCACGCGAAACGCACTTTCCCGAATTGCGCAACACAATGAAAAGCATTATCGTTTGCAACATCGAGACGGTCTACCGACCTCGACACATAACGATAACCATCCCCCGGATCGAACAAGGGATCTTCACGACATGCCCACTCCCCGACAACCGCACCTCAAGCGGCTGCCTCTGCTGCCGCTCGTCCTCGGTTCCGCCCTGCCCGTCACGGCACTGGCCCAGTCCACCGGCGAGGCGCCGAGCGCGACCGATGCCCAGGCAATGAACCCGCTGGTGATCACCGCCACGCGTAATCAAAGCCGCGCGGACGAGACACCCCAGAAGGTCACCGTCATCACCCGCGAACAGATCGAGCAGCAGCTGGCGATCACCCAGGACCCGGGCCAGGTGCTCAGCAACCTGATTCCCTCCTACTCGCCCAGCCGCCAGAAGCTCTCCAACGCCGGTGAGACCTTCCGCGGCCGCGCGCCGCTGTTCCTGGTCGACGGCGTGCCCCAGTCCAACCCGCTGCGCGACAGCGGGCGTGACAGCTACACCATCGACCTCTCGATGGTCGAGCGCATCGAGGTCATCCACGGCGCCAGCGCCGAGCACGGCCTGGGCGCCACCGGCGGCATCATCAACTACGTGACCAAGCGCCCCGACGGCGCCGGCCTGAGCCAGCACGCCGGCATCAGCCTGACCAGCGACGACGACTTCGAGTCCGAGGGCTTCGGCCACAAGCTGGACTATCGCCTGAGCGGCCAGACCGGCGACTGGGACTACGTGGTGGCCGCCAGCCGTCAGGAACGCGGCGTCTTCTACGACGGCAGCGACGACGAGGTCGGCATCGCCTATCCCGGCGAGATCCAGAACTCCGAGAGCTACGACCTGATGGCCAAGGCGGGCTACTGGATCGACGATCACCAGAACGTCGAGGTCTCGCTCAACCGCTTCGAGCTGGAAGGCAACGGCGACTATGTGCCGGTGGCGGGCGACCGCGACGCCGGCGTCGCGACCACCGCACGCAAGGGCGAACCGATCGGCGATCCCGGCTTCAATGAGGTCACCACCGCCCGGCTGTCGTATTCCCATGACGACTGGTTCGGCAACAGCGTCGACGCCCAGCTCTATAGCCAGCGCTTCCGGGCCCAGTTCGGCACCACGCCCTACTTCCCCTACCAGGGCGACGACGGCACGACCCGCTACGACCAGACCCGCAACGAGTCCGACAAGGTCGGTGCCAAGTTCACCCTGTCCCGAGACGGCCTGCTCGACGATCGCCTGACCCTGACCACCGGCCTCGACCTGCTCGAGGACGAGACCCGGCAGATGCTGGTGCACACCGACCGCACCTACGTGCCGGAGACGCAGTTCCGCAACGTCGCCGCCTTCCTGCAGGGCGACTACAGCCTGACCGATGCGGTCAGCCTGCACGCCGGCGTGCGCCACGAGCGCGCCGAGCTCGATGTCGACGACTTCTCGACCATTGACCGCAGCAACGTCACCCAGGACAACGTCAGCGTCGAGGGCGGCACGCCCGACTTCGACGAGACGCTGTACAACGCCGGCATCGTCTATCAGGCCACCGAGTGGGCGCAGCTCTACGCCAACTACTCCGAAGGCTTCGGCATGCCCGACGTGGGCCGCGTGCTGCGCGGCATCGGCGAACCCAGCCAGAACGTCGACGGCCTGCTGCAGCTGCAGCCCATCGTCACTGACAACCGCGAGATCGGCGCCCGCTTCGACTGGGATCGCTACGGCCTCGAGCTGAGCTACTACGAGTCGAACTCCGACTACGGCGAGCGCCTGGCCTTCGAGAACGGCACCTGGGTCGGCAGCCGCGAGAAGACCGAGATCCAGGGCGTCGAGGTCACCGGCGAGGCCCGGGTCAGCGATCGCCACCAGCTGCGGCTGTCCTACACCCACGCCGAGGGCGAGTCGGACACCGACGGCGACGGCAGCGTCGACACCGAACTGACCGGCATCAATATCGCCCCGGACACCCTCAAGCTGGCCTGGAGCGCGGCCTGGAGCGACGAGCTGTCCACACATCTTCAGTTCAGCCGCTACTTCAACCGCAGCGTCGACGACCCCGAGCTAGAGTTCGACGGCTACGGCCTGGTCGACGCCTCGCTGACCTATCGCCTACCGGTGGGTCGCACCAGCCTGGGCGTGGAGAACCTCACCGACGAGGACTACTTCACCTACTACTCCCAGGCCGCCCGCAACAGCGATGACTACTACTTCAAGGGCCGCGGCCGCACCCTGACCCTGAGCTATCAGCTCGACTTCTGAGCCGTCGTCGTATGACGCCTGCCATGAGCGGCATCTCAGGATGCCGCTCCCTTCCGTTTTCTGCCGGCCCGATCGCGATGCCCGACACTGCTTCCCACTCGAATCACGCCAAGGCGGGCGCCGGCCCGCTGTGCCGATGGCTGGCCACGCTGCTGGCCCTGCTGATGCCGCTGGGCGCCGCCGCCGACGTTCCCCGCGACCATGGCATCGCCAATGCCTTCGGCGACACGACCGTTCCCGCCACGCCGCAGCGCGTCGTCACCCTCTACCAGGGCGCGACGGACAGCGCGGTGGCGCTCGGCCTCACGCCGGTCGGCGTCGTCGATTCGTGGCTGGAACCGCCAATGTATCGCTATCTGCGCGAGGCGCTGGATGGCGTGGAGCACGTCGGCCTGGAGACCCAGCCCAACCTCGAGAAGATCGCCTGGCTGGACCCGGACCTGATCGTAGCCACGCGCTTTCGCCATCAGCGAGTCCGGCCGCTGCTCGAGGCCATGGCCCCGACGGTGGCCAGCGAGAGCGTCTTCGATTTCAAGGCCAGCCTGAGGCTGCTGGCCGAGGCCACGGGCCGGGAGGCGCGTGCCCGGGCGCTGCTCCAAGACTGGGACGCCCGGGTGGCCGACTTCCGCCGCCACATCCGGCACGCGCTGGGCGATGCCTGGCCGCAGAAGGCCGCCGTGGTGCGCTTCAAGAGCGACCACGTACGACTCTACTCCACCGGGTTCGCCGGCTCGATCCTCGACGAGCTGGGCTTCGCGCAACCGAGCTCCGTGCAGGACCAGGGCTGGGGCATGAAGCTGACCAGCGAGGAGAACATCCCGGTCATCAACGCCGACGTGATCTTCGTGCTGCTGGAGCCGGACGATCCCGCCATCGCCCGCAACTACCGCCACTGGCGCGCCCACCCGCTGTGGCAGCGCCTGGACGCGGTACGCCATGACCGCGTGTTCGAGGTGGACGCGGTGAACTGGATCATGGGCGGCGGCATCCTGGCCGCCAACGCCATGCTCGACGATCTCTATGCCCACTACGAGCTGACGCCTGCGGCCTCGTCATGCGCGGCGTCCGATAAGGAGGCCGTCGCATGCTGAATGGCCGACGATCGCGCCTCGCCGGGCTGCTGCTGGGCCTGCTGCTGGCGGCGACGGCGTTCGTCGCGAGCCTGATGCTGGGCACCACGGAGATCCCCGCGCCGACCTTCCTCCAGACCCTCTGGCACTACGACCCCGCCCGGGTCGCGCATCTCATCATTCGCACCGAGCGCCTGCCGCGGGCGGTGATCGCCGCCCTGGTCGGCGCGAGCCTGGCCATCGCCGGCGCCCTGATGCAGACCCTGACCCGCAATCCCCTGGCCTCACCGAGCCTGCTGGGCATCAACGCCGGGGCCATGTTCTTCGTGGTGATCGCGGTCTCGTGGCTGCCCCTGCATGCGCCGGGCGAGATCGTCTGGGCGGCGCTGCTGGGCGGCTTCGTCGCCGCGGGCCTGGTCGCGCTGCTGAGCCGCGGCCGACGGGGCGAGCTCTCGCCGCTGCGGGTGGTGCTGGCGGGCGTGGCCGTTAGCGCCATGTTCGTCTCGTTCAGCCAGGGCCTGCTGATCGTCGACCGGCAGAGCTTCGAGAGCGTGCTCTACTGGCTCGCCGGCTCCGTCTCCGGGCGCGAGCTGTCGCTGGTGGTGCCGCTGCTGCCGCTGTTCGGCGCCGCCCTGCTGCTGTGCGCCGTGCTGGCTCGCCATGCCAACGCCCTGATGCTGGGCGACGAGACGGTGCAGGGGCTGGGCATGCGGGCCGGCACCGTCAAGCTGCTGCTCGGCCTGGCGGTGATCCTGCTCGCCGGCGGCTCGGTGGCGCTGGCCGGCATGATCGGCTTCGTCGGCCTCATCGTGCCGCACATGGCGCGAGGCCTGTTCGGCGTCGACCATCGCTGGCTGCTGCCGGCCTGCGCCCTGCTGGGCGCCAGCCTGCTGCTGCTGGCCGACGTGGCCTCGCGCTTCCTGATGCCCCCGCAGGACGTGCCGGTGGGCGTGATGACCGCGCTGATCGGCACGCCGTTCTTCATTCATCTGGCACGCAGGACATCGGCCCGCTCATGACGCCTTCCTCTTCCCTGCCACGCACGGCCGACGGCGCCGGCGAATCCCGGGCATCACGCCACTCCATCGTGCTCGCGCTGCTGGGACTGGCCTTGCTGGCCAGCGTCGGCCTGTCGCTCACCCTCGGCAGCTTTCCCACCGCGTTCGACGAGGTCTTGCAGGCGCTGGTGACGCCCCGGGACAGCGACATCGCCTTCATCGTCTGGGAGCTGCGTCTGCCGCGCCTGCTGCTGGCCGTGCTGGTCGGCGCGGCGCTCGCCGTGGCGGGCGCCATCCTTCAGGGCATCGTGCGCAACCCGCTGGCCTCGCCGGACGTGATCGGCATCACCAGCGGCGCCGCCCTGGCCGCCGTGGCCTTTCTCGCGCTGATCGGAGCCGGCCTTGACCGCCACTGGCTGCCGGCCTCGGCGCTCGGCGGCGCGCTGCTCAGCGCCCTGCTGGTGTTCTCGCTGGCCTGGCGGCGCGGCCTCTCGCCGTCGCGCATGGTGCTGGTCGGCATCGGACTCTCCGCCGCCATGGGCGCCATGACGACCCTGCTGATCGTGATCAGCGATGACAGCGCCGCCATGGGCGCCTACGTGTGGCTGACCGGCAGCCTCTATGCCGCCCAGTGGCCGGACGTGATGGGCCTGCTGCCCTGGCTGCTGGTCGCCGTGCCGCTGTGCCTGACCCAGTCGCGACACCTGGACGCCATGGCGCTGGGCGATCACGTGGCCCAGGGGCTCGGCGTGAACCTGCTGCGCAGCCGGCTGCTGCTGATGGCCTGCAGCGTGGCGCTGGCCGGCGCGGCCGTGGCCTTCGCCGGCGGGCTCAGCTTCGTGGGCCTGATCGCGCCCCATATCGCGGCGCGCCTGGTGGGCCGGGGCTTCGCTCGGCTGGCGCCCGTCGCCGCGCTGATCGGCGCCCTGATCGTGCTATACGCCGACCTGCTGGGCCGGGTGGCGTTCCTGCCCAAGGACCTGCCGGCCGGCATCTTCGTCTCGGGCGTGGGCGCGCCCTTCTTCGTCTATCTGCTGTATCGCAGCCGCCGCTGAGCCGGGGAAAGCACCCGGCGACAGCGCCCGGTGGACGGGGCCCGAGGCGGTCTCGGCCGCCGGCCCGGCATACGTTGAAAATGAGAATGTTTTGTCTTACCTTGCCCTGCCTTCCTCCAGCTCGGATCGACGCCTGCCCATGTCCAAGATCGCCGCCCCGACGGCCCGCCTGACGGGCGAAGCCCTGCGCGCCGGCTACGACGCCCGCCCCGTGCTGGACGGCGTCGACCTGGCGGTGGCCGAGGGCAAGCTGACGGTGCTGCTCGGCCCCAACGGCTGTGGCAAGTCGACGCTGCTGAAGACCCTGGCGCGGACCCTGACGCCGGACGGCGGCCGGGTCTGCCTCGACGGCCAGGACATCCACCGTCGCCGCACCCGGGACGTGGCCCAGCGTCTGGGGATCCTGCCCCAGGGGCCGGACGCCCCGGAGGGCCTCACGGTCCGCCAGCTCGTGGCCATGGGCCGCTTCCCCCACCAGCGGCTGTGGCGCCAGGACGCCGAGGGCGACGCCCGCGCGGTGCGCGAGGCGATGGCCTACGCCGGCGTCACGGACTTCGCCGAGCGCAGCGTCGACGCCCTCTCCGGCGGCCAGCGCCAGCGCTGCTGGATCGCCATGGTGCTGGCCCAGGAGACGGGTCTGATCCTGCTCGACGAGCCCACCACCTTCCTCGACCTCAAGGTCCAGGTCGAGCTGCTGGAGCTGCTGGTGGCGCTGGCCCACGATCAGGGCCGCACCCTGCTGGTGGTGCTGCACGACCTCAACCTGGCGGCGGCCTATGCCGACGAACTGGTGATGATGCGCGACGGGCGCATCGAACGACGAGGCACGCCCGCCGAGGTATTCACCGCCGAGAACCTGAAGCGGGTCTTCGACCTCGACGCCCACGTCATCGACGATCCCCGAGGCGGCGGCCCGATCTGCGTGCCGCTCCAATCGCCCCTGGCCCGCTCGCGTCGAGAAGCCCAGCGCGAGGTCAGCGCATGAGCCGACGCTTCTGCGCGGTCGAGAGCGCCGCCGTCCAAGATCCCCTGGCTGGCACCGCCACCCACGCCGAGCGCAATCTGCTGCTCGCTTGGCCGAGCGCTAAGTGGCAGCGCAACCTGCGCCACGCCAGCGACATGCCGGCAGAAATCTTGGCCCGGCTCGATGCCCTGGCCGAGGCCGGCCGCCGGGTCAACCTGATCCACCGCCACGGGCACCCCAGCCACCGCCATCGCCTCTACCTGATGCCCGAGAACCGCGGCTTCGAGGTCGAGCGCGAGGCGCTGCCGGCGTTCCTGGCCGCCTTCGACAACGGCGAATCGTTGGCCCGCTGGGAGACCGAGGCGCCCTCCGGCGCGCTGCTCCTGTGCTGCACCCACGGCAAGAAGGACAAGTGCTGCGCCAAGTTCGGCTTCGCCGCCTACAAGGCGCTCGCCATGGCGATCGACGCCCACGACCTGCCATTCGAGGTCTGGGAGAGCAGCCACCTGGGCGGCTGCCGGCTGGCCGCCAGCGCCATCCTGTTTCCCGCGCTGCGCAAGTACGGGCGCATCACCGAGGCCGACGTGCTGCCGCTGCTCGAAGCCGAGGCCCGGGGAAGGCCCTACCTGCCCTGCTACCGCGGCGACGGCCACCTGTCGCCGGTGCAGCAGTGCGCCCAGCACGCCGCGCTGGGCTGGCTCGAGAACCGGGAGCGGGTCGCGATGCCACGCCTCGCGACAGAGGACGGCGACGACGAGGCCCGCCGGCTGACGTTCGACTGGCAAGACGGCGTCCATGTCGGCCGGCTGGTCGTGCACTGCCGGGTCGACACCGTGATGCGTCTCGACACCTGCGCCGACCTGGAAAGCGACGGCGCCACGCCGAGCCCCGTCTGGCGCGCCGTCGAGGTCGAGCCCCTCCCGCCGGGCGAGGCCTGAGCGCCGCCTACCCCTGTCCGTCCGTGGCCCGACGCCCCGGCTCGAGGATCTCCCGGGCCAGCTCGCGGCCGCCCGGGGTCAGATGCAGCGCTTCGCCGTTGCGCTCGATCAGCGCCTGCTCGCGGCTGCGCGCCACCACCCGGCGCGCCTTGGCATCGTCCCACAGCAGGTGCTCGCGCAGCGCCCGGGTGACGTTCTCCTCGTGCTGCTCGGGGCTGCCCTCGTGGTTGTAGAGGTGCACGGCCAGGGTGCGGATCTCGTTGAGGCGCCGCTGGCCGCGACGCCGGAACCACTGGGCGACCACTCCGTAACGTGGACCGGCCAGGAAGGCCACCAGCAGGAACGCGCCGGTCATCACCGCCATCATGCCGCCGATCGAGACGTCCCAGGCCACCGCCAGGACATAGCCCGAGATGCTGGACAGGATCGAGACCAGGATGCCGTAGACGAACATCAGCCACAGCCGGTCGGTCAGCAGATAGGCCGTGGCCGGCGGCACGATGACGAACGCCACGAACAGCACCGCCCCCACGGCGTCGAAGGCCGCCACCGCGGTGCCGCTGGTCAGCAGCAGCAGACCATGGAACAACAGCCCCGGGGCCAACCCCAGGGCCCGGGCCAGCCCCTCGTCGAAGGTGGCCAGCTTGAGCTCCTTGAAGAAACAGCCGACGAAGGCGGCGTTGAGCAGCGTCATGGCGCCCATCGAGAGCAGCGCCTGGGGCACCCGATACTCGCCCAGGGTGACGGTATCGAGCCACACGAAGCCGATCTCGCCGAGCAGCACGGTATGGGTGTCGATGTGCACGTCCCGGGCATACAGATTGAGCAGCAGCACGCCGATCGAGAACAGCACCGGAAACACCAGGCCGATGGCGGCGTCCTGCTTGACCCGCCGGGTGCTGACCAGCAGTTCGGTGAGCACCACCGTGAGCAGCCCCGTCAGCGCGGCACCGAGGATCTGCAGCGGCCCGCTCTGCTGGTGGGTCACCAGCCACACGATGACGATGCCGAACACGATGGCGTGGCCGATGGCGTCCGAGAGCATGCTGTTGCCGCGCAACACCAGGAAGGTGCCCACCAGGGTCGAGGCGATGCCCACCAGGGCGCCCACCAGCATGATCATCGCCGCGGGATTGTCGAACAGCGCAGCCAGCATCAGGCGCCCTCCTCGTACAGCGAGGCCAGCACCCGCTCGGCCTCGGCACGACCCGCCGGCGTCAGCAGCCAGCGCCGCGACGGCCCCGGCTCTCCCGGCGGCGCCTCGCCCCATTCGACCAGGCCGCGACGCTCGAGCTTGCGCAGCGCGGTACGGGTGCGCAGCCCGTGGTAGCTGTCGATCAGCCCCTGCTCGGAGCGGAACACCGGATCCTCGTGGCGAGCGGCGAGCCCGTAGAGGGTGGTCAGCACCTGCTGCTGACGCAGGCGTCGACGCCCCCGCCACAGCCGCAGTGCCTCCCATGCCAGGCCGCGCCCCGGCGCCAGGGCGATCGACAGCAGCACCACGGCGGAGACGCTGAGAATGATCAGCGGTCCGGTGGCCAGGCCACGCGACAGGGCACTGAGCAGCGCGCCCAGCACGCCACCGGCCATACCGATGAGCGCGGCCAGCGTCACCATGCCCTCGAGACGCCGGCTCCACTGCCGGGCCGCCACCGCCGGGGCGATGATCATGGCCGCCATCAGCACCACGCCGACCATCTGCAGGCCGACCACCACGGCCAGCGCGACCATCATCGTCAGCAGCGCCTCGAGCCAGACCACCGGCAAGCCCAGAGAAGCGGCAAACTCGGCGTCGAAGGTTACCAGCTTGAACTCCTTCCACAGCACCGCCACCAGTGCCAGGGCGATCGCGGTGATGCCGGCCATGATCCACACGTCGGCGCGCAGGGTGGCCGCCGCCTGGCCGAACAGGAAGGCGTCGAGGCCGCCCTGGGACGCGTTGTTCATGCCCTGGATATGGGTCAGCAGCACCACCCCGAGAGCGAAGAAGACGCTCAAGGCGATGCCCAGGGCCGCGTCCGTCTTGAGCCGGCTGAGGCGCGTCAGCAGCAGCATCGTCAGCGCCGCCAGGGCGCCGGTCACCAGCGCGCCGGTCAGGATGCTGCCCATGTGACGCCCACCGGCGATGATGAAGCCCAGACAGACCCCGGGCAGCGCCGCGTGGGACATGGTGTCGCCGAGCAGGCTCTGGCGACGCAGCACCGCGAAGCAGCCCAGCACGCCGCTGATCAGCCCCAGCAGGGCGGCGCCGGCCATGACGTTCTGCAGGGTGTAGTCGTTCAACAGGCTCAGCAGCGAGGCCATCACGAGGCGTCGCCCTCCCCGGCCAGCATGCCGGCTTCGTCGAGCAGCGCGATCTGGCCGCCGTAGGCGCGGCGCAGGTTGTCGGCGGTATAGACCTCGCGCACCGGCCCCTGGGCGATGACCCGCACGTTGAGCAGCAGCAGCCAGTCGAAGTAGCTGCGCACCGTCTGCAGGTCATGGTGCACGACGATCAGCGTCTTGCCCTGGTCGCGCAGGCGGCGAAGGATGTCGACGATGGCGCGCTCGGTGGTGGCGTCGACCCCGGCCATGGGCTCGTCGAGGAAATAGACGTCGGCCTGCTGGACCAGCGCCCGGGCCAGGAACACCCGCTGCTGCTGGCCACCGGAGAGCTGGCTGATCTGGCGTCCGGCGAGGTCGGCCATGCCGACCTGCTCCAGCGCCGACATGGCCTCCCGGCGCTCGCGCCGGCCAGGACGCCGGAGCCAGCCCAGCCGACCATAGAGCCCCATGGTGACCACGTCCAGGGCGGTGGTGGGAAAGTCCCAGTCGACGCTGGAGCGCTGCGGCACGTAGCCCACGCGGCGGCGATGCGACTTGTAGGGCAGGCCGAACAGCCGCACGTGGCCGGCCACCGAGGGCACCAGCCCCAGCACGCTCTTGATCAGCGTGCTCTTGCCGGCCCCGTTGGGACCGACGATACCGGCCATCACCCCGGGCGGCACGTCGAAGTCGATGTCCCACAGCACCGGCTTGCTGTGGTAGCTGACCGTCAGGTCCTCGACGTGCAGGGCGAGATCGGGTTCATGCAGCGGCTGCGTCATGGTGGGCCTATTCGATGCGTGAGATGCGTGAGATGCGTGGAAGGAAGATCAGGGAGCGGGAATCTCCCAGCGGGCGGCCCAGTCGGCCAGCGCCTCGGGCAGCGGCGCCGGGGTGCCGCCGAGCGCCTCGACGATGTGCCGGGTGTTGGCATGCAGCATGCCGATGTAGGTGCCCTCCGCGGTTCCCGCCTCGCCCATGGCATCGGCGTACAGCTGGGCACCGATCGAGACCTCCTGACCGCGCTGGCGGGCGGCGTCGATCACCGCCTGGACGGTGCGCGGATTGATGGTGCTCTCGACGAACACCGCCGGCACCCCGCGGGTCACCACCGCCTCGGTCATGGCCCGGATATCGGCCACACCGGTCTCGGTCTCGGTGCTGATGCCCTGGATGCCGGCGACCTCGATGTCATAGGCCCGGCCGTAGTAGTTGAAGGCGTCATGGGCGGTGACCAGGATACGCTGCTGCTCGGGAATGGAGGCGACGCTGGCCGCGATCCAGTCGTGCAGGGCGGCGAGCTCGCGGCCATAGGCCTCGGCGTTGGCCCGCATCGTCGCCGCGCACTCGGGGCGCGCCTCGGCGAAGGTCTCGGCCAGCACCGGCAGGGTCTGCGCCCACAGCGACACGTCCATCCACAGGTGGGGATCGATGCCGTAGGCATCCTGCACCCGAATCAGCGCGTCCTCGCCGATGGCGGCGGGCGAGACCGCCACGGTCGTCGTGATCTCGGCGAAGCGTTCCAGCACGTCGCCGAGCTGGCCTTCCAACTTGTACCCCGAATAGAGGATGGTCTCGGCACGCTGCAGGGTCGCCACGTCCCGGGCGCTGGCCTGGAAGAGGTGCGGGTCCACCCCCGGCCCCATCAGCGCCGTGACCTCGACGCACTCGCCACCGACCCGCTCGGCGACATCGCCGAGCATGCCGATGGTCACCACCGTCTCCAGCGGCTCCGCCGCCTGCAGCGGCCCGCTCCCCAGGGCCATGGCAAGCCCCATGCTCATCCATCGCATCCGCATCCTTGTCCCTCCCGGTGTGCCGCCCCCGCAGATATAACACCCCGGCCACGCCGAGGTAAAAGCGTCGCGTCTCACACACTGTTACACGACGACTTGAAACTCATGGACATCAGACGACACTAATGGGTGTCGTCGACGCAAGACGGCCACATGGACACCGACTCAAGGAGAGACGCCATGACCCGCGATTCCCTGCGCAAGACGAGTATCACCGCCGCCCTGCTCGCCACTGGCCTGACCGTCAGCGCCACGGCCTCGGCCGCGCCCCAGGGTCTCTACTCCGCCGACGAGCTGCTGGATGCCGACGTCTATACCCAGGAGGATCCCGAGCGCTCGATCGGTGAAGTGGAAGACGTGCTGCTCGACGACGACATGCGCCTGCGCGCCCTGGTCATCGACTCCGGTAGCCTGCTTGACCTCAACGAGAAGCAATACGTGGTCGAGGCCGACCAGTTCAAGGTCGAGACCCGCCACGGCGAGCGCATCGAGGACATCGAATACCGCGTCACCCTGAGCCTCGACGCCGCCAGCCTGCGCGACCAGCCCGAATACACCGATGGCTGGTGGAACCAGGCCCGCGAGAGCATGCGTGACGCCTGGGCCGATACCCGGGAAGGCGCCGCCAGTGCCTGGGAAACCACCCAGGAAGGCGCGTCCACCGCCCTGGACCGCATCGGCCAGGCCCTGCAGAACGCCGGCGAGAGCGCCCAGAAGGCCGCCGAATAATCCCGTCTCGGCGACACGCCGTCACGCGCCCATATGCCCCGGCCCTGCCGGGGCGTATCGCGTTCAGGCCCGACGCAGGTCGGTCAGGATCGGCGTGCCGGTGGCCGGATCGGGCACCAGGGTGCAGGTCACGCCGTAGAGCTCGCGCACCAGCGCCTCGGTGACCACCTCGGCGGGCGTGCCCTGGGCGACGATGCGCCCGTCGCGCATGGCCACCAGGTGATCGGCATAGCGGCAGGCGCTGGCCAGGTCATGCAGCACCAGCGCCAGGGTGCGGCCGTCGGCGGCCAGGCGCCGGACCAGCTCGAAGACCTCCAGCTGATGGCCCAGGTCCAGCGCCGAGGTCGGCTCGTCGAGCAGCAGCAGCGGCGTCTGCTGGGCGATGGTCATGGCAATCCAGGCGCGCTGGCGCTGGCCGCCGGAGAGCGCCTCCAGCGGCCGATCCGCCAGGGCCTCCAGCCCCGCCGCAGCCACCGCCGCCTCCACCGCGCGCTGGTCGTCGCCGGACCACTGGCGCAGCCAGCCCTGGTGCGGCTGGCGGCCGAAGCGGATCAGGTCGCCCACGGTCAGCCCCTCCGGCGCCGTGGCCTCCTGGGGCAGCAGCGCCAGGCGCCGCGCCAGCTCTCGGGCCGGCAGCCGCTGGATGTCCTGGCCGTCGAGCAGCACCGCGCCCGCGTCCGGCGCGTGCAACCGCGCCAGGCCGGCCAGCAGGGTCGACTTGCCGCAGCCATTGGGGCCGACGATGGCGGTCACCTTGCCCGGCGGCAGCGCGACGGCCAGGTCCGCGATGACCGTTCGGCGGCCGTGGCTCAGGCTCAGCGCCTCGGCCTGCAGGCGTTGCGGGGCGTTCATGAAACTCTCCTATTGGCGGGACGCATCAGGATCCACAGCAGCCAGGGGCCGCCGACCACGGCGGTGACGATGCCCACCGGCAGTTCGATGGGGGCCAGCAGCAGCCGGCCGGTCAGGTCGGCCAGCACCATCACCAGGGCGCCGGCCAGGGCCGAGGCGACCAGCGGCACGCCCCGCGACGTGGACAACGAGCGGGCGATCTCCGGTCCGATCAGCCCGACCATGCCCACCGGCCCGGCCACCGCCACCGCCAGCGCGGTCAACAGCACCGACAGCCCGAGAATCTGGGCGCGCCGGCGGCGCAGCCCGACGCCGAGCCCGCGGGCCACGGCATCGCTGAAGCGCATCAGCGACAGCGAGCGGGCCAACGCCATGGCCAGCGGCCAGCCGATCGCCAGACCGATGCCCAGCACCGCCACGGCGCCGCCCGGGCGGGCATTCAGGGTACCCACGGTCCACGGGTAGGCCTGGTTGGCAGTATCGATGTCCACCCGCGCCAGCAGCAGCTGGGTGATCGCGCCGAACACCGCGCCGACGCCGATGCCGGCGACGATGAAGCGATAGCCGCGGGTGTCGCCGCCGGTGGCCACCCCGAAGGTGACGGCTGCGGCAGTGGCGGCACCGACCAGCGCCATGGCCGGCGGCGCCAGCGACACGCCAAGCCCCACCACCGAAGCCACGGCGAAGGCGGTGGCACCGTTGTCGATGCCGATGATGCCGGGGGTGGCCAGGCGGTTGCGGGCCAGGGTCTGCATCAGGCAGCCGGCCAGGGCCAGCGCCGCCCCGGTCAGCCAGGCCGCCAGCAGCCTGGGGAAACGCAGCTCCTGCACCAGGAAACCGGCCAGCGGATCACCCTCTCCGCGCAGCGCCGCCCAGGCGCCGGCGGGCGACAGCGACTGCTGGCCCAGGCACAGATAGGCCAGCGAGGCTGCCGCCAGCAACCCCAGCAGCAGCAGGCCGACGAGCAGTGCGCGGCGCTCGACCAGCAGATGGCGTTCGCCCCGTGCCAGGCGCCAGTAGCCGGGCGGCGGCGCGATGCGCTCGGCGGCGCCCGCCTCGAGGCGCGGGGCGTCGGCGCGGGAAGGCATCAGCAGGGTATCGGATATCTGGGTCTCGGACATCAGGGTCTCCGGCTCACAGTGTCGGCAGTCGACGGGCGCGCACCACGGCGACCAGCACCGGGGCGCCGACCAGGGCGGTGAGCACGCCCAGCGGCAGCTCCGACGGCGCCACCACCAGCCGCGAGACCACGTCGGCGGTGAGCACCATCAGCGGGCCCAGCGGCAGGCACAGCCATAGGGTGCGACGAATATCGGGACCGGCCAGGGCACGCGCCGCGAAGGGCACCACCAGTCCGACGAAGGCGATCGGCCCGGCAATGGCGGTGGCGGCACCGACCAGCAGCGCCACGGCGATCACCACCAGGGCCCTCACCCGGCCGGGGCGATGGCCGAGCCCGGAGGCGACCCGCTCGCCCAGCGCCAGCGCCGCCAGGGGCCGGGCGATCAGTGCGGTGACGACCAGCGCCAGCCCCAGGCTCGGCAGCACGGCGGCCAGGTCGTCGAGACGGCGGCCGGCCAGGCTGCCGACCACCCAGAAACGGATCTCGTCGGCGGTGCGCTGATCGAACAGCAGCAGCAGCGAGGTCAGCGAGGCCAGCAGCGCCGAGAAGGCGGCGCCGGCCAGCACCAGGCGCACCGGATCGTCGCCCAGGCCGCGCAGCCGCACCACGCTCATCACCGCGAAGCAGCCGACCAGGGCCCCGATCTGGGCCACGGCCACGCGCAGTGTCGCCGCACTGGCGCCCAGCCACAGCGCCACGGCCACGGCGAAGGCCGCCCCGGCGCTGACGCCGAGCAGCCCGGGCTCGGCCAGCGGATTGCGCGACACCGCCTGCAGCAGCGCCCCGGCCACGCCCAGGGACAGCCCCACGGCAATGCCGATCAGGGTCCGCGGCAGGCGCAGGGTCTCGACCACGAAGCGCGCCTCGCCGTCGCCGTGGCCGGCGAGCACCGCCAGGGCACGACCAGGGCCGACCTCGCCGGCGCCCCACAGCAGGCTGGCCAGGACCGCCAGCGCCAGCAGCCCGGAAAGCATCAGCATGACACGGGAAAGCCCCGCCGATGGGCGGGGCTCGATCTTGACGGTGGCTGCCTTCGACATCAGGGCACGAGCGCCGCTTCGATATCGTCGAGGATGGCCTCGGCGGCCAGCGGGCCGTTGGCGCTGGTCCACAGCTGACCGTCCACCGGCACCACCTGGCCGTTCTCGACCACCGGCAGGCGGGCGAAGGCCGGGGAATCCTTGGCCGCGGCCAGGGCGTCGTCACCTTCCTCGTTGAGGGTGGCGAGGAACAGCCAGTCGCCCTGCAGCCGTGACAGGTTCTCCAGGCTCAGCGGATCGCTGTGCACACCGCCGTCGTTGACCAGACCGCTGGAGGCCACGTCCAGGCCGACGGCTTCCAGCATGCCGCTGGCGAACAGCTGATCGGACATCACCAGCGGGCCCTGGGGCATCCAGCGCACCAGATTCGCGGTCCGGGCCTCGGCGCCCCCCAGAGTCTCGCGCAGCTCGGCGGTGCGCGCCTCGACGTGATCGATGGCCGCGTTCACCGCGTCCTCGCGGCCCAGGGCCTCGCCGAACTGGCGGCCCTCGACCTGCCAGGCGTCGGGCGTGATGCCCGGGCTCTGCGGCACCACGGTGGGCGCGATGCGCGACAGCAGCCGGTACTGGGCATCGGGCAGGCGCGGCCCGGCCAGGATCAGATCCGGGCGCTCGCCCACCACCGCTTCCATGTTGATCTCGCGCACCACGCCGACGATCGCCGGACGCTGATCGCCGAGGTGCGGCTCGATGTAGCGGGCCACGTCGTCGCCGCCGCGGGTGGTGACGGCGCCCACCGGCATCACGCCGGCCGCCAGGGCGGTGTCCAGGGCGCCTTCATAGAGCGTGACCACGCGCTCGGGCGCGTCGGGGACCTCGATCTCGCCGTGGGCGGTATCCAGCATGCGCGCCTGGGCCGGCGTGACCGCGGCGGCGAACGCCGCCACCAGGCAGGCGCCGATCAGGGTCGACGCCTTGGGCAGGGAAACTGACATGGAAGCTCCTGGGCTTGCCGGGCGCTGACGCGCCCGATCATGCGAATGATTACCGATGATAATGAATCTCAAACCAGTTCTCAGCCCTGCGCACCGCAACGTCGCGTTCGGCGTTTCGCAACGGCAACCGATGCCGAAGCAGGAGCGCAGGAAGCGGAACTAGAGGCTGTCGACGACGTCGCCCAGCTGGGCGTGGACGCTTTGCAGGCCGTCGCCGGAGAGATACCACAGGTCCGGTGTCAGCACCGTCACGTCGATCGTCTCTCCGCCCGCCTCGGCCAGCGCCGCTTCCAGCCCGGCGAGGTCCAGCGGGGTGTCGCCGATGGCCGCACTGCGGTCGACCACGAACAGCGCGTCCGGGGCCATCGCGGCGATATCGGCCGGGGCCAGCGAGGTGAAGGTGCGGCTGCCATGGCTCACCGGCTCCACCGAGGCCGGCACCTCCGGCTGGTCGATGCCCAGCAGCTCACCGATCACCGGCTCCTGGCGCAGCGAGTAGCCACCGTCGTTGTGGGTCACCACCACCGCCTTGAGATCATCGGCCAGCGACGCGCGGGCCGCCTCGATCTCGGCCTCAAGCGCCGCCAGACGCTCGCTGGCCTGCGCCTCGGCGCCGTAGGGCGCGGCCAGGGCCTGCACCTTGTCGCTCAGCGCGGCGAAGTAGTCGCCTTCGGCGAGGGTGACGTCGCGGGTCTCGGCCAGCGCCTCGAGGTCACCCTGTGAGGCCGACTGGCGGCCGGTAATCAGGATCAGCTCCGGCGCGAGGCCGGCGATCGCCTCGAGGTCCGGCGACTTGAGCCCGCCGACGTCGGCGCGCCCTTCCGCCAGGGCCGCCACATAGGCCGGGGCCGCCTGATGCGGCACGCCGACCAGATGCTCCTCGAGCCCCAGCGCCGCCAGGGTGTCCGCGGCGCCCCAGTCGAAGCTGACCACGGCGGGACCGTGCGCCTCGCCCTCGACGTCATGGGCCTGGGCCATCATCGGGGCGGCGCAGGCGCCGACCATCACCGCAGTGCGTAACCATCCGTTCGTCATCATGCTCTCCTGTGGTTCATCCGTGAATTGCCCATCTTCGACCGCGACCGGGCGGAGTGCCCGGCCGCGGCGTGGTGTCCTGCTCGGTGGCGGCGATCAGAACTCGACGTTGATGCCCAGCCACAGGCGGCGGCCGTCCTCGACGTAGCCGTACTCTTCCTCGGTGATGTCCTCGTCGAAGAGGTTGTAGAGGCCGGCGTTGAGGGTGGTCTGCGGCGTCAGCTGATACCCGAGGCCGGCGTCGACGAAGGTGTAGGACGGGGCGACGATGGCATCCCGGGACGGGCCGGTCGTGGGCTGGCTCTCCTCGCCGCGATAGGTCAGGCGCGTCCACTGGCTCAGGCGCTCGGTGGCCTGCCAGTCCAGCGACGCCGTGACCTGATGCTTGGGCAGCTGGTTCAGCGGCTCGCCCTTGTATTCGCCGGTCTTCTGCTCGGAGTCGGTGTAGGTGTAGCTGGTGCTCAGGTCCAGGTTGTCGGCCAGTGGCGTGGACAGCGAGAATTCGACGCCTCGGGTGACCGCCTCGTCGACATTGAGCCGGTAGGTCGGATCGGAGCCGAACTGGTTGGCCCCTTCGGTGCACACGGAGGTCGGACAGGCCACCCGGGTGATCTTGTCCTCGAAGTCGGTATGAAAGACGGTCAGGCCGGCCAGCAGGCCGTTGTCAGCGGCGTAGTGCAGGCCCAGTTCCTGGCTGAGCGAGGTTTCCGCCTCCAGGTCCGGGTTGCCGTAGATGTTGCCGCCACGGCTGACCTGGACCCAGTCGGCGTTGGTGGCACGCAGATCCGGCGCCCGGAAGCCCGAGGAAACGCCGCCCTTCAGGGTCCAGCGATCGTCCAGGTGCCAGACGCCATAGAGGCGCGGCGACCAGTGGCTGCCGTACTGCTCGTCCTCGTTGAGGCGCACGCCGCCGGTCAGCGAGACGTCCTCGGTCAGCATCCATTCGTCCTCGGCGTACAGCGCCCAGCGATAGCGTTCCAGCTCGCTCAGGCTGGACGTCGCGGATTCGTTGCCGCCGTCCTCCAGACGCTGCTTCTCGTACTGGCCGCCCAGGGTCAGGATATGGGCGCCCAGCGGCAGCACCGCCTTGGTGTCCGCCACAGTGCTCCGGTAGTTCATGTCGCGCGAGGGGTTGTCGACCTCCTCGTGCTGCACGTAGCTCTCGGTGCTGCCGAAGTCGAAGTAGCCGTCGTGGCTCAGCGCGAAGTGGCGGCGGTCGTACTTCTGCTCGGAGCGCTCGTTCGGCCCCCGACGCCCCACCAGTGCCACGGACTCACCGGGATTGGTGATCCGGCGCTGCTCGCTGTAGCCCGCTTCCAGGCCGATCTCGTTGATGTCGTCGGGGGTCCAGGTCAGCTTCGCGGTGCCGCTGGCCAGGCGCTGGTCGGCGTAGCCGCCGATGATGGCGTCCTCGTCGCGCTGGTCATATTGCCCGTAGACCTGCAGGCCGAGCCGCTCGGCCACCAGCGGACCGGCCACGTAGAAGCGGCTGTTGTGCTCGTCGCCGGAGGCAGAGTCCTGCTGGAGCGTCATGCCGGTCGAGACCTCGCCGCCCCACTCCTGCGGCACCTTGCGGGTGATGACGTTGATCACCCCGCCCAGCGCATCGGAGCCGTACAGCGACGACATCGGCCCGCGGATCACCTCGATGCGCTCGATGGCCGACAGCGGCGGCATCCAGCCCTGCTCGATGCCCGGGCCATCGCTGTTGGGGCGGGTTTCCCGCGAGCCCTGGCGCTTGCCGTCGACCAGCAGCAGGGTGTACTTGGCGCCCATGCCGCGGATGCTGATGTCCTGGGACGAACCGCCGCCGGTGACGGTCACGCCCGGCACGTTGCGCAGCGCATCGGTGATGTCCCGGTAGGCGCGGCCTTCCAGCTCCTCGCGGGTGATCACGCTGATCGAGGCCGGGGCATCCTGGACCTGCTGCTCGTACCCGGCGGCGGTGACCACCACATCGTCGAGCCGGGCCGTTTCCTGGGCCGCGGCGGTAGACGCCGCCAGGCCGGCGATCAGCGTGGCAAGGACGGTGCGGGAAGAGGGAAACGACATCGGTTGCGACTCCTGAAGATCCCACCGGCCGCTGGGCCGGCTTTTAGTGAATAGGAATTTTTATCATTCACATTCTTCCATATTCGTTCGCCCACGTCCTCGTACGCCGCGTTGCCAAACGCGCAACGGCTGGCAGGGATTCTCCTTTGCCCATCACAACGCGAATGATTTTCAACAAAGGTATTGGTAGGATGGCGGCTCCGTTAGCATCCTACGGCTTTACCCCATGCACGATGCCGATGAACTGATCGCCTTCGCCGACGTCATGGACAGCGGCAGCCTGACCCTGAGCGCTCGCCGGCTGGGCGTGGCGAAATCGACCCTGAGCCGCCGCCTCCAGCAGCTGGAGACACGGCTCGGCCAGCCGCTGATGCGCCGTCAATCGAACCGCCTGGAGCCCACCGAGGCCGGGCGGGTCTTCCACGACTACTGCCTGCGGCTGATCGCGCTGGCCGACAAGGGACGCCAGGCCCTGGACGAGCTGCGCGAGGAAATCAGCGGCGAGCTGACGCTGGAGGTCCACGAGGCCCTGGCCCGCTGCTGGGTGGCCCCTGCCCTCGACGCTTTCATGGCCCGACATCCCGGCCTCCAGTTGAACCTGCACACCCGCGACCGACTCACGTCGGAGGCGGCCAGCCAGTCGGTGGTGGTGTGGTACGGCGACCCCGGCGAGACCTCCCTGCGCCAGGAGACGATGACCCGGCTGCCTCGCGGGCTCTACGCCCACCCCGACTACCTGGCCCGCCATGGCACGCCGGCCCACCCTCGTGACCTGGACGGCCATGCCTGGATCGACCTGCTCGGCGAGGCCAAGTCCGGCCTGGCGCTGCGTCATCCCCGCGAGGGCGTCCACGACGTCTGCCCGCCCGGCTCGCGGCTGCGCGTCGACCGCCTGCTGCTGCATTCCGACGCCATCGCCCGCGGCCACGGCCTGGGCGTGCTGCCGGTATGGATGGCCGAGCTCCGCCGGCAGGCCCATCCCGACCAGCTGGTGCGCTGCCTGCCCGAGTGGCAGGCCTCGGCGGCGCCGGTCAGCCTGCTCTATCCCCACGGCCACCTGCCGCGCAAGGTCACGGCGCTGCTCGAGTTCCTGCGCGAGGCCTGTCCCGCCGCCTGGACCACCCTGCCGGCGGCCGCTCCGGTCGAGGCCTGAGCCACCCGCCGTGCCTCCGGCGAGCGCGATTGCTAGAATGGAGCCCTCGACGACGCTCAAGGAGCGAGCATGGGACTTCGTGAAATCGCCGTCGGCGGCCTCTATCTCTCCCCCCTGCTGGTGTATGCCCTGCTCGGCTTCGGCGCCACGCTGCTGATCCGCGCGGGGCTCTATCGTCTGCTGGGCGCCAACCGCCTGTGGTACGAGGCCTGGTTCGATACCGCCCTGTTCGTGATCTTCACCGCCGTCATCGCCTACCTCTCCTCCGCCACCGGGAACGTCTGAACATGCGCACCCTGCTACGCAGCCTCGTCACCCTGGTCATCGTCGCCCTGGCCATCGCCGCCGGCCTGTGGCTGTGGCACTACTACCTCTACACGCCCTGGACCCGCGACGGCCGCGTGCGCGCCGAGGTGATCACCGTCGCCCCGGACGTCGCCGGGCGTGTGGTGGCCCTGCCGGTGGCCGACAACCAGCGCGTCGACGCCGGCGAGACGCTGTTCCGGATCGATCGATCGCGCTACGAGACGGCGGTGAGCCGGGCCGAGGCAGTGGTGGCCCAGCGCCAGGCCGAGCTCCAGCTGAGCCAGGACGAGGCCTCGCGACGCAGCCGCCTGAGCCGCCAGGCAATCAGCGCCGAGGGTCAGGAGACGGCTCGCATCAACCGCCAGGTGGCCAGCGCCAGCCTCGACCAGGCCCAGAGCGATCTGGCCAGCGCCCGGCTCGACCTCGAGCGCACCACGGTGGCGGCGCCGGCGGCGGGCCACGTGCTCAACCTGCAGCTCAGCGAGGGCAACTACGTCAGCGCCGGCGAGGAGGTGATGGCGCTGATCAAGGAAGGCTCCTACTTCGTCACCGGTTACTTCGAGGAGACCAAGACCCCGCACTTCTCGGTCGGCGATCCGGCCCGGGTGACGCTGATGAGCGGCGACACCGAGCTCCGGGGCCACGTGGAGAGCATCGGCCGCGCCATCGCCGATCCCAACACCGATCCCAACAGCCAGCTGCTGCCCCGGGTGCAGCCCACCTTCAGCTGGGTGCGGCTGGCCCAGCGCATTCCGGTGCGCATCGCGCTGGACGAGATTCCCGAGGGAACGACCCTGAGCGCCGGCATGACGGCCTCGGTGTACGTGGAGCCGAACGCCGAGCCGACGGAGTAACGGCGCATGTCCCCCTGGCTGCAGGCCTATCTCACCCCGAGCGCCGATGCGGTGAAATTCGCCGTCAAGGCTACCCTGGCCATGCTGCTGGCGCTCTACGCGGCGCTGTGGTGCGACCTGGAGCGGCCCTACTGGGCGCTGATCTCGGCGGCCTTCCTGCAGGTCCGGCCGATGAGCGGCATGGTGGTGGAGAAGGGACTCAGCCAGATCGGCGGTACCCTGGTGGGCTGTGGTGCCGGCATCGTCATCATGGGATTGTTCGCCCAGGCGCCGATTCCCGCGCTGGCCACCCTGACGCTGTGGATCATGATCTGCACCTACGGCAGTTCGCTGCTGCGCAATAATGCCTCCTACGGCTGCATCATGGGCGCGGTGACGGCGATGCTGATCGTGGTGATCGGCGCCAGCCAGCCCGATGGCATCTTCTCCATCGCCGTGGCCCGGCTCTCCGAGCTGTCACTGGGCGCGGCGTGCGCCACCCTGGTCAGCGCCCTGCTGTGGCCGATCAAGGTCGGCGACCATCTCGGTCACCAGGCCGACGCGGTGGTCAACCAGGCCTTCCGCCACGCCGCCCTGCGGCTGAGCGACAGCGACGACCCGAGCGCGCTGCAGCAGACCCTGACCGACAGCCTGGAGCCGCTCACCCAGCTCGAGACCGACAGCCAGGCCGCCCGCTACGAAGGGCCCGAGGGCCCTGGGCGCATCCGCGCCAGCCACGTGCTGACCCGCCGCACCCTGCGCCTGATGGCTACCCTGCACGCCCTGCAGCAGATCCTTCACCACTACGGCGAGCGCCTCTCGCCGGCGATACACCGGCTGGCCGCCGAGCTGGCGGAAGGCTTTCGCGAGTCGGCGGAGGTCAGCGGCGTCGCCCCCGCCCAGCGCCGCCTCCACGCGCTGCGCCATCGGGTCAAGGACTGCCCCGACGACGACTGGACGCCCCTCGAACAGCGCTGCCTGCTGGGCCTGCGCGAGGCGCTGGGCCATGCGGTGGTGATGCTCGACGCCCGCGATGCCATTTCCCATCCCGGCCGCATGCGCCTGCGCGGCGCGGCGCTGGCCTGGCATCGCGATCATCTGATCGCCGGGCTCAACGCCCTGCGCGCCGGCCTGATCTTCTCGCTGCTGGCCGCCTTCTGGCTGGCGACCGGCTGGGACAACGGCCAGGTGGCGATGCTGCTCGGCACCCTGTTCTCGGCCTTCTTCGCCACCCGCGACAATCCCGTGGTGGTCTGCATGATGTTCGCCAAGGGCATGCTGGCGGCGATTCCCAGCGCCTTGCTGTTCGGCCACGTGCTGCTGGCCCAGGCCAGCGGCTTCCCGATGCTGGCGATGCTGCTGATGCCGCCCCTGTTCCTGGGCCTGCTGGGCGCGGCGGTGCCACGGCTGATGGGCTATTGCCTGGCCTTCACCATCGGCAACATCCTGCTGACCATGCCCGGCAACGGCATGGACTTCTCGTTCGACGCCTTCATCAACCGCGCCATCGCGGTGATGATCGGCCTTTCCGCGGTGGTGGCCGGCTTCCGGCTGCTGCCCGGCTTCGGCTCACGGCTGCGCAAGCGCCGGCTGGTCGGCGCCATCGTCGGCGACCTGCGGCGCCTGACCTCACCGCCGATCCACGAGGCGGAGGCACGCTTCGTCGGCGGCATGGCCGATCGCCTGCTGCACCTGGCCAAGCACGACGACGTCCTGCCCGAGGACCAGCGCCATCTCTTCACCCTGGGGCTGACCGGGCTCGACATCGGTTATGCCTGCCTGCAGGTGCGCCGCCGCCTGGACGACCTGCCGGACGAGCCCTTGCATCGCGCCAAGCGAGACTTCTTCGCCGCCCTGGCGCAAGCCTACGCCGACAGCGCCAGGGGCCACTCCCCGAGCGCGGTGCAGCCGGCCGGCGAGGCCTTCGTCGAGGCCGTGCGCCACCAGCCCGGACTGAGCGAGCGTCAGCACGCCCGGCTCGCCGGACTGGCGCAGCGCCTCGAACTGTCGCTGGAGCGCCAGGCCCAACGTGCCCGGGCCTCGCGAGGCCTGGTGCCACCACCGCCGCAGGCGGACGTCGCCTGAGGCCGACGTCGGCACGGCTTTCCTTCATTTCTCTCAACCAAGGAGACACTCCATGCTCGCCGAACTCTTCGCCGTGATGGCGCCGGTCATCGCCGGCGCCGGACTGGGCTTCGGCTGGGTTCGGCTCGGCCACGACTATCCCGTGGCCTTCGTCACCCGCCTGGTGTTCAACATCGGCACCCCGGCGCTGGTGCTCGCCTCGCTGGCCGGCGCCGAGATCGACGCCGACAGCTTCGGCCGCACCATGCTGGCCACCGCCCTGGTACTGACCACCATGGGGGCGGCCACCGTGGTCTCCGCCCGCCTGTTGCGGCGCGACTGGCGGGTGCTGCTGGCGCCGATGATGTATCCCAACACCGGCAACATGGGCCTGCCGGTGGTGCTCTACGCCTTCGGCGAGGCGGGCTTCGCCTTCGGCATCACGGTGATGGTCACGGTGTCGCTGTTCCAGTTCACCCTCGGCACCCTGATGACCAGCCGCGGCAACCCGCTGAAGTCGCTGGCCAGGACGCCCACGGTCTACGCCATCCTGATCGCCCTGGCGCTGCTGCTCACCGACACCGACCTGCCGCCGTGGCTGGCCAACAGCGTGGATCTGATCTCGGGCTTCACGGTGCCGCTGATGCTGATCACCCTCGGGGTGTCGCTGGCCAACATCCAGGTCAGGAGCCTGCGCTCGGGCCTCGGCTTCTGCCTGCTGCGCCTGCCGCTGGCCGCGGGCCTGGCCTGGGGCATCGGCGCGCTTCTGGCCCTGCCGCCCATGGCTCACGCCATCCTGGTGCTGCAGATGAGCATGCCGGTGGCGGTGTTCAACTACCTGTTCGCCCAGAAGGCCCGTCGCGAGCCGGAATACGTGGCCAGCCTGGTGTTCTGCTCGACCCTGCTGTCGCTGATCTACCTGCCGCTGCTGCTGGCGTGGCTGATGTAGCCGGACAGGCAACCGACAGGCCGACGCCTCGCCGGCGCCTTCTATACTGGGGGCGCCATCGACAAGGAGTCGGCCCATGATCCTCTCTCGCCCCCGTCCATCCTCGCGCCTGCCGGCGGCGGTCCTGAGCGTGCTGCTGACGGCCTCCGCCCTGCCGAGCCAGGCCCAGGACACTCCGATGCGGCTGGACACCCGGCACATGACGCTGTGCCTGAGCCGCGTCGCCGATGGCTTCCGCCACCCCTGGGGGCTGGCCCAGCTGCCCGACGGCGCCCTGCTGGTCGGCGAGCGCGGCGGCCGTTTGACGCGGATCGCCGCGGACGGCTCGCGCCTGAGCATCGCCGGCCTGCCCGAGGTCGCGGCCCGTGGCCAGGGTGGGCTGCTCGACCTGGCCCTGCATCCCCGTTTCGGCGAGGACGAGAGCGGCGAGCATGACTGGCTCTACTTCACCTGGAGCCGGCCGGTGGCCGACGGCGCCGCGACCGCCCTGTCCCGGGCACGCCTCGAGGGCGGCCGCCTGATCGGCATCGAGCCCCTCTTCACCCAGAACCGCGCCACCGACGCCGGTCGCCACTTCGGCTCGCGACTGGCCTGGCGCCCCGACGGCACCCTGCTGATGAGCGTCGGGGAACGCGGCAGCCCCGAGCGTGCCCAGGACGGCGGCGACCACGCCGGCAGCATCCTGCGCCTCACCGAGACTGGCGGCGTGCCCGCCGACAATCCCTTCGTGGGCGACCCCGAGGTGCGCGACGAGATCTTCAGCCTCGGCCACCGCAATCCCCAGGGGCTGATCGTCGCCGACGACGGCACGGCCTGGTCCACCGAGCACGGCCCGCGCACCGGCGACGAACTCAATCGCCTGGTGCCGGGCGCCAACTATGGCTGGCCGGAGGTCTCCCGGGGCCGCGACTACGTCACCTTCCTGCCGATCGGCCGCGACAGCGCCCCGGGCATGCGCGACCCGGTGCATGTCTTCGACGGCCGGTTCGCGCCTTCGGGCCTGACCCGGGTGACCTCGCCGGCCTTCGCCCCCTGGCAGGGCGATCTGCTGGCCGGCGGGCTGCGCGGCGAGGCGCTGCTGCGACTGCGCCTCGAGGGCGACACGGTGATCGAACGCGAGAAAGTGCTCGATGGGGAGATCGGCCGCCTACGCACCGTTGACCAGGGGCACGACGACACGCTCTATATACTCAACGACGCCGCCGAGGCCGGTCTCTGGCGCCTGACGCCGGCCGTTGCCGGCCAGGCGGGCGCTTCGGCCTGCCCTGAATAGACCGCCCCGGCACGCCCCCGGCATATTTCTGAACGGTTATTCAATAACTCCCGGGTTGCTGGCGTCCGGTTCGAGTCAACGCTGGCGGCTGTCACTCTGGGGTTACATTCAACGCAACCATTTTGCCCGCCCTGTCCAGAGCGCGGCACCACACAAGGCTCGCCAATGAGTGACAACCGAAACGTCAAGATTCGGGTGCGCAACCTCAGCAAGGTCTTCGGCAACCAGCCGAAGAAGGCGCTGGAACTGCGCGACCAGGGGCTGAAGCGCCCCGAGATCCTCGACAAGACCGGCCAGACCCTGGGCCTGTCGAACATCGACTTCGATGTCTACGAAGGGGAACTGCTGGTGATCATGGGGCTGTCCGGTTCCGGCAAGTCGACCCTGATCCGCTGCCTCAACCGTCTGATCGACCCGACCGAGGGCGAGATCGTCATCGACGGGCAGAACATCCCGAGCCTCAAGGAGAAGGAGCTGCTGGAATGCCGCCGCCGCCACTTCTCCATGGTGTTCCAGAACTTCGCCCTCTTCCCCCACCGTACCGTGCAGCAGAACACCGAGTTCGGCCTGGAGATCCGCGGCATCGATCCCGCCGAGCGCCGCGAGACCGCCAGTAACGCGCTCAAGCAGGTCGGCCTGGAAGGCTGGGAAAACGCCTATCCGCGCCAGCTCTCCGGCGGCATGCAGCAGCGCGTCGGCCTGGCGCGCGCGCTGGCCAACGATGCCAGCGTGCTGCTGATGGACGAGGCCTTCTCGGCGCTGGACCCGCTGATCCGCGGCGACATGCAGCAGGAGCTGCTGCAGCTCCAGCACCGCATGAAGAAGACCACCGTCTTCATCACCCACGACCTCGACGAGGCGCTGAGCATCGGCGACCGCATCGTGCTGCTCAAGGACGGCGAGGTGGTGCAGATCGGCACCCCCGAGGAGATCCTCACCAAGCCCGCCGACGACTACGTGCGCCGCTTCATCGAGGGCGTCGACAAGTCGCGCATCCTCAGCGCCGAGAGCGCCATGCGCAAGGTCCGCTCCACGGTGCGCGACACCGACGGTCCGCGCACCGCGCTACGCAAGATGCGCGACCACAGCCTCGATTCCATCTACATCCTCGACCGCGACCGCCGCCTGATCGGCCTGATCGACGCCGACGCCGCCAGCCAGGCGCTGGAGGACGGCAAGCAGACCGTCACCGAGGTGATGACCCAGGACTTCCGCAAGGTCACCCGCGAGGAGCCGCTGCACAACCTGTTCGCCATGTTCAGCGAGAACCGTTTCCCGATCGCCGTGGTGGATGACGACCAGGTGCTCCAGGGCGTGGTCGTGAAAGGCGCCGTCCTCGACGAACTCGCACAGGCAGGAGACCACTGATGGCTATCGAATTCCCGCGCATGCCGCTGGGCGACTGGATCGAGAACGGCCTGAACTGGCTGACCAGCGAATACTCCGCCGTGACCCGCGGCATCTCCCGCATCACCCAGACCGGCATCGACGGCCTCAACGACGCCCTGATGTGGCTGCCCGACTGGTCGCTGCTGGTGATCATCGCCGCGCTGTGCTGGTGGCTGGCCAACGTGCGCCTGGCCATCGGCGCCGTCGCCGGGCTGGCGCTAATCATGAACCTGGGCCTGTGGGAGCCGATGATCGAGACCCTGACCCTGGTGGTGATCGCCACCCTGGTGGCAGTGGTCATCGCGTTGCCGGTCGGCATCGCCGCGGCGCTGTCGGAGCGGCTCTACAAGACGATCATGCCGGTGCTGGACTTCATGCAGACCATGCCGGCCTTCGTCTACCTGATCCCGGCCATCCCGTTCTTCGGCATCGGCTCGGTATCGGCGATCTTCGCCACCGTGATCTTCTCCATGCCGCCGGCGATCCGCTTCACCACCTTAGGGATCCGCCAGGTGCCCACCGACCTGGTGGAGGCCGCCGACGCCTATGGCGCCACCCGCGGCCAGAAGCTGGTCAAGGTGCAGCTGCCGCTGTCGCTGCCGACCGTGATGGCCGGCATCAACCAGACCATCATGCTGGCGCTGTCGATGGTGGTGATCGCCGCCATGATCGGTGCCGACGGTCTGGGCAGCGAGGTCTGGCGCGCCATTCAACGCCTGCGTCCGGGCGACGGCTTCGAGGCCGGCATCGCCGTGGTGATCCTGGCCATGCTGCTGGACCGCCTGACCCAGTCGCTGCGCAAGCAGGGCAAGAGCTGACGTCACGCCGTTGAACGACCGCCGGTTGCAACCGGCGGCTCGTCTCAGCATGCTCATGAATACATTCCTAACGGAGATAAGCACAATGCCGAAGCAACCGATGCGCATCGCTGGCCTGGCCCTCATCGCCGGCGCCAGCCTGACCGCGGCGACGGCCCAGGCCCAGGACAAGGGCAGCGTTCACCTGGCCTATGTCGAATGGGCCTCGGAAGTCGCCTCCACCAACGTGATGCGCGCCGTGCTGGAACAGGCCGGCTACGAGGTCGAGATGACCTCGCTGTCCGCCGCCGCCATGTGGCAGTCCGTGGCCACCGGCGATGCCGACGGCATCGTCGCCGCCTGGCTGCCGACCACCCACGCCGACTACCTCGACCGGGTCGGCGATCAGGTCGACGACCTGGGCCCGAATCTCGACGGCACCAAGCTCGGCCTGGTGGTTCCGGCCTACAGCGAAGCCGACTCCATCGCCGACCTGAACGAGCATGCCGAGGCCTTCGAAGGCAAGATCACCGGCATCGATCCGGGCGCCGGCATCATGAGCCTGACCGAGCAGGTGGTGGAAGACTACGACCTCGACCTGGACGTGCAGAGCGGCAGCGGTGCCACCATGACCGCGGCGCTCAAGAGCGCCATCGACAACCAGGAAGAGATCGCGGTGACCGGCTGGACGCCGCACTGGATGTTCGCCCGCTGGGACCTCAAGTACCTCGAGGACCCCAAGAACGTCTATGGCGGCGCCGAGCAGATCCATACCATCGTGCGTGATGGCCTCGAGGAAGACATGCCGGGCGCCTACGCCATCCTGGACGCCTTCGAGTGGACCCCGGAGCATATGGGCGAGGTCATGCTCATGAACCAGGAGAAGGACTCCGACCCCTACGAGAACGCCAAGCAGTGGGTCGAGGACAACCAGGACCTGGTCCAGGAGTGGCTGCCGGAAGCGTGATCGTGGCGGCATGACGACGAGAGGGAGGTGCCTTCAGGGGCACCTCCCTCTTGCGTGCCGAACGACGCCAACAGCGCCCTCGGAACCGAGGGCGTCGCAAATCGCCGGTTATCAGCCGCTCCCTATTTGATTAGAATCGCCTGTCCGACTGGGCCACGAGCCTTCGGATGACAACGACAATGACAACAAGGGCAAGCCTCCCCCGAACGACGCCGATTGCCGGCCCGCTGCCGTTGAAAGCGCGGGACTCCCAAATCGTCGTCCAACGGCCACACTGAGCGTGTGAGCGCGGACGCAACCCACAAGGAGCGCAGGCATGTTCAAGAAGATTCTGGTGCCGGTGGACCTGGCACATCCCGACGTGTTCGAACCATCGCTGCAGATCGTCGCCGATCAGGCCAAGCACTACGGTGCGGAAGTCTGCTACGTGGCGGTCATCGCCAACACCCCGGGCAGCGTGGCCCGCACCCCGGACGAGTACCAGCAGAAACTGGAAGCCTTCGCCCAGGAGCGCGCCCAGGTCCACGGCCAGCCGGTCAGCGCCAAGGCGCTGGTCTGCCCGGACCCCACCGCCGATCTGGATGATGTGCTGGTCGAGGCGATCGACGAGCAAGGCGCCGATCTGGTGATCATGCAGACCCATCCCCCGAAGCACCTGGATGTCGTGCTTCCCTCGCACGGCGGCAAGATCGCCACCCATACCGACGCATCGGTGTTTCTGGTCCGCCCCCAGGACTGATGCGCCCCACTCGTTCCTCGACGTCAACAAGGAGAGATCCCGTGACGAACGACAACAAAGCCCAAGAGGGCGGCCCGGGTGAGGGCATTCCCGCCCCGGAAGGCCCGGCCAACCTGATCGATACCGATTACGTGATCGGTCAGGACAACATCAGAACCAACAAGTTCGGCCTCGATGTCGATCTGCACGGCAAGGTCTTCACCGTGTCGTCGCTAGTGATCCTGGTCTTCGTGATCCTGACGCTGGCCCTGCAGGCCGAGATCGAGCCGGTCTTCGACACCATCTTCAGCTTCCTGACCGGTAACCTGAGCTGGGTCTTCCTGCTGGGCGGCAACGTCTTCGTGCTGGTCAGTCTCGGCATCGTGCTATCGCCGCTGGGCAAGGTGCGCATCGGCGGCGCCCATGCCACGCCGGACTTCAGCTATGCCGGCTGGTTCGCGATGCTGTTCGCCGCCGGCATGGGCATCGGCCTGATGTTCTACGGCGTCTCCGAACCGCTGACCCACTTCGGCACCGCCCTGGGTGGCACCAGCATGGAGAACGGCGTACGCACCGACTGGGCGCCGCTGGGCGCCGCCGCCGGTGACGAGGCCGCCGCCCAGAAGCTGGGCATGGCCGCCACCATCTTCCACTGGGGCCTGCACCCCTGGGGCGCCTATGCCATCGTCGGCCTGTCCCTGGCGATCTTCGCCTTCAACAAGGGTCTGCCGCTGACCATTCGCTCGATCTTCTACCCGATCCTGGGTGAGCGCGTCTGGGGCTGGCCGGGACACCTGATCGACATCCTGGCGGTGTTCGCCACCCTGTTCGGTCTGGCCACCTCGCTGGGCCTCGGCGCCTCCCAGGCCGCCGCCGGCCTCAACTATCTGTTCGACGTGCCCAACAGCAACATCACCATGGTGCTGTTGATCATGGGCATCACCGCCGTGGCGCTGTGCTCGATCATGCTGGGCGTCGATAAGGGCGTGCAGCGCCTGTCGCAGCTCAACATGGTGCTGGCCTTCCTGCTGCTGGCCTTCGTGATCGTCGTCGGCCCGACCCTGCTGATCGCCACCGGCTTCTTCGAGAACCTGGTCGCCTACGCGGTCAACCTGCCCGCGCTGTCGATGCCGTTCGGCCGCGAAGACGCCAACTTCAGCCAGGGCTGGACCGCCTTCTACTGGGCCTGGTGGATCTCCTGGTCACCGTTCGTCGGCATGTTCATCGCCCGCGTAAGCCGCGGCCGTACCGTGCGCGAGTTCCTGACCGCCGTGCTGCTGGTGCCGACCCTGGTCTCGGTGCTGTGGATGACCGCCTTCGGCGGCACCGCCATCGATCAGGTCATCTCCGACGGCTTCCAGGGCGTCCAGGACGCCGCGCTGGAGATCAAGCTCTTCGCCATGCTCGGTGAGCTGCCGCTGGCGGCCATCACCTCCTTCGTCGGCATCATCCTGGTGATCGTGTTCTTCGTGACCTCCTCCGACTCCGGCTCGCTGGTCATCGACTCGATCACGGCCGGCGGCAAGGTCGACGCGCCCAAGCCCCAGCGCATCTTCTGGGCGATCATCGAAGGCGCCATCGCCATCGCCCTGCTGCTGGGCGGCGGCCTGACGGCCCTGCAGACGGCGGCCGTCTCCACCGGCCTGCCCTTCACCATCGTCCTGCTGATCGGCTGCTTCGCGCTGGTCAAGGCGCTGAGAAGCGAGCCCAAGGGAACCTGAGCGCTTCCCTGACGCACCAAGAGGCGGCCTTCGGGCCGCCTTTTTCGTTGGGGCGTCGTTCCCGGGCGTCACGCCATGGCGCCGATCCGGGCCGGGTGTCGATACGATGCAACACCCGTACATATTCCTTACCTAATGTAATGTCGTTCCCCCGTCACCCGATCACGCACAGGCCATGCGGTGCGGGCCTTTGCGACAGTTCCCGCCGGTGATGTCAGAGCGCGACAGCCGACGCCGACGGCGCCTCGAATCCCACCTCCCTCGCCGACCGACACGGCATGTTGTTGGCTGATCGCGACGCTTTTCCTCTCTCCACACGCCACAGGCGAGTCGCCACACGGCCACACCACGGCCACGCATCACGTAATATATTGATATATATAGCTTTTTATTATTACGGCCCGATGCTTGCCCCTCTCCCTGGCAGATCCATGATCGTCCGTGACTCTCGCTCCCCGACGGGGGCCAGGGACATGACGTTCGTTTCCGACCATGACCAGGAGCAAGACGCCCATGAAGATCACCATCTTCGGTTCCGGATACGTAGGACTCGTCACCGGCGCCTGCCTCGCCGACGTCGGCCACGAAGTGATGTGCGTCGATGTGGACGCCGACAAGGTCGCCCGCCTCAGCCAGGGCGAAGTGCCGATCTACGAGCCCGGCCTCGAGACGCTGATCCACCAGAACCTGGACGCCGGCCGCCTGCACTTCACCAACGATGCCAAGGCCGCGGTCGAGTTCGGCCTGCTCCAGTTCATCGCCGTCGGCACGCCCTCCGACGAGGACGGCAGTGCCGACCTGCGCCACGTGCTGAAGGTCGCCGAGACCATCGCCACGCACATGACCGAGTACCGCATCATCGTCGACAAGTCGACGGTACCGGTCGGCACCGCCAGCAAGGTGGAGCGCACCGTCGCCGCCACCCTCGAGGCGCGCGGCGCGGCCATCGAGTTCGACGTCTGCTCCAACCCCGAATTCCTCAAGGAAGGCGCCGCCATCGAGGACTTCTCGCGCGGCTCGCGCATCGTGATCGGCACCGAGTCCGAGCGCGTGCGCCAGACCATGCGTGAGTGCTACGGCCCCTACAACCGCCAGCGCGACAAGCTGATGTTCATGGGCGTGCGCAGCGCCGAGCTGACCAAGTACGCCGCCAACGCCATGCTGGCCACCAAGATCAGCTTCATCAACGAGATGGCCAACCTGGCCGAGCGCCTGGGCGCCGACATCGAGGAAGTGCGCCACGGCATCGGCAGCGATCCGCGCATCGGCTACCACTTCATCTATCCGGGCTGCGGCTACGGTGGCTCCTGCTTCCCCAAGGACGTCAAGGCGCTGGCCCACACCGCCGAGGCCGCCGGTCACCCGGCCCACCTGATCAACGCCGTCGAGCAGGTCAACGCGCGCCAGAAGAGCCGCCTGTTCGAGATGGTCAGCGACGCCTTCGACGGCGACCTGGCCGGCAAGACCATCGCGCTGTGGGGCCTGGCCTTCAAGCCCAACACCGACGACATGCGCGAGGCGCCAAGCCGTGCGCTGATGGAGGCCCTGTGGCAGGCCGGGGCCCGGGTCCAGGCCCATGATCCCGAGGCCGCCGAGGAGTGCCTGCGGATCTACGGCAACCGCGAAGACCTGGACCTCACCGAGCATCGCGACGAGACCCTCGAGGACGCCCATGCGCTGGTCATCTGCACCGAGTGGAAGGCCTTCCGCACCGTCGACTTCGTCAAGCTCCGCGAGCGCCTGGTCGAGCCGGTAGTGGTCGACGGCCGCAACCTCTTCTCGCCCGAGAGCGCCAGGGACGCCGGGCTCACCTACTACGCCATCGGTCGAGGCGCTTCCGTCCGTCCCGTCGTCGCCTGAGGCCTCGCCATGTCGAAGCTCCCCGACCACACCTCCGTCGCCAGCAAGGTGACGGAGGTCACCGCCCTGCTGCTGATGCTGGCCCTGCTGGTGCTGCTGCTTTCCGAGCTGCCGTCGGAGGTCTTCTCGCCGGCGTCGAAGAGCTTCTTCTTCGCCATCGGGGCCATTGGCGCCTGGCGCTACTCCTGGTGGTTCGTCCAGGCGCTGCGCTCGGTGTGGTACAACCGGCGCATCTTTCCGCGACTGCGCGCCGCGGCGGACGCCGCCGGCGAGGCCGGCAAGCCCAGCGAACTGTACGTGCTGTGCACCTCGTTCCGCATCGATGCCGACGTCAGCTATCGCGTCTATGAGGCGCTGGTGCGCGAGGTCCGGGACTACGGCGTCCCGACCACCATCTTCGCCTCGCTGGCCGACCGCACCGATGTCGACATCATCACCCACGTGATGGAGGACCTCGGCTGGCCGAGCAACGTCGAGCTGCGCTACATGTTCCAGAAGGGGGACGGCAAGCGCTCGGCCATGGCGGAAGTGCTGCGTGCCATCTCGCGCCGCGCCCCGGCCCCGGACGCCCTGCTGGTCTCGATGGACGGCGACATCCTGCTCGAGCCCCGGACCCTCGAGCGTTCGCTGTCGTTCTTCCGCACCAACGAGGATCTGGGCGCGCTGACCACCAACAACAGCGCCATCGTCACCGGCGGCGACGCCACCAAGGAGTGGTACGACCTGCGCTATGCCCAGCGCCATCTGGTGATGAGTTCCGGCTCGGTGTCGCGGCGCCTGCTGGTGCTGACCGGGCGCTACAGCGCCTTCCGCCTCGACCTCGCCACCCAGCCGAGCTTCATCGAACTGGTGGAGAACGACCGGGTCGACCACTGGCGCTTCGGCAACTTCAAGTTCCTCTCGGGGGACGACAAGTCGACCTGGTACTGGCTGCTCAAGCACCGCTGGCGGATGCTGTATCTGCCCGACGTCTTCGTCACCGGCTTCGAGGAGCTGCCGGACCGCCGACGCTTCTTCAAGTCGACCACCGACCTGATGCGACGCTGGTACGGCAACATGCTGCGCACCAGCGGCCGGGCGATCGCCCTGGGGCCGCGCCCGATGGGGATGTTCACCTGGTGGAGCCTGGTCGACCAGCGGCTCTCCATGTGGACGACCCTGATCGGTCCCACGGTGGCGATCCTGGTGACCCTGTTCGTGCGACCCTCGTTCATCTTCGCCTACGCGCTGTGGATCCTGTTCACGCGCAGCATCTCGACGCTGATCCTGGCCTGGCAGCGCGGTCGCTTCAGCCTGCTGTGGATTCCGCTGATCTACTACAACCAGGTCTTCGGCGCGCTGCTCAAGACCTACGTCAGCTTCCGCTTCAATCGCCAGAAATGGTCCCGCCAGGGGATCTCCGCCGGCGAGCCGGACGACCCGGCCGCGGTGACCCGCCAGCGTCGCATGGGCCACGTGCTGCACGGCGCCTTCGTCGCCGTGATGCTCTACGTGCTGGTGCTGGCCACCGGCGTGCTGCAGCCGCCGGATCGCACCGCCATGGCCATCCTCCATGGCCCCGCCGCCGAGGGCCAGGCGGGGACCGGCACGGACAATCGCTGGCTGGCCATGACCCTCGCCGACGGTGCTCCGAGCGGTGACGTCACGCTGCCGCCGTCGCGGCTCACGCTGGACGAGAACCTGCTGGAGATCGTGGCCACCACCGAGCGCATGCGGACCGAGCGCCTCACCGGCGCGCCCGGCGACGAGCCCACCACGCTCGAGATCAGTCCGGCACTGGCCCGCCATGTCCATGATGCCGATGGCCGCGTCATCGCCCGGGACGGGACCGCGACCTGCCACACGACACAGGGCTGCGCCCTCGAGCTCGACGACCGCAAGGTGGCCCTCGTCGACCTGACTATCAGCGTGCAACCCGGCCGCTCCTGACCTCGCAGGACGCCGCCGGGAGGCAACCATTGGAGAGAGACTCCCCATGACCGACTACTACGCCGACAACCACGATCGAAGCGAGCCCACCCTGGGCGATCGGCGCCAGGACAGCCACGACAGCCGCGGCCAGGCAGGCCATCGAGGCCGGGGCGTTGACCAAACGCCTGGCGCCGGCATCGCCCACGAGCGCCGCGACGAACGGCGCTACCTGCGTGTAAAACGTGCCTTCCAGGTCAAGATGGACGACGGCCAGGTCTTCGACGGCGTCGACCTGTCCCAGGGCGGCTTCGCGATCCGCAGCCAGCGGCCGATCCGCGAGGGCGCCCGGGTCCAGGCCTCACTGCTGATCCAGGCCGGCGGCGCCGAGATGACCGTGCCCGTGTCCGCCGAGTGCCGGCACTGCACGACCGGCGAGCAGGGCTACACCGCCGGCTTCGAGTTCACCGACATCAGCCCCGGCCACCAGGAACTGCTGCGCCGCCTGATCCGCGCCAGCCTGAGCGGCCGCGAGATGGACCTCGAGGGCATGATGTCCGGCGAGGACCCGCAGACGCCCCGCAAGCGCGGCGGCGCCGGCCAGCCGCAGCCGGCCCAGCGTCCGCCCAAGCCATTGGGCCGCTATGTCGCGCTGTTCATGGCCATCGGCGTGCTGGGCCTGGTGGCGGCGGCCACCGCCTATCGCAACTTCATGCTGATCGAGCCGAGCTTCGCCGCGGTAACCGCGCCGCGCATCGACATCCGCGCGCCGGGTCCGGGCATCCTGCAGGCCCATGACCTCAAGGCCGGCGATCGGGTCGAGCGCGACGCGAAGCTGACCAGCGTCAAGAACGTCGATCTCGAATCGGACCTGATCCTCGCCCAGGCCGCCCAGAGCTACAACAGCCAGCTGATCGAGAACCTGCAGAACAACATCGATGGCGGCGCCAGCCAGGTCAGCCTGGCCAACTCCGCCAAGCCGGCCAACGGCGAATCGGTGAGCTTCGAGACGGTGTCACCGGAGATCGCCCGGGCGCGCATCGACCAGTTCGAGACCGCACGCGACTTCCAGAACTCACGGATCACCGCCCTGGAGGCTCGCCAGTCACAGAACGAGGTCTACAGCCCCTGCCACTGCCTGGTGGCCTGGGCGCTGAGCAGCTCCGACGGCACCTACATCAACGAGAGCGAGCGCATCATGACGCTCATCCGCACCGGCGAGAACGACATCATGGTCGAGGCCCTGGTGCACATGGACGACATCGACCGCATCGGCCCGGACCAGCAGGCCTACATCTCGCTGCCCAACACCGCCGGCCCGATCAGTGCCCGGGTACGCAGCGTCGCGCTGGACATCGAGCGCCAGCCACGCGCCGGCTTCCCGAGCTGGGTGCGTCAGCAGCAGAACGTGGCCAGCGTGCTGCTGGTGCCCGAGGAGCCGCTGCCGGCCGACAGCGTCGGCACCCCGGTGGACGTGCGTTTCACCGAGACCCCGCTGGTCGGCAGCGCCGCCGAGTGGGTCTGGCAGGGCGCCCGTTCGGTCGGCCAGCTGATCGGCGGCCTGGTCGACAGCGTCACCGGTGCCAACGACGAGACACCGCTCGCCGACAGCGAACGCCAGGCGAGCTAAGCCCGCGCGGCCTCTCACGAGGACATCCCGGCCGCCCTCGCGGCGGCCCCCGACCGGAGCCCGATATGTCAGCCGAACACGTCATCCCGAGAAAACGCCCCCTGGCCCTGCTGATGCTGGCCCTGCTGCCCGGCCTGAGCGCCCCGGCCCTGGCCGAGGGCAAGGGGCCCGCGATCACCGCACCGAGCGTGGCCGCCTGCTCGACCCGCTATCCGCAGGTCGCCGCGCCCTCCCCCGCCCGGCAGGCCGAGGATGCCCAGGCCGCCATCCGTGAAGGCTTCGGCACCCAGCGCGACTGGGGCACCGAGAACGCCGAGCGCCTTGCCGCCGGCGAGACCGGCCTCGATGAGGCCGGCCTGCGCATCCACTATCCCGAGGGCACCTCGTCACCCGGCGACACCGAGAAGGGCGGCGCCGGCTTCTACGCCGCCCCCGATGCCCTGGCCGGCGCCGAGCGCGCCTGCCTGCAGTACCGGGTGCGCTTCGAGCCGGGCTTCGACTTCGTCAAGGGCGGCAAGCTGCCCGGGCTGTACGGCGGCGAGGCGCCCAGCGGCGGCGATGAGGCCGACGGCGAGAACGGCTTTTCCATGCGCTACATGTGGCGGGCCAACGGCCAGGGCGAGCTGTACGAATATGCCGTCGACCAGGACGAGGACTACGGCAAGTCGGTCGGCCGCGGCCGCTGGACCTTCCCCACCGGCCAGTGGGTGACCCTGGAGCAGGAGATCATTCTCAACGATCCCGGCCAGGACAACGGCATGGCCCGCGTGTGGGTGGACGGCCATCCGATCCTCGAACAGCGCGGCATCGTCTATCGCACCAGCGAGTCGGTGACCATCGACGGCCTGATGTTCTCCACCTTCTTCGGCGGGCACGGCAAGGACTGGCGCACGCCGCGCGACCAGCACGCCGACTTCGCCGGCTTCCGCTTCTATGCCCCCCGATCCTGATCCCGAGGAATCCCGATGTCCCTGTCCCTCTCCACCGGCCCACGCCGCGGCGCCCTGCCCCGTCGTCTGCTCGCCGGCCTGTCCCTGGCCCTGAGCGGGCTGGGCGCGGGCGGGCTGTCCACGGCCCAGGCCATGACCCTCGAGCAACGCGCCGAGCTCGACCTGTCGAACTACGAGGTGACGGCCCCCGACGCCTCCTACTTCGACGTCGAGAAACGCATGGCGCTGCTCGAGGGCACCGACAACGCGATCCTGCTGCAGGAGATCGATCAGCTGTCCACGGGCACCAGCTGCTCACAGCTGCTGCAGTACAAGCCGATCGACACCCGCATGCGGATTCCAGGCTACTACCCCAGCCCCAAGGAGTGGGAGCTGGCCTCGGAGCCGCTGTTCCAGTTCGAGGACAACGTCTCGCACCTGGCCGGCAGCTACGTCGCCACCGGCGATGCGTACTACGCCGAATGCCTGGTGCGCTTCCTCGACAAGTGGTCCCAGGACGAGGCGCTGACCAACTTCTACTACGACTCCATGGAACCCCAGGCCTGGTTCGCCACCGAGTCGATGATCTTCGCCGCGGCCATGGCCTACTCGGTGGTGCGCCCCGAGATCGAGGGCATGCGGGAGGAGCGCGAACGGATCGAGGCCTGGCTCAACGAGCTGGCCCATCAGCATTCCGACATCCAGGGGCAGCCCGGCAACAGCTGCTGCAACAACCACTTCTACCGCCGGGCCCTATACGCCAGCATGGTCGGCGTGCTGACCGAGGACAACGAGCTGTTCCGCTTCGGCGTCAGCGCCATCTACTCCGCGCTGCACGACATCACCGACGAAGGCGCCCTGCCCATGGAGATCGCCCGCGGCCGCCGCGCGACCCACTACCAGAACTACGCGCTGCTCTACCTGATCACCAACATGCAGGTCATCGCGCGCCAGGGCTACGACATCTTCGACCTGGAAGTGGACGGCCACCGCATCCACGACGCCGTCGACTTCGCCCTGGATATCTTCGAGGACCCGGCCGCTCTCGGCGACATGGCGCCCCACGAGCAGTACACCGGCTTCCTCAAGGACAACCAGTACTTCGCCTGGATGGAGATCTACCAGACCCGCTACCACGACTCGCGGATCGCCGACTTCGTCCAGCGTCAGCGTCCCATCTACAACCGCAGTGCCGGCGGCTACATGACGCTCTACTTCATGGCCCCGGACGCCCAGCAGAACATCGTCATGGATGAGACCCAGCGCGAGGACGCCGCGTTCAAGGGCCTGAGCGAGCAGTGAACGCTCGCCCCGACGTTCATCCATCACTTCGAGGCAAACCGACATCATGATCCAGATTCCACGCGACATCTCATCCCCTCGCCAGCCCACGGGTCTGAGACTGGCCGTCTCGGCCACCCTCGTGGCCTGGCTCGGCGGCTGCGCCACCACGCCGCAGCCCGACGCCCACGTCACCGCTCCCGTGCCGCCTCAGTATGCGGACTGGTTCGACGGCGGGCAGCCGCGCACCCTGGAATGGATGCACAAGAACACCGTGGAGAAGGCTCAACAGCTGCTCGAGCAGGGCCGCAGCCAGCAGGCCATCGCCGAGCTCGAGACGCTGATGCAGAAGGGGCTGCCCAAGGGCTACTACGAGATGGCCAAGATCTTCGATCAGGGCAAGGGCGTGCCCCCCGATCCGGAGCGCGCGGCACGGCTCTATTCCGAGGCCATCAAGACGCCCTCCTACATCACCGGTAACGCCTCGCTGAACCTGGCCAAGCTCTACCGCGAAGGGCGCGGCGTCGAGCGCAACGACGTGCTCGCCTACTACCTGATCCAGCAGGCCATCGAGGAAGAGGTCGGCCCCCGGGCACAGGCCGCCATGGCCGAGCTGCTCGTCGAGGGCGGCAACGGCGTCAAAGCCGACCCCGAGCAGGCCGCGGCGCTCTACCGGCGCGCCGCGGAGGCCGACAACGCCACCGCCCTCGAGGCCCTGGCCAAGGCCCACGGTCCCGACGGCTGGCTGGCGGAAGATCGCGGCCTGGCCAGCCAGTACGCCCAGCGCTACGCCGAGCTGCTGGAGCAGGACGCCCGCGCCGGCGACGTCGGCGCCATGAATCAGCTGGCCGGCGTGTTCGCCGAAGACGGCCTGATGGGCAATCAGCCCCAGCGCCACATGCACTGGCTGAACAAGGCCGCCGAGGCCGGCGATCCCGGCGCCCTGAGCCGCGCCGGACGCGCGCTGGTGGAAGGCAACGCGCCCCAGCGTGGCCTGGCGATGCTCGAGCAGGCCGCGCTGGACGGTGATACCTCGGCCATGGAAACGCTGGGCAAGCTGATGCTGGAAGGCAATGCCAACGTGCCCGCCAGCCCGGAGCGGGCCCAGCACTGGCTGAGCGCGGCCATCGCCCAGGGCTCGCTGGATGCCCAGGTCACTCTGGGTCGCGCCCTGCTCGAGGGCGAGGGGCTGCCCGCCGATCCGCGCCGCGGCGTCGAGCTGCTCAAGAAGGCCGGCGAACGGGACGACGCCCTGGCGCTGGCGCTGCTCGGCGCCTACTACCTCGGCGATGAGGGCCATGCCAGCCAGCCGATGCAGGCGCGCGAGTACCTGGAGCGCGCCAACGAGCTGGGCCATCCCTACGCCACCCAGCAGCTGGGGCAGATGTACCTGGAAGGCAACGGCGTGCCGGCCGACGGCCAGCGCGCCGAGGCCCTGCTGAAGGACGCCGCCGACCAGGGCCAGACCGCCGCCCTGCGCATGCTCGGCGAGGCCTACCTGGAAGGCGAGGTGCTGCCCTACCATCCGTCGAAGGCCGAGGAGCTGCTGACACGGGCCGCCGACGCCGGCGACGCCTCCGCCAAGACGGCGCTGGGCGCCGGCTATCTCGAGGGCACGCTCCAGCAGCGTCAGCCCTCGCGCGGCGTCGCCCTGCTGGAGGAGGCCGCCCGCGAGGGTGACGCCTACGCGATGGTGGTGCTGGGCCGTGCCTACCGCAAGGGCGACGGCGTGCCCCGCGACCTGGGCAAGGCCAGCGAGTGGCTGAACCGCGCCCGGGAGGCCGGGCACGGCTCGGCCGAGGATGCCCTGTCACGGCTGCGCTACGACCAGGGCAAGGCCGGCAACATCAATGCCCTGGTGCAGGCCGCGGAAGACGGCCACCCCGGCTCCATGGCGCGGCTCGGCGAAGCCTTCCTCAACGGCCGCGGCGTGCAGCAGAACCTGGGCGCCGCGCGCTCCTGGCTGCAGCGCGCCGCCAGCGAGGGCCATCCCGGCGCCAGCGCCGATCTGGGGCGGATGTATCTGGAGGGCAAGGGCGTGGCACGCGACCCGGCCAGGGGCGCCCGCTACCTGCAGCAAGCCGTCGCCGGCGGCCACGTCGGGGCCCGCGGCGACCTGGGCAAGCTGCTGCTCACCGGCGAGGGCGTCAGCGCCGACCCCGAGCGCGGCATGCGCCTGCTCGAGCAGGCCGCCGCCCGCGGCAACAGCGGTGCCCGCCTGGCCCTGGCCGATGCGCTGCTCGAGGGCGAGCACGTCGCCCAGGACACCCAGCGCGGCATCGAGCTGCTGCGCGAGTCCGCCGAGGCCGGCAACGACTATGCCGCCCAGCGCCTCGGCGCCGCCTACCTCGAAGGCAAGGGCGTCGAGCCCGATCCGCAGCAGGCCAAGACCTGGCTCACTCAGGCCAGCGAGGCCGGCAGCCTCTCGGCGCGCACCCTGCTCGGCACCGCGCTGCTGCGCGGGGAAGGCGGCATGAGCGTCGACGCCGCTCGCGGACGCCGCCTGCTCGAACAGGCCGCCGAGCAGGGCCACGCCGGCGCCCAGGCCACCCTTGGCCGGGAGCTGCTGCGCGGCGAGACTCTCGGCCAGGATCTTCGCCAGGGCGCCGACTACCTGCTGGAAGCCGCGCGTCAGGGCCACGAGACCGCGCGCCTGGCCCTGGCCAAGGCCTATCTCACCGCCAACGGGCTCGAGAACGCCAACCGCGAGCAGGCGCTGCTGTGGCTCGACGAGGTGATGGACGGCGACGGCGAGATGGCCGCCCAGACGCTGCATGACCTGCTGTCCGACCAGGACGCCATGCAGGCGCTGCAGGTGGCATCGGCCGAGCGCTGATACCGCTCGGCCTCTCATACCGAGAGGCCACAGACGACGACGGGCCGGCAGTTACCTGCCGGCCCGTCGTCGTTCGGGGAAGGCCCGAAGGCCTACCCGCCGCGGCGCTCATTCAGCGAACGGCTTACTCACCGAAGGGATTGCGCAGCACGATGGTCTCGTTGCGATCCGGGCCGGTGGAGATGATGTCGATGGAGGTGCCCACCTGCTCCTCGAGGAAGCTGATGTAGGCGCGGGCATTGGCCGGCAGCGCCTCGACGCTCTTGATGCCCAGGGTCGACTCGCTCCAGCCCGGCAGGTCCTGGTAGACCGGCTCGATGGCCTCGTAGCCTTCGGAGTCCACCGGGTTGTCGAGCAGCTCGCCGTCCTTGCTGCGATAGCCCACACAGACGCGGATGTTCTCCAGGCCGTCGAGCACGTCGAGCTTGGTCAGGCAGATGCCGGACACGGAGTTGATCTGCACGGCGTGGCGCAGCGCCACGGCGTCGAACCAGCCGCAGCGGCGCGCGCGACCGGTGGTCGCGCCGAACTCGTGGCCCTTCTCGGCCAGGTGGCGGCCGTGCTCGTCGAACAGCTCGGTCGGGAACGGGCCGGAACCGACGCGGGTGGTGTAGGCCTTGGTGATGCCCAGCACGTAGTCCAGATACAGCGGGCCGACGCCGGAGCCGGTGGCGGTGCCGCCGGCGGTGGTGTTGGAGCTGGTCACGAACGGATAGGTGCCGTGGTCGATGTCCAGCAGCGAGCCCTGGGCGCCCTCGAACAGGATGTTGTCGCCGGCCTTGCGCACGTCGTGCACCAGGCTCACGGTGTCGCAGACCATGGAGCGCAGCTCGTCGGCCATGCGCATGGCGTCGTCGAGCACCTGCTGGAAGTCCACCGGCTCTTCGCCGTGGAACTTGGTCAGCACGAAGTTGTGGTAGTCCAGCACCTCGCCGAGCTTGGAGGCGAAGCGCTCGCGGTGCAGCATGTCGCCCAGGCGCAGGCCACGACGGGCGACCTTGTCCTCGTAGGCCGGGCCGATGCCGCGACCGGTGGTGCCGATCTTGGCCACGCCGCGGGCCTTCTCGCGGGCCTGGTCGAGGCGCTCGTGGTACGGCAGGATCAGCGGGCAGGCCGGCGACAGGCGCAGGCGCTCGCGCACCGGCACGCCCTTGGCTTCCAGCTCGCGGATCTCCTCGAGCAGCGCCTCCGGCGACAGCACCACGCCGTTGCCGATCACGCAGGTCTTGTCGTCACGCAGGATGCCGGAAGGGATCAGGTGCAGGACGGTCTTCTCGCCATCGATGACCAGGGTGTGACCGGCGTTGTGACCGCCCTGGAAGCGCACGACGGCGCCGGCGGACTCGGTGAGCAGGTCGACGACCTTGCCCTTGCCTTCGTCACCCCACTGGGTGCCCAGTACGACTACGTTCTTGCCCATTTGCTCGTCTCTCGTTGCTGCGCCGCCAGCGTCGGGCGGTGCCGATATCGTGTCTGCCTGAGATCAGGCCTGATCGCTGGCCGCTGCCAGCGGCGCGACCTGCCAGCCGCCGTCGGCGGGAACCAGGTGCCGCCGGCAGCGGTGTTCCTGCGGACCGGTGCGCTGCCCGGGCAACGCCTGGACGACCCGCTCGCCCTGCTCGCGCAGGGCCGTGATGGCCTCGGCCAGGCCCTCGCCCTCGGCCGGCGCCCAGATGCCGTCATGGGGCGGCTCGCTGGGCACCAGGTTGGCCAGCAGCTTGAGCTCCAGGGAGAAGCCGGTGGCCGGACGGGCGCGACCGAAGGCGCGACCGGTGTCATCATAGCGGCCGCCCTTGGCCAGCGCCTGGCTGTAGCCGGGCACGTGGGCGGCGAACATCATGCCGGTGTGGTACTGGTAGCCGCGCAGTTCGGCCAGGTCGAAGTAGAGCGCCACGTCGGGGTGCTCGGCGACCACGCCGGCGTGCAGGGCACGCAGCTGATCGAGCGCCGCCCCCACCGCCTGGGGCGCCTCGGCAAAGGCCTCGCGGGCCTGCTCCAGCACCTCGGGACCGCCGTGCAGCTCGCCCAGGGCGCACAGCATGGCCGCCATGGCCGGATCGCTGACGCTTTCCTCGACCCGCGCGGCCAGCTCGCCGGGCGACTTGAGCTCGAGGGCCTCGAACACCGCCTTCTCCTGCTCGGCGCTCAGCTCGGCGGCTTCCACCAGGCTACGGTAGATGCCGATGTGGCCCAGCGCCAGGTGGATCTCCCCGGCGCCGGCGACCTGCAGGCTGGTCAGCGCCAGGCGCAGGATTTCGATGTCGGCCTCCAGGCCAGCGTGGCCGAACAGCTCGAGACCGACCTGCACCGGGCTGCGACCGCCCTGATGGGGGTCGGCCTTGGCGCGCAGCACGGTAGTGCAGTAGCACAGCCGCACCGGGCCCTGGCGCTTCAGCGAGTGGGCATCCATGCGCGCCACCTGGGGCGTGACATCGGCGCTGACGCCCATCATCCGACCGGTCATCTGGTCGGTGAGCTTGAAGGTCTGCAGATCGAGTTCGGTGCCGGTGCCGGTGAGCAGGGAGTCGAGGAACTCCACGGGGGGCGGCATCACCTGGTCGTAGCCCCAGCGATGGTAGAGATCGAGCAACGCCCGGCGCAGCTCCTCCATGCGGCTGGCCTGAGGAGGCAGCACCTCGTCCATGCCGTCGGGCAGTAGCCAGCGGTCAGCGATGGTCATGTCGTTCTTCCTGCAAGACGATGATTGGCCTTCGGCAAGCCTGGCGGCAGGGTGAATCACACGCCTGGCGGAGCGCCGGAGGGGAATGCCGGGAGTGGTCGGCCACAAAAAACGGCCACAAAAAAACCGGGCCACGCCCGGTTACAGGAGTCTATCACGTTTGGCGGCAGGAGGAACCCCGCGAAGACCCGGGCGGGGCGCCCCGCCCGGGCCGTCACTCGCCGCGCTTACTCGCTACGCGGCGCGCTGGGGCTCTTGAGGTACTGGAAGAAGTCGCTGGACGGGTCCAGCACCAGCATGTTGCCGTCGCCCTCGAAGCTCGAGCGATAGGCATCCAGGCTGCGCCAGAAGGAGAAGAACTCCTCGTCCTTGCCGTAGGCCTCGGAATAGATGGCCGCGGCCTCGGCGTCGCCCTCACCGCGCAGGGTCTCGGAACGCTCGTTGGCCTGGGCCAGCAGCACCTGACGGCGGCGGTCGGCGTTGGCGCGAATGCGCTCGGACTCTTCCTGGCCCTGGGCACGCCACTCGCGGGCCTCGCGCTCGCGCTCGGAGCGCATGCGGTCGTAGACCGCCGAGGAGACGTCCTCGGGCAGGTCGATGCGCTTGACCCGGATATCGAGGATCGCCACGCCGAGCTCGTCGCGCATCAGATCGTTGAGCTCCTCGGTGGGCCCGGTCATCAGCTCGTCGCGCTGCTCGGAGATGATCTGCGAGAGGTTCAAACGGCCGAACTCGTTACGCAGACTCTCGTCGACCCGCGGCTGGATCAGCCGCACGGCCTGCAGTTCGTCGCCGGCGGTGGCCTCGTAGTAGCGGGTGGGGTTGACCACCTGCCACTTGACGTAGGAGTCCACGATCACCGCCTTCTGCTCGAGGGTCAGGTAGCGGCTGGCATCGGTGTCCAGCGTCAGCACCCGGGTGTCGAACTTGCGGATGGTCTGGGTGATCGGGATCTTGAAGTGCAGACCCGGCTGGATGTTCTCCTCGACCACCTCACCGAAGCGCAACTTCACGGCGCGTTCGGTCTCGTCGATCACGTAGAGGCTGTTGCTGGCCAGCCAGGCCACGGCGGCCAGGCCGCCGACGATGAGCAGGGAACGGTTATTGATCATCGTTAACGGCCCTCCCGGCTGATTCCGTTGCTGCGAGCACTGCGGCTGTCACTGCTGCCGTCGGCCTGGCTGGCGCTCAGGCGCTCGAGGAGCTGAGGGTCCATCGACACGCGGTCGTCGCCCTGGCTGCCGGCGGCGCCGGTGCCGCCGCGGCTCAGGCGATCCATCGGCAGCACCATCAGCGGCGCGTCGTCGTTGACGTCGACCATCACCTTGGCGGTGTCGCCGTAGACGTCGGTCAGGGCGTCGAGGTAGAGGCGCTCGCGCATGATCGCCGGCGCATCCTGGTACTGGGTCAGCAGCGCGTTGAAGCGGTTGGCCTGACCGCGGGCCTCGGCCACCACCGATTCGCGATAGCCCTGGCCCTGTTCGACGATGCGCTGGGCCTGGCCCTGGGCGGCCGGGATCACGGCGTTGGCATAGGCCATGGCCTGGTTGATGGTGCGCTGGCGATCCTCGCGGGCCCGGATGACGTCGTCGAAGGCGTCCTGCACCGCGTCGGGCGGCGAGGTGGACTCGACGTTCAGGGTCTGCAGGCGGATGCCGGTGCCGTAGCTGTCCAGGTAGGACTGCAGGCGGCTGGCCACCGCGGTGCCGAGGATCTCACGGCCGGAGGTCAGGATGTCGATCATGTCGGTGCCGCCGACCACGTGGCGCAGCGCACTGTCCAGGGCGTTCTCGAGCGAGAGCTCCGGATTGCGCACGTTGAGCACGTAGCCGCGCGGATCGGCGACCTGGTACTGGGCCGAGATCTCGACGGAGACGATGTTCTCGTCCTGGGTGAGCATCGACTGGGTCTGGCTGACCGAGCGCACCCGCGTCACGTTGACCATGCGCACGTCATCGATCAGCGGCGGGTTCCACTGCAGGCCGGGGGTGACCACTTCCTGGAACTTGCCGAACCGCAGCACCACGCCGCGCTCGGACTGGTCGACCAGGTAGAAGCCGGACGCGGCCCAGATGGCCAGGGCCACGATCAGCAGCAGGCCGGGCAGCGCGAAGGCGTTGCGCGGCTTGCCGCCGCCACCGCCCTTGCCACCGTTGCCGCCGCGCTTGCCGCGACCGCCCAGCATGCCGTTGAGCTTGTCCTGAAACTTCTTCAGGGCCTCGTCGAGGTCGGGCGGCCCCTGATTGTTGCCGCCACCGCCGCGGTTGCCACCGCCGCCGTTACCGCCGCGGCGCCCTCCCCCGCTCCAGGGGTCGTGCTGGTTGCCGCCGCCACCGGGCTCATTCCAGGCCATACGTCGTCTCCACTCTGCGTTGCGTTCCGCCGCGCGCTGCGGCGCGACGGGCATCGGTTGCGATCCTTGTGGTGCCGACCCTGGTGTGTCGGCACCCGAAGGCGACTCTTTATTACGTGCTCGTGATTCCGGGCTCGCCGTTCCGGGCTCGTTCCTGTCTCATCCGCGCCTCGCGGTTCCCCGTTCACTGCTCCCAGAGGGGGCGATCCTGCAGCGCCTCCGGCAGGTAGTCATCGGCGCGCTCGCCGAGCCGTGCCATCAGCTGCAGGAAATCGCGACGCGGCAGGCGGATCTCGAGCTGGGTACGGCCCATCTCGTCGAAGCGTTCCTCGCGCACCGCGCCCAGCTCGTGCAGGCCGGCACGCAGCTTGCCCTGGTGCGGCTCCAGGGTGACGTCGAAGTCGATGATGTCATCGGCCAGGCACTCGGAAAGCGCCTGCTCGAACAGTTCCAGGCCCTTGCCGTCGCGGGCCGACAGCCACACCGTCTCGGGCATGCCGTCGGCGCCGCGCTCGATGCGCGGGGCGCTGTCGAACATGTCGATCTTGTTCATCACCTTGAGCGTCGGCACGTCCAGGGCACCGATCTCGTCCAGCACCTCTTCCACCTGGCTCACGTTGAGATCGCGGTCGGCGTCCGCCGCGTCGATCACGTGCACCAGCAGGCTGGCCTCGGCGGCCTCCTGAAGGGTGGCCTGGAAGGCCTCCACCAGCTTGTGCGGCAGGTGGCGGATGAAGCCCACGGTATCGGCCAGCACCACCGGCCCCACGTCCTCGATCTCCAGGCGCCGCAGCGTCGGGTCGAGGGTAGCGAACATCTGGTCGGCCGCATAGACCTGCGAGGCGGTCACGGCGTTGAACAGCGTCGACTTGCCGGCGTTGGTATAGCCGACCAGCGAGACGCTTGGGACCTCGGCGCGGGAGCGCGCCCGCCGGTTCTGGTCACGCTGGCTGCGCACCTTGTCGAGGCGCTTGTGGATCGCCTTGATACGCCCGCGCAGCAGGCGGCGGTCGGTCTCGAGCTGGGTCTCACCGGGACCGCGCAGGCCGATGCCGCCCTTCTGGCGCTCCAGGTGGGTCCAGCCGCGCACCAGGCGCGTCGACATGTACTCGAGCTGAGCCAGCTCGACCTGCAGCTTGCCCTCGTGGGTCCGCGCCCGCTGGGCGAAGATGTCGAGGATCAGGCCGGTACGATCGAGCACGCGACACTTGAGCGACTGCTCGAGGTTACGCTCCTGGGAGGGGCTCAGCGCGTGGTTGAAGATCACCAGCTCGGCCTTGTGGACCTGCAGCGCCTCGCGCAGCTCCTCGACCTTGCCCGAACCGATGAAGGAACGGGGGTCGGGACGGTTGCGCGAACCGGTCAGCAGGGTGGCCGGCTCCGCGCCGGCCGAGCGCACGAGCTCGAGGAACTCGCCTGGATCCTCGCGCTCCTGCTCGTCCTGGAAGTCGACATGGACGAGGACCGCCGTCTCACCGGCGTCGGGACGTTCAAAAAACAATCAATACCTCACGCGTTGCTTTCCGACGGCGCGTCGGGGGCCGGCAGCCGCACGTTGCGCGACGGCACAACGGTGGAGATGGCGTGCTTGTAGACCATCTGACTGACGGTGTTGCGCAGCAGGATCACGAACTGATCGAAGGATTCGATCTGGCCCTGCAGCTTGATGCCGTTGACCAGGAAGATCGAGACCGGAATGCGCTCCTTGCGCAGGATGTTCAGGTACGGATCTTGAAGGGACTGCCCTTTGGACATGTTGCTCTCCCTGAATTGTTTCTGGAGTTGATCATTCTGTGCTCGCCCCGTCCGGGGGCGACACGGGTAACCGATGAGCCCGGTCGTACGGCCGCTCGAAACGGCCATCTTACGCTAAGTCCCGAATTCGCGCACCAGTTTCAGGAGCTCGTCGAGCGGCGCGGCGCCCAGACTGTCGACCCAGTGCAGCTCGGGCCAGCGGCGCATCCAGGTCAGCTGCCGCTTGGCCAGCTGCCGGGTGGCGACGATGCCACGGTGACGAAAGGTCGCACGGTCGACCTCGCCCTCGAGGTATTCCCACCCCTGACGATAGCCCACGCTCTTCATCGACGGGAGGTCCGGCGTCAGATCGCCGCGCGCCTTGAGCGCGGCCATCTCGTCGAGGAAGCCGGCCTCGAGCATGGCGTCGAAACGCCGGGCGATGCGGGCGTGCAGCACGGCGCGATCGGCGGGTGCGAGCCCTATCGACAGCGGCCGCCAGGGAAAGGTTTCCGGGCGCTGTTCGTGCCACAGCTCGGTGAGCGATCGACCGCTGACGCGATACACCTCCAGCGCCCGCATCAGCCGCTGGGGATCGTTGGGATGGATGCGCTCGGCGGCGGCCGGGTCGACCCGCGCCAGTTCCCGGTGAAGGCCGGCCAGGCCCAGGCGTTCGGCGTCGCGCTCCAGCTCGGCGCGCACCTCGGCGTCCGCCGACGGCAGGTTGGCCACGCCCTCGATCAGGCGCTTGAAGTACATCATGGTGCCGCCGACCAGCAGCGGCACTCGCCCGGCCGCGGTGATCTCGGCCATCTCGCGCAGCGCGTCCTCACGGAACTCCGCCGCCGAGTAGGGCTCGGCCGGGTCGCGGATGTCGATCAGCCGATGCGGCGCACGCGCAAGCTCGTCCGCCGAGGGCTTGGCGCTGCCGATGTCGAGGCCGCGATAGACCATCGCCGAATCGACGCTGACCAGCTCGCAGCCCAGCCGCTCGTGCAACTCGATGGCCAGGTCGGTCTTGCCCGCGGCGGTGGGGCCCATCAGGAAGATGGCGGGTGGGCGGGTGTCATGCATCGTCGTTTATTGACCTCTCAGGAAGAGGCGATCCAGTTCTTTCATGCTCAGCTCGGTCCAGGTCGGCCGACCGTGGTTGCACTGGCCGCTGCGCTCGGTGATCTCCATGTCGCGCAGCAGGGCGTTCATCTCCTCGACCGTCAGCTGACGGTTGGCGCGCACGCTGCCGTGGCAGGCCATGGTGGCCAGCAGCTCGTTGATGTGCGCCTCGAGGCGGTCCGAGCGGCCGTAGCGCTCGAGGTCACCCAGCATGTCGCGGATCAGCGGCTCGACGTCGGCGTCGACCAGCAGCGTCGGCACCTGGCGCACCAGCAGCGTCTCGGGGCCGGCCACGTCGAGTTCCACGCCGAGCCGGGCGAAGGCCTCGTGCTCGGCCTCGGCGGTGGCCACCTGGGCGGCGCTGGCCGCCAGCGAGACCGGCACCAGCAGCGGCTGCGCCTGCAATCCTCCTTCGCCCCCGGCCCCACCGTGCACCTGGGTCTTCATGCGCTCGTAGACGATGCGCTCGTGGGCGGCGTGCATGTCGACAATCACCATCCCGCGCTCGGTCTGGGACAGGATATAGACGCCGTGCAGCTGCGCCACGGCGTAGCCCAGCGGCGGCGCCTTGGTGGCATCGGCTTCCGGCATCGCCGGCCGCGGCGCGGCCTGGGGCGTCGATTCCGGCGACACCGGACTCTCGGCGGGCGCCGCGACCGCGGCGCCGAACGGCGCGCGCGCCTGGCGCTCGGCCAGCGCCACGTCGGCGGCGGACCCGCCGGCGCCCGGGGCGGCGGGCTGGGGCGTCAGCAGGCTCTCCTCGTGCTCGGGATGCAGCGCCCGATAGCCCTCCATGAAGGCACGCACGCGATCCGGCGAGACCTTGCGCTCGCCCTCCTCCGCGCGGCCGTGCAGCGCCATGGGCTGCTGCTGCCAGGCGGGCTGGGGCGCCCCCTCGCGGACCTCGTTGGCCTGGGGCGACGCCTCGCCCGGCGTGGCGACACCGGCCTCGCTGGCCTCGTCCTCTTCCGCTTCACCGCCCGCGCTGGCGCCGGCACGGGCCTCGCCCAGCGCCCGGTGCAGGCTGGAGAACAGGAAGTCGTGGACCATGCGCCCGTCGCGGAAGCGCACCTCGTGCTTGGTCGGGTGCACGTTGACGTCGACCACCGTCGGGTCGACCTCGAGATACAGCACGAACACCGGATGGCGGCCGTGGAACAGCACGTCGCGATAGGCCTGGCGGATGGCGTGGGCCACCAGCCGGTCGCGCACCACCCGACCGTTGACGAAGAAGTACTGCTGGTCGGCCTGGGCCCGGGAATGGGTCGGCAGCCCGACCCAGCCCCACAGGCGCAGCCCGCCGGTCTCGAGGTCCAGATGCAGGGCGTTCTCCAGGAAGCCCTTGCCGAGCAGCGCCTGCAGGCGACGCTCGTGGCCCACCAGATCGCCGCCGGGGCGCAGCTGATGGATGGTCTTCTGGTTGTGGCGCAGCACCCAGCCGACATCCAGCCGCGACAGCGCCTGGCGGCGGAAGGCCTCCTCGACGTGGCCGAATTCGGTCTTCTCGGTGCGCAGGAACTTGCGCCGCGCCGGCGTGTTGAAGAACAGGTCGCGCACCGTCACCGAGGTACCGCGCGGATGCGGCGACGGCGTGACCCGCGGCTCCATGCGCCGGCCCTCGACCACCACCCGCCAGCCGCCGGTGGGATCGTCCTGGGTATTGGAGACCAGCTCGAGCCGCGACACCGAGCTGATCGAGGCCAGCGCCTCGCCGCGGAAGCCGAGGCTGGCCACGCCCTCGAGGTCCTCGAGGGAGGCGATCTTGCTGGTGGCATGACGCGACAGCGCCAGCGGCAGGTCGTCCTCGTCGATGCCGCCGCCGTCGTCGCGCACCCGGATCAGCCGGGCGCCGCCGGACTCCAGCTCCACCTCGACGCGGCGCGCGCCGGCGTCGATGGCGTTCTCGACCAGTTCCTTGACCACCGAGGACGGCCGCTCGACCACCTCGCCCGCGGCGATCTGGTTGGCCAGCCGGGGATCGAGGATCCGGATATGTGAGTTATCGCTCATAACGCTCCCGTGCTCCGCTCACGAACGGGGAATCTGCAGCACCTGCCCGACCCGGATCACGTCGCCGTTCAGCTCGTTGGCCTGTCGCAGCTGCGCCACCGGCACGCCGTGGCGGGCGGCGATCTCGGACAGGGTGTCGCCGGGCTGGATACGGTATTCGTTGCCCCCGGTGCCACGCCCCTGGTCGCGCTGCCAGGCCAGCAGGCTGGCCGGCGGCGGGTTGCGCCGGAAATGCGCCCGGATGCCGCCGAACACCGCGTCCATCATCCGGTCCTGATAGCCCGGCTGCTGCAGGCGACGCTCCTCGTCGGGATTGGAGATGAAACCGGTCTCGACCAGCAGCGAGGGAATGTCCGGCGACTTGAGCACCACGAAGCCGGCCTGCTCGACGCGCGGCTTGTGCAGGTCGTTGATCCGCCCCAGCCGGTCGAGCACCTGGCCGCCGATGGTCAGCGAGTCGTTCAGGGTCGCGGTCATGGTCAGGTCGAGCAGCACACCGCGCAGCACCTCGTCCTTGTCGTCCAGCGACAGGTTGCCGTCGACGCCGCCGATCAGGTCGGAGCGATTCTCGGAGGCCGCCAGCCACTGGGCGGTCTCGGAGGTCGCCCCGCTCTGGGACAGCGCGAAAACCGAGCTGCCGTGGGGCCGCGGGCTGCGGAAGGCATCGGCGTGGATCGAGACGAAGAAATCGGCCTTCTGCTCCCGGGCGATGCGAGTGCGCTGACGCAGACCGACGTAGTAGTCGTCGTCGCGAATCATCACCGCCTTGAAGCCCTCGGTGGCGTTGATCTTGCGCGCCAGCCGGCGTCCCATCTCCAGCACCACGTCCTTCTCCCGGGTGCCGCTGGGCCCGATCGCCCCGGGGTCCTCGCCACCGTGCCCCGGGTCCACGGCGATGATGATATCGCGCTTGGGATGCGGCTGGGCCGGCTCCTGCACCGGCGCCGAATCGACGACATCGCGCCCTTGCACCCGAGCCTGTGCCTGGGCGCGGTCGGCGGCGATCTCCTGATCGCGGATCATCGCCTCGATGGGATCGATCGGGTCCTCCACGGCGCTCTCGCCGGGATACTCGAGATCGACCACCAGGCGGTGACCGTACTGTTCGTTGGGCGCCAGCCTGAAGTGGCGCGGCTCGACCTCGCGATTGAGCTCCAGCACCACGCGCAGGTCATCGCCGTCGCGCACGCCGGTGCGCACGTCGCTGATGGCGCTGCCCTCGAGGTCGAGCCGCTCGACGTCGGCGGCCAGGCGGGTGTCCGCAAGGTCGATGACCAGCCGGCGCGGATCGTCGAGGCTGAACACATTGGCCTCGGCCGAGGACGACAGGTCGAACACCAGCCGCGCATGGTCGGGGGCCGCCCACAGGCGCAGGTTGTCGACGCTGGCCGCGAAGGCCGCGGACGGCATCAGCGCCGCCAGCGCCAGCAGGCCGCCGAGCAGACGCCGGGACACGTTGCCCCGACTCATGAGAGGCGGCCGCCTTGCGAACCCGTCGCCCCGGGCTGCTCTGCCTCGGGCCGCTCTGCTGCAGACAAAGAGGCATCGGCGGCCAGGCGCTCGAGCACCGCGCGGCCGTGGTCGCTGCCGGCGGCCAGCGTCGCCCGGCGGCCCTCGCCGTCCAGGCTCAGCGCCACCGTCAGGTCCGGCGTCGGCAGCCAGCCCTCGCCGCGGGCCGGCCACTCGATCACGCACAGGGCATCGTCGGCCAGCAGGTCGCGGCCGCCGATGAACTCGAGCTCCTCGGGGTCGCCCAGGCGGTAGAGGTCGAAGTGGTTCACGCGCACCGTCTCGAGCGCGTAGGGCTCGACCAGGGTGTAGGTGGGGCTCTTGACCACGCCGCGATGCCCGTAGGCGCGCAGGATGCCGCGGGTCAGGGTCGTCTTGCCCGCGCCCAGCTCGCCCTCGAGAAAGAGCAGGCCGTGGCCGTCGAGGGCCCGGCCGAGGGATTCGCCGAAGGCCACCTGGCGGTCTTCGTCATCGAGTCGCAGCTGCATCGTCATTCGCCCATCGTCGGGTTGACCAGAATTCGCGCACAGGATGCCAGATCGCCGGCCAGCAGGCCACGCTGGCCGCCCGCCGCGGCGGCCTCGTCGGCGGCCAGGGCGTGCACCATCACGCCGACCCGGGCGGCGCTCTCGCCGTCGAGCCCCTGGGCCAGCAGCGCGCCGAGGATGCCGGACAGCGCATCGCCCATGCCGCCGCTGGCCATGCCCGGATTGCCGTAGGGGCACACGGCGAGCCCCGAGGGCCCCGCGATCAGGCTGCCGGCGCCCTTGAGCACCACCGTGCCGCCGTAGCGGCGCTGCAGCTCGGCGGCCGCCGCCGGGCGGTCGGCCTCCACCTCGGCCGCACTCGTGCCCAGCAGGCGGCCGGCCTCGCCGGGATGCGGCGTCAGAAGCCAGTCGTCACGGGTCAGGCCGCCGAAGCGGCTGGCCAGCAGGTTGAGGGCGTCGGCATCGACCACCAGCGGCCGGCCGGCGTCGAGGGCGGCCTGCAGCATCGCCTGGCCCCAGCTGCCCTGCCCCAGTCCGGGGCCGACGACGAGCACATCGGCATGGCCCGGCAGCTCGCCGAGATCGGCGGCGCCGCGCACGCCGTGGACCATCACCTCGGGGCGGCGCACCAGGCTCGCGGTGACGTGCTCCGGCGCAGTGGCCAGGCTGACCTTGCCGGCGCCCAGCCGGGCGGCGTGCTCGGCGGCCAGCAGCGCCGCGCCGCCGAAGCCCGGCGCCCCGCCGAGCACCAGCGCATGGCCGGCATCGCCCTTGTGGGCATCCAGCGGGCGCGGCGGCAGCGCCGCGGCGATGGCATCGCGGTGCAGCAACTCGGCCGCCGGCGCCATATCGGCCGCGGAAGATGCCGGCGCCTCGAGTGAGCGAAAGCTCACCTCGCCGGTCAGCGCCGGGCCGCGGCCGGTATGCAGCCCCAGCTTGTCGCCGATGAAGGTGACCGTGCGCGAGGCCTTGACCGCCACGCCGAGCTCGGCGCCGGTATCGGCGTGCACGCCGGAGGGAATGTCGATGGCCAGCACCGGCCGCTCGGCTTCGTTGATCGCGGCGATGGCCTCGCGGAAGTCGCCGCGCACTTCGCCGGCAAGCCCGGTGCCGAGCAGCGCGTCCACCACCACCTCGCCGCCAAGCGTGAGCCCCGGCCGCCATGGCTCGAGCCCCACGCCCGCCGCGGTGGCCATGTCGGCGGCCAGGCGAGCGTCGCCCGTCAGCGCCTCCACCGGCTTGAGCGCCACACGCTGCACCGTCCAGCCCTCGGCGGCGGCCAGCGCCGCCAGCACGTGGCCGTCGCCGCCGTTGTTGCCGGCGCCGCACAGCACGCTGAGCGAGCGGGCCTCTGGCCAGGCCTCGCGCAGCACCTGAAAGGCCGCCGCCGCGGCGCGCTGCATCAGCGCGAAGCCCGCGATGCCGGCGGCGATGGTACGACGGTCCAGCTCGCGGACCTGCTCGGCGCGATACAGCGCCCGGCCGGATGCCTCGGACGATGCCGTCATTCCCTGTCTCCCTTCAAGGCGATGCTTTACCATGGACGTTCCACGAAGTGTGTCCTGTCTCCCGCCGCTCGCCAAGCGTCGCGGCGCCTTTACGAACGGTGTTTCCTCAATCATGACCCAGCCGTCTCCCCCGGGCGACGCCCCCGATCTCACTCAGTTAGCCGAGCGCATCAAGACCTGGGGCCGCGAACTCGGTTTCCAGCAGGTGGGCATCGCCGACGTCGACCTGGCCGAGGACGAGGCGCGCCTGCAGCGCTGGCTCGACGCCGGCCATCACGGCGAGATGGGCTTCATGGCCAAGCACGGCACCAAGCGCACCCGCCCCGCGGAGCTCGAGCCCGGCACGGTGCGGGTGATCAGCGTGCGCCTGGACTACCTCCCGCCGGAGGTGGAAACCACCAAGATGCTGGCCCGGCCGGAGAAAGCCTACGTTTCCCGCTACGCGGTCGGGCGCGACTACCACAAGCTGATGCGCAAGCGCCTGGCGAGCCTGGCCAAGCAGATCCAGGCCGAGATCGGCCCCTTCGGCTATCGCGCCTTCGTCGATTCCGCCCCGGTGATGGAGCGCGGCCTGGCGCGCAAGGCCGGGCTCGGCTGGTTCGGCAAGAACGCCATGCTGCTGAACCCCAAGGCCGGCTCGCTGTTCTTCCTCGGCGAGCTCTACACCGACCTGCCGCTGCCGGTGGACGCGCCCTTCGAGACGGAGCACTGCGGCAGCTGCAGCGCCTGCCGCACGGCCTGCCCCACCGACGCCATCGTCGAGGACAAGGTGGTCGACGCACGACGCTGCATCTCCTACCACACCATCGAGCTGCACGGCGCCATCCCCGAGGAATTCCGCGCCGCCATGGGCAACCGGGTGTTCGGCTGCGACGACTGCCAGCTGGTGTGCCCCTTCACCCGCTTCACCCGGGCCAGCCGGGAGGCCGACTTCGCGCCGCGCCACGATCTGGATCGCGCCGATCTGGTCGCGCTGTTCGCCTGGGGCGAGGAGGAGTTCCTGGACAGGACAGCCGGCAGCCCGATCCGCCGGATCGGCTATGAGCGCTGGCTGCGCAACCTGGCGGTGGGGCTCGGCAATGCGCCCTGGAGCGAGACGGTGGAGGCCGCGCTACGCGCCCGGCTGGCGTATCCCTCGGACCTGGTCCGCGAGCACGTGCGCTGGGCGCTGGCGCGGCAGCAAGAGAAGAAGCGGAACATGATCGCCGTCGAGGCCTAGCCCCGACCACGAACCGCTTACTCTTCCTCGTCGCCGTCCTCGTCCTCGAGGCGCAGGAAGGTCTGGCGATAGTGCGAAAGCTCGGCGATCGATTCCTTGATGTCGTCCATCGCCAGGTGGACGTTGCGCTTGCTGAAGCCGACCAGCGCGCCCGGATTCCAGCGCTTGGCCAGCTCCTTGACAGTCGAGACGTCCAGGTTGCGATAGTGGAAGAAGGCCAGCAGCTCGGGCATCTCGCGCTCGAGGAAGCGGCGATCCTGGTGGATGCTGTTGCCGCACATCGGCGAGCTGCCCGGCGCCACGTGCGCCTTCAGGAACGCCAGCGTCTCCTGCTCGGCCTTGGCGGTATCGACGGTGCTGGCCTTGACCCGCGAGACCAGCCCCGAGGCGCCGTGGGTCTTCTGGTTCCAGTCGTCCATGCCCTCGAGCAGGGCGTCCGGCTGGTGGACGGCGATCACCGGCCCCTCGGCGACCACGTTGAGCTCGGCGTCGGTGACCAGGGTGGCCACCTCGATGATGCGTTCGCGGTTCGGGTCGAGCCCGGTCATTTCCAGGTCGATCCACACCAGGCGCTGGGTGCGCGGATCCTGAGCATCTTGGTTCGCGGCCATGGGACATTCCTTGGTCGTGCGGCCGGCGACAGCCGGCCCCGTTGATGAGTACAATGCCGCCATTGTACCGACCTTCGGGCCCTCATGAGCAAACGCAAGTTGACCCGCCAGCAGCGCTGGCGCATCGAGAAGATCCAGGCCGAACGCGCCAAGCGTGCCGACAAGCGCGGCCAGCAGGATGCCGACAAGCTCGACGCCGGCGAATACGGCGCCGAACAGCCCGGACGGGTGATCGCTCACTTCGGCCGCACCCTGGACGTGCGCCCGGAGGGCGACGGCGATCCGGTGCGCTGCCACCTGCGCGCCAACCTGGAAGGGCTGGTCACCGGCGACCGGGTGATCTGGCGCGCCGGCGAGGACGGCAGCGGCGTGGTGGTGGCCCGCGGCGAGCGCGCCAGCGTGCTCGAGCGCCCCGACTCCCGGGGACAGCTCAAGCCGGTGGCCGCCAACATCGACCAGATCCTGATCGTGTTCGCCGTGGAGCCCGAGCCCCACGCCAACCTCATCGATCGCTACCTGGTGGCCGCCGAGGCCACCGGCATCGCGCCGGTGCTGGTGCTCAACAAGGCCGACCTGCTGCCCGAGGACGGCGGCGAGCTCGGCGCGCTGCTGGAACGCTACGCGGCACTCGGCTATCCGGTGGTGACCACCACCACCGCCCGCGACGGCGGCCTGGACGCCCTCCATCGGCGGCTGGCCGGCCGCACCTCGGTGTTCGTCGGCCAGAGCGGCGTCGGCAAGTCCTCGCTCATCGACCGCCTGCTGCCGGACGAGGAACTGCGCATCGGCGCGCTGTCCGAGGACTCGCGCAAGGGCCGCCACACTACCACCACCGCCCGGCTCTACCGCTTCGCCTCCAGCGAGCAGGACGACGCCGAGGCCGGCGAGTTGATCGACTCCCCCGGCATCCGCGAGTTCGGCCTGATCCACCTGGACGAGGAGCAGGTCGCCGAGGGCTTCATCGAGTTCCGCGAGCACCTCGGCCGCTGCCGCTTCCGCGACTGCCGCCACCGCAAGGAGCCGGGCTGCGCGCTGCTGGCCGCTGTCGAGAGCGGCGAGATTCACGCCGACCGCTTTGCCAGCTACCGCCGTATCGTCGATAGTCTCGAAGAGAGCTGAGAGCACAACGGCACGCCCGAGCCAGGACGTTAAGGCCAGAAAGATCAAGGAGAGCCCCATGAGTTCAGAAGACAACCTGCTGCCGCTGATCATCGAGCCCGAGCAGCTCGAAGCGCAGCTGGACGCCCCTTCGCTGCTGATCATCGACGTGCCGCTGAAGGCCGAAAGCCATGAGCAGGGCCACGTGCCCGGAGCCGTCTATCTGGACCCCAAGCGGCTGCTCCGCGGCGAGGGCGACGTGCCCAACGAGGCGCCGGACGCCGAGGCGCTGTCGGCGCTGTTCTCCTCGCTGGGGCTGACCCGGGACACCCACGTGGTGGCCTACGACGACGAGGGCGGCGGCTGGGCCGGCCGGCTGCTGTGGACCCTGGAGCTGATCGGCCACACCCGCTACTCCTATCTCAACGGCGGCATCCACGCCTGGCGCGCCGCCGGGCTGCCGACCTCCACCGAGACGACCGCCCCCGCGCCCAGCGACTATCGGGCCGAGATCCTCCATCCCGAGGTGGCCATCGACCGCGTCGAGCTGACCGAGCGCCTGGGCGAGAAGGGCTTCGCGATCTGGGACGCCCGCACCCGCGCCGAGTACGACGGCGAAAAGGGCGACAACAAGCGCCTCGGCCACATCCCCGGCGCGGTGAACCTGGACTGGCTCGACGCCATGGACAAGGCGCGCGACCTGCGCATCCGCGACTACGCGGAGCTCATCACCGAGCTCGAGACGCTGGGCCTGACGCCGGATATGGAAGTGGTCACTCACTGCCAGACCCACCACCGCAGCGGCCTCACCTGGCTGGTGGGCAAGGCGCTCGGCTTCGGGAAGATGCGCGCCTATCCCGGCTCCTGGAAGGAATGGGGCAACCGCGACGACACGCCGATCGAGAAATAAGCTGGAAGCTGGAAGCTGGAAGCTGGAAAAAAAGCATGAACCCGGCCATCAAGCGGCCAAAGGTTTTCTTCCGGCTTCCAGGCGCGAAGCGCCGCTCTTCCAGCTTCAAGCTAACCGGTCATATCATTGATCTCATCGACATCGCCGAACTCCGATTCACCGCATAACCGGAATGCTCTCCTCGTGACCCCAGCCAAGCTGTTCGCCCTGATCCAGTATCCCCTGCCCCACCACCTGCTCTCGCGGCTGATCGGCCGGCTCGCCGACTGCCGGGTGTCCTGGGTCAAGGACCTCGCCATTCGCGCCTTTATCCGCCAGTTCAAGGTGGACATGGGCGAGGCCCACCAGCCGGACCCGAGCGCCTATCCGAGCTTCAACGAGTTCTTCACGCGGCCGCTGAAGGACGGCGCCCGCCCCATCGGCGAGGGGCTGGTCTCGCCGGCCGACGGCACCCTCTCGCAGTTCGGGCGCCTCGAGCACGGCCGGCTGATCCAGGCCAAGGGCCACGATTTCACCGCCGCCGACCTGCTGGGCGGCGACCTGGAAGCCGCCGGGCGCTATCGCGACGGCAGCTTCGCCACCGTCTATCTCTCGCCCAGCGACTACCATCGCGTGCACATGCCGGTGGCCGGCACGCTCAGGGAGATGGTCTACGTGCCGGGCCGACTGTTCTCGGTCAACGCCGCCACCACCCACCACGTGCCCAACCTCTTCGCCCGCAACGAGCGCCTGGTGTGCCACTTCGACACCGAGCACGGTCCCATGGCGCTGGTGCTGGTCGGCGCCATGATCGTCGCCGCCATCGAGACCGTGTGGGCCGGGCAAATCACGCCCCTGCCCCGTGGCGGCGTGCAGCGCATCCGCTTCGACACCCCGGTGCATCTCGAGAAGGGCGAGGAGATGGGCCGCTTCAAGCTCGGCTCCACCGTGGTGATGACCTTCGCCGAGCCGGTCGATTTCAACGGCCTGGACGCGGAACAGACGGTCAGGATGGGCCAGCGGCTCGGCAAGTTCGACTGACACCAACCGCCCGGCTCCCTGCTTCACCATCGAGCCACCAACGAACAGGGCCCACTCGGATGAGTGGGCCCTGTCGTTAGCGGCCGATCATGTCACGTCACGATCGCCAGCGGCTCAGCTCGAGCGCTCCAGCGCGATCTCGACCGGCGAGCGCACGGCCTTCCTCGGCTTGCCCAGGATTTGAACGCCCATGGCGACGATGAAGATCCCCGCAAAGACCGGCGTCGGGATCTTGCCGAAGAAGTGCAGCGCCAGGGTGGCCAGGATGATCGGCACCGTCACCAGCACGATACGAGAATACTGCTTCGCCGCCTCTTCCATCTGGCGAAGATGGCTGGACAGCGTCTCGCGTGACTCCCCCGCCACGAGATCGTCGGCCCGGCACTTGGGGCACTCGGCCGTCTCGTTGCGCAGCAGGCGCAGCGCATGGCGATGCCGCAGGCCGACCCGTTCCTTGCATGCCGGGCAGACATAGGTGGCGACCTTGATACCCGAATCTTTCATGATGCGCTTTCCAAGAAATAAATGTGGGCGCCATTGTAACGGCCTTGCGGCATCGATCGTGCAGATCGCTGCATCCGGCAACCCCGATCGCTCCCGTCAGGCCGGGAGCGTCGTCTCCTCGGCGTAGACCTCGGCGAAGATGGCGGTGATCGGCCGGTTGGGCTGCTGGGCGTGACGCTTGCGAACCTCCGCCGAGAGGCGCTCGAGTACCTCGCTGGGCTGGGCCCATTCCTCCTTGGGAATCGGCTGCGACCATTCCTCCAGACTCGCCGGCAGGGTCTTGCGCCCGGCCTTCTGGATGGCGCGGATTTCCCACTCGGCGAGATGGAAGGGAATCGTCCACAGATCGATGATGTGCCACAGGTACCACATGGAAACCTTGAACAGGCCGATCTCGCCATCCCGATGGCGACGATGCAGTCGACGGCGAGCGTGATGGAAGGTATGCACGCCCTCGTAGGGCGGATCTTCGGGGCGATGCAGGCCGTTCGGATCCTGAATCTCCTCGCGGGTATGCACCTCGTATTCCATATAGGCCCGCACCGACTCCCACAGCCCCATCGCCAGCGGCCGGCCCGGCTGCTGAAGCTCGACAAAATGCTGCTTCCCCGTCTCGGGATCGATAAAGCCGAGCCCCAGGGCATACTGGCGCTGCACGCCGTACTGGATCGCGCCCTGTGCCTCGGTGAACCAGGCCGCCACGCTTTCCCACGGCACGACGATCGGCGGCTTGCCGCCGCCCGGCGAAAAGGCCACTTCACGACGCTGCCGGTGGAAGCGTGTGGGAACATCATTGCGAAATTTGAAGTGGTATTGGCATTTTATAAACAGCGCCATGACTAATATAAAAAAACATATCACGGACATCGTCGCAAATATCTCATCAAACACAAGCCCTGAAATTAAAAAAAACATATCCAAACTTTTACCACTTATCCACCCTGCAACCCCTAATGCCAAAGGTATCAAGAACGCCAGCATCAAATAACTGATAAAAGGAATCCCTAGGGTAAACTGCCAGGTAAACGGCGTGGGCAGGCTACCGCCCAAGTCCAGATAAGAATCGTTGACCTCGCCGACAGCCTGATTGAAGTCGACGGGTGCCGCTCCCGTGGGCAAGGGCACAGGGGAAAGGTAGATGATCTTGCCTGCCGGGAAAGGAGTGATATCTCCGGCGCGGTGAGGCTGAGCCATATCGGGTCTGGGAATTTCAGTTTCTTTGGCAGACATGCGTGAGCCTTGAAGAACGCTACCGCCGGGGCAAGCGACAGCGCACCTTCCCTGGCGGAAATTGAGGGGCACGGCGTCCTTGCCATGCGAATAACCAATCTCTCGGTAATGCCGTCAGCACCGAGACTCGAGAGATTCAGCGCTGGGTATCGTGCTGATCGGAAGCGTCATCCGAAGAGGCCGCCGCGGGACGCTCCACGAAACGCACGTTCTTGGTAGGCGCGTGCGCGTAGGCATTCACGTCTTCGGGCTCGGCGGTGTAGCTGTCTTCATAACCCGGCACCGAATGGGCCATCAGATCGGGGCGGCTACCCCAGGGGGCGGCGTTCACCTTCTCGTGATGCTCGTCCCGCAGGCGATTCAGTTCCTTCTCGTCCACCCTGGCATAGAGGTCACGCCAGTAGGTGGCCGGGCGGCCACGCTTGCCGGCCTCGTCGAAGGCCCGGGTGGTCGGATCGAGATGGCGGAACGGCTCCAGCCGGGGAATGTCCGGCAGCGGCTGGCTGACGTCCATGAAGCGGCTCAGCATGTCCCACATGGCGTAGCGCTCGGCGATGCTGCCGGTATCGGTGGGAAAGGTGAATTCCAATGGCAGGCCGTTACGCTTGTCCTTGCTGAACTGCGGGTAGCGATGGCGCACCTTGAGGGTATGGCGCTGGTTGCCCTTCATATCCGCCGCCATCTCGATGAAGGCATCGAATTCATAGAAGGGAAAGTTGCCCTGAAAGCTCTTGACCAGGCCGGAGCGGCGGCAAAAAGCGACATCGTCCGACCAATTCTGGTTACTCTTATAGAAACGAATACTCTGAGTTTCGAAAAGTCTTCTTAGCACAGTACATACCCCACAAGCCCCCACCACGATCGCTAGCGGTGTTAGCGCTGCCAAGATGGTATCCGCGGCAAAAAGAAACAAGATGGTTCCAACCGCCGTGACGCCACTAAAAAGCCACCCCCCCCTTTTTTCCTCCTGGACCAATAAAACTAAAAAGATGGGTCCAGAAAACGAACCAAAAACGAAAAAAGCGATAGATAAGACTGATTTTCTCATCGATGAACTGCGACCAGCGCATCTCATTAATCATTGTATGGTCGTAAAAATCTGACTCACCCATGTACTTATAGTTGCGATACCAAGCTTCCGAATACTCATATTCATACTCTGACGGATTAACGCCAATATAATGTCCCCAAGGCAGGCGCGCTATATCGAAGGCGTCACCTAGCTTGCCGAGGGTTCCCTTGGGTGGCGGCGGTGCCTGCCGGGGGATTCTCTCAGCCGAGAAGGCCGTGTCCTCGTACCCTTGCTGTTCTTCCGGCTGCGCGGCATCGATCATGTCCTGCCTCCTTGCTTGTTCCAGCGCCTCCGACCGGCTCGACCATAAGCCACGCTACGGCCGGCGTAGAAGACAGAAGACAACGCGCTTTACATGACAAGAATGTATGGGCATGGCAACTCTGCCTTGCAACCTATTTCATATAACCTGATGTATTGACTCAGGCTCAGCCCTTCGAAAATAGCGTTTTGAATCATGTCGCAAAAGACCCATAAACGTTCAGCTTTCTTTCAACATAATTTACTGAAGAAGCTTTCTTACGGACAAACTCCAGACATCTTTTAACCTCGCCCTTTTTGCAATAAATTTTATGATAAATGGAATACGACTCACCCTCATCATTTTCATAACTCATTCGCAAACCAATGAGGCGTCGCTTATCCCAAAAAACGACTTCTTCCACTTCGTCCCACGAATAACTGGCATATTCTTCGTCACGAGCCATTTTTTGGTAGCCACCAGAGTTCCCCATGGCCAGCGCAATCAAACCAAAGCCGGCCGGCCCTACGGCACCAAGAATAAAGTAGGGATTGAAGAAGGTAGCCACTAGAACGGCAATACCAGAGACAATTGCCGTCCACTTCATCACCGGCTTCACCGAATCAATCTGGGGTTTCCACGATATCTTTTCATAGCCGTTATCCGTCAATCGATAGACGATAATAGAGGTCTGATGGGTCATGCCCATAAACACAGGAGTCATCAAAAAAAACATCGCTACGCAAACTGTCGGCATATACTCGTCCTTCCCCAGAAAAGAATAAGCAGAAAAAAACCAGACACTACCAGAAAACAGCATAATAATAAGAAACGCTATATTCGCCACCAAAGTATTATAGTCACGCACCCGAATTTGCCAGCTCATCACCTCTGACTCCGCGGCACGCTCCCAAGGCATCTCAGGAACGTAATTTTTCTCTGGCTGAATGAACCACATCATACGAACACCTTTTTAAAGATACTGAATCAAAATACTTACATACTAGCCGTCAATATCTCGAATAACTTCAAGCCGGGACCGTCAGATTGAACATTCGGCCCATCGCTTGGCGACCAATGGCATTCTCCGCCGGCTCCAGGGTAAAACCACCCGCATCTGCCTCTGGCTTATAAAATACAAAGTCAGCGCCATTAGGGGAGCTCAGTAGCGTCGCCGGATAATCAATCGACAACGAAAATTCCGCCTCCGGGGCTTGTACATCGGCAGGCAGCCAGGCCTGCCAGACACGGGTCTCCTGCGGATCGTAGTCCGCCAATCCCGGCAGTTCATCGGGCAAACGCTCAGTTCGATCCTCGAAACTTGAAGCCGGCGCCCAGAAGCCTCGGCTCGCATTATGAGAGAGCTTGAGCTTTTCCCCCAACAGCATCGAGGGCAGCGCAATCTTGAGCCAGTACCCTTGATGGACCTGAACCGGTGCCCGCCCGCGGTAACCAAGGGTGGTTACCGGCTCCAGGCGGGCTGATGGTTGGTAGAGGGTTTCCAACAGGGCGCGCCATTCGTCAGCTTGACCTTCGTCATCATCTGACCACTGAGGGGAATTCCCCCAACCACTCCGGTAGAGCCAAAGACGCATACCCTCGCGGTGATAATGTCCCGCGATAAAGGAGGAGAAAAGATACACCACCCCGGCGATGGCGAAGACCCAGACTGTCCAAGGTGCCATGATCCAGGCGAAAGCGATCCACCTGCCCAACAGGGCTCCAACAAACTGTGCGCCTGATAAAAGCCCCATCGCGACAGTACTCGTGAATTTTGCTCGCAGCGCTAAGCTCTCTTCGGTACTGGTTGTAGAACCAAGCTGACCCCAAATTTGCAACGCTTCTGTTAACGCCCCAATTGCCCCAAACACCGCCATGCCGGCCACACGGGTGGTCAGTTTGGCGGCTGTTCGGACAAAGGACCAATTTTTTAACTGGCGCCATTCACGAATGCCTTTTTTAGCTAACTCAAAGGTTCCTTTGCTTAATGCCCCCACACGTTCAGCATGCTTGTTCCAGTACGGCACCACCCATAGCGCCATTACCGCGTTGGTCGTGTAACCCAAGCCGCTGATCAGGGATTGCCGGGTATTACTATCCATGCCGTCGCGCTCAATGGTGGCGAGGGTGTTGCCGACGTTCAGCAGATTCAGCCCGGCGATCAACAGCGGTAGCCCACCACCATAGCGATTCATCCACCCCCGCATTCGAGCCTGGGCAGCGGCGGCACCTTCCTGAAGCTTGAGCCGATTCTGTTCACGCAACTCATCAAAGCCTAGAGTTTCGCTCGGCCCACCGGAGCTTCCTGCCTGATGAGCGACGAACTGCTTCGGCTCACGGGTCATCAGCTCATCGAGCTCCTGCTGCTGGCCATTGAGATCCTTCAACTGCGCAGCACGGTCATGTGGCGCAGCTGGACGTGCTAGCGCTATTCTCAGGCCACGAATGCTGTTTTGACGGCGCACGACATTGCCCCGCCAACGACGGTGGCGAGCCTCGAAGTCTCCATCCCGGACCAGTTGGGTGTTTTTGGCGGCGTTATCGGGATGCACGAAAGCCGCTTGCATGGTCTGAGAGAGCCCCTGAGCAAGACGCTCGGCACTGACTGAAGCGCCCGCGCCCACCGCAGGTAACACTTGGTAGGCTAGCCCTTCCCAAGCGAGCTTGGCCGGTCCTTGCACGGCCGTGACCAGAGTATCCAGGAACTCCTGGACATGCGGCGCCAGGGCTTGGAAGGCGCTACTGTCACGAACGCTTTTGAGATCAAGCACGCCCTTTGTCTCGTTTGCCCGAGAAGCCACGTTTGCGGCGTCCGATACCGATGGGCCGTCCGACTCTTCGGTCTCGATAAAGTCATGTGCCACTTGGGTGAGGGCCTGTTCCAGTTCGGGCGAGAAATTGAACAGCGCCAGCCCCACCAAGTTGTCGCGCTGCTGCGCCCGCTCGGTCATCCACTGTTGTCCTTCCTCACTGGCACCGAGTGCCTCGCTCACCATCCGTGTGAACTCGATGAGTGCCCGAGTCTGCAACACATTGCAGCCATCGAAGCACAGCGCCTGGGCCGATGTCGGCAGGCGATCCAGCCAAGTGGTCAGGTCCTCGCGATTGCGACGGCAATGCAGCTGCAGGCGCTCGAGTTCTGGCTGCCGCTCATCGATGAAGGCCAATGCTCCTTCGTAATCCACATCGTTGCGCCAGATCGCCTTGGCCTTCCACTCCCGAAAGTCGTCATCGTCGCGAGGTTCGATCCCAAGCTCGGCCAGCTCGGCTTCGTAAGCTTCCAGCTGAGCCTGACGATTGTTGGCATTGGCATTCGCGCGGATCGCCGAATCGAAAGGGCTACCCCGGTTAACCGCCGTCGACAGTTCGTCGCTCTGTTTAAGGCGATAATGCTGGTCCAGCAATTCGATAGCCCGGCGCTGTTGCTCGGGATCGTCACGCACGGCTTCGGGAAGATCGCTCTCATCGATACCGCACAGCCGTTGCACCATCAGCGCAGTATTGAGGCGATGCCCATGCTCGTCCTCGAACTGCTCGCGAGCCATTTCCACACCCAGCAGCTGCATGGTCAGGTCGTTAGCAATGCCAAGATCGTCATCCAGCGCCACGAACAGGGCCTCATCCTTGTCGGGCACCTGGGCCAGCACCGCGTCCTGGCTGATCTCGGGCTTGAATGCCAGGGTGGTATAAGCCGACTCCTCGGATCCTTCCTGTTCTTCCTCGGTGAGCGCTCTCGTCATCACCGTGGCGGATTCGAAATCGCGAGCCGCCCCCTGCGGCGTCACATCGGCCACGTGCTGGCCAAGCTCCGTCAGCGGCCCCACATGGGCAACGCTGCCGGGTGCCTCGACGGCCGAGCGCACGTCGAGCTTGCGCATGAAGCGCTCTCGGGAGTCCACGTTAGAGCGCAGGTGCTCGCAGATGCGCCAGGTCCATTGCACCGAGGAATAGGCCAGCCAGATACGGCTGCGGCAGGGGTACAGCAGGTACGGCTTGCTCTCGCCACCACCATCCCCCTCGCGCACGTCGGGGCGGGTGTCGTTGATGTTCTCGGGCCAGACGATGCGCGTGAACCGATGCCCTTCGATGCGGTACTCGTGGAAGGTGCGGTCCACCTCATCCCAGACGTACAGCCAGCCGTCACGCAGCTGACGCAGGCAGTAGCTGCGCGTCTGCAGGGCCGGATAGCCGTGATCGTCCCATCCTTCGGCCAGCGGGTGCGGCCCCTGGATGTCCTCGGACTCGCTCGACGTTTCATCGATGGCATAGCGCACCGGGAAGATGGCCCCCTCGCGATACAGCGGGCACATACTCGCCGAGCCTAACGGGGTCTCGCCGAATTCGGCATCGCGCGCGTCCTGCTGGGCGTGTCGATCAGTCATGGGATGACATCCTTGTGGTCCGGTTTCCGTTCTGCTGATCCGCCGCCTCCGAGCGGCTCCAGTCATCGAGTGCATAGAGTTGCTGCTGGCGGGGAAGCTCGCCCCGAGACGCGTCGCCCGCCACCCAGCGCGCGTAGAGGCCATCGCTCGCCGTCATGAACGTCTCCCCCCGGCGCAGGGCGAGCTCGCACCAGATGGCGAACTGGCGTTCGGTCTGCGCCCCCCAGGCCTGGGCATCATCCAGACGGGCGTCCAGCCAATCGCCGCGCCGGTCGAGCGGCACCTCCGCCCAGGCCTCGCCGAGATGGCGGCTGAAATACGCCGATAGTCGCTCCTTGAACTGCCAGCGCGCCACCGCCTCCAGCGCCTCTTGCTGCGGCGCGCCCATCATAGCGGGCACAGGCGTCCCCCGCCCTGCCTCCAGCACTGAAGACTCGCTCGCTTCGAAGACTCGCCATTGCGGCGCGGCCGTCGCGCCCCAGGCCGGGGCCCAGTGTGCCACTCGCCAGGCGTGGATGGGGCCCATGACCTCGGCCGGCACGATGTCGCCGAAGCTCGCCAGCCAGTGCCGCAGCACCAACGGGTCGGCGAACCTCACCAGCCGGGAGATGCCGTCGATCTCCGCCTCGACGAATCGAAGCAGATGGTCGCCCAGGGCCTCGGTGGTCGCCGAAGCGGTCAGCAGCGACATGGCGCGGGTTAGCTCGCCGTCGCCCTCGGCCAGGATCTCGTCGACGAAGCCCCGACCCCGCGGCGCCACCAGAATCGGCCCCTGCTCGGCAAGATCCTTGAAACGCGTCATCAGGTAGAGCGGCTCGATCTCGGCCAGATCGTCTCGCGCATAGAGCCGCCTGAGCGCATCCGGGTAGCGCACTCCATCCACCAGTACATGCGTGATGCGATCCGACCGTATCATCTAGCCTTGCCCCTGCTCGCCGGCCGCCTCGCAGATCTCGCAGCTGGGCGGTGCCTTGAGCATCGAGGTGAGCTGGGCCCGGTGGCGAATCGGCGCCACGATCGTATGGCTCTCCTCCGTCGCCTCCCCCGGCAGGATCGGCGCCTGGGCGCTCTGCCCGGTGCCACTGCCGGGGCTGCCGCCGGAGTTGATCTTCACGCTCGGGCCGACGATGGTCACCCCAGAGGGGTCGAGCTTCACGAAGCTGCCGCCGGCCTTGAGGGTGATCTCGGCGCCGGCCTCGACCACCACCTTCATGCCGGCCTTGTGGTGCACCTCGCTGCCGGCCTCGACCAGCTGGGCGCGGCCGATCTTCTCGTGGCGGGTCTGGCCCACGGTGAGATGATCGTCGCCGTCGACCTGGGTGCGCCGCTCGCCGTGCACGGTGTGGTGGTCGTCGCGGTCGATCTCAGTGACGCGATCGCGCTTGACCTTGAGGTGGCTGTCGCGGCGGATCTCCTCGGTGCGGTCGTTCTCGGTCAGCAGTTCCAGGTCCTTCTGGGCGTGCACCCAGATCTGTTCCTGATCGTGCTGGTCCTCGAAGCGCAGCTCGTTGAAGCCCTCGCCCTGGTGGGTCTGGGTGCGCAGCACGGTGCGCGTCTTGTGCTCCGGCAGCGAATACGGCGGCGTATTGACCGCGTGGTAGGTGCGTCCGGTGACCAGCGGCTGATCCGGGTCGCCCTCGAGGAAGGACACGATCACCTCGTGGCCGATGCGCGGAATCGCCATCATGCCGTAGCCGCCGCCGGCCCAGCCCTGGCTCACGCGCAGCCAGGCGCTGGCGGTTTCATTGGGCTCGGCGTAGCGGTCCCAGGGGAACTGGCAGCGCACCCGACCGTGCTCGTCGCAGTGGATCTCCTCACCCTCGGGGCCGACCACGAAGGCCACCTGGGGGCCGTCGACCCGCGGCTTGGGCCGCGGCGCGGGGCGCCAGGCGGCATCGTCCGGGGTCAGGCTCAGGGTGTTGTGATACCGCGTCATGCCGTCGGCCTGCACGGCATCCTCGCCCAGCGCCTGGGGCTGCTCGCCCTGGTGGACCACCTTGACGACCTGCCAGCCGCGGTTGAACTCGCCGACGTCGTGGTCGGCCAGGGTGAAGCGCGCACCCGGGGTGAGTTCGGGCAGGTCGCTCTCGCCGTCCAGGGTCAGGGCGTCGTGGCGCAGGTGCTCGAGCCGGTGGCGGGTGAAGGCACGGCCCGAGGCATCGGCCTTGTAGCGGCCCGGGTAGTCGTAGTGCTCGTAGTCCTCGCGCTGGCTGTGCTGCTCTAACCCTTTGCCCTGCTGGTCATGAAGCTGCGCATAGGCCGGCTGCTTGAACGAATAGTCCTTGAGCTGGGCCCGGGCCGGGCGCACCCGGGCGGTCTGGGTCAGCCGCCGCAGATGGCGCTGGGGCGGCGTGCCGCCGGCACGGTGATGATAGCGGCGCTCGCCGAGGCCGGTGAGCACCTGGGGATCGTCGGCGAACACCAGACGATGGGCGCCAAGATCGGCATCCTCAAATTCGTGGAAATAGAACAGCCCTTCCTCGGCGGCCAGGCGCTCGAGGAATTCGAGGTCGGTCTCGCGGTACTGCACGCAGTACTCGCGCTCGGCGGGCTCGCGGGTCACCGCGAAGGCCACGTCGGTCAGGCCACGCTCCTCGCACAGGGTGTTGAGAATGGTCAGCGGCGAGACACGCTGGAAGATGCGCGAGTTCTGGCGCAGCGAGAGCCGCCACAGCGAGGGGCGGATCACCACCTCGTAGAAGCTGCGGCGATGGCCGCGGTCGCCGCGGCCGAACTCGGCCACGATGCCGTGGACCCGGCGCTGGGCCACGCCGTCCTGCCACACGGTCAGACTCGCCGGGCGGTCGAGCAGCGCCTCGGGCGAGAGGTCGGCGGCGCGGCTGGCGAAGCTCACCCGCAGGTGGAAGGGCGCCGAGAGCGCCTCTTCATGGGTGAAGTCGACGACGGCCAGATCGGCGTCCTCGGCCCCCGTGAGGCTCAGGGTGAACTGCAGTCCGCTACGGTCGGCCATGTCAGCTGCCCTCCCCGCTGGCGGTGCCGATCACCACGCCGCCGCAGTCCACGGCGTGATCGGTGAGCGCCACCGGCTTGCCGTCGACCAGGATGCTGCCCGAGCCGGCGGCGATGGCGCGCGGGTGGGGGCCGTGATTGGGCTTGTCGTGGGGCTCCAGCGGATCGCCCAGGCGCGCCACCGGCTTGCCGTCGATCATCGTCGTCGGGCTGCCGGCGATCACCGGCGTGGGCGGAAAGCCCTCGTGGTCGGTGCCGAGATCCCCCAGCAATACGAACTTGCGTCCCATGCGTCCTCCTTGCGAAGCGCGCCGCCGCTCAGGCGCCGCGCGTGCGTTCGCGTTGATCGTTCCACTCTACCGGGGCCTCGAAGCTGGCCACGCCGCCGGCGTCCACGTGCATGCGCCGGAATCCCGCCGCCACCAGGCTGGCCGGGGCGGCGCCCTGCAACGGCAGCCGGGTCTGCAGCGGCGTGCCCATCAGCTCGCGCCGGGCGGCCAGCAGCAGCCGGGCGCCGTGGCCGCGGCCCTGCCACTCCGGCGCGATGAAGAAGAAGCGCAGCTGCCAGGCCGACTCGTCGTCGCGCCGACACACCAGCAGCATGCCGAGCAGCGGGCCGTCGCCGTGGCGAAGCGCCAGCAGCCGGCCCTGCCAGTGCGCCACCCGGTCGCCCTCACGCTGCAGCCAGAGGCCGCGATGGACCACGAACTCCAGCGAGCGACGCAGGGTCTCGAGGCGGCTCTCGTCGCGCAGCACCCAGGGGGAAAGCCCCTGCTCCTCGGCGCGCCGTGCGGCCTCGAGCAGCAGCGGGATGTCCTCCACGGTGGCCTCCACCAGCCCTGGCGCCGCCTCAGGCGGCGCGGGATCGACGGCGGGCGCCGCGGCGGGCCGGTTCGGCGACGCGCCCAGCCAGCGCTTAAGCGTCGTCAGCATCGTCCTGCCCTCCGTCGGCGTAGAGCGCCCTGGGCAGGCGGAAGCCCGCCACCAGCGACCGGGTGAAGGGATTGCGCGGCCCGTCGGCGACCAGGCGGTAGCGCATGCTGCCGCCGTCGACCCGGAAGCTGAGCTCCAGCTCGCGCTCGCCGGCGCCGGTCAGCTGGGCCTCGTCGAGCAGGCGGAACCAGGCCCAGGGGCCGTCGCGGCGCAGCGTGCGCGGCGAGCGATTGACCTGGCTCGGCACCAGGGTGACGCGGCTCTCGTTGCTGTCGCGCAGGCCGTTGGGCCAGATCATCGGCACCCGGCGGCTGGCGCCGTGGGCGTAGTCGATCAGCTGGCCGTCGACGCTGATCACGCCGCGGCGCTTGTCGGCGCTGAGGCTCAGCGGCTCCAGGCTGAAGGGCACGTCGAGCACGCCGTCGCGGTTAAGGTAGGCCTCGCGGATGCGCTCGGCGCGCTGCACGGCGTCGAGCACGCCCTGGCGCAGCAGCGAGTCGCCCTCGGCGTTGCGCAGGGCCTCCGGCGCGCCCTCGATGAACGGCTTGAGGTTCTGCTGGTAGAAGGCATCCAGGGTGCCGTCCGGGGCGAAGAACTCCTCGAAGTCGGCCAGCGACACCTCGCGGGACGCCTGGGGTGCCAGCGGGTAGCGACCGGCCAGGCGCTGCTGGAAGGGCACCACGACCTCGTCCATCCACTGGCTCTCCAGGTGGCGAATCGCGCTTTCCATCAGCAGCTGCCAGCTCTGGTCGGCCAGGCTCTCGAGCATGCCGCCCACCGGCGCCGGGGTGTCCTCGGCGATGCGCTGCAGCGCCGCGATCGGATCGCCACCCTGCAGCGAGAGGCGGTCACGGGCCAGCAGGAAGGCCTGCTGGCCGCGGTCGCCGGCCTCGTCGACCTGACGCAGATAGTCGCGCAGCTCGCCGACGGCGTCCTTGATCTCGTCGAGGTTGGAGGGGTTGTCACCGCGCGACTCGGTGAGCGCGTTGAGTTCGGCGAAGTGGCGCGCGATCTCGCTGGCCAGACGATAGCGCGGCGACTGCTGCAGGGCCTGGCGGGCGGCCTCGTCGTCCGCCGGCAGCTCCGGATAGAGGCGGGTCTGCTGCGACACCTCGCCCAGCAGGCGATCCAGCGGACGGCTGGCGCCGAGCAGGCCGTCGGCCACCACCACCGCCTGGTGAAGGTCGGGCAGCGGCACCAGGCGGATATCGGCCAGGGCCTCGCGCCAGGTGACGTGATAGTCGCTGGCGTAGCGCTCGCGCAGCGCCTCCTGCAGGCGCCGGCGGTCGGCCTCGCTGAAGTCGATGTCGTCGCGCTGGCCGAGCACCCAGGTATCGATCAGCGCCAGCTCGGTGGCCTGATCCAGCCGCTCGAGGAAGTAGCCCTCGAAGCCGTTGCGGGTCAGCAGGCCGGGGATGCGCACCCGCTCGGCCTCGTCGTTGCGGGCCATGAACACCAGGCTGAAGGCCGAACCGACGCTCGAGCGCAGGTCCAGCGGCGCGGCGCTGCCCTGGGAGATGCCGGCCTTGAGCGAGGCGTACACGCGCTCGGCCATGGGCTGGCGGGCGAGCTCCTGCTGGGCCGCCTCGATGCTGCCCTCGAGCGGCGCCATGGCGTCGCGGGCGCCGGGCATGCCGGCCTCGGCGTGGCCCGCCAGGTCGGTGTAGGCCAGGGCGTAGTCGAGGTGCGCCAGCAGGCGGCGTTGGACGTCGCCCTGGCCGGGGAAGGCCGCCTGCCAGCGGTCGGCCATGAAGTCGTGCACGCGCTGGGACTGGCGGCCGCTGGCGTCGGACATCATGCGCAGGATGCGCAGCAGCGCCAGCTTGTCGTTACTGCCGTCCGGCGCGCGGTTCATGTCGTCCATGATGCCGATCATCAGCGCCGGCAGGAACTGCTGCTCGAGCAGGCGCAGGTAGGCGTTGTCGACCTCCACGCCCAGCGCGTGCCCCTGGTAGAGGCCCATGTCGGCCAGCAGCCAGGGCCGCGAGCGGTAGTCGCCGAACTCCTGGGTGGCACCGAGCAGGCGATCCAGCGGCTCGAGCAGCGCCCGGCCGGTGGGATCGTCGCTCTGCCAGTGGCTCGGGCGCACGGCGAGGAAGGCCTCGGCCTTGTCCTCCACCGCGGCCAGCGCCTGGGCGTTCTTGTCATAGAAGTGGTACCAGCCACCGACCAGGGCCGCCCCGCCGAACAGGCAGGCCAGCGCGCTGGCACGGCGAATGCGATGGCGGCGCCGCGCCGCCCGGGCGTTGTCGCCGGCGAGCCCCGACTCCGGATAGATGATACGGTCGAACAGCTCCTCGGTGAAGAACAGCGCCGAGCTGGTGGCCCGGTGGGCCGGCTGCACGCCGTCGCTCATGCCGTAGCGCCGCGCGGCGGCGTCGACGAAGGGATCCTCCGGCACGCCCTGCTGATAGACCGAGGTGAAATAGGCGCCGCGCACCATGGCCGCGGTGGAGAAGCGGTCGCTGGACAGCGCCTCGCCGATGAAGCCGAGCAGCACGTCGCGCAGGCCGGCCAGCTGGCGCACGAAGCGGAACACCGCCTCGCGCTCGTCGCGATCGCGGCATTCGGCCAGCAGGGTCGGCAGCGTCTGGTTCAGCCGCTCGAGCATGCCGTCATAGGCTTCGGCGAACTCTTCTTCCCAACGGCCCGGCTTGTCGAGGGACGCGGCGGAGAAGGTGAAGCCGAGCGGGGCGCGACGGGCGGCCCGGGAGTAGTGACGGAAGAAGTCGTCGAAGCCGTGCAGCAGATCCATCTTGCTGAAGGTGACGTAGACCGGCAGGCGGCTGCCGTGGCGCTCCATCAGCTCGCGCAACCGGGCACGCAGCAGCGAGGCGTAGGCCTTGCGCACCGCCACCTCGGCGTCGCTGAGCCGCGCCAGGTCGAGCACCAGCACCACGCCGTCCAGCGGACGCCGCGAGCGATGACGCTCCAGCCAGTCGACGAAGTGATCCCACAGCCGGCTCTCGAGCTCGGCCGGCTCGCCGCCCTGCAGCGCGCCCTGGGTCAGCAGTTCGCCGTCCGGGTCGATCAGCACCGCCTTGTCGCCGATCCACCAGTCGAAGCCCAGCCGGCCGCGCTTGCCCTGGCCGGACGCCTTCATCACGTGGGTCAGGGCGAAGTTCTGCCCCGAGCGGTTGATCAGGCTGGTCTTGCCGGCGTTCTCGACGCCCATCACCAGGTACCAGGGCAGCTTGTAGCGGGCGTTGGCGCCGCCGCCGAGGCTGTCGGTGAGCTCATGCAGGGTAGCGTCCAGGCTCTCCTCCTGACGCTCGACCTGGCCGAGCACCGGGTCCTGCTGACGCTGCGACTCGTGGCGGCGCTCCTCGTCCAGGGCGCGCAGGCGCCGCGCCAGACGGATGCCCCACACCACCGCCACCAGGCCCAGCAGCGCCAGGCTGGCCAGCAGGCGATTGAGCCAGGGGCCCAGCGGGCGACTGTCGAACACCTCCCACTGCGGCCCCAGCCACCAGATCGCCACCAGCAGCGCGACCACCAGCAGCGCCCACAGCCAGGCACCGAGCCGCTTCAGGCCCTTGGCCTTGTTGGCGTGTCCTTGCGCCTGGTTGAGCTGGCTGTCGGCCCGGGACATGCCCGGCATCCAGCGGCTCAGCCCGGCCTTCAGTTGTTTCCACATGAGCCTTGCTCCCTCGTCCCTGTCGATTCCGTCGGATCGCCGTGTGTCATGCCTCGAGTGCCGCCGCCAGGCGGGCCGGCAGCGCCGGCTCCCAGCCTTCCAGCGCGAGGTTCGCCACGGAGTCCTGCAATGCCTGATAGTGCTGCCGGGCCAGCGCGGCGAGGCCGGCCTCCCTCAGCAGGTCGGCGCTGGCCAGGCGCCAGTAGACGCCCTCGCGGGGCGACGCCGCCGCCGCGAGGCCCTCGTCTAGCACCGCGAGCGCCGGCGCCAGCCCCTCCTCGGCGAGCCGCTCGCGGGCCGTCTCGAGGCCGGCCTGCCAGGGATCGCCCCCGCCCATGGCCGCCGGCGCCCCGGGGCCGGCCACGTCCGTCAGCCAGGTCTGCGTCTCGCCGTCGAGGAAGGCGGAGCCGTCGCTGAAGGTCAGCGCCTCGATGCCTGGCAGGCGGTCGACGAAGCGCGCCGTCTCGTCGCGGATCGCCTCGGCGCAGCGCGGCTGCTCGAGCCGCCGCGCCACCTCCGCGCTCAGACGATGTCCCTCGAGCCAGTAGGGGCTGAGCGCCAGGCTGTTCTCGATGCGCCGCCAGTCCTCCGGCGTCGGCCGGCCCGCGGCGGCCTCGCGGTACTCGGCAACCCGGTCGGCGGAGACCGGCGCCAGCTCGGTGCGCTGGCCGTCGCGGGTCATCGGCAGGCCCTGGATGGCGTGCCACACCGCGTGGCGGCGCAGCCGATAGCCGAGCGCCTCGCCCGGCGACTGCTCGTTGAGGAAGTCGGCCATCTTGAGCAGCGCCTGGCGGTTGCCGCGATCGTTGCCGGATTCGAGCCGCGCCTCCGGGGCCTTCGGCGCGGCGGGCTCGGCCTCGGTGGCCGGCGCCGCCGCGCGGCTCGGTTCGCCACCGCCCGCGGGCGCCGCCGAGGCGCCGGACGCCGACGGCGCCTCGGCGCTGGGCGTGGCCTGATCGAGCAGCCGCGAGAGATCCGCCAGCGCCTCGTCCGGCAGCTCATGGCCGGCGGCCCGCTCGCGCAGCCGGTCCAGCGCCGCACGGCAGGCGGCGTGATCCTCGGCGGCGCCGAGAAACTCCAGGCCGCCGGCCAGCGATAGCGCGCGCTGGGTGAACTGCTGGAACAGCTTGGGCCGGGCCCGCTTGCCGCGCGGGCCGGCGAAGGGATAGGCGGCCTCCCACCAGGCGTCCAGCGCACCGGCCAGCAGCTCCAGCGACAGCGCGAAGCGCGCCGGATCGCCATCGTGCTGCAGGCAGTGCAGCAGGTGGCCGAGCACCTTGAGGTCCTTGCCGGTCTCGGACAGCAGCCGCGCGGCGCGGGTCTCGGCGCCGCTCCAGTCGACCTCGCCGTGCTGCAGCGAACCGACCTTCATCATCTGCTCGTCGAGCCAGTCGAAGTCCTCGTGATCGGCCACCGGCTCGCCGACGCCCTCGGCGAGGGGCGCGAGCAGCGGTTCGAGCTGATGGGGCTGGGTAATGCGCATGTCGTTTCCCCCTTACCAGCGGCACATGGCGCGCAGCGGCGCGATCGCCGTGCGCCAGCCATCGAGATCGAAGCGCAGCCCGTCGATGACCGCCGTGTCGCTCGACAGCCGCAGGTCTTCGCCGCCCAGCAGGCGCTTCAGGGTGCCGATGGCCGGCAGCCCGCGCCCGCCACTGATCACGTGGCCGCCGTCGAGCACCCGCCAGGTCTGGTCGAGGGCGACGCCCTCGCCTTCCAGCCTGAGCGACGCCCGCGAGCCCTCGAGCGGCTCGTGGAGGTGCAGCTGGAAGCGGGTGATGGCGTCGTCGCAGCTGATCACCAGCAGCGGGCGCGGCGGCACCGTGCCCAGCGCCGGGGCGCTCATCAGCACGGTGTCGGCGGTCTCACGGGTCATCACGCCGACGTCATCGGCGTCGCGCTCCGCCTCCTGGGCGGCCACGGCGCGCCACAGCGGCGAGCGCGAGGCGTCCGCCACCGCCGCGGGGCGGTCGCGGAACAGGTCGTCGTAGCACTCGAGCCGGCCCAGCCGCGAGGGCCGTTCGGCGCAGGCCTCGGCGGCCTGCAGGCGCGACGCCGGGGCGCTGTCCTCGACATCGCTCCGGGCCTGGCCCGCGGCAGGCGCCAGTCCGGCGGCCAGCAGCAGGGCCAGACCGGCCAGCCGGTGCCACCAAGCGGGCCGAGCGGGAAATCGATCGTTCACGTTCATGGGCTATCCAGTTGCAGCTGTCGGCACTTATGCGCCAAGGTCCGCTTGGGCAGGCCCAGGCTCTCGGCGGCCAGGGTGCGGTTGCCGTCGAAGCGCGCCAGGCGCTGGCGGATCAGCGTCGCCTCGTAGTCGCGCAGCGCCCGGCGCAGGTCGAAGACGTCGTCCTGCTCGGCTGCCGGCGCCGGGGTGGCGTCGGTGGCCGCGTCGTCGACCGGCGCCGAGGGCGCCTCGTCGGGCAACGCCTCGGGGGCGATGTCCTCGCCGTCGCGGGTCATGGCGCAGGCGTAGTCGATCAGGTTCCTGAGCTCGCGCACGTTGCCGGGGAAGTCGCGCGCCTCGAGGGCACGCAGCACCGCGCGCCCCAGGCCGATGTCCTCGCGGCCCTCGCGCCGGCAGAAGTCGTCGACGAAGGCCCGGGCCAGGGCCGGAATGTCCTCGCGGCGCTCGCGCAGCGCCGGCAGCGTGAGCGGGAACTGGCCGAGGCGGTAGTAGAGGTCGGCGCGGAAGGCACCCTCGCGGATGCGCCGATGCAGCGGCTGGTGCGTCGCCGCTACCAGGCGCAGATCGACCTTCCGCTCGTCGTCGCCACCGAGCGGGCGATAGCGCCCCGATTCGAGCACGCGCAGCAGCTTGGCCTGCAGCGCCAGCGGCATGTCGCCGATCTCGTCGAGGAACAGGGTGCCGCCGTCGGCCTGGCCGAACAGCCCTTCGCGGCTGCGCTCGGCGCCCGAGAAAGCGCCCTTCACGTGGCCGAACAGCTCGGCCTCGAGCAGGCTCTCGGGGATCGCCGCGCAGTTGATCGCCATGAAGGGCCCGTCGCTGCGCGCCGAGACCTCGTGCACGCCGCGCGCCACCAGCTCCTTGCCGGTGCCGGTCTCGCCCTGCAGCAGCACCGCCAGATGGGTCTCGGCGGCACGCACCAGCTGGTCGCGCAGCGCGCCGATGGCCGGCGAGTCGCCGAGAATCCGCTGGGCCAGGCGCTCGCTGAGGGTGCGGCGCCGGGCGCCGTCGTTGGCCTCGGCCAGCGAGTCGCGCAGGCGCGCCTGGTGGCGGCGCTCGTCGCGCTGGCGAGCCAGCCAGGCCCACAGGCGACACAGCAGCGCCTCGAAGGCCAGGAAGTCGTCACACTCGGCCAACGGCGCGAGGCGCTCGGCGGGGCCCGCCAGGGCCAGCACGCCGAGCCACTCGCGCTTGCCGTCCCGCGCGCGAAGCGGGCGCACCGACAGCCGCCAGGCCGCCGGCAGCCCCTCGGTGGCCGCCTGGAAGGCGGGATGATCGAGCCGCAGCCGCGCCTCGCCGAGCCCCAGCTCCATCGCCTCGCCGCGGCGGATGGCATGGGCATAGGGATGGCGAAAGTCGTCGCAGGCCAGCCAGGCGTCGTCGCCGTCCTCGCCCAGCCAGCGGCCGCTGGCGTCGAGGAACAGGCAGCGTGCCCAGGCCAGCCCCAGCCGCTCGCGCAGCAGCGCGAGCCCGCGCCGGCGCAGCTCGTCGGGCGAGTGGCCCTCGACCAGCCGCAGCGCCTCGGCCATGCCGGCCAGCGCCGGGGCCTCGGCAGGTGCCGCATCGAGCACGCCGTGATCGCTCACCTCAGCCGACCTCCGCGGTGAAGCCGTGCTCGTCCACGCCCAGCGCGACGCGGCTCACCGGCTCGCGACGCGCCATGCGCTCGAGCAGCGCCCGGGACACCGGCGGCAACAGCTCGCCGTCGATCACGGACTCGAGCATCCGCGCGCCGTTCTCGCTGCGCGTGGCGCGCTCGCAGATGGCCTCGGCCAGCGCCGGTGCCAGCTCCACCTCGGCCTGGCGATGGCGGTCGCGGATGCGCCCGGCCAGGGTCTCGAGCTTGGCGCCGACGATGTCGTGGAGGATATCCCGCGACAGCGGCAGGTAAGGCACCACCTCCATGCGCGCCAGCAGCGCCGGCTTGAAGAAGTCGGCCAGCACCGGGTAGAGCGCTTCGTCCATCGCCGCGCGGTCGTCGGCGTGGCGCACGATGGCGTCATAGCCGAGGTTCGAGGTCATGAAGAACAGCACGTTGCGGCAGTCGATGGCGCGCCCTTCCCCGTCGGCCAGCTCGCCCTTGTCGAAGGCCTGATAGAACAGGTTGAGCACGTCCGGGTGGGCCTTCTCGACCTCGTCGAGCAGCACCACCGAGTAGGGCCGCTGGCGGATCGCCTCGGTCAACAGGCCGCCCTCGCCGAAGCCCACGTAGCCGGGCGGCGAACCGATCAGCCGCGAGACGGTGTGCTTCTCCTGATACTCGGACATGTTGATGGTGGTCAGGAACTGGCGGCCGCCGTAGAGGCTCTCGGCGATCTGCACCACGGTCTCGGTCTTGCCCACGCCGCTGGGGCCGACCAGCAGGAAGGCGCCCAGCGGACGCCCGGGGCGACGCAGGTCGGCGCGGGCGGTGAGCAGGTGGCGGTGAAGGCGCTCGACGGCCAGGTCCTGGCCCTTGATCAGCCGACCCAGCTCCTCGGGCAGCTCGGTGAGGCGCGCCAGCTCGTCGCGGGTCATGCGCTCCACCGGCACCCCGGTCCAGTCGCCGATCACCTGGGCGATCTGGGCCTCCTCGACGCTGGGATTGACCAGCGAGAACTCGCGCTGCAGCGCCTCGAGGCGGGCCTCGTGCTCGGCCAGCGCGGCGGTGCGGCGAGCGCGTGCCTGGTCGGCGCTCTCGTTCTCGCCTTCCGTCTCGTGACTCTCTCCATCGCTGGCGTCGTCTTCCGAGCCGTCGAGCAGCTCGCGATGCAGGGTCAGGATGGCGTCGACGCACTCGCGCTGTTCGCGCCAGGCGGCCTCCAGGGTCTCACGCTCCTCGTCCAGCCGCGCCAGCCGCTCGGCCAGGGCGTCGCGATGGGCGGTGTCGGGATGACGGCCGAGCAGCGCCTCGCGCTCGAGCTGGTCGTGCTCGCGCCGGGCAGCCAGCTGCTCGCTCATCAGGTGGCTGAGGCGTCGCGGCGGCGTGTCCAGGGCCTGGGCCAGCCGAGTGCCGGCGGTGTCGAGCACGTCGATGGCCTTGTCCGGCAGCTGGCGGCCGGCCAGGTAGCGGGCCGAGAGCTCGGCGGCGGCGCGCAGGCCGCTGTCGCCGATCAGCACGCCGTGGGTCGACTCGTAGACGTCGCGCAGGCCGCGCAGGATCATCAGCGCCTGCTCCACGTCCGGCTCGCCCAGGGCCACCGGCTGGAAGCGCCGCGACAGCGCCGGGTCCTTCTCGATGTGCTTCTTGTACTCGCGCCAGGTGGTGGCGGCGATGGTGCGCAGCTCGCCGCGGGCCAGCGCCGGCTTGAGCAGGTTGGCGGCGTCGGCGCCGCCCTCGGCGTTGCCGGCGCCGATGAGGGTGTGGGCCTCGTCGATGAACAGCAGCGTCGGCACGGCCGCGTCCTTGACCTCCTCGATCACCGCCTTGAGGCGCTTCTCGAACTCGCCCTTGACCGAGGCCCCGGCCTGCAGCGCGCCGAGGTCGAGCGACATCAGTTCCACGCCGGAAAGCGCCGCGGGCACGCGGCCCTCGACGATACGCGCCGCCAGGCCCTCGACCACGGCGCTCTTGCCGACGCCGGCCTCGCCCACCACGATCGGGTTGTTCTTGCGCCGGCGACCGAGGATGTCGAGCATCTGGTCGATCTCGGGGTCGCGGCACAGCACCGGGTCGAGCTCGCCGCGGCGCGCCTGCTCGGTGAGCGAGGTGGCGAAGCGCGCCAGCGCACTGTCGTCGCCGCTTGCGCTTCGGGCCGGGGCCGGCCGCTCGCTCTCGTCCTCGGCGGCACTGGCGGCCTCGGCGGACTCGCGGGTCAGGCGGGCGAAGTCGCGCCGCAGCCGTTCGCGGTTGATGCCGGCCAGCAGGCGCTCGCCGCGGGGGCCGAGATAGCGCCCGGCGTGATGCAGCAGGGCGGTGAAGATCACCCCGGTGCGCAGCTCGCGGTGCCCGAACTCGGTGCTGGCCAGGAGCCAGGCGTCCTGCAGCAGCTCGACCAGCAGCGGCGAGAAGCTCGGCGTGGCCACCTCCAGGTCGCGCGGAGGACGCGCGTCCTCGGTGAGCGCACGGCGCAGCGCCTCGGGCTCGATGTCCTCGGCCTCGAGCAGCACCCGCAGGTCGCACAGCGGCTGGTCGAGGCCGGCCAGCAGCAGGTGGGACACGCCCACTTCCGGCGCCTGCTGCTCGGCGCACAGCGTCGCGGCCCCTTCCAGTGCCTGGCGGGCGATGGCGTTGAGTCGGCCGATCAGTGCCGGTAGCTCTACCCTGAGCATGGTGTCTCCCTCGATGTCGTAAGCAAGCGGTGGTTCGAGCCGCCCGGCGGCTAGTCGATGATGCGTTCCAGCAGCAGCCCGACCTGGTCGGCCTGCTCGCCCAGCGTCCACGAGAAGCCGACGTAGACCAGCGCCATGGCCAGGGCGAAGAGCGCGAAGATGCCCCACAGCGGCAGGCCGTCGCCCTGGCGGCGCGCCGCGGCGAGCACGTTGTCCAGCGGGCGGGTCAGGCTGTCCTCGCCGGGCTCGTCGAGGGCCACCAGCTGGTCGCCCAGCTCGCGCAGGATCTGCTCGTATTCCTCGCGGCCGTGGGGCATGACCTTGTAGCGGCCCTCGAAACCCAGGCACAGGCACAGGTAGATGAAGGCCAGCAGGTCGCGATAGCGGCGCGGCTCCTGGCGCAGCCGCGAGAGGATCGAGAAGACCTTCTCGCCGCCCCAGGTCTCGTTGTGGAAGCGCGCCAGCAGCGAGTGGCCGGCCCACTGGCTCTGCTGGCCCCAGCCGGTGCTCATCACCGCCTCGTCGATGAACGAGCACAGCACGTAGCGATAGGCCAGCAGCGTCGGCCGGTCGTAGCCCTGCTCGGTGAGCTCGACCTCGATGGCGGCGATCTCGTCGACCACCTGGCGATAGAGCTGGTCGATGTCGTCGAGCCGGTCGAGCTGGCGAACCCGCACCACCATGCCCAGCAGCGAGCTGGCGGCGTCCACCAGCGGGTTGAGGCTGTGGCCGCGCAGCCGGAACCAGTAGTCCTCGTCGGCGTCCAGGTGGTTGGCATGGCTGTGGATCAGCCGCTCGAGGCCCTGGACGTCGATGCTGTCTTCGTGGCGACGCGCGTCGTCGCGGGTAGCGAGATCGTTCATGGCTTAGCTCCTGATCGCCCAGAACTGCATTTCCAGCCCCGGGAAGTCGCCGGCGACGTGGAAGGCGAAGCCGCTGGCCCCGTTGAGCATGCTCCAGGCCTCGCTCTGACGGTCGAGGCGGAAGTAGGTGTAGCCGGCATGGAAAGGCAGCTGGCGCGGCGCCACCGGCAGCGGCTCGAGCGGAATGCCCGGCAGCTGCAGGCTGATGAGGTCGCGGATGCGCTCGACGCTGGCCACCTTGGTCTGCTGCACGAACAGCTTGCGCAAGCGCTCCGGCGGCAGATCCGCGCGCACCGCGAGGATGAAGTCGGCGTCCTCGAGCAGGCTGCGGTCGGCCACGGTGGCGACCTTGAGCCCGTAGCGGCGCGACTGCAGCTGGATGGCCATGGCGCGCGGCTCGAGTACCGTGGACAGCGACTGGCGCAGGCTCTGCATCAGCGGCCGGAAGGCGGCCTCCGGGCGGTCGTGGTCGTAGGCCGGAAACTCCGGCGGCAGCCGCGACTCGGCGGTGAAGGTGGTCAGCTCGCAGCAGGTCTCGTGCATGTCGGCGTAGAGCCGCTCGGGATGCAGATGGCCGAGCCGGGCCAGGTGCTGGAAGCGCGGCTGGGCGCGGTTGAGCGACTGCAGCAGCATGAAGTCGGCGACGTCGGCGACGCCGGACTGGTTCGGCGTCGACAGGCGCTGGGCCAGGTTGCGCGCTCGCTCGCGCATCAGCCCGGCCATCTCGCCGACGAAGCGCTGCAGCACCGGCGCGGCCTGGACGTTGAGCAGGGTCGGCAGGAAGTTCTCGTCGAGCACCAAGCTGCCGTCGGGGCGCCGCTCGAGGATGCGCGCCACCGCCAGGCAGGCGTAGGCGCTGCGGTCTTCCTGCTCGAGCAGCAGCCGCGGCGCCACCCGCGCCAGGTCCAGGTCGGCGATGTCACCGACCCGCGAGTGCAGGTCGCGCACGCCGCGCGGCTCGGCGCGATAGCGCGAGGCCAGCGACGAGGCCTCCCAGCTCACCTCGGCCACGCCGTCGGTGGCCAGCGGCACGCCCAGGTAGACCACCTGGTTGGCCACCGAGGCGTCGTCGATCTCCAGCGCCGGCGGCTCCAGGTCGTCGTCGGGCAGGTGGAAGGGCGTGCCGTCCGGCATCACGCCGCTGGCCCGGCTCAGGGCGATGCGCCCGAAGCTCAGGTACTCGGCGTTGAGCTCGAGGGTCAGGAAGCCATGCAGGTAGCCGCCGACGCCGCGCAGGCGGGTATCGACCAGCCCCTGGAGGCTGCGCTGCTGCTGCTGGAAATGCTGGGGCTTGATGAACAGCCCCTCGCTCCAGACCACGGGATTGCGACTGGCCATCAGGTCTCCTTCCTCAGCGCGGCCTCGCGCTCCATCAGTTGCACCAGCAGGTGGTAGTCGCGCCCCTGGGCGTCGATCTTCACGACCTTCTTCCACTGCGCCTGGTTGGGGTCGGCGTAGAAGGCGATGATGCCGATGTAGCGGGTGTCTTCCTCGACCTCGAACGGCTCGTAGAACTTGAACTGGCCGGGCAGCAGGGTGAAGTCGTCATGCGCCAGGTAGTTGGTGCCGAGCGCCTCCTCGAGGTCCTCCTGCAGCTGGCGATGGTCCGCCGACATCAGCATCGAGTCGTCCTTGAGCTGCAGGATCTGGAAGCGCAGCGGCGTGCCCTCGCCCTCGACATTGGGGTTCATGTCGTCGGCCGCCAGCATGCTCAGGTCGACCCGCGACGGGCGATCCTCCGGATAGCCGACCGGGATCGAGGGATCCTTGATCACCTCGTAGGTCTTGCCGGCGGCCTCGAAGGTCGAGGCACAGCCGGCCAGCATCGCCAGCGCACCGGCCAGCGCCAGGCCCCGCGCCAGCGGCGCGATCCCGGCCGGGCGGGGGATCATGCCCCCTCCCGCTGCTGGCGGCGCACCGACTGGTCGTAGGCCTGCTCGAAGACCTCCCAGAACAGCTTCTCGAAGCCCTGCTGGCGACCGGAGTTGAGCTCCTGGTAGTAGTGGCGATACATCTCCCAGGCCCAGCCGTCCTCGTCCTCGCCCTGGCGACCGGCGCCGCGGTAGGCCTGGAAGCGGCGCAGCAGCGCATCCGGCGAGAAGGCGTCGAGGATCGAGCGCAGCGCGGTGCCGATGGCCTCTTCCACCGCCGCCTGGTGCTGCTGCTGGTGCTCGAGGCACTCGGCCACCGCCGCCGGTGCGGAGAGGTGCACGGGGCTGCGCTGGGCGGCGAACAGGGTGGTCAGGGTCTGCTCGTAGGACTGGCCGAGGCGCAGCGGGTTGTCCTCGATCGGCTGCAGGCGCCGGTCGCGCAGCGGATAGCGGCTGCCGTCATGGACCTGGTGCAGCGCCAGCAGGCCATCCACCGTGGCCTTGAGCGTGCGCCCGGCCTCCTCGAGGAAGGCGTGCTGCTCGGCGCTGTCGCGGAAGCGCAGCTCGCCGCCGAGGGTCTGCAGCAGCGGCGAGGCGCCGACGTGGCCGACCTCCCCCGCCGCCGGTTCCTGCCAGCGATCCTCGAGCTGCTCGCCGACCGAGCGTTCCAGATCGTTCAACAGCCGTTCGTCCATGTCGGGTTCCTCGTAGCGTCGGTTACTCGGCGCGGCCGTCATGCCGGACGCGCCGCCCTGCCCGTCCAGGGCATCGAGCAGTTGGTGATGATCGTCCGCGCCGACCATGGGGTCGTCGGCCAGCGCGGCCATGGGGTCCTGGTGCCGCCGGGCGGGAGAGGCCTCGCCCAGCGCCTCGAGCGGATCGTGCTGGGCCCGCGGCGCGGCGGCCTCGGCGGGCAGGATCTCGGTGGCCTCGAGGGTCTCGTGTTCCTCGTCGACCAGGGTCGCCAGCGGCTGCACGCCGGCGGCGTCGGCCTGACGGTCGCCCAGGTGCACGCGCAGGTGGTACTCGCCCACCTGCAGCTCGTCGCCGTCGCGCAGCGCCACCCGGCGTTCGCGGCCGATCGGCAGGGTGGCGTGGTTGACGAAGGTCTGGCCGCTGCGGTCGATCAGGCAGAAGCGCCCGTCCAGGCGCTGGATCTCGGCGTGGCCGGGCCGCACCCGGCCGGCGTGGTCCTGCAGCAGCCAGTCGTCGACCGTCGCGCTGCCCAGGGTGCCGCCGGCCGCCGGGAAGACATGACTGCTGGTGGAACGGCCCTCGAGCCGTTCGCTGTTGGTGACCACCAGGGTGATGGCCTGCTGCTGGGAGAGCGTCGCGTTCATGGGTTCACCGTGTCATCTGAATGCTTACCCGACGGCGCCGGGCCGTGGCGTGGGCCTCGGGCTGCACGAAGGTGGTCCAGCCCAGCTGGCAGCTGCCCCCCTCCCCCAGGCGCATGGGTCTGACTTCGCTTTCCAGGAGCTCGAGCTCCAGGTCGTAGGCCAGGGGCTCGCGCAGCACGAACTCCATCAGGGTGCGCAGCGCCTGGTGATCGCGGCCGTCGGGCAGGAAGTCGCGGAAACGTTCCAGGTCGAGCCCGTGCAGGCACAGCGCGAACTTGCCGCTGATATCGTCGACCCGGCTGCCGGCGATCATGTCCTGGCCCAGGGTCGAGGCCCCCAGGCCGGTGCGGGTGCGCTGGTCGGGCGGAATCTCGACCCGCCGATGCACCCAGCTCTCGACCTCGACGCCGTCGAGGTCGAAGCAGTGGCCGACGATGCCCGCCACCACGTCCGGCGAGCGCGAGCGACCGGCCAGCAGGCCGGCGTAGGCCAGCATCTTGCTCCAGTTGATCGGCGTCTCGCCGCGCAGACGGTCGTCGGCCAGGCCGACCAGGGCGAAGATCGCCGCCGAGAAGCCGTCCGCCGCGCCGTCCTGGTAGCGCACGTGGTGGCGATACTTGCGCCAGCCGCGATGCAGCAGCGACAGCACCCGGTGGTTGAACAGATTCAGGAAGTCGCCGGCCGCGCCCTCGCGATGCGCCTCGGCGTGGGCCATCGCCTCGAGGTAGTAGCCCGGCAGCGGCGACTGGGCGCCCTGCAGCCCCAGGAAGCTGACGCGCATGTCGTAGTGGCCGGCCGGGCGCGGCGTCAGCGAGAGGATGTCGCTGCCCGGGAAGCCCAGCGAGGCCGAGGCCTGGAAGCGCACGCGCTCGCCGGCCGGGTCGGCTTCGCGGTCGCCCTCGAGGTCGTCGCCGTGATGCCGGTGGAGCAGCTCCACCAGCTGATAGAAGTCGTAGCGCCGGGCCCCGTCGACCAGGGGAGCGAGCGCTACATCAGGGGCTGCTGGCCCGGCTGCAAGGTCCATGCGTAGCGCTCGCGGTTATGAAGGTTGATGACGTGCAGCTCGTGGAACGAGTTGATGCTGGCGTACAGCGAGAAGAACCGGGCCAGCACGCTGGCGAACAGGAACAGGCTACCCTCGTCGCCGAAGGCCTCCTGGTCCAGGGTCATCTCGGAGCGCAGCCCGCGCACCGGCAGGCCGCGATGCAGCCGGTCCACCGGCTGGGTCTGGATGTCGACGATGCCGGCCAGGCGCTTCTGGGCGATGCGCTCGGCCTGGCGGTCGACCAGGGCGCGGAAGTCGTAGACGCGAAGCACCGAACACAGGGCGTCGCGGTCGAGCAGCGACAGGTAGTTCAGCGACAGGTTGGAGATCAGCGTCCACAGCAGGCTGCCGTCCAGGGTCGGCCGCATGGCCGGGGTCGGCCGGGTGATGTTGCGAAACTCGGCGAAGGCCGGGCTGTCCTCGGTGGGCACGCAGACGTCGCCCACAGTCAGCCGCTCGGGCAGCTCGCGGTTGCTGCAGGTGAGGCTCAGCGAGATGGTCTCGCGCAGCCCCAGGCAAGCCTGCTCGTCGCCGCGCACGAAGGAAATGTCGTGATCAAAGCCGTCGCCGCGCAGGCTGTCGCGCACCCGCACCCGGTAGTAGCGGGCCTCGCGGCCGCGATCGCGCTCGATCTGATGCTCGAAGCTCTCGAACGGCACGTAGCGGCGCGGCTCGCCGCGGATGCGGCCGGTCTCGCTCTCGAGCCAGCCGTCCACCGCATCGACGCTGAACACCTCGTAATGGGCGGGAAAGCGGCTGCTGGGGCGGATGCGGTAGGCGCTGTGCTCGCCGCCGAGATCGACCGGATCGGCGTCATGCTCGAACAGGTTGATCGCCGGCGTGCAGTACAGCGCCAGGCTCTCGTCGCCGACCCGGGCATCCGCCGGCAGGGTGCGCGAGAAGGTGAAGCGCAGCCTGAGGCGCTGGGCCGGGCGCGACGGCAGGAAGTCGCCGAGCCGCTGCAGGTCGAAGAACTGGAAGGCCTCGGGGAAGCACAGATATTCCTGCAGGATGCGGTAGCCCTGATAGACGTTGCGTGGGTACGGCAGCAGGGCATCCTCGGCGGCGAAGCCCACCGGCGCCATCAGCCGCGTGGGCAGCGCCATCGGCTGGCCGTCGACCTCGAGCTCGATGCCGGCCAGGTAGTGGCTCAGCCACAGGTAGAGGGTGCGCGCCGTGTAGCCGCTGCCGCCGAGGTGCAGGCGCAGGTCACCCACGCCCAGGGCGTCGAGCGGCTGGTCGCTGTGCACCGCCAGGTCCAGCTCGACCACCGAGGCCTCGCGGGAGTGACGCGCCGCGACGCCGTCGTGGGCCAGCGGATAGAGCGTCAGCTCGTGGCAGGTGCGAAAGCCGCAAGCGGTGCCCTCGACCTCGCGGCTGGACAGGCTGGTACCGCGGGGCACCGGCTGGGCGGCGCTCAGGCCGTGCCAGTGCGGGGTGAACTGCACCATCGTCATGCTCGGCACCGGGCGCAGGTAGTTGGGCCACAGCATGCCGATCAGCGAGTGGGTCAGCTCGGGAAACTCGTCGTCGACCTTCTCGCGCAGCCGACCGGACAGGAAGGCGAAGCCCTCGAGCAGGCGTTCGACGTCGGGGTCGGTGCTCTGCTCGGACAGGAAGCGGCTGAGGCCGGGATTGCCTTCGGCGAATTCCCGTCCCTGGCGCTTCAGGAAGTCCAGTTCGTCCCGGTAGTAGCGGTTCAGCATGTCGGCCTCAGTTCAGGCACTGGTAGCGCTTGTCGTTGAGCAGCAGGTCGATGGTGGTCTGGGTCGTGTCGCGCCCCAGATCGAGGATGGCCAGGACCTGGAAGCGCAGCTGCAGCGGATTGCCCTCGTTGGGCAGGGTCTCGACCTGGACGCGGCGGACGCGCGGCTCGTAGCGCTCGATGCACTCGCGGATGGCGCGCTCGACCTTGAGTTCGAGGTCGAGCACGCCGAGCGTGGCGTCGTTGAAATCGAGCAGGCCCAGGTCCGGGGCACATTCACTGTGCCCCGGATGGCTGTTGAGCAGGTCGACCAGATGGCGCTTGATCGAGGCCAGGGTGGCCTCGACCGCCGCGTCGCCCTCCGGCACGGGACGTGCCGGGGTCGACAGGCGCTCGAACAGTCGGGCGCCGAGAGGTCCGCTTCGATCCCTGAAGGCGGTCATGACGTCAGTCCTTGTCGAGGCGTCCCACCAGCGACAGCTCGAAGTTGGCACCCATGTACTTGAAGTGCGGACGCACCGCCAGCGACACCTGATACCAGCCCGGATCGCCCTCGACGTCGGAGACCTGCACCGAGGCGGCGCGCAGCGGACGGCGGCTGCGCACGTCGGCCGGCGGGTTCTCCTGGTCGGCGACGTACTGGCGGATCCAGGTGTTGAGCTCGCGCTCGAGATCCTGGCGCTCCTTCCAGGAGCCGATCTGCTCGCGCTGCAGCACCTTGATGTAGTGGGCCAGGCGATTGACGATGAACACGTAGGGCAGCTGGGTGCCGAGCTTGTAGTTGGTCTCGGCCTCGCGCCCTTCCGGGGTGTTGGGGAAAGTCTTGGGCTTCTGCACCGAGTTGGCGGAGAAGAAGGCGGCGTTGTCGCTGCCCTTGCGCATGGTCAGCGAGATGAAGCCTTCCTCGGCCATCTCGAACTCGCGCCGGTCGGTGATCAGCACCTCGGTGGGAATCTTGCTCTGCACCTGGCCCATGGCCTCGAAGGTGTGCACCGGCAGGTTCTCCACCGCGCCGCCGCTCTGCGGGCCGATGATGTTCGGTGCCCAGCGGTACTTGGCGAAGCTGTCGTTCAGGCGCTCGGCGAGCAGATAGGCGGTGTTGCCCCACAGGTAGTGGTCGTGGCTCTCGCTGACCGACTCCTCGTAGTGGAACGACTTGACCGGGTTCTCCACCGGGTCGTAGGGCGTGCGCAGCAGGAAGCGCGGCGCGGTGAGGCCCAGGTAGCGCGAGTCCTCGGATTCGCGCAGGCTGCGCCAGCGGGCGTACTTGGGCCCCTCGAAGATCGCCTTGAAGTCCTTGATGTTGGGCAGCTCCTCGAAGCTGTCGATGCCGAAGAAGCTCGGCGCCACCGAGGACAGGAAGGGCGCGTGGGACATGGCACCCACCGAGGCGGTGTACTGCAGCAGCTTGATGTCCGGCGTGGAGGGCGTGAAGTCGTAGTGACCGATCATCGCCGCCACCGGCTCGCCGCCGAACTGGCCGTATTCGGCCGCGTAGACGTGCTGGTAGAGCCCGCTCTGGCTGATCTCCGGGGCGAACTCGAAGTCGTCGAGCAGCTCTTCCTTGGTGGCGTGCAGCACGTTGAGCTTGATGTTCTCGCGGAAGTCGGTGCGATCGACCAGCAGCTTGAGGCCACGCCAGGCCGACTCCAGGTGCTGGAACTGCTGATCGTGCAGGATCTCGTCCACCTGGTGGCCGATCTTGCGGTCCAGCTCGACGATCATGCGATCGACGACCGACTTGTTGACCTGCTGGTCATCGTCGCTCTTGAGCAGCTCGCCGATGAAAGCGGCCACGCCCTGCTTGGCCACGTCGTAGCCTTCGTCGGCCGGCGCCATGCGGGTCTGGGCCATCACCTGGTCGAGCAGGGAGACGTCTTCGGTGCTCTCGGCGGACTGAGTCTGGGCCTGGGTCTGGGTCGATTCGGTCATGGTGCGTACCTCGCCTCCGTGCGGGGAATCAGGAATCTTTCGAGGGGGCTTCGTCGTCGAGCAGCTGGAGCTCGCTCAACAGCTGGTCCCGGGCTTCCGGGTTCTCGATCAGCGCCTGCAAGCGCTCGCGGAAGGCCGGCACGTTGCCCAGCGGTCCCTTGAGCGCCACCAGCGCCTCACGCAGCTCGACCAGCTTGCGCAGCTCGGGCACCTGACGCGCCACGCTGTCCGGCGAGAAGTCCTGCAGCGAGTTGAACTCGAGCTCGACGCCCAGCTCACGGCCGTCTTCCTCGGCGCCCTCTTCCAGGCGATTCGGCACGCTGGTCTGCAGCCCAAGGCCGGCCTCGCGCATCACGGACTGGAAGTTGTTCTTGTCCACCGAGACGGCATCACGCTCCTCGATGGGCGTTTCCTCGGCGCCGCCCTTGAAGTCGCCGACCACCAGCAGCTTCTGGGGCAGCTCGGTCTCGGCCTGCTGATCCCCGGTGGCGGGAACGTACTTGATGTTGATGCGCTCTTTCGGCGCAACGGAGCCTTCCTTGGACATGGCGAACCTCTCCCTGCGAATGACGACTCGAACGTGTTAGAACCGCAACGAACCACCTCCACCTCCACCTCCAGGCGATGTGAATCGCATGAACGGGGATGTGGCGGGCAAATTTCATTTCGGCGAGCGGCCTTGATGAACCGGCTACCGCCTTTTGGAAGTGCGTGACGCTAACACCCGACGGCACAGCTCTGCAGCGTGACGCCATGTGGCGACACATCGTGTTTCAAAGTGTTTCAGCGGCATTTTTGCGCCAAAAATCCATTAAAATTCGCCATCTTTCGACAAAAAACCAACAATCAAAATTAGGACAGATTTGACCTACAGCCATGTAAGAGATGTCTTACATTAGGTCAATGCGATTACGCACATAGCCCGTCGAAGCCGTAGGACATCGACAAAAAAATGAGAATCAGTTTCATGAATAGAGACTGACGACGGAAGGTCCCCGATGGCATCGCACTGGCGGGGTAGCGAGGCCCAATCGAGCCTCCGCGAGTGACTTCATATGGACTGGCGAGAGGTCGCGCCGCTGGCAGGAAAGGCGGGAAAGGCCGGGCTCAGGTACTGCCAGGACGCCAATGCGACCTGTCGGACGTGCGACGGCTCGCAGAGTCGGCCAAGGCCTGCGGTTCAATCAGGAGCTTCTCACCCCAGAGCTCCGGGCATTCGTTGCCGACCAAGCAGGCGCCTCCCCCCTGGAACAGGCAGAGCATGGCATAGGGATAATCATGCTCGACGGCCTGGAGAGATCAGTCCATCGCGTCATAAGGCAGGCCGCGTGGAAAGGGACTAACCGCTTTGCTCAGGTGGTATATGGATGACAGATTGCTGACAGCAGCGGCCTGCTCGAGATAGGGCAAGGCCGCCGTCGATTGATGGATATTGTAGAGACGCGTGCCCTCATCTTTGGCGGCCTGAGCCTCGGGCTCAAGGGCGAAGGCCGACAGAGAGCGTGCCAGCCATGGAAAGATCAGCAAAGCTGTGAACCATGGCCGCCGCACTCTAGATGTAGGGTCCCGGATGATCAAATGAGCTATAGGAGTTATCCTCTGCTGGCAGCCAGAGAGCTTCTAAAGCAATTCATTCGGGAGCAGGTTCATGGACATCAAGCTGCATAAGCAGGCCACCACGACACCGAAGATCCGTGCTGAAATCCAGGCGGCACCGTCCAGCATCACGGATAGCGAGCTGGCCCGCCAGTATGGTGTCTCCCACGCGACCATCCGCCGCTGGCGGTACCGCAACGATGTCCATGACCGACCGCACACGCGTCACAACCTACTCGCCACCCTCTCGTCTGAGCAGGAGGAGGTGCTGATCGCCGCTCGTGAATTCCTGCGCCTCGGTCTGGATGATCTGCTCGTCGTGGCACGTGAGTTCCTGAACCCTCGACTGTCCCGCTCAGGCCTACACCGCATGCTCCAGCGGCGCGAGGTGCCGACACTGGCAGAACTGGCTCGGCAGGACGCTGGCGATGATGGGAAGCCCCGGCACAAGCCCTTCAAGGACTACGAGCCCGGGTACGTGCATATCGACATCAAGCACCTGCCTCAGATGCCTGATGAGGAGCAGAAGCGCTACCTGTACGTCGCCATCGACCGTGCCACACGCTGGGTCTATCTGGAGATCAGGCGAAGCCAGTCTGCCAAGGATGCCAAGGCGTTCATGAGGTGCGTCGAGGAGAAAGCTCCCTTCACGATCCAGACGGTACTCACTGACAACGGCAAGTCGTTCACCGATCGCTTCACACGGGCAGGTGAGCGCAAGCCCAGCGGCCGCCACCCCTTCGACCAGGAGTGCCAGGCCCATGATATCGAACATCGCCTGATCAAGCCGGGAAGGCCACAGACGAACGGTATGGTGGAGCGGTTCAACGGCCGCATCAGTGACGTGCTGGCGACCCGGCGCTATACCTCAGGCGAGGATCTGGAGCAGACGCTCAAACGCTACGCTTGGCTGTACAATCACCACATCCCTCAGAAGGCGCTGCATCATCAATCACCGATTGCAGCGATGAAGGAATGGCAGGCCAAGCGGCCGGAGTTATTCACCAAGCGGGTAGTCAATCACACGGGACCCGACATCTAGGCATTGGGCGATGGCAATTTGCTGCAGGTCGATAGCTTGACCACGATCGTAGCTTTGGTCGTCAACGTCATAGCCGAAGAAGCCCGGGGAAGCCCTTAGAACATGCAGCAGGGGCCCCAAGGCTTCCGGTGGTAACTGCTGCACCCAGGCCTTCAGCTGACTTTCTCTCTCTGGGTTAGAGGCCGTGTCGACGATGGCATAGGCAATCGGGCCGGCCCGATCCGAGCGGGTGAAGTCGGCATACAGATCGTTGACGAAGTCGATGCCTCGCAGCGCCAGCATGCCGACGTCCACCATCAGCATCGTCTGCATGAAGAACAGCTTGCTGAAGCCGTCGAAGGCGGCGGGCGTGATCCAGTCGACGACCTCGTAGTCGTTATCCACCAGCGCCTGGTGCAGCATGCCCATCCAGGGGTCCAACCGGTCGGGATCGAGTTCGACGCTGAACTTGCCGCCGATGCCGCCCTTGAGCACCAGCCGAGCCTTGAGGGTGAGCACGAACTTGCCGTCGATCAGACCGATCTGGAAGTCCGCCTCGGCGCCGATGCCAGCCAGGGCCTCGGCGGCCAGGGTCGCCTTGGATAGCTCGCCCCAGTCGTCGAGCGGCTCGCGGAGCATGCCCAGCTCGTCCAGGGCGGCGTACTTGGGCAGGCGCTGAAGAATGTCCTGCGGCGGCTTCCAGCGCAGCGCCACGCTGCACTGCACCGTGATGCCGACGCCGGCGAAGGCCTTGAAGGAGGCGGCCGTCCCGGCCTGCGTGGCGCGATCGAGGCCGACGATAGAGACGCCGTTCTGATCGACGCTGAGGCCGGTCTCGGCGGCCAAGGCCGCGCTGGCTCCCGCGAAGCCCTTGGCTACCGTCTCGAAACACAGCGAATAGTTAACGCACCATGTGTAATGTTTTTATTTCTAGGGCATCAACTCAACGAGTGAGTCGAAACTCGAGTCTTCTTCAGGCTCAGGCGCATCCAGATGCCGCCAGGCGAAGAAGTGATAGCTCTCAAACATACTCAGCAAGTCGTTCATCAGCGATTGTTCGGGTCGCATATCATGCAAACCGTAATCAAACAGCAACGACACTTCTTCAGGCAACCCCGGCGGTTCGGATTCCCGTGTCCAATTCCACCAGGTTTCCGCCATACGATACTCCCCACTTAGCGTCACGCGTGCTTGGCGCCGCGTCGCGCCATCGCTCGACTGGTAAAGCGCACGGATCTGTTGAGCTTCCTGATCCACATCCTCCAGCCAGCCCCACTTCTCCTCCAGCTGCTCTAACCCTTGCTTGGCCTCTTCAGCCTCTATTTCGATGTTTTCCCATTCATCGGGAGAGCGTGTCAGAGAGGCTGCCGGCACCCCGAGTATTCCACTCGCGGTGCGATCGGGAAGTTCTTCAAGCTGAGATTCTAACGCTTGACGATTCGCCTGGTACTCTCGATAGCGGTGCGCCAGCCAAACCAGATAAAACAGGGTATGTTTCTGGAAATTTTCTTCGCTGGGGCTCAGCGCACCATCGGAAAGTCGTTCATAATAGCGTCGCAAAGCGACTAGTGAGTAATCGTCAACTTGGTCATTGAGCTCAAACAGCCTCGACGTAACAACATCCTGCTCTTGCAAGTCTTCCAAACTAGGAAATGGCACACCTGATCGCTTAGCATTGCGATACATACGATGAAGCGCCGCCTGCGATAGCTCGGCGCTGACTTTCTGCTCATCAGGCTTCAGGCCGCCGCCGATATTTTCACTGATCCCGGGCTGGAGGATCTCTCGCCAGTGGCTCTGCAACGGGCCAAGCGGGCGACAGCGACGATAGAAACGCTGCTCGTGCGCGGCAATGAGATGCAATGCCCGACGACAGCCTGGATGGAGCGGCCCGCCATCGTCGAGAACGGGCGCCAACGGATGAAACGAATCCAGCGGGCCCAGCGAGGGGAGAGTGCGGTCGATGCAATCGAAGAGTCCTGCAAAGACGACCTGCACCTCGGCCCCTTCGAACTCATAGCGGTCGTCCACTGACTCACAGACGTCTTCCAGAACCTCCCGAACGAAGGCCTTCGCCATAGCGGCACCGAAATCGAACCCGAAGATCGAGACCCGAACCTTTTCTAGAGGCATCTCACTACTCGCGGCCGCCTCGCTTACCGCGCTACGAAACTGCTCGATGGCGGCAGACTGGCGTGTTGCCGCTCCACTCATGATCATATTGGCGGGAAGGGGGTTATCGCGAATCGGTTCGAAGACTTCGGCACCAGTACGAATAGCGCCATCTTTGAGGCTCTTGACCCATTCCCATGGTTTGGTCAACGAGCCCCTCCATGAACGACCTAACACCTCCCACCATGCGCCGCCATCAGTATTAAAAACGGCCTCCTTGACAGCTCCCGTCACACCACCACGGATATGTCCTTCAACGCTATCTGCCACTTCGCTGGAGCCACGCTGGAGCGTCCCCTCTAAACTTTCACTGGCTGTAGTCTCATAGGAAGTACCTAAACCAGAAAAATAGGATTTAAAAAAATGCGTCGAGAGAGTATTTTGATCTTCGTATGGGTGCGACAGAAACAAGCGGCCAATATTGCTTACACGACCGTCCTTAACATCCTGCTCCAAGTGACGTCCAATGCCGTCGAAAAAGAACCCCATTTCCAAAGTTAATCGGCAGTCGACTCCTGTGGATGGAGCACTCTGATCATCTGCCCGAGCGTTAATCGCCTGACACCGCTCTAGCGTCTGTTGATCAATCATCCTGAGGATACTCCTGCTCAAGCTCACCCTCCAAGGGAGAACCTAAGCTTGGACTCCATGCAAGCTCTACCCGGTTACCTGGAAGAAAGTAAACGTGCAGATATCGGTCTTCTCGAGTACGTTCCGGCATGGGTTGCGTCACACTATGACGTTCTTGCTCCATTCCTTGCTCTTGTTGCGCTCTAGACATGCTGAGGATCCAAACTACTTCGGCAGTATCCCCTGAGAAGGACCAACAGCAGGTAACGCCACCATTACCCCCCCAATTATCGTCAACCCAATAACTATAGATCGGACGCTCTATATACTTGTGCCCTACCAATGATCCACCGGTCGGCATTCGGATAAAGTTATACCAACCGACGTAAGCGAGAACTGCTAGCACGACTGCCACCTTTATCCAGGTGGGCACGTCCCGAAATATCCGTCTAAATACCCAGCGCACCAGCATGGTCAATATTCCTCTCGCGTTTGAAGGCATTCAAGCAATGCTGTATCACCGTATGCCGCCTGTTCAAGGCACTGCCTCATCGAATCGCTTTGCATGAAGGCTTTGCCTTTTTCCAACCAGAGATAGACATAGATCCTGCGATCCTCAGGGCGTGACAGCTTTGCTTCATCGGCAGCAAACAGCGCCTTGGCAACGCATCCCGGACGATCACATGGGCAGATGTTCTCGAACAGTTCCGGTATCTCGCTCACGAGCTGTGCGGTCAACGCCGTGGCCTCGGTGTTCCCCTTGAGCGAATCCCAAAGATGGGCATCACAGTCGAGCCGCCAGACATCGTGCCTCGAGCCATCATCCGGCAGGCCAGCCAGGGCTTGCCACCCCTCCTCCGATGTGGGATACCACCAGCGTTCGATGCCATTGAAGAGATCCCGATACCAGGACCTTGAATTCGCCTCGTGGAGGGCTTGGATCATCGAGGGCAGATAGAAACGCATTAGCCAGGGCTTCCCCTCAGGTGACATCACGGTCATGGCAGGGGCCAGCTGGCGAGCTAACGAATCGCCGGATTGGAGGCTTTCCAGCCATGCCATCAGCCCGCATTCCATGCCATCCCAGCCTTGCTGCCCACCCTCGCTATCGGGCAACGCCATCAGCCAAGGTCCTTCTCTGATCAAGTGCTCCTGCTGAGTGCCACGTATCAATGACCAATAATGTCCATCGGCGGCGTCAACCAGTGCCGTCCGCGTCGCTCGGGGCAACGCCCCCATCTCTATCAGGGCATAGCGGTGACTGTCAGGGGCTTCGACGTTCCGCCAGGTATCGGGCCTCAACGCCCTCATCATGTCTCGTCTCCCGGAATCAGAAACTGCCCCTCGGCGAGCGCCTTCTTCCAGCACTCCTCGCATACATTCGGCGGTATCAACGTGGTCGCCAGCGTGGCTTCACGCCGACTGGGAGCGATCGCTTCATGCACCTCCGGCTCGGCATGCCCGGGCCGTAACGGCGCCTGGGCGCCCTGCCCGGTGCCGCTGCCGGGGCTACCGCCGGCGTTCACCTTGATGCTGGGGCCGACGATGGTGATGCCGCCGCCGTCGATCTTGAGGAAGCTGCCGCCGGCGGCCAGGGTCAGCTCGCTGCCGGCCTCCAGCACCGCCTTCTGGCCGGCCTTGATGTGCAGCTCGCGGCCGCTCTCGGTGAGCCAGGCCTGGCCGGCGCTGAGGTGCAGGCTGCCGTCGACGGTCAGGTGCTGGGCGCCGTCGCTCTTCTCGCGCCGCTCGCCGTGCACGGTGTGGTGATCGTCGCGGTCGATCTCGGAGATGCGGTCGCGTTTGATCCCGAGATCGCTGTCGCGACGGATCTCCTCGGTGCGGTCATTCTCGGTCAGCAGTTCCAGATCCTTCTGGGCGTGCCACCAGATCTGTTCCTGGTCGTGCTGGTCCTCGAAGCGCAGTTCGTTGAAGCCCTCGCCCTGGTGGGTCTGGGTTCGCAGCACGGTGCGCGTCTTGTGTTCCGGCAGCGAATACGGCGGCGTATTCACCGCGTGATAGGTGCGCCCGGTGATCAGCGGCTGGTCCGGGTCGCCCTCGAGGAAGGAGACGATCACCTCGTGGCCGATGCGCGGGATCGCCATCATGCCGTAGCCGCCGCCGGCCCAGCCCTGGCTCACGCGCAGCCAGGCGCTGGCACTCTCTACAGCGGCTTCGCCGCTCGCCCCGGCGGTATCGGCCCCGGCATAGCGGTCCCAGGGGAACTGGCAGCGCACGCGGCCATGCTCGTCGCAATGGATCTCCTCGCCCTCGGGGCCGACCACGAAGGCCACCTGGGGGCCGTCGACCCGCGGCTTGGGCCGCGGCGCGGGGCGCCAGGCGGCGTCGTCCGGGGTCAGGCTCAGGGTGTTGTGATACCGCGTCATGGCTTCTGAGCCTGCCCGCCCCCGCAGGCCTTGCGCCTGCACGGCATCTTCCTCGAGGGCCTGGGGCTGCTCGCCCTGGTGGACCACCTTGATGACCTGCCAGCCGCGGTTGAACTCGCCGACGTCATGATCGGCCAGGGTGAAGCGCGCGCCCGGAGCCAGTTCCGGCAGATCGCTCTCGCCGTCGAGGGTCAGGGCGTCGTGGCGCAGGTGCTCGAGCCGGTGGCGGGTGAAGGCCCGGCCCGAGGCGTCGGCCTTGTAGCGGCCCGGATAGTCGTAGTGTTCGTAGTCCGTCCGCTGCGAGTGGGCGTCCAGCCCCGCGGCCTCCCGATCGTGCAGCTGAGCCTGATGTAACTGTGAATAGGCCGGCTGCTTGAACGAATAGTCCTTGAGCTGGGCCCGGGCCGGACGCACCCGGGCGGTCTGGGTCAGCCGCCGCAGATGGCGCTGGGGCGGCGTGCCGCCGGCGCGGTGGTGATAGCTGCGCTCGCCGAGGCCGGTGAGCACCTGGGGATCGTCGGCGAACACCAGTCGATGGGCGCCGAGGTCGGCGTCCTCGAACTCGTGGAAATAGAACAGCCCTTCCTCGGCGGCCAGGCGCTCGAGGAACTCGAGGTCGGTCTCGCGATACTGCACGCAATACTCGCGCTCGGCCGGCTCGCGGGTCACCGCGAAGGCCACGTCGGTCAGGCCGCGCTCCTCGCACACGGTGTTGAGGATCGTGAGCGGCGAGACGCGTTGGTAGATGCGCGAGTTCTGGCGCAGCGAGAGTCGCCACAGCGAGGGGCGAATCACCACCTCGTAGAAGCTGCGGCGATGGCCGCGGTCGCCGCGGCCGAATTCGGCCACGATGCCGTGGACCCGGCGCTGGGCCACGCCGTCCTGCCATACGGTCAGGCTCGCCGGGCGGTCGAGCAGCGATGCCGGCGAGAGGTCGGCGACGCGGCTGGCGAAGCGCACCCGCAGGTGGAAGGGCGCCGAGAGCGCCTCTTCATGGGTGAAGTCGACGACGGCCAGGTCGGCTTCCTCGGCCCCCGTGAGGCTCAGGGTGAACTGCAGTCCATTGGCCTGGGTCATGGCATCCCTCCTGGAGGCCGTGTCCGTTCCTTGGGTCACCGGCCGCGAAGGGCCGGCGAAAGGGGTAGGTTACGCGAGTGCGACGCCGACACAAGGTCGAACGGCGACATGGTTCAGGGCTTGCCTGACGGACGAGCGCGACCAGCGCTGAAACATGCCGCCGCCAGGGCCGAGGCCCTGGCGACGAAGACGGTGCCCGCCGGCGCGAGCATGGACGGGACACCGCGGGGCGCGAGGCGATCAGGCCTCGATCGGGGCGCGCCAGTCGTCGGAACCGGAGGTGCCGGCGACGGTGTGTTCCCAGTCGATCTTGCGGTAGGCCAGGGACACGTCCATCAGCTGGGTGAACTCGGCGCTGTTGGAATCCTGGGCATGGGGCATGCGCAGGTTGATATCGACGATGGTGGCGTCGGTCAGCGAGGTGGTGAAGAAGTGCTCCTGCTTGCCCTCGACGGAGGTGCGGTACCACTTCAGCTCGACGTTCGGCAGCATCTCGCCGGAGGCCAGGGCGTTGTACATCAGCGGCACGGCCTTGTTCAGGGCCACGGTGAAGATGAACGGCTTGTGGGCACGCTGGCCGGCGGGCTGGCCGGACTGCGGGTCGGTCGGCACGGTGACGATGTGCTTGAATTCCTGCACCAGCATCTGGTCTTCGTGGCCTTCGACGTAGATGTTGCCGACGGACTCGGGGGTGAAGGCACCGGCGGTGATGTTGCCCTGGGTCTGGCCTTCGATGCTGATATAACACGGGGTAGGCATGTGTCTGCTCCTTGACGATGAATGACGGTGTCCGATGGACGTCTTAAAGAAGCACTTCCTGGGCCAGGATTTCCATATCTCATGCAAATCAGCGTGTTATAAAAATCACACCGTGCCAGACTAAATATGTTTAGGCAATATCTTGCCCAGATCGAGCAAGAAGTTGCCCAGCGGGCAAGATCTTGCCCGTTTTTCTCAGACCCTCTCCGACGCTCTCAAACCCACTCCGGCCCGCTCAGGCCCTTGGCGTGGCGAAGGCCATCACCTCGGCCACGCCGTTCCGGTCCAGCGCCAGCTGGAACAGGCGATCGAGCCCCAGGGCCACGCCGCTGCCCGCCGGCATGCCGGACTCGAGCGCGGCCAGCAGGCGTTCGTCCACGTCGACCTCGGGCAGGCCGGCGGCGCGACGGGCGGCGTTGTCCTCCTCGAAGCGGGCGCGCTGCTCCGCGGCGTCGGTGAGCTCGTCGTAGCCGTTGGCGAGCTCCAGGCCGTGCCGGTAGACCTCGAAGCGCGAGGCGACCCACTCGCCGTCCTCCGGGTCGCGATGTCGACGCGCCAGCGCCGCCTGGCTGGCCGGATAGTCCACCACCACGTCGATGCCATCGCGGCCCAGCTGCGGCTCGATGGCCAGGCTGATCAACAGATCGAGGCAGTCGTCCCGCGAGGCCGCGGCCATGTCGAGCCCGCCGGTCTCGGCGGCCCGGCGGCGCAGGGCATCGAGCGGTTCGCGGAAGGGATCGAGCCCGAGGTGTTCACGAAACAGCTCGCGGTAGCGGCGGCGGCGCAGCGGGCCGGGATCGGACGGCAGCACCCGGCGGATCAGCGCCTCGGTCTCGGCGATCAGGCCGTCCAGGTCGAGGCCAGGGCGGTACCACTCCAGCATGCTGAACTCGAGGTTGTGGCGCCCGCCCACCTCGCCGTCGCGGAAGCTGCGGGCGATCTGGAAGATCGCTCCGCTGCCGGCGGCCAGCAGCCGCTTCATGTGGAATTCCGGCGAGGTCTGCAGCCACAGCCGCTCGCGGCCGGCCGGCGTCACGGCCTCGCAGGACAGCGACGCCAGGTGCACGTCGGTGCTGCCGCCGTGGCCGAGCACCGGCGTCTCCACCTCCCACACGCCCCGCTCGGCGAAGAAGGCCCGCACCTCGGCCATCAGCCGCGCCCGCTCGCGCAGCGTCGCGATCTCGGCCGTGGGCCGCCAATCAATGGTCATCGATCTTTCTCCACAAACGACAAAGGCCACGCATGCACACGTGGCCTTCGGAGCTGGAAGCTGGAAGCTGGAAGCTGGAAGCTGGAAGCTGGAAGCTGGAAGCTGGAAGCTGGAAGCTGGAAGCTGGAAGCTGGAAGCTGGAAAACAGCTTGTCGCCCAACCCTTGAGTCAAGGGTGCTTCTTCGCGCTTCAAGCTCCCGGCGAAGCCGAGTCGGCTTTACTTCCAGCTTCCAGGCGCGAAGCGCCGCTCTTCCAGCTTCGAGCTCGAGCCCGGGCGAAGCCCGAAATCAAGCGCGGGAGACGTACTCGCCGGTACGCGTATCGACTTTCAAGACTTCGCCCTGGTTGATGAACAGCGGCACGCGCACCACGGCGCCGGAGGACAGGGTCGCCGGCTTGGAGCCGCCCTGGGCGGTGTCGCCCTTGAGGCCGGGGTCGGTCTCGGTGACCTCGAGCTCGATGAAGTTCGGCGGGGTCACAGCGATGGCGTTGTCGTTCCACAGGGTCACGGTGTAGACCACCTGCTCCTTGAGCCACTTGTCGGTCTCGCCCAGCGCCTTCTTCTCGACGGCGTACTGTTCGAAGGAGCCGTCGGTCTTCATGAAGTGCCACATGTCGCCGTCGGTGTAGACGTACTCCATGTCCAGCTCGAGCACGTCGGCGCCTTCCAGTGACTCGCCGGACTTGAAGGTGCGTTCCCAGACGCGGCCGGTCATCAGGTTGCGCAGCTTGACGCGGTTGAAGGCCTGGCCCTTGCCCGGCTTGACGTAGTCGTTCTCGAGGATGGCGCAGGGGTCGCCATCCAGCATGACCTTCAGACCGCCCTTGAATTCGTTGGTAGAATAGTTCGCCATGATGATCGTTCCATATTCCAGCGCGCCGGCGGCCGAAGCCGCGGGCGCGAGCAAGCAAATGACAGTGGCCGAGGGACAAGCCCTCGCTCGCCTCGAAGTGTGCCCCGCATGATAACCCGAAGCCCGATTCCTTTGCAGTGCCGGCCCGCCACGCCTGCGCCCGGCGCCTGGCAGGCGCAGCTGGCCGGCGCGATCCGCGACCCGCACGAACTGTGCCGCCGCCTGGGCCTCGCCCCGGAGTGGGTGCCCGGCGCCGAGGCCGGCCATGCGCTGTTCGAGGTGCGGGTGCCGGAAGCCTATCTCGCCCGCATCCGCCCCGGCGACCCGAGCGACCCGCTGCTGCGCCAGGTGCTGCCGCTCGGCGAGGAGGCCGAGGCCGCGCCAGGCTATGTGGCCGACCCGCTCGAGGAGGCCGACCATAGCCCACGGCGCGGGCTGATCCACAAGTACGCCGGCCGGGTGCTCTTGATCGCGAGTCCCGCCTGCGCGGTGAACTGCCGCTACTGCTTCCGCCGCCACTTCCCCTACGAAGAGAACGCGCCCTCGCGGGCCCAGTGGGAGGAGACGCTTTCCTACCTGCGCGACGACGCCTCCATTCACGAGGCCATTCTCTCCGGCGGCGACCCGCTGGCGGCCAGCGACCGCCAGCTTTCCTGGCTGGTGGAACGGCTGGAGGCCATCCCGCACCTCCGGCGGCTGCGGATCCACACCCGGCTGCCGGTGGTGATCCCCGACCGCATCGACGACGCCCTGCTCGACTGGCTCGGCGGCACGCGGCTGCAGAAGGTCATGGTGCTGCACATCAACCACGCCCGGGAGATCGACGAGGCGGTGGTCGAGGCCTGTCGACGGCTGCAGGCCGCGGGCGTGACCCTGCTCAACCAGAGCGTGCTGCTGCAAGGCGTCAACGACGACGTCGCCTCGCTGGCCGCGCTCTCCGAGCGGCTGTTCGAGGCCGGGATCCTGCCCTACTACCTGCACGTGCTGGACCCGGTGGCCGGCGCCGCCCACTTCGACGCGACCGACGAGGCGGCCCGTGCGCTGGTTGCCGAGCTGCGCCGGCATCTGCCCGGCTTCCTGATGCCGACGCTGGTCCGCGAGGTGCCCGGCGAGGCCAGCAAGACGCCGCTGTAAGCCTGGCAGCGGCCACGGCGATCAGGGCGAGTGCAGGAAGGCCAGCGCCGCCCGGGTCGCCGGCCACATCACGCTGCCATGATCCTCGCCCGGAAACACCGAGAAGCCGACGCGCCAGCCCGGCCGATGCGCGGCCAGCCAGTCGGCGAAACGCCGGGCGTTGTCGACCATGGCCCGCTCGCGCAGCCGCTCGGCCCGCGGTGTGCCGAGTTCGCCCTCGCGCGGCGTCTGCTCGTCCCCGCCGACGCCGATCATCACCCGCGGCGCCTCGCCGTCCTCGCGTTCCGACACGCCGAGCGCCGCCAGATGCGCCAGCGGGGCCTCGCCGTACCACCACAGCGACGGGCTGATGGCGATATAGCGCGCGAAGCTCGACGGTCGCGTCATCAGCGCATGCACCGTCAGCAGTCCGCCGTAGGAGTGTCCAAACAGCGCCTCGCGCTCGGTATCGACCGGGAAGCGCGCAGCGATGGCCGGCTTGAGCCGGGTCTCGATGAAGTCCAGGAAGGCCTCCGCGCCACCGTGCCCGTCATCGCGCTCAGCACGCCATGCCACCGTCGGCGTGTAGTCGACGGCGCGTCGCTCGCGGGCGAAGCGCTCGACTCCGGGGTAGCCGATGGCGACGATCAGCCACGGGCTGCCATCCGCCTCGGGGCCGCGCCGGGTCAGGGTGTCCCGCGCGGCCTGCACCAGCGGCAGACGCGCGTTGCCGTCGAGCAGATAGAGCACCGGGTAGCCTCCTGCCGGCGGCGACGCGTCGGGCAGCGCCACCTGGATCAGGTAGTCGCCACCGGTGTCGGCGGAGGCCAGGGTGAACTCACGCGACTCGGGCAGCGTCACGCCCGGCGGCATCGCTCCCTGGGCCATGCTGGCCACCGCCCAGCACAGCGCCAGCAGCCCCGTCCTCAGAGCCGCTCGCAGGTGGACCGGGCACCACGGCATGCCGTGGTGCCCGGCGGCGAACACCGACCGGCTCGACTCAGAAGTCATAGCGCAGCGAGGCGACGACGCTGGCGGGCGCCCCGGGCATGTTGAAGGTGTTCACCCCGCCCACGCGCTGGTAGTAATCGCGGTCCAGCAGGTTGTGGACGTTGAGCTGGCCGCTCAGGTTGGCGCCGAAGTCGTAGCCGACCATGGCGTCGACCACCGCATGGCCCGGCGCCTCGACGCCGTTGCTGGAGGCGAAGTCGCTCATCGCGGTGACGCCCCCGCCGAGGCTCAGGCCGTCCAGCGCGCCACCCTCGAAGCCGTACTGGGTCCACAGGTTGACGACGCTGTGCGGCATCAGCAGGAAGACCCCGTCGTCACGGTTGGTGGACGCCTGCTTCACCTCGGTATCCAGATAGGTGTAGCCGGCGATCAGGTCCCACTGCTCGGTCAGACTGCCCGTCACCTCGAACTCGGCGCCCTGGATGCGCATCTTGCCCACCCCGACGACATAGTCGGCGCCCGGATCGTCCGGCGTGGCCGCCCGATTCTCGTCCTCTAGCCGGAAGGCGCTGACCCTGGCGTTCAGCGCACCGCCGAGATAGCTGCCCTTGATGCCGACTTCGAACTGTTCGCCCTCACGCGGCTCGAGCAGGTCGCCATCGGCATCATGGGAGGTCTGCGGCTTGAACACCCGGGAGTAGCTGGCATACAGCGAGTGGTCGGCATCGAGGTCGTAGACCAGGCCGGCATAGGGCGTGAACTCACCCTCGCTGCGGCTCTGGCTGTCGTCCGCCACGCGATCCGTCAGGTCGACGTCGTAGTGGCTCAGCCGGCCGCCGGCGATCAGCGCCAGCGATGCCACGGGGCGCAGGGTCAGCTTGCCGTAGACGCCGCTCTCCTCGAGCGTGGTCTCGCTGTCGCTGTACCCCCGCCCGCGGGTCCACGCGCTATCGAGCACGTCGACGAAGGCCAGCTCATTGAGCTCGTCGAGGGTCACGCGCCCACCGGCCAGGCTACGCGATCGACCAGACCGGGTATCGGTCTCGTAGCGCTTGTGATCGGCGCCGACCACGAACTCGCTGACGTTGCCGAATGCCGAGAACGGTTGGCTATAGCTGGCATCCAGCGACAGCGCCTGCTGGTCGACCTCGCTGCCGATGCCCGCCACGGCCAGCGTCTCGTTCGCATCGAGGGCGCTGCCGCCGAAGGCGTAGTTGTAGTCGGCCCGGCGGTCGGAATAGCGTGCGGCGAGGCGCCCGACGCCGCCGCCCTCGAAGCGGTGGCTCAGCTCGGCGATCCAATCGTCGGAGCGACTCTCGAAGTCGTTCCAGTCGGCACCGTAGAAGGCCGAGCGATCGCCGTAGAGCAGCTCGCCGTCGCTGCCCACCGGCTGGCCGTTATCGACCACGATGTCCTTGCGGTTGTGCAGGAAACCGAGTCCCAGGGTGGTCGCCTCGTCGAGATCGATGTCCAGCGCCGCATAGAGATCATCCTGATCGTTGTCGTTGCGGTCGACGAAACGGGCGTGTTCGGTGTGATCGACGACCAGCCGGCCGCGGATACGCCCGGCGCCATCGATCGGTCCCGCGACATCGACCTGGGCACCCAGGCGATCATCGGTGCCGGCGCTGCCGGTGACGTGCCCCTGGAACTCGCGGGTCGGACGCTTGCGCACCAGGTTGACGATGCCGCCCATCTCGCTGGTGCTGTTGAACAGCCCCGACGGCCCGCGCATGACCTCGACCCGGTCGAAGGCCGCCAGCGACGGCACCGAGCCGGTGATGCTCGACATCGGGGCCGGCAGGCCGTCGATGCTGTAGGCGTCGTACTCGTAGCCACGGGCATAGATCGACGAGCGGCCGTTGTCGTTGGAGAGCACCCGCATGCCCGGCGTGCGCCGCCCCAGCTCGTCCAGGGTGGCGAAGCCCTGGTCCTCGATGGCATCGCGCGTCACCACGCTCACCGACTGCGGTATATCGCGCAGTGCGGCCGGCGTCTTGGTGCCCACGGTGGCGGCATCGATGCCGTAGCCGCCGGTCGTCTCGGAGGGCAGCATCTCGTAGAGCCGGTTCCCCTCGACCGTGATGGTGTCGAGGCGCGCGGCATCCTCGATCGACTGAGCCAGCGCGGTCTGGGCAATCCCCATCAGGGCCAGCGTGCCGCCCAGCAGCGCCGTGGAGCGGAAGGTGTAGCCTTCTCGTATGATCATGTCGCGTTCCCTTGTCGTACCTTCGAGCCGCTCGCACGCCACCCATAAATGAGAATGCGTTACACTAGCGACGGAAGCGCATTATGTCAGCGGTTCCTGGCCACCGCCTTTGCGCCTCGGGCGAATGGCTTTGCAAACGCGGCGAACCGACACCTCGGCGATACGCCCGCGACACCTGTCGACGAGAGAAAACCCCATGGGAGAACCCGCCTTCAATCACGGCATCGACGCCAGGCAGCTACGCGACCTGTCCGCGCCGCTGGTGCGCCATCAGCGGCTCGACGCCCCGAACTGGGATCGGCGAACCGCCCTGCTCGACGGCCATATGCGCGTCGCCGAGCTACAGCCGGGCATGCGGCTGCGGCTGGCCGAGGTCCGCGACCGCTTCGGCCTTACCAGTCGGGCGGAACTGCCGGCCGGTCTCAAGATCGCCCTGGTGATCGATGGCGCGGCCCGGGTGCGCTACGGCACCCATGAGATCTTCCTGGGGCCCGGGGGGAACGCGACCGGCCTGGTGGCCGCCCTGCCTCGGGCCACGACCTTCGCCCGCCTGGGACAGGCCGGCGGCTTCGAGCGCACCCTGACCCTCGGCCTGTCGCCGCACTGGCTGGCACGTCACGGCCACTCGGGACTGCTTCAAGGCGCCATGCCTCACCTGAGCCAATGGACACCGTCACCGGGCCTGCTCGCCCTGGCGGCACAGCTGTTCACGCCGGAACGGCTGACGCGAGACGATGCCGCCCATCATCTGCAGCTGAGCGGCTTTGCCATGGCGCTGGCCGGCGAGGCGCTGGCCGTGGCGCGCCCGCCGACGCCGCTTCCTCAGCGGCTCGAGGCATCGCACAGCGCCCCCGTCGACCGCCGCCTGGCACGGCTGATGGCACTGGTCGACGACGGCCAGGCCCGGGGTGCCACCCAGGACGACCTGGCCCGGCGACTGGGCATGAGCGTGAGCAACCTTCAGCGCCGCTTCCGCGCTCAGCAGGGCGAATCCCTCGGGCGCTTCCTGCGCCGCCACCACCTGACGCTGGCCCGCGATGCCCTGACCCGCGAGGGTGCCAGCGTCGAGGCGGCCGCCGCACTGGCCGGCTATACCCGCGCCCCCAACTTCGCGACCGCCTTCAAGCGCGAGTTCGGCCTCACGCCCAGCGAATGCCGGGCCGGTGCGAGCGCCTCGGCCTGATCGCACCGACGGGGGACGCCACGAAAAAACCCCGCCGAGCGAACTCGACGGGGTGGGCGATGACGCGATGCCGGCTCGGCGAGCCGGGGGCGATCAGGCCAGCGTTTCGGCGGTCACGTTGGCCGCCGGCTCCTCGGTGGAGTGCTTGCGGTTGATCGCGCTCAGTACGCCCTTGATCGAGGCGCTGGTGATGCTCTCGTCGGTGCCGACGCCGAACACCGCCTCGCCGTTGACGCGTACCTCCACGTAGGCAATCGCCTCGGCATCGGCGCCCTGGCCGCGGGAGTGCTCGTGGTAGTCGATGATCTCGACGTCATGGCCCTCGCCGGCCAGCGCCTTGACGAAGGCCGCCAGCGGACCGTTGCCCTGGCCCTGGATGACGCGGCGCTCGCCGCCTTCCTCGACGGTCGCGTCGAGGGTCACGGTGGGGCTGTCCGGCTCGGAGGACATGCGATGGCTGATCAGGGCGAAGGGCTCGCGCTGCTCGAGGTACTCGTCGACGAAGGCCTGGTAGATCATCTCGGAGGTGATCTCCTTGCCCAGCCGATCGGCCACTTCCTGCACCACCTGGCTGAACTCGATCGACAGGCGGCGCGGCAGCTCGATGCCGTGCTCCTGCTCGAGCAGATAGGAGACGCCGCCCTTGCCGGACTGGCTGTTGACGCGGATCACCGCCTCGTAGCTGCGGCCCACGTCGAGCGGATCGATCGGCAGGTAGGGCACCGCCCAGACGGCATCGGGGTGCTCACGACGCTCGGCCATACCCTTCTTGATCGCATCCTGGTGGGAGCCGGAGAAGGCGGTGAACACCAGATCGCCGACATAGGGATGGCGCGGGTGCACGGGCAGCTGGTTGCAGTACTCCACCTCGCGCATGATCGGCGTGATGTTGGAGAAGTCGAGGTTCGGGTGCACGCCCTGGGTGTAGAGGTTCATGGCCAGGGTGACGAGGTCGACGTTGCCGGTGCGCTCGCCGTTGCCGAACAGGCAGCCCTCGACGCGGTCGGCGCCGGCCATCACCGCGAGCTCGGCGGCGGCCACGCCGGTGCCGCGGTCGTTGTGCGGATGCACGCTGACGATCAGATGATCGCGCTTGGCGACGTGGCGGCAGAACCACTCCACCTGGTCGGCGTAGTTGTTCGGCGTGGCGCACTCCACGGTGGCCGGCAGATTGACGATCATCGGCTTGTCGGCGCTGGCGCCGAAGGTGGCCTCCACGGCATCGACGATCTCCACCGCGAAGTCCATCTCGGTGGTGGAGAACAGCTCCGGCGAGTACTGGAAGGTCCAGTGGGTCTCCGGGGCCGCCGTCATGTGTTCGCGGATGCGGGTGGTGGCGTCCACCGCGATCTGGATGCACTCGGGCTTGCTGACGTTGAACACCACGCGGCGAAACACCGGATCGGTGGCGTTATAGACGTGGACGACAGCGTTCCTCGCTCCCTTGAGCGCCTCGAAGGTACGATCGATCAGGTGCGGGCGCGCCTGGGTGAGCACCTGGATGGTGACGTCTTCCGGCACCTTGTCGTCTTCGATCAGCGAACGCACGAAGTCGAAGTCGGTCTGGGAGGCCGAGGGGAAGCCCACCTCGATCTGCTTGAAGCCGATCTTCACCAGCAGGTCGAACAAGCGCTGCTTGCGCTCCTGGTCCATGGGATCGATCAGCGCCTGGTTGCCGTCGCGCAGGTCGACGGCGCACCACTGGGGCGGCGTCTCGATGCGCTTGCTCGGCCACTGGCGGTCGGGCAGGTCGACGGCCACGAAGGGACGGTACTTGGCGGAGGGGTTATCGAGCATCATGGCGGCGTTCTCCCGGAGCGTTTATCGGATTCAGAAACGGCGACGCCCCGACTGCCGTAAGGCAGTCGGGGCGTCGTCGAAGTGTTCGGTCATGACCATCGCGACCCCACGGACCGGTCGGGCGGCGCGTACGACACAGACAGGGGCAATGTTCATGGGAATGACGGTAGCGGTGCGGGACATGTGACAACCTCGAATTCGACCTAGACAGATGGGCGATGCAGACGGCATCGCCCGGCGCGCTCAGCGGCGGGCTAGTAGTCGTAGGTCGAGGACGAGGCTGTACGATGTCATGTTCATGCTCTCTAGAAAATCAGCCCGCGGACGCCTTGTCAACTCTCGCCGGCCGACGGGCCGTCATTCAGGTCGTGGCATCTGCCGTGCCGAGCAGGGTCAGCAGGTCGCGGGCATGCTCGGCGGCCTCCTGGCCGGTGGCGGTGAGATAGCCGCCATCGTCCTGTGTCACCAGGCCCTTGCGATGCAGACGCCGTGCGGCCTCGATCATCGCCGGCTCGGCGCTGGAGTGCACCTTGATGCCCTCCTGATGATTGTTCGGATTGAACAGACCAAGCATCTTGAGTTCGTCTAGCAGTTCCGGCGTGTAGCTGGGCTGAGGCATGGCGCATTCCTTGTCATTGTCGTGAGCCTCCTTCGACGCTACCCCGACTGAGCCGACGACGCCAGCGAAAACCGCCTCAACGCTCCTCCAGGTCCCCCTGACGGTAGCCGATCAGGTAGAGCACCGCGTCCAGCCCCAGGGTCGAGAGCGAGTGCCGGGCCTGCTGGCGTACCAGCGGCTTGGCACGGAAGGCGATGCCGAGGCCGGCCGCGGCCAGCATCTTCAGATCGTTGGCGCCGTCGCCCACGGCGATGGTCTGCTCCATGGAGAGCCCCTCGCGCTCGGCGATCCGGTACAGCAGCTCGGCCTTGCGGTCGGCGTCGACGATCGGCTCGCGCACCTCGCCGGTCACCTTGCCGTCCTCGATCACCAGCTCGTTGGCGTGAACTTCGTCGAAGCCGAGGCGCTCCTGCAGGTAGTGAGCGAAGTAGGTGAAGCCGCCGGAGAGGATCGCGGTGCGATAGCCGAGCCGCTTGAGCTGGCTCATCAGCCGCTCCAGCCCGTCCATCAGCGGCAGTGCCTCGGCGATCTCGGCCAGTACCGACTCGTCGAGGCCGCGGAGCTTGCTCATGCGCTCGCGGAAGCTCTGCTGGAAGTCCAGCTCGCCGCGCATGGCCCGCTCGGTGACCTCGGCCACCTCCTCAAAGACGCCGTGGCGGCGCGCCAGCTCGTCGATCACCTCGGCCTGGATCAGGGTCGAATCCATGTCGAAGCACACCAGCCGGCGATGGCGGCGCCAGATGGAATCTTCCTGCAGGGCGATGTCGACGCCGTGGGCCGCGCCCAGCGCCAGCGCCTTCTCGCGCAGGGCCTCGAGATCGACGTTGTCGCCGCGCAGCCAGCACTCCACGCAGGCGCCCTGGATGGCGTCATGCTCGCCGGGCACGCCGCCGTCCAGCGGCTCACGGCCGGAGAGCCGGTGGATCAGCTCCACGGTCAGGCCCTGCTCGGCGGTCAGCGCGCCGACCTCGGCCAGGATGCCGGCCGGCAGATGAGGCGCCAGCAGAGTCAGGATCAGCCGCGGCTGGCTGGCCTGCACGCTCCAGCGGTGATAGTCCTCGGCGCCGACCTGGATCGCCTGGACGTCGAGCCCCAGCCGATCGCCGGCGGCGGACAGCGCGCCTTCCAGGTCGCTGTCGCGGTCGAGCCCCACCAGGGCCTCCAGCGACACGATGCCGAAGGTCACGCTCTGGTTGATGTCCAGCAGCCGCGCGCCGCTCTGGGCCAGGGCGCGGCCCAGGCCGGCCAGCTGACCGGGCTGGGCGGCGCCGGTGGCGCGGATGAGTAGTCGTCTAGTCATTGCAACCCCGATAGCTAGAAGCTCGAAGCTGGAAGCCGGAAGTGTGCCGGTTTCCAGCGCCGAGCCGGGTTTTCTTCACGCTTCAAGCTTCCTGCTTCAAGCTTTCGAGTCGATCGACCTTCTGCAGGCCCCGGGGCAGCTTGCTGCCGCGCCGGCCGCGCTCGCCTCGATAGTAGTCGAGATCGTCGGCCTTGAGCGTCAGCTTGCGCTTGCCGGCGTGCACCACCAGGGTATCGCCGGGTGCCAGCAGCGTCAGGTCGCGCAGGAACTCCTCGCGCCGCGCGGCCCGAGCGCCGGGGATGTCGAGCATCTTGTTGCCCTTGCCCTTGGCCATCTCCGGCAGCTGGTCGAGCGGGAACACCAGCAGCCGCCCCTCGTTGGAGACCGCCGCCACGCTGACGCCTTCCCCTTCCGGCACCGCCCGCGGCGCGACCACGTTGCAGCCCTGGGGCACGCTGAGCACCGCCTTGCCGGCCTTGTTCTTGGCGGTCAGCGCCTCGAGGTGGGCGACGAAGCCGTAACCACCGTCGGTGGCCAGCAGGTAGCGGGTGGTCGGTGGCGCCAGCAGCACCCCGGCCATGTGGGCGCCGGCGGCCACGTTGACCCGGCCGGTGACCGGCTCGCCCTGGCTGCGCGCGCTGGGCAGGTTGTGGGCGCTCAACGTATAGGCGCGGCCGGTGTCGTCGAGCAGCACCAGCGGCTGGTTGGTCTTGCCGCGGGCGGCCAGGTGGAAGCGGTCGCCGGCCTTGTAGGAGAGCCCCTCGGGATCGATCTCGTGGCCCTTGGCGGCGCGGATCCAGCCCTTCTCGGAGAGCACCACGGTGATCGGGTCGGCGCCGAGCAGCTCGACCTCGGACAGCGCCTTGGCCTCCTCGCGCTCGACCAGCGGCGAGCGACGCGCGTCGCCGTAGTCCGCGGCGGCCTGGCGCAGCTCTTCCTCGATCAGGTCGGTCAGCGCGGCCTCGGAGCCGAGCAGCTCCTCCAGGCGGGCGCGCTCGGCCTCGAGGTCGTCCTGCTCGCCGCGGATCTTCATCTCCTCGAGCTTGGCCAGGTGGCGCAGGCGCAGCTCGAGGATCGCCTCGGCCTGGCGCTCGCTGAGCCCGAAGGCCTCGATCAGCGCGGCCTTGGGCTCGTCCTCCTCGCGGATGATGCGGATCACCTCGTCGATGTTGAGGTAGGCCGTGAGCAGGCCCTCGAGGATGTGCAGGCGATCCTGGACCTTGCCCAGGCGATGCTCGAGGCGCCGGCGCACGGTGCTGCGGCGGAAGCGCAGCCACTCGCCGAGCAGGTCGGGCAGCGGCATGACCCGCGGCCGGCCGTCGAGGCCGATCACGTTCATGTTGACGCGCACGTTCTTCTCGAGGTCGGTGGTGGCGAACAGGTGCGCCATCAGCGCCTCGATGTCGACCCGGTTTGAGCGCGGCTCGATGACCAGCCGGGTGGGCTCCTCGTGGGTCGACTCGTCGCGCAGGTCGGCCACCATGGGCAGCTTCTTGGCCTGCATCTGGGCGGCGATCTGCTCGAGCACCTTGGCGCCGCTGACCTGGTAGGGCAGCGCGGAGATCACCACGCTGCCCTCCTCCAGGCCGTAGCGGGCGCGCATCTTCACCGAGCCGCGGCCGCTCTCGTAGATCTTGCGCAGCTCGCGATGCGGGGTGATGACCTCGGCGGCAGTGGGGAAGTCCGGCCCCGGCAGGCGCTCCATCAGATCGACGGTGGTGGCCTCGGGATGGCGCAGCAGGTGGCAGGTGGCCTCGACCACCTCGCCCACGTTGTGCGGCGGGATATCGGTGGCCATGCCCACGGCGATACCGGTGCCGCCGTTGAGCAGCACGTGGGGCAGCCGCGAGGGCAGCACCACCGGCTCCTGCATGGTGCCGTCGAAGTTGGCGGTCCAGTCCACGGTGCCCTGCCCCAGCTCGCTGAGCAGCGTCTCGCTGAACTTGGACAGCCGCGCCTCGGTGTAGCGCATGGCGGCGAAGGACTTGGGGTCGTCGGGGCTGCCCCAGTTGCCCTGGCCGTCCACCAGCGGATAGCGATAGCTGAACGGCTGCGCCATCAGCACCATGGCCTCGTAGCAGGCGCTGTCGCCGTGGGGGTGGAACTTGCCGAGCACGTCGCCGACGGTGCGCGCCGACTTCTTGTACTTGGCGTTGGCGTTCAGCGCCAGCTCGCGCATGGCGTAGACGATACGCCGCTGGACCGGCTTCATGCCGTCGCCGATATGCGGCAACGCCCGGTCGAGGATGACGTACATCGAGTAGTCGAGGTACGCCTTCTCGGTGTACTCGCGGAGGGACAGGCGCTCGACGTCGCCCTCCGCCACCTGGATATCCATGGTCATGGGTTCGGGGCCCTATCTGCCATCATGGAAACTTCGCGGGCCGTGCCCGCACGATACGTTCTGGAAAAGCTCGAAGCTGAAAGCTTGAAGCTGGAAGTTGCCCCCGGAACATTGCGGGCTTTCTTCCAGCTTCCGGCTTCAAGCTTCCAGCTCACACCTCGATCTCGGCGAGGTTGCCGTAATCTTCTAGCCAGCTCTTGCGGTCGGAGGCGCGTTTGCGGGCCAGCAGCATGTCCATCATCTCGAGGGTGCCGTCGCCCTCCTCCCGGGTCAGCTGCACCAGCCGGCGGGTATCGGCGGCCATGGTGGTCTCGCGCAGCTGCAGCGGGCTCATCTCGCCGAGGCCCTTGAAGCGCTGCACGTTGGGCGTGCCGCGCTTGCCTTCGAGGCGCTTGAGGATCGCCGCCTTCTCGCTTTCGTCCAGGGCGTAGAAGACCTCCTTGCCCAGGTCGATGCGGTACAGCGGCGGCATGGCGACGAAGACGTGGCCGGCATCGACCAGCGCCGGGAAGTGGCGCACGAACAGCGCACACAGCAGCGTGGCGATGTGCAGGCCGTCGGAGTCGGCGTCGGCGAGGATGCAGATCTTGTGATAGCGCAGCTTGCCCAGATCGTCGCTGCCCGGGTCCATGCCGACCGCCACGGCGATGTCGTGGACTTCCTGGGAGCCGTAGATGTCGTGGGACTCCACCTCCCAGGTGTTCAGGATCTTGCCGCGCAGCGGCAGGATGGCCTGGGTATCGCGGTCGCGGGCCTGCTTGGCGCTGCCGCCGGCCGAGTCGCCCTCGACCAGGAACAGCTCGCTGGCCGCCGGATCCTGGCCGGAACAGTCGGCCAGCTTGCCGGGCAGCGCGGGGCCGGAGGTGACCTTCTTGCGCGCTACCTTCTTGGCGCTCTTCTGACGACGCTGGGCGGCGCTGATGACGAGCTCGGCCAGCGCCTCGGCCTGGTCGACGTGGTGGTTGAGCCACAGCGAGAAGGCGTCCTTGACCACCCCGGAGACGAAGCCCGCCACGGTGCGCGACGACAGTCGCTCCTTGGTCTGGCCGGCGAACTGCGGGTCGAGCATCTTCACCGAGAGCACGAAGGAGACTCGCTCCCAGAGGTCTTCGGCGGTCAGCTTGACGCCGCGCGGCAGCAGGCTTCGGTAGTCGCAGAACTCGCGCAGCGCCTCGAGCAGCCCGGCCCGCAGGCCGTTGACGTGGGTGCCGCCCTGGGGCGTGGGGATCAGGTTGACGTAGCTCTCGAGCAGCGGCTCGCCGCCCTCCGGCAGCCACTGCACGGCCCAGTCGACGCCGTGCTCCTCGTCGGCGAAGTGGCCGACGAAGGGCGAGGCCGGCAGCACCTCATAGCCGTCGGTGGCCTGTGCCAGGTAATCGCGCAGACCGTCCTCGAACTGCCACACGCTCCGGGTGCCGTCGCCCTCGGTCAGCGAGACCTCGAGCCCCGGGCACAGCACCGCCTTGGCGCGCAGCAGGTGCTTGAGCCGCGACAGCGACAGCTTCGGCGAGTCGAAGTAGCTGGCCTCCGGCCAGAAGCGCAGGATGGTGCCGGTAGCGCGCTTGGCGGCGCTGCCGATCACCTCCAGCGGCGAGGCCAGCTCGCCGTGCTCGAAGGCCATGCCGTGGCGCTCCCCGCCCTTGAGCACCTCGACCTCGAGGCGCTTGGAGAGCGCGTTGACCACCGAGACGCCGACCCCGTGCAGGCCGCCCGAGAAGCGGTAGCTCGAGTTGGAGAACTTTCCGCCGGCGTGAAGCTTGGTCATGATCAGCTCGATGCCGGAGACGCCGTGCTCCGGGTGGATGTCGATGGGCATGCCACGCCCGTCGTCGCTGACCTCGACGCCGCCGTCCTCGAACAGCCGCACGCCGATCTTCTTTGCGTGGCCGGCCAGCGCCTCGTCGACGCTGTTGTCGATGACCTCCTGCACCAGATGGTTGGGGCGCGCGGTGTCGGTGTACATCCCGGGGCGCTTCCGCACCGGTTCGAGCCCGGCGAGCACCTCGATCGAGCTGGCACTGTATTGGGTCATGGCGTCGTCTGTGTCCTATGCATGTTCGAATCCGCACGCTCAGCCGCGGGGCGCCACCCGCCCGGCTTCCAGGGCATGGCCGCCCTGGGCGAAGATCGCCGGCAGGTAGTCGGCCAGCGTCGAGAAACCGTGATCGCCGCCGGGCTCGAGGATCGTCCGGGCGCCGCGATAGAGCGCGAAGGCGTCGGCGGCGTCCAGGGTCTCGTCGGCGGTGCCCAGCAGCAGCAGATAGCGTGCCGGCGTGACCCGCTCAACCGCCAGCGTCTCCAGCCCCCGCCGATGGGCGATGTCCACCGTGAAGCGCTGGCCGTGGTAGGGGTTGACGAAGACCTCGCCGATCCAGGCCTCGACCAGCCGCGCCGGCGCCACCGCCGGATTGATCAGCGCCGCCGGCAGATCATGGCGCTCGGCGAGCACCGTGGCCAGAAAGCCACCCAGTGAACTGCCGACCACCAGCGGCCGATCGCCCAGCTCACCGAGCCGGGCCTCGGCCGCTTCCAGGGCCCGCTCGGGGCGATGCGGCAGGTCCGGCGCGGCGCAGGGCAGGCCGAGCGTCTCGCAGGCCTCGCGCATCAGCGCCGCCTTGGGCGAGGCGGCGCCGCTGTTGAAGCCGTGCAGGTAGAGCACGCCGCTGGCCGGCTCGCGCGGCAGAGCGGCGCTCAGCATACCCGAACCCCTGTATAAATGGCCAGCCCGGCACGAGGAACGGGCACCATGACGCTCACGCGTCCGCCCGGGGCTCGGCCGCCCATACCGCCTCGATCAGGCCGCGGGTGGAGTCGTCCATGCCCTCGAGCCCGGCCTCGTGCTGGAGGATGCGCTGGGTCTCGCCGGCCATGGTCTTGCCCAGCTCCACGCCCCACTGGTCGAAGGGATTGATGTCCCAGATCGTCGCCTGCACGAACACCTTGTGCTCGTAGAGCGCCACCAGCGCGCCCAGGGTCCGGGGCGTGAGGCGATCCAGCAGCAGGGTGCTGGAGGGCTGGTTGCCGCGATAGCGACGGTGGCCCGGGCGCGGACCGTCCTCGTCGTCGGCCACGGCGGCGTCGCCGAGCATCAGCGCCCGGGACTGGGCGAAGCAGTTGGCGAGCGTCAGCCGGTGCTGGCCCATCAGGTGGTCGCGGGTGGCCGGATCCGGCACGTCGTCGTAGCGCACCTTGGGCGCGATGAAATCGCACTCCACGGCCTGGGTGCCCTGGTGCAGCAGCTGATAGAAGGCGTGCTGGGCGTTGGGCCCGAGCTGGCCCCACAGCACCGGGCAGGTGGAGTAGCTCACGCTCTCGCCGTCGTGGGTCACCGATTTGCCGTTGGACTCCATCTCCAGCTGCTCGAGGTAGGCGGCGAAATACTCGAGCCGGCCGTCGTAGGGCAGGATGGAGTGGGCGCGGATGTCGAGGAAGTTGACGTTCCAGATGCCGGCCAGTGCCAGCAGTACCGGCAGGTTGTCGGCAAGCTCCGCCTCGCGGAAGTGGCGGTCCATCTCGTGGGCGCCGGCCAGCAGGCCGCGGAAGTGCTCCATGCCCACCACCAGGGCAATGGGCAGGCCGATGGCGCCCCACAGCGAGTAGCGCCCGCCGACCCATTCCCAGAACTCCAGCTGGTGATCGTCGGCGATGCCCCATTCGCTCATCTTCTCGGGGCTCGCCGAGACGCCGATGAAGTGCTGGCGCATCAGCAGCGCCTCGTCGACGCCCTCCTGGCGAGCGCCGCCCAGCAGCCGCGCCTTGAGCCAGTCCCGCGCGGTGCGCGCATTGGACAGGGTGTCGATGGTGGTGAAGGACTTCGACGACAGCACGAACAGCGTGGTCTCGGGATTCAGCCGCGCCAGATAGTCGGCCAGCTGGGAGCCGTCCATGGTCGAGGCGAAGTGCACGTCGATGTGCTGCTCGACGTCGGGACGATAGTCGGCCAGGGCATGGGTGACCATCAGCGGCCCCAGATCGGAGCCGCCGACCCCGAGGTTGACCACGTCGCGGATCGGCTTGCCGGTGGCGCCGCGCCACTGGCCGTTGTGGAAGCGCTCGACCATGGCCTCCATGCGATCCAGGGTAGCGTGGACCGAGGCGACCAGATCCTGGCCCTCGACCTCGAGGCGGGCGTCGGCGGGCAGGCGCAGGGCGGTGTGCAGCGCCGGACGGTCCTCGCTGCGATTGACGCGCTCGCCGGCCAGCAGGCCGCGGATCGCCTCGGGCACGTCGGCCTCGCGGGCCAGGTCGAGCAGCAGCTCGAGGGTCTGGTCGGTCCAACGCTGCTTGGAAAGGTCGAGGGTCAGACCCGCGGCGCTACGGCCGAAGGTCTCGTAGCGGCTCGGCTGCTCGTCGAAGAGGTCGCGCAGGTGCCGGCGCCCCATGCCCGCGGCATGCTCGGCGAGGGCACACCAGGCCCTCTGCTGATCGATGGGGGTATGGCTCATGGAATTTCTCCTGGACATCCTGTCGTGTAGCCGACAACAGGGGAGTAGAATGTCGGGCTTCCAGCCCATGAATCCCTGCGATATGAGTGACGCATCTTACCGTGACGCCATCTTTTCCACACCCCTGGACCGGGTGGCGCGCTTTTCATTCGACGAGCGGGTGGTCTCCTGCTTCCCCGACATGATCCGGCGTTCGGTGCCGGGCTATGGCCAGATACTGGCCATGCTCGGCCCGCTGGCCCGGCGACACCTGCGTCACGGCGGCCACGTCTATGACCTGGGCTGCTCGCTGGGCGCCTCCGGACTCGCCCTGGCCGGTCAGCTGCCGCCGGCGGCCTTTCGCTATACCGGGGTAGACCTGTCCCCGGCCATGGTCGAGCGCGCCCGCGAGACGCTGGCCACCGAGAGCCCGGATCACGACCTGACGGTGATCGAGGGCGATATCCGCGTCCTCGACTACGCGCCGTCGGGGATGATCCTGCTCAACTTCACCCTGCAGTTCCTGGCGCCGGAAGATCGCGACGCCGTGATCGCCCGGCTCTATGAGGCTCTGGAGCCCGGCGGCGTGCTGGTGCTCTCGGAGAAGATCAAGGCCGCCGACGAGCAGGAGAACGCCTGGCTGGTGGAGCGCTACCACGACTTCAAGCGCGCCAACGGCTACAGCGACCTGGAAATCAGTCAGAAGCGCACCGCGCTGGAGAACGTGCTGGTGCCGGACACCCTGGACGCGCACAAGGAGCGGCTGGCCCGCGCCGGCTTCTCGCGCTCGCTGGTGTGGTTCCAGTACCTGAACTTCGCCTCGCTGATCGCCTTCAAGGAAGACTGACGTGCCGATTCCCGATGCCCATCGCCCGCTCTACCGGGCCTTCCTCGATCAGGGGCTCGACACCTGGCTGGCCCGGCTGCCCGAGCAGCTGGCCCGCGGCCTCGACCGCTCGCGCTTCGGCGACCTGCCGGCCTGGGAGAAGGCGGTGGCCAAGCTGCCGCCGCTGCCGGAACGGCGCGAGGTGCGCCTCGACGCCGACCACGTCACGGTGGACGCCGAGCTGGACGCCTCGCGCCGCCGCCAGAGCGAGAGCCTGCTGCGCGTGCTGGCGCCGTGGCGCAAGGGGCCATACAAGCTCGGCGGCGTGACCATCGACACCGAATGGCGCTCCGACTGGAAATGGCAGCGGGTGGCGCCGCACCTGGCGCCGCTGGCCGGCCGGCGGGTGCTCGACGTGGGCGGCGGCAACGGCTATCACGCCTGGCGCATGGCCGGCGACGGCGCCGGCTTCGTGCTGGTGATCGACCCCTCGCCGCGCTTCTACTGGCAGTTCCAGGCGGTGCGCCACTTCGTCGGCGACGCCGATGACGGTGCGGTTCACTTCCTGCCGGTGGGCATCGAGGACGTGCCTGAGGCGCTGGCCTTCTTCGACACCGTGTTCTCGATGGGCGTGCTCTACCACCGCCCCTCGCCGCTGGAGCATCTGGCCCAGCTCAAGGCCGCGCTGCGCCCAGGCGGCGAGCTGGTGCTGGAGACCCTGGTGGTCGAGGGCGACGCCACCACGGTGCTGCTGCCGGGCGACCGCTACGCCGCCATGCCCAACGTCTACTTCCTGCCCTCCTCCGCCGCGCTGTGCCAGTGGCTCGAGCGCGCCGGCTTCGACAACGTGCGGGTGGTCGACGAGGCCGACACCTCGCTGGACGAGCAGCGCGCCACCGAGTGGATGACCTTCCAGTCGCTGGCCGACTTCCTCGACCCCGACGATCCGACCAGGACTCGCGAGGGCCACCCCGCGCCGCGCCGCGCGGTGCTGGTCGCCAACCGGCCACGCTGATACCGCTTTCGGCTGCCGCCATGGGGGTCAGACCCCGGCGGCGGCGATACGGCGGGCGAAGTGCACCATGACGGGCCTGGCGGCTTGGCCGGGGTCTGACCCCATAAAAGCCCGTGCCTTCATGCCCTGAAAGCAACGAGGCCCCGTCGCTTGCGCGATGGGGCCTCGTGTTATCCGCAGGGCGGATCAGGGCATCAACGGCCGAGCAGCTGGCTGATGTCCTTGGCCTCCCAGTGCGGGAAGTACTTGCGCACCAGGGCGTTGAGCTCGACCTCGAAGCCGGCCCAGTCGACATCGCCCGCGGCCACGCTGCCGGCCTCGGCAGCGCCGCGGATCATGCCCGCGCCCACGGTGATGTTGGACAGCCGGTCGATGACGATGAAGCTGCCGGTGCCCGGGCTGCGGTCGTAGCTGTCGATCGGCACTTCGCCGGTCAGCGCCACGCGGCAGCGGGCGATGGCGTTGAGCTCCAGGCGCTCGGCCTGATGCTGCTCCAGGGTGTTGACGTCCACTTGGTAGTGAATGGTGTCGACGTTGCCCGCCACCGAGCGGCCGGCGAGGCGGATGTCGACCTGGCGACCCGGCTCGAGGGCCTGCTCGCTCATCCACACGATGTCGGCGTCGAAGGCCGCGGCCTCGGTCACCTCGGCATCGGCGGCCACGATCCAGTCGCCGCGGGAGATGTCGATCTCGTCGGCGAGGGTCACGGTGATCGCCTGCCCCGGGTAGGCGTCGTCCAGGTCGCCGTCGAAGGTGACGATGCGCTCGACCGTGGAGGTCTTGCCGGACGGCAGCACCTTGACCGCCTGGCCGGGGCGCAGCACGCCCGCTTCCAGGGTGCCGGCGTAGCCGCGGAAGTCCAGGTTCGGGCGGTTCACGTACTGCACCGGCAGGCGCAGGTCGGTGAGGTTGTGGTCGGCGCGGACCTCGACGCTCTCGAGCAGCTCGAGCAGCGCCGGGCCGTCGTACCAGCCCATGGTCTCGCTCTGGTTGACGACGTTGTCGCCCTTCAGCGCGGACAGCGGCACGAAGCGGATGTCGTCGGCGCCCAGCTGCTCGGCGAAGGCGCGGTACTCGGCGACGATCTCGTCGAAGCGCGCCTGGCTGTACTCGACCAGGTCCATCTTGTTGACCGCGATCACCAGGTGGCGGATGCCCACCAGGTCGGCGATGAAGCTGTGGCGCTTGGTCTGGGTCTGCACGCCGTAGCGGGCGTCGATCAGGATCACCGCCAGGCCGGCGGTGGACGCGCCGGTGGCCATGTTGCGGGTGTACTGCTCGTGGCCCGGGGTGTCGGCGATGATGAACTTGCGCTTGTCGGTGGAGAAGAAGCGATAGGCCACGTCGATGGTGATGCCCTGCTCCCGCTCGGACTGCAGGCCGTCGACCAGCAGCGCCAGATCCACCTCTTCCCCGGTGGTGCCGCTCTTCTTCGACGCCTGGGTGATGGCCGCCAGCTGATCGTCGAAGATCATCTTGGAGTCGTGCAGCAGCCGGCCGATCAGGGTCGACTTGCCGTCGTCGACGCTGCCGCAGGTAATGAAGCGCAGCAGGTCCTTGTTCTCGTGCTCGTGCAGGTACTGCTCGATGTTGTCGGCGATGAGTTCGGACTGATGTGACATGTTTAGAAATACCCCTCGCGCTTCTTCTTCTCCATCGAGCCGGCCTGGTCGTGGTCGATGGCGCGGCCGCTGCGCTCGCTGGTGCGGGTCAGCAGCATTTCCTGGATGATCTCGGGCAGCGTGGTGGCGGTGGACTCCACCGCGCCGGTCAGCGGGTAGCAGCCGAGCGTGCGGAAACGCACCCACTTCTCTTCCGGCACCTCGCCCTCCTCGAGCGGCAGGCGGTCGTCGTCGACCATGATCTGCATGCCGTCGCGCTCGACCACCGGACGCGGCGCGGAGAAGTACAGCGGCACGATCGGGATCGACTCGAGGTAGATGTACTGCCAGATGTCCAGCTCGGTCCAGTTGGAGAGCGGGAAGGCGCGGATCGACTCGCCCTTGTTGACGCGGGCGTTGTAGAGGTTCCACAGCTCGGGACGCTGGTTCTTCGGGTCCCAGCGGTGATGCTTGTCGCGGAAGGAGAACACACGCTCCTTGGCGCGGCTGGCCTCTTCGTCGCGGCGCGCGCCGCCGAAGGCGGCATCGAAGCCGTACTTGTCCAGCGCCTGCTTGAGCGACTGGGTCTTCATCACGTCGGTGTAGCCGCTGGAGCCGTGATCGAAGGGGTTGATGCCCGCCTCGACGCCTTCCTGGTTGATGTGCTCGATCAGCTCCATGCCGGATTCCGCGGCCATGCGGTCGCGGAACTCGATCATCTCGCGGAACTTCCAGGTGGTGTTGACGTGCATCAGCGGGAACGGCGGCGACCCGGGATAGAAGGCCTTGCGCGCCAGGTGCAGCATCACCGAGGAGTCCTTGCCGATGGAGTAGAGCATCACCGGGTTGGCGAACTCGGCCGCCACCTCGCGGATGATGTGGATGGACTCGGCTTCCAGCTGCTGCAGATGCGTCAGCCGCCGCGGCGTCAGACCGGCAGCGGCACTGCTGCCTTCGGCCGTGACGGCACTCTCGCGTGTCGGTGCATGAAGACTGTTCATGGCCCGGCTACCTCGCATGACATGGGCGGAAAAAGGATCATGCGCCGCAGGTTACCGCCCAAGCAATAATAACGTAAAAGAATTAATATCTATCTTTTTAGACGCAAAAGCGCTATTGGCCTTTTCCCTCAGAGGTCGACGCGCTCGACCCAGGTGGAGAGGCCTTCCCGCGTCAGATCGATGACCCGGAAGCCGGGGCGCGAGGCCTCGTCCACGGCGAAGTCCTCGGCGCCGGGCAGGAACTGGTCGCTGGACGAGGGGCAACCGTAGACGGGCACGCCGCCAGCGCTCTCGGGGCCACGGCCGACGAAGGCCTGATGGATATGCCCGCAGATCACCGCCTCGACGTGCGCATGACCGGCCACGACGTCCCAGAAGGCGTCGGCGTCGGTCAGGCCGAGCGCGTCCATCCAGGCGGAGCCCACCGCCACCGGCGGATGATGCATGGCCACGAGCGTCGGCCGGTCGTCCTCGGCGAGGCGCTCCGCCAGGGCCGTCAGCCGGGCCTCGCCGAGCTCGCCGGCCTCCTGACCGATGCGCTGGGTGTCGAGCAGCAGCAGGCGGCGCCGGCCCAGGTCCAGGGTCTCGTGGAAGGGCCGGCAGTCGGCCATCAGGCCGGGCTCGTCGTGATTGCCGGGCAGCCAGAACCAGGGGCACGCCAGCGGCGCCAGCAGTCGCTCTGCCTCGGCGTAGGAGGCGGCGGTGCGATCCTCGCTGATGTCGCCGGTCATCAGCACCATGTCGGGCCGCAGGCCGGCGGCGGCGGCCACCACGCGCTCGAGCTGGCGATGGGGCAGGCCGGTGCGCGAGCGCGCCTGGGCATCGGCGTGGAGATGACAGTCGGTGATCTGGATCAGTCGCATCGAGCCGGGGCGTCCTTGATGACGGCCCTCTGGCGGGGCCTTGGGAGTGGCAGAAGGTTCAAGGGAGTTCGGGCAGGTCCATGGAGTGGCCGTGGGCCAGGCCGTGGTCGAGCCATTCGCCCAGGAAACGATTGAGCTGCAGCTTCTCGTCGGGCTGGTGCATGCGCGCGTTGGGATAGCGGTAGCGGCCATCGAAGTGGCGCTGGCGCTGGAAGTCGTTGACCTCGGCCATGCGCACGTCGTGATAGAGGTGCACGCGCATGCGCGGCGATTCGAGCACGCCGTCGAGCACGCCCCGCTGGGAGACCCGCACGATGCTGGTGTAGGGCGCTCGCTCGAGGAGCTCCAGGCACAGCGCGCCGACTCGGCGCCCATGGCTGACCAGCTCCACCTCGCGCGTCTCGCCGACCTCCATGTCGCCCAGCAGACGGGTCAGCCGCACGTAGTTGGCGGTGCACTCGCCCTGCAGGGTCTTCAGGTCAGTCACATAGGCGTTTCTCGACACGCTACCTCCTCGCTCGCAATGAGGCCCGCTCCGCCGCCAGCCAGTGGAAGGCGATCAGGCACATGGCATTGTCGAGTCTTCCGGCCCGCATGAGTTCCCAGGCCCGGGCGAAGGGCATCACCTGCACGCGGATGTCCTCGTGCTCCTCGTCGAGGCCGTGAATGCCGCCCAGGCCCTGGCTGTCGATGAGCCCGCAGAACAGGGTGACCCGCTCGTCGCAGGCGCCCGGGCTCGGGTAGTAGGTATGCAGCTCGATCAGCTCGCCCACCGGGCAGCCGGCCTCTTCCTCGGCCTCGCGGCGGGCGACGTCGGCGCGGCACTCGCCGCGCTCGACCAGCCCCGCCACGATTTCCAGCTTCCAGGGCGAGGCAGGGTCGTCCAGGGCACCGGCGCGAAACTGCTCCACCAGCGCTACGGCGTCCCGCTCCACATCGTAGAGCAGCACGCCCACGGCGTCATGCCGGCGATGCACCTCGCGCACCACCGGCGCGCTCCACCCGCCCTCGAAGAGGCGGTGCCGCAGGTGCAGCTCCTCGAGGCGGAAGAAGCCCTGATGCAGGCAGCGCCGCTCGATCAGCTCCACGTCGCCGGCGTCGAAGGGGGCGGCGTCGAGGGCATCGGCGGCCTGGTGTGGATCGTATTGCGACATGAGCCCTCCGATGATCGCGAAAGCGCCCATTATCCCGGCGTGGCGACGGCGTGCCAACCTCGCTGCCGGCCTCGCGCCCTACTCTTCGAGTCGAGCGACCATGGCCCTGGCCTCGTCACGCAGCGCCGCATCGGAGGCCTCACGCCCCTCGCGCAGGGGGCCATCGACGGCCCGCCGGGCATGCACCAGCGCCTCGGCTTCCCGTCCCTCACCCTCGAGGAAGGCGGCGTAGTAGAGGTGGACGTCGATGCCCTCGGGGCGGATCGCCTCGGCGCGCCGGAACATCCGCTCGGCGGTTTCCTCGTCGCCGAAGGCCACCGGCCAGCCCGGCGCACGATCGTAGAGCGCCCCGAGCGTCACATAGGCCGACCCCTGGAGCCCGCCGGGGGCCCGCTCGAGGGCCGACTCCAGCACCCGACGCGCCTCCTTGGCCGCCCCCAGGGCGTCGAGGCCGCTGCTTTCCCGGGCCAGGGATGCCAGGATGATGCCGCGCCACACGCTCGCCTCCGCCCTCTCGGGATGAGACTCGGCCAGGGTCTTCGCCTCCGCGGCGAGGGCCTCGAGAGCGTCGACGCGACGCGTCTCCGGCATGGCGGTGGTGGTGTGCTCCCAGCGGCTGCGCAGCGAGAACAGGTCGTCCTGCGGCGTCTGGGCCTGGAGCAGCGGGGCGAACGCGAGCCCCATCCCGAGAACGACGGTCGGCAGGCGGCGTGCAGACATGGCGCTTTCCTCATGCATTGTGGTTGTGATGGTCGAGGCGACACCACGAGAATGTAACGAACGTTTGAATCAGCCGCCAGTCTGGCCTCGACCGTGCCCTCGCCTCACAATGAAGGCCTTTGCTTCGCATCCCACAGGAGGGCGCTGCCGATGAAAGGCCGCAACATGACTCGCTGGCGCGATCCCGCCAAGGACCCGCGCCAGGAGCCCAAGAGCAACCTGATCACCGCCGAGGGCGCCGAGCGCCTGCGCGGCATCCTGGATCACCTGTCGCGGGTCAAGCGTCCCGCCCTCTCGACCAAGGTCGGCGAAGCCGCTGCCTTGGGCGATCGCAGCGAGAACGCCGACTACACCTACAACAAGAAGGAGCTCAACCGGGTGATCGCCCGGATCCGCTACCTGACCAAGCGGCTCGACGAACTCACGGTGGTGGACCGGCTGCCCGAGGACACCGAGCGGGTGTTCTTCGGCGCCTTCGTGACCCTGGAGGACGAGGACGGCGAGGAGATGCGCCTGCGCATCGTCGGCCACGACGAGACCGATACCGGCAAGCACTGGATCAGCGTCGACGCGCCGCTGGCCAAGGCCCTGCTCGGCCGCCCGCTGGACGACGAGGTGACGGTGGCCGCACCGGGCGGCGAGACCACCTACATCATCACCGAGATCGACTACCGCCAGCCTTAGCGGGAAGGCCGTCAAGCGCCCCGCGACGCGCCATGGCGACAGAAATAACATCTTGAAATTCAGTGACCTGTATTTATGGCACTTGCGGCATCGTCGCCACACGCCAACGCCTTGCGTCGCTCGAAGCGCGGCAGACACCCGACACGGCCCCATGCCATGAAACACAACCTCATGTTATGCAAGAAGAAACCTCATCAATGGCATGAGACTGGCTTGATAGGAAGCAGACGAGCCCATCGGCTCGTGGTACGCCAAGCACGCATTCCAGGAGGATTCCCATGAAAACGCTGCTGAAGACGACCCTGCTCACCTTCGCCCTGCTCGGTGCCGGCGCCGCCGTCGCCAACCCGCCGTCCTTCGATCGGCTGGATCTCAACGGTGACGGCATGCTGAGCGCCGAGGAAGCCCTCACCGTGGACGGCATCGACCTCGAAACCGCGGATACCAACGGCGACGGCGCCCTCAGCCGCGAGGAATACGAGGCGGCGCGCCAGTCGCTGCCCGGCGGTGCCGACGGCAGCATGAACGGCTCGAGCGAGATGGGCGGTTCGGCCGGCATGGGCACAAGCGGCTCGGCCGGCCTGAGTGGCTCGGGAAGCATGACCGGCTCGGGTGACATGAGCGGCGCCGGCGAGATGGGCGGCTCCACGGAAATGAGCGGCTCCGCCGGTCAGGCCACCGCCCAGTAGGCCGCACACCCGGCCCTCAGGCCCTTTCGACCCACGCCCGCCGGGGACGCCCGGCGGGCGTAGGCGGTATCGGGCACGAGCCACGATCAGACCCGGGCCGAATAGACCTTGAAGCGGCGGTCATCGGCGAGTACCTCGAAGCCGCCGAAGGCCCGCTCGAGCAGGTCGGGATAGGGCAGGAAGGCGTTCGCCACCAGCACCAGCCGCCCGCCAGGGCGCAGATGCCTGGGCGCCTCGGCGATCAGTCGCCCCGCCGGCCCGTAGTCGATGGCCCGCTCCTGATGGAAGGGCGGGTTGCTGACGATGGCATCGAAGCGCCGGGCGCCGCCGCGCCGCTCGCCCAGGCCGTCGAAGACATCGCCGGCCAGCACCTCGCCATCGAGTCCGTTGACGGCCAGGGTGCGCCGCGTGGCCTCGACCGCGAAGCCGTTGACGTCGACGGCGGTCACCCCGTGGCCGCGGTGCGCCAGCCAGGCGGCGAGAATGCCGTCGCCGCAGCCCAGGTCCAGCACCTCGCCCGTCGCCGGCAATGCCGCGGGCAGCTGCTCGAGCAACAGCCGGGTGCCGTCGTCCAGCTTGCCGTGGCCGAACACGCCGGGATGGCTGGCCAGCGTCAGGCGCTCGCTGCCGATCTCCGCCTCGAACGAGGTCCAGGCCGCATCGGGTTCGAGGGCGACGCGGTCGAGGCTGGAGGCGAACAGGGTGCAGCGTCGCGCGCTGTCGACCTTGCGGCATCCCAGGCCCAGCGCCGCCAGCACCTTGAGCACCCGCTTGATACCGCCCTGATTCTCTCCGACCACCTGCAGCGGCGTGCCCGCCGGCAGCCGCGCGCACAGCCACAGCAGCCACCACTCGCCCAGGGCGTGGGCCTTGGGCCAGAACAGCACCACGCCTGGCGGTGCCGGGGCGTCGTCGTCGAAGGGCGAGAGCGCCGGGCGACCGCGCTGGCGCCAGGCCGCCAGCACCGCCTGATCGGCGGCCAGCAGCACGCCCTCGCCGCCCTCCAGCCAGGCATCGCGGGGCGGCGCCACCCACAGCCAGCCGCGGTAGTCGGCGTCCTGGCGCTGCAGCAGCTGGCAGACGGGGGTCTCGGCATTCATCGCACGGGCTCCTCGGGGCGAATCAGGGTGTAGAGCAGATAGCGGCCCAGCCGCCAGTGGGGATCGATGCGGCAGTACTGCCATTCCAGCGCCAGCAGGTCGCGGCGCTCGGCCTCGGTCTGCGGCGGCTGGCGCAGGTAGTCGTGGAAGACGCGCACGCCGGCCGTGGCGTGCACCTCGAGACCCAGCTCCGCGGCCCAGGTCACGATCTGGTCGTGGGTCAGCGGCGAGATGGGCGTCAGGCGCTTGCGCTGCCCCTTGCCCTCCAGGCGGTCGGCCAGGGCCTTCTCGAGGTTGCCCTTGACCACGTTGGAGAGCCTGAGCGCATCACGATTGAAGACCATCAGCGACAGCTGGCCGCCGGGGGCCAGCAGGCCGGCCAGGGTGGCCAGCGCCGCCCGCGGGTCGCCCAGCCACTCCAGCACCGCGTGACAGGTGATCAGCGGCCAGGGGCCCGGGGCCGCCTCGGTCAGCGCCTGCAGCGGCGCCTCGACGAAACGCACCGGACGACCGGCCAGCGCTTCCCGGGCGCGCTCGCGCATCTCGGCGGCGGGCTCGCACAGGGTCACGTCATGGCCGCGCTCGGCGAGCCAGCCGGCCAGCTGACCGAGCCCGCCGCCGACCTCCAGCGCCGGCTGGCCGTGCAGATCGAGCATCTCGGGCAGCAGGCGGTCGAGCAGCGCCAGGCGCAGCTCGCCGCGCAGGCCACCGTAGAGGCTGGCTGCGAACTTGTCGGCCAGGCCATCGAAGTGGCGGTCTCCCGCCGGGGAAAGAAAAGGCTCGGGCATGCCACGTCATCCGCATGAGTGATGCCGGCATTCTACCCGGGAAGGCGCCGCCACGGCACCGCTGCGACGGGTTTATCTCGCCCGCTCAGGCGCTTATACTAGCGCTCGTTTCGCCCCTATAGCTCAGCTGGATAGAGCGTCCCCCTCCTAAGGGGAAGGTCTCAGGTTCGAATCCTGATGGGGGCGCCACGCCTTCCTCCCCTCTTCATTTCTCTCGACACGTCCTGCTATCGACAAGATGCCCGTGCTGCTCGCCGGTAAAACCGTGCGCTTCTCGACAGTCACGCCGATGATCTCGACCGCCGACGCCACAGCGCCGACGGCCGGCAAGACGATTCAGCCCTCGCGGCCCAGACGGTCGTGGCCGTTGCCGAGGAACGGATAGTCCGTATAGCCCTCCAGGCCACCACCGTAGAAGGTGTCGGGATTGGGCTCGTTCCAGGCCGCTCCGGTACGAATGCGCTCGACCAGGTCGGGGTTGGCGATATAGGGCCGGCCGATCGCTACGGCGTCGGCGATGCCCGCCTCGATCAGGCGCTCGGCGCGCTCGGCGTCGTAGTGGCCGCAGAAGATCAGGCTGCCGGAGAAACGCTCGCGCATGCTGCGGCGGAAGTCGTCGGTGAACTGGATCTCGCCGCCGGCCCAGTCGGGCTCGTTGAGGTGCAGGTAGGCAATGCCACGGGCGGAGAGCTGCTCGGCCAGATAGTGCGCCATGGCCTCGGACTCGTCATCGGTGAGGCCGAACAGTTCGATGAAGGGCGTCAGGCGCACGCCGACGCGCTGCGGACCGACTTCCTCGGCCACGGCGTCGATGACCTCCAGCGGGAAGCGGGCCCGGTTCTCGAGCGTGCCACCGTAGCGGTCGGTGCGATGGTTGGTGCCGGTGGCCAGGAACTGGTTGAGCAGGTAGGCGTTGGCCGCATGCACCTCGACCATGTCGAAGCCGGCGCGATCGGCGCGGCGTGCCGCCTGGCGATAGTCCTCGACGATGCCCGGCAGCTCATCGATCTCGAGCGCCCGGGGCGTGCTGGTGGGATGGCGGCCGGCGCTGCCGTCCGGAAACTCGACGAAACACTGCGCGCCTTCGGCGTCGAGCGCGCTGGGCGCCACCGGGGCCTGGCCGTCCGGCTGCACCCATTCGTGGGAGACCCGGCCGACGTGCCACAGCTGCAGCGCGATGCGCCCGCCCTTGGCATGCACCGCCTGGACGACGCCCTTCCAGCCGGCTTCCTGCTCGTCGGTCCAGATGCCCGGCGTGTAGACGTAGCCGCGCGCCGTGGGTGAGATATTGGTCGCCTCGCTGATGATCATCCCGGCCCCGGCACGCTGACCGTAGTAGGCCTGCTGCGCTTCGCCGGGCACGCTGTCCGGCGTGCGGGCGCGAGTCAGCGGCGCCATGAGGAGGCGGTTGGGCAGCGTCAGCTCGCCGAGGCGAAACGGGGTCAACAGGGTATCGACGGACATGTCGCGTCTCCTTGCACAGAATCTGGTGATCTGAGCGATCTCTCATCAGCATGCAGATCGAGAGCCGCATCAGCCTGACGAGAGATATGGAGACGCTTCGCCTTTCGGACAACCCCTTCGCTTTCTATTTTTTAGCGAGAGAACATCCTAGCCGTCGTCGCTCTCGGCAGACACCTCGCAGGTGACGGCACGATTGCGCCCTTGCCGCTTGGCCCGATAGGTGGCGTCATCGGCGCGCTCGATGACCGTGGCGATACGCTCATCGCCCTCCTGAAAGCTGGTCAGCCCGAGGCTCAGCGTGACACGGAAATCGCGCCCGCCCTGGGAGACCTCGACCTCGCCGACCGCCTCTACCAGCGACTGGGCCAGCTGCTCGGCATGGGCCACCGTGCAGCTGGGCAGCAGGACCGCGAACTCGTCGCCGCCCTGGCGCGCCACGTGATCGCTGCGGCGCACTTCCCACGCCACCACCTGGGCGATGCGCCTGAGCATCTCGTCACCCAGGGCATGCCCGCCTTCGTCGTTGATCGGCTTGAAGTGATCCAGGTCGAAGAGAATCAGGGAAGCCGGATTGCCGGTCTTGCGCCAGTCCGCCAGGGCTTCCTCGAGGCGTCGCTCGAAGCCGCGGCGGTTGAGCAGTCCGGTCAGGGGATCATGCTCGGCCTCCCACTGACGAAGCGCCTCCTCCTCGCGCCGCTCGGTGATGTCCTTCACCGTGCCGACGAATCCCAGCACACGATCCTCCGCCATCGCGAGGCGAGTATGCACCTCGAGCCAAAGCGGCTCGCCGCTTCGACGGTAATAGCGAAACTGCTGCAGGAAGTCCTCGCCGCTCGCCATGCTGTGATGCCAGAGTTCCAGCACCGTGGCGCTATCGTCAGGATGGATATGGCGCATCCACTCGTGACGTGCCTCCTGGTACACCTTGAAGCCGGTCAGCTCGACGAGGGCCTGGTTCATGTAGGTCAGGGCGCCTTCGGTGTCGGTCACGAACATGCCGACCGGCGAGCTGGCGAGCACCGCATCCAGAAAGGCCTGGCGACCTTCCAGGCTGGCCAGCGCCTGGCTGCGCTCCACCTCGACGTGATTGAAGGTATCGGCCACCTGCTGGAGCTCGTGCATGCGCGTATCGAGCGACACCCGTTGCCGATGCCCTCTCCCGACCTCCTGCATCTGGCGCTTCAGCCGTAACAGAGGGCTCAACAGCCGCCACAGCAGCCAGCCAATGAGCGGCAGCAGCAGGCCGGCGACCAACACGAACCACCCCCCCAGGCGCCTCAGCCATCCTTCCAGCGGCGCGATCACCTGGTCGCGCGGCAGCGTCACGCTGACGATCCAGCCCGCCGGCCAGATCTGACGATAGGCCTTGTAACCCGCCCGTTCGCCCGACAGCAGCTCGCTCGCCTCGCCTTCCCAGCCCATCAGGGCCAGCTCCTGCCAGTCCGTCCGCTCCTCCTCGGGCAGCGTGTGCAACACCTTGTCGTCCCGGGGGTGGTAGAGGTAGGTTCCGTTGTCGCTCATCACGCTGGCATAGCCCTGTTCACCCAGCCGAAGGCGATCCAGTCGCTGGAAGAGCCCGCCCCCCTGGCTGCCCCCGTTCAGCCGCAACGCACCGCCGACCATGCCCTGGAAACGTCCAAGCTCGTCCCGCCTCGGCACGGCGAACACGACCATCGGGATGTCACTCAGCAACGAGTGAAAAGGCTCGCTGACGTAGGGGCGACGAAAGGCACGAACGTGCTGGAAGTAGTCGCGAAACGACAGATCGACCCCCTGCATATCCCGATTTTCCGGCCAAAGCGCCGAGACCCTTCCCTCGGCATCGGTGACCATGAGCCAGTCGAACCACTCGAGCAGCGCCTCGCTATGACGAAGTCCGTGCTGTGGCGACGGAACGCGATCTACGTCGAGCCGATTCGCCAGACGCTCCAGCGAACGGAGGCGCGACGCCACCTGGCTCGTCAGGTCATCGGCGATCAGCCGAGCCTCATAGCGCAGATGCGTGTTGCTGGAGGATTCGAGCAGCCTGTCGCCGGTTCGCCATCCAAAGGTGAGCAACAGGGCCATGACGACGATCCAGGTCGCCAGCAGGCCCAGCATCAGACGGCCCTTCAGCGACTGGGCATGGCGCCAGTAGGTCGAGAGTCGGAACGGCACGGATCACCTCCATATGACGGGGCCGTCACTACTGTATCAGACTAAGCTAAATTTGCTGACCTCCCCTTTTGTCGACGCCTTCGAGGACCGGCCTTCCTACACATGCTCCTGGCCGGCTACGCCGGAAAGAAGGCGAGAAAGCGAAACAACCGGGGCGTGACAGCATCGACCGGCCAGGCGCGGACAAAGCCTGGCGCCCCGTCTACGTTCGGGGCCCAGCGGTTATATGCAATATCAGGCTCGATCACGCTGTAAGGAATGCGATGGTGACGGCACTAATCAGGCAAGACCCGGCGACGGGTCCGATGCCGTACTCCACGAACATAGAGGTGTCCCATGAACATCAAGACAATGATCGCAGGCTTCCTGGCCATGCTGATGATGGGCGGCGCCGCCCACGCCATGGACTCCGAGGTACTCCAGGAAAAGATGGCCGAGATCAACGAGAAGGCCGAAGAAAGCGCCTCCGAGGATCGCGTCGCCGCCCTGGAGCAGCAGGTGGAAGACCTGCAGGAACTGATCCACATGATGATGGAGGAGGACCAGGCCAACTAATCCGCCCCGGCATACTCAGGGGCGCCCTCGGGCGCCCCGTCATGAGCTCAGCGCTTCTCGACGCGAAGCTCGTAGTTGTTGACGCCACTGTGAGCGGAACCGAACTTCTGGCCCTGCACCCGAATGCGATACTGTCCCGGCGCCAGGTCGGTGGTCAGGTCGACATCGCCGTCGAAACCCTGCCCGGCGCCTTCTGCCACCACCCGGCCCGCATCATCGAGCACCTCGAGTTCGATCCGGTAGGTGTCCTCATAGCCGCTGGGGTAGGTCGACGTCGTGATGGCAACGCTGCCCTGCTCGGCCACGTTGAAGGTCAGCACCTCGCCGCGGGCGCGGATCTTGACGTCGGTGACGATGGTCTCGAAGCCGGAGCGCTGCTGGCTCTCCGCCTCCTGCACAGGTTGAGCCGCCGGCTCGGCGCTCACTGAAGCGCTGGCGGCTTCGGTGGCAGGGGCCGTCGCCTCGGCTTGCGCCCCAGCGGCGCCGCCGCCGAGGGTGGCCACGGCACTGTCGCCGCGCACGAATACGGAATCGCCGCCCTGCCGGTTCGTGCCGGTGAAGAAGATGCCTTCGCCGTCACTGACACCGTCGTCGATGACGTTGCCCTGATTATCCAGGCCGGCCACATTGACCGAGTAGCCGTCCCCGGCGCGGCCACGGGTGCCGAAGCGATGCGCCTCGACGCGCAGCACGTAGTCGCCCGGGGCCAGCTGCTGGCGCATCTCCAGACCACCGTTCTGGCCCAATGCCTCGCCGCGGGCGATCACGTCACCGCTCTGGTCTTCCAGCACCGCGGCGATGCGATAGTCCTCGGAGTACCCTGCCGTCACCTCGCTGGTGAAGCGATAGTTCCCCGCCTCGGTCACTTCGAAGGCATGCTCGTTGACGCCACCGAACAGGAAGCTGCGACTGTGGGCATCGGTCTCGGCGTTGAACAAGCCCGTCAGATCCATGCCCTTGCCCTCCTCGCGGAAGCGCTCTTCCATCTCGCTGGCCAGCGCCGGTGCGGCGGAGAGCGTCACGCCCAGTGCCAGCAGGCTCGCGGTCACGATCGGCCGTTTCATAACACCTCACTTGCTCGTTGATTGCTCTCAATGAAAAAAGCCGATCCCGGGGGATCGGCTTTCGATATCAACCCTGCAGCAGGATACCCCTGCCAGCGGGATCAGAACAGGTAGGTGATACCCACACCAAAGCCATCATCTTCGTCATTTTCCTTGTCATACCAAGCCGCTTCGGCCCAGGTGTACATGGCGTCGGAGATGTTGTAGGTGGCACCAACAATGACCTCGTCGCGATCGTCGACATTGCTGTCGTCATAGTCGACGTTCTGGTAGGCGCCATAGACGTCACCCATGCCGTAGCCGTAGCGGGCACCCAGAGCCACGAAGTCGATGTCGCTGTCGTCAGCCTCGGCGTCGAACTTCTCGTACTTGGCGGCCAGACGCAGAGCATCGATGGTGTACTGGGCAGTCACGCCGTACTGGTCGCCCAGCTCGTAGTCGGTACCAACGATGGGGGCAGTGGTGCTGCCATTGACGGAAGTGATCTTGCCGTCGTAGTTATCCAGGTTGTCGTATGCGGCAGCGATGGAGAAAGCACCAGCGGTGTATTTCACGCCACCGAAGAAGGAGGCATTGGAGTCAGCCTCCACAGTGTGCTCAACACCCTGTCCAAGAGTACCTTCAAACTCATTTTCTTCAGCATCGCCCTTGTACTGGGTACCCACGGCGAACTGGAAGCCACTGAAGACCGGCGAGGTGTAGGTCACCTTGTCGCCTTCGCGATCATTGGTACCAACATTGGCAATGCCGCTGTTGGAATCGGAAGCGTCGAAGTACTCGTTGTTGGTGATCGGATCCTGGATCCAGTCATCGATCAGCGGATCGTAGGAACCGAGACGCACATCACCGAAGTTGCCCTTCAGGCCGACATAGGCCTGATCGCCACTGTCACGGCCCGCAACTTTCATCTCGTCGGCCTGGAAGTCGTCGAACTCGAGCTTCAGGTAGCCGGTCAGGCCGTCGTAGATGACGTGCTCGGCGGCGAAGCCGAAGGTAGAGCCGTTATCAGCGATTTCGTCTTCGCTGTCGCCAGCGGAGTCATTGGTGTTGATATAGGCAATCTGAATGTTGCCGTAGATGTCGAGCTTGGTGCCGTCCTGGTTGTAGACGGTGGCGGCCTGGGCGCCGGAGGCAGCCATGGCACCGGCGATGGCAGTCGCTAACAGTGTCTTTTTCATTGCGATAATCCTTTTGACTAGCTTGCTGTTTCGATCGATAGCCGCGCGCTCTTTTCGAGTCTTTGCGGCGGGTTTGCCGGTCTTGGTGCCGGTTCTCGTTGTTGCTCGCCTCCTCTCGGGAAGCGGCAGCAGCGAGCCTGACCACGGCGAAACCTTGTTATAGTCCAATGCTCGCAGAAGGAACTCTATACCGGGATTTGCAGGAGCGCAACAAGAAAAAAACACTGTTTTCCTTCGTCACATCCCCCGATCACCGTCAGTTCCCACCACGATCGAGGCCGAGTCGCCTCACGGCGCCTCTCCGCCGCTACCGTTCGTCAAGCGCGGCAGGGCAACGGCACCTCGCCACGCTTCACCGTGTCCTAAAACAGCGTTCGGCAGCGATGAGCGGACTCATCATGCCCCGGGGATATGACGGTTTCAAGTCAGACGATCGATGGAACAAGGCTCACCGTCAACGCTGGCGGCCCCCTCTTCAACGCCCGTTATGGCGTGCCATCAGCTCACCGAGCTTGCGGTGAAACCGGTCATCGGCGGGCTCGTCCTGGGGGGAAGGCTCGGCCGTCGCTCGAGCGGCGGCAGGCGAGGCAGCATCGGGCGCGCCGCTGGCTTCCTTCGGCTGAGAGGAAGGCTCGTCGGTACGCGACTGACGAGGCTTGCGCGCCTTCGCCGGCTTGCCCTTGCGCTGACGCTCGGCCTGCAGGCGTTCCAGCTTCCGGTGAGCATGCTCGGCGGCACCGCGATCCACCGCCCCCGCCGGCGACCCCTCGAGGTCGATCCGCTCGGCACCCTCACGCACCGATTTCAGGTAGCGCGGCAGGTTGACGTAGCAGGCCAGGGCGCGGCGTACCAGCTTCTCGGGCCAGGGCTCCAGGGCGCTCAGATCCTCGTGGATGCCGACCTTGAGCGGCCGGGTATGGCCCTTGAAGAAGGCGTCGCCGTAGCGCTGATACCACTGGGCGAGCAGGGCCTGGGGAGAAGGCGCCTCCTCGACGGGCAGCGCGGCCTGCTGTGGGACATCGGACGAGGCGGAAACGGCGGCAGTCTCTTCGGCATCCGCCTCATCGGCCGCCGGCGCCGCGGCACGATGATGCCCCATCAGGGCGGAGAGCCCGAGGCCCTGGCGGTGCGTCGAAACGGGCGGCTCCGCCACGGTCTCGTCGAGCCGGGCCTGGAGCCGCTGGGCATGCGCCTCGAGTTCACGGCCCTGCTCATCAAGCTCGCGGTTCTCCTCGACGAGTTCCAGCCGCGCCGCCTCGGACTCGGCCAGCGTCGCCTCCAGCGCCTTGATGCGCCGCGCCAGCTCATCGCGCTGCCCCTGGACCGCCTCGGCTCGCGCCTGCAGCTCGGCGTTGCGCGCTTCCAGGGCCTGACGGCTCTGCTCCAGCTCGCTCAGCCGGTTCTGCAGGGCCTGATGCTGCACCCGACCCTCGACGCGCGCCTCGAGCAATGCCTCGACGCGAGATTCCAGGGTCGCCATGAGACGACGGGGGCGTTCATCGATCAACTCCGGATCCTCCATGCATGCCCGGGGGAAGACGACTGGGTTCCATATGACGTCGCCTCAGGGCCGGCGGCGCCAGTCGTCAGTCTGTGTCACTCCGCGGCGTCTGGCAAACCCCGGCGCCGGTATTGCACGAAGTCATAGGCCGGCTGCCCCTCGGCGGGCTGGCCCGGCACGCGCTGCCGCTCTTCCCACTCGGCCTCGTCCAGTTCGGGGAAGCGGGCATCGCCCTCCACCTCGACGCCCACCTCGGTGAGATAGAGTCGGCTCGCCTTCGGCAGCGCCTGGGCATAGATCTGGCCGCCGCCCATCACCATGATCTCGTCGACGCCGTCGATGGTGGCCTGCCGGTCGGCCAGCGCCAGCGCTTCATCGAGGTCGTGGCAGACCCGCACGCCCTCGGGCTGGAAACCGGAATCACGCGTGACGACGATGTTGAGCCGCCCGGGCAGCGGCCGGCCGATGGACTCGAACGTCTTGCGGCCCATGACCAGCGGCTTGGCCTGGGTCATGCGCTTGAAGAACTTCAGGTCCTCGGGCAGGTACCAGGGCAGCTGGTTGTCCACGCCGATGACCCGGTTCGCGGACATCGCGGCGATCATAGCCACCGGGACGAGCGTCTCGTCGTTCATACGGCCACCTCTGCCTTGATGTGGGGGTGCGGGTCGTAGCCCTCGATGGCGATGTGCTCGAAGCGGAAGTCGAACAGATCGGTCACGCTCGGGTCGAGCGCCAGTCGCGGCGCCGGGCGCGGGTCACGCGACAGCTGCTCCCGGGCCTGGTCCAGGTGATTCAGATAGAGATGGGCGTCGCCCAGGGTGTGCACGAAGTCACCGGGCTCGAGGCCTGCCACCTGGGCGATCATCTGCGTCAGCAGCGCGTAGCTGGCGATATTGAAGGGCACGCCGAGGAAGATGTCGGCGCTGCGCTGGTAGAGCTGGCAGGAGAGCTTGCCGTCGGCGACGTAGAACTGGAACAGGCAGTGGCACGGCGGCAGCGCCATCTCGTCGACCAGCGCCGGATTCCAGGCCGAGACGATCAGCCGCCGCGAGCGCGGATTGGTCCGCAGCTGCTCCAGCAGATTGGCGATCTGGTCGACGTGCCCGCCGCGCGGGTCCGGCCAGCTACGCCACTGATAGCCATAGACCGGGCCCAGCTCGCCGTTCTCGTCGGCCCACTCGTCCCAGATGCGCACCCCGTTGTCCTTGAGGTAGGCGATGTTGGTATCGCCGGCCAGGAACCACAGCAGCTCGTGGATGATCGAGCGCAGGTGCAGCTTCTTGGTGGTGACGAGCGGGAAACCACGGGACAGGTCGAAGCGCATCTGGTGGCCGAACAGCGAGCGGGTGCCGACGCCGGTGCGGTCGTCGCGCTCCACGCCGTGATCGAGCACGGCGCGCATCAGGTCCAGATAGGGCTGTTCGAGGGCGGGAGGGGCGTTGGCGGTCACGGGCATGGTCGACGGCTGAAAATGGGCCACACATTCTACATGCCCGGGCGGTGGCCGCCCATAGCGGCCACCGCCCTGCTGCGCTCAGGCCGCAGCGTCGACCCTGGCATCCACCGGCCGGCCGCGGGACCAGGCCATCAGTGCCACGCCGGCGATGATCATCGGCAGCGACAGCAGCATGCCCATGGTCAACCAGTCGAAGGCGATGAAGCCGAGCTGCGGGTCCGGGCGACGCACGAACTCCACGCCGAAGCGGAACACGCCGTAGAGCGTCAGGAACAGCCCCGACACCAGACCACGACGGCGCGGCGTGGCCGAGACCCACCACAGCACCGCGAACAGTACCGCCCCTTCCAGCACCGCCTCATACAGCGATGAAGGATGGCGCGGCTCGTTCCCCAGACCGGGGAACACCAGCCCCCAGGGCAGGTCGGTGACCCGGCCCGGCAGCTCGTGGTTGATGAAGTTGCCGATGCGCCCGGCCCCCAGGCCAATCGGCACCAGCGGGGCGACGAAATCGGTGAGGGTGAAGAACGCCAGCCGCTTCTTGCGAGCGAAGTAGAGCGAGGCCAGCAGCACGCCAATCAGGCCGCCGTGGAAGCTCATGCCGCCGTCCCAGACGCGCAGGATCCACAGCGGATCGGCCAGCCACTGGTCGAGGCCGTAGAACAGCGCATAGCCCAGCCGTCCGCCGAGCACCACGCCCAGGGCGGCATAGAAGATCAGGTCACCCACATCGTCGCCATTGAGGCCGATGCGAGCGGCGCGGCGGCGGCCCAGCCACCAGGCGGCGATGAAGCCGATGACGTACATCAGGCCATACCAGTGAACCTGGAGCGGACCAAGCGAGATGGCCACGGGGTCGATATCGGGATAGCGCAGCATGGGGGCCTCGAACGATGCGGGGAAGAAAGGTAAGGACAGGGGCAGACCGCGGTGGCGCCGCGGTCGGGATCATAGCAGCAAGCCGGGGGCGACCGTCACCGGCAGGCCGGCGAAGGAGAGGCACCGCTGGCGAACGGGAGGCGGCTCATGCGTCGTCCTCCCCGGCCAGGCGCCCCGGCAACCAGTGTTGCACGCGATCCAGCAGGTCCTGGGGACGATAAGGCTTGGCCAGGTAGTCATCCATGCCGGCCTCGCGGAAGCGTCGGCGATCGCTTTCGCCGGCATTGGCGGTCAAGGCCACCAGCACGCTGCGCCCCCGATCGCCACGCTCGGCCTCGCGGGCCCGCCAGGCGCGGCAGGTCTCCACGCCGTCCAGGCCGGCCATGTAGATATCCAGAAAGACCAGGTCGAAAGGCGACGCCTCCAGGCTGTCGAGGGCTTCCCGGCCGCTGGTGGCCGTGACCACCTCGAGGCCCCGCCCCTCCAGCACCTTGCGCGCCAGCATCAGGTTGACCGGGCCATCGTCGACGACCAGCACCCGGGCGGCGGACGGTGGCGGCAGCGCTGCCTCCGTCGATTCCGGGTCGCCGAGGTTCTCCAGCAGCACCGCGGTCTCCGCCAGCCGCTCCCGCAGCCCCGCCAGGGCGTTCCGCTCCGCGTCACCGTCCGGGCGCTGGAAACGCTCGCCCTGCAGCACCTCGGACACGGAAGCCATCAGCGGCTGCAGCATCTGTTGCAGGTGGCTGAGATAGCCGGACTTGAGCCGCGACTCCTCCTGGGCGCGCACACGCCCGGTCTCGAGCCGAGCCAGGCGGCCCTGCTGGGCCTGAAGGTCATCATTGAGGCGACGCTCCACGCCGCGCACGGCCTCCAGCTCGGCCTGCCAGCGCTCGCCGAGGGCATCGCAGCTCTCCGCCACGGCCTCGAGGCGTCGCTCGAGCGGCAGGCCGGCATCCTGAAGCCGTCCCGCCCCGGGGGCATCGTCGCCGCCGATGGCGACCAGCCGCTCGTTCAGCCGGCCGAAGGCCGCCTCGACCCGAGCTTCCTCGGCGCGGAGGCGCTGGCGCAGCAGCATCAGGAAGGCCGTCACGTTGAGGCCGCTGCCGACCGCCAGCACCAGCAGCCACCAGAACGTATCGCCCCAGGAGACCGGCGACAGCACCAGCCAGCGGCCACTCAGCCCCACCGCCAGCCACAGCCCCACCAGCACGACCTGGAGGACCAGCAATGGCCAGAGAATCGGCGTGACCAGGCGTGGCCAGGCCCGTTCCTTGTCGTTCTCGACACTCATCGTCATCCCTGTATCGCGTCGATTGTCGTCGGCAGAGTGTACGATGCCGGGCGGACCCTGTCATGACGGGGCTTTGCGCGCGTCGACGAGCGGGGTAGTCTGGCAGACATGTGCCTGATCGCCCTCGCCCACCGGCCCGACGCCTCCGTCGTGCTGCGCCTGGTGGCCAACCGTGACGAGTTCCACGCCCGCCCCACCGCGCCGCTGGCGGCCTGGGACGATGCTCCCGGCATCCTCGGCGGCCGCGACCTGCAGGCCGGCGGCGGCTGGCTCGCCGTGCACCGCCGCGGGCGCTTCTCCGCCGTGACCAACGTCCGCGACCCGGCGCTTTCGGCCCCCGAAGACGCCCCCAGCCGCGGCGATCTGGTGCGCTCGGCCCTGGAGGCCGACGACCTCGAAGGCTGGCTGGGTGCGCTCGCCGACGGCGGCGCTCGGCGCTACGCGGGCTTCAACCTGCTGGTCGGCGACGGCCGGCGACTGTGGTATCTCCATCGCGGCCGCGACCGTGTTCGGCTCGAGCGCCTCGCCCCCGGCCTGCACGGCCTCTCCAATGCCGAACGGGACACGCCCTGGCCGAAGCTGATGGCCGCGCGCCGCGGGCTCGCCGACAGCCTGGGAAACGGTCGCTGGCCGGATGACGCCCTGGCGCCGCTCGCCGATTCTCGCGAGGCCGAGGACCCACGACTGCCGGACACCGGCGTGGGCCAGGCACTCGAACGCCGCCTCTCGGCGGCGTTCATCGTCGGCCAGGACTACGGCACCCGGGCCACCAGCTGGCTGGAATGGCGCGCCGACGGCCGGCTGACCCTCGGCGAGCGACGCTTCGGCCCGAACGGCATCGCGCTCGGCGAACATCGGCTGACGCTCGAAACGCCACCGCCGGGCGGCGTCAGGCGCGCCTGAGCCGGGCGTCAGGCGTCCTTGGGCGGCAGCAGGTGGGCGAGCTGCCAATCGCTCATGCGCGCCTCCAGGCAGCGCCTGACGCCCAGCGGCGAGGATTCGGCCAGGGCGTCTTCCACCAGCGCCTGCGCCGACGCCAGGCTGACGCGGCGGATGGCGGCCCGTACCTTGGGCAGGCTCGGCGCGTTCATCGACAGCGCATCGAAGCCCATGCCCATCAGCAGCAGGGCTCCGGCCGGATCGGCCGCCAGCTCGCCGCATACCGAGATCGGCACCTCCAACGCCGTCGCCTCACGCGCCAGGCGTGCCATGGCCGACAGCACCGCCGGGTGGCAGGCGTCGTAGAGATCCGCCACCCGGGGGTTGTTGCGATCCACCGCCAGCAGGTACTGGGTCAGGTCGTTGCTGCCCACCGAGAAGAAGTCCACCCGCTCGGCCAGGGCATCGAGCTGATAGAGGGTCGCGGGCACCTCGATCATCGCACCGACCTTGGGCCTGACCACCTCGACGCCGTCCTCGCCGAGTTCGCGGATGGCCCGGTCCAGCAGGCGCAGGGCGTCATCGACCTCATCGACGTTGGTGATCATCGGCAGCAGGATCTGCAGGTTGTCGAGCCCCTGGGAGGCCCGCAGCATGGCCCGCAGCTGGACCATCAGCACCTCGGGATGGTCCAGGGTGACGCGAATGCCCCGCCAACCGAGGAAGGGGTTGGCCTCCTCGATGGGGAAGTACGGCAGATCCTTGTCGCCGCCGATGTCCAGGGTGCGCATCACCACCGGCAGCGGGGCGAAGCCCTCCAGCTGCTCGCGGTAGAGCCGGGTCTGCTCCTGCTCCCCGGGGAAACGTTCGGTGATCATGAACGGCACTTCGGTGCGATACAGCCCCACCCCGCCGATCCGCGACTTGAGCGATGCCATGGCGTCCACCGCGAGGCCGGTGTTGACCAGCAGCCGCACGTCGTGACCGTCCGGCGTGCGACTCGGCAGATCCTGTTCGTGCTCGAGCAGCTCCGAGAGCGCCCGCTCCTCCTCGATCAGGCCTTCGTAGTGGCTCTCGATATCGGGGCTCGGACGCACGAACAGCCGCCCGCGGTGGCCGTCGAGCACCAGTCTGGCGCCGTTGAGCCTGGGCAGCGGCAGATCGACCATGCCCAGCACGGTGGGAATACCCATGGCGCGGGCCACGATCGCCACATGGGACGTGCTGGAGCCGCGCACCGAGACGATGCCCGCCAGCTTGTCCCGCGGCACCTCGCCGAGCATCGCCACGCTGATCTCGTCGCTGACCAGCACGGTGCGCTCCGGATACACGTCGGGCGTCGCGGAGGTGTTTTCCTGCAGATGGGCCAGCACGCGCCGCCCCAGGTCGCGCACGTCCGCCGCCCGTTCGCGCAGGTAGTCGTCGCTCACTCGCTCCAGGTACTGCACGTGGCGACGCACCACGTCGGCCAGCGCCCCGGGGGCCCACTGTCCCTCGCGGATGCGCTTGACCACCTCCTGGAACAGCGCCTCCTCGCCGAGCATCTGCTGATAGACGTCGAACAGCGCCAGTTCCTGGGCGGAAATGCGGTTGGCCAGGCGCTCGCCGGCGGCGCGTATCTCGTCGCGAACCCGACCGATCGCCTCGCTGAGCCGCTCGATCTCGTACTCTTCGTCGGTGGGGATGAGGTCGGGCACGCTGTCGAGATCGGCGGGCGGCGCGATCACCACCGCCTCGCCGATGGCCATGCCCGGCGAGGCCGCGACCCCGGTGAAGGTGGCCTGACCGCCGGGCAGCGACGGCCGAGTCAGGCTGCCGGTGGCCAGCGCATGAGCCAGCACGCCGGCGAGCTGTGCGGCCATCGTGACCAGGAAGGCCTCGTCGGCCTCGTCGAAGCGACGCTTGTCGGCCTGCTGAACCACCAGCACGCCGAGCATGCGACGCTGATGGATGATCGGCACGCCGAGGAAGCTGGAATAGCGCTCCTCGCCGGTGGTCTCGAAGTAGCGGAAATAGGGATGGGCCCGGGCGTCCTCGAGATTGAGGGGTTCCTCCCGCTGGGCCACCAGCCCGACCAGGCCCTCGCCCACCGGCAGGCTCACATGGCCCACGGCCTGGGTGCGCAGGCCGATGGTCTCCATCAGCACCAGGCGGTCGAGCTGGGTATCGAAGAGGTAGAAGGAGCATACGTCGGTACGCATGGCCTTGCGGATGCGCCGCACCATGGTCGACAGGGCGGCCTCCAGATTGCGAGCCCCGTTGACCTCCAGGATGATGCGGCGCAGTACCTCGAGCATCGGCGTTTTACTGTCCATTGTCGTTATGCCTCGCTGAGGGTATAGCCGGGGCCGAGCCCGGCGCGTGTCGTGGCGTCAGCCATGCCCCAGCGCCAGGCGCTGGGCGCGCGGTGACAGCTCGCGCAGCGCGCGCCGGTAGACCTCGCGCTTGAAGGGCACCACCTGGCCCAGCGGGTACCAGTAGCTGACCCAGCGCCAGCCGTCGAACTCCGGTTTGGCCGCACCGCCATCCATGCTGATGCGGGTCTCGCCACAGCGGATCCTGAGCAGGAACCACTTCTGCTTCTGGCCGATGCACACCGGCCGGGAACGGGTTCTTACCATGCGGCGCGGTAGGCGGTAGCGCAACCAGCCTCGGGTACAGGCAAGCACCTCGACGTCATCGGCCGTCAGGCCGACCTCCTCGTAGAGTTCGCGAAACAGTGCCTGTTGCGGTGTCTCGTTCGCCTTGATGCCTCCCTGGGGAAACTGCCACGCATTCTGCCCTACCCGACGCGCCCATAGCAGTTGCCCTTCGTCGTTGGCGAGAATGATGCCAACGTTGGGGCGAAAGCCATCTGCGTCGATCACGGACTTCACCTTATGAATCCAGTCTTCACTGCATTCTTCCACAAGGCCGTGAAACGTATCAATACACCAATGGGGCCATGCTCGTAGGGGCCGGGCGGTTCTGCCATAATCCCTGGCTCGACGCGACAACGATACCGACGCGCCCCGACCCGCGACGCGCGCCCGACAACCAAGAGGAAAGCCGTGAGCCTCGCCATCTTCGACCTGGACAACACCCTGCTCTCCATCGACAGCGACCACGCCTGGGGGGAGTTCCTGCTCGAGCAGGGCGCCGTGGACCCGGTGGCCTACAAGGAAGCCAACGACCGCTTCATGGCCGACTACGAGGCCGGCACCCTGGACATGAACGAATTCCTGGCGGTGGCGCTCAAGCCTCTGGCCGACAACTCTCCTGCACAGCTGGCGGCCTGGCACCAGCAGTTCATGGCCAGCAAGATCGAGCCGCACATCCTGCCCCGCGGCGAAGAGCTGATCGCCCGCCACCGGGCCAGCGGCGACACCCTGCTGATCGTTACCGCCACCAACCGCTTCATCACCGGCCCCATCGCCGAGCGCCTGGGCATCGACGAGCTGATCGCCGTGGAACCGGAGATGGTCGACGGGCGCTACACCGGCCGGGTCAGCGGCGTACCGAGCTTTCGTGAAGGCAAGGTGACGCGCCTGGAGCAGTGGCTCGAGCAACGCGAACTCTCCCTGCACGGCGCCTGGTTCTACAGCGATTCCCACAACGACCTGCCGCTGCTGGAGCTCGTCGACCACCCGGTGGCCGTGGACCCGGACGACTCGCTTCGCCAGGCCGCCGAGCAGCGCGACTGGCGGATCATCAGCCTGCGGGACTGAGCCGGCCCGGCTTCGCCGGGAGCTCGGAGCTCGAAGCTCGAAGCTCGAAGCCATAAGAAAACCCCGCCAGGAGTCGCCTGAGCGGGGTTTTCTGTTTTTCCTTCCAGGCGCGCAGCGCCGCTCTTCAAGCTTCAGGCTTAGAGCTTAGCCAAGCAGATGCTCCACCGCGGCACGCTCTTCGCGCAGCTCGTTCTCGGTGGCGGTCATGCGCTCGCGGCTGAAGTCGTCGACCGCCAGGTCCTGCACGATCTCGTACTTGCCGTCCTTGCACACCACCGGGTAGGAATACATGATGCCCGGCTCGATGCCGTAGCTGCCGTCGGCCGGGATGCCCATGCTGACGATGCCGTCGCTGCCCAGCGCCCAGTCACGCATGTGGTCGATGGCCGCGGACGCCGCGGAGGCGGCGGAAGAGGCACCGCGGGCCTTGATGATGGCCGCGCCGCGCTGCTGCACGGTGGGGATGAAGTCGTTCTCGTACCAGTCGCGCTCGACCAGCTCCAGGGCCGGCTTGCCGTCGACCTTGCAGTGGGCCAGATCCGGATACTGGGTGGCGCTGTGGTTGCCCCACACGATCATCGACTCGACGTCGGTGCTGTGCTTGCCGGTCTTCTGGGCCAGCTGGGTCAGGGCGCGGTTGTGGTCCAGACGCATCATGGCGGTGAACTGGCCGGCATCGAGGTCCGGCGCGTTGCAGGACGCGATCAGGGCATTGGTGTTGGCCGGGTTGCCCACCACCAGCACACGCACGTCGCGGCTGGCGACGTCGTTCAGGGCCTTGCCCTGGGCAGAGAAGATGGCGGCGTTGGCTTCCAGCAGGTCCTTGCGTTCCATGCCCGGACCGCGCGGACGGGCGCCGACCAGCAGGGCGAAATCGGCATCCTTGAAGGCGACGTTGGGGTCGTCGGAGGCGACGATGTCCTGCACCAGCGGGAAGGCGCAGTCGTTGAGTTCCATCACCACACCGTTGAGCGCGTCCATGGCCGGCGTGATCTCGAGCAGCTGCAGGATGACCGGCTGGTCCTTGCCGAGCATGTCGCCGGAGGCGATGCGGAACGCCAGGGAGTAGCTGATCTGGCCGGCAGCGCCGGTAATGGCAATACGGACGGGGTCTTTCATCGTGGCTCCTTCGGTTGTCGCCGTGAGGATCGGCCGGGGCGCCTGAGCGGCCCGGCCAGGATCAAAACCGAGGGAAATGGTATGCCTGCGCTGCACAAAACTCAATTCGACGTGCGACGCACTCGCAGGAGGCCAGGATCAGGCGCCGCTGGAGGCGCGAACCTCGGGGGCGTGTGCCGCGTGCAGTCGGGCGATCAGGCGGTCCTCCAGGGAGAAGCGCTCGCCGAGCCCCTTGGACAGGCGATCCAGCCAGGCCGGCAGCCGCGTCAGATAATGCTGGCAGCGTACCGGCGTGGCGTAGTCCTCGTCGAAGGCCAGCACCAGCTCGGTGGACATCTCGAGACGCTCGAGCAGGCGATCGGCGAGTTCGAGGGCGCCGCCGTCCTCGAAGGCCTCGGCCTCGGCCTTGAGCTGGGGGTAGATCTCGAAGTGCCCGGCGCTGATGTAGTCCATCAGCAGCTCGCTGAAGGCATCGATACGTGGCTTGGTGATCTCCTCCAGGTCGGCGTCACAGGCCGCCTTGAGCTCGTCGAAGTGCGCCAGTAGCGTGCGCCGCTCGCCGAGCCAGCGATCGATCAGCCTGTGAACGCCTCCCCAGCGCTCCTGCGCGCTCTTGCAGTCTTCCAGCATGGTGCTTCCCTCGCTCGATGAATCCGACCTCGGACACCCAACCGCCCGGTGGAGACTCAGAGTCCTCCCTGGGGCGGGCGCTGTCAATCCTGCGGCGCATCCTCCGACCAACGATAGCCGGTGCGCGACCGGCAGGCACGCCACAGCAGCCCCAGCGGCACCACCGCCAGCATCGCGAAGCCGATCAGCGTCCAGCCCGGCAGCGACAGCCCCAGGAAGCGCGCGCTGATCTCGGCACACTCGCCGGAGGCGTTGAGCACCATGGACACCACCTGCTGCAGGGGCAGCACCTCCATCATGTAGTCGAGGCCGGGGCCGCAGCTCGGCACCTCGTCGGCGGGCAGCGACTGCAGCCACAGGTGACGCCAGGCCAGGCCGATGCCGGTGCCCACCGCCCCCAGCGACAGCAACCCGTAGAGCGCCCCACCGAGGCGCCCTTTCGGGTCGTGCAGTGCCGCCACGGCGAACACCACACCGGCGGCGATCACCGCCACCCGCTGGAAGATGCACAGCGGGCAGGGCTCTAGCCCACCGAGGTGCTCGAGGCCCAGGGCCACCGCCATCATCATCACGCAGAAGGCCAGGCCCACCAGGCTCCAGCCGCGCACGCGCGCCTCGCGCATCGCATCGATCATGCTGCACCCCCCGAACGCAGCGGGCTGAAGGCGCGAGACTCACGCGCCCGGGCGAAGTAGTCGGCCAGGAAGTCGGCGAAGGGTTCGACGTCGGCGGCCTCGATGTCGCCCTGCTGCTGATGGGAGGTCTCCACCAGCTGGTCGAACAGCGCCTCGCGGGCGCGCTCGATGGGCTCCTCCCGCAGGCGCTCGCCCTGCTCGCCGGCCAGCGCCAGGATCGCCTCCACGAACTCCTCGCCGCCGGTTTCCAGGCGCTCGAGCATCCGCCCGGACGGCGTCAGCGACGGATCCTCGAGGCGTGGCGCCAGCGCCGCCAGGGCGGCGGCGTGGGGCGCACCCTCCTCGAGACGATCCAGCAGCGCGGCGATCTCGCCGAGCCCCTTGAAGATATCGCCGCCCCAGTCGGCGATGGAGCGCTTGGCGCCGTGGTGATCCAGGCGCAGCTCGGGGTCGCGGCCGCGGGACACCACCAGGCGGCGGTTGAAGTCCAGGTGCTCGCACTCCTCGTCGGAGATCCAGGGGCTCTCGGTGAGCAGGCACCACAGCAGGAAGACGTCGATGAAACGGCTCTGGTGGGCGTCGATGCCGAGCGGATCGAAGGGGTTGAGGTCGAGGCAGCGCACCTCGATGTACTCCACGCCGCGGGCCTCCAGCGCCTGGCTGGGCGTCTCGTCGTGGCGCGCTACCCGCTTGGGCCGGATGTCGCTGTAGTACTCGTTCTCGATCTGCAGGATGTTGGCATTGAGCTGGCGCCACTCGTCGTCCACGCGCACGCCGCGGGCCTCATAGTCCGGCCAGGGCGTGAAGATAGCGTGGCGCAGGGTGTTGACGTAGTTCGACAGCGAGTTGAAGCAGATCTTGAGCTGCTCCTGCACCTTGTTCTGGTAGCCCAGGTCGGACATGCGCAGGCTGGTGGCGTAGCGCGAGACCAGCGTCTGGTCAGCGTGGGGCTCGAGCCCCTCCGGCACCCGACCGTCGGGCAGGAAGCTGCGGTCCACCGCCGGCGAGGCGCCGAACAGGTACAGCAGCAGCCAGCTGTGGCGGCGGAAGTTGCGGATCAGCGCGAAATAGCGCGCCGAGCGATAGTCCTGTATCGCCGTCTCGCCCTCGCCGTCGAGTTCGCGCAGCAGCGCGAACAGGTCGTCGGGCAGCGAGACGTTGTAGTGCACCCCGGCGATCGCCTGCATGATGCGCCCGTAGCGCACGTCCAGGCCGCGGCGATAGACGTGTTTCATGCGACCCACGTTGGAGTCGCCGTAGTCGGCGATCGGCACGCTGTCGTTGCCGTCGAGCCGGGCCGGCATGCTGGCCGGCCAGATCCGCTCCTCGCCCAGCTGGCGATAGCTGAAGCGATGCAGGTCGGCGAGGAAATCCAGGGCGTCTTCCGGGCGGCTGTAGACCGGGGTGATGTACTCCAGCAGCGCTTCGGAATAGTCGGTGGTGATGTGCGGATGGGTGAGCTTGGAGCCCAGCGCCCGGGGATGCGGGCTCTGAGCGATGCGCCCCGCGCCGTCGACGCGCAGCCCTTCCTTCTCGATACCGCGGCGCAGACGACCGAAACGCCCCTGGTCGGCCAGCCGGCCGAGGCGCTCGATGTGGGGGGAAAGCGATTCGGACAAGGTGATCACCCCGTGTCGGGGACGCCGATGCCGGCGTCCCGGTGGACGTTTCGGGCGCCGCGGCACCCGCAAAGACCTCAGATTATGGTGCCGAAACTCGGCGATTCAAGGTAAGCCGGCTAATCGATCGCCCGGCCTACTGCCCCTTCTTGGCCTTGAGCAGCGCCGCGCCCAGGGCACCGAGCTGGCCGTCGTTCTGGCCGCCGCCCTGCTGGCCCTTGCCGCCCTGGGCCTTGCTACCCTGACCTTGGCCTCGACCGCCGCCCTTGCGTGGGGCCTTCTGGCCCTGGCGCTCGCCGCCGCGCCGGGTCGGCTGGCCGTCTTCGCCGGGCTGGTCGTCGAGGCGCATGGAGAGCCCGACGCGGGCGCGCTCGAGATCCACGCTCATCACCTTGACCTTGACGATGTCGCCGGCCTTGACCACCGAGCGCGGATCCTCGACGAACGTGTCGGACAGCGCCGAGATGTGCACCAGGCCGTCCTGGTGCACGCCGATGTCGACGAAGGCGCCGAAGTGGGTGACGTTGGTGACGCTGCCCTCGAGCACCATCCCGGGCTCCAGGTCCTTGAGCGTCTCGACGCCCTCGCGGAACTCGGCCGCCTTGAACTCGGGACGCGGGTCGCGACCCGGCTTGTCGAGCTCCTTGAGGATATCGCTGACGGTGGGCACGCCGAAGCGCTCGTCGGCGAAGTCGGCGGGCTTGAGGGCCTTGAGGGTCGCGCTGTCGCCGATCAGCCCGCCCAGCTCGCGCTGGCTTTGCTTGGCGATGCGCTCGACCAGCGGGTAGGCCTCGGGGTGCACGGCACTGGCATCCAGCGGATTGTCGCCGCCCATGATGCGCAGGAAGCCGGCGCACTGCTCGAAGGTCTTCGGCCCCAGGCGGCTGACGTCGAGCAGCTGCTTGCGGCTGGCGAAGGCGCCCTCGGCGTCGCGACGGGCGACGATGTTCTCGGCCAGCCCCGCGTTGAGGCCGGCCACCCGCGACAGCAGCGCGCTGGAGGCGGTGTTGAGATCGACGCCCACGGCGTTGACGCAGTCCTCGATCACCGCCTCCAGGCTGCGCGACAGCTGCACCTGGGAGACGTCGTGCTGGTACTGACCGACGCCGATCGACTTGGGCTCGATCTTGACCAGCTCGGCCAGCGGGTCCTGCAGCCGACGGGCGATGGAGACCGCACCGCGGATGGTCACGTCGAGCTCGGGCAGCTCCCGGGCGGCGTATTCCGAGGCCGAGTACACCGAGGCGCCGGCTTCGCTGACCATCACCTTGGACAGCCGCTTCTGACTGGCCCCGGTGCTTGAAGAGAGGGCCTTGACCAGGTCGCCCGCCAGTTTGTCGGTCTCGCGGCTGGCGGTGCCGTTGCCCACCGCCACCAGGGTCACGTCGTGCTTGTTCACCAGCCGTGCCAGCACGGCCAGCGACTCGTCCCACTGGTTGCGCGGGGCATGGGGGAAGATGGTGGCGTGCTCGAGGAAACGCCCGGTGGCGTCGACCACCGCGACCTTGCAGCCGGTACGCAGGCCCGGGTCGATGGCCAGCGTCGCCTTCTGGCCCGCCGGTGCGGCCAGCAGCAGATCCTTGAGGTTGGCGGCGAACACCTCGATGGCCTCGAGCTCGGCGCGCTCGCGCAGCCGGCCCATCAGCTCGGTCTCGAGATGGGTGTAGAGCTTGACGCGCCAGGTCCAGCGCACCACCTCGGCCAGCCAGCGATCGGCGGGACGGCCGCGGTCGGCGATCTCGAAGTGCCTGGCGATCGCCACCTGGGCCGGATGCAGCGGGGCCTCGTCCTCGCCGGGCAGGCGCAGGGTCAGCGCCAGCACGCCCTCGTTGCGGCCGCGGAACATCGCCAGCGCCCGATGCGAGGGCACCTTGGCCAGCGGCTCGTCGTGCTCGAAGTAGTCGGAAAACTTGGCGCCCTCCTGCTCCTTGCCGGCGATCAGCCGCGAGGAGAGCTCGCCGTCGCTCCACAGCCGTTCGCGGAGACGGCCGACCAGCTCGGCCTCCTCGGCGAAGCGCTCCATCAGGATCTGCTTGGCGCCGTCCAGGGCGGCCTTGGCGTCCTCGATGGCCGGGATGTCGCCATCGGCGGCACGCAGGTAGCGGGCGGCTTCGGCCTCGGGGTCGAGCGTGGGATCGGCCAGCAGCGCATCCGCCAGCGGCTCGAGGCCGGCCTCGCGGGCGATCTGCGCCTTGGTGCGACGCTTCTTGCGATACGGCAGGTAGAGGTCTTCCAGACGCTGCTTGGTATCGGCGGCGCGAATGCTGGCGGTCAGCTCGGGCGTCAGCTTGCCCTGCTCGTCGATGCTGGCCAGCACCGCCTCGCGGCGCTCCTCCAGCTCGCGCAGATAGCCCAGCCGCTCGTGCAGCTGGCGCAGCTGGGTGTCATCCAGCCCGCCGGTGACTTCCTTGCGATAGCGGGCGATGAAGGGCACGGTGGCGCCGCCGTCGAGCAGTTCCACGGTGGCCGAAACCTGAGGGCCGCGAACGCCGAGTTCCTCGGCGAGACGATCGATGATCTTGGCTTGTGCGTCCATGTAATCCTTGCCAATCCGGGACAGACGATCGCGACAAGGTATCACACCCCCGGCGGCGCCGGGAGGCGCAGGCGCCTGTGGGCTGCCTAGCCGCTGGTGGCGGGCACGAAGCGCAGCGCCAGGCCGTTGTTGCACCAGCGCAGCCCGGTGGGCTCGGGACCGTCCTCGAACACGTGGCCCTGGTGGCCGCCGCAGCGGGCGCAGTGGTACTCGGTGCGCGGAATCAGCATCACCAGGTCGAGCTCGGTGAGCAGATGCCCTTCCACATGGGTGAAGAAGCTCGGCCAGCCGGTGCCGGAGTCGTACTTCATGTCGCTGGTGAACAGCAGCAGATCGCACCCGGCGCAGCGGTACTCGCCGTCACGGGTCTCCTTGTCCAGCGGGCTCGAGAAGGCCCGCTCGGTACCGGCCTCGCGCAGGATCTCGAAGCGCGCCTCGGACAGCCGCTCGCGCCACTCGGCCTCGCTGAGCGCGAGCGGCTCGATGCCCGGAGCACGCGCGAGATCGAGCTTGGGCCGCGCCGAGACCAGCCCCGGCATCGCGCCGGCCAGGCCGCCGATCCCCAGCAACCCGAGAAAGATGCGTCGTTTCATGATGCGCCTCCGTTGATGCGAGATAGCCCTTGGTCGGCCCCATCACGACATCCTTACCTTCCCGACGGATTCTCTGCCGAAAAAACGAGAGGGAGCCGCCGGATGGCGCCTCCCTCTGGGACCCGACACCGAGGCGCCGGTTCATCGAACGATCGGCCCGGCCTCGACGATCGCCGGGCTCACGCCCTCGAACTTGCGGAAGTTGTCGACGAAGCGCGCGGCCAGGTCGTCGCGGCGGCGGTCGTAGGCGGCCTTGTCGGCCCAGGTCTCGCGGGGGTCGAGCAGCGTGGCGTCCACGCCGGGCACGGCGGTGGGCACGTCGAGATTGAGACCCTCGAGTCGGCGGGTCTCCACGCCGCGCAGCGCCCCGCTCTGGATCGCCTCGACGATGGCCCGGGTGGTGGGAATCGAGAAGCGCTCGCCGCCCTCGCCGTAGGCGCCGCCGGTCCAGCCGGTGTTGACCAGGTAGACCTGAGCCTCCTGTTCGGCCACGCGCTTGACCAGCAGATCGGCGTAGACCCGGGCCGGCCGCGGGAAGAACGGCGCGCCGAAGCAGGTCGAGAAGGTCGCTTCCAGGCCCTCGGAGGCGCCCATCTCGGTGGAGCCCACCTTGGCGGTGTAGCCGGACAGGAAGTGGTAGGCCGCGGCCTCCTTGGAAAGCACCGAGACCGGCGGCAGCACGCCGCTCATGTCGCAGGTCAGGAAGACGATGGCGCTGGGCTCGCCGGCGCGGTTCTCGGCGACGCGCTTGTCGATGTGCTCGAGCGGATAGGCGGCGCGGGAGTTCTGGGTCAGGCGATCGTCGGTGTAGTCCGGCACGCGGTGCTCGTCGAGCACCACGTTCTCCAGCACGGTGCCGAAGCGGATGGCGTTCCAGATCACCGGCTCGTTCTTCGCCGAGAGGTCGATGCACTTGGCGTAGCAGCCGCCCTCGATGTTGAACACGGTGCCCGGTCCCCAGCCGTGCTCGTCGTCGCCGATCAGGTAGCGCGACGGGTCGGCGGAGAGGGTCGTCTTGCCGGTGCCGGAGAGGCCGAAGAACAGCGTGGTCTCGCCGTTCTCGCCGACGTTGGCACTGCAGTGCATGGGCAGCACGTCGGCCTCGGGCAGCAGGAAGTTCTGCACCGAGAACATGGCCTTCTTCATCTCGCCGGCGTAGCGCATGCCGGCGATCAGCACCCGCCGGCCGGCGAAGTCGAGAATCACGCAGCCTTCGGAGTTCGTGCCGTCCCGTGCCGGATCGCATTCGAAGCCAGGCGCATTGAGGATGCGCCACTCGGGCTTCGACGAGGGATTGAAGGCCTCGGGGCGCACGAACAGGGTACGGCCGAAGAGGTTGTGCCAGGCGGTCTCGGTGGTCACCCGAACCGGCTGGTAGTGAGCCGGATCACTGCCCACATGGAGCTCGGAGACGTAGCGCTCGCCGTCGGCCAGGAAGGCCTCGACGCGCGTCCACAGCGTCTCGAACCGCTCGGCGTCGAAGGGCCGGTTGACGCTGCCCCAGTCGATCTCGCCCCGGGTCGAGGGCTCGTCGACGATGAAGCGGTCACTGGGTGAACGTCCGGTGCGCGCGCCGGTATTGACCACCAGCGCCCCCTGGGCGGACAGGCGGCCCTCGCCGGCCGCCAGCGCCCGCTCGATCAGCTCGGCGCGGGACAGGTTGAGGTGGGTGGTCGCGTGTCGTGTCGTTGTCATGTGGCAGTTCCTGGGCCTCGAGGCCGTTCTCTCTCGTTTGCCGGGCGTCCGCGATGCGGTCTCGACCCATCCCCGGTGGCCGCATGCGGTTGACCGTCTTGTGAGGCGACGACCGGAACGCGGATGAGTCCGGGGAGTATGGCAAACAAGTCGAGCGGCAGGAAATGCCGTCAGATCAACGACTTTCTCGTAACTTTACTAGCACACCGGCGCCGGCTCAGTGGACGGTGGGAGGCGGACCCTCGGGGTCCTCGAGCATCGCTTCCACCTCGGCGAGGGTGAACTCGTAGCGGGTGTGGCAGAAGTGGCACTGGGTGGCGATGCCGCCCTGCTCGGCGAGGATGTCGCGCAGCTCGGCGCTGCCCAGCGACAGCAGGGCGCCGGCGATGCGTTCGCGGGAGCAGGTGCAGGCGAAACGCAGTGCCTTGGGGTCGAAGACCCGCACGGTCTCCTCGTGATAGAGGCGATGCAGCAGTTCGCGCTGCTCCACCTCGAGCAGCTCGGCGTCGGTGAGGGTCGAGGCCAGGTGAACGGTGCGCTCCCAGGCGTCATCGTCCTGATTCTGCGCCTCGTCGGGCAGGCGCTGGAGCAGCAGGCCGGCGGCGCGCTGACCGTCGTCGGCCAGCCACAGGCGAGTCGGCAGCTGCTCGGACTGGGCGAAGTAGTCCTCCAGGCAGCCGGCCAGGCTGTCGCGGGTCAGCGCCACGATGCCCTGGTAGCGATGGCCCTCGCGCGGGTCCAGGGTGATGGTCACCTTGCCCTCGCCGACCAGCTCGGTGAAGCTCGCGTCCTCGGCGGGGATCGCCGCCTCCTCGTCGAGCCGGGCGATGGCGCGCAGTTCGCCGCCCGGGTTGGACTCGGCCATCAGCAGCGACAGCGGGCCGTCGCCGCGCACCTCGATGCTCATGGTGCCGTCGAGCTTGACGGTCTCGGTGAGCAGGGCCACCGCGGCCAGCAGTTCGCCCAGCTGGCGGGTCACCGCCGGCGGATACTCGTGGCGCTCCATGACCTCGGCGTGCGCCTCCTGGAGGGTGACGATCTCGCCGCGGACATTGGTCTCCTCGAAGAGGAAACGCTGAATCTGATCACTCATGATGCTTGCCTGATCGTAATGAAATCGGGAATACGGAATGAAGGTTGGACGGGGCACGACACTGGAGCGAAGAAGACGCGCCCTGCGCGTCTTCCCTCTCTGGCGACCCCGGTGTCTCGCGCCGCTCGGCTCAGTCGCCACGCATGAAGCGCTTGATCTCGCGTCGCTGCTTCTTGTCGGGGCGCTTGAGCGGATGCTGCATGGCCTGGTTGGCCTGGCGACGGCTCTCGGCTTCCTTGGTCCGGCGCGCCTGGCTCTCCGCGGTCTCCTGGTAGAGCTCGCGGGCCTCCGGGGCACCACGGCGCTGCTCGGACAGCGCCACCACCTCGACCTCCCAGGTGTCCCAGCCCTGGGGCACGCGGATCAGGGCGCCGACTTCCACGGTCTTGCTGGTCTTGGCGCGGCCGCCGTTGTAATGGACCTTGCCACCCTCGATGGCCTTCTTGGCCAGCGCCCGGGTCTTGAAGAAGCGCGCCGCCCATAGCCACTTGTCGAGACGCACGCCGCTCATGCGTTCTCCTCGTCGTCGGGCCGCTCCTCGGGCAGGATGGCGGCGAAGCGGTCCAGGGCGATGAATTCCTCGAGCGCCTTCTCGGGTCGCCGGCTGTCGGGCTGCTTGATGCCCAGCAGGTGGCGGATGCCGTACTCGCGGGCGCTCTCCAGCACCGCCGCGTTGTCGTCGATGAACAGCGTGCGGGCCGGGTCGAAGGGCTCGACCTCCTGCAGCGAGAACCAGAATTCCTGGGCCTCCTTGGGCACGCCGAGGTCGGCGGAGGAGACGATGGCGTCCAGGTAGTCCTCGAGCCCGGTGAGCGGCAGCTTCAGCGCCAGGCTCTCGCGGTCGGCGTTGGTGGCCAGCACCACGCGCGGATGGGCGCGCTTCAGCCAGCGCAGGAAGTCCAGGGCGTCGCTGCGCAGGCCGATCAGGTGCTGAACCTCGCGCTTGAGCGCCAGGATGTCGACGTCCAGCTCGCGGCTCCAGTAGGCCAGGCTGTACCAGTTGAGCGTGCCCTGTTCGCGCAGGATCCGCGCGCGGATCGCCTCCTGGCTCGCCTCGTCGAGCCGATGCAGCTCCACGTAGCGGCGCGGAAGGTGCTCCAGCCAGAAGTGGCTGTCGAAGTGCAGGTCCAGCAGGGTGCCGTCCATGTCGAGAAGGACGGTATCGATGGCACGCCAGTCGATCATGGGACTCCTTAGGGATGGACGCCTTTCGGGCGGGTCGGCGGCGGTGCGGTGACGTCCGCCAGGGGAAGACGTGGTAGTGTACCCAAACGATGCCGAGGACGCATTCCAGCGCCCGACCGCTCCGGGCTATCGCCCCGATTGGCGGGATTGATCGGACGCCCGCGACCGGCATCCCAAGGGCACGACAGACGCCGAACGACCGGAGATCCCATGACCGACGACCATGCCCCCCACAAGCCGCACGTCCTGGCCCGGCGCAGCGTCGCCCGCAGCCGGCTGTTCAACATCGAGGAGATGGAGCTGCGCTTTTCCAACGGTGCCGAGCGCACCTTCGAGCGGCTGGGCGGCACCGGACGCGGCGTCGGCGCGGTGATGATCGTGGCCATGCCCGATCCCGAGCACGTGCTGCTGATCCGCGAGTACGCCGCCGGCGTCGAGGACTACGCCCTGACCCTGCCCAAGGGGCTGGTGGATCCCGGCGAGGACATCGTCACCGCCGCCAATCGCGAGCTGATGGAGGAATGCGGCTTCGGCGCCCATCGCCTGGAGCCGCTGGTGGAACTGACCCTGGCGCCGAACTACATGCGTCACCGCATGCAGGTGATGCTGGCCACGGACCTCTACCCCAGGCGCCTGCCCGGCGACGAGCCGGAGCCGCTGATCGTCGAGACCCACGCCATCGACGAGATCGGCGCGCTGCTGACCCGGGAGGACTTCCACGAGGCCCGCGCCATCGCGGCCCTCTACATCGCCCGGGACAAGATGCGCGCCGAGAACGCCAGCCCCTCGATCTGGTAGGCCCGACCGAAAAACGCCGCTTCCCCGACCCACGGGGAAGCGGCGAGCATGTGAGCCCTGGTCGTGTCAGCCCCTGGCGTCTCAGCCCCTGGCGTCTCAGCCCCTGGCGTCTCAGCCCTTGGCGTGCAGCCGGCGCGGCAGGCTGCCACCCTCCTTGAGCTTGACCCAGCGCCCCTGGCGATAGCTGTCCAGCCCCGCCTCGAGCAGACTCATCACGTCCAGCGCCTCGTCGACGCTCACCGGCGGCGGCGTGCCGCGCAGCAGGGTACGGGCGATGGCGTCGTAGTAGGCACGGTAATCGCCCGGCACGGCCTCGACCTCGTGATGGACGAGCTCGACCGCGTCGCCCTCCCCTTCGTTCAGCGTCAGCCGTCCCGGCGACGGATCGACGCCCCAGGCCGGCTGCGGAATCTCGCCGGCCTTGAGCCAGTCCTCCTGCGGGTCCAGGCCGTACTTCACGAAACTGCCACGGGTGCCGTTGACCCGCCAGCGCGGCGTGGGCTCGGCCACCAGGGCACTGGCCTTGAGGGTCACGCGCAGCCGGTCGTATTCGAGCACCGCCTGGAAGTCATCGTCGATCTCGGCGCCGTCGCGCAGGCTGGCGAGTTCCAGCAGGATGGCCCGAGGCATGCCGAACAGCGACCGGGCCTGGTCGAGCAGGTGCGGGCCCAGGTCGAACCAGATGCCGCTGCCGGGGCGATGCTGCTCGCGCCAGCGGTCGGGCACCGTCGGTCGGAAGCGGTCGAAGCGCGATTCCACCTCGACCACCCGACCCAGGCGTTGCTCGTCGAGCAAGCCCTTGAGGGTCAGGAGGTCGCTGTCCCAGCGACGGTTGTGGAAGACGCTGAGCAGGCGCTCGGCGCCGTCGGCCAGGCTCTTGAGCTGACGCGCCTCGGCCAGCGACACGGCGAAGGGCTTGTCGAGCACCACGTGCTTGCCCTTGGCCAGCGCCGCCTTGGCCAGTGGAAAGTGGGTCTCGTTGGGCGTGGCGATGACCACCAGGTCGATGTCGGGATCGGCGAACAGCGAGGCCGACTTGGCATGCACCGCCACTTCGGGATAGACCGCCTGGACCCGTTCCGCGTCGCTGGAGACCACGGCGGTGAGCTCGAGGCCCGGTGCGGTCTGGATCAAGGGCGCATGGAAGGTGCGTCCGGCCATGCCGAAACCGATCAGGCCGACGTTGAGGGTCTGGGTCTTCATTGCAAGGCTTCCCTGCTGGATCGAATCGTTATCTGGGTGATGGTCGCGCGTGGAAGGGAAATCGGCCCCGGCCGATGCCGGGGCCTTCGGCTCAGTCGAGCTTGGTCAGGTCGCGCACCGCACCCTTGTCGGCGGAGGTGGCCAGCAGCGCATAGGCCTTGAGCGCCGCCGAGACCTTGCGCACGCGCTGGATGCTCGGCTTCCAGGCATCGCGGCCGCGGGCTTCCTCGGCGCGGCGACGCTCGGCGAGCTCCTCGTCGGAGAGCTTCACGTCGATGGTCCGGTTGGGAATGTCGATGCGGATGATATCGCCGCTCCGGACCAGGCCGATGGCGCCACCGGCGGCGGCTTCCGGGGAGGCGTGGCCGATCGACAGGCCCGAGGTGCCGCCGGAAAAGCGGCCGTCGGTGAGCAGCGCGCAGGCCTTGCCCAGGCCCTTGGACTTCAGGTAGGAGGTCGGGTAGAGCATCTCCTGCATGCCCGGGCCGCCCTTCGGCCCCTCGTAGCGGATCACCACCACGTCGCCTTCCTTCACCTTGTCGCCGAGGATGTGCTCCACCGCCTGATCCTGGGATTCGACCACGTGGGCCGGCCCCTCGAAGACCAGGATCGACTCGTCGACGCCGGCGGACTTCACCACGCAGCCGTCGAGGGCGATATTGCCCTTGAGCACGGCCAGGCCGCCCTCACGGGAGAAGGCGTGCGCCAGGTCGCGGATGCAGCCGGTGGCGCGGTCGCCGTCGAGGCTCGGCCAGCGGGCGCTCTGGGAGAACGCGGTCTGGGTCGGGACGCCGCCGGGGCCGGCCTTGTAGAACTCCACGACCTCGGCACTCGGCGAACGCATGATGTCCCACTCCTCGAGGGCCTCGGCCAGGCTGTCGCCGTAGACGGTGGGCACCCGGGTATCCAGCACCCCGGCGCGGTCCAGCTCGCCGAGGATCGCCATGATGCCGCCGGCGCGATGCACGTCCTCGATGTGATACTTCTGGGTGTTGGGCGCCACCTTGCACAGCTGCGGCACCTCGCGGGACAGGCGATCGATGTCGTCCATGTCGAAGTCGATGCCGGCTTCCTGGGCCGCGGCCAGCAGGTGCAGGATGGTGTTGGTGGAACCGCCCATGGCGATGTCCAGGGTCATGGCGTTCTTGAACGCCGGCTTGGCGCCGATGGCGCGCGGCAGCAGATGCGCCTCGTCGCCCTCGTAGTAGCGCTTGGCCAGCTCGACGATGCGATGGCCGGCGGTCTCGAACAGCCGGCGGCGGTCGCCGTGGGTGGCCAGCAGGGTGCCGTTGCCCGGCAGCGCCAGACCCAGCGCCTCGGTCAGGCAGTTCATGGAGTTGGCGGTGAACATGCCGGAGCAGCTGCCGCAGGTCGGACAGGCGCTGCGCTCGACCTCTCTCAGGGTCTCGTCGTCCACCGAGTCGTCGGCGGCCATGACCATGGCGTCGACCAGGTCGAGGCCGTGGTCCAAGAGCTTGGTCTTGCCGGCCTCCATGGGGCCGCCGGAGACGAATATCACCGGGATGTTGAGGCGCATGGCGGCCATCAGCATTCCGGGGGTGATCTTGTCGCAGTTGGAGATGCACACCAGGGCGTCGGCGCAGTGGCCGTTGACCATGTACTCGACGCTGTCGGCGATGATGTCGCGGCTCGGCAACGAGTAGAGCATGCCGTCATGGCCCATGGCGATGCCGTCGTCGACGGCGATGGTGTTGAATTCCTTGGCCACCCCGCCGGCCTTCTCGATCTCGCGAGCCACCAGCTGGCCCATGTCCTTGAGGTGGACGTGGCCGGGCACGAACTGGGTGAAGGAGTTGGCCACCGCGATGATCGGCTTGTGGAAGTCGTCGTCCTTCATGCCGGTGGCGCGCCACAGGGCGCGGGCACCGGCCATGTTGCGGCCGGCGGTGGTGGTGCGGGAGCGATACTCGGGCATGGTGTCCTCTTGATATGCTGCTGCCGTCCGTGGCCTCGCGCGCACGATCGCAATGAGCTCGCGCGACGCGTCGGCGAGGTCCCGGGCGGTCTTGGTGTCCAGTGATCCGATTCTGTCATGCCCCCGGGCGACAGGCCAGCGCCACGCCCCTCCAGCCGGCCCCTGACGGCTAGTCGCCGACCGCCACCAGCCGCCCGCCTTCGAGCCGGCAGCGGCGGTCGGCCAGGGCCTCGATGTCGTCGCGGTCGTGGCTGACCAGCAGCACCGCCACGCCGGCCGCCTTCTGACGACGCACCAGCGCCCACAGCCCGCGCCGGGTGGCGTCGTCGAGCCCGGTGAAGGGCTCGTCGAGCAGCAGCAGCGGCGCGCCCCGCAGCAGCGCACGCAGCAGTGCCACCCGCTGGCGCTGGCCGCCGGAGAGCTCGTCGGGCAGCCGGTCGTGGAGCCCCTCGAGCCCGACCTCGGCCAGCCCCTCGCGGATACGCCGTTTCTGCTCGCGAGTGAGCTTCATGTCCGGCGCCAGGCCGAGGCCCACGTTGAGCCACACCGGCAGGTGATCGAACAGGTTGTGCTCCTGGAAGACGGTGGTGATGCCGCGCTCCCAGGGCGGCCGCGCCAGCAGGTCCTCCCCCGTCCAGTCGAGCCGCCCGCCGCCGGGCTCGAGGAAGCCGGCCAGCAACGCCAGCAGCGTGCTCTTGCCGGACCCCGACGGCCCCTCCACCGACAGGCATTCCCCCGGCGCGAGCCGGAAGGCAAAGCGGAAGTCCGGCGTCTCGCCCGGATCGCAGCGCGTGTAGTGGAAGGTCAGGTCATGGCAGTCGAGCATCGGGGCGTCCTTGCGGCGAAGCGGCCCGCCAGCGGTGGCGCGGCGGGTGTCGGGTCAGGCGGTCGAGGGCGGCGAACACCAGCGCCACCAGGGCCAGCAGCAGCAGCGCGGTAGCCGCCGCGCCCTGCCAGCGGTAGCCGCCCAGCTGCTGGAACAGCAGCATCGGCAGGGTCGGCGCCGCGGGGCTGCCGAACAGCGCGATGACGCTGAAGTCGCCGAGCGACAGCGTCATCGCGTAGGCCAGCGCCAGGGCCAGCGGGCGGCGCAGCCGCGGCCACTGCAGCCAGCGCAGCCGGGCCATGCCGCGCACCCCGAGCTGGTCGGCCAGCCGCCGCTCCGGCGCCGAGAGGCCCGGCAGCGCACCGCGGATCACCTGCATGGCGAAGGGCAGCGCCATGAAGGCATTGACCAGCACCACCAGGGCATAGCCCTCCCAGCCGCTGCCGAGCCGCGGGCGCAGCAGCAGGAACAGGCCGGTGCCGAACACCAGCGCCGGAATCACCAGGATCAGCTGGCCGCCGCCCTCCATCAGCGCGGCGGCAAGCGGCCGCCGCCGGTCGCGCAGCCACTGGCGCCCGGCGAGCAGCGCCACGGCCAGCGCCAGCGAACCGAGCCCGGCGGCGAATGCCATCGAGAGACTGCGCAGCGCCGCCGGCCAGAGGCTCGCGCCGCGGGGCATCTCCGGCAGGCCGAGCACGCCGGCCACCAGCACCGCCACCAGCGGCGGCAACAGCAGCGCGGCCAGCCCGATGAGCCAGAAGGCATCGGTGAGGCGCGAGAGCCCCTGAGCGTCGCGGCGCCACCAGCGCCCGGCAGGCCGGCCGGGGCGCCCGCCCACCGCCAGCGACGGCGTGCCGCCGCGGGACAGCGCCACGAGCCACAGCGTCAGGCAGATCGCCAGCTGGGTCAGCGCCAGCAGCGCCGCCAGGGCCAGGTCATGGTCGAACTTCATGGCCTGGTAGAGCGCCACTTCCAGAGTCGAGGACGCCGGCCCGCCGCCCAGGGTCATGACGATGGCGAAGCTGGTGAAGCACAGCGTGAACACCAGCGCGGCGAGACGCGGCAGCAGCGGTGCCAGCCGCGGCCACTCCAGCGCCCGCCACAGCACGCCGCGAGACAGCCCCAGCTGGCCGGCCAGCCGCCACTGGGCCGGCGACGCCTCCTCGAGAGCCTGCAGCATCAGCCGCGCGGCCAGCGGCAGGTTGTAGAAGACGTGGGCCAGCACGATGCCGGAGAGGCCGTAGAGATAGTCGTCGGGCAGCCCGCCCAGCCAATCGCTCAGCGGCGCCAGCCAGCCGCGCCGGCCGTGTACGGCGACCAGCCCGAACAGCGCGATCAGGCTCGGGATCACCAGCGACAGCTCCATGGCCCGCAGCAGCAGGCGCCGGCCGAGGAAGCGCGGCCGCCGGGCCAGCGCCAGGGCCACGGGAATCGCCAGGCCGATCGACAGCAGCGTGGAGAGGCTGGCCTGCCACAGGGTGAAGCGCAGCACGGCGGCCAGCCACGGCTCCTGCCACAGCATCGCCGGATGCAGCTCGCGGGCCTGCCACAGGAGCGCGCCGAGGCTGCCGAGGCCTAACCCCGCCACCGCGACGAGCGCCACGATGCCGGCTCCCAGGGGCCAGCGCGAATGCGTGGCCCAGCGCGTGATCGGGCTCATCGGGCGGCGGCGTTGCGCCACTCGCGGAGCCACTCGCGACGATGGGCCTGCACCGCTTCGGGCGTGAAGGTCAGGCTCTCGGGGGCGATCAGCCGCTCATAGACCTCGGGCAGCTCATCGCCGAGGTCGATGGCCGGATGCATGACGTTGCCCAGCGGAATATGGCGCTGGAAGTCCGGCGTCAGCATGAAGGCCAGGAACTCGCGAGCGAGCGCGGGATGCTCGCTGGTCGCCACCCGGGCGGCCGTTTCCACCTGCAGGTAGTGGCCGTCGTCGAATTCGGCGGCCTGGTAGCGGTCGGTGCCCTCGACGGCCATGTGATAGGCCGGCGAGGTGGCGTAGGAGAGCACCATCGGCGCCTCGCCGTTCATGAACAGCGAGAAGTAGGCCTGGCTCCAGCCGCTGGTGACGGTCAGCACGCGCTCGTTGAGGCGCGCCCATATCTCCGGCGCCCGCTCGCCGTAGACCTTCTTGATCCACAGCAAGAGCCCCAGGCCGGTGACGCTGGTGCGCGGGTCCTGGAGGATCACCTTGACGTCGTCCGGGGCGTCGAGCAGTTCCTCGAAGCTCCCGGGCGGCGTCTCGAGCCGCTCGGTGTCGTAAACGAAGGCGAAGTGGCCCCAGTCGTAGGGCAGGAAGTTGTCGTCGCTCCAGTCGATGGGCAGGTCGAGGGCGCCGGTGTCGACGCCGTGGGGCGCCAGCAGGTCCAGCGCGCGGGCCTCGGCCATCAGGTTCATGTCCAGCCCCAGCACCACGTCGGCGGCGGTGTCCTGCCCCTCGAGACGCAGCCGCTGGAGGATGTCGACGCCGCCGGGCAAGGCGACGAACGCGAGATCGCAGCCGCAGCGGGCCTCGAAGGCCTCCTCGATGCCGGGCCCCGGCCCCCACTCGGAGACGAAGGAGTCGTAGGTATAGACGGTGAGGGTCTCGCCGGCCTGAACGGAGCCGGCGACCAGCAGCGCGGCAAGCGCCACACCGACGACCTGAACCTTGGGAGCCATGGACATTCCTGTTGTTCGAGAAGTGGGAAGCGAAGAGTGAGGGGTCGGACACGAAAACGCGCCCGCCATTATGCCATCGGCGGGCGCGTTACGGAGGGATGGGGCGGTAGGTAATGCAATGCTTTCCTGACAGTCAGGAAAGCGCCGATTTATGTCGCGAGCGAAGAGAGGCTGGCCGCCGCCGGAGCGCAGCTACCGGAGTGTAGCCTGCTACATGAGGATAGCGACGGTTCGACGCCTCGACACCGCCGGCGGCCAGGATATCGAGCGCAGCAATAAATCGGTGTTTTCCTCAGCCGAAAACGACCTTCGCCACATCCCGATAATGCCCCGCGAAGTGCACCGTGACGTCCTCCTTGAGGTAGTCCGGCAGCTCCTCGTAGTCGCGGCGGTTGGCCTCGGGCAGGATCACCTCGAAGATCTCGCTGCGCCGGGCGGCGATCACCTTCTCGCGGATGCCGCCCACCGGCAGCACGTGGCCGGTCAGGGTCAGCTCGCCGGTCATCGCCAGCGGCCGGTCGATGGGCCGGTGCTTGGCCAGCGACAGCAGCGCGGTGGTCATGGTCACGCCGGCCGAGGGGCCGTCCTTGGGCGTAGCGCCCTCCGGCACGTGCAGATGCACGAAGGCGGAGTCGAAGAAGTCCGGGTCGGCGCCGTACTCGCCGAGATGACCCAGCGCGTAGCTGTAGGCGATGTTGGCGGACTCCTTCATCACGTCGCCAAGCTGGCCGGTAAGCTTGAAGCCGCGATCCAGGGCGTGCACCTTGCCGGCCTCCACCGACAGGGTCGCGCCGCCCATGGCGGTCCAGGCCAGCCCCGTGACAACGCCCTCGCCCTTCATCACCTTCTCCTTGCGGAAGGTGGGCGCACCGAGGAACTCCTCGAGGTTCTTCACCGAGACCTTGACCGTCTGCTGGTCGTTCTCGAGCAGCTTGACCGCGGACTTGCGCACGATGCGGTGCAGCTGCTTCTCGAGCTGGCGTACCCCGGCCTCGCGGGCGTAGCCCTCGATCACCTGACGCAGCGCGGCGTCGGTGAGATTCAAGCGCTTCTTGGGGATGCGATCGCGCTCGAGCAGCTTGGGCCACAGGTGATGCTTGGCGATGGCCATCTTCTCCTGGGCGATGTAGCCGGAGAGGCGAATCTGCTCCATGCGGTCGAGCAGCGCCGCCGGGATCGAGTCCAGGGTATTGGCAGTGCACACGAACAGCACCTTGGACAGGTCCAGCCGCACGTCCAGGTAGTGGTCCAGGAAGTCGACGTTCTGCTCCGGGTCGAGCACCTCGAGCAGCGCCGAGGCCGGGTCGCCCTGGAACGACTGTCCGAGCTTGTCGATCTCGTCGAGCATGATCACCGGGTTCTCGACGCCGACCTCCTTGACCGCCTGCACCAGCTTGCCGGGCATGGCGCCGACGTAGGTGCGGCGGTGGCCCTTGATCTCGGCCTCGTCGCGCATGCCACCCACCGAGAAGCGGTAGAACTCGCGGCCCAGCGCCTCGGCGATGGAGCGCCCGACGGACGTCTTGCCGACGCCCGGCGGGCCCACCAGCAGCAGGATCGAGCCGCCGACGTCGCCCTTGAAGGTGCCCTCGGCGAGGAACTCGACGATGCGCTCCTTCACGTCCGCGAGGCCGTCGTGGTCGCGGTCGAGCACCTCCCGGGCGTGGCCCAGGTCGAGCTGGTCGTCGCTGGTCAGCCCCCACGGCAGCGAGGTCAGCCAGTCCAGGTAGTGGCGGGTGGTGCCGTACTCCGGCGAGCCGGTCTCCAGCACCGAGAGCTTGTCGAGCTCGTCGTCGATGCGTTCCTGCACGCGCTCCGGTACCGTCTTGTCCTCGAGGCGGGCGCGGAAGGTATCGACGTCGTTCTCGCGATCGTCCTTGGAGATACCCAGCTCACGCTGGATGATCTTGAGCTGCTCGCGCAGGAAGAACTCCCGCTGGCGCTCCTGCATCTGGGCGTTGACCTGCTCGCTGATCTCGCTCTGCAGCCGGGCGACGTCGATCTCCTTGCGCAGCAGCGGCAGCACCTTCTGCATGCGCTCCATCACCGGCAGCGACTCCAGCACGTCCTGCAGCTCGGGCCCCTTGGCCGAGGTGATGGCGGCGGCGAAGTCGGTCAGCGGGCCCGGTTCGTGGGGACTGAAGCGGTTGAGATAGTGCTTGAGCTCCTCGCCGTAGAGCGGGTTGATCGGCAGCAGCTCCTTGATCCCGTTGATCAGCGCCATGGCGTAGGCGCGGGTCTCCTCGTCCTCGGCGTCCACCGGCTCGCGGGGATAGCTGACCTCGACCAGGTACGGCGGCGCCTTGGACAGCCAGCGCTGGATGCGGAAGCGGCGCATGCCCTGGGCGATGAACTGCAGCTGCGAGTCCTCGCCCTGGAGCTTGTGCACCTTGACCGCGGTGCCCATCTCGGGGAAGTCGCCAGGGCTCAGGTCCTCGACGCCGGCCTCGCCGACGAAGGCCAGGCCGACCATGTGGTGCGGCGTGTTGCCGACCCGGCCGATGGTGTCCTCCCAGCGCTCGCGGTTGATCACCAGGGGCTGGACCTGGGCGGGGAAGAAGGGACGATTGTGGATCGGCAGCAGGTAGAGCCGCTCGGGCAGGGTATCGCTGGCCGGCACCACCGCGTGGCCGGCGCCCTCGTCGAGGTCCAGCTCATCATCCGTGTCGGCCTGGACCCATTCCAGGCCGTCCTGTTCGTAGCGCTGATCGTCTTCGCTCATGCGTACCTCATCCTGAAGGGACGGGACATCTCGACCCGTGATGTTTCCGCAATGCGGGCGACGAGGCCGAACTTCAAGTCATCGCCAGCGTTCGAGCACCGGCGGCAGCGGGCGACCGTTGATCCTCACCGTGCCGCGCACCACGTCAACCTGCAGTTCCCGGGTGTCCAGCGGCAGCCCCAGCCCCAGGGCGATCACCGGCGGCAGGTGCTGCCACAGGAAGTCGCCGTCGACCCGCTCACGCCAGGCCGCGCGCTCCGCCTCGGACTCCAGCGCCATCGGGTCGAGGGCATCGAGGTCGCGGGCGTCGAAGACCAGCACGCCCTCGCCGTCGAGGGACAGCCCCAGCATGGGGCTCTCGAGGTCGGCCTCGAGGATATCCAGCCGCGGGGAATCGGACAGCAGCTCGCGCAGGGCCGGCGTCAGCATCTCGCCAAGGGAATGATCATCCGCCTCGGCATGGCCGAGGAACGCCTCGCGATGCAGCAGGGCCGACAGCGCGCGTAGCGCATCGGCATCCAGGCGCGACAGCTCGCCCGCCAGCTCGCCGGTCAGCAGCACCTCGTCGCCGGACAACACCTCGCCGACGTCGAGCCGGGCCTTCAGACGCAGCTCCTCGGCATCCAGCACGGTCCGGGTCTTCAGACTGAGTTCGGCGGCGTCGAAGGCCAGCTCCGGGGAGCGCCAGGCCAGGTTCTGGAGACGCCAGTGGTCGCCCTGATTGAAATGGAAGCCGTCCTGGGTATAGGCGAAGCGGCTCTCCAGCACCAGCGGGCCGGCACTCAGGCGGGTCTCGCCGTCGTCGAGGCGCAGCTCGGCGAGCCGCGCGCGCAGCCGCCAGTCGCCGACGTCGCCGTGGATCGCGACCCGGCCGCCCTGCAGGGTCAGGGTGCGCGCCTGCTGCTGAAAGACCAGGGGGGCGAGTTCCAGGGTGGCATCGAGGGTCGAGGAATAGGGGCGGAAATGGGCGTCCCAGCGGGGCGGCGCGGCGCCCACCGCCCGTTGGGCGGGCTCGATCTCCGGCGCGTGGGGGCGCAAGGTGCCGTCCAGCCGGGTCTCCAGCACGCCATGACGAGCGCGGTAGACCACGTCGAGATGCCAGGCGTTGCCGAACAGCGGCGCCAGATGGATCACGCCGTGGGAGGTCAGCCAGCCGCGTTCCACGTCGCTGCGCCGCACGCTCAGCTCGCCGCCCTGGCGAAGCTCGGCCACGAGCCGGGTGAGCTCGCGCTCGAACAGCAGGCCGGCGAGGGTCTGGGCCACCGCCCAGGCCAGGGCCAGCACCGCCAGCACCGGCACGATCAGGCGCTCCTTGCGCATCGCTCACTCCTTGTCGACGTGACGCCCTGCCCCGGGCCGAGGCGTCGACCTCAGTGGAGCCAGAACCACAGGTGCATGGTACACCAGGCGTAGGCGCTGGCCAGGACGTCATCGATCATGATGCCGAAGCCGCCGGCCACGCGGCGGTCGGCCCAGCGGATCGGCCAGGGCTTGAAGACGTCGAACACCCGGAAGACCACGAAGCCCCACAGGGCCGCCTCCCAGGAGAAGGGCACCGCCATCATGGTCAGCCAGTAGCCGACGAACTCGTCCCAGACGATGCCCGAGTGGTCGTGGACGCCGAGGTCGCGGGAGGTCTTCTCGCACAGCCAGACCCCCCACACGAAGGTGATGGCCACCACGAACAGGTACCAGCCCAGCGGCAGTTCCGACATCAGCCAGTAGAAGGGGATGGCCGCCAGGGTACCGACGGTGCCCGGGGCGAAGGGGACGGCGCCGCTGCCGAAGCCGAAGGCAAGGAAGTGGACCGGCCGGTGCCAGACGCTCTGGGGGGCGCGGTTCATGGCGTGTCTCCTGAGAAGTGCTGCCAGCCCGTGGCGCCGTCATCGGCGACGCCGGCGACCCCCGGGGTGTCGGTGACGCGGCCGATCGCGGTCAGCGCCAGCCCCTCGGCGGCCAGCCGCGCCCGGGCCGGCGCGAGGTGCGCCTCGGGCAGCGTCACCAGCAGTTCGTAGTCGTCGCCGCCGCGCAGGGCCGCGTCCATGACATCGTCGTCGCCGAGTGCCGCCACGAGCCCCTCGGCCAGCGGCAGTGCCTCGGGCGTCAGGGCGGCGCCCACGCCGGACGCCACGCAGAGATGACCGAGGTCGGCCAGCAGGCCGTCCGAGACGTCGATCGCCGCGGAGGCCAACTCGCGCAGCGCCAGGCCGGCGGCGAGACGCGGCTCGGGGCGAAGGTAGCGACGCAGCAGGGCATCGTCGGGATCGCGCTCGCCGGCCTGCCAACGGGCCAGGCCGCCGGCACCGCCGCCCAGCGCGCCGGTCACCGCGATCACCTCGCCAGGGCGCGCACCGGAGCGGGTCAGGGCCTCGCCCTCGGGCACCTCGCCCATCACCGTCACGCCCACCGCCAGCTCACCGCGGGTGACGTCGCCGCCGGCCAGCGCCACGCCGCAGGCGTCGCACAGGGCATGAAAGCCGGCCGCAAACGCCGCGACCCAGGCGTCATCGGCCTCGGGCAGGGTCAGCGACATCAGGCACCAGCGCGCCTCGGCGCCCATGGCGGCCAGGTCGCTGAGGCTGACCGCCAGCGCCCGGTGGCCGATGGTGGAAGCCGGGGCATCGGCGGGAAAGTGCACGTCGGCCACCGAAGTGTCGACGCTCACCGCCAGCCGCGTGCCGGGCGTGGGCGCGAGCAGCGCGCAGTCGTCGCCGACACCGAGGCTCACCCCCGCGGCATCGGCCGCGGGGTCAGGAGCGAGATGACGGGCGATCAGCTCGAATTCGCTGGACATCGGTTCGAAGCCTTCAGCGACGACGCGCGGAGACCTCGGCGCCGCGCAGCTTGGCGGCGAGCTTGTCGAGGATGCCGTTGACGTACTTGTGCCCCTCGGTGGCGCCGAAGGACTTGGCCAGCTCGACGCCCTCGTTGATCACCGCGCGGTACGGCACCTCGGGACGCTTGGCGAGTTCGTAGGCCCCCAGGCGCAGGATCGCCAGTTCGATCAGATCGAGATCCTCGAGGCGACGGTCGAGCAGCGGCGCGATGGTGGCGTCAAGTTCGCGGCGGTGGCGCGCCACCTCGTGCAGCAGCTGGTGGAACAGCGCCAGGTCGGCGATGCCCATCACCTTGTGCCAGTTCTCGTGATCCTCCAGATCCTCGTCGGCGATCTGGCTGCGGAACTCGGCCTCGACGGCGGCGATCGGCTTCTCGGTCAGCTGCCACTGGTAGAGCCCCTGGACGGCCAGTTCACGGGCCGCATGACGGGCCAGCTGTGCCTTGGACGGTTCGCGACGCTGTTCGCTCATCGGGCGTTCTCCCCGTCGCCGAAGCGGCGCAGCAGCGAGACCATTTCCATGGCCGCCATGGCCGCCTCGGTGCCCTTGTTGCCGGCCTTGGTGCCGGCACGCTCGATGGCCTGCTCGATGGAGTTGACGGTCAGCACGCCGTTGGCCACCGGGGTGTCGAACTCCAGCTGCAGACGGTTCATGGCCGAGTTGCATTCACCGGCCACGTGCTCGAAGTGCGGCGTGCCGCCGCGGATCACCGCGCCCAGGGCGATGACCGCATCGGGGCGGACCACCTGCAGCGCCCGCTTGATGGCCAGCGGCAGTTCCCAGGCCCCCGGGGTGTGCACGATGTCGATGTTCTCCTCATCGACGCCGTGACGCGTCAGGCTGTCCACGGCGCCCTCGACCAGGCTGTCCACCACATGATGATTGAAGCGGCCCACCACGATCACGTAGCGGCCATCGACGTTGACGAAGCTGCCTTCGACTTGGGAAATCGGTTGCATGGTCTCTTTCCTGCTGAACCCGATGAAAACGGAATCGCCGGGGCGCGCGACGGTCGGCGCCCCGGCGAGATGTCGGATGAAGGCGTCAGGCGCCGTCGTCACCCTCGGCGGCCGGCGTCTGGCCGGGCTCGACGCGTTCGATCACTTCCAGGTCGAAGCCTGAGAGCGCCGAGAACTTCCACGGCGAGCTGAGCAGGCGCATGCGGCCCACACCCAGCTCGCGCAGGATCTGCGACCCGGTACCGATGGTGAGGTAGTTGCCGGCGCCATCGGAATCGGTGGTGCGCGGCGCCCGGCGACGCTCCAGGAAGACCTCGAGCAGGTCGTGAAGATCCTGCTGCGGGCGACCGTCGTCGAGCAGCACGAACACCCCGTGCTCGGCGCTAGCAACCTCGGCGATCGCCTCGTGGGCGGTCCAGCTGTCGTGCTCGCCCTTCTGCAGCAGCAGCAGGTCGCGCATCACGTTGGACAGATGCACGCGCACCGTGGTCAGGTCCTCGGGATGCGGGCGCCCCTTGACCAGCGCCAGGTGATGGGCGCCCTGGATGCGATCGCGGAACACGTGCAGGGTCAGCTCGCCGTGGGGCGTCTGCACCGGCATCGACTCCAGCGACTCGACGGTCTGCTCGTTGTGGATGCGATAGTGAATCAGGTCGGCGATGGTGCCCATCTTCAGGCCGTGCTCGCGAGCGAAGGCCTCGAGCTCGGGGCGGCGCGCCATGCTGCCGTCCTCGTTCATCACCTCGCAGATCACGCCGCTGGGGTCCAGGCCGGCCAGGGCCGACAGGTCGCAGGCGGCCTCGGTGTGGCCGGCGCGGCGCAGCACGCCGCCGGGCTCGGCCATCAGCGGGAAGATGTGGCCGGGCTGGACGATGTCGGTCGGCTCGGCATCGCGGGCCACCGCCGCCTGGACGGTGCGCGCGCGATCGGCGGCGGAGATTCCGGTGCTGACGCCCTCGGCGGCCTCGATGGAGAGCGTGAACTTGGTGCCGAAGCCGGAGCCGTTGTCGCGCACCATCAGCGGCAGCTGCAGGCGCTCGCAGCGCTCGCGGGTCATCGGCAGGCAGATCAGGCCGCGGGCGTGACGCGCCATGAAGTTGATGTGCTCGGCCTCCACCTTCTCGGCGGCCATGATGATATCGCCCTCGTTCTCGCGATCCTCATCGTCCATCAGGATCACCATCCGCCCCTGGCGGATGTCCTCGATCAGTTCGGCGATGGGGGCCAGGCCCCCGGAGGAGGAGTGCTCCATGGAATCTCCATTGACTCTGCTGCGGTCGTCGCGACGCGACGACACCGAAGTCGCCGTCGGGCGTCGTCCGCTCGAAACCGCGTCAGGGTACCGTGGCGTGACCGCCGGCGCTAGTAGTGGCTCGCCCGACGGCGCCCATCGGGCGGCCGGGCGACGCCCTCGGAACGGCGCGGCGAGGAGGCGCGTCCTGCCGTCAGGCGGGGCGCGCGGTGATGCGCCAGTCGCGGCCCACGGCGCGGATGTCGAGGATCTCCAGCGGCTTCCGCTCGGCCATGGTCTCGAGGCCCGGCAGCGCGAACAGCGGCCGTGCCTCACCGCCGAGCAGGGTCGGAGCGACGAACAGCTGCATCTCGTCGACCAGCCCGGCATCGAGCATGGCGCCGGCCAGGGTCGCGCCGGTCTCGAGCAGCGCCTCGTTGACCGCCTCGCGCTCGGCGAGATGCCCCAGCAGCGCCGCCAGGTCGACGCGCCCGTCCTTCCCCGCGGGCAGCGCCAGCACCTCGGCGCCGGCGGCCTCGAGCCGAGCACGGCGCTCGGCGTCGTGGCCGTCGACGGTGGCCACCAGGGTACGGCCCGGCTCGCGCAGACAGGCCGCCGCCTCGGGCAGGCGCAGGCGCGAGTCGACCACCACCCGCAGCGGCTGGCGGGCGGCGATCGCCTCCGCATCGGGCAGCTCGAGCTGATCGGCGCGCAGGGTCAGCCGGGAATTGTCGAAGATCACCGACTCGACGCCGGTGATCACCGCGCTGGAGCGGGCCCGCAGGCGCTGCACCTGGCAGCGCGCCCGGGGCCCGGTGATCCACTGGGACTCGCCGGAGCGCATGGCGGTGCGGCCGTCGAGGCTCATCGCCATCTTCAGCCGCACGAAGGGCCGCCCCGCAGCCATGCGCGAGACGAAGCCGGGGTTCAGCGCCCGGGCCTGGGCCTCGAGCAGGCCGACCTCGACCTCGATGCCGGCCGCGCGCAGTCGGGCGATGCCGTTGCCGGCCACCAGCGGGTTGGGGTCGCGCATGGCCACCACCACCTTCGCCACGCCGGCCTCGACCAGCGCCTCGGCGCAGGGGCCGGTGCGGCCGTGGTGGGAGCAGGGCTCCAGGGTGACGTAGGCGGTGGCGCCGCGGGCGGCCTCGCCGGCGTCACGCAGGGCGTGAACCTCGGCGTGCGGCTCGCCGGCGCGCTGGTGCCAGCCCTCGCCGACCCGGCGGCCGTCCTTGACCAGCACGCAGCCCACCCGCGGGTTGGGGTCGGTGGTATAGAGGCCGCGCCGGGCCAGCACCAGGGCTCGGGCCATCCAGCTTTCGGGGGAACGGACCACGGCGCTCATGATTCACCGGACCCATCGGGCTGGAAGCTCGGCTCCTGGGCCAGGCGGTCGATCTCGGCGCGGAACTCGTCGATGTCCTGGAAGCGGCGATAGACCGAGGCGAAGCGGATGTAGGCCACCTGATCGAGGCGCTTCAGGGCATGCATGACCTCCTCGCCGACGTCCCGGGCGTGGATCTCGCGCTCGCCGCGGGCGCGCAGGGTCTGGCGGATGCGCTCCACCGCGGCCTCGATCGACTCGGCGCTCACCGGGCGCTTCTCCAGGGCGCGCAGCATGCCGGCGCGCAGCTTGGCCTCGTCGAACAGCTCCCGGGACCCGTCGCCCTTGATCACCCGCGGCATCACCAGTTCGGCGGTCTCGTAGGTGGTGAAGCGCTCGCCGCAGGCCGCGCACTGGCGCCGCCGCCGCACCTGATCGCCGTCGACGACCAGTCGGGAATCGGTCACGCGGGTGTCGGAGGCGCCGCAGAAGGGACAGTGCATAAGCAGGGTTCCGGGTCGAGGACGATTGTCGCCACATTGTAACGGTTTTGGCCCCGAAGCCCCAGCGAACCCCGGGAGCGCATCGCTGTCTGGAGAGGGTCACCCGTTCAAGGAGGATCGCCATGCGCGCCCTGCCCCGCCGCCTGCTGCCGGCCGCCCTGCTGCTGCCCCTCGTCGCGTCCGCCGACGAACTCCCCGCCCCGCTCCAGGCCCTCGAGGCCGAGGGTCTGACGATACACGGCCGCTTCGAGGCGCCCGACGGGCTGACCGGCTACGCCGCCAGCGCCGGGGGCCAGCCGATGACGATCTTCGTCACCGAAGGCGGCCAGCATGCGGTGATCGGCAACCTGATCGACGCCGAGGGCGAGAACCTCTCCCGGGCGCCGCTGGACCGCCTGGTGCGCGCGCCAAAGGACGCCGAGACCTGGGGCGAGCTCGAGCAGAGCGCCTGGATCGCCGACGGCCGCGACGACGCCGAGCGCATCGTCTACGTGTTCACCGATCCCAACTGCCCCTACTGCCGCCGGTTCTGGCAGGCCGCCCGCCCCTGGGTGGAGGCCGGCAAGGTCCAGCTGCGCCACGTGATGGTCGGCATCCTCGCCGCCGACAGCCCGCGCAAGGCGGTCTCGCTGCTGGCCGCCGACGACCCCGCCGCGGCGCTGGCCGCCCACGAGCGCGGCGACACGGTCGAGATCCTCGACGCCCTGCCCCGCCCGTTGGAGCTGGCCCTGCAGGAGAACCACAACCTGATGGACGGCCTCGGCCTGGTCGCCACCCCGGGCATCGTCTATCGCCCGAACGACCCTCAGAGCAGCGGCCTGCTGAAGACCGCCCAGGGCATGCCGAGCGACGAGGCACTGACCGAGATCCTCGGCCCGCGCCCCTGATCACGGCGCCATCAACATTCGCGCCTACACCCGCCGAGCGATAAACCAGCCGACGACCATGGCCGCCAGCATGGCGGCCAGCGGCAGCGAGATGCCCGACACCGAGGCGAAGGCCGGCCCCGGGCAGTAGCCGGAGAGCCCCCAGCCGACGCCGAACAATGCCGCGCCGCCGAGCAGCCGCCCGTCCAGGTCGCGCCGGGTCGGCAGCTGGAAGGCGCTGGCGAACAGCGGATGGGGGCGGCGCATGGCCAGCCGGTAGCCGACGAAGTGGGTCACCACGGCGCCGCCGAGCACGAACATCAGGGTCGGGTCCCAGTCGCCGGCGACGTCGAGGAAGCCGAGCACCCGCGCCGGATCGGTCATGCCGGAGATCGCGAGTCCCAGGCCGAACAGCAGCCCGGCGATGTAGGCCATCACGGATCTCATGCGCCACCTCCGATCACGTGCCGGACCACGAACACGGTGACGATCGCCACCGCCAGGAACACCAGGGTCGCCGCCACCGAGCGCGGCGACAGCCGGGCCAGGCCGCACACCCCGTGGCCGCTGGTGCAGCCGCTGCCGATGCCGGTGCCCACGCCCACCAGCAGGCCGGCGACCAGCATGGTCGCCACCCCGCCAGCGGGGGCGCCGATCACCGCCCCGGCACGGCCCGCCACGTTGCCGAGCCCGCCGCCGGCCAGGATCACCAGCGCCGGCCCCGAGACCAGCCCCAGCAGGAAGGCCAGCCGCCAGCCGCTGTCGCCCCTGGGGCGCGCGGTGATCAGGGTGCCGAGGATGCCGCTGATCCCGGCGATGCGCCCCAGCGTGATCATCAGCCAGGTCGCCGAGAGGCCGATCAGCACCCCGCCGATCAGGCCGTGAAGGCTTGCCGTCATGTCCACCGTCATGTCTCCTTTTCCGTCATCCTGCCGGGCGCCATATTGGCCGCGGCATTCTCCTGGTGCAGGGCCTGCCAGGCATCGAAGGTGCTCAGGAACACCCGGCCGCCGAGCTCATGGCAGAAGTCGGTGGCCGCCAGGCGATCCATCACCGGCCCCTTGACCTCCGCCAGGTGCAGCGCCACCCCGGCGTCCTTCAGCCGCCGGTTGATCGCCTCCAGGCTCTCCAGCGCCGAGGCGTCGATGCCATTGACCGCCTGGCAGGCCAGCACGATGTGCTCGAGGCCCGGCTGGCGGGCCGCCAGCGCCATCACCGTGTCCTCCAGATAGCGGGCGTTGGCGAAGTAGAGGCTCTCGTCGACGCGCAGGATGGCGAGGCGCTCGTCGGTCTCCACCTCATCGTAGCGCTGCACGTTGCGGAAGTGCTCGCTGCCGGGCACCCGCCCCACCACGGCGCTGTGCGGCCGGCTGGTGCGGTAGAGATGCAGCCCCAGCGACAGCGCCACGCCGGCCAGGATGCCGCTCTCCACGCCGTGCACCAGGGTCAGCGTCAGGGTCGCCAGCATGGCCACGCCATCGGCCCGGGAGTAGGCCCAGGTGCGGCGGATGGCGGGCAGATCGATCAGGGTGCCCACGGCGACGATGATGGTGGCGGCCAGCGTGGCCTTCGGCAGGAAGGCCAGCGGCGCGGTCAGGGTCAGGGTCGCCACGGCGATGCCCAGCGCCGTAAAGGCACCGGCCAGCGGCGTGGCGGCTCCGGCCTCGAAGTTGACCACCGAGCGCGAGAAGCCGCCGGAGACCGGCGAGCCGCCGCTGGCCCCGGCGCCGAGGTTGGCCAGGCCCAGGGCGATCAGCTCCCGATTCGGATCGATGCGCTGGCGGCGCTTGGCGGCCAGGGTCTGAGCCACCGATACCGACTCCACGAAGCCCACCAGGCTGATCAGCAGCGCCGGAGCGAGCAGGCTCGACCACAGCCCCGGCTCGAGGCTCGGCAGCGCCAGCGACGGCAGCCCGCCCGGCACCTCGCCGACCAGCGCCACGCCGCGCTCGCCGAGCCCCAGCGCCCAGGCCAGCAGAGTGGTGACGATCACCGCCGAGACCGGCGCGGCCTTGGCCACGAGGTCGGCGACCGTGGCCGACAGCCCCAGGCGTCGCAGCCCGCCCTTGAGATAGCGCCGACACAGCACCAGGAAACCCCAGACGCCGAGGCCGAGCACCAGCGTGATCGGATTGACCTCGCCCAGCGCGGTGACCAGCGCCATGACCATCTCGACCAGGGTGTGACCCGAGGCCTCGACGCCGAGCAGATGACGCAGCTGACTGGCGGCGATCAGGATCCCCGAGGCGGTGACGAAGCCCGAGATCACCGGATGGCTCAGGAAGTTGGCGAGAAAGCCCAGCCGCAGCAGCCCCATGGCCACCAGCATCGCCCCGGAGAGCGCCGCCAGCACCAGGGCACCGCCCACGTACTCGGCGCTGCCCGGCGGGGCGATGGCGGACAGCGCCGAGGCGGTCATCAGCGAGGCCACCGCCACCGGCCCCACCGCCAGGGTGGCGCTGGTGCCGAAGATCGCGTAGAGCACCAGCGGCAGCATGCTGGCATAGAGCCCCACCTCCGGCGGCAGGCCGGCCAGCAGCGCATAGGCCAGGGCCTGGGGCACCAGCATCAGGGTGACGATCACCGCCGCCAGCAGGTCCCGGGCCAGGGTGTCGCGCCGGTAGCCGTGCAGCCAGCCGATCAGCGGAATCCAGCGTGAGGGCGTCATCGTGGTCTCGCGCTCATGACAGGGTCTCCCGACATCAGAAACGGTTGAGCGGCACCTTGAGGTAGACCTGGCCGTTGTCCTCGGCCGGCGGCATCTCGCCGGCGCGCATGTTGACCTGCACCGAGGGGATGATCAGCCGCGGCATGCCCAGGGTGGCATCGCGCTCGGTGCGCAGGGTCACGAAGTCGTCCTCGCCGACGCCCTCGTGGACGTGGATGTTATGCGCGCGCTGCTCGGCCACGCTGGTCTCGTGCCGGAACGCCTCGCGATCCGGCGCCTTGTAGTCGTGGCACAGGAACAGCCGCGTCTCGGCAGGCAGCGCCAGCACCTTCTGGATGGAGCGATAGAGGGTGCGGGCATCGCCGCCGGGGAAGTCGCAGCGCGCGGTGCCGTAGTCGGGCATGAACAGGGTGTCGCCGACGAAGGCCGCGTCGCCGATCACGTAGGTCAGGCAGGCCGGCGTGTGGCCCGGGGTGTGCAGCACCCGGCCCTCGAGGCCGCCGATGGCGAAGGTGTCGCCCTCCTCGAACAGGCGGTCGAACTGGCTGCCGTCACGGGCGAACTCGGTGCCGGCGTTGAAGGCCTTGCCGAAGATCTCCTGCACCTCGACGATGCGCGCGCCGATGCCGGTGCGGCCGCCGAGCTTCTGGTGCAGGTAGGGCGCCGCCGAGAGGTGGTCGGCGTGGACGTGGGTCTCGAGCACCCACTCGACGCTGAGCCCCTCGCGCGCGATGAAGGCGATGATGGCATCGGCCGAACGCACGTCGGTGTGGCCGGCGGCGTAGTCGAAGTCGAGCACCGAATCGAGGATGGCGCAGGACGTGGAGTCCGGGTCGCGGACCACGTAGCTGAAGGTGTTGGTGGGCTCGTCGAAGAAGGCCGTGACGATGGGCTGCTGGGACATGGGGTGCCTCCGTATGCAGCAGAGGGTGAAGAGCGACGGACGCGGCGCGTCCCGATGGCGGTTGGCGATAGCCGCAGCATAACAAGATATTTTGTTCTAACGTTAGACTTATTTTTTATATATAGCGCGCCGGCAGATAGCACTGCGCCATAGGCCAGACGCAGCACCTGTGCGCCATGAAGGCAAGATGGGAGCCTGGCTGGAAAAGTCGGAGAGCAATCAGAGTTCGATGCGCTGGCGGTAGGTCGCGATCTCGGCCTCGATGCCGGCTTCGGCCAGCGCCGCCTGCAGCGCCCGCTGGGCCCCGGGCTCGCCGTGCACCAGGAAGAACCGGGGGCGATCGTGGAAGGCGCCCGCCCAGCCGATCAGCTCCTGCTGGCCGGCATGGGCCGAGAAGCCGCCCAGGGTGTGTACCCGGGCCTTGACCGCCAGATCCTCGCCCAGCACCCGCACCCGCTCGGCCCCCTCGACCAGCTGGCGCCCCAGCGTGCCCTCGGCCTGGAAGCCGACGATCACCAGGTGAGTGCTTTCACGTTCCAGGTTGTAGCGCAGGTGATGGACGATGCGCCCACCGGTACACATGCCCGAGCCGGCGATGATGATGGCCCCGCCGTGGATGCGGTTGATGGCCATCGACTCCTCCACGTCGCGGGTCAGGCGCAGGTTCGGCAGGTACTGATCGGGGTCGCCGTGGGCGGCGACGTTGAGCACCTTCAGGTCCTCGGGGTCGAGCGCCTTGCGCTTGCGCCCATAGAGCTCGGTGACGCGGATCGCCATGGGGCTGTCGAGGAACACCAGCTGCTGGGGCAGGCGCCCCTTGTGGTAGAGCACGCTCAGGTGGTAGAGGATCTCCTGGGTGCGCCCCACCGCGAAGGCCGGGATCAGCACGTTGCCGCCGTCGACGTGGGCCTCCTCGAGCACCCGGCGGAATTCCTCGAGGGTGTCGTCGAGGGGGCGATGATCGCGATCGCCGTAGGTGCTCTCCATCAGCACCACATCGGCGTCATGGACCTTCTCCGGGTCCTTCATCAGCACCGAGTCGGGGTTGCCCAGGTCGCCGGAGAACACCAGCCGCCGCCGCTGGCCACCGGAGGGGATCGACAGCTCGACCACCGCCGAGCCGAGGATGTGGCCGGCATCGCGGAACACCAGGGTGACGCCGCCGGGCAACGCCACCGGCTGGCCGTAACGATGCGGCTCGCACTGGGCCAGGGTGCGGGCCACGTCGTCCTCGTCGTAGAGCGGCTCGATGGCGGACTTGCCGGCCCGCGCCCGCCAGCGGTTCTCCCACTCCACGTCCCTGGCCATCACGAAGGCGGCGTCGACCAGCATGATCTCGAGCAGCTCGGCGGTATCCGCGGTGCAGTGGATCGGCCCGCGATAGCCCTCGCGGACCAGCTTCGGCAGCAGCCCGGCATGGTCGAGATGGCCGTGGGAGATCACCACCGACTCGAGCTCCTCGGCCAGACGTCCGAAGGGCACGGCATTGGCGCCTTCGGCCTCGCGTCCCCCCTGGTGCAGGCCGCATTCCAGCAGCAGCCGGTGAGGGCGGGGCTCGCCGTCCACCTCGAGCAGATAGCGAGAGCCGGTGACCTCGCCCACCGCCCCCAGAAAGGTCAAGCTCGACATGACCACCTCCCCTGCGCGCCCTGGGACTCTTCTTCGAGCATAACCAAGCCACGCCCGACGCGCCTTGGCTCAAGTCATCGTCGGCGCGGCCGATAGCGAACCGCAGACTCCGCCTCCTCGCCCGCCAGGGATCATCAGGTCACGCTCAAGGGAACCTCCCCACATGCACGCATCCGCCACCTCGCTGCTCCGCCCCGCCATCGCATTCGGCCTGGCCCTGGCCCTGACCGCCTGCGCCAGCCTGTCAGACACGCCGACGCCGCCGCCGAAACGGCTGGACGAGACGCTGGGAGCGGCGACCGCGGCCCTGGTCGAGGCTAACCCGATCCTGGCCGAATACGGCCCGCTGATTCCCACGACCATGGTCGACGTCGACGACCTGAACCGTTCCTCGACCCTGGGACGGCTGGCCAGCGAGATCGTTGCCGCCGAACTCACGCGGGCCGGGCTGCAGGTGCGCGAGGTCCGCCTGGGCGGCCGGCTCTACGTCGAGGAGCATACCGGGGAGCTGATGCTGTCGCGCCTGACGCCGCGCCTGGGCATCGACCAGGGCGCCCGCACGCTGATGGTGGGCACCTATGCCGTGGGTGAAGAGCGGCTCTACCTGACCCTGCGCATCGTGCGCGTCGGCGACGGCAACGCCCTGGCCGCCACCCAGCTCAGTCTGCCGCTGACCAACGATCTACGCGCCATGCTCGGGCGCTGGTAGCCCCGCGTCGATCAGCGTGCCTGGATGACCACCTCGACCCGGCGGTTGCGGGCGCGGCCCTCGGCGGTGTCGTTGCCGGCCAGCGGCCGGGTGTCGGCCAGCCCCACGGCGCGCAGCCGCGCGGGGTCGACGCCGTCCTCGATCAGCGCCTCGACGATGGCAATGGCCCGGGCGCTGGACAGCGACCAGTTGGAAGGGAAGCGCGGCGTCTGGATCGGCCGGCTGTCGGTATGCCCCTGCACCTCGACCTCGCCGGGCTGGCTGTCCACCACCTCGCGCAGCCGTTCGGCGATCAGCGCACGCCCCTCATCGGTGAGATCGGCCTGGGCGGAGGGGAACAGCAGCCGATCCTCGACCCGCAGGCGCACCCCCTCCGGCACCCGGGACACCTCGACGCCATCGAGGTCCGGCAGATAGGGCGCGGCGGCCACCGCCTCGGCGACCTCGCGGGCGGCGAGGGTCAGCGTCTCGGCGGCCTCCGGGGCCGGCGCCACGCCGGCGGGCAGCCGGTCGGTGAGGATCACCATGTAGTCGGCCAGCGGCGCCTCACGGTCTAGGCCCTCGGGCAGTGCCAGCATCGGCAGCCGCGGCATCGGCTCGGGCTCGGCGTCGGCTGATGCCTGATGCGCCAGCAGCGCGGGCGGTGCCGGCAGCGCGGCGCGGGATGGCAGGCCGGCCACGCCCAGCGCCGCCGAGATCACCGACGGTGCGAGGCCCGGTCGCCTCGCTGGCGCCGTCGGTTCGGCCAACGCCTGGCTCAGCTCCGCCGGCAGCGGCACGCCGAGACGACGCGACGCCCCGTCGGCCCCGGCCACCTCGGCGATCACCGTCTCGTCCGCGTCCGGCGCGGTGTCGTCGGTGCGATGCGTCAGCGCGATCATCAGCACGAACAGCGCGACCAGCAGGGTCATCACGTCGATATAGCTGACCATCCAGCCGTGACCGCTCTCGTCGTGGTGATGATCCGGCAGGAGGGACTCGTGGCGGGACAGGCCGCGGGGATGCTGCATGGCTCGACTCGGCAATGGTATGGCGGAGCGCCAAGCCTAACGCCCGCCCACCCCGGCCGAAGCGTCGAACAGGCGGGATTCGCGACCGCCTATTGGGCCTGAAACGCCAGACGGCGAAGCCACAGACGCAAGGCGCCCCGCCCCGGAGAACCGGGACGGGGCGCACGCTTGCGCGTCAGACCTGGGTCAGGCGCTTAGCGATAGACCGGCAGACGGCCGCAGACGGCCTCGACCTTGCCCTTGACCTCGGCCTCGATGGCGGAGGTGTCCTCGCCCTTGGCCAGCACGTCGAGGATGTCGCAGATCCAGCCGGCCAGCTCGCCGCACTCGGACTCGCCGAAGCCGCGGGTGGTCACCGCCGGGGTACCGATGCGCAGACCGGAGGTCACGAACGGGCTCTGCGGGTCGTTCGGCACGGCGTTCTTGTTGACGGTGATGTGGGCGCGGCCCAGGGCGGCGTCCGCGTCCTTGCCGGTCACGCCCTGCTTGACCAGGGACAGCAGGAAGAGATGATCCTCAGTGCCGCCGGAGACGATGTCGAAGCCGCGCTCGATGAACACGCCGGCCATGGCCTTGGCGTTCTTCAGCACCTGCTCCTGGTAGGTCTTGAACTCGGGCGCCATGGCTTCCTTGAAGCAGATCGCCTTGGCGGCGATGACGTGCTCCAGCGGACCGCCCTGGATGCCCGGGAAGACCGCGGCCTGCAGCTTCTTCTCGACCGCCTCGTCGTTGGCGCTGGAGAGGATCAGGCCGCCGCGCGGGCCGCGCAGGGTCTTGTGAGTGGTGGTGGTGACCACGTGGGCGTGGGGCAGCGGGCTCGGGTAGACCCCGGCGGCCACCAGGCCGGCGATGTGGGCCATGTCGACCAGCAGGTAGGCGCCCACTTCGTCGGCGATCTCGCGGAACTTGGCCCAGTCGATGATCTGTGAGTAGGCGGAGAAGCCGGCGATGATCATCTTCGGCTGGTGCTCGCGCGCCAGCTGGGCGACCTGGTCGTAGTCGATGCGGCCGTTCTCGTCGATGCCGTACTGCACGGCGTTGTAGTGCTTGCCGGAGAAGTTCGGCTTGGCGCCGTGGGTCAGGTGACCGCCGGCGTCCAGGCTCATGCCCAGCACGGTGTCGCCCGGGGTGACCAGCGCCTGGAAGACGGCGCCGTTGGCCTGGGAGCCGGAGTGCGGCTGGACGTTGGCGTAGGTGGCGCCGAACAGTTCCTTGGCGTAATCAATGGCCAGCTGCTCGACCACGTCGACGTACTCGCAGCCGCCGTAGTAGCGCTTGCCGGGATAGCCTTCCGCGTACTTATTGGTCAGCTGGCTGCCCTGGGCCTCCATGACGCGGGGGCTGGCATAGTTCTCGGAAGCGATCAGCTCGATGTGCGCTTCCTGACGCGTGCTTTCCTTCTGCATCGCATCGAACAGGGCATCATCGAAACCGGCAATCTGCATGTCACGGCTGAACATCGGCGGGAAACCTCGCATCAACGGGGAAATCGAAGGCCGCCATCATACCCCAGCGTATGGCGGCTTTCACATGAAACCCCGTCATGCGGCGCCCCATGATTTCTCATGTGCGCTTCAGTAATTCTGAAGGCTCCCGCGCCGCGCGGCTCAGCGCGTCTCCACGGCCATCGAGAGCTTGCTCGGCAGGCCCAGCGGGTCGGCGGCGAGCACGTCCGCGTCGCTCTCCGGCGGCAGGGTCAACGCCACCGTCACCTCGCTGGCCCGGCCAGCCATCATGTCCACCAGGCCGTCCAGCAGCTGGCCGAATTCGGGCCCGAGCATGGTGCCGAAGCCCCTGGCCTGGGTGCGCGCCTGATCGAGGAACTCGGCCTCGCTCACGCCGCGGCTGGCGGCCATCACCGCCGGCACGCGCCCGAACAGCCCCAGGTCGCCGAGGGTGGTCTCGATGCGCCCGCCGAGCAGGGTCACCCCGCTCAGGTCGGTCATCTCGGCCAGATAGGCGGCCGGCTCCACGCCTTCGGGAAGGCGCACCGGCAGCTCGCTGTCGAACGCCCAGCGGAAGGCGTCGGCGGCGGTGATCGTGCCGTCGCCGGAGAGCAGGCTCTTCTGGCCCAGCGCCTCCCAGCGGCCGTCGAACTCGGCGTCCAGCCGCAGCTGCCCGCTGCCGCCGGTGAGCACGTTGCTGGCCAGACGCAGCCGGGTGCGCTCCTCGGCCGGGGCCAGCTCGATCATCCGCGCCAGGTCCAGCTCGAGGGCCTCGAGCCGGGCACGGCCCTCGCCGTCGTGCATGTCGCCGTCGACGCTCAAGCGTGCCAGATCGGCCACCAGATGATCGGCGACGATCGACATGTCGTTCAGCTCGAAGCGATCCAGGGTCGCCGCCTCGGGATCGCCCGGCGGGTGGCTCAGGCCCTCGAGGCTCAGCGAGGCCAGGGTGAGGTCTCCCGCCCCCAGATCCTCCAGCCTCTCGGCGTGGCCCTCGATGCCGCTCATCTCCAGGCGGCCGACGCCGGTCGCCGTGAGCCCCTCGGCCTCGAGCCGCTGCGCCGTCAGCCAGCCGCTCGTCGACACCTGCGGGCTCAGGGTCTTCTTGCCGTCGGCGGAGGTGATCAGCCCCGACTCGAGCGCCAGGCGCAGCCCTTCGGCGCTCAGAGCGTCGGCCTCGAAGGCCGCATCGCCCAGCCGGCCCTCGTGCCAGGGCAGCGGCCCGCCGGGGCCGTCGAGGCGCAGCCGGTCGGCGGTCAGCACGCCCGCATCGCGGCCAGTGCGCTCGAGCCGCAGGCCCTCCATCACGATCGCCTCGGGGTCCTCGTAGTCGCCCTCGACCACATAGCGGGCCACGTCCAGTCGCGAGCCGTCGACGTCGACCAGGCTCAGGTCCTCGGCGCGGGTCTCGCCGCCGAGCAGGCTGTCGGAGACCTCGCCGATCGAGAACTCGCCGGCGGCGGCAAAGCGCTCGCGCAGGTCGGCCTCGAGGCGCTCGGCATCGGCCTGGGCCAGGCCGCAGGGCAGCACGGCGAGAAACGCGGCGAGCACGGCGCCTCGTGACGGAGCCTGACGTATCAGGGACTTGCGCATCAGGACGTTACGCATCAAGGACTTGCGCATGGGGGTTCACCTCCCTGGTGATCGCGCCTGGGGGGCGTCAGCGCGGTTCGGCGAGACGCGCCTCGAGCAGGCGGTTGACGTGGTCCAGCACCGCCAGCCGGGCGCGGCGCTTGTCATTGGCGTCGATCAGGGCCCAGCCCCCGTCGACGTCATGAGTATGCACAAAGATGTCGTCGATCGCCCGCCGGTAGTCGTCCCAGCGCTCGCGATTGCGCCAGTCCTCCTCGGTCAGCTTGTGGCGCTTGTGGGGCGTCTCGGCGCGCGCACGGAAGCGGCGCAGCTGCTCGTCCTTGTCGACCGCCAGGAACAGCTTGCCGAGTACCGCGCCATGGGCCAGCAGCTGGCGCTCGAAGCGGCGGATCTCGTCATAGCCGCGGCGCCAGGCGGCCGGCTCGGCCAGGCCCTCGACGCATTCCACCAGCACCCGGCCGTACCAGGAGCGATCGAAGATCGCCACCCGGCCATCCAGCGGCAACCGCTGCCAGAAGCGCCAGGCCCAGGGGTGGGCGCGCTCCTCCTCGCTGGGCGCGGCGATGCGATGGACGCGATACTGGCGAGCGTCGAGCGCCGAGGTCAGGCGATGGATACAGCCGCCCTTGCCGGCGGCGTCCTGGCCCTCGAAGGCCAGTACCACGGGAATCCGCCGACGCTGGATCTCGCGGGCGTTGCCGGCCAATCGGGCCTGGGCCTCCTTGAGGCGTTCCCGATAGGTGGCCTTGTCCATGGCCTCGGGCGACGCGGCGTCGAGGTCCGACAGCCGCGGCGGCGCCCCGATGCCCGCCGTGGGCGTGGTGAGCGGCGACTCGACATCGGGCAGCGGGCCGGCCATGGCCGCCACCAGCCTCTGGGCCAGGGCCTTGATCGGCGTCTCCTCGGGGCCCCCGGCCAGGCGGAGCCAGGGCGCATGATCGGCCTCGGTGGCCTCGCGCATCTCGCGGCCCAGGGCATCCAGAGCGTGGTACTGGAGATGGCGCTGCCAGTCGTGATCCTTGACCTGCCAGGCCCGCTCGGGGTCGTGCCACAGCGCCTTCAGGTGGCGCCCCTGGACGTCGCGGTCGATGTCCAGCCACAGCTTGACGATCGCCACGTTCTCGGCGGCCAGCTCGGCCTCGAAGGCACGGATCTCGGCCAGGCGGTCGTGGAAGGCGCCCTCCCCCAGGCGCTGCTCGGTACGGGCGAACAGCGCATCGCCGTACCAGCCGTGGACGAACACGCCGACCCGCCCGCGGGCCGGCAGGCGACGCCAGTAGCGCCACCAGTAGGGACGCTCGCGCTCCTCGCTGCTCGGCGCCAGGGCGTGCACCTCGGTCAGGCGATTCTCGAGGCGATGGTTGAGCTCGTTGATCAGCGCCGTCTTGCCGGCGGCGGCGTGGCCGGTGACCACCAGCACCACCGAGCGCGAGGCCTGGCGGGCCAGCTCCAGCTGGGCCTCGAGCAGCGCATAGCGCAGCGATTCCTTCATTCCGTCATCCTCATGCCTCGCCCAGCAGCCCCAGGCTCTCCGCCGGCGCCCGGCGCCGGATGCCCCGCGACAGCCACTGGCCGATGGCGCCGACCAGCAGCGCCCCGCCCAGCGGCAGCGCCAGCCACAGCGCCGGATGCCAGCGCGGCGTCAGGTCGAGCCAGCCGCCGTAGAGCCCGGCCGCGGCCAGCTCGGTCAGCGCCGCGGCCAGCAGGCCGCTGGCCAGCCCCAGCAGCGCGAACTCGGCGCCCTGCACCCGCCGCAGCAGCCGGTCGCCGGCGCCGAACACCCGCAGCAGCCCGGCCTCATGGGCGCGCACCGGCAGGCTGGCGGCCAGGGCGGCGTGCAGCACGCTGATCCCGGCCAGCAGCACCAGCACCAGCACCAGTTCCACGGCCCGGGTGACCTGCGACAGCACCTCGCGGACCCGCTCGAGGATCGCCTCCACGTCGAGCAGGGTGACGCCGGGAAAGTCGCGCACCAGCCGGCCCGGCAGCGCGCGCTCGTCGGGCGCCAGATGGAAGGCGGTGATATAGCTGTGGCCGAAGCGCTCCAGCACGCCCGGCGGGAAGATCACGTAGAAATTGGGCCGGAAGCTGTCCCAGTCCAGGTCGCGCAGGCTGGTGATCTCGCCGTCGATGGTGGCGCTGCCGACGGTGAAGGTCAGCACGTCGCCGAGCTCGAGCCCCAGCCGTCCGGCCAGCCCGCTCTCCAGCGAGATCGGCACCGGCGTCGCGGCCTCGCCGCCCGTCGCCGCCTCGGCGTCGAACCACTCCCCCGCCACCAGCCGGTTGCCCTCCGGCGGGTCGGCGCGCCAGGTCAGGTTGAGCTCGCGGCGCAGCGCGTTGTCGCCGCGCGCCTCCGCCGGCACCGCCTCGCGGGGCTCGGCACCGTCGATGGCGGTGAGCCGGCCGCGCACCATGGGGTAAAGATCGCTGCGCGATTCGGCGCCCTCGTTCAGGGCCGCGGCGAAGGCGTCGCGCTCGCCGGGCTGGATGTTGATGGCGAACTGGTTGGGCGTGTTCTCGGGCAGCTGCTCGCGCCAGGCGTCGAGCAGGTCGCCGCGCACCAGGGCGATCATCGCCATGGCGAACAGCGCCACCGAGAACGCCAGCAGCTGGCCGAGGCTGGCGGCGCGGCGCCGGGCCAGCTGGCGCCCGCCCAGGCGCAGCGCCTGCAGGTATCCGGCCCCGCCGCGCGCCGGCAGCCGCGAGCACAGCGCCAGCACGCCGCCGAGCAGCAGCCCACCCAGGCCCCACAGCACCGCCAGCGCCAGGCCGCCGCCGAGCAGCAAGGACAGCGACAGGATCGGATCGCCGGAGTAGAGCCACAGCAGCGCGCCGAACACCAGCGCCGCCGCCCCCACCACCCACCAGGCGGAGGCCGGCAGCGGGTCCAGCTCGCGGCGCAGCACCTTGAGCGCGCTGACCCGCCGCAGGCGCAGCAGGGTCGGCCCGGCGAAGCCGGCCAGCACCGCCAGCGCGGTCAGCACGCCGAGCGCCAGCGGCATCGGTCCCGGCGGTGGCAGCTCCACCGCCAGCAGCCGGCCGAGCAGCGCCAGCAGCAGCGCCTGGCCGGCCAGCCCCAGCAGCGCGCCCAGTGCCGAGGCCGCCAGCGCCAGCCACAGCAGCTGCAGGGCGAACAGCCGCACCAGCTCGGCCTGGCGGGCCCCGAAGCAGCGCAGCAGCGCCGCGGTGTCCAGGTGGCGTTCCACGTAGCGCCGGGTGGCCATGGCCACCGCCACGCCGGCCAGCAGCACCGCAGCGAGCCCGGCCAGGCTCAGGTAACGGTCGGCCCGGGACAGCGCGCTGCCGAGCCGCGGCCGGTCGCGGCGCACATCCTGCACCTCCACGCCCTCGGCGCGCAGGCGCTCGAGCCGAGGCGTGATCGCCTCCACCGCCTCGGGCGGGCCGGCGGCCAGCAGCTCGTACTCGATGCGCGAGCCGGGCTGGATCAGCCCGGTGGCCTCGAGATCGTCGACGTGCACCATCAGCCGCGGGTTGAAGCTGGAGAAGCCGGCCGAGGGATCGGCCTCGCGCTCGATCACCCCGCTCACCTCGAGCTCGGCCTGGCCCAGGCGCAGGGTGTCGCCGAGCTCGAGGTCGAGCAGCTGCGCCAGGCGCGGGGCGACCCAGGCGCCGCCGCGCTCGGGCCCGCGGGGCAGCGCCTCAGGGCCCGAGCCGCGGTCGACCACGGACTCGCCATAGTGGGGGTAGGCATCGTCGACCGCCTTCACGCCCACCGGCTGGAAGGCCTCGCCGGCGCTGACCATCGACACCATGTCGACCTGATCGGAGAGCGCGAGGCCGGCGTCCTCGAAGGCGCGGCGCAGCTCGGGATCGAAGGGCCGCGACTGCTCGAGCACCACGTCGCCGCCCAGCAGCTGGCCGGCCTGGCGGGTCAGGCCGCGCTCCAGGCGGTCGAGGAAGAAGCCGATCATGGTGGCGGCGGCCACCGCCAGGGTCAGCGCCAGGAACAGCGCGCGCACGTCGCCGGCGCGCAGGTCGCGCCTGAGCCCCTTCCACGACAGTGCTACGGCGTGGCGCATCATGCCTCGGCCTCCTCGCGCGCGATCGCCTCGAGTCGCCCGTCGACGAGCCGCAGGCAGCGATCGCAGCGCCGCGCCAGGGCCAGATCGTGGGTGACCAGCACCAGGGTGGTACCGGCCTCGCGATTGAGAGCGAACAGGCTGTCGATGATGCGCTCGCCGGTGGCCGGGTCGAGGTTGCCGGTGGGCTCGTCGGCGAACACCAGCTCGGCGCCGGTGACGAAGGCGCGGGCCAGGGCCACGCGCTGCTGCTCGCCGCCGGAAAGCTGCTTGGGCAGGTGATCGAGGCGCTCGCCGAGCCCCACCCGGCCGAGCCATTCGCGGGCGCGGGCCTCGGCGTCGCCGTCCGGGGCCAGCTCCAGCGGCAGCAGCACGTTCTCCAGCGCGGTCAGCGTCGGCAGCAGCTGGAAGTTCTGGAACACGAAGCCGACCCGCCCGGCGCGAAGCCCGGCGCGGCCGTCCTCGTCGAGGTCGCCGAGGGATTCGCCGAACAGCTCGAGCTCGCCGCCGCTCGGTGCGTCGAGCCCGGCCAGCAGGCCGAGCAGGGTCGACTTGCCCGCCCCGCTCTGGCCGAGGATGGCCAGCGTCTCGCCGGGGAACACCTCGAGGGCAAGATCACTCAGAATGGTCAGCGAACGCTCGCCGCTCTCCACCCGCTTGGTCAGGTGGGCGGCGCGTAGCATAGGATGAAGGTTTGCTGGCGAGGAGTCGGACATGAGGTCGGTCATGAGAAAGCGCATCCCTGTTGGTCGAGCCCAAGGCGTCCTGACGGCGTGCCTGCTGTGGACGCTGCTGGTGCTGGTGGCCGTCCCGGCGGCGGCCGCCGAGCGCCCGCGGGTGCTGGTGATGGGCGACAGCCTGAGCGCCGCCTACGGCATCGAGCGCGAGGCCGGTTGGGTCAGTTTGCTGGCCCGGCGGCTGGAGGGAAAGGCCCGGGTGATCAACGCCAGCATCAGCGGCGAGACCAGCGGCGGCGGCGCGACGCGGCTGCCGGCGCTGCTCGAGGAGCACGCCCCCGACCTGGTGGTGCTGGAACTGGGCGGCAACGACGGCCTGCGCGGCCTGCCGCCGCAGCAGATGCGCGCCAACCTGGCCGGCATGATCGAGCAGAGCCGGGCCGCCGACGCCGAGGTGCTGCTGCTCGGCATCGACATTCCGCCCAACTACGGGCCGGCCTACCGCGACGCCTTCACCGGGGTCTACGACGAGCTCGCCGACCGCTTCGAGGTGGCGCTGGTGCCCTTCCTGCTGGAGGGCGTGGCGCTGGACGACTCGCTGATGCAGGACGACGGCATCCATCCCACGGCGGCCGCCCAGCCCGCGCTGCTCGACAACGTCTGGCCGGCGCTGGCGCCGCTGCTGGAAGAGGAAGGCGTGGCGCTGGCCGTACGGAGAGACTAGGCGTCGCCCGGCGCAGCCGGCGCCTTCTGCCACTGCTGCAGCGCCAGTCCGCCGAGGATCAGCACCAGCCCCACCAGGGTCGAGGGCAGGATCGGCTCGCCGACGACCAGGTAGAGCAGCATCAGCGACACCGGCGGCGACAGGAAGATCAGGTTGGAGACCTTGGCGGTGCGCGACACCGTGCCCACCGCCAGCTGCCACAGCACGAAGGCGATGCCCATCTCGAACAGGCCCACGTAGACCCCGGCGGCGAGCCCGTCGAGGCCGTGCCACCGGAAACCCGGCCCGAACAGCAACAGCCCGGTCAGTACCGGCACCCCGACGCTGAAGTTCTGCCACTGGGCCACCAGCGGCGGGCGCCGGTCGCGCACGTTGAGCAGCCAGTAGAGCGCCCAGATCAGCGTCGAGACCAGCGCCAGCCCCACGCCCAGCGGGTCGGCGAAGGCCACGTCGAGCACCGCGCCACGGGTGGCGATCACCCACACCCCCGAATAGGCCACCAGCCCGGCCAGCGCGTCCACGAGCGTAAGCCGCTGGCCGAGGATCGGCACCGCCAGCAGCGCCATGGCCAGCGCCCAGGTGTAGTTCAGCGCCATCGCCTCCTGCCCCGGCAGACGGTCATAGGCGGCGAACAGCACCAGGTAATAGGCCACCGGATTCATCAGCCCCGCCCAGGCCGCGGTGCGCCAGCCGCGCTTCAGCGCCTCGCCGAGCAGGCCCCGGCGCACCACCAGCGCGCCGATCAGCGCCCAGGACACCAGCGCCGCGAGCCACATCAGCTCCAGCGGCGTCATCCGCTCGAGCGCCACCTTGAAGGCGGTGGCCACCGTGGACCAGAGCGCCACGGCGCCCAGCCCGTAGAGCATGGCGCGACGATCCGTTGTCATAAGCTCTCCCTGCTAGGTATCGAGCCGGCAGACGGCCGACTCAGCGATCGATGTGTCCCAGCTCCCGCGTCGGGTCGAGGCGGTCGCGCACGCGCTGCTTCAGCGTCTTGCTGTCGGGGAAACCGCCATCTCGCTTGCGCTCCCACAGGCTCTGCTCGTCGCAGAAGATCTCGAAGTAGCCGCCGTGGGACGGCACCAGGCTGACCTCCTCGAGGTCCTCACCGAAGGTCGAGAGCAGCTCCTGGGCGTACCAGGCACTGCGCAGCAGCCATTGGCACTGGGTACAGTAGTGAATGCGAATACGTGACACGATGCCCTTCCTGTCGCAACAATGAGCGCTTCATCCTACCAGCGAGGAGCCACCATGGCCGCCCCCGAGATCAGCCAGACCCGCCTCTACGAGCGGCTGACCGGCGACGAGGACAGCCGGATGTGCAAGGACATCCCCGACGAGGCCTGCCAGGAGCAGCCGCGCAACTTCTTCCTGCATCTGGCGGCATCGCTGGGCAACAAGCTCGCCGACGAGCTGGCCAGTGCCCGGCTGGTACTGCCCTGGCTGCTCGGCGCCATCGGCGCGCCGATCTGGATGGTCGGTCTGCTGGTGCCGATCCGCGAGGCCGGCGCCCTGCTGCCCCAGGTGTTCGTGGCCGGCGTCATCCGCGGCCGCCCCGAGCGCAAGGGCGTATGGGTGGCCGGCGCCCTGCTCCAGGCGCTGGCCGCGGCCGCCCTGGCCCTGCTGGCGCTGTTCGGCCGGGGCGGGCTAGGCGGCGCCCTGGTGCTCGCCGTGCTGGTGGTGCTGTCACTGGCCCGGGGCCTGTCGTCGATCGCCACCAAGGACGTGCTGGGCAAGACCATCGCCAAGCAGCGCCGGGGCACCCTGATGGGCTGGAGCGGCAGCCTGGCCGGCGCCGCCACCCTGGCCGCCGGCGTGGTGCTGATGGCCTTCGGTGACCGCCCCGGCGAGCTCGCCCTGGCCGCGCTGCTGGGGGTGGCCGCCCTGGGCTGGGCCGTGAATGCGCTGTGCGCCGTGCGCATCCACGAGGTGCCCGGCGCCTCGGAAGGCGGCGACAGCATCGCTTCGACGCTGCGCGAGGGCCTGCGCCTGCTGCGCCAGGACCGTGCCTTCCGCCACTTCAACCTGTCCCGGGCGCTGCTGCTGTCGAGCGCCCTGGCACTGCCCTACGTCGCCCTGCTGGGCCAGCGCCAGAGCGGCGACGAACTCGGCGACCTGGGCGTGCTGGTGATCGTCTCCGGCCTCGCCGGCATGCTGGCCAGCCCGATCTGGGGCAAGCGCGCCGACGACTCCAGCCGCCGGGTGATGCGTCTCGCCGCCCTCGGCACCGCCGTGTGCTGCGCGGCCGGCGCGCTGCTGGCCTGGCTGCCCCAGGCCTGGACCACCAGCGTCTGGCCCTACGCCGGGCTCTACGCGCTGCTGGTGATCGTCCACGCCGGGGCCCGGCTGGGACGCAAGACCTACGTCGTCGACCTGGCCGGCGCCGAGGATCGCGCGCTCTACGTGGCACTCTCCAACACCCTGACCGGCGTACTGATGCTGATCGTCGGCGGGCTGGTCGGCGCCCTGGCCCAGTGGCTCGGCAGCGGCGCCCTGCTGCTGGCGCTGGCCGCGACCGCGCTGGCCGCGGCGGCCAGCACTCAGCGCCTGCCGGAGGTCGAATGAGGGTAGCCGGCGTTGAAATCCGGCCGGCGGCTGGCCATGATACTTCGCAACGGGACCGCGCACGCGGCGCGGTCCATCACGATCTCGCGACAGGAATGCCTCGATGAAACGCCCCGCCATGATCAGCCCCGACCTGCTCGAACGCATGGTCGATGCCTCCGAGGACGGCATCGTCGTCGCCGAACAGGAAGGCGACGAGAACATCCTGATCTACGTCAACCAGGGCTTCGAGCGCCTGACCGGCTACAGCGCCGACGAGATCCTCTACCGCGACTGCCGCTTCCTGCAGAACGACGATCGCGACCAGCCGGGGCTGGCGGAGATCCGTCAGGCGCTCGCCGAGGGCCGCCCCTGCCGCGAGGTGCTGCGCAACTACAAGAAGGACGGCACCCTGTTCTACAACGAGCTGTCGATCACCCCGGTGTTCGACGAGCAGGACAACCTCACCTACTTCATCGGCGTGCAGAAGGACGTCACCGCCCGCGTCGAGGCCCAGCACGAGCTGGCGCGTCTCAAGGCCGAACACGGCCTGTCCTGAACCGCCGAACGCTCTCTCGGTTCCCCTTCCCGCCCCGCGCGACACGCCATGTCGCGCGGGGGACTTGCATCGCCTCCCGTCTCGCCTTATATAGCCGTCAGGTGCCCGCAACGGCGACCTGGGGCCTCGCGCAACGCGGGGTTCGGATCCGTTTCGCCGCCCTTCGCGGCCGGCCATGGGAGGACCTCGCATGCGCCAGAACAGCTATCACGAAGCACCCCTTCACGACGACGCCTATGACGACGCCCCCGACGAGGCCGTCAACGATGACGACGATCGCCGTGCCCGACCGGCGAGCCGTGCCGAACAGCTGCAGGCCAGACGCCGGCTGGAGGCGCTGCTGGAGGAGCGCCGCCTGAGGCGCACCATCGACGACGACTGGGACCTCGACGAGGAGGAGTGAGGGTCGAGGGGCGGCGACAGAAAGACGATGGCCAAGGACATGCGCCAAGGGGTTCCTCGCACCTTTCGTCTCGCCCCTCGCCCCTCGCACCGTTCCCCTCACACCTAGCCATTACTCCGCCCGGGCTCTATCATCGTGGTCCAGCGGATTCTGCTATCAGAACCTCCAACCCGCACTCCGCATCCTGCTTTTCAAAACATTAGTGAGCTTCCATGGCGCAATACGTCTACACCATGAATCGGGTGGGCAAGGTCGTTCCGCCCAAGAAACAGATTCTCAAGGACATCTCGCTGTCCTTTTTCCCCGGCGCCAAGATCGGCGTGCTCGGCCTCAACGGCGCGGGCAAGTCGACCCTGCTGCGCATCATGGCCGGCGTCGACACCGAGTTCGAGGGCGAGGCCCGCCCGATGCCGGGCATCAACGTCGGCTACCTGCCCCAGGAGCCGGAACTCGACGACGAGAAGAACGTCCGCGAGACCGTGGAAGAGGCACTGGGCGCCATCAAGGAGGCCCAGGAGAAGCTCGACGGCGTCTATGCCGCCTACGCCGAGCCGGACGCCGACTTCGACGCCCTGGCCGCCGAACAGGCCCGCCTCGAGAACATCATCGAGGCCGCCGACGCCCATAACCTGGAGCGCAAGCTCGAGGTGGCCGCCGAGGCCCTGCGCCTGCCGCCCTGGGAGGCCCAGGTAGGTCACCTCTCCGGTGGCGAGCGTCGCCGCGTGGCGCTGTGCCGCCTGCTGCTCTCCAGCCCCGACATGCTGCTGCTCGACGAGCCGACCAACCACTTGGACGCCGAGTCCGTGGCCTGGCTCGAGCGCTTCCTGCACGACTACAGCGGCACCGTGGTAGCGATCACCCACGACCGCTACTTCCTCGACAACGTGGCCGGCTGGATCCTCGAGCTCGACCGCGGCGAGGGCATCCCCTTCGAAGGCAACTACTCCCAGTGGCTCGAGGCCAAGGAGCAGCGCCTGGAGCGGGAAGCCAAGCAGGAAGCCTCGCGCCAGAAGGCCATCAAGCACGAGCTCGAGTGGGTGCGCTCCAACGCCAAGGGCCGTCAGGCCAAGAGCAAGGCACGCCTCAACCGCTTCGAGGAGATGCAGTCCGGCGACTTCCAGCAGCGCAACGAGACCAACGAGATCTACATTCCGCCCGGTCCGCGCCTGGGCGACAAGGTCATCGAGTTCCACGGCGTGTCCAAGGCCTTCGATGACAAGCTGCTGTACGAGAACCTGGACTTCGCGATTCCGCCCGGCGCCATCGTCGGCATCGTCGGCGGCAACGGCGCCGGCAAGTCGACCCTGTTCAAGCTGATCAACGGCACCGAGCAGCCGGACACCGGCGAGGTGGTCAAGGGCGATACCGTCGACATCGCCTACGTCGAGCAGCTGCGCGACGCCCTGGACAACAAGCAGACGGTCTGGGAAGCGGTGTCCGACGGCCAGGACATCCTCAACATCAACGGCTACGAGGTGTCCTCGCGGGCCTACGTCGGCCGCTTCAACTTCAAGGGCAACGACCAGCAGAAGCGCCTGTCGGACCTGTCCGGCGGTGAGCGCGGTCGCCTGCAGCTGGCCCAGACGCTGAAGCAGGGCGCCAACGTGCTGCTGCTCGATGAGCCGTCCAACGACCTGGACATCGAGACCCTGCGTGCCCTGGAAGAAGCCCTGCTGGCCTTCCCCGGCTGCGCCCTGGTGATCTCCCACGACCGCTGGTTCCTCGACCGCATCGCCACGCACATCCTCGCCTTCGAGGGCGAGTCGCACGTGGAGTTCTTCGAGGGCAACTACACCGAGTACGAGGCGGATCACAAGAAGCGCGTCGGCGACGAGACCCCGCATCGCATGAAGTACAAAAGGATTGATGCCTAAGCTGACAGCCTAGCGCTGGAAGCGGGACGACAACCCCACGGCCGACTGGTCGTGGGGTTTTTGCGTTGGCCCCGGCCGCTGGACAGCGGCGGCCTAAGCCGCCATAAGAAGATGTGGCGGAGCGCGGCGCCGCGAATGCCGTCATCCTGGCCGCGCGAGGACCGGCCATGTCACCGACGCTTCTGCTTCACCCCGTTCAGCTGTTCCGGCGCTTCGCCAGCAGCATCGCCTACCTGCCGACCCTGGCCGCCGCGAGCTACGGCCTGCTGGGCCTCATGATCCTGCTCAGCACCACCCTCGACGTCGGCTTTCCCGATGGCCTCGAGGCCTGGATTCCGCCGCTGCCCGACGGCGCCCGCGGGCTGATGACCGCGCTGCTCGGCGGCATGATCTCGCTGATGGTGTTCAGCTTCTCCATGGTCATGTCGATCCTCTCCCAGGCCGGCGGCAACTTCTCCCACAAGCTGGTGTTCGGGCTGATCAGCGAGCGTCGCCACCAGTGGGTACTGGGCCACTACCTCGGCACCATCCTGCTGCTGCTCCTGCTGCTGATGGCCCCGGACGACGCCCGGGGCTGGATGGCGCCCGCCGTCTATCTGGCCTGCATCCTGGTCGTACACTGCCTGGGGTTGTTCGTCTATTTCATCCACAACGCCTCGCAATCGGTCCAGATCGACGCCGTGATCCGTGATCTGCATGACACCACGCTCCGGGCCATGCATCGCCAGCAGGCGCGTCAGCGGGGAGAGCGCTGGCGATGCATGGACGCGCGACCGCTGCCGCGACCGCCCTGCCACGAGATCCGGATGCGCCAGGAAGGCTATGTCCAGAGTGCCGATCTCGCCGCCATGGCGAGGCTGGCGGCAGGCGTGAACGGCCGGCTGCACCTGAGCTTTCGCTTCGGCGACTATCTGATCGAGGGCGCCCCCGTGGCCATGCTGGAGGCCGAGGAGGCACCGGACGCGGCCTGGGAGGAGGCGCTGCAGGAGTGCCTGGTACGGCTGGACGGCGAGTCGGTGAGCGAACACTACGTGCACGGCATGACGCAGCTGATGGAGGTGGCGATCAAGGCCCTGTCGCCGGGCATCAACGACCCGGGCACGGCGCGGCTGTGCCTGCATCGCCTGACCGACCTGCTGCGCCATCATCTGGCCTGGCAGCCGACCAACGCCCTGCTCGACGAGCAGCAACGGCTGCGGGTGACCTGGCCGCTGGAAGGCCTCGACAGCCTGCTGCATCGACTGTTCGTGCCGCTGCTGCACTACGGCGGCGACGATCAGAGCGTGCTGCTGGGGCTGCTCAAGGCGCTGAAGGTGCTGTCACTCGAGGCCGACGGCACGCGGCTCAGCGCCCTGCAGGCCATGGCCGAGCGCGTCGTGGCACGGCTCGAGCGCATCTCCGACCATCCCATGGACCGGGCCTTCGTCGGCGACCGGCTGACCCGGGGACGACACCGGCTGGCGCTGCCCCGCGAGCTGCCGCCGAAGGGTGGCGCGGGTCAGTAGAGCTTCGGCTCGCCCCTGGGACGGGTCTTGAAGCGGCGGTGCAGCCACAGGTACTGCTCGGGATGACGGCGGATGGCGGCCTCGATGACGGCGTTGACCTGGGTGGCGTCGGCCACTTCGTCGCCGCTGGGGAAGCCTTCCAGCGCCGGCAGGTACTCCAGGGTATAGGTGCGGTCGTCGGGATTGCGGTGGAAGACCAGCGGCATGACCGGCGCCCCGGTCATGCGAGCGATCTTGGCGGTCAGCTTGACGGTCGCCGCCTCGACGCCGAAGAAGGGCGCGAAGACGCTGGCGTCGCGGCCGAAGTCCTGATCCGGCGAATACCAGACGTTGTGGCCGGCCTTGAGCCGGCGCACCACGCCGCGCAGGTCGTGGCGGTCGATGGCGCGGCCGAAGATCCGCGAGCGGGCGCGGGTCATGAAGCGCTCGAACAGCGGATTGTCGTGGGGACGATAGACCGCGTCGGCGGAGAAGAACAGCGAATGCAGGGCCCCGCCCAGATCCAGGGTCGAGAAGTGGATGCCGATGATCAGCACGCCCTTGCCCTGGGCCTGGGCGCGCGCCATGTGCTCCTGCCCCTTGAAGGTCACGCGGTGGCGCAGGTGCTCGGGATCGCGACACCAGCCGGTGGCCGTCTCCAGGATGCCGATGCCATTGGCGATGAAGGCCTCGCGCACCAGACGAGCACGCTGGTCCTCGTCCAGCTCCGGGAAGCACAGTCGGATGTTGGTCTCGGTGATGTGCCGCCGCCGACCGGCAAAGCGCCAGGCGGCCTGGCCGATGGCCCGGCCGATCCACAGCTTGAGTCGCCAGGGTAGCCAGGCGGCGACACGCATGGCACCGATGGACAGCCAGGTCGGCCAGTAACGGGGATGGGCGAAGGAGGTCGGTGTGGCGGTCTCGTCCTTGGACATGGGGCGCTCTTACTCGGGTTCAGCCCCCATGATAGCGCCTCGGCACCCGGGGCAGCACCCCGGTGAGCAGCGTATAGCTGATGGTGTCGCAGTGGCGGGCCACTTCGTCCACCGACAGCACCTCGCCGTTCGACGCCCGCCCCCACAGCACCACCTCGCTGCCGATATCGGCCTCGGGCAGCTCGGTCAGGTCGACGATCAGCATGTCCATGGACACCTTGCCGGCGATGGCGGCGCGGCGGCCGTCGACCAGCACCGGCGTGCCGTCCACGGCGTGGCGGTCGTAGCCGTCGCCATAGCCGCAGGCCACGACGCCGACGCGCGAGGGCCGCGGCGCCGTCCAGCGGCCGCCGTAGCCCACCGGCTCGCCCGCCTCGAGCTCGCGCACGGCGATGATCTCCGAATGCAGGGTCATCACCGGGCGAAGCCGCCGGCTGGCGGCGTTGGCCGCCTCGAGGGGGTCGCTGCCGTAGAGCATCACGCCGGGGCGATTCCAGGCGCCGTGGGCCTCGGCGCGGGCCAGGGTCGCCGGGGAATTGGCCAGGCAGGTGGGCGCGCCGAGCCGCTCGGCAAGCTCGGCCAGCAGCGCCGACTGGCGGCGAAAGTAGGCGGTATCGACGGCATCGGCGGTGGCGAAGTGGCTCATCAGGTGCAGGTCGGTGACGCACTCGGGGGCTTCGCGGAGGCGTCGCCAGGCCGCCTCGGCCCGCTCGGGAGGGAAGCCCAGCCGGTGCATGCCGGAATCCACCTTCAGCCACACCGGGGTGGGCCGCGCCGGGCGACGCGCCAGCAGGGCGTCCAGCTGCCAGTCGCTGTGCACCGCCACCCACAGGCCCAGGGCCTCGACGCGCTCGAGCTCGCTGGTCTCGAAGATGCCCTCCAGCAGCACCACGGGCGCCGTGATACCGCCCTCTCGCAGAGCCTCGGCCTCCTCGATGCAGGCCACGGCGAAGGCCGGTGCCAGCCCCTCCAGGGCCCGCGCGCAGGCGATCAGGCCATGACCGTAGGCATCGGCCTTGAGCACCGCCACGGCCTGGCTGTGAGGTGCCAGCTCGCGGGCCAGGCGGTAGTTGTGACGCAGGGCGTCCAGGTCGATATCGGCGCGTAGCGGTCTTGCCATGCGAGGCGTCTCCGGGAAGGGCAAAACCTCCATTATTTTGCAAACCGGCGCCGTTTTCACGGCCACAAACACCGAATTAATGCAAAAATCCAGCAAAAATCAATGCTTATCAACACAATGGCAGTTGATATGACTATCGACATGTCATAACGAAGAAAGCCAGGACGCGGGTCCTGGCTTTCGGCTCGAGGGGTGGCTCACTCGAAGATGGCGTCGAGGTCGAGCCCCTGCTTGTCGAGCATGCGGCGCAGCTTCTTCAACGCTTCGACCTGGATCTGGCGCACCCGCTCACGGGTCAGGCCGATCTCCTCGCCGACCTGCTCGAGGGTCGAGGCCTCGTGACCGCGCAACCCGAAGCGGCGCACCACCACCTCGCACTGCTTGTCGGTGAGCTCGGCCAGCCAGTCGTCGACGTGCTGCTTGACGTCGCCGTCCACCAGATTCGATTCCGGCCCCAGCTCGTTGTCGTCGGTCAGCGTCTCGATCAGCGGCTTGTCGCTCTCCGCCCCCACGGGATAGTCCACCGACGAGACACGCTCGTTGAGCCCCATCATCTTCTTGACGGTCTCCACCGGCTTGTCGAGGTGTTCGGCGATCTCCTCGGCGGTGGCCTCGTGGTCGAGCTTCTGGGTCAGCTCGCGGGCCGCCCGCAGGTAGATGTTGAGCTCCTTGACCACGTGGATCGGCAGGCGGATCGTGCGGGTCTGGTTCATCAGCGCCCGCTCGATGGTCTGGCGAATCCACCAGGTGGCGTAGGTGGAGAAGCGGAAGCCGCGTTCGGGGTCGAACTTCTCCACGGCGCGGATCAGCCCCAGGTTACCCTCCTCGATCAGGTCGAGCAGGGTCAGGCCGCGATTCAGGTAGCGCCGTGCGATCTTGACCACCAGGCGCAGGTTGGACTCGATCATCCGCGAGCGGCCGGCGGGGTCGCCCTTGCGGGCGAGGCGGCCGTAGAAGACCTCCTCCTCCGGCGTCAGCAGCGGCGAGAAGCCGATCTCGTTGAGGTAGATCTGGGTAGCATCGAGGCTGTGGTGATAGTGGCGGTCCTCGCGGCTCAGCGCCTTCTCGAAGGCCGCGTCCGCATCATCGGGCGCGGCGGTCTCGAGTTCGACCTCCTGCTCACCGGCCTCCTCTGCCGACTCCATGTCCACCTCGTTCAGGTCCCGTTCAAGCATGCTCATCGATTGTTACCCCATGGTTGTATCGAGCACCGTGTCATGCTCGAAACGATCGATGTCAGAGGTTGTCATTGTATTGTGTTGCTTTGCTGACACGAGCGGCTTGGCGACCCTTTTCATTCAACGCTTGGGCAGAAACTCCAGCGGATCCTGAGGCTGGCCGTCCTTGCGCACCTCGAAGTGCAGCCTGACATCCTCGGCGTCGCTGTCGCCCATGGTGGCGATCACCTCACCGGTCTCGACAACGTCGTTTTCCTTGACCCTCAGGCTGTCGTTGTGGGCATAGGCGCTCAGGAACTCATCGTTGTGCTTGAGCAGGATCAGGTTGCCGTACCCGCGTACGCCACTGCCCGCGTAGACCACGATGCCTGGCCCGGCCGCCTTGACAGGTTGCCCCTTTTGCCCATCGATATCAATGCCGGCGGTGATGCTGCCTCCCTCGCCGAAGGTCCCGACCACCTCGCCGTCGACGGGCCACTGCCAGGGCACCTCATCCACCGGCGTGTAGCTGCGCGACTCGCGGGATTCGGCCTCCGGCTCGCCGGCCACCCGGGTGCCGGCATCGGCCTGCGACTCGGCCTCGGACTCGCTCTCGGCGGTCTGGGTCGCCCCGGCGTCGGAAGCGGCCTGGGCCTCGCCTTCCGCCGTCGCCTGCTCACGCTCCTCGCGGCTGCGGCGCTCGGCCTGGTCGCTCTCGCTCAGGGTACCGTCGGCGCCCGGGCTCTCGGGATCGTAAACCGGCCCCGGACCGTCACTGCCCGCCTCGTCTCCGGCGGCGGCCTCCCCGGCCTGCGCCTGGTCGCCGCTGCGCTCGGTGCTGCCGTCAGGCAACAGCCAGTCCAGCGACCCGTCGTCCTGGCTCTCGCCGCCGAGGCCGGTCGCCACGGCGCCGCCGGCCGCCGCGGCGCTGACCGCCCCGCCGGATGCACTGGCGCTGCTGCTACCGGCGCTGGCGCTGCCGCCCAGCGTCAGCTGCTGGCCCGGCTGGATGTTGTAGGGCGGCTCGATGCGGTTGAGACGCGCCAGATCGCGGTAGTCCATGTCGTGGCGCCAGGCGATACCGTAGAGGGTATCGCCGGCCTCGACGGTATAGCTGGCCGGGCGCTCGGCCGACCGGCTGGACGACAGGTCCTGGACCTGCACCGGCGGCGGGGCTTCCTGGGAGGCGGCGCAGCCCGCCAGGGTCAGGGCCAGCCCTGAAATGAGCAAAACCTTATGCATCGGAACCTTCCTCCTTGTTCTCGTGTCGCCCGCCCGGGGCAACGGTCTGATCGCCATTCTGGGTCCTGCCGATGCTCCACACCAGGGCGGCGCCGGCCAGCATCAGCGCCGCCACTCCCAGCAGGTGTGCGGGATCGCCGGTCACCTCGGTGAACGCCGACGGCGTCAGGTAACGGTAGTCGAGGGGAATCATCTGGCCGTCCGGCCCGAGCTGGTAGCTCACCAGCTCGCGCCAGGGCCACAGCACCGGCAGCGAGCCGAGGATGAACCCCACCAGCAGCTGCAGGGTGGCGGTGTGAAAGCGCAGCAGCAACCAGCACAGCAGCCGCGAGAAGGCGAACAGCCCGATCAGGCAGCCGCCGCCGAACAGCAGGATCGCCCCCAGGTCGACATCGCGGATCGCATCCATCACCTTGCCATACAGACCCATGGTCAGCAGCAGGAAACTGCCCGAGACCCCGGGCAGCAGCATGGCGCTGATGGCGATGGCACCGCCGACCACCAGCATGAGCTCGGGGCTGCCGAGCCGCCCGATCAGCGGCATCAGCGCCGGCAGCAGCTGGGCCAGCAGCAGCCCGATGGCCAGCGGCAGCAGGTGCCAGAATCGCCAGTCGGCGGGATGCCGGCCGACCACCAGCGCGGAGGCCGCCACCAGGCCGAAGAAGAAGCCGTTGAGCAGCAGCGGGTGATCCTCCATCAGCCACACCACCAGGTGGGCGACGCTGATCAGGCTGGCGGCGATGCCGGCCAGCAGCGGCACCAGGAAGCCGAGGTTGAGATGGGCGATCAGCCCGGCCATGCCGCCCTGGCGCCAGGCGCCGAAGGCGCTTGGGCCGAAGCGACGCACGGTCAGCAGCAGCTCCTCGTAGATGCCGGTGATAAAGGCGATGGTGCCGCCGGAGACACCGGGCACCGCATCGGCGGCGCCCATGCCGGCGCCCCTGAACAAGAGACCTAGTTGACGCTTCAAGAACCTGTTACTCCCTGAGAAAACACTGATATATGGCGACTCACCGTGAACGCTCACGACATAGATCAGCGCTTTCGCGGCCCCGACGCCTTCCCTGGCGCCTGCCGACCCGATCCGGGCCTAGCGGATCACTCCTTCCAGCAGCGGCACGAAGCGCACCGGCTCCAGGCGCTCCTTCTCGAAGCGCTCCCCCTGACGGCGTACCCGCACCAGCCACTGCCGGCCGTCACGCTCGGCCAGCGGTGCGATCATCACCCCACCGTCGGCCAGCTGGGCCAGCAGCGGCTCGGGCAGCGAGCCGGCGCAGGCAGTCAGCAGGATGACCTCGAAAGGCGCGGCCTCGGGCCAGCCGTGGCCGCCGTCGGCCAGCCGCAGGTGGGCGTTGTGCACGCTCAGCAGCCGCAGCTGCTCGCCGGCGCGACGATGCAGGGCATTGATCCGCTCCACCGACCAGAGTTCCGTCACCAGCCGCGCCAGTATCAGGGTCTGATAGCCGGAGCCGGTACCGACCTCCAGCACCCTCGTCGGCGCCTCCTCGCGCACCAGCTCGGTCATACGCGCCACGATCCACGGCTGCGACAGCGTCTGGCCGTGGCCGATGGGCAGCGAGGTGTCCTCGTAGGCGCGGTGAGACAGCGCCTCGTCGAGGAACAGGTGGCGCGGTTCCTCGGCCATGGTCTCCAGCACCCGCCGGTCGGCGATGCCCTGGCGGGCCAGACGCTCGACCATGCGGTCGCGGGTGCGCTGCGAGGTCATGCCGACGCCCTTCAACAGCTCCGGACGCAGCCGGCGGCGAGAGTCAGGTGAGTGCATCCAGCCATTCCTGCACGTCGTCGCGCGCCGCATGCCGGGTCAGATCGAGCTGCAGCGGCGTGATGGACACGAAGCCGGCCTCCACGGCGGCGAAATCGGTATCCGGACCGTCGTCGGCGCTCTCGCCCGCGGCGGCGATCCAGTAGCGCTTGCGCCCGCGCGGGTCGAGCACCTCCAGCGGCTCGGCCGCCGGGCCCCGGTAGCCCTGGCGCGTCACCTTGAGGCCGCGGATCTCCTCCCAGGGCAGGTCCGGCACGTTGACGTTGAGCAGGCTGCGCGGCGGCAGCGAGAGCCGGTCGGCGGCCCCGACCAGGCTCGCCGCCACCCGGCCGGCGGTCTCGAAGTAGCGGTGGCCGACCAGCGACATGGCGATCGCCGACATGCCCAGGTTGCGGCCCTCCATGGCGGCGGCCACGGTGCCCGAATAGAGCACGTCGTCGCCCAGGTTGCCGCCGTGGTTGATGCCCGAGATCACCAGGTCCGGGCGTTCCTCCCAGACCCCGTTGACGCCCAGGTAGACGCAGTCCGCCGGGGTGCCGTCGACGCTGTAGAAGCCGTTGTCCAGGGTCGACAGCGCCAGGGGGCGAGTCAGGGTCAGGGAATTGCTGGCACCGCTCTTGTCGCGGTCGGGGGCCACCACGCGCAGCCGCGCGTGGGGGGCCAGGGCGTCATGCAGGGCACGCAGGCCCGGGGCATGCACCCCGTCATCATTGGACAGCAGCAGTCGACGCATCCGCGGCTCCTTGCTCGGGCCCCTGACGGGGCGGGTGGAAACTCAGGGTCGGGTGGGCGATCAGCTCGCGCAGCACGGCGGTGGCGAAGGCCCCCCGGGGCAGCGTGAAGGAGAACCAGGCCTCACCCTCGCCGGGCGCCAGTCGCGGGGCGGCCAGGCGCAGGCGCAGCGGCCGGCGGGCGGTCTTCACCCCGGCGCGCACGAGGCCGTCGCACAGCGCGGGATGCGCCTCGGCCAGCGCCTGCTCGCGGGCCAGGGCCTCGCCCTGGGCCACCGAACGGCCCTGCCCCCAGAGCACGCCGCTGGGGTGCAGGTCGAGCCGCTCGGCGCGCGCGATCAGCGAGTCGTCGACGGTCTCGGCCACGAACTGGCTCGACGAGCCGTCGAGAATCACCGCCTCGCCGGGCAGCGGCGTCGCCCAGTCGCCCGCCTCGATGCGCGCGGCCAGCAGCTCGTTGAACAGGTAGCTGCGCGCCGCGGAGAGCAGCATGCCCTCGCGGTCGTCGCGCTTGCGCCAGCCCCGGGCCAGCACGCCGGCCGCGCGGTGGATATTGCGCCCGTCGGCGCCGAAGCGCTGCGGGCCGAAGTAGTTGGCCGCGCCGTGGTGGCACAGCCAGGCCCAGCGCTCGGCGAGGTGCGGGTCGGTCAGCGCCTCGCCGGTGACGCGCAGCCGGAAGCGGTTGGCGGCGTGTACCCCGCGCTTGAGCTTGCGCGGATGCCGGGTCACCTCGAGCAGCGTCAGTGGCAGGTCGGCCAGCCGCGCCTCGAGATCGTCCGGCGCCTCGCGGCCGGGCAGGTGCACCGAGAACCACTGGCGGGTCACCGCATGGCGATCCTTCATGCCGGCGTAGCCGACATCGCGCTGGGTGACCTCGCAGGCCCTGGCCAGGCGGCGAGCGACCATGGCGGTGGTCAGGTCGCGCTTCTCGAGCCACAGCCACAGGTGCTCGCCCTGCCCTTCCGGCTCGAAGCCGAGCTGCTCCTCGACCTGGAAGTCCTCCGGCGTGGCGCGGTAGCCGCCGGGGCGCGGCGCGCCGAAGTGCGCGTCCAGTACCCGCGGCCAGCTAGGCGGCCAGACGATCGCCGCCGCCTGCTGTGGGGACGTCGCCTCGTGCGTTCCCTCAGACATCGGCGCTCTCTCCCGTCAGCAGCACCACCGCCTCGGCGGCGATGCCCTCGCCGCGGCCGGTGAAGCCTAACCGCTCGGTGGTGGTCGCCTTGACGTTGACGGCGCCGCGCGCCACCGCCAGGTCGGCGGCGATGGCCTCGGCCATGGCCTCGACGTGGGGCGAGAGCTTGGGCGCCTGGGCCATCACCGTGGCGTCCAGGTTGCCGACCCGGTAGCCCGCCGCGCGCACCTGCGCCACCACCCGGCGCAGCAGTTCGCGGCTGTCGGCGCCGGCCCAGGCCGGATCGGTGTCGGGGAAGTGGCGGCCGATGTCGCCCAGCGCGCAGGCGCCGAGCAGGGCATCGCAGATCGCATGCAGCAGCACGTCGCCGTCGGAGTGGGCGACGAAGCCGCGGTCGAAGGGAATGGCGACGCCGCCGATCCGCAGGTGGTCGCCCTCGCCGAAGCGGTGGACGTCGAAGCCGTGGCCGATTCGCATCATGCGCAGTCGTTCCTGTCGGCGGAGGGAGCAGGCGCTTTCTGGGCGGCGAGGATGGCCTCGGCCAGCGCCAGATCCTCCGGATGGGTGATCTTGAGATTGTCGCGGCGCCCGCTGACCAGGCGCGGCGAGAGGCCCAGCGCCTCCACCGCGGAGGCCTCGTCGGTGACGGCGACGCCGCGTTCGGCGGCCTCGGCAAGCGCTCGGCGCAGCACCCCGTAGCCGAAGCCCTGGGGCGTCAGGGCGTGCCACAGGCCGTCACGGGGCTCGGTGCCGCCGACCCGGCCGGTGCCGTCGTCGCGCTTCATGGTGTCGGCCACCGGCGCGGCCAGCAGCCCGCCCACCGCGTCGTCGGCCACCGCCGACGCCAGCCGACGCAGGTCCTCGGCCCGCACGCAGGGCCGGGCCACGTCATGGACCAGCACCGTATCGTCCGCGCCGGCCTCGCCGGCGATGGCGGCCAGGGCGTTGGTCACCGAGTCGACGCGCTCGGCGCCGCCGGGCACCCGCCGCCAGTCGGCGAAGGGCACTGCGGCCGGGTCGAAGCGTTCGTCATCAGGGTCCAGGCACAGGCAAAGCCGCGCCTCGGGGAAGGCCTCGTGGAGCCGCGCCAGGGTACGGGCCAGCACGGTGAGGCCGGCCAGGGGCAGATACTGCTTGGGCAGGGCGGCGCCCATGCGCCGGCCGCGGCCCGCGGCGGGCACCACCAGCCAGAGGCGCTCGCTCACGGCGCCTCCCCGGCCGGCTCGGCGTCGGGCACCCAGAAGAACTGCTCGTCGCGGCGCACCATGCCGATATCGCTGCGCGCGCGCTCCTCGATGGCATCGAGGCCGTTCTTGAGATCGACCACCTCGGCGGCGAGGCGCTCGTTGCGCGCCCGCAGCGGCGCATTCTCGGCCTCCAGGCGGTCCACTCGCTGGCGCACCTCGGCCAGCTCGCGCAGTCCGCCCTCGCCGAGCCACAGGCGATACTGCAACAGCGCCTGCAGGGCGATGAGCACGATGGCCAGCCACTTGAGCATGTAGAGGGTCCGTCACCAGGGAATTCGAGGGCGTAGTATGCCATCTTCCCCGGGCCGCCTCATCCATCAAAGCCCCGGCACCTGACGGGCGTCAGCCGCCGTCGTCGAGGCGGAACGGCAGCGCCCGCTCGGCGGCCGCGACGTAAGCCGCCACGTGCTCGGCCTCCTCGGCGCAGAAGCGCGCCACCCCGGCACGTAGCCGCGGATCGGCGACATGATGCAGCGAGGTCAGACGCCGCGGCGCGAAGCCCCGGGCCAGCTTGTGTTCGCCCTGGGTGCCGGGGTCAAAGCGAATCAGCCCCCGGGCCAGGCAATGCTCGAGGCCCTGGTAGTAGCAGGCCTCGAAGTGCAGGCCGTCGGCCTCGATCTCGCTGCCCCAGTAGCGGCCATAGAGCGTGCGGTTTCCCTGCAGGCACAGGGCCGCGGCCACCGGCCGACCCTCGAGACGCGCCTGGATCAGCACCAGCGCCTCGGGCAGGTCGCGGCGCAGCCGCATGAAGAAGTCGCGGTTGAGATAGCCCTGCTGGCCGCGTTCCAGGTAGGTGATCTGGTAGCAGCGGTAGAAGTGCGCCAGATCGGCCTCGCCGATTGCCTCGCCCTCAAGCCGATGCAGGGTCAGCCCCTGCTCGGCGACCCGGCGACGCTCGCGGCGAATGGCCTTGCGCCGCTTGGAGGTCAGGGCGGCGAGGAAACCCTCGAAGTCGCCATAGCCCCGGTCCTGCCACTGGAACTGCACCCCGGCACGGGCGATCAGCTCGGGCCGTGCCTCGCGCCAGGCGGCGACCTCGCCCTCCTCGGCGAACAGCAGGTGCCAGCTCGACAGCGTCGATGCTTCCCAGCGCTCGGCCAGGCGTCGACGCGCCTCGAGCGGGTCGACGTCGTCGGCCAGCGCCAGCCGCGGCCCCGGTGCCGGGGTGAACGGAATCGCGCTGAGCCCCTTGGGATAGTAGCGCCCGCCTGCGCGCTCCCAGGCATCGGCCCAGGCCCAGTCGAAGACGTACTCCCCATAGGAATGATGCTTGTGGTAGTGCGGCAGCAGCCCGACCAGCGCCTCGTCGCGCCACAGCGTCAGATGCCGCGGCGACCAGCCGCTCGCCTCGCTCGCCGCACCGCTGGCCTCCAGGGCGTGCAGGAACTCGTGGCGCAGGAAGGGGTGATCGTCGCCCACCAGGGCGTTCCAGTCACCGGCCGGCACTTCCGCCACGGCGGCTTGTTCGACGACACGCAATCGACTCATGAACTCTCCCGGCCGGGCCGGCTGACGATGGCCGGCGCAGCACCTACCCTAGATGACATCCTGACAGCACGCCGGACGCCCTGTCTTTTCCCTCACGACGAGGGCGCCTTCACACGCTCGTCATGGTAAATTAATTACAACTATAGCCGTATACCCCGGTCCGCCCCCGGCTTTTGGGCGATACTTTTGTTAAACTTACGAAATCACACCCCTTTCGTTGCCGAGGTGCTCCATGGCTCAAGCTTCCACGCCACTCAACGCCACCGTCCAGCAGGTCACCCAGCGCATCCGTGAGCGCAGCGCCGAGCGCCGCGCCCTCTACGAGCAGCGCATGGCCGATCAGCACCGGCGCGGCGTCCACCGCGGCGAGCTCTCCTGCGGCAACCTGGCCCACGGCTTCGCCGCCTGCGGCAGTCAGGACAAGGATTCGCTTAAGCTGATGAACTCGGCGAACCTGGGCATCATCTCGGCCTACAATGACATGCTCTCGGCCCATCAGCCGTTCGAGACCTTCCCCGAGACCATCAAGGCCGCGGCCCGCGACATGGGCTCCACCGCCCAGTTCGCCGGCGGCGTGCCGGCCATGTGCGACGGCGTCACCCAGGGCCAGCCGGGCATGGAGCTGTCGCTGTTCTCCCGCGACGTGATCGCCATGGCCACCGCCGTGGGGCTGTCGCACAACATGTTCGACGCCGCGCTCTATCTGGGCGTGTGCGACAAGATCGTGCCGGGGCTGTTCATCGCCGCGGCGCGCTTCGGCCACCTGCCGGCCATGTTCGTGCCCGCCGGCCCCATGCCGAGCGGCCTTCCCAACAAGGAAAAGGCCCGCGTGCGCCAGCTGTTCGCCGAGGGCAAGGCCAGCCGCGAGGACCTGCTGCAGGCGGAGTCCGAGTCCTACCACAGCCCGGGCACCTGCACCTTCTACGGCACCGCCAACTCCAACCAGCTGATGATGGAGATGATGGGCCTGCACCTGCCGGGCACCTCCTTCGTCAACCCGGGCACCGAGATGCGCGAGGCGCTGACCCGCTTCGCCACCGAGCAGGCGATCCGCAACACCGAGCCCGGCGGCAGCTACCGCCCCTTCTATCAGCAGATCGACGAGCGCGCCATCGTCAACGCCGTGGTCGGCCTGCTGGCCTCCGGCGGCTCCACCAACCACACCATGCACCTGGTGGCCATGGCCGCCGCGGCCGGCATCACCCTGACCTGGGACGACTTCACCGACCTCTCCGCGGTGACGCCGAGCCTGATGAAGGTCTACCCCAACGGCCAGGCGGACATCAACCACTTCCAGGCCGCCGGCGGCATGAGCTACCTGTTCCGCGAGCTGATCAATGCCGGCCTGATCCACAGCGACATCCCCACCGCCTTCGGCACCGACATGACCGCCTACACCCAGGAGCCGTTCCTGGAAGACGGCAAGCTGGTGTGGCGCGAGGGCCCCGAGGCCAGCCTCGACACCGAGGTCCTGCGCGGCGTGGCCGAGCCCTTCGCGCCCACCGGCGGCCTCACCGTGCTCGACGGCAACCTGGGCCGCGGCGTGATCAAGGTCTCCGCGGTGCAGGAAGAGCATCGCCTGATCGAGGCCCCGGCGCGCATCTTCGAGGATCAGAACGAACTCAAGGCGGCCTTCGACGCCGGCGAGCTGGACCGCGACGTGGTCGCCGTGGTGCGTTTCCAAGGCCCCAAGGCCAACGGCATGCCGGAACTGCACAAGCTGACCCCCTTCCTCGGCGTGCTCCAGGACCGCGGCCACAAGGTGGCGCTGGTCACCGACGGGCGCATGTCCGGCGCCTCCGGCAAGGTCCCGGCCGCCATCCACATCAGCCCCGAGGCGCTGGACGGCGGCCCGCTGTCCAGGCTGCGCGATGGTGATATCGTGCGCCTCGACGCCAACGCCGGCACCCTCGAGGCCCAGGTCGACGCCGCGACCTGGGCCGACCGCGAGCAGCGCGTGGCCGAGCTGGACCACTACCACGTCGGCCTGGGCCGCGAGCTGTTCGGCGGCTTCCGCCACCTGGCCATGCGCGGCGAGGAAGGCGCCGGGGTGTTTGGCGGCTTCGAGGCCGACGACCTGGCCCGCCAGGCCGGCCAGATCCACGACGAGGACGCCTGAGGAGCTGCCAGAGCAGCGATATCGCCGTTGCGCATAGCGAGAAGCGCCGGGGACTGGTCGTAGAGGGGGTCCTACGCCATGGATGGCGTCGGTAGCGCCCAGGGAGGGGTTCACAGCGCCCCCTCGTAGACCTGTCGCCGGAGCAGCTGCGAGCGATTCACCATCTGCAACAGCCCTGACGGCCAGAAGGGACAAATTAAAGATGACCCGACCCGCACTGATCGGCGATCTCGGGGGCACCAACGCCCGCTTCGCCCTGGTGACCCCGGGGGGCTTCGAGCCCCACGACATCCTGAGCCTGCCCTGCGCCGACTACCCCGGCCTGGTCGAGGCAATACGCGACTACCTGGAACGGGTCGGCGCCACGGGCGACGACGCCCCGCGCGAGGCCTGCCTGGCCTTCGCTTGCCCGACCCACGGCGAGCGGATCAAGATGACCAACAATCCCTGGTCATTCACCCGCGCCGAGGTGAAGGACGCCTTGGGGCTCGAGCTGTTCAAGCCGATCAACGACTTCACCGCCCAGGCCCTGGGCGTGCCCCACGTGGCCGAGGACGAGCTGGTCGAGGTGCAGCCCGGCGAGGCAGTGCCCCACGCCGCCCGGCTGGTGATCGGCCCCGGCACCGGGCTCGGCGTGGCCGGCGTCTTCCCCGGTCGTCACGCCTGGATTCCGCTGCCCACCGAGGGCGGCCACGTGACCTTCGCGCCCACCGACGAGCGCGAGCAGAACCTGCTGCGCCACTTCCGCAACCGCTACGGCCGCATCTCCGTGGAACGGCTGCTGTGCGGCCAGGGACTGCTCGACCTCTATCTGGCCCACTGCTCGCTGAAGGGCGCCAACCCGGCCTGCGACTCACCCGCCGAGGTCACCGAGGCGGCCGCGAGCGGAGACGCCGTGGCGCGTGATACCCTGCTGCGCTTTCTGAAGATCCTCGGCGACGTCAGCGGCGACGCCGCGCTCACCCTCGGAGCCCGGGGCGGGGTCTACCTGTGCGGCGGCATCCTGCCGCGGCTGCTCGACTGGCTGCCGCAGAGCCGCTTCCGCGAGGCCTTCGCCGACAAGGGCCGCATGAACGGCTACAACGCCGACATTCCGGTCCAGGTGGTCACCGCGCCCTGGACGGGACTGCTGGGCGCCGCCGAGGCCCTGCACAATGAAGAGGTCGAATAGCTCGACGCAGAGGCGTCGATCGGCCCGTATGGAGGAGATCGCATGATTCCCGCATCCCTGCGCGCCCTGCTGGACGCCACCGACGGACAGCGCCGCGCCGAATGGGCCGGCCGCGAGGTGTGGCTGGCCAATGAGGCCTGGGGTGAGCTCGTGGTGTCGCTTCAGGGCGCCCAGGTGCTTCACTTTTTACCCGCGCCCGAAGACGCGACCGCTGAAGGCTCGACTTCTAATGCGCCCGACGACGCGCAAGCCGCAGGCGCTTCCGCATCGCCGGACGCTACGAGCGGCGAAGACGAGGAGGCCCTGGTGGCCGGCGGCTGGCTATGGGTCACGCCCACGCCCCAGGCGCTGCCCGGGGCCATCCGCGGCGGCATTCCGCTGTGCTGGCCGTGGTTCGCCGACGAGAACACCGCCGACGAGTCCGAGGACCGTTCCGGCCCGATGCACGGCCCGGCGCGCAAGGCCGACTGGCGCCTCGACGCCGTGGACGAGCACGAGGAAGGCGTCGAGCTGCACCTCTCGCCGCTGGAGCGTCTGCACTCCCAGCTGGTGCCGCGGGCGGTGATCCAGGCCAACGCCAACCGCCTGCACGTGGAGCTGATCACCGAGCACCGCGGCGAGACCCCGGTCAAGATCACCGGCGCCCTGCACAGCTATCTGGCGGTGGCCGACGTGCAGGCCTGCCGCGTCGAGGGGCTGGCCGGCGCCCGCTACCTGGACAAGCTCGCCGACTTCGCCGAGCGCGAGCAGCAGGGCGAGCTGGGCGTGCGCGGCGGCCTCGACCGCATCTACCACACCAACGCCGAGCTGACGCTGGACGACGGCCACCGCCGCCTGCGCATCGCCCGCCAGGGCAGCGACTCCGCGGTGATCTGGCATCCCGGCGACGAACGCCCGGCCGATACCTCCGCCGCCGCGGCCGGCCACTTCCTGTGCGTCGAGTCGGCCAACACCCGGCTCGACCCGGTGTGGCTGGTGCCCGGCGCCCAGCACCTGCTGGGCACCACCCTCTCGCTCGAGACCGACGCATGAGCCACGCCGCGACCTTCGAGGCACCCTTCGCCCTGGGCATGATGAACCTGCACCAGGCGCCGGAGCTGCACGCCGCCGAACAACTGGCCGACTGGATCGAGGCGCGCCTCGATCAGGGCCTGACCTGGTTCGACCATGCCGACATCTACGGCGACCGCGCCGGCGAGCGCCTGTTCGGCGACGCGCTGCGCGCCCGCCCCGGGCTCACCCGCCAAGTGCGGGTGGTGACCAAGACCGATATCGTCACGCCCGAGCGCGACGGCTCGACGTTCGCCGTCAAGCACTACGACAGCTCGCCGGCCTACGTGACCCGGGCCATCGACGCCTCCCTCGAGCGGCTGGGCGTGGAGCGGCTGGACCACTTCCTGCTGCATCGCCCCGACCCGCTGATGGACGCCGAGGCCACCGGTCGCGCCCTGGACGACGCCATCGCGGCCGGCAAGATCGGCGCCGCCGGCGTCTCCAACTTCCTGCCGGAGGCCTGGCGCCGGCTGCAGGCCGGCATGCACGGTCGCCTGTCGGCCCACCAGCTGCAGCTGTCGCTCGACCATAGCGCGCCGCTGTTCAACGGCCTCTACGATGCCGTGATCGGCGACGGCCAGGCCCCCATGGCCTGGTCGCCGCTGGGCGGCGGACGGGCGCTGGACGGCCCGGCGGCCGCGCTGCTGCGTTCCCAGGCCGAGGCCCACGGCGTCAGCCCCGCCGGACTGGCCCTGGCCTGGCTGCGCGCCCTGCCCGGGCGGCCACTGCCGGTGATCGGCAGCCTCAAGCCCGAGCGCATCGAGACGCTGTACCGGGACGCCTCGCTCGAGCTGTCGCGTCCGACCTGGTTCGCGCTGCTCGAGGCCGCCCGCGGCCACGAGGTGGCCTGAGCCCGCCCCCTTCATCACAAGGATCCTTACCATGCTGCCCGTTATCGCCTTCGGTGAAGCCCTCGTCGACATGCTCTCCAGCCGCCTGGGCGACGCCGACGACCGCACGCCTGAGACCTTCACGCCCTATGCCGGCGGCGCTCCGGCCAACGTCGCCGTGGCCTGCGCACGCCTCGGCGTGCCCAGCCGCTTCCTCGGCATGCTCGGCGAGGACCACTTCGGCGACTTCCTGGCCGCCGAGCTCTCGGCCCAGGGCGTCGATGTCTCCGGCGTGACGCGCACCCGCGAGGCACGCACCGCGCTGGCCTTCGTCTCCCGCGACGCCGAGGGCGAGCGCACCTTCGACTTCTACCGACCGCCCGCCGCCGACCTGCTCTATCGCCTGGAGCACCTGCCGGCCGGGGTGTTCGCCGAACCGGCGATCCTGCACCTGTGCAGCAACAGCCTGACCGACCCGGAGATCGCCGAGACCACCCTGGCGATGGCCGAGATGGCGGCCCGGGCCGGCTGCCTGGTCAGCGTCGACGCCAACCTGCGCCACAATCTCTGGGCCGAGGGGCTTGCCGACAGCGCCCTGGTCACCCGGCTGCTCGACAGCGCCGACCTGCTCAAGCTGTCCCGCGAGGAAGTCGACGACCTGCGCGGCGATCATCCCGAGGACGACTGGCTGGCCGAGCGCCTGGCGGCCGGCGTCAAGCTGGCGGTGATCACCGACGGCGGCGGCGACGTGCGCGCCCTGGGCGCCGGACTGTCGCTGGCGGTCGCCCCGCCGAAGGTCAATCCCGTCGACACGACGGCGGGAGGAGACGCCTTTATCGGCGGGCTGCTGGCCGCCTTGTCCGAGCAGGGCTTCGCCGAGGGCTGGCACCAGGACGCCGAGCGCCTGGAAGACGCCCTGGCCTTCGCCTGCCGCTGCGGCGCCCACGCCGTGACCCGCCCGGGCAGCTACGTCGCCCTGCCGACCCGGGACGACCTCGCCTCGGCCTGATCGCGTCGCCGCCTCCTCAGGAGGCGGCGCTCTCCCCCGCTTCTCCCGCGCGCCAGCGCATCCGCCGCGGCACCGCCCGCCGGCCCGGGGCCCCCTCGCCTCGGGCGGCCGCCAGCGCGCTCTCCAGCGTCGCCTCGGCCATGCGGTCGTGGTCCTGCTCGGCGGAGTTGACTGCCACCGGCAGGAACTCCAGCAGCCGGCTGTCGCCGAAGGTCGCCAGGCGCAGCGAGTCCGGCAACCCGCCGGCCTCGAGCAGGGTGTCGAGCACGCCGTCGAACAGCGAATAGGAGGCCGTGACCAGCGCCTCCGGCAGGCCGTGCTCGTCGATGACCCGGCGCATCAGCCGGGCACCCTCGGCGCGGTCGTAGCGCTCGCCGGAGAGGATGAGGGCCGCCGCCTCGCGGCCCGCCAGGGCCCGCTGGAAGCCGCCACGCCGCTCCCGGGTGATCGACAGCCAGGGCACCGCATCCAGCCACACCGCCCGCGACGTCTCGGGCGACAGCACCGAGGCGGCGAGCCGCTCGGCGGCCTCGGCGTCGTTGCTGACCACGCTGGCGAAGCGCTCGGCATCGAAGCCGCGGTCGACGGCCACCACCGGCAGCCCCTCGGCCTGCAGCTCGGCGTAGAAGGGATCGTCCATCGGCAGGCTACTGGCGGTGATCAGCACCTCGCAGCGCCGCGCGCGCAGCGCCAGCGCCAGGTCGCGCTCGACCTCCGGCCGGTCGTCGGAGCCGGCGATCAGCAGCTGGTAGCCCGCCTCCCGGGCGCCGCGCTCCAGGCGCTTGGCCAGCCGCGCGTAGGTCACGTTCTCCAGGTCCGGCACGATCAGCCCCAGGGTGCGGCTGGAGCCGCGGCGCAGCGCGGCCGCCTGGGGATCGACCCGATAGCGATGGTGTTCGACCACCGCCATCACCCGGTCGACGGTGTCCTGGCTGATGCGCCGTTTCTCGGCCTGGCCGTTGATGACATAGCTGGCCGTGGTGCGTGACACGCCGGCCAGACGAGCGATTTCCGCGAGCGTCATGGATTCCCCCTAGACTGGACGAGGCATTCTACGCGGGAGTGCCGCGCCACCATCCCCTGCCAAAGTCGTAGACATCTGGACTTGCCAAGCCGGATGAAGCGTTCCAGCATTCGTGTCATCGAAGGTGACACGATTCACCTTGCCCGCACAAGCCACCGCAACGCCCCGGGAACCATGGAATGGCCCGGCGTCGCTCCCGACGAACCGGAGACATCGATGTTGACCCTACGCCAGGATGACGTCCTGCTCGGCTGTCGCGCCGAGCACTGGCGCGACGCGCTGGATCAGGCCGCCGAATCGCTGCACGCCGCCGGCCTGGTCGCCCCCGAGTATCGCGACGGCCTCCATGCCCGGGAGGCCCAGTCCTCGACCTTCCTCGGCAACGCCATCGCCATTCCCCACGGCACCCCGGAGAGCCGCGAGCACGTGCGCGCCACCGGCGTGCGCGTGCTGCAGTTCCCCGAGGGCATCGAGTGGCACGACGGCCAGCGCGTCCACGTGCTGGTGACCATCGCCGCCCAGAGCGACGAGCACCTCGACATCCTGCGCCAGCTGACCCACGTGCTGGATCAGGACGGCATCGCCGAACGCCTGGCCGGCGCCGAGCGCGCCGCCGAGATCGCCGAGCTACTGTCGAAGGCGGTGGTCGAGGCCCGGCTGGACGCCGAGACCCTGTGCCTGGGCTTCCCCGCCCGCGACCATGGCGAGCTGGCGCTGGCCGGCGCCGCCCGCCTGCGGCAGGCCGAGTGCGTCGACGCCGCCTTCGTCGCCGCCGTGGCCGAGACCGCCCCGCGCGCCCTGGGCCGCGGCCTGTGGCTGGTGACCAGCGACCGCGGCGTCGGCGTGCCGGCGCTGGCGCTGGCCACCCCGGCCGAGCCGCTGCAGGCCGACGGCGCCCCGGTACAGGGCGTGTTCTGCCTCGCGGCCCAGGGCCAGGCCCACCGCGGCCTGCTCGAGCGCATCCTGGCGCTGCTCGACAGCGACGCCCCCGAGACCCTGCACCGCCTCGACGCCGACGCCCTGCTGGCGCGGCTGGCCGGCGAATCCGCCGCCGCCCGCCAGCGCCTGGTCACGGTGCTCAACGCCCACGGCCTGCACGCCCGCCCGGCCAAGCAGCTGATCCAGGTCGCCCGCGCCCAGGGCATCGCGGTGCGCGTGCGCCTGGCCGAGGGCGGCAGCGAGGCCGTCTCGGCCGCCAGCCTGACCAAGGTCATCAACCTCGGCGCCCGCCGCGGCCAGCAGCTGATCTTCACCGCCGAGGGCGACGGCGCCGAGGCCGCGCTGGACGCCGTCTGCCGGGCCGTGGAAGACGGCCTCGGCGAACACGTCGAGCCCTTCGACGCCTATCGCGAGCCGGTGGCGACAGAGCCCGAGGATGCCCCGGCGCTGGAGCCGCTGGCCGACGACGTCGCCCACCCCGCGGTGGCCGCCTCGCCGGGCCTGGCCATCGCCCCGGCCTTCGTGCTGACCACACCGAGCTTCGACTACCCGGCCCGCGCCGCCGACCCCGCCGCCGAGCGCCGTCGGCTCGACGACGCCATCCGCGAGGGCGGCGAGCAGCTCGAGGCGCTGATCCAGCACGCCCGCGGCGGCGAGGTGTCGCAGATCCTGTCGATGCACGAGGAGATGCTCGGCGATCCCGAGCTCCACCAGGCCGCCCGCGAGGGCATCGACGAGGGCGCCTCCGCCGAGGCCGCCTGGTGGGAGGCCATCGACACCGCCGCCCAGGCCCAGGAGCGCCTGGCCGACAAGCTGCTCGCCGAACGCGCCGCCGACCTGCGCGACGTGGGCCGCCGCGTGCTGGGCATCCTGTGCCGGGTCGAGATGCCCGAGCCGCCGGATCATCCCTACATCCTGGTCACCGACGACATCGGCCCGTCCGACGTGGCTCGCCTCGACACCAGCCGCGTGCGCGGCCTGCTGACCGCCCGCGGCGGCGCCACCGCCCACAGCGCCATCCTGGCCCGGGCGCTGGGCATCCCCGCCGTGGTCGGCGCCGGCGAGCGCATCCTGACGCTTGCCAGCGGCACCGAGCTGATCCTCGACGGCGAACGCGGCCGCGTGACCCCGGCCCCCGCCGCCGAGCGCCGCCAGGCCGCCGAACAGCGCCTGGCCGAGCGCCGCCGCCGCGAGGCCGAGGCCTGGGAGGCCCGCTTCGAGCCGGCCCGGACCCGCGACGGCCATCGCGTCGAGGTGGCCTCGAACCTCGGCAACACCGCCCACGCCGCCGATGCCGTGGAGCGCGGCGCCGAGGGCGTCGGCCTGCTGCGCACCGAGTTCGTGTTCATGGCCCACGCCGAGATGCCCGGCCTGGAGACCCAGATCGGCGAATACCGCGAGGCTCTCGACGCCCTCGACGGCCGCCCGCTGGTGGCCCGCACCCTGGACGTGGGCGGCGACAAGCCGCTGCCCTACTGGCCGGTGCCCCAGGAGAGCAACCCCTTCCTCGGCCTGCGCGGCATTCGCCTGGCGTTGACCAAACCCGAGGTGCTCGAGACCCAGCTCAAGGCACTGCTGATGGCCGCCGCGCCCTCGGCCGAGCCGAAACGCGACGCCCGGCCGCTGCGCATCATGCTGCCGATGGTCAAGGACGTGGCCGAGTTCCGCGCCGCCCGCGCCATCCTCGACCGGCTGTTCGAGGAGATCCCCGCCGGCGAGCGCAGCGACGACGTCCAGCTCGGGGTGATGATCGAGGTGCCCTCCAGCGCCCTGCTGGCGTCGACCCTGGCCGCCGAGGTCGACTTCTTCTCGGTCGGGACCAACGACCTGACCCAGTACACCCTGGCCATCGACCGCGACCATCCCGAGCTCTCGGCCCAGGCCGACGGCCTGCACCCGTCGGTGCTCAGGCTGATCGAGATGACCGTGGCCGCGGCCCACGCCGAGGGCAAGTGGGTCGGGGTGTGCGGCGAGCTGGCCAGTGATGCCACCGCGGTGCCGGTGCTGGTCGGCCTCGGCGTCGACGAGCTCTCAGTCAGCGCCCGCCAGGTGCCGCTGGTCAAGGCGCGGCTGCGCGAGTTCGACCTCGAAGAGGCCCGCGCCCAGGCCACGCTGGCGCTGGCCCAGGCCACCGGCGAGGCGGTCCGCGACGCCCTGGAGGCCCGCTGATGGCTCGCCTGCTGACCCTGACCCTGAATCCCGCCCTGGACCTCTCGGTGTCGCTGGAGCGGCTGGCGCCCGGCGAGGTCAACCGCACGACCGCGACCCAACTGGAAGCTGCCGGCAAGGGCGTCAACGTGGCCCGGGTGCTTTCCGCCCTCGGCCACGACGTCCGCGTCTCGGGCTTCCTCGGCGCCGACAACGACGGCCCCTTCCTGCGCGCCTTCGAGGCCGAGGGGCTCGAGGATGCCTTCCTGCGCGTGCCCGGCGAGACCCGCATCAACGCCAAGCTGGCCGAGGCCGACGGCCGGGTCACCGACGTCAACGGCCCGGGGCCGACCATCGACGAGGCCGCCTGGCAGGCCCTGCTCGACCGCCTCGAGGCACTGGCCGCCGATGACGCCCGCTGCCCCGAGGCGGTGGTGATCGCCGGCAGCCTGCCGCCCGGCGTCACGCCCGAGGCGCTGGCCGAGCTGATCGCGCGGCTGCGCGGCGCCGGCCTGCCGGTGTGGGTCGATACCAGCGGCCCGGCCCTCGAGGCCGCCATCGCCGCCGGCCCCACCGCGGTCAAGCCCAACGAGCAGGAGCTCGCCGCCTGGGCCGGCATGCCCCTCGACAGCGAGGCGGCTCGCCTCGACGCCGCCCGCCGGCTGCATGCGGCCGGCATCGAGGAGGCGGTGCTCTCCGCCGGCGCCGAGGGCGTGCTGTGGGTCAGCCGCCGCGGCGCCTGGCAGGCGCTGCCGCCGGCCATGACCGTGGCCAGCACCGTGTGCGCCGGCGACACCCTGCTGGCCGCGCTGCTGCACGGCGTGCTCGAAGGGCACGCGCCCGACGCGGCACTGCGCCTGGCCACCGCGCTGTCCGCCGAGGCGGTCCGCCATGTCGGCGTGGGCGACGCCCGCGCCGCCGATTTCCCGTCACTCCAACAACAGACGCGCGTCCACCGCCTTGGCGGCGACGACGCCGGGGGAGCCCTCGCATGAACGCCATCCTCATCACCGCCTGCCCCAGCGGCATGGCCACCACCTTCCTCGCCGCCCGGCGCCTCGAGCAGGCCGCCGAGCGGCTGGGCTGGCAGACCACCGTGGAGATGCACGGCGAGCTGGAGCCGGTGCAGCCGGTCTCCGCCGAGGCCATCGCGGCCGCCGACCTGATCGTCGTCGCCGCCGACCACGTGCCGGACCCGCAGCGCTTCAAGGGCAAGCCGCTGTTCCGTGCGACCATCGACCAGGCGCTGCCCGACCCGGGCGGCTTCCTCGAGCGCGCCCGGCGCGAGGCCGAGGCCTTCGTGCCCGGTGGCGAGACCCATGCCACGCCTGTTTCCAGAACCGGGGCGGCGGCTGCCACAGCCGGCGGCCAGTCCATCGTCGCCGTCACCGCCTGCCCCACCGGGGTCGCGCACACCTTCATGGCGGCGGAAGCCCTGGCCGAGGCCGGCAAGGCGCTGGGCCATCCCATCCGCGTCGAGACCCAGGGCTCGGTGGGCGCCCAGGACCAGCTGACCGAGGCGGAGATCCGTGACGCCGAGGTGGTGATCCTGGCCTGCGACATCGAGGTCGACCCGACCCGCTTCGCCGGCAAGCGGATCTATCGCACCTCCACCGGCAGCGCGCTGAAGCAGCCGAAGCCGACCATCGAGGCGGCGCTGGCCGAGGCCGCGGTGGAAGACGGCAGCGCCCCGGCGGCAGGCGGCGGCGAGGCCAGGAAGAGCCTCAAGGAGAAGGGCGTCTACAAGCACCTGCTGACCGGGGTGTCCTTCATGCTGCCGATGGTGGTCGCCGGCGGTCTCTTGATCGCGCTGTCGTTCGTGTTCGGCATCGAGGCCTTCCAGGAGGAAGGCACCCTGCCCGCGGCGCTGATGCAGATCGGCGGCGGCACGGCCTTCGCGCTGATGGTGCCGGTGCTGGCCGGCTACATCGCCTATTCCATCGCCGACCGCCCCGGCATCGCCCCGGGCATGATCGGCGGCATGCTGGCCTCCGAGATCGGCGCCGGCTTCATCGGCGGCATCCTGGCCGGCTTCCTCGCCGGCTACGTGGCCAAGGCGGTGACCCGCTACGTCAAGCTGCCGGCCAGCGTCGAGTCGCTCAAGCCGATCCTGATCATCCCGCTGGTGGCGAGCCTGGTGACCGGCCTGGTGATGATCTACATCGTCGGCGAGCCGGTGGCGGCGATCCTCTCCGGGCTGACCGACTTCCTCGAGAACATGGGCTCCACCAATGCCCTGCTGTTGGGCGGACTGCTGGGCGCCATGATGTGCTTCGACATGGGCGGGCCGGTGAACAAGGCCGCCTACACCTTCGGCGTCGGCCTGCTGGCTTCCGAGACCTACGCCCCCATGGCGGCGATCATGGCCGCGGGCATGGTGCCGGCGATCGGCATGGGCATCTCGAGCTTCGTCGCCAAGTCGAAGTTCTCGGAGCCCGAGCGCGAGGCGGGCAAGGCCTCCTTCGTGCTGGGCTTCTGCTTCATCAGCGAGGGCGCCATTCCCTTCGCCGCCAAGGACCCGCTGCGGGTGATCCCGGTCAGCATGGTCGGCGGCGCGGTGACCGGTGCGCTGTCGATGCTGTTCGGCGCCAAGCTGATGGCGCCCCACGGCGGCATCTTCGTGCTGCTGATCCCCAACGCCATCACGCCGGCGCTGCTGTACCTGGCGGCGATCGTCATCGGCTCGCTGATCACCGGCCTCGGCTACGCGGCGATCAAGCGCGGCGGCCAGGCGGTGGCGGTCGAGGCCGGCGCCTGAGGCCCGGCTGATACAACGCCCGCACCTTCCACCTTCACAACGACGGACGCCCCCGACAGGCCGCTGTACGGCCTGTCGGGGGCGTCCTCGTTTGCACCGGGAAAAACTACTTCACATGTACCGCCAGACACTCCCGCAGCATGCTGCACTCGGTCTGCTTGTGACGGGCGAAGGCCAGCAGCGCCGTCTCGAGCTCCGGCGTGGCGTTGGTGTCCAGCAGCAGGCGCGACAGGCGGCTGGCCTCGTCGGCGGCGTCCAGCGCCTCCTTCAGCGCCTGGTCGACGCCCATGGCCTCGACCGGGGGAATCGCGGGCACTTCCTCGCGGCTGACGCAGGCGGTCAGCTCCATGCGCTCGGCGGCCTCGGTCAGGGCCTCGAGCTGCTGCTCGCACTCGACGCCGAGGTGCGCCACCACGCGGCTGATGTCGGCATGACGCTTGGCCAGCGCCCGGGCGAGCCGGCGGTAGCGCTCGAGATCCCGACTCTCGAGGCCACTGGCGAGGGTCAGCCGATCCTGGGCGAGCAGGGTAAGCGGGGCGATATCGTTCATGGGTCGCTTCCTCGTGTTGTCGAAGGGACGGGCGCCGCGACGCAAGCGACGTCACCCAGACCAAGCAAGGAGCGGGCCAACTTTTTCCAACTTCTTCATCACACTGATTTCACGTGACCAAGACGTATGTCGATACCCCGGGAGCACGAGCAGCGCACCGCCGTGGACGCGGCACGCCCGCTCCTGATCGTCCGTGGTGCAGGCCACAAAAAAGCCCCGGCCATGAAGGCCGGGGCGCAAGGACAGCCAACGGCTGTCGAGAGAGAACCCGATGGGTCGATCGAAAGAATCAGTGGTGGAAGCGCTCCGCGGCCTCCTGGGCCAGCCGACGGATGGCGTTCCAGTCCTCGGCCTCGACCAGCGACTTCGGCGTCAGCCAGGAGCCGCCCACGCACATCACGTTGGGCTGGGACAGGTAGTCGCCGGCGTTGTCCAGGCTGATGCCGCCGGTCGGGCAGAAGCGCGCCTCGGGGATCGGGCCGGCGAAGGCCTTGAGCGCCTTGACGCCACCGCTGGCCTCGGCGGGGAAGAACTTGAAGCGGCGATAGCCGTACTGCCAGCCGATCATCAGCTCGGAGACGGTGGCCACGCCGGGCAGCATCGGCACCGGGCTTTCCACGCCGTAGCGATAGAGCGCCTCGGTGGTGCCCGGGGTCACTACGAAGTCGGCGCCGACCTGCTCGGCCTGGCGATACTGCGCCGGGGTCAGCACGGTACCGATGCCGACGCTGGCCTGAGGCAGCGCTTCCTTGATGCGGCGGGTGGCCTCCAGCGCGCAGTCGGTGCGCAGGGTCACCTCGAGCACGCTGAGGCCGCCTTCGACCAGGGCGGTGGCCAGCGGCACGGCATCTTCCACACGCTGGATGGCGAGCACCGGGATCACCTCGGCCTTGAGGCAGATGCTGTCGATCTCGGTGGTGCGGGTGGAAGGCAGCTGTTTGTCGATGGTCATGGTCATGGCTCCAGAAAGGGGTCCGGGGCTCAGGGCGCCCAGTAGATGCCGAGCGGGCCGGCCAGGAAGGCGCGGATCGGCAGCGCCCGGGTGTCGTCGCCGGCCAGCGCACGGCCGAGCACCGTGCGCTTCTCCTCGCCGGTGATGTGCAGGAAGTGACGCGGGCAGCGGTGCAACCGATCGGCGCTCAGGGTGATGCGCGGCTGGGGCTGGCTCGGCGTGCGCACCGCCACCACCGAATCGGCGGTGGACAGCGCCAGGCCGAGCTCCTGGCTGTCCGGGAACAGCGAGGCGGTGTGACCGTCGCCGCCCATGCCCAGGATCACCACGCTGGCCGGCCAGGTCAGCGCCGCGAGGCGCTCGCTGACCTCGGTCACGCCCTCCTCGGGCGTGGCGGCGGCGCTGGTCAGCGGCACGAAGGTGGCCGCGGCGGCCGGCCCCTGCATCAGGTGGGCGCGCACCAGGCGGGCGTTGCTGTCGTCGGCGTCCTCGGCGACCCAGCGCTCGTCGGCCAGGGTCACGTCGACCCGGGACCAGGGCAGGTCCATGGCGGCCAGGGCCTCGAAGAACGGCACCGGGGTGGAGCCGCCGGACACCACCAGCAGGGCGCGCTCGCGCTCGGCCAGGTCGGCCCGAAGGGCCTCGGCCACGGCCTCGGCAAGCTGCCGGGCCAGTTGCTCACGGGATTGGCTCATCTCAATCGTCCTCGTTCCTGCCGGTCTCAGTAGTCTTCATACCAGCTGCGGCCGTCCTGGGTGATCATGGCGATGGAGGCCACCGGGCCCCAGGAGCCGGCCGGATAGCGGCGCGGTGCCTCGGCGCGGTCGTTCCAGGCCTCGATCAGGCTGTCGCACCACTGCCAGGCATGCTCGACCTCGTCGCGGCGCACGAACAGGTACTGCTGGCCCTTCATCACCTCGAGCAGCAGACGCTCGTAGGCGTCCGGAATCCGCGCCTTGGGGAAGGCACTGTTGAAGTCCAGGTGCAGCGGGCCGCGGCGCAGACGCATGCCCTTGTCCAGGCCGCTGTCCTTGGTCAGCACCTCCAGCGCGATGCCCTCCTCCGGCTGCAGCCGGATCACCAGCTTGTTGGCGGCCAGGTCGCGCTGGTCCGGATCGAAGATGTAGTGCGGCTGCTGACGGAAGTGGATGACGATCTGCGACATCTTGGCCGGCATGCGCTTGCCGGTGCGGATGTAGAACGGCACGCCCGCCCAGCGCCAGTTGGCCACCTCGGTCTTCATGGCCACGAAGGTCTCGGTGTGGCTCGAGGTGTTGGCGCCTTCCTCGTCGAGGTAGCCCGGCACGGTCTGGCCGTCGATGGTGCCGCCGATGTACTGGCCGCGGACCACGTCGCGCCCCAGCATCTCGTCGGTGAACGGCTTGAGCGCCTTGAGCACCTTGACCTTCTCGTCGCGGATGGCGTCGGCGTCGAGGTTGGCCGGCGGGTCCATGGCGATCAGGCAGACCAGCTGCAGCAGGTGGTTCTGCACCATGTCGCGCAGCTGGCCGGCCTCGTCGAAGTAGCCCCAGCGCCCCTCGATGCCGACCTTCTCGGCCACCGTGATCTCCACGTGGGAGATATGGTTCTGGTTCCACTGGGTGCCGAACAGCGGGTTGGCGAAGCGCAGCGCGATCAGGTTCTGGACCGTTTCCTTGCCCAGATAGTGGTCGATGCGGTAGATGCTCGACTCGGGAAACACCGAACCGATGGCATCGTTGACCTCGGCCGAGGATTCCAGGTCGTAGCCGATCGGCTTCTCCACCACCACGCGGCTCGAGGCGTCGAGGCTGCCGCTGGCGTCCAGGTTGCGGCAGATGTCACCGTAGATCTTGGCGCCCACCGACAGGTAGACCACCATCGGCTGCTCGGCGCCCTGGCGCCACTCGCGGATGGCGGCGTAACCTTCGGGCTGGGTGAAGTCGAGCTGCAGGAAGTCGAGCCGTGCCATGAAGCGTCCCAGCACCTCGCGATCGAGTTCCTCGGCCTTGACGTAGGTCTTCAAGGACTTCTCGACCCGCGCCTTGAAGGCGTCGACATCCAGTTCCTGTCGGGCCAGCCCCAACAGTCGCGTGGAAGGATCGAGCAGCCCCTCGCGCTCCAGGTGGAAGAGCGCCGGGAAGAGCTTGCGCTGGGCCAGATCGCCCAGCGCGCCGAACAGGGCCAGATCGATTGCCGTGCCGAGGTCGCCGAAGGAGCGTCCTTCCTGGGGCCGCTTGTGTTGGCTCATGACCACCCTCATCTGGTTAAATTAACAAAATAATAGCCTATTGCGCCGACCATCTCCAAAAACTTCTGTAAATTTACTACTAAATATGGAGAGGTCCGAGCGGTCACGGCTGGCCGTTACCCGCCCGCGCGCGCTAGGATAGTGGACATAATGTAGTTAAATCACCACATCATATCGACACACCGGCGGCGAACGACGCCGCAACCGCCTCACGGAGACTCCCCCGCGCATGGTCAGTCACGATCTGCTGGACCGCATTCGCCGTCGCCTCGATGAGCTCAACCGATCCGAACGCAAGGTCGCCGACGTCATCCTCGCCGACCCGACCGCCGCCACCAGCATGAGCATCGCCAGCCTGGCCCATGCGGCCTCGGTCAGCGAGCCCACGGTCAACCGCTTCTGCCGCAGCTTCGACGCCAAGGGCTATCCGGACTTCAAGATCAAGCTGGCACAGAGTCTGGCCGGCGGCACGCCCTATGTCAGCCAGGCGGTGGAACCCGGCGACGCGGCGGGCGAGTACACCGGCAAGATCTTCGGCGCCACCATCGCCGCCCTGGACGTCGCCCGACGCGAGATCGACCCGGCCCGGGTCGAGCGCGTGGTCGACTATCTGACCCAGGCCAAGCAGCTGCACTTCTTCGGCCTGGGCGCCTCGGGCGCCGTGGCCCAGGACGCCCAGCACAAGTTCTTCCGCTTCAATATCCCGGTGTCGGCCTATATCGACGTGCTGATGCAGCGCATGATCGCCGCCGCCTGCCACACCGGCGACGTGGTGGTGATCCTGTCCTACACCGGGCGCACCCGGGAGCTGGTGGACATCGCCCAGGTGGCGCGCAACAACGGTGCCGTGGTGCTGGGCATCACCGCGCCGGACTCGCCGCTGGCGGCCGAGTGCACCGAGACCCTGGCGGTCTCGGCGCCGGAGGACACCGACCACTACATGCCGATGACCTCGCGCATGATCCAGCTGGCGCTGATCGACGTGCTGGCCACCGGCGTGACCCTGCGCCGCGGCGAGGACTTCCTGCCCCATCTGAAGAAGATCAAGGACAGCCTGCGCGAGACCCGCTATCCGATGGGCGACGCAGGCTGAGAGGGCTCAGCCGAGCCGCAGCGTCGGCTCGGCGAGCCCCCGCACCGCAAGCTCGGCGACGAACAGGTCGCCGGCCCCGGGCTCGCGGGCCCGCTGCTCGGCGCTCATGCCCTCGCGGGCGGTGGTGATGTAGAGCGAGGCCAGCCCCGGGCCGCCGAAGGCCGGGCAGGAGGGCTGGGAGGTAGGAAGGACAATGGCGCCGATCTCGCGGCCCTCGCGGTCCAGGCGCACCACCTTGCCGGCGCCCCACAGCGCCAGCCACATGGCACCTTCGGCGTCGATCACCGCGCCGTCGGGATTGCCCTCGCGCTGAGTGACGTCCACCCAGGGCTCGGGCTCGCCGACCGGCCAGCCTTCGGCGTCCAGCGCCCAACGATAGACGATGCCGCGGGCCGTGTCGGCGAAGTGGGCAAACTCCCCCTGCGGCGAGAAGCAGATCGCGTTGGGAATCGTCAGCCCGCTCCTGAGCCGCGAAAGCTCGCCGCGATGCAGCCGGTAGAGGCTGCCGGCGCCGCTTTCGGCGCCCTTGCCCATGCTCGACAGCCACAGGCTGCCGTGACGATCCACCCGCGCGTCGTTGCTGCGGGTGACGGCGTTGTCGCCCTCGAAACCCATCAGCCGCTCAATCGCGCCACTAGCGAGATCCAGACGGCTCAGACGGTCCTCGCCCACCACCAGCATTCCGCCGTCGTCCAGCGGCGCGGCCAGCGAGGCCATGTGATCGAGGTCGATCACGCCGGTCTCGCCGCTTTCCACCTCCAGCCAGTGCAGCCGCTTGCCGAGGATGTCGCACCACACCAGGCGGCCGGACGCCGCGTGCCACTGGGGCCCCTCGCCCAGCTCGCAGCCGCTGGCCACCGCCGTGCGCACGCCCCCAGTCACTCGCGCCCCGCTCATGGCTGCGCCGCCCGCCAGGCCTCGACCAGCTTGCGCGCCCGCTCGCCGACCTCTTCGGCGCCGAGGCCGGGCTGGTAGAGGGCGCTGCCGAGCCCGGCGCCGTCGACGCCGGCGGCCCGCCACTGGGCGAAGTTGTCGACGCCGATGCCGCCCACGGCATAGAGCTCGGTCCCCGCCGGCAGCACCGCGCGCACCGCCTTCATCCCTTCGAGGCCGACCTGCACCGCCGGGAACAGCTTGAGCGCCGTGGCGCCCGCATCCAGGGCATCGAAGGCCTCGGAAGGCGTGACGATGCCGGGATAGGACGCCATGCCCAGCCGGCGGGTCTCCTCGATCACCGCTGGGCGGCAGTTGGGCGACACGATCAGCCGGCCGCCGACGGCATGCACGTCGCGCACCTGCTCGGGCGTCAGCACGGTGCCGGCGCCCACAGCGGCGCGATCGCCCAGCGCCTCGGCCAGGCGACGGATGCTCTCCAGCGGCTCGGGGGAGTTCAGCGGCACCTCGAGGCGGTCGAGGCCGGCGGCGAGCAGCGCCTCGCCGACCTCGACCACCTCGTCGGGGGTGATGCCGCGCAGGATACCGATCAGCGGAAGGGACATGGGACAAGACTCCTGTTCAGTCATGGTCAAGGGCATCGTGCGCGAGGGCGGCGTGAGCCAGCCCGAGGCCGGCCAGCACCGCGCGCCGGTTGGCGATGATCTCGCTTGAGTGGCCCAGCGCCGAGAGCGCCAGGGCGTAGCGGCGGCACAGCGCCTCGACGCCGATCAGCCGCACGCTCTGGCCTGCGGCCAGCTCGCCACAGGCGCCGGCCAGCTCCAGGCCGATGGCGAGCCCGGAGAGCCGGGCCGCCAGCACGGCGCCGCGGGCCTCGCCATCCGGCAGGGCGTCGTCGAGCAGGTCCATGGCGCGCAGCCCGAACAGCGTCCGGGTGAAGGCCTCGGGCGCGGCGGCGGCCTCGGCCACCGCGGCGCTGAAGGCCTCGCGGCAGGCCGAGTCCTCGAGGTCGTCCTCGGAGAGCGAGTGGGCCAGCACGGAGCGTTCGGCCAGCAGGCGATAGAGCTCGCCGGTCATGTAGGTGTGGAAACGCTCGACCCGGCCGCTGTCGAGGGTCGCCCACTTGGCATGGGTGCCGGGCAGGCAGACGAGGCCGGAAACGCCGGACTCGAGGGCCGCCAGGCCGGCGAGCTGGGTCTCCTCGCCGCGCATCACGTCGAAGCCGCCGGCGTCCGCGCCCTGGCACAGGCCGGGCAGCAGACGCACGTCGAGGCGTGCGTCCTCGACGGCCGGGCTCACCGCGCCCTCGGCCAGGGCGTCGAGCGCGGTGGGCACCGGCCGGTACGGCGCCTCGCGCCAGCCCTGGCGAGCCCCGGCCATGCCGCATACCAGCACCGTGATGCGGCCCTCGGCCGGCAGCCAGTCGCCGATGACGGCCAGCAGCGCCGGCTCATAGTCGGCCGGGGCCAGGCCCAGCATGCCGCGGGCGGCCTCGGCCTCGGCCAGCACCGCGCCGCCCGCGTCCATGGCCCAGGCGCGCAGGTTGCTGGAGCCCCAGTCGACGGCGACCCAGGCCAGCCGCGTGGAAATCGATTCACTCATCTCGGCCTCGCTTACCATTCGGCGATGGAGCCGTCGTCATGGGTCCACACCGGGTTGCGCCAGCGATGGCCCACCTTGGCGCGCTCCTCGACGAAGGCCTCGTCGATCTCCACGCCCAGCCCCGGCCCCTGGGGAATGGCGCAGAAGCCGTCCTCGATGCTGAGCGCCGACTTGTCGACCAGGTAGTCGAGCACGTCGTTGTCCTTGTTGTAGTGGATGCCCATGCTCTGTTCCTGGATGAAGGCGTTGTGGCTGACCGCATCCACGTGCAGCGAGGTGGCCAGCGTCAGCGGGCCGAGCGGGCAGTGCGGGGCCATGGCCACGTCGTGGGCGGAGGCCAGGGCGGCGATCTTCAGGCCCTCGCTGATGCCGCCGCAGTGGGACAGGTCGGGCTGGACGATGTCGATCATGCCGTCGGCCAGCAGATCGCGGAACTCGAAGCGGGTATGCAGGCGCTCGCCGGTGGCCAGCGGATAGCCGAGCCCGCCGGCGATGTGCTTGAGGCTGGGCAGGTGCTCGGGGGCTACCGGCTCCTCGACGAACATCGGGTGGAAGGGCTCCAGCTCGCGCAGCAGCGCCTTGGCCATGGGCCGGTGCACGCGGCCGTGGAAGTCGATGCCGATGCCGACGTCCGGACCCACCGCCTCGCGGGCCTCGGAGACCCGCGCCACGGCCTCGTCGACCTTGCGATGGCTGTCGACGATCTGCAGCTCCGGGGTGCCGTTCATCTTGAAGGCGGTGAAGCCCTGATCGACCAGCGCCTTGGCGCCCTCGCCCACGTCACTCGGCCGGTCGCCGCCGGTCCAGGCGTACATGCGCATCCTGTCGCGCACGGCGCCGCCCAGCAGCTGGTGCACGGGCACGCCCAGGTCGCGGCCCTTGAGGTCCCACAGCGCCTGGTCGATGCCGGCGATGGCGCTCATCAGGATCGGCCCGCCGCGGTAGAAGCCGGCGCGGTACATCGTGTTCCACAGGTGCTCGATGCGGTGCGGGTCCTGGCCGATCAGATAGTCGGACAGCTCGTGGACCGCGGCCTCGACGGTGGCGGCACGGCCTTCGATGACCGGCTCACCCCAGCCGTAGACGCCCTCGTCGGTCTCGATCTTGAGAAACAGCCAGCGCGGCGGCACCTGCCAGGTCTTGAGTCGGGTGATCTTCATGGATGGCTCCTTTCTGAAAACATGAACGGTCAAGCGTGAACGGCCGCCGCAGGGCGACCGTGGATAATCCGTCGACTCAGTCGGCGCGGGCGCCGGTATCGGTGTCGACGCCCAGGTCGCGGGCGGTGCGGCCCAGCACCTCGCGGGCGGCCCGGGCGGCACGCGGCCCGTCGCCGCCCTTGATCGCCTCCAGCACCGCGCCGTGACGCGCCAGGCTGTCGCCGAGGCCGTCGTCGCCGCGGGCAGGGCGCTGGGAGTGCTGCACCAAGGCCAGGATCGACGGCCGCAGCAGGTGCCCCATCTGGCGCCAGATCAGGTTGTGGCTGGCCTCGTAGATGGCCTCGTGGAAGGCCACGTCGTACTCCACGTGCTGGCCGGCCAGCGCCGAGGCATCGGCGGTGTCTTCCATGCCGCGGAAGGCCGCCTCGAGGCGGGCCAGATCGTCGTCCCCGGCGGCGCGGGCGGCCAGTTCCGCCACCACCGGCTCCGCGGAGTAGCGGAACGCCAGCAGCTCGCGCACCAGCTGCGGCTGGGGATGCGTCAGGCCGACCAGCCAGTCGCTCATCTGCGGATCGAGCAGATGCCAGTCGCCGACCTCACGCACCCGGGTGCCGCGCCCGGCGGTGCGCTCGAGCAGGCCCGCGGCGGTCAGGCTGGCCAGGGCGTTGCGCACCAGGTTGCGGCTGACGGCGCAGTGGGCGGCGATGTCCAGCTCCTTGGGGAAGGCGTCGCCGGGCTGCCAGCGCCCGCCGAGCAGCGCCCGAGCCAGCCGCCGGGCGAGGGCGTCGGCATCGCCCAGGTGGGGGCCCAGATCCTCGAGACTCATCGATGGTTCCTCACGGGGTCGCGGCGCCTCGGACGTCGCGGACGAAATGTCAGACATTTATGGCCACAGAGTCTAGCCGCTCCGGGGCCTCGCGTCATGCGCCTTTGGTCCAATGGTTACCTGACGACAGGCTTGCCATGCCCGCCACCAGCCACAACAATAACCCCCTTCCGCTTCCTTCCAGGAGACCGCCCATGCGCTGGATCGCCGCTTCCGCCGCCGCCCTCGCCCTGTTCGCCCAGGGTGCGGCCGCCGATACCTTCCGCTTCACCGCCATCCCCGACGAGGACCAGTCGCGCCTGGTCGAGCGCTTCTCCAAGGTCGCCGACTACCTCGAGGAGCGGCTCGACGTCGAGGTGGAATACGTGCCGGTGAAGTCCTACGGCGCGGCGGTCACCGCCTTCCGCAACGACCAGGTCCAGCTGGCCTGGTTCGGCGGCCTCTCCGGCGTCCAGGCGCGCCGCCTGGTGCCGGGCTCCCAGGCCATCGCCCAGGGCGCCGAGGACGCGGCCTTCGAGACCTACTTCATCGCCCACCAGTCGACGGGGCTGGAAGAAGGGGACGAGCTGCCCGACGCGATCGAGGACATGAGCTTCACCTTCGGCTCCAAGACCTCCACCTCCGGGCGCCTGATGCCCGAGCACTACCTGCGTCAGCGCTTCGGCGAGGCGCCGGACGAGCTGTTCTCGCGGGTCGGCTTCTCCGGCGATCACTCGCGCACCATCGCCCTGGTCGAGGCCGGCACCTACGAGCTGGGCGCGGTCAACTACGCGGTGTGGGACGCCGCGGTGGAGGATGGCCGCGTCGACACCGACCAGGTGCAGGTGATCTGGACCACGCCGAGCTACCCCGACTACCAGTGGACGCTGCGCGGCGACGCCGACGAGCGCTACGGCGAGGGCTTCTCCGACCGGGTCCGCGAGGCGCTGCTGGCGATGGACGACCCCGAGCTGCTCGACAGCTTCCCGCGTTCGGCCTTCATCCCCGCCGACAACACCATGTACGCGCCGATCGAGGACGTCGCGGAAGAGCTCGGCCTGCTGCGCTGATGGCGCCGACGGCAGACACGGGCGAGACACTGCTGACGCTCGACGGCGTCGATCTGGGCCACGGCGAGCGGGTGGTGCTGCCCCGGGTGCATCTGCGGCTGGCGCGCGGCGAGCGCGTCGCTCTGCTTGGCCCCAGCGGGGCCGGCAAGTCCACGCTGCTGGCGGCCCTGCGCACGCGGCTCGGCGATACGGTCGCCTGGTGCCCGCAGCACCACGGCCTGGTGCCGGGGCTGGCGGTCTATCACAACGTCTACATGGGCCGGCTCGCCGAGCATTCGGCGCTGGCCAATCTGTGGAACCTGGTGCGGCCGCTGCGCGGCCCCTGGGGCGAGGTGGCCGCGCTGTGCGAGCTGGTCGGCCTGGACGGGCTGATGCGCCGCCCGGTGGGGCAGCTGTCCGGCGGCCAGCGCCAGCGCACCGCCATCGCCCGGGCGCTCTACCAGCAGCGTGAGGTGTTCCTGGGCGACGAGCCGGTGGCCAGCGTCGATCCCCACCAGGCCCACCGCCTGCTGGGACTGATCGAGGAACGCCACACCACCAGCGTGATCGCCCTGCACCAGCGCGAGCTGGCGCTGACCCGCTTCGACCGCGTCTGGGGCGTGCGCGACGGCCGGCTGATGATCGACGCCCCGACGTCGACGCTGAGCCTGACCGACCTCGACGCCCTCTACCCGGACGCCGACGATACCGTCCCGCCCGGGGAGACGCCCGAACCCGCGGCGCCCTCGCCGGCGTCCCTGCCCTGTTCCCGGGGGCGCGCATGAGCGATATCGCCCTGCCACGCCGGCCGACCTGGCTGGCCGGCCGCGCCACGGGCCCGCGCCTGGCCCGCCACACCCTGACGCTGATCGCCCTGGCGGTGCTGCTGCTGCCGCTGGCCGATCTGTCGGTGGTCACCCGCGACCCGTGGACGGAACTCGGGCGAATGCTCCAGGGCCTGGCCTGGCCGGACTTCGCCGGCGTCGAGTCGCCCTTCCATGCCCTGGGGCTGACCGTCTCGGTGGCGCTGTGGGGCACGCTGGCCGGCGTGGTGCTGGGATTTCCGCTGGCGCTGCTGTTCGCCCGTTCGCGGCTGGTGCGCGCCGGCTGCGCCTTCGTGCGCGCCATCCACGAGCTGTTCTGGGCGCTGCTGTTCCTGCAGGTGTTCGGCCTCTCGGCGCTGACCGCCCTGGCGGCGCTGGCGATTCCCTACGCCGGCATCTTCGCCAAGGTGTTCGCCGAGATCCTCGAGCAGACCCCGCGCGCGCCGGCCGATGCCCTGCCGCCCGGCGTCGGCCGGCTGTCGCGCTTCCTCTACGCCGAGCTGCCGCTGGCCTGGACCCAGCTCGCCGCCTACACCCGCTACCGCTTCGAGTGCGGCCTGCGCGCCAGCGTGCTGCTGGGCTTCGTCGGCCTGCCGACGCTGGGCTTCCAGCTCGAGACCGCCTTCCGCGAGGGACGCTATCCCGAGGCCGGCGCCCTGCTGTGGTGCTTCTACCTGCTGATCGCCACCCTGCCCTGGTGGAGCCACCGGCGGCTGGTGCCGCTGCTGCTGGTCGGCGGCGTCTTCCTGCTCGGCCCCTGGCCGGCGGTGGACGGCGGGCTCTTGTGGCGCTTCGTCAGCCAGGACCTGTGGCCCGCGCCGCTGCTGGCGAGCGACTGGGCGGGGCTGGTCGACTGGTTCGCGAGCATCCCCAAGCTCGGCCCGGCCATCGGCAACACCCTGCTGCTGGCGCTGCTCGGCACCGTCGGCGCGCTGCTGGTGGCGATGGCGCTGTGGCCGCTGGCCAGCCGCCACTTCGGCCATCCGGCGACCCGGCTGGCCGGCCGCGGGCTGCTGGTGCTGCTGCGCTCGACGCCGGAACTGATGCTGGCCTTCGTCTTCCTGCTGCTGCTCGGCCCCTCGCTGCTGCCCGCCTGGCTGGCGCTGGCGCTGCACAACGGCGCGTTGATCGCCTTCCTCGCCGCCCGCCACGCCGACGGCCTGGAGCCCGGCATGCCGGGGCTGCCCGCCTCGGGCCGGCTGGCCTACGAGCTGCTGCCGCGGGTCTATCCGAGCCTGCTGGCGCTGCTCTACTACCGCGCCGAGGTGATCCTGCGCGAGACGGCGATCCTCGGCATGCTGGGGGTGGCGACGCTCGGTTACTACATCGACGAGAACTTCCAGTACCTGATGTTCGACACCGCGGCCTTCCTGCTGCTGGTCACCGCCGGGCTCAACATCGCCGTGGATGCCCTCTCGCGCCGGCTCAGGCCCCGGGAGGTGCCGCTCGAAGACCCCTGCCTGCGCTGAACCGATCGTCAGGCAGTGACGCCAACGAAAAAGGCCGACGCATGATGCGTCGGCCTTTTAGCATTTCATGGCCGCTCGCTCAGGAAGCGGCTGCTCGAACGCCGGCTCAGGCGTCCTTTACCAGGGCGGTGACGGTGACCTCGACCCGGAGCTCGTCGGCCGGCAGCGGCGCGCAAACGCAGGTACGCGCCGGGGCGTGGCCCTCGGGCACCCAGGCGTCCCACACGGCGTTCATGGCCGCGACGTCGTTGCCGTCCTTGAGGTAGACGGTGGCGGTCAGCAGGTGCTCGCGGTCGGAGCCGATCTCGGCCAGCAGGCCATCGACGCGGGCCAGCATGCTCTCGGTCTGCTCGGTGATGTCGCCCTGGCGGGCCTCGGGGCCGGCCACCTGGCCGCACAGGTAGGCCACGCCGTTGTGGATCACGGCCCGGCTCATGCGGGCCTTGGTGTCATGGCGCTGGAGGGTCATGGCATCGCTCCTGAAGTCGATAAAAAAAGGCCCTCGATCTTACAGCAGTGCAAGGCTTAGCGACCCGTCATGCCTACCAAAGTTTTTCACATATATAGCAATATCAACCAATCTTCGAAACTAAAGCAGAAATATCATCCAAATGAATGATGAGGCATTCATGCTTCCTCTGCCTTCAGCGGCATGAACATCGTCGTGCGATTGTCGCGCTGTAAGTTTTTCCCCATCGCCACGACAGAGCAGGGCGTATCAGGCGAATCGCCACGAGGCGCACCCGACGACCCAGAAGGAGAGATCCCATGAAGCGTTCCACCATGCTGGCTGCCGTGTTCACCACCGCCATCGCCCAGGCGGGCGCCATGAGCGCCGCCCAGGCCCAGGACGACGAAGCCATGGAGAAGTGCTACGGCGTGGCCCTGGCCGGCCAGAACGACTGCAAGGCGGGCCCGGGCACCACCTGCGCCGGCACCTCCACCGTGGACTACCAGGGCAACGCCTGGACGCTGGTGCCGGAAGGCACCTGCACCAGCATCGAGACGCCCCACGGTATGGGCAGCCTGAGCGAGATCGAGCGTCCCTGATGGCCATGCCGGCCCGCCACGCGGCGGGCCGGCGCTGACAAGGAGATCGCCATGTCACCGTCCCTGACGCCGAATGCCGTGGGCATCGGCTTCAAGCCGCAGCATGCACAGGCGCTGCTCGCCGCCCCCCGGACGGCGGATTTCCTGGAGCTGCATGCCGAGAACCACATGAGCGCGGGTGGTCCCGCCCGCGAGGAGCTCCTTGAACTGGCCGAGCGCTATCCGCTCTCGGTACACGGCGTGGGGCTGTCGCTGGGCGGCGCCGAGCGCCCCGACCCGGCGCACCTCGCCCGGCTGGTCGAGCTGGTGAATCGGCTATCGCCGGCGCTGGTCTCGGAGCACCTGGCCTGGAGCCGGCTCGACGGCGACTGCTACAACGACCTGCTGCCGGTGCCGCTCACCGAGGAGAGCCTGACGCTGCTCGCCCGCAATATCGACATCGTCCAGCAGGCGCTGGGGCGCCGGCTGCTGATCGAGAACCCCAGCCTCTACGTGACGATCCCGATCAACACGCTCGACGAGGCCGACTTCCTCACCGAGCTGGTGGCCCGCACCGGCTGCGGGCTACTGCTGGACCTCAACAATGCCTATATCTGCGCCCATAACCTGGGGCGCGACCTCGACGCCTACCTGGCCGCCCTGCCCTGGCAGGCCGTGGGTGAGATGCACCTGGCCGGCCATAGCCTCGACACCGCCGTCGAGCCGCCGCTGCGCATCGACGACCACGGCGGCCCGGTCACCGAGGCCGTCTGGTCGCTGTATCGCCGCTGGGCGCCCGCCGCCCCCGAGGCGCCGACCCTGATCGAGTGGGACGCCAACGTGCCGACGCTCGATCGCTGGCTCGAGGAGGCCGAGCTGGCCCGTGCCCATCGCGCCACCGCCCTGCCGGGCGAGGCGTCACGGGACAAGGCGCCGAGGAGGATGCCGGCATGATCGCCCTGGCCGACTGGCAGCGACGCTTCGCCGCCGCCCTGCGCGCCCCCGGTGTCGAGACGCCCGCCGAACTGGGCACGCGCGCGGGACTCGACGTGTATCGCAACAACGTCCGTCAGAGCCTGATCGAGGCCCTGGCCACCGCCTTTCCCCATACCCGAACCCTGCTCGGCCCGCGCTACTTCGCCGCCGCGGCCGGCGACTACGCCCGCGATCACCTGCCCCGGGAGCCGCGGTTATCTCGCTACGGCGCCGGCTTCGCCGACTTCCTGGACGACCTGCCGCCGCTGGCCGGCCATCGCTACGCGAGCGACGTCTGCCGGCTGGAGCGCGCCCGGCTCGACGTCGGCCATGCCGCCGAGGCGCCGGCCCTGGACGCCACCCGGCTGGCCGAGCATCCCGACCCGGCACGCCTGTGCGTGACGCCGCGGCCGGCCACGCGGCGAGTGCGCTGTCGCTTCGCGGTGGGCACGCTGTGGCAGCGACTGGAGCAGGACGAGGCGACGGACGACCCCGTCGTCGCCGGCGAGGAGGACTGGCTAGCGGTGCGCCACGGCGAGCGCGTGCTGCTGACGCCAATCGACGCCGTCACCGCCACGCTGTATCGCAGGCTTCGGGAGCATCCCGGCGCGGCCCTGGGCGACGCGCTGGCGACGGTCGCCGAGGCCCACGGCGAGACGGCGGCCGGCGAGGCACTGGGCACCCTGCTCGGCCTCGGCGCGCTGTGCGAGCGCCATGCCGCGCCCAGTGATGACGAGCCGAACGAGGAGGCCGCCCCATGAACGTGCTGCTGATGCCACTGCGCCTCTACTATCGCCGCCTCGAGCCGGCCCTCGACCGGCTGCCCTTCGATCTCGTGGCCCTGCTGGCGCGCATCGTGCTCGGTAGCGTCTTCTTCCGTTCGGCGCTGACCAAGGTCGACGGCTTCTCGATCGCCCAGAGCACCTTCTTCCTGTTCGAGCACGAGTACGCCCTGCCGCTGATCTCGCCGGTGCTCGCCGCCTGGCTGGCGACGCTGGCCGAGTTCGGGCTGTCGCTGCTGCTGTGGGCGGGCCTGGCGACCCGCCTGGCCGCCCTGGGCCTGCTGCTCATGACGCTGGTGATCCAGACGTTCGTCTATCCCGATGCCTGGGTCACCCACGGCCTCTGGGCCACGGGGCTGCTGACCCTGCTGCTGCGCGGCCCCGGCGCGCTGTCGCTGGATCGCCTGTTAAGCCGCCTGCTGGGCCGTCAGGTATCGGCGGCCTGACGCAGCACGCCCTGGGCCAGGCACCAGCCGCCAACCAACAGCGCCAGCATGCCGGCCAGCACCAGCGAGAAGGACGCCCCCAGATCCAGCGCCACGCCGAGCACCGCCGGGGCGATGCCGGTGGAGAAGACCATGGCCGCGCTCAGCGTGGCCCGTACCCGCCCCAGATGTTCGGCGCCCCACAGCCGCACCAGCAGGCTGGTGGCGATGGATTCCTGAGACCCCATGGCGAGCCCGCCGCCGACCATCAGCGCCCAGATCGCCAGATGGCCGCCCAGGGTGAGCGCCAGCACCAGCCCCAGCGCGAAGGGCAGCAGATAGAGCCTGGCCAGGCGCACCGCGCCCAGCCGATCCACCCAGTGCCCGCCGAGCAGCGCGCCGGGCAGCTTGGCGAGCCCCATGCCGGTCAGCGCCAGGGAATAGATCGCCAGCGAGCTGCCCATCGACGAGGTCAGCTGCGCCTGATAGATGAACAGCCCGGTCATGGCCACCGGCAGGGTCATCAGCAGCGGCAGCAGGCGCCAGAAGCGTGCATCGCGAAACGGCCTCGGCCCCTGCGCCGCCGCGGCCCTGTCGGGGCGTGCGCCGGGCGCCTCGGGCCAGGGCGCCCGCATCAGCACGAGTACCCACAGCGCCGCCAGCACCGCGGCCAGCCCCCACCACAGCTCGCGCCAGCCGAGCCACACCAGCAGCCCCGCCACCAGCGGCGGCAGCAGGGTCTCGCCGAGCATCAGCCCCATGCCGGCGAGCCCCAGGGCCCGACCGCGCAGTCCCTCGAACTCGCGCCCGGCCAGGGTGTTGCCGAGGTGGCTCATCATGCCCTGGCCGCACAGGCGCACCAGCCCCAGGCCAAGCAGCCCCAGCGGCCACCAGGGCGAGGCGGTCAGCAGCAGGATGCCGATGCCCAGCGCCGCCAGGATGGCCAGCGCGAAGCGGCGCGGCGCCACCCAGTCGATGGCGGGCCCCAGGCGCAGCATGGCGAAGCCGGCGGCCAGGGTGACCAGCGAATAGGCGGTGCCGAACTCGCCGGCGGAGAAGCCCAGCCGTTCGGCGATGGGCGCCTGGAACAGGCCGACGAAGAAGCTCTGCCCCAGGCTCGACGAGAACATCGCCAGCACGGCGATGCCCATCAGCCCCCGATGGTCCCTCAGCAGGGTGCGATAGCTCATGGTGTTCTCCCGGTGCCCTGACACATCACGGTAACAGGCGCGATGACACGAAAAGGCCCCGCCATGGCGGGGCCCTGAAGCGCGATGACGCGGCTCAGCGCAGCAGCAGCACCGGCACGCTGGCGTGGCGCAGCATGGCGGTGGTGGTGCTGCCCACCAGCAGGTGACGGATGCGGGAATGGCCGTAGGCCCCCATCACCACCAGGTCGATGTCGTGCTCGTCCTTGTAGGCACGCAGGGTCTCCTCCACCTCGCCGGCGCGGATCGCGCCCTCGGCCTCGTGGCCGGCCTCGCGCAGGGTGGCGAGCGCCCAGTCGAGCTGGGAGCGGTTGTCGCCGGTCTCGGCGCCGACGATCACCACGTGGCAGGCGATGCCGGCGAACAGCGGGCTCTTCGCCAGCAGCTCGACGCCCTTGCGGGTGGTATTGCTGCCGTCGAAGGCGATCATCACCTTCTCGGGGCGCTTGAAGGCCTGAGGCACCACCAGGATCGGGCGATGCTGGCCGCGCACCACCCGCTCGAGGTTGGAGCCCAGGTGCTCGCTGTCCTGGTGGGCGCTGCCGCCGCGCTTGCCCACCACCAGCAGGCGGATCTCGTCCTCCAGCTCGGCGAGGGTCTCGACCAGGGTGCCGTTGCGCTGGCGGCTGCCGGGCTCCGCCACGCCGTCCTCGACGGCGCGCTCCTGGGCCGCCTTGAGCATCAGCCGGCCCTGCTCCTGGGCCACCTTGGCGCGCTGCTCATCGAGCTGAGAGAGTTCCTCGAGCAGGTGCTCGCGGGAGCCCAGCCCGATGTTGCCGGAGAGATCCGCCTCGGCGGTCTGGGGGTGGTTGTCGACCACGTGCAGGAAGGTCAGCGGCGCCTCCAGCGCCTGACTGGCCCAGGCGGCGTAGTCGCAGACGCCCTCGGAAAACTGCGAGCCGTCGATGGCGGCCATCACCTGTTCTGTCATCTGTCTGTCCTGAAGCCGGCGTGTGTCGTTGTCGCTGCCCTGAGTTCTACCCCATCGGCGGCGACCTGCATAGGGCCGGGCGCTGCCTGACGCCCGGCAGGCGGGCTCAGCGCTTCGGCGCGTCGAAGTCCTGGGGCTCGTCGGTGTAGACGCAGACGTTGGCGTCGGCCACATCGCCGTCCTCGGCCTCGACCTGGGTGGCGAAGAAGTGCTGGATCTCACGGCGGTTGCAGTGCGCCTCGAAGGCCTCGCGGCTGGCCCAGATCTCGTGGAACACGATCGGGTAGCTCGTGCCCGGGGCGTTGGGGTGATCGACGTGGCGCGTCACCGTGTACTGGAGGCAGCCGTCCTCGCGATGGGCGTTGGGCTCCAGCGCCTGCAGCGCGGCGAACACCGCCGCCTCGCGGCCGGGCTTGGGCTGGAACTGGGCGATGCAGTAGACCTTCTGTGACATGTCGTCATTCCTTGTCATGGTGGGGCGGGCCGGCGGTCGCGCCGGCCCGTGCGGCCGAATGCCTGACGCGACTCAGTGGCCGCCCATCAGCTTCTCGACGGCTTCCGGATCGTCATGGATGGCGTAGCGATCGACGATGGTGGCGCTGGCCTCGTTGAGGCCGACCAGCTCGACCTCGGTGCCCTCGCGGCGGAACTTGATCACCACCCGATCCAGCGCCTGCACGGCGGTGATGTCCCAGAAGTGTGCCCGGGACAGGTCGATGGTGACCTTCTCCACGCTCTCCTTGAAGTCGAAGGCGCGGCCGAAGCGCTCGGAGGAGGCAAAAAACACCTGGCCCACCACCCGATAGACCCGGTGACGACCCGCCTCGGCCTCCTCGACGCCGATGTAGAGGATGTTGCCGACCTTGTTGGCGAAGAACAACGCCGCCAGCAGCACGCCGACGAACACGCCCATGGCCAGGTTGTGGGTGCCCACGGTGACCGCCACGGTGGCCAGCATCACCAGGTTGGAGGACATCGGGTGCTGCTTGAGGTCGCGGATCGAGGTCCAGCTGAAGGTGCCGATGGAGACCATGATCATCACCGCCACCAGCGCCGCCATGGGAATCTGCGACACCCAGTCGGCGAGGAACACCACCATGATCAGCAGCATCACGCCGGCGAACAGGGTGGAAAGACGACCGCGACCGCCGGATTTGATGTTGATCACCGACTGCCCGATCATCGCGCAGCCCGCCATGCCGCCGAGCAGGCCGGTACCGATGTTGGCCATGCCCTGGCCCTTGCACTCGCGGTTCTTGTCGCTCTCGGTGTCGGTCAGGTCGTCGACGATGGTGGCGGTCATCATCGACTCCAGCAGGCCCACCACGGTGAGCATGATGGCGTAGGGGAAGATGATCGACAGGGTCTCGAGGTTGAGCGGCACGTCCGGCCACAGGAACACCGGCAGGGTATCGGGCAGCTCGCCCATGTCGCCCACGGTGTTGATGTCGAGGCCAAGAGCCGAGGCAACGCCTGTCATTAAAACGATGCACAACAAAGGCGATGGAATCTCAAGGTTATTCACCCAGCGAGAAAATATCTTTGCACAAGCGAGACCAACGATGGCTACGCCATAGCCCCAGCGGGGATCAAAGCCACCAACCGCCAACGCAAAGCCTAAAATTAAAAGGTAAACCCCGACGCCGGGAAAGGTAATCTTACCTAGCCATGGGGCGCCATAGATGATGCCTAACCCTACCAAGGTTATGGCATACACGTGCCAGGTGACGTTGGTCAGCTCCGGCAGCTGCGCCATGAAGATCAGGATCGCCAGGGCGTTGACGAAGCCGGTCACCACCGAGCGCGAGACGAAGCGCATCAGGTCGGCCAGGCGCAGGTAGCCGGCGACGATCTGCAGCGCGCCGGTGAGCAGGGTCGCGGCCAGCAGGTACTCGAGCCCGTGCTCCTTGACCAGCGTGACCATCAGCAGCGCCATGGCGCCGGTGGCCGCCGAGATCATGCCCGGCCGGCCGCCGGCGAAGGCGATGATCACCGCCATGGAGAAGGAAGCGTAGAGGCCGATCTTGGGATCGACGCCGGCGATGATCGAGAAGGCGATGGCCTCGGGAATCAGCGCCAGGGCGACGACGATGCCCGACAGGAGATCGCCCTTGATGTTGGAGAACCAGTCTTGCTTGAGGGATCGAGTCATGCTGCGGTCCAGTCGAGGGTGGAGGTGGATGCCATGAAGGCGTCAGGGTCGTGTCGTGCGCAGCCCTTCCCGGCCTCGCGAGAAGGCCGATGCCGTGGCGCCGGTCATGCGCCGAGGCACATGGAACGCATCGTGGCGCTGCGGGAGAGAGGCTGACGGTGCAAGGCGGGCGCGGGGCGCCCAGGACATCGAGACGATGCCCGGCCGCGATGACATCGTGACGACGTCATCGCGGCCCGAATTCGGGAGGGAAAGGCTAGGGCGGCGTGGCCAGCCCGGAACGAGAGGGCATCACGGTATGTCGGTTCCCTTGCGTTGGATCGACGAGACAACGGGCAGATCCGGCTACCCCGTCAGGAGCGCGGGAGTCTACCAGACACGCCGGATCGCTGCATCCGGCGAGACCCGAGGATCGACGAGGGGCACCGGGGACACGATGGCGGTTCATGCCACCTGCCATCACGGATTCCCCTTGTCGTTGCCGCCAGCGCCGGCGCCGGTCATCGACTTGAAGGCCTCCACCAGGTCGATGGGCAGCGGCACCACGATGGTCGAGGCGTTCTTGTTGCTCATGTCGCTCATGGTCTGCAGGTAGCGAAGCTGCAGCGACGTCGGGTTGCCGGACATGACGTTGGCGGCCTCGAGCAGCTTCTGCGAGGCCTGCAGCTCGCCCTCGGCGTGGATCACCTTGGCGCGCCGCTCACGCTCCGCCTCGGCCTGGCGGGCGATGGCGCGGATCATGCTGTCGTCCAGGTCGACGTGCTTGATCTCCACGTTGGCCACCTTGATGCCCCAGCTCTCCGCCGAGGCGTCGATGATCTCCTGGATGTCGTCGTTGAGCCGGTCGCGCTCGGACAGCATCTCGTCGAGGTCATGCTTGCCGAGCACCGAACGCAGCGTGGTCTGGGCCAGCTGGCTGGTGGCGCTGACGAAGTGCTCGACCTGGATGATCGCCTTCTCCGGGTCGACCACCCGGAAGTAGAGCACCGCGTTGACCTTCACCGTGACGTTGTCCTGTGAGATCACGTCCTGCTCGGGCACGTCCATGGTGATCACCCGCAGGTCGACCACTTCCATCTTCTGGATGCCCGGGATGATGATGAACAGGCCCGGGCCCTTCACCGCCTGGAAGCGCCCCAGGAAGAACACCACGCCACGCTTGTACTCCGGCAGGATGCGGATCGAGGCCGCGATCAGCATCAGCAGCAGGACCAGCGGCACGAGATAGGAAATCAGCATGTCGGTTCTCCTTGGGTAGTGATCGAGAGAGGGTGCGGTCGATTTGTGGACGTCAGGACGATGCCTCGCGGGGCACCACCTCGACTGTGAGGCCGTCGATGGCGATCACCCGCACCGTCTGTCCGCGGCGCAGCGCCTGCTCGCTGCGGGCGTTCCAGCGTTCGCCGTGCAGGCGCACGTGACCCTCGCCCTGGAAGTCTTCCAGCGCCTCGGCCTCGAGGCCCACCAGCTCCTCCTGACCGGTGCGCGGGGGGCGCCGGCGCAGGCCCAGGAAGCGGGTCAGCACCCACAGCATCAGGCCCGCCGCCACCAGGGCGATGCCGCCGATCAGCGGCAGGGAAATATTCAGGGTATCCGCGTCCATGAGCATCACCGATCCGATCACGAAGGCCACGATGCCGCCGATGCCCAGGATGCCGAAGCTGGGCATCAGCGCCTCGCCGACGATCAGCCCCAGCCCCACCAGGATCAGCGCCAGGCCGGCATAGTTAACGGGTAGCACCTGGAAGGCAAACAGCGCCAGCAGCAGGCAGATGATGCCGATGGTCCCCGGCACCAGGCTGCCGGGATTGGAGAGCTCGAAGATCAGGCCGTAGAAGCCGATGATCATCAGGAAGTAGGCCACATTGGGGTTGGTGATCACCTCCAGCAGCCGGGTGCGCCAGTCGGGATCGAAACGCTCCACGGCGAGGTCGGCGGTCCGAAGGGTGATGCTGCCGTCCTCCATCACCACCTCGCGGCCGTCGATCTGGGCCAGGAGGTCGTCGAGGTCCGTGGCCAGCACGTCGATGACGTTCCGCTCCAGCGCCTCCCGGGCGGTGAGATTGACCGCCTCGCGCACCGCGTCCTCGGCCCAGTCGGCGTTGCGGCCGTGGCGATCGGCCAGCGAGCGGATATAGGCCACGGCGTCCTCCAGCACCTTGCGCTCCATGGCGGTCTCGCCGCGGCGCTTGGGCACGGCCTCCTCATCGTCCGCCGCCGTGTCGTCGCCCGCCCCGGCCGAGGTCTCGACTGCCTCGTCGCCCTCGGTCGACGACGCCGTCGCGGCGGCCGACTTCGCCTTGCCGCCGGACGTGGGCTCCGCATCCTGCGCATCGGCGTCGTCCGGCGCTTCCGGCTCGCCGATGCCGGGCAGCCCGCCCCCGCCGCCGATCTGCACCGGCGTGGCCGAGCCGAGATGGGTGGCCGGCGCCATGGCCGCCACGTGGCTGGCATAGAGCAGGTAGGTGCCGGCGCTGGCCGCCCGGGCGCCGCCGGGCGAGACGTAGAACACCACGGGAATCTCCGAGGACAGCATCGCCGAGATCATGTCGCGCATGGAGGCGTCGAGCCCCCCGGGGGTGTCCAGCTGCACCACCACCAGCCGCGCCTCGCGCTCGGCGGCGATGTCCAGGCCGCGCACGAAGTAGTCGCCAGTGGCCGGGCCGATGGCGCCGTCGAGCGTCATCACCAGCGCCGTGTCGCGCTGCTGCTGCGCCGCGGCGTGCCAGGCGGCGAGCCCGCCCATCAGCAGGCAGGCCAGGCTGAACCAGAACAGCACGCGATGCGGCAGGGACGACCGGGACATCATGGCAACCTCGCCTCGATCTCGGTATGGGTACAGGCCATAGCGTCGGAACGCATTAGGGCCTGCCGATCAGTGTAGACGCCGTGACCACGGACGAGGGCCCAGCGTTTACCATCGACCCGAGAGGGCAACGCCCTCGCCGCGCTATGCTGGTGGCGCCGTAAGGAAAACGGCGCGGCCACGACACAACCGAAGCCGCCTCACGCCACTCTCATCATTTCTTTCCATCGCCAAGGACGCCTCGATGCCCTCACGCCGCTCGCCGACACGCTCGCTCCCTTTCCTGCCGCTGCTGCTGGGCGCGGCCCTGTCGTTCGCCGACGTGCTGACCGCTCCTCCGGCCCGAGCCCAGGACGCGCCGTCGGCCGAGCGCTGGGCCGCTATCGAGGCCGAGGCCCGGGGACAGACCGTGTACTGGAACGCCTGGGGCGGCGACGCCACCATCAATCGCTATATCGACTGGGTCGCCGAGCGGGTGGACGAGCGCTTCGACGTGGAGGTGGTGCACGTCAAGGTCGATGACGCCGCCGCCGCGGTATCGCGGGTGATCGCCGAGAAGTCGGCCGGCAACGTCGACGACGGCGCCATCGACCTGGTGTGGATCAACGGCGAGAACTTCGCCGCCATGAAGCGCCACGAGCTGCTCTACGGCCCCTTCGCCTCGTTGCTGCCGAACTTCGAACTGACCACCCCGGCGGCCAACCCCGAGGTCGTCACCGACTTCACCCTGCCCACCGAGGGGTATGAGTCGCCTTGGGGCAAGGCCCAGCTGACCTTCTACGTCGACGCCGAGCGCGTCCAGGCGCCGCCCGGCAGCATGGCCGCGCTGCTCGACTGGGCCCGTGCCCATCCCGGGCGCTTCACCTACCCGCTGGTGCCGGACTTCCTCGGCACCACCTTCCTCAAGCAGGGGCTGATCGCGCTGACCGAGGACCCGAGCGTGCTGGCCGAGCCGGCCTCGGCCCACGACGTGGCCGCGGTGACCGCCCCGCTGTGGGACTTTCTCGACGCCCTGCACCCGCACCTGTGGCGCGAGGGCCGCGACTTCCCCAGCGGCGGCCCCGAACTCAAGCGGCTGATGGGCGACGGCGAACTGTCGCTGGCCTTCACCTTCAACCCCTCCGAGCCCGCCGCCGCGGTGGCCGCCCATCGGCTGCCGCCGAGTACCCGCAGCTACGTGCTCGACGGCGGCACCCTGGGCAACGTGCACTTCGTGGCGATCCCCTTCAATGCCGCCCACAAGGCCGGGGCCATGGTGCTGGCCAACTTCCTGCTCTCGCCCGAGGCCCAGGCCCGCAAGCAGGACATCGCGGTCTGGGGCGATCCCACGGTGCTCGACATGGACGCCCTCACCCCCGAGCAGCGCGCGGCCTTCGACGTCGACGACGCCTCCCCCGCCCGGCTGCCGCCCGAGGCGCTGGGACGGCTGCTGCCCGAACCGCATCCCAGCTGGATGGAGGCCCTGGAGGCCGGCTGGCTGGCGCGCTATGGCGACGGCTGAGTCGGCAGACGCCTCCCGGATCTCGCGCTGGGGCCGGGGGCGATGACGCCGTTCGAGCGGGCGATCCGCCCCTTCCCGGGCCTGACCCTGGCGCTGCTGGGCCTGCCGGTGGCGGCGGGGCTCGTCGGTGTGGTGGCGCCGGCCTTCGGCTGGCTGCCAGCGCTGGGTGGCGAGACCCTGACGCTGGCGCCCTGGCGCGCCCTCCTGCAGGCCCCGGGCCTGGCCGACATGCTGCGCCTGAGCCTGGTCACCGGGCTCGCCAGCAGCCTGATCGCGCTGGCCATCGTGACGCTGTTTCTCGGCGCCTTCCTCGGCACTCGCCCCTTGCGCTGGGTGCAGCGCCTGCTGGCGCCGCTGCTGGCGGTGCCCCACGCCGCCGCGGCCATCGGCCTGGCCTTCCTGCTCGCCCCCTCGGGGCTCGCCAGCCGGCTGGTCTCGCCCTGGGCGAGCGGCTGGCAGCAGCCGCCGGACTACCTGTTTCCCGGCGACCCGGCAGGGCTAGCGCTGATCGCCGGGCTGGTGCTCAAGGAGGTGCCCTTCCTGCTGCTGATGAGCCTCGCCGCCCTGCCCCAGTGCCGCGCCGAGGAGCGCCTCCGAGTCGCGCGATCGCTGGGCTACGGGCGCCTCAACGCCTTCTTGCGCGCGGTGCTGCCGGGGCTCTATCCGCTGATCCGTCTGCCGCTCTATGCGGTGATCGCCTTCGCCGGCTCGACCGTGGACGTGGCGATCATCCTCGGCCCCTCGACGCCGCCGACGCTGGCCGTGGCGGTGGTGCGCTGGCTGAACGATCCTGACCTGGCGCTGCGCTTCCAGGCCTCGGCCGCGGCCCTGCTGCAGCTCGGCGTCACCGCCCTGTCGCTGCTGGCCTGGTGGCTGGCCGAGCGGCTGGTGGCGAGGCTCGCCGCCGGCTGGCTGATCGGCGGCACACGCGCCCGCGGCGAGCGGCTCGGGCGCGCGCTGGCCGCCGGGGCCACCGCGCTCTCGATCCTGCTGCTGGGCGCGAGCCTCATGGGCCTGGCGCTGTGGTCGCTGGCCGCCTGGTGGCCCTTCCCCGCCGCCTGGCCCTCGCCGATGACGCTCGACGCCTGGCGCCAGGGACTCGCGTCCGGCAGCGCACCGCTCGCCGACACCGCGAGCCTGGGGCTCGCCTCGACCCTGCTGGCGCTGACGCTGGTGCTCTGCTGCCTGGAGGCCGAGACCCTGCGTCGCCGACCGCTGGCGCCGGGGACGCAGCTGATCCTCTACCTGCCGCTGCTGGTGCCGCCGGTGGCCTTCCTCTACGGCCTGGTGCAGTGGCAGGCCCAGCTGGGGCTGGCCGCCGGCTGGCTGGCGGCGGCGCTGGGACACGCGCTGTTCGTGCTGCCCTACGTCTTCCTCACGCTTGCCGAGAGCTATCGCCGGCTCGATCCACGCTGGGGCCAGGTCGCCGCCGCGCTCGGCGCCTCGAGGGCACGCGTGTTCTGGCGGGTTCGCCTGCCGCTGCTGGCGGCGCCGATCGCCGTGGCCGCCGCGGTGGGCTTCGCCGTCAGCGTCGGCCAGTACCTGCCGACCCTGCTGCTCGGCGGCGGCCGGCTGGCGACCCTGACCACCGAGGCGGTGAGCCTGGCCAGTGGCGGCGACCGCCGCCTGACCGCGGTCTTCGCACTGGGCCAGCTGGCGCTGCCGGCGCTGGGCTTCGTCCTGGCTGCCGGCCTGCCGCGGTGGCTGTTTCGCCACCGGGTCACGCCCCATTCATCCACCACTGCTTCGACATGAGCGATGCCATGCCCGCGCCGAACCCGCTGATCCTCGACGACGTCGTCATCACACGCAACGGCCGCCCGCTGGTGGCCGTGGACGCCCGCATTGCCCCCGGCGAGGTGCTGACCCTGATGGGCCCCTCGGGCGTCGGCAAGTCGACCCTGCTGGCCCAGGTCGCCGGCTTCCTGGCCCCGGCCTTCACGGCCACCGGGCGGGTCCGGCTGGGCGACGACGACCTGACGGACGCGCCGCCGGAGCGGCGCCGGCTGGGGCTGCTGTTCCAGGACCCGCTGCTGTTCCCCCACCTGAGCGTGGGCGGCAACCTGGCCTTCGGCCTGCCCGCCGGCGGCAAGCGGGCCGAACGCCGCCGGCGGGTGGACGAGGCGCTGACCGATATCGGGCTGTCCGGCTTCGCCGAGCGCGACCCGGAGACGCTGTCCGGCGGCCAGCGCGCCCGGGTGGCGCTGATGCGGGTGCTGCTGGCCGAGCCGCGGGCGATGCTGCTCGACGAGCCCTTCTCGCGGCTCGACGCGGCGCGACGCGACGAGATGCGCCGGCTGGTGTTCGCCCGCGTTCGCGCGCGGGGCCTGCCGACCCTGATGGTGACCCACGACCGGGAAGACGCCGAGGCGGCCGGCGGACGCGTGATCGAGCTCACGGCCCGGGGCACCAGGCTGGAGACATGGCGAGCGAACGCCACGGACGACGAGGAGACGACGTGATCGAGCATTCCGATAGCCCACGCCCCGGCGCGGATCGCCGGCGCCGCCTGGCCGCGGTGCGCCCGCGACTGGTGTCCTTCGCGCTGATGCACCTGCGCGACCGCACCCAGGCCGAGGACGCCGTCCAGGAAGCCCTGGCCGCGGCGCTGGAGAAGGACGACAGCTTCGGCGAGCGATCCGGCTACGAGACCTGGGTGTTCGGCATCCTCAAGCACAAGATCCTCGATGCCATGCGCGTCCAGAAGCGCCAGGGGCGCTGGACACCGCTGGAGGACGACGACACCGACGACGCCATCGAACGCCAGTTCCACCGCGACGGGCACTGGAACCCCGAGGCCCGGCCACGCGGCTGGGGCGAGCCGGAGGCGGCCTTCGAGAGCGAGCATTTCTGGCGGGTCTTCGACGCCTGCATGATCGGCCTGCCCGACAACCTGGCCCGGGTGTTCTCGCTGCGCGAGCTGATGGGGCTGTCCACCGACGACATCTGCCAGACGGTGGGCATCAAGGAAAACAACTGCTGGGTGATGCTGCACCGCGCCCGCCTGCGCCTGCGGGCCTGCATCGAGCGCGGCTGGCTTGAGGAGGATACCCCATGATGAAGTGCAAACAGGCCACGCGCCTGATGTCGCTCAAGCAGGACCGGCCGCTCACCCGGCGCGAGCGGCTGTCGCTGCGCCTGCATCTGACGATGTGCGGCGCCTGCCGGGCCTGCGAGCGCCAGTTCTCGCTGCTGCACCGGGCCGGCGAACGCTACCGGCCCGACGATGAGGACGAGCCCTCTCCTCGCGGCTGAGCGCCGACGTCACGACGCAGGCACCAGATAGTCGGCCAGCGCCTCCAGGTCGGCCACGGTGATGTCGGGCTCGATGCCCCAGGGGTCGAACGGTGCCTCCGGATTGCGCCGCACCCAGGCCGCATGGAGGCCGGCATGGCGCGCACCGATCACGTCGAAGGGGTTGCTGGAGACCAGCCAGGTGTCGGCCGGCTCGGCCTCGAGGCGCTGGCGAAGGTGGAAGTACACCGCCGGGTCGGGCTTGAAGCGCTTCACCTCGTCGACGCTGACGATCTCCTCGAAGCGGTCGCGCAGCCCGGCCGCGGAGAGCAGCCGGGTCACCGCCTCCTGGCTGCCGTTGGAGAAGGCCACGCAGCTGACGCCGGCCTTGGCCAGCCGTGCCAGCGCCTGCTCGGCCTCGGGAAAGGCCGGCAACTGGCCGTAGCTGCCCATCAGATGATCCTTGTCGGCCTCGAAGAGCCGGGTCTGGAGCGCGCGGTCGGTGTACTCCAGCGCCTCGCGGGTGCAGCGGGCGAAGTCCACATAGGCGCCCATCAGCCCGCGGCGGAAGCTGTACTCGAGCTGCTTGTCGCGCCAGCGGCGCGAGAACTCGGCCGCCCGCGACGGATCGTCGAGGCGTTCCTCCAGTTCGGTGACCACCCCGTGGGTGTCGATCAGGGTGCCGTAGACATCGAAGGCCAGTAGCGTCGCCATGGGCGTCTTCCTCCATACGATAAACCTTCCCAAGACTGGGCCAGCATCGAGCCGGGCACAAGGAGACGAAGGGCGAGTGCGGCGCCCGGAACCAGAAACGCCGCGGGCGAGGCCGCGGCGTTCGTGGAGGGCGAGTACGATCAGGCGGTCTGCAGCACGCCTTCGCGGGTCAGCTCGTCGGTGACCTTGTTCACCGCACGCTCGGTGCGGGCGATGATCTCGTCGACCTCGTCACGGGTGGCGACCAGCGGCGGCGCGAAGCCGAGGATGTCGCCCTGCGGCATGGCACGGGCGATCAGGTTCTCCTCCATGGCGGCGGCGGCGATGCGCGGCGCGACCTTGAGCGACGGATCGAAGTGGGCGCGCTTCTCCGGGTCGGCGGAGAACTCCAGCGAGGCCAGCATGCCGACGCCGCGCGCCTGGCCGACGATCGGATGATCGCCGAAGGTCGCGGCCATGCGCTCCTGCAGGTAGGCGCCGGTCTCGGCGGCATTGGCAGTCAGGCCTTCGCGCTCGATGATCGCCAGGTTGGCCAGGCCGGCGGCACAGCCCAGGGCGTGGCCGGAGTAGGTCCAGCCGTGGCCGATCGGGCCGTATTCGCCGGTGCCCTGCTCGAGCACCTGCCACACGCGATCGCCGACGATCACCGCGGAGAGCGGCTGGTAGGCGCTGGTCAGGCCCTTGGCGGTGGTCATCAGGTCCGGCTTGATGCCGTAGTGGTGGCTGCCGAAGTCGGCGCCGATGCGCCCGAAGCCGCACACCACCTCGTCGGCGATCAGCAGCACATCGTACTTGTCGAGCACGGCCTGGATCTCGTCCCAGTAGCCTTCCGGCGGCGGCACGATGCCACCGGTGCCGAGCACCGGCTCGCCGATGAAGGCGGCCACGGTGTCCGGCCCCTCGGCCAGGATCATTTCCTCGAGCCTGGTCGCGCAGTGCTTGGAGAACTCGCGCTCGGTCATGCCTTCCTGCTCGGCGGCGCGATGATAGTAGTACGGCGCCTCGGTGTGCAGGATGCCGTCCATCGGCAGGTCGAACTGGTCGTGGAAGGCCTTGAGGCCGGTCAGCGAGCCGGTGGCAATGCCGGAGCCATGGTAGCCGCGCATGCGCGAGATGACCTTCTTCTTCTGCGGACGGCCGAGCACGTTGTTGTAGTAGCGCACGATCTTGAGCTGGGTCTCGTTGGCGTCACTGCCGGACATGCCGTAGTAGACCTTGGACATGCCGGGGCCGGCCAGCTCGAGGATCTTCTCGGACAGGGCGATCTGCGGCTCGTTCGAGTGCCCCACATAGGTGTGGTAGTAGGACATCTCGAGGGCCTGCTGGTAGATGGCCTCGGCCACCTCGGTGCGGCCATAGCCGATATTGACGCAGTACAGGCCGGCGAAGCCGTCGATGAACTCGCGGCCGTCCTTGTCGACGATGTGGATGCCCTTGCCACCGGTGATCACGCGGCCCGGCGCATCGCCGTGGGCGAAGTCGCGCAGGTGGGTGGAGGCGTGGAAGGTCACCTTGCGGTCGCGATCGATCAGATCCTGATGGGTGGTCATGCGTGTCTCCAGTAAGGCTCCCCGACTCCGGCGGGGAGGATGTTCGTCGTTCGTTATGTCCGGACCGGCCACCGCCGGTCCTCTGTTCCTGAACCCGCGCCGCTCGGGCACGGGTTGCTGAAAAACTTCTGCCTCAAAACAAGAGAGCTCTGCGAGCGACGACCAGACAAGGCGGATCCTGGAGAGAACTGCGGAGTTTACGTTCTGTAAATGAGCATGTTCGATCGGACTCGCGCCCGAGACAGGATCCAACGCCGTATGGTCGAGCGCAGCAAGCTCCCGGATAAAGCTAGCTCCCGGAAACGGAGCCCAGCGCTCCGAGACAGTAGTACTTCGTCTCCAGGTACTCGTCGATGCCGGTCACGCCGCCCTCGCGGCCCAGGCCGGATTGCTTGACGCCGCCGAAGGGCACCGGCGGGCCGGTCATCTTCACCGAGTTGACCGCGACCATGCCATACTCCAGCGCCCGCAGCAGCTTCCAGATGCGCCGGATGTCATGGGTGTAGACGTAGGCGGCGAGGCCATACTCGGTATCGTTGGCCATCTCGATGGCCTCGTCGTCGTCGCGGTAGGCGGTGATGCCCGCCACCGGGGCGAAGTTCTCCTCGCGCCAGACCTTCATCTGCGGCGTCACCCCGGTCAGCAGGGTCGGCATGAAGAAGTTCTCGCCCGGCGCCTGATTCTGGTCGCCGGCCACCAGGGTGGCGCCGCGGGAGACGGCGTCGTCGACGATGGAGGCGGCCTTCTCCACCGCCTGACGATGGATCAGCGGGCCCAGGTCGACCTCGCCGTCCAGGCCGTTGCCCACGCTCAACGCCGCCATGCGCTCGGCGAACTGCTCGACGAAGGCGTCGTGGATCGACTCGTGCACCAGGATGCGGTTGGCCGCCAGGCAGTCCTGACCGGCGGTCTGGAACTTGGCCGCCACCGCGGCATAGGCCGCTTCCTTCGGGTCCATGTCCGGGCCGACGATGAAGGGCGCGTTGCCGCCGAGCTCCAGCGACACCCGCTTGACGGTATGGGCGCACTGCTCGATCAGCAGACGGCCGACCCGGGTGGAGCCGGTGAACGACAGCGCCTTGATGCGATCCTCATCGCACAACAGCTTCGAGACCTCGGCGGCGTCGCCCAGCACCACGTTGAAGATGCCGGCCGGGATGCCGGCGCGCTCGGCCAGTTCGGCCAGCGCCAGCGCCGAGAACGGCGTCTCGTGGGCCGGCTTGACGATCACCGGGCAGCCGGCGGCCATGGCGGCGGCGGCCTTGCGGGTGATCATCGCCAGCGGGAAGTTCCAGGGCGTGATCAGCGCGGCGATGCCCACCGGCTCCTTGAGCGTGCCGAGGGCGGCGTTGGGGATATGGCTGGGAATGGTCTCGCCGAAGGTGCGCTTGCCCTCCTCGGCGAACCAGCGCACGAAGCTGGCGCCGTACTCGACCTCGCCGCGGGCGTCCGGCAGCGGCTTGCCCTGCTCGCGGGTCATGATCAGCGCCAGGTCCTCGCGATGGGCCTGCAGCAGGTCGTACCAGGCCAGCAGACGCTCGCAGCGCTCGTCGGCGCGCAGTGCCCGCCAGTGCACGTAGGCCGCCTCGGCGGCGTCCACGGCGGCGCTGATCTGCGCCGCCTCGAGCAGCGGGATATGGCCCAGCACCTCGCCGGTGGCCGGATCGACGACCGCGTCCTCGCGGCCCTCGTCGCCGTGGGTCCACTTGCCGTCGACATAGGCGTACTGCCGGAACAGGCGCGGGTCGTCGAGCATGTTGGACAGCGTCATAAGCACCTCCCCTGAAACGCCGCCGCGAGAGAGGCGCGACGGCGATGATATGACATCCGCGGCGGTTGCCGCGTGATGGTGTCAGGGTAAGGCAGATGGGCGGGCGGGAGTTTTTGAAGTCAGGCGCCGGAGACGTGACGTTTTTTCGTTCCGGCGCCAAAGAGTTGCGTTTTTTTTGGCGCGGTCCTCAACACGCCGGCGGCTCGGCCAGGGCGGCCGCGGTGAACACCAGCAGCCCGAGCTCCGGGCGATAGCCGTGGATCTCCGTGACGTCCAGGGCCTGCAGGAAGTGCAGGATCTCCTCGCTGACCACCTGGCCAGGCACCAGCACCGGGAATCCCGGCGGATAGGGGATCACGAAGCTCGCCGAGACCACGTCCCGGCCCTGGCGCGTCTGGGCCTGAAGCTCGCCGTTGTCGAACCGCAGGTATTCGGTGTTCTCCTCGTCGTAGCTGAGGAAGTAGGCGCTGCGGATGTCGCCCTCGGGAGTCTCGGGGCTGCGCCGGAAGGCGTCATGGAAGCGGCTGAAGTCGGGCAGCGGCGGCAGCTCCCGGGTCAGGGAGTGGACCCGCTGCTCGATGATCCTGCGCTCCGGGCGGCTGCTCTCCTCCCAGCGCGTCTCGAACTCCTTGGCCAGCTTGATCAGCACGTCGAGCAGATAGGCGATGGAGCCGCGGGTAGTGCCGATGTTGGTCATGAACAGCACGGTGTTGCGCGACGTCTTGTTGATCTGGATGCCGTACTTGTTCATCAGGTATTCGTTCTTGAAGGCATCGCCGTCGACGCCGGTCGCGCCGATGGCGATGGTGATCCGGGAGGGGTCGATCACGAACTCGTCCCGGGCCCAGGCTTCCTCCATCTGGTTCCAGCCGGTCACCGGATCGTAGAAGGACTCGACCCCGGACTCACGATACTCGGCGGGCACCATGTCGGCGTTCTTGAGCACCCGGAAGTACTTCTGCAGCAAGGGATGGGTATACAGCTGCTCGCGCAGCGACAGCGCCGCCTCGACCTGGGCGTGTACCAGCTCGAAGCCTTCCATCTCGGCCTGCATGCGCCCCACGTCCAGCGAGGCCAGGATCTGATAGTTGGGCGAGGTCGAGGTGTGTGTCATGTAGGCCTCGTGGAACGGGGCCTCGACCCGCTGGCGGAAATCCTGATCGAAGACGTGGATCATCGAGCCCTGACGCAGCGAGGTCAGGGTCTTGTGGGTGGAATGGGTGGCGTAGGCGCGCAGGCGCACGAGGTCGGGATCCGGCAGCAGCGGACGCTCGAGCCAGGTGGCGTCGTCGTCGGGGTCGAGGGCGTCGAACTCGGCCTTCCAGGCCGCGTACTCCTCCCGATAGGCCTCGCTGCGGTAGCGGTCACGCAGCGTGCGTGCCGCGTGCATGGCGGTGCGCGGCCGATAGGTCGGGTTGAAGGAGGCGAAGGCGAACCAGGCCTCGTCCCACAGGAACACGAGGTCCGGCTTGATCGCCAGGCACTCCTCCATCACCCGGCGCACGTTGTAGACCACGCCGTCGAAGGTGCAGTTGGTCAGCAGCAGCATCTTCACCCGCTCGAGTTCGCCGGCGCGCCGATAGGCGAGCAGGGTCTTCTTGATCTCGTGCAGCGGCACCGCGCCGTACATCGAGTAGTCGTCGAGAGGATAGGAATCCAGATAGCTGACGTGGGCGCCGGCCAGCACCATGCCGTAGTGGTGCGACTTGTGGCAGTCGCGGTCGACCAGCACGATGTCGCGGGGCTTGATCAACGCCTGGACCACGATCTTGTTGGCCGTCGAGGTGCCGTTGGTGACGAAGAAGCTTCGCCGGGCGCCGAAGGCCCGGGCGGCATACTCCTGGGCCTTCTTGATCGGCCCGTAGGGCTGCAGCAGCGAATCCAGCCCGCCGGAGGTCGCCGACGTCTCGGCCAGGAAGATATTGATGCCGTAGAAGTCGATCATGTGCCCCGCCCAGTGCGAGCGGGTCACCGACTTGCCCCGCGAGATCGGCATGGCGTGGAAGACCCCGGTGGGCTTGCGGCTGTATTCGCGCAGGGCGTCGAAGAAGGGCGTGCGGTAACGGTCGTCGATGGCGCGCAGGATGGTGTGATGCTGTTCGATGTAGTCGGTCTCGCGGTAGAAGATGCGCCTGAAGTGGCGGATGTCGCCGCTGGCGGTGCTCTCCACGTCGCCGCTGGTGACCAGGAACTGGTCGATCTCCGGGCGCAGCTCGCTGATCATCGAACTGAGCAGGATGCTGCGCTCCGCCTCGGACTGGTGCTCCAGCTCCTGCTCGGAGAGCCCCTCCAGATAGTTGCGCAGCGCGCTGAGGTTGTACTTCGACTTGTAGGGAAACTCGTAGCGGATCAGGCAGGCCTGGATATTGGGATTGACCAGCACCGCGATCAGGGCGTCCTCGAAGCTGCGCACCGTGACCACGTCGTAGACGAAGCGGTCCTCGGGGCGACGCAGGTTGTGGAAGGCCTCGCGCACCACCTCCTCTTCCTGGGCCGAGAGGTTGTCGACGATCAGCAGCTCGAAGTAGGGCTGAGCCGAGCTGTTCGACGCCGGATGCCCACGGCGCAGCTGATTGAGGGCGTCCAGGGTCTCGAGGTCCTCGGCATCGGCGTCGGTCTCCGAGAGATCGACGTGGCGACGCCGGTAGGACTCGCTGATCAGCGCCCGCACCAGGCGCCTGACCACCTTCTCGAGCAGCCCGTATTCCTGGCGCTCGAACAGCGCCCAGATGTGACGGAAGTCCTCCTTGGAAGGGAAGGCGTGATAGTCCTCGATGATCTCCAGCCGGGTGAGCTTGACGTCGATCGCCTTGATCAGCTGACGCTGGCCGCCCTCGTCCTTGAGGCGCACGAGCTGGCCGAGATCGCGCTTGAGGGCGTTCCAGGTGTCGGCACGCAGCTGGGAGATCTTGTGATAGAAGCCCAGCGCGGTGTAGGGCGTTTCGGAATGGCTGCTGTCGTGCATGGCGATCCCCTCTGGCTGTTCTTTTTCTGCACCCGTTCAGCCCGTGTAGAGCCCCCGTGCCCCGTAGCGGACGGTGATGCGTTCCTCGGGAAAGTCTTCGAAACCCAGCTCCAGGTTGAGCCCCGGCCAGTGGAAGCCGGCACTCCCCTCGGTCGGTCGATAGACGGCGGTATAGATCGTGCCCAGACCACGGCCATAGTCGTGACGGAACAGCGGCGGCGACGCGAGGGCGGAGACGAGGCGCGCCTCGCCAGTACTCTCGTCGTCCACCAGGATCGACAGCTGGCGCTCGCGGATCAGCGTCTCCGAGGCCAGGGCGTGGGCATACCACTCGATCTTCTTCTGGTGGTTGGTGGCCACCGGCACGCGGCGGATGCTGGCCCGGCGGTCGGGGGCGATCATCGCCGTCACGTAGCGCCCGGCCCGGTCGGCGACGGTGATGTTGTAGGCCATGTGCGTCGGCACCCGGGCCAGCACCTCGGCGGCCTGAGGCACGTCGTCACAGGTCTCGAGCAGGTAGCGCAGGATGATCGGCGCACCGAAGCCGTCACCTACCGCCTTGCGGCCACCAAAGGCCAGCGAGACCGCCAGCCCGGCATCGTTCATGCCGTCGAGCACGCCCCACAGGCAGTCGGACATGGCGATCACCCGGCGCCGGTTCCAGCGGCTGCAGAGGATGGTGCCCTCGCACAGCTCGGGCGGATAATCGTAGTTGCGCGCGAGCACCGTCGACGACGGCCGCGCCAGCACCGCCTGGGAGCAGCCGGTGATGTAGGCCGGAGGGCGATACAGGCTCAGCAGGCGCGCGCTGAGATCTCCGCCGCCGGCCAGCTCGCACAGCATCCGGTAGGTGTCCATCAGCTCGGGCATGTGCCGGCGCAGGGCGTTGTAGCAGGCCAGATAGGCCGGACGCTCGCGCTCGCCCTCGCTGAGGTACCACTGCTCGTAGGCCGGCCAGTGGTAGTCGAACAGCGACCGCCACTTGGGCCCCGGCAGCTCCTCGCGCACGGTGCGAAAGTCCAGCATCTTTTCCGGCCCGCTCCCCCACCTGCCCGGGGACGGGCCGGGGTGATGTCTGCCGCTCATAGGATCTTGAAGTTGCCACCGCCGATGGCATGGCTGACGGCGACCTCCTCCACCACGGGATCCTGAAGCGGCTGGCCGGCGTACTCGCCGCGAATGCCTTCGATCCACGCGCGGGCGCGCTCGGTGAGCTGGAAGTCGTCGTCCATCAGCCGCCCGCGGGTGATCAGGATGCCGAGATCCGCCCCCTCGTAGCGGAAGTCGCCCTCGCCGCTGATGCGCAGGAAGAACGCTTCGTGCTCGTTCTCGGCGGCATGGGGATGGGAGTCGTAGTGGTCGTAGGCGATGCGGCCGTCCTGCTCCATGCGCCACACCCCCGAGGCCGGGGCCGCGGTCAGCAGATCGACGCTCTCCTCGGTATGCTTGATGACCAGCTGACTCCAGCTGTCGATGCTCTCGGGATGCGACCAGCGCTCGTTGATCTCGGCGATGTCGAGGTCGAAGTCCAGCTCCGAGAACTCCAGCAGGTGAAACAGGAACAGCGGGATGTCGGAGTGGGCGAAGGCCGCCACGTTGGTCAGCGAACTGGCCCCGGTGACCCGTGGATTGAGCTCACCGAGATAGACCTCTCCACCATCCATGTCGATCAGGAAGTCGAGCTCGAAGTAACCCCGGTAGCCCTCCTCGCGCAGGGCCTCGCCGAACTTGAAGGTGTACTCGCGGGCCTTGTCGCGCACCGTCTGGCTGAAGGCGCCGGCGAACATCTCGTTGCCGCACCAGCCACCCTTGTAGGGCGTCAGCGACTTGAAGCCGACCAGTTCGGTCATCAGCGGGCCGACCACGGTGCCGCTGCGGGTGGCACAGGCCTCGATGGCAGAGCCGCGGCAGTTGATGCGCTTCATGATCTTGACCTCGGGCTCGGCCTCGATCTCCTCGGCGACCTTGTAGTAGTCCTCCTCGCTGGCGATGAAGAAGGTGGTATGCCCGGAGTCGCCGTAGGCGGTCTGCACCACCAGATCGGTGCCGAGTTCGCGGCTCACCTCGAGCAGCTCCTGGTAGCTGCCCACCTTGGCCAGCACATTGGGCACGCTGGGCACCCCGGCCTTGTTGCCGATACGCACGGTCTCGATCTTGTTGTCCATCCGCGAGCGCAGCGCCGCGGGCGGGAAGGCGATCTTGAGCCCCAGCTGTTCACAGACCTCCTCGGTGTGCTCGTCGAACATCAGGAAGGTGGCGATACCGGCGTCATCGCCCTGGGCGCGGGACTGGATAAAATCGATCACCTCCTTGTGCTCGAGGAGGTAGTTGTTGATGTCCTCGATACCCTCGAAGTCGCGGGGAAACTTCTCTCGCGGCACGAAGACGTTGCGCTGACGCCGATCGAAGCAGTCGATGTAGTTGATATGGCGAAAATTCCCGACCCAATCGCCGATTCCCAGCAGATTGAAGTTGGTCGCCGAGATGAAATAGATCGGGCGCTTGTTGTTGAGGAAATGACGACGGACATCGGCAATGCTTGTTATTTTGCTGCTCATCGTAGTCGCTCCCTGAGGGGCTTCGGAGGCCTCGGGTGCCGCCGCAGAGGCGGAACCCCGGGGCCGCTCGGCGTCGGCATGGCCGGCGGCCGCGGACGGATGGAACAGGCGACGCAAACCACCGAGGATTCTGGCGAACATGGTGGCTCCTCAATTCCGGAATGGTTGCTGAGAGACGATCAGTACTCCTCAAGGTTAGTGCGTTGTGGCTTTTCCAGCGGCCCCAGGGTATCCAGGAAGGGCGAGAAACCGCCCTCGTGGCGATACAGCGTGAAGTCGACGCGCCGGTCGCGGAAGCTCTTGAGCGGCTGACCGAGGCCGCGCAGGCCGGTCTCGCGCTCGCGACGCACTCGGCTCAGATCGACCTCGACGGGCATGATCTCCTCGCCGGTGCCGGCCTGGTGGATGACATCGCCGGAGGGCCCCACCACGATAGAACGCCCGTTGCCGATGGCCCCGGCCCCGTTGATGTCGAAGAAATAGCACTGGTTGACCGCGGCGTTGGTCCGCGCGATCGACAGTTCGATGTCGCGGTCGATGGTGTCGGTCATGGTCGGATGCAGGATCACCTCGGCACCCATCGCCGCCAGGGTGCGGGTGGTCTCGGGAAACCACATGTCGTAGCAGATCGACACGCCGAAGCGACCCACCTGCGGCACGTCGAAGACGACGAACTCCTCGCCGCTCTCCACGCCGGCCTCGTAGGGGCGGAACGGGAACATCTTGCGATAGCGCGTCACGACCTCGCCGCGGGGACTGATCACCGACAGGGTGTTATAGATGGCATCACCGGCCTGCTCGAACATCGAGCCCGGAATCAGCCAGATGCGGTGCTTCTCGGCCAGGTGGCAAAACATCGCCTCGGCGTGGCTGGGCATCGGCTGGGCGTGGTGTGGCGAGGCGCCCAACGGCATCAGCTCGCTGAACAACACCATCTGCACCTGGGGAAAGCGGCTCATCAGCACGTCGATGCGATGACGCATGGCTTCGGTGTTGTCGCCGTGATGCAGGGCATGCATCTGGACACCGGCAATCGTGAAGTAGGACATGTCATACCCTCGCGTCAGGCGATCTCGAATCACTGCAGGCGGCCGGCGCCACGCATCGTGCTTGGCCGGAGGGATCGCCCGGCGTGGTGGGGAAATCCCACCGCTCTTCTAGCTTATGCCACGTGCGGCGGGGCGAATCAACGCAACAGGAACGCCGCGATCTGCCGCCCTCAGTCGGCCACGAAGTCGCCGGCGGCGAATCCGCCATCGGGCCGCTTGACGCGCTTGGTGACGATGTAGGTGAAGTAGCGCTCGATGCCGACGTCGGACATCAGCCAGGCATCGATCAGGCGCTGGTAGGCATCGATGGAGGCGGCCTCGAACTTGACCAGGTAATCGACCCCGCCGCCCACGGCCACGCACTCGGTGGCCTCGGGGGTGTCATGGACGAGTGCCTCGAAGCGGGCGAAGCTCTCGGCGTTGTGGCTCTTGAGCTCGATCTGCACCCACACCGGCGTGCGCGGCCGCAGCACCTCCGGATTGAGGCGCGCCCCATAGCCCTCGATGATGCCGGCCTTCTCCAGCCGCCGCACCCGCTCCCAGCAGGGGCTGACCGAGAGGTTGATCGCCTCGGCCAGCTTCGACTTGGTGATGCGCCCGTCGCGGGACAGGATCTCGATGATCTTGAGATCGTAGCGATCGAGCTTCATGACAAGGAATCGACCACCTCGGCGATCACCGCGATGGTGTCGCCCATGTTGACGTTGGCCGGGAAGCGGCGCGCCATCAGCAGCCCGTCGCGCTCGGCGCGGTACTCGATGGGCGCGGCGCCGCTGCGGGTCATGTCGTAGACCCGGGCGATCACCTGGCCGTTCTCCACCGTCTCGCCCAGCGCCACCGTCAGCTCGAGCAGCCCGGTGTGCTCGCTCTGCACGTAGCAGCTGGCGTCCGGCATGTCGAGATAGACCTGGGGCTCGACGGGCGCCTCGATCTCGCCCGCGACCAGCCCGAAGTGAACCAGGAAGTTGTGGATGCCACGCTCGGTGATGGCCAGGCTCTCCGGCGTGGAGGTGCCGCCGCCGCCGAGCTCGGTGGCCACGAACACCTTGCCCTGGCGCTCCACGGCGGTGTCGAACAGCGCCTCGGCGTCGAGCTCGAACATGATCATGGCGTAGGGCGCGCCGAAGGCCTTGGCACCGTCCAGCGCGCGACGCTGCTGGTCGGCATCGTCGAGCACGTGGGAGGCGGCGAACGGCACGATGTCCAGGGTGCGGCCGCCGGAGTGCAGGTCGAGCACCGCATCGCTCATCGGCACCAGGGTGCGGGTGAAGTAGTCGGCGATCTTCTCGGTGACGCTGCCGTCGGGGTCCCCGGGGAAGCTGCGGTTGAGGTTGCCGCCGTCCATCGGCGAGGTGCGCTTGCCGGCCTGGGCCGCCGGGGTGTTCATCATCGGCACGATGATCACACGCCCCGTGACGTCCTCGGCGGACAGCGAGCTCGAGAGCTTGTGCAGCGCGGTGATGCCCTCGTACTCGTCGCCGTGGTTGCCGCCGGTCAGCAGCGCGGTCGGGCCCTCGCCGTTCTTGACCACGGTGATCGGGATCATCACCGCCCCCCAGGCCGACTCGTCGTTGGAGATCGGCAGCTTGAGGAAGCCGTGCTGGACACCGTCGGCCTCGAAGTCGACGGTGGCGGCAATGGGGCTCGGTCGCTTGCTCATGGCGTTACTCCTTACATGACGAACAGCTGGCGGGGGAAGTCGGCCAGCGTCTCGCAGCCGTCCTCGGTGATCAGGATGCTCTCGGTGATTTCCAGGCCCCAGTCGTCGACCCACAGGCCGGGCATGAAGTGGAAGGTCATGCCGGGCTCGAGGATGGTCTCGTCGGAGGGGCGCAGGCTCATGGTGCGCTCGCCCCAGTCCGGCGGATAGCTGATGCCGATGGGGTAGCCACAGCGCGCACCGCCGCGGTCGAAGCCGTACTTGTCCATGGCCGCGCCCAGCGCCATGGCGATGTCCGCGGTGCGGTTGCCGGGCCTGGCCACATCGAGGCCGTGCTCGATGCCCTCGAGCAGCGCCGACTCGGCGCGCACGAACTCCGCCGGCGGCCGCCCCAGGAACACGGTGCGCGACATCGGCGCGTGATAGCGCTTGAACACCCCGGCGATCTCGAAGAAGGTGCCCTCGCCCTCGCGGAACGGCGTGTCGTCCCAGGTCAGGTGAGGCGCGGCGGCGTCCTTGCCGGTAGGCAGCATCGGCACGATGGCCGGATAGTCGCCGCCGAAGACCTTGCCATGCTCGTCCTTCCAGCCTTCGATGCCGACCCGATAGATCTCCGAGACCAGCTTGCTCTTGGGCAGCCCCGGCTCGATCACCTCGAGGATGCGCGAGTGCATGCCCTCGACGATCCGCGCCGCAATGCGCATGTACTCGATCTCCTGGGCCGACTTGATCGCCCGGCACCAGTTGACCAGACCGTTGGCGTCCAGAAAGCGAGCGTGAGGCAGCTCGCGCAGCAGCGACTGGTAGGCCTTGGCCGAGAAGTAGTAGTTGTCCATCTCCATGCCCACCACGCCCTGGTGCCAGCCGCGATCGGGCATGATCGACTGGGCCAGGTACTCCATGGGGTGCATGTCCGGATTCTGCACGTAGTGATCCGGGTAGTAGGTGAGGTTCTCGGGGTCCATCCAGCAGGTGCGCAGCGCCCCGTTGGCATCCATGCGCCGGCCGTACCACACCGGCTCGCCTTCGAGCCCGAGCAGCACGCACTGGTGGACATAGAAGGACCAGCCGTCATAGCCGGTCAGCCAGGCCATGTTCGAGGGGTCGCTGATGATCAGCACGTCGATGCCCCGGCTCGCCATCTCGGCGCGGACTTTCCAGAGCCGGCCGGCATATTCCTCGCGAGTGAAAGGCAGGGAAACCTGAATCATGAAATCGCTCGTCCAACGATCACGTCACCGATACCGGCCACCTCTCGATCCTGGAGGTGCCGGGGCGCCAAGGCGGTTGACGGCCATGCGAGGGGCCGCTTGAATTGTCATGATTGACGACAGCACAATGCATGACAATATCAGTCAATGTCTTTCAGCCGATACTAGCACCCCCGCTTGGCCGACGGTCAAAGGCTTTATTGCATCATGACACTCGATCTGACGCCCTTCCTGCAGGACGCCGGCCCCAAGTACCTGGCCATCGCCCGAGCCCTCTCCGAGGCCATCCGCCAGGGTGAGCTTGCCCCCGGCACCCGGCTGCCGCCGCACCGTCGACTGGCCGAAACCCTCGGCGTCAGCGTGCAGACCGTCTCGCGCGCCTACGCCCAGGCCGAGAAGATGGGCCTGGTGCAGTCGAGGATCGGCAGCGGCACCTGGATCAACACCCTGGACGACGCCCGGGAATCGGCCTACCTGCGCGGCCAGGAACCGCGCCGGGAGAGTGCGCTGGTCGACCTGTCCATCGCCCATCCGGTGTGCACGGCGGCCCATCACCGCCGCTTCCGCGAGACCCTGGCCTCGCTGGCCGAGCACGTTCGCCCCGAGGTGATCGCCGCCAACCGCCCCATCGCCGGGCTGCTGCACCAGCGCGAGCGCGCCAGCGACTGGCTGGCCGCCAGCCTCGGCGTGCCGGGCGGTCCCGAGGACCGGGTGCTGTGCAACGGCGCCGCCCACGGCCTGATGCTGGCCATCTCCACCGTGGTCCAGCACGGCGACCTGGTGCTCACCGAGGCGCTCACCGATCACGGCCTGATCGCCCTGTCGCGCACCCTGGGCTTCCAGCTGCGCGGCGTGGCCATCGACGAACGCGGGGTGATTCCCGAGGCCCTCGACCTGGCCTGCCGGCGCCTGCGGCCGCGCGCCGTGTGCCTGACACCGACCCAGCTCAACCCCACCGGGGCCACCATGGACGAGGCCCGGCGCGACGCCGTGGCCCGGGTGCTCGACCACCACGGCGTGTGGCTGATCGAGGACGACGTCCATGCGCTGCTCGAGCCGCCGGGGCTCTCGCCGCTGGCCGCCCGGCTGCCAAACCTGTGCTTCCACGTCACCAGTCTGACCAAGGTCGCCCTGCCGGGGCTGCGCGCCGGCTACCTCAGCGTGCCCCGCGGCCAGCTGCACCATGCCCTGCCGCGGATGCGCGCCACCACCTGGATGGCCACCCCGCTGATCTTCGAGCTGGCCGACGCCTGGCTCGCCGACGGCACCCTGGCCCGACTGGCCATCGAGCAGCGCGAGCTCTTGGCCGAGCGCCAGCGCCTGGCCGGCCGCTTGCTTGCCGGCCACGAATTCAGCGCCCGACCCACGAGCCTGCATCTCTGGCTGTCGCTGCCCAGCGCCTGGCGCGCCGAGGAGCTCCAGCAGCAGGCCGAGCAGGAAAGCATGGCCGTCACCACCGCCACGCCGTTCATGGTCGAGCAGGCCCCGGCGCCGCGGCGCATCCGCCTGAGCCTCGGCGCCGAACCGGATCTCGAACGCCTGAAAGGCGCCCTGTCGCGTCTGGCCGGACTGCTCGACGAGGCCCCGCCTCCGATGCAGATCATCTACTGACCGTCTCGTGCCCCCCAATGATTTTTAGAACTTCGTGATCTAAAGAAGCGATCTTCCATGCCGATAGGGAGGCGTCCCTTCCTGTCCACGCCAAGGTCGCTCCCCATGCTGCAACGCTTCTCCATCGGCGCCCGCCTCGCCATCGCCTTTTCCCTGATCGTCCTGCTGCTGCTGACCGCGGGCGCCGTCGGCCTGCGCGGCCTGTCCCAGGTCCGCGACACCGCCGTCGACACCCTGAACGTCGATGCCGCCACCGCCCTCAACGCGGCCCGCGTGCAGCAGCTGTCGCTGGAGCTGCGCCGCTACGAGAAGGACACCTTCATCAACCTGCGCGAGGCTGACCGGGTCGCCTCCTATCGTGACAAGTGGCTGGGCGCACACGCCGACCTCGATGACGTCCTGACCCGTGGCGCCGAGCTGGCGCCCACGCCCGATCTCGGCGACCTCTACCGGGAGGCCGACACGGCCCTGGATGGCTACGCCGCCGGCTTCGACGCCACCCATGCCCGCCTGCGCGACGGCGACTTCACCACCACCGCCGAGGCCAACCGCGCCTTCTCGGACTACAAGGCGGCGGTCTATCGGCTGCAGGACGCCGCCGATGCCATCGGCGAACGCGCCACGCAGCGCATGGCCCGCGCCGAGGCCGGCATCACCGCGCGTCATCGGGGCGCCGTCACCGGCCTGCTGATCTTCGCCGGGCTGGCCGTCGCCGCGGCCGTGCTGCTGTCGCTGATCATCACCCGCAGCATCGTGCGTCCGCTGCACCAGGCGCTGGCCGTCACCGAACGGGTCGCCGAGGGCGACCTGCGCCAGGTCATCGAGGCGCGAGGCAGCGACGAGACCGCCCGCCTGCTCGGCGCCCTGCGACGCATGAGCGACTCGCTCTCGGGCCTGGTCGCCTCGATCCGCCGCACCAGCGACACCGTGCATCGGGGCGCCACCTCGATCGCCCGGGACGGCCACGAGCTGGCCGCCTATACCGAACAGCAGGCCAGCGCCCTGCAGCAGAGCGCCGCCAGCATGGAAGAGATCACCGGCTCGGTGACGCAGACCGCGGAGAGCAGCCGCCAGGCCGACCGACTGGCGGAGGACGCCACCGTCCAGGCCCGCGTCAGCCACGAGAGCGTGGCCAGCAGCGTGGCGCTGATCCGGGACGTGGTCGCCGATGCCGCCCGCATGGACGGCATCATCGAGACCATCGACGCCATCGCCTTCCAGACCAATATCCTGGCCCTCAACGCCTCCGTGGAGGCGGCCCGGGCCGGCGAGCGCGGCCGCGGCTTCGCCGTGGTGGCCACCGAGGTGCGCGCCCTGGCCGGCCGCAGCGCCGAAGCCGCCGGCGAGATCCGCCAGCTGCTGGAGGGCACCCGTCGTCAGCTCGACGAGTGCGCCCGCCAGACCGAACAGAGCGGCGCCAGCATGACCGACACCAAGCAGAGCATCGAGCGTCTCGGCGAGGAGGTGCTGAGCATCGGCGCGGCCACCCGCGAGCAGTCCGACGGCCTGACGCAGATCGGCACCGCCGTGGCCGAGCTCGACTCGGCGACCCAGCGCAACGCCAGCCTGGCCCAGGCCACCACCGCATCGGCGGCGTCGCTCGAGCAGGACTCGGGCGAACTCAATGCCCTGGTCGCCCGCTTCCGCCTCGCCGAATCGTTCGAGGAGGCACCGGCTCCCCTCGCCGCCCCGACCTCCCGCCGCGCCCACACACCGGCGCTTGCCTGAACGGGCTTTCCCCGCGGCGGCGAAATCGCGAAGATGGACGCGAACCCTTCGCCGCCCGGAGAACCGATGCGAGTCCTGGTCCACACCGATGCCGCCGAGGCCTGGCGCGATGCCCTGGCCGAGCGCCTGCCCGACGCCGAGATCCTCACCAGCGCCGCCCCCGCCGACGAGCGCCGCCGCGCCGACTATCTGGCGGCCTGGAAGCCCTCCGCCGAGCTGCTCGACGAGCTCATCTCGCTCAAGGGCATCGTCAACCTCGGCGCCGGGGTCGATGCGCTGCTGGGCAACCCCGCCCTGCCCCGGGGCGTGCCCATCGTCAAGCTGCGCGACGCCGGCATGGCCGGTCCCATCGCCGACTACGCGCGCTACGGCGTGCTGCACTTCCAGCGCGACTTCGACCGCTATCGTCGCCAGCAGGCCCGCGCCGAGTGGCGCGAGTGCCCGCCGGTCGACAAGGCCGACTGGCCGGTGGGGGTGCTGGGGCTCGGCGCCATCGGCGCCCGGGTGGCGCAGTCACTGGCCGACGACGGCTTCCCGGTGCACGGCTGGAGCCGCTCGCCCAAGACGCTGCCCGGCGTGCGCTGCCATCACGGTGACGACGGCCTGCGCGAGCTGCTGCCCGAGGTGAAGAGCCTGGTGCTGCTGCTGCCCGATACGCCGGCGACCCGCGGCATCATCGACGCCGAGGCCCTGGCCGCCCTGCCCGAAGGCGCCAGCCTGATCAACCCGGGGCGCGGCAGCCTGATCGACGAGGCCGCGCTGCTCGCCGCGCTGGGCGACGGCGAGGCCGAAGGCCGGCTGCGCGGCGCGCAGCTCGACGCCTTCCCCGAAGAGCCACTGCCGGCATCGAGCCCGCTGTGGTCGCATCCGCGGGTGCTGATCACCCCGCACATGGCCGGCCCCACGCCGCTCGGCGAGGCGCTCGACCAGGTGGCCGAGGCGCTGCGCGCCATGGATGCCGGCGAGGACGTCGAGACCATCGACCCCGACGCCGGCTACTAGGGTTCTCCAGGTTCGCGAGCCCCTACACGAACGTCGGCTCAGGGCATACGCTGAAGAGGAGACGTCACCGACCTCGAAGGAGAAGCCGATGCCTCATGCCCAGCTGGACTACGGCCCCGTGGACGCACTGCTGGTGGTGGACATGCAGAACGACTTCTGCGAGGGCGGCGCCCTGGCCGTGGCCGGCGGCAACGCCCTGGTGCCGGGCATCAACGCCGAGATCGCCGCCGCCCGGGCCGGCGGTGCGCTGATCGTCGCCTCGCGGGACTGGCACCCCATCGACCACGTCAGCTTCGCCCACCGCGGCGGCCCCTGGCCGGTGCACTGCGTCCAGGACACGCCGGGCGCGGCCTTCCACCCCGACCTCGACCTCGACGCCGATACGCTTCGCGTCAGCAAGGCCACCGCCTTCGACGCCGACGCCTATTCGGCCTTCGACGCCACCGGCCTGGCCGGCTACCTGCGCGAGCGCGGCGTCACCCGGGTGGTCGTCTGCGGCCTGGCGCTGGACGTCTGCGTGCGGGCCACGGTGCTCGACGCCCGCCGGCACGGCTTCGAGCCCCTGCTGCTCGAATCGCTGAGCGCGGCGGTGGCCCCGGACGCCGTGGCCGACTGCCGGGCCGCCTTCGCCGAAGCCGGCGTCAGGGTCATGCCGTGAGGGACACGCGCATGGACCATATCGCCCCGCTGAGCGTCGACGACGACGAGCTGGCACTGCTCACCGACCTCTACCAGCTGACCATGACCCAGGCCTACTGGAAGGAGGCCATGACGGCGCCGGCCACTTTCAGCCTGTTCTTCCGCCGGCTGCCCCCGGAGCGACGCTTCATGCTCGCCTGCGGCCAGCAACATGCCGCCGAACGGGTCAGCCGGCTGCGCTTCACCGACCGCGCGCTCCGACGGCTGGCCGAGGTCGATCATCTGGAACCGGCCTTCCTCGACTGGCTGGCCGACTGGCGCTTCGAGGGCGATATCTGGGCGCTGCCCGAGGGCACGCCGGTGTTCGCCAACGAGCCGCTGCTGGAGGTCGACGCGCCCATCGCCCAGGCCCAGCTGCTGGAAAGCCTGATCATGAATCTGGTGCAGCTCGAGACCGTGCTGGCCTCCAAGGCGGTGCGCATGGTGATGGCCGCCCGGGGCCGGCCGGTGGTGGACTTCGGCCTGCGCCGCATGCACGGCGTGGACGCGGCGGTACGCGGGGTGCGCGCCTATCGCGCGGCGGGGCTTTCCGGCACCAGCAACGTGCTGGGCGGGCTGCGCCACGGCCTGGCGCTGAACGGCACCATGGCCCACAGCTACGTGCTGGCCCACGACAGCGAGCGCGAGGCCTTCCGCGCCTTCGCTCGCCACTACCCCGGCACCACCCTGCTGGTGGACACCCACGACACCCTCGAGGGCGTGAAGACGGTGATCGCGCTGATGCGCGAGGAGGCCGGGCTCGAGATCGGTGCCATCCGGCTGGACTCCGGCGACCTGGGCGAGCTGGCCCGCGGCGCCCGGGCACTGCTGGACGCGGCCGGCCATGTGGACGTGAAGATCGTCGCCAGCAGCGGTCTCGACGAGCACGCCATCGAGGCGCTGCTGGCCGACGGCGCGCCGATCGACGCCTTCGGCGTCGGCACCCGGATGGGCGTAGCCGCCGACGCCCCGGTCATCGACCTGTCCTACAAGCTGGTGGAATACGCCGGGGAGCCGACGATCAAGCACTCCCCCGGCAAGATCAACCTGCCCGGGCGCAAGCAGGTCTTCCGCCGTCACGACGCCCATGGCGGCTTCGTCGGCGACGTCATCACCGGCCGCACCGAGCGGGTGGAAGACGCGACGCCGCTGCTGCATCCCTGCGTGGTGAACGGTCAGGCAGCGCCGGACGCCATGGCGGCGGCCGACGCCGCCCGGGAGCGGGTCGCGCGGGACCTCGAGCGCCTGCCGGCCGCACTGCGCCGGCTAGCGCCACTCGAGGGCGAAGGCGACTATCCGGTCACGCTGTCCGAGCGCCTCGCCGGGCGGGCCGGCGAGGCGCCCTGACGTCTTTTCTGACCGCAGCGCCGCCTTACAGCAGCTCGTTGAAGCGCGCCAGCCAGGCCGGATGCGCCGGCCAGGCCGGAGCGGTCACCAGCTTGCCGCTGACGATGGCCTCGTCCATGCCGATCTCGGCGTAGTCGCCGCCGGCCAGGTGCACCTCCGGGGCGCAGGCGGGATAGGCCGAGACCCGGTAGTCGGCCAGCGACACCGCGGCGGCCAGCAGCTGGGCGCCGTGGCAGATGGCGGCCACCGGCTTGTCGGTGTCGAAGAAGTGGCGCACCAGCTCCAGCACCCGCTCGTCCAGGCGCAGGTACTCCGGCGCCCGGCCGCCGGGGATCACCAGCGCGTCGTAGTCGTCTGCAGCGACCTCGGCGAAGGTGGCGTTGAGGGTGAAGTTGTGTCCCGGCTTCTCGGTGTAGGTCTGATCGCCCTCGAAGTCGTGGATGGCGGTGCGGATGCTGTCGCCCTCGCGCTTGTCGGGACATACCGCGTCCACCTGATGGCCCATGGCCTGCAGGGCCTGGAACGGCACCATGATCTCGTAGTCCTCGACGAAGTCGCCGGCGATAAGCAGCAGTCTGGCCATGACAACACCTCCTGTGAAAGACGAAAATGGGGGCCTGCCCCGCCAGCCTAACCGCTCGCCGATGACTCGGCCATGTCAGCGAGACCGTCATCGAGACGGCCGTCGGGAATGTCGGTGGGGAACCCGGCGGCCGCCGCGCCCTCTCAATCGAATCACCCCGATGCTTTTTCCCGCGAGGACTTCCCGATGACGTTTCGCCTGCCGCGCCGCGCCTGGCTGCTGGGCCTGGCCCTGGTCGTCACGGCCCTGCCGAGCCTGGCCGCCACCGCACCCCAGCCCTTCGACGCCCGCTACCATCTGGAGGTCTCGGGCTGGCCGGACGTCGATATCGAACATCAGCTGTCGCAGGAGGCCGGCCACTGGCACAGCGAGATGCGCGCCAGCCTGCCCGGCGCCAGCGGCCACGAATGGGGCCGCTTCCGGCTCGACGACGAGCGTGTCAGCTCGCTGCACTACGCCGCCGGCTACTCGCTGCTGGGCATCCGCCGCTCCTACTCGCTGGCCCAGGCCGATCTGGCCCCCCTGCCCGACCGCCAGAGCGCCCTGGTCGCGCTGGCCCGGCGCGTCATCGACGACGCCGACGGCCAGGGCCGGCTGCGCTATCGCGACCACCGCGGCCGCGAGGAACGGCTCGACTACCGGGTGCTGGACCGCGATCCCGTGACGCTGCCGGCCGGGCGCTTCGCGGCGGTGCGGGTGGCGCTGGCCGAACCCGACGAGGACGACCGACGCATGGAGATCACCTTCGACGCCGATCGCCCGGGCCTGCTGCTGGGCATGGCTTACTACCGCGACGGCGAGCGCAAGAGCCGCCTGTCCCTGACCCGCCTCGGCGACGACTGACGCCGCTGCCGCGGCGGCGGCAAGCTGCTAGAGTGAGCGGTTTTGGCCGTCGCCGACGGCCCGAACGGGAAGACAGAGAAGGAACTCTCGCATGCTCACCGGACTGCTGATCGTATTGCTGCCGCTGATCCTGGGCTATCTGGTCCGGGTACGCCGCGACGCCGTCATGGCGCTGATCAACCGCGGCGTCAGCGCCTCGATCTACGCCATCCTGCTGCTGATGGGCGTGAGCCTGGCCGGGCTCGACGATCTCGGCGGCCAGCTCTCGCGCATGGGCGGCCAGGCGCTCGCGCTGCTCGCCGTCACCTCGGCCTGCAACCTCGCCGCCCTGGGCTGGCTGTCGTGTCGACTGCACCTGACCGTGGACCCGAGCCATGCGGTGGACGGCGCGCCCACCAGCAAGCTGGCCGCCATGGCCGGCTCGTTGGCGCTGGTCGGCGTTGTGGCCGCCGGCATCGTGCTGGGCCTTCTGATCCATGCCTTGTCCGGCGGCGCCGAGGCGCCCTTCGCCTGGGCCGAGCGCCTGTCGGAATGGGTGCTCTACGCCCTGCTGGCGCTGATCGGCTGCCAGCTCAGGAACTCCGGCATGCCGCTCAGGCAGATACTACTCAACCGCCACGGGCTGGCCATTGCCGTGACCCTGGCGGCGAGCTCGCTGATCGGCGGGCTGGTCGCCGCCCCGCTGCTCGAGCTGCGCTGGAACGAGGGCCTGGCCATGGCCGCCGGCTTCGGCTGGTACTCGCTGTCCGGCATCCTGGTCGGCGACGAACTCGGGCCGCTGCTCGGCGGCGTGGCCTTCTTCAATGACCTGGGCCGCGAGCTGCTGGCCTTCGTGCTGATCCCGCTGGTGATCGGCCGCCACCCGGCGCTGGCCATCGGCTACGGTGGCGCCACCTCCATGGACTTCACCCTGCCGGTGATCCAGCAGCATGGCGGCGTGAGGTGCGTGCCGGTGGCCGTGGTCTCGGGGTTCATCCTCTCGCTGCTGTCGCCGCCGCTGATCCTGTTTCTGCTGTCATTGTGATATCAGCCCCATGGCGGCAGCCTCTCGCCGTGCTCGCCATTTCCCGCCGCGGATGCCCGCTTCTGCTGACCCTGTGAGGTGAGAGCCCCGGCCCCGCCCTGGAGGCGGTGTGCCGGTGGCCGTGGTCTCGTGGGGCGTCCGCTCTCGGCCCCCGGCTTCCCCACCACCGCCCCTGTTGCTCCTCCCGGATTCCCGGGGCCATGACCTACGCCCCGCGCTTACGCCGTCCTCCTCCCCCCTCGGGGAGGAGGCGGCTGCCCCCTGGATCGGCGAGCCTTGCCGTGGACTCACCCACGCCACGACACCGTCACCACAACAAGAAGGGAGTCGACATCATGACCCCACGCCTGCACCACGCCTCCTTGCTGCTGGCCGCCACCCTGGGCGTCGGAGCCGCCCTGCCCGCCATGGCCTTCGAGGACGACGGCCTGACCGTCTGGATCGGCGACAACAAGGGCCCCGAGGGCATCCGTGAGGTGGCCGAGCGGTTCACCGCCGATACCGGCATCGCCATCGACATCGTCCACCCCGACAACATGACCAACCGCTTCCAGCAGGCCGCCGGCAGCGGCCAGGGGCCGGATATCGTCATCTTCGCCCACGACCGCATGGGCGAGTGGGCCCAGAGCGGGCTGCTCAAGGCCGTCGCGCCCTCCGAGGCCTACCGTGAGCGCTACTTCGACTTCACCTGGGACGCCGTCGAGTGGAACGGCGAGACCTACGGCTACCCCATCTCGGTGGAATCGCTGGGCCTGATCTACAACAAGGCCCTGGTGGAGACAGCGCCCGAGAGCTTCGACGAGCTGGCCAGGCTCGATGCCGAACTGGCCGAGGACGGCAAGAAGGCGATTCTCTTCGACTACGGCGAGCCCTACTTCAGCTGGCCGCTGCTGGCCGCCAATGGCGGCTATCCGTTCCAGCATACCGGCAGCGGCTATGACGTCAGCGATATCGGGGTCAACAACGCCGGTGCGGTGGCAGGCGCCGAACGCCTGCGCGCACTGATCGACAGCGGCGTGCTGCCCGAGGGCACGGACTACAGCGTGATGGATACCCGCTTCAACCAGGGGGAAGTGGCGACGATGATCAGCGGCCCCTGGGCCTGGAGCAACCTCGAGAAGAGCGGCATCGACTTCGGTGTGGCGCTTCTCCCCAGGGTCGGCGACGAGCGGGCCAAGCCGATGTTCGGCGTGATGGCGGCGATGATCAACTCGGCCTCGCCCAACGACTTCCTGGCCACCGAGTTCCTCGAGGGCTACCTGCTCGAGGAGCAAGGCCTGCGCACCTTCAACGGCGACGGCTCGCTGGGCGCCGTGGCCCACAAGGCCTATCAGCAGGAGCTGGAAGCCAACCCGCACATCGCCGCCACCCTGGCGAATGCCGAGCTCGGCGAGCCGATGCCCAACATCCCCGAGATGGGGGCCTTCTGGTCGGCCATGGAACCGGCGCTGCAGAACATCGGCAGCGGCCGCCAGTCGCCGCAGGCGGCGCTGGATGCCGCCGCAGAGCGTATCCGTACCGCCATCGAGTAACGCCCGCCTTCCGGGGCTCCTTCCCGCCCCGGCCCGGCCGCGAACCGCGGCCGGGGCAGACCGCAGGTAATCCCATGTTTGTGACCAACGCTTCGCGCGGCTTGCCGCGCCATCGTTCCCGCCATCCCGCCGAGCGCTACGGCCGTTGGGCGCTGCGCACCCTGACGGCCCTGCTGGTACTCGCCACCCTGTGGCTGGTGGTGGCCTTCCACCTGCGCGGCCAATGGATGTTCTCGCTGCTGTTCCTGGTGCTGGGGGCCTCGCTGGCGATCGTCTTCGGCAAGCGTGAATGGATGAGCCACCGCTATATCTTCCCGGCACTGGCCGGAATGGGTGTGTTCGTGATCTTCCCGCTGGTCTATACCATCGGCATCAGCTTCAGCAATTACAGCTCGAGCAACCTGCTCGGCGAGGAGCGGGTACGCGCCCAGTTCCTCGACCGGACCTACCAGGCCGAGGGCCAGGCCTTCGACTTCCAGCTGGTACGTGAAGGAAACCGCACACGCCTGTATCTGGAGGCCCAGGGGGCCGTCGACCCGGAAGGCGCGAGACAACTGGTGTCCCTGCCGCTGGCCCAGGCCGTCGAAGGACAGCCCCTGGCGATCGAGCCGACCGAGGCGGCCCCCTCCGGCGAGGCGCTGGGCATGCGCGAGGTCATCGCCCGGCGTGATCGCCTGCAGCGCCTGACCCTGGTGACGCCGGAGGGTATCGAGCTCAAGATGGCGGGGCTGCGCCGCTTCGCGCCGATGCTGCCGCGCTTCGAGGCGAATCCCGACGGCAGCCTGACCGACCTGCGCGAGGGCATCCTCCTGACCCCCGATCAGGAGACCGGTTTCTTCGTCACCGAGGACGGCGAGCGCCTCACCCCCGGCTGGCCGGTGGCGGTGGGGCTGGACAATTACACCCGGATCTTCACCGATCCGGACATCCGCGGGCCCTTCCTGCAGATCTTCGTCTGGACCTTCGTCTTCGCCGGGCTGACGGTGGTCTTCACCCTGGCGGTGGGCTTCGTGCTGGCCACGCTGCTGCAGTGGGACCAGCTCAAGGGCAAGGCCATCTATCGCACCCTGCTGATCCTGCCCTACGCGGTGCCGGCCTTCATCTCGATCCTGATCTTCAAGGGCATGTTCAACCAGAACCACGGCGAGATAAACCTGATCCTCGAGAACCTCTTCGGCATCAGCCCCGACTGGTTCACCGACCCGTCGACGGCGCGCACCATGCTGCTGATCGTCAACACCTGGCTCGGCTATCCCTACATGCTGCTGCTGTGCATGGGCCTGATCCAGTCGATCCCCCGCGATCTCTACGAGGCCTCCGCGGTGGACGGTGGCGGGCCGCTGACCAACATGATGCGCATCACCCTGCCGCTGATCCTCAAGCCGCTGACGCCGCTACTGATCGCCGCCTTCGCCTTCAACTTCAACAACTTCGTGCTGATCGCCCTGCTCACCGGCGGCAAGCCGGACATCCTTGGCGCCAGCACTCCGGCGGGTACCACCGACCTGCTGGTCAGCTACACCTACCGCATCGCCTTCCAGGATGCCGGCCAGCAATTCGGCCTGGCGGCCGCCATCGCCACCCTGATCTTCCTTCTGGTGATCGGGCTGTCGTGGCTCAATCTGCGCCTGTCCAAGGTCAAGGTCTAAGGAGGAGTCGTCTCATGGCCATGGTTCAACCCCGTTCGATTCGTGCCCGCAAGCTGGGCGCCCACCTCGCCCTGCTGGGCTTCGCAAGCCTGGTGGTGTTCCCGCTACTGCTGGTGATCTCGATCTCCTTCCGCGAGGGCAACTTCGCCACCGGCAGCCTGATCCCCGAACGCTTCTCGCTGGAGCACTGGGCGCTGGCCCTGGGCATCCCCTGGGAGCGGACCGACGGCACCGTGGTCCAGCCACCGTTCCCGGTGCTGCTGTGGCTGTGGAATTCCATCAAGGTGGCGATGGCATCGTCGCTGATGATCCTCGCGCTCTCCACCACCAGCGCCTACGCCTTCGCCCGGATGCGCTTCAAGGGCAAGGCGCCGATCCTCAAGGGCATGCTGATCTTCCAGATGTTCCCGGCCGTGCTCTCGCTGGTGGCGCTCTACGCGCTGTTCGACCGCCTCGGCCAGCTGGTGCCATGGTTGGGACTCAACACCCACGGCGCGCTGATCCTCGCCTCGTTGGGCGCGGTGGCGCTGCATATCTGGACCATCAAGGGCTACTTCGAGTCCATCGACGGCTCCCTGGAGGAGGCGGCGATGGTCGACGGCGCCAGCACCTGGCAGGCCTTCTACCACATCCTGCTGCCGCTCTCGGTGCCGATCCTGATGGTGGTGTTCATCCTCGCCTTCATCATGTCGATCATGGAGTACCCCATGGCCTCGGTGCTGCTGCTCGACGAGGACAAGCTGACCCTCGCCGTGGGCGCCCAGCAGTATCTGGCCGATCACAACCAGCGCTGGGGTGACTTCGCCGCCGCGGCGGTGCTCTCCGGGCTGCCCATCACCCTGGCCTTCCTGCTCTGCCAGCGCTGGATCGCCGGCGGACTCACCGCCGGCGGCGTGAAGGGCTGAGCTCCTCCCACCTCTGCCCCCCGATTTCCTCGTCCCGACAGGGACTCCCTGCTTCCCCGGCCTTCGCCGGGGTTTTTTATATGTGGTCGTGGGCAGGTATCGACCGCTGCCCCCCGATGATGGGCCATGGCAAAGACAACGCCCCGGGCGCAAGGCGCACCGGGGCGGGGTGGTCCGGGCAGGCTGTCGTTCAGTGGACGATGCCGGGGATCTCCACCTGGCGCGGACAGGCCTGGCCGTCGGGGCCGAACAGGTGGCAGTGGTCGCCGGACAGGCCCAGGGCGACGGTCTGGTGCTCCTCGAACCGGGCCAGGCCGTCGAGGCGCTGCGTCACGGTGCCCTCGACGCCCTCGACCTGCAGGTGGGCGAGAGTCTCGTAGCCGAGCTTCTCGGCCACCATCAGCCTGGCCTCGAGCATCGCTTCGCCCTGCTCGGGGGCGACGAAGTCCTCGGCGCGCACCCCCAGGGTGGCGGTGTCGCCCGCCTGGAGGCCGCGGCCGTCCACCGCCACGGCCAGCGTCTCGCCGGACGGCAGGCGCACGCCGGTGCGCTGCGGGCCCGGGTCGACCACCGTCACCGGCAGGGTATTGATACGCGGCGAGCCGATGAACTCGGCCACCTCGAGGGAGTTGGGGAAGTGGTAGAGCGACAGCGGCGCGCCGACCTGGGCGATGCGGCCGCTCGACAGCAGCACGATGCGGTCGGCCAGCGTCATCGCCTCGACCTGGTCATGGGTGACATAGATCATGGTGGCGCCGAGGCGCCTGTGCAGCTCGGCGATCCGCACCCGCATCTCGACCCGCAGCGAGGCATCCAGGTTCGACAGCGGTTCGTCGAACAGGAACACCGCTGGCTCCTTGACCAGGGTGCGGCCGATCGCCACCCGTTGGCGCTGGCCGCCGGAGAGGTCCTTCGGCTTGCGCTCGAGCAGCGGGGCAAGCTGCAGGATATCGGCGGCGTGCTCGACGCGGCGGCGGATCTCGGCCTTGTCGGTGCGCGCCAGCTTGAGGCCGAAGGCCATGTTCTCGGCCACCGTCATGTGCGGGTACAGCGCATAGGACTGGAAGACCATGCCGATATCGCGCTCCTGGGGCGGGATCTCGTTGATCCGCTCGCCGTCCAGGCACATCTCGCCGCGGCTGATGTCCTCGAGCCCGGCGACCATGCGCAGCAGGGTCGACTTGCCGCAGCCCGAGGGCCCGACGAAGACCACGAACTCGCCGTCCTCGATGGTCAGGTCGATGTCGCGCGAGATCTCGACGCCGTCATAGTCCTTGCCGATGTCGCTCAGGGTCAGACGTCCCATGAGGCTTCCTCCGAGTCAGTGGTACAGCGGGCGATGGCGATACCATGTGCCGGCAGGGTGAGCGTGCCGCTCTGCCACTGGCCGTTGACCATGGCCGGGGCATCGTCGAGGGCACAGGCGTCGTGCGGGGCCGGCAGTTCGCGAGGCTCATCGGCAAAGTTCAGCGCCACCAGCAGGCGTTCGCCGGGGGCGCTCGCCGGATGGCGTCGCTCGAGGCACAGCACCTCGTCGCGCACCGGATGGTAGGCGATATCGCCCTTGACCAGCGCCGGATGCCGACGGCGGAAGGCCAGGAAGGCGCGACTGGCGTTGAGCAGCGAATCCTCCTGGGGCTCCTGCTGGTCCACCGCCAGCTCCAGGTGTGCATCGGGCACCGGCAGCCAGGGGGTTCCCGTGGAGAAGCCGCCGTGGCGGGCGTCGGCCTGCCAGGGCATGGGGGTGCGGCAGCCGTCGCGCCCCTTGTAGGCCGGCCAGAAGGTGATGCCGGCGGGGTCGACCAGCTGCTCGAAGGTCAGCTCGGCCTCGGTCAGGCCCAGTTCCTCGCCCTGGTAGAGACAGATGCTGCCGCGCTGAGTGAGCAGGAAGGCCAGGTAGAGGCGCAGCGCCGCGTCGTTGCCCTCGGCGCCCCAGCGGGTGGCCAGGCGGGTGACGTCGTGGTTGCCCAGCGCCCAGCAGGGCCAGCCATCGCCGATGCGCGCCTCCATCTCGGTGAGGATCCCGCGCAGGTACTCCGGATCATGGCGCTCGCCGAGCAGGTCGAAGGAGTAAGCCATGTGCAGACGCTTGCCCCCCTGGGAATATTCGGCCATCACGCCCAGCGAGTCATCGTCGCCGACCTCGCCGACGCTGGTGGTGCCGGGATACTCGTCGAGCAGCGCCCGCAGCCGCTCCAGGAAGATCAGGTTCTCCGGCTGGGTCTTGTCGTGGATATGTTGCTGATAGCCATAGGGGTTATCGGGGCGCACGCCGATGAAGCCCTCGGCGATCTCCTCGCGGGGCGGGTTGTCCTGGAGCTCGCCATGGGTGCAGAAGTTCACCGCGTCCAGGCGGAAGCCGTCGACGCCCCGCTCCAGCCAGAAGCGCACCTCGCCGAGAATGGCCTCGACCACCGCGGGGTTCTGGAAGTTGAGGTCCGGCTGCTCGACCAGGAAGTTGTGCAGGTAGTACTGGCAGCGGCGGGTGTCCCACTGCCAGGCGGAGCCGCCGAAGATCGCCTGCCAGTTGGTGGGCGGGGCGCCGTCGGGCCGAGGATCGGCCCAGACGTACCAGTCGGCCCTGGGGTTGTCGCGGCTCTGGCGGCTCTCGGCGAACCAGGGGTGCTGATCGGAGGTGTGGGAAAGCACCTGATCGATGGTGACCTTGAGGCCGCGGGCGTGAGCGGCCTCCACCAGGCGGTCGAAGTCCTCGAGAGTGCCGAACATCGGGTCCACGTCGCGGTAGTCGCTGACGTCGTAGCCGAAATCGAGCATCGGCGAGGTGAAGAACGGCGACAGCCAGATGGCGTCGACGTTCAGCGAGGCGATGTAGTCGAGCCGCTCGATCACGCCCTGCAGGTCGCCGATGCCGTCGCCGTTCGCATCCAGGAAGCTGCGCGGATAGATCTGGTAGATCACCGCGCCGCGCCACCAGTCGGCGCCCTGTCGGCCAAGGTACTGGGAAGTGTCTGTGGTCATGTGCCGGGTCCTTGTGGTGAATCGCGGGTATCGGCGGGCCGACACCGCAGGAAAAGCGTCATGCCCATGGTGGCGGCAGGACCGGCGGGAGAAATCCTCCTGCGGGGAGGGCAACAGGCGTAGGCGGGGGGAGGAGGCGTCCCCTACTCCCCCTGGATGCGCGCGAGGAGGTCGCCGGCCAGGGCGATGGCCTCCTCGCGGCGGCGGATGCCCTGCTTCTGGTAAAGACTGCGGATATGGGTCTTGATGGTGGTGGGCGCCACCGACAGCTGTTCGGCGATCTGCTCGTTGGAGAGCCCCGCATGGATCAGCCCCAGGATCTGCCACTCGCGACGGGTCAACGGCGAGGTGCGGATCAGCTCGGGCACGTCGGGGCGGGCAACGATGTCGGCGATCACCGCCTCGTCGAGCATCAGGCGCACGGCGCGGCCGAAGTCGCGCTGACGGCCGGCCAGCGAGAGCAGTCGCTCGGCGCGTCGCCTGGCCAGCTCGTCCAGTGCCCGGGTCTCGAGCAGACGACCGAGCATCTCGGACAGCGGTCGGCCCAGACGCAGGAAGCTGCCGATGAGCGCCGTGCGCGAGGCCAGCTCCAGGGCCTCGGCCAGGTGCTCCAGCGCCGCCGATTCATGGCCGCACTGCCACTCCAGAAGCGCCAGACACAGCCGGTTGCGGTTGGCATCGGTGACCAGGCCGAAGCGCGCAGCCTGAGTCTCCAGCGTGTCCAGCAGCGCTCGGGCCTCGTCGGGCCGACCGAGCAGCATCAGCGCCCGGGCGTGATTGCGCACGTTGGCCTGGGCGAAGTGGTTGCTGGCGATGTGGGGCTCGGCGGTCGGCGCCTCCTGCAGCCAGCGGGCCACGGCATCGCGGTCGTCGTTGGCCTGCCACCAGGCCAGCAGGGTGGCATGGGCGTTGGCCCGCCAGTCGATGTGGTAGTCGCCGTCGGCAAGAATCTTGCGGATGCGGCGAACATGGTCGGCACACTGCGCCTGGTCGCCGCGCGCCAGGGCGACCTTGGCCAGGCTCACGTGACACTGCAGGGTCCAGCGCTCGCCCTGGCGGTCGAGCAGGGCGATGCCTGCCAGGGCCGCCTGCTCGGCCTCGTCCAGGCGGTGCCACTCCCACAGCAGCTGGCTGCGGATGCGATAGAGAAACTCGGCGACCGGCAGCCGATCGAGGCCGCAGTGCTCGATATGCGCGAAGGCCCGTTCCTGGATGTCGTAGGCGGCCTGCAGCCGCCCCTGGGCGACCAGGGTCTCCGAATGGTGGCACAGCGCCCACAGCATCAGCTGGTCGTCGCCGATGCGCTGCGCCTCCCGCTCCACGTCATGGACCCGCGTCAGCGACTCGGCGAGTCGCCCCTGGACGAACCGTGCCTTGCAGAGAATGGCAGCGGCCGACACCGGCGTGACGGCCAGGTAGCGGGCCGGCCGGGTCAGGGCCTGCTCGGCCAGCGGCGCGGCCCGTTCGGCATCGCCCCGGTTGATCGCCAGCTGGGCGCGCAGGGTAGCGAACTCGGCGGCCAGCGCCTGCCAGGCGGGGTCGTCGAGCTGGGCCTCGATCCAGCCGATGGCCTGGGCGGTGCGCTCGAACTGGTACTGGGCGTGGGACACCCAGCCATGCAGCAGCGTCAGCTGTGGCGAGGCGCACAGGCATGTCTCGCCGAGCGTCGCCAGGGCTCGTGCCAGCAGCGCGAAGTGGCCATGGGCCAGCAGCCGTGGGCCCTGGCCCTCGACCAGCATGGTCAGCATCTCGGGATCATCGGCCTCGATGGCCTGGGCCAGCGCCAGGGCGGGCTCGCCCAGCGCCAGCCAGGCCTGGCTGGCACGACGATGCAGCTGGCGCTGGGACTCGAGGCTCAGCGCGTGACGGCGATGGCGCAGGTAGCCGGCGAACAGGGGCTGGAAGCGAAACCACTGGTCGTGGGGATCGGTCCGCTCCAGGAACAGGCCCGCCCCTTCCAGGGCCTCGAGCCGTTGGGACACCCCCTCCCCCTCGAGCAGGCGCGCCACCAGCGTCGGCGAGAAGCGCTCCAGCACGCCGAGCTGCCACAGCAGGCGACGATCGGGCTCGTCGAGGCAGGCCTCCAGCAGGTCGTCGAACCAGGCGACGAAATCCGGATGGCTCCCGCCCAGCCGCTCCAGCAGGCTGTCGAAGCCCGCGCGGGTCGTGGTGCGCTGGATCAGCCAGTCCAGGGCCATCACCCAGCCGCCCGTCAGGCGCAGGGCCCGCTCCAGGCTGACCCGGGTGGGCGGGAAGCTGAGCTGCTCGGCGCACAGCGTCTGGGCCTCTTCCAGGTCGAAGGCGAGCGCCGGTGTACCGATCTCCTCGAGCTCGCCGCGCAGGCGCAGGCGCGGCAGGCCGAGCGCCGGCCGATGGCGTGATACCAGGGTCAGCGTCAGCCAGTGCGGCTGATGACGCAGCCAGTGCATCAGGCCATCGTGGATGGCGGGGTGGCGGACATGCTCGAACTCGTCGATTACCAGACGGCAAGGGGCGGCCTCGGCGGGCAGGCTGGCCAGCCAGGCATCGATGCGCTCATCGAAGGTTCCTTCCACGGCGGCAAGCGGCGAGACGCCCGGCCACTCGCGGCACAGGCGATCCAGCGCCGCACCGAAGTAATCGGCGAAGCGCTCCGGGTCGTCGTCGCGATCATCCAGCCGCAGCCAGGCGGCCGGCTGATCCAGTGCCGCCAGCCGTTCGGCCACCAGGGTACTCTTGCCATAGCCCGGCGGTGCCTGCACCACCAGCAGGCGGACACGCTCGTCGAGGGCGAAGCGATCGTTGAGCCGCGGCCGGGCCACCAGGGTGGGGAGAGGCCTCGGAGGGGCGAGTTTTTCCTCGAGCAGTGGCATGAATCAGACTCCCGATGGACAAGGGGAAGGTGGCATCGACCTCATGCAAAACGCCCGCGACCTCGGTCGCGGGCAAGCATCGAAACAGCGCTCGACCAGGCGCGGGTCAGAACCAGACCTCGCTCTGCACGCCGAAGGTCCACTCATCGCCGGTGAAGCCGTCGCTGCCGAGGGCATCATCCCCGGAGTAGCCGTTGAGCTCCTCGTCCCAGTCGCTCCAGGAGGCGAACAGGCGAATCTCCGGACGCTGCCAGAAGCCGCCCACCTGGGGCTTGAAGGTCGGGGCAATGGTGAACTTGGTATAGCTCCCCTCGGCCGAGTTGTTGCCCCCATAACCCTCTGGGGAGAGGTCCATCCACTGGTAGCTGCCCTCGTACTGCATCTCGAAGTTCTCGGTCAGCTCGTTGGCCAGACGCACGTTGAAGGTCGCCCAGTCATACCGGTCACCCTCGACGTAACGATCCTCGCTGGTCTCGGCCAGGATGGCCGGCGCCACGCGCCAGCGGGGCGCCAGATAGGTGGTGCCGTACAGCGCGAGGCGGGTCGCGGTGGCATCCTCACTCAGGTTGCCGTTGGAACCGAGGCTCTTGGTCTCGGCGCCGAGGCCCTGGCCATGCAGCACCGCGGCCTTGAAGCTGCCGTCGCTGAGGCCGAAGAAATCATCGCCATGGTAGGCGACCATGGTGTGGACGCCGTCATCCGCGGCATCGACATTGCCTTCGGTCAGACGCTCTTCGTTGTCGGTGGCGCTCATGCCGCTGATCATCCACTGCCAGTTACCGACATAGTTGTTGGAGGTCAGGATCAGGTTATCGGTGCTGCCGGTGTCCTCTGCCGGATTCATGCTGTCGACCGGGAAATCGGTGAAGCTGCGTCCGTAGAGGGACAGGTTCGACGTCCAGTTGTCGGCCAGCTGCATGTCATAGATGCCGCCACCGGTACCGGCCAGGAAGATGACGTCGCTGTCGAGCCAGTGGATATCGAAGTTGTCGCGGTCGAAGCGCTTGCCGGCCCAGATGGAGGCATTCTCGAAGGCACCGGTGAAGCTCGGCAGGTCGCTGAACTCGGCGTAGACCTGGCGCACGTTGAGACTGGACTCGTCGGACGTCCAATCATTACTGGTCTGCACCCCGTCGGCGATCATGGTGCGGTAATGCGCCTTGGCACCGTTGTCGAAGCGCATCTTGTAGTTGAGGATCGCCTCGGCGTAGGTATCCGGCTCGTTGCCCAGGCGTCCCACGGCGCCGCCCTGACCGCCCGCCGGCGTCAGATAGGGGCCACCCTCGGCGCTCTTGCCACCGTCACCGATCAGCAGCCCCGAGCGGGCGTAGGCGTTGAAGGAGAAGCCCTCCTCACCGCTGGCCTGGCGCTCCACGGCGGCCAGTCGGGCCTCCAGATCCTCGTCGGACAGCTGCTCGGCCATCTCCTGCTCGGCCTCGTCGGCGCGTCGCTCGGCGGCCGCGGCACGCTGTTCGGCGGCGACGATGCGTTGCTCGAGCTCGGCCAGGCGAGCCTCGAGGTCGCTCGAGGCCTGGGCACTGGCCAGCCCGCTGGCACTCAGGGCGGCGGCGGCAACGGCCATGACGAGCGGTGACTTGCGCGGGCGTTGGGTCGGAATTGTCATCGTGATCAATGCCTTTGTTGTTGTCGCGTGAGATCTCGATCGCGTCCGGCGAACCGACGCCCTGCCCAGCCGTTGAGCGGTGCCGGGCAGCTCCGGGCATCCGGACTTAATCGTTTAAGACAGTAGTTGGAATGTAACGCGAAAAACACACGACTTATGTCTAAAACCCGACGAGAGACATCAAAAAGTAGTAAATAAACAAGTTTTAACGTCGAAGGTCGCCATTTTCACGACCAAAGTCTAGGTTGCACCGCCGTCTCCGCATCGCTTAACTGAGCGCAGATCTTAATCGATTAAGACACGTCCTGGCAGGCCAGGCTTCCATGCGCCATCGCCGTGCCGGAACGCGACAACAACAAGTGACGAGGATACGCCATGCAACGCAAGTTCCTGATCGCCTCTGGACTCACCCTGCTGGGCACGGCAGGCGCCGCTCCGGCCCTGTCGGCCGAGCTGACCATTTCCTGCGGCGCGGTCGGCGCCGAACTCACGCTCTGCGAGCAGGGCGTCGAGGCCTGGGAGAACGAGACCGGCCACGACGTGGAAATCGTCTCCACGCCCAACTCCTCCACCGAGCGGCTGTCGCTCTACCAGCAGATCCTGTCGGCGCGCTCCGGCGATATCGACGTGCTGCAGATCGACGTGGTCTGGCCGGGCCTGCTGGCCAACCACCTGATCGATCTCGAGGAGACGCTCGGCGAGGATGCCGCCGAGGGCCACTTCGAGACCATCGTCGCCAACAACACCGTCGACGACCGGCTGGTGGCGATGCCCTGGTTCACCGATGCCGGCGTGCTCTACTACCGCAAGGATCTGCTCGAAAAGCACGGCGTCGCGCCGCCCGAGACCTGGCAGCAGCTGACCGATATCGCCGTCGAGATCCAGGCCGCCGAACGCGAGGCGGGCAACGACAAGCTATGGGGCTACGTCTTCCAGGGCCGCGCCTACGAGGGGCTGACCTGTAACGCCCTGGAGTGGGTGGCGAGCCACGGCGGCGGCACCCTCGTCGATGCCGACGGCGAGATCACCATCGACAACGAGAATGCCGCCACGGCGCTGGACCTGGCCGCGAGCTGGATCGGCGAGATCACCCCGCGGGGCGCCCTGAACTACACCGAGGAGGAGGCCCGCGGCATCTTCCAGTCGGGCAACGCCGTGTTCATGCGCAACTGGCCCTATGCCTGGTCGCTGGCCCAGAGCGAGGACAGCGAGGTGGCCGGCAAGGTCGGCGTGGTCAAGCTGCCCCACGGGCCGAATGGAGAGAGCGCGGCCACGCTGGGCGGGTGGAACCTCGCGGTGTCGAAGTACAGCGAGAATCCCGAGCTCGCCGCCGATCTGGTGGCCTACCTGACCGGCGAGGCCGAACAGAAGCGGCGCGCCATCGAGGCGGCCTACAACCCGACGCTCACTTCGCTCTACGCCGACGAGGAAGTCCTCGAGGCCGTGCCCTTCTTCGGCACCCTCTACGACACCTTCACCAACGCCGTGGCCCGCCCCTCCGCCGTCACCGGCGACAACTACGGCCGTGTCAGCAACGCCTTCTTCAACGCCGCGCACGGCGTGCTCACCGACGAACAGGACGGCGCCGATGCCGTCGCCGAGCTGGACAGCGAGCTGTCACGCATCAAGCGTCGTCGCTGGTAACCGGAGGTCGACATGTCCACTTCTGCAACCGACAGTGCCCCCCGCGAGGGGCGCACGGCCAAGGCGGGTTACCGGGGCACCAAGGTCCGCCGCCAGCGGGTCCGCGCCGCCTGGACCTATCTGACCCCGATGCTGGTCGCCCTGGCGCTGGTCGCCGGCTGGCCGCTGCTGCGTACCTTCTACCTGAGCCTCACCGACGCCTCGCTGTCGGACACCGCCGGCGCGGCCTTCATCGGCTTCGAGAACTATCTGGTCTATGACGACGGCGCCTGGTACGGCCTGCTCACCGACCCGGTGTGGTGGAACGCGGTGTGGAACACCGTCTACTTCAGCGTGGTATCGGTCTCGCTGGAAGTGGTGTTCGGCATCGTCGTCGCCCTGCTGCTCAACGCCGAGTTCAAGGGCCGCATGCTGGTGCGGGCCGCGGTGCTGATCCCCTGGGCCATTCCCACTATCGTCTCGGCCAAGATGTGGGCCTGGATGCTCAACGACCAGTTCGGGATCATCAACCACCTGCTGATGGCGCTGGGCCTGATCGATGCCCCCCTGGCCTGGACCGCCGATGCCGACCTCTCCATGTGGGCGGTGATCATGGTCGATGTGTGGAAGACCATTCCCTTTGTCGCCCTGCTGGTGCTGGCCGCCCTGCAGATGCTGCCCAAGGACTGCTTCGAGGCCGCCGAGGTCGACGGTATCCATCCGGTCAAGGTGTTCTTCCGCGTCACCCTGCCGCTGATCACCCCGGCACTGCTGGTGGCGGTGATCTTCCGCCTGCTCGATGCCCTGCGCGTGTTCGACGTGATCTATGTGCTGACCTCCAACTCCACCAGCACCATGACCATGTCGATCTATGCCCGTCAGCAGCTGGTCGAGTTCCAGGACGTGGGCTATGGCAGCGCCGCCTCGACGATGCTGTTCCTGATCATCGCCCTGGCCGTGGTCGTCTACCTGTACCTGGGCCGCCGTCAACTGGGAGTCGACCAATGAACCAGTATCAGCTGATGAAACTCGCCAAGCGCGTCGGCCTCTACGCCCTGATCGCCGTGGTGATGGTCTACGCCATCTTTCCCTTCTACTACGCCGTGATCACCTCGCTGAAGCCCTCGAGCGAGCTGTTCCGGGTCGATTTCTGGCTGTCGTCGGTGGACGTCAGCAACTACGTGCAGATCTTCACCCAGAAGAGCTTCGTGCGCGCCATCTTCAATTCCATCCTCATCTCGGTGTCGGTGGTGGTCATCGCCCTGCTGCTGGGGATCACCGCCTCCTACGCCCTGGGCCGGGTGCGCTTCCGCGGCCGCGCCACGGTGATGCTGACCATCCTCGGGGTATCGATGTTCCCCCAGGTGGCGGTGCTCTCCGGCCTGTTCGAGGTGATCCGCGCGTTGAACCTCTACAACAACCCGGGCGGCCTGATCCTGAGCTACACCATCTTCACCCTGCCCTTCACCGTCTGGGTGCTGACCACTTTCATGCGCCAGCTGCCCATGGAGCTGGAGGAGGCCGCGATCATGGACGGCGCCACCCCTTGGGTGACCATCACCAAGGTATTCCTGCCGCTGATGTGGCCCGCCATGGCGACCACCGGACTGCTGGCCTTCATCGCCGCCTGGAACGAGTTCCTGTTCGCCCTGACCTTCACCCTCACCGACGACCAGCGCACCGTGCCGGTGGCGATTGCCCTGATCTCCGGCGGCAGCCAGCACGAGCTGCCCTGGGGCCCGATCATGGCCGCTTCGGTCACCGTCACCGTGCCGCTGGTCATCCTGGTGATGATCTTCCAGCGCCGCATCGTCTCCGGCCTCACCGCCGGCGCCGTCAAGGGATAGGCCTCATGTCATCAAGGACCCCGATCATGCAAGACAACCTGAGCTGGTGGCGCGGCGGCGTCATCTACCAGATCTACCCGCGCAGCTTCATGGACGCCAACGGCGACGGCATCGGCGACCTGGCCGGCATCACCGAGAAGCTCGACTACGTGGCGAGCCTGGGCGTCGATGGCATCTGGCTGTCGCCCTTCTTCACCTCGCCGATGGCCGACTTCGGCTACGACGTCAGCGACTACCGCGATGTCGACCCGATGTTCGGCAGCCTGGACGACTTCAAGGCCCTGCTGGCCCGTGCCCATGCCCTGGGCCTGAAGGTGATGATCGACCAGGTGATCAGCCATGCCTCGGATCAGCATCCCTGGTTCCGGGAGAGCCGCCAGGACCGCACCAACCCCAGGGCCGACTGGTTCGTGTGGGCCGACCCCAGACCCGACGGCACGCCGCCCAACAACTGGCTGTCGATCTTCGGCGGCTCGGCCTGGACCTTCGACTCCCGGCGCCGCCAGTACTACCTGCACAATTTCCTGGCAAGCCAGCCGGACCTGAACTTCCATCACCCGGAGGTCAGGAAGGCCCAGCTGGACAACCTGCGCTTCTGGCTGGAACTCGGCGTCGACGGCTTCCGCCTGGACACCGTCAACTTCTACTTCCATGACACCGAGCTGCGCGACAACCCGCCGGTGCCGGCGGGCGCGGCCAAGACCCTGGGCGCCCCGGACAGCAATCCCTACACCTGGCAGCGCCACGTCTATGACCTGAGCCGCCCGGAGAACCTCGACTTCCTGCGCGAGCTGCGCGCGCTGATGGACGAGTTCCCCGGTACCACCACGGTGGGCGAGATCGGCGATGACAACCCCCTCGAGCGCATGGCCGAGTACACCGCCGGCGGCGACAAGCTGCACATGGCCTACGGCTTCGACCTGCTCAACGACCCCCACTCGCCGGCCTATATCCGCGAAGTGATCGAACGCTTCCAGCGTCTGGCCGGCGACGCCTGGCCATGCTGGGCGCTGTCCAACCACGACGTGGTGAGAAGCGCGACGCGCTGGGGCGCCGACGAGGACCCGCTGGCCTATCCCAAGGTGGCGCTGGCGATGGTGCTGTCGCTGCGCGGCAGCGTCTGCCTCTACCAGGGCGAGGAGCTGGGACTGCCCGAGGCCGAGGTGCCCTTCGAGCGTATCCAGGATCCCTACGGCAAGGTGCTGTGGCCGGAATTCAAGGGCCGCGACGGCTGCCGCACGCCGATGCCCTGGACCGATGCGCCGCGGGCCGGCTTCACCGCCGAGGCCGTGGAGCCGTGGCTGCCGGTCGACGCCCGCCATCTGCCGCTGGCCGTGGCGCGCCAGCAGGATGACGCCGCCTCGGTGCTCAATGCCACCCGTCGGCTACTGGCGTTCCGCCGCGAACACCCGGCGCTGGTCGACGGCGACCTCGAACTGGTCGACGTCGGCCAGGACCTGCTCGGTTTCCTCCGCAAGAGAGGCGAGGAGACGCTGCTGTGCGTCTTCAACCTGGACGACGAGACGCGTAGCACGACACTGCCGATGGCCGGCCCCCTGCTCGGCGGTCATGGTTTCACCGCCGATCTGGACGGCGCGACGCTGACCCTGCCGCCCTACCAGGCCGCCTTTCTCCAGCTCGACCGTTAACACTACACAACAACGCCGGCCCCGGGGGCCGGCGAGGAGTCGCCAGATGGCAAGCGTGACCCTGGAAAAGCTCAACAAGGTCTTTGGCCACACCCCTATCATCAAGGACGTCGACCTCGAGATCGGCGACGGCGAATTCGTGGTCTTCGTCGGCCCCTCGGGCTGCGGCAAGTCCACCCTGCTGCGGCTGATCGCCGGGCTCGAATCGATCACCGACGGCGAGCTCAGGATCGCCGGCGACGTGGTCAACGACCTGCCGCCCCGCGAACGCGGCGTGGGCATGGTGTTCCAGTCCTATGCCCTCTACCCGCACATGACGGTGTACGAGAACATGGCCTTCGGTCTCAAGCTGGCCAAGACCGACAAGGAGACCGTCGAGCAGCGAGTGATGGCCACCGCCCGCATCCTGCAGCTCGAGGAGCTGCTCGACCGCAAGCCCAAGGCGCTGTCCGGCGGCCAGCGCCAGCGCGTGGCCATGGGCCGCGCCATGGCCAGGGAGCCGCGCATCCTGCTGTTCGACGAGCCGCTGTCCAACCTCGACGCCTCGCTGCGCGTGCAGATGCGCAACGAGATCGCCCGCCTGCACCACCGCCTGGGCTCGACCATGGTCTACGTCACCCACGACCAGGTCGAGGCCATGACCCTGGCCGACAAGATCGTGGTGCTGCGCGACGGCCGCGTCGAGCAGGTCGGCAGCCCCCAGACGCTCTATCAGCAACCGGCCACCAAGTTCGTGGCCGGCTTCATCGGCTCGCCGACCATGAACTTCATGCCGGCGGAGCTGCTCGGCAGCGATGGCGACGGCTGCAAGGTCCAGGCCCCGGGCCTCGGCGAGCTGGCCCTGCCCCAGGACGCTGGCAGCGCCGCCCAAGGCACCGGCCTGACCCTCGGCGTACGCCCCGAGCACCTGCACCTGACCGAAGCGGAGGGCGACAACGCCTTCGAGATCGTCAACGTCGAGTACCTGGGCAACGAGGTCTACGTCTACCTCGAGCCCAAGGCCGGGGACACCCTGCTGATCCATCGCAGCGAGGCCCCGAGCCGCTGGGACGTCGGCCAACGGGTGGCACTGGCTCCCGAACTCCAGCACGTGCATCTGTTCGATGCCGATGACCGGGCACTGGCGCTTGCCGGCCAGCGTCGCGCCGCCTGAACCGACGCCCTCCTCACCCTTCCTTTCCCTTGGTGACGGGAGCCCCGGCTCCCGTCTCTGGAGACGCGCATGCCGTTATCTCACGACCAGCACGACGCTCGACACGACTGGTGGCGCGGCGCCACCCTCTACCAGATCTATCCACGCAGCTTCATGGACGCCAACGGCGACGGCATCGGTGATCTCCAGGGCATCACCGAGAGGCTCGAGCACGTGGCGAGCCTCAATGTCGACGCCATCTGGCTGTCGCCCTTCTTCACCTCGCCGATGGACGACTTCGGCTACGACGTCAGCGACTATCGCGACGTCGACCCGATGTTCGGCACGCTCGGCGACTTCCGCACGCTGATCGATCGCGCCCACGAACTCGAGCTGCGGGTGATCATCGACCAGGTGCTGTCGCACAGCTCCGACCGGCACGCCTGGTTCCAGGAGAGCCGCCAGGACCGCACCAATCCCAGGGCCGACTGGTACGTCTGGGCCGACCCCGAGCCCGATGGCAATCCGCCCAACAACTGGATGGCGGCCTTCAGCGGTCGCGCCTGGACCTTCGATGCCCGGCGCCGGCAGTACTACCTGCACAACTTCCTGCCCAGCCAGCCGGACCTCAATTTCCACCACCCCGAGGTGCAGCAGGCGCAGCTCGACAACCTGCGCTTCTGGCTGGAACTCGGCGTCGATGGCTTCCGCTTCGACGTGGTCAATTACTACTTCCACGATCGCGCCCTCACCGACAATCCGCCGATGCCTCTTGCGCAACGCCGGCCCGGCAACCCGCAGAGCTACCAGTGCCAGCGACACAACATCGAACAGCCCGAGAATCTGGCGTTCCTCGAGCGTGTCCGTGCCCTGCTCGACGAATACCCGGGCTCGACCACCGTGGGCGAGATCGGCGGCAACGATCCGCTGCCGACCATGGCCGCCTACACCGCCGGCGAATCGCGCCTGCACATGGCCTATACCTTCGACCTGCTGGACAGCACCGGTGAGGCGCGCGAGCTCCACGACGTCCTGGCGCGCCTCGCCGAACTCGGCGACGACACCTGGCCCTGCTGGGCACTTTCCAACCACGACGTCCAGCGCAGCGCCAGCAGCTGGGGCCAGGAACGCGCCCTGCTGGCACTGACGGTGCTCTGTTCGCTACGCGGCAGCCTGTGCCTCTATCAGGGTGAGGAGCTGGGCCTGCCCGAGGCCGAGCTGGCCTATGAGGACCTGCAGGACCCGTTCGGCATCAACCTGTGGCCGGAGGTCAAGGGCCGGGATGGCTGCCGCACCCCGATGGTATGGAACGAGGCCGCCAACGGCGGCTTCTGTGACGCAGGCGCCACTCCCTGGCTGCCGATCGAGTCGCGTCACCGGCCGCTGGCCGTGGCACGACAGGACAAGGACGCCGACAGCCTGCTGAACCGGGTCCGCCAGCTGCTCCGGCGGCGCGCCGACAGCGACCTCCTGCGTCAGGGCGACCAGCAGCTGATCGCTCCCGAGGCCCTGCCCGACGAGGTCTTCGGCGTGATCCGCACTCGGGGCGGCCAGCGCCTGCTGTGCCTGGCACATCTCGGCCATGGCGATGCACCGATCGAGATCGACCTCGAGGCGCTGGATGCCGGCCCCGAGGAGGGCCGCGCCCTCGACCTGCCAGGCATGCCGTCTCCTGCCCTGAAGGAACGCAAGCTGAGCCTGAGACCGGGTACCGCCGCCTGGCTGGCCTGGGCCTGACGCCGTACGGCGCCGCTCACCATGCCGCCCGCGCCATGGCACGGGCGGGCATACTGCCGATGAAGCGGCCCTCGGTCACTGTTCATCGCCGCCAGGGGCGGCTAGGATAGGCCCCTAACTAAATCGATTCAGAGGCGACCCTGTATCGCCGCCAGAGAAGCGAGCCATCCCGTGTCTTCGTCACGCCGCATCACCCTGAAGGAGCTGGCCCAACACCTCGGCGTATCCACGGCCAGCGTGTCCAACGCCTTCAACCGCCCGGACCAGCTGTCCCAGGACCTGCGCGAACGGATCCTCACCGAGGCCCGCCAGCTGGGCTACCGCGGCCCCGACGCCAAGGCGCGCAGCCTGCGTACCGGCCGTTCGCAGATCGTCGCGGTACTGCTCGCCGAGAGCCTGACCTACAGCCTCAACGATGCCGTGGCCAGCGAACTGCTGTCGGGCATCGCCGAGGTGCTGGACGCCCATGGCCACACCCTGCTGCTGCTATCCGGGCGACAGGCGAACGATCGCATGCCGGGCTCGGCGAGCATCGCTGACGGTTTCATCGTCTACGGCCTGATGCCCAGCCCATCGCTGCTCGGCGACCTGCCCTCGCAACGGCCCCAGGTGGCGGTGGACTTCGACATCTCGGGTCAGGCCAGCGTCCATGTGGACAACGCGCCCGCGGCACATGCCATCGCTTGTCATGCGCTGAGGAGTCCGCCGCGTCGCGCCGGCATCATCAACCTGCGCCTCACCGAGCAGGCCTGCAACGGTCGCATCGGCGACGACCAGACACTGCTGTCGGCGGATCAGACCATCACCCGCGCACGCCTGGACGGCTTCTTCCAGGCCTTCGCCGAGCACGATATCGATCCCGCCACGCTGCCGATGTGGAACATCGAGGAGAACACCTTCGATGTCTGCACCCCGGTGATCGAGGCGATTCTCGACCTCCCCGACGAGGAGCGGCCCGACCTGCTGCTGTGCATGTCCGACCGCATCGCCCTGACGGTACTGACCCTGGCCGAACGGCGTGGCATTCGCATTCCCGAGGATCTGCGCATCACCGGGTTCGACGGCATCGCCGAAGGCCAGTACCGCTCGCCGCGGCTGACCACGGTGCGCCAGGACAGCGTCGAGAAGGGCCGCATCGCGGCACGCATGGTGCTGGGGCTGGAGCCTGCCAGCCCCCGGCTGCTGGCCACCGAGCTGCTGATCGGCGAAAGCTGCCCCTGAGCGGACTTGCACCGGAATTGCATCCTCCCGGTGACCCGGTGCGCTACGCTAGGGCACTTTGCCCGTTCAGCCGAGAGCCCATGCCATGTCCCTTCGCCACGCCCTGAATCCGGCCGTGTCCCGACTCGGCGTCAAGCTGTTCGCGATCATCCTGATCGTCAACGTCGCCATCTCGGGGCTGGTCTTCATTGCCGTGTCGAGAAGCCTCGACCAGGGCTTCATCGAGTACCTGGACCGGACCCAGACCCGCCGCGCCGAGACCCTGGCCACCGGGCTCGCCGACGAGTGGGCAAGGCGCGGCGACTGGCAGTGGCTGCGCCAGTCGCCACGGGCCTGGCATCAGGTGGTGCGCCGCCAGCTGTGGCCCGGCGAGGCGCCACCTGAGGGCATCGAACGCCGCCTGGGCGACCCCAAGGACTTCGTGCTCCACGACGCCGGCGGCCTGCCGGTCATCGGCCTGCCGCCGGACAACGATCTCGAGGCCGCGGAGCTGCGTTGGCTGCCCATCGTTAGCGACGGCGAGCGGGTCGGCACCCTCGGCTATCGTCCGCCACAGCAGCTGATGGCGCGCATGGATCGCATCTTTCTCACACAGCAGCAGCGCAACCTGACGATCATCGTCGGCGCCCTGGGACTGGCCTCGCTGCTGCTCGCGGGGGGGCTCTCCTGGTGGCTGGGGCGGCGGGCCCGGGGCATGATGCTCGGCACCCGCCGGCTCACCGAGGGCGACTACAGCATCCGCCTGCCCGAACGCGGCCGCGATGAACTGTCGAGCCTGTCGCGGGACTTCAACGTGCTGGCCGCGACCCTGGAGGCCAGCCGCGAGGCCCGCAGCCGCTGGGTCTCGGACATCGCCCACGAGCTGCGCACCCCGCTGGCCGTGCTGCGCGGCGAAATCGAGGCGATGCAGGACGGCATCCGTCCGCTGGACCTCGACAGCCTCGGCTCGCTGGGCCAGGAGGTCGGGCAGCTGGAGCGCCTGGTGGCCGACCTTCGGCTGCTGTCGCAGAGCGATGCCGGCGCCCTGGAGGTGCAGCTGGCACCGCTGGACCTGGCCGCCAGCCTGGGCGATCGCCTCGACGAGGCCGGCACCTGGCTGAAGGATGCCGACATCACGCTCGAGACCGACATCCCCGGCCCGGCCTGGATCCGCGGCGACACCCAGCGCCTACGCCAGCTGTGGACCAATCTGCTCGACAACACCTGTGCCTACACCCACACGCCAGGACGGCTGCGGGTCACGCTCACTGCGGTAGGCGACCATTACCGGCTGTGCTGGGAAGACAGCGCGCCCGGCGTGCCGGAGGCGGAGATGCCGCGGCTCACCGAGCGCCTCTACCGGGTCGAGGGCTCGCGCAATCGCGCCAGCGGCGGCAGCGGCCTGGGCCTCTCCATCGCCATGGCCCTGGCCCGTGCCCACGGCGCCGAGATGACGCCCAGTGCCTCGTCGCTCAACGGGCTATGCTGGACCCTGACCTTTCCCGCCATCGCCGATCATCAGCTCAGGGAGGAAGACGCATGAGCACAACGGAACTCGCGACCGATACCGTCCTGATCGTCGAGGACGAACCCAAGATCGCCCGCCTGGTGGCCGACTACCTGACGGGCAGCGGCTTCGCGCCGCATCACCTGGAGCACGGCGACGCCGTGATGCCCTGGCTGGAGGAGCGCGAGGTGCTGCCCGAGCTGGTGCTGCTGGACCTCATGCTGCCCGGCACCGACGGCCTGACGCTGTGCCGCGAGATCCGCCAGCGCTGGCCCGGCGTGGCGATCATCATGCTCACCGCCCGGGTCGAGGAGGTCGACCGCCTGCTGGGCCTGGAGCTCGGCGCCGACGACTACATCTGCAAGCCGTTCAGCCCCCGCGAGGTGGTGGCCCGAGCCCGGGCCGTGCTGCGTCGCAGCCGCGCCGCCACCGCGCCGGAGGAGGCACCGGAGGAGGCCCAGCTGAGCCTCGACGACGAGGGCTGGCGAGCGCTGGCCGATGGCCACGACCTGGGGCTGACCGCGGTGGAGTTCCAGCTGCTGCGGGTGATGATGCACTCCCCCGGGCGCATCTTTTCCCGCGAGCAGCTGATGGATCACATGTACCGCGACCATCGCATCGTCTCCGAACGCACCGTGGACAGCCACATCAAGAAACTGCGCAAGAAGATCGCCGAGATCTGGCCCGAGCGCGAGATCATCCGCTCGGTCTACGGCGTCGGCTACAAGTACCAGCCGGAGGAGTGACAGGGCACGAGCCGGACGGCGTCCTCGAAGTTTGCACGCTGGCTGCAAACCGCTTGCACACCCGGGGGCGACAGTGAAGGTGTCCATTCGAGGCCAAGAGGATTGCCCGAGATGAAGAAGACGCACCTGACCCGCACGCTGTTCGCCCCCGCCCTGCTGGCCGCCGCCATCGCGCCGCTGGCGTTCTCCGCCAGCGCCGCCCCCGCCCACGGCGAGGCCCATGGCCAGCCCGGCTTCCACGCCGAGCAGCGCGAGGCACTGTTCGACCGCGCCGGCATCGATGCCGAGACCCGTGACGAGCTCGCCGAGGCCCAGCAGGCGCATCGCGAGGCCATCCAGGCACTGCGTCAGGACTATCGCGAGCAGATCGACGGGATCCTCGACGACGAGCAGCGCGCGGCCCTGGACGAGGCCCGCCAGCAGATCCGCCAGGAACATCGCACCGAGGCGCGGGAGGCGATCAAGGCCCGGGTCGATGCGGTGATCGACGGCTGGGACCTGGACGACGAGACCCGCCAGTCGCTGGACGAGCTGCACCACGCCTTCATGGATGATGCCCAGGCGCTGAAGGCCCAGTCGTTCGACTCGCGAGACGAACGCCGCCAGGCCTGGAAGGCGATGCGCGACCAGCACCATGATGCCCTGGCCGAGCTCCTGAGCGAGACCCAGATCGCCGAGCTGGAGCAGGCCATGCGCCCGCCCCATGACGGCCCGGGCCATCGCGGCGAGCGAGGCCATCACGGCAAGCCCGGCTCGCATGGCGGTCCCGAGCGGGCCGAGCAAGACGCCTATTAACGATTAAATTTCATAAAGTTACAGCACACCACGCCCGGCCACTGGCCGGGCGTTTTCGTGTCCGAAAGCAAAAGAATACTTCGCCTTGCGATCCGTGCTGTTGCAGGCATCAGGGGATGTGCGTATTTTATTTGAACGTTCATTCAAAAAAAGAAGTCACCCCTGCGACAGGAGTCATTTGCGAATGTCGGATTACACCGCCCATCCCGAGCGACGAGATCGCATCAATCGCACCGTCTTTCACGGCAGCGTGACAGGCATTCTGGTCTTCCTGGTGCTGACCATGACGTTCACCGAGGAGGCCGGCGCCTTTTTCGACGCCGCCCTGGCCTGGGTGAGCGACACCTTCGGCTGGTACTACATGCTGGCCGCCGTGGTCTATCTGGTCTTCGTGATCGCCATCGGCTGCTCACGCGTCGGCAACATCCGACTCGGCCCCGACCACGCCCGGCCCGAGTTCTCGCTGCTGTCCTGGGCCTCGATGCTGTTCGCCGCGGGCATCGGCATCGACCTGCTGTTCTTCTGCGTGGCCGAGCCGCTGTCGCACTATCTAACGCCGCCGGACATGGCGCCGGAGAGCGCCGCGGCCATGCGCGCCGCCGTGCCGCAGACCTTCCTTCACTGGGGCCTGTCCGGCTGGGGCATGTACGTGCTGATGGGCATGGCGCTGGCCTACTTCAGCTATCGCCATCGCCTGCCGCTGGCCATCCGCAGCGCCCTCTACCCGCTGCTCGGCAAGCGCATCAACGGCCCGATCGGCAATGCCGTGGACATCACCGCGGTGATCTCCACCGTGTTCGGCATCGCCACCAGCCTCGGCATCGGCGTGATGCAGCTGAACTACGGCCTGACCTTCATGTTCGGCGTGCCCGAGAGCCTGGCCACTCAGGTGGTGCTGATCGTGCTGGTGATGATCCTGGCCACCATCTCCGTGATCACCGGGGTCGAGAAGGGCATCCGCCGCCTGTCCGAGTTCAACATGGCGCTGGCCGTGGCGCTGCTGCTGTTCGTGCTGTTCGCCGGCAACACCCTGCACCTGCTCGATGCCATGGTGCTCAACGCCGGCGACTACCTGAGCAGCTTCGTCGGCAAGAGCTTCGACACCTACGCTTTCGCCGGCGAGGATGCCCAGCAGTGGAAAGGCTGGTGGACCATCTTCTTCTGGGGCTGGTGGATCGCCTGGACGCCCTTCGTCGGCCTGTTCCTGGCCCGCATCTCGCGCGGCCGCACCATCCGCGAATTCGTGCTCGGCGCCCTGCTGCTGCCGCTCGGCTTCATGATGGCCTGGATGTCGATCTTCGGTAACAGCGGCATCGAGATGGTCGCCAACCAGGGCCTCGTCGAACTCGGCGAGCAGGCGCTGAGCGCGCCGCAGACCACCATCTACACCTTCCTGGAACAGTATCCGTACATCGGCATCACCGCCTCGGTGGTGACCATCCTCGGCATCGTGTTCTTCGTCACCTCCGCCGACTCCGGCGCCCTGGTGCTGGCGAACTTCACCTCCATCCTGTCGGACGTGAACCACGACGCCCCGATCCGCCTGCGCGTGTTCTGGTCGGCCACCATCGGCCTGGTGACCGTGGCGCTGCTGATGGCCGGCGGCCTCTCGGCGCTGCAAAGCGCGGTGGTGATCACCGCCCTGCCCTTCTCGCTGGTGATCTTCGCCATCATGGCCGGCATGAGCCGCGCCCTGAAGCTGGAGTGCACCAAGGCCGACACCCGCCGCCAGATCGGCGCCACCGGCACCCACAGCGACTGGCGCGAGCGCCTCGACCGGGCGCTGGACACCTCCAACCGCGCCGGCGCCGCCGCCACCCTCGAGCACGCCATCCGGCCGGCCCTGCGCCAGTTCGCCGAGGAGCTGGAGAGCCGCGGCCAGACGGCCACGGTGACCGAGGAGGCCGTCGAGGGCGAGCCGCTGCGCCAGCTGACCCTGCAGGTGGACTTCGACGACGCCGCCAGCTTCGTCTACCAGGTCCGCGCCCACCGCCTACGCACCCCGAGCTTCCTGCCGGTGGACGACGACTACTACGTGCGCTTCGACGTCTACCTCAACGAGGGCGGGCTTGAGCAGGACCTCAACGGCTACACCCGGGCCCAGGTGATCCATAACGTGGTCACCGAGTACGAGCGCCATCTCTACTTCCTGGCCCGGGCCGGTCAGGACAACGCCAACGTCCAGGCGATGCCGGGCTCGGTGGGCGAACCGCCCCAGGACCTGAATCCGGCCTGAGTCTGACGCTCCGTGCCCTGGCGACGGCGACCCTCGGGTCGCCGTCGTCGTGTCCGGCCCGCCTATCGGTTCCTTGTCCCGCTCGATGCCCGAGGCATGCCCGACCGAGCATCGAAAGAAGGCGGGGCACGACTCACGTCGTGCCCCGCCTCGTTCTGTTGCCGCTTGCCGGGCCCTGGCTCGCCCACGGCCTACTGCATGTCGAGCACCACCCGGCCCTCGATGTTGCCGTCGATCATGCGCTGGAAGACGTCGTTGATGTTTTCCAGCCGGTCACCGTGGACGGTGGCCTTGACCTTGCCCTCGCCGGCGAAGTCCAGGGCCTCCTGCAGGTCCTGGCGGGTGCCGACGATGGAACCACGCACGGTGATGCCGTTGAGCACGGTATCGAAGATCGGCAGCGGGAAGTCGCCGGGCGGCAGGCCGTTGAGCGAGATGGTGCCGCCGCGGCGCACCATGCCCTGGGCCTGCTCGAAGGCCTTGGGCGAGACCGCGGTGACCAGAACGCCGTGGGCGCCGCCGATCTCGCGCTTCAGGTAGGCCGCCGGATCGGTGGTCAGGGCGTTGACCGTCACGCTGGCGCCCAGGCGCCTGGCCAGCGCCAGCTTGTCGTCGTCGATGTCCACCGCGGCGACGTTGAGCCCCATGGCCCGGGCGTACTGCACCGCCATGTGGCCGAGCCCGCCGATGCCCGAGATCACCACCCACTGGCCGGGGCGGGTGTCGGTCATCTTGAGGCCCTTGTAGACGGTGACCCCGGCGCACAGCACCGGCGCGATCTCGAGGAAGTCGACGTTGTCCGGCAGACGCCCCACGTAGCCGGCATCGGCCAGGGTGTAGTCGGCGAAGCCGCCGTTCACCGAGTAGCCGGTGTTCTGCTGCGATTCGCAGAGGGTCTCCCAGCCGCCCAGGCAGTGCTCGCAGTGGCCGCAGGCGGAATACAGCCAGGGCACGCCGACCCGGTCGCCTTCCCTGAGATGGGTCACGCCCTCACCCACCGCGGCCACGTGGCCGACGCCCTCGTGCCCCGGGATGAAGGGTGGCTCGGGCTTGACCGGCCAGTCGCCGTGGGCGGCGTGAAGATCGGTGTGGCAGACGCCGGAGGCGGCCACCTTGACCAGGATCTCGCCGCGCCCGGGCCGCGGCACCTCGACCTCCTCGAGACTCAGCGGCTCACCGAAGGCCCGCACCACGGCGGCTTGCATCGTGCTGTCCATGTGCTTTCTCCTCAACAACGGGTAGGAGAGCCCCGCCGCCGGAGGCGACGGAGCAGGCTGCGTCAGGGAGGGAATGCCCCGGGTTCGATGCCCGGGGTCGGGGCTTTCCGGGAATGACGGCGCCATGTCACTGGCACAGCGACACGTCAGTCTTTCCTAGAAGAAGCCGAGGGGATTGGTGTCATAGCTGACCAGCAGGTTCTTGGTCTGCTGATAGTGCTCGAGGGCGACCTTGTGGGTCTCGCGGCCGACGCCGGACTTCTTGTAGCCGCCGAAGGCGGCGTGGGCCGGATACTGGTGGTAGCAGTTGGTCCACACCCGGCCGGCCTGGATGCCGCGGCCCATGCGGAAGGCGACGTTGATGTCGCGGCTCCAGACCCCGGCGCCGAGGCCGAACTCGGTGTCGTTGGCGATGGCCAGCGCCTCTTCCTCGTTCTTGAAGGTGGTCACCGCCACCACCGGGCCGAAGATCTCCTCCTGGAAGACGCGCATCTTGTTGTGGCCCTTGAGCAGGGTCGGCTGGATGTAATAGCCGCTGTCATAGGCCGGATCGAAGTGCTCCTTGTCGCCGCCGGTCAGGAACTCGGCGCCCTCCTCGCGGGCCACTTCCATGTACGACATGATCTTGTCGAACTGCTCCTGGGAGGCCTGGGCGCCGACCTTGACGTCGGTGTCCAGCGGGTTGCCGCGAGTGATGGTCGCGACCTTCTCCATCACCTTGGCCATGAAGGCGTCGTAGATGTCTTCCTGGATCAGCGCCCGCGACGGGCAGGTGCACACCTCGCCCTGGTTGAAGAAGGCCAGCACCAGGCCCTCGGCGGCCTTGTCGATGAACTCGGGCTCGGCGTCCATGATGTCGGCGAAGTAGATGTTCGGCGACTTGCCGCCCAGCTCCACGGTGGAGGGAATGATGTTCTCGGCGGCGCATTTGAGGATGTGCGAGCCCACCGGGGTCGAGCCGGTGAAGGCGATCTTGGCGATCCGGGTGCTGGTGGCCAGCGCCTGGCCGGCCTCGGCGCCGTAGCCGTTGACGACGTTGACCACGCCCGGCGGCAGCAGGTCGCCGATCAGCTCCATCAGCTTGAGGATCGAGGCCGGGGTCTGCTCGGCGGGCTTGAGCACCACGCAGTTGCCCGCGGCCAGCGCCGGCGCCAGCTTCCACACCGCCATCAGGATCGGGAAGTTCCAGGGAATGATCTGCCCCACCACGCCCAGCGGCTCGTGGAAGTGATAGGCCACGGTATTGGCGTCGATGTCCGCCGCGGTGCCTTCCTGGGCGCGGATGCAGCCGGCGAAGTAGCGGAAGTGGTCCACCGCCAGCGGCAGGTCGGCGTTCAGGGTCTCGCGCACTGCCTTGCCGTTGTCCCAGGTCTCGGCCACGGCCAGCAGCTCGAGGTTCTGCTCGATGCGGTCGGCGATCCTCAGCAGGATATTGCCGCGCTCGGCGGCCGAGGTCTTGCCCCAGGCCGGTGCCGCGGCGTGGGCGGCGTCCAGCGCCTTGTCGATGTCCTCGACGGTGGAACGGGGAATCTCGCAGAACGGCTTGCCGTTGACCGGGCTGACGTTGTCGAAATACTGGCCCTTGACCGGCGGCACGAACTCGCCGCCGATGTAGTTGCCGTAGCGCGCGTCGAAGCTCACCGCGGACTCGGGGCTTCCGGGGTTGGCGTAGATCATGGCGTGTCTCCCGCTGTTGTGGTTATGTGACTGCCACCCCAGTCTTGGCCAGCCCCGACGTCTAGGACATACTGCGATGGCAGGAGAACGCCTCCTCCTTCGGTAGGAGGGCCCAGGGAAAGACGGACCGGCGCCCGAGCGTTCCAAGGAGTCCCCCATGAACACCCTGATGGTGGCCGACGACCACCCACTGTTTCGCGAGGCGATCGGCGCGGCGATTCGTGCCGGCCTGCCCAACTGTCGGCTGCTCGAGGCCGGCAGCCTCGAGGATGCCCTGAAGGGCATCGCCGAGGAGAGCGAAGAGCTCGACCTGCTGCTGCTCGACCTGGGGCTGCCCGATGCCGCCGGGCTGGCCGGGCTCGAGCGGCTGCGCGAGGCCTGTCCGGCGCTGCCGGTGGTGGTGGTCTCCGCCGAGCGCGAACGCAACCTGATCCTCGAGTCCATCGCCCTGGGCGCGGTGGGCTACATTCCCAAGTCGACGCCGCGCCGCGCGATGCTCGAGGCGCTGCGCCAGGTGCTGAGCGGCCAGATCTACCTGCCCCCGGACATCATGCGCCGTCCGCCTTCGCCCACGCTGGAGGATCATGCCTCGTTCGCCGCACCCCCCACCCCGGAGGCGCCCTCGCCGCTGGACGCCCTCACCGACAAGCAGCTCGAGGTGCTCGCCCGCCTGGTGCGGGGCGACGCCAACAAGGTGATCGCCCGGGATCTCGACATCGCCGAGACCACGGTCAAGACGCATGTCTCGGCGATCCTGCGCAAGCTCAACGTCGGCAGCCGGGTCCAGGCCATCCTGGCCGCCGACCAGGGTGAGCTGGCCGCCCGGCTGGCACGCCTGTCGCCCACGACGCCACAGCACGACTAGGCGCCGCCCGCCTCCAGCCGATGGGCGATCAACAGCCTCAGCCGCAGCGGCTTCACCGGCTTGAGCAGGCAGTCGTAGCCGCGATCCCGGGCCCGCTGCGTGAGCTCGCCATCCTGATGAGCGGAGATCACCACCACGCCGAGCCCGGGGTGGCGTCGGCGCAGCCGGTCCGCCACGCTGAGACCGTCCGGGTCGCCTGGCGCCAGCTGGTAGTCGACCAGCAGCAGGTCGGCGCGCTCGCGCCGGCCGGCGGCCTCCAGCGCCGCCGGCGTGGCCGCGCAGCGCACCCGACAGCCCCAGCCCTCCAGCAGCGCCGCCATGCCCTCGAGGATCGCCGGGTCGTCGTCGAGCACCCAGATCCGCGCGCCGGACAGATCGTGCATGCCCGGCGGCACCTCCGCCGTCGGCGCCTCCTCGCGCCGGCCATAGGGCACCCGGATCGAGAACAGCGCCCCGCGCCCCGGCCGCGAGGCCAGATGCAGCGGGTGATCGAGCATGGCGGCGATGCGGTCGACGATGGCGAGCCCCAGCCCCAGGCCGCGATCGCCCTCGGCCGGCTCGCTCACGGCGCGACGGAACTCGAGGAAGATCGCCTGCTGCTGGGCCTCGTCGATGCCGGGCCCGGTATCGCCGACCAGGATCTCGAGCCCGTCGCGGCGGCGCCGGCAGCCCAGCAGCAGCCGGCCGTGCTCGGTGTAGCGCACCGCGTTGGTCAGGAAGTTGCGCACCACCCGGGCGAGCAGCGCCAGGTCGGAGCTGACCACGGCCTCGCTGGGCACGTAGCGGAAGTCGAGCCCCCGGGCACCGGCCAGCTGGCGGAACTCCTCGGCGATGACGTCGAGCAGCTCGGCCACCGGGAAGGTCGCGATATCCGGCGTCAGCACGCCCGCGTCCAGCCGCGAGATGTCCACCAGGGTGCCGAGCAACGCCTCGACGTCCTTGAGCGAACGGCCGATATGGCCGACCTGGCGCGCCGCCGCCTCGGGCAGGGCCTGGTCCTCCAGGGCGCTGGCGAACAGGCGGGCGGCGTTGAGCGGCTGCAGCAGGTCGTGGCTCACGGCGGCCAGGAAACGGGTCTTGGAACGATTGGCCGCCTCGGCCTCGGCCCGGGCCTCCTCCAGCGCCTCGAGGGTGCGATGCAGGCTGTCGGTGCGCTCGCGCACCTGCTCGGCGAGCAGCACGGCGTGTTCGAAGGCGCCGTAGGGCGCACCGTCGGCCATGCCGGCGGATTCCACCCGCTCGATCAGCGCGCCGCAGATGCGCCGCAGTCGCGCGTTCTCCTCCACCAGCGCGCGTTCGCGCTCGGTGGCGGGCTCGATGTCCGCTCGCTCAGTCCCGAGATCCAATCGCCACCCCCGTGAAGGTCTGGTTGATGTGCCGTCCCTGGTGCTGCTCGCCGTAGGTGTTGAAGCCCACCACCCGTGCCTCGGCCAGCCGACGCGAGGCCTCCTCCATCCGCCCCTGGGCCTCCAGCTCCAGGCGCCGCAGGAAGCAGTCGCAGCCGAGGATCAGCGCCGGCGGCCCGAGGCGTCGCTCCAGCCCCTCCAGCATTCCGGAAAGCTCCTCGAGAAGCGGCGCCGGCTCCATGGCGGTCAGCACGATGCCGTTCTCCACCGCACAGTAGAAGCGCAGGCCGCCGTCGTCGTCGACCCGCTGGATCGAGCGCACGTAGTGGGACTCGCCGATGCGCACCGCCAGCGGATGGTGGGCGAAGACCCCGGGGTCGAGCTCGGTGACCGAACGCCCCACCAGGCGGGCATACTCCTCGGCGGCGGGCGCGGCATTGAGCTCCAGCACCCGCCGCCGCTCCCGGTCCACCGCGGTGACCACCAGCTTCTCGCGGCGTGGCCGCAGATGATGGGTGGTGAAGACCTCGAAGGGCCGGCGGCTGGCGATCATCACCACCACCGCCGAGGCATCATGGAAGCCGCCATCGGCATAGACGTAGGTGTGACTCAGACGGTTGTCGTCGCCGGCGGAGCCGCCGAAGTTCGGGATGCCGCCGAGCGCGGCCTCGAGGGTCGACAGCACCTGCTCCTCGCGGCTGGAGAGGCCATCGAGCAGGGTCAGCACGAAGGGACGAACGTCGTCGCCGGGCGACCGGCGACGACAGTCGGCGAGCAGGCCGTCGACCATCCGCTGCGCCTGGGGCAGCGCGAAGGCGTCGAGGTCGGCGACCCGCGCGCAGGCGATGGCGAACTCGGGCCGGTCGAAGCCGATGGCCACGATGCAGCCGCGGCCGTAGCCCACGGGAGTGATCTCGCCGGCCGTGGTGCAGCCGGCCAGGGGCACAGGGGCGAAGGCACGCTCCAGGGCTTCGCCGAGTGCCGCCAGCGGATAGTCGGCGCTGCAGAAGAACAGCACGAAGCCGAGCGCTGGCCCGGCCAGCGCCTCGGACAGCTCGGCGGCGGCCCGTTCGGGGTCGAGGCTGTCGCTGGCGGCCGTGCGCGGCGAGGCGGGCCGGTGGGAAGAAGCGGGAGAGGCGGAAGCAGCGGGCATGGCGACCTCGCGAGACGACGATCTGCGCAGTGTAGGCGGCGGCCGGCCACGGCCACAACGCCCCGCGTCCGATGCCAGGCTCAGGGAGCGGCGGTCTCGCCCTCCAACGCCGCCAGGGCCTCGTCCAGCCGCCGGCGCAGGGCGGCCAGGGTCGCCTCCTCGCCGGCCAGGGCATCGTCCCGGGCGGCATGCTCCAGCCGGGCGGCCAGCGCGGCCACCCGTACCGCCCCGAGGGTGGCGGACTCGCCCTTGAGCTGATGCGCCAGGCGCTGCACGTCCTCGGCCTGGTACGCGGCGAAGGCGGCGTCCAGCGACGCGAGATGCCCCTCGGCTTCCTGGCGATAGCGCGCCACCAGCGCCACCATCGCCTCGGCGTCGAGACTCTCGCGCAGCGCCGCCATCGCCTCGTCGTCCAGCGTCGGCTCCGCCGCCGTCACGGGCTCGCCGGAGAGCGTCGGCGAGGCCGGTCGTGCCAGCGTCTCCCGACATGCCAGATGGCGATGCAGCACCTTGAGCAGCGAGGCCTGCAACAGCGGCTTGGCCAGATAGCCGTTCATGCCCGCCGCCAGGCAGCGCGCCTGATCGCCCAGCGGCCCGCCCGCGGTCATCGCCACGATCGGCATGTCGGCCAGCCAGCCGCCCCGTGAGCGGATGCGCCGGGTCACCTCGAGGCCGTCCATGTCCGGCATCTGCACGTCCATGAACACCAGATCGAAGCGCTCCTGGGCGACGCTCGCCAGGGCCTCGGCGCCGGAGCTCGCCAGGCTGGCGCGACACCCAAGCTTGGTGAGCATGGCCAGCGCCACCTGCTGGTTGACCGGATTGTCCTCGACCACCAGCAGGCGGGCGTCGTGCAGGGCGGGGCTGTCCAAGGCCAGCGCGGTCGTCGAGGCCTCTGCCGGAGCCGCCGCCTCGAGCAACGGCACCCGGAACCAGCAGCGGCTGCCCTCGCCGGGCCGGCTTTCCATGCCGATCTCGCCGCCTAGCGCCTCCACCAGTCGCTTGCTGATCGCCAGCCCCAGGCCGCTGCCGCCGAAGCGACGCGCCGTGCCGGGATCGCCCTGGCGGAAGGGTTCGAACAGTCGGGAGCGCTGATCGGCGGTGATGCCACAGCCGGTATCGATCACCGCGAAGCACAGCTCCCCTTCGCCGTCGCGCTCCACCTCGACGCGAACCGTCCCCTCGTCGGTGAACTTCAAGGCGTTGGACAGCAGGTTCAGCAGCACCTGACGCAGCCGGCCGGGGTCGCTGATGACATGGGCCGGCAGCGTCGGATCGAGGATTCGCTCGAGCCGCAGGCCACGGGCCTCGGCGTGGGGGCGAAACAGCGATACCGCGCCATCGACGAGCTCGGACACATTCAGGGTGCGATGCTCGAGCTCCAGGCGACCGGCCTCGATCTTGGAGAAGTCGAGGATATCGTTGATCAGTTCCATCAGGCGGCTGGCGCTCTCATGGATGGTGTCGGCGTAATGACGGGCCCGCTCGGGCAGGGACTGCTCCACCAGCAGGTCGCTCATGCCGATCACGCCGTTGAGCGGCGTGCGGATCTCGTGGCTGACGGTGGCGAGGAACTCGGACTTGGCCTGACTGGCCGACTCGGCGCGACGCGCCGTGGTCTCCAGCTCGCGGCTGAGCGATTCCAGGGCGCGACGCGCGGCGGCGTTGTCACGGGCCTCGCGAATCAGGAAGGTCACCACCAGCATGGCCGCCACGCTCATGCCCAGGATCAGCGCCAGCAACAGGCCATAGAGCCACTGCAGGCGATCACGCTCGTGGGTCGAGACGCTCGCCAGATGCCCGTTGATGGTGATGATCAACCGCTCGGCCGGCCGGCTGATCCTGCCCAGGCGCTCGATCATGTCCTGGCGGGCGACCGGGGTCAGGGTATTGAGCCCCTGCAGCCGCCTGTCCAGCGCTTGCAGCTGCTGCTCGATCTCGTCGACCAGCGACTCGGAGCCGGGCACCCGATCGATGAGATCGGCGATCTTGCCGCCACGCAGCAGCGTCAGCCGGCTGTAAAGAAGCTCGAAGCGCAACCGCGCCTCGTCGAGGGCCTCGGGGGCCGCCTCGCTCATGGCCAGGTAGCTGCGCAGCTCGACGGCGTCACGGTCGAGCTTGTAGGCGTGCCAGACGGTATCGCCGCCGACCCGCCAGACCAGGCTGTCCTGGCGCCAGGCGACCAGTCCGACCAGCAGGATGGCGGCGACGAACAGCAGCAGGGCCGCGACGACGCCGAGCTTCAGGCGCAGCGGAGAATGGCGCACCGGGCGGCTCCTCGTCGGTCAGTGGATCTCGATGCGCACGACCTGCCACACCGAGCGAAAGCGGGTTTCCTCGTTGAGCAGGTGGGGGCGTTCGTCGAAGGGATAGAGCACGAACAGGGGGCCGAAGCGGCGGATCGGCATGGGCTCCCCGTCGCGCGTCATCGCCAGGATGACGCCGTAGCGGGTGAAGTCGCTGAGCGGCACCTCGGCCTCGAAGCCGTTCAGCGCCATCACCCTGGCCTGGTCGCCCCGTGCGCCCACCGCCTCGAATATCGCCTCGCCCAGCGGGCCTTCGTAGCGGGCCGACGCCTCGTGCCAGGGGGTGTGAGTCTCGATGATACGGGACGGCAGGGCCTCGAGCATGGCGCGATCGAAGCGCGCCTTGCCCTCGCCGTTGGTGCGCGTGATGTCGCCGCTGACGGTCAGCATCACGCGCCCCTCGGGCTCGGGCAGGGGCTCGGCGGCGGTCGCCGCCAGGCACCAGGGCAGGACCAGGATCAAGGGCAGCAGGCGTCGAAGGCGCATGTCGGGGCTCCGGATTGGCAGTCTCGGCGCCAAGATTACGCGAATCCCGCCACGCCGTCAGGCACGGCAGCGGAAGCGCGCGCCTGCGGCTCAGGCCCGCGTATCCCCCTCGTCGGTATCGATGCGCACCAGGTCCTCATAGGCGTGCCAGCTGGCATGGCCGAGCACCGGCAGGATCAGCGCCAGGCCGATATAGAAGGTGGCCACCCCGACCATCACGCACCCGGTGATGATGGCGGCCCACAGCATCATCGGGCGCAGGTTGCCGGCCACCGCCCGGATGCTGGCCTCGATGCCCTCCATGAAGGTCAGGTCCTGGTCCATCAGGGTCGGAATGGCCACCACGCTGATGGCGAAGGCGCCGAAGGCCAGCAGCGCCCCGACCGCCGTCCCCACGGCCAGCATGCCGAGCCCTTCCACCGTGGTCAGCAGCGTCGCGTAGAGAGTCGCCGGGTCCGGGGCGCCGAGGCCGAAGAACAGCGCGAACAGCAGGGTGGCGAGGCGGATCCAGGCGAGAAAGAAGATCATCATCATCACGCCCATCATCGCCAGCGAGCCGACATGGCCGGTCCAGGCACCGAAGGCGTCGCCGAGGGTCGGCTCGCGCCCGGCTTCCAGCGCCCGGCTGATGCCGTAGGAGCCTACCGCCACCAGCGGACCGAGGAACATGAAACCGGCGATCAGCGGCAGCAGCCAGTGCCACAGCCCCAGCACGAAGGCCCCCGCGGTGATGGCGAGGCTCAGCCCCACCCAGAACAGCCCGTAGGCCAGACTCACCGTCGTGGCACGCCGGAAGTCGGCGAACCCTTCGGCCAGCCAGATTCGAGGCTTGTCCATGCCGATCGGACGAATGCGGATTCGCACCTGAGAACTGTCCTTACCGCCGCTCTTCGTGGCTGCTGCACACATGGTGACACCCCCGTTTGCCGACGCTGGAGTCCCGGATTTGCCGGGTCGAGCAGGCGACCGCCGTCGCCCCTTCGGCCCGGCATCGCCGCCTGTCACTGGTTACTCTAGTCGTTCCCCCGCCACCCCGCCGTGATCCGGATCATTCCCGCCGACACGACGACGCCCACGCCCCCGGGTGGGGACGTGGGCGTCGCGGAACGCGGAACGCGCCTCAGCGCACGATCATCACCGACATCTTGCTGTGATGCACCACATGCTCGGCGTTGGGACCGAGCACGTAATCGGCGAACTTGCGCTTGTTGTGGGAGGCCATCACGATCAGGTCGATGTCGAGCTTCTTGGCGGCCTTGATGATCGCCTCCCAGGGCGAGCCTTCGACGATCACGCTCTGCACCTGGACGTTGTCCGGCACGTGCTGCTGGATGAACTCGTGCTGTGCCTTGGTCACTTCCTGGTGAGCCTTGGCGGCGAAGTCCTCGGGGAAATAGGCCCCCACCAGCGGCATGCGGTAGTCCGGCATCACCGTCACCACGTGCAGCGAGGCACCGAAGCTCTTGCACAGTGCCAGCGCCGTGGGCAGCGCCTTGCTCCAGGAGGCCTCCTCGTTGAGGTCCACCGGCAACAGGATCTTGCTATACATGGGTCACCTCCATCAGGCCGAGATCGGCTTGCCACCGCGATCGCGGCGCCGCCGCTGAAGCATCACCACCAGGGCCAGCACCAGGAAGGCGGGAATCCACATCCACTCCTTGGTCCAGCGATCCACCGGCGCCTGCACCTGGATGATTTCCTGGTCGAAGTCGAAGCCGAGCTTCGCCGCCTCGCTGCCGTAGGTGACCATGTCGACCATGGCACGATCGTCCTCGACATTGAGCATCAGCCCCAGGTTCGACAGGCGATCCTCGCCGGTCTCGCCGTCCGGCACCGGCAGCGTCATGTAGGTGGTCATCGGATCGCCGTAGGCGTCCAGGCCGCTGATCTGCAGGCGCAGCGAGGAGTCGGGGTCGGCGTTGCCCAGCGCCTCGACGAACTGCGCCGGCGGCACGTCCTGGTAGGGATCATGGATCATGTCCATCCAGAAGCCCGGGCGGAACAGCGTGAAGGCCACCAGCAGCAGCAGCAGCGACTCGTACCAGCGATTGCGGGCGATCATGAAGCCCTGGGTCGCCGCCGCGAAGATCAGCATCGCCACCGTCGCCACCACGAAGATCAGGATGCCCTGCAACAGCGAGACATCGATCAGCAGCAGGTCGGTGTTGAAGATGAACAGGAACGGCAGCGCCGCAGTCCGCAGGCTGTAGTAGAACGCCTGGAAGCCGGTACGGATCGGGTCGCCCCCGGAGACCGCCGCCGCGGCGAACGAGGCCAGCCCCACCGGCGGCGTCACGTCGGCCATGATGCCGAAGTAGAACACGAACAGGTGCACCGCGATCAGCGGCACCAGCAGGCCGTTCTGCTCGCCGAGCTGGACGATCACCGGCGCCAGCAGCGCCGACACCACGATGTAGTTGGCCGTGGTGGGCAGGCCCATGCCGAGGATCAGGCTGAGCACCGCGGTGAGCAGCAGGATCAGCAGCAGGTTGCCCATGGAGAGGATCTCCACCACATCGGCCAGTACCAGGCCCACGCCGGTCTGGGACACGGCGCCGACGATGATGCCCGCCGTGGCGGTGGCGATGCCGATGCCGATCATGTTGCGGGCACCGGTGACCAGGCCGTCCCAGAGGTCGTGGAAGCCTTCGCGCACGTCCGCCGCCAGGTTGCTGCGGTGACGGAACATGGCCGTGATCGGGCGCTGGGTGATCATGATGAAGACCATGAACACCGTGGCCCAGAAGGCCGACAGCCCAGGCGACAGGCGTTCCACCATCAGGCACCAGATCAGCACGATCACCGGCAGGATGTACTGCAGGCCGACCATCACCGTGGGGCGGGTCTGGGGCAGCTTGTAGACCGGCTCGTCGGGGTCATCGAGCTCCAGCTCCGGATAGCCCGAGGCCAGCTTGAGCAGGCTCACGTAGACCGCGGCCAGCACCACGGCGACCACCCAGGGCGTGGCATCGCCGAGCACCGGCTTGAGCCAGCCGAGGCCGTAGTAGACCACCAGGGCGGTGATCATCATCAGCAGCAGCCCGGCCAGGAAACCCACCGCCTTGCGCACCAGCGGCTTCGGCGGATTGCTGCTCTCGAGGCCCTGCATGTTGGCCTTGAGGGCCTCCAGGTGGACGATATAGACCAGCGCGATATAGGAAATCAGCGCCGGCAGGAAGGCATGCTTGATCACCTCCACGTAGGAGATGCCGACATACTCGACCATCAGGAAGGCCGCGGCGCCCATCACCGGCGGCATGATCTGGCCGTTGACCGAGGAGGCCACCTCCACGGCGCCGGCCTTCTCGGCCGGGAAGCCGACGCGCTTCATCATCGGCACGGTGAAGGTACCGGTGGTCACCACGTTGGCGATCGAGGAGCCGGAGATCAGGCCGGTCATGCCGGAGGCCACCACGGCGGCCTTGGCCGGACCGCCGCGATAGTGGCCGAGCAGCGAGAAGGCGACCTTGATGAAGTAGTTGCCGGCCCCGGCCTTGTCGAGCAGGGCACCGAACAGCACGAACAGGAACACGAAGCTGGTCGACACGCCCAGGGCGATGCCGAACACCCCCTGGGTGGTCAGCCACTGGTGGTTGACCAGCCCGTTGAGGCTGACCCCGCCGTGGGCGAGGATACCCGGCATCCAGGGCCCGGCCAAGCTGTAGACGAGGAACACCAGGGCCACGATCATCAGCGGCGGCCCCAGGGCACGGCGCGTCGCCTCGAGCAGCAGCACGATGCCGATCACGCCGACGATCACGTCCTGGGTGATCGGCGCGCCGGGGCGCTGGGCCAGCTGTTCGTAGAACATGAACATGTAGGCGCCGCAGAACGCCGCGGCGAAGGCCAGGCCCCAGTCCAGCAGCGGGATGCGATCCCGCGGCGAGCGCTTGAGGGCCGGATAGGCCATGTAGGCCAGGAACAGCGCGAAGGCCAGGTGGATGGAGCGCGCCTCGGTGGCGTTGAAGACACCGAATCCCAGCACGAAGGGGATCGGCGAGGCGATCCACAGCTGGAACAGCGACCAGACCGCGGCGATGCTCACCAGCAGCTTGCCCGGCGTTCCCGCCGGCTTGCGCGCCCCCGAGTCGCTGGAGGCGACCATGTCCTCCAGATCGACCTCGGCGCCCGGCGCCCTTGTCTTGTCGTCAGTCATAAGCGTGCCCTGGTTGGTTAAGATGACACATGGCGTGCTCGACGCTCTCTTTACTCTTTTTTCGGAATCACAAACGCAATGCGCGGCCCTCGGCGAGGGCCGCGCATGCTTTGGCGAATGACGCAGGTTCAGCGGCTGACGATCACTCGATCCAGCCCTGTTCGCGGTAGTAGCGCGCGGCCCCTTCGTGGAGCGGTGCCGAGAGCCCCTGGGTGACCATTTCCTGCGGGTCCAGGTTGGCGAAGGCCGGGTGCAGCTGCTTGAAGCGATCGAAGTTGTCGAAGATCGCCTTGACGGTCTGGTAGACCACCTCGTCGCTGGTATCGGAATCGGTCACGAAGGTGGCCGCCACGCCGAAGGTCTCGACGTCGTCCGGGTTACCCTTGTAGAGCCCGCCCGGGATCACCGACATGGAGTAGTAGGGATACTCGTCGACGATGCCCTGGACGTCCTCGTCGTTGAGCGGCACCAGGCGCGAATCGACGGTGGTGGTGGCTTCCTGGATCGCGCCGTTGGGGTGGCCGACCACGTAGGCCATGGCGTCGATGTTGTTGTCGGCCAGGGCGGAGGCCATCTCGGCGGCATCCAGCTGGGAGGCCAGCGAGAAGGAATCCTGGGTCCAGCCCTTGGCGTCCATCACCACTTCCATGGTGTTGCGCTGGCCGGAGCCCGGGTTGCCGATGTTGACGCGCTTGCCTTCCAGATCGTCGAGGGTCTCGATGTCGGCGTCGGCGCGGGCCAGGATGGTCAGCGGCTCGCCGTGCACGCGGAAGACGGCCCGCAGCTTGTCGTAGGCCTCGTCCTCGAAGTTGCCGGTGCCGTTGTAGGCCTGGAACTGGACGTCGGACTGCACCACGCCCATGTCCAGCTCACCGGACTTGATGCCGTTGATGTTGGCCACGGAACCGCCGGTGGAGGGCGCGTTGCACTTGATGTTGGCGTCGTCGAGACGATTGACCAGGCGGCAGACGGACTGGCCGACCACGTAGTACACGCCGGTCTGGCCACCGGTGCCGATGGTGATGAACTGCTCTTCGTCCTGCGCCATGGCCGGCGACGCGAACATGGCAGCACCCAGCAGCGCACCGGAGAAGGCGGCGGTGGAGAAAGCATGGCGTTTCATTGACGCACCTCGTTGACGTTGTTGGCAAAACGTTTGGCAAAGCCATTCGATCGACGGCGCATCCTGAGCCAGTTCGATCTATTCGACAATACCTACTTTAGCGAAAAAACGTCTGTCCGATGGAGTTTATTGCTTCCACCCCAGTGTAGTTGCCGTCAACGTTCGTGGCCCATTGCCTTGGCCAACGCCCGCACCGCGGCGGCAAGCGGCGCCTTGTCAGCCGCCCGGGACGGCCGCCAGACTGGGAAGGGCACCCAGCCCAGGAGGATCCCGACATGCACGCCCACGCATCGCGCATCGAATGCCGTCAGGGCGACATCGCCCGGCAGGACGACATCGAGGCGGTGGTCAACGCCGCCAACGCCCGGCTGATGAGCGGCGGTGGGGTGGCCGGCGCCCTGCACCGCGCCGCCGGCCCCGAGCTCGCCGAGGCCTGCGCGCCCCTGGCGCCGATCCATCCCGGCGAGGCCGTGATCACCGACGCCTTCGGCCTGCCCAACCGCCATGTCATTCACTGCCTGGGGCCGGTCTACGGCGTCGATGAGCCCTCCGACGCGCTGCTGGCCGACTGCTACCGCCACGCCCTGGAACTGGCGCAGCGGCATGACATCGAGAGCCTCGCCTTTCCGGCGCTGTCCACCGGCGCCTTCGGCTATCCGGCGGCCGAGGCGGCGCGCATCGCCCTGTCCACCGTGCTCACCACCCTGCCCCACTGTCCGGCGGTCAGGCAGGTACGCTTCGTGCTGTTCGACGCCGCCGGCGCCGAGCTGCATCGGCACACCCTCGAGGCCCTGAGCGCAGGCTGACTCAGACGTTGTAGCCCAACAGCTCCGGCAACCACAGGGCGAGCTGCGGGAAGATCACCACCAGCGCCAGCGCGCTGGCCATGGCCGCCACGAACACCAGCGCCCAGCCCACGGTCTGCTCCAGGCGCACCCGCGCCACCTCGGTGGTGACCATCAGGTTGACCGCCACCGGCGGCGTGAACTGGCCGATGGCGATGTTCATCGCCAGCAGGATGCCGAACCACACCGGGTTCCAGCCGAAGTGCTGCATCACCGGCACCAGGATCGGCATCATGATCAGGTAGATCGAGATGGCATCCAGCAGCATCCCGGCCAGCAGCACCGCCAGCATGATCAGCACCAGCAGCAGCGTGCCGTTGTCCGACAGCCCGATCACCCACTCCGCCAGGTGGCGGAAGGTGCCCAGCATGGTGCCGGCCCAGGCGAAGATGCCGGCCAGGGCGATGATCAGCATCACCACCCCGGAGATCACCGCGGCCTCGCCGAGCAGCGCCCAGAGGTCGCGCCAGCCGAGCTCGCGGGTCAGCCACAGGCCCACCACCACGCCATAGGCCACCGCCACCACCGCCGCCTCGGTGGGCGTGAACAGTCCCGAGCGCAGCCCGCCGAGGATCAGCACCGGGGCGAACAGCGCCGGGATCGCCTGGCGGAAGCTCTCGCCGATCGGCGGACGCTCCGTCTCGCCGGGGGCCTCCCAGCCGTTACGCTTCGACAGCCACCAGGCCGGCACCAGCAGCGCCGCCCCGGCCAGCATGCCCGGAAACAGGCCCGCGGCGAACAGCGCCCGCAGGTCCACTCCCGGCACCACGATGGAATACAGGATCAGCGCCACCGAGGGCGGAATCAGGATCGCCGTGGAGGCCGACGCCGCGATCAGCGTCGCCGAGAAGGGCCTGGGATAACCGGCCTTGGTCATGCTGGGCAGCATCACCATGGCCACGGCCGCGGCATCGGCCGGGCCGGAGCCGCTCATGCCGCCCATGATCATGCACACCAGCACCGCCACCAGCGCCAGGCCCCCGTGGCGCGGGCCGATCAGCGCCTGGGCGAAGCGCACCAGTCGCGCCGCCACCCCGGCACGCTCGAAGATCAGCCCGGTGAGGATGAACAGCGGAATGGCGATCAGCGGGTACTTGGCGACGCTGTTGTAGGTGTTGGTGCCCAGCGTCGCCAGCATCGCCGGCGACAGCCCGGCGACGATGCCCACCGCCCCGGACAGCCCCAGCGAGAAGGCCACCGGTACCCCGGCGATCAGCAGGCCGGCGAAGGCCAGCAGCATCCACAGGTCAGGACTCATCGTCGAGCCCTCCGCGCAGGCGGTCGAGGGTCTGCTGGCACTGGCGCCACAGCATCAGCCCGGCGAGCAGCGGCAGCCATACCAGGTACCACCACTGGGGCAGTCCCAGGCCCGGCGACAGGGTCTCCCACTGGTATTCCTGCCACGCCAGCTTGCCGCCGTACCAGGCCACCAGCCCCAGCACGACCAGCCCGCACAGGCCCTGGAACAGGATCAGCGCGCGCCGCGGCCCCGGCGGCAGGGCCCGCTCCAGCAGGGCGATGCGGATATGGCGATGGCGGCGCAGCGCCACCGAGGCGCCGGCGAAGGTCAGCAGCACCAGCAGGAACACCGAGAATTCCTCGGTGAAGGCGAAGGAGGCGTCGGTGACGTAGCGCACCACCACGTTGGCCAGGCTGATCAGGCCGATGATCAGGATGGCCAGGGTCGCGAGCACGCGCTCGAGTCTTGCGTCGGGACGTTTCATGACGGGGGATCTTGACGGGTGAGGAACGACGACGTCGCCCGGCCGAGGCCGGGCGACGTCTCATGAGGGTGAGGCGAGCGTCAGGGCGCGTCGATGTCGCGGCGGGCGGCCTCGACGATCTCCTCGCCGATGCGCGGCACCCAGGTGTCGTGAACGCTCTCGGTCGCCTCGACGAAGGCCTGGTACTGACTCTCGTCGAGCTCGGTGACGGTCACGCCGCGCTCGCGGATCGCCGCCAGGCGCCCGGCCTGCTCCTCGCGGGTCTTGGCGATCTCCCAGGCGCCGGCCTCAACGGCGGTCTCGCGCAGCATCTGCTGCTGCTCCTCGGACAGCGAGCCCCACACCTGGCGGTTGGCGGCGAACACCAGCGGGTCGTTCATGTAGTTCCACAGCGTCAGGTGGGCCTGGCCGACCTGATCGATGCGCGCCACGTCGAACACCGACAGCGGGTTCTCCTGACCGTCCACGGCGCCGGTGGTCAACGCCGGCTTGGCATCCGCCCAGCTCATCTGGGTCGGGTTGGCACCCAGTGCGGTGAAGGTGTCCTGGAACAGCGGCGAGCCCACCACCCGGATCTTCAGGCCCTCGAGATCGCTCGGCGCATCGATGTCGGTGCGGGAATTGGAGAGCTGGCGGAAGCCGTTCTCGCCCCAGCCCAGCGGCACCACGCCCTTGTCCTCGATGGCGGAGAAGATCATGTCGCCGGCTTCGCCGCCGGTCACCGCGTCCACGGCGTCCTCGTCGGGGAGGAAGAACGGCAGCGAAAAGAGATTGAGCGCCGGCACCTGGGGCGACCAGTTGATGGTCGAGCCCACGGCCAGATCGATCAGTCCGGAACGCATGGCAGAGAACTCGCGGGTCTGGTCGCCACTGACCAGCTGGGCGTTGGGATAGACGCGCAGGGTCAGCTCGCCGTCGGAGCGTTCCTCCACCAGTTCCGCCCACTTCTCGGCGGCCTGCCCCCAGGGGAAGGCGTCGGACAGCACGGTGGAGACGGAAAGCTCGCGGGCCTGGGCGGTCAGCGTCGAGGTCAGCAGGGCGGCGCCGGCCAGGGTGGCGGCGAGACGCCCGAGAGAGCGGGAGGTGGGCATAGCGTGTCCTTGTGTCCGCGGGGAGCGGTTATCGGCGTTATGGATACTTCACAAAAAGAAAATATGCCTGCTGTCCCCCGCCACGACAAGAGTCGACGTTGGTCGACTCACTATTGTCACCACCAAATTGTATACACAAACATATTGATAAAGTCGACAATAATGCCTATAAACGCCTATTGGCTGTTCACAATAACAACCACCAATGATGAACATCATTGAATACAAAATGAGCACGTCATGCCGGGCGGAGCGCCCGTCTCTCGCCGAGACGAGCCACACCGAGCAGGCCCTGCCAGACAGTCCCCGGCACCACGACGCGCCCAGCATGCATCGCCCACTCCACGACCAACACCAACAACGGAGATCCCGGATGCCCATCAAGACCACCGCCCCGCTCGCCCTTGCCGCCGCGCTGTTCGCGGCCCAGGGCGCCAGCGCCGCCGTCTACAGCACCACCAAGGTCGAGGCGCTCTACGGCTGGGACTACGAGGACACCGCCGACGCCGGCTTCGGCATCGACAACGCCGAGCACGCCATCTTCACCGTGGCCAACGCCACCGGCTGGACCTACGGCGACAGCTTCTTCTTCGCCGATTTCACCAACCTCGACCAGGGCAGCGCGAGCGAGCAGGACCATGGCAGCACCCACGCGGAGTGGAACCTGCGCGGCAATATCGGCAAGGCCACCGGCCTCGATCTGTCCGTCGGCCCGCTGACCGGCCTCTATCTGACCGGCCAGCTGGACATCGACCGCAACGCGTCCGTGCGCAAGACCACCCACATGGCAGGGCTTTCCGCCGACGTGGCGATGCCGGGCTTCGATTTTTTCAAGGTGTACGCCTTGTATCGCGACGACGAGACCGCCGAGGGCAGCGCGATGCAGTACACGGCGGCCTGGAACGCGCCGTTCCGACTGGGCGGCGCCGACTTCAGCTTCGAGGGCTTCATCGACGTCATCACCGAGGAAGGCGATCTCGCCACCCAGGTGCTGACCCAGCCACAGCTGGTCTGGCACGCCACCGAGCACCTCGGCGTGGGGCTGGAATATCAGTACTGGGAGAACAAGTTCGGCCTCGAGCACACCGACGAGTCGCTGCCCCAGGCCATGATCCGCTGGACCTTCTGATGTCGTGACGCGCGGCACCGGCACGGCGATTCCTGCTAGGCTGTGGCTTCATTCCACGACCGATCAAGGAAGAGCCGTGCCCCTCAAGGACCTGGCCCTGGGACTGGGCGTCATCGTCATCTGGGCGCTCAACATCATCGTCATCAAGCTCGGCGTGACCGAGCTTCCGCCACTGCTGCTGACCACCCTGCGCTTCGCCCTGGTGGCCGCCCTGCTGGTGCCCTTCCATCCGGTGTCACGGGCGCGCTTGCCGTTCCTGGCGCTGCTGTCGGTGACCTTCGGCACCCTGCACTTCGCCCTGCTGTTCATCGGCCTCGGCCAGGCCGAGGCCGGTACCGGCGCCCTGCTGGTGCAGATGGGCACGCCCTTCGCCACCCTGCTGGCAGTGATATTTCTCAAGGAGAAGCTGGGCCCGCGGCGGCTGGCGGGCCTGCTGCTGTCGTTCGCCGGCGTGGTGGTGCTGGCCGGCGGCCCGACGCTGCCCGCCCCGCTGCCCACCGCCCTGCTGCTGGCCAGCGCCCTGGCCTGGGCGGTGTCGCAGCTATTGATCAAGCAGGGCCCGCCGGTGCCCCCCATGGCGCTGGCCGGCTGGATCGCGCTGTTCGCCACCCCGCAGGTGGCGCTGGGATCCTGGTGGTTCGAGCAGGCGCACTGGGCCGCCCTGACCGAGGCCGGCTGGCGCGGCTGGGGCGCGGTGCTCTACACGGCGGTGATGTCGTCGATCGTCGCCTACGGCATCTGGTACGGCCTGCTGCGGCGCCACCCGGTCAACCGCGTGGTGCCGCTGATGCTGCTGATGCCGGTGCTGGCGGTGGCGCTGGGCATGCTGCTGCTGGGCGACCCGCTCGGCCCCAACAAGCTGATCGGCGGCGGCCTGGTGGTGGCCGGCATCGCCCTGATCGTGGTGCGCTTCCGTGGCCGCCTCTCACGCCGGGCAGCAGAATGACGCCGGCGATTCAGCTGCCCGGCGCAGCCTGAGCACGAGGCCGGGACTCGTCGATGACACATTCACCGCCATCACCGGGCCAGCTGACGCAGTCGCCCACCGCGATACCGTGCGCCTCGAAGACGCCGGCATTGACCTCCAGCGCCGCTTGATAGGGCGCATCCGGGCGCGTCACCGGGCAGTCCCGGGCCGACGCCGAGGTGCAGGGCGCCATGCGACGGATATCGACGATGCGCCCGGCCTCGTCGATGAAGGCGATGTCCAGCGGGATCAGGGTGCGGTACATCCAGAAGCCGTTGCGCGACGGCTGGGTACGGTCGTAGAGGAACAGCATGCCGGCATCCTGCGGCAGACGCTCGCGCCCCATCAGCCCCTGGGCGCGCTCGGCCAGGCGGCGCGCCACCTCGACGGTCAGCCGCCGGGGGCCCGCCTCGCCGTGCACCGTCAGCGGCACCCGCGGCAGGCGTGCCTCCTGGGCCATGGCGAGGCCGGGCCACGAGGCAACCAGTGGCAGCGCGGGAAACAAGGAAAGCGCCTGGAGCAGGCGGCGACGGGTCGGATTCATGACGTTCCTCTCAGGGAGATGCGGCGCGGTTGCCGAACAGGGTAGCCGATGGCGCTATCCGCGGTCCCGGATGTCGTCGCGGGGCGGCGCGGTGCTGTCGCGAATCACCAGCTCGTGGGGCAGCACGACCCTGGGCGCGACCTCGCCGCGCCCCTCCAGGATAGCGATCAGCATCTCCACGGCGCGACGCCCGAAGGCCTCGGCGGGCTGGGCGATGGTGGTCAGCGCCGGATCGCTGTAGGAGGCGAAGGCGATATCGTCGAAGCCGGCCACCGAGACGTCGGCGGGCACCGACAGCCCCGCCTGCCGGAGGCGACTGATGGCGCCGATGGCCATCTCGTCGCTCTCGCAGAAGATCGCGGTCGGCGGCGACTCGACGGCCAGCAGGCTGCCCGCCGCCGCATGTCCGGAAGCCGGGGTGAAGTCGCCGGGGCACAGCAGGGTCTCGTCGGGCGCGATGCCCGCGGCCGCCAGCGCATCGCGATAGCCTGCCACGCGATCGCGGGTCAGCGGGCTGCGCCGCGGCCCCTGAATCATGGCAATGCGCCGGTGGCCCAGCGCGATCAGATGCTCGGTGAGGGTACGCGCCGCCGCCCGGTTGTCGATCCGGAGCGTCGGGCAAGGGGCGTCGTCGAGCACCTCGCAGGCGTTGACCATGGGCAGCGGCCGGCCCGGCTCGACGGCATCGTCCGGAAAGGGGTTGAAGGCGCGCAGCTGGATGACGCCGTCGGCCTGGCGGGCGGCCACCATGCCGGCGTACTGGATCTCGTCCTCTTCCTGCCCCAGGGTGTTGCACAGCAGCACGCCGTAGCCCTGCTCGCGGGCCGCCTGCTGGACCCCGGCGATCACCCGGGCGAAGAAGGTGTTGGCGATGGTCGGCACCAGCACCGCCAGGTTGTGGCTGCGCCGGGAGCGGAACTGCACGGCCATCTGGTTGGGGCGATAGCCCGAGGCCTCGATGGCTCGGCGCACCTTGTCGCGGGTGGCCGGCGACACGATATCCGGCGACTTGAGGGTCCGCGACACCGTGGCCACGGAGACGCCCGCCAGTTCGGCGACCTTGCGTATATTGGACATGCGTCCTCTTCTCGATGCGACACGATCCGCCGCCCCGGCTCGCCCGACGAACCGGCCGCGGCGGACGCCCCAGCTTATCGCATGCGGCCGGCGATATCCTTAGAGCCTTCTGATCCATACGTTGCGAAAGCTCACCGCCGCGTCGTGATCCTGCAGGGCGAGCGGCGCGCAGCCGTGGGCCTCGTCGTAGGAAGGCGCGCCGATCCACTCGGTGGTGCCCTGGATCGTGGCGTGATGCTGCACCAGCACGCCGTTGTGCAGCACCGTGACGTGGGCCGGCGCGTCCAGCTCGCCGTCCTCGTCGAAGCGCGGCGCGGTGTAGAGGATGTCGTAGGCCTGCCACTCGCCCGGCCCCCGGGAGGCGTTGACCAGCGGCATGTGCTGCTTGTAGATCGAGGCCGCCTGACCGTTGGCGTAGGTGGGGTTGTCGTGGGAATCCAGCACCTGGATCTCGTAGCGCTGCTGCAGGAAGACGCCGCTGTTGCCGCGATCCTGGCCGTCGAAACCGTCGATGTCGGCCGGGGTGCGCCATTCAAGATGCAGCTGGACATCGCAGAACGCCTCCCGGGTGCGGATACCGCCGGCGCCGGGCACCACCGTCATGGCGCCGTCCTCCACCCGCCACTCGGCCGGCCCGCCCGCCTCGCCTTCCCAGGCGGAGAGATCCGTGCCGTCGAACAGCACCACGGCGTCCGACGGCACGCCGCCGGCCGGTGCCGCCACCACCGGCGGCGCCGGCTCCCAGACCTCCGTCCTAGCCGCCCGCTCGGCGTCACTCGACGCGTCGGCCTGGGGAGCGGTCGACGCCAGGGTGGCCAGCGTGGCCAGCCCGGTCATCAGCGCGCCCGCAGATACTCCCTTGTGCATAAGATGTCTCCTCTCGTTGCATGAGCCGCGCGGGCGGTGACGCCCGCGCCGGGATGGCGCGAAGGCGCTCAGGTGGTCGCCCAGGCCGGCTCGCCGGGCTCGTAGGCCAGGTCGCCGTCGTAGCGGCCGGGGATGGCCACGTAGCGCAGTACCTCGGTGCCGCCGACCTTCGAGGTGAAGAAGCCGAACAGGGTCAGCTGCTTGATCAGGGTGAAGCCGTGGAGCTCGCCCTCGGCGGCGACCCGCGCCCGAGCCTCGCGGTCGAGGGCGGCGACGACCTCGCCGCGGCGCGGCGCGTCCAGGGCCAGGAAGCCGGCGCCATGGGCCGCGCGGCTGTGGGCCTCGATCCGGGCGATGCCGTCGCGGAACCGCGCCTGCTGCTCGGCGGTGTAGCAGTCGCGCACGAACACCCGCATGAAGTCGCCGACCTCGGCGTCCCTTGCGCCCGGGGTATCGGTACGCGGCAGCAGGGTCTCGGCCACCTCGTCGAGCAGGCGCACGTCCGCGTCCGTCAGTGCCTCCTCGCCCCTGCCGCCGGCGAAGGCGGTGAGGGCCTGGCCGCCGACCAGCGCGGTGCCGGTAGCGACGGCGATCATCTTGAGCAGTTCGCGGCGATTCATGCCAGGTTCCCCCTCTTCAGCTCGCGCACGGCGTGGTCGACCGCCCGGGCGGTCAGCGCCATGTAGGTCAGCGATGGATTGACGCAGGACGACGAGGTCATGCAGGCGCCGTCGGTGACGTAGACATTGGGCGCGTCCCATACCTGGTTGTGGGCGTTGAGCACCGAGGTGGCGGGATCGCGCCCCATGCGCGCGGTGCCCATCTCGTGGATGCCCATGCCCGGCGCGTAGTCGCCCTCCTCGGGCGTCACGTTCCGCACCCCGGCGGCCTCGAGCATGTCCACCGCGTCCTGCACCATGTCGCGGCGCATGGCGCGCTCGTTGTCACCGAGCCCGACGTCCATCGCCAGCACCGGCAGGCCCCAGGCGTCGGTGACGCCAGGGTCCAGCGAGATGCGGTTGGCGTGGCGGGGCAGCATCTCGCCGAAGGCGGTCATACCGATGCTCCAGCCCCCCGGCTGGCTGAGCGCCTGCTTGAGCGCGGCGCCGTGGCTGACCTCGGCGACCTCGCGCTCCCAGCGCTCGCGGCTGGCCGAGCCCTGGTAGCCGAAGCCGCGCAGGTAGTCGCGGCGGTCGTCGCCGACGTTGCGGAAGCGCGGAATATAGAAGCCCGCGGGGCGTCGCCCGAAGTAATAGGTGTCCTCGTAGCCCTCGATCTCGCCGCTGGCGCCGACCCGGAAGTGGTGGTCCATGACGTTGTGGCCGAGCTCGCCGCTGCTGCTGCCGAGCCCGCCCGGCCAGACGTCGGTGGCCGAGTTCATCAGCACCCAGGTGGAGTTGAAGGTGGAAGCGTTGAGGAACACCACGTCGGCGGTGTACTCGAAGGTCTGGCCGTTCTCGGCGTCCAGCACCTCGACGCCCCGGGCGCGGCCGCGGTCCCTGTCGTAGAGCACCTGGGTGACGATCGAGAAGGGCCGCAGGGTCAGGTTGCCGGTGGCCATGGCCACCGGCAGGGTCGCCGACTGGGTGCTGAAGTAGCCGCCGTAGGGGCAGCCCAGCCAGCACTTGTTGCGGAACTGGCAGTTGACCCGATTCTGCTCCGGCTTGGGCTGGGTGATGTTGGCCGTCCGGCTGTGGATGAGATGGCGACGGCCGCCGAAGGATTGCTGGAGGCGCGCAGCCACGTCCTTCTCCACGCGGTTCAGCGGGATCGGCGGCAGGAACTCGCCGTCGGGCAGGATATCCAGCCCCTCGCGGGTCCCGGCGATGCCGGCGAAGCGCTCGACGTAGTCGTACCAGGGCGCCAGATCCTCGTAGCGGATCGGCCAGTCGACGGCCACGCCCTCGCGCTGGTTGGCCTCGAAGTCCGTCGGCGCCCAGCGGTAGCTCTGGCGCCCCCACAGCAGCGAGCGACCGCCGACGTGATAGCCGCGGAACCAGTCGAAGCGCTGCTGCTCGACGTAGGGGTTGGCCCGCTCGTCGGCCCACATGCCCAGGGTCTGCTCGTTGAGCGGATAATCGCGGCTGAGCACCGGATAGTCGGCCTTCATCTGCTGGGTCGGCTCGCCGCGGTGCGGGTAGTCCCAGGCCTCCTTGTGGGCGTTGTGGTAGTCCTTGATGTGCTCGATGTTGCGGCCGCGCTCCAGCAGCAGCACCTTGAGTCCCTTCTCGGTGAGCTCCTTGGCGGCCCAGCCGCCGCTGATGCCCGAACCCACCACGATGGCGTCGTAATGATGATCTGCCACGATCGGTCTCCCTGTCCTTGTCGTTATGCCGTTTCGCTCCGGCCTGGCGTCATCCAGGCGAGAGGCGCCGGGGACAGGTCGCAGAGGGGGTCCTATTCCAGGGATGGAATCGGTAGCGCCCAGGGAAGGGTTCACAGCGCCCCCTCGTAGACCTGTCGACGGAACAGCCTCGAGCGGTTCCGCCGGCGGTTATCAATCGGCCTGCGCCGACAGCGCCGCCTCGAGGAAGCGGTTGCCCTCGGTCAGCACCGCCTGGGCATCCTTCGGCTGGTCGTGCTCGATGACGTAGACCTCGGCGCCGGCCTCGCGGGCGGCGGGCAGGAGCTCGTCCCAGTCGAGAACGCCCTGGCCGATGATGGCGAAGCCGCGCTGGTCCTCGGCAGTGCCGGCCGGGGCGTTGTCCTTGGCGTGGATCGCGAACAGCCGGCCGTCGAAGTGCTCGAGGTACTCGGCCGGGTCCTGGCCGCCGCGGGCCACCCAGGCCAGGTCGACCTCGCCCATCACCTCGGGGCCGGCGGCCTCCAGCAGGATCTCCAGCGCCGTGCGGCCGTCGAAGGTCCGCATCTCGAAGTCGTGGTTGTGGTAGGCCAGGCGCATGTCGTCCTCGGCGAGTCGGCTGGCCAGGCCGCCGATCTCCTCGCCGAGCGCCCGCCAGCCCTCGGCGCTGTCGGGGCGCTCGTCCTCGGCCAGGTAGGGAATCACCAGGGTGTCGTTGCCGATCGCGCGATGGAAGGCGACCACGTCGTCGAGATCGTGGCGCAGGTCGTCGAGGGGCACGTGGCTGGAGCTGACCGACAGCTCGTGCTCGGCCAGCAGCGCGTTCATCTCCTCGGCCACGACGCCCTGGTCGCCGACCAGTTCCACCGAGGCGATGCCGGCGCGCTCGACGGCAGCGAACTGCTGCTCCAGCGAGCCGACGTCGCGCAGGGTGTACATCTGGGCGGCCACCGGCGAGGCGGCCGGGTCCTGAGACTGGGCGTGGGCCAGCCCCGGCAGTGCCAGGGCGGCCCACAGGCAGGCCAGCAGCGTGCGGGGGCGGAAGGCAGCGAGCGGGCGTGTCGTGTTGTTGTGCATGAGGCGTGTCTCCGTGTCGTTGAGGGCTCGATGGCGAGCCATGACCGCATCCAGCAGCTATGTAACCGGTTACACTATTTAGGTCATCACCCTTCGTGCCGCAATGGAGCAACCCATCCATCACTACCCTCGCGACAGCATCGATCACCCTGCGAGCCCCGGCACAGCGGCGTATGCCCGCTTCTTCCCGCGAAGACTAGACATTGGCCGCATAGCCTTTGGTCGCATTGCTCGATCCACGCCGCGTCCCCTACTTTGCGAAACACAGCATGTAACCGGTTACATCACCACTGTTCACCCACGATCCGGGAGCGATCGATGTCCCCCACCCCGAGAGTCCGCCTGGGCATGGTCGGCGGCGGAGAAGGCGCCTTCATCGGCCAGGTCCATCGCCTGGCCGCCAACCTCGACGGCCACTTCGAGCTGGTCTGCGGCGCCTTCAGCCGCAATGCCGACAACAACACTCGCACCGGCGCCGCCTGCGGCGTGGCGTCATCGCGCCTGTACGCAGACTGGCAGAGCCTGCTGGACGGCGAGCGCGCCCTGCCCGCCGACCAGCGCATGCAGCTGCTGGTGATCGTTACCCCCAATCACCTGCACGTGCCGATCTCAGAGGCCGCCCTCGCCGCCGGCTTCCACGTCTTCTGCGAGAAGCCCGCCGCCCTGTCGCTGGACGAGGCCCGCGGCCTCGAGGCCACCTGGCGCGAGCATGGCGGCCTGTACGGCCTGGCCCACACCTATCTGGGCTACCCGATGGTGTGGCAGGCCCGCGCCATGGTCGACGCCGGCGCGCTCGGCCGGCTGCGCAAGATCCACGTCGAGTATCCCCAGGGCTGGCTGGGCGAGACCCTCGAGGCCCAGGGCAACAAGCAGGCCGGCTGGCGCACCGACCCGGCCCTGGCCGGCCCCAGCGGCTGCATGGCCGACATCGGCACCCATGCCTTCGGACTGGCCGAGTTCGTCTCCGGCCAGCGCGTCGCATCGCTGTGCGCCTCGCTCGGCAGCCACGTCGACGGCCGCCGGCTGGACGACGACGGCGACGTGCTGCTGCGCACCGCCGAAGGCGCCAGCGGCACCCTGATGGCCAGCCAGGTCAGCACCGGCGAGGAGAATGCGCTGAAGCTGCGCCTCTACGGCGAGGACGGCGCCCTGGAATGGCGCCAGATGGAGCCCAACAGCCTGGTCCACCGCTCGCGGGGCGCGCCGATGCGCGTGCTGCGCGCCGGCATCGACCAGCCCGAGCTGGTCGACGCGGCCCTGTCGCGGCTGCGCCTGCCCGGCGGCCACCCCGAGGGCTATCTCGAGGCGCTGGCCAACCTCTACGGCAACGCCGCCACGGCGATCCGGCGCGGCGACCGCGGCGACATCGCCGGCGTGCCCGGCATGGCCTCGGGGCTGCGCGGCATGGCCTTCATCGAGGCGGTCACCCAGAGCCAGGCCGGCGGCAGCCGCTGGACCGACCTGCCCTCCATCGACTGAACGGGAGCCTTCCATGAGCGACACGTCTTCCGGCATCCGCGGCCCGGCGATCTTCCTGGCCCAGTTCATCGGCGACGAGGCGCCCTTCGACGGCCTCGACGCCATCGCCCGCTGGGCCGCCGACCAGGGCTACCGCGGCATCCAGCTGCCGACCCATGACCCGCGCTTCATCGACCTCGAGCGCGCCGCCGAGAGCCAGCCATACTGCGACGAGCTCAAGGCCCGCTGCGCCGCGGCCGGCGTCGAGATCAGCGAGCTCTCCACCCATCTGCAGGGTCAGCTGGTGGCGGTCCATCCGGCCTTCGACGAGCTGTTCGACGGCTTCGCCCCGGCCGAGCTGCACGGCGATCCCGAGGCCCGCACCGAGTGGGCCACCGCCCAGCTCAAGCTGGCGGCGAAGGCCAGCCAGCGGCTCGGGCTCAAGGCCCACGCCACCTTCTCCGGCGCCCTGCTGTGGCCGTTCTTCTATCCCTGGCCGCAGCGCCCCGCCGGACTGGTCGAGGAAGGCTTCGCCGAGCTCGGCCGGCGCTGGCGGCCGATCCTCGACGCCTTCGAGGAGGCCGGGGTCGACCTGTGCTACGAGATCCATCCCGGCGAGGACCTGCACGACGGCGCCTCCTTCGAGCGCTTCCTCGAGGCGGTGGATCATCATCCGCGGGCCAGGATCCTCTACGACCCGAGCCACCTGCTGCTGCAACAGCTCGACTACCTGGGCTTCATCGACCGCTACCACGAACGCATCGGCATGTTCCACGTCAAGGACGCCGAGTTCACTCCCGACGCGCGCAGCGGCGTCTACGGCGGCTATCAGGGCTGGGTCGATCGTCCCGGGCGCTTCCGCTCGCTGGGCGACGGCCAGGTCGACTTCAAGGACATCTTCAGCCGCCTGACCCAGTACGGCTACGACGGCTGGGCGGTGCTCGAATGGGAGTGCTGCCTGAAGGACGCCGCCCAGGGCGCCGCCGAGGGCGCGCCCTTCATCGCCGAGCACCTGATCACCCGCGCCGGCCGCGCCTTCGACGACTTCGCCGGCCAGGACACCAGCCCGGCCCGCAATCGCCGCATCCTGGGGCTGGCGCGCTAGCGCGCCGCCCCGACAGAGCCGCGCCAACGAGCCTCACAAGAACGCGCCCCACAACAACAAGCCTCACGAGAAGGAAAACGCCATGTCACTGCTACGCTCACGCCTGAGCCTGATGATGTTCCTGCAGTTCTTCATCTGGGGCGGCTGGTTCGTCACCCTGGGCACCTTCCTGGCCAGTAATCTGGAGGCCAGCGGCGGCCAGATCGGGATGGCCTTCGCCACCCAGTCCTGGGGGGCGATCATCGCGCCCTTCATCATCGGCCTGATCGCCGACCGCTACTTCCACGCCGAGCGCCTGCTCGGGGTGCTGCACCTGCTGGGCGCGGCGCTGATGGTCGGGCTCTACCTGGCCGAGGACTTCGCGGCCTTCTATCCGCTGGTGCTGGCCTACATGATCCTCTACATGCCGACCCTGGCGCTGGTGAACTCGGTCTCGTTCCACCAGCTGCGCGACCCGGCCACCGAGTTCGCCCGCATCCGCGTGTGGGGCACCCTCGGCTGGATCGTCGCCGGCCTCGGCATCAGCTACGTGTTCGCCTGGGACTCCGCCGCCGGCATCGGCGAGGGCCTGCTGCGCAACACCTTCCTGATGGGCGCGATCGCCTCTCTGGCGCTGGGCGTGTACAGCTTCACCCTGCCCGCCACCCCGCCCAAGGCCAGCAGTCGGGTCGGCCTGCGCGAGGTGCTCGGCCTGGATGCCCTGTCGCTGCTGAAGGACCGCAACTACGCGATCTTCTTCGCCGCCTCGGTGCTGATCTGCATTCCGCTGGCCTTCTACTACCAGAACGCCAACCCCTTCCTGGCCGAGGTCGGCGTGGCCAATCCCACCGGCAAGATGACCCTGGGACAGGCCTCCGAGGTGCTGTTCATGCTGCTGCTGCCGCTGTTCATCGGCCGCTTCGGCATCAAGAAGACGCTGCTGATCGGCATGCTGGCCTGGGCGCTGCGCTACGCGATGTTCGCCTTCGGCGACGCCGAGGGGCAGCTCTACCTGCTGCTGCTGGGCATCGCGCTGCACGGCATCTGCTACGACTTCTTCTTCGTCACCGGGCAGATCTACACCGATTCCAAGGCCGGCGAGCAGTTCAAGAGCGCCGCCCAGGGCATGATCACTCTGGCCACCTACGGCGTCGGCATGCTGATCGGCTTCTGGATCGCCGGCCAGGTCACCGACCACTACGCGCTGGCCGAGGGCGGCCACGACTGGCAGGGCATCTGGCTGTTCCCGGCGGCCTTCGCCCTGGCGGTGCTGGTGCTGTTCCTGATCGCCTTCCGCGAGCGTCGCGCCCAGGCCGGCGCCGAGGCGGCCTCCCGCGCCTGACGCCACCCGCCCCGCCGCCGGCAGGGCCCTCGACGCAAAACGACACCGCCGCGTCTCTCGACAAGAGGCGCGGCGGTGTCGTCTGGGAATGCCGGGGGCGACGTCTGAAACGTCGACGGCGAACGATTTCAGATCGCGGGTGACTGGCCCAGGATGGACTTCAGGTCGATGCTCGATTCCCGCGGGCTCAGGTCCAGCAGGTTTTCCAGTCCGAGCAGGTGATCGTGGATCGCGCCGCGGGCGGCTTCCGCCTCGCCCGCGGCCAGCAGTTCGACCAGCCGCTCGTGCTGGGCCTCCTGATAGCAGGACGAAAGCCCGGAACGCTTGTAGAGCGCCACCACGATGGAGGTGCGCAGCACCAGGTCGGTGAGCATGCCGCCCAGCACCCGGTTGGGCGAGTGCTCGGCCAGCAGGTGATGCAGGTTCAGCGAGTGCTCGATGCGCGCCGGCTCGTCGCCGCGGCGATGGGCCTCGGTCTCCTCGTTCGCCTGGATCCTGAGCGCGTCCAGCGTCTCGGCGGAAAGCGTGCCGGCCAGCAGGGCGACCACCTCGCCTTCCACCAGGCGCCGGGCGGCGAAGGTCTCGCGGGTCTCCTCGATGCTCGGCGCCCGCACCCGCGCCACCTGATTGGGGCGCTGGTCGACGACGTGCTCCGAGGCCAGTCGGGTCAGCGCCTTGCGTACCACCGAGCGGCTGACGCCGAACACCTCGCCCAGGGTCACTTCGGGCAGCTTGGTGCCCGGCGGTAGCCGCTGCATCAGCACCGCTCGGCGCACCTTGTCGGCGATATCGCGGTCGCCGACGCGGGCACCGCTCTTGACGTCGGCCTGCAACTCCTCGTGCCAGGCTTGGCTCATGACGTGGGTCTCCTGATCGTCCGCGCGGACTGTCGCGTGTGGGCGGATGAGTGACTGTATCGCATCCCGGCATTGTATACAGAAAATGCCCCGACCGTCGGCAACGGTCGGGGCGATATCAGGCGAAGCCACGATCACCGGTTCACCATCGGCGTTTTCGCACTAACCGGCGCGATGGCGCTCGTTGACGTCGAGGATCTTGAGGGTATTGGTGCCGCCGTGGGCGTTCATGTGATCGCCGCGGGTGAGGATCACGTGATCGCCCGGCTCGGCCACGCCCTGCCCCACCAGCAGCGCCATGGCACGGTCGTTGAGCTCGGCGGCGTCCATCTCGCTGGTATCGAAGGGCAGCGAGATCACCCCGCGATACAGCGCCATACGCCGCTGGGCGACCGGATTGTGCGCCAGCCCGACGATCGGCAGCCCGGAGCGGATGCGCGAGGCAATCAGCGGCGTATAGCCGGTGGAGGTCATGCAGGCGATGGCGGCCACGCCGGTGAGATGGTTGGCGGCGTACATCGCCGACAGCGCGATGGTCTCGTCGATGCGCTCGAAGCCTTCGTGAATGCGGTGGCCGGAGGACTGGGCGATGCGCTCGCGCTCGGCGCCCAGGCACACCCGGGCCATGGCCTCCACGGTCTCCACCGGGAAGTCGCCGGCGGCGGTCTCGGCGGAGAGCATCACCGCGTCGGTGGCGTCGAGCACGGCGTTGGCCACGTCGAACACCTCGGCTCGGGTCGGCAAGGGCGAGTCGATCATCGATTCCATCATCTGGGTGGCGGTGATCACCGCGCGGTTGAGGCTGCGGGCATGCTTGATGATGCGCTTCTGGGTGCCGATCAGCGCCTCGTCGCCGATCTCCACGCCGAGATCGCCGCGGGCCACCATCACCGCCTCGCTGGCCTCGATGATGCCGTCGAGGGTGGCGTCGTCGGCCACCGCCTCGGCGCGCTCGAGCTTGGCCACCAGGCCGATCTCCCGACCTGCGTCTCCCAGGAGGGTTCTGGCTTCCTGCATATCGGCGGCGCTGCGCGGGAAGGACACGGCGAGATAGTCGACGCCGATGGCCATGGCGGTCTCCAGGTCGGCCTTGTCCTTGTCGGTCAGCGCCGGGGCGGAGAGGCCGCCGCCCTGCTTGTTGATGCCCTTGTTGTTGGACAGCTCGCCGCCCACCGCCACGATGGTGTGGATGGCGCTGCCGTCGACGCGTTCGACGTCGAGCACCACCCGGCCGTCGTCGAGCAGCAGGCGGTCGCCGGCGGTCACGTCGTCGGCCAGCGCTTCGTAGTCGCAGCCGACGCGGGTGGCATCGCCGGTCTGGCCGTCGAGGGCCACGTCGATGACGAAGGGCGCGCCTTCCTCCAGCACGACCTTGCCCTCGCTGAAGCGGGCGATGCGGATCTTCGGCCCCTGCAGGTCGCCGAGGGCGGCGACGCTTCGGCCCTGGCGGGCGGCGATCTCGCGCACCGCACTCAAGCGGCGGCGATGGTCGTCGGCGGCGCCGTGGGAGAAGTTGAGGCGCACCACGTCGACGCCGGCGGCGATCATCTGCTCCAGCACGCCCTCACGGTCGCTGGCGGGGCCGAGGGTGGCGACGATCTTGGTGCGGCGGATCGGCTCGTGGATCGGGGCATGGGGCGGCAGTGTCGTCATGAATTCCTCGGCAGTACCAGGATGGCACGAAAGTCGTTGACGTTGGTGCGCGTGGGCCCGGTCACGATCAGGTCGTCCAGCGCCTCGAAGAACGAGTAGGCATCGTTGCGTGACAGATAGGCGTCGGCGTCGAGACCGAGCTCGCCCATGCGCGCCCAGCAGCCCGGCCCGACGATCGCCCCGGCGTTGTCCTCGGAGCCGTCGATGCCGTCGGTGTCGATGGCCAGGGCATGAATGCCGGCGGCGCCCTCGAGGGCCGTGAACAGCCCCAGCAGGTACTCGACGTTGCGCCCGCCGCGGCCGTCGCCGGCCACCGTCACGCTGGTCTCGCCGCCGGACAGGATCAGCAGCGGCCGCTCGAGCCCGGTCTGGGCCTCGAGGGCCATGCGGGCGTGCTCGCGGCCGAGCTCGCGGGCCTCGCCCTCGAGGTCGTCGCCGAGCAGGCGCACCTCGACCGCGTCGGCCTCGGCGGCGGCCCGGCCGGCCGCCAGAGCGTCCCGGGCGCGGGCCAGGATCTCGCTCTCATCGCGGGCGAAGCCCGGATCGTCCGGCCGCGGCGCCTCGTGGTTGGCCTCCAGCTGCCGGCGCACCGCGGCGGAGACCTCGATGCCGCGCCGTTCCAGGATCGCCAGCGCCTCGTCGGGGGTGGAGGCGTCGGGCAGCGTCGGCCCGGAGGCGATCAGCGAGGCCTCGTCGCCGGGCACGTCGGAGATCAGCCAGGTCAGCACCCGGGCCGGATGGGCGGCGGCGGCCAGGCGGCCGCCCTTGATCGCCGACAGGTGGCGACGCACGGTGTTGATCTCGCCGATGGGAGCGCCGCTTCTCAGCAGCGCCTTGTTGATGGCCTGCTTCTCGGCCAGGCTCACGCCGGCCGCCGGCAGGGTCATCAGCGCCGAGCCGCCGCCGGAGATCAGCGCGATGACCAGATCGTCCTCGCCGAGGCCGTCCACGGCCTCGAGCATGCGGCGGGCGGCCTTCTCGCTCAGGTCGTCGGGCATCGGGTGCGAGGCCTCGAGGATCTCGATGCGGCGATCGGCGTCGCCCCCTCCCGGCGCGTCCTGTTCCTTGGAATCCGACGGCTGGGGGCCATGACCGTAGCGGGTCACCACCAGGCCGGAAAGCGGCGCCTCGGGCTGATGGGCGTCCCAGGCGCGCTCCAGGGCGGCAGCCATGGCCGCCGCCGCCTTGCCGGCGCCAACCACCAGGGTGCGGCCGGCCGGCGGCTCGGGCAGCCGGTCGGGCAGCAGGGTGTCGGGGTGCACGGCCGAGACGGCGATCTCGCCGAGCCGCTCGAGCCAGGCGCGCGCCGCCTCGGGGCGCTCGCCGAAGGCTTCCGGGGAAACAGTCCGCGGGGAAGGGGCATTCATTCAGGGGTCTCCTTGGCAAAAGGGCCCGGTGACGAGCCAGGGGTCCATAGGGGAAGACTCGCCACCGGGCAAGGAGCCGTCAAGCGACGGCCCCGGCAGACGACGACCCGACGCCTGCCTTCAGGGAGCAGTCACCTCCCCATCCTCCATCGTGGCTCGGCGCCGTGTGACGCCGGGCCGCGCTGGCATGGCATCACTGACTGCCGATCTCGTGGTCGGCCAGCGCCTCCAGGGCGCGGGCGATGCCGGCGTGGTCCCAGTCGGCGCCGCCGTAGGCGACGCAGGCCTGGAACAGCTGCTGGGCGTTGGCGGTGCCGGGCAGCGCGAGGTCGAGGCTGCGCGCGCCTTCCAGCGCCAGGTTGAGGTCCTTCTGGTGCAGCTTGATCTTGAAGCCGGGATCGAAGGTGCGGTCGATCATGCGCTGGCCATGCACGTCGAGGATCTTCGACTGGGCCAGGCCGCCGAGCAGCGACTCGCGGACCTTGGCCACGTCGGCCCCGGCCTTGGAGGCGAACAGCAGGCCCTCGGAGACCGCCTCGATGGTCAGGGCGACGACGATCTGGTTGGCCACCTTGCAGGTCTGGCCGGCGCCGTGGCCGCCGATATGGGTGATGGTCTTGCCCATCACCTCGAGCAGCGGCTCGGCGCGGGTGAAGCCTTCCGGGGTGGCGCCGACCATGATGGTCAGGGCGGCGTTGATGGCGCCGCCCTCACCGCCGGAGACCGGGGCGTCGACGTACTCGCCGCCGGCCTCGTGGATGCGCCTGGCGAATTCCTGGGTGGCCAGCGGGGCGATCGAGCTCATGTCGATCACCAGGGTGCCGGGCTTCAGCCCCTCGATGACGCCGCCCTCGCCGAACAGCACCTGCTCGACGTCCGGGGTGTCCGGGACGATGGTGATGATCACCTCGGAGGCCTCGGCGACCGCTTTGGGATTCTCGAGCTCATGCATGCCCTGGCCGGCCAGGGTCTCGTCCAGGGGGCCGCGCTTGACGGTGGTCAGCTCATGGCCGGCGTCCAGCAGGTGGCCCGCCATGGGACGGCCCATGATGCCCAGTCCGATAAAACCGATCTTGCTCATGATGCGTCTCCCGTTTGTCTCTGTTGTCGTCGTGATCTCGAAGGCAGCACCGCTGCCGGGTTTTCATTGGGGCAGGCCCCGGCCACGCCACCAGCTGATGAGCGCCGGGGGCAAGACAAAGCGAGGGTCCTACGCCAGGGGTGAGGAGGCTTCCTCCGAACGGGCTGGCCATGGATGGCCAGCACCGGCCCTGCAAGCGGCGCAGGATGCATGAGCGCCGCAGGGCGTCGGTAGCGCCCAGGGAAGGGTTCACAGCGCCCTCGCGACGTCTTGGCACCGGGAAAGCTCATCCCGGCATCGGCACGACGCCCTCAACCTCTAGCCGCATCCAGCCAGCCCAGCCCTTCCTGAGTGCTTCCGGCCGGCTTGTACTCGGCGCCGATCCAGCCCTGATAGCCCAGGCGGTCGAGATGGGCGAACAGGAAGGGGTAATGGATTTCGCCGGTGCCCGGCTCGTGGCGGCCCGGGTTGTCGGCCAGCTGCACGTGGGCGATGCGGTCGATGTTCGCCTCGATGGTCGGCGCCAGGTCCCCTTCCATGATCTGCATGTGATAGATGTCGTACTGCAGCTTCAGGTTGTCGCTGCCGACCTCGTCGAAGATCGCCAGGGCCTGCTCGGTGCGGTTGAGGAAGAAGCCCGGGATGTCGCGGGTGTTGATCGGCTCGGCGACCAGCAGGATGCCGGCGGCCTCGAGCTTCCCGGCGGCGAAGCGCAGGTTGTCGACCAGCGTCCGACGCGCCTGCTCCAGGCTCACGCCCTGCGGCTGGATGCCGGCCAGGCAGTTGACCTGGGTGTTGCCGAGCACCTTGGCATACTCGATGGCGCGGTCGACGCCTTCGCGGAACTCCTCGACGCGATCCGGGTGACAGGCGATGCCGCGCTCGCCGGCGCCCCAGTCGCCGGCTGGCAGGTTGAACAGCACCTGGGTCAGGCCGTTGTCGTCGAGGCGCTTCTTGATCTCGGCGGCCTCGAAGTCGTAGGGGAAGAGGTACTCGACGCCCTTGAAGCCCGCGTCCGCGGCGGCCTTGAAGCGGTCGAGGAAGTCAACCTCGGTGAACAGCATGCTGAGATTGGCGGCGAACTTGGCCATGTGAATCTCCCTGTGTCTTGTGGTGTGGGTCAGCGTACTTGTCCCGCCATCCGGCCACCGGTCCCCACCGATGGCCGGGCGACGACCGTGCTCAGCGAAGCGCAGCGATCGAGCTCGGGGCGTCGGCGACGTTCTCGGCCAGCGCCTCGAACTCGTTGATGCCGGTCAGGTCGGTGCCCATGGCGATGTTGGTCACCCGCTCGAGGATCACCTCGACCACCACCGGCACCCGGTACTGCTTCATCAGATCGCGGGCCTCGGCGAAGGCCTCGCCGATCCGGCCGGGCTCGGTGACGCGGATCGCCTTGCAGCCCAGGCCCTCGACCACGGAGACGTGGTCCACCCCATAGCCGTTGATCTCGGGGCAGTTGATGTTCTCGAACGACAGCTGCACCTGGTAGTCCATCTCGAAGCCGCGCTGGGCCTGGCGGATCAGCCCCAGGTAGGAGTTGTTCACCAGCACGTGGATGTAGGGCAGGTTGAACTGCGCGCCCACGGCCAGCTCCTCGACCATGAACTGGAAATCATAGTCGCCCGACAGCGCGACGATCTCGGCCTCGGGATCCGCCCGACGCACCCCGAGCGCGGCCGGAATGGTCCAGCCCAGCGGGCCCGCCTGGCCGCAGTTGATCCAGTGACGCGGCCGGTAGACGTGCAGGAACTGGGCGCCGGCGATCTGCGACAGGCCGATGGTGCTGACGTAGCGGGTGTTCTTGCCGAAGGCCTTGTTCATCTCCTCGTAGACCCGCTGCGGCTTGACCGGCACCTCGTCGAAGTGGGTCTTGCGCAGCAGGGTGCGCTTGCGTTCCTGGCAGGACTCGGCCCAGGCGCTGCGGTCCTTCAGCCGGCCCTCGGCCTGCCACTCCCGGGCCACCTCGATGAGGCGTTCGAGCGCCGATCTGGCGTCGGAGACGATGCCGTAGTCGGGGCCGAAGATACGCCCGATCTGGGTCGGCTCGATGTCCACGTGAACGAAGGTGCGGCCCTCGGTGTAGGTCTCGAGATTACCGGTGTGACGGTTGGCCCAGCGGTTGCCGATGCCCATCACGAAGTCGGACTCGAGCAGGGTCGCGTTGCCGTAGCGGTGCGAGGTCTGCAGGCCGGCCATTCCCGCCATCAGCGGATGGTCGTCGGGGATGGTGCCCCAGCCCATCAGGGTCGGGATGACCGGCACCCCGGTCAGCTCGGCGAATTCGGTCAGCAGCTCGCTGGCGTCGGCGTTGATGATCCCGCCCCCGGCGACCAGCAGCGGCCGCTCGGCCTCGTTGAGCATGGCCAGCGCCTTCTCGATCTGGGCGCGGCTGGCGGTCGGCTTGTAGGCCGGCAGCGGCTCGTAGGTGTCGGGATCGAACTCGATCTCGGTCATCTGCACGTCGATCGGCAGGTCGAGCAGCACCGGGCCGGGCCGCCCGCTGCGCATCAGCTGGAACGCCTGCTGGAAGGCGCGCGGCACCTGGGCCGCCTCGCGCACGGTGGTGGCCCACTTGGTCACCGGGCCGGCGATGGCCTGGATGTCGACGGCCTGGAAGTCTTCCTTGTGCAGCTTGCTCACCGGCGCCTGGCCGGTGATGCACAGGATCGGGATGGAATCGGCGGAAGCCGAGTAGAGGCCGGTGATCATGTCGGTGCCGGCCGGGCCGGACGTGCCGATGCACACGCCGACGTTGCCGGGCCGGGCACGGGTGTAGCCCTCGGCCATGTGCGAGGCGCCCTCGACGTGGCGGGCCAGCACGTGGTCCACGCCGCCGACCGTGCGCATGGCGGCATAGAAGGGGTTGATGGCGGCGCCAGGCAGGCCGAAGGCAACATCGATGCCTTCCTTCCTGAGCACGTGAACGGCGGCTTCCGCGGCGGTCATGCGAGCCATGACGAGATCCTCCAGTGGCGTTGTTATGTTTTCTGGAAAATATTTCTGTATACAGAGACTAGGCTCGCCGCCGGCACCCCGTCAACGACTTATGGAAATTTTTTCCAGAATTTTATATAGGCAAAAAAATACCTTTAATTTCATACATATAAAAACAAACAAGACAGAAGGATTGTTGACAACAATCGCGCCGGGTCACCGATTCGCGATAACGGTCGAAGGCCGATGAAGATGATGCCTCGTATACCGGACCGCGCCCGGCCCCAGACGACGACACCCGCCAGAAGGCGGGTGTCGTCATACCGTGGCGTGCCGGGCCGATCGTGGGGATCAGCGGCGCTTGCTGTACGGCAGCGCCATATGCCGGTTCACGTCCTTGTACAGCAGGTAGCGGAAGGGCCCCGGGCCGCCCGCGTAGCAGGCCTGCGGGCAGAAGGCGCGCAGCCACATGTAGTCGCCGGCCTCGACCTCGACCCACTGCTGATTCAGGTGATAGACCGCCTTGCCCTCGAGCACGTAGAGACCGTGCTCCATGACGTGGGTCTCGTCGAAGGGGATCACACCGCCGGGCTGGAAGCTGACGATGTTGACGTGCATGTCGTGGCGCAGGTCGTCCTGGTCGACGAAGCGGGTGGTGGCCCACACCTCGTTGCAGTCCGGCATCACCGACGGCTCGATGTCGTTCTCGTTGGTGACGAAGGGCTCCGGCACCTCGACGCCGTCGACGAATTCGTAGGCCTTGCGGATCCAGTGGAAGCGCACCGGGGCATCGGACTCGTTGCGCAGCTGCCAGTCGGCGCCCGGCGGGATGAAGGCATAGCCGCCCGGCTCCATGCGGTGCTGCTCGCCGGCCAGGGTCAGGGTCATCTCGCCTTCCACCACGAACAGCACGCCCTCGGCGCCCGGGTCGGTCTCGGGGCGCTCGCTGCCGCCGCCGGGCGAGACCTCCATGATGTACTGGGAGAAGGTCTCGGCGAAGCCGGACAGCGGACGCGACAGCACCCACAGCCGAGTGTTCTCCCAGTGCGGCAGCTTGCTGGCGACGATGTCGCGGTAGACGCCCTTGGGAATCACCGCGAAGGCCTCGGTGAACATGGCGCGGTCGGTGGTCATCACCTTCTGGCCCGGATGGCCGCCCTGGGGAGCATAGTACTGACGAGAGTGCTGGCGCTGGCTCATGAGATGTCCTCTTCTGATCTGGTGTCTTGTTCCGGGATCGGCGCGGCGGCCTTACGGCAGGGTCACGCGGATGTCGATGGGGTGCTCGTCGCAGTTGTTGCCCTCGCCGCCCCGGTCGACGACCAGGAACTCGCCCTCGCGCTCCAGCACCGACTGGATGGCGTGCCAGGTGCCGGCCGCGTAGTTGACGCCCTGGCGGCCGTCGGTGACGAAGGCGCGCACCTCGGCGGGGTCGATGGCATCGCCGGGCGGGGCGACGACCACGATAAAGCGCTCCTCATGCAGCGGCATGAAGGCCTGGCTGCCCTGGGGATGACGCTCCAGGAAGGCGAGCTCCAGCGGCACCGTGACGGGCTGGCTGACGAAGATGCTGATCAGCGTGCGCGCCTGCTCGCCCAGCGTCTCGACCTTCGCGAGGTCGTGATAGCGGCGGGTGCGGCCGGCGTTGATGGGGAAGTAGTCGGACGTCCGGGTGTCGATCACCTCGCCGAACGGGGCGAAGGCCTCGGGCGTCAGGGGACGGGCTTCGAGTTCGAGCATGCGGTTCTCTCCTGCGGGAACGCGAACCAGGGCGGGCGAGATGTCGCCGGCCCCGGCACGCCTCGGATGGCTCAGCTGGCCGGATGATGCTCGGCCCAGTGGCGGGCGATGTCCACCCGACGGGTGACCCAGACACGATCGTGGGCCTCGATGTGGTCGAGGAAGCGCTGCAGGGCGCGGAAGCGACCGGGGCGGCCGAGCAGCCGGCAGTGCATGCCCACCGACAGCATCTTCGGCGTGTCCTCGCCTTCCGCGTAGAGCACGTCGAAGGCGTCGCGCAGATAGGTGAAGAAGTGATCCGCGGTGTTGAAGCCCTGCGGCGCGGCGAAGCGCATGTCGTTGGTGTCCAGGGTGTAGGGCACCACCAGATGGCTGTGCTCGCGGCCCTGGCTGTCGGCCTCGCGGGTCCAGAACGGCAGGTCGTCGCCGTAGTAGTCGCTGTCGTAGAGGAAGCTGCCCTCGTCGAGCACCAGGCGCCGGGTGTTGGGGCTGTCGCGGCCGGTGTACCAGCCCAGCGGCTTCTCGCCGTAGAGCGACTGGAAGATCTCGATGGCACGGCGCATGTGCTCGCGCTCGACGCTTTCCGGCACGTTCTGGTAGTGGATCCAGCGATAGCCGTGGCAGGCGATCTCGTGGCCCAGCTCCTTGAACGCCTGCGCCACCTCGGGGTTGCGCTCCAGCGCCATGGCCACGCCGAACACGGTCAGCGGCAGGCCACGGCGCTCGAACTCGCGCAGGATGCGCCATACGCCGGCCCGGGAGCCGTATTCATAGATCGACTCCATGCTCAGGTGGCGGTCCGGATAGGCATCGGCGCCGATGATCTCGGAGAGGAACTGCTCGGAGCCTTCGTCGCCGTGAAGCACGCAGTTCTCGCCGCCCTCCTCGTAGTTGAGGACGAACTGCACGGCGATGCGCGCCTTGCCGGGCCATTTGGCCTCGGGCGGAGTGCGGCCGTAGCCGATCAGGTCACGGGGATAGTCGCGTGTCGCGGTCATGGCGACGCCTCCTTGTTGTTGTAGGTGGTTGTTGTAAATCGCCTTTGTCGCCGTCGTTGCCGACGGCCCTTGCGCCTCGGAGCGCCATGATGAACAACAAGTGTATACAATTAAATTCTAGGGTGTGCTCACCTTGCTTGCAAGCAGCCTGCGCCGTCCTCGGTGCGCCCCGGCGTTCTCCGGGATCCGAGACAATACTTCCGGCCGCCATGGCGACGGCACGCGATCAGCCCTCACGGCTCGCCCTCTATTTTGTATACAAAAACATCCGGATTGCCAATCCCCACCCGACGCCGCCCTTCCAACCGATGACCGGAGCAGCTATCTCGCCCTGGTGGCACATGAAGCGATATCCGACGGGTGATGACCTCGATGGACATCCGATCACCTCAAATTCTGAAGACCAAAGAATGTATACAATAAATGACGACACAATGGTGTTCTTGGAATATTCCCAAGATACTGTTTATCAAGGGGTAATAAAGCATTCCACCGGTTCCGGAGGCACCTTGATTTCCGACGGGGATTGGGCCTATTTTGTGTACAAAGAAAATCTCCCTTGTTCACAAAGATAATCAAAGCCGGAGATCCCATGCAGATTCGCGTCATCAACCCCAATACCACCCGCGGCATGACCGACACCATCGGCCACGCCGCCCAGGCCATCGCCTCCCCCGGCACCCTCATCAGCGCCACCCAGCCGGCCCATGGCCCGGTTTCCATCGAGAGCCACTTCGACGAGGCGATCAGCGCCACGGGCGTGCTCGAGGAAGTCGCGGCGGGCGAACGCGATGGCGTGGACGCCTACATCATCGCCTGCTTCGGCGACCCCGGCCTGCTGGCCGCCCGCGAGCTGACCCGGGCCCCTGTGATCGGCATCGCCGAGGCGGCCTTCCACATGGCCACCCTGATCAGCACCCGCTTCTCGGTGGTCACCACCCTGGGCCGCACCGGCATCATCGCCGAGCACCTGCTCGAGCAGTATGGATTCCGCCACCACTGCCGTCGGGTCCGCGCCGCCGAGATCCCGGTGCTCGACCTGGAAGACGACGGCGATGCGGCACTGACACGGATCATCGAGGAAGGCCGCCGCGCCCGCGACGAGGACGGCATCGGCGCCCTGGTGCTGGGCTGCGGCGGCATGGCCGATCTCACTGACGAGATCGCCGAGGCCGTGGGCCTGCCGGTGGTCGAGGGCGTGACCGCGGCGGTCAAGCTGACCGAGGCGCTGGTCGGCCTGGGACTGGGCACCAGCAAGGTCGGCGACCTGGCCTTCCCGCGGCCCAAGCCCTTCATCGGCCGCTACGCCCACTTCTCGGACCATGAAGCATCGGGCAACGACGAGACACGCTGAGCCCCGGCGCCGACTGGCGGCGCCCACCACCGCCCCGTGCGGACAATAACCACAATCACGGCACCCTTAGCGAGGATCCCACCATGAGCCTCTCGACTTCACGCTCCAACACGGACGATTCCGCCCATCACACCAAGGGGGCCGGCCACGAGTCACTGGCCCCGCAGCAGACCCGCATCATGGGACGCACCTCCTACCTGCTGGCCTGGTTCGGCGGCTGCGTCTCGATCGGTACCTTCACCATGGGCTCCAGCGTGGTCGGCACGCTGAACCTGCTCCAGGCCACCCTGGCGATCGCCATCGGCTGTTTCGTGATCGGCATCGCCCTGGCGCTGAACGGCGCCGCCGGCTACAAGTACGGCATTCCGTTCATGGTCCAGGCGCGCAGCGCCTTCGGCTTCTCCGGCACCCGCCTGCCGGGGCTGGTGCGGGCCGTGCCGGCCATCGTCTGGTACGGCTTCCAGAGCTGGATCGGCGCCGGCGCCCTGAACATGGTCTCGGCGACCCTGTTCGGCTTCGACAACCTGATCTTCTTCTTCATCGCCTTCCAGTTCCTGCAGATCGGCCTCTCGGTGCTGGGCTTCCAGGGCATCAAGTGGCTGGAGAACATCGGCAGCGCCTTCATCCTGGCCTCGCTGGTCTACATGTTCTACAGCACCGTGCAACGCTACGGCGACGAGCTCTCGGCCAGCATGCTGACCATGGAAGGCTCCTGGGGCATGCCCTTCTGGGGCGCCACCATGCTGTTCCTGGGCATCTACAGCACCATGATGCTCAACGTCAGCGACTATTCCCGCGAGCACAAGGAAGGCAGCGGCCCGGGGCTGCTGACCACCCTCTACGCCATGTCGATCCTGCCCTGCACCCTGTTCATGGGCCTGATCGGCTACATGGTCTCCGAGGCCACCGGCGTCGCCGACCCCATCAAGGTGTTCGCCAACGCCGTGGACAACACCCCGCTGCTGATGACCACGCTGCTGTTCATCGCCTTCGCCCAGGTCACCACCAACGTGCTCAACAACGTGGTGCCGCCGACCTACGTGCTGATGGACGCCTTCAAGCTGAAGTATCGCACCGCCACCGTGATCGTCGGCCTGCTGGCCTTCGCCACCTTCCCCTGGGAACTGGTCAAGGACGAATCCGCGACCGGCCTGCAGATCTTCGTGCAGACCTACTCCGCCTTCCTGGGCCCGATCTTCGCGGTGCTGGTGGTGGACTACTACCTGATCCGTCGCCGCACCCTGGACCTCGGCAAGCTCTACGACGCCGAGGGCCCCTATCGTGGCGTCAACCATGCGGCGCTGATCGCCACCGCGGTGGGCGTGATCGCGGCCTTCAGCGTCTCCACCGTGTCCTGGTACGCCAGCCTGATTCCCGCCGGACTGACCTACTTCCTGCTGATGAAGCACTGGGGCCCCTGCCAGCGCTTCCGCGACTGATCCTCGCGCCCGGGCGGCACGCCCGGGCACGCAGCCCTCTCCTTCGGGGCGGGCCGTTTTTCATCGTCGTCATTCAAAACAAGAGACCAAGGCCATCCCATGACGGACCTGACCGACAAAGAGCTGGAAATCCGGCGCATTGATCCGCGCCTCTATAACGACGACCTGGCCCCGATCAAGAAGCGCGATCGAAACTGGGGCTGGTTCGAGATCTTCAACGTCTGGTCGAACGACATCCAGAGCCTGTTCGGCTACACCCTGGCGGCCTCGCTGTTCATCTCCTACGGCCTCAATGGCTGGGCGGTGATGGCGGCGATCATCCTCGCCGGCGTGGTGGTGATGGGGCTGGTCAACCTGACCGGCAAGCCCAGCGTCAAGTACGGCGTGCCCTTTCCGGTGATGATCCGTGCCAGCATGGGCGTGCACGGCGCCAACCTGCCGGCCATGCTGCGCGCCGTGATCGGCATCTTCTGGTACGGCGTGCAGACCTACTTCGCCTCCACCGCCATGAAACTGCTGCTGACGTCGCTGTTCGGCGATCCGGGTGGCCAGTTCCTCGGCATGTCGGCGCTGGGCTGGCTGTCGTTCGTGATCGTGTGGGCCTTCCAGATGGCGATGTTCTGGGCCGGCATCGAGCGCATCAAGCACTTCCTGAACTGGGCCGGGCCGCTGGTCTACGTGGTGATGGTGGCGCTGATGATCGTCGTCTGGGTCAAGGCCGGCGACGAGCTGCTGCCCGCGGTCGGCAGCATCTTCGAGGGCCAGAGCGACTATCACGGCAGTGCGATCGGCGCCTTCCTGGCCATCACCGGCACCATGATCGCCTACTTCGCCGCGGTGGTGATCAACTTCGGTGACTTCACCCGCTTCGTGAAGAGCGAGCGCGAGATGAAGCTCGGCAACCTGGTGGGCCTGCCGCTCAACGTGGCCTTCTTCTCCTTCATCGCCCTGATCATCACCGCCGGCACCCTGGTGCTGTTCGGCGAGACGCTGACCAATCCCTCGGACATCATCGAGCGGGTCGACTCGCTGCCGCTGACCATCGTCGCCGCCCTGACCTTCTTCGCCGCCACCGTGGGCATCAACCTGGTCGCCAACTTCATTCCGCCGGCCTATGACCTGGCCAACCTCTTCCCGAGCAAGGTCAGCTTCCGCCTCGGCGGCCTGATCACCGCCATCATCGCCTTCTTCGTCGGCGCGCTGTGGGTGTCCTTGATCAGCGATATCGGCGTCGCCGGATTCGTCAACGCCCTGGGAGCCGTCGTCGCGCCCTTCTACGGCATCATCGTGGTCGACTACTACGTGGTGAAGCGCCAACGCCTGGACCTGCAGGACATGTTCTCCAGCGCTCCGGACGGCGCCTATCACTACGTGAAGGGCTGGAACAAGCGCGCCATCGCCGCCTTCGCCCTGGCCGCGCTGTTCTCGATTGCCTCGGTGTGGGTGCCGGCGCTGGAGGCCTTGGGCGGCTATGCCTGGCTGCTCGGCGCCGGGCTCGGCGGGCTCCTCTACTTCCTGCTGATGCGCGGCCAGCGCCTGCCGGCCGCTCAACCCGCCTGATCAGCGGCGACCCGGTCGCCGCCGCAACGCACGCGCCCCGGCCCCTGTGACAGACAGTGGCCGGGGCGCAGGCATTTCAGGGCGTCGGATTCGGGACGTCGAAAGGACGGTGACTCAGCCGGAGAAGATCTCGTAGAGATCCGGGGCCTCGTCCGCGGGCTCGTGGATCGACAGCGAGGCCTCGATGGCCTTGAGGTGGCGGCTCATGAAGGCACGGGCACGCTCGCCATCGCCCTGCTCCAGGTAGCGCAGCAGGGCATCGTGGTCGTGGGACTCGCAGCCCAGGTGGCCGGCGTTGCCGTAGACGGCGAGGATCAGCGAGGAGCGCGAACAAAGCTGCTCGACGAAGGTCGCCAGGGTGTCGTTGCCGGAGAGCCGCGCCAGCTCGCCATGGAAGGCCGCGGAAAGCTTGATCGCGCTGCTCTGTTCGCCGGCCTTCAGGGCCTGGCGCTCCTCGCGCTCCATGTCGCGCAGCCGCTCCAGATCGGCGGCGGTGATGCGCCGGGCGACCTCGGGCATCAGCCCGCACTCGACCATTTGCCGCGCATCGAAGACGTCCTTGGCCTCCTCGGCGGTGGGCCGGGTCACGCTGGCCCCGCGCCGCGGGGTGAGGGTGACCAGCTGTTCCAGGGCCAGACGCTGCAGGATCTTGCGGATGCCGGTGCGGCTGATGCCGAAGACCTCCGACAGGGCGTCCTCGCGCAGCCGCGCCCCCGGCTTGAGACGGTGCTCGATGATCGCATCGCTGATCGAGCGATGGATCGCCTCGTGGCGCTCGGCGCCGTCACCGTTCTTGCCGGGACGCCCGCTCCCCGAGGCCGGCTTGCGCTCGGCATCGACCTGGCGCTGACTCATGAATGGCTCACCTCCTGACGACTCATGACGCACATTGTATACGCTTTTTCCCCAACGAGACGACCGCCGCCCGTCGGCGACGGGCGGCGGTCGATCCCGCGAGCCGGCCCGGGCTCAGGGCGTCCAGGCGGCGATGCTGGCGCGTTCCTCGTCGGTCATCTGGGTCAGGTTGCCCAGCGGCATGTAGCCGCTCGCCACCACCTGCTTGACCTGGTCGGCCTGGCGCAGCAGCTGCTCCCGGGTCTCCAGGGCCACGCCGGCGGGCGGTGCCGTGAAGGCCTCATGGGTAGGATGCTGGGCGTGGCAGGACGCACAGCGCCGCTCCATGATGCCGTGGATCTCGTCCAGGGGGCCGCCGGAAGCGACGGTCGCTTCCTCGGCGGCAACGGCCCGGCCATCGGTCTCGCCATTTGTCTCACCAGCGGCCATCGGCGCGGCATTGCCGGCACCGCTCGGCGCGCCGATCCACACCGCCACCAGGATCAGCGCCACCCCGGCCGCGGGATAGGCGGGCCTGGTCTGGCCGGCGTGCATCAGCACGAAGAACTGTCGGATCAGGGCGCCGGCGAAGATGAACAGCGACATGATCACCCAGGACAGCTCATGGGTGTAGGTGAAGGAGTAGTGGTTGCTGAGCATCAGCAGCACTACCGGCAGCGTGAAGTAGGTGTTGTGCACCGAGCGCTGCTTGCCGCGCTTGCCGTCGAGCGGGTTGGGCGTCTCGCCGGCCTTCATCGCCTTCACCATGCGACGCTGGCCGGGGATGATCCAGAAGAAGACGTTGGCCGACATGGCGGTGGCCATCACCGCGCCGGTGAGCAGGAAGGCCGCGCGGCCGGCGAAGATCTGGCTGCTCAGGTAGGCGACCACGACCATCAGCACCGCCACGCCGAGGCTCAAGAGGCCGTCGCGCTCCATGTTGGGGCTGATGCGCTTGCACATCTCGTTGTACACCACCCAGCCGCCGAGCAGGAACGCCAGGGCCACGATGTTGGCCTGCCAGCCGGTGAGGTTGGCGGCCCATTCCCAGCTGCTGCCCGGGTTGACCAGATAGAAGCCGGGGTTGGCCATATAGAGCAGCACGAACAGCCCGAAGCCCGACAGCCAGGTGGTGTAGGCCTTCCAGAACGACCAGTGCAGGTCCGCCGGCAGCTTGGCCGGCGCGCTGGCGTACTTCTGGTTGTGATAGAAGCCACCGCCGTGCACGGCCCACATCTCGCCGAACACGCCCTTCTGCTGGTCCTCCGCCGCCTTGGGCGGGCGCAGGCTGTTGTCGAGCATCACGAAGTAGATCGACTCGCCGATCCAGGCCACGGCGGCGATCACGTGCAGCCACCTCAGCAGGAGGTTGGCGAAGTCCAGAAAGTAGGCTTCCATCGGTCAGGCCTCGTTGGAATGGTGCGATTGTTGTTGAGGTCGGAGAGGGGGCGAGGCGGGTTTCCTAGCTACCCCTATACGTGGAGTAGCTGTACGGCGAGAGCAGCAGCGGCACGTGATAGTGCTGCGAGGCATCGGCGACGCCGAAGCGCAACGGGATCACGTCGAGGAAGCGCGGCCCGTCCGCGGCCACGCCGCGGCGGTCCAGGTACTCGCCGGCATGGAAGACCAGCTCGTACTCGCCGGCGACGAAGACCTCGCCCTCCAGCAGCGGCGCGTCGCAGCGGCCGTCGTCGTTGGTCACGACCTCGCCGAGCCGCTGGCGCTCGCCGCCCGTCAGGCGGTAGATCTCGATGCGGATGCCCTCGCCCGGCAGGCCCAGGGAGGTATCCAGCACGTGGGTGGTGAGATAGCCCATCGTCGTCTCCTCGCGTGTTGTGGTGTGCCGCCGTCGTCCTTCGGGGCCCGAAACCGGGCGCCGATCCGGCCGGCGTATATCCTGTGATGACGCCCCATGGCGCGGGCATCACGTCTATCAACAGTTCTAGCCTTGGATAGCGTACATTTCAAACACTTTATTGTATACACTTTTATCGCTACCCTGAGACGGACCACATCGACGTCCATCACGGAGACCCGAGCATGAACCACAAGACGCTTTCCCCGCGCCCCAGCCAGCTGGACCGCGCCGCCTTCGTCGAGCAGTTCGGCGACATCTACGAGCATTCGCCCTGGGTGGCCGAGCTGGCCTGGCAGCGCGGCCTGGGCACCGAGCAGGACAGCCCCGAGGGCCTGGCCGCGGCCATGGGCCGGGTGCTGAACGAGGCCGACCCTGAGCGCCAGCTCGAGGTGATCCACGCCCACCCGGACCTGGCCGGCAAGGCCGCCATCGCCGGCGATCTCACCGATGATTCCACCCGCGAGCAGGCCGGCGCCGGCCTCGACCAGTGCACGCCGGAGGAGATGGCTCGCTTCGAGCGCCTGAACGCCGCCTACAAGCAGCGCTTCGGCTTTCCCTTCGTGATGGCGGTCAAGGGCAGCGATCGCCACGCCATCCTGGCCGCCTTCGAGACGCGCCTCGAGCACGGCCTCGACAAGGAGCGCCGCACCGCCATCGAGCAAATCAACCGCATCGCCGCCTTCCGGCTGGAGGCACGGGTCGGCTGAGCGCCCCGCCGCTGCCAACCGCCTCACCAGAAAGGCGCCGCCGGAATCCCGGCGGCGCCTTTTACGTGCCCGCGGATGAGTGAAAACGTCAGTCGCCGGCGCCGGAGGCGACTCGGCCGCCGTCCGCCCGAGGCTCGCCACGGGCGGCCTGTTCGGCGGCGGCATCCGCCTCGGCGATGGCCTCACGCTCCCGGGCCTCGTCGGCCAGGGTGGTACGCGGCAGCACCAGGTTGAGCACGAAGGCGGTGATCGCCGCGACCACGATCGGCGCCCCGCCGATCACGTTCTGCAGGGTCTGCGGGAACTCGGAGATGGCCGAGGGCACCGCGGCGATGCCCAGGCTGAGCGCCAGGGCCAGTCCGACGATGGTCATGTTGCGCGCCGACATCTCGTCCTTGGTCAGCAGTTGGATGCCGGTCATGGTGATCATCCCGAACACTGTGATGGTGGCGCCGCCCAGCACCGGATAGGGAATGGTGGTCATCAGGGCGCCGAACTTGGGGCTGAAGCCGGCCAGCAGCATGAAGACGCCGGCGATGGCCAGCACGGCGCGGCTGATCACCTTGGTCATGGCCACGATGCCCACGTTCTGGCTGAAGGTGGAGGTCGGCAGGGCGCCGAAGAAGGCGCTGACGGCGGTGGTCAGGCCGTTGCCGAGCAGGCCGCCGGTCAGCTCTCGGGTCCGCAGTTCGCGGTTCATGCCGGCCACGCTGGTCGCCGACAGGTCGCCGATGGTCTGCACCGAGTTGATCACGCAGATCACCACCAGCGAGACGATGGCGGCGGAGTGGAACTCCATCTCGAACGGCATCGGCGTCGGCACGGCGACCCAGGCGGCACTGGCCACCGGGCCGAAGTCGACCATGCCCAGCGGCAGCGCGACCAGGTAGCCGACCAGGATGCCGACGATGATCGCCGACAGCTTGACCACCCCGCGGCCGAACTGGGAGGCCAGCAGCACCGTCACCAGGGTCAGAGCGCCCACGCCCCAGTTCTTCAGCTCGCCGAACTGCGGCGCGTCGACGTTGCCGCTGCCGGCGATGTAGCGGATGGCGATGTCGTACAGCGACAGCCCGATCACCAGCACCACGGTGCCCGCCACCACCGGCGGAAAGAGGTGGCGGATGTACTGGATGAAGTAGCCCACCACCATCATGGTGATGCCGCCGATCAGCTGGGCGCCGAGGATGCCCTCGATGCCGAACTGGCCGCCCACGGCGATCAGCGTCGGCACGTAGGCGAAGCCCACGCCGAAGATCGCCGGCAGCCGGGCGCCGAACTTCCACACCCCGTAGAGATGGAACAGCGTGCAGACCCCGGAGGCCAGCACCGCGATCTGGATCAGCTGCAGCTTCTCCGCCGGCGTGGCGCCGACCACGCCGGCGATGATGATCGGTGGGGTGATGACGCCGGCGATCATCGCCAGCACGTGCTGCAGGGAGATCGGCAGCGCCTTGAGCAGGCGCGGCCTGCCGTGGAAGTCGAATAGCGAGGTGTTGTTGGTATTGCTCTGCATGGTCTCGGCCTTCGGTGTGGTGTTGTTGTGCGTTCAGCCGTCAGCGTCGCACCGGCAGGTTGATGCCGGCACTTGGATACACAATTATCGGTATCAAGAGACACCATAGCGACTAAAACTGTATACAATCAACCAGACCTTGGCCGCGAATGCCCGTCGACTGAACTAGACTCGAAGCCATGCAGGCGATAGCGGAGTCCGCCATGTTTCGTGACCGTCGGGATGCCGCCGAACAGCTGGCCCATCGGCTGGCGCCCTTGAAGGAACAACGCCCCCTGATCCTCGCCATTCCCCGCGGGGGCGTGCCCATGGGGCGACTGATCGCCGATGCGCTGGAGGGCGAGCTGGACGTGGTGCTGGTGCGCAAGCTCGGCGCGCCGGGCAATCCGGAGTACGCCATCGGCGCGGTGGGCGAGGAGGAACGCGTACAGCTCGAGCCGACGGCCGCCCACTATGACGAGCGGCAGATCGCCAGCGAGATCGAGACCCAGCAGGCGCTGCTGGCCGAACGCCGACGTCGCTACACGCCGGTTCGTGCGCCCATCGATCCGGCGGGGCGCGTGGTGGTGGTGGTGGACGACGGCAGCGCCACCGGCGCCACCATGGCCATGGCGCTGGAGACCCTGAAGCATCGCCGGCCGGCGCGGCTGATCGCCGCCCTGGGCGCCGCCCCGCCCGAGACCGTGGTCCGCCTGGAGGCCCTCGCCGACGAGGTGGTCTGCCTGGAGGCCCCGGCCAGCTTCGGCGCCGTCGGCCAGTTCTTCGCCGATTTCGGACAGGTCGGCGACGACGAGGTCGTGCGCCTGCTCGGCACCGAACACGGCTGATCGTCTCGGCCACAAAAAAGGGCCATCGCATGGCGATGGCCCCAAAGGCCCGGCAGGGCCCCCTTGCTCGGTCGGCGTCCGGCAGCCCCAAGGCCAGCCGGACGCCGAGGATGGTCGGTTACTTCGCGCCGAGTGCCTTGAACTGCTGCTCGGCCAGGGTCTGGCATTTCTGGGCGTAGTCCTGGCCGAGGCTCAGCAGGGTCTCGGCGTCGGACTTGAGCCGGTCGCCGAGCGACTGCATGGCCTGCTGCTGCCCGTCCAGGGCCTTCTGGACGTCCTCGGCGCTCCTCACCGACAGCCAGCCGCGGGCCTGGGCCAGGGTCGCCTCGGACACCGATTCGGCGGCGCCGAACTGGGTCGCCATCAGTTTCTCGGCGGTCTCGAGATTGAGGGCGCCATAGGCGCGCATCGGGGTCACGAAGAGGGATTCGAACTGCTCACCGGTCTTGGCGTTCGCTGCCTGGGTCATGCTCCACCTCCGATTAGGGACGCACAGCGGGCGACGGCCCGTGTTGCATTGCAACATAGCAGGCGATTTTGTGCGCTGCAACATGGGGTTTTTCATCCCGCTGATGCTCTCCCTCCCTCGGCGTATCGCCTCGTGCAGCCGGGCCTGCCCTAGCGATAGGCGCCCTCGATATCGGTCACCCGCGTCGCCTCGCGACCCAGCCCGTCGTGCAGGTCGAGCATGCGCTCGCGCCAGGCGTAGACCGGATCGGCATTGGAGATCAGGTCGGCGCTGGACACGCAGTGCGCCCACATGAAGAAGCCGAACACCAGGTAGTCGGCGCCGCCCGGGGCGTCGCCGTCGAGGAAATCCGCCTCCTCGAGGCGGCCACGCAGCGGCGCCAGGGCGGCGTCGAGCTGCGACAGCCCCTTGGCCGGGGAGTGGAACTCCTCGAGGCTGCGGCCCAGGCGCGCCTCGCGGCTTTCGCGGAAGTAGGCACGGTCGTCGGGGTGGATGGCGTTGAACAGGTCCATGACGATGGTGCGCAGGATGGCCGGCGCCAGGGCACGCTCGGCATAGTGCTTGAAGAAGCGGGCGCGGGCCTCCGCCTCCCCCTCGCCGAGCAGCGGCGCCTCGGGATAGGCGCGATCCAGGTAGCGCAGGATGTCGTAGCTGTCGGTCACCGTCTCGTCGCCATCGACCAGCACCGGCACCTTGTCGGTGTCGGCGAAGGCCAGTGCTTCCTTGTCGGTGAACCGCCAGGGCCGCGTCTCGACGCCGAGCCCCTTGTGGGCCAGGGCGTAGCGAACGCGCCAGCAGTAGGGCGAGAACCGCAGTCGCTCGTCGATGCCGCAGAGATCATAGAGCACAGGTGTCATGCCGACTCCTCGTCGCTTGGTGAAAACCCGATGGTGACAGGCCGGCGCCTTTCCCGCACGCCGCGGGCGGCGCGCCCGATCTTGTCTATTGGTCGAAGCACCGTGCCGGCCAAAAGGTCGCTCGCTTTCATTCCAATGGCGTTAACTCTTTGATCCAGCATGCCTTTCTTAAAGGTAAGACAAACTTTTCGAGCCAGAAATAGTGGTCATACCAATTTACCCTGGATGGTCAATCCACGCGGCCGGCCGTAAGGTTTCCGCGGATCGTCGCCCGCACGCGACCCACAACAACACCATCATCGATGAGGGACCTCATCCATGCACGACTCTCTACTGGCGCTACTGGCGTTCACTCCTCTGCTGCTGGCGGGGATCCTGCTGATCGGCCTGCGCATGGCGGCGCGGGTCGCCATGCCGATCGTCTTCGCCGTGACCGCCGTCATCGCCCTGTTCGCCTGGGACATGACCACCACTCGGGTGCTGGCCTCGACCCTGCAGGGCCTGATGCTGACGGTGGCGATCCTGTGGATCATCTTCGGCGCCATCCTGCTGCTCAACACGCTCAAGCATTCCGGCGGCATCACCGCCATCCGCAACGGCTTTTCCGGCATCAGTCCGGACCGCCGCGTCCAGGCCATCATCGTCGCCTGGCTGTTCGGCTGCTTCATCGAGGGCGCCTCGGGCTTCGGCACCCCGGCCGCGGTGGCCGCCCCGCTGATGGTGGCGCTCGGCTTCCCGGCGCTGGCCGCCGTGGTCGTCGGCATGATGATCCAGTCCACCCCGGTATCCTTCGGCGCCGTGGGCACCCCGATCGTGGTCGGCGTCTCGGGCGGTCTCGACAGGAACGGGATCACCGCCGCCCTGGAAGCCGGTGGCAGCAGCTGGCTCGACTACTTCCACCTGGTGGCCGGTGAGGTCGCGGTCGTCCACGCCCTGGTCGGCGTGTTCATGCCGCTGCTGATGGTTACCGTGATGGTGCGCTTCTTCGGCGCCAACCGCTCCTGGAAGGAAGGCCTGGCCATCGCGCCGTTCGCGCTGTTCGCCGGCGTGTGCTTCGTGGTGCCCTATGCACTGGCCGGCGTGCTGCTGGGGCCGGAGTTCCCGTCGATGATCGGCGCCATGGTCGGCCTGGCCATCGTCGTGCCGGCCGCCCGCCGCGGCTTCCTGATCCCCAGGGAAAGCTGGGACTTCCCGGCATCGACCTCCTGGCCGGACCACTGGATCGGCAAGCTGGTCATCAAGACCGACGAGGTGGTCGGCAAGACGCCCATCTCCACCGCCATGGGCTGGCTGCCCTACGTGCTGCTGGCCGTGCTGCTGGTCGCCTCGCGCACCATCGACCCTCTGAAACAGGTGCTGACCTCGGTGAGCCTGAGCTGGAGCAACATCCTCGGCGAGGCCGGCATCTCCGGCAGCATCCAGCCGCTCTACCTGCCCGGCGGCATCCTGGTGGCGGTGGTGCTGCTCACCGCGCTGCTGCATCGCATGCGCCTCGGCGAGCTGCGTGCCGCCTTCGGCGAATCCACCCGCACCCTGGCCGGTGCCGGCTTCGTGCTGGTCTTCACCATCCCCATGGTGCGTATCCTGATCAACTCCGGCGTCAATACCGCCGACCTGGTGTCGATGCCGGTGGCCATGGCAAGCCTGGTGGCCGACGGCGTCGGTGACATTTACCCGCTGTTCGCGCCCGCCGTGGGTGCCCTCGGCGCCTTCATCGCCGGCTCCAACACCGTGTCCAACCTGATGCTGTCGGACTTCCAGTTCAACGTGGCCCAGCAGCTCGGCGTCTCCACGGCCCTGATGGTGGCCCTGCAGGCCGTCGGCGCCGCCGCGGGCAACATGATCGCCATCCACAACGTGGTCGCGGCCTCGGCCACCGTGGGCCTGCTCGGCCGCGAGGGGATCACCATCCGCAAGACGATCCTGCCGACGCTCTACTACGTGCTGGCGGCGGGGCTGATAGGCCTGGTGGCCATTCAGGTCTTCGGCATCGGCGACCCGCTGCTGGCCCTCGGCTGAGCCGGCGCCCGCCCACGGCCAAGGCCGCGGGCGGGCTCGGGACGACTCGTTCATTAGTCTAACGAGCGCCGGGCGATGGTTCGGTCATCCTCGGCGCTCCGATGCCTAACCCCTTGATTGTCCATGGAGATCATCGCCCTTCGACGCAAGAAGCGCGGCATGCAATTGGTCTTACCATTGATCCAGAATAGCCATCGGCGCCCTGCGGGTCGTATCGTTTCCTTATCGGACCTTCCCTGACAACGCGGCGACGATTCGCTCTCGCGGCAAACGAGCGTGGACAGGGAAACAACTGGAAAATATTTCTGCAAACGCAAGAGGCGTGTTCTGATCGCGGTCATGCCATCGCCGCCTCACCAGCCGGAGCCGTCATGAACATCCACTACGACGCACGACTCGACGGCGAGCTGCCCCGCCGTGACAAGGCGGAGGTGCTCGCCAGCCTGCAGCAGGCCGCCCCCGGCCTGACGCTGCTCCATCGCGAGGAGGACCTGCACCCCTTCGAATGCGACGGCCTGGCCGCCTATCGCGTCATGCCCATGCTGGTCGCTCTGCCGGAGACCCTCGACCAGGTCGAGGCGCTGCTCAAGGGCTGCCGGGCACTGGGCGTGCCGGTGGTCACCCGCGGCGCCGGCACCGGCCTCTCCGGCGGCGCCCTGCCGCTGGAGCAGGGCGTGCTGCTGGTGATGTCGCGCTTCAGCAAGATCCTCGAGATCGACCCCGATGCCCGCATCGCCCGCGTCCAGCCCGGCGTGCGCAACCTGGCCATCTCCGAGGCCGCCGCGCCCTTTGGCCTCTACTACGCGCCGGACCCCTCCTCGCAGATCGCCTGCTCCATCGGCGGCAACGTGGCGGAGAACGCCGGCGGCGTGCACTGCCTCAAGTACGGCCTGACCGTGCACAACGTGATGAAGGTCGAGATCCTCACCATCGAGGGCGAGCGCATGACCCTCGGCAGCGAGGCGCTGGACGCCCCGGGCTTCGACCTGCTGGCGCTGTTCAACGGCTCGGAGGGCATGCTCGGCGTGGTCACCGAGATCACCGTCAAGCTGCTGCCCAAGCCCGAGACCACCAAGGTGCTAATGGCCAGCTTCGACGACGTGGGCAAGGCCGGTCGCGCCGTGGGCGACATCATCGCCGCCGGCATCATCCCCGGCGGGCTCGAGATGATGGACAACCTGGCGATCCGCGCCGCCGAGGACTTCATCCACGCCGGCTACCCGGTCGAGGCCGAGGCCATCCTGCTGTGCGAGCTGGACGGCGTGGAAGCCGACGTCGACGACGACGCCGACCGGGTCCGCGAGGTGCTCGAGAGGGCCGGCGCCATCGACATCCAGCAGGCCCGCGACGAGGCCGAGCGCGCCCGCTTCTGGGCCGGGCGCAAGAACGCCTTCCCCGCGGTGGGCCGCATGTCGCCGGACTACTACTGCATGGACGGCACCATCCCCCGCCGCGAGCTGCCCCGCGTGCTGCAGGGCATCGCCGACCTGTCCGAGGCCTACGGCCTGAAGGTCGCCAACGTCTTCCACGCCGGCGACGGCAACATGCATCCGCTGATCCTGTTCGATGCCAACCGCGAGGGCGAGCTCGAGCAGGCCGAGGCACTGGGCGGCAAGATCCTCGAGCTGTGCGTGGAGGCCGGCGGCTCGATCACCGGCGAGCACGGCGTGGGCCGCGAGAAGATCAACCAAATGTGCGCCCAGTTCGGCAGCGACGAGCTGACCACCTTCCACGCGGTGAAGGCGGCCTTCGACCCCGAGGGCCTGCTCAACCCGGGCAAGAACATCCCGACCCTGGCGCGCTGCGCCGAGTTCGGCGCCATGCACGTGCACGGCGGCGAGCTGCCGCACCCCGAGCTGCCCCGTTTTTGAGGAATGATCATGGCCACATCCACATCCCCGCAGGACCGGGACATCAGCACCGAGCTGGGCGAGCGCGTCCGCCAGGCCAACGCCGCGGGCACGGCGCTGCGCATCGTCGGCGGTGACACCAAGGCCTTCTATGGTCGACAGGTTCGGGGCCGCACCGGGGAGGTCGAGACGCTCGCCACCCGCGAGCATCGCGGCATCACCGGCTATGACCCGGTGGAGCTGATCGTCTCGGTGCGCGCCGGCACCCCGCTGGCCGAACTGGAAGCGGCGCTGGCCGAGAACGACCAGATGCTGCCCTTCGAGCCGCCGCACTTCGGCGACGCCGCCACCGTCGGCGGTACGGTCGCCGCCGGACTCTCCGGCCCGCGTCGCCCCTGGGCCGGTGCCGTGCGCGACTTCGTGCTCGGCGCCCGGGTGATCACCCACACCGGCGACGAACAGCGCTTCGGTGGCGAGGTGATGAAGAACGTCGCCGGCTACGACCTGTCGCGGCTGATGGTCGGCGCCCAGGGCGGCCTGGGGCTGCTCACCGAGGTCACGCTCAAGGTGCTGCCGCGCCCCTCGGCCTGCCACGGCCTGCGGCTGGAGATGCCGCTGGACGAGGCCCGCGAGCGCCTCGCCGAATGGGGCCGTCATCCACTGCCGCTGACCGCCGCCGCCTGGCAGGACGGCGCCCTGCACCTGCGCCTCGAGGGCGGCCCCGGCTCGGTGGCCACCACCCGCGCGCGCCTCGGCGGCGAGGACCTCGATCCCGGCTTCTGGGACGACCTGCGCGAGCAGCGCCTGCCGTTCTTCGGCGGCGATGACGACCGCCCGCTGTGGCGCATCTCGCTGCCCCAGCGCGCCCGCCTCGAGGCCGACGGCCTCGACGAGCAGGCCATGCTCCACGACTGGGCCGGCGCCCAGCGCTGGCTGAGAAGCGACCTGCCCGCCGAGGCCCTGCGTGATGCCTGCGCCGCCGCCGGCGGACACGCCACCTGCCTCACGCCCGGCGCCGCCGAGCCCTTCACCCCGCTGCCCGAGGTGATGTTCAAGTACCACCGCCGGCTCAAGGCCGAGCTGGACCCGAAGGGCATCTTCAATCCGGGCCGACTCTACGCGGAGCTCTGACATGCAGACGCACTTCACCGAACAGGATCTCGAACAGCCGCACATCCGCGAGGCCGACCGGGTGCTGCGCACCTGCGTGCACTGCGGCTTCTGCAACGCCACCTGCCCCACCTACCAGCTGCTGGGCGACGAGCGCGACGGCCCCCGTGGGCGCATCTACCTGATGAAGCAGATGCTGGAGAATCCCGAAGACGACGTCGTCACCGAGGAGACCCGGCTGCACCTGGACCGCTGCCTGACCTGCCGCAACTGCGAGACCACCTGCCCGTCCGGGGTGGAATACCACAAGCTGCTCGACATCGGCCGCGCCGAGATCGAGCGCCGGGCGCCGCGGCCCGCCGCCGAGCGCGCGCTTCGCTTCGGCCTGCGCAAGGCGCTGGTCGAGCCGGCCCGCTTCCAGGCGTTGCTCAAGCTCGGCCAGACCTTCCGCCCGCTGGTGCCCGGCGCCCTGCGCGACAAGATGCCGCCGGCGCCGGTGGACGCCGGCAGCCGCCCCGAGGGTGCCCGTCACGAGCGCCAGATGCTGATCCTCGAGGGCTGCGTGCAGCCGGGGCTCTCGCCCAACACCAACGCCGCCACCGCCCGGGTGCTCGACCGCCTCGGCATCGGCCTGACGCCGGCCCCGGAGGCCGGCTGCTGCGGCGCCATCGACTATCACCTCAATGCCCAGGACGCCGGCCGCGCGCGGATGCGCGCCAACATCGACGCCTGGTGGCCTCACATCGAGGCCGGCTGCGAGGCCATCGTGCAGACCGCCAGCGGCTGCGGCGCCATGGTCAAGGAATACGGCGAGGTGCTGGCCGACGACCCCGAGTACTCGGAGAAAGCCGCGCGCATCAGCGCCCTGGCCAAGGACCTGGTGGAGATCCTGCGCGACGAGGACCTCGAACCGCTGACGCTGCGCGAGCACAAGCGCCTGGCCTTCCACTGCCCCTGCACCCTGCAACACGCCCAGAAGCTCGGTGGCAGCGTCGATGCCGTGCTGGCCAAGCTCGGTTTCTCGCTGACCCCGGTGCAGGACGCCCACCTGTGCTGCGGCTCGGCCGGCACCTACTCGGTGACCCAGCCCGAGCTCGCCACCGAACTGCGCGACAACAAGCTCGACGCCCTGGAGGCCGGCGATCCGGAAGTGATCGTGACGGCCAACATCGGGTGCCAGACGCACCTGAACGGCGCCGGCCGGACCCCGGTCAGACACTGGATCGAGATCGTGGACGAGGCGCTGGCATGATCGTGACGCGCGCTCATTCCTTCAGCTGCCAGACGCACCTGAACGGCGCCGGCCGCACTCCGGTCAGGCACTGGATCGAGATCGTGGACGAGGCGCTGGCATGATCGTCCACGGCGCTTTTCAATGACAGACTGATACCCCCAGACATCCCAAGAAGGAGCTAACCAGATGCAGACCAAAGCTGTACTGACCCTGGACGACGTCAACGTCCTGCTCGATGCGGCACAGAAGGAAGCCGAGGCCAACGGCTGGTCCGTGACCATCGCCGTGGCCGACGATGGCGGTCACCTGCTCGGCCTGCGCCGGCTGGACGGCGCCGCGCCCTTCAGCGCCGGCGTCGCCACCGAGAAGGCGCGCAACGCCGCCATCGGCCGCAAGGAGACCCAGGTGTTCGAGGAGATGATCAACAACGGCCGCACCGCCTTCGCCACCGCACCGCTGCAGGCCCTGCTGTCCGGCGGCGTACCGGTGATCGTCGACGGCCAGGTGGCCGGCAGCATCGGCATCTCCGGCGTCAAGCCCGACCAGGACGTGCAGATCGCCAAGGCCGCCGTGGCCAGCCTGACCTGACGCTTCCAGCACCTCTCTCGTCCCGACGACAGGAGCCCGGCCATGGCCGGGCTCCTGTCGTTTCAGGCATCCCCCTTGCGTATCCGGGAATTTTTGCATAGGTTTTGTATAGCATTCGACGAAATGCACGGATGCCTATCACACCCAAATGGATGAGAGGTGCACCATGAAACGTATTGCGACCGCTGCCGTCACCCTCAGCGCTCTGATGATGCTGTCCGGCGCCGCCCTGGCGTCACATCACGAGGAAGACGAACTGGCCCCCAACCAGGGCGTCGACAGTGCCAACGAGGTCGAGCAGGGCACCATGGAAGGTCATGACGGTGAGATGGGCGACGATCCGATCGTCGAGGAAGGCGGTACGGACAGCGCCAACGATCCCGCCGAAGATGCCGCCACCCACGCCGAGGGCAGCGTCGACGACGAGGTGGCCCCCGCAAGCGGTGTGGATTCCGCCAACGACCCCGAGGACTGAGGGACAGGCCCTCAGACAGTCAACGGCAACGCAAGCCCCAGCCCAGGCCCAGGCCGGGGCTTTTTCGTGTCGAGGACGCTCAGCCGGCCAGTATCCAGGCCATGAAAGCCCGTTTGGCGTCGCGCCGATCCTCGGGGTGGACGTCGATCATCCCGTAGCCGTTGGAGGTGCTCAGCGAGAGGCCGTCCAGCACCGTCAGCATGCCGCGCTCGATCAGGTCGTCGACCAGCCCCCGCCAGCCCAGCGCGACCCCCTGCCCGGCGATCGCCGCCTGCACCAGCAGCGGATAGTTGTTGAAGATCAGCTCCGATGGCGCCGGCTGCGCCCGGCCGCCCAGGCGCACGAAGTAGCCGGGCCAGTCCAGCCACTGCTGCCCCTGGTCGGCGCTCAGCGTCAGCAGCGGCACCTCGCCGAGGCGCGCCAGCCCGTCGATCGGGCCGTGCTGGCCAAGGAAACCGGGGCTGCAGACCGGAAACACCTCCTCGTCCAGCAGCCGCGTCGCGCCTTCCAGGCCGCGGCGGTCGCCGAACACGATGGCGATGTCGACCTCCTGGCCCTGCCAGTCGAACACGCCCTGGTTGGTCTGGATGCGCACGTCGATGTCGGGATGCCGGCGGCGGAAGTCGGGCAGCCGCGGCAGCAGCCAGTAGGAGGCCAGCGAGAAGTCGGTGAGGATGTTCAGGCGGGGGTTGCGATGGCGCCGCTGTAGCCGGTCGATGGTGTTCTCGATGGTCGCGAAGCCTTCCTGCACGGCCTCGAACAGCGCCTGGCCCGGCTCGGTGAGGCGTACGCCGCGGTGCACGCGATCGAACAGCTTAAGGCCGAGTTGCTCCTCCAGGGCACGGACCTGCTGGCTGACCGCCGACTGGGTGGAGCGCAGCTCCCGGGCGGCGGCGGTGAAGCTCAGGTGGCGAGCCGCCGCCTCGAACACCCGCAGGCCGTTGGGCGATACCCGTTTATCCATCAAAGACATTAGTTAATCTAATTCCAGACATAAAAAATCAGCGAGTTTACAGGGTTTGAGATTAGCAGGGAGACTGTCGCCTCGACACACACCGACGCGGCGACCACGACGATGCGCGTGGCCACAATGAACAAGAGGAGCTCCCATGGCGCGCAAGCAACCCCATATCCTGTTTCTGATGGCGGACCAGATGGCGGCGCCGTCGCTGCCGTTCTACGGCCACAGGGTGGTCAAGACGCCGAACCTGTCGCGCCTGGCGGAAGAAGGCGTGGTGTTCGACTCGGCCTACTGCAACAGCCCGCTGTGCGCGCCGTCGCGCTTCACCCTGATGGCCGGCCAGCTGCCCTCGCGCATCGGCGGCTTCGACAACGCCGCCGAGCTGGCCGCCGACACCCCGACCTACGCCCACTACCTGCGCGACGCCGGCTACCTGACGGCGCTGACCGGCAAGATGCACTTCTGCGGCCCGGACCAGCTGCACGGCTTCGAGGAGCGCCTGACCTCCGACATCTATCCGGCCGACTTCGGCTGGTACGTCGACTGGGAGGACGTCGAGTCGCGCCCCAGCTACTACCACAACATGTCCTCGGTCACCCAGGCCGGGCCCTGCGTGCGCTCCAACCAGCTCGACTTCGACGACGAGGTGACCTTCCGCGCCCAGCGCTTCCTCTATGACTACGCACGCAGCGACCAGGACCGTCCCTTCTGCCTGACGGTCTCGCTGACCCACCCGCACGATCCCTACACCATTCCGCAGGAATACTGGGACCGCTACGCGCACGACGAGATCGACATGCCGCGGGTGCCCTACTGCCGCGAGCTGATGGATCCGCACTCCAAGCGCCTGCGCCACGTCTACCAGTGCGACGAGGACACCGTCACCGACGAGCAGATCCGCAACGCGCGCCGGGCCTACTACGGCGCCATCAGCTACGTCGACGACCAGCTGGGCAAGGTGCTGAAGGCCCTCGAGGAGAGCGGACTCGCCGAGGACACCATCATCGTGTTCTCCGGCGACCACGGCGACATGCTCGGCGAGCGCGGCCTGTGGTACAAGATGAGCTGGTTCGAGGGCTCCGCCCGGGTGCCGATGATCGTCCACGCGCCGGGCCGCTACGCCGCCGGCCGGGTCAAGCAGTCCGTCTCCACCATGGATCTGCTGCCGACCTTCGCCGAATGGGGCAACGACGGCCAGGCGCCGGAATACGCCGTGCCCGTCGACGGCCGCAGCCTGATTCCCCACCTCACCGGCCAGGGCGGCCACGACGAGGTGATCGGCGAGTACTGCGGCGAGGGCGCCATCGCGCCGCTGCTGATGATCCGACGCGGCCGCTACAAGTTCGTCCACTCCACCCCGGATCCGGACCAGCTGTTCGACCTCGAGGCCGACCCGCTGGAGCTGACCAATCTGGCCGAGGATCCCGCCCACCGGGAAGTGTGCCGGCAGTTCCGCGACGAGGTGGCCGGCCGCTGGGACATCGAGCGGCTGCACCAGCAGGTGCTCGACAGCCAGCGCCGTCGCAAGCTGGTGGCCCGGGCTAACATGAAGGGCAGGGTCACGCCCTGGGATCATCAGCCGCACTTCGACGCCAGCGTCCAGTACATGCGCAACACCATCGACCTGGACGATCTCGAGGCACGCTCGCGCTTTCCGAGAGTCGACGCCGAGCAGGCCTGACCCTGCGCTGCCGCCGGGCTTCCGGCGGCAGCGCCCGATCCGGCCAGGCGCCGGGCCCGCTTCACTTCCCCGCAGGAGGCCGTGCCGAAGTCGGCTTTGATACGCGGCCGGGCCGCTACCGAACATACGGTCCGGCCGACGTATGAGAGACTCCGTCGGCCATTTCGCCTCCCCCATGCAGGAGCAGTCTTTCATGAATCATCCAAGCGAGCCGACACCCGCCGCGGTGTCGAGCGACATGCAGACGGACTACACCGTCGGCCAGGACAACATCGAGGGCAGCCTGGGCCCCATCGGTTTCGATATCCATAACCGGGTCTTCGCCATCTCGGCGCTGGCCTCGATCGCCTTCATCGTCCTCACCCTGCTGTTCCCCGAACGGGCCGGCAGCCTCTTCCAGTCCATCGTCAGCTTCTCCACCGGCACCCTCGACAGCTACTTCATGATCGTGGTGGATGGCTTCATCCTGTTCTGCCTGGCACTGGTCGTGCTGCCCTACGGCAAGGTCCGCCTGGGCGGGCCCGACGCCACGCCGGAGTACGGCTATCTCTCCTGGTTCGCGATGCTGTTCGCCGCCGGCATCGGCATCGGCCTGCTGTTCTTCGGCGTGCTGGAACCGGTCTACCACGCCAACGTCTCCTCGCCACTGGGCACGCCCTCGCCCTTCGGCGCCGACGGGGGGCTGAACCCGGAGGCCGTCGCCGACGCCACCGCCATGGGCCTGGCCGGCACCTATCTGCACTGGGGCATCCACGGCTGGGCCGTCTACGTGGTCATGGCACTGGCGCTGTCCATCTTCACCTACAACAAGGGCCTGCCCTTCTCCATCCGCTCGGCCTTCTTCCCGCTGCTGGGCGACCGTGTCTGGGGCTGGTGGGGCCATGCCATCGACATCCTGGCGGTGTTCTCGACCCTGTTCGGCCTGGCCACCTCGCTGGGCCTCGGCGCCCAGCAGGCCAACGCCGGCATGAACTTCGTCTTCGGCCTGGACGTCAGCATCACCACCCAGGTGATCGTGATCGTGGCCGTCACCGCGGTGGCGCTGGTCTCGGTGTGGCGCGGCCTGGACGGCGGCGTGAAGCGGCTCTCCGAGATCAACATGGGCATGGCCGTGCTGTTCTTCTTCTTCGTGCTGTTCGCCGGCCCGACCCTGGCCGCGCTCACCGGCTTCTGGAGCGGCCTCGAGACCTACGTGACGGAGTTCATCCCGCTGTCGGCGCCCTTCGGCCGCGAGGACGACGCCTATCGCCAGTCCTGGACCATCTTCTACTGGGCCTGGTGGGTCAGCTGGGCGCCCTTCGTCGGCATGTTCATCGCCCGCGTCTCCCGGGGCCGCACGGTGCGCGAATTCGTGATCTGCGTGCTGCTGATCCCGAGCCTGTTCATCTTCATCTGGATGGGAGTGTTCGGCGCCACCGCCCTCGACCAGCTCTATGCCAATCCGGCCGGTAGCCTGATCAAGGAATACGTGATCGACAACTACAGCCCCGAGCTGTCGCTGTTCGGCATGCTCAACGAACTGCCGCTGTCGGGCCTGATGTCGACCCTGGGCATCATCCTGGCGCTGATCTTCTTCGTCACCTCGTCGGACTCCGGTTCGCTGGTGATCGACACCATCACGGCCGGCGGCAAGATCGACGCGCCGCGCCCCCAGCGCATGTTCTGGGCCACGGTGGAAGGCCTGATCGCCATCGTGCTGCTGATCGGCGGCGGGCTCTCGGCGCTCCAGGCCGGCGTCACGGCCACCGCGATCCCCTTCTCGGTGGTGATGATTCTGATGTGCTACACCATCATCAAGGCGCTGAACGGCGAGCTGCGCGCCCTGCGCTGAGGCCGCGCACTCACTGACGCCGCCCCCTGGGCCCATGCCGCATCGCGGTGGCCGACCCAGGGGGCGGCTCGCGTCTGGTCCCCTGCCGTCGACGGCCTTATTATCGAAGGCTCATCTTCAGGCCGCTCACGACCGCCCTTTCATCGACGCGAGGATGCCATGTCACCGTTCGTCTTCCTGCTGCCGCTCGGCGCCGTGCTGATCTGGTCGGGCAACATGACCATCAACCAGCTGACCGTCGGCGCCATCGCCCCCAGCAGCATCGCCTTCCTGCGCTGGCTGCTGGCGCTGGCGGTGATGACGCCCTTCGTCGCCTCCGCCGCCTGGCGCCATCGCGCCATCATCCGCCGCGAATGGCCGAAACTGGCGACGCTGGGCCTGCTGGGCATGGGGCTGTGGCAGGGCCTGGCCTACGTGGCCGCCGAGACCACCTCGGCCACCAACATGGGCATCCTGGCCGCCATGGTGCCGCTGATCACGGTGCTGCTCAGTGCGCTGATCCTGCGCGAACCGCCCAGCCTCGGCGGCGTGGCCGGCGGGGTGCTGGCGCTGGTCGGCGTCAGCGTGCTGCTGGGCCAGGGCGACCCGCTGTCGCTGCTCGACCTCGAGGTCGCCACGGGCGACGCCCTGATGGTGGTGGCCGCGACCTGCTATGCGCTCTACGGCGTGATGCTCAAACGCTGGACGATCGACCTGCCACCCTGGGTGCTGCTCTACGCCCAGGTGGTCTTCGCCGTGCTCCTGCTGCTGCCACCCTACCTGGCGGGACCGATGACGCCGGTCAGCGCCGACAACCTCGGCCTGATCGTCTACGCCGGGATCCCCGCCTCCATCGTCACCACCTACCTGTGGATGCACGCCATCCGCCGCATCGGCGCCAACCGTTCGAGCATCTTCATCAACCTGATGCCGCTGTTCAGCGCCATCATCGCCATGCTCGCACTGGGCGAGACCGTCTCCAGCTTCCACTTCCTGGGCGGCGCCCTGATACTGGCCGGCGTGGTGATGGCCCAGACCCTGACCCGGCCGCTGGTCAGCCGCGAGGCGGCCCGGCGAACGGGCTAGTCGATCCCGGCCGGACACGCTGGACGCGGCCCGCACAGGCCCTAGGATGAAATCACAACATCACAACATCACAACAACCACGGAGGACGGCGGAGATGGCCGGAGGCTGGTCGAAGGACGGCGACGTCCAGCAGCAGATCGACGACAGCGTGCAGGACGAGCTGGAGCGCGCCCGGCGCGCGATCCCCCGCGGCGAGAGCGCCCATGAATGCGACGAATGCGGCGACCCGATCCCCGAGGCACGGCGCCAGGCGGTGCCTGGCGTGCGGCTGTGCCTCGCCTGCCAGGCCGAGCGCGACAGGCGCCAGGACCCGGGCGGCGGCTTCAATCGCCGAGGCAGCAAGGACAGCCAGCTGCGCTGACCGTGCAGGAAAGTGTCTGCGCGCCACGACGTCTCGGGCCATGCCGGGAGCGCTGAAGCGCGGTATCGCCCACTCTTACCGGCGGCGCCTGATCCCCACTACGCCTGTCGGCCCGAGGGCAAGAGGCTGCTAAACTGCGGCTTTCGTTCCCCGACCGGAGAGTCCGCGGCATGTCCCTCGATGATCTGCATCTCAATCTGCGCAACCTGACGCAGGACGACTACCCGCAGCTCAAGACGCTGATGGACGCCGTCTATCACGACATCGGCGGCGCCTGGCCCGAGCACACCATCGACAAGCTGATCGAGGAATTCCCGGACGGCCAGATCGCCATCGAGGACGACGGCCGGCTGGTCGGCGTGGCCCTGACCGTGCAGGTCGACTACGACGAGTTCTCCAACCCTCACCAGTACGACGACCTGATCGGCCAGCGCGAGATCATCCTCAACGACGCCGAGGGCGACGCCATGTACGGCCTCGACGTGCTGATCCATCCGGACTATCGCGGCTATCGCCTGGGCCGGCGGCTCTACGAGGCGCGCAAGGACCTGTGTCGCTCGATGAACATGCGGGCGATCCTCGCCGGCGGCCGCATCCCCCAGTACCACCAGTACGCCGACGAGCTCTCGCCGGCGGAGTACATCGACAAGGTGGCGCGCAAGGAGATCCACGACCCCATCCTGTCGTTCCAGCTGGCCAACGACTTCCAGGTCAAGCGCCTGCTGCGCAAGTACCTGCCCGAGGACGAGAAGTCCCAGGGCTACGCGACTCTGCTCGAGTGGAACAACATCCTGTTCGAACCCGCCGAGCGGGTGCTCGAGAGCCGCCGCACCCAGGTGCGGGTCGGCGCCGTGCAGTGGCAGATGCGCGAGTTCGACTCGGTGGAGGCGGTGCTGCAGCAGGTCGAGTACTTCGTCGACGCCCTGGCCGACTACCAGAGCGACTTCGCGGTCTTCCCGGAGCTGTTCAACGCCCCGCTGATGGGCCTGCAGGACCGCGCCGCCCAGCAGGACCAGATCGCCGCCATCCGCTTCCTGGCCGGCTTCACCGAGCGCTTCAAGACCGAGCTGTCGCGCATGGCCGTGGCCTACAACATCAACATCGTGGCCGGCTCGATGATCGAGTTCGGCGAGGAGGACCGGCTCTACAACGTCGCCTACCTCTGCCACCGCGACGGCTCCGTCGAGCGCCAGGCCAAGCTGCACATCACCCCCCAGGAGCGCCGCGACTGGGTGATCGAGGGCGGCGACGAACTGCAGGTGTTCGAGACCGACGCCGGTCGGGTCGGTATCCAGATCTGCTACGACGTCGAATTCCCCGAGCTCTCGCGGCTGCTGGCCGAACAGGACATGGACATCCTGTTCGTGCCCTTCTGGACCGACACCAAGAACGGTTACCTGCGGGTGCGCCACTGCGCCCAGGCCCGGGCCATCGAGAACGAATGCTACGTGGTGCTGTGCGGCAGCGTCGGCAACGTGCCCTCGATCGAGAACCTCGACATCCAGTACGCCCAGTCCTCGGTGTTCTCGCCCTCGGACTTCTCCTTCCCCCACGACGCCGTGCTGGCCGAGACCACGCCCAACACCGAGATGATCATGTTCTCGGACCTGGACCTGACCCGGCTCACCGTGGTGCGCAACGAGGGCTCGGTGACCAACCTCAAGGATCGCCGCCAGGACCTGTTCGACCTGCGCCTGCGCGACTGGTCGTGGAAGTCCGGGGGCCGGCCATCCGCGGGCCGCGACGTGGACGAGAGCTGAGGCCGTGCTGGAGCGCCTGAGGCGCTGGCGGGCGGCCCGCTTCGAGGCCCGCCACCCCTTCCCCGAGGCCGAGTGGCAAGAGGCCCGGGCACGGCTGCCGCTGCTCGCCGCCCTGCCCGACGCCGCCGCCGAGCGCCTCGGCCATCGCGCCTGGCGCTTCGCCCATGCCAAGCGGCTGAGCCGCCATCCCGAGCTCGACCCGGTGATCGACTTCGACGTGCCGGCGCGGCTGGCCATCGCCGCCCAGGGCTGCCTGCTGACCCTGGGCTGGGACGACGCCACCCACCGCGAGGCCTTCGCCGGCCTGCACGAGATCCTGATCGTGCCCGACGCCTTTCATCGCCGGGTGGAGGAGATGGACGAATTCGGGGTGATGCACGAATACGACGACGAGCGCGCCGGCGAGACCTCCCACCAGGGGCCGGTGGTGGTCGCCTACCCGGACCTGATGGAAAGCGGCCGGCTCGACGGCTTCAACGTGGTGATCCACGAGCTGGCCCACAAGCTCGACATGGCCAACTCGCTGGACGCCGACGGCTTCCCGCCGCTGCCTGCCGACATGGCCGCGCAGGACTGGCATCGCGTGTTCACCACCGTGTGGGACGACCTCCAGGCGCATCTCGCCCGCGGCGAGGCCACGCCCATCGACGACTACGCCGCCAGCCACCCGGGCGAGTGCTTCGCGGTGAGCTGCGAGACCTTCTTCGCCGCCCCCGCGGCGCTGGACGCCGCCTATCCCGAGCTCTACGGCCTGCTCGGCCGCTACTTCCGCCTCGATCCGCTGTCCTGGCACTCGCCGTCCTCCGACTGACCTCTACGCTCTGCCGCGTCCGTTCTCGCCGCCCCCGGGCGGGCAAGCGCCGGCGGCCGGGCCGGCCAGCGCAGCGCGGCCTCGAGGCCGTGCGGATGGCAGTTGCGCAGCGTCAGTCCGGCCTGCTGGCGCTCGGCCAGCTGCTGCACGATCGCGAGCCCCAGGCCGCTGCCGGTGGTGCGCTGGTCCGCGGCGCGCCGGAAGCGTTCGGTGATGGTGGCCAGCGCCTCCTCGGGAATGCCCGGGCCGCTGTCGCGCACCGCCAGCACGGCGCTGTCGGCGGTCTCGGAGAGCGTGATCGCCACCTCGCCGTGCTCCGGCGTGTAGCGCAGGGCGTTGTCCAGCAGGTTGCGGATCAGGATGCCCGCCTCCACCGGATCGGCACGCACCCACAGCGCCTGAACGCCGTGCAGGGTCATCTCCTGATGCCGGGCCTGGGCCCAGGGCCACAGCTCGGCGACCAGCTCGAGCACCAGCGGATAGAGATCGATGTCGCGGGTCTCGCGGGCCTCGCGGCGGTCCAGCCGCGCCAGCACCAGCAGCTGCTCGACCACCCGCTGCAGCCGTTCCACGCCGCGACAGGCCTTGTCCAGCGAGTCCCGCTCGCCGGCCCGGGCGTTGTCGAGGTGGATCTTCAGCCCGGCCAGGGGCGTGCGCAGCTCATGGGCGGCATCGGCGGTGAAGCGCCGTTCGCGCTCGAGGGTCTCGCGCAAGCGAGCGATGAAGTCGTTGAGGGCCTCGCGCAGCCCCGACAGCTCGCGGGGCACGCCGACGTCGATGAAGGCCAGGTCGCGGTCGTCGCGGCCGGCCACTTCCCGCGACAGGGTGCCGATCGGGATCAGCCCCCGGCGCACGATCCAGCCCGTGGCGACCAGCAGCAGCGGCAGTGCCAGCAGCATCGGCACCAGGTTGCCGAGCGCCACCTTGCGCTCGAGCTCGTGCATGAACTCGATGCTGACCCCGGAGCGGATCCACAGCCCGCTGTCCTCGTCGAACATCGAGAACACCCGCCAGCGGCCGCCGTCGTACTCGGCCCAGGCGTAACCCTGCTCCTCGGGCGGCGGGAAGGGCCCGGCCCCGCTCCAGGGCGCGCCCGTCAGGTACGGGCGGCCGTCGCGGTGCCAGAAGCCCAGCGACAGCTCGCGTTCCTCGTGATGATAGAGCGCCGCCCCCCGGCCGGCGGCCTCGAGCGGCGCCTCGCCATCCGGATGGAAGCTCGCGAGGCGCTTCGGATGGCTCATGCGCTCGGCGATCCGACGATAGGTCGCCTCGGAGGCATCCGGACCGATCAGGCTGGCCACCACCCGGTTCTGCAGGCTGAGCTGGGCGTCGAGGATCTCCTCGGTCTCGTGGGCGGTGATCAGGTAGGCGGCGGTGACGACCAGCAGCGTCACCCCGGCGAGGACCAGCGCCAGGGTGCGGCTCAGGTAGCGGCGAATCGACCTCATGCATCACCGGCGTTCAGCCGATAGCCGACGCCCCGGATGGTGGTGATCAGGCCCTTGTGGAACTTCTTGCGCAGATGATGAACATGCACTTCCACGGCGTTGGAGGCCACTTCCTCCTCCCAGCCGTAGAGCAGGTTCTCCAGCCGCGGCCGGGTCATCACCCGGTCGGCGTGGCGCGCCAGCTCCAGCAGCAGCGCGTACTCGCGGCGCGTCAGGGGCATCTCCTCGCCCTGCCAGACCACCCGATGGCGGGCCTCATCGATGCGCAGCTCGCCCACGTCGAGGAACTGCGAGGCCCGGCCCTCGGCGCGTCGCATCACCACCCGCAGGCGGGCCAGCAGCTCGGCGAGGTCGAAGGGCTTGAGCACGTAGTCGTCGGCGCCGCCGTCGAGCCCGGCCAGGCGCGAGTCGATGTCGTCACGGGCGGTGAGGATCAGCACCGGCAGCGAGCCGCGGCCACGCACCGCCTTGAGCACCTTCATGCCGTCGACGTCGGGCAGGCCCAGGTCGAGCACCACCACCGAGAAATCGTCGTAGCGGGCCGCCGCCATCGCCTCGCGGCCGTTGTCCAGCCAGTCGACGGCATAGCCCTCGCGCTGCAGCGCGGTCTTGATGCCATCGCCCAGCAGCGGGTCGTCCTCCACCAGCAGCACGCGCATGCGCCTCTCCTTTGCCTGTCCCGGTCGCGACTCGTACGGCCATTGTCCGGGCGATGTCTTAAGCCTTGCTTAAGCTCCCCGTTCAAGACTAGCGTACCTCTCGGCCTGCCGAGTCAGTCGGCAATACGGTGCTTAATCGTCCAGCCCCTGCGCCAGCCAGCCCCACAGTCGCTCGGCCTCCGGGCGCGGCTGGCGTCGGGCCGGGCGCACCAGCCAGAAGCCCTCATCGCTCTCCACCGGGAGCTCGAGGGCCACCGCCAGGTCGTCGCGCTCCTCGATCAGCCGCCGATGGGTCAGCGCGATGCCCGCGCCGCGGGCCGCCAGCGCCAGGGTCATCATCTGGTTGTCGCAGGACAGCGCGGCACAGCGCGATTCCAGCCCCGCGGCGCCCACCGCCTCCAGCCAGGCCGGCCAGCCCACCGCGAAGCCCACCGCATGCAGCAGGGTATGGCCGGCCAGGTCCGCCGGCGTGGCGAAACGCTCGGCCAGCGCCGGCGCGCATACCGGCACCATCACCGCCTGACCCAGCGACAGCGCCTCCACACCCGGCCAGTCGCCGCGGCCGTAGCGGATCTCCAGATCGGCGCCCTCGGGGCCGAAGTCGTCCGGCCAGATGGCGCTGACCAGGCGCAGCGCGATCTCGGAATGCGCCTCGCGGAAGGCCGCCACCCGCGGGGCCAGCCAGTTCTGCTGCACCACCGGCGTGGTGCGCAGGGTCACCGGCGACTCGCCGGGCTCGCCGAACACCTCCCGGGTGCCCTCGGCCAGCCGCGTGAAGGCGTCCTGCAGGCTCGGCAGCCAGGCCTGGCCCGCCGGGGTCAGGCTCAGGCTGCGCGGATGACGCACGAACAGTCGCTGGCCCAGGCGATCCTCGAGCAGGCGAATGCGCTGGCTGATCGCGGCCTGGGTGACACCGAGCTCGTGGCCGGCGGCGGTGAAGCTCAGTGTGCGGGCGGCGGCCTCGAAGGCCTGCAGCCACAGCAGGGGAGGAAGGGGCTTCATGGAAAAGTCTGACATAAATTTTTTGGGGTCATAGGCGCCAGATTAATCGTTTGTCGCGCCTCCGCCCAGCCGTCACCATTAGCGCATTAACGATGAAGGAGCCGATCATGACCGATACGCCGACCGCCGAGGCGCGCCCCAGCGTGCCCATGGCCGAACTCGACGACCACGCCGGCGGCCCCGGCCTGGTCGAGGCCAGTGCCGCCGGCGCCCGCCTGACCCTGTCCTGGGAAGACGGCGAACGCGCCGCCTTCCCGCTGACCTGGCTGCGCGACCACTGCGCCTGCGCCGAGTGCCGCCATCCGATGACCCGCGAGCGCCTCTACATGGGCCTCGAGGTGCCGGACACGCCCGAGGTGCGCCTCGAGGACGGCAACCTGACGCTGACCTGGGCCGACGGCCACGTCAGCCGCTTCGACGCCGGCTGGCTGCAACAGCGCCGCCCCGGCCAGACACGCCCGGATGCCGTGCCGACCCGCCGGCCCTGGCGCGAGGACTTCCGCCCCGTGCGCGTCGCCCACGCCGACTTCGTGGCCGGCACCGAGGGCGAGCGCGCCTGGCTGACCGCCCTGCTGCGCGACGGCCTGGTGCTGCTCGAGGACGGCCCGCTGGCCGACGAGGAGGTCAGCCGCCTGGCCGGTCGCATCGGCCCGCTGCGCGCCACCAACTTCGGCGCCCGCTTCGACGTGCGTTCCAAGCCCAACCCCAACAACGCCGCCTACACCGCCATCGGCCTGGCGCTGCACACCGACCTGCCGAACTGGCGCCATCCGCCGGACATCCAGCTGCTCTACTGCCTGGAGAACGACGCCGAGGGCGGCGAGTCGACCTTCGTCGACGGCTTCGCCGCAGCCGAGAAGCTGCGCCGCCAGGATCCCGAGGCGTTTCGCCGCCTCGCCGAGACGCCGATCGACTTCCGCTTCCAGGACGAGGAGCACGACATCGTGCTGACCGCCCCGCTGCTGTCGCTCGATACGGCCGGGAACGTCACCGAGGTGCGCCTCAACAACTGGATCCGCGACACCCTGCGCCTGCCGCTGGAGCAGATCGACGCCTGGTACGACGCCTACCGCGCCTTCTGGCAGCTGACCCAGGACCCGGACAACCGGCTCGAATTCGCCCTGGCCCCGGGCCAGATGGTCGCCTTCGACAACCGCCGGGTGCTGCACGGGCGCCTCGCCTTCAATCCGGAGAGCGGCCGTCGCCATCTCCAGGGCACCTACCTGGACCTCGACCTGTGCGAGTCCCGCCTGCGGGTGCTGGCGCGCCAGGGCTGAGGCGTCGATGCGCCGCCCCGCCGACGCTCACGAGCCGCGGCGGGGCGGCACGAGGCTTTGGGCCATGGCGTCACTGCCGTATGCTGTGGCCTGAGCTGACCAGGAACCCCTGCCCCATGTCCCGATCCCTCGGCGTCGTCGCCCTGACCCTCACCCTTCTCGTCGTCCTGGGCCTGCTGTGGCAGTGGCTGGCCATGCAGGACCTGCTCACCGTCGACAGCCTGATGGCGCTGGCCAAGGGCTCGGTGGCCTGGCGCGACGCGCCCTGGGCGGTGCTGGTGGTGATGGCGGTCTACGCCGGCGCCTCGCTGGTGATGTTCCCGCTGAGCCTGCTGGTGGCGCTGACCGGGCTGCTGTTCGGCCCCTGGTGGGGCTTCGGCTACGCGCTGGCCGGCACCCTCGCCGCCTCGGTGCTGACCTGGTGGGTGGGCCGCAAGCTCGGTCGCGACGCCCTGCTGCGCCACGGCGGCCAGCGCCTCAAGGGCCTGTCGCGCTACCTCTCGGGGCGCGGCATCCGCACCATGACGCTGGTGAACCTGCTGCCGCTGGCGCCCTTCACCCTGACCAACATGATGGCCGGGGCCTTCCACCTGCGCTTTCGCGACTACATGATCGGCTCGACCCTGGGCATCCTGCCGGGGCTCGCCGGCGTGACGCTGCTCGGCAGCCAGCTCGGCGAGCTGGCCGCCGCCGACAGCCGCAAGGACGTGGTCATGGCCCTCGGCGGGCTGGTGCTGGGCGTGGCGCTGCTCTACGGGCTCAAGCGCTGGGCCGAACGCCGCCGGCGGCGCTGAGGCCTGGGCCGGGCGGCCCGAGTCGAGGCCGCCAGTCTGGAAGGCAATTCACTTGGAGGGCAGCTCATTTCGAGGGCAGTTCGGGCTCGTCGGAGCGGTTGCCGGGCCACCAGGAGGGCCGTTCCTGCTCCCACTCCTCCTGCACCAGGTGGCGCAGGATCCGCCCGCGATAGCGCAGCATCTGCCATTCCGCGCCCAGCCGGCCGCGCACGCGATCCCAGCCGCCGTCGTCGGCGTGGGTGAAGGGCCCGCCGCTGGCGATCGCCCGCCGGTAGACGGCCAGGCAGCGCTCGGCGCACAGGCGCTCGTCGTAGTCCGCGGCGGTGGCCAGGGCACCGTGATGCAGCGGCAGGCGCCGCGCCGGGTCACCGAGCTCGTCGAGGGCCGCCGCCATGGCCTCGGCGTCGTCCTCGGCCAGCAGCCGCCCGTTCTCTTCGTCCGCCACCACCTCCACCACGCCCGGCGCCTCGACCGCCACCACCGGCAGGCCCGCGGCCATGGCCTCGGCCACCACCATGCCCTGGGTCTCGCTGTGGGAGGCGAAAGCGAAGACGTCCATGGCGTGATAGGCGTCGATCAGCGCCTGGCCCTGCAGGCGGCCGGTGAAGTGGACGCGCTCGTCCACGCCCCATTCCTCGGCGACCATGGCCATACCCTCGGCCGCATCGCCGTCCCCGACCACCAGGAAGTGGGCCTCCGGCCGGGCGCCCAGCGCCCGGCACACGGCCTCGGCCAGGAACGTGAGATTCTTCTCGTGGGCCAGCCGTCCCAGATGGCCGATCACGTAGGCGCCCTCGGGAATGCCCTGCGCTTCCCGGCAGCCGGCTCCATTGCCGTCTGTGAAACGCGCCGTGTCCACGCCGCTCGGCACCACGCGGATCTCGGGATTGCCGTCGCGCGCCAGCAGCAGGTCGCGGATGCTCTCGCTGGGCGCGATCACGGCGTCGCACAGCCAGGTGTACTGGGTCGCCAGCGCCACGGCGAAGCGCTGCATGCGCGGCGAGTCGCCCGGCACGTAGTGGGTGTAGTGCTCGTAGAGGGTGTGGTGGGTGAACACCAGCGGCAGGCCGTAGGTCTCGGCGGCCCGGGCGGCGGTGTCGCCGAGCAGGAAGGGGTGATGGGTGTGCACCAGATCCGGCTCGAAGGCCTCGATGGCGTCATACAGCTGACCGGGAATCGGCACCGGCAGGGAGAAGTCGCTGCCGTTGAAGTGCTGGACCGCCGCCACCCGTACCACGTCGGCCTCGAAGTCCGGCTGTCCCTCCAGGCGCGGGGCCACCACCAGCACCTTGTGGCCGGTGGCCTGGAGCTGGCGCTTGAGCCGCTGCACGGACTCGCTGACGCCGCCGACGATGGGCAGATAGGTGTTGGTGAACATCAACACATTCACGGTGGCGACACTCCTTGCCGGGTTTCCAAAAGCCCCTCCCGAGCCGGGACGCGTCCCGGCATCTCCTGCTCAAGATAGGCGATGAAGGCGCGAATCCGCAGCGGGACGTGGCGGCGCCGATCATACACGGCATGAAAGTCGGCGCGCACGCCCTGCCAGTCGGGCAGCAGTTCCACCAGTCGCCCCGCCGCCAGATCCTCGTGCACGTCCCACCAGGAGCGCAGGGCGATGCCATGGCCGTCCCGGGCCAGGCCGCGGATCACCTCGCCGTCGTTGCTGGCCATGGGGCCGGTGACCTTCACCGCACGCTCCTCGTTCGGCGCGTCGCGGCGCTCGAATCGCCACACCGCGTAGTCGCTGGCGATCTCTCGCAGCACCAGGCAGGAGTGGCGTACCAGGTCGGCCGGCTCGTTGAGCGGCGGCATCGTCGCCACGTAGCGCGGCGCCGCACACAGCACGCGCCGGCTGGCCAGGATGCGCCGGGCCACCAGCCGCGAGTCCGGCGGCTCGCCGACCCGGATGCCGATGTCGATGCCCTGGTCGGCCAGGCCGAGCGGAAAATTGGTCAGCTCCAGACTCGCCTCGAGGCGCGGATGCCGGGCGCGGAAGGCCGACAGCAGCGGCGCCACGTGGCGGCGCCCGAAGCCGAAGGTGGCGTTGATGCGCAGCGGCCCGGAGAGCTCGGCGCGATGATCGCCGAGAGTCTCCTCGAGCTCGGTCAGATCGTCGAGGATGGCCCCACCGCGGGCCAGATAGCGCTCGCCCTCGGCGGTCAGCGTCAGGCGCCGGGTGGTGCGCGCCGCCAGCGACACGCCCAGGCGCGCCTCGAGCCGCTGCAGGCGCTTGCTCACCGCCGACAGCGACAGCCCGAGCTCGCGGGCGGTGGCGGTCAGGCTGCCGGCCCGGGCGAGGCATTGGAAGAAGGCCAGATCGTCGAGGGGCGTCACCGCATTCTCCACCTGAACTCAATAATGGCTTGAATATTACCCCGATTATCTCCGCCCTGTCCGCCGCTAGACTGGGTGAACGCTCATTCCCCGACAGGAGTTCCCATGACCCAGCGTATCGCCGTGCTCGCCGGTGACGGCATCGGCAAGGAAGTCATGCCGGAGGGCCTGCGCGCCCTCGAGGCCGCCGCCCGCCGCTTCGACCTCGACCTGACCTTCGAGGCCTTCGACTTCGCCAGCTGCGACTACTACCTCGAGCACGGCCAGATGCTGCCCGACGACTGGCACTCGACCCTGGTCGGCTTCGACGCCCTCTACTACGGCGCCATCGGCTGGCCCGAGACGGTGCCGGACCACGTCTCGCTGTGGGGCTCGCTGCTCAAGTTCCGCCGCGAGTTCGACCAGTACGTCAACCTGCGCCCCTGCCGCCTGCTGCCGGGCATCGAGAGTCCGCTGGCCGGTCGCAAACCGGGCGACATCGACTTCTACGTGGTGCGCGAGAACACCGAGGGCGAGTACTCCAGCGTCGGCGGCACCATGTTCGAGGGCACCGAGCGCGAGGTGGTGATCCAGGAGACGGTGATGACCCGCACCGGCGTCGACCGGGTGCTGAAGTACGCCTTCGACCTGGCCCAGACCCGCCCACGGAAGAAGCTGACCTCGGCCACCAAGTCCAACGGCATCGCCATCACCATGCCCTGGTGGGACACACGCGTGGCCGCCATGGGCGAGCGTTACCCGGAGGTCGAGGTCGACCAGTTCCACATCGACATCCTCACCGCCAACTTCGTGCTGCACCCGGACTGGTTCGACGTGGTGGTGGCCAGCAACCTGTTCGGCGACATCCTCTCCGACCTGGGCCCGGCCTGCACCGGCACCATCGGCGTCGCCCCCTCGGCCAATATCAACCCCGAGGGCACCTTCCCGAGCCTGTTCGAGCCGGTCCACGGCAGCGCCCCGGACATTGCCGGACGCGGCATCGCCAACCCCATCGGCCAGATCTGGTCCGGCGCCATGATGCTCGAGCACCTGGGCCAACCGGAGGCCGGCGCGGCCATCCTTGCCGCCATCGAGGCGGTGCTCGCCGCGGGCGACGCCGGGACCCTGACGCCGGATCTCAAGGGCCACGGCACCACCGAGGGCCTGGGCCGCGCCATCGCCGAGCGCATCGCCGCCGACGCCTGAATCGGGCCAGAACCGGGGCTGAATCAGGGCTGAACAGGCCGGCGCGACGGCTGACACGCCGCCGCGCCGGCCCTATGCTGGCAGGGAATCGGACACCCCCAAGGAGGCCAGGATGCCCACCGCCACCCGACGTTTCCCGCGCTATTCACTGCCCGACCGCGGCCGGGCGCTGCTCGGCGCCGCCCTGCTGCCGCTCGGGCTCGCCGCCTGCACCGGCATCCCCCAGGGCACCCAGCCGGTCGACGGCTTCGACGCCGAGCGCTATCTGGGCCGCTGGTACGAGATCGCCCGCTTCGATCACTCCTTCGAGGAGGGCCTGGACTGCGTCACCGCCGACTACGCCCGCCGCGACGACGGCGGCATCCGGGTGATCAACCGCGGCGTCGACCTGGACGCCGGCGAGGTCGACGTCGCCGAGGGCAAGGCCTATCCGATCGGCGAACCCGGCCAGGGTCGGCTCAAGGTCAGCTTCTTCGGCCCCTTCTATGCCGGCTACAACGTGCTGGCGCTGGCCGACGACTACGACTGGGCGCTGGTCGCCGGCCCCGACCGCGACTACCTGTGGATTCTCTCGCGCACCCCAGAGCTGGCCCCGGACACCTACCGCGCCCTGGTCGAGCGCGCCGAGGCGCTGGACTTCCCGGTGGACGAGCTGATCGAGGTGGAACAGGGCGAGACCGCCTGCGCACCGTGGCGCCGCGAGAGCTGATCGTGCGCCCCGCAAAAATGTACAACATACGTTCGTCGTAGTTACACATACATAGGCTTCAGGCCATCCTCATGGACGCACTCCGAACAACAAACGTGCTTCACATGAGGTGACATATGACGATAGGACGCCGTCAGTTCCTGGCCGGGACCGCCGCCCTGACCGCCGCGGCGGGCTCGCCCTCGCTGTTCGCCCGCGCCGAGCCACCCGCGCGCTATCCTAACGACTGCTGGCAGGTGCTCGACGAGCGCTTCGAGCGCTACATGCTGTTCAACTCGCCGCTGGAGCGGATCTGGAGCGGCGGGCTGTGGCTCGAGGGGCCGGCCTGGAACGCCGTGGGCCGCTACGCGGTGTTCAGCGATATTCCCCGCGCTCGCCAGATGCGCTGGGACGAGGCCAGCGACACGGTCAGCGTGCTGCGCCACGAGGTCGGCCACTCCAACGGCAACGCCTTCGACGACCGCGGCCGGCTGATCGCCTGCGAGCACTCCCCGGCCCGGGTGGTACGCTATGAATGGGACGGCGGCATGACCGTGCTGGCCGACGGCTGGCAGGGCAAGCGCCTCAACGCCCCCAACGACCTGGTCACCCTGCCCGGCGGCGGCGTCATCTTCACCGATCCCGGCTATGGCGCCCACGTGGACTATGAGGGCCACAAGCGCGAGCTGGAGATCGAGCCGGCGGTCTACTACGTCGATGACACCCTGGACGAGCCTCTGCGCCTGACCACCGCGCCCTACAAGCCCAACGGCATCGGCCTGAGCCCGGACCGGCGCACGCTCTACGTCACCGACACCGCGCCCTCGCACTACCCCGACCAGCCCGCCGCCATCTTCCGCTTCACGCTCGCGGAGGACGGCAAGGGCGTATCGGACGGCAAGCGCCTGGTGGAAGGCCAGGGCGAAGGCTACGACGGCATGGCCGTGGACGAGGACGGCAACCTCTGGGTCGGCACCTCCGGCGGCGAGGGCAAGGACGGCGTCAGCATCTTCACCGCCGAGGGCGAACGCCTCGGCCGCATCCTGCTGCCCGAGGTCTGCGCCAACGTCTGCTTCGCCGGCGAGGACCGCAACCGGCTGATGATGACCGCCAGCCGCTCCGTCTACACCCTCTACACCGGTGCCCGCGGCGCCTGACCCCGCCACGACAGGCTTCTCGACGCGCGCTCGCGGCGCACCGTTCATCCGGCGCCCGGCCCCGATGGCCGGGCGCCGGCTTTTCACTCAGGCACCGGGCTTTTTCATCAAATCGACAGCCGGCCTTGCGGCGGCCGTCGTGGCACCGGAAGGTAAGGCCAGACTCCGTCTTCACAACGATATAACAAGGATTCTGCCCCATGCCCCGCATCACGGTGCCATCGGCCCGACAGGCCGCCGCCCATCCGCCGATTCCGCGAGGTCGACATGCTGGCTGAGTGGCTCTCCACCACCCTGGACGGCGCCCCCGCCGCCAACGGGGGCACGCTGCCCGGCGGCCGCTACCGCATCCTCGGCCCCGGCCTGCTCGAGCTCCTGCCCGCGGCGCCGTCGCCCACGGCCCCGGCGCTGGTCATCTCGGCGGGCATCCACGGCAACGAGACCGCCCCTATCGAGCTGCTCGGCGACCTGCTGGCGCGGCTGGAGGCCGGCCGACTGACGCTCGGCGCCCCGACGCTGGTGATCCTGGGCAACCTCGAGGCCATCCGGGCCGGCACGCGCTTCGTCGAGACCAATCTCAACCGGCTGTTCCGCCGCGGCCTCGACGCCGAGGGCCATGAAGCGGACCGCGCCCGCGAGCTGATGACCGCGGTCGACGCCTTCTTCACGCACCACAGCGGGCGCCGCCGGATCCACCACGACCTGCACACCGCGATCCGCGACAGCCAGTATCCGCGCTTCGCCGTGGAACCCTTCGCCGAGGCCGCCACGCCCGACGAGCAGTGGCGCTGGCTGGCCGGTGCCGACATCCAGGCGGTGCTCCACCAGCACACCCACAGCTGGACCTTCTCCCACTATTCGAAGCACTACCACGGCGCGGCGGCCTTCACCCTGGAGCTCGGCCGCGCCCTGCCCTTCGGCGAGAACGACCTGGCGCCCCTGGCGCCCATGGGTACGCTGCTCGCGGCGCTGGTCGAGAACCGCCCCCCGGCGGAACGCCCGACGGCCGACATGGCCTTCTTCCGCGTCGAACACGAGCTCAAGCGCCATGCCGAGGACTTCCGGCTGTGCTTCGCCGACGATACGCCCAACTTCACCGAGTTCGCCCCCGGCACCCGGCTGGCCGAGGATGCGGTCGACGGCGCCTTCACTGTCGGCGAGACGCCGCTGCGGGTGGTGTTCCCCAACGCCGCCGTCGAGATCGGCGCCCGCGCCGCCCTGCTGGTCAGCGCGGTCGCGCCGCCGGACGAGACCGACTGAGCGGCACTACCGGGCTGGCAGGATGCCAGCTGACTATCGGACCAAGGTTGAACGAACGGAGAGGCAAGAAGGCCTGCCGTTCACGGTCGAGACTGGTAGAATCGCCCCCTTTTTCACGCCGGACCGTCTCGAACGGTCTCTGGGGCCCTGCCCGAAGTCGCGTCGCCGGTGCGATTTCCGGCAGCGCCCAGGTGATCCCTTCGAACTGGAGCCTTTTCCATGGCCGACACCCCGATTCCGCTGGAAGTGCGCAACATCAAGAAGCGCTTCGGCGACAACGACGTCCTCAAGGGGCTCTCCCTGCAGGCCCACAAGGGCGACGTCATCACCCTGATCGGAGCCTCCGGCTCCGGCAAGAGCACCTTCCTGCGCTGCATGAACCTGCTCGAGCAGCCCGACGAGGGCGAGCTGATCGTCCACGGCGAGCCGATCCGCTTCAAGGAGACCAAGCACGGCCGCGAGCCGGCGGACTGGAAGCAGGTCGTGGCCATGCGCGCCCGGCTCTCCATGGTCTTCCAGAGCTTCAACCTGTGGGCCCACATGACGCTGCTGGAGAACGTCATCGAGGCCCCGGTGCACGTGCTCGGCAAGTCGAAGCAGGACGCCATCAAGCACGCCCGCGAGCTGCTCAAGCGGGTCGGCCTGGGCGAGCGCGCCGACTACTACCCGGCCCAGCTCTCCGGCGGCCAGCAGCAGCGCGGCGCCATCGCCCGGGCGCTGGCCATGGACCCGGAGGTGATGCTGTTCGACGAGCCGACCTCGGCGCTCGACCCGGAGCTGGTCGGCGATGTGCTCAAGGTCATGCGCGACCTGGCCGAGGAAGGCCGCACCATGATCGTGGTCACCCACGAGATGGCCTTCGCCCGCGACGTCTCGACCCAGGTCGTCTACCTGCACCAGGGCCAGGTCGAGGAAGCCGGGCCGCCCGAGCAGGTGCTGGGCAATCCGCGCTCCGAGCGTCTCAAGCAGTTCCTGGCACCCAAGCACTAAGGCGCCCGCACGAGGAGATCACCCATGATCGATCTGCACGGCTACGGCCCGCGCCTGTTCGAAGGCGCCCTGATCACCATCGAGCTGGCGGTGCTGTCGCTGCTCCTGGCCATCGTGCTGGGGCTCGCCACCGCCAGCGCCAAGATGTCCCGCCACTGGGGCCTGCGCCAGCTCGGCACCCTCTATACCACCGTCATCCGAGGCGTGCCGGACCTGGTGCTGATGATGCTGCTGTTCTTCGGCGGCCAGATCGGCATCAACATGGTCACCGACTGGCTCTACTACCAGTTCGACGTCGACATCTTCATCAACGTCAACGAGTTCGTCGCCGGCGTGGTCACCATCGGCCTGATCTTCGGCGCCTACATGGGCGAGACCTTCCGTGGCGCCTTCATGGCCGTGGACAGCGGCCAGATCGAGGCCGGCCGCGCCTACGGCATGCGCCCCTGGCTGGTGTTCCGCCGCATCCGCTTCCCGCAGATGATGCGCCACGCCCTGCCCGGCCTGTCCAACAACTGGATGGTGCTGCTCAAGACCACCGCCCTGGTGTCGGTGATCGGGCTTTCCGACATGGTCCGCGTGGCCTCCGAGGCCTCCAAGGCGACCCGCGAGCCTTTCACCTTCATGATCATCGTCGCCGTCATCTACCTGCTGATCGCCAGCGTCTCCGAATGGGGCTTCGCTCGCCTGCAGAAGCGCTATGACATCGGCTACGGGGAGGCGAACTGATGGACGCCCTGATGAACTGGCTCGAGACGCAGCTGGCCGACAACAGCATCTTCACCCTGCAGACGCTCTCCTACTATGGCGACGGCCTGGTCACCACGGTCCAGCTGGTCTTCCTGTCGCTGATCATCGGCCTGGTGCTGGCGGTGCCGCTGGCCATCGGCCGCGGCTCGAAGCACGCCTGGGTGCGGCTGCCGATCTTCTTCTACTGCTATGTGTTCCGCGGCACGCCGCTGCTGGTGCAGCTCTACCTGATCTACTACGGCGTGGTGTTCGTCGAGGGCATCCAGGAGACCTGGCTGTGGGTGATCCTCGAGAAGCCCTTCGTGCCGGCGCTGATCGCCTTCACCCTGAACACCGGGGCCTACACCACCGAGATCTTCCGCGGCGCGATCAAGTCCACGCCCAGGGGCGAGATCGAGGCGGCCCGGGCCTACGGCATGTCCTGGGCGCTGATGATGCGGCGCATCGTGCTGCCCAGCGCCTTCCGGCGCGCGCTGCCGGCCTACGGCAACGAGGTGATCTTCATGCTCCACGCCAGCGCCATCGCCAGCGTGGTGACGCTGATGGACCTCACCGGCGCGGCCCGCTTCGTCTATGCTCGCTTCTACGCGCCCTTCGATGCCTTCCTGTTCGTGGCGGCGATCTACCTGTGCCTGACCTTCACGATCATCTATGTCTTCCGCCGCCTGGAGAATCGGCTGCTCGCCCACCTCAAGCCGGCGGGCGGCTGAGGCAAGCGTCAAACGAACGTTGGGAACCAACGTTCGTTCCTGCGCTTTCGACCCGCCCGGCCTTCCGCTAAGGTGGGCGGGTCATCATCCCAGAGTCGCCGCCCACAAGGTGTGACCATCAACAACAAGGGGAGTCCCTCCATGAAGTTTCAGAAGATCCTGAGCCTCGGCGTGCTGAGCGCCGCCATGATCGCCGGCACCGCCAGTGCCGACGTCCGCGACATCCGCATCGGCGTCGACGTGCCCTACGAGCCGATGGAATACCGCACCCCGGACGGCGAGCTGACCGGCTTCGACATCGACCTGGGCAATGCCCTGTGCGCCGAGATCGGCATCCAGTGCGAATGGGTCGTCCAGGGCTGGGATGGCATCATCCCCGGGCTGCAGGCGCGCAAGTACGACGCCATCATGTCCTCGATGACCATCAACGAGCAGCGTCGCGAACAGGTGCTGTTCTCCGACCCCTACATCACCCCGCCCTCCGCCTGGTTCGCCCCGGCCGACAGCGAGATCGTCACGCCGGACGCCGAGTCCCTGGACGGCAAGTCCATCGGCGTGCAGCGCGGTACCCTGCAGGACAACTACGTCACCGACATGTACGGCGACGTGGCCGACGTGAACCGCTACGCCACCGCCGACGACATGGTGCTGGACATGGATGCCGGCCGCCTGGACATCGCCTTCCTCGACTTCCCGATCGGCAAGTCCACCCTGATCGACAGCGAGGCCGGCGACTACAAGACCGTCGGCGAGAAGATCAGCGAGCCGGTGGAATACTTCGGCGAAGGCTTCGGCATCGCCTTCCGCCAGCGTGACGGCGAGCTGGCCGAGGCCTTCAACGAAGCGCTCTCCACGCTCAAGGCCAACGGCACCTACGACGAGATCGAGGCCAAGTACTTCAGCGAGTAAGCACTTCAGCGAGTAAGTACTTCAGCGAGTCAGGCATCCAGAGAGCCGGCGCCGGGACACACCGGGCGCCAGGCCAAGAAACGCCAGCGGCCCCGACAGAGTCGGGGCCGCTGGCGTTTCAGGGGAACGTGCTGCCGCGCCGACCCCATTCACAGCCGCGGATGCACCCCCGGCACATGGTCGTCGTCGGCCGGTGCGTTGGTTCCGGCGTCTTCCGGCGGGTGCGCCAGGGCGTCGAGAATGCCGCACTCGGCGGCCAGGCGTTGCCCTTGGCAGCGGCTCCGCAACGTCCTGAGCGAGCGCTCCAGGGCCTGCAGCTGGGCAATGCGGGCGGCCACATGATCGAGGTGGGCATCGATCAGTGCATCGGCGTCACGGCAAGGCTGGTCTGGGTGATCATGACACTCCAGCAGCGCGCGGATCTCGTCGTGGGTCATGTCCAGCGCCCGGCAGCGGCGGATGAAGGCCAGTCGCTCGACGTGGGCCTCGCCGTAGAGGCGGTAGTTGGCCTCGCTGCGAGCGGGCTCGGGCAGCAGCCCCTCGCGCTCGTAGTAGCGGATGGTGACGACGCGGCAGTCGGTGCGCCGCGCCAGTTCGCCGATCTTCATGAGCAGGCTCCGATATGGACGTTGTCGGCAGAAATGCTCCCTATAGTGACTATAGGCAATACGTGAGACAAGCCGGCGTGGCCGGCGTTTGCCTCGATGCCGGTCGGCGACACCTTGTGCAGGAAATCGACAAGGCAGCGCCACGTGCCGAACCCGCTCGCCACACGCCGTGTCATCGGAAGGGTCACCCATGACAAGGAGATCGCGATGTCCCTCGCCGCCAACGCCGATGCCGGCGTCGCTCGCCCTTCCTCGGCCTGGACGGGCTGGGGCCAGTGGCTGGCGCTGATCACCATGACCCTCGACCATCTGTCGCGCTACGCGGTGCCCGAGGCCTGGGGACTGGACTGGATCGACTCCTCACTGGGGCGCATCGCCTTCCCGCTGTTCGCCGCCATGGTCGCCTGGCACGGGCTGTTCAACACCCGCGATCCGCTGCGCTACGCCCGCCGCGTGCTGGTGATCGGCCTCGTCGCCCAGCTGCCCTATGCGCTGATGCCCCGGGATATCGACGGCCTGATCCTCAATATCTGCTTCACGCTGTCGCTGGGCCTGATCGGCGGCGCCTGGCTGCTGAACCTGCCGGCACGGCGGGCGCGCGGTCTCGCCGCCTGGCAGATGACCGCCGAGGCGATCGCCGCCCTGGCGGTGTGGGCGCTGGCGGGCCCGGTCGTCGAGTATGGGCATCTGGGCCTGCTGATGATCCCGCTCTACATGCTGGCGATGCAGCGCCTGCACGCGCCCGCGGCGACGCCGGACGCGCGCCTGTTGGGGCTGATGTCGGCGCTGCCGGTGCTGGTCACCGCCGGACTGATGAACAGCTCCCCGATGGCCAAGGCCTTCACCGTCGCCACCTGCCTGGTGGCGCTGCTGCTGGCCGCCGGCGCCCACCGGCTCTCGCCGCGGGTGCCCTTCACCATGCCGCGCCGCCTTTGGCTGGCCTGGTATCCCGCGCACTTCGCGGCCATCGCGCTATGGCTGGCGCTCGTCTGACGCCCTTTCGCCCCGCCACCGGCCTAGCTTGCTTCTCGCAGTACCCGTCGTACCAGCATGGGCCCGACGGTCTCGAACACCAGGGTCGAGGCCACCACCGTCGAGAGCAGCAGCGTGCCATGCTCGGGAAAGCGCTCCGCCGCGAGCAGCGCCATGCCCATGGCCACCCCGGCCTGGGGCGTGAGGGCCAGGCCGATGTCCCGGGGCAGGTCGGCCTGGCGGACCCGGGCCAGCCGCACGCCCAACATCCCGCCGAGCAGGCGCCCCGCCAGCCGCAGCGCCAGATAGGCCAGGATCAGGCCCTGGGCCTCGTGAAGGTGCAAGAGATCGACGCTGGCGCCGGACAGCACGAAGAAGAACACCAGGAAGGGCCATTCGATGTGCTCGATCTCGCTGAACGAGCGGGTATGGTGGCGAGACAGGTTGGCGATCAGCATGCCGGTGACCATGGCCGCCAGCAGAGAGGAAACGCCGAGCCAGGTCGACAGGCCGGCGAGCAGCAGGATCAGGGCGATGGCCTCGACCTGGGTCGGCTGTCCCGGCGCCAGGCGCCCGGTCAGCCAGGCCGCGGGCAGACCGATGACGGCACCCAGCAGCAGCGCCCCGCCCAGCTCCCAGACCGCCTCCAGCAGCAGGTGCTCGCCACCGGCCGCCCCCTGAAGGCCCCAGCCCAGCACCGACATGGCCAGCCCGAAGACCAGGATGCCCCAGGCATCGTCGATGGCCACGATGCCCAGCAGCAGGCGGGCCCGCAGCCGAGTGTCGCCGCTGGCATGAATGCTCTCCTGGACGGCGGCGGGATCGGTGGCCACCGAGATCGCCGCCAGCGAGACGGCCACCGCCAACGGGAATCCCAGCGCCCATAGCCCCAGTCCCACCGCCAGGGCGCCGACCCCGACCACCGACAGCGAGACGATCAGGATCAGCGGGCCGGTGGTTCGCAGGCGCGCCAGGGTCAGCTCGCCTCCCAGCAGGAAGGCCACCATGACCAGGGCCACCTGGACCAGCGGCTCGCCGAGACCGTCGAGGAGGCGACCGGCAGGCAGCCCCAGCACCAGCTGCTGAACGATCGCCACGCTCAGCCCGACCAGCACCAGCAGCGAGATGCGCGGTAGCCGGGTGCGGCTCGCCACGGCATCGGCAAAGATGCTGGAGGCCAGCAGCCCGCCCAGCACGATCAGCGCCGCCGCCGCGGGCGGCAGATCGTTCACGACCGGGAGCATGTCCCTCTCCTTCGTCCTGGCATCGCGTCCTGTCCTTCTCCGTCCCTGTTCGCGTGCCGCTGGCCCGCTGGAAGGCACACCGGGCCGCTGCCCTCGCCCGGCCTTCAGTGTATGCCAGCCTCGCGATGGCGCTGCGGGGTCAGATCAAGAAAGCGGTTCTCGGCTTCAGCCATCGCCCCGGGACTCGACGAGGAACACCTTGAAGGCCTGCCACAGCGGACTGCGGTAGCGTTCGGGATGCCACACCAGCGAGAAGGTGCGGCACAGCACCAGCCGGCTGTCGAGCGCCACCAGCTCGCCGCGCTCGCGCTCGCCGGCCACGCTCAGCGCCGACAGGCAGCCGAGCCCGAGCCCCGCCAGCACCGCCTGCTTGATCGCCTCGTGCTGACCCAGCGATATGCGCACCCGGGGCGTCAGGCCCAGATCGCGCATGGCCTGCTCGAACACCTCGCGGGTGCCGGAGCCCGGCTCGCGCAGGATCCAGGGTGCCTCGGCAAGATCGCCGTCCTCGAGGTCGCCGCGACTCGCCAGCGGGTGGCCGGGCGCGGCCACTACCACCAGACGATCCTCGCACCAGGGCTCGCTGACCAGCGCCGGCTCGCGGCACTCGCCCTCGATCAGCCCCAGGTCAGCCTCCAGGCGCAGCACATCGCCCACGACCTCGTGGGTGTTGCGCAGCCGCAGGCGTAGATCGGCGCGAGGATGCGCCTCGCTGAAACGCCCCACCAGGCCGGGCAGCAGGTAGGTGCCCACGGTGGCGCTGGCCGAGACGTCCAGCGTGCCGCGCAGCTCGCCTTCTGGCTCACGGGCCGCGGCGACGAAGCCCGCCATGTCGTCGAGCAGCGCCTCGGCCCGGGGCAGCAGGCCGCGCCCCAGTTCGTTGAGCACCAGCCGCCGCCCGGGGCGCTCGAACAGCGCCACGCCGAGCTGACGCTCCAGGTCGGCCAGCGCCTGGCTGGTCGACGACGGGGAGAGCGACAGCGCCTCGGCGGCGGCGCTGACCGTGCCGAGACGCGCGACGCTGGCGAAGACCTGGAGCTGGCGGAAGCTGACCTGGGGCGACATATCGGTTTTTCCGAAAAGCAGTTTCGTTATCAGCTGATAACCATTAGCGCTATTAGGGCATAGCATGGGCGCCATGAACAACGTCTCCTTCCCCACCGCCCCGATGCGCGAAGCCCTGTGGCCGGGCCTCGCCCTCTGCGCCCTGCTGACTCTCGGCGGCACCGCGCTCTCGCGGCTGCCGATGCTCGCCGAGGCCGGCGTAAGCCCGCTGGTGCCGGCGCTGCTGCTGGGCATCGTGGCCGGCAATCTGCCCCTCGCCCGCCACTTGAGCCAGACCGGCCCCGGGCTCGCCTTCGCCACCCGCCGTCTGCTGCGTGGCGGCATCGTGCTGTTCGGCCTCTCGCTGACGCTGCAGCAGGTGGCCGGCCTGGGGCCGAAGGTGCTGGTGCTGGACACGCTGGTGATCGCCGGCGTGCTGGCCGGCGGCTACGGGATCGGCATCCGACTGCTGGGGCTCGACCGCGACACCGCGCTGCTGACCAGCGCCGGCAGCGCGATCTGCGGCGCCGCCGCGGTACTGGCCACCGAGTCGACCATCCGTGCGCGCCCGGCCGCTACCTCGATGGCCGTGGCCACGGTGGTGCTGTTCGGCTCGCTGGCGATGCTGGTCTACCCGCTGCTCTATTCGCTGCTGGACCTGCCGCAGGGCCTGTTCGGCATCTACATCGGCGCCACCGTCCACGAGGTCGCCCAGGTGGTGGCCGCCGGCGAGGCGGTGGGTCCGGAGGCGCTGGCCAACGCGGTGATCGTCAAGCTGGTGCGGGTGATGCTGCTGGTGCCCTTCCTGCTGATCGTCGGCCAGTGGTGGCAACAGCGCCAGGACGGCGACGCCGAAGACGGCGATCGCGGCGGCCTGGTGATCCCCTGGTTCGCCTTCGGCTTCCTGGCCATGGTGGCGTTCAACAGCCTGGTCGCCCTGCCCGCCCCGCTGCACGCGGCCCTGGTGCAGCTCGGCCAGCTGGCACTGACCATGGCCATGGCGGCGCTGGGGTTCGAGACGCGCCTTTCCCGGCTGCGCGCCCTGGGGCCGAAGCCCTTCCTGCTGGCGCTGATCCTGTTCGCGCTGTTGGTGGGCGGCGGTGGGCTGGCCAGTGTGCTGATCATGGGATGACACCGGATAACGTAAAAGGCCGCGCCCGAGGGGCGCGGCCTTTTCCTTTCAGCCGATGAGGCGAGGCCTCACTCGAAGCTGAAGCTCGGCGCCGGGGCGTCGGGCAGCAGGTCCGCACAGGCGCGGACCTTCTCCAGCAGCGCATCAAAGGTCGGCGCCACCAGATTGACGTGGGCCAGCTTGCGGCCGGGGCGCTCGCCCTTGTCATAACGGTGCAGGTGGGCGTCGTCGATCTCGAGCAGCTTCGCCGCCTCGCCCTCGCGGCCGATGACGTTGACCATGCAGGTCGGCGCGCGGGCGGCGGTGCTGCCCAGCGGCAGGCCCTGGATGGCGCGCAGGTGGTTCTCGAACTGGCTGGTCACCGCGCCGTCCTGGGTCCAGTGGCCGGAGTTGTGCACCCGGGGTGCCATCTCGTTGGCCAGCAGGCCGCCGTCGCGGGTCTGGAACAGCTCCAGGGTCAGCACGCCGACGTAGTCGAGCTCGTCGAGCAGCGCACGGATGTAGCCGTCGGCGGTCTGCTGGACGGCGTCGTCCAGGTCCGGCATCGGCGCCACGGAGTAGCGCAGGATGCCGTCGACGTGGACGTTCTCGGCCATCGGGTAGAAGGCCACCTCGCCGTCGCGACCGCGCACGGCGATGATCGACACCTCGCGCACGAAGTCGACGAAGGCCTCGACGATCAGCCGCGGGTGGTTGATCGAACGCCAGGCCTCGGCCGCATCGGCCGGGTCCTTGATCACCGCCTGGCCCTTGCCGTCGTAGCCCTCGGTGACGGACTTGGCGACCACCGGCGTGCCCAGCTCGCGCGCCGCGGCCTCCAGCGCCTCGGCGCTGTCCACCAGGCGATAGGCCGGGGTCGGGATGGCCAGGCGATCAAACAGCGCCTTCTCCTCGGCGCGGTGCTGGCAGACGCGGATCGCCTCGCTGCCGGGGTAGACCGGCTTGCGCTCCTCGATCGCCTGGACCAGCGCCACCGGCAGGTGCTCGAACTCGTAGGTGACCAGATCGACCTTCTCGAGGAAGCTCTCGAGGTGCTTCTGGTCAGTGTCGATCATGACGTCACCGATGCCCGCGCTGGGGTGGCCGGTGGTGTCGAGGAAGGTGAAGCGGTTGGCCAGCGGATAGCCCGCCAGGGCCAGCATCCGGCCGAGCTGGCCGGCTCCGAGTACGCCGATGTTCATCGTGGTTGCCTCGCTCGTCGCTCGCGGTCAGGGAAGGGGGCGCGGGTCGGGATTGTCCAGCACCGTCTGGGTCTGCTCGGCGCGGAAGGCCTCCACGGCCTCGCGCACCTCGGCATCCTGCAGGCCGACGATCTGGGACGCCATCAGGCCGGCGTTGGTGGCGCCGGCCTTGCCGATGGCCAGGGTACCCACGGCGATGCCGCCGGGCATCTGCACGATCGACAGCAGCGAATCCAGCCCCTTGAGGGCCTTGGACTCCACCGGCACGCCGAGCACCGGCAACGCGGTCTGGGAGGCCACCATGCCGGGCAGATGGGCCGCGCCGCCAGCGCCGGCGATGATCACCTGCAGGCCGCGTTCGGCAGCGGACTTGGCGTAGTCGAACAGCAGGTCCGGGGTGCGGTGGGCCGAGACGACGCGTGTCTCGTAGGGCACGCCGAGGCGCTCGAGCATGGTCACCGCATGTTCCATGACCGGCCAGTCGGACTTCGACCCCATGATCACGCCGACCCGCGGCGTCTCGTTCGATGCTGTCATCCTGGGCTCCTGAAAACGGGAATGACGCCACCTCGCAGCGCACGCCGCGGGCGGATGATGAAAATCGGGAACCCGCTATTCTAACAGAGCCGCGACGCGCCTACCTCTCCCACAGCGCCGGGAAAGGGGGCGATCGCGGCAGGTCGTCCCGATTCGATCCCTCCCTGCGGCCCCAATGTCGCCACCAGGCGACAGCGGGTTTCAAGCTTCCTGCAGATTAGCTTGATAGGGTGATGATCGAAGCGGTCGACAGGGACGCGACCACACACCCCCACACGGCACACGTGTTGAAGGAGACCGACCATGAAGCGTCAACTTTTCATTGCGGCAGCCCTGACCGGCACCCTGGCGCTGGCCGGCTGCGACCAGGCCGACGACAGCGAACAGAACGCGGCCGATACCGCCACCCAGACCGAACAGACGACCGGCAGCGAACAGGCGTCCCAGAACGACGAGCAGCAGGCCAGCAGGACCCTCGAGGGCGTGCTGGAGTTCGTCGCCACCGATACGCCGCTGCCGGACGATGCCCAGGTCACCGTCAGCCTGCTCGACGTGGCCCGCGCCGACGCGCCGGCCACCACCATCAGCGAGACCACCGTCGACGTGACCGGCAACGACCCGGTCGAGTTCGGTCTCGACTACACGACCGATCAGGTCGATCCGGGCCACGCCCACGCCGTGCGCGCCGAGATCCGCGACGACGAGGGCAATCTGCTGTGGACCACCACCCAACGCCATCAGGTCGAGGTCGGCCCGGACGCCGAGCAGGCACCGATCACCGTGAGCCTGGAGCCGGTGGCCAGCCAGGGTTCCATCGCCGGCCAGGCGCTGGAAGACACCGAGAACGCCGTGGACCAGGCCGGCGATGCCGTGGCCGACACCACCGGTGATGCCATGGATGCCGCCGGCGATGCCGCCGATGCGACTCAGGACGCCGCCGGCGATGCGGTCGACGCGACCCAGGACGCCGCCGGTGATGCCGCCGAGGCGACCGAGGAAACCGCCGAGGACGCCGCCGCCGCGACCGAAGAGGCCGCCGAGGAGGCGCACGAAGAGGTGGAGGAAATGATGGAGGACGACACCCAGTCGACTCAATAAGCCATCGCGCTCCATGACACGGCCCCGCCCGGATCGCCCGGGCGGGGCCGTCTGTCGTCCGGCCAAGTGTCCGGCCGCCGGGAAAGCCCTCAACCGGCCACGGCGGTCTCCCGTCGGCTGGCGATCCAGTTCCCGGCCAGCGCCAGCACCATCACCGCCGCGCCGGCGGCCTCGGCGATCAGGCTCGGGTAGAAGACCCCGACGATGGCCGGCAGCAGCACCAGCCGCACCGGTGTCGACATGCGCGTGAACAGGTAGCCCTCCAGGGCGGCGGCGAAGGCGCCCAGCGCCAGGAAGGCGGTCAGCGTCGTCCAGGCCAGCAGCGGCAGCGGGCCGCCCATGATGATCTCCGGATTGAAGACCATGAACAGCGGGATCAGGTAGAGCCCCTTGGCGAACTTCCAGGCCTGGAAGCCGGTGTCCATCGGCCTGGCCCCGGCGATCGCCGCCCCGGCGAAGCCCGCCAGCGCGATCGGCGGGGTGACGTTGGAATCCTGCGAATACCAGAACACCACCAGGTGGGCGATCAGCAGCGGCACGCCGAACTCCGAGGTCAGCGCCGGGCCCACCAGCACGATCAGCACGATGTAGCTGGCGGTCACCGGCAGCCCCATGCCCAGCACCAGGCTGGCCAGCAGCACCATCACCAGCGCCAGCAGCAGGTTGCCGTCGGAGAACGCCATCATCATGGCCGAGAACTTGAGCCCCAGCCCGGTGAGGCCCACCACCCCGACGATGATGCCCGCCACGGCGCAGGCCATGGACACCGCCACGGCATTGCGCGCACCGAGCTCCAGCCCCTCGATCACCTTGAGCGCACCGAGCTTCAGCGCCTGGACCAGCGCCGCCCCGGTGACCGGCTCGCCGCGCCTGGGCGCGACGAACAAGAACCACACCGCGAAGCGCAGCGCCGCCACCGCCAGCATGGTGAGGATGGCGTAGTAGCCCACCCGCATCGGCGACATGTTCATCACCAGCAGCCACACCAGCACCGCGAGCGGCAGCAGGAAGTGCCAGCCGGCGCCCATCACGTCGCGCAGCTGCGGCAACTCGCTTTTGGCCATGCCCTGCATGCCCTGCTTCAGGGCGATGATGTGCACGAACAGATAGACGGTGCCGAAGTACATGATGGCCGGGAGGATGCTGACCTTGACCACCTCCAGGTAGGGCATCCGCGTGTACTCGGCGATCAAAAAGGCGCCGGCGCCCATCAGCGGCGGCATGATCTGGCCGCCGGTGGAAGCCGCCGCCTCGATGCCGCCGGCCTGGTGGGGCTTGTAGCCCAGGCGCTTCATCAGCGGGATGGTGAAGGCACCGGTGGTCACCACGTTGGCGATGGCGCTGCCGGAGATCGAGCCCATGCCGGCCGAGGCGATGACCGCCGCCTTGGCCGGCCCGCCGCGCTGGCGACCGGTGGCGGCGTAGGCCAGGTCGATGAAGAACTTGCCGGCGCCGGTGATCTCGAGGAAGGCGCCGAACAGCACGAAGATGAAGATATAGGTCGCCGCCACGCCCATGGGCAGCCCGAAGATGCCCTCCTGCCCCAGGTAGAGCTGGCCGACCAGGCGATCCAGCCCGTAGCCGCGGTGCTCGAGGATGCCGGGCAGCCATTCGCCGAGCCAGGGCAGCTCGCCGCGGGGGCCGGAGAAGGCGTAGAGGATCGCCAGCACGCCGATCACCGTCATGCCGAACCCCACCGCCCGGCGGCTGGCTTCCAGCACGGTGACGGTGGCGATGATGCCGACCGTGATGTCGGTCTGGCTCCAGAAACCGGCGCGATTGATGATCTCGTCGAGATACAGCGCCATGTAGCCGCCGGTGATCACCGCCCCAGCGAAAAACGCCAGGTCGATCGCCCCGCCCAGGGGCCCCCTTCCGTGCCGGGCGCCGAACACCGGAAACATCAGGAACGCCAGCATCATGATCAGCGCCAGGTGGATGCTGCGCTGGTAGAAGAGCCCCAGCGGCTCGATGCCGGCGGAGTAGAGCTGGAACAGCGACAGCGCCACGGCCACCAGGCTGATCAGCCACAGCACCGGGCGCGAGTGCGGCGCCTGGCTGCCGGGGACGATGGGGGAAGCACCCGCTTCGCTCATGGGCGTGTCTCTCTTCTTGAAGTTGGATGAAAGCCAGAAGTTGCTCGACGGTGCAGGTCGTTCATTATCAGGCGCCCTCGTCGTCGGGCATCGCGGCCTCCAGGGCCAGCGTCACCCGCTCGTTGGCGGCGAGCTCGCTCAGGCTCACGACCACCGGCGACTCGGCCGCATCGGGATACCCTCCGCCGGCGTCGCAGTCCCGGGCGGCGTCCAGCAGGGTCGCCAGCGGCGCGCCTCCGGGGCGACCGACCAGGCGATGATCGACGCGCGGCGACCCGACCCGAAGCCGGTAGGCATCGCCGGGCACCGGCTCGTCGATGGCCTCGATCCAGTAGCCGCCGCGACCGTCGGAGACCTGGCGGCCGCGGCCGGGAATGTGGTCGAGGCCGGCGGCGAAGTCCGGCAGGTGGCTGCGCTGGAGCACCATGTGTCCGGCGACGTTGCGATAGCAGTCGTGGACGGTGAAACCCTCCACCGAATGGTTCCAGGCCAGGCACCAGCCCTCGCCTTCCGGCATCGGCAGGCGTACCAGCGGCCGGTGCTCGGCGTCGCGGACCGTCAGCTCATGGCTGGGGCAGTCGGCCAGCGCCGGCGGCGCCAGCCCGCCGAGCAGCAGCGCCGCCAGCAGGGCGTTGACCCACACTCGCCACGACGACGGGGCGAGCCTGACGGCTCGCCCCGGGGTCATCGAACACCTCATCGCGGCGCCCCTCAGGGACGCTGACGGTCGGCGATCTCGGCGCCCACTTCCTCGTAGTAACGCAGCGCGCCGGGATGGAAGGCGATCGGCGTGGACTCGACGCTGAAGTCGACGGTGGTGTCGTTGGCCGCCGGATGGATGGCGATCAGCTGATCGGTGTGCTCGAACAGCGTCTGGGTGATCCGATAGGCCAGCTCCTCGTCCATCTCGCTGCTCACCGCCAGCACGTTGGGGATGCCGATGGTCTGCACCGCCTCTTCCATGCCCTCGTAGAGGCCGGACTTGAGCTCATAGGCGGCGAATACCGGTTCCTCGGCCTGGGCGTTGGCGATCTCCTCGTCGGAGAGGCCGATCAGGCGGATGTCGCGGGTGGTGGCCAGGTTCATGATCGAGCTGGTGGGCGGGCCCACGCTCCAGAAGCCGGCGTCGATGTCGCCGTCGCGGATGGCGTCGGCGGTCTCGTTGAAGTTGAGGCGGCGAGCGTCGATGTCGTCGTAGGTGATGCCGTTGGCCTCCAGCAGGGTGCTGGCGTTGATCTCGGTGCCGCTGCCCGGCGCGCCCACCGAGACGACCTTGCCTTCCAGGTCGGAGAGCGACTCGATGCCGGAATCGGCCATGGTCACGATCTGCACGGCATTGGGGTAGATCGACGCCAGGGCGCGGATGTTCTCGAGCTGACGGCCCTCGAAGTCGCCGGTGCCGTTGTAGGCCTGATAGACGGTGTCGGCCAGCGCCAGCGCCAGGTCGGAGTCGCCGCGCCAGACCAGCCCCATGTTCTCCACCGAGGCGCCGGTGACCTCGGCCACGGCGTCGAAGCCCTCGACGTGCTCGTTGATCAGCTCGGCGAGGCCGCCGCCGTAGGGATAGTAGGTGCCGCCGGTGCCGCCGGTGGCGATGGACAGCTGCTGCTGGGCCAGGGCCGCGGGGGCCGCCACCAGCAGAGTGGCGGCGAGGGCCGTCTTGAGTGCGCTCATGAAGCCTCCTACAGACGATTCGAGGGAATTGTTGTGCTTGTTCGAGCGATGCCGGCTCGGTCGATAACTGGCCGGCGCGCCTGGAAAAACGCTAGCAGTCCCCGCGCGGCGGGGCCACACCACCAACGTCGATACGGCGACTACTTTAGCGCTTCCTGCGCGCAGGCCAGGGTCCACCTTTCAACGCCGCCTTCACTCGCCGACCAGCTCCTTCACCTTGCCGACGATATGCGCACCGATCGGCAGCGCCGAGGTGGCCGCCGGCGACGGGGCGTTGCCCACGTTCACCGTGCGTGGCGTGTTGACGAACAGGAAGTCGTCGACCAGCTTGCCGTCCCGCGACACCGCCTGGGCACGTACCCCGGCCGGATAGGGCTCCAGGTCATCGAGGGTCAGGCTCGGGCAGTACTTGCGCACCAGCTCCAGGTAGCCACGCTTGTGCAACGAGTTCTTCATCTCCTTGAGCCCCGGGCGCAGGTTGCGCCCCAGCACCCGCAGGATGCCGGGATCGGTGAACATCCGCGCCAGATCGACCGGCGAGACGTCGCGCTTGCGATACCCCTCGCGCTTGAAGGCCAGCACGGCGTTGGGCCCCACGGTGACCGAACCGTCGATCATGCGCGTCAGGTGCACGCCGAGAAACGGCATCGACGGGTCCGGAATCGGATAGATCAGGTGATTGACGATGGCATTGTGACGTTCGGGCAGCCGGTAGTATTCGCCGCGGAAGGGGCAGATGGTGAACCCCGGGTCCTGGCCCAGCATGCGCACCACGCGATCGGCCATCAGCCCCGAGCAGGTCACGAGATAGCGCCCGCTGAACTCGCCGGCAGCGGTCGTCACCACCACTTCCTGGCGTCGTTCCTGGAGCCCGGTGACCTCGGCGCCAACGCGGATGTCACCGCCCATCCGCTCGAATTCGGCCGCCATCGCACGGGTCACGGCCCGATAATCGACGATGCCGCTGGACGGCACGAAGATGCCGCCGACGCCGGTGATGTTGGGCTCACGCTCCTTAAGCTCGCCCCCCGACAGCCACTCCCGCTCCAGGCCGTTGGCCTCGGTGCGCTCCCACAGCGCCTGCATGCGCTGCATCTCCAGGTCATTGGTGGCCACCAGCAGCTTGCCGCAGCTGGCGTAAGGAATGCCGTGTTCGTCGCAGAAGGCCTTGGTGGCGCGGTTGCCCTCCAGGCAGAAGCGCGCCTTGAGGCTGCCCGGGGTGTAGTAGACCCCGGCGTGGATCACGCCGCTGTTGTGCCCGGTCTGGTGGCAGGCCGGCTCATGCTCCTTCTCCAGCACCAGCATCCGGCGATCCGGATAGGCCTGCTTGAGCTGCATGGCGGTGGACATGCCGAGAATGCCTCCGCCGATGATGATGAAATCGTACATGCCGTCCTCGTTGCGATGAGCGAGGGCCACGCCGCGGAGACGGCGTGGCCCGGTCATGCCCCTTTATACTCTCAGGGCGCGATTCGACGTCGCCGCCCGCTTCAACGCTGGGGACGCGTCGCGGCATGGGTGAAATAGCCACGCTGGCGCATCAGCTCGCGGCGCAGCTCCGGGTGCGGCGTGAAGCGGTCCCGGCCGTGCAGCCAGAAGTGGTTGTTGATCAGCAGGAAGCTACCCACCGGGTTGGGCACCGACAGGGTCGCCGCGCTGCCCTCCAGCGATTCGGAGAGATCGCACAGCCAGTTGCCCTCCTCGAAGTCCTTCGGCTGCACGAACTGGTCGATGTAGGACATGATCGGCCGCCCCTCGCGGTCCACGTCGAACACCGGATGGAAGACGTCCTTGGCGACGTTCTTGCTGGGCGGCGCCGCCCAGCGCATCCCGCGGTGCGCCAGCGGATGGCGATAGAAGCGCTCCAGGTCCTCCCAGTCGTCCAGGTGCAGCAGCAGCGAGTCGCCGCCCTGCATGTGCCGCTCGTCGATCTTCATCATCAGCACGTAGTCGGTGTCCTGCTCGACGAAGGTGCCGTCGTTGTGCAGCTCCATCACCCGATGCGGCTGGCGCAGGTAGCTGTCGGACTCGTCGACGTTCCTGACCACGAAGCGGGCATAGAACTGGCCGCTCATGGCATCGAAGTTGGAGCGCCCCATCAGGTGCGCCACGGCGGTGGCGAACTTGACCATCTCCTCGGCCTGGGCCACGTCGTCCAGGCCCTCGGGCACCACCTGCAGTCCGCCGGTCGCGCGGTCCACCAGGGTATTGATCAGCACCGGCTGCAGGGTGTTGCCACACAGGTCGTCGAGGAGCTTCGCCACCCGGAAGCGCAGCATCGACTTGTACTCCAGTGCCTGCACCGGCCACTCGGCCACGGCCTCGACGAAGGCCGTGACCACCTCGCGGGAGAAGGTCATCTGCAGCAGGCGCGGCGACTGGGCCGACGGCGTCAGGGTGAAGCCCTGCAGGTCGGCGGGCAGCGGCATGGCGAGTTCGGGGATCCGGGTCAGCGCGGTCATCGGGAGGCTCCAGGGCGTCGAGGGTCGATGAATCAAAAATATCGACATTTTTATAAAAAATCAACAAATTCCCGTCGTCCCTGCATCTTCCCCGCGCCCGGACATTCCGACCACAGACCAAAAACACCGGGGATTCAACCGCATCGGAGACCGCGCTTTGCCCTGTCCGCCCCTGGCCTTGCCATCCCCGCCATCGGCCGATTCAGCGGGCAATGAATCTTGCGCCATCCGCCTTTCGACCACTGGCGAAACGCGTCAAAAGGCTTCATGCTGTAGCGGTCGATTCTGTCCTGTGGAGCATCATGAGCACGGCAAGCCCATCCAACGCGGAAATCCTCGACCCTCCGCGACGATGCCCTGACCTCGACGTCAGGGACCTGGAACAACGTACGCGCCTCATGCGCATCATCACTCGGCTGATCGCCGTATCGGATCTCGGCAACCGCGAGATCGCCCGTCGCGCGGGCCTGCCGATGCAGAAGATCAGCGACCTTCTCGCCGGACGCCTGGAGCAGCTCACCCTCGACGAGCTACAGGCACTGCGCAGCACCATCGACCACGAACTCACGCCGCCCTAGCCGTCAGGCGACCCGCTCGCCCGCGCACTGGGCCCGGGCCGGTCTCGCCGGCCCTTCCACCTCATGGATTCGAGAGATCAGGGAGAATCCCGATGCGCCACCTCGTGACCGGCCTGCTGCTGGCCGCCTCGCTGCCCGCCCTGGCCGATGGCCAGGCCACCCTCGAGAGCCGCTCCGACCAGGGCACCGCCACCATGGAAGTCCGCTGGGCGGGCGATGACCTGCGCATGGACTTCCCCCGGCAGGCCCAGGCGGGCTTCATGCTGCTCAAGGACGGCAACGGCTACATGGTCACCCGGATGCAGGGCCAGACCCTGGTCATGGACATGGCCCGCCTCAAGCAGATGGCCGAGAGCATGGGCGGCGATCAGGCCATGGCCGGCGTGACCAGCCAGCAGGCCGACTCGGTCGAACGGCTCGAGGCCACCGGCGAACGCGAGATCATCGCCGGCCTGGAGGGCGAGGTCTATGCGCTGACGTGGACCGACAAGGCCGGCAACGCCCATGACGACACCCTGGTGCTGAGCGACGACGATCAGGTACGTGAGCTGATGCGTGCCTTCCACGCCTATCAACGCACCATGACCGGCGAATCCGACCCGATCGCCTCGGCGCTGGAGGAAGAGGGGCTCGGCATGCTGCGCTTCGGCGACCGCTTCCGCATCGCCTCGCTGTCCGACGAGGCCCCAGCGGCAAGCGCCTTCGAGCTGCCCGAGGACGCCATGAGCATGGAAGACATGATGAACCAGGCGCTCTCCCAGTAAGCCGACGGCCGCAGGGCACGCCCTGCCCGAAAGCACGAACGGCGCCGTCGCGTCTCGGGGCCCTGCCGGGGCGAGCTAGTCGGGGCGGTCGGTCACCGCCCCGGTCGAGGCGGAGCTGACCATCCGCGCGTACTTGGCCAGTACCCCGCGGGTGTAGCGCGGCGCCGGCCGCTGCCAGGCGGCATGGCGTCGTTCGAGTTCCTCGACGGTGAGCGCGACATCGAGGGTGTCGGCCTCGGCATCGATGGTGATGGTGTCGCCATCCTCGAGCAGCGCCAGGGGGCCGCCGTCGAAGGCCTCCGGCGTCACGTGGCCGACCACGAAGCCGTGACTGCCGCCGGAGAAGCGGCCGTCGGTGATCAGCGCCACCTCGCTGCCGAGTCCGCGCCCCATGATCGCCGAGGTCGGGGTCAGCATCTCGCGCATGCCGGGCCCGCCGCGGGGCCCCTCGTAGCGGATCACCACCACGTCGCCGGCCACCACGCTGCCGTCGTTGATGCGCGCCTGGGCCTCCTCCTCGGAGCCGAACACCCGGGCCCGGCCGGAGAAGCGCGTGCCCTCCTTGCCGGTGATCTTGGCCACCGCGCCCTCCGGGGCCAGGTTGCCGTGCAGCACGCGCAGGTGGCTCTGGGCCTTCAGCGGCGCCTCGAGGGGCGCGATGATCGCCTGCCCCTCGGGGTAAGGCACGACCTCGGCCAGGTTCTCGGCCAGGGTGGCGCCGGTCACGGTCAGGCAGTCGCCATGCAGCAGCCCGGCGTCGAGCAGGGTCTTCATCAGCGGCTGGATGCCGCCGATCTCGACCAGCTCGCTCATCATGTACTGGCCGCTGGGCCGCAGGTCGGCGAGCACCGGCACCCGCTTGCCGATCGCCGTGAAGTCGTCGAGGGAAAGCGACACGCCGATGGCGTCGGCCATGGCGATCAGGTGCAGCACCGCATTGGTGGAGCCGCCCAGGGCGATCACCACGGTGATGGCGTTCTCGAAGGCCTCGCGGGTCATGATGTCCGAGGGCGTGATGTCGCGCTCGAGCAGGGTCAGCACCGCCTCCCCCGCCGCCCGGCTGTCGTCGCGCTTGGTCTGGGACACGGCGTTCTGCGCCGAGCTGCCGGGCAGGCTCATGCCCAGCGCCTCGATGGCCGAGGCCATGGTGTTGGCGGTGTACATGCCGCCGCAGGCACCGGGCCCGGGAATCGCCGTCTCCTCGATCCGCTTGACGTCGATGAGGTCGAGATCGCCGCGGCTGTGGGCGCCCATGGCCTCGAACACCGAGACGATGTCGGTGTGCCCCTCGCCGGGCAGGATGGTGCCGCCGTAGACGAAGACGCTGGGCCGGTCGAGCCGCGCCAGGCCGATCAGGCAGCCGGGCATGTTCTTGTCGCAGCCGCCGATGGCCACCAGGCCATCGAAGCCCTCGCAGCCGGCCACCGTCTCGATGGAATCGGCGATCACCTCCCGCGACACCAGTGAATACTTCATGCCCTCGGTGCCGTTGGCGATGCCGTCGGAGATGGTGATGGTGTTGAAGATCACGCCCTTGCCGCCGGCCGCATCGGCACCAGCGCTGGCCTGCTCGGCGAGCTCGCCGATGTGGCTGTTGCAGGGCGTGACGCGGCTCCAGGTGGACGCAATGCCCACCTGGGGCCTGGTGAAGTCGGCGTCGTTGAAGCCCACCGCGCGCAGCATGGCGCGGCTGGCCGACTTGCCGACGCCGTCCACCACCGGGGCGGAATGGCGGCGGCGGGGATCCTGTGGCGTGTCACTCATGGCGCGGCTCCTCCGTCAGGTCGGGATGACCTTCAGAGGGTGGCCGTCATCCGCCGGCCTGGCAACCGTTCAGGCCGTACGCCGCACCGCGGCCGGGCGCCACCAGGCCACCAGCAGCGCCACCGCGCTGGAGGCCAGAAGCGCACCGAGGAAGGGCGGCAGGGTCGGCACCCCGCCGGGAAAGCTCGCCGCCAGCAGGCCATCGAGGGCACTGCCCGAGGCGACCCACCCCGGCAGCACCGCGCCCGCCAGCCCGGCGAGACCGCCGGCCAGCGCCGCCATGGCGCTCATCCGCGCCCACAGCCCCAGCAGCACCGGCACCACGATGGCCGCGCACAGCAGATCGGCGATCAGGAACAGTCGCAGCACCGAGAGCCCCTGCAGGGCGATCGCCACCACCGGCACCATCAGCGCCACGGTGACCCACCGCGCCGCCCTGAGCGACAGGCCGCGACGGCCGCTGCCGGCCACCACCAGCGAGGCGATGCCGTTCTGCAGGGTATCGACGCTGGAGGCCACCAGGGTCACCGCCAGCACCAGCGCCGGCAGCGCCAGCCAGCCCGGCGCCTCGGCGAGCAGCGCGAAGAACGGGATCGGCGGCTCGCCCAGCGACACGCCCGCCATGGCGGCCAGCATGCCGAGGCCGCCGACCACCGCCACCACCAGCACGGTGATGCCGCCGCCCAGCCAGGCGCCGCGCCCCAGCGCCCGGTCGTCCCGGGCCGCCCACACCCGCTGCCAGTAGCCCTGATGGAAGAGGTTGGCCGCGGTCACCGCGATCACCAGCGTCAGCGCCACGGACAGGGCATCCGCGGCGGGGATCGACGGCAGCGCGGCCTCGGCCGGCAGCTCGGGCAACCGGGCCAGCGCCACGCCGCCCACCACCCCCAGCAGGGCCAGCAGCAGCCAGGCCTGCCAGCGGTCGGTGGCCAGGCTCGCACGCAGCCCGCCCAGCGCGGTGTAGAGCAGGGTCGCCACCGCCACGCCGACCACCACCAGCGCCACCGGGACGTCCGACAGCAGCCCGGTGATGGCGCCGATGGCGGTCAGCTCGGCGGCCAGGAAGCAGCCCATGTACAGCACCGAGACCAGCGCCACCCAGCGGCGGATGCCGGCGCCGAAACAGGCCTCGGCGTACTCGCCGATGCTGCGCCCCTCCGGCAGGCGACGGCGGATGGCCGGGCCGAAGGCGCCGAGCACGATGAACGGCAGCGCCGAGCCGATGGCATAGCCGGCCAGACCCAGCGGGCCGACGAAGGCGCCGATCTCGGGCGGCGCGAAGAGGATCCAGGCCCCCATGCCGGAGGCCAGGAAGGAGAGCCCCAGGGTCGGGGCCGACTGGGAGTTGCGGGCGGTAACGTAGTCGTCGAGCGGGCCGTCGGCCCGGCGGGCACGCAGGCCCAGAACGGTGAAACACAAAAGCGCCGCGCCAAGCACGGCTGACGTCAGATAAGGCATGTCGCACTTCCTCCGCCGGTGTGAACCGGATCAGGTTCCAGGGTCAGCGACGCACGCTCTCTCAGCCCCGCCGATGCCGGCGAGACTCCCCTGGCGACAGTGAATGGATTGTAGTGGCGATCCTCAAGACAGGGCCAAAATGGCCGATATCCGGATTGCCACGCCAGCATGACACATCCTTCCCGCCATTCGAACAACCAGCCCGGACCCCGCCATGCCGTTTACCGAAGCCAAGGAACACGCCCCCGGTTGCCTGCACCAGATCTTCGCCGAGCCCTACGCCGCCTTCGACAACGGCGTCCCCGAGCGCCAGCTGCACCTGCGCATCGCCCTCCAGGCGCTGCTGGAGGCGCCGATGCGCGAAGGGCGACTGACGCTCAGGGTGATCCACGGCTGGGAGAACGGCGGCTGCGCCCCCGAAGACCTGCGACATGGCGACCATGCGCTGGGCAAGACGGCCGACCTGCGTGCGATCGCCGAGCGCTACCAGCAGGCGCTGGACCGTCTCGCCCCGCTGCCGGGCGAGGCCGACAGCCTGCTCGCCGAGCCGCTGGCCAGTGCCATCGCCGGCGCCGAGGCCGACGGCCTCGAGGTCGACTCAGAGACTCGAGACAACCCGGCCCGCTGGCCGGCGTTTCCCCGCGGCCTGTCGCTGTATACCTTCTTCAAGGTCTATCACCGCCTGACCTACGGCGAGGACGAGGCCTACCGCTCGATCCGCTGCAATACGCCCGAGGGCAGCCGCGAGATCCACGAATTCCATCTGGAGGAAGGCGAATTCGCCATCGTTCGCCCCGCCGCCGACGAACCCGGCGAGTGCGTGCTGGTGCTGCACGTGGGCCAGCTGGAACCGCTGAGCGAGCTGCTGGAGATGGCCCATATCCGCCCCTAGGCGATACCGGAGCGGGGCCTCAGGAGGAGGCAGAAGCTTCCATGGAAGGGGCCAGGATCGCCTGAGACGTCATTGATCTTTAGCGCTTCGGAGGCGACCAGCGGCCCCCTACTCACCGCTGCCGTTCAAGGCAACAGCAGCTTCGCGGTGAGGTTGAGGGTGTCCGAGGCGCTCACCCCCTCGTCGTAGAAGTTGTGCTCATAGCTGGCCGTGAACTGCACCGGATACTCCTGAATCCTCACCAGCTTGTTGAGCGCAACGCCCAGGGGCAGGCTCACCCAATCATGCTGCTCCCAGTCATAGGTGATCGACATGTCGGAGGCCCCCGCCGACCAACCATTCCCGAGGCTGTAGTTCACGATCGGCTGCACGATCGAGATATTCACGTCGCGGTAGTCGTCGTCTCCCGCCACCGTGAACACGTTCTGGTTGAACAGCCCCCATATCCCCCAGGGTTGGCTGGCCACGAAGCCCACGGCGGGACCGAGGCCCCATTTCTCGGCGCTCAGGCCGTCTTCCCCGGTCGGCAACAGCGCTACCGCACCCACGCCGAATCGCCCCCATGACCGGTCGAAGGTCACCAGGTCGAAGAGTGTCATGTCGGACCAGCCGCTCGAGTCATTCGGCGAGTCGGTCACGTAAGGCGCGGTGAGCCGGAAGATGTTGCTGGAGTCGCCCAGCGAGAACGGAATGGCGGCGCGGAACTGCATGCGGTTTCCGTCCTCGTCGTCGAGGTTGTGGTACCGGTACGTGTAGAAGTCCTGCAGCTGGAAGGCCATGACGGAGGCCGTCGGATCATTGGCTTCCGAGCCCAGGCCATCTTGCTGAGCGCTGGCTATCCCCGGGTAAAACATGGCAAAGAAGGTGGCGATCATCAGTGCATTTCGTGCAAGCATCCGTGGCTCCCTGGTCTCCGGTTTTCTTTCCCCATGCCCGGATAGGCATGCCCACAGCAGGCAGGCACGTTTCATGTCCGCAGACGTGGCACCCGTGATGCCCCACGGATGGCTCGCTGGCGCACCTGCAGAGCCAAAGCCGAAGGAAACTCGCGAGGGGGGAAATCTCCCTCGGCCCCAGCAACGCTTACTGCCGCGAGACCCTGATGCGCACGGGGTCGGCCGCCTCGCCGGCGAAGGGATCAACGTGCTCCGTACTGGTGAACAGTAGCTCACCGTCGTGAACGATCCGTGCCCGCAGTCCGTAAGTCATGCGCTCGTCGATGGCCTGAGGATCATAGACCAGCCGGAACGGATAAGGGGGCTGGGCGCCCTCGACGGTGTAGGTGTAATCGGTGAGCACGGTGGCGGGCGCATCCGCGCGCGACTGATCCTCGAGCGTCACGATGACCTCGGCTCCCGGGGGCAGCGCCATGCGCTCGCGATACCACACCTCGCCGCTGATGACCCGCATCAGGGAGTTGTCCGGCTGCTGCATCGACGACTCCCCCGCCCTCTGTGGCTGACTGCATGCCGCCAGCAACAGGACGAGAGTGCCAATCATCCAGGGACCGGTCACTGCCGCGATTCCGTTTTTCGATCTCATTGATGACTCCTTCATGTACCAGGGCGGAGAGAAGACTCGTCACCGCTGGCCGCGTCACCCCGGATAGGCCCGTGGCGCCAAGGCGGGTTCATTCCCGTCGACACTCCATCAAGTTAGCAAGGTTTCCACGTACCGCCAGAGCAAGCGGGAGGCCTGACATGACCCGGGTCATGGAATCCCCCGGGCGCCGAACGCCGTACCGTCTACCGGGCAAGCCGCCCCAACCACGACGGCCCCGCCTCTCCCGAGGCGGGGCCGTCGATGATCGCCGAGCGGGATGGGATCAGCTCAGCGAGATGGTGCTGTTGATGCCGCCGGAGACGTTTTCCGGCTCGAACCAGCGGGCGGTGACGGTCTTGGTCTGGGTCCAGAAGCCGATCGCCTGCTTGCCGTTGGGTCCCAGGTCGCCGAGCTTGGAGGCCCGCGAGCCGGTGAAGCTGAAGTAGGCCACCGGCACCGGAATCGGCACGTTGATGCCCACCTGGCCGACGTCGATCTCGGTCTCGAAGCGGCGAGCCACCCAGCCGGAGTTGGTGAAGATCGAGGTGCCGTTGCCGTTGGGATTGGCGTTGATGAACTCGATCGCCTCGTCGAGCGTCTCGGCGCTCACCACGCACAGCACCGGGCCGAAGATCTCCTCGCGGTAGATGGTCATCTCGGCGGTCACGTCGGCGAACAGGGTCGGGCCGACGAAGTTGCCCTCCGGATAGCCCTCGACCTCACGGCCACGACCGTCGACCAGCAGCCGGGCGCCCTCCTGCTCGCCGGCGGCGATCAGGTCCTCCACCCGCGCCTTGGCGGCCGGCGACACCAGCGGGCCGAGGTCGGCGTCACGCTGGGTGCCGGGGCCGACCTTCATGTGGCGGGCGCCCTCGACCAGCTCGTCCAGCCAGTCGCGAGCCTCGCCCACCAGCACCACCACCGAGTTGGCCATGCAGCGCTGGCCGGCGGCGCCGAAGGCCGAGCCCAGCAGGTTGTTGATGGCCTGGCTGCGGTTGGCGTCGGGCATCACCACACAGTGGTTCTTGGCCCCCATCATCGCCTGGGCGCGCTTGCCGGCCTCGGCGGCGCGGCGATAGAGCTGGGTGCCGACGTGGGTCGAGCCGATGAACGACACCGCCTTGATGTCCGGATGATCGCAGAGGCGATTGGCCACGTCCGGGCCGCCGTGGACCACGTTGAGCACGCCGGCCGGCACGCCGGCCTCGTGGGCCAGCTCGACCAGCCGCATGGTCGAGCTCGGATCCTGCTCGGAGGGCTTGAGCACGAAGGTGTTTCCGGTGGCGATGGCCAGCGGGAACATGAAGCACGGCAGCATGATCGGGAAGTTGAAGGCGGTGATCCCGGCGCCCACGCCCAGCGGCTGATTGAGGGTGTAGACGTCGACCTCGGTGGCGGCGTTCTCGGCCAGCTCGCCGAGCTGCAGCGAGGTGATCGAGCAGGCGTGCTCCACCACCTCGAGGCCACGACCCACCTCGCCGGCGGCGTCCGGCAGGGTCTTGCCGTGCTCCTCGGTGATCAGCGCGGCCAGCTCCTCGGTGTGCTCGCGGATCAGCGCCTGCAGCTTCAGCATGATGCGCTGACGCTTGGCCAGCGGCGTGCGACGCCATTCCTGGAAGGCTGCCCTGGCGCTGGCCACGGCGCGATCGACCTCCTCCAGGGTGCAGAACGGCACCCGGGCGACCACCTCCTGGGTGGCCGGATTGAGTACGTCGCGCCATTCCTGGCTCTGCGAGGTGACGGCCTGGCCATCGATATACAGCGGGATCTCTCTGACGGACATCTAGCGGCTCCTTTGGCGGCCCCGGGGAGAGGCTCCCTGCCCTCCCCCGGGTTCGCGGTTTGTGATTGTTATCCGATGTTCGGCCCCGTTAATGCATCGACGGGGCCGGATCGAGAACAGCGAAACGCTCATGCGGGGCTCATGATTACCGAGCCATCGAGTGTAGGGAGGCCGCGAATCGCCAGGCAACCAGGGGGCGACCAATGGACGACGGCCGGCCACGCCGAACGGGGCCGGCCTCGTATCGTCAAAGGACGATAAAGGTTTGCTATCAACTTGTTCAGGAAAGAAAAATGGCAGTCGCCCCAGTCATCACTAAGCTATGTGAAAGAGGCTAGAGGCCCGCTTGGATGTACCGGATTCCCGGCATTCGGCAACAAGGGCGGCGACGTGACCTCTATCGATACTGGAGCACACGACCACGCGATGAAGGAGTACGAGATGGGTGACGCAACACAGCAAGGCGGCGCGGGCAAGTGCCCGGTCATGCACGGCGGCATGACCGAAACCGGCACCTCGGTCATGGACTGGTGGCCCAATGCCCTCAACCTCGACATCCTCCACCAGCACGACCGCAAGACCGACCCGATGGGCGACGACTTCGACTATCGCCAGGAAGTCCGCAAGCTCGACTTCGAGGCGCTGAAGAAGGACATGCACGCCCTGATGACCGACAGTCAGGCGTGGTGGCCGGCCGACTGGGGCCACTACGGCGGCCTGATGATCCGCATGGCCTGGCACGCCGCCGGCTCCTACCGCATCGCCGACGGCCGAGGCGGCGGCGGCACCGGCAACCAGCGCTTCGCCCCGCTCAACAGCTGGCCGGACAACGGCAACCTCGACAAGGCACGGCGCCTGCTGTGGCCGCTCAAGAAGAAGTACGGCAACAAGGTCAGCTGGGCCGACCTGTTCATCCTCGCCGGCAACGTCGCCTACGAGTCCATGGGCTTCAAGACCTTCGGCTTCTCCTTCGGTCGCGAGGACATCTGGCATCCCGAGAAGGACGTCTACTGGGGCGCCGAGAAGGAATGGCTGGCCCCCTCCGATGAGCGCTACGGCGACGTCGACAAGCCCGACACCATGGAGAACCCGCTGGCCGCGGTGCAGATGGGCCTGATCTACGTGAACCCCGAGGGGGTCAATGGCCAGCCCGACCCGCTGAAGACCGCCGAACAGGTTCGCGAGACCTTCTCCCGCATGGCCATGAACGACGAGGAAACCGCGGCGCTGACCGCCGGCGGCCACACCGTCGGCAAGACCCACGGCAACGGCGATGCCGACGCCCTGGGGCCGGAGCCGGAAGCCGCGGACGTGGAGGCCCAGGGTTTCGGCTGGCTCAACCCGAACCAGCAGGGCAAGGCCACCAACGCCGTCACCTCCGGCCTCGAGGGCGCCTGGACCAAGAACCCCACCCAGTTCGACATGGGCTACTTCGACATGCTGTTCGGGCATGAGTGGGAGGTCACCAAGAGCCCCGCCGGCGCCAACCAGTGGGAGCCCGTCGACATCAAGGAGGAGGACAAGCCGGTCGATCCCACCGACCCGTCCGTCCGCCACAACCCGATGATGACCGACGCCGACATGGCGATGAAGATGGATCCGACCTACCGGGCCATCTGCGAGAAGTTCATGAAGGATCCGGAATACTTCAAGGACTGCTTCGCCCGCGCCTGGTTCAAGCTGACCCACCGCGACATGGGCCCGAAGACCCGCTACATCGGCCCGGAAGTGCCGGACGAGGACCTGATCTGGCAGGACCCGGTACCGGCCGGCAACATCAACTATTCGGTCGAGGCCGCCAAGCAGAAGATCGCCGAAAGCGACCTGTCCATCGGCGAGATGGTCGCCACCGCCTGGGACAGCGCCCGCACCTACCGCGGCTCCGACATGCGCGGCGGCGCCAACGGCGCGCACATCCGCCTGGCGCCACAGAAGGACTGGCCGGGGAACGAGCCCGAGCGCCTGAACAAGGTGTTGAAGGTCTACGAGGGCATCGCCGCCGAGACCGGCGCCAGCCTGGCCGACCTCATCGTGCTGGGCGGCAGCGTCGGCATCGAGCGAGCGGCCCGTGCGGCCGGCCACGACATCCTGGTGCCGTTCTCGCCGGGCCGCGGCGATGCCAGCGCCGAGATGACCGACGCCGACTCCTTCGAACCGCTGGAGCCGGTGGCCGACGGCTTCCGTAACTGGCTGAAGCAGGACTATGTGGTCAAGCCCGAGGAGCTGCTGCTCGACCGCGCTCAGCTGATGGGCCTCACCGCCCCCGAAATGACCGTGCTGATGGGCGGCATGCGCATGCTGGGCACCAACCACGGCGGCAGCAAGCACGGCGTGTTCACCGACCGCGAGGGTCAGCTGAGCAACGACTTCTTCGTCAACCTGACCGACATGGCCAACCACTGGAAGCCCGCCGGCAAGGGCCTCTACGAGATCCGCGACCGCAAGACCGATCGGGTGAAGTGGACCGCCACCCGCATCGACCTGGTGTTCGGCTCCAATTCCGTCCTGCGCTCCTACGCGGAGGTCTACGCCCAGGACGACAACGAGGCCAAGTTCGTGAAGGACTTCGTGGCCGCCTGGACCAAGGTCATGAACGCCGACCGCTTCGATCTCGAACTGGGCTGATCACCCACCCGACGGCCGCCGCACCCCGCGGCGGTCCCCGACGACATCGCGCCGGCCCTCGTGGCCGGCGCGCTTCGTCGTGGGCGCCCGCTGTCTTGCTCGGCCGCTATCCGGGCGTATCGACCGTCTTCTCATCGATTAGACGGCATCGCCGTATCCGCCTAGGCTAGCCTCTCCATCGTGCCGCCGCCCAGGAGCCCCCATGTCGTCCGTTCTCGGTGTCGTTCTGCCCATCTTCGGCCTGATCCTGGCGGGCTACCTGTGCCGCCGCACCGGCCGGCTGGGCGAGACCGCCGCCGCCGAGCTCAACCGCTTCGTGGTCTGGCTGTGCCTGCCGGCGCTGCTGTTCCGCACCACGGCCACCGCCCGCTGGGAGGATATCTGGCATCCGGGCTTCATCGCCGCCGTGACCCTGCCGACGCTGCTGCTGTTCGCGGTCACCGTGGGCTATCGCCTGCGCGGCCGGCGCCGGCTGGTCGACGCCAGCATCGACGGCCTCGGCGCCGCCTACGCCAACACCGGCTACGTGGGCATTCCCCTGAGCCTGCTGGTGCTGGGCGAAGCCGGGCTGGCACCGGCGCTGATCGCCACCCTGATCGTGGTCTGCGTGCTGTTCGCCATCGCCGTGGTGTGCATCGAGGTCGGCCTGCAGGACGAGCCGTCCTTCGTCCAGGCACTCGCCAAGGTGTTCAAGGCCCTGGCCAGGAACCCGCTGGTGGTCTCGCCGTTGGTGGGCGCGCTGTGGGCGCTGGGCGGCGTGCCCCTGGACGGCCCCTTCGACGACTTCCTGCGCCTGCTGGGCGATGCCACCACGCCCTGCGCACTGGTCTCGCTGGGCCTGTTCCTGGCCCAGAAGCAGAGCGGTTCCGCCGAAGGCGCCTGGGGGCTGGTCGGCCTCAAGCTGCTGGTGCATCCGCTGATCACCTGGGTGCTGGCGTTCCACGTCTTCGCGCTGCCGCCGCTGTGGGCCAAGTCGGCGCTGCTGATGAGTGCGCTGCCCACCGGCACCGGGCCCTACATGCTGGCGGAGTTCTACGGCCGCGAGGCGGCGGTCGTCTCGCGCACCGTGCTGCTCTCGACGCTGGGCTCGGTGGTAACGCTGTCGCTGTGCCTCTACTGGCTCTAGAGGCAGGCTCGAGGCGACGTGGTGCGTGTTTTCGATAGCTCCCGGTAACGGGAGGCTGCCCCTGTCCTGGCGTTGTCCGCCCCTGGCGATAAGCGCGTTGTGCGATGGCTTCGCTTCCGGAGATAACGGCCAGCCGATGCCTTCCCCTTGAACGTCAAAGACCCCGGCGAATATTCATTTCATTGTTAGAAATGTCACCTTGGATGAATTTCAATCATCTTCAAGCCGGAAAACCTTCATTGGTGACGAGGGCTGAACGACTGCCAGAATGCATTGATTCAAGACACCTACCACCGCGGAGGCATGCATCCATGGCACAAGACCTGATCACCCAACGACTCGACCGGGGCCCCCTCATCTGTGCCGAGGGTTTCCTGTTCGAGCTTGAACGGCGCGGTTATCTCTCCGCCGGTGAGTTCGTTCCCGAAGTGGCGTTGCTGCGCCCGGACGCGCTGGAAGCGCTGCACCGGGATTTCCAGCATGCCGGATCAGACATCGTTCAGGCCTTCACCTATAACGGCCACCGCGAAAAGATGAAGGTCATTGGCAAGGAAGACTTGTTGGAGCCGCTGAATCGGGCCGCGTTGAAGATTGCCCGCAAGGTGGCCGATGAAAAGGCCGGTAACCTGATGGCCGGCAACATTTCCAACAGCAACGTCTGGGACCCGGAAGATCCGGTCTCCCAGCAGAGCGTACGCGACATGTTCGACGAGATGGTGCAATGGGCCGTCGAGGAAGGCGCCGACTTCATCATCGCGGAAACCTTCTACTATGCCGGAGAAGCCGAAGCGGCCCTGGAGGCGATCAAGGCCAAGGGGCTGCCGGCCGTGGTCACCCTGGCGCCGATGGCCGAGAATCGCATGATCGATGGCCCCGGCATCGTGGAAACCTGCGTCGCCCTGGAGCAGAAGGGCGCCAGCGTGGTCGGTCTGAACTGCTTCAGAGGGCCGGATACCATGCTGCCCTGGATCCAGCAGATTCGCGATGCCGTTGCCTGCCATGTGGCAGCGCTGCCGGTGACCTATCGCACCACCGAGCAGGAACCGACCTTCTTCAACCTCTCCGACCATCAGGGGTGCGGCTGCCCGGCGCCCCATGGACGCCCCTTCCCGACCGCCCTGGACCCGCTGTTCTGCAACCGCTACGAACTCGGCGCCTTTGCTCGCGACGTTCATGCCCAGGGGGTCAACTACCTCGGCGTCTGCTGTGGCGCATCGCCGATGCACGTGCGCGAGGTCGCCATGGCGGTGGGACGTGAGCCGGAAGCCGCCCAGTTTGCGGAGCGCATGGAGAACCACTTCATGTACGGCTCCCATGATCGCCTGCCGGACCATATCGCCGCCCTGGGGGAAAAGGCCTGAAGGGGCCGTTACCCTGAACCTGCGTACGGCAGCCAAGGAGCCCGCATGAAATTCTCGCAAGGCGCCCAGGGGCGCGATCAGGCGCTCGTCGAACTGTTCACGGCGACCTTCACCGCCGCCGAGGGAGCGTCGGAAGGCACGCTGATCGGCGATCTGGTGGGTAACCTGCTGTCTCGCACACCCGCGCCGGATCGGCATGTCTTCACCGCCGAGTTCGATGGTGCGGTCATCGGCGCGGCGATCTTCTCGAGGCTGACCTACGACCAGGATGACCGGAGCGTGCTGGTGCTCGGCCCGGTGGCGGTGGCGACCGAGTGGCAAGGCCAGGGGGTCGGACGGCAGCTGCTGACCCATGCCCTGCAAGCGCTGCGTGAGGCAGGCATCGACATCGCCGTGACCTATGGTGACCCGAACTACTACTCGCGTGTCGGCTTTGCGCCGGTCACCACGACCTTCATCCCGGCGCCGTTCGCGCTGCAATACCCCGAGGGCTGGCTCGCACAACCGCTCACCGAGGCCGAGATGACGCCGCTGAAGGGCAGAGCCCACTGTGTCGAGGCATTCAACGACGCGACCTTCTGGTGACAGACGCGCCGGGCGAGGCGTGACATGCCGACGGCCCCTGTCGCGGTGACGATGCGCTCGCGTCAGGTGCCACAGAAGGTCCGCAGCACCTTCTCGTCGTCCCGCGGCGGACGGGTATAGTCGACCTCGCCGTTCGGCGCCTCGAAGGGCCGGGTGATCGCCGCCAGCAGCGCCTCGAAGGGGGCGAAGTCGTCGTTCTCGGCCGCCGCGATGGCCTCCGCCACGCGATGGTTGCGCGGAATCACCGCCGGATTCACGCCGCGCAGGCGCCGCGCCAGCTCGGCGGTATCGGCCTCCTCGCGGGACAGCCGCTCGCGCCAGCGTGACAGCCAGGCGTCGAGCGCCTCGCGATCGCCGAACAGCTCGGCCAGGCGCGCCTCGCCCTCGGGGCCTTCCAGAGCGTCGGCCAGGCGGCGGAAGCTCAGGGTGAAGTCGGCGCGCGCGGCCTGCATCGACGCCAGCCAGTCCGCAATCAGGGCGGCGTCGCCCTCCTCCACCGTCTCGAGGCCCAGCTTGGCGCGCATCACCCGCAGCCGGCTGGCCTCGAAGCGCTCCTCGAAGGTCTTCAGCACCTCGGTGGCGCGCTCGATGGCCCGCTCGCGGTCCTCGTCGATCAGCGCCAGCAGGGTCTCGGCGAAGCGCGCCAGGTTCCACTGGGCGATCGGCGGCTGGTTGACGAAGGCGTAGCGGCCGCGCTCGTCGATGGAGCTGAACACGGTGCGCGGGTCATAGGCGTCCATGAAGGCGCAGGGGCCGTAGTCGATGGTCTCGCCGGAGATCGCCGCGTTGTCGGTGTTCATCACCCCGTGGATGAAGCCAAGCCCCATCCACCGCGCCACCAGCTCGGCCTGGCGCTCCACCGTCGCCTCGAGCAGGCCCAGATAGCGCTCGCCCTCATCGCGCTCGGCGAGATGCGGGTAGTGGCGCTCGATCGCCTCGTCGGCCAGCAGCCGCACGGCCTCCTGGTCGTCACGGGCGGCGACGTACTGGAAGGTGCCCACGCGCAGGTGGCTGGCGGCGACGCGGGTCAGCACCGCGCCGGGCTCCGGCACGCGTCGATAGACCGTCTCGCCGGTGGTCACCGCGGCCAGCGCCCGGGTGGTCGGCACGCCCAGGGCATGCATGGCCTCGCTGACCAGGTACTCGCGCAGCACCGGGCCTAGCGGCGCGCGGCCGTCGCCGCCGCGGGAGAACGGCGTGCGGCCGCTGCCCTTGAGCTGGAGATCGCGCACCCGGCCGGCGCGGTCGGTCACCTCGCCCAGCAGCACCGCCCGGCCATCGCCGAGCTGGGGCACGAAGTTGCCGAACTGGTGGCCGGCGTAGGCCAGGGCCACGGGCTCGGCACCCTCGGGCAGGACGTTGCCGGAAAACAGCTCGGCAGCCCGCTCGGGGTCGAAGGCGTCCAGATCGAAGCCCAGCGACTCGGCCAGCGGCCGGTTGAAGGCCACCAACTCGGGGCGCTCGACGGGCGCCGGCCGGGCGGGCGCCCGCAGCCGGTCGGGGAAGCGCGCATAGCGCAGCGTGAAGGGGGGAAACATGGCGCCTCCTGAATGCGAATTGCCCCCAGCCTACAGCGACCGGGGGCCTGCACCCAAGGCGTATCGGCGCGATTCAGAACGGCGCTGAACGTGGAACACGCCGGGGACGGGTCGAAGAGGGGGTCCTACGCCAGGGAAGGCGTCGGTAGCGCCCAGGGAGGGGTTCATAGCGCCCCTCGCAGACCCGTCGACGGCGAACACATCGGTTCCCGTTTACAGAGAATCGACGAAAGTGGCGTGATCCCGGGCCACGCAGTCGGCGTAGCTGAAGGCCAGCGTCGAGATCATGTCCACGAAATGCTCCTGGCCGCCCTCGACCCGGCCGGTCACCGCCCGGGCGAAGGCGCCGGGATCGTCGGGGTTCAGCGCCTGGCCGCCGCGCAGGTGCTCACGGGCCAGGATCCGGCCCCACTGCTTGGCCAGCTTGCGATAGGGCTTGTCGCCGTCGAGCTTGTGGGTCGGGAAGTCCTCCTTGAACGGCGAGCGCTCGCGCACCGAGAACACCGTGTCGCCCAGATGCAGCCAGCCCAGGTAGATGTCCGGGTGCTCGGCGATGGCGGTGAAGGCGGCGGCATGGCGGGCACCCTCGTGGGCGAAGGCGCGGCGCCAGTCGCGCTTCTCGGCGGCGTTCATCAGCCGCCAGCCCTCGGGCGCGGTCTGCTGCTTCACGTCGAGGATGACGTCGTCGTGGACATGGTCGCGCCCGCCCTCGATCAGCACGTAGTAGCGGTCGAGCCCCAGCGAACCGGTGCCGGCATCTAGGCGCCGCGCCATGTCCTTGACCCGGAAGTGATCCTCCTCGGCTTCGGCGCGGGCGCCGCGCAGCGTCCCGCGATACTCCTCCTCCACGGCCTTGCGCAGCTGGCTGCCCAGGTGGGCCGGCAGGCGGGCCAGCTTCTCCGGGCGCTCGTCGACGGCGAGACGACGGCCGTCGTCGCCAAGCACCGTCCACTTGTCGAGCATCTTGGTCCGGCTCTCCTTGCGCGCCACCTTCTCCAGGAAGGGCTCCAGCGGCCCCTTGGCGGTCTCCAGGGTCACCGCCCCCGGCACCTCGCCCTCGGCGTGATCGTCGAGCTCGTCCAGGTAGGCCTCGATGAGCGTCTCGAGCGACTTGTCGATGCCCTTCCGCGAGAGCCCGGCGTTCTCACGGGCGTCCAGCACCAGGCTGATCGCCAGCCGCCACAGGTCGTACTGGTAGTCGCCGACCATGGCATCGTCGAAGTCGTCCATGCCGTAGCGCACGGCATCGTCATGATGGCCGTAGGCGCCGAAGTTGTAGACGTGAGCGTCGCCCTGCAGCCAGGTCTGGGTCTCCGGCAGGCCGCCGTAGAGGGCGAAGCGCCAGTCGTGCCAGACGTCGCTCCAGTACAGGTGGTTGGTGCCGCGGAAGAAGCGATACGGCGACTCGGCCAGCTTGGCGTACTTGGCCTCGCGGTCGTCGTCGTCAAGCGAAGCATTGGCGGCGGCGATGGCGTCGAGCACCTGGCGGGGGCGATTGTGACGGGTCAGCGGTGGCGTCATGGGAAAACTCCGTGTGATCGAGGGCAACCGAAACGGCATCCTTTACAGTCAAGCAGGCTCCGAACCACCGGGTAAGCCTGACGCATCGGCCCGATGAACACCATCGGGCATGAGGCAACCGCGATCATCGTCCCATCATCCTGGCCCCGCCGGCTACAGCGAGGTTCTGACCGACCAGAGCTCGGGAAAGAACTTCAGGTCCAATGCCTTCTGCAGATACGACACTCCCGAGGTGCCGCCGGTCCCGCTCTTGTGGCCGATGATGCGTTCGACGGTCTTCATGTGGCTGAAGCGCCACTTGTGGAAGTTGTACTCGGTATCCACCAGCTTTTCCGCCAGCTCATACAGGTCCCAGTGCCGGTCGGTATCGGCGTAGATATCGGCCCAGACGGCCTCGACCTCCGCACAGGCTTCATACGGCTCCGACCAGTCGCGATCCAGCACCGATGCCGGCACGCTGAAACCTCGCCGAGCCAGCAGCTGCAGGCTGATGTCGTACAGGCTGGGGGCCTGCAACACGCTCACTAGCCGCTGATAGTGCTCGGGGTGCGAGCGATGGACCTTGACCATGCCCGGGTGCTTGTTGCCCAGCAGGAACTCCAGCTCGCGGTATTGGTACGATTGAAATCCGGAGCTCTGCCCCAGGCTGTCGCGGAAGCTGACGTAGTCGGTCGGCGTCATGGTGACCAGGACTTCCCAGGCCTGGATCATCTGCTCCTGGATGCGCGAGACCCGGGTGAGCATCTTGAAGGCCGGGCGGAGTCGATCCGCCGCAATATGCCGAGCCGCCGCATGCGCCTCATGGAGGCACTGCTTCAGCCATAGCTCGGATACCTGATGGATGATCACGAAGAGCATTTCATCGTGCTCGTCAGAGACAGGATTCTGGCAGGACAGCAGGGTCTCGAGCCCCAGGTACTGTCCGTAGCTCATGTCCTGATCCCAGTGAACGCTCTTTTCGCTCGTCAGGTTCACGGCATTCCGGCCGGTCTTGTTGTCATTTGAGTGCTTCATGGCGGCCCCCTTGCCTACCTTCATGTTGATTCGTTGGCTGATGCATCCTTGCCCGAACGATCTGGCGTGCTGCCGAGCCGCTCGAGAATATCGAAGTGGTCACAGTCCTTGAGCTCGGTCAGCCGACAGCGCCCTCCTGCCGCCCGCACCCGTTCATCGAGCCGTTCGCTCTGGCGATGGAACGCCGGCGGGTCGAATTCCCCGAGCACCAGCTGAAGCGGTGGCAGTCCCGCCAGTGGCTGGCACAAGGGACTAAGCTCCTCGGCACGCCCAGGGTCCAGCCCCAGCGGGGCATTGATGTAGGTCTCCACCAGGGGGCGCAGGTCATAGATACCGCTGATCAACCACAGCGAGTCGATGCCCGCCAGCCCCTGCTCGCCCAGGCAACTCGCCAATGCCAGGTGCGCCCCGGCGCTGTGCCCCCCCAGGTGAAGGGGCGCTTCGGCGTTCAGCTCCCCCAGCTCTCGTTGAAGGACCGCGACCGCCCGCCGGCAGGCTTCGACGATGGCCTCGAGGGATGTCCGCGGCGCCAGCGGATAGTCCACGGACGCGAAGGCCCAGCCGGCCTCGAACCAGTCGCCGGCCATGAAATCCGTCGCCGAGGCGTCCAGCTCCTGCCAGTAGCCGCCATGCAGGAACACCATCAACCCGCGCGGCTTGCCCGTCGTCGGCAGGAAGAGATTGATACCCTCCTGAGCGCCCGGCCCATAGCTCAGGCGTCGCGGCGGATGACGTTCCCTGAGCCGCTCGCCACGCCGAGCCTGGCGAGCCAGGCTGGCCTCGAAGCTTCGCGCACAGAGGCTCGGCGAATAGGCACGATCCAGCGCCCATTGCCCGTCGTGACCCGCCATCAGGTCACCGCCCCGCGAACGTGGAAGCGCGGCTCACGATACTCGCCGCTCTCGACCACCTCGCGGAAGTGCATCGCCGCCCGCCAGACGTCCTCGAAGCTCAGGTAGAGCGGCGTGAAGCCGAAGCGCATCAGGCCCGGCTCACGGTAGTCGCCGATCACCCCGCGACTGATCAGCGCCTGGACGATGGCGTAGCCGTTGTCGGCATCCACCAGCGACACCTGGCTGCCGCGCTCGGCCGCCGGCGGGGTGATGTCCTCGATGCCATGCGCCTCGAACAGATCGGCCAGGCAGTCGCGGAACAGCGCGCTCAGCGCCAGGCTCTTCTCCCGCAGCGCCGCCATGTCGACATCGCCCCACATCGAAAGTGAGGCCTCCAGGGCGCTGTAGGCCAGCGCGGAGTGGGTGCCGGTACGAAAGCGGGTGATGTCACCGGCCGGGGCATAGTCGGCGTCGAAGGCGAAGGGCGCGGCATGGCCGTGCCAGCCCGAGAGCGGCTGCCAGCCGCCGTCCTGGTGGTCCCGATGCACATAGAGGAAGCCCGGCGCGCCGGGGCCGCCGTTGAGGTACTTGTAGGTGCAGCCCACCGCGTAACGGGCGCCGCTGCCGGCGAGGTCCACCGGCAACGCGCCGGCCGAGTGGGCCAGGTCCCAGATCACCTCGGCCCCGGCCTCATGCACCCGGCGCGTGGTCGCGGCCATGTCGCGCAGCCGGCCAGTGCGGTAGTTGACCTGGCTGAGCACCACCACGGCCACGCCGTCCAGGTGGTCGGCGAGCTCGGCGCCCTCGGGCAGTACACGATGCTCGACGCCGCCGAGCCGGCAGAAGCCCTGGGCGATGTAGCCGTCGGTGGGAAAGTTGCCGCCCTCGCTGAGCACCGCGCCACCGTCTCCATCGCCACGCCGCTCGAGGATATAGCCCAGCAGCTTGAACAGGTTGAGGGTGATGTTGTCGGTGACCACCACTTCGCCATCGCGGGCACCGATCACCGGCGCCAGCCGGTTGCCGAGGCGCTCCGGGGCATCGAACCAGCCCTGGTTCCAGCCGCCGATCAGCTCGTCGCGCCACTGATCCAGGGTCGCGGCGACGGCTTCCCTGGCGGCCGTCGGCTGGGCACCGAGAGAGTTGCCGTCGAGGTAGAGGGTGCCCTCGGGGAGGGCGAAGCGGCGCTTGAAGCCCGCCAGGGGATCGTGGCGGTCCAGCTCGCGAACGCGGTCCAGGCTGACGCTCATGTCGGGTCTCCGCAGGTCAGGGGAAAGGCCTGCGATCATTCTAGGCGAGGACGGACGACGCCCGTTTGCATTCTCATGGGCTCCTGGCCATCTTTAACGCAAGAATCTTGCATAAAAAGGCCACATAAAGATAAATGACAACACTCGATCGCTTCGACCTGGCCCTGCTCCATGCCCTCCAGCGCGACGCCCGCCTGACCCTCGGCGCCCTCTCGGAGGCCGTCAGCCTCTCGCCCAGTCAGTGCTCGCGGCGCCTGGCGCGGCTCGAACGCGACGGCATCATCCAGGGCTATGCACTACGGCTCGATCCCCGGGCGCTGGGCCTGGCGGTAACGGCCTTCATCTCCATCTCCATGGACAAGTCGCGCATGGACCGCCCGCTGGATGCCGTGGCGGCGCTGCTGGCCCGCGACGAGGTCATCGAATGCCACACCATCACCGGCGACCATGATTTCGTCCTCAAGGTGGTGGTGGAAAGCCTGGGGGCACTGTCGGCCTTCCTCGCCGAGGCAATAAGCCCGCTCGAGGGCATCCAGAACGTCGCCACTCAGGTGGCCATGGACACCCTCAAGAGCAACGGGCCGCTGAAGCTCGGCTGACGGCCTCCACGTCCGTTTCCGGCGAGTCTCGCCGCGCTGGCGCGTTACACTGCGATCAGGAACCGAGACCGAGGAACGCCGCCATGCTGGATGCCGCTCAGTGCCGCCAGGCGCGCCTGGCCCGGGATGCGCGCTTCGACGGCCGCTTCGTGGTCGGTGTGACCAGCACCGGCATCTACTGCCGACCGATCTGCCCGGCCATCCCGTCGAAAGACACCCGGGTGCGCTACTTCGACACGCCCCTGGCCGCCGCCGAGGCCGGCTTCCGGCCCTGCCTGCGCTGCCGGCCCGACAGCGCCCCCGACTCCCCCGCCTGGCGCGGCACCCGCACCACGCTCGAGCGAGCGCTGCGGCTGATCGACGACGGCGCCCTGGGCGACGGCTCGCTGGGCGATCTGTGCCAGCGGCTCGGCGTCGGCGAGCGCCACCTGAGGCGGCTGTTCCACGACGGGCTCGGCGTCTCGCCCAAGGCCTACGCCCAGCATCGCCAGTGCCTGTTCGCCAAGCAGCTGCTGCACCAGACCACGCTGCCGATCACCGACATCGCCTACGCCAGCGGCTTTCGCAGCCTGCGCCGCTTCAACGATGCCTTCGTGACCCGCATCGGCCTGGCGCCGCGGGAACTGCGCCGAAGCGCCGCCGATAGCGCCAACGGCGGCCAGAACGGCGAGCCGCTGACGCTATGGCTGGCCTATCGCCCGCCCTACGCCTGGCCGGCGCTGCGCGACTTCCACGCCGGCCGTGCCATTGCCGGCCTGGAGTGGGTCGGCGAGGCATATTACGGCCGGCATATCCGCTGGGGCGGCGCGCGCGGCTCGTTCACCGCCGAACACGTGTCGCAGCGCCATGCCTTCCGGGTCCGCCTCCTGCTCGACGACCTGCGCGCACTGTCGCCGGTGGTGCGGCGCATCCGCCGGGTGCTGGATCTGGACGCCGACACCACCACCATCGAGACCCATCTGGCCGGCGCCTTCCCCGGCCTTGCACTGGTCGAGGGGCTGCGGCTGCCCGGCATCTGGTCGCCCTTCGAGGCCGGCGTCCGCGCCATCCTCGGCCAGCAGGTCTCCACCGACGCCGCCCGCGGCCTGGTCACGCGACTGGTGGAAGCGCGGGGCGAGCCGACCGAGCACGGCCATCACTTCCCCGTGCCCGAGGCCATCGCCGACAGCGAACTCGACGAACTGCGCATGCCCGGCGCCCGCAAGGCGACGCTCAGGCGCTTCGCGAGCTGGTACGCTGAAGGCGAAGCCGACGACGATCCGCTGACCTGGACGGCGCTGAAAGGCATCGGGCCCTGGACGGCGAACTACGCGGCGCTGCGCGGTATCGGCGCCCCCGACATCTGGCTGGACGGCGACGCCGGCGTGCGCCGCGCCCTGCCCCGCCTGGAAGGCGAAGACCCGGCCCGAGGGGCGCCCTGGCGCAGCTACCTGACCCTGCAGCTCTGGTCTTCCACCCCCTGAGGTTCATGCCCCTGAGCAACAAGGAGACAAGCCGATGAGCGACGACGCCCTGGACTACTTCCACCCGCCGGAGACCGAGGCCCTCGGCCTGATTCGCCTGAGCGCCTCCGACGCCGGACTGACCGAGATCGCCTTCGTCATGGAAGAGGACGCACCGGCCCGGCCCAACGCCCACACCGAGCAGGCCCGCGCCCAGCTGGCCGAATACTTCAACGGCCTCCGCCGGGCCTTCGACCTGCCGCTGGCGCCGGAGGGCACCGACTTCCAGCGCCGCGTATGGCAGGCGCTGGCCACCATTCCCTTCGGCGAGACCCGCTGCTATGCCGAGATCGCCGAGCAGCTCGGCTGCAAGGGCGGTCAGCGCGCGGTGGGCGCGGCCAACGGCCGCAACCCGCTGGCCATCGTGGTGCCCTGCCACCGGGTGATCGGCAGCGACGGCCGGCTCACCGGCTACGCCGGCGGCATCGGCCGCAAGCAGTGGCTGCTGGCGCACGAGGCCGGCGAGATTCCTTTCTCTCTAAACTGAGTGCCTCTGAATCGAGTGCCTCTGAATCGCGTATCTCTGAACTGAGCCGATGCCGAGCGCCCGGATCGTTCTCCCGTCGCGATGCCCCGCCTTGCGCGAATGTCGCGACGATTTCCCCCGATTTTCTTTCATCACGCCCTATCGCCCGCCACGAGCGCCTTTCGGCGCTTTTGCTGCATCGCAGCTGATGCCTTTGTCTAAGCCGCCCGGTTTGACAGTAGTATTTCACTTCGCCTATTGAAATATATATCAGCACCGCTGATAGACACTTCAAACAATAAAGCTTCGTACAACAGCCGCTCTCTCGCTGCTGCTCCAAAGAGAAGTTGTGCCAAGAAACGTTGCTCTCAACAAACGGCCCATAACAACAACACCCATCTGGAGACGCCATGAAACGCTCAATGCTCCCCATCGTCGCGGGCACCGCCCTCGCCGCCTCTCTCGCCGGCACCGCCGCCTCGGCCGACACCGTGCTGCGCGCCTCGCACCAGTTCCCCGGTGGCCAGGGTGACGTGCGCGACGAGATGGTCCAGCTGATGGCCGACAAGGTCGCCGAGGCCAACGTGGGCCTGGAGATCGAGGTCTATCCCGGCCAGTCGCTGTTCAAGGCCCGCGAGCAGTGGGCCGCGCTGTCCCGCGGACGCCTGGACATCACCGCCCTGCCGCTCGACTACGCCAGCGGCCGCCACCCGGAATTCTCCGCCACCCTGATGCCCGGCGTGGTACGCAACCACGAGCACGCCCGCCGCCTCAACGACTCCGAGTTCATGGGCATGATCAAGAACGTCATCCAGGAAGGCGGCGCCCGGGTGCTGGCCGATGCCTGGCTGGCCGGCGGCTTCGCCTCCAGCCAGCAGTGCATCACCTCGCCGGACACCGTCGAGGGCCAGACCTTCCGCGCCGCCGGCCCGGCCTTCGAGCAGATGCTGGCCGGCGCCGGCGCCTCGATCTCCTCCATGCCGTCGTCCGAGATCTACACCGCCCTGCAGACCGGGGTGCTGGACGCCGCCAACACCTCCTCGATGTCCTTCGTCTCCTACCGCATCTACGAGCAGGTGAGCTGCATGACCGCCCCGGGCGAGCACGCCCTGTGGTTCATGTACGAGCCTATCCTGATTTCCGAGCGCAGCTGGCAGGGGCTCAGCGAGGAGCAGCAGCAGGCGCTGATGGCCGCCGGCCAGGCCGCCGAGGACTTCTTCGCCGAGGAGGCCGCCGGCCTCGACCAGGAGATGGTCGACGTCTACGAGGAGAACGGCGTCGAAGTGGTGACCATGAGCCAGGAGGACTACGACGCCTGGCTGGAGATCGCCAAGCAGACCTCCTACAAGAACTTCGCCGAGAACGTCCCCAACGGACAGGCCCTGATCGACGCCGCCCTGGCCGTCGAGTAACCGGGTTTTTGCCCCACGACACCGGCCTTCGGGCCGGTGTCTCCGACTCAGGGAGGACGACATGGCCATGGCCAACACCTCACCCCTCGCCCGACGCCTGCCGCTGGTCGGCGGCTACATCCGCCTGATGGATGGCGTCTCCCGCGGCGCCGCCTACGTCGCCTGCGCGCTGTTCATCGCCGGCGTCGCCGCCATCTGCCACATGGTCTTCGTGCGCTATGCGCTGGGCATGAGCACCAGCTGGCAGACCGAATTCACCATCTTCTCGGTCACCGGCGCCATGCTGATGGGCAGCGCCTACGTGCTGATGACCGGCGGCCACGTCGCCATCACCCTGCTGCCCGACCTGGTCGGCGGCATCGGCCGCAAGCTCATGCTACTGCTCGGCTCACTGGTCGGCCTGGCCTTCTGCGCCGCGCTGGCCTACGGCAGCTGGGTCTACGTCGCCGAGGCCTGGCACGGCCAGTGGACCACCGGCACGGTATGGAACCCGCCGCTGTGGCCGGCCCTGCTGCCGGTGGCCCTCGGCGCCACCCTGCTGACGCTGCAGTACGTCGCGGAACTGCTGCGCGGCGAGGAGAACTGACATGGATCCGATCACGCTGGGCATCATCGTCGCCGTCGGCCTCATCGTACTGATGGCCATCGGCACCCCCATCGCCTTCGCCCTGGGCGGCGTCTCGCTGATGGCGCTGCTCTACGACCGCGGCATGCCGGAGCTGACCTACTTCGGCGAGACCTTCTTCGAGCGCATCGCCGAGTTCGGCTTCGTGGCCATCCCGATGTTCATCCTGATGGGCGCCGCCGTGGCCTCCTCGCCCACCGGCCGCGATCTCTACCGCTCGCTGGACCTGTGGATGGGCCGCCTGCCGGCCGGGCTGGCCGTCTCCAACATCGGCGCCTGCTCGATCTTCGCCGCCCTCTCCGGCTCGTCGCCGGCCACCTGCGCGGCGATCGGCAAGATGGGCATCCCCGAGATGCGCACCCGCGGCTATCCGGACGGCGTGGCCGCCGGCTGCATCGCCGCCGGCGGCACCCTGGGCATCCTGATTCCGCCCTCGGTGACCATGATCATCTACGGCATCGCCAGCGAGACCTCCATCGGCCGCCTGTTCATCGCCGGCGTGGTGCCGGGCTTCATGCTCGCCGGGCTGTTCATGGTGTGGACGATCATCGCCTGCAAGCTGGCCGGGGGCTATCAGAACCCCGCGGCCGAGGCCGCCGGCCGGCTCAAGGAGACGGTCAAGGCCAACGTCGACTCCAACCTCAAGGCGGTGGTGCGGGTGCTGCCCTTCCTCGCCGTGGTGGCGGGCATCCTGTTCGCGCTCTACGGCGGCGTGGCCACGCCCTCCGAGGCGGCCGGCGTCGGCGCCTTCCTGTGCCTGGCGCTGGCGATCCTGATCTACCGCATGTGGCAGGCCGGGCCGATCAAGCTGATCATGCGCGACTCGCTGCGCGAGAGCGTGATGATCATGCTGGTCATCGCCTGCGCCGAGGTCTTCGCCTACGCCCTGTCGTCGCTGTTCATCACCCAGACCGTGGCCGGCGCCATCGCCGATCTGGAGGTCAATCGCTGGGTGCTGATGGGCGTCATCAACGTCTTCCTGCTGGTGGCCGGCTTCTTCCTGCCGCCGGTGGCGGTGATCGTGATGACCGCGCCGATCCTGCTGCCGATCATCCTGGCCGCCGACTTCGATCCCTACTGGTTCGCGGTGGTGCTGACCATCAACCTGGAGATCGGCCTGATCACCCCACCGGTGGGCCTCAACCTGTTCATCATCAAGGGCATCGCGCCGGACATCTCGCTGCGCAGCATCCTGACCGGCAGCCTGCCCTACGCCCTGTGCATGGTGCTGGCGATCGTGCTGCTGTGCCTGTTCCCGGACATCGCCCTGTGGCTCCCCGACCTGATCATGGGCTGAAGGAGACGCCGCCATGAACATGACCTTCCTTCAGGAACTGCTCAACAACATCACCCAGCGTGATGCCCTGCGCTGGAAGCGCTCGGAGGGCGACGCCGCCCCCACCCCCGACGAGCTGATCGACGCCTGCCGCGGCCTGCTCGAGAGCGACGGCGAGGCCTCGAGCATCGCCCTGGCCAGCCGCGCCCTGGCCATGTACGCGCGGCTCGACGCCGACCAGCGAAGGCACTTCTTCATGCGCCTGGCCGAGGAGTTCGCCGCCGACCCCGAGCGCATCGACGCCACCTACGCCGCCTATCGCGAGAGCCGCGACAACGCCTCGCTGAAGGCGCTGTTCGAGGCCTGCGAGCCGAAGCGCCAGGAGCTGTTCCGGCGCCTCAACCTGGCCCCCGAGGGCACCTATCAGCTGGTGCGCATGCGCGAGCAGCTGCTGGCCCTGCGCCGAGAGCATCCGGAGCTCGCGGCCATCGACGCCGACTTCGCCCACCTGTTCGGCTCCTGGTTCAACCGCGGCTTCCTGATGCTCAAGCGCATCGACTGGAACACCCCGGCCTCGATCCTGGAGAAGATCATCCGCTACGAGGCGGTGCACGAGATCCAGGACTGGAACGACCTGCGCCGCCGGCTCGACGCCCGCGACCGCCGCTGCTTCGCCTTCTTCCACCCGGCCACCGGCGACGAGCCGCTGATCTTCGTGGAAGTGGCGCTGTGCAAGGGGCTGCCGGACCGCATCCAGCCGATCCTGGCCGGCGACCCGACTGCCCCGGGCCACGTGGAGGAGCCCGAGGACGCCGACAGCGCCGCCTTCTTCGGCATCAGCAACTGCCAGACGGGGCTGCGCGGCATCTCGTTCGGCAACTTCCTGATCAAGCAGGTGGTGCAGGAGCTCAAGCAGGAGCTGCCGCAGCTCAAGCACTTCGTCACGCTCTCGCCGGTGCCGGGCTTCGCCCGGTGGCTGGCCGAGCGCCAGGGCGACACCACCCTGCCGGAGGCCACCCGCGAGGCGCTGGCCGAGCTCGAGGCGCCCGGCTGGCATCAGGACACCGAGCGCGCCGAGGCGCTCAAGGCCATCGTACGCCCGCTGGCCGCGCGCTATCTGGCCGAGGAGAAGAATCCCAAGGGCCTGCCGCTCAACCCGGTGGCCCGCTTCCACCTGGGCAACGGCGCCGAGCTGCATCGCATCAACTGGCTCGGCGATACCTCGGCCAAGGGCCTCGAGCAGGCCGCCGGGCTGATGGTCAACTACCTCTACGTGCTCAACGACATCGAGCGCAATCACGAGAACTACACCGCCAACGCCACCGTGGCCCGTTCCGGCGAGGTCAAGGACCTCGTGCGCAAGGCCCGCAAGGCGCAAGGCAAGGGAGACACCGCCAGATGACCGATAACAACAACCTGTTCAAGACCTTCGCCGCCCGCATGCAGGCCCGTGGCGACGCCGACTTCATCACCACCCGCGACGGCCGCCGCTACTCCCACGCCGACGCCCTGGCCGAGAGCGCCAGGCTGGCCGGCGCCCTGGTCGCGCTCGGCGTCTCGCCCGGCGACCGGGTCGCGGTGCAGGTCGACAAGAGCCCCGAGGCGATCCTGCTCTACTTGGCCACGCTGCGCGCCGGCGCCGTCTACCTGCCGCTCAACACCGGCTACACTGGCGACGAGATCCGCTACTTCCTGAGCGACGCCGAACCGGCGCTGTTCGTGTGCCGCCCGGCGGTGCTCGAGGAAGCCCGCGCACTGGCCGCCGAGACCGGCTGCCCGGCGGTCGAGACTCTCGGCACCGCCGCCGACGGCTCGCTGATGGAGCGCGCCGCGGCCGCCACCGCCTTCGACGACGCCGTGCCGCGCACGGACGACGACCTGGCGGCGATCCTCTACACCTCCGGCACCACTGGCCGCTCCAAGGGCGCGATGCTCACCCACCGCAACCTCGGCTCCAACGCCGCGGCGCTGGTCGAGGCCTGGCGCTTCACCCCCGAGGACCGGCTGATCCATGCGCTGCCGATCTTCCACACCCACGGCCTGTTCGTGGCCTGCAACGTCACCCTGATGGCCGGCTCCAGCCTGCTGTTCCTGCCCAGGTTCGACGCCGACGTGATCTTCGAGGAGCTGCCCCGCGGCACGGTGATGATGGGCGTGCCGACCTTCTACACCCGGCTGGTGGCCGACGATCGCCTCACCCCCGAGGTCACCGCCAACATGCGCCTGTTCGTCTCCGGCTCGGCGCCGCTGACCGCCGAGACCCACGAGCTGTTCGCCGAGAAGACCGGCCACGCCATCCTCGAGCGCTACGGCATGACCGAGACCAACATGAACCTCTCCAACCCCTACGACGGCGACCGCCGCGCCGGCACCGTGGGCATGCCGCTGCCCGGGGTGGAGATCCGCATCGTCGACCGCGACAGCGGCAAGGAGGTCCCCGACGGCGAGATCGGCCTGCTCCAGGTGCGCGGCCCCAACGTCTTCATCGGCTACTGGCGCAAGCCGGAGAAGACCAAGGAGGAGCTGCTCGAGGATGGCTTCTTCATCACCGGCGACCTGGTCACCCGCGACGAACGCGGCTACGTGCAGATCGTCGGCCGTGACAAGGACCTGGTGATCTCCGGCGGCTACAACGTCTATCCCAAGGAGGTGGAGCAGGTCATCGACGAGATGGACGAGGTGCTGGAATCCGCCGTGATCGGCCTGCCCCACCCGGACTTCGGCGAGGGCGTCACCGCGACGGTGGTGTGCCAGCCCGGCGCCAAGCTCGACGAGGCCCAGGTGATCGCCCACCTGCAGGGCCGGCTGGCCAAGTACAAACAGCCCAAGCGGGTGTTCTTCATCGACGCCCTGCCGCGCAACACCATGGGCAAGGTGCAGAAGAACGAGCTGCGCCAGCGCTTCGACGCCACCTATCGCTAGGCTGTCGAGGCTGTCGACACACCGCCACCACGAACACGACGGCACCGCCATGGCGGTGCCGTCGTCGTTGGGGCGGATGAGGTCCCGCCGCGATCGCGGGTCCGTGCTACCCTGCCGACGACTCGGCCGCCACGCTCAGGAAGCCCGACCATGACCCAGTTCTGGCACGACCCGGCGCTGCCCTTCGTCGAGAGCCGGCGGGCCAGCGACAGCCGCGCCTGCTACCGGCCCCACAGCCATCCCACCCTGTCGATCGGCGTGGTCGACCGCGGCCAGAGCCGCTTCCATTGCCAGCGCCGCCGCGAGCGCCTGACGCCGGGCTGCCTGGTCAGCGTGCCGGCGGGCGTCGTGCATGACTGCAATCCGCTGCCGGAAGGCCGCTGGAGCTATCAGATGCTGCATCTGGACCCGGCCTGGGCCAGAGACATGCTGGCTGAGGCCGCAGCCGGACGCGACATCGATCGGGCCCTGCCATCGACGGTCTTCATCGCCCGCGACCCCGCCCCTTATCGGGCCTTCTGCCGGATCAATGCGCTGCTGTTCTCCCCGGCCCCGGCGGCCGACAAGGAGGCCGGGCTGATCGAATTCCTCGCCCAACGCCTGTGGTGTCGCGGCGAGCCCCTGGCCGTTCGTCGACCGGACTCATCCGCCCTGGCCAATCTCCAGCGGCACCTGCTCGAACGCTTCGAGCGGCCGCCGTCGCTCGAGGCGCTGGCCCGGGACCACGGCCTGAGCCGCTATCAGGTGATCCGGCTGTTCCGCCGCGACACCGGCCTGACGCCCCACGCCTGGCTGCTCGACCGCCGCATCCAGCAGGCCCGCCGCCGCCTGCGCCAGGGCGCCGGGCTGGCCGATCTCGCCCAGGAGCTGGGGTTCGCCGACCAGGGCCACTTCCAGCGCGCCTTCAAGGCCCGCGTGGCGATCACGCCGGGGCGCTATCGCGGCGCCTGAGGCCGCCGGCCTTACATTCGTCAGCGCACTTTCCTTCAATACCGCCGCGCCGGCACGACGCAGACTGGCCTCCCCGCCATCCGGAGAGGACCAACGTCATGCTGCAACAATTCCTGCTGGTCGCCGGCGCTCACTTCCTCGCCCTGCTCAGCCCCGGCCCGGACTTCTTCCTGATCCTGCGCTACGCCATGGCCCGGGGGCGCGGCCCGGCGGCGCTGGTCAGCCTCGGCATCGGCCTGGCCAACGCGCTGTTCATCCTGCTGGCCATGGGCGGGCTGATGGCCCTCGATGCCGAAGCCGACGCCTTCATCGCCGTCCAGTGGGCCGGCGCTGCCTTCCTGCTGTTCATGGGCCTTCAGTTCATCCGTCAGGCGGGCGAGACACGGCTCGACGCCGCCACCCTCGGCGAGACCGCGGCGCCCTCCAGCGCAGCGGCCGGCGCCCTGCTCGCCGGGCTGGCCTCGGGGCTGCTGAATCCCAAGAACGCGCTGTTCTACGCCAGCCTGTTCGCGGTGCTGCATGCCCGGGACACGCCCGCCGGCCTGCAGGGCCTCTACGCGGCCTGGATGATCGCTGCCGTGCTCGGCTGGGACCTGCTGGTCGGCCATCTGGCGGGCCACCCGAGGCTGATCCGGCGCTTCGGTCACGGCCTGCGACACATCGAGCGACTGGCCGGCGCCCTGCTCATCCTGCTGGGGCTCGGCATCGTCGCGACCCGGCTCGATCCCGGGCTGCTGGCGTTCGCGTGACCGGCCCAGCGACTCGGCCCTAGGGCGCCTACAGCGCCTCGCGGTTCGCGACGATCAGCTCGCTCAGGAAGTCGGCCAGCGCGCGCACCCTCGGCGCCCGCGACAGGTCGGTCTGGATCACCAGGTAGATGTCCTGCTCGACGCCGATGTCGGCCTCGAGGCAGGTAAGGTCGCGGCCCCGCGCCAGCAGGTGCGGCAGCACCGCCAGCCCGAGGCCCGCCTCGGCCGCCACCAGCTGGGCGTCCAGCGAGGTGGTGGTCAGCGCCGGCTCGCGGCCGTCGAGCCGCTCGGTTACCCAGCGCGCGGCCGGCAGATGAGCGTGGCGCTCGCCCCAGGTGATATAGGCATCATCATGACCGCCCTTGGCACCGGCCGGGCGCCTGGCCAGATAGTCGAGACCGGCATAGAGCCCGTAGCCCAGGGTGGCGAGCCGACGCAGCGAGACGTTGCCCCGCTCGGGCTTGACCATGCGGATCGCCAGGTCGGCGTCCCGGCGCGACAGGCTGGCGGTGGCGATGTCGGTGACCAGATCGATGGCGATGCCCGGATGGCGCTCGCGGAACGCCGGCAGCGCCGGCAGGATCAGCCGGGTCGCCAGGTTCTCGGCGGTGGCCAGCCGCACCCGGCCGCTCAGCGCCTCGTCCTCCTCGATGCCGGTGGAGAAGGCGTGGGCGGCGGCCTCCAGCGCCTCGGCCCGGGGCACCAGCGCCTGGCCCTCCGCGGTCAGCGAATAGCCCGACGGCTGGCGCACGAACAGCGGAATCCGCATCGCGCCCTCCAGCCGCTCGATGCGCCGCCCCAGGGTGGCGATGCCCACGCCCAGCGCACCGGCCGCCCCGCTCAGGGTGCCGTGGCGCGCCACGGCCAGGAAGGCCTGGGCGTCGTTCCAGTTGACCCGGCGCGAGGCCGGCTTTTCATTACTGGCAATCCGCTTTGCGGAGTCGTTCATGTTGCGCGTTCCCGGTGTGTGTGACGCTGCCTTCCGACACGTTCCGCATCGCCACAGGAGGCCCCAGCATGCAACGACGCACTCTCGGACAGGACCTGACGGTATCGGCCATCGGCCTCGGCTGCATGGGCATGAGCGAATTCTACGGTCCGCGCCATGATGACGAATCCCGGCGCGTATTGGCCAGGGCGGTCGAGCTCGGCGTGGACTTCTTCGACACCGCCGACATGTACGGCTCTCACCACAACGAGACCCTGCTCGGCAACTTCCTCGCCCGCCAGCGGCCCGAGGTCAAGGTCGCCACCAAGTTCGGCATCGTGCGCCGCCCCGGCGAGTACCGGCGCAGCCTGGACAATAGCGCGGTCTACGCCCGCGAGGCCTGCGAGGGCTCGCTGCGCCGGCTCGGCGTCGAGCGCATCGATCTCTACTACGTGCACCGCATCGACCCGGCGCGGCCGATCGAGGACACCATGGAGGGGCTGTCGCGCCTGGTCGAGGAAGGCAAGATCGCCCGCATCGGCCTGTGCGAGGTCGGCGCCGAGACCCTGCGCCGGGCCCACGCCGTGCACCCGATCAGCGCCGTGCAGACCGAATACTCGCTGTGGACCCGCGACGTCGAAGCCGCGGTGCTGCCGACCTGCCGCGAGCTCGGCATCGGCTTCGTGCCCTACTCGCCGCTGGGCCGCGGCTTCCTCACCGGGCGCTACCGGGACGCCTCCGACTTCGAGGAAGGCGATTTCCGCCCCGGCCTGCCCCGCTTCGCGCCGGAGGCGATGGCCGCCAACCGGCGGATCGCCGAGGCCATCGCCGAACTCGCCGCCGAGAAGGGCTGCACCCCGGCCCAGCTGTCGCTGGCCTGGCTGCTCGCCCAGGGTGACGACATCGTGCCGATTCCGGGCACCAAGCGGCCGCGCTATCTCGAGGAAAACGTCGCGGCGGCCAGTCTCTCGCTGACGCCGGACGAATGCCGTCGGCTCGAGGCCGCCACCGCCCGCCTGCCGGTCAGCGGCGAGCGCTACACCGCCGAGGGCATGAAGGGGGTGAACGCATGAGCGATGCGCCGACGACCCGCCGCGACGAGGCCCTTGCCTTGCTGGCCCGCCTGGAGCCCGAGGCACCGGCCAAGGTCGCGCGCAACCTGGACGACTTCGATGCCGACGCCGTCGAGATCCTGCTCGGCTTCGCCTTCGCCGACGTCGTCGCCCGCGACGGCCTCGACATTCGCACCCGCGAGATGCTGACGGTGGCGATGCTCGGCGCCATGGGCACGGCCCAGGGGCAGCTGGAATTCCACCTGCGCGCGGCGCTCAACACCGGGGTGACCCGAGAGGAAGTGGTCGAGATCGTCCTGCAGGTGGCGGTCTATGCCGGCATTCCCGCGGCCATGAACGCCATGAGCGCGGCCAAGGCAGCCTTTCGGGCACAGGAGGCGGTTTGAAGCGACAGTTCACGCCGGAATGAACGTAAAGGCTCCCACGGCAAGGAGGCAGGGGCTGTCGGCGGATCAGTGCTATTCGTTCCATGTTGCAAGCACGTTATAAAAAGAACCGGCCGGGCAAGTGCCCGGCCGGCTCAATAGCAGAAGACACTATTATATCGCCCTCAAGCTTTTCGATCGGAAAATCGATCTGGGCATGTAGAAGGACACGACCCAGTTCGGCTGATCGACGATCTCACTGATGCGCAATCGTCCGGCGACGCTGCACAGCGCGTAGGCCAGCTGCTCTTCCATGCCTGCCTGCTTGTGCAGACGGTCGATCATGAAACGCACCGCATCCCGAGCCCCCTGCATCAGGTCTGACCCGACCCCCGTGGTCACCAGGAATCCCATGTCCTGCTCGGCGGAGGCGCCGGCAGGCACATCGAACATCGGCGAGGGAATGTTTCCCTTCTTGTGAAGACGCAGCGTCGCCGTGGCCGCCATGCGCGTTTCCACGGCAGTGCCGCAGACCTCACCATCCCCCTGGCAGGCATGCGTATCGCCGATGCTCAGAAGGCCTCCCTTCACCTGAACCGGCAGATAGAGGCTGGAACCTCGAACCAGATCGCGGATATCCAGGTTGCCGCCACAGTGACGTGGCGGCACGATCGAGTGCTGCCCCGGTTCGGCCGGCGCGAGCCCGATGGTGCCTGCGAAGGGGCGAAAGGGAATCGCGATATCCTCATCGAAGTACACGGACTCGCTGTCGTACTCGGATATCTTGAGCCAGGGTGAGGTGAAGTCGTCGGCCAGCAGGCCGAATCCCGGGATCAGGCCCGTCCAGCCCCATTGGCCCGGCTCGAAATCGACCAGTTCCACTTCAATGACATCGCCGGGCTCCGCATCTTCCATATACAGAGGCCCGCATACCGGGTTCAAGGCACTCGCCGGCAAGCGAGTCAGCTCTTCCGCCTGGCTGTCTCGAGTAATCAAGCCACCACTGGCATCCAGGATATCGAAGCGCCTGGTATCGCCGGAGCTGATCGTATCAGCAGGTGGCAGATGATGATCGAAGCAGTGGTGCAGGTCATGGATCGTCTTGATCGCCATGTCAGATCTCCATATTCACGGCACGTCCACCGCGCTGTGCCAAGGCGTATACGCCGATACCGATAATGGCCCAGGCGAGGCCGATCAGGATGGTGTGGGGCTCGAAACCGCTCCAGATGTAGCCGACCACGGCCAGGCCAAGCAGCGGACACAGAACATGCAGAAAGACATTGGCGGCTTTCTTCTTGAACACGAAGTAATAGAGCGTCGTCACGTTCAGCATGATGAAGGCGGTCAGGGCACCGATGGTGACGATCGATGTCAGCAGCGCCAGGTGCTGCATGAAGGCGATACCGACCACGATGGAGACCACGCCAACCAGCAGGGCGCTGACATAAGGCGTCTTGAAGCGTGGATGGATGCGTGACAGCGGTTCCGGCAGGAGTCTGTCGCGTCCCATGCTGTAAAGGATGCGAGCGGTGGCGATCTGGGCCACCAGGGAGTCGGCGATCCCCCAGGCGATAGCCGTCGTGGCCGCCGTCAGTACTGCCAGCCAGCCACCGCCGGCGATGCGAGCCGTCTCGTAGAAGGCCGTATCGAGATTATCGAACGCTCCCGGGTCGGGCTGGATCAGTGCGGCGATCCAGGTCTGGGCAATGAACAGGCCACCGATGATCAGCAACACCAGGAAGATCGCCTTGCTGACCGCCTTGCCGCCCCCCTTGGCCTCTTCGGCGAGAGTGGAGATGCCATCGAAGCCGAGAAAGCTGAGCACCGCGATCGGCACGGCGGAGATGATCAAGCCCAGGGAAAAATCATCAGCATCGTATACCGGTGCCATCGAGAACACGGCGCCATTGACGTTATTGCTGATCGCCACGACGCCCACCACCAGAAAGATCGCCAGCACCAGCAGTTCGGCCACCAGCATCCAGCGATTGAACGCGGCAGAGAAGCTGATCCCGCGAATATTGATATAGGTATTGAAAACGACGAAGGCGATCACCAGCAGGATCGGGGACAGAGACGGGAAGATATCGTGTATCGCCAGCGCCCCCACGACGTAGAGAAGCGCGGGGATCAGAATGTAGTCCAGCAGCATGATCCAGCCCGCCACGAAGCCGGAGAAACCACCCGCCCCACGCGATACATAGGAGTACACCGAGCCGGCGACCGGGAATTCCTTGGCCATCTGCGAGTAGCAAATGGCCGTGAACAGCATGCCGATCAGGCCAATAACGTAGGCGGTGACAATCATGCCACTGCTGGCACTCATCACATGGCCGAAGATGCCGAAGGGCGCGATCGGCACGATGAAGATCAGGCCATAGATCACCAGGTCTCTCAGTTTCAGCGTTCGTGAGAGCTCCTGGGTATAGCCCAGGCTCTCCAGGGTATTGTCACTCATCGGTGACCTCCTGTTGTTGTAGTTCGTGGGGCAGCGGGTCTTCCCGCCCGAGGCAGTCGAGAGCGGTATGGCGCCGTGTTGTCAGATAGCGCCTGGCAGGCGGTGACCGTTTCCTTCGTATCCGGCCCGGCCGACCGAGGTCGAGGCATTGCCGCCATGTATACTCGGGGCCAGCCAAGAGACCACACGAGCAAGGACGTGGAGCACTCGCTCTCGAACGCCTCGCTTTCAGAAAATCACACTCAAAGGTATCATATCAATACCTTTTGAAGAGGACGCTATGTCAATGCCGCCTCGAGCGGGCTTGCCGAAGGCCGGTAATGCCCGCTCCGCTACCCAGGAGCTGGCCGACAGGATCGTGACGGCCATCGCTATCGGCGCCTATTCCCCTGGAGATCGCCTGCCATCGGAACGCGATCTGGCCGAGCGCCAGCAGGTCAGCCGCGTCACCGTGCGAGGCGCCTTGAAGATCGTCAGTGAGCTGGGACTCATCGAATCTCGCCGCGGCCGTGACGGCGGCACCTTCGTGACCTGCAAGCGAGTCGATGAAGTATCACCTCACACGGCACAACGCACCCTGGAGAAGGAGCTGCCGCAGCTCGAGGACTTTTTCGACTATCGCTGCCTGGTGGAGGGGCTGGTCGCGAAAACTGCCGCCGAAAGGCACGATGCGGCACAGGCCAGACGGCTGAGCGAACTGCTGAAGCAGTTCTGCGAGACCAGCGATGCCTCGATAGCCAGGGAGATCGACGAACAGCTCCATGACTGCATCATGGAAATGGCTGGCAACGACCATCTGGCCGAGCAATCTCGCCAGTTGACCGCCCGCGCGACACTAGGTTTTGGCTCCGAGCCCTACCCCGAGGAATCGCTGCCACGAGCGAGGAAGGAGCATCAGGAGCTGGTAAAGGCGATTCTCGATCGTCGTGAAGACGACGCCTTTCGCGCCGCCCAGCACCACTTCACGCTGACTCTCGCCATCATGGAGCACTCCCTGGACGGGCGGCCTTTGTGAGCTCTGCTTTGTAGAATCAGTACAGTCACAGTAGCGCGGCATACCAGTCCGCGTAGGGCGTGTTCTGCACCTTGTACTGGGTGTAGTCCGGCGCGCCGTCCCGCCACCACACCGGCCCGCGTTCGCCCAGCGCCCGCTTGGCCTCATCGACCCGATCGCGAGCCTCGCGCTCGGCCTGCGGGTCGTCGGCACGTTTCGCCTGGGCCACGCCTCGACGGGCCCGCATCAGTTGCTGCACCCACTCCTGACGCTGCGACTCGGGCAGCTCGGGATTCGTGCATCGCCACAGGCGGCCGCGAACCACGATATAGCGGCCGTCCGGCGTGGTCAGCGGCGTCGATGAGCTCATAAAAAGTTGCCTCCCGGCCAGGTGAGTATTCGGGGCTTGCCAGGCAAGGCTGGCACGCCTTCTCGACTCGTGCCCGCCGCGGAGGTTCATCCGGCCCTCGGCCCGCTTCATGCCCCCGGCGTTTTGCGGCACCATTGAGGCCCGTTTCATCGCCGCGAAGGATTCGCCATGCTCGCCACCGCCAAGACCGAACTGACGCCCGGCTTTATGGTGATCCACGGCAACCGCCTGGAGGCGCTGCGCGATCTGGCGGTGGAGTGGCTGCGCCACCACCCGCTGGGGCCGCTCGAGGACGAGGTGATCCTGGTGCAGAGCAACGGCATCAGCCAGTGGCTGAAGCTGGCGCTGGCGGCCGATCCGCCCGCCGGCGCCGGCATCGCCGCGGCGATGGACGTCACCCTGCCGGCGCGCTATCTGTGGCAGGCCTACCGCGCGGTGCTGGGTGCGGAAGCGGTGCCGCCAGCCTCGCCGCTCGACAAGCCGCGCCTGATCTGGCGGCTGATGCGCCTGCTGCCGGAGCTCCTGGATGACGCCACCTTCGCGCCCCTGGCGCGCTTTTTGGCCGACGACGAGGACCGCCGCAAGCGCCACCAGCTGGCCGAGCGCCTGGCCGACCTGTTCGACCAGTACCAGGTCTATCGCGCCGACTGGCTTTCCGCTTGGGCCGAGGGCCGCGACGAGCTGATCGACGCCCGCGGCCAGGCCCGGCCATTGGCCGAAGACCAATGCTGGCAGCCGGCGCTGTGGCGGCGGCTGCGCGACGACATCGGAGACGAAGGCCTGGCCACCAGCCGCGCCTGGGTGCATACCCGCTTCCTCGAGGCCTGCCGCGAGCTCACCCCCGATAAGCGACCGAAAGACCTGCCGCGCCGGGTGGTGGTGTTCGGCATCTCCTCGCTGCCCCGCCAGACGCTGGAGGCCCTGGCCGCCGTCTCCAAGGTCACCCAGGTGCTGCTGTGCGTGCACAACCCCTGCCGCCACTACTGGGCGGACATCATCGAGCACAAGGACCTGCTGCGGGCCGCCCGCCGACGCCAGCGCCACCGCCCGGGCATGCCGCTGGCGCTCGACGACACCCAGTTGCACCTCCACGCCCAGCCGCTGCTGGCCGCCTGGGGCAAGCAGGGCCGCGACTACCTGCGCCTGCTCGACGAGTTCGACGACCAGGACACCTACCGCATGCTGTTCGACGCCGAGGCGATGCGCATCGACCTGTTCGATTCGCCTGCCGACGACGAGGCGCCGGGACTATTGCAACAATTGCAGGACGACGTGCTCGAGCTGCGCCCGCCCCAGGAGACCCGCGAGACCTGGCCTGCCGTGGACCCGGGTCTTGATCGCAGCCTGCGCTTCCACGTCGCCCACAGCGCCTTGCGCGAGGTCGAGATCCTCCACGACCAGCTGCTGGCCGCCTTCGACGCCGACCCCACGCTGCGCCCGCGGGACGTGCTGGTGATGGTGCCGGACATCGACACCTACGCCGCCGCCGTGCAGGCGGTGTTCGGCCGGCTGCCGCCGGACGACCCGCGCCACATTCCCTTCACGCTCTCCGACCAGACCAGCCGCCACCGCCAGCCGCTGCTGGTGGCGCTCGAGGCGCTGCTGCACCTGCCGGAGGCGCGGCTGACGGTCAGCGACCTGCTGGACCTGCTGGAGGTGCCCGCCCTGCGCGCCCGCTTCGGGCTGGACGCCGACGCCCTGCCGGTGCTGCGGCGCTGGATCGAGGGCGCCGGCATCCGCTGGGGGCTCGACGCCGAGCAGCGCGCCCGGCTCGACCTGCCGGGCGGGCTCACCGCCAACACCTGGGCCTTCGGCCTGCGCCGGCTGCTGCTGGGCTACGCGGTGGGCGACACCGCCGACGGCCCCTGGCATGACATCGAGCCCTATGGCGACATCGGCGGCCTGGAAGCCACCCTGGCCGGCCCGCTGATGGACCTACTCGACGCCCTCGAGGCCCAGTGGCGCGCGCTCTCCGAGCCCGCCGACGTGCCCACCTGGTGCCGCCGCCTGCGCGGGCTGCTGGGCGAGTGCTTCGCCGCCGAGGACGAGGCCGACCTCGCCACCCTCAACCGGCTGGGAGAGCTGCTCGAGGACTGGCAGGAGACTACCGAGGACGCCGGCCTGACCGAGGCGCTGCCGCTCTCGGTGGTGCGCGAACACTGGCTCGGCCAGCTCGACGAGGCCAACCTCTCCCAGCGCTTCCTGGCCAGCGCGGTGAACGTCGCCACCCTGATGCCGATGCGTGCCATCCCGTTCCGCCACGTCTGCCTGCTGGGCATGAACGACGGCGACTACCCGCGGGTACAGCGCCCGCTGGACATCGACCTGATGGGCCACGACTACCGCCCCGGCGACCGCTCGCGCCGCGAGGACGACCGCTACCTGTTCCTCGAGGCGCTGCTCTCGGCCCGCGACAGCCTGATGATCAGCTGGGTCGGCCGCAGCATCCACGACAACGAGCCGCGCCCGCCCTCGGTGCTGCTCGGCCAGCTGCGCGATCATCTGGCCGCCGGCTGGACGCTGGCAGGTGCGGAAGAGGACGACGACGCCGGCCAGGCCCTGGTCGACGCCCTGACCACCGAGCACCCGCTACAACCCTTTAGCCGAACCTACTTCTCGGAAGACGAGCGGCTGTTTACCTATGCCCGCGAGTGGCGGGCGGTGCACGCCGGCCGGCCGACGCCGGAGGCCGCCGTCGACGCCGAGCTGCCGCCCATGGAGCTCGACACGGCGCTGACGCTGCCGCGCCTCAGCGGCTTCCTCAAGGACCCGGTGAAGGCCTTCTTCACCACCCGCCTCGGCGTCTACCTCGAGCGCGAGGCGCTGGAGAGCCCCGACCACGAGCCCTTTGCCCTGGACGGCCTGGACCACTGGCAGCTCCAGCAGGCGCTGATCGAGGCCGGACGCCGCGCCGTCGATGCCGCCGAGCCGCCGATGCCCGCCGTGCACGACACCCTGGAGCGCCTGGAGCGCGAGGGGCGCCTCGCCATGGGCGGCTTCGCCGAGCTGATGCGCGAGCACCTGGTCGAGCCGCTGGACGGCCTGCTCGGCGACTACGCCGACCAGCTCGAGGCCTGGCCCCACGCCTGGGAGACGCCGGCCGCCGTGTCGCTGGAGCTCGCCACCGATACCGATCCGCTGTCGACTGATCCGCTACGAGTGGAGGACTGGCTGGACGGCCTGCGCGAGAACGCCGCCGGCGAGCGCTGCCGGCTGGTGCTGATGACCAGCAGCCTGGTCAACAAGGGAAAATATAACTGGAAGCACTGGCTGGCCCCCTGGGTCGCCCACCTGGCCGGCCAGCTCGCCATCGGCCCCATGACCACGGTGCTGCTCTCCCGCGCCGGCGGCGGCACCCTGGCCCCGCTGGAGGCGGCGGACGCACGCAAGCACCTGGAGGCCATCGCCCGCTCCTGGCGCGCCGGCATGACCGCACCCTTGCCGCTGGCCCGCGACACCGCCTTCGCCTGGCACGAGAAGGGCGGCGATCCCGGCGCCCTCGCCCGCGTCTTCGGCGACGAGGCGAAAGCGGAGGAGGCCGATCTCAAGGCCTGGAAGGCCGCCGTCACCGCCTTCCATGGCACCGGCTTCAACGGCGACCATGGCGAGCTTGGCCGCGACCCGTACCTGGCCCGCCAGTGGCGCGACCTCGAAGGCCTGGTGCGCCATGAGGCCGCCGGCCGGCACTTCACCGAGCTGACCGCGGCGCTCTACGCGCCCCTTCACGACGCGGTGAAGGCCAAGGGCGGCGACAAGAAAAGCGACAGGAAAGGCGACAAGGGCCAGGGAGGCAAGGCATGACGATGACGGAAGACAGGCAAGCGGCCGAGACGCCTCGGCTCGATCCCGTGGCCCTGCCGCTCACCGGCAGCCGGCTGATCGAGGCCAGCGCCGGCACCGGCAAGACCTTCACCATCGCCCTGCTCTACCTGCGCCTGGTACTCGGCCCCCGCGATGAAGCGGACGCGGCCAGCTTCCCGCGGCCACTGACGCCGCCGGAGATCCTGGTGGTCACCTTCACCAACGCCGCCACCCAGGAGCTGCGCGACCGCATCCGCGCCCGGCTGGTGGAAGCCGCCGACGCCTTCCAGACCGATGAAGGGGCAGCTCCCGACGACGCCCCGCTGACCGGCGACCTCTTCAGCGAACCTTGGGGTCAGACCCCAAAGTCCGCTGAGGGGTCTGACCCCAATGATCCCTTAATCATCCTGCGCGACAGCTATCCGCGCGAGAGCTGGCCGACCTGCGCCCGCCGGCTGCGGCTGGCCGCCGAGTGGATGGACGAGGCCGCGGTTTCCACCATCCACGCCTGGTGCCACCGCATGCTGCGCGAGCACGCCTTCGACAGCGGCAGCCTGTTCGCCCTGGAAATGGCGCTGGACCAGTCGGAGATGGACCTGGAGATCGCCCGGGACTACTGGCGCAGCTTCTACTACGACCTCGACCCCGAGGCGCTGGCCATCGTCGCCCGCTACTGGACCACGCCGGACGCCCTGAACGACACCGCCGCCCGGCTGCGCACCCACGCCGCCGCCCTGCCCGTGGCCCCGCCGCCGTTTGATGCGCTCGCGAACTACCGCGAGCAGCGCGCCGCGGCGCTGGCCGAGCTCAAGGCGCCCTGGCCGGCCTGGCTCGACGAGCTGGAAGAACTGCTCGAGGCCGCCGCCAAGCGCAAGGCGTTCAACGGCCAGAAGCTCAACGCCAGGAGCCGCGCCAACTGGCTCGCCGCCCTGCGTGACTGGGCCCATGACGCCGAGCTGGCGAGCCCCGACCTCACCCCCGCCGCCTGGAAGCGCCTGACGCCCGAGGGCATCGCCGAGATCTGGAAGGAAGATCCCGTGCCGAATCTGCCGGCGCTGGAGGCCCTGGCCGAGCTGCCGGAGAAGCTCGCCGAGCTGCCCGACCCGTTCGCCGACCTGCTCGCCCACGCCGTGCACTGGATGGCCGCGCGCCGCGAGACCGTGCAGCGCCGCCGCGCCGAGCTCGGCCCCGACGACCTGCTGCACCGGCTGGACGCCGCCTTCGCGGGCGAGGCCGGCGAGACGCTGGCTGCGCGCATCCGCGAGCAGTTCCCGGTGGCGCTGGTCGACGAGTTCCAGGACACCGACCCGGTGCAGTACCGGCTGTTCGACCGGGTCTATGCGCTGGAAGACAATCGTGATGACAGCGCAGTAATGCTGATCGGCGATCCCAAGCAGGCGATCTACGCCTTCCGCGGCGCCGATATCCATACCTACCTCCAGGCCCGGCGCGACACCGCCGGCCGCCACGTCACGCTGGGCACCAACTTCCGCTCCGCCACGCCCATGGTCGAGGCCGTGAACCGGGTGTTCGCCCACGCCGAGCAGAGCGAATCCGGGGCCTTCCTGTTCCGCCGCGGCGAAGACAACCCAGTGCCCTTCGCTCCGGTAGACGCCAACGGCAGGAAGGACTCACTCACCCGGCACGGCGCCACCCAGCCGGCGCTGACGCTCTGGCACCTGGCCACCGACGACACCCTGCCCAAGGGCGCCTACCTGGCCGAGCTGGCCGCGCGCTGCGCCACCGAGATGGCGAGCCTGCTGCGCGAGGGCCAGGCCGGGCAGACCGGTTTCCAGAAAGAGGGAGACTTCCGGCCGCTGGCGCCGTCGGACCTCGCCGTGCTGGTCAACAACGCCAGCGAGGCCCGCGCCATTCGCGGCGCCCTGCTGGCCCGCGGCATCCGCAGCGTCTACCTCTCCGACAAGGAGGGCGTGTTCGAGACCGAGGCCGCCGCCGAGCTGGAGGGGTGGCTCGCCGCCTGCGCCGCGCCGGACGACGAGCGCAGCCTGCGCGCCGCACTCGCCACGCCGAGCCTGGGGCTCTCGCTTGCCGAGCTCGACGCCCTGAACGGCGGCCCCCAGCAGGACGAGCTGGCCTGGGAGGCGCGGGTGATGCAGTTCCGCGACTACCACCGCCAGTGGCAGCGCCGCGGCGTGCTGCCCATGCTGCACCGGCTGCTGGCCGACTTCGCCGTGCCCGGCCGGCTGCTGGCGGTGCCCGAGGGCGAGCGGCGGCTCACCGACCTGCTGCACCTCGGCGAGCTGCTGCAGGAGGCCAGCGCCGAGATCGACGGCGAGCACGCCCTGCTGCGCTTTCTCGCCGAGTCCCGCGCCCATCCCCAGGCGCAGTCCGACACCCACCGCCTGCGCCTGGAGAGCGACGCCGACCTGGTGCAGGTGGTCACCATCCACAAGTCCAAGGGCCTGGAGTACCCGCTGGTGTTCCTGCCCTTCATCGCCGCCTTCCGCCCGGTGAAGCAGGGCGACCTGCCGCTGCGCTGGCACGACGACGACGGCCATCTGCGCCTGACGCTCTCCGCCGACGAGGCCATCCTGGCCCGCGCCGACCATGAGCGCCTGGGCGAGGATCTGCGCAAGCTCTACGTCGCCCTGACCCGCGCCCGCCACGCCACCTGGCTCGGCCTGGCGCCGCTGGAGGCCATGGAGCGCAGCGCCGTCGGCCACCTGCTCAAGGGGGGCGAGGCGCTCTCGCCCGACAACCTGCGCCCGGCGCTCGAGGCGCTGGCCGACGAGAACAGCAGCGATCGCCACAAACAGGTCGCGGTGCAGGACGCCCCCGAGGCCGATGCCACGCCGGTCGAGCTCGCCAGCGACGACGCGCCGCTGGGCGAGGCCCGCGCGCCCACCCGGGCAATCCGCGAGCACTGGTGGATCGCCAGCTACTCGGCGCTGCGCACCGGTGCCACGCCGGACGAAGAAGCTGAATCGACGACCGAGGCCGGGCCGTCGCCCGAGCCCACCACCGCCGACGAGGCCACGGCCATGGAGGTGATCCACGAGCCCTTCGATGCCGCCGCGGCCACGGTGAGCGAAGGCTCGCTTCACCGCTTCCCCCGCGGGCCCTCGGCGGGCACCTTCCTGCACGGCCTGCTGGAATGGGCCGGCGAGGAAGGCTTCGCCAAGGTGGCCGAGGACGCCGAGCTGCGCGCCGACACCCTGGCCCGGCGCGCCAACCGCCGCGGCTGGGAGGGCCAGATCGCCGCCCTCGAACAGTGGCTGCCGGAGCTGCTGACCACGCCGCTGCCGGTGCCGGTGCCGGGCGACGGCGAAGCCGCACCGCTGCGCCTCGATGCCCTGAATCGCGCGTCCGACTACCGGATCGAGCTGGAATTCTGGTTCGCCGCCCACAAGGTCAACACCCGCAAGATGGACGCCCTCGTAAGCGCTCACACACTCGGCGGGCGGCCGAGGCCGGCGCTCGAGCCCGACACCCTCAACGGCATGCTCAAGGGCTTCATCGATCTGGTGGTGGAGCACGAAGGCCGCTTCTACGTGCTCGACTGGAAGTCCAACCACCTGGGCGCAGACGACGCCGCCTACACCGAGGCGGCGATGGCGGAGGCCGTGCTCGAGAAGCGCTACGACGTGCAGTACTGCCTCTACCTGCTGGCCCTGCACCGACTGCTCGAGGCCCGGCTGCCGGACTACGACATCGAGCGCCACCTGGGCGGGGCGCTCTACGTCTTCCTGCGCGGCACCCGCGCGCCCTCCCGCGGCGTGCACGCCGAACGCCCGCCGAGCGAGCTGATCCTCGCGCTCGATGCCCTGTTCCGCGCCGCCGAGGAGGCCGTCGCATGACCCCGGATATCCCGAATCACGCTGCCGGCCACGCAACGGAGCCCGCCGCCGCTCCCGAACATGCGCTGAGCGATCACGCGGCGCTGTTCGCCCTGCTCGACCGTTGGGTGGACCGCGGCTGGCTGCGCTCGCTGGACCGTGCCTTCGCCGCCTTCCTGCATCGCGAGGCGAGCAGAGAGAACGCGGCGAACGGGATAAGTGAGGCCTCACCCCTGCTGTTGCTGGCGGCGGCGCTGGCCAGCCACCAGCTCGGCCGCGGCCACGTGTGCCTGGACCTGGCCCAGACGCTGGCCACCCCGGACCTGGCGCTTTCGCTGCCGCCGGAGGGCGACAGCCTGGACGACCCGCCGCCGCTGCCCAGCCGGGTGATGGCCGCGCTGGACCTCGACGCCTGGCGCGCCGCCCTCGATCAGCCCGAGCTCGTCGCCGACGGCCCCGGCAGCACCCCGCTGGTGCTCGCCGGAAGCGCCGCACGCCCGCGGCTCTACCTGCGCCGCTACTGGCAGCACGAGCAGGATATCCACAGCCGGATCTTCGCCCGGCTCGGTGGAACGGATAACGACGAGGCGCCGGACGCCGCTCGCCTGCGCCCGATCCTCGACGCGCTTTTTCCCGAGCGGGGCGATGCGCCGCCAGCCATCGACTGGCAGAAGGCCGCCTGCGCCCTGGCCGGCCGCTCGCGCTTCGCGGTGATCACCGGCGGCCCCGGCACCGGCAAGACCACCACCGTGGTGCGCCTGCTCGCCCTGCTCCAGGCGCTGGCCATGGGCAATCACGACGACCAGGAAAGCGAAGAGGACGGTGCGCCGCCCCTGCGCATCCGCCTGGCCGCGCCCACCGGCAAGGCCGCGGCGCGGCTCAACGAGTCCATCGCCGGCCAGGTGGCCCGACTCGACCTCGACGGCCTGGCCGACGATCCCGAGCGGCTGCGCGAGGTGATTCCGAAGGACGTCAGCACGCTGCACAGGTTATTGGGCTCGCGGCCCGACACCCGCCGCTTCCGCCACGACCGCCACAACCCGCTACCGCTGGACGTGCTGGTGGTGGACGAGGCCTCGATGGTGGACGTGGGCATGATGGCCGCGATGCTCGAGGCGCTGCCGCCCCGGGCGCGGCTGGTGCTGCTCGGCGACAAGGACCAGCTCGCCTCGGTGGAGGCCGGCTCGGTGCTCGGCGACCTGTGCGCCCGGGCCGAGGGCGGCCACTACACCTCGGCCACCGCCGACTGGCTGGCCCAGGCCACCGGCCAGCCGCTGCCCGCGGAGACGCGGGACGCCGACGGCCAGCCCCTCGACCAGGCCATCGCCATGCTGCGCGTCAGCCACCGCTTCACCGCCGACAGCGGCATCGGCCAACTGGCGGCGGCGATCAATCTGGAGGCCGAGCCCGCCGCCAAGCGCAGTGCGATCACGAACGCACTGACCAAGAACTTCGCGGACCTCTCGCACCAGAAACTGCGCGCCGACGACGAGCGCGGCCTGGCCCGCCTGGCCGTGATCGGCTGCCCGGAACGCTTTCCCAAGGCCGGCCAGGGCCGCATGGATCGCGACGAGGCGCTGCCGCCCCCGGTGGGCTATCGCCACTTCCTGAGCGTGATGGCCGGGCGCCGGCCGGCGGACGACGCGGATCAGCAAGCCTTCGATGACTGGGCCCGCGCGGTGCTGGCGGCCCACGGCGACTTCCAGCTGCTGTGCGCGCTGCGCCGCGGCCCCTGGGGCGTGGAAGGCCTGAACGAGAGAGTGCGCCAGGCGCTGGAGCGGGAAAAGCTGATCGACAGCCAGGACGGCCGCCAGCGCTGGTATCCCGGCCGCCCGGTGCTGGTGACGAAGAACGACTACGGCCTGGGGCTGATGAACGGCGATATCGGCATCACCCTGGATATGCCGCGCCCGGGCACAACGTCAGGAGATAACAGCCGCCGCCTGCTGCGGGTGGCCTTCCCCGCCGGCGACGGCACCGACCGCATCAAGTGGGTGCTGCCCTCGCGCCTGCAATCGGTGGAGACGGTGTTCGCGATGACGGTGCACAAGTCCCAGGGCTCGGAGTTCACCCACGCCGCCCTGGTGCTGCCCGACGCGCCGAACCCCATCCTGACGCGGGAGCTGGTCTACACCGGCATCACCCGCGCCCGCCACTGGCTGACGCTGGTGGAAACCGGCCGCGGCCAGCTGATGGACGCGGCGCAGAGACGGGTGATGCGGGTGAGTGGGTTGGGGGGGTGATTAGCTCTCTTGTCCAAGTGATGAGAAAGTGCCGCTTTCGGCCAAGAGCCGCCATTGAGATTTTCCTGATGTATAACGCTTTTGTTCAGCGGCGACCTTTTTGCAGCGAAGCCAAGAAAAGGGCGTCCGGTGGAGGGCAGTCAGACCCGAAACGAACTGCAACTACCGGTTAGATTTTCCGGCGTCCAGCGCGGTTATCGAATCAGCTTTTTGTAGAATGCATTCTAGCTCTTTGGACGTTAGGCCTTCAGCATGGATCACCCGCTTATCCTTCATAGTAATTATTACTTTGCGTCCGTGCTTTGCCCTAATGAATGCGATTACAACGCTGGCCATGGAGACCCACATACTGGCGTTCAGTACGACCTCAACAACGCCAGACGAAGCCATGGTTACGCCTGAGCGTTGCTCTTTCATTGACCAAGAAAGACCATTTTCGCCCATAAGCTCAATGATCGGGCGAAAGCTATCCTTGAAAAGATAAACTTTGAGAGCACTCATGGCTTCACCCCCTGAAATCTAACGCCTTGCTCACCGGTAAATTAGGAGCACAGCAACTTGTTAGCCATTTGCCAGCTGTGAGACAGTTTGAATAATTTCCTCGATTTCATATCTATCTACACCATCGTCATCACAATATTTTGATCTTTCTTTAATTTGTTCAGCTGTCATCCTTGGCCAGAACCTTTCCAATACATCATCTTTCCTAACGGTTAATGCTGTTGCGATTTTCTTTTTCGCATCACAGGTATCTGTGTACTCTATGTTGACATCATGAGAAGCTTGAAAAATCGCAGGGTCTAAATAGTTTTCAGGCTCTCTTTTCCTGGTAAGGAAAGCAATTTTTCCTTCTAACTTCAGTTCAGAGATCTTCTCCACATTCCTTGGGTTTTGAATTGGATCCCCTAGATCAGAATCCATTAGTATTCCCCACTCCAAACCCAGTTGATCAATAAGCTTCTTGGATACCCAGTGCTTTAGATTTCCACAGCCACCTATAGGAATGCAAGCTATGCCCAGTTCAGACAAGGTGTTTTCAATATCACCGTTAACCTTTAATTGCTCGGCGGAATGGTTAACAAATGTCACGTCGCTATGACCTTCTACCAGGAGAACCCCCCGTGATGATGCAATTTCACTTTCAGGAAGCACCCCTAGACTGATTGCTACCTTTTCAAGCACCTCATCTGACCCGTAAGTTATTTCAGGAGTGTTATTTTCATCTTTTTCGATAAAGCGAATAGACTCTATAGGCAGGAGTCCAGCCAACGCTGGGACATGCGTTGTTAATAAAATTTGACATTCAGGTCTGCATGACAAAGCGATTAGCGCTTCAATTAGCATGATTTGATAGCTTGGGTGCTGTGATGTTTCAGGCTCTTCAATAGCGTATATAACCTTAGGAGAGCTCTTTTCCACCCTAACCTTTTCCGCTTCAGCTCTAAAAAAGTTGAGCAAAACAAGTCTTCTAACACCGCTACCACGTTTATTTATCGGAACTCCACCCTCGCCATCTAACGTGAAATTAAAAGTCCACTTTGGCTTATCCTTAAATCTTGGGTATAATTCCGACGCCAGCGCCGGATCCATTTCTCGTAATTTTTCTTTCGTACGCTCTGCGACCTCCAAAACAGACTGTTCGATTTTTTCTTGGAGCTCATCTATTTCTTTTTGAAGTGACTTTTTGGCTTGATCTACCGCAATCTGAATTGGGTTTTTTGCCTCAGGATCAGAATCGTTACTCTCTCTGTCAGCCTTGAATAAGGCAAAAGCAGGCATTTCCGCCTCAATTTTCTTATATATATTTTTTGATTCTTTTTCCAGCGCACTGACATCCAAGTCGAAGTCCGTCAGTTGTAAGTCATCAAATTTTTTCCAGATGGCAGAACGCCATAAACTTGCAACTCGCTTATCCTCTACCTCTCCATCGATACCTAACGCTTTACCTCGAGCCTTTAATTCGGCTAGTTTTAAGCTGTGTAGATCATTAGCGCTTTCGATAGAAGGGTGCATGCAGCGAATTAAAATGGCAGGTGCCGAGACTGTTTTCTGCACCTTGTACACCTTCGATATTTCGATATCACCATTACTATTTAGCAGGTACTCATTTTTAAAGCTTGTGGGATAATTCTCATCAACAACGACGTCTCCAGATAACTCATCAAAAACACATGATATTTTTATCTCAGATTCACCGGAACCTACATTTTTATCATCACCATCTATTTTTACAGACTTGTTATTAAAGAAAATCTCGAGTGCCTCAAGAATAGTGGATTTTCCTGCGTCATTTCTTCCAGTGATACCCGTCAACCCATCCTCAAATGATATGGAGGTTTCCTCTTTATAGCCTCTGAAGTTTTTTATCTTCATTTCCTTGAGTCGCATAAAACCTCCTTAAATATGATTGAGTGGCTAACGACAAAATAAGTCACCGGTTGGAGCGCAAGCGCAAACCGGTCGGCTTAATTTACTGGTTAAACGATCGTTCGATCACTTCCCCATTGCTCTCATCGAATTCCCAGATCTCAACGTCCCCTGGTATCAAGTGACGATAATTTCGAATGTAGTATTCGGCCAGTGTTTCTTGCCGCCTTTCGCTCATATCTCTAAGGACGAAAAGAATTTTTCGGAACCCTGGTGGAGCGACGAGAAAATAATACATCGCTTCATTCCAGACAGTGAGCTTAGCACTTGGAACGTTATCATTTGGGGCCGTCCATTTATGCGACTTACACTCAACGAGGATTTTTTGTTCTTCGGAACCCAAATCGAAAGCATGCAGTTTGGAGATGCCATTCAGGCCGACAGAAACCTTAAAGTTCTTTTCTAGGTCCAGCCCGAATCTCGCAAACACCTTGAGGGCGACATTTTCGAAATCTCTGCCCACGTGCGCATTTGAGACTGAGCCAACTCTCTGGTGCGGCTTACTCATGGATTGCTTTTTCATTTAACGCTGAGGTAACCGGTACCGGAGCGCCAGCGGAGGGAACCAAGAGCGGTAAGTTTTTGGCGTCCGATTGACCGACTGGTTAGGTTTCACGCTACCCCCCACTCTTCCTTTTCGCTGTCAGTCATAGATGAGCAAATCTGACGGAAAGTATTGCTAAATTCAGAGCTGACGTTCCCATGGGCTCTATAGTTCGTCAGCAAATATCGCTTCACGGTATTCGGCCACTTACCTGCACTATGAGCATCATTAATGATGCCCTTCGCATCATGATAGCTAGTACCTTTCCGGACCTCGCCAAGTCTGCGTTCTAAATCTGAGAAGGTCCACTCATCAGACCGGGCCTCAAATTCATCCAGAAGTTCCTCTTTGTACTGCGCCCTTGGCATGCTTGCCTCCTTATTCATGAATAAATCTAACAGGTATTAGATAGCCGACTCTTTTGTTGACTTGAAAGCGCCGGCACGTTCAGGTCAATAAACGAGCGTAACAGATTGCATGTAACCTTATGAAAAACAAAGATATTAAGTATAGCTTGGCAACATAGCACCGAGAAACGTGCCGGCTTTATTTCCTGGGCATCGGGCTCAAGCCAGAGGCCAGCGCCCCCTCGCGCAGCAAGCTGCGCTCCTACGAAAAGCATCGTGGGGCACTCTTGGCGTGTCATTCCACAATCTCCGCCACCTTGCCCGCATCAAAAGCCAACCGCCCGGCAATCGCCTGCATGTCGTCGACCGGCCGCTCATAGCTCCAGGCCACATCGACGATATCGGGCAGGGAGTAATAAGTGCTATCGCCCTTGAACGGGCAGTGGGTGACGGTGGAGGAAATCGAAAGCTTCACCATATCCACATCCTCTTTCGGGATGTAGTGACGGTGTGGATAGCCTTTCTCGCGCAGTTCGATGGCGTTGCGGGTATCGGCGATCAGCGTGTCGCCAGCAAGGATGCGCACCCTCTGTGAATGCGTGTGCAGGATGATGTGAGATTCGGTGGTGTGATCGGCCATGGCAGTCCCTTGCTGGTTGGCTGATACCTCAGCCTAGAACGAGGGGGTCAGATTGTCACCGCTTGGTGACAATTTCACTTCGGCTTTTGATCTAGATCGGTCTTCCGGGACCGGCCCGCTCGCCTCCCACAAGCCCTTGCCCGCTTGGCGCCAACGCGCCTGCCCGCCATGATGGTGGCGTTTATCAACTGCGGGAGACTTCGGGATGAACCAGACACCACGCGCACCGGCGCCGCTGACGACGATGGGCGGCAGCTGCGTGCTGTTCGTGATGGCGGCGGACGCCGAATACGGCCCGCATCTGCGGGAGCGCTTCGTGCCCTTCATGACCGGCGTGGGGCCGGTGGAGGCGGCGGTGGAGCTCACCGCGGCGCTGGCGGAGCTTGCGGCGCGCGGGCAACGGCCGGACCTGGTGGTGTCGCTGGGCTCGGCGGGCAGCCGGGAGCTCGAGCAGACCGAGGTCTATCAGGCGACCTCGGTGGCCTACCGCGACATGGACGCCTCGCCGCTCGGCTTCCAGAAGGGCGTCACGCCCTTCCTCGACCTGCCGGACATCCTGCCCCTGCCGCTGCGCATTCCCGGGATTCGCGAGGCATCGCTCTCCACCGGCGCCAACATCGTCTCGGGCGCGGCCTATGCCGCCATCGCCGCCGACATGGTGGACATGGAGAGCTACGCCTGCCTGCGCGCCTGCACCCGCTTCGACGTGCCGCTGGTGGTGCTGCGCGGCATCTCGGACGGCAAGGCAGAGCTCAACCACGTCGACGACTGGACGGCGTATCTCCACGTCATCGACGAGAGGCTGGCCGCCGCCGTGGACCGGCTGGGCGAGGCGATCGGCGAGGGCTTGTTGACGGGCTGAGGCGCCACCGCCGAGGCCATGGGCGCGGCGCGTTATGGCGTGTTCACCAGCGCCATGTGCAGCAGCGGATAGGGCTTGCCCAAGCCGTCGAGCGGTGAGCGGTCGGTGACGGTAAACCCCTTGTGCCGGTAGAAGCCCAGCGCCTGCGGGTTCTGTTCGTTGACGTCTACACGGGTGGCGTCCTGGGCGGCCACCGCGTCATCCAGCAACAACGAGCCGATGCCGGCGCCGCGGGCCTGCGGCGCGATGAACAGCATCTCGATCTTGCCGTCGAGCACACCGCAGAAGCCCAGGATGTCACCGCTCCTGCCTTTGACGCACGTGAGATCGACGGCGCCGAAATACTGCTCGTAAATGAGCGGCTTCAGCTCCAGCAGGTCGTCTTCCCGCAGGAAATCGTGCGTCTCCCTGACCGATGCCTCCCAGACATCCAGCAGCTCACGATAGTCTTCCTTTTCGACACTCTCGACGTTCATCGAACACTCCCTGCTTGCGTCATGTACGGCTACCGCGCCGATAAAAGACGCCATGTCGCCTGCCGGTCAGAGATAGTCCCGCATCTCCGGGATCGGCGAGCTGGCTTCACAGTGTATGACCGCCATCACTCGGATGCCGTGGTGGTTCTCCAGCCGTTCCTGTTCCGGCTTGGACAGCAGGCCATTGGTTACCACCACGGCTTTTTCCGCTACCCGCCCGCGGGCTTCCTCTTCCAGGCGAGCCACCAGCTGCCGATATTCCGCCCGATGACGCTTCACATAGGCCAGTTGTTCGAAGGCATGCGGAATATCGCCGGCTCCCTTGAGTTCGACGAGCACGGCGGCCTGGCGTTGATTGCCCTGCCAGAGGAAGAGGCCATCGCACTTGGGCTGGTTATCACGCAACACGCAGCCATCCAGCACGACGGCGACGCCCCGTTCCCCTGCCTTGGGGGTCAGGCGAACCAGCTTGCCCTGTTCACCGAGCGTGTACTCCCCGAGGCACTGCGCCTGTGTGTTGCCCATCTTCCGACATACACAGTCCTGATATTCGCCCAGGTTCATGCCTCGCGGTGCTCCCACTCGATATCCCGCATCTCGTCATAAAGACGATTGATGGCATTGAAGTGGCCGAGCAGCTTGTCATCGAGCAGGCCCAGATCGACATCCATCAGCGACTGAGCCTCGTTCGGCGTCACGTGATAGGCGGCCACCGCTTCCGGGGAAAGCGGCAGCAGCGATCGGATGGTCTCGCTGGCAATGTCGAAGCCATCGAGCTGACTGCGCTTGAGGTGATTATTGAGCGCCTCGACGATGAAGGGGCTGTGCGTGGTGACGATGAACTGGGTATTGGGGAAGGTGGCGAGCAAGTCTCCCAGCACTCGCCGCTGCCACTCGGGATGCAGGTGCAGGTCGACTTCGTCGATCATCACCACCGCTTCGGCCGCCAGAGGATCGTCCAGCTGCGGGTTGGCCATGGCCATTCGCGAACTGAGGTCGATGACCAGCCCCAGCAGGGTCTGATAGCCATCGCTGAGCTGGGCGATATTCAACCACTCGCCTTCCTGCTTCACCGCGAAACGCAGCGGGTTGAGCTCGATATGCGGCTCGGAGAGGTCCGGAAATAACCGCGTGATGGCACGGCGGACGGCGTCCAGCTCCGGCAGTGTCACATCGAAGCTCTTGTGCTGCTTCTGAAGGCGATGCTCCTCGTTCTCCTTGTTGTAGAACCAGACGAAGGCCGACTTGAAGCGCGTATCGGCGTTCAGTGCATTGGTCAGGGCATCGAAGCGTTCGTGGGATTTGGGAAACCCCTTGCGACTCAGGGGCAGATCCAGCAGCGCGCGGCTGACGCCGTAATAGGCGAACACCGGCAGTTCGAAGGATTCGCCGGCGGCCCAGGGCTCGACCACGGAAGAGTCGAGGTACTGCTTGAGCGCCTTCACACCTCGTCCCGGGGGAATCTCGCCGGCTGTCTTCTTGCTGTTGTCGCGCCGCTGCAGGCGGTCCCAGCCCAGCCCCTGGGCAGTTTCCAGGCTAACCCGCGTGTAGGGAGCCAGGTGGTTATCCCTCTGATGGATATCGCCCCGTTTCTTGAAGGTCATGCCCGACACACCCGGCAGATAGGTGAGGATTTCACCGAGCCCGATGGCGATACCGTCCAGCAGCGTAGTCTTGCCGCTGCCATTCGCGCCCATCAGCAGGGTCAGACGCGGCCCCAATGTCATCGACAGAGATGGCTTGGCACGAAAGTTTTCCAATGTCAGGCACTTGAGCTTCATTCAGAGGCATTCCGCCGGAGAGGGTCAGGCATGGAAGTCTGGCATGTTAGCGAAGGACGGTCGACTGATCGCCCGGTGGGCCACTCGAATGGCAGGATCAGGTATCTGTTTCCCCCAAAAACTCCCCCGCGAACGCCTGGAAGGCGGGCGTCTCGTAGCCGCGGCGCCACAGCAGGCGCGTGCTGATGGTGCCCATCTCCAGCGTGGCCAGGTCGTCCGGCACGCGGCACAGTTCCAGCACGCTGCGCGGCAGCAGGGTGACGCAGGCGCCCGCAGCAACGGCCGCCACCATGGCGTGGTAGGAGCCCAGCTCCTGAATGCGCCACTCGCTCCCGGCGACGATGCCGAGCCGCTGTTCCGCCATGGCGCGGTAGGTGCAGCCCGGCTTGAAGGCGGCCAGGGTGCGGGGGCGAGTACGGGTGATAAGTTCCGCCGGCGCGGTGGCCTCGGCATCGACGGGCGGCAACAGCAGCAGCAGCGATTCCTCCCAGACCGGCACGCTCTGCAGTCCCATCTCGGCCAGGGCCGGCTCGTTCTCGAGCTCGGCGGGCAGGGCCACGAAGGCGCAGTCCAGCCGGCCGTCGCGCACCTCATCCATCAGCGGCCCCGAGGGACCGGTGCTGACCTCGAGCCGGGTCGCCGGATGGGCGCGGTTGAAGGCTGCCAGCGGCGCCGGCAGCCGGCTGGCCGCCGTGCTCTCCATGCTGCCGATACGCAGGCTGCCGCCATCGTCGCCGCCCACGGCCTGCCGGGCCTCGTCTTCCAGCGCCAGCAGGCGCTGCGCGTAGGCCAGGAAGCGCTGCCCCGCCGTCGACAGCGTGATGCGCTTGCCGAGGCGAACGAACAGCTCCGCGTCCAGCTCCGCCTCCAGCTGCTGAATGCGCGTGGTGACGTTGGAGGGCGCGCGCCCGAGCCGCGCGGCGGCACGCGTCATGCTCAGCTCGGCGGCGACGGCCTCGAAGATTCTCAGGGTTTCCAGATCCACATTATTCGCCTTTTGAAATCAATTAATCTATTTTATTCTCAATACGAGAACAAAAGAAAGCCATCGTTCCCGCGCTCGTGGAGGCCGTGCCCATGACATCGTCGAATCCCCTGACCGACCGGCTGGGCATCCAGCCAATCATCCAGGCGCCCATGGCCGGCGTGGCCACGCCGGAACTGGCGGCGGCCGTGTCGAATGCCGGCGGCCTGGGCTCGCTGGGGATCGGCGCCAGCGGCGTCGATAAGGCCCGGGCGATGATCGAGCGCACCCGGGCGCTGACGCCGCGCCCGTTCCACGTCAACGTCTTCTGCCATGCCCCCGCGGTGCGCGACCCGGCACGGGAGGCTACCTGGCTGTCGCACCTGGCGCCGCTGTTCCGGGAATATGACCGCGAGCCGCCGGCCGGGCTCGACGAGATCTACCGCAGCTTCGTGGAGGACGAGGCGGCCTTCGAGATGCTGCTCGAGACGCGCCCCGCCGTGGTCAGCTTTCACTTCGGCTTGCCGTCCGAGGCGCGGATACGCGCGTTGCACGAGGCCGGCATCTACACGCTGGCGACGGCGACCAGCCTGCAGGAGGCGAGAGGGATCCAGGCGCGGGGCGTCGATGCGATCGTGGCCCAGGGCGATGAGGCGGGCGGGCACCGCGGCTGCTTCGATCCGGCGGCGGACGATGAACGGCTGAGCACCTCCGTGCTCGTCCGCCGGCTGGTCAGGGAGATGGACCTGCCGATCGTCGCGGCCGGCGGCATCATGGATGGCCAGGGCATTCGCTCGGCCCTGGCGCTGGGCGCCTGCGCCGCCCAGCTGGGGACGGCCTTCCTGCTGTGTCCGGAATCGGCGGCCAACGAGGGCTATCGCGCGGCCCTCAAGAGCGAGCGCGCCGAGACGACCCGCATGACCACGGCGCTGTCCGGGCGCCCGGCGCGCGGCATCCTCAATCGCCTGATGCGCCATGCCGAGGCCTCGTCCGATGCCACGACCGGGGCGACGACCAGGACCATGCCGCCGGCCTATCCGCTGGCGTACGACGCGGCCAAGCGGCTCAACGCGGCGGCGGCCGAGCGCGGTGATCATGACTTCGCGGCGCACTGGGCCGGACAAGGGGCGCCGCTGGCGCGCGAACTCCCCGCCGGCGAGCTGGTGAGCCGGCTGCTTCAGGAGTGGCAAGGCGACGCCTGACGGCACGGGCACGGCCGTTCCCCGAGTGCCCAGCGGTGCCGTCGCTGAACACGCCCGGGGTGTCGGCGGCTGGCCGAGGCTTTAGGATGAGAGGCGACCCTTCGGCATCGAGCTCAAGGAGGCGCCATGCCTGCCACGCGCACGACCTCGCCCGCCCTGGAACGGGCCCACCTGGTGTGGGACCTGTTCATCATCACGCTGGTGATCGCCAACCTGGGGCTGCTGCTGTTCGACAGCCTGTTCCTGCTGCCGCCGCTGAACGCCGCCTTCGAGGCCGTGGCGCCCGGGCTGTACGGCGCCTACGAGCAGCACATCCACGCCAACTTCCTGACCATCGACCTGGCGTTCGTGGCCGTCTTCCTGTTCGACGTGCTGCTGGGCTGGGCGGTGGCCATCGCCGAGCGCCACTACCACCGCTGGTTCTTCTACCCCTTCGTGCACTGGTACGACGTGCTCGGCTGCATCCCGCTGGGCGGCTTCCGGCTGCTGCGTGTGCTGCGCGTGATCTCGCTGCTGCACCGCCTGCAGCGCATGGGGCTGATCGACGTACGCCGCTGGTATATCTACAGCGTATTCGCCAAGTACTACGACATCCTGCTGGAGGAACTGACCGACCGCATCGCCATCCGCATGCTCGACAACGTGCAGCAGGAGATCCGCGCCGGCGACGGGCTCTCGGCCCCGGTGATCGAGCGCGTGGTGCAGCCGCGCAAGCAGGCGCTGATTCGCGAGATCAGCCAGCGGCTGGAGGCCATGGCCGGCGACGCTTACGACCGCAACCGCGACGACACCCTGCGCTACGTGCGCGGGCTGGTCGGCCGCACCCTGGCGGAGAGCCCGGAGCTCAAGCGGCTGTCGCGCCTGCCGATGGGCGGCCCGCTGACCCGCGGGCTCGAGGCCTCGCTCTCCGACCTGGCCTGCCACCTGGTCGACGAGGCGCTGGCGGGGCTGAAGTCGTCGGAGTTCTCCAGCCTGGTGGAACACCTGGCCGAGAGCGGCTTCGATGCCTGGCTGCGCACCGACCCCGAGACCGAACAGATCACCGAGCAGGTGCTGGTGGACATGCTGGATCTGCTCAAGGAACAGATCGCGGTAAAGGGCTGGCAGCACAAGTATCAATAACTAGGGCGAGTAAGGAGATTGGATACTCCACGTAGACACAGACTGCCGCGCCCAACTCTGGGCGCGGCGCAATAGCAGAACGTATCCATGCGTCACATGGCGAGAAGCCCCAGACTTATCGACTTCTCAGCGCTGGAGGCTCCAGTTATCGCTTGAAAGCGAATCTTTCGGCGACAACATGGGCACCATCGCCAGCTGAGCGAGAATGCCGATCAGCATGATGACCCAGGCCACCGCCAGATCATCGAATACGCCTCTCAGCAGGCCGGCCACGAACGGCATGAGGCTTGCAATAATGTATCCACCTCCCTGTACGAAGCCCATCAGCGCCCCCGCCTGATTCGCCTTCTGCAGATGATCGACCACGATGATGAGCGACATGGGAAACAAGCCGCCGATGCCGAACCCCAACAGCAGCAGCGCAGGAACCGCCAGCGTGGCCGGCGCCAGCAGAAGGCAGACCAGTCCCAGAGCAATGAGAGCGAGGATGGCGTACAAGACGGGGCGCCGGTCGGAGAAACGATCCACCACAGACGACAGGCCCACCGCGGCAATGACTTGCGCCAAGGTCAAGCCAGCCAGAATCAGGCCACTTGCGGTGCTGGACCAGCCGAGGTCTACATAGAACGGCGGCAGCCAGGCCAGAACGAGCGTGTAGGCCGATGTGCCGATACCGAAAAAGAGCATCAGATACCAAGCCCGCCCTGACGATACTGGCAGTCCTGGACCGACTGCTCCACCGGACGCTGAGCTATCAACCGTCACTTTTTGCCAGCCAATCAAAGCCATGATCGCCAGCACGCCCCAGATAGCCAATGACAGCGGCCAGTCACCCATCGACGATAGTGGCGCCACGAGCGACGAGGACAACATAGCGCCAGCCATGATGCCCACCGTGTAAAGGGCCATCAGCTGTCCGGCCTTGTCACCGTGATCCCGCTTGATCATGCCGGGTAGCACGGCCTGAATCACGGCGATGCCGATCCCCCCCAGCAGGGCGGTCACGATAAGCCCTGATACCTCATGGAAATAGAGCCTGGCGAACGTCGCGGCACCCAGCGCTATCAGCCCATAAAGTACCGTGCGCTCGACGCCCAGTGTGCGCTGCAGCAGGCCACCTAACAGCGCAAACAGCCCCATGGCGAAGACCGGCAGCGTGGTCAGCAGGCCAGCGGAGGTGTCGTTCACTCCGGTATCGGCCTGAATCATTTCGAGGATAGGGCCTATCGACGCCATGATGGGACGAAGATTCATCCCCACCAGAACGATAGTGGCCGCGAACATCATGTAACGCCTTGCATTGACTTGTGGCACGGGCAACCTCAACAATTGAATTCACACCAAGATGCTCGATGGAAAGAATCTTTATGTCAAGACAAATAGACATCCCCTCCAACCGTGCCGATCTGGCCTATCAGCAATGGCAGCGCGAGTGTCCTGAATTGGATGCCTCGGTGATGTCGCTGTTCGGCCGCCTGATAGAGGCGACCGAGATGCTCAACAGGCTCCATGTTGAGCATCTCAACAAGTCGTATGGTCTGCGACGCGGCGAGTTCGACGTGCTGGCGACGCTTCGGCGCTCGGGTGCACCCTATGCGCTTTCCCCTACCGAGCTGTACCGCTCCATGATGGTGTCCTCAGGGGGCATGACCAATCGACTCGACAGGCTGGAGAAAGCGGAACTGGTCCGTCGCCGACGCAGCAGCGAGGATCGGAGAGCCGTCATCGTCGAGCTGACCGACAAGGGGCTCGAACAGATCGACGCCATTCTGCCGGAACATCTAGCGGGTCAGGAGAAGCTGCTCGAATCGCTGGATAGCGGACAGCGCGAAGCGTTAGACAGGCTACTCGCCAGCCTCATCGAGTCCATGTCACAGCAGGAAAAGTGAGTGCCACACCGGCACAAGCGACGGTGGTGAAACATTAAGAAATACTGAATCAGTCTGGCGCCTCCAGCGGAGCCGGGGCGCCTTCGAGCCGCTTGCCCATGATGCACAGGCTATAGTCGCGACCGTCCATGCGGGCGACATCCAGCAGTCGGCCCCACTCCTGGTAGCCACTGGCACGCAGCAGGCGCAGGCTCGGCGTGTTGTGGGCGAACAGGTAACCGACGAGGGTGTGGATATCCAGACTTGGAGCCAGCGCTTCCGCTCGCTGCAGCAGCCGCTTCCCGAGCAGCCTGCCCTGGTATTCCGGCGCGATATAGATGCTCAGCTCGGCCGTGTGGGCATACGCCGGCCGGCCGTAGAAGTCCTCGAAGCTCATCCAGGCGACGATGTCGCCCTGGTCCTCGCCGACCAGCAGCGGGCGCCGCTGCGGCTCGTGCCGGTGGAACCACTCACGTCGGGATTCCGGGGTCACCGTCTCGGTATCCGCTGTCGAGCGTCGGCTCGGCACCGCGGCATTGTAGATCTCGACGATCCTCGGCAGGTCCCTCTCGGCTGCCAGCCTGATGTCCATCACGGATGCTTGGCTCATCTGAATCCTCTCGCGTCTCCGATGGAAGAAAAGCGCCATCAGGGGCCGATACCTCGACTACCCCGATGGCGCCCCGCAAGCTGGCGATGTCTTATCGTTATCTGGACCTCAGCCTAGCAGCCAGGTGGCATGGCCTGTCGCCGCAGCGCTCCCCGTCACGATGACCGGGAGCTGTTTCTGGACTTATCCGCCTCGTCTTCTTCGGAAGAGGCGTCGGCGGACGCCTCGGCCAGCGCCTCCTGCTCTTCCAGTTCCTCCGGATCCTCCAGCGGCTCGCCTTCCTCGTTCTGGAGCTGGTGGTCGTAGGCCGCCTGCAGGCCGGTGTCTTCCTCGGCGGCCTGTTCTTCCTCTTCGTCGCCATGCTCGATATGGCCGGGATAGAACGGCGAGAGGATGGACACCAGGATGCCGAGCGCGGCGAACATGGAGAACGCCGTCGCATAACCGAAGGCGTCGACCAGCCCGCCGACCACCGGCGAGCCGGTGGCCTGCCCCACCGACACCGCCATGAAGGGCAGCACCGGCCCGACCGACAGCCGGCCCGGCAGCAGGCGGATGCCGGTCATCAGGTAGAGCCCGGTCAGGCTCATGTAGGCCAGGCCGAAGACCAGCGCGGAGAACGCCGCCAGCGGCGTCTGGGCGGGGCTGGCCGCGAGCAGCGCCAGGCTGGCGGCCAACATCATCAGCATCAGCGCGTGGGTGATCGGCGGGTTGTTGCGGTCGGCCAGGTCGGCCACCACGGCGCCGCCGAGGCCGGCGATGCCCACCGCCAGCCACAGCCAGCCGGTGGAGGCCGGCGACAGGCCGCCGAGGGTGACGACCAGGTCGGGCGCGAAGATCCAGTAGGCGGACGAGACGAAGCCCATCACGAAGGCGAACAGCGACAGCCGCACGAGGCGCGACCAGGGCAGTTCGGGCAGCGGCGGCGGCGGCGCGGCGTTCGAGGGCACGATCCGCGACACCGAGGGCAGGAACCACCAGGCGGCGATCACGCCGACGGCGGTGCAGATCGCGAACGAGAGATAGGCCAGCCGCCAGGCGCCGACCATGAACAGCACCGTGGGTACGGCGACGATCACGCCGATGCTGGTGCCGGCGTTCATCACCGAGCTGACGCGCCCGTGCAGCGAGCGCCTCACCATCGCCTGCATGGCGGCCGTGAGCGCCGGCATCATCAGGCCGGTGCAGATGCCGCAGGCGAACACGCCCGAGCCCAGCATCAGCGCGTCGGAGGCCTGGCTGATCAGCCCCAGGCCCCCGACGCCGAACAGGCCGGACAGCACCGCCGTGTTGCGGGCGCCGAGATGGTCGGTGATGAAGGGCGCGACCACCGTGGACAGCAGGAAGCTGATCAGCGGCAGCGCGCCGATGATGCCGATGGCGTAGGGCGTGAGCTCCAGCGCGTCGCGGATCTGCGGCACGAACAGGCCGAAGGCGAAACGCGCCAGCCCGTAGCTGATCGCGACCAGCGCCGCCCCGAGAATCGCGAATCCCGTACTCGAAAGAGACTTCATGACACCTCCGCCAGGCTCGCCGGGCTGATAATCCGTGGATGGTCATCGATACCGACTGGTATATGCCGATATGCGCGACCTTGCCAGCTACCCCGGGCGATATGCCACCCTATAACGACCACACCGTGTTGCCCCGCGACGGGCACGACCAAGGTGTCATTCACTCGCCGACGGAAAGGAGTCTTCCCATGAGCGACCGGAATGCCTACGAACAGAAGCTGCGCGCCAAGCTGGACGAGATGCAGGCCGAGGTGGACAAGCTGAAGGCCCGCGCCAAGGGCGCCGAGGCCGACCAGCGCATCGAGCACGAGAAGGAAGTCGACGAGCTCGAGGCCAAGCGTGACGAGATGCGTCAGAAGCTCGACGAGCTGCGCGACGCCAGCGACGACGCCTGGGACGACATCAAGGCCGGCGCGGAACGTGCCTGGGGCTCGCTGAGCGATTCCCTCGAGAAGGCCCGCTCACGCTTCAAGTGATCGCCCACGCTTCCCCGCGCTAGCCCCTCGCCCCGGCCCTTCCTGGCCGGGGCCACCCATGACGATCGACCAAGGCCTCTGGGCTTTTACCCTAGCCGATCACAGGATGATGTGCGGTACGAAGCAGCTGGTGTCCTTGGTGATGCGCCCCTTGTCCTCGCGGATGCCGATGCCGCAGGCGCGATCTCCCACCACCCAGCTTCCGATCAGCGCGTGCTCCTCGCCGAATCTCGGCATGGGATGGTAGGCCTGAAGAATGTGCGGGCTATCGGTGTAGGGGCCGGCCACCGACTCGCGCTCGCCGCCGGGCGTGACCAGCTCGATGTTGCTGCCCTCCCGCGAGAAGAACGGCTTGCGCACCCAGCCGCTGCTCAGCGGCTGGCGGGGATCGTCATCGAAGTAGGCCGGCAACAGGTTGGGATGCCCCTCGTTCCATTCCCACAGCAGCGGCAGGATGCCCTTGTTGCTGAGGATGGTCTTCCAGGGCGGCTCGAACCAGTGGGTGTCTCTCTCCGGCACCTGGCTGCCGAACTCGTCGTCGGCCATTTCCTCCCAGGGATAGAGCTTGAAGATGGCCTGGATCGGCTTGTCCTCATGATCGAGGAAATGCCGCTCGCCTTCGCGCAGGCCGATGTCCTCGATGTAGACGAAGGGGGCGTCCACGCCGGCCTGGATCGCGCAGTCCTGCAGATACTCGACGGTGGCGCGGTCTTCCACGTGATCCTTGATGCTGGAGAAGTGCATCTCCGGCGTCACCAGGCGCTGGCCGATATGAGCGAAGGCGCCGATCAGCTTTTCCTGGATCGAGTTGAACTGGTCGGCATGCCAGGGGATCAGCCCCTGTTCCATCGCCTGTTCGAGCCACACCCACTGGAAGAAGCCCGCCTCGTAGATCGAGGTCGGCGTATCGTAGTTGAGCTCGAGCAGCTTGGCCTTGCCCTGGCCGTCGTAGGCCAGATCCATGCGCCCATACAGCTGGGGCTGACCGCTCCACCAGGAGGACCGCACGCTTTCCCACATGAATTCGGGAATGCACAGCTTGTCGAGTAGCGCATCGGAGCGGCAGACGCGCTCTACCGCTTCCATGCACATCTCGTGCAGCTCTTCGGTGGGCGCCTCGATATCCTCCTCGATCTGTCGCAGGGTGAACTGGTAATAGGCCTCCTCTCGCCAGTAGGCCTCACCGTCGATGGTATGGAAATGAAACCCCAGGTCCTTGGCCAGGTCTTTCCAGGCTTTGCGCTCTTGCACGGGGATTTTCAACATGGGCTTGTCTCTAGGAGGAAGTCAGAAGGGGGAAGCAAGCAGGGCATCGACGAACAAGCCCCGGGGAATCACCGGGGCTTGCTGGGTGCAACGCCGTCGCTGTCGCGTCAGGAGCCGAAGCCGCCCCGCGCCGAGGAGCGAGAACCGAAGCCGCTGCGGGAGGTCGAGCGATAGGACCGGGAGGCTCGATTCTGGCTCTGGACCGAATTACGCATCGATACCTTTGTATTCCGCATTCGGGAGGACGCCCGCGACGATGCCGCCGACCAATCTCCCTGATTCCCATCAGCGCGAGTGTAGATGGGCTCCTGATATGGGCGGTTGACCATATGGCCGCGGCTGGACGAAGCGGTCATGTTGCCGACCATATACCCCATCATGACCGGTACGAATGAGCTACTGCTGCCGCTATGGGTCTGCGGGGCGGGCTGGCAGCCATCGTCCCCGTGAAATACTTCACACATACCTTCCGAGTGATAACGCGGCAGGTCCCACTGCGCCTCCTCGTAGGCCGACTGACAGGCCTGCTGGGTATAGATCCCCCCCTCCACGCACTCCTCGACGCTGCGATAGGTTTCGGTATCATCGAACTCCACGTTGCTCAGCGTCTCGGGAGGCGTACTGTCACCACAGCCCGACAGGGCCGTGGCCGCGCCGGCGCCCATCAGCGCCAGGGTGATGCGCATGCTGCGCTTGCGCCGCGGAAGGTGCTTGTTGGCGTTGTCCATAACGTTTCCTTTCGCTCCTTTTTTCACGGTCGCTTACCAGGTCATGGAGGCGGCGTTGAGCAGGCCGACCGCGACGGCGATGCTGCCGCTGAGCACGCCGTAGGCCACATGCGCCTCGCTGATGTGGGTGGACAGGCTCTGCCCCTGAAGCTTCAGCACGCCCTTGGTCACGAAGAAGGTCACGATCTGGACGACGAAGGCCACGATGCCCCACAGGATGAAATCGACCAGGCTGATCGAGTGCGACATGGCGCTATAGAGCGGGATGGTGAAACCGAGAATGGCACCGCCATACGCCGCCGACGCCGCGGTATTGCCCGCCTGGATCAGCTTCCATTCCTTGTGCGGGGTCACCTTGCTGTAGCAGAACATGAACAGCACCAGCATCACGACGCCAGTGATGAGATAGCAGAGAAAGGCGGGGAGCCCGGCGAGATAGTTCATATACGATTCCTTGTATGAAGTGGTCCATTGCGGTTGGCGAATACAGCGCCTGAGCGTTATACCGCCGTAATATTATTCGGGTTCAGGTCGATACCGAGGTTGGTCACCAGCTGATAGCTGCGATCTTCCTCGTCGGCTTCACCACTCAGCAGCACATATTCGTAGCGTCCCTCGCCTTCGAGTTGACGCTCATAGAGCATGCAGTGGTGAATGACCCGACGGTTGATGACGCTTTCCAGCGTGGTGACTTCCTCTTCGAGCAGCACCGGTGGCGACCAGGGCACGCCTTCCTGCCCCCAAACCCGGCCATAGCTTGCCGTCTGCCCACTTTCACTTTCAAGCGGAAGCACGGCTTTCCCCAGTGACACTCCGCCATTGGATACGCCGTGTTCGTTGATGAGGCGATCGAACTCGGTATCGGCCAGATGCTGCACCTGGTAGAAGTCGAACAGCTTGTATTCGATCACCTTTCCCGCTTCGACCGAGGCCTGCACCCAGGTGTCGTTCTCCAGGTAGAAGCGCACCAGGCTTTCGCCCTGCCCCAGGTCGACCCTTCCCACGGCAGCGATATGCAGGTCCTGCCCACCCATGCTGCTGTCGAAAAGCAGGTCGCTGTAGGGCTCCAGTGCCAGCAGATCGAAGGTCACGCGCCCGTCGAGACGCATGCCGGCGAAGTCTTCCGGCGACATGTGGGTCGGCAGGCCGCGAGCGAGCCTGGCCTGCTGATCATCAAAGGCTTGCTGTTCCTTCTGGTCGGAAGTCGCACCGCGCAGCAGGGCTTTCATCTTGTCGAACATGCTGAAGATTCCTCGCAGGCGTTACCGAGTGACGGCGGCCGACGGCGCCAGCAGCGTCATCAGCTCATGCTCGGAAAGTCGCTTGTTGCCCATGTAGAAGATCACGTCACCCTCATGCAGCACGACGTCTCCCGGCGGGTTGAGCAGGTTGCCGTCTTCTTCGTTGCTGTCGCTGATGCCGAGCAGGGTGACATCGCGCTGGCGCTTGGCCCGGGCAAACAGCTCGCCGTAGGTCATGTCCTGGGTCGCCGGCAGGCAGGCCTGATACTGGGTGGCACCGTGCGTCACCGAGAGCAGCTCGTTGACCACCCGGCTGATGCCGGCATCCGTCGAGGAACGCACCAGCATTTCGATGGCGAGCGCTTCGGTGCACTCGATCCCGGGCAGGGTTCGGCGCAGCATGGCCGCGGTGTCCGGATCCCCGCAGTGCGCGACGATATGGCAGCGCTCCGACTTGAGGGGATAGACCGAGAGCGCGATGGTGGCGACCCGTTCGTCGCTATCGTCGTAGATGATGATACGGCTGGCACCGGCGACTCCGGCGCGCTGCAGCAGCTCAGCATTGGCGAAGCTCTCGCCGCGGACGAACTTGATATCGCCGGGCATCGGGTTGCTGAGGTCCTGGCAGACGCACAGCACGATATCGTCGGGCAGCTCGCTGTCGGCGCGCAGGATGTTGATGATGTTGCGGGTCGTTTCGCCGTGCCAGCCAATCACCAGGGTATGACCGTTCAGCGCACGGTAGTCGCTTCGTCCTTCCACGAGGTGCCTCCAATAGGTACTGATGGTCATGGTCGCCTTGCCGATCAGCGCGGCAAAGATAGCGATCCCTCCCGGAATCAACCAAAGCGCGGCCACGAGTTGGCCGCTCGCCGTGACGGGAGAAAAATCGCCGTAGCCGACGGTGGAGGCCGTCGTGACATAGAAGTACAGCCACGTCACCGGGGCGGACGCGACCGCTTCCCCTGCGGCGGCCATGGCGATCCATGAGAGCAGGAGATGCATCAGGGTGACGAAGAGCAGGAAGCTCCAGCTCACCCGGAACATCGACGCTTTCAGCGTTTTCAAGAGACGTACAATGACAGGCATGGCATAGCCTCTGCGCCTGCTCCATCACTGAAGCAGGCGCATCTTGTCCGAGAGGGTTTTCGCTATGACAGGCTGTTCAGCTGTCGCTATCCGCGCTCTGAGCACGCGCCTTGAGGCGTGACATCACATCACTGGCCTGGCGGTTGCTGGAGCCGATCCCCGCGTCCTTGAGACGCTCGTCGAGATCCGCGCCGCTGGCCTCCTTCTCCATCTGGGAAGCGGCCTCCATCTGGGCGGCCCGATGCTCCTGCTTCTTCTTGATGCGGTCCAGCGAATCCATGGCGTTGCTCATGGAAGCGTTCTGCCCGGAGTGCTTCTCGGCCACGGCGGCCTGGGCCTTCTGGGCCGACTCGGTGGCCTTCACCACGCTGATCTGCTGCTTGATCTGACGCTGGTTGTTCTGCGACTTGCGGATCGTCGATTGCAGCGTCTCGATGCTGCCGTCGTACTGGGCGACCACCGCCTCTTCGGAGGCCTTTTCTTCCTCGAGCGAAGCGATGCGCCCGGCCACTTCCTGGGCGAGTGCCTCGTCACCCTTTTCCAGTGCCGCGATGGCGCTGGCCTCGTACTCGCTGATGCTGTCGACGAGACTGTCGACCTTCTTCTGCGCCAGTGAGCGATCCGCCATGATCGAGGCCAGCTGGGTCTTGGCATCGTTCAGTTCTTTCTCCGCATCGCGCATTTCCTGCTCCAGGATACGGATGGCCTGATGATCGATGATGGCCTCGCCGGTTTCACTGGCGGCGCCGCGGAAAGCCGTGAAGATTTTACGCAACATGACGATGATTCCCTTCGTTTAAGCGATGTAGTCCTGGACGAGATCGGCGATATCGATGGCGGCGGAGGCACAGGCATGCACCTCGGCGCTGATCGCCTCCGGCCGGGAGCCGCCGTAGAGCTGCCCGAAGACCACATAGTGGGCTTCGCCGTTGAGCGTCATGACGCCGGCGGAAACCAGCGGAATCGCCACGCCCTGCTCCAGCAGGAGGCGATTCAGGGTGGCGGTGTCCTTCACCGCGGCGACGGGGGCGATATCGGCCAGCACGACCCATTGATCGTCACTGTACGTCAGCGTCACCACCAGGTCGCCGTAGTCTTCCAGCGTCCACAGGATCGTCTGCGAATCGGGCACCAGCTCGATGTCGCCCTTCGGCCACGCGGCCTCGCTATCTTCTGTCGCCTGCTGCGCGAGGATATCCTCGAACAGAACATTGGCTGATGAGTAGCTGGTTACCAAATCTAATCTCCTTTTATCATCGGCGTCCTTGTGCCATGACGCCCAGCTCATCGTTACCGATTGGCCAACCGTTAAGCCGCCCGCTTGGATAACGCCTTCATTGGCAAGTTCCGCAACAGGAACGGACGCCGCATTCCGATTGGCGGCATTCCTTGCCACGGCGTCAGTCAGCCTCGACGCGCCGAGACTCAAACTTTTTCTGGCGATGCCTCGATGACGGAAAGCCAAGATGCCGAATCATAACGCCCTGTCGAATCGGCACACTACTTTTCCCAGGCAAACACCGGAAAGGAAGCATATCGAGAGTCTCTGTCACGGTAAATCATCAGGTATGCCATAACGCTACACAGGCACACTTCTCAACAAGCATCCAGCATTTCTCGTCCGCTGGTACCGCGTTTTCCTCCTAAGCAGCAGACGCACAGAGCCCTGGGACAAATCGCCCAGGTGTCGAGTCTTCCCCCACCACGCCGGCCGTGATGGAATGCCCTACTTCCACCACTTCGATGACGGGGCCGGGAACCGCGAGCCGCCGATGAAACGCTACGAGACATTCGCCGACCAGATCGCCGAGCTGATCCGCGAGGGCGTGCTGGCCCCGGGCGAGCGGGTGCCCTCGGTGCGCCAGGCCAGCCGCCAGTACGGTATCAGCCACTCCACCGTCTTCCAGGCCTACTACCTGCTGGAGGATCGCGGACTGATCGTGGCCAGGTCGCGCTCCGGCTATTACGTGCGCGAGCAGGCCCGGCGCGTGCTGCACGAGCCGCGCATGACACCGAGCCGGCAGGAAAGCGCCGACGTGGCCGTCAGCGAGCTGGTGTTCTCGGTGCTCGACTCGCTCCAGGACCCCGACACCGTGCCGTTCGGCTCGGCCTTCCCCAGCCCCGAGCTGTTCCCGCTCGCCCGGCTGGCCCGCAGCATGGCCAGGGGCCTGCGCGAGATGAACGACAATGAGGTGCTCAGGGACATGACGGCGGGCGACGCCGACCTGCGCCGCCAGATCGTGCTGCGCTACACGCTGAAGGGGATGCCGCTGCCGCCCGAGGAGCTGGTGATCACCAGCGGCGCCATGGAGGCGCTGAACCTGGGGCTACAGTGCGTGACCGAGCCCGGGGACCTGGTCGCCATCGAGTCGCCGGCCTTCTATGCCAGCCTGCAGATCCTCGAGCGCCTGAAGCTCAGGGCGGTGGAGATTCCCGTGCACCCGCGCGAGGGCGTCGACCTGGACGTGCTGGCGGACAGCCTCGCGCGGCTGCCGATCAAGGCCTGCTGGTTCATGAGCCATCTGCAGAACCCGCTCGGTGCGAGCCTCGACGACGACAGGAAGCGCGCCCTCTACGCGCTGATCAAGCGCCACCGGGTGCCGCTGATCGAGGACGACGCCTACGCGGAGCTGCACTTCGGCACCACGCCGCCGAAGCCGGTGAAGCAGTTCGACGACGAGGGCCTGGTCATCCACTGCGGCTCGTTCTCGAAGAGCCTGGCGCCGGGGTATCGGGTCGGCTGGGTGGCGGCCGGGCGCTTCGCGGAGGCGATCTCACGGCTCAAGCTGATGACCACCATCTCGCCCTCGGTGCCGGCCCAGGCGGCCATCGCCGACTATCTCCAGTACGGCGGCTATGACCGCCACCTGCGCCGGCTACGCCATGCACTGGAGACCCAGCAGGGCCGGATGCTGACCGCAGCGGCGCAACACTTTCCGGCCGAGACCCGGGCCACGCGCCCGGCCGGCGGCTACTTCCTGTGGTTCGAACTGCCCGAGCGAGTGGACTCGCTGCGCCTGTTCCATCTGGCCCGGGAGCATGGCATCAGCCTGGCGCCGGGGCCGATCTTCTCCGCCACCCAGGGCTTTCGCCACTGCCTGCGCCTGAGCTACGGCCATCCCTGGACGCCGCGCAGCGAGGCGGCCATGGCGACGCTGGGCGAGCTGATCGACACTTTCTGAAGCGATGTTCACTCCGCTCCGTTCAGGCGCCGTTCCAGCCGGCCTATCTGCTGGAGGTCGTGCAGGTAGAGGTCGAGCCTGGACGCGGCGAAGGCCAGCAGCGCCGAGGCATAGACCAGCCCGGTCAGCACGGCCAGGTCGTTGATCCAGGCCAGGGCCGGCACGGCCACCGGGTAAGCCGTCGCGAAGATGCTCATACCGCCCCAGAACAGCGCCATCAGGCTGCAGGCCATGACCAATACCAGCATCGGCCCACGCCGATAGTGCCGCGGCGGGCGGCTCTTCCAGCCCGGCAGGTGAGCGACGGTCAGCTCGCCGCGGGTATCGATGTGCCCGCGGCGGCGCAGCAGCGGCTCGGCGAAGGCCTTCTGCCGGCCCGGCGCCACCGCCGCCAGCACCAGGCGCGGGGCGACGTCGCCGCCGAAGATGCGGGCGACCTCCTGCTTGAACCCTTTCGAGGGCTCACCGTCGCGGCAGCCCTCGGCCTCGTCGGCCAGCGTCGTCAGCGCCCGGTTGACCCGCTCCGGGCGCTCCTCCTCGTCCTCGAAGTTGATCGCATAGTGCACGCTGTACACCTGATGCAGCGCGAACGTCACACCGACGAAGATCAGGAAGAACGCGACGTAGATCATCATGACACCCCTCAAACCCTGGAAACCGGCCCGCGTCCCGCGGCCCCTGTCGTGGGCGGTCAAGATGACAGAACGGCCGGGACCATAACAGGGGCAGAAGGTCGCGAAAAAAGGGGATCAGTTCGAGACGCTGGCGCCTGGGCAGGGGCAGATGAAAAAGGCCGCGGCAATCGCCGCGGCCTTTTGTGTCTTCGGGCAGCGCTTACTTCATCTCGAAGCCGCGCTTGACCAGGAAGTCGCGCATATGAGGACGCAGCTTGGTGTCGAACAGCGGGCCTAGGCTCTTCGACCAGTTGGTGTCCTTGGTACCGCCGGTGCGCTCACCGTAGTAGCGCTGCATCTCGTCGTCGTAGGCGTCGACCTGCTCGCGATCGTCGGTGTAGCGGTCTTCCTTGAGGATCGCCTCCACCGGCAGGCGCGGCTTCACGTCCGGATCGTGGGCCGGGTGGCCGATGCACATGCCGAACACCGGGTAGACGTGGTCCGGCAGCTCGAGCAGCTCGCTGACGGCCTGCGGGTTGTTGCGGATGCCGCCGATGTAGCAGATGCCGAGGCCCTCGGACTCGGCGGCCACGGCCACGTTCTGCGCCATCAGCGCGGTGTCGACGCTGGCCACCAGCAGCTGCTCGGTCATGCCGCGCACGACGTTGGCACCGGTGCGATCGGAAGCCTCGGTGGGCCGCTTCATGTCGGCGCAGAACACCAGGAAGTCGGAGGCGCTGGCGATATAGCCCTGGCCACCGGCCAGCTCGGCGATCTGTTCGCGCTTGGCCGGGGTGGTCACGTGGATGACGCTGTAGGCCTGCACATGGTTGGAGGACGCGGCGGCCTGGCCGGCGCTGACCAGCTCCCGCAGCAGCTCGTGCGGGATCTTCTGGTCGGTGAACTTGCGTACCGAGCGGTGGGACTTCAGCAGTTCGATGGTCGGATTCATGGGACCTCGCGGGATTCACGTTCGAACAGGCAGGGTCGGACGAATCGCCGTCCCTGCCAAGACCCCAACAAGATACTTAACATGCTTACGGCATGCCATCATGGGCGCCATATCGTCGAGCTATCGGGGGCGACAGAGGGCGGGCATCGGCACGAGCGGCTTCGGGCACTATATTAGGGGACCATCGCCGCCATCGACATTCGGACACCACCAAGGGAGGAAGCCACGCCATGTCGTTGACCTTCAAGCCCCGACCTCGTGGCGGCCGCTGGCCGGTCGCCCTGGCCTGGCTGGCCACGCTGCTGCTCGTCCTCGCGGCGGCGCTGATGGGCGGCGCAGGGCCGGCCTACCGGATGGAATGGCTGACGCTCGGGCAGTCGTTCTCGCTGCTGCATCGCGGCGCCCTGCTGGCCGTGGGCGCGGCGGGCGTCGCCGCCCTGGCCTTCCTGATCGCCGGCCTGTGTCGGCGCGGCAAGCCGGCCCTGGCGAGCCTGCTGGTGATCGGTGCGGTGGTGGCGATGGTGGCCCAGCCGCTTCAGCTGCGCGAGCTGGCCCGCCGCATGCCGCCGATTCATGACATCACCACCGATCTCGCCGATCCGCCGGCCTTCGAGGCGCTGGCCGAGGCGCGCCGGGAAGCGCCCAACGCGCTCGACTACCCCCGCGCCTTCGCCGAGGCCCAGCGTTCCGGCTACCCGGCCCTGGGGCCGCTGGAGATCGCCCGCCCCCTGCCGGAGGTGCGCGATGCCGCCGAGGCTCTGGCCCGGGCACGCGGCTGGACGATCGCGGCCGTCTCCGAACGCCGGCTCGAGGCGGTGGCGACCACCCGCTGGTTCGGCTTCGAGGACGATATCGTGATCCGCCTGACGCCGACGCCAGCGGGCACCACGGTGGACATGCGCTCGGCCTCGCGCCTCGGCCGGAGCGATCTGGGCACCAATGCCGCGCGCATCCAGACCTTCCTCGAGGACCTGACGGCACGCCTGTCCGCCTGAGGCCGGCGACGGGGCAGGAACAGGGAAGGAGGCCGATTCGTCACCGAATCGTGAACACGCTACCATCATGCCCCCGCGAGACGCCGGTCTCGCGGGCCGCTGCAGCGGTCCACCATCATTCACAGGGAGCATCCTTCATGGCGGCCACGTACCGCGCCCCGGGTCAGATCATCACCTCGCTGCTGGATACCGACTGGTACAAGCTCACCATGATGCAAGGGGTTCACCACAACTACCCCAATGCCAGCGTGACCTGGGAATTCCGCTGCCGCGACGCCGAGGACCTGCGCCCCTATCTCGACGAGATCCGCGCCCAGATCGACGGCCTGGCCTCGCTGTCGCTGAGCGAGGCGGAATCGGACTACCTGAGCGGCTTCGCCTACATGTCGCCGGACTTCGTTCGCTTCCTGGAGCTGTACCGCTTCCGTCCGCAGTATGTGGACCTGCACATGGAGGGCAGCGAGCTGTGCATCGTCATCGACGGGCCCTGGACGCACAGCATCCTGTTCGAGATCGTGATCCTCGCCATCATCAGCGAAGTGCGCAATCACACCCGGAACCCCGGGGCCAGCGTCGATCAGGCCGTGTCACAGCTGCGCGCGAAGATGGACCGGCTGCGCCGTGACTATACGCCGGCCCAGCTGGCCGACTTCCGGCTGGCCGACTTCGGCACCCGGCGGCGGCTCTCCCAGCCGGTGCAGGAGGCCATCGTCGAGGTGCTGACCAAGGAGTTTCCCGGCCAGTTCGTCGGCACCAGCAACGTCGATATCGCCCGGCGCCACGGCCTGGCGCCGATGGGCACCATGGCCCACGAGTGGGTGATGGCCCATCAGCAGCTCGGCAGCCGGCTGGTGGACAGCCAGCGCGCCGCGCTGGAGGCCTGGGTACAGGAATATCGCGGCCATCTGGGCGTGGCGCTGACCGACACCATCAACCTCGACGCCTTCCTGGCCGACTTCGATCTGTACTTCGCCAAGCTGTTCGACGGCCTGCGGCATGACAGCGGCGATCCCATGGTGTTCGCCGAGAAGTGCATCCGCCACTATGAGACGCTCGGCATCGACCCGCGCGGCAAGACGCTGATCTTCAGCGACGCCCTGACCTTCGACTCGGCGATGGGCATCAAGACCGCGCTGGACGGGCGCATCCGCACCAGTTTCGGCATCGGCACCAGCCTTACCTGCGACCTGCCGGACGTGAAGCCAATGAACATGGTGATCAAGCTGGTGGCCTGCAACGGCCAGCCGGTGGCCAAGATCTCCGATGCCCCGGGCAAGATGCTGTCCCGGGACGAGGCCTATGTGCGCTACCTGAAAAGCGTCTTCGGCGTTTCGCACTGATCCGAAAGTGTCTGCGCTCGGCTATACGGCGTTAAAAATCAGCTCAAAATGCTCATTTACAGCTCGTAAACTCCGCTTTCTCGCTGATTTTTGCCTTGTCTAGCCTTCGCTCGACGACTTTCAAACTATTGCTGCCCCCCCTGGACGCGAAACCTGGACCGAATGCGAATCGCACGCGAAGACAATCTCAAACCATTGATATATCAGGAAAAATTGACCAACCTCGCGCTCCGAACTAGGATGCGCACCTGATACGTCACCTCGACAAGGAAGAACGCTCATGCAAGGCAACCAAGAGATCATCGACGCCCTGAACGGCCTGCTCGCCGCCGAGCTCGCCGCCATGGACCAGTACTTCGTGCACGCCGAGATGTATGCCGACATGGGGCTGACCAAGCTCCATGAGCGCATCGACCACGAGTTCTACGACGAGAAGGGCCACGCCCAGAAGCTGATCGAGCGCATCCTGATGCTCGAGGGCAAGCCGGACATCCACACCCGCACCGAGGTGCGCATCGGCAAGGACGTGGAAGAGATGCTCGGCTACGATCTGCAGCTCGAGTACGAGGTGGGCGACGCCCTGAAGGCCGCCATCGCCCTTTGCGAACGCGAGCGCGACTTCAACACCCGCGCCATCCTGCTGCCGCTGCTTTCCGACACCGAGGAAGATCACGCCCACTGGCTGGAACAGCAGCTGCGCCTGATCAAGCTGGTCGGCCGCGAGAACTATCTGGTCGCCCAGATGTAAACCGCTCGGGCCGGCCCGGCTCGGCGCTCAGCCTCTTCAGCTCAGTCAACTGGGCTCAGGGGCTCAGACCATAGCGCCGCGCGGCGCGGCGCAGGCGCCAGATGGTGATCACATTGGTCAGGAGGATCAGCGTCTCGGCGAGGGTGCCGCCGATGGAACCGGCCAGCAGGTTGCTGATCACCCAGCAGAAGGCCGCCACGGCCAGCACCGCGCGCATGGCGATGCCGCGCAGCATGAACATGCCCCAGGTGCCCAGCAGGCCGGCTAGCAGTGCCGGCACGTCGCGCGGGCCGCTCCAGGTCAGCAGGGCGACCGCCAGGGTGGCGACGAGGACCCCGGCCATCACCGCGGCGTTGCCCGGGTAGCGGCGCACCAGGACGATGCGCAGCACGATCAGCGCCGAGATGCCCGCCGCCACCCAGCTCTGGAACAGCGCGAACTGGGCGGCGAAGGCCACGTTGGCGAACAGCAGCAGCACGAACAGCCGATCGTCGCGCCGGCTGGCGAAGCCGGCCACGCACAGCGCCAATGCCACCAGGCTGACGCCCTGCCCCAGCCACTCCCTCGTCACCAGCCCGCTCAGGCCGATCTCTTCCATGCGTGCCTCCCTTCATCGCGCTGTCCTCAGGCATCGCGTCAGGCTAGCATGCCGCGCCATGGGTCAGCGCTCACTTCCGTTGCTGTGCCGACATGCGGTCACCCCGGCGCCAGACGCTTCCCCCTCTCTAGCCAAGCCGGCTCCGACGCGGTAGAATAATTAGGTAGCGAACTATGATCTGGCCAGCACCGGCGCATGGTTGGCTGTTTCCTTCGATTTCGGGCCGGCCTCCACCAGGAGGCCGGCTCTCTTTTCGCGCGTCATGCCGGGCCACCGCCCGCCATGCACCGTCGACACCGCCCTCTCCCCCGACCGCATGAAGGAGTCTTCCCGTGCCGGATGTCACCTCTCATTGCTCGACCCAGCGCCGGCCGCCCCTGCATCGCCCGACCCCGTGCTCCCCGTCCACCTCCGACGCGAGGCGACTGCCATGACCCAGAGGGACCGACTCCACTTGCGCTACGGCCCCCGCTATCGGCTGTGGGTCACGCTCACCGTGATGCTGGGCCTGGTGGCGCTGGGCATGTCGATCACCATCGTCAACGTGGCGATTCCCTTCATCAGCGACGATCTCGGCCTGAGCGACGCCGAGGCCCAGTGGCTCTCCACGGGCTTCCTGGCCTCCACCACGGTGTCGCTGCTGGTGGCCCCCTGGCTGGTGCACGCCGTCGGCCAGCGCGCCACCTATGCGGGCCTGCTGCTGACCTTCATCGCCGCCTCGATCCTCGGCGGACTGGGCAATGGCATGGCGATGCTGGTCGCCGCCCGGGTGATCCAGGGCGCCATGACCGGCCTGATCCGGCCGCTGGCGATGCAGGTGCTGTTCGACGTCTATCCCGCCGAGGGGCGTGGCATGGCGGTGGCCATGTACGGCATGTGCCTGGGACTGCCGCTGACTCTGGCGACGGTGATCGGCGGCTGGCTGGTGGAGCACCTGTCGTGGCACTACGTGTTCTTCGTGCCGCTGCCGATCTGCGCGGCGGCGGTGGTGATGGGCGGGTTTTTCCTCCCGCCCAGGGAAGGCCGCGGGCCGCTGCCGCCGTTCGACTGGGCCGGCGCCGGGCTGCTGCTGGCCGCCGTGTTCGCCCTGCTGACGGCGCTCTCCAGCGGCCAGCGCTGGGGCTGGAGCGACCCGCGCATCGTCGGGCTGGCACTGTTCTCGCTGCTCGCCGGCGCGGCCTTCGTGGCCTGGCAGCGGCGCTGCGCGCAGCCGCTGATGGATCTGTCGATCTTCCGCTACCGGCTGTTCGTGGTCGGCACCCTGGCGATGCTGCTGTTCGGTGGCACCTTCTACAGCGTGATGTACCTGCTGCCGCAGTTCGTGCAGTCGGTGCTGCACTTCAGTCCGGTCACCACCGGCATGATCTACCTGCCCTCCACGGCGGTGCTCGGCGTGCTGGTGCCGCTGGTCGGCTGGCTCAGCGACCGCCACCCGCCGCTGTGGCTGACCCTGCCGGGCCTGGCCAGCACGGCGTACGCGGTGTGGCGAATGGCGCAGATGGACGCCGGCACCAGCTTCGCCGCGCTGGCCGGCATCATGGGCATCATGGCGATCGGCATGGCGGCCTTCCCGCCGCCGACGCTGGCCAACGCCATCGCCGCGCTGCCGGCGCGGCTGACCGGCTACGGCTCGGGCATGCTCAACTTCGTGATGCAGCTGGGCGGTGCCCTGGGCACCGCCGGGCTGGTGATCCTGCTCGAGCACCAGACCGGCGTGCACGGCCGGCAGATCGCCTCGAGCGGCGCGCCGAGCGATGCGGTGTCACCCGACGGCTGGGCCTCGATCCTCGCCTATCAGGACGGCTTCTGGTGGCTGGTGATCAGCCTTATGATCATCATCGTGCCGACGCTGCTGGTCAGCCACTGGCGCCACGACTGACGCTCCACGGCACTCTCCACAGCGCCCTCCATACGCGCTTCCGCTCGCCCGAGCCCCGACGCCCGCCTCTCCGGCGGGCGTCGTCGTTGTCAGGCCTGGTCGTTGTGGTTGTGGTCGTCGACGGCTAGCCGGAACTCCTCCCGCCAGGCCTCGGCCTGGAGCGCCGGATCCTCCGGCAAGCGTCCCAGCTCGACGGCCAGTTCGAAGAAGCCCGTGCGCGGCAGGCCCTCGCCCTGTCGGCTGACCACCAGCGCGGCGATGAAGGGACGGCCGGCGGCGGCGTCTTCCCGCATCAGCTGTTCCAGGGCCAGCGCCACGCGGCGAATGGTACGCGGCGGCGTGAGCGCCAGGGCCTCGGCGAGCCGCTGGTAGGTCAACGGCAGCCTGTCATCGGGGGCCGCCTCCAGCAGCCGGCGCACGCGGGCCGACAGTGGGGCTTCAGCATCGCTCATGGGGGTCGTTCCTCATGTATCAGGGGCGCGTGGATGATGCCGCTCGAGGCGTGGCGCGTCGAGGACGGGATTAAACTTGTACAATAGCGATACATGATTAAAAATAAGTAAAATAAAATGCACGCCATCGCCTCTCCCTTGACTGCTCCGCAGTCGCGAGCGCATCGAAAAAGGAACCACCATGGGACACTGCGCCAGGGTCGCCAATCACTGCAACCGCTGCGAGATCGAGCTACCCTTCGACTTCGCCATGGCCTTCCAGCCGATCATCGACGTCGGCCGCCGCGAGATCCACGCCTACGAGGCGCTGGTGCGAGGCCCTGACGGAGAGTCTGCCCATTCGGTACTGCGCCAGGTCGACGACCGGCTGATGTATCGCTTCGACCAGGCCTGCCGGGTCAAGGCCATCGAGCAGGCCAGCCGGCTCGGCATGAGCGTGCCGCTCTCGATCAACTTCCTGCCCAACGCGGTCTACGAGCCCGCGGCCTGCCTGAGCGCCACGCTGGAAGTCTCGCGTCGCGTGGGCTGGCCGCTGGAGCGGCTGATCTTCGAGATCGTCGAGACCGAGCGCGTGGTGGACCGCGACCATCTGGCGGCGATCATCAAGGCCTACCGCCAGGCGGGCTTCCGGGTGGCGCTGGACGACTTCGGCACCGGCCACGCCAACCTGGACGTGCTGACCGAGCTGTATCCGGACAAGCTCAAGATCGATCGCCAGCTGATTCAGGGCTGCCACCGGGACCCGCGCCGCCAGGCGATGGTCAAGGCGCTGGCCGCCATGGCCGGCCCGCTCGGCGTGACGCTGATCGCCGAGGGCGTGGAGACCGCCGAGGAAGCGCGCTGGCTGTTCGAGGCCGGCATTCCGCTGCAGCAGGGCTACTACTTCGCCCGGCCGGCCCTCGACGCCCTGGCCGAGTCACCGGCCCGGCGCATCGATGCGCTGTTTCCCCGCCCGCTGGACCGAGGATGAGCCCATGCCGCTGACCCTGACCCGCTCCGACGGCGTGCCGCGACTGGTGCGTGACGCACCCATCGGCATCTGCATCACCAGCGAGGACGGCACCTACGAGATGGTCAATCCGGCCTACTGCGCATTCTACGGCTATGCGGAGGAGGAACTGCTGGGCCGGCCCTTCACCCTGATCATGCCGGAAGCCAGCCAGGCGGCGATGCTCGCGCGGCATCGCGACTTCATGCAGGGCGAGGCCGAACACGACGATCGACAGGAGTGGGAGGTGGTTCGCCGCGACGGCGAACGACGCAGCATCATCGTCGAATCGTTGCGCCAGGAAGGCGACGACGGCCGCCCCAGGCGCATCACCTTCATCACCGACATCACCGAGCGCAAGGCCATGGAACAGCGCCTCGAGTTCCTGGCCCGTCATGACGAGCTCACGGGGCTGCTCAACCGTCGCGCCGGCCTGGCCCGACTGGAGGAGGAGATCTCGCGTGCCCGGCGCCATGGCACGTCGCTGTGCGTGGCGATCTGCGATCTCGATCACTTCAAGCTGGTCAACGACCGCCACGGCCATGCGGTGGGCGACAGGGTGCTGCAAGGCGCCACCGAGCGCATGGAGGAGGCGCTGCGCGGCTACGACGTGCTGGCACGCCTGGGCGGCGAGGAATTCCTGGTGATCCTGCCCGGTGCCCGCCAGACCGAAGCCCGCTGCGCCATCGACCGGCTGCGCGAGCGGCTCGCGGCGACGCCGTTGGGCGAGGAGCGGATCCCCCTGACGATCTCGGCCGGCCTGGCCTCGCTCGAGGCGAACGAGGCCAGCCATCTGCTGCTGGAGCGGGCCGATCGCGCCCTCTATCGGGCCAAACGGGACGGCCGCAACCGGACCCTGGTGGGCTGAGAGGCCTCAGGCCAGCACCGCGTCGATCTCACGCTCGCCGTCCAGCAGCGGATACTCGCGGTCGTTCTCCGCCTTGCCCTGCACCAGATGCAGCAGCGCATGGGCCACGTTGGCCCGGGAGACGTCGTTGTGGCCGCCGTTTTCCTCCAGCGAGGCGGCGACGCGCCGGGTGGCCGCCTCGTCGGTGAGGCGGCCCGGCTTGAGAATCGCCCAGGGCACCTCGGCGGCCTTGAGATAGGCATCGGCGGCACGCTTGGCGGCGAGATAGGGGCGCAGCTTCTCCGGTCCGGCCAGCGGGTCGTCGACGCGCAGGGCGCTGACCATCACGAAGCGCTCGAGACCCCGCTCGGCGGCCATATCCACCGCGCGCATGGCACCGTTGAGGTCGATCAGCAGCGTCTTGTCGGGGCCGGTGTGCGGCCCGGAGCCGGCGGTGAACACCACCTGGTCGCAGCCCTCGAAGGCATGACGCAGCTCGCCCTCCAGGTCGCCGATCACGGTCTCGATGCCCCGCGCCTCGAACCAGGCGCGCTGGTCGTCATTGCGAACCATCGCCCGAACGGGCTCGCCGGCCTGCTGGGCCAGCTCGCAGAACAGGCGGCCGATCTGGCCGTTGGCGCCGATCACCAGGGTGGTCATGGGAAGGTCCCTCATGTGCCATGGATGTCAGACAGGCATGCGGGCCGGCCCGCCGGGATTCAAGGGCGGAGCGGGAAATCCACCGCCCACTGGCCGCCTGGCTCCCGGTGGCGTACCCTGCGGCCTCGTTTTCATTCACCCTAGAGGAGCGGCGCCTTGCAACCCGAGGATCTGCAACGCCTGGTCACCCAGCGCATGCCCTTCGGCAAGTACGAAGGCACCCTGATCGCCGATCTTCCCGGCCCCTATCTCGCCTGGTTCGCCCGCGAGGGCTTCCCGGCGGGCCAGATCGGCCAGCTGCTGCAGCTGATGCACGAGATCGACCACAACGGCCTCAGCGAGCTGCTCGAACCGCTGCGCCGGCGCGGCTGAACGGCCGCTCCACCCACCGATACCCCTGTTCATCCCCCTCTTGATTCACCCTGCTCATTCACCCTATTCATTCACCCACCGCGAGGACAGCATGCTGCGTATCTCCAATACCGTGGAAGTGCCCGACCACGAGATCGAGATTCACCAGATCCGCGCCCAGGGCGCGGGCGGGCAGAACGTCAACAAGGTCGCCTCGGCGGTGCATCTGCGTTTCGACATCCCCGCCTCGAGCCTGCCGGAGTTCTACAAGGAACGCCTGCTGGCGCTCTCCGACCAGCGCATCAGCAAGGACGGGGTGATCGTGATCAAGGCCCAGGAGCACCGTACCCTGGAGCTCAACAAGGAAGACGCGCTGAACCGGCTGCGCGAGCTGATCCGCCAGGCGATCCAGCAGCGCAAGGCGCGCAAGCCGACCAAGCCGACCAAGGGCTCCCAGCGCCGCCGGGTCGACAAGAAGGTCAAGAAGGGCCAGACCAAGGCGCTGCGCGGCAAGGTGAAGCTCTAGGCACGGCGGGCTCAGCGGAAGGTGTCGCAGACGGCACTCTGCGTCGAGGGATCGTGACGCTCGGTATGCGTCACCGGCCCGTCGCCGGGCTCGATGGCCACGCTCCACTGGTGATCGTGCTGCATGGGGTCGCAGTTGCCGGCGGTGCCGCCGCCGAAGTTGGCATCGATCCAGTAGTGCACGGCGTACCGGCCGTCCGCTTCCAGCGCGCCGGGAAAGGTGAAGGCGAAGCTCGGGGCATCCTCGGCAGAGACCTTGCCGGTCTCCACCGCGATGGTCTCGTCGAGGGCCGTGTCGACCAGCGCCGCCTGAATCGCCTGGCCGCCGTGGGGCCCCTGGAAGCTGGCGTCGCCCTGGAAGACCAGGTCCTGCCCCTCACTGGCGAGCGCCGTGCCGGCGATCAGCGGCAGCGTCAGCGACAGGCTCAGACCGAGCCGGGCGGCGATGGATGTCGTGGACATGGCGTGAACCTCCCTATGCAGTATTCGGGGCAAGCACAATGGCTCCCTCAGCATAGTGCCCCACCCCGACGCCTGCCGGCGGCGAGCTTTTCCATGCGCCATGACTTATATTCTCTGCACCGCTTCGCGCCGCGAAACCCAAACGCTCCGCCGTTCCGCCACGCTCACTGACGTGATGGCGACGGCCCTCGCCACGGCCGATTCAAACGATCGTTTGCATTTGAGCGGCGATCGGCTAGACTTGTTTTCGAACAGTGTTTCATAACACTGATACCCCTCCATGGAAAGGAGATCCTCATTGTGTCACCCACCGTGTTCCGCCATCGCCGCGAGGTCACGCCATGACCACCGATGCGCTGCTGATCCAGGTCCTGCTCTTCGTCTTCCTGCCGCTATGGGGCATCGCCGGCTTCGTCGACTGGTGCTGCCATCGGGCCACCCGCATCGAGGCCACCTCGGGGCTCAAGGAGTCGCTGGTCCATTCGCTGATGGGCCTCCAGGTCGGCATTCCGATCCTTCTTTGCCTGCTCTTTGAGGTCAACGTGCTGGTGCTGCTGATCTGCCTGGCGGCCTGGATACTGCACGAGCTGGTCGCCCACTGGGACGTCCACTACGCCGCCCCGCGCCGCCACATCAGCATCTGGGAGATGCACGCCCACAACTACCTGGCCAGCCTGCCGCTCTACATGCTGGCGCTGATCGCGGTGATCAACGGCCCGGTGGTGGCGGACCTGCTGACCCTGAACTGGGCCGGCCAGCTGTCGCTGGTGCCGCTGGAAACGCCCCACGGCGGTGACGGCTACCTGCCCGGCTATCTGGCCTTCATGGCGGTACTGGCGATCTTCCCCTATGCGGAGGAGAACCTGCGCTGCCTGGTGTTCGCCCTGAAGCGCCGGAGGCCGGCATGAGCGTCTACATCACCAGCACCGGCCACCATCTGCCCGGAGAACCGGTCGACAACGCGCGCATCGAGGAGGTGCTGGGCCGAGTCCACGGCAGGCCCAGCCGGCTCAAGCGGCGCATCCTGCAATCCAACGGCATCCAGACACGCCACTACGCCATCGACGCCGAGCATCGCACCACCGTCAGCAACGGCGAGATGGCCGCCCTGGCCGGCCGCGACTGCCTGGATCAGGGCTACCTGCCCGATGCCCGCCTCGACATGCTCAGCGTGGCCACCAGCCAGGGCGACCTGGTGCTGCCGGGCTTCGGCAGCATGGTGCAGGCCGAGCTGGGCCTGCCGAGCCTGGAGCTGCACACCAGCCATGGCATCTGCTCGAGCAGCATGATGGCGCTGAAGGCGGCCTGGACGGCGATCCGCGCCGGCGAGCACGGCAATGCGCTGGTGGTTGCCAGCGAGCTGGCCTCGCGGCTGTTCAAGGCCAGCCGCTTCGAGGCCGCCGGCGCCACGCCGGACTTCAACGCCGAGTTCCTGCGCTGGATGCTCTCCGACGGCGCCGGCGCCCTGCTGCTGGAGGATCGCCCGCGCGGCCTCAGCTTTCGCATCGACTGGATTCGCGGCGTGTCCCACGCCGACGCCTTCCCGGTGTGCATGAGCGTGGGCCGACCGAACGGCCAGGGGCGCCACCCGAGCTGGCAGGACTACCCCACCTACGCCGAGGCCGAGGCCGACGGCGCGCTGCTGATCCGCCAGGACGTGCGGCTGCTCGACCACCTGGTGAAGCTCGGCGTCGACGGCCTGCTGCGGCTGATCGACGAGGGCCGGGTGAAGGTCGACGAGGTCGACCACCTGCTGTGCCACTACTCGTCGCATCACTTCCGCGGCCAGATCTACGACATGCTGACCCAGGCCGGCGCCGCCATTCCCGAGGAGAAGTGGTACACCAACCTCTACACCCGCGGTAACACCGGCTGCGCCTCGCTGTTCATCATGCTCGACGAGTTCCGCCGCACCCGCGAGCTCGCCGAGGGCGAGACCCTGCTGTGCTTCGTGCCCGAGAGCGGGCGCTTCAACAACGTCTACATGCACCTCACCTTGGTCAGGGAGGCCACCTCATGAGCGACAAGGTCACCACCTCCGAGGGCCAGGCCTGCCTGCAGGGCCTGATGCGCGTCTGGTTCGACTTCGAGCGCCAGCTGAGCCGGGTGCCGATCCTCCAGCGCCTGGAGCGCGACCGCTTCACCGACGAGGACTACCGCCGGCTGCTGTGCCACCTGCGCCAGCAGGTGATCGAGGGCGCGCGCTGGATCACCCGCGGCGCCTCCAGCTTCGAGCGCGACTTCGCCGACGTGCGCTCGATGGTGATCGAGCACGCCCGGGAGGAACACCGCGACTACGAGATGCTGGAGGCCGACTACGTGGCGGCCGGCGGCGAGCGACAGACGATCGTCCACGCCGAGCGCAACGCCGGCAGCGAAGCGCTGCACGCCTTCATGATGCACCGCGCCAGCCAGCCCAACCCGGTCGACCTGATCGGCGCCATGTGGATCATCGAGGGGCTCGGCCACAAGATGGCCGACGACTGGGCCCGGCGCATCGACGCGGCCCTCGGCGGCGACGGCGGCGCCACGCGCTTCATGCGCTATCACGGCGCCAACGACGATGCCCACCTGGACAAGCTCTACGCGATGCTCGACCGGGTCTGCCGCGGCGAGGCGGAGCGCCGTGCGATCCTGCGCACCGCCCGGGTGGTGGCGCGGCTCTATGCCCTGCAGCTCGAGGAGATCGACCATGAGCCGACGTAGCCCCTTCCTGCGCGCCCTGGAGGCCGACGACACCCTGCCGATCGAGCGCGAGGCGCTGCGGCTCTGGCTCGACGACATGGAACGCCCCACACGCTGGTCGCTGCGCCCGCTGCTGCAGCTGGTGCTGGGCGCGCTGCTGCATCTGACCTGGTTTCTCAAGCGACTGCCGCTGCCGCAGTTCCGCGCCCACGGCCTGCTGCAGCGGCTGATCTGCTGGTTCTGCCGGCACGTGGTCAGCCCCGAGGCCAACCGGCTGATCCTGCGCCACTACGCCACCGAGTCGAACGTGATCAACTTCCTGATCGACAACGGCGCCGCCGGCGATGTCGAGCCGCTGACGCTGTATCCCCGGCGCATCGAGGACATGCTCACGGCGAGCTTCGTCGATCACGACCAGGAGTTGTTCCGGGCCTTCGCCGAGCTCGGCGAGCGCGGCCAGGACACCGCGCCACGCCCGCCCGGCGCGCTGCGCTGGGACCACTGGCGGCCGCTGGACATGGCCGAATTCACGCTCGAACGTCGCCGCACCCAGGTACTCGACTTCGAGAGCGCCCACGTGCTGTTCATGTGCCTGTTCTGCCTGCTGCTGACCCGCGAGGAGTACCGCGACGCCATCAACGGCTTCAACCTCGACCAGTCGATCGCGCTGCGCATCGGCCGCATGATCGACGACCCGAGCCTCGCCGAGCTGGCCTACAACAAGTACCCGCACTACCTGGTGGGTCCCTGGAACCTCAGCCAGCGCTTCCTGATGCACGGTTTCTTCACCGAACACCTCTACGCGCGGCTGGAGGCGCTCCGCCAGGGGGATGAGGGCCTGGGCCAGAAGGAGGAGACGTCGTGACTTTCACGGGGGGCTAAGTAGTATTGAGAGGTGCGCCACGCACCAAGACTCAAAACATCGCAAGGGAACAGACTCATGTCGTCGATTCATCGCAAGGCTGCGCTCGTGGCTCTTCCGCTGCTGTGCTTCAGCGCCGCTGCCCAGGCCCTGGACTGGCAGGCCACGCCCACCTACGGGACCGTCAATCTCAACTCGGGCTTCCAGCCCGACCCCCACGTGACCTCGCTCACCGCCGGCGGCAGCCGATCCGCGAGCGAGGCGGGGCCCAACTGCAGCGGCTACGTCAGCGGCGATCCCGACCTGGACCTCAACTACCAGGCCGGCCAGTACCAGCTGAGCATCTACGCCGAATCCCAGGCGGACACCACTCTGGTGGTCTTCGATGCCGCGGGCAACTGGCACTGCAACGACGACTTTTCCACCGCGGCCGGCACCAACCCGGGCATCGTGTGGAACAACCCGCCCTCGGGCAACTACAACATCTGGGTCGGCACCTACCAGTCGGGCAACCTGCCCGAGGCCGAGCTCTACATTTCCGAAGCGTCTCCCGCCTGGGGCGGCGGCAACGTCTCCACCGGTTCCGGCGGGTCGTCCCACGGCATCGAGTGGGGCGACAACACCAGCCAGTGGGCCAACGACGGCGAATGCGACGACCCCCGCTTCGGCGGCCCGGGCGTGCACTCGATCAACCTGGACGAGGATCGCTACCACGACGCCAATGACTGCCGCTCGCTCTACGAGCAGGGCCAGATCTATCTGAAGTGATGCCCGCCGGGCGCCAGCAGCCGCCGGCGCCCGACCGTCCCGCTGGCGGCCTCAGTGGTTCTTGACCCGCCATATCCGCCACCCCAGCACCACCAGCAGCAGGATCGCCAGCGGCCCGAACACCGCCACCGCCCGCCATGGGGCGATCGGCATGCCCAGTGCCTCGAGGCTGCCCAGCGCCAGCTTGATCAGGCTGAACAGGTAGTAGCTGATGACGATGATCGACAGGCCCTCGACGGCCTTCTGGATCTTCAGCTGACTGCTGGAGCGCGCGTCGAGGCTCTTGAGGATCTCGACGTTCTGCTCCTCGATCTCCACCTGGGCACGGGTCCGCAGCAGGTCGTTGAGGCGTGCCACGTTCTCGGCCAGCCGCTCCTGGCGACGATCCACCGCGGCACAGTAGCGTACCGTGGGCTGGAAGCGGCGCATCAGGAAGACGCCCAGCCGCTGACAGTCGCCCACACGGCTCTCGCGCAGCCGCTCGACCCGGTCGAAGACGATGCCGGCATAGGCCTCGGTGGCGGCGAAGCGATGACGACTGCGCGCGCCGCTGCGTTCGAGCCGGGCCGACAGCGAGGCGATCGCCGCCAGCAGCGGACGCGGCCCCTCGGGCAACCCCTCGGCGTTGCGGTCGGAGAGCTCACCGAGCTCTGCCTCGAAGCCCGCCAGTTCACCGCCGAGGGACTTGGCCAGAGGCAGCGCCAGCGACGCCATCATGCGATAGGTCTCGATCTCGAGCAGCCGACGGCCGATGCGGCCGAGGCGGAAATCGTTGAGGGCGCGATTGACGAGCAGCATGCGATTGACGCCGACCTCGTCGAGGCGGAAGTCGCTCCACACCGTGGCATCGCCCCCGGCAACCCGCGAGCCGGAGGGATCGACGAAGCCATAGTGAGCGGTGTCACCGGCCCAGTCAGCCTCGTTCTCCACGCGAATCAGGGTGGCGCTGATCAGCGCCTCGTGATGGGCCTCGGCGATCTCGGCCAGCCGCGGCGGCGGGGCCGGCCACAGCGGTGCGTCGTCGCCGATCGGCACCATCAGGGTGAGGGTGAAGAACTCGGTATGGCGCTCCCACTTGAGCACTCGGTCGCCGTCGAGGGTCAGGATGCCCTGGACGGCATCGGCGGCGGGCTGGGTGTCGCTCAGCTCGCACAGGCGCCGGACGATACCGTCGCAGACGCCGTCGGTGTCGAGAAAGGCATAGTGGTGAAGGTGTGCCGGCCCGGCGAAGTAGATCGAGGGCCGGGCATGCAGCTCGTTATGGAGTTGTTCGCGCTGGGAATGCATGGTCGGAACCGCGTCAGAAAGGGGGAACCCTCGAGACTACGGGCCCGGGCGGCCGCGGGGAAGCCGCTCGCGCTGCGGCACTATGCCCCACCGGCTGCGCTCATAGCCATTTGACGCGCCGGAACCACCACAGCAGCCCGACGCCGATCGTCAGCATCGCGCCCATCACGATGAAGTAGCCGTAACGGTAGTCAAGCTCCGGCATGTGGCTGAAGTTCATGCCGTAGATGCCGGCGATGAAGGTCAGCGGCACGAAGATCGCGGTGATCACCGTCAGCACCCGCATGGTCTCGTTGAGCCGGTGCGAGGACAGCGACAGGTGGCCGTCGATCAGGTCACCGCAGATGTCGTAGTACATCTGGGTCAGGCTGTGCAGCCGCTCGAAGCGCTCGTGCACGTCGTTGATGGCATGCAGGGTCTCCTCGTTGCCGCGCGGCAGGTGGGCGTAATCGTAGGCGGTGATCTCCTGGGTGATGCCCAGGTGGTAGTTGTAGAGGCGGCGCATCTTCACCAGCCGCGAGCGATAGCCGATCAGCCGTCGCATCAGCTCGTCGTTGCCGTTCTCGACCAGGGCGTCCTCGAGGTCGCTCAGCTCGGTCTCGAAGGCCAGCAGGCCGTCCAGATAGTAACCGGCGGAGGCATACATGACGCGCAGCGCCACGAACGCCGGCGACCGCGCCAGCAGGGCGCCGGCATCCTGACTCATCAGCCGGTCGATGCTCAGCGCCAACCCGGGATGCAAACTGATCAGCAGGCGTTCGCCGAGCAGGAAGGCGATCCGCTGGGGCTCGTAGCGAAGCTCGGCGTCGAAGGAGGAAATGCCGCGATAGAGGATCAGGGTATGGTCCTCGAACTCCTCGATCTTCGGCGGATGGCGCTCGCGGTGCACGTCGTCGATGGCCAGCGGGTGGAAACCGAAGCCTTCCAGGAAGGCCCGCTCGTCCGCCAGGGACTCGCCCTGCAGGTCGATCCACAGATGGCTGTCGGGACGTTCTCGCCAGCGTGCGATCAGCTCCTCGCCGCCGCGGAGTTCGGCCTCGCCCGGCACCACCAGCAGTGTGCGTATCATCGCTCGGTCATCCTTTGACGGGACAATGTCGGCATCTTGCGGCATGGGCCGGCGTTTGCCCACCCCGCACGCGGCCATCCATCAGCTCGCCTTGCCACATCCTGTCCGGAGCCATCATGTCCCCACCCTCTCGCGTCGCCGACGTCTTCCGCACCTTCCTGCTGCTGGGCCTGACCGCCTTCGGCGGCCCCGTCGCCCACCTCGGCTATTTCCGCCAGGAGTTCGTGGTGCGCCGCCGCTGGCTCGACGAGCACGCCTACGCCGACCTGGTGGCGCTGTGCCAGTTCCTGCCGGGCCCGGCCAGCAGCCAGGTCGGCTTCGCCCTGGGCCTGCTGCGCGGCGGCCCGCTAGGCGCCCTGACCGCCTGGGCAGCTTTCACCCTGCCCTCGGCGCTGCTGCTGATGGCCTTCGCGCTGGGCGCGGGAAGCCTGTCCGGCCCGCTCGGCAACGGCCTGCTGCACGGCCTGAAGGTGGTGGCGGTAGCCATCGTCGCCCATGCCGTCTGGGGCATGGCGGGCCGCCTGTGCCCCGACCGGCGCCGTGCCACCATCGCCGTGGCCGCGACGCTGCTGGTGCTGGCGGTGAACGGCCCGATGGGCCAGCTGCTGGCCATCGTGCTCGGCGCCCTGGCCGGCGGGCTGATCTTCCGCGAGGCCGGCCAGGTACGACCGGCGGTGCTGAACATCGGCCTTGGCAAGCGCACGGGCGCCGCCTGCCTGCTGGCCTTCGCCGGCCTGTTGATCGGGCTGCCGCTGCTGGCCCAGGCCGGCATCGGTCAGGGCATCGCCCTGGTGGACGCCTTCTACCGTTCGGGCGCGCTGGTGTTCGGCGGCGGCCATGTGGTGCTGCCGCTGCTTGAGGCCGAGGTGGTGCAGCCGGGCTGGGTATCGCCGGACGCCTTCCTCAGCGGCTACGGCGCGGCCCAGGCGGTGCCGGGGCCGCTGTTCACCTTCTCGGCCTATCTGGGCATGGCCACGAACGGGGTGCCCGGCGCGCTGCTGGCGCTGGGGGCGATCTTCCTGCCGGGGATGCTGCTGCTCGCAGGGACGATACCGTTCTGGAACGCCCTGCGCACCCGTCCGGGACTGCAGGCGGTGATGCGCGGCGCCAACGCCGCGGTGGTCGGCCTGCTGGCGGCGACGCTGTACCAGCCGGTGTGGACCAGCGCGATCCTGGGGCCGGCGGAGTTCGCGCTGGCCCTGGTGGGCTTTCTGCTGCTGACGGTGTGGCAGCGCCCGGCCTGGTGGGTGGTGCTGCTATGCGGCCTGGGCGGCATGCTGCTGGGGCTGCCGTCGTCGCCCTGACCGCCCGAGGCCAGACATGTGGACCCAGACGCAAAGGACCGCCCCGGAGGGCGGTCCTGTCGAGCACGGTGGGGCGAACCCGGTGAGGTGAGGGGCTCAGGCCTCGGCGTCGTGGGCCGCCTTGAGGCGATAGAACTCCTCGACCACGGCGTCCATGGTGCAGGCGTCGTAGTCGCAAAGCCCGCTGACCACCAGCTTCTTGGAGCCGGTGCCGACTTCCTCGCCGTCGGCCATGATGCGGAACTCGAGCAGCGCATCACCGCGCTTGCCGACCACGTCCAGCGACGCATCCGCCAGTTCCAGCCCCGGCTCGATGCCGTCCAGGCGCTCCAGCGAGAAGCCCATGCTGTCGTAGATCACCAGCGGACGCTTGGGATTGAACATCACGCCGCGGTCTTCCATCAGCGGTTTCAGGTAGTGCGGGAAGTTCTTGCCGGAGAAAGCCACGTAGCAGCGCGTGAAGGCCTCGACCACGGCTTCGTCGCGGGTGATGTCACCGCTTCGCTCCACCTCGAGATAGCACTTGCCGCTGTCGTCGCGCACCCGGATCCGGCCGTCGTCGTCCTCGTCGAAGGCCAGCGGCACCTCGGCGCCGACCATGCTCAGGAAGCGGAAGGTCATGTGCTGGGAGAGGCCGTAACGAGCCAGGACCAGGGCGAAGAGCAGGTCGCCGGGCACGCAGAAGCGCCGCGCATCCGGGTTATGAATGGGGTTGAAGTCACCGGCGACGCGCTTGGCGAAACGGCTCGCCTGCTCGGCGGTGATGCAGAGCCGCGAGTCCGTGCGCGAGTGGTAATCATCGAGAAACATGCGTCGAGAGCCTGCCCTGAAGTCGTTGGCGATGCGATTCCGGTCATCACCGGAGGGAGCAGATGATGCCACAATTTTTCCCGCTTCGGGCGCCGAATCCCGACATCCGACTGCGACCTTAGCGTTGATCCGCTCCGCTATCCCCTACCAAAGGGGCAATCCCGTCGGCGCCACGTCTCAGTAGGCTGTTGGGTGAACCCCCTTTTTCCGGATGCTCCACACACTTCACCACGGGATGATCGTCGCCATGCAGACACTCCATCGTTCACCGCCTCGCTCTCGCTTGCCCGCCGCCCGCTGGCTGGCCCTTGCCATGCTGTCGCTGCTCGCCTCGCCCGCCGCCGCCGCGACCGGCTCGCTGGACCTGACGCAGTCGTTCGTCGGCGGCCTGGCGGTGATGATCTTCGTGCTGGCCTATGCGCTGGTCATGGCCGAGGAAAAGCTCCACATGCGCAAGTCCAAGCCGGTGCTGGTGGCGGCGGGCCTGATCTGGGGGCTGATCGGTTGGGTCTATGTGCAGTCCGGGATGTCGAGCGAGTCGGAACATGCCTTCCGCATCACCCTGCTCGAGTTCACCGAGCTGATGCTGTTCCTGCTGGTGGCGATGACCTACATCAACGCCATGGACGAGCGCGGCGTCTTCGATGCCCTGCGCGCCTGGATGGTGCGCAAGGGCTTCAGCTACCGGACCCTGTTCTGGATGACCGGCGTGCTGTCGTTCGTGATCTCGCCGGTGGCGGACAACCTGACCACGGCGCTGCTGATGTGCGCGGTGGTCACCAAGGTCGCCGAGGGCGACAAGCCCTTCATCAACCTGGCCTGCATCAACATCGTGGTGGCGGCCAATGCCGGCGGCGCCTTCAGTCCCTTCGGCGACATCACCACCCTGATGGTCTGGCAGGCCGGCATCGTGCACTTCCAGGAGTTCTTCGCCCTGCTGGTGCCGTCGCTGGTGAACTTCCTGATTCCCGCCGCGGTGATGAGCTTCTTCATCAAGAACCGCGTGCCGGCCAGCCTCGAGGAGGATGTCGTCCTCAAGCGCGGGGCGCGGCGCATCATCGTGCTGTTCCTGCTCACCGTGAGCACCGCCGTGGCCTGTCATACGCTGCTGCATCTGCCCCCGGTGCTGGGCATGATGACCGGGCTCGGCTACCTGCAGTTCTTCGGCTACTACCTGCGCCAGACGCTGCCTCGCTCGCTGGAGCGCAAGCGCACCCTCTACACCCAGCGCGGCGACTGGAAGATGCTCGAGCAGCTGGGCAGCGTGGTGCCCTTCGATGTCTACAAGCGGGTGGCCCGGGCCGAGTGGGATACCCTGCTGTTCTTCTACGGCGTGGTGATGTGCGTGGGCGGGCTGGGCTTCATGGGCTACCTGGCGCTGCTCTCCGACGCTCTCTACACCGGCTGGAACGCCACCGGCGCCAACATCGTCCTCGGCGTCATCTCGGCGGTGGTCGACAACATCCCGGTGATGTTCGCGGTGCTGACCATGGAGCCGGAGATGTCCCACGGCCACTGGCTGCTGATCACGCTCACCGCCGGGGTCGGCGGCAGCCTGCTGTCGGTGGGCTCGGCGGCCGGCGTCGCGCTGATGGGCCAGGCGCGGGGCAACTATACCTTCATGGGCCACCTGCGCTGGTCACCGGTGATCGCCCTGGGATATGCCGCCAGCGTCGTCACTCATCTGTGGATCAATGCCGGCAGCTTCGGCGTCTACGGCTGAGAGCGGGCTCGGCGGCAGTGCCGCCGAGCCTCATGACCACAAGCAGAAGGGGCCAATTTGCATTATCTTTTCGTCATGCACTGATAAAGGTAAGCTGTGCCGAAACGCTCAGCGGGCCCCGCACCGTCCACCTCGGCAGAGGCGCTCCGAGAGATGCATAACGATAACCCCCGACGAGTCGACAGGGAGATAGCGCCATCGTCCCCATCCTGTTCGCCTTCATTGCCGGCTCCCGGATGGAGCCCTATCCGCGCCACCCGAAGCCTCCAACTGCCATGCCGCCCGCCCAGTGGCGTTACCCCCAAGCTCGTGTCATGGCCGGGAGGGCCCGAATGCTCCGGCGTGTGGTAATGGCCATTGGCCTCGCGCTGCTGAGCGTCGCGCCATGGGTCGCGGCGGACCAGGGAGACGATGACGAGGCACAGACGGTGCTGCTGGTCGCCCATCCGGACGTCACCACGCAATCGCTGACCCGCGATATCACCCGAGCGCTCTTCGCCATGCGACAGCGTACCTGGCCGAACGGACAGGCCGCCCGCATCTTCGTGCTGCCCAACCGCCACCCCGTGCATGCCCGCTTCGTCAAGCAGCGGCTTTCGGTCTATCCCCACCAGCTACAGCTGGCCTGGGATCGTGCGGTGTTTTCCGGCACGGGGCAGGCCCCCGAGCGAGTGAGCACCCAGGCGGAGATGCTCGAACGAATTGCCGACACCCCAGGCGCCCTGGGCTATCTGGAAAGGGAGAAGCTGGATGACCGCGTCCAAGTCATCACCATGGAATAGGACACGCCTTTTCGGGGCTGTCGGCGCGATGCTGCTGGCCGTTGCCGTCCCGGCGCAGGCCGAACCAGGCAAGGTGCTGGACACCCTGCAGCTGCACGGCTTCCTGAGCCAGGCCCTGGTCATCACCGACGACAACGACTTCTTCGGCCCCAGCAGCGATCATGGCGGCAGCCTGGAATTCACCGAGATCGGCGCCAACGTGTCGCTGCGCCCCCACGAGGATGTCCTGCTCGCCGCCCAGGTGCTCAGCCGTCGAGCCGGCGGCGAGCGCGGCGATGCCGAGCCGAAGCTGGACTACGGCCTGATCGACTATCAGCTTCAGTCGAATCAGCAGCGCAATATCGGCGTGCAGCTGGGGCGCTTCAAGAACCCCTTCGGTTTCTACAATCAGACCAGAGACGTGGCCTTCACCCGCCCCGGCATCCTGCTGCCGCAGTCGATCTACTTCGATCGCACCCGCTCGCTGGCACTTTCCGCGGACGGCGTGCTGAGCTACTACGAGGAACGTTTGCCTCAGGGCACCTTGAGCTTTCAAGCTGGCGTCGGCCGCGTCCAGGCCGGCGACGACCTGCTCGAGACCCTTCGACTGGACCGCATTCCTGGCGATCTTGACCCGGACACCTCCGCTATCGCCCAGCTGCGCTACGAGCATGACGGCGGTCGCATCATCACCGCCCTGAGCCATGCCGATGTCGGGGCTCGCTTCGACTCGCACCAGAGCGGCCTCAGCGATGGCGACTTCTACTTCCGGCCCTGGGTGCTGTCACTGCAGTACAACGCCGAGCTCTGGAGCCTCACCGCCGAGTACGCGCTGCGCAACTCCGGTCTGGAAGGCTTCAACGACCCGCGCTTCAACTTCGATACCACCGGCGAGAGCTGGTACCTGCAATACCAGCGGCGCTTCCTCGACGACTGGCAGTGGCTGGTACGCTACGACCGTCTCGTGGCCAACCGGGATGATCCCTCCGGCGACGATTACGCCGCCAGCGGCGCCGGCCCGGACCACTCGCAGTTCGCCCGGGACTGGACCTTCGGCCTGCAATGGACGCCCACGCCGCGGATCATGCTGGCCGGCGAATATCACTACATCGATGGCACCGGCTGGCTGCCTGCCCAGGACAACCCCGACCCGTCGGACACGGACCGCTACTGGGACATGCTGCTGTTCCAGATCGCGTTTCGCTTCTAGCCCTGTGCGGACCGCTCCTTCATGACAGCCAAGGAACCGGCGACATGACCCTGCCCCCGCTGTTTCGCCAGCGCCGCCCCCTGAGCCTGACCTGGCGTGTGATCGCACTCAGCAGCCTGCTGCTGCTGGTGCTGGTCTCATTGTTCAGCTGGCTGAGCCATACCACCCTGACGCGCCAGTTCCAGGAAAGCCGCCTGCAGCAGCATGCGCTCCATCACCGCGAGGTGCGCCTGATCCTGCAGCGCTCGGAAGAAGGGCTGCGCCAGCTGGCCGGCCTGGCCGCGGCCTCCTCGGGATTGGGCGAGGCCCTGGAAGCCGACGATCACGCCGCCGTGCGTGCCTCGCTGGCGGCCCAATGGCCGAGCCTGCAGCTGGACGCGGGCATCGACGAGATCCGGATCTTCGACACCCGGGGCGAGGCGATGGCGCACTGGGGCAGCGCGCCGGAGCACAGCGGACCGATCCAGGACTGGATCTCACAGGTGATCCGTACGGAGACACCGCTGACGACCCTGCGCTGCGACGTCGGCTGCCGCCAGTATGCCGCCGTGCCGGTACTGATCGACGGGCGCAGCGTGGGCCTGGTCATCCTGTCGCGCACGCTCGCCGACGTGATTCTCCAGGTCAAGTCGGTCTCGGACAGCGAGGTCGCGCTGCTGGCCGCCTCTTCCCGCTCAAGCAACGACGCCGTGCCGGCTCGTCGGCTGTCCGCGTGGCAAGGCCAGCTGCTGGCCCTGACCGAGGAGCAGCCGGGCCTGTCACTGCTGCGACGGGCCGCCGAGCGGGTCTCGCTGGACACGCTTGCCGACGGCCCGTTACAGCTGCCCCACGCGCAGCGCCTGAAGGAACTGTCGGCCATTCCCGTGACCCGGATTCGATCCACTGACGGTGCCGGCTACCTCCTGCTGATCTCGGATATCACCGACCAGGTGCTCGCCATCAACCACGACACCCGGGTCCTGCTGGGCGCTGGCGTGGCCGGCTGGCTCGCCGCCGAGCTGCTGCTGCTGGCCATCCTGCTCGGCCCCATGGCGCGTCTGCGGCGCGTCGCCGGTGTACTGCCGGCCCTGGCCCGTGGTGGCTTCGACGAGGCCCGCCAGGCCATCCCCGCCACCTCGAAACGCTGGCCCGACGAGATCGACGTGCTCGAGGGCACCACGGTCGAGCTCTCCCGGCAGCTCGAACGGCTCGAAGGCGAGGTGCAGGCCCGGGGCGAGCAGCTCGCCGAGCGCGTCGACGAACTGGCTCGGGAGCGCGACTTCGTCAGCGGCCTGCTCGACACCGCCCGGGTGTTCATCATCGCCCAGGACAGCGCGGGGCGTATCAGCCTGGTCAACGCCTATGCGCTGTCGATCCTCGAGGTCGACGAGACGACGCTGATCGGTCGCCGCTTCGATGACATCTTCCCGCTGCCCGGTCATTCACCGATCGCCGATGCCGCCGGCGCCGAGGAAGAAGAGCGCCCCCTGCTCACCGTGGATGGCCGGGTCCACACCATCGTCTGGTATCACGCGCCGCTGACCGGCGGCGGCGACGCCGGCATGGCACGCCTCTCGGTGGGGCTCGACATCACCGAGCGCAAGGCCGCCGAGGGCCGCCTGACCTGGCTGGCCGAACGCGACCCGCTGACCGAGCTTCACAACAGGCGTCACTTCCAGGAGCTCGTGCAGGCGGCGCTGGCTCGCGGCGGCCAAGGGGCCCTGCTGCTGCTCGACCTGGACCAGTTCAAGGAGGTCAACGAGCTGAGCGGCCATCACGCCGGCGACCGGCTGCTGCGGGAAGTCGCCGACGTGCTGCAGTTCCATGTGGGACGACGCGGCAGCCTGGCTCGGCTGGGCGGCGACGAATTCGCCCTGCTGCTCGAAGGCGCCGATGCCGACCGGGCGATCGGCACGGCGCAGCAGTGCAACCAGCTGCTCGAGGCCATCCAGTTCCGGGCCAGTGGACGACTCCACCGCGCCATCGCCAGCATCGGCATCGTCCAGTACCCCGCTCACGGCGACACGCCCGCCGACCTGCTGGCCAGCGCCGACGTGGCCATGTACAAGGCCAAGGAACACCACCACCAGCGCTGGCACCTGCTCTCCACGCTGGAGAATGCCAAGAGCGAGCTGAAGGAGCGGGTCTACTGGGTCGAGCGGCTGCGCAAGGCCCTGCAGGAAGACGATTTCGTGCTGATGGTGCAGCCCATCATGCGCCTCGAGGATCGCGACGTGAAGCACTACGAGGTGCTGGTCCGGATGCGCGAGGAGGACGGCAGCCTGGTCTCGCCAGGCCACTTCATCCCGGTTGCCGAACGCAACGGCATGATCGTGCAGCTGGACCGCTGGGTACTACGCCACAGCCTCCAGGCATTGAGGCGGCTCCAGGCGCGAGGCATCAGCCTGGCGGTGAATCTCTCCGGTCAGTCGCTGCACGACAGGGGGCTCGAGCAGTTTCTCGCCGAGGAGCTGGCCGACAGCGGCGCCGATCCGCACCAGCTGATCCTCGAAGTGACGGAAACCGCGGCGGTCACTGACTTCTCCACGGCTCGGGGCGTGCTGCAGGCGATGCGCGACCTGGGCTGCCGCACCGCTCTCGACGATTTCGGGGTGGGATTCAGCAGCTTCCACTACCTGGGGCAGCTGCCGGTGGACTACATCAAGATCGACGGCTCCTTCATCCGCCACCTGACCGACAGTTCCGACAGTCGTGTGATCGTCCGGGCCATCGCCGACCTGGCCGCCGGCTTCGGCAAGCAGGCCATCGCCGAGTTCGTCGACAACGAACAGGTGCTGCCGCTGCTCAAGGCCTACGGCATCACCTACGGCCAGGGCTTCCACCTTGGACGGCCACGACCGCTGGCCCCCCTTCTCGACGACGATGCCTGATCCAGGCCCACCCCCACATGACGACACAGGGATGCACAGCCATGTCCTCGACTACCGCGAAGGAGACACCACGCCGCTCACGGGTCCCCGCTCACCTCTTCGACCGCTTCCGCGAGGCCTTCACCTTCCGACTGGCCGATGACGAGGAGACGCGGCGTCGCATCTTCCGGCTGCGGCACGATGTCTACTGCGAGGAGCTGGGCTACGAGGCGCCGGCGGACCCGCTGCATCATCTGGAGTTCGATGCCCACGACGAGCACGCCATCCTATGCCTGATCGAGCATCGGGACACCGGCCTCTCGGCCGGCTGCATGCGTCTGGTGCTGCCGGAGGACAGTCGGAATGACGGGGTCCAGCGTCTGCCCCTGGAGGACTACGCCGGCGAAAGCCTCGAGCATCCCAGGCTGCATCCGCAACGCTTCGCCCAGGAGACGGTGTGCGAGGTCTCGCGACTGGCGATCTCGCCACTGTTCCGTCGACGCTCGACCACGGAGGAAATAGAGGGCCTGCTGCATGCGCGACATGCCTTCACGCCCGAACAGCGCGAGACCTTCCCACTGATCGTGATCGGACTCTTCCTGGCCACCTATGTTCTGCTAGGACTCTCAGGTCGCCCTCATGCCTTTGCCATGATGGAGCCACGACTGCCGCGACTGCTCTCCATGTCGGGTTTCCTGTTCACTCCAGTCGGTCGCATCATCGATTTCCACGGAAAGCGCGGCGCCTTCTACATCGACCAGCGGCAGGTCGAGTACGAGATGAATCGCGACCTGCTGCCGCTCTATCGCGACATCAAGCGCACGCTGGCCTCGCAGCTGGAGGGCGCCCGGCCCCGGCAGACGGTCGACGCGCCTTCCTGAACCGATGCCGACAGGCACGGCCCTGGATACAGCCGCTCGGGCCAGTCCAGCAGCATGATCGCCAGCACGTTGCGATGCTCGCCCCGGTCGAGGTCGGTGCCACCCGACTCCGAGGGCACCATCCCGGCCACCGGATCGTATGCCGCCACCAGCGCCTCGCGCAGGCGCACCACGGCCGGCGCCTCCCCGCGCTCGGCCAGCAGGAAGCTGATGCCCACCTCGGTGTAGATGTCCTCCTTGGTGTCTGTCAGTATCCGTGCCAGCCCGGCGGAGAACGCATCGAGCACCCAGGCGAAATCGTCCGCCGATACCGGCTTCTGGTAATAGTCGCTGGCGGCGATCACGAAGTGGGTCATGCCGTAGATCTTGTTGCGATACAGCGCCTGGCTCAGCGTCGCGTCCCGCGAGGGAGGGAAACGTGCGCGGAAGGCGGCGATCGCCTCGCCGCGCAGGTCCGCCACGCCCAGATCGTCCAGGTAGTGGACCAGATTGGCGACCTGGGCGGCGTAGACGTCGAGCACGGCCGGGTCAGTCACGAAGGCCCGGAAATCCACGCCCGCCAGATAGTCCAGCGCGCGCCGATGGCCGGGCAGGTCTCGGTCGTTGAGCAGCCCGTGGTAGAGCGCCTGGGTCAGGTCGAAGGCCAGCCCCTTGGCGTAATGGATCTCGCCCCAGTCGGCGAGCATGCGCTTGCGACGGCGCTGCTTGGCGGTGCGCTCGGGGTAACCCTCGACGCCCTCGCGGCCGCGCCGGGCCGCGTAGCCGGGCTCGTCCAGCCGGGCGATCTCCTCCCGCAGCGACGCCACCAGCCGCTCTCCGTAGTCGCGATTGAGGGGCAGCCAGCGCGCCTCGCCGGTGATGCGATACATCCGCTGGGCATAGTGACGCTGACTGCCGACCGATAGCGCCGGCAGGGCCCGTTGGTAGGTAGCGCGAATCTCGGCGGCCACCGCCTCGTCGCTCGGCCGCGGGGCGGGCTCGAGGGCACAGCCGGCCAGCAGGAGCGCCAGCGCCCCGCCGACCAGCCAGCGCCATGGGGCGTGCCGCTTCATGAGGACCTCCTGCGCCGACGCGAGCGCTTCGGGGGAATCAGCTTGACCCGCGCCTTGGGCCGGCGCGGCGGTGCTGGCGGCGATGTCTCGCCATCCGCCTCGCTCGGCGCCGGGGGCGGAGCCACCGTCACCCAGGCGAAGACCGGCAGAGCCAGGCGCCAGTGGATGGCCGACAGCCGCAATCCCAGGGTGGTGGCCAGCGACGCCGCCACGTTGAACACGAAGGGCGTTCCCAGCGCGTCCAGGCCCACCAGCACCACCCCACCGGCAATGGCAGCGGTGGCGTAGATCTCCTGGCGCAGCACCATGGGCACGCGGCGCGCTAGCACGTCGCGCATCATCCCGCCGGCCACGCCGGTCAGCAGCCCCATCAGCACCGCCACCACGCCGGGCGCGTCCAGGGTGAGGGCCTTGTGAGTGCCGATCACGGTGAACAGCGCCAGGCCGAAGGCATCGGCCACCGGCAGGAAGACCCGCGACAGGCGATGGATATAGTGGAAGCCGAGAATCGAGAGTCCCACCGTGGCCAGGATCACCCACAGGTAGGCGGGGTCGCCGACCCAGAACACCGGCCGCACGCCGAGCACCAGATCACGCAGGGTTCCACCGCCGATACCCGTCATCGCGGCCAGCACCAGCATGCCGAAGGGGTCCATGCGCGAGCGGCAGGCAAGGATCACCCCGGAAAGCGCGAAGACGATCACCCCCGCCATGTCCAGCCAGTAGACCCATCCCGTCACGTCACGCCTCCCTGTTCGTGCTCGTCACCAGCATAGCAGCCGGCACGGCGTGGCCGTGGGCAATGGGCCAGGCGGTGCCCCTCCTGGCCAGGAGCGTCAACCATGGCCGAAGCGCGCCAGCTGCATCTCGCTCAGCCGGCTCAGAGTCCGGCGAAAGGGAAAGGCCAGGTGCCCCTGCCGATAGAGCGCCTCCAGGGGGACCTCTGCCTCGATATAGAGCGGCACGCCACGGTCATAGCACTCGTCGACCAGAGCGATGAAACGCCGCACGCCATCGTCCTGATGGGTCAACGCCGGCAGCTCGCGATCGCCGGCCTCCACACGCTGGCTGGCATCCTCGGTGCCCCGGGCGATGCCGCTCATCGCCGGCCCCCCATCGAGGCGCGGCACCTCGCCGATCAGCACATGATGGAAGCGATCACACAGATCGATGAAATCCAGCGCCGACAGCGGCGACTCGCACAGGGCCTCGAAGCGGCACCACAGTACCGTCTCGCTTTTCGCCTCCACCGGGATAGCCCGGTGGCCCAGCTCGACGGGGCTGGCGTCATGGCTCTGCCCCGCATTCAGGGTGTCAAATACCGTCGCCAGGGGTGCTGGCCGCTCTCGCTCGCGCACCCAGTAGCGGCGCTGCTCCGCCCCGGGATGGAGACGATGATCCTGGTCACCGTCCAGGTGCACCACCTCCAGGTGCCGGGTGATCGCCGCGATCGCCGGCAGGAAGCGCTCGCGATTGAAGCCGTCGGCATAGAGCGACTCCGGCGCCTGGTTGGAGGTCACCACCAGCACCAGCCCCCGTTCGAACAGGGCGTCGAACAGGCGCCCCAGCAGCATGGCATCGGCGATGTCGTTGACGAACAACTCGTCGAGGCACAGCACCCGCACCTCGTCGGCCAGCTCCGCGGCCAGGCGGCGCAGCGGATCGGGCGTACCGGAGAGCTGGAACTGGCGTCGATGCACCCAGCGCATGAAGTGGTGAAAATGCCATCGCCGGGACGCCACCCCGAGCCCGGCATGGAAGCGGTCCATCAGCCAGGTCTTGCCGCGCCCCACGGCGCCCCATAGATAGACGCCCTCCACCGCCTTATCGCCGCGCGCCAGGGCCCGGTGAGTCTTCTCCAGCGCCTCGACGGCCCGCCGCTGGGCGACATCATCGACGAAGCCATGCCGTTCCTGGGCCTCGCGATAGGCCGCCTCTGGGCCACTCGGGCCGGACCGGTTCGTCGCGGCCATCTCAGCCTCTCCGCAGCTTCTGGAACAGCGTCACCGCGCCCAATACCGCGGCGCCGACGGCGAGCCCGATACCGAGATTGAGCAGCATCGGTCCCAGGCCGTGGATCACGGCCTCGAGCCCCGGCACGGCCAGTTCGACCTCGGCCACGTCCCGGGCCAGGTGATGCAGCACGGGCACGCCGTGGGCGAGGATCCCGCCACCGACCAGGAACATGGCCGCGGTGCCGACCACCGATAGCAGCTTCATCAGCTTCGGTGCGGCGGCGACCAGGCCACGCCCCAACCCCGCCAGGGCACCCTCGCGACGGCTGAGGTAGAGCCCCAGGTCGTCCAGCTTGACGATGCCGGCCACCAGGCCGTAGACGCCCACGGTCATCAAAAGCCCGATGCCGATCAGCACCAGCACCTGCTGGCCGAGGGCGACGCCGGTTACCGTGCCCAGGGTGATGACGATGATCTCGGCGGAGAGGATGAAGTCGGTGCGGATCGCGCCCTTGATGCGCTTGCGCTCGAACTCGCGCATGTCGACGCCCTCGTCGGCCAGGGCCTTCACGCGCTCGGCGTGCTCGGTCTCGTCGTCCTTCCCGTGCAGGAACTTGTGCGCCAGCTTCTCGGCGCCCTCGAAGCACAGGTAGGTGCCGCCCAGCATCAGCAGCACCGTGACCAGCACCGGCACGAAGGCGCTGATCGCCAGCGCCGCGGGAATCAGGATCGCCTTGTTGCGCAGCGAGCCCTTGGCCACCGCCCACACCACCGGCAGCTCCCGGTCGGCGCGCACGCCGGTGACCTGCTGGGCGTTCAGGGCCAGGTCGTCGCTGAGCATCCCGGCGGTCTTCTTGGCCGCCACCTTGGTCATCAGCGAAACGTCATCGAGCAGAGTGGCGATATCATCGATCAGGGTCAGCAGGCTGCTTGCGGCCACGACGGCCCTCCTGGCACAGGGAATGGAGACGTTGCATTAGCATACGCCGTGTGAACGCGGGACGACCGGCGACCTGGCGGATTTTTTCGACTTGCCTTTTTATAGACAACCGGTCTAAATTGTGTGCATGAACACCACGACGACCAAACGCCGCGGCCGTCCGCCCAGGACCCCGCGCGACAACCCCGACACCCGAGACGCCCTGATCCGTTGCGGCGTGGAGATCCTGACCGAACAGGGCTTCGTCTCCACCGGCATCCAGGGCGTGCTGGAACGAGTCGGCGTGCCCAAGGGCTCCTTCTATCACTACTTCGACAGCAAGGACGCCTTCGGCGAGGCGGTGATGGATCGCTACGCCGCCTACTTCGCCGCCAAGCTCGACCGCTGGCTGCTCGATCCCGAGGTGCCGCCGCTCGATCGGATCGGCCACTTCATGGACGACGCCAGGCAAGGCATGGCGCGTCACGGCTTTCGGCGCGGCTGCCTGGTGGGCAACCTGTGCCAGGAAGTCACCATTCTTCCCGCCCGTTACCGCCAGCGCCTGACGGCGATCCTGGAAGACTGGGAGCGACGCCTGGCACGCTGCCTGAGGCTCGCCGTCGAGCGCGGCGACCTCGCGCCGGAAGCCGACTGCGAGCGCCTGGCTGGGCTGTTCTGGATCGGCTGGGAAGGCGCCGTCCAGCGCGCGCGCATCGTCCAGGACGACACCCCGCTGACGCTCTTCGGCGAGGAGTACCTGGCCCGACTGCCGAGATAAGGTTCCATCCCCGCCGGCACGGCGGGCCTGAGCCGTCGCACAGGCGACGCTTGGTTCGCATCTGGCTTTATCAGGCCCATTAATAGACAACCGGTCTAAAAAGGAGAATCCCATGTTCCAAGCCATCCTGGTGAACCAGACCGAAGATCAGCGGAGCACCGCGGCCCTCACCCGGCTCGAGCCAAGCGACCTCCCCGAGGGCGATGTCCGGGTGCGGGTCGAGTGGAGCACGCTCAACTACAAGGATGCCCTCGGCATCACCGGCCAGGGGCCGGTGATCCGACGCTTTCCGCTGGTACCGGGCATCGACCTGGCCGGCGTGGTGGAAGAAAGCGACCATGGCGACTGGCAACCGGGCGACCGGGTGCTGGTCAACGGCTGGGGGATCGGCGAGGGCCATTGGGGCGGCCTGGCACAGCAGGCCCGGGTGCGGTCCGAGTGGCTGACGCGCCTGCCCGACGACCTGAGCCCCCGCCAGGCGATGTCGATCGGCACCGCAGGCTACACGGCCATGCTGAGCCTGATCGCCCTCGAGCGTCAGGGCCTCACGCCGGCCCACGGCGACGTGCTCGTCACCGGTGCCAGCGGCGGCGTGGGCAGCGTCGCCGTGATGCTACTGGCCAAGCGCGGCTATCGCGTGATCGCCGCCACCGGCCGCACCGAGGAGGCAGACTATCTGAAGGCCCTCGGCGCCGCGGAGATCCTGCACCGCGACGAGCTGTCGGGCCCCGGCAAGCCGCTCGGCAAGGCGCGCTGGGCCGCGGTCATCGACTCCGTGGGCAGCCACACTCTGGCCAATGCCTGCGCCCAGACCCAAGAAGACGGCTGGGTGGCGGCCTGCGGCTTGGCCCAGGGCATGGACTTCCCGGCCACCGTGGCGCCCTTCATCCTGCGCGGCGTGACCCTGCTCGGCATCAACAGCGTCACCCGCCCCCAGGCGGAGCGCGACGAGGCCTGGCGTCGACTGGCCGAGGAGATCGACCGCAACATGCTCAAGGGGATGACGCGGGAGATCGCTCTCTTGGAAGCGATCGACGCGGCGAGCGAGCTGCTGGCCGGCAAGGTGCACGGCCGGCTGGTGGTCGACGTCAACCGCTAACGCGGGAACGCGCACGACGCCCCCGGCTCCGCCGAACGGCGGAGCCGGGGGCGACTCGTTGACGGGAACGCGTCAGCGTCGAGGGAATCAGCGCTGGAAGGGATAGACGCTGCCGAGTCTGAGGATGCCGGTGAGCTCATCCAGGGCGGCGAGGGTCTCGCTGGCGAGCGCCGGGTCGGCCAGATCGGCCGGGGCCAGGCGATCGCGGTAGTGACGCTCGACCCAGGCGACGAGCTCGCCGTGCAGGGCGTCGTCGAGCAGCACCCGGCCGGAGAGCGCGGCGCGCTCGGCCTCGGAGAGCGCCACCCGCAGCCGCAGGCAGGCGGGGCCGCCGCCGTTGCGCATCGACTGCTTGACGTCCTTCACCACCACCTCGGAGATCGGGTTGTGGCCCGCCAGCAGGTGATCCTGCAGGCAGCGCCACACCGCCTCGCGCTCCTGGCACTCGCCGGGCACCACCAGGGTCATGGTGCCGTCCGGGTTGCTGAGCAGCTGGGAGTTGAACAGGTACGAGGCCACGGCGTCGTCCAGGCTCACCGCCTCCACCGGCACCCGCACCGGGATCAGCGGCGAGGCCATGCGCTCACGCAGCGTGTCCAGGGTGCCCTGCTCGTCGCGGAAGGCATACTCGTGATAGAGCAGCACCGGACCGTTGCCCACGGCGATGACGTCGTTGTGGAAGACGCCGGCGTCGATGGCCTCGGGATGCTGCTGGGCGAACACCGTCTGCGCATCACTTAGGCCGTGCTGACGGGCCACCGCCTGGCTGGCCTCGAGGGTCTGGCGGGCCGGATAGCGCCGCGGCGCGATGCCGTCGCCACCGAACGCCTGGCGGCCGTAGACGTACAGATGCACGCCCGGCTCACCGTGGTCGCCGGCCAGCCGGGTATGGTTGGCCGCGCCCTCGTCGGAGAAGGCCGGGGTGGCCGGCAGCACCGGATGGTGGGCGAAGCGAGCCTCGTCGGCGAAGATCGACGCCAGCACCCGGCCGGTGGTGGCCGGCTCCAGGTAGCGGTGGAAGCTCGATTGCAGGTTGGCCGGCGTGAAATGCGCCCGGCCGTCCGGCGCATCGACGCTCGGCGTCACCGTGGCGGCATTGGCGGTCCACATGCTGGAGGCCGAGCACACCGCGCGCAGCACCTGGGGCGCCTCGTCGGCGGCCCGGGCCAGCACCTGGGCATCGCTGCCGGCGAAGCCGAGATCCCGCAGCGCCCCCAGGTCCGGGCGCTGCTGGGGCGGCAGCACGCCCTGGGCGTAGCCGGCGTCCATCAGCGACTTCATCTTCTCGAGGCCCTGCAGCGCGGCCTCGCGGGGATTGGCCACCAGCCCCTCGTGGCTCATCGAGGCCACGTTGCCGTGGGCCAGGCCCGAGTAGTTGTGGGTCGGGCCCACCAGGCCGTCGAAGTTGACCTCGCGCACGCTCATGTCGGGTTCCCGGCTCACAGCGTCACCCCCGGCGGCAGTTTGTCGGGCAGGCTCAGCGCCTCGCTCTCCATGGAGGCCACGGGGTAGGCGCAGTAGTCCGCTGGGCTTATATAAGCAGGCACTCGGAGTGCCTTGGTCGGGTTGGGCATCATGTCCTGGCTCACAGCGTCACCCCCGGCGGCAGCTTGTCGGGCAGACTCAGCGCCTCGCTTTCCATGGAAGCCACGGGGTAGGCGCAGTAGTCCGCTGGGCTTATATAAGCAGGCACTCGGAGTGCCTTGGTCGGGTTGGGCATCATGTCCTGGCTCACAGCGTCACCCCCGGCGGCAGCTTGTCGGGCAGACTCAGCGCCTCGCTTTCCATGGAAGCCACGGGGTAGGCGCAGTAGTCGGCCGCGTAGTAGGCACTGGGGCGATGATTGCCGCTGTCGCCCACGCCGCCGAAGGGCGCGTCGCCGGAGGCGCCGGTGGTCTGGCGGTTCCAGTTGACGATGCCGGCGCGGATGCGCAGCAGGAAGTCGTCCCAGTCCTCGCGCTCGCCGCCGATCAGCCCGGCGGAGAGGCCGTAGCGGGTGTCGTTGGCCAATGCCATCGCCTCGTCCCAGTCGCGGTAGCGATGGACCTTGAGCAGCGGTCCGAAGTGCTCCTCGTCGGGCACCTCCAGGCCGGTGACGTCGATCAGCGCCGGCGTGAGCAGGCTGGTGTTCTCCTCCAGGCGCTGCATGCGCGCGAGCACGCTGCCGCCGCGGGCCTCGAGGTCGTCCTGGGCCGCCAGCAGGCCGTCGGCGGCGGCCACGCTGACCAGGCCGCCATAGAACGGCGCCGGCTCGCTGAACTGGCCGGCCACGTGGAGCCGCGAGATGGCGTCACTCAGGGCGTCCAGCAGGTGATCGCCCACCTGCCCTTCCGGCACGATCAGCCGGCGCGCGCAGGTGCAGCGCTGGCCGCCGGACAGGAAGGCCGACTGCAGGATGGTCAGCACGGCGGCGTCCTGGTCGGGCACGTCCTTGATCACCAGTGGGTTGTTGCCGCCGAGCTCGAGGGCCAGGATCTTGTCCATCTGGCCGGCGAACTGCTGGTGCAGCAGGCCGCCGACCTTGGCGCTGCCGGTGAACAGCAGGCCGTCGATGCCGGTGTGGGAGGACAGCGCCTGGCCCACCGGGGCCGCGCCCTGCACCAGGTTGATCACGCCCTCGGGCAGGCCGGCCTCGCGCCAGCACTGCAGCGTCAGGTCGGCGGTCAGCGGGGTCTGCTCGCTGGGCTTGAAGACCACGGTATTGCCGGCCAGCAGCGCCGGCACCATGTGGCCGTTGGGCAGGTGGCCGGGGAAGTTGTAGGGGCCGAACACCGCCATCACGCCGTGGGGCCGATGGCGCAGCACCGCCCGGGCCTCGCCCAGGTCGCGCTCGCGCTCGCCGGTGCGCTCCTGGTAGGCGCGGATCGAGATCGCCACCTTGCCGATCATCGCGCCGACCTCGGTGCGGGCCTCCCACAGCGGCTTGCCGGTCTCGCCGGCGATCGCCGTGGCCAGGTCCTCGCGGTGGCTCTCGAGCACCTCGCGGAAGCGCTCGACCAGCGCCTGGCGCGCCTCGAACGTCTGCCGCGCCCAGGCCGGGAAGGCGGCGCGGGCGGCCTCGACGGCGGCGCCCACCTGAGCCTCGGAGGCGGCGTGGCCCTGCCACAGCGTCTCGCCCGAGACCGGGTCCTGCTTGGCGAAGCCCTCGGCCTCGCCGTCCTGCCACTCGCCGCCGATCAGCAGCCGTTGCATCGCCTTCATCACGCCTCCTCGTCGCTATCCAGAATACGCAGGGTGTCGCCGGCGGCGACCTCGAGGCGTGCCGCCTCGGCCTCGCTCAGCGTCACCACGCCGTCGTCGTCGGGTCCGCGGCCCAGCCAGGCCGCGCGGAAGCCGGCCATGGAGGTGGTCGCGGCCAGCCAGCGCGGCCGTTCGGCCTGCTCGAGTTCGTCGGCCTTGATCTCCACGCGGCAGGTCCGCGACAGGCGCACGCCGCGCACGTCGTCGATGTAGGCCTCCACGGTGGGGCCACCATCGAAGATGTCGATAAACCCTTCCCAGCGCAGGCCCTCCTTCTTGAGCATCGCCAGCGCCGGGCGGGTGTGCTCGTGGACCTCGCCGATGCAGGCCCGGGCCTCCTCGGAGAGGAAGGGGGTGTAGATCGGGAACTTGGGCATCAGCTCGCCGATAAAGCTCTTCTGCCCCAGCCCCGTGAGCCGGTCGGCCTCGTTGAAGTCCATGGGGAAGAAGTTGCTGCCCAGGCACTCCCAGAACGGGCTCCTGCCCTCGGCGTCGAACCTGCCGCGCATCTCGGCCAGCACCTTGTCGGGGAAGCTGTCGCGGAACTGGGCCATGAACAGCCAGCGCACCATCGACAGCAGCGCGCCGTTGCGCTCGTGCCGGCGGTCGCCGCCGCGATACTCGGGGCGCAGGAACAGCGAGGCCACTTCGGCGTCGCCGGTGTGGTCCGAGCTCAGGAACAGGGTGTCGATGGTGCGGTGCAGGTCGAGCTGCACCGAGGAGTGCGCCAGGGTGCCCAGCCGGTAGTGATAGAAAGGCACCTCGCGGCCCACCTGGCCCTCGATGGCGCAGCAGCCGGCCAGCTTGCCACTGGCCTCGTCCTCGAGCACGAAGAAGTAGAGGCGCTGGTCCACCGGCGTCTGCTGGGCAAAGGCGCTGACCGCGGTGTCGATCTTGGCGGCCAGGAAGTCGCGGTTGTCGGGCAGCGAGGTGAAGCCCACCCCGGTCTCCCGGGCCACCGCCTGCAGCTCGTCCAGGTCGGACGGGGCGATCGGTCGAATGCGCATCACAGCTCTCCCTCGTCGTAGCCCGGGTCGTCGGCGTCGCCCGGCAGGCCGAGCGGCGCGGCCAGCACGGCGCGGCCCTCCTCCACGCCGAGCCGTTCGGCGTGCTCCGGCGACAGCATCAGCTGGCCGGTGGGCGACAGCGCATAGCGCGCCACCACGCAGCGGAAGTCGTCGAGACGCTGGTTGGCGACCATCGCCGGCTCGGCGTCCGGCAGCGAGTGGGCCGGGCGGATACGGACCGGGTGCCAGGCGGCGCGGCGGAAGCTCTCGAGCCGCTCGCGCTCGGCCTTGATCACCGGGCCGGCATCGAAGATGTCGACGTGGCGCGAACGCAGGAAGCCCTCGGCCAGCATCTCGTCGAGTGCCGCCTCGTGGTCCGGGTGCTCACGGCCGATAGCGGCCCGCGCCTGGGGCGTGAGCAGCGCCAGGTAGAGCGGGAACTGGGGCATCACCTCGGCGATGAAGCTCTTCGAGCGGACCCCGGCCACGTAGTTGATCTCCTGGTAGTCGCGCTGGAAGAAGTGACGCCCCACGCTGTTCCAGAACGGCGACTGCTGGTCGTCGTCCAGGAAGCCGGGAAAGGCCATCGCCAGGATCTCGGCGAAGCGCTCCGGGTACTGGGCGATGAACATCAGCCGCGCCCGGCGCAGCAGGCTCTCGGCACTGGTGCCGCGGTAGCGCGGGTCCAGCGAGTAGGCACACAGCAGGCTCGCCTCGGAGACCTCGTGGGACAGCGACAGGGTCTGCACCTCGCGGCGCACGTCGAGCTGCTGCGAGGCGTGAATCAGGGTTTCCTGGCGATAGGTGTAGTAGGCCTCCCGGGCGCCGGCCTGGGCACGCACGGTGGCGGTGCCCACCACCTCGCCGCGCTCCAGGTCCTCGAGCACGAAGGTGTAGTGCTCGTCGCCGGGAAACTCCACCTCGGCCTCGAAGGCCCGCTGGGAGCGCATGATGCGCTCCTCGAGGCGGTCTCGATGGGCCGGCAGGTTGGTCAGGCGCGGCGAGGCGTTGCCCGCCAGCCGCTCCAGGGCCGGCAGGTCCGCCGGCCGGGTGGGACGTACGACCAGCATGGCTTGGCCTCCCGCGGATGATTCCGATGCGTCCATGGCGTGGCCGCGGCTCACTCGGATGCCACCAGCCGGGCGATGGCCCGCTCCAGGCGCGCCATGCCCTCGGCGATGTCGGCCTCGGGGATCACCAGCGACGGCGCCATGCGCAGCACGTTGGGGCCGGCGACCAGCGCCATCAGGCCCTCGTCGATGGCCAGCGGCAGGATGTCCTTGGCGCGGCCCTCGTAGGCATCGGTCATCTCGGCGCCGATCAGCAGGCCCATGCCGCGAATGTCCTTGAACACGCCGTGCTTGCGGTTGATGGTCTCGAGATGCTCGCGGAACAGGTCGTGGCGACGCTTGACGCCCTCCAGCACCTCGGGGGTGTCGATGTGCTCCACGGCAGCCAGGGCCACGGCGGAGGCCAGGGCATTGCCGCCGTAGGTGGAGCCGTGAGTACCGATGGCCATGGCCGGCGCGATACGGTCGGTGGTCAGCATGGCGCCCACCGGGAAGCCACCGCCCAGCGACTTGGCACTGCTCAGGATGTCCGGGGTCACGCCGTACTGCATGTAGGCGAACAGCGTGCCGGAACGGCCCACGCCGGTCTGCACCTCGTCGAAGATCAGCAGGGCGTCGTGCTCGTCGCACAGCGCACGCAGGCCCTGCAGGAACTCGGGGGCGGCGGGCAGGATGCCGCCCTCGCCCTGCATCGGCTCGACCATCACCGCGCAGGTGTCGTCGCCCATCAGCTCGCGCACCGCCTCGAGGTCATTGAACTCGGCATGAATGATGCCGCCCGGCACCGGCCCGAACCCCTGGGCGTACTTGGGCTGGCCGCCGACGCTGACAGTGAAGAAGGTGCGGCCGTGGAACGACTGGCGGAAGGAGATGATCTTGTCCTTGTGCTCGCCATGGGTGTTGTAGGCCCAGCGGCGCGCCAGCTTCAGCGCGGCCTCGTTGGCCTCGCCCCCGGAGGAGCACAGGAAGACCTTGTCGGCGAAGGTGCGCTCGACCAGGGTACGCGCCAGCTCAAGTGCCGGCTCGTTGGTATAGACGTTAGAGAGGTGCCACAGCTTGTCGGCCTGCGCCTTGAGCGCGTTCACCAGCACCGGATGGCAGTGGCCCAGGGCGTTCACCGCGATGCCGCCGGCGAAGTCGATGTACTCACGGCCTTCCTGATCCCACAGGCGGCTGCCCTCGCCGCGCACCGGGATGGTCTTCTGCGGTGAGTAGTTGGGCACCATGTACTGGTCGAAATCGCTGCGGGTCGGGGTGTGGGTCATGACGTTCTCCGTTGTCTCGAGCCGAACTCGTTCAGGATGAATCGGGGATCATTCGAGTATAGGGAGCCCCCTGCCGAGGGTCTTTCAGCAATGGGACGACGACTTGTGAAAAAAGCAGGCGCCCGTCGAGGCGCCTCACGGTGCGATCGGCTAAGGTGACGCCAGACCGAGGAGGCTTCTGGATGTTCAATACCACCGCCTGGAACCGGCTGCGCTACGACGCCTATGCCCCGATCTACGATGCCGTGGCCGAGCGCGCCTTTCGCCGCGCCCGGCAGGCCGCGCTCGGACAGGTGCACTGGCGCCCCGGCATGCGCGTGCTGCTGGTGGGTGCCGGCACCGGGCTCGACCTGCCCTGGCTGCCACGGGACATCGAGCTGCACGCCACCGATCTCAGCCCGGCCATGATCCGGCGCCTCGAACGGCGCGCCGGGGCGCTGCATCGCGACGTCCAGGCCGACGTGATGGACGCCGAGGCCCTCGACTATCCCGACGGCCACTTCGACGTGGTGGTGATGCACCTGATCCTGGCGGTGATGCCCGACCCGGCCCGCGGCCTCGCCGAGGCACACCGGGTGCTGGCCGACAACGGCCAGCTGTGCGTGATGGACAAGTTCCAGGCCGACGCGCGTCCGGCCGGGCTCGGCCGACGCGCGTTGAACCTCGTCACCTCGGCCATCGCCACCGACATCACCCGCCAGGCGCGGCCGCTGCTGGAAGACGCCGGCTTCGTCATAGAGGCCGACCGCCCGGTGATGATGGGCTCCTTGTTCCGCGCCCTGCTGGCGCAAAAGCACGCCTGACGACACCGAAACCCTCAGCCCAGACGCTCTTCCCGGGGCGTGATGCCGAAGTGGTTGCGATAGGCGGTGGAGAAGTGCGCCGCCGAGGAAAAGCCGGTCTGCAGGGCGATCTCGCCGGCCGGGCGGTCGCTCTCGCGCAGCTGCCTGCGGGCCTGCTGGAGGCGCAGGTTGAGGTAGTAGCGGCTGGGCACCGCCTGCAGGTGCTTCTTGAACAGCCGCTCGAGCTGGCGCCGCGAGATGCCCAGGTGCTCGGCCAGCTCGTGGGTGGTCAGCGGCTCCTCGATGTTGGACTCCATCAGCGCCACCGCGTCGATCAGACTCTGCGGGGCGTTGCCCAGCCGAGTGCGCAGCGGCACCTGCTGCGGCTCGTCGCCCATGCGGATGCGCTCGAGCACGAAGTGCTCGGAGATGCGTTCGGCCAGCTCGGCACCGTGCTGACTGCCGATCAGCGTCATCATCATGTCCATGGCCGCGGTGCCGCCGCCGCAGGTCAAGCGGTCGCGGTCGATCTCGAACAGCTGCTGGGAGAGGCGCACCCGCGGGTAGTCGCGGGCGAAGGCCTCGAAGCGCGTCCAGGGCAGGGTCGCCCGGTAGCCCTCGAGCACCCCGGCCCGGGCCAGCACCTCGGTGCCGCCGCCGATGCCGCCCAGCACCACCCGGGCGGCGGCCAGCCGGCGCAGCCATCCGAGCAGCGCCTCGGGCACGCTGCCTGAGAGCGGTCCGGGGGCACAGACCAGCAGCATGTCGAGGGCCTGATCCGGCTCGCCGGCCGAGGCCTCGGGCACCAGCGCCTGGCCGGCGGCGCTGGGCACCGGACGCGCGTCGATCGCATAGGTGGAGAGCCGGTAGAGGCTGCGCTCCGCCAGGCGATTGGCCACCACCAGCGGCTCGGTGGCGCAGGCCTGGGCGAGCAGCGAGAAGCCCGGCAGCACCACCACGCCCACGTGCCGGGACAGCGGCACGGCGGATGCAAGGGGTGAAGCGTCGGGCATGGGGGCTCTCTCGCGGGCGGAACAGAGCCCCATTCTAGGCCGAAGGCGCCGAGCGTAACAGCCGCGCGAATACGACGACGCCGGGCGCGTGCCCGGCGTCGTCGCATGACGCAACTCAGTCGGTCAGGCCGATCACCAGCAGGCCGACGACGACCACCGCCACCACCACGATCAGCGCGGGCAGCAGCCAGGCCATACCGCTGTCAGGCTCGCGGGCCTCGGGCTGCTCCACGTCCGGTTCCGGATGGTCGTAGTCCTCGGGCTGGCTGACCTCGTGCAGGTGTTCCAGCTCCTCGTCCGGCGTCTTGCTGTCCCGTGTGTCCATGGGCACCTCCTGGCGCGTGAGTCGGGAAACGGGACGCCGGCGCGCCGGGCCCCGTTACAGGTTCACGACATCGAAGTCCCGCTCGGTCGCCACGTCGGCGTCGTAGTCGACGTCGTCGCGCTCGAAGCCGAACAGCTTCAGGAACTCGTGCTTGTAGCCAGCATAGTCGGTGATGTCGAACAGGTTGTCGGTGGTCACCTGCGGCCACAGGTCCTTGCAGGCCTGCTGGACGTCGTCGCGCAGCTCCCAGTCGTCGAGGCGCAGGCGGCCAGCCTCGTCGGTCTCGGCGCTGCCGCCCTGCCCTTGCGATGAATAGAGGCGCTCGCCGAACAGGCGGTTGAGCTGGTCGATGGTGCCCTCGTGCAGGCCCTGCTCCTTCATCACCTTGTAGACCATGGCGATGTAGAGCGGCATCACCGGGATGGCCGCGCTGGCCTGGGTGACCACGGACTTCAGCACCGCCACGTTGGCGCTGCCGCCCCGCTCGGCCAGGCGCTTGTCGATCTCGCCGGCGGCGCGATCGAGGTCTTCCTTGGCCTTGCCCAGGGCGCCGTGCCAGTAGATCGGCCAGGTGATCTCGGTGCCGATGTAGCTGAAGGCCACCGACTTGGCGCCTTCGGCCAGCACGCCGGCCTTGTCCAGGGCGTCGATCCACAGTTCCCAGTCCTCGCCGCCCATCACCGCGGTGGTGTCGTCGATCTCCTGCTGGGTCGCCGGCTCCACCTCGGCCTCGATGATGGCGTCCTTGTTGGTGTCGATGGCAGTGGCGCGATAGGTCTCGCCGATCGGCTTGAGGCTGGAGCGCTTCATCTCACCGCTGTCCGGCAGCTTGCGCACCGGCGAGGCCAGCGAGTAGACCACCAGGTCGACCTGGCCCATGTCCTGCTTGATCAGCTCGATGGCCTGCTCGCGGGCCTCGTGGGAGAAGGCGTCGCCGTTGATGGACTTGCTGTACAGCCCTTCCTGCTTGGCGAACTTGTCGAAGGCCGCGGCGTTGTACCAGCCGGCGGTGCCCGGCTTCTTCTCGGTGCCCGGCTTCTCGAAGAACACGCCCAGGGTATCGGCGCCGTAGCCGAAGGCCGCGGTGATGCGCGCGGAGAGGCCGTAGCCGCTGGAGGCGCCGATCACCAGCACCTTCTTCGGCCCGGCGCTCTTGTCCAGGTTGCGGGCGCGGGTCGCCTCGATCTGCTCGAGCACGTTCTGCTCGCAGCCGACGGGGTGAGTGGTGGTGCAGATGAAACCGCGGACCTTGGGCTTGATGATCACGTTAGACCTCTTGGCGTTCGCAGCGGGGCGCCGGACAAGCGCCGCCCCGGTGAAAGGAAATTCGTACGTGGCGACATTCTAGCGGCCTCGCCCGGCGCTGTCCGCCCTTGAGCGCGGCCGCCGGCTGGGGCAGGATGCTCGCCATCCCCCCCACCCTCAGGAGATCCCATGGACGCACAGACCCTCGTCGACACGCGCGGCGACCTCTGGTTGGCGCTGGCGCCACTGTGGCTGGAGCGGGAACCGCGGGAGACCGACTACACGCGCATGATCGAGGAGATCGAGCGCCACGGCCTGAGCGATAGCGAGCTGGAATGGGTGTTCCGCCTGGAGCTGGCCCCGGTGCTGACCCGCCAGCAGATGTCGGTGGCCGGCGAATGGCGCGAGTTCGACGACTACCGGCTGATGAAGCGCCTGGTGGCCCACAACCTGCGGCTGACCGGCTGGCGACGCCGGACCTGGGCGCTGTTCTCGGGGCTGACCACCATGATGGCTCGCCATCGCTTCAACGAGCTGATGGAGCGGCTGATGATCGCCCGTGGCCGGGACGTGCCCTCCTGACGACTCAGGATTCGTCGAGCGCCTGCTCCAGCGCCTCGATTAATGTCGCCTCGCCGTCGCGCGGCGAGAAGCGCCGGATCACTCGGCCGTCGCGCCCCACCAGGAACTTGGTGAAGTTCCACTTGATCATTCCCGTGCCCAGCACCCCCGGCGCCGCTCGCTTGAGCTCGACGAACAGCGGATGGGTGCCACCACCGTTGACCTTGACCTTCTCCATCAGCGGGAAGGTCACGCCGTATTCCCGTTCGCCGAAGGCGCAGAAGGCCTGGGCCGATTCCGGCGACTGGTGGGCGAACTGGTTGCAGGGAAAGGCCAGCACGGTGAAGCCGCGATCGCGGTAGCGGCGATAGAGCCGCTCGAGATCGCGCAGCTGGGGGGTGAAGCCGCATTTGCTCGCCACGTTGACGATCAGCAGTACCTGGCCGCGCAGGGCGCGCAGGTTGAAGGGCTCGCCATGGGAAGTGTGGCAATCGTGATCATGGATGCTCATGGCGCGTGCTCGCAGTCTGATCCCCCACGATGCCACGCCGCATGGCGGGACGCCAGTCCCGGCGCGACCGTGCCAGCACGACGTCAGAGCGATGCCGGATAGCGTGCGAGCGGCCGATTCACGCGCGCCCCTCCAGCCGCCCGCGCTGCCACAGGGTCTCCACCGCCTGGCGGGTATCCGGCGTCACGCCATCCAGCGCCATCGCCTCTTCGGGCGAACACCAGAAGGCATCGGCGACCTCCTCGGCCTGCAGCGTGAGCGGCCCGTCGTAGTCGACCAGATAGGCGCTGCCGAAGATGTGGTGGCCATCGGCGTCATACACGAACTCCAGCACGTGACGCAGCGGCTCGCCGATGATGCCCAGCTCCTCGGCCAGCTCGCGCCGCGCGGCCTGGTGTACCGATTCCCCGGCCCCGACCACGCCGCCGGCGGCCAGGTCGAGACCGCCCGGGAACACCTCCTTGGTCAGGGTGCGACGCTGCACGCACAGCTCGCCGGCGGCGTTGCGCACCACGATGTAGGTGGCGCGATGCCAGTAGCGATAGCGGCGCATGGTGGCCCGGGAAGCACTGCCGCAGGGCCGGTTGTGGGCGTCCACCAGCTGGATGCTCTCATCGGCGATACGGGGGGCAGGCAGCGGCGCGGGCGCCAGGGCGTCGTCGGTCATCGTGGCTCTCCGATGAAATGCCTTCAGCCTACTCAGTCAGGCCCCGAGCGTCACGCGTCATCGCCTCGCCGGCTTTGACCGGCCCGCCGGCAGCCGCCATGCTCAGGAGAGACCGCTGGCCGGAGGTCCGCCATGCACGATCACGCGCCCCGCGACCGGCTGGCCACCCACACGGTGGCCAACCGGCCGCCCCCGCCCGAGGACCGCGACGCCCTCGTCGACGACATTCCGCTCCAGGAGGCGCTTGCGCGGGAGGCACCGGACTGGGTCGCCCGACGACTGGCCTCGCTGGGCCGCGAGGTCGGCAGCCGGAGAGTGCAGACACTGGCCGAGGCGGCGAATCACCACCCGCCCGAACTCAGGCTGTTCGACCGACACGGCCGGCGCCTGGACGAGGTCATCTATCATCCCGCCTATCACGAACTGATGCACCTGGCGCTGGACCACGGCTGGCACGCCGTGGCCTGGCAGGAGGAGGGCCGCGGCGGGCACCAGGCCCACGTCGCCGCCCTCTATCAGCTGACCCAGGCCGAGCCGGGCTTCTGCTGCCCGGTGACCATGACCCACGCCGCCCTGCCGGCGCTGCGCGCCTCGTCCGAGGCCATGACAGAGTGGTCGCCGAAGCTGCTGGCCTGGGACTACGATCCCCGCCCGCTGCCCGCCGAGCAGAAAAGCGCACTGACCTTCGGCATGGCGATGACCGAGAAACAGGGCGGCAGCGACGTGCGCGCCAATACCACCCGGGCACAATCCACCGGCGACGGCTGGCGGCTGACCGGCCACAAGTGGTTCTGCAGCGCGCCCATGTCCGACGCCTTCCTGACCCTGGCCCAGACCGGCGACGGCCTGGGCTGCTTCCTGGTGCCACGTTTCGCCCCGGACGGTACGCGCAATCCCATCGAGCTGCAGCGCCTCAAGGACAAGTGCGGCAACCGTGCCAACGCCTCGGCGGAGATCGAGTACCGCGACGCCTGGGCCCGGCCTCTGGGCGAGCCCGATCGCGGCGTGGCGACCATCCTGTCGATGGTGCAGCAGACCCGGCTGGATGCCGCCACCGCGCCGGTGGCGATGATGCGCCAGGGGCTCGTCGAGGCCTGGCGCTTCGTGCGCCATCGCCAGGCCTTCGGGCGGCGGCTGGCGGAACAGCCCCTGATGCGAACGCTGATCGCCGACATGAGCCTGGAGGTGGAAGCCGGCGTGGCGCTGACGCTGCGCACCGCCCGAGCCTTCGACGGCGCCGCGCGAGGCGACGACCACGAGCGCGCCCTGGCCCGGCTGCTGCCGGCGCTGGCCAAGTACTGGCACAACAAGCGCGCGCCGGGCTTTCTGGCCGAGGCCATGGAGTGCCTCGGCGGCATCGGCTACGTGGAGGAAACGCCGCTGGCGCGGCTCTACCGCGAGGCGCCGGTCAACTCGATCTGGGAGGGCTCCGGCAACGTGATCTGCCTGGACGTGCTGCGCGTGCTCGGCCGTCATCCCGAGGCGCTGGCCGCGCTGCGCGATGAGTGGGATGCGGTGAAGGGCGAGTCCGCCGAGCTCGACCGCGCCCAGGCCGGACTGGAGGGTCTAATGAACGAGCCGTCCGAGACGCTCGAGCCACGCGCCCGCTGGCTGACCCAGCGCCTCGCCCAGTGCCTTCAGGCCGCACTGCTGCTGCGCCATGCCCCGCCGGCAGTGAGCCACGGCTTCTGCCGTAGCCGGCTGGGCGAGCATGCAGGCGGCGCCTACGGGGTGCTGCCCCCCGATGCGCCGCTGGACGAGATTCTCGCCCGCCTGCCGAACTGAGGCCGGCGAGCGAAATCGAGCGGGCTAGAGGATCGGCCCGGACACCACCCGCAGCGCCAGGGCCAGCAGCAGCAGCCCGGTGATGCGATTGATCCAGTGCGCCCGGGCCTGCAGCCAGGGCAGCACCCGCGAATGGGAGAGACCGACGGCCACCAGCACGTACCAGCCGCCGTCGATGATCACCGCCGTGAGCACGATGATCGCCCGGGCCGCCAGGCTCATGTCCGGGGTCACGTACTGGCTGAGCAGGGCCACGAAGAAGAGGATCAGCTTGGGATTGGCCAGCGCCACCAGCATGCCGTCGCGGGCGGCCTGGCCTCGGGTGGTGGCGACCGCCTGGGCGTTGACCGCCCCACCGCGGCCGGCGCGCAGCGCCTTGATGCCCAGCCAGGCGAGGTAGGCCGCCCCGCCCCAGGTGACCGCCTGGAACAGCGTCGGGAAGCGCACGATCAGCTCGCCAAGCCCCCACACGGTGAGCAGCGCGTAGAGCCCCACCCCCAGCGCGTGCGAGATCGCCGCCGCGATGCCCGGCACGCGCCCACCGCCCAGGGTATGACGCAGCACCATGGCCAGGCTCGGCCCCGGCGACATCGCGCCCATGGCACAGATCGCGGCCAGCGATATCCATAACGAAAACGGCATGACGGTCTCCTTGAGTCGATGATGGGGCGGCGACGCCTCCGCCCAGCAGGGCCTCCCTGGCCTCGCCCTGCTCCCCCGGCGAGGCGGGTAAGGACGGGCCGGACATCATACGATATCGTGTCGTGGGTTGCCCGGCCGGGCGGCCCCTCCTCGACCCGGACGCCAAGGACCGCATGAGCGACGACGCCCAGCAAGCTCCGCCCCAGAACAGGCCCAACAGCCTGACCACGCTGATCACCCAGGTACAGCAGGCCGGGCGGCAACGAGACGACGTGAGCCTGGAGGCGATCCTCGACACGGCGGGCCGGCGCAGCTTCGCGCCCTTCCTGCTGATCGCGGGGCTCATCACCCTGGCCCCGCTGATCGGCGACATCCCCGGGGTGCCCACCCTGATGGCCAGCCTGGTGGTGCTGGTGGCGGCCCAGCTGCTGATGGGCCGCAAGCACTTCTGGCTGCCACGCTTCCTGCTCGAGCGGCGGGTCTCCCGGGCACGCTTCGTGCGCGTCACCGACGGACTGTTACGCCCCGCCCGCTGGGTCGATCGCATCCTGCAGGCGCGGCTGGTCTGGCTCACTCGCGCTCCGGCCCATCTGCCGGTAGCCCTGACCTGCCTGCTGATCGGGCTGGCCATGCCGCCGATGGAGCTGGTGCCCTTCTCCGCCAACGGCGGCGGCCTGGCGTTGACGCTCTTCGGACTGGCGCTGCTCGCCGAAGACGGCCTGATGGTACTGGCGGCCTATCTGCTGACCGGCACGACCCTGGCCCTGGTGATCATCGGCCTCGCCTGACACCGCGACCCTGGAGCCCGCGATGCCAAGACCCGATTCACGACTGACGCGGGCCGTCGCCCTGGCCGCTGGTGCCGGCTACACCGCCAAGGGCATCGTCTATCTGCTGGTGGGCGGCCTTGCCTTCCTGGCGGCGATCGACCTGGGTGGCGACAATGTCGGCACCAAGGAGGCCCTGTTCGGCCTGGCCCGCCAACCGTTCGGCGACCTGATGATCACCGGGCTCGGAGGCGGACTCGCCGCCTATGCCGCCTGGCGTCTGTTCCAGGCCCTGCTGGACACCGAGGACGTCGGGCACGGCCTCAAGGGGCTGGTCACCCGACTGGGCTTTCTGATCAGCGGGCTCATCCACGCCAGCCTCAGCGTCTACTGCCTCGACCTGCTGCGCGACGCCGCCGAGGCTACGAACAACGGCACGGCCAGCGACCACACCGCCCAGGTGATGAGCCATCAGGGCGGGCTCTACGTGATCTTCGCCGTCGGCCTGGTATTCATCGCCATCGGCCTGCGGCAGCTGTGGCGAGCCATGCGGCAGACCTATCTCAAGAACTGGTACCGCCAGGACCTGGGGCCGCTGCAGCGGCGGCTGGCCGACATCGTCACCCGCTGGGGGCTCTGCGCCCGCGGCCTGGTGTTCCAGATGATCGGCCTGTTCCTGTGCCTCGCGGCCTGGCGCACCGACCCGAGCGAGGCTCAAGGCCTCGGCGGCGCACTCAACGTGCTGGCCGCCCAGCCCTTCGGCCCCTGGCTGCTCGGTGCGGTCGCCCTGGGACTGGCGAGCTACGGCCTCTACTGCCTGATCAACGCCGCCATTCGCGATACCAGCCTCGACTGATGCTCCAACCGGCGCGGCAATCACCCACCGCCACGAGCCGTTGTCGACCGATAAAAAAACAGCGGCCCAACAAGAGGCCGCTGCCAAAACAGGGAATGTGTCATGCAGCAAGCAAGACACGCCTCGATTATCCCTCGCCGACCTCCGCACATTGCTTCAGTAAGCCCTGATAAAACAGGCCTTATCAGCGCTTAAAAAGCTCTCGTATACGAGAGCAATCTTTCGGAAAAACAATAACGTAGACAAGGACCACCCGCATCGTTTCAACGACAAGAAAACAACTGATTCAGGTCAATGAAGTGTCTTTTCCGATGAATCGATTCAATGACAATCGCGGCGTTTTCGCTCGATGAAATACCTGCTAAACGGGAAGAAATGCAGGACCAAAAAAAGCCGCCCTGAGGAGGCGGCGAGAGACCGTGACTAGCAATGAGGAGAAGCCGACAACCGCTGACCCTAGCGGCCGTCAGCCGTGGCGGTTCATCAACGCCACGTCCTCAACGTAAGCGTTCCTCGCTCGTCCGTCAATGCAAATGCGAATATTTTTTATCTTTAGGCGTAACGCCATCCTCCCGAGCCAGGCCTCCGGGCATAAAAAACGCGGCCGGAGAAGGCCGCGAAGGATACGGGGATGTGTCGGGCTGAGGGATGCCGACACCCTTCCAATATGCATACGCCACGGGAGGCGTAGTGAATCAATGAAAACTAATAAATGAACGCTGCTTGAGCTTTCGACGGACACAAGAGCCAGGACGCGGGGCAGTAAGGGCGTACAGGACAACGGGCACGACGAGACGATGACCGGCGTGGACACCTTGTTGACACTTGAAGGGGATTTAATTCAGAACAAGCACAAGGAGGGAGGTAAGTGCTTGATTTCATGGTACCGGCGGTCGGACTCGAACCGACAAGGGCTTGCACCCGGCGGATTTTGAATCCGCTGCGTCTACCAATTCCGCCACACCGGCAACGGCGCTGCATTATACGTGGGCCGGACGGGAGGTCAATCGCGACCCCTGACTTCGCGGCGGCGACAGGGTATCCTAGGCGGCTTGCCAATGGCTCGGCCGAGCCGCCCTTCTCATCCCACCATCCGGACGTTTCACCCCATGCAGCGCGCCGATTTCCACTATGAGCTCCCCGAGGCGCTGATCGCCCGCTATCCCTCCGAGCAACGCAGCGACTGCCGGCTGCTGTGCGTCGACGGCGAGAGCGGCTCGCTCGCGCACCGCCGCTTCCCCGACCTGCTCGAGACCCTCGACCCGGGCGACTTGCTGGTGTTCAACGACACCCGGGTGATCCCGGCCCGACTGCACGGCCACAAGGCCAGCGGCGGGCGCGTCGAGATGCTGCTGGAGCGCCCGCTGGACGCCCATCGCGGCCTGGCCCACCTGCGCTCGAGCAAGTCGCCCAAGCCCGGCACCGAGATCGCGTTCGAGGGCGGCATCCGCGCCGTGGTCGAGGGCCGCCGCGATGCGCTGTTCGAGCTGCGATTCCTCGGCGAGACGCCGCTGGTGGAGCTGCTGGAGCAGCACGGCCACATGCCGCTGCCGCCCTACATCACCCGCGAGGACGAGCTCTCCGACCGCGAGCGCTACCAGACCGTCTACGCCCGCCGCGAGGGCGCGGTGGCCGCCCCCACCGCGGGGCTGCACTTCGACGAGCCGCTGCTCGAGGCCCTGGCCGAGAAGGGCGTGGAAAGCGCCTTCGTCACCCTGCACGTGGGCGCCGGCACCTTCCAGCCGGTGCGCGCCGACGACATCCGCGACCACGAGATGCACAGCGAGTGGATCGAGGTCTCCGAGGCGGTCTGCGAGCAGGTGCGCGCCGCCCGCGCCCGGGGCAACCGCGTCATCGCGGTGGGCACCACCAGCGTGCGCTGCCTGGAATCGGCCTGCCTGAAGAGCGACGACGGCGAGATCGCGCCCTACAGCGGCGAGACCGACATCTTCATCTATCCCGGCTACGACTGGCGGGTGGTCGACGCCCTGATCACCAACTTCCACCTGCCGGAGTCGACCCTGCTGATGCTGGTGTCCTCCTTCGCCGGCTATGAGACGGTGATGGCCGCCTACCGCGAGGCGGTGCGCGAAGAGTACGCCTTCTTCAGCTACGGCGATGCGATGCTGCTGACGCGCGCCCGCTGATCCGAGCCGCTCGGCCATGCACCGGCCGACCGCTTCGACGAATTTCGAGAGACCCCATGCGAGACGAATGCTTCATGAACTTCGAGCACCTGGCCAGTGATGGCCGGGCGCGCCGCGGCCGCCTCAGCTTCCCGCGAGGCACCGTGGAAACGCCGGCCTTCATGCCGGTGGGCACCTACGGCACCGTCAAGGGCATGACGCCCGAGTCGGTCAAGGAGATCGGCGCCGAGATCATCCTCGGCAACACCTTCCACCTGTGGCTGCGCCCGGGCACCGAGGTCATCGAGGAGCACGGCGACCTGCACGACTTCGCCCAGTGGGACAAGCCGATCCTCACCGACTCCGGCGGCTTCCAGGTGTTCTCGCTCGGCGAGATGCGCAAGATCACCGAGCAGGGGGTGCACTTCCGCTCGCCGGTGGACGGTTCCAAGGTGTTCATGGGCCCCGAGGAATCGATGGCCGTGCAGCGCTCACTGGGCTCGGACATCGTGATGATCTTCGACGAGTGCACGCCCTACCCGGCCACCGAGGACGAGGCCAGGAAGTCGATGGAGATGTCGCTGCGCTGGGCCCAGCGCTCCCGCGACGCCCACGGCGACTCGCCCTCGGCGCTGTTCGGCATCATCCAGGGCGGCATGTATCCCGAGCTGCGCGAGGCCTCGCTCGAGGGCCTCGAGAAGATCGGCTTCGACGGCTACGCCATCGGCGGCCTGTCGGTCGGCGAGCCCAAGGAAGAGATGATCAAGGTGCTCGACTACCTGCCCGAATGGATGCCGGCCGACAAGCCGCGCTACCTGATGGGCGTGGGCAAGCCGGAGGACCTGGTGGAAGGCGTGCGCCGCGGCGTCGACATGTTCGACTGCGTGATGCCGACCCGCAACGCGCGCAACGGCCACCTGTTCACCGGGGAAGGCACGGTCAAGATCCGCAATGCCAAGCACCGCCACGACACCCGTCCGCTGGACGAGGAATGCGACTGCTACACCTGCCGCAACTTCTCCCGCGCCTACCTGCATCACCTCGACCGCTGCGGCGAGATGCTCGGCTCGATGCTCAATACCATCCACAATCTGCGCCATTACCAGCGCCTGATGGCTGGTTTGCGCGGTGCTATCGAAGCGGGTACATTGGCGAACTTCGTGGAAGGGTTCTACGCGCAGCGCGGTCTGCCGGTTCCCCCCGCTCCGAATTGATCGACGGCCGGCCCCCGTGGCCGGCCGTCGAGCGCCGCTGGAAGGCGTCTTGTTTCCCCGCGACTCAGGAGATCGTCGTACATGCTGGACTTCCTCATTTCCCCGGCCATGGCCCAGGACGCTGGCGCCGCTCCGGGCGGTGGCATCGCCCAGATCGTGATGCTGGTCGGCTTCGTGCTGATCTTCTACTTCCTGCTGTGGCGTCCGCAGGCCAAGCGGGCCAAGCAGCACAAGCAGCTGATCGCCGGCCTGTCCAAGGGTGACGAGATCGTCATCGGCGGCGGCATGATGGGCCGCATCACCAAGGTCAGCGAAGACAGCGAGTTCCTGTCCATGGAAATCGCCGAAGGCACCGAGGTCAGCGTCCAGAAGAACGCCGTGGCTTCCGTTCTGCCCAAGGGCACGCTCAAGTCCATCTGATCGGATGCCCCCGCGCCCGCACGCCTACCCGGCCGTGCGGGCTGCCCTGCGACCACCGAGGCGGGGCCCGGCCGACCGGCTCCGCCCGGTGCTCGTGATGGCGCAGCGTCCGTCCCATCATCAGCAACCTGAGGGCAGGGCCCCCATGCTTAATCGTTATCCCCTGTGGAAGTATCTGCTGATACTCCTCGTGCTCTCCGTCGGCCTGATCTACTCTCTCCCCAACCTCTTCCCCGAGGACCCGGCGGTACAGATCAGCAGCGACGGGGGCGACTTCAACCTCGACCAACGCCGCCTCGAGCAGCTCGAGAGCTCCCTCACCGACGCCGGCCTCGGCATCCAGTCCGTCGAACGCGACGCCGGCAGCGTGCTGATCCGTCTCGACAACGCCGACGACCAGATCCAGGCCCGCGACATGCTCAGCGAGCGCCTGGGCGACGACTACGTGGTGGCGCTGAACCTGGCCGAATCCACTCCGGGCTGGCTGGAATCGCTGGCTGCCTCCCCCATGACCCTGGGCCTGGACCTGCGCGGCGGCGTGCACTTCCTGCTCGAGGTCGACATGAAGGCGGCCCTGACCCAGCGCCTAGAGGTCAACGCCAGCGCCATGCGCGAGACCCTGCGCGACGAGCGGATCCGCTATCGCAATACCGAGGTCGAGGAACGCTCGATCCACATGGACTTCATGAACGAGGAAGATCGCGACGAGGCCCGCCGCCTGATCAGCCGCGACTTCCCCGAGTTCGAGTACAGTGACCTCGAGCGCGACCGCGGCGCCGGCCTGGCGATGACACTGACCGACACCGCCGTGCAGGAGATCCAGGACTACGCGGTCAACCAGAACCTGACCACGCTGCGCAACCGCGTCAACGAGCTCGGCGTGGCCGAACCGCTGGTCCAGCGCCAGGGGCCGGCGCGCATCGTCGTCGAGCTGCCCGGCGTGCAGGACACCGCCGCGGCCAAGCGCATCGTCGGCGCCACCGCCAACCTGGAGTTCCGCCTCGAGGCGCGGCCGGACACCCCGGAGGCCGAGACCGAGACCTATGCCTTCCGCAACGCGGAACGCACCGCCACCCTGATGCGCGACGTCATCATCACCGGCGACAGCGTCTCGAACGCCAACCGCAGCTTCGACGAGAACGGTCGGCCCCAGGTCAACATCAACCTGGACGGCACCGGCGGCACCCTGATGAACCGCGCCACCCGCACCAACATCGGACGCAACATGGCGGTGCTGTTCATCGAGCACAAGACCCGCGAGCGCACGGTGATGGAGGACGGCGAGGAAACCGTCGTACGTTCGCCCTACACCGAGCGCAGCATCATCAGCCTGGCCACCATCCAGAGCGCGCTGGGCAACAGCTTCCGCATCACCGGGCTGGACTCGCCCACCGAGGCGGCCGACCTGGCGCTGCTGCTGCGTTCCGGCTCGCTGGCCGCGCCGATCTACTTCGCCCAGGAGCGCACCATCGGGCCGAGCCTCGGCCAGAAGAACATCGAACGCGGCATCCTCTCGGTGCAGATCGGCCTGCTGCTGGTCGTGGCCTTCATGCTGATCCGCTACAAGGTGTTCGGGGTGATCGCCAACGTCGCGCTGGCCTTCAACCTGGTGATGCTGGTGGCGGCCATGTCGCTGCTCGGGGCCACGCTCACGCTGCCCGGCATCGCCGGTATCGTGCTGACGCTGGGCATGGCGGTGGATGCCAACGTGCTGATCTTCGAGCGCATACGCGAGGAGATGCGCGGCGGGCTCTCGGCCCAGCAGGCCATCCACGCCGGCTACGAGCGCGCCTTCACCTCGATCGTCGATGCCAACATCACCACCCTGCTGGTGGCGTTGATCCTGTTCTCGATCGGCACCGGCCCGGTCAAGGGCTTCGCCGTGACGCTGTCGCTGGGCATCCTGACCTCGCTGTTCACCTCGCTGATGGTGACCCGCGCCATGGTCAACCTGTGCTACGGCCGCAAGCCCGTGAAGAAGCTCTGGATTTAGGAGAAGGCCATGCAATCGTTCATCAATCGACAGCTCGACTTCATGGGCAAACGCCGGCTGGCCTTCATCGCCTCCGGGATGATGCTGCTGGTGTCGATCGTCGCCCTGCTGGTCAACGGGCTCAACCTGGGCCTGGACTTCACCGGCGGCACCCTGGTCGAGGTCCGCTACGCCACCGCGCCGGCGCTGGCCAGCGTGCGTGAGGCCCTGGAAGCCGCCGGCTTCCAGGACGTGGCGGTGCAGACCTTCGGCGCCTCCACCGAGGTGCTGATCCGCCTGCAGCAGGCCTTCGATGCCGGCGTCGGCGACCAGGTGGTCGACCTGCTGAACCAGGGCGGCGCCAGCGTCGACCTGGTGCGCGCCGAATTCGTCGGCGCCCAGGTCGGCGACCAGCTCCGCGACCAGAGCGGCATGGGCATGCTGGTGGCGCTCGGCATCGTGATGCTCTACGTCGCCTTCCGCTTCCAGTACAAGTTCGCCCTCGGCGCCCTGCTGGCCCTCGTCCACGACGTGGTGATCGTGATCGGCGCCTTCGCCCTGTTCGGCTTCGAGTTCGACCTCACGGTGCTGGCCGCGGTGCTGGCGGTGATCGGCTACTCGCTCAACGACACCATCGTGGTCTACGACCGCATCCGCGAGAACATCCGCAAGTCGCGCATCGACGACATGCCGGCGATCTTCAACGAGGCGATCAACCAGACCCTGTCGCGAACCCTGGCCACCTCCGGCACCACCCTGCTGGTGCTGCTGGCGCTGCTGATCCTGGGCGGCGACATGATTCACTACTTCGCCGTCGCGCTGATCATCGGCATCGCCGTGGGTACCTTCTCGTCGATCTACGTGGCCGCGGCCCTGCTGCTGCCGCTGAAGCTCAGTCGCGAGGATCTGATCCCGGCCAGGAAGGAAGATCCGGAGGCCGAGGAGCTGCCCTGACGGCATTGCCTCACCATCCGTTCACGACACCCCGCTTCGGCGGGGTGTCGTCGTTCAGAGCGGCAACACTTCCCTCGTCCGCCTGGCGACGTCGACTTTAGGCGTCCCCGAGGCGGAGGACTTTCCCGCAAAGGCGTGCCGAATCATCTTCTTAACGCTTCCGATAACTGTTTGAATATCAAATAGCCGGAATCCATATATTAGACGCTATCCCAGGACGCTCCCTAGGCTTTGCCTGCTAAATAATAACGAGCGAGGAGCGCGCGATGACACAACGCAGACTCGGCATCGTCGAGAAAATCGGCTTCGGCATGGGCGATGCCGGCAACAACATGACCTTCGCCGCCGTGGTCATGTATCTCTCGTACTTCTATACCGACGTCTACGGCATCTCCCCCGCCGTGGTCGGCACGATCTTCCTCTCGATGCGCTTCGTGGATGCCATCACCGATCCCCTGATGGGCGCGCTCGCCGACCGCACCCGCAGCCGCTGGGGGCGTTTCCGGCCCTACCTGCTGTTCGTGCCGGTGCCGCTGGCCGTGGCCTGCGTGCTGATGTTCACCACTCCCGAGTGGTCCGGCACGGCCAAGATCGCCTACGCCTTCGCCACCTACTTCATCATGTCGCTGCTCTATACCGCGGTGAACATCCCCTACTGCGCGCTGGGGGGCGTGATCACCGACGATCACCGCGAGCGCGTGTCGTTCCAGTCCTGGCGCTTCATCCTGGTCGGCGTGGCCTACCTGATCCTCAACAGCGGCCTGATGCCGCTGGTCGAATGGATCGGCGGCGATGACGAGGCCAAGGGCTTCCAGTACAGCATGACCATCATGTCGGCGATCGGGCTCGGGATGTTCCTGTTCTGCTTCCTGACCGTGAGGGAACGCGTGCACCCGACGCCAACGCAACACGACCGGCTGGCCGCCAAGCTCAAGGCCCTGGCCATGAACCTGAAGTGGCGGATCGTGCTCGGCGTGACCTTCCTGCAGGCGCTGCAGTTCTTCCTGCGGCAGGGGGCGGCGATCTACTTCGCCACCTACGTGCTGGGCTTCGGCACCCTGGGCATTTCGGCGTTCATCACCAGCGGCGCGCTCGCCAGCATCGCCGGGACCGCGCTATCGCCTCGGCTGAGCCGGCGCATCAGCAAGCGCAAGGTGTTCCAGGCCAGCACCCTGGCCCTGATCGCGGCCTCCTGCCTGCTGTTCCTGGTGCCCGGCCAGTGGGCCATCGTGGCGAGCCTGATCTTCGTGCTGGTCAGCTTCATGCACGGCGTCGGCGCCCCCATCTCCTGGGCGCTGATGGCCGACGCCGAGGACTACGGCGAGTGGAAGACCGGACAGCGCAACACCGGGGTCTCCTTCGCCGGCAACCTGTTCTTCCTCAAGATGGGGCTGGCGGTCTCGGGCGGGATGATCGGGCTCCTGCTGTCGTGGGGCGGCTATCAGGCCAATGTCGACCAGCAGAGCGACTCGGCGCTGCTGGTCATCAGCCTGCTGCTGACCCTGATCCCCGCCATCGTCTGCCTGCTGATGTTCTGGGCCACCTACCTGTTCGGCCTGAACGACGATGACATGGACGAGGTACGCGCCGCCCTCCAGCAGCGCCGACCCGATGACGGCACGCCGTCCCCGGCCGCCGATCCCGCCTCCGGCGAGGCCTCGGCCTACACCTGATGCCGACGCACTTCCGTGCCACACGGCTCCCTGAAACGCGAGACGCCACCCCGAGGGGTGGCGTCGTCGTGGCTGGACGGGCCTCTCGCGAGGCGTCGGCTCAGTCCTGGGTCACCGGCTCCCGGGCGCGGCGCACCGCGCCGGCCAGCGAGCGGGTCAGCTCGAGCACGCCGCGCGAGGCCTCGGTGGGGCTCTCGGCCGCGGCCACGGTGTCGGTCAGCGCCGAGCCGACCACCACCGCGTCGGCGAAGCGGGCGATGCGCTCGGCCTGCTCGGGAGTGCGGATGCCGAAGCCGACGCCGATCGGCAGGTCGGAGTGCACGCGGATGGCCTCGACCTCCTGCGCCACGCGCTCGGCGGATGGCGCGGCGGCGCCGGTCACGCCGGTGCTGGAGACGTAGTAGAGGAAGCCCGAGGTGTTCTCGAGCACCAGCGGCAGGCGCCTGGCGTCGGTGGTCGGGGTCGCCAGGCGGATGAAGTCGAGGCCGTGGGCCTGGGCCGGCAGACACAGCTCGGCGTCGTGCTCCGGCGGCAGGTCGACCACGATCAGCCCGTCGACGCCGGCCTCGGCGGCCTCGGCGAGAAAGGCCTCGACGCCCATGCAGTAGATGGGGTTGTAGTAGCCCATCAGCACCACCGGGGTGGCGTCGTCGCGCTCGCGCAGGACACGCACCATGTCCAGGGTCCTGGCCATGGTCTGCCCGCCTTCCAGGGCGCGCAGGGTGGAGGCCTGGATAGAGGGGCCGTCCGCCATCGGGTCGGTGAACGGCATGCCCAGCTCGATCACGTCGGCGCCGGCCTCGGGCAGCGCCAGCAGGGTCTCGAGGCTGGTGTCGTAGTCGGGATCGCCAGCGCTGATGAAGGTGACGAGGCCGGCGCGGTCGGCGGCCTTGAGCTCGTCGAAGCGGCGCGCGATGCGGTCGTGGCGTTGGGTCATCGTCTCTCTCCTCATTGTGCCGGTGCGTCGGCGGCCAGCTCGTCGGCCAGGCGTTCGGTGACGGTGGTCATGTCCTTGTCGCCGCGCCCGCTCAGGTTCAGCACCATGACGTGATCCTCGGGCAGCGTCGGCGCCAGCTTGATCGCGTGGGCGATGGCGTGGGACGACTCCAGCGCCGGGATGATGCCTTCCAGGCGGCACAGGGTCTTGAAGGCGTCGAGCGCCTCGTCGTCGGTCACGGCGACGTACTCGGCGCGGCCGACCTCGTGCAGCCAGGCGTGCTCGGGGCCGATGCCCGGATAGTCCAGCCCCGCCGAGATGGAGTGCGCGTCGGTGATCTGGCCCTCGGCGGACTGCAGCAGGAAGGTGCGGTTGCCGTGCAGCACGCCAGGGCTGCCGCCCTGCAGGCTGGCGGCGTGCTTGCCGGTGTCCAGGCCTTCGCCGGCGGCTTCCACGCCGATCAGGCGCACGCTCTCGTCCTCAAGGAAGGGGTGGAACAGGCCCATGGCGTTGGAGCCGCCGCCGATGCAGGCCACCAGCGAGTCGGGCAGCCGCCCCTCCTTCTCGGCCAGCTGCTCGCGCACCTCCTGGCCGATCACCGACTGGAAGTCACGCACCATGGCCGGATACGGGTGCGGGCCGGCCACGGTGCCGATGATGTAGAAGGTGTCCGCGACGTTGGTCACCCAGTCGCGCAGGGCGTCGTTCATCGCGTCCTTCAGGGTGCCGGTGCCGCTGGTCACCGGGATCACCCTGGCGCCCAGCAGCTTCATGCGCTGCACGTTGGGCTGCTGGCGGTCGATGTCGGTGCTGCCCATGTAGATGATGCATTCCATGCCGAAGCGGGCCGCCACGGTGGCGGTGGCCACGCCGTGCATGCCGGCGCCGGTCTCGGCGATGATGCGCTTCTTGCCCATGCGCCGGGCCAGCAGCACCTGGCCGATGCAGTTGTTGATCTTGTGCGCGCCGGTATGCATCAGGTCTTCGCGCTTGAGATAGATCCGCGCGCCGCCGAGCGCCTCGGTCAGCCGCTCGGCAAGATACAGCGGGCTCTCGCGGCCGATGTAGTCGCGGCGCAGCGCGTCGAGCTCGGCGTGGAAGTCCGGGTCCTGCTTGGCCGACTCATAGGCTTCCTGCAGCTCGAGGATCAGCGGCATCAGGGTTTCGGCGACGAAGCGACCACCGAAGCGGCCGAAGAAGCCATCGGCATCGGGGGCGATCTCGGCGGTGGGGTGCGGCAGACCCATGGTGACGACTCCTGATGATCAGTGGGGAATGGCCACCACGATAAATCGCGCCGCACCCTGTGATAAGCGATCATTGCTCGCTAATCTGTGAGAAAAGCTGACATGACTGGAGCCCGTCTTGAGTGATCGACTGCCCTCGCTGAATGCCCTGCGCGCCTTCGACGAGACGGCCCGCACGCTGAGCGTCACGCGCGCCGCCGAGGCGCTTCACGTCACCCATGGCGCGGTCAGCCGCCAGCTCAGGCAGCTCGAGGAACAGCTCGGGGTGACGCTGTTCCGGCGCCAGGGCCGCGGCCTGGCGCTGACCCAGGAGGGCGAGCTGTTGCGTGCCTCGACCTCACAGGCCTTCGAGCGCCTCGGCCAGGCCTGCACCCAGCTGCGCCGACGCGCCTCGGAGGCGCCGCTGGTGCTCGGCTGCCCCGGCAGCTTCCTGGCCCGCTGGTTCATCCCTCGACTGGATCGGCTGAAGGCCCAGTGCCCGGAGCTGAACCTGCACCTGACCGCCGACGACGAAGTCGCCGGCCGGCTCGGTACCGACGTCGACGCCGTGCTGCGCTTCGCCGAGCCGCCCTGGCCCGACGGGGTGCGGGTCGTCGAGCTGGCCCCGGAGCGCATGGGGCCGGTGCTGGCACCGGAACTGCTCGAGGACGCCAGCCCGGCTACCGCCCCTGCCGCGCTGACCACGCTGCCGATGCTGCATACCCAGTCGCGCCCCCAGGCCTGGTCGCAGTGGTTCGCGGCCCTAGGGCTGGACCCCGCGACGATGCGCCACGACCAGTCGTTCGAGCACCTGCACTACATGCTCGAGGCGGCGCTGGTAGGCCTGGGCGTGGCCATCGCGCCGTCCTACCTGGTGGAGGAAGACCTGCGCACGGGCCGGCTTGTCGCGCCCTGGGGCTTCATCGAGACCCCGGCCCGGCTCGGGCTGTGGCTGCCGGCGGGCGCCCCGCGGCGGGACATCGATCGACTGGTCGAGTGGCTCAAGCAGGAGCTGGCCCGCTCCAGCGGCTGACGCCTCGCGCCAGCCTCTCGCCTCTCCCACACAGCAAAAAGCCCCCGGGGTCGCCGGGGGCTTCTCGTGCCGCGTGCCGCCGAGTGGGCGGCGGGCTCGCCTCGGGTCGTGCCTAGGCGACGCCCTGCGCCTCGTCGTCCGTATCGGGAGCGAAGACTTCGCGGGCATGATGATAGAGCACGCCGGCGTAGCCGTTGCGCTGCATCACCTTGAGGATCTTGGCCGGGTTCTCGTCATCCAGGGCGCGACGCAGCTTGTCGCGCTGCTCGTCGTCCAGCGACTCGTGCCAGTGGTAGGGCTCGCCATTCGCGCTGGCCGCCTCGGCACGGCGGATCAGGTCCATCTCGACCCGGCCGCCGTAGCGGTACAGCAGGTCGTAGCCTTCCTGGAGATGCAGGGCCGGCACGTCGCACGGTTTCTCCAGGCTTTCCAGCACGTTGTAGTAGTAATAGCTGAGCGGTTCCATCATCACTCCTCTCGCGAATGAGGGGCATGGCCCGGCCGGTGAAGAGAGGGTGGCCGGGGTGCATGGAGCCGGGGCGAAAAAATGCCGCCGACCTCCCCACGCTACACCCAGTGGCGCGCCCAGAACAGTCTCGAGAACGTCATACTTCTGTCGCTGCTCCCCTGAAACGCAGACGCCCCCGCGGCTGGGCCGCGGGGGCGTCTCGTCATCCGCCGACGTCGTCAGGCGCCAAGGCTCAGAAGTGCGGCTTGAGCTGCTTCAGCAGGGCCTTGAACATCCGCGGTCCGGCGGCCATCAGCTGGCCATCGGTGGTCACCGAGGGCTGGCCGTCCGGCGTGCCCTGCAGGGCGCCGGTTTCCTTGAGCAGCAGCGAGCCGACCAGCAGGTCCTGCTCGTCGATGCCCATCACGAAGGCGGCGTCGACGCGGCCGGCGGCCAGATCGGCGAGGTCCAGCAGGCCGCAGCCGGAGGCGCGCATCAGGTCCACCTGGGGCGCCAGCTGCTGGGTGACGGTCAGGTAGGACGGCAGCTGGCGCTCACGCACCCAGCTTTCCGGCAGGCTCATGGCGATGCGGGAGCCGGGGATCGCGGTGGCCTTGGAGACGCGCAGGCGCTTGCCGTTGAGCTGGGCACCGCGGCCGCGGCTGGCCAGGTACTCGTCATCGCTGAAGGGGCAGATCACCACCGCATGCTCCGGGCGGCCCTTGACCAGGCATACCAGCGACAGTGCGAAGCTCGGCGCGGCGACGGCCAGGTTGGAGTAGCCGTGGAAGGGTTCGATGCGCCACAGCACGTCGGCGCCCTCGCCTTCGCCGGCGCGGTGCGGCGTGTAGCGGCCGACGACGCCGTGCTGGGGGTAGCCACGGGACAGCTGGCGGGTGATCAGCGCCTCGGCGTTGCGGGCGGTGTCCTCGAGCAGCTTGTCGAGATTGTGTTCTTCGTGGGCGTTCTCGATACGCTCACGGATACGCAGAAACTGTTCGCCGGCGCTGCGTGCGGCACGCAGGGCGTACTGGACCATCGGATGCATGATCGGGCCTTGGGGAGTCGGTGGTGTTAAAGAACGGAGATCGGCGCGCATCCTAGCAGAAGCACGGGAGCCGCGCCACGCAAAGCCGCGGCATGCTAGACTCTCGCCCCTTCACCATCGACGCGACACCAGACAGGCCCTCCCCATGCTCGAGCGCATCCGCATCGTCCTGATCGGCACCAGCCATCCCGGCAACATCGGCGGCACCGCCCGCGCCATGCACAACATGGGCCTGGCGGACCTGGCCCTGGTGGCGCCGCGCTGCGAACCGCTCACCGCCGATACCGTCTCGCGGGCCTCCGGCGCCGACGCGCTGGTCCACGCCGCCCGCACCGTGGAGACCCTGGAGGAAGCGGTCGCCGACTGCACCCTGGTGGTCGGCGCCAGCGCCCGCTCGCGTACCCTGCCCTGGCCGATGATCACGCCCCGCGCGCTCGGCGAGCGACTGCCCGAGGAACTGGCCGCCCCGGGCGGCCGTGTGGCGCTGGTCTTCGGCCGCGAGGACAGCGGCCTGACCAACGCCGAGCTGCAGCGCTGCCATGCCCACGTGCACATCCCCACCAACCCGGACTTCAGCTCGCTGAACCTGGCCGCCGCGGTGCAGGTACTGGCCTACGAGTGCCGGCTGGCGTGGATGGAACACGGCGAGACGCCGGCGGCGTCCGCGGAGAAAGACGATGCCCAGCCGCTGGCCAGCCACGAGGAGCTGGAGCACTACTTCACGCACCTCGAGCGCACCCTGATCGCGATCGGCTTCCACGATCCGGCCCAGCCCCGCCAGCTGATGGCGCGGCTACGTCGTTTCACGCTGCGCGCGCGCCCGGAGCGCATGGAACTCAACATCCTGCGCGGCATCCTCTCGAACACAGAGAAGCTGGCCCGGCCGGAGCAGCCGTCCACCGGCGAGCGGGCCTCCGGCGAGCCCGGCAGCGACTGAGCCGATGCCGGGGGTGCGGCGGGCCACGGCTTGAAGCCGGCCCGCCGCACCCCCACTATGAAGACATTCCCCGCTCCCGTTCGGCCGCTTGCCCCGCAACGCCTGGCTCTTCAACCAAGGACCCGCCGCATGTTTCAACGTCTGCGCGAAGACATCAACAGCGTATTCGACCGTGACCCGGCGGCGCGCAACTTCCTGGAAGTGCTCACCAACTATCCCGGACTGCACGCCCTGCTCGTCCATCGGCTCAGCCACTGGCTGTGGCAGAAGAACCTCAAGTGGCTGGCCCGCACCCTGTCGAGCCTGGCGCGCTGGTTCACCGGCATCGAGATCCACCCCGGGGCGACCATCGGCCGGCGCTTCTTCATCGACCACGGCATGGGCGTGGTGATCGGCGAGACCGCCGAGGTCGGCGACGACGTCACCCTCTACCAGGGCGTGACCCTGGGCGGCACCAGCTGGAACAAGGGCAAGCGCCATCCGACCCTGGAGGACGGCGTCATCGTCGGCGCCGGGGCCAAGATCCTCGGCCCGTTCACCGTCGGCGCCGGGGCCAAGGTCGGCTCCAACGCCGTGATCACCAAGGAGGTGCCGGCCGGCGCCACCGTGGTCGGCATCCCCGGCAAGGTGGTCAAGCGCGACGAGCCCGACACCGTCACCCCGCTGGAGGTCGACCCGGAACGCCGCGAGGCCATGCGCCGCAAGTTCGGCTTCGACGCCTATGGCGTCAGCCAGGACATGCCCGACCCGGTGGCTCGCTCGATGCAGGCCATGCTCGACCACATGCACGCCGTCGACGAGCGCCTCGAGCGCATGTGCACCACCCTGCGCAGCATCGACGCCGGCTTTCGCGACAGCAATCTGCCCGAGCTGCGCGACGAGGACTTCGCCAACGTCCTCGCCGACGTGGACAGCTGCTGCGGCCCTCAGGACGAGCCCCAGGGCGACAAGACCGCGGATGCCCAGGACCACACCGAGTCCGAAGGCGGCGACACCGCCGCGCGCCGCCGCCAGAATGGTTGACCGTGATACTCGGGCTTCCTCATAATATTGGCCCGATCCGACGCCGCCGGAATCGGCCCGCCTCGCCGCTGGCCGACGCCCGCGCCGGCACCGAGGTAATGCCCCCATGCGCCTGACCACCAAGGGACGCTACGCCGTCACCGCCATGCTCGACCTGGCCATGCATGCCGACGAAGGCCCCACCAGCCTCGCCGACATCTCGCGTCGCCAGGAAATCTCGCTGTCCTACCTCGAGCAGCTGTTCGCCCGCCTGCGGCGCGCCAGGCTGGTGGACAGCGTGCGCGGTCCGGGTGGCGGCTACCTGCTGGCGCTGGCGCCGGACGCCATCTCGGTGGCCCGGGTGATCGACGCGGTCAACGAGTCGGTCGACGCCACCCGCTGCGGCGGCCTGTCGGACTGTCAGCAGGGAGACACCTGCCTGACCCACCATCTGTGGAACGAGCTGTCCGACCAGATTCACGGCTACCTCGAGGGCGTGACCCTGGGCCAGCTGGCCGGTCGCGAGGAATTCCAGCGCATCGCCGAACGCCAGCGGCGCCGCCTCGACGACGACCAGATCCCCACCGTCTCGCCCTGAACCCCTTACCGGTCCGATTCCATGAGCGCATCCGTCTACCTCGATTACGCCGCCACCACGCCCGTCGACCCACGCGTCGCCGAGGTGATGAGCCGCTATCTGACCCTGGAAGGCACCTTCGCCAACCCGGCCTCGCGCAGCCACATGCCCGGCTGGCAGGCCGAGCAGGCAGTGGAGAGCGCGCGCCGCCAGGTCGCCGACCTGATCGGCGCCGACCCGCGCGAGATCGTCTGGACCAGCGGCGCCACCGAGGCCGACAACCTGGCGCTGACCGGCTACATGCGCGCCAACCGCGCGCGCGGCAACCACCTGGTGACCTCGACCATCGAGCACAAGGCCGTGGTGGACACCGCTCGCGCCCTCGAGCGGGAAGGCGTCGAGGTGACCTGGCTCGCGCCCGAGTCCGACGGACGCGTCACCCCCGAGGCGCTACGCGCCGCCATGCGCGAGGACACCGTGCTGGTGTCGCTGATGGCGGTGAACAACGAGCTCGGCACCATCAACGACATCGCCGCGCTGGCCGAGGTCGCCCACGCGGGCGGCGCCGTCTTCCACACCGATGCCGCCCAGGCCACCGGCCGCATCGCCCTCGATGTGGCCGCTCAGGGCATCGACCTGATGTCGCTGTCCGGGCACAAGGCCTACGGCCCCAAGGGCGTCGGTGCACTCTACGTGAAACGCGACCCGGACCTGCGCCTCGAGGCGCTGATCCACGGCGGCGGCCACGAGCGCGGCATGCGCTCGGGCACCCTGCCGACCCATCAGATCGCCGGCATGGGCGAGGCCTTCGTCATCGTCGGCCGCGAACACGAGGACGACCAGGCCCGCATCACCGCCCTGCGCGACCGCTTCCTGGCCGGGCTCGAGGGCCTCGAGGGCGTGCATCGCAACACCGCGACCGCGCACTCGGTGCCCAACATCCTCAACCTGGCCTTCGAGGGCGTCGACGGCGAATCGCTGCTGATGGCGCTGCGCGATATTGCGCTGTCCACCGGCTCGGCCTGCAACTCCGCCAGCGTCGAGCCATCCTATGTATTGAAAGACATCGGCGTGCCACGCCGCCTGGCGCTCGCCTCGCTACGCTTCAGCTTCGGCCGCTTCACCACCGAGGCCGACATCGACCGCACCCTGGAGGCCCTGCGCCACGCCCTCACCGGGCTTCGCCGCTAGCCTCCGACGCCGCAGGAGAACCACCATGGCGACACTTTCGATCACCACCGCCGCCGCCGACCAGATCCGTCGGGTGCTCGACGAACGCGGCCACGGCCTGGGCCTGCGGGTCTCGGTCAAGCCCAGCGGCTGCTCCGGCTACAGCTACGTGCTCGACTTCGCCGACGAGGCAGCCAACGACGACGTCATCGTCGAGGAGCACGGCGTGAAGGTCTACGTGGCCCCGGACGCGCTGGAAGTGCTCGACGGCAGCGAAGTGGACTACGTCTCGGAAGGGCTCAACCGCTACTTCCGCTTCAACAACCCCAACGTCAAGGACGAGTGCGGCTGCGGCGAAAGCTTCAGCGTCTGAGCCCGCCGCGCCGATTGTCCATCGCCGCTCGGGGACGGTATACTCTGCGCCCAATTCGGCGCCCGGCGCCGAGACGCCTCTTTACTCCGGCCTCGCGCCACCCCGGCCCTCCCGGGGTGGCGCGAGGCCGTCAACGCTCGTGACTTCCCAGACTGGAGAACGCACCCATGGCTACCGAACGCACCCTGTCCATCATCAAGCCCGACGCCGTCGCCAAGAACGCCATCGGCGAGATCGAGAGCCGCTTCGAGAAAGCCGGTCTGAAGATCGTTGCCGCCAAGATGCTGCAGCTGTCCCAGGAGCAGGCCGAAGGCTTCTACGCCGAGCACAGCGAGCGTCCGTTCTTCGGCGCTCTGGTCGGCTTCATGACCTCCGGTCCGGTCGTCGTGCAGGTGCTGGAAGGCGAGAACGCCATCGCCGCCAACCGCGACCTGATGGGCGCCACCAACCCGAAGGAAGCCGAAGCCGGCACCATCCGCGCCGACTTCGCCGAGTCCATCGACGCCAACGCCGTCCACGGTTCCGACTCTCCGGAATCCGCGGCCCGCGAAATCGCCTACTTCTTCGAGGACAGCGAGATCTGCGCCCGCTAAGGAAACGCCGATTCGGGGCGCGCCCGCACCCCGAGTCCGCGGTTTCCTCTCGGACCGGCAGCCTCACTGCCGCGCGGGGGCGATCTCGCCCCCGCACCCAGCCCCACCGACGCCGCTGACCGCCCATGACCGACACCACCGCACCCCAACGCTCCAATCTGCTCGGCATGACGCGCGAGGAGATGGAAGCCTTCTTCCTGTCCATCGGCGAGAAGAAGTTCCGCGCCGCCCAGGTGATGAAGTGGATTCACCACGAGGGCTGCGACGACTTCGCGTCCATGACCAACCTGTCCAAGGCGCTGCGCACGCGTCTCGAGGAAGTCGCCGAGATCCGCGGCCCCAGCGTGGTCTACGAGGGCACCTCCAGCGACGGCACCCGCAAGTGGGTACTGGAAGTGGAGGACGGCAGCTACGTGGAAACGGTGCTGATCCCCGCCGAGAACGGCAAGCGCCGCACCCTCTGCGTCTCGTCCCAGGTCGGCTGCTCGCTGGACTGCAGCTTCTGCTCCACCGGCAAGCAGGGCTTCCAGCGCAACCTCACCGCCGCCGAGATCATCGGCCAGGTGTGGGTCGCCAGCAACAGCTTCGGCCCGCGCAAGGACACCGCCAATCGCCCGGTCACCAACGTGGTGATGATGGGCATGGGCGAACCGCTACTGAATTACGACAACGTCGTGCCGGCCATGAAGCTGATGCTCGACGACAACGGCTACAGCCTTTCCAAGCGCCGCGTCACGCTCTCCACCTCGGGCGTGGTGCCGATGCTCGACCGCCTCGGCGACGAGCTCGACGTGAGCCTGGCCATCTCGCTGCACGCCGCCAACGACGAGCTGCGCAACGAGCTGGTACCGCTCAACCGCAAGTACGACATCCGCACCCTGCTCGACGCCTGCCAGCGCTACCTGGGCAAGTGCGACGACACCCGCGTGGTCACCATCGAGTACACCCTGATCAAGGACGTCAACGATCAGCAGGAACACGCGCGCGAGCTCGCCGAGCTGCTCAAGGAGCTGCCGTGCAAGATCAACCTGATCCCGTTCAATCCCTTCCCGCACTCGGGCTACGAGAAGCCGTCGCGCAACCAGACCATGCGCTTCCAGCAGTGGCTGGCCGACCTGGGCTACACCGCGCCGGTCCGCTCCACCCGCGGCGATGACATCGATGCCGCCTGTGGCCAGCTGGTGGGCCGGGTCAAGGATCGCACCAAGCGCCACGCGCGCTACATCCAGTCGATCCAGATCGACGCCGACTGAGCCCCGGGGGCGCCTTGACTTCAACCGGGCACGACGCTTTGATGGTCGGGCCTTTTTTACCCACGGTCGCGCGGCCCCATGCCGCCGCCCAGCGAGGATGCCATGACACGCCGCCCGCACGGTTCCCGACTGTTATCCGTCACCGTCGTCCTGGCGAGCGTTCTCTGGCTGACCGGCTGCGCCACCCGGTCCGACGTGGCGCCGCCCGCAGCGGACACCGGCGACCCCGTGGCCGCCTATACCCGGCTCGGCACCGCCTACCTGGAGCGCAACAACCTGCCTCGCGCTCTCTCGGCCCTGGACCGCGCCCTGGAGATCGACGACGACGCCCCCGAGGCGCTGCAGGCCATGGCCATCGTCTATCAACGCCAGGGCGAGGACGCGCTCGCCGACGAGACCTTCCAGCAGGCCATCGACGCCGCCCCCGACCTGACCCGGGCACGCAACAACTATGCCGCCTTCCTGTATGATCAGGGGCGCATCCGCGAGGCCTGTCATCAGCTCGAGCAGGCCGCCGCCGATACCCAATATGCCAATCGCGCCCAGCTGTTCACCAACCTGGGCCAGTGTCAGCGGCGCCTCGGCGACATCGAGGCCGCGCGCCACAGCCTGCAGCGTGCCCAGAGCATCGACCCGCGTCGCGCGGACAGCTACCTGCGCCTGGCCCAGCTCGAAGTCGACCAGGGGCGCTACGCGGTCGCCGAGCAGCAGCTGCAGCGCTACCGGCGCCTGGCCGGCCCCACGCCCGCGGCGCGGCAGCTGTCCGAGGAGCTGTCACGCGCCCGGGGCGAACGCTCCACGGCCGCCGTCGAGGCGCCCTGACGCCGTTTTTTCATGAAGGATGCACGCATGAGCGACAACCCTTATTCGGAGCCCGACGCCGCCCCCCAGGCCTCGCCCGGCGAGCTGCTGCGCCGCCAGCGCGAAGCCCAGGCGCTGTCCCGCGACGAGGTCGCCGAGGCCCTGAATCTGCGGCCGGCGGTGATCGACGGCCTGGAACGCGACGACTACGAAGAGGTGCCGATCGCCACCTACCGTCGCGGCTACCTGCGCAGCTACGCCAATCTGCTGGGCATCGACCCGGCGCCGGTGCTGGCCGCCTACCGGGCCCACAGCGGCGGCGAGGAGCAGGAAAGCAAGGTGACCCCGGTCCACGTGGTCAACAAGCCGCCCTCGAAGCTCGGCGCCTGGCTGTTCCGCCTGGCTACCCTGCTGGTCATCGCCGGCATGGTCGGCCTGACCCTGATGTGGTGGCAGAGCCGCGGCGGCAGCGAGCCGCCCACTCCCGGCGACAACGCCCCGGTGGCGGTGGACAGCCTTGACGGCACCACCATCACCGAGGGCGGCGAGGCCCCGAGCGACGAGCGCACCGGCGACTGGACCCAGGAAGTCGCCGCCACCCGCGCTGAGGAAGCCGCGGCCGAGCCTGACGCCGACACCGACGCCGCCGACAGCACGGGCGAGCCGACCGAGGACGCGACCGCCGACGGCGACGAGACGACCATCGCCGATGCGGATACCGACGCCGCGGGCGACGACAGCGTCGCCGCCGACGAGGCCGACGACGGCAGCGACACCGACACAGAGACCGCCGCCGAGCCGGCTGCCGATCCCCGGGTACTGGAGCTGACCTTCAACGAGCAGTCCTGGACCGAGATCTTCGACGCCACCGACGCACGCGTCTTCGTCGGCCTCCAGCAGCCCGGCACCACGGCCACCGTCGAGGGCGAGCCACCCTTCCGCCTGACCGTGGGCAACGCCACCGGCGTCGAGCTGAGCTGGCGCGGCGAGCCCGTGGACCTGACCACGCGCACCGGCGCCAACAACGTCGCCCGTTTCACTCTGGGAGAATGAGTCCGACCATGCACGCTACATCGCCCATCACCCGTCGCCAGTCACGCCGCATCCATGTCGGCAAGGTGCCGGTCGGCGGCGGCGCCCCCATCTCCGTCCAGAGCATGACCAACACCGACACGCTCGACGTGGCGGCCACCGTGGCGCAGATCCGCCAGCTGGAGGCGGCAGGCGCCGACATCGTGCGCGTCTCGGTGCCGACCATGGACGCCGCCGAGGCCTTCGGCCGCATCAAGCGCGAGGTCGAGGTGCCGCTGGTCGCGGACATCCACTTCGACTACCGCATCGCCCTGCGCGTCGCCGAGCTCGGCGTCGACTGCCTGCGCATCAACCCCGGCAACATCGGCCGCGAGGACCGCGTCCAGGCCGTGGTCAGCGCCGCCCGCGACAACGGCATCCCGATCCGCATCGGCGTCAACGCCGGTTCGCTGGAGAAGGACCTGCAGAAGAAGTACGGCGAGCCGACCCCGGCCGCGCTGGTCGAGTCCGCGATGCGTCACATCGACCACCTCGAGCGCCTCGACTTCCCCGACTTCAAGGTCAGCGTCAAGGCCTCCGACGTGTTCATGGCCGTGGCCGCCTATCGCGACCTCGCCGGCCGCATCGAGCAGCCGCTGCACCTCGGCATCACCGAGGCCGGCGGGCTGCGTTCGGGCACCGTCAAGTCCTCCATCGGGCTCGGCATGCTGTTGATGGACGGCATCGGCGACACCATCCGCGTGTCGCTGGCGGCCGATCCGGTCGAGGAGATCAAGGTCGGTTTCGACATGCTCAAGAGCCTGCGCCTGCGGGCCAAGGGCATCAACTTCGTCGCCTGCCCGAGCTGCTCGCGCCAGAACTTCGACGTCATCGGCACCATGAACGAACTCGAGGAGCGCCTCGACGACGTGCTCACGCCGCTCGACGTCTCGGTCATCGGCTGCGTCGTCAACGGCCCGGGCGAGGCCAAGGAAAGCGACATCGGCCTGACCGGCGGCAGCCCCGCCAACCTCGTCTACATCGACGGCAAGCCCGCCAGCAAGCTGCGCAACGACCACCTGGTCGACGACCTCGAGCGGATGATCCGCGACAAGGTCCGCGAGAAAGAGCAAGCCGAGCAGGATGTCATCGCCCGGGACGCCTGAGGCGTGCCGACAAGGAGCCAGCATTGAGCAAGAAGATCCAGGCCATTCGTGGCATGAACGACCTGCTGCCGGAGCAGTCCCCGCTGTGGCAGTACTTCGAGGGCCAGGTGCGCACCCTCATGAGCCGCTACGGCTATGACGAGATCCGCACCCCCATCGTCGAGCAGACCGCGCTGTTCAAGCGCTCCATCGGCGAGGTCACCGACATCGTCGAGAAGGAGATGTACACCTTCGAGGACCGCAACGGCGACAGCCTGACGCTGCGTCCCGAGGGCACCGCGAGCTGCGTGCGCGCCGCCATGGAACACGGCCTGCTGCACAACCAGACCCAGCGGCTGTGGTACCAGGGCCCGATGTTCCGCCACGAGCGCCCGCAGAAGGGTCGCTACCGGCAGTTCCACCAGGTCGGCGTGGAGACCTTCGGCCTCGAGGGCCCGGACATCGACGCCGAGCTGATCCTGCTCTCGGCGCGGCTGTGGAAGCAGCTCGGCCTGTTCGAGCACGTCACCCTGGAGCTCAACTCCCTGGGCTCGCCGGAGGCGCGCGCCGCCTACCGCGACACCCTGGTGAGCTACTTCCAGCAGCACCTGGACGTGCTCGACGAGGACTCCCGCCGCCGGCTCGAGACCAACCCGCTGCGCATCCTCGACTCCAAGAACCCGGACATGGCCCCGATGCTGGCCGACGCGCCGCGGCTCATGGACCACCTGGACGCCGAGTCGAAGGAACACTTCGAGCGCCTGACCGCCATGCTCGACGCCGCCGGCATCGCCTACGTGGTCAACCCGCGGCTGGTACGCGGCCTGGACTACTACTCGCGCACCGTCTTCGAGTGGACCACCACCGCGCTGGGCAGCCAGGGCACGGTGTGTGCCGGCGGCCGCTACGACGGCCTCGTCGAGCAGCTCGGCGGCAAGGCCGTGCCGGCGGTCGGCTTCGCCATGGGCATCGAGCGCCTGATCCTGCTGCTCGACACCCTGGATCTCGTTCCCGACGAGGCCCGCGGCGACCTGGACGTCTACCTGCTGCCGATGAGCGAGGCCACCGAGTCGGCCGCCCTGCTGCTCGGCGAGCGCCTGCGCGAGGCGCGGCCCGAGCTCGGCGTGCAGCTGCACTGCGGCGGCGGCAGCTTCAAGAGCCGCATCAAGAAGGCCGACAAGAGCGGTGCCCGCCTGGCCCTGCTGCTGGGCGAGGACGAGCTGGCCGAGAACGCCGTGACGCTCAAGTTCCTGCGCGAGGACCGCGAACAGCAACGTCTCGACCAGGACGCCCTCGCCGATACCCTCGCCTCCCTGCTGGCAGGCGACGCCTGACGCTCTAGGACAGACAAGGAGACCGCCCGTGGCGGAGATGAGAACGGAAGAAGAGCAGGTCGAAGCGATCAAGCGCTGGTGGAAGGAAAACGGCACCTCGCTGATCGCCGGCGCGGCGATCGCCGCCGCCGGGGTCTTCGGCTGGAACGCCTGGCAGGACTACCAGACCGGGCAGGCCGAAGCGGCCTCGGCCACCTACCAGCAGGTGCTGACCCTGAGCGGCCAGGACAGCCTGGATGACGGCGCCCGCCAGCGCATCGACGAGCTGACGACGCGACTGGTCGAGGACCACGGCGACAGCCTCTACGCCGACCTGGCGCGCCTGATGGACGCCCGCGTGGCGGTAGACGCCGGCGACCTGGACGCCGCCGAAGGCACCCTGGCGGCGCTGATCGACGACGGTGACCGCCCCTACCTGCAGGGCGTGGCGCGGCTGCGCCTGGCGCGCCTGCAGCTGGCCGGCGACGACGCCGAGGCGGCCCTGGCGACCCTCGACGGCGACCTGCCGTCGCCGCTGGCCGCCCAGCGCGCCGACATCCGCGGCGACGCCCACCTCGCACTGGGCGACCGCGACGCCGCCCGCCAGGCCTGGCAGGAGGCCCTGAGCCTCTCCGAGGCCGGCGACCAGCCGCTCTACGGCGTGCAACTCAAACTGGACGATCTGGGCGTCGAGGAGACCTCATGAGCAAGACTGCACTCGCCATCGCCGCCACCGCCGCGCTGGGCCTGCTGACCGGCTGCGCCGGCCAGGTGGAGCCCGAGTATCCGCCCAAGGAACTGCGTGACACCGCGGGCACCACCAGCATCGAGACCCTGTGGGAAGAACAGGTCGGCGACGGCCTGGGACAAGGCGGCTATCCGCTGGCCCCGGCCCGGGACGGCGACCTGCTGTTCGCCGCCGACCACAGCGGCCTGGTCCAGGCCATCGACGCCGACAGCGGCGAGCCGCGCTGGCGCGTCGAGCTCGATGCCGCCGCCTCCAGCGGCCTCACCGCCGTGGCCGACCGGGTCTATCTCGGCACTCGCAACGGCGAAGTGCTGGCCCTGGACCAGGCCGACGGCGAGGTGTTGTGGCGCACCCGCGTCAACAGCGAGGTGCTGGCCGCGCCCCAGGCCAACCGCCAGCTGCTGGTGGTGCAGGCCGTGGACGGCAGCGTGACCGCCCTGGACCGCGCCAGCGGTGCCGAGCGCTGGGTCTACAGCGGCAACCGCCCCGCCCTGACCCTGCGCAGCACCGGCACGCCGCGGGTCATCGACCAGGTGACCTTCGCCGGCCAGGCCAACGGCCGGCTGGTCACCCTCGACAACCGCGCCGGCCAGCCGCTGTGGCAGCGCCGCATCGCCGTGCCCCAGGGCCGCAGCGAGATCGAGCGCCTGGTCGACCTGGCTGGCCAACCGCTGCTGACCCAGGACGGCCGGCTGTTCGTGACCAGCTACAACGGCCGCCTGGCGGCCCTGCAGGCCACTACCGGCGAGATCCTCTGGGCCCGCGACATCTCCAGCTATCGCAGCCCGGTCATGGTCGGCGACTTCCTGTTCGTGGTCGACGAGGCCAGTCACGTGATGGCCTTCAACGCCGGCAACGGCGAGACCCTGTGGGAACTCGATGACCTCGAGGGCCGCGAGCTGACCGACCCCGCCTTCGCCGACGGCCGCCTGGTGGTGGGCGACTTCGAGGGCTACCTTCACCTGATCGACGCCCGCGAGGGTGACCTGGTCGGCCGCACCGAGATCGACGACGCCATCAGCGTGGCCCCGCTCACCGACGGCAAGCGCATCTACGCCCTGGCCGACGACGGCAGCCTCGAGGCCCTGGAACTGCAACCATGACTCCCGTGATCGCACTGGTCGGCCGCCCCAACGTGGGCAAGTCGACCCTCTTCAACCGCCTGACGCGCACCCGCGACGCCCTGGTGGCCGACTTCCCGGGCCTGACCCGGGATCGCAAGTACGGCAACGGCGCGCTCGGCGGCAAGGCCTACACGGTGATCGACACCGGCGGCATCAGCGGCGACGAGGAAGGCATCGACGCGGCCATGGCCGAGCAGTCGCTGCAGGCCATCGACGAGGCCGACATCGTGCTGTTCCTGGTCGACGGCCGCAGCGGCCTGAACGTGGCCGATGAAGCCATCGCCAACCACCTGCGCATCAACCAGAAGAAGACCTGGCTGGTAGTCAACAAGACCGACGGCCTGGAAGAGCACTCCGCCATGGCGGACTTCTGGCAGCTCGGCCTCGGCGATCCGCATCCGATCGCCGCCGCCCACGGCCGCAACGTCACCGCGCTGATCGACGAGGTGCTCACGCCCTTCCCCGAGCGCGACGCCGACATCCCGCTCGACACCGGCACCAAGGGCATCCGCATCGGCTTCATCGGCCGCCCCAACGTGGGCAAGTCGACGCTGGTCAACCGCCTGCTCGGCGAGGAGCGGGTGGTGGTCTTCGACGAGGCGGGGACCACCCGCGACGCCATCGAGATCCCCTTCGAGCGGCGCGGCGAGCCCTACGTGCTGGTCGACACCGCCGGCGTGCGCCGACGCAAGAACGTCAGCCAGACCGCCGAGAAGTTCTCGATCATCAAGACCCTCGAGGCGATCAAGGAATGCCATGTCGCCATCATGGTGCTCGACGCCCGCTCGGGGCTGGTGGAACAGGACCTGCACCTGCTCGACTACGTGCTGACCAGCGGCCGCGCCCTGGTGCTGGCGGTCAACAAGTGGGACGGCCTGGAGAGCGAGGCCAAGGACAAGATGCGTGCCCAGATCAAGCGCCGCCTGGGCTTCGCCGACTACGCCGACCTGCACTTCATCTCGGCGCTGCACGGCACCGCGGTGGGCGATCTCTACCCGTCCATCGAACGCGCCTTCGCCTCGGCCAACAGCCACTGGTCGACCAACCGCCTGACCAACATCCTGCACGACGCCGTGGAGCAGCATCCGGCGCCGATGATCCACGGCCGCCGCATCAAGCTGCGCATGGCCCACCAGGGCGGCAGCAACCCGCCGATCATCGTCGTGCACGGCAACCAGACCGAGTCGCTGTCCGAGGCCTACAAGCGCTACCTGACCAACACCTTCCGCAAGGTGCTCAAGGTGCGCGGCACGCCGATGCGCTTCGAGTTCCGCTCGAGCAAGAACCCCTACGATCACATGGCCGGCGCCAGCGACCGCGAGAAGGCCAAGAAGCGCGAGCTCGACCGCACCAAGGAATCGCGCCGCGGTCGTCGCTGACGTGTCGCCATCCGTCGACTCTCGACGCGCGGGCGAATCTCGCCGATAGTACTCGCGCCGATAGCGCAGACCGCCGGCCCTCGGGCCGGCGGTCTGCGTCTGTCACCCCGAGGCGGTCGCCGCCGGCACCCCTCCCGTCAGCGAGAGTCGCCATGTTCCTTCGTTCCCTGCGCCGCCGCGCGCGCGTCCTGATTCCCGGCTGCCTGGCCCTGCTGCTCGGCGGCTGCCTGGCACTGCCCCAGACCGGCCTGTTCGCCTTCCGCCTGGCCGTGACGTCCCTCGGCGTCGAGAACATCCGCATCGGGCCCTACGCCCTGGATGCCGGCCTCGACACCACCGATCTCAGCTCGCTGATCGCCTCCGGCCTCGGCGCCGGCAGCCTGCCGGTGCAGGCCACCATGGCGCTGGGCCTCGGCCTGCCCGCCGGGCTGCCCGCGGTGCAGATGGACGGCTTCGACTGGCACCTGGACGTGCCCGGGCTCGAGGCGGTCAACGGCCGCTATGAGCAGGACGTGACGCTGACCCCGGGCGACGACGCAGACCTGCGCCTGCCGCTGGCCTTCGACCTGCGCCAGGCCGATCGCAGCCAGCTCTCGCCGCTGGTCGACCTGGCCCGGCAGATGGCCCGCACCGGCGACCTGCCCCAGGGCAGCGAGCTGGCGATCACCCCGGGCGATCTCAGCGGCCTGGGCATGACGCTGCCGTCGGGGCTGCTGACGCCGACCATTCGCCTGGCCGTGGGCGAGGACGGCACGCTGAGCCCGATCGGCGATCAGCCTTGGTGATCGGAACCCTGGTCGTAGAGACGCTGGCGACCGATCCACTGGCAGGCGAACTGCCAGGCCACCCGGCCGCTGCGTCCGCCGCGCAGGGTGGCGTAGCGCACCGCCTCGGCCCGCGCCTCGTCGCCCCAGTCGTCCGCGTCGCCGAGGCGCCGGGTCCAGTGCTCGCAGGCCTCGAGGTAGGCGCTCTGGGAGAACGGGTGGAAGGCCAGCCACAGCCCGAAGCGGTCGGACAGCGAGATCTTCTCCTCGACCGCATCGCCGTGGTGGAGCTCCTCGCCGACCAGGCGGGTGGCATCGTTGTCGGCCATCGACTCCGGCAGCAGGTGGCGGCGGTTGGAGGTGGCGTAGAGCAGCACGTTCTCGGGCGGGCCGGTCAGGGTGCCGTCGAGCACGCTCTTCAGCGCCTTGTAGGCATCGTCGTTCTGCTCGAAGGAGAGATCGTCGCAGTAGACCACGAAGCGGTGCGGCAGGTGACGCAGCTGGGCCACCAGCGCCGGCAGCGCGCCCAGGTCGTGGCGGTCGACCTGCACCAGGCGCAGCCCTTCGCCTCCCAGCCCGTTGAGCAGCGCCCGTACCAGCGACGACTTGCCGCTGCCCCGAGCGCCCCACAGCAGCGCGTGGTTGGCGGGATGACCGCGCAGGAAGGCGCGGGTATTGTCGACCAGCTGGCGCTTCTGGCGCTCGATGCCGAGCAGGTCGTCGAGGGCCAGGGCGTCGCGCGGCGGCACCGGCACCAGCCGCCCGCCCAGGGCATGGCGCTCCCACAGCGCGGCCACGTCACGCGTCCAGTCGACCGCCTCGGCGGCCGGCGGCAGCCAGGGCTCGACCCGGGCCAGCAGCGACAGCAGGCGCTGCGACAATTCCTCGTCCATGAACTTCCTCCATGCTTGCAGGTTTCGTGGTTGATCTTGCAGGTGTGGGGGGTATCTTGTGGCGAACGCTTATTCGCCGTCCAGTGGCTCTGCCACGGCCGGCCTCAGGAGGACTCCGATGCGCTGGATTCACTGTCTCGCCGTGGGCGCGCTCAGCGTCGCCCTGGCCGCCTGCACCACCTCGCCCACCGGACGCTCGCAGCTGACCCTGATGTCCGACGACCAGCTCGACCAGATGGGGGCCCAGGCGTTCTCCCAGTATCAGCAGGAACGCCCCATCGTCGGCGGCGCGCCGGATCGGCTCGCCCAGTGCGTGACCCGCGAGATCGTCGCCACCCTGCCCGCCGAACTGCAGCAGGAGAACTGGCAGGTGCGGGTCTTCGAGGACGACTCGGCCAACGCCTTCGCGCTGCCCGGCGGCTACGTGGGAGTGAACACCGGGTTGCTCGAGATCACCGAGAACCAGGACCAGCTCGCCGCGGTCATCGGCCACGAGATCGGCCACGTGCTGGCCCAGCACGCCAACGAGCGCGCCTCGACCCAGAGCGCCACCAACCTCGGCCTCTCGGTGCTGTCCTCGGCCGCCGGCCTGGAAGGCGCCGGCGGCCAACAGGTGATGGCGGCGCTGGGCATGGGCGCCCAGTACGGCATCCTGCTGCCCTTCTCGCGCCGCCACGAGAGCGAGGCCGACACCATCGGCCTGCGGCTGATGGCCGACGCCGGCTTCGACCCGCGGGCCAGCGTCGCGCTGTGGCAGAACATGGCCAACGCCGGCGGTGGCCAGCCCCCGGAGTGGATGTCCACCCACCCCAGCCACGGCAGCCGCATCTCGGGCCTCGAGTCCGACATGAACGAGGCGCTGCAGCGCTATCGGCAGGCCGGGCGGGCGCCGAACTGCGGACAGCCTTGAGCGGATAGACAGCCCTGAGCCGGTAGAAAGCCCTGAGCGGATAGACAGCCCCGAGCGTGTAAAACGCCCTTATCGAGCCACATATAAAAACGCCCCGAGCCGGACGATGGCTCGGGGCGTTCTTGTTCGCGGCCTGGTGGCGTTACAGCGCCCGGCGCAGCGCCTCCAGCACCGGTTCCACGTCCGGGCGTACGCCGCGCCATAGATAGAAGGACTCGGCCGCCTGGCCCACCAGCATGCCCAGGCCGTCAATGGTGGCCGCGTCTCGCTCGGCGGCCCAGCGCAGGAAGACCGTGGGCTCGGCGCCGTACATCATGTCATAGGCGGTGGCGCTGGGGGCGAACAGATCGTTCGGCAGCGGCGGCAGATCGCCGCCGAGGCTGGCGCTGGTGCCGTTGACCACCAGATCGAAGGGGCCTTCCACCGATTCGAAGCCACCGCCGCTCACCCGGCCCAGGTCCGCGAAGTCCGCGGCCAGGCCGTCGGCCTTGCCGCCGGTGCGGTTGGCGATATGCAGGCTCGCCGGGGCTTCCGCCAGCAGCGGTTCCAGCACGCCGCGCACCGCGCCGCCGGCGCCGAGCACCAGAATCCGCGCCCCGGAAAGCGTCACACCGCGGCGCTTGAGGTCGCCGACCAGGCCGGCGCCGTCGGTGGTGTCGCCCCGGGTGTGGCCGTCGGCCTCGAGGATCAGGGTGTTCACCGACCCGGCGCGCTCGGCCCGGGGAGTGAGCGCATCACACAGCCGGTAGGCCGTTTCCTTGAACGGCACGGTGACGTTGGCGCCGCGCCCGCCCGCCTCGACGAAGGCCCGCCAGGCGCCGGCGAAGTCGTCCAGCGGCGCCTCGATGGCGGTGTATTCGAGCGTCTCGCCGGTCTGCTCGGCGAAGGCGGCGTGGATGGCCGGAGACTTCGAGTGGCCGATCGGGTGGCCAAAGACACAGTAGCGATCCGTCATGCCGGGTTCTCCTTGTCCTGCTCGCCCAGCCAGTCCCGGGGCGCCAGGTAGTTGTCGTAGAGGTCCGCTTCGGGGCTGCCGGCTTCCGGCGTCCAGGCATATTCCCAGCGCGCCAGCGGCGGCATCGACATCAGGATCGATTCAGTGCGCCCGCCGCTCTGCAGGCCGAACAGGGTCCCACGGTCCCACACCAGGTTGAACTCCACGTAGCGGCCGCGGCGATAGAGCTGGAAGTCGCGCTCGCGCTCGCCATAGGCGGTCTCGCGGCGGCGCCGCACGATCGGCAGGTAGGCGTCGAGGAAACTGTCGCCGACCGCGCGCTGGAAGGCGAAGCAGTCGTCGAAGCCGCCCTCGTTGAGGTCGTCGAAGAACAGCCCGCCGACGCCGCGGGTCTCGTCGCGATGCTTCAAGTAGAAGTAGTCGTCGCACCAGGCCTTGAAGCGCGGGTAGACGTCGTCGCCGAAGGGCGCGCAGGCGTCGCGGGCCACCCGGTGCCAGTGGCGCACGTCCTCGAGCACCGGGTAGAAGGGCGTCAGGTCGTAGCCGCCGCCGAACCACCATACCGGGTCCTCGCCCTCCTTCTCGGCGATCAGGAAGCGCACGTTGCCGTGGCTGGTGGGCACGTGGGGATTGGTCGGATGCAGCACCCAGGACACGCCCACCGCGTGAAAGCCGCGGCCGGCGAGCTCGGGCCGGGCGGCGGTGGCCGAGGGCGGCAGGGTCGCGCCATGCACGTGGGAAAAGTTGACGCCGCCCTTCTCGAACACGGCGCCGTCTTCGATCACCCGCGAGCGGCCGCCGCCGCCCTCGGCGCGCTCCCAGGCGTCCTCGCGGAAGGTCGCCTGGCCGTCCTCGGCGGCCAGCGCCTCGCACAGCCGGTCCTGGAGGTCGAGCAGATAGGTCTTCACGGGGTCGAGATGGGCGTAGGCCACGGGGCCTCCTTGATCGGCAGTGAAGCGGGGAGTCAGTCGCGCAGCACGCGGCCGGTGACCAGGTCGCGGATGGTGCTGGGGCGGTCGTGGCCGCCCAGTGGGCCGTCGAGCACGGCATCGAGCTCGTCATCTTGCCCGTCACCGAAGATCGCACGGATCTCGTCGGCGCTCATCGCCGAGGGCTCGCCGGCGCGGTTGGCCGAGGTCGAGACGATGGGGCCGCCGAAGGCGCGGCACAGGGCGGCGACCAGCGGGTGGTCGCTGACCCGCAGCGCCACCCGGTCGTGCTCGCCACGCACCAGCGGCAGCGACCGGCCGTTGTCCGGCACCAGCCAGGTGGTCGGCGTGTCGCGGGGCTCGGCCAGGGCCTGCCGGCGGGCGTCGTCGAGCCCTTCCAGCCAGGGCGCCAGCTGCTCGAGGTCGGCGGCCACCAGGATCACGCCCTTGGCCGGGTCTCGGCGCTTGAGCGCGAGCAGCCGGGTCAGGGCGGTGGCGTCGTCAGGGTCGCAGCCAAGGCCCCAGACGGCCTCGGTGGGATAGGCGATCACGCCGCCGGCGCGCAGGGCGGCCACGGCGTCGGCGAGGGAAGGATCCAGGGTCATGTGGGGATTCCGGCGATGTCCGACATGGGCCGGGATTCTACCACGCTCCCCCGGGGGCCGGCAGGCGCACCCAGCCGCCGGCGGCGGGGCCGGCGCGCCCCTCCAGCTCGAGGGCCAGCAACCGGCGCTGGCAGTCGGCCACCGACAGCCCGGTGAGGTTCACCAGGGCATCGACCGGGGTCGGGGTGTCGCTGAGCCAGGCCAGCAGCGGGTCGTCGTTGCCCGTGGAGGCCGCCGGCGCAGCGTCCGCCTCGGGACACGCGGGCGTTGCCTCCACCGGCGCGGCCCAGGCGGGCAGCTCGGCGAGGATGTCGTCGACGTCGCGCACCAGCACCGCGCCGTCGCGCAGCAGCCCCAGGCAGCCGCGCGCCTGGGGATTGTGGATCGAGCCCGGCACGGCGAACAGCTCGCGGCCCTGCTCGCCGGCCAGCCGGGCGCTGACCAGCGAGCCGCTGCGCTCGGCGGCTTCCACCACCAGCACGCCGCGAGACAGCCCGGTGACGATGCGATTGCGGCGCGGGAAGAAGGCGGGATGAGGCTTGGTGCCGGGCGGATGTTCGGACAGCAGCAGGCCGCCCGGCTCGCGCAGCCGCTCGTGCAGGGCGCGATGGCGGGCCGGGTAGATGACGTCCGCCCCACCGCCCAGCACCGCCACGCTGCGTCCACCGGCATCCAGCGCCGCCTGCTGGGCGGCGGCGTCGATGCCCAGCGCCATGCCGCTGACCACGCCCCAGCCGCGCTCGGCCAACGCCCGGGCGAAGCCGCCGGCGTTGGCGAGTCCCTCACGAGTCGGCTTGCGAGTGCCGACCATGGCCAGCCGCGGCGGCGCCAGCGCGCCGAGATCGCCCCAGGCCCACAGCACCGGCGGCGGATCGGCGATCTGGGCCAGCGGCGCCGGCCAGGCGGGATGATCGGGATGCAGCAGCACGCGATCGGGCGCCTCGGCGAGCCAGGCCTCGTCGGCATCGAGCGAGGCCGTCAGCGGGCTCCTGGCGGGATGGTCGAGCCACAGCCGCAGGGCGGTCGCCGCCTCGCGCGGCATCACCGCCAGCCAGCCCTCGGGCCAGGCCGGGGCCCGGGCGGCGAGTTCGGCCAGCCCCGCGGGTCCGAGCCCGGGCAGGCGCGACAGCAGCCACCACTCCCTGGCCGTCGGCATGATCGCGGCCTAGCGCTGCGCGGTGTCCAGGCCTGCGCCCGGGGTATGCAGGCGATCGCCCACCGCCAGGGTGCGCGAGGCCTGCATCACCAGGCCGTAGCTCATCTTCTCGTAGGGCCGCACGACCATCACCAGGCCGGCGTCTTCGCCGGGCAGGCGCAGCATCTCGCCGGTGCGCGGGTCGTTGACCAGCTCACCGCGCTGCTCCACCGTCAGCACATGGCCGGGCGCCAGGCCGTCGCGGGTACCGCGGTCCAGGGCGACCATCTGCAGCCGCCCGATGAAGCGCACGCCGCCGGGCACCGACAGGATGCGGCCGTCGACCCGGCGCTCCGGCGCCCGCGGCTGGAACTCGGTGACCAGACCACGGTCTTCCAGCGGCAGGATGATGTCGTCGTTGCGGATCTCCTGGCGGGTCCTGGTGGCCTCGAGCACCGCGATGTCGTCTTCCTGGCGCAGCTGGCGGGCCTCGCCCACACTCTCGAGCTTGAGGCCCAGTACCTCGCCGGTAGCCTCGTCGAGATAGCGCTTTCCGGGGCGATAGATGCCGACGCGACCGCCGGCCGGCACCTCGCCGCGGGCATAGAAGCGATCGCCGGCACCGCTGATCAGCCGCCGATCGTCGCCGCCCACCACGTAGGCCAGCTCGGCGAGCGTCTCGGGGTCGGTGATGACCCGGTGATCACGGGTGAACAGGCGCACGGATTCCAGCGGAATCGGGTCGATGGCCTCGCGCCGCGGCACGGTGCGCACCTCGGGCGACAGGCGCACCACGCCCCGGCCGCGCTCCAGCCCCAGGCAGGCCCGGCCGCCGCAGTCATAGAGGGTGACGATGTCGCCGGGGTAGATCAGGTGCGGGTTCTCGATCTGGGGATTGACCTGCCACACCTCGGGCCACTGCCAGGGGTGCTGCAGGAAGCGCCCGGAGATGTCCCACAGGGTATCGCCCCGCACCACGGTATAGCGATCCGGCGCGTCGCCCCGCAGCCCGTCATTCCAGGACAGCCCCTGCGCCTGGACGACACCGGCCGCCATCGCCCCCAGCGCCAGCGTCCCCAGCCAGCGCCTCACGAGCCCGCTGCGTCCGATCTGCTTCATTCCCTTGCTCCCCGGCCGATGATCGCGGCGGCACCGGGAACCTCGCCATCGTGGTATAGTCTGATGCTATCGATACGATGCGCGAGGCGCGGTTTCCCGGCTCGCCGCAGGCTTCTAGAATAGTCGTATTTCCCGAATGACAGCACAACGGTGACACCAACGCCATGGCCAAACTCCCCATTCTCGAATTCCCCGACGAGCGGCTCCGCACCAAGGCGGCCCCGGTCGAGACGGTCGACGACGAGGTGCGCCAGCTGGTCGACGACATGCTCGAGACCATGTACGCCGCACCCGGCATCGGCCTGGCGGCCACCCAGGTGGACGTGCATCGCCGGGTCATCGTGATCGACGTCAGCGAGGACCAGAGCACGCCGCTGGTGCTGATCAACCCCGAGTACACCCCGATCGGCGAGGAGCGCGAGCCGATGCAGGAGGGCTGCCTGTCGGTGCCCGAGTACTACGCCGAGGTGCCGCGGGCGCTGAAGGTCCGGCTCGAGGCGCTGGATCGCGACGGCCAGCCCTACGAGCTCGAGGCCGACGGCCTGCTGGCCCACTGCATCCAGCACGAGTACGACCACCTCGAGGGCGTGCTGTTCGTCGACTATCTCTCGCCGCTCAAGCGCGACCGGGTGATGAAGAAGATGCAGAAGCGCCACCGGCTGACCCAGCCGGCCTGAGCCGCCTCGACGCCCTTCGCGACATGAAGGCCGGTGCCCGGATGGGCGCCGGCCTTCGTCGTTTGGGCCCGGCTCCGTTATCATGGGCGGCATTCATTCCGGCAAGGCCCCGAACCCATGTCCCGACCCCTGCGCGTCATCTTCGCCGGCACGCCCGACTTCGCCGCCGAGAGCCTGGCGGCGTTGCTGGCGAGCTCCCATCGCGTCGTCGCCGTCTACACCCAGCCCGACCGCCCCGCCGGCCGCGGCCGCAAGCTCACCCCGAGCCCGGTCAAGGCGCTGGCCCTGGCACATGAGCTGCCAGTCTACCAGCCGGCGTCGCTGAAGACGCCCGAGGCCCAGGCGGAACTGGCCGCCCTCGAAGCCGACATCATGGTGGTGGTGGCCTACGGCCTGATCCTGCCCAAGGCGGTGCTCGACACGCCGCGCCTCGGCTGCATCAACGTCCACGCCTCGCTGCTGCCGCGCTGGCGCGGGGCAGCGCCCATCCAGCGCGCCATCGAGGCCGGCGACGCCGAGAGCGGCGTGACCATCATGCAGATGGACGAAGGGCTCGACACCGGCGCCATGCTGCGTATCGCCCGCACCCCGATCACCGCCGCCACCACCGGCGGCGCCCTGCACGATGCCCTGGCCGCCCAGGGCGGCCGGGCCATGGTCGAGACGCTGGACGCGCTGGCCGGCGACGGCCTCGCGGCCACGCCCCAGCCCGAGGACGGCGTCACCTATGCCGCCAAGCTGTCCAAGGCCGAGGCCGAGCTGGACTTCCGCGAGAACGCCGAGGCCCTGGCCGCGCGCATCCACGCCTTCAATCCCTGGCCGGTGGCCTGGTGCGCGATGGGCGACGATCGCCTGCGCCTGCTGATGGCCGAGGCCGACGCTCAAGCCACACCCGGCGGCGAAAGCGCCGCGCCCGGCACCCTGCTGCCCCAAGCGGACGACGCCCTGCGCATCGCCTGCGGCGAGCGCGGCGATCAGGTCCTTCGCGTCACCCGGGCCCAGCTGCCCGGCGGCAAGCCCCTCGACGTGCGCGAGCTGCTCAAGGCTCGCGCGGATCGATTCGCGCCCGGCAGTCGCCTGGGCCGGCCGAACCAGGAGACCACCGCATGAACCAGCCGCGCCATTCCTCCCGCTCGCCCGACACCGGCCAGGCGGTGCGCGCCGCCGCCGCCCGTGCCCTGGTGCCGGTGATCTCCGGCCGCGGCTCGCTCAGCAATCTCGACGACCATCAGGTCGTCTCCCGGGACCGCAGCCTGTTCAAGGAGCTGTGCTTCGGCAGCTGCCGCACCCTGTGCCGCCTCGAGGCACTCGCCGGCAAGCTGCTGGACAAGCCGTTCAAGCCCCGCGACGCCGACGTTCAGGCGCTGCTGCTGGTGGGCATCTACCAGCTGCTCTACATGCGCATCCCGCCTCACGCCGCGGTGGGCGAGACCGCCGGCGCCGCGCGGCTGATCAACAAGCCCTGGGCCACCCGGGTGCTCAACGGCTGCCTGCGCCGCCTGCAGCGCGAGGCCGGCCCGCTCCAGGCCGAGGTCGATCGCGATCCGGCGGTGGCGCTGCTGCATCCCAAGTGGTGGCTCAAGGCCTTCCGCCAGGCCTGGCCGGACGACTGGCGGGCGATCTGCGAGGCCAACAACCTGCCGGGCCCGATGACGCTGCGCGTCAATCGCCGCCACGGCGACCGCGAGAGCTACCTCGCGCGGCTCGATACCCCGGACATCGGCGCCCGCCTGTGCCTGCACTCCCCCGAGGGCCTGACCCTCGACGAGCCCTGCGACGTCGGCCAGCTGCCCGGCTTCCAGGAAGGGCTGGTCAGCGTGCAGGACGAGGCGGCCCAGCTGGCCGCCGAGCTGCTCGGCCCGACGCTCGCCCCGCGCCCCGGCGCCCGGGTGCTGGACGCCTGCTGCGCGCCGGGCGGCAAGACCGCCCATCTGCTCGAGCTGTTCGACGTCGACCTGCAGGCCATCGACAGCGACGACACCCGCCTGGCACGGGTGGAAGACACCCTGTCGCGGCTCGGCCTGGAGGCCGACCTGGCCCACGGCGACGCCACCCGGCGCGACTGGTGGGACGGCACGCCCTTCGACGCCATCCTGCTCGACGCGCCCTGTTCCGGCAGCGGCGTGATCCGCCGCCACCCGGACATCAAGCGCCTGCGCCGCCCCTCGGACATCGCCAAGCTGGCCGAACTGCAGGCCCGGCTGCTCGACAACCTGTGGCCGCTGCTGGCCCCGGGCGGCACCCTGCTCTACGCCACCTGCTCGGTGCTGCCGGAGGAGAACGCCGACCAGGTCGCCGCCTTCCTGGCGCGCACCCCGGACGCCGAGGTCACCACGCCGGAAGGCGTGGCCTGGGGCCGTCCCGCCGGGGCCGGCCGCCAGCTGCTGCCAAGCGCCGACAGCCATGACGGCTTCTTCTATGCCAGACTGAGGAAGCGGGCCGACTGAGCGGCCCGAGGATGCCGGCACGGGCCTCCCGCGCCGGCATCCGTGCCATTTCCCCGCTGCCAGAGGACGACACCATGAACCACACCTACAAGCACATCGAGCTGACCGGCAGCTCCGAGACCAGCATCGAGGACGCCATCCAGGGCGCGCTGACCAAGGCCTCGGAGAGCCTGCACGGCATGCGCTGGTTCGAGGTCATCGACACCCGCGGCCACATCGAGCACGGCCGGGTGGCCCACTGGCAGGTCACGATCAAGGTCGGCTTCACCCTGGACTGAGCGCGATTCCGCCCTGTTCATCCACCCACGGCTGGTTTAGGCTTGCCGCCCATCCAGAGACGGCGCTCGCGCGGCGCCGTCCGTCTTGCTGCGGACTGTGACACGCGATGAAGATCATCATCCTCGGCGCCGGCCAGGTCGGCGGAACCCTGGCCGAACACCTGGCGCACGAAGAGAACGAGATCACGGTGGTGGACACCGATGCCAAGAAGCTCCGCGAGCTTCATACCCGGCTCGATATCCGCACCGTGACCGGCGCCGGCTCCTATCCGATGGTGCTGCGCCAGGCGGGCTGCGAAGACGCCGACATGCTGATCGCGGTGACCAACTCCGACGAGGTGAACATGATCGCCTGTCAGGTCGCCTACACGCTGTTCCGCACGCCGACCAAGATCGCCCGCGTCCGCGCCACCGCCTACCTGACCCGCAAGGGCCTGTTCGCCCACGAGGCGGTGCCCATCGACGTGCTGATCAGCCCCGAGCAGGTGGTCACCGACCATATCCGCCGGTTGATCGAGCACCCTGGCGCCCTGCAGGTGCTGGAATTCGCCGGGGGCCAGGTCCAGCTGGTGGCGGTGAAGGCCTTCTACGGCGGCCCGCTGGTCGGCCAGGAGCTCGGCTTCCTGCGCCGCCACATGCCCAGCGTGGACACCCGGGTGGCGGCCATCTATCGCCGCAACCGGCCGATCATCCCCCGCGGCGACACCGTCATCGAGGCCGACGACGAGGTGTTCTTCATCGCCGACCGCCGCGACATCCGCGCGGTGATGAGCGAGCTGCGTCGCCTCGAGCGCGACTTCCGCCGGGTGATCATCGCCGGCGGCGGCAACATCGGCGAGCGCCTCGCCGAGCACCTCGAGCACAGCCACCAGGTGAAGATCGTCGAGCACAGCCTCGAGCGCTGCACCCAGCTCTCCGAGCGCCTCGACCGCACCGTGGTGCTCCACGGCAGCGCCACCAGCAAGCGCCTGCTGGAGGAAGAGAACATCGAGGACTGCGATATCTTCTGCGCGCTGACCAACGACGACGAGGTCAACATCATGTCGTCGATGCTGGCCAAGCGCATGGGCGCCAAGAAGGTCCTCACCCTGATCAACAACGCCGCCTACGTCGACCTGGTCCAGGGCGGCGAGATCGACATTGCCATCTCGCCGCAGCAGGCCACCATCGGCAGCCTGCTGACCCACGTGCGTCGCGGCGACATCGTCAACGTGCACTCGCTGCGCCGCGGCGCCGCCGAGGCCATCGAGGCCATCGCCCACGGCGACCAGCAGTCGTCCAAGGTGGTCGGCCGTGCCATTGGCGAGATCGACCTCCCCCGGGGCACCACCATCGGTGCCGTGGTGCGCGGCAAGGACGTGCTGATCGCCCACGACGACGTGGTCATCCAGTCCGGGGATCACATCATTCTGTTCGTCATCGACAAGCGCCGCATCCGCGACGTGGAGCGGCTGTTCCAGGTCGGCCTGACCTTCTTCTGATGCCGAGCGCCGCCGGCCTTCACGCGAGGGAATCCGCATGACACACCTGCCACCGTTCGATGACGCCGTTCGCCGCCCGCGGGTCCACGCCGCGGAGACGCGCCCGTGAGCCTGCTGGTGAAGCGGGCGGCCATCCAGCGCACCCGCCACTGGGCACCGGTGTTCAAGGTGCTGGCCCTGCTGTGGCTGGTGCTGGCGGCCTTCATGCTGGTGCCCTGGCTGGTGCTGCTGCTGGAGGGCGACGTGGACGCCACGGCGTTCGGCCTGTCGATCCTGATCATGCTCGGCGCCTCGGCCACGGTGCTGCTCTCGACCCTGCGCGTGGAGGTCAGCTTCAAGCCCTGGCAGATGTTCGTGCTGACCTCGCTGAGCTGGGTGTCGATCAGCGGCTTCGCCAGCCTGCCGCTGGTGCTGGGCGCCACCCAGCTGTCGTTCTCCAACGCGGTGTTCGAGTCGGTCTCGGGGATCACCACCACCGGCTCCACCGTGCTGAGCGACATCGACGACCTCTCCGACGGCCTCAAACTGTGGCGAGGCCTGATGCAGTGGCTGGGCGGGGTCGGCATCATCGTGATGGGCATCGCCATCCTGCCGTTCCTCAAGGTCGGCGGCATGCGGCTGTTCCATACCGAGTCGTCGGACTGGTCCGACAAGGTGATGCCCCGCACCGGTGGCATCGCCAAGGCCACCCTGGTGATCTACTGCGGCATGACCCTGGCCGCGGTGGCAAGCTACTGGCTCGGCGGCATGCTGCCACTGGACGCCATCGTCCACGCCATGACCTCCGTGGCCACCGGGGGCTTCGCCAACTCGGATGCCTCCTTCGGCGCCTACGCCGACCGGCCCCACCTGATGTGGATGGGCAGCCTGTTCATGCTCGGTGGCGCCCTGCCCTTCGTGATCTACATCCGGGTGCTGCGCGGCGCCCGCATGGCACTGTGGCAGGACCAGCAGGTACGCGGCCTGCTGGGCCTGCTGGCGCTGGTCATCCTGCTGCTCACCGCCTGGCGCATCTGGCAGGGCCGTGACGCCTTCGAGGCCCTCACCCAGGTGACCTTCAACGTCGTCTCGGTGGTCACCACCACCGGCTATGCCGGCGACGACTACACCGCCTGGGGCAGCCTGGCGGCGGTGGCCTTCTTCTACCTGAGCTTCATCGGCGGCTGCAGCGGTTCCACCAGCGGCGGCATGAAGGTGTTCCGCTTCCAGGTCGCGTCCATCCTGCTGCGCAACCAGCTTCGCTTCCTGGTGCACGCCAACGGCGTCTTCTCGGCCCGCTACAACGGCCACCCGCTGACCGACGACGTGACCCGCGGCGTCATCGCCTTCTCGTTCTTCTTCTTCCTGACCATCGCCGGGCTGGCGCTGGGGCTGTCGCTGCTGGGCCTGGACCTGGTCACCGCCCTGTCCGGCGCGGTCACCGCGGTCGCCAACGTCGGCCCCGGCCTCGGCGAGATCATCGGCCCGGCGGGCAACTTCGGCCCCCTGCCCGACGCCGCCAAGTGGCTGTTGTGCGTCGGCATGCTGATGGGCCGGCTGGAGATCCTCACGGTGCTGGTGCTGTTCACGCCGATGTTCTGGCGCAAGTAGGGAAACGCGGATTCATGGCGGCGCTCGACATCCATCAGCGCTTCCCCCCGACCTTCCATCGGACGCGGTACAGCGACAAGTCGCAAAGCCGGTGCAAGCGCCCGCGGCGGGTTTGGCCCGCCGGCGGGCTTCGTGGATAATCGAGCCTTCATCCTTCAGACCCGAGCGTCCATGACCGACTCCCAGGACACCGCGACCGTCGATCGCGAGCAGGCCGCCGGCGGCGGCCCGCGCCGCACCCTCAAGGTGGGCGAGACCCGCTACACCCTGCTGGGCACCGCCCACGTCTCCGCCGAGAGCGCCACCGAGGTGCGCGAGCTGATCGACTCCGGCGAGTTCGACGCGGTGGCCATCGAGCTGTGCGACTCGCGTCACCAGAACCTGGCCAATCCCGATGCCCTGGGCGAGCAGGACCTGTTCCAGATCTTCCGCCAGGGCAAGGCCGGGATGGTGGCCGCCAGTCTGGCGCTGGGCGCCTTCCAGCAGCGCGTCGCCGAGCAATCCGGCATCGAGCCCGGCGCCGAGATGCGCGCCGCCCTGGAGGCCAGCCAGGCCCGTAACCTCCCGCTGCTGCTGATCGACCGCGACGTCGGCGTGACCCTGAAGCGCATCTATCACAACGTGCCCTGGTGGCAGCGTTTCTCGCTGTTCTCGGGGCTGCTCGGCGGCGTGCTGTCGCGTCAGGACGTCTCCGCGGCCGACATCGAACGGCTCAAGGAAGGCGACGTGCTGGAGTCCACTTTCAGCGAGTTCGCCAGCGAGTCCGAGACCCTCTACACGCCGCTGATCAGCGAGCGCGACCGCTACATGGTGCTGCGCCTGGCCGAACAGTGTCCGCCGGGGCGCTACCGCCACGTGCTGGTGGTGATCGGTGCCGGCCACCTCAAGGGCATGGCCGAGCACCTGGAGCAGCCGCTGCCCGAGGCGCCGACGCCGGAGCGCGAGACACTGGAGGCCACGCCGCCGCCCACTAAGGTGTGGAAGGCGCTGCCCTGGCTGATCACCGCCCTGGTGCTGACCGGCTTCGCCATCGGCTTCTCGCGCAACACCGAGCTCGGCTGGCAGCTGGTGGCCGAGTGGTTCCTGATCAACGGCGTGCTCTCGGGCGCCGCCACCCTGGTGGCGCTGGCCCACCCGCTGACGGTGATCGCCACCGTGTTCGCCGCCCCGCTGACCTCGCTCAATCCCACCATCGGTGCCGGCTTCGTGGCCGCCGGGGTCGAGCTGGCCATGCGCAAGCCCAAGGTGCGCGACTTCGCCACCCTGCGCCACGACGTCACCGAGGTGAAGGGCTGGTGGCGCAACCGGGTCTCGCGCACCCTGCTGGTGTTCCTGACCGCGACCCTGGGTTCCGCCGCCGGGACCTGGATCGCCGGCTTCCGCATCGCCGGCGCCCTGTTCGGCGGCTGACGCCGCTGCCACGCCGGCAACGACAAGGGCCCCGGACATCGCTGTCCGGGGCCCTTTTCCTGCCCGATCGCCGCGGCCGGCGAGGTGCGGTCGGCGAGGCGCGGCTCAGCGAGACTGAAGCGCCGACGCCGCCTCGCTCTCGGCCGGGCGACGCTTCCAGGCGCCGGCCAGCAGCGAGCCGGAAACGTTGTGCCACACCGAGAACAACGCACCCGGCAGCGCCGCGGTGGCGCTGAAGAACTGGTTGGCCAGGGCCACGGCAAGCCCGGAGTTCTGCAGCCCCACCTCGAAGGCGATGGTGCGCGCGGTGCGCTCGTCGAAGCGCAGCGCCCGGGCCAGGCCGTAGCCGCCGGCCAGGCCGATGGCGTTATGGGCGATCACCGCCAGCGCCACGACCGGCCCCAGGGTCGCCAGCCGCCCGGCGTTGAGCGCCACCACGATGGCGATGATCACCACGATGGCCAGCATCGCCAGGCTCGCCAGCGCCGGCTCGACCTGGGCGATGCGCTCGCCCAGCCAGTGATTGACGATCACCCCGATCAGGATCGGTGCCACCACCAGCTGGGCGATGCTGGTCAGCATGCCCGCCACCGGCACGTCGACGCTCTCGCCGACCAGCAGCAGGGTCAACAGCGGCGTGGCCACCACCGAGAGCAGGGTCGAAACCATGGTCATCGACACCGACAGCGCCACCCGGCCGCCGGCCAGCCAGGTCATGACGTTGGAGGAGGTGCCACCGGCGGTGGCGCCGACCAGCACCATGCCGATGGTCAGGGCGTCGGAGAGTCCCAGCAGGCGCGAGATCGCCAGCGCCGCCAGCGGCATGATCAGAAACTGCAGCGCCACGCCCACGGCGATCGGCGCCGGCGACTTCACCACACGGGCGAAGTCGGCCTTGGACAGCGTCAGGCCCATGGCGAACATGATGACCACCAGCAGCGTCTTGATGCTGCCGGCCAGGCCGGTGAAGAGCTGCGGCTGGAAGGCGGCCACCACGGCCAGCAGCACCGCCCAGACGGGGAAGAGACGATTGAAGCGCTCGAAGAAATGCATGACGTGTCCTTGCGATGGAAAGGTGGGAGCTTTTTTATGAATGATCTCGGGCGCGGCCGCCCGCGCCCCTATGGTCGTCGGTCGGCGTAAGCCGGGCAATGCCCCTCGAGGCGGAAAAACGTGGCCGATCACCGGGCCGCCGTGATACGTTCGAGATCAATAATTAGCAACAAAACATTGATGCCATGACTTCATCCAATGCCCGAGAGCGCTTCGGTATCCGGCTCTCCACCGTCTCGCGCCGCTGGCGGCGTGCCCTCGATCATCACATGGCGCTGGTCGGCCACACCGATACCAGCTGGGCGCCACTGGTCCATCTCGGTGCTGGCGGCGACGGCCTCAGCCAGAAGGCACTGGCCAAGCGCGTCGGCATGGAAGGCTCCAGCCTGGTACGCCACCTGGACCGCCTGGAGGCCAAGGGCCAGGTCCAGCGCGTCAACGACGAGCAGGATCGCCGCACCAAGCGCGTCTTCCTGACCCCGGCGGGGCGCGACGCCGTGGACGCCCTCCAGGAGGAACTGCTCGGCGTCGAGCGCGACCTGCTCAGCGACCTGAGTGATGCCCAGCTCGAGGCGCTGCTCGAGGCGCTCGATCTGATCGACCGGCGCCTGCAGAAGGAACCCGGCGCCCTGGAAGAGCCCCCCGCTCCCGCCTGATCGCTACGTCTCGCCTTCCCGGGCCGCCCGTAGCCGCTGCATGGCCGGCGTCGGCGTCTCGATCTTGCCGTGGCGCCGGCTGGCGGCATAGCTGTCATTGAACACGTCGAAGTAGTCGTCGAGCCGCTCCGCGGCCTCGGTGTCGCCGGCCTGGCGCATCAGCTCCGCGGCCACCTCGGCGGTGCACAGGTGGGCAGCCGAGGCCGGCTTGCGCAGTCGGTAACGGGTCAGCCGCTCGGTGGCGAGCGGCAGCACCGGCAGCTCGGCCAGATAGGGGCTCTTGCGGAAGATACGCCGCGCCTGGCGCCAGGTGCCATCGAGGATGACGAACACCGGAATCCGCCCATCGTCCTGGCGCGCCGCCACCGTTTCCATGCCGACCACCCGGTGGGCGTAATCCGCCTGGTCGTCGGGGAAGATCACGAAGGGCGCATAGCGCTCGTCCTCGAGCATCGCCAGCAGCCGTTCGTCCGGCTCGGTGCGATACCAGGTGAAGACCTCGGTGGTGGGCAGGACGTCGCGGATCAGCCGTCCGGTGTTGGTGGGCTTGTAGTGCTCCAGCGGATGGGTGATCAGCCACACCCGGGCGCGGCTGTCCGCCGTCACCTTGTAGGGGCACAGGCAGTTCAACGCCGGCAGGTTGCAGGTCTCGCAGCGGCGTACGAAGCTGCCGCGGGCCTTGAACTCGCGCCGCGGCGGCCGCGGGTGTCCGGTGGCGGGGTCCACGTCGCCGTGGTCGGGGGTCGGGGTGTCGTCCTGCATGAGTCGTCTAGCCGGAGGTGAGAGGGCGATAAGGGAGCCACATTCTAGCACGCCCCGCCGCCGCCTCCGGCCGCGCGACGCCTCAGTCGAGCCGCCCCTCCGGCATCGAAAGCGCTCTCGTCTCGCGCCAGTGGCGCACCAGCGCCGGCACGCCCTCGCCGGCGGGCCGGGCGATCTTCGCCACCCCGGCCGGCGCCAGGGCCTGGGCCTCGGGGTCGACCAGCGCGCAGGGCGCGCCGAACGGTGCCTGGTCGAGCAGCATGGCGGCCGGCATCACGGCCAGCGAGGTGCCTACCACCAGCAGCAGGTCGGCCTCGGCAACGATGTCGCAGGCCTCGGGATAGGCCGGCACGGCCTCGCCGAACCACACCACGTCGGGGCGCAGCTGGGCGCCCTTGTCGCAGAGGTCGCCGAGGCGAATGCCGCCCCGGGACAGCGGATAGCGCAGCTTCGCGTCGACGCTGGAGCGCGCCATCAGGATCTCGCCGTGCAGGTGCAGCACGCTGCGCGAGCCGGCCCGCTCGTGCAGGTCGTCGATGTTCTGGGTCACCACGCTGACCCGGAAGCCGTCCGCCTCGAGTTCGGCCAGGGCCCGGTGAGCAGCGTTGGGCCTGGCCCCGCGCACCTGGTCGCGGCGCGCGTCGTAGAAGCGCAGCACCCGCTCGGGGTCGCGGGCCCAGCCCTGCGGCGTGGCGACCGCCTCGACGGGCTCGTCGGCCCACAGGCCGTCGGCGGCGCGGAAGGTCTGGATGCCGCTCTCGGCACTGATGCCGGCGCCGGTCAGTACTACCAGGTGGGGGCGGGCGTCGTCGCTCATGGTCGTCTCGCGGATCGGGGAACTCACCCCAGCTTGCCATATTCCGCCTCGCCGGAGCAGAGGGCGACGGATGACATCCGCCCGTCGCGCGGCGACAATGGGCGCCCTCGCCGCATCCCCCGAGTCGCCCGATGAACGAACCGCTGCCCATCCTCCATCACGACGAGCATCTGGTCGCCGTGCACAAGCCCTCCGGGCTGCTGGTGCATCGCAGCGCCCTGGCCCGGGGCGAGCGCCATTTCCTGCTGCAGACCCTGCGCGACCAGCTGGGCCAGCGGGTCTATCCGGTACACCGCCTGGACCGCCCCACCTCGGGGCTGATGGTGTTCGCGCTGTCGTCCGAGGTCGCCCGCCGCCTGGGCGAGGCCTTCGAGCAGCACCGCGTGGCCAAGCGCTACCTGGCCGTGGTGCGCGGCACCGGGCCGGACGCCGAGCGCCTGGCGTATGCCCTGCGCGAGGAGGACGGCCGCCGCCCCAAGGCCGAGATGCCGGCCATGGAGGCCGTCACCGAGGTGCGGCGCCTGGACAGCGTGGAACTTCCGGTGCGGGTCGACCGCTACCCCACCAGCCGCTACTCGCTGATGGAGGCGCGCCCGCTGACCGGGCGGCGCCACCAGATCCGTCGCCATCTGTCCCAGCGCGGCTATCCGATCATCGGCGACGCCAAGCACGGCAAGGGCGTGCACAACCGCTTCTTCGCCGACCGACTCGACTGCCCGCGGCTGCTGCTGGCCGCCGTGGGCCTGAGCTTCGACCACCCGGTGGAGGGCCGGCGCCTGGACCTGGGCTGCGCCCTGGATGCGCCCATGACCGCGCTGTTCCGGCGCTTCGGCTGGGCGGGCCACCTGCCCGCCAACCGCCGCGCCCCTTCCGCCGAGCCATGTGAACTGCCATGAACGATTTTCCGAGCCCCGCCGCCCTCGAGACCGACGACCACGCGCTGCGCTTCGGCGGCATCCGCCGCCTCTACGGCGCCCGCGCCCTGGAGCGCTTCCGCCACGCCCACGTGGCGGTGATCGGCGTCGGCGGCGTGGGCAGCTGGGCCGTGGAGGCCCTGGCCCGCTCCGGCATCGGCAAGCTGACGCTGATCGACCTCGACGACGTCTGCGTGTCCAACGTCAACCGCCAGCTGCACGCCTTGGACGGCACCGTCGGCCGGCCCAAGGTCGAGGTGCTGGCCGAGCGCTGCCGGGCCATCCAGCCCGGCATCGAGGTGGTGGCGGACACCGCCTTCGTGACCCCGACCAACCTCGCCGAGCGGCTGCCCGAGGACCTGGACCACGTGATCGACGCTATCGACAGCGTGGTGGCCAAGGCGGCGCTGATCGCCTGGTGCAAGCGCCGCAAGCTGCCGATCACCGTGACCGGCGCGGCGGGCGGCCAGACCGACCCGACGCGCATCCGGGTGGCCGACCTGACCCGCACCGAGCACGACCCACTGCTGGCCAAGGTGCGCTCGCGGCTGCGGCGCGACCACGGCTTCTCGCGCAACCCCAAGCGACGCTTCTCGGTGGAGTGCGTCTACTCCGACGAGCAGCTCGTCTACCCCGGCGCCGACGGCGAGGTCTGCCACGCCAAGCCCGCCGCCGGCGAGGCCACCCGCCTCGACTGCGCCTCGGGCTTCGGCGCGGCGACCTTCGTCACCGGCAGCTTCGGCTTCGTGGCCGCCTCGCGCACCCTGGCGCGACTGGCCCGCGACGCCGCCTCTTCCCGCTGAATTCCCTGGAGAGACTCATGGACGTTTCGCATCCCGTGCCCGGCATCTACCGCCACTACAAGGGCCCGCGCTACGAGGTGATCGGCGTCGCCCATCACAGTGAGACCGAGGAGGCGCTGGTGACCTACCGCGCGCTCTACGGCGAATACGGCCTGTGGGTGCGCCCGCTGGGCATGTTCATGGAGACGGTCGAGGTGGACGGGGAAGTGACGTCCCGCTTCGCGCTGGAAAAGGCCTTTTCCTGAGCCTGGACAGGCTAACGCCGAACGCAAGAAGGCGCCCCATAGGGCGCCTTCTTTCATCGCTTGATATGTCATGGCCGGCGGCAAATCTTCGCGAGGCGCTATGAACCCATCCCTGGGCGCTTCATCCGCCATCCCTGGCGGATAACCCTCGCTCATATTCGCCCCCGCCCCATCAAGCGGCTTGTTATTCCGCTTCGTGCATCTGCTTCTGCAGGTAGTTCTCGATGCCGACCTTGTCGATCAGCGAGAGCTCGGTCTCGAGCTTGTCGATGTGCTCTTCCTCGTCGGCGAGGATGTCGCGCAGCAGGTCGCGGGTGACATAGTCCTGCACCGACTCGCAGTAGGCGATCGCCTCGATGTAGTCGTCGCGGCCCTGGTGCTCGAGCTTGAGGTCGCACTCGAGCATCTCCCTGGTGTCCTCGCCGATCAGCAGCTTGCCGTAGTCCTGCAGGTTGGGCACGCCCTCGAGGAACAGGATCCGCTCGATCAGCTTGTCGGCGTGCTTCATCTCGTCGATCGACTCTTCGTACTCGAACTTGCCGAGTGCGGCCAGTCCCCAATCCTGATACATCTTGGCATGCAGGTAGTACTGGTTGATCGCCACCAGCTCATTGCCGAGCGCGGTATTGAGGTATTCGAGGACCTTCTTGTCGCCTTTCATGACACCACCTCATTGCTGTCGTCGGGGTCGTCCTTCAGCTTGGCACGCGCGTCATCGCGCCGCCATCCATGCCGGACAGTCTAGGCGATATCCTAAAAAACTCAAACAAATCAAAGCGTTGAAAACGCCAAAGGAAACGATAGCGATTGCCATCAAACGGCGTAGGCGAGCCCTTCGCTGGCCAGGGCCATCTCTTCCTGGATCGTCTCGCGGGTGATGGCCTTGCCCATGCAGGCGCACTTGCCGCACTGGGTGCCGCAACCCGTCTCGCGCTGGACCTCGCGCCAGCTGCGCGCGCCCTCTTCCACGCTGCGGCGGATCGCCTTGTCGCTCACACCCTTGCACAGACACACGTACATGACATCACCTCATCTCGACCATGAGATCGAATGTAAATGATTCGCATGGACTATCGCAAGCATAGACGGCGATGATTCTCGTCCGGGTCGCCCCCGATGACGTCAGCGACGCTTTCCCGGGAGCACCACCAGACGAGTGCCGGACGCCAGATCCGCCCAGCTGCGCCGTTCGCCGTCGAACAGCACCCAGAGGTGGCCGAGGCCCAGCGGCAGCCAGCCGAGCGCGCCGACCAGGCAGCGCACCAGGCTCTGACGGCGATCGATGGCATGGCCGTCGAGGGTCTGCACCCGCAGCCGCCAGGCCTGCATGCCCAGCGTCATGCCGCCGCGGGTCCAGAAGTAGGTAAAGAAGAGACAGGCGGCGATCGCCAGCAGGACACGCAGCGACCACACCTGGCCGGCGCCGAGGCCGACCCGCTCGGGAGGAATACCCAGCAGCAGGCGGCTGACCGCAACATGGACGGCGCCGATGACGATCCACAGCGCCAGCACCAGCAGGGCATCGTAGAGCATGGCGCCCAGCCGCCGGCCGAGGCCGGCGGGCCAGACGTCGTCGAGACGGTCGAAGCGGCGCGACATGAGAGCTCCCGGTCAGCCGGTGCGGCGCAGCAGGTAGAGGCCGAGGCCGGCACAGAGCAGCGTCGGCACCAGCACGGCCCAGGCCGGCGAGAAGCCGAACAGCGTGGAAGCCGGACCCAGCAGGTCCTGCAGGTACTTGAACACCAGCCCGGTGACCACGCCGTAGAACACCCGGGTGCCGGCGGCCACGGTGCGCAGCGGGCCGAACACGAACGACGCCGCCACCAGCACCAGCGAGGCCATGGTCAGCGGCATCAGCATCTTCTGCCAAAAATAGATCAGCGGCTGGGTGGCACTCTGCCCCTGGGACTCGAGGAAGCGCGCATAGGCCCACAGCTCGCTGGGCGCCTGACTGTCCACCTCGCGCAGCAGCCGGTCGAGGCGCTGCGGCGTCAGCTCGGTCTCCCAGGCCCGCGTCGACTGGCGGGAGGTCTCGGTACGGCCGTCGACGAAGCGGGTCTCGGTGACGTCCTCCAGCACCCAGGCGTCGCCCTGCCATACCGCGCGGCGGGCACTGAGCGCCTCGCGCAGTTCCTGGCCCTCGAAGCGATAGCGGGTCAGGTCCAGCACCACGTCGTCGGCGCGGATCGCCCCGAAGCGATAGAAGTCGTCGCCCTCGCGCTGCCAGCCACCGCTCTCGGTCAGCACGGCGCCCTCGCCCTGCATCTGCTCGAGACGCCAGGCGCTGGCGAACTGCTCGGTCCTGGGGCTGACGAACTCGGCGACGAACAGCACCACCGCGATCACCAGGATGATCGGCTTCATCACGCCCCACAGGATGCGCACCAGCGAGCGGCCGGCGGCGCGCATCACGGTCAGCTCGTTGCTCGAAGCCATGCTGCCGAGCCCGATCAGGGCGCCGATCAGCACCCCCACCGGGGCGTACTGATAGAAGCGCCAGGGCAGCCGGAACATCAGGTAGAAGAGCACCTGCAGGGCGCCGTAGTCGCCCTCCACGTCGCCCAGGTCGTTGATGTAGGTGATCACCAGGTCGAGCCCCAGCAGCACCACCTGCACCACCAGGATCGCGCCGAGGATCTGACGGGCGATGTAACGGTCGAGACGGTCGGCGATCATCCACTCATCCCCTTGCGTTGTGCCTGCAGCGTCATCGCCAGGCCGATGGCCAGGAAGCCACCATGGATCGGCCACATGCCGATGCCCGCCGGCCAGCTGCCGCGGCCGATGGCGTCCAGCGACGCCAGCAGCAGGCTGAGGTAGGCCACGTACAGGAAGATCGCCGGCAGCAGCTTGGCGAAGCGGCCCTGGCGAGGATTGACCCGCGACAGCGGCATCGCCATCAGGGTCAGGACGAAGACCATCAGCGGCAGTCCCAGGCGCCACTGCAGCTGCGCCGCGGCGGGGGGCGACTCGGCGGCGAACAGCGCCGGCGTGGTGGCAAGCTCGGGATTGTCGAGGTCGAGGCTTTTCTCATCTTGCGACAGCCGCACCGCGTAGGTACCGAACTCGAGCCGCTCGGCCTGGGCCCGGCCCGGCTCGACGCTGTAGCGCTCGCCGTCGGTCAGCACCAGAAAGCGACTGCCAGTCTCCTCGTCGACGGTCTGATAGCCGGAAGACGCCCGGGTCACCACGGTGCCGGGCGTGCCGTCGGAGCGGCGCTGGCGCTCGCTGATGAAGACCTCGCGCATCTCCTGCTGGTCGTCGGTCAGCGCCTCGGTATAGGCAGTGCGGCCATCGCCGAAGTCCTGGAAGCGTCCCGGGTTCAGCACCGAGAAATCCAGCTGGCTGCGCTGCTGTTCGATCACCACTTCCTTCTTCAGGGCCCCGGCGGGGCTCAGCCACAGGCTGCACAGGCCCACCATCACCGCCACCACGGTGGCGGGCAGCAGGCTCACCTGCAGCAGCTTGTTGGGACTGGTCCCGCAGGCCACCAGCACGGTGATCTCGCTGTTCAGATAGAGCTGTCCGTAGGCGAGCAGGATGCCCAGGAAGAAGGCCAGCGGCAGGATCAGCTCGAGGAACCCCGGCATGTGAAACAGCATCAGGGAACCGAGGATATGCAGGGGAATCTCGCCGTCCGCGGCGTCGGCGAAGTAGCGGATGAAGCGGCTGCCCATGATCACCAGCAACAGCACCCCGGCCACGGCGGCCATGGTCTGCAGGATCTCGCGGGTCAGATAGCGGAATATGATCAAGGTTGTCTCCCGGTCCGGGTCCGTCCGGCCCGGCCCTCTTCCATGCAATGAGACGCAGGCCCGGGGGAGTGTCGGGCGCCACAGATCGGTGTGAAGTCCGGCAGGCTCCTGGGGTACACTGGGACGACTCGGCCATGTGCCGGCATTATCCAGAATCCCCCACCGCTTGTCTTGTGGAGACACCATGGAATTCCCAGTTCAGACGGCCAATCCCGCCAAGGTCGAGACGGCCTGCCTCGTGGTACCGGTGTTCAAGGATGGCGACCTGTTGCCCGCCGCCGCCAAGCTCGACGATGCCAGCGAGCGGCTGATCGGCCAGCTGATCGAGCGCGAAGACTTCGACGCCAGGCTGGGCAACGTGCAGATGGTCCCCTTCGCCCCCGGTCTGAACGCCGACCGCCTGCTGCTGGTCGGCCTGGGGCCCCGTGACAAGTGCCAGGAAGGCGCCTTCCGCAAGGCCGTGGACGCGGCCTTCACCGCCCTGGCGACGCTGCCCGCCGACGACGCCGCAGTGGCCTTCACCGACGTGCCGGTCCCCGACCGCGACAGCGACTGGAAGGCGCGCACGGTCGCCGAGGCCGCCCATCGCGCGGTCTATCGCTTCACCGAATTCAAGTCCGAGCCCGGCCCGGCGCCGAAGCTCGAGCGCGTGACCCTGCTGGTCAGCGAAGGCGACGACGCCGAGGCGGCCCGCGAAGGCGCCCGGGTCGGCGACGGCATCGGCCAGGGCATCAACGCCGCCCGCACCCTGGGCAACCTGCCCGGCAACGTCTGCACGCCGCGCTATCTGGCCGACCGCGCCGAGCAGCTGGCCGCCGGCTCCGACGGCGCGCTGAGCGCCGAGATCCTCGACGAGGAGGCCCTCGAGACGCTGGGCGCCCACTCGCTGCTCTCCGTCGGCCACGGCAGCGACGAGCCTTCGCGCCTGATCGTGATGAAGTACCAAGGCGCCGAGGACCCCGACGAGGCCCCCCACGTGCTGGTCGGCAAGGGCATCACCTTCGACTCCGGCGGCATCTCGCTGAAGCCCGGCGCGGGCATGGACGAGATGAAGTTCGACATGTGCGGCGCCGCCAGCGTGTTCGGCGCCGTCACCTCGGTGCTCGCCGTGCGGCCGAAGATCAATCTGGTGGCGATCGTCGCCAGCGCCGAGAACATGCCCAGCGGCCGCGCCACCAAGCCCGGCGACATCATCAAGACCCTTCGGGGCCTGTCGGTGGAAGTGCTCAACACCGACGCCGAGGGTCGCCTGGTGCTGTGCGACGCCCTGACCTACGCCGAGCGCTTCGAGCCGGCCAGCGTGGTCGACATCGCCACCCTCACCGGCGCCGCCATCATCGCCCTGGGCCACCACGCCACCGGACTGATGGCCAACGACGACGACCTGGCGCTGGACCTGCTCGATGCCGGCGAGACCGCCTGGGACCGCGCCTGGCACCTGCCGCTGTGGGACGAGTACCAGGAGCAGCTGGACTCCAACTTCGCCGACCTGGCCAACATCGGCGGCCGCCCGGCAGGCACCATCACCGCCGGCTGCTTCCTCTCGCGCTTCGCCGACAAGTTCCCCTGGGCGCACCTGGACATCGCCGGCACCGCCTGGAACTCCGGCGCGCAGAAGGGCGCCACCGGCCGCCCGGTCAGCCTGCTGACCCAGTACCTGCTGGACCGCGAGGCCGAAGGCCAGGTCGAGGCCGACGGCGAGGCCTGAGCGCCGCCGCCACGCCCGGGCTTGCCTTTTGGGCGTGGCGACTTTTTCATGTGAATGTCGACATTCGTTGACCGGGCGGCCTCTCGCCCGATCACCCTGTTCAGCCTGCCGGGGCGCCGGCCGCGCCCCGATAGAAGCGGAGACCAAGCCGTGTCCACCGAACGTTTTTCCATGCTGCCCACCGCCGATGCCACGGCGACCCCGATCCGTGAGGAGATCCTGAGCGACCCCGGCTTCGGGCGCTACTTCACCGATCACATGGCCCACGTCCGCTGGACCGTCGACGCCGGCTGGCACGGCCATGAGGTACGCCCCTACGGTCCGCTGACCCTGGACCCGGCCGCCGCGGTGCTGCACTACGGCCAGGAAATCTTCGAGGGCGTGAAGGCCTACCGCCACGCCGACGGCTCGGTGTGGACCTTCCGCCCCGAGAAGAACGCCGAGCGCTTCCGTCGCAGCGCGCGTCGCCTGGCCCTGCCGGAGCTCTCCGACGAGAACTTCATCGACTCGCTCAAGGCCCTGCTGGCCCAGGACAGCGCCTGGGTGCCGACCCCGGCCAGCGAGGCCGACGAGTCGAGCCTCTACCTGCGCCCGTTCATGATCGCCAGCGAGAGCTTCCTCGGCGTGCGCCCGTCCCACGAGGTCGACTACTACGTCATCGCCTCGCCGGCCGCGGCCTACTTCAAGGGCGGTATCAAGCCGGTCTCGATCTGGCTGTCCTCGCACTACAAGCGCGCCGCCCCCGGCGGCACCGGCTTCGCCAAGTGCGGCGGCAACTACGCCGCCTCCCTGGCCGCCCAGAAGGAAGCCGCCGACCACGAGTGCAGCCAGGTCGCCTTCCTCGACGCCGCCGAGAACAAGTGGATCGAGGAACTGGGCGGCATGAACCTGTTCTTCGTCTACCGCGACGGCCGCATCGTCACCCCGCGCCTGACCGACACCATCCTCGAGGGCGTGACCCGCGACTCGGTGCTGACCCTGGCGCGCGACGAGGGCCTGACCCCGGAAGAGCGCCCGATCAGCATCGACGAGTGGCGCGAGGGCGCGGCCAGCGGCGAGATCGTCGAGGTCTTCGCCTGCGGCACCGCCGCGGTGATCACCCCGGTGGGCGAGCTGGTGACCGAGGACGACACCATCCGCCTGGCCGCCGAGGGCGACAACGAGATCGCCAAGCGCCTGCGCACCCGCCTGCTGGACCTGCAGTACGGCCGCAGCGAGGACAAGTACGGCTGGCTGACCCGCCTGGTGTAAACGGCTTTTCCTGCCCCCGGAGAGACGGGTTTTCCCGGGGGCAAGGCCGAGCGCAGTCCGTTTTAGACGGAGTCTCATGACCCGCATCGATTTCTACATCCTCCCCGAGACCACCCTGGAAGCGCGGCTGGCATTCGCCTGCCGGCTCGCCGAGACCATCGCCCGCAAGGGCTATCGGCTGCACCTGCACGCCGAGGACGAGGCCATGGCCCGGGAGCTGGACGACACCCTCTGGACCTTCCGGCCCGACGCCTACCTGCCCCACGCGCTGCTCGGCAGCGAGCAGGCCGACAGCGTGCCGGTGACCCTCGGCTGGCAGGAACCGCCGCCCGGCGACGCTGGCGTGCAGGCGATGCTCAACCTGCACCCGGAGATTCCCGAGTGGTTCTCACGCTTCGAGCGGGTCGCCGAGATCATCAACCAGCACCAGGCGGTGCTGACCGCCAAGCGGCGCTGCTGGCAGACCTACAAGAAGCGCGGCTACCCGGTCACGCCGCACCATCTGCGCGCCGGGGCCTGAGCTCCTCCTTTTCCTGAGCCGCATTGTTCGGGGCTATTCCGTCGACAGGTCTCCGAGGGGCGCTATGAACCCATCCCTGGGCGCTTCTTTGGCCATCCATGGCCAAAAACCCCTCTTCGACCTGCCCCCGGCGCCCCTCACTGCATCGAGAAGCCTGCCGGCCGCCCATGACGCCACCCGGCCCCTCGGGCTATAATCGAGCCCATTTTTCGCGTCCCGCACCGCCGGCCCGAGGGCCCGCCGTGCCGCGTCGTCGCCACCTCCTTCGACCCGGAAGACCCCATGGACAAGACCTACCAACCCGAGCAGATCGAAACCCGCTGGTACGAGCGCTGGGAAGCCGACAACCGCTTCGCCCCCTCCGGCGAGGGCGAGCCGTTCTCCATCATGATCCCGCCGCCCAACGTCACCGGCAGCCTGCACATGGGCCATGCCTTCCAGGACACCATCATGGACACCCTGACGCGCTGGCGGCGCATGCAGGGTCGCAACACCCTGTGGCAGGTGGGCACCGACCACGCCGGCATCGCCACCCAGATGCTGGTGGAGCGCAAGGTCGCCGCCGAGGAAGGCAAGAGCCGCCACGACCTCGGGCGCGAGGCCTTCACCGACAAGATCTGGGAGTGGAAGCACGAGTCCGGCGGCCACATCACCCGCCAGCTGCGCCGCATGGGCGCCAGTGTCGACTGGTCCCGCGAGCGCTTCACCATGGACGACGGCTTCTACAAGGCCGTGCAGGAAGTCTTCGTGCGCCTCTATGAAGAGGATCTGATCTACCGCGGCAAGCGGCTGGTCAACTGGGACCCGACCCTGCACACCGCGATCTCCGACCTCGAGGTCGAGAACAAGGACCAGCAGGGCCAGTTCTGGCACTTCCGCTACCCGCTGGCCGACGGCGTGACCACCGACGACGGCAAGGATTACCTGGTCGTCGCCACCACCCGTCCCGAGACCCTGCTCGGCGACAGCGCCGTGGCGGTCAACCCGGAAGACCCGCGCTACGCCTCGCTGGTCGGCAAGTTCGTCGAGCTGCCGCTGGTCGGCCGCCGCATCCCCGTCGTGGCCGACGAGCACGCCGACATGGAGAAGGGCTCCGGGTGCGTGAAGATCACCCCGGCCCACGACTTCAACGACTACGAGGTCGGCAAGCGCCAGAACCTGCCGCTGATCAACGTCTTCTCCAAGGACGCCGCCGTCCTCGAGGCCGCCGAGGCGTTCGACCTCCAGGGCCGCCCGCTGGCCGACATCGACACCTCGCTGCCCGCCGCCTACTCAGGCCTCGGCCGCTTCGAGGCCCGCGAGCGCCTGGTCGCCGACATGGACGCCACCGGCCTGCTCGAGCAGGTCGAGACCGTCAGCAACACCCTGCCCTACGGCGATCGCTCCGGCGACGTCATCGAGCCGCTGCTCACCGATCAGTGGTTCGTCGCCGTCGAGGAGCTGGCCAAGCCGGCTATCGCCGCGGTGGAGAACGGCGACATCGAGTTCGTGCCGAAGAACTACGAGAACATGTACTTCGCCTGGATGCGCGACCTCCAGGACTGGTGCATCTCGCGCCAGCTGTGGTGGGGCCACCGCATCCCGGCCTGGTACGACGCCGAGGGCAACGTCTACGTGGCCCGCAGCGCCGAGGAGGCCCGCGCCAAGCACGGCCTGGCCGACGACCTCGCGCTGACCCAGGACGACGACGTGCTCGATACCTGGTTCAGCTCCGGGCTGTGGACCTTCGGCACCCTGGGCTGGCCCGAGCAGACCCCGGAGCTGGCGACCTTCCACCCGTCCAGCGTGCTGGTCACCGGCTTCGACATCATCTTCTTCTGGGTCGCCCGGATGATCATGATGACCCTGAAGTTCACCGGCGAGGTGCCCTTCAAGCAGGTCTACGTGCACGGCCTGGTGCGCGACGCCCAGGGCCAGAAGATGTCCAAGTCCAAGGGCAACGTGCTCGACCCCATCGATCTGATCGACGGCATCGACCTGGACGCCCTGGTCGAGAAGCGCACCGGCAACATGATGCAGCCGCAGAAGGCCAAGGCCATCGCCAAGGCCACCCGCGGCGAGTTCCCGGAGGGCATCGAGCCCCACGGCACCGACGCCCTGCGCTACACCTTTCTGTCCCAGGCCACCACCGGCCGCGACATCAAGTTCGACATGGGCCGCCTCGACGGCTACCGCAACTTTTGCAACAAGCTGTGGAACGCCTCGCGCTACGTGCTGATGAACGCCGAAGGCGAGGACTGCGGCGCCGCCGGCGGCGAGGTCGAGCTGTCGCTGGCCGACCGCTGGATCATCTCCCAGCTGCAGAAGACCGAGGCCCAGGTCACCAGGGCGATGGAGGAGTTCCGCTTCGACCACGCCTCCCAGGCGCTCTACGATTTCGTGTGGAACGAGTACTGCGACTGGTACCTCGAGCTCTCCAAGCCGGTGCTGTGGGACGACGGCGCCTCCGAGGCCGCCAAGCGCGGCACCCGCCGCACCCTGGTGCGCGTGCTCGAGGCCGTGCTGCGCCTGGCCCACCCGATGATGCCCTACATCAGCGAGGAGATCTGGCAGCGCGTGGCCCCGCTGGCCGGCGTCGAGGGTCCGTCCGTGATGACCCAGCCATGGCCGCAGGCCGACGAGGCGCTGATCGACGAGGACGCCACCCGCGACATCGAGTGGCTCAAGGGCGTGATCGTGGCCATCCGCAACATCCGCGCCGAGATGAACATCGCCCCGGGCAAGCCGCTGGAGGCGCTGCTGACCAAGGGCACCGCCGGCGACAGCGAGCGCCTGGAGGCCAACCGGCTGTTCCTCTCCAAGCTGGCCAAGCTCGAGAGCGTCACCTGGCTCGAAGATCCCGAACAGGCGCCGCTGTCGGCCACCCAGCTGGTCGGCGAGATGGAAGTGCTGGTGCCCATGGCCGGGCTGATCGACAAGGACGCCGAGCTCGCGCGTCTGGCCAAGGAGATCGAGAAGCAGGACAAGCTGATCGGCGGCATCGAGAAGAAGCTCGGCAACGACAGCTTCGTCGCCAAGGCCCCCGAGGCGGTGGTGCAGAAGGAGCGCGACAAGCTGGCGGACTTCGCCGCCGCCCGCAAGGTGCTGGTCGAACAGCGCGACAAGATCGCCGCGCTCTGATCCTTCTTTCGCCAAGCACTACTCCCACTCGGCCCCGCCTATGGCGGGGCCGAGTGCTTCACGCCCGCCGGTCCGCCCACCGCGAACAGCGATCGATCGGGACAGTTAGCAAACACTGTTTTTGATTCTCGACATCGATTAAAATAACCGGCTAATCCTTATCAGGGTATTGGTCATGCAGCTGCGCCGAATCCTCTTCTACAACCTTCTTGGCTTCGCCTTGATCGCGAGCTGGTGGCTCCCCACCGCGCTGGCCTGGACCCGCCTCGACGACGACGTCTTCTACTTCTTCAACCAGTTCATCGGTCCCGCCTACCCGTACTGGACCGAATTCCTGGCGGCACTCAACACCCGCGCCTTCGACCTGGCGATGTTCGCGGTGCTCATGGTCATGATGTTCTTCGCCATGCACCGAGACCCCAGGGGCAGCTGGCAGAAGTGGCTGGCGATCGGCCTGGTGATGTCGGCCGTGGCCGCCCTGCTCGGCGAGCTGCTGCACCAGAACCTGCTGGCGGCACGCCCGAGCCCCACGCTGTGGCACCAGGACGTCAACTTCCTGAGCGAACACACCGCCCTGGCGGCCAAGGACGAGGCGTCCAACAGCTTCCCCAGCGATCACGGGCTGATGGCCATGGTGTTCGCCAGCTTCATGCTGCGCTTCGCCGACCGGCTGATCGCCAGCCTGGCGGTGGCCCTCAGCGTGCTGGTCACGCTGCCGCGCATCATGGGCGGCGCCCACTGGGTCAGCGACGTCTATCTCGGATCGCTGGCCATCGCCCTGGTCGTGCTGCCCTGGGTGCTGTGCAATGCCTCGATCTCGACGCTCATCAGGCGGCTGGCGACGTTCTTCGACGGCGCCTGTCGGCGCCTGGGTCCGGTCCGTTCCTGGCCCCGGCGGCTGTACGACCAGCGGGGCATGCTCAAGCGCATCTCGGCCTACAACCTCGCCGGCGTGCTGTTGCTGCTGAGCTGGGCCGTGCCGCATGGCATCCTGTGGATCGACCTGGACGACCATCTCTTCTGGCTGTTCAACGCCTGGATCTCGCCGGAGAACCCCCACTGGGCCGACCTGCTGGCGGTGCTCAACTCACGCGCCTTCGACGCGATCTCCTTCGGGATACTGGGCCTGCTCTTCACCCTGGCCATGCGCCGCGACACGCGCGAGGATCGCGTCCGACACTGGACCGCCATCGGCGTGACCATGCTGATCACCGCCGGCATCGTGGCGCTGATCACCAATGAGGCGATCAGCTACGGCCACCCCAGCCCGACGCGCTTCTTCGAGCACGCCGCGCGGCTGACCGACATCGTCAGCATCCCGACCAAGGATTCCGATGCCAACAGCTTCCCGGGCGACCATGGCCTGATGCTGATGGTCTTCGCCGGCTTCATGCTGCGCTTCGCGGATCGCTGCATCGCCGGCTGGAGCCTGGCCTTCGTGGTGCTGCTCAGCGCGCCGCGCATCCTGGTCGGCGCCCACTGGTTCAGCGACGTCTACATCGGCGCGCTGAGCATCGCCCTGCTGCTGCTGCCCTGGGTGCTGTGCACGCCGATGGCCGAGGGGCTGACGCGCGCCATTCGACAGGCCCTGCCGCGCCTCCCGCTCCGGCACTGAGCCGGTCGGCGACGGCGCCCCACGACAAGGGCCCGTCTGATTCAGGCGGGCCCTTGTCGTCTTTTCCTCTGATCGTCCTGGCGGTATCGACCGCCTCAGTCGACGCGGCGGAAGCCGCCCAGCACGTGCTGGTCGGGGCCGAAGAACACCAGCCGGTCATGATCGATCAGGTAGCGATAGGCCTCGTCCAGCATCTCGGTGACCTGGCGGGCGCCGGCCATGTCCGGGCAGGCGCGGCGGGTCGAGGTCAGCGAGGAGAACTCGATGCGGTTCTGCGCATCCAGCGCGACACTGCCGGTGAAGCGGTTGCAGCCGTCGCTGCCGATGACGTTGCCGTCCGCCGCGACCTGGAACCAGGGCGTGGCCGGCATCTCCAATCGCTCGCTGGTACCCACCAGCAGCAGGTTCCAGCGAGGCCCGACCACCGGGCCGGAAACGGTGTCGCCGGGCGGGGGGACCGGCGCGGGGCCGGCGGCACAGCCGGCCATCAGCGCGGCCAGCATCAGCGGCAGGGCAAGGCGAAGGGGGGCAGACATGGCGTCATCCTTGAACGTTGGCGGGAGCGTATCGATATCGAGATCAAGCTTGCCCCAGGCCGGCGTCTCGGACAATGCTTTGCGCATCCCATCGAACAAGGAGAGGTCCCATGCTCAACGCCCTGCACAACGATCCCCTCGGCAAGCTGCTGCTGCGACTCGCCGTGGGCGGCCTGATCCTGTTTCACGGCATCTCGAAGCTGTTCAACCCCGGTTCGTTCGACTGGATCGGTGGCCTGCTGGAGGGCTATGGGCTGCCCGCCGTGCTCGCCTACGGCGTGCTGATCGGCGAGGTCGTCGCCCCGGTGATGGCCATCCTCGGCTGGCAGACCCGACTGGCGGGTCTGCTGATGGCCGGCAACATGCTGGTCGCGGTGCTGCTGGCCCACACCGGCGAGCTGTTCATGCTCAACGACAACGGCGGCTGGCAGCTCGAGCTGCAAGGCATGTTCTTCGCCGGCGCCCTGGCGCTGGTCTTCCTCGGCAGCGGACGCATGGCGCTCCGGCCCGACTGAGCGCCCGCGCCACTGCCCCGCACAGACAATGCCGCCGACGGGCCTCCGTCGGCGGCATTTTCATTTCCGCAGGACAGGCCGGCGGCCGCTTACCAGCTGCCGGTGTTCTCCATGGATGCCCACGGCTCCTTCGGTGCCTGCGCCTCACCGGCCTGCAGCAGCTCCACGGAGATGCCGTCGGGACTCTTCACGAAGGCCATGTGGCCGTCGCGGGGCGGGCGGTTGATGGTCACGCCGTTGGCCTGGAGGTGCTCGCACAGCGCATAGATGTCGTCCACGCGATAGGCCAGGTGGCCGAAGTTGCGGCCGCCGGTGTAGGTCTCCGGGTCCCAGTTCCAGGTCAGCTCGAGCTCCGGCGCCTGCAGCTCCGTGGAGCGCGACTCGTCTGCCGGGGCGGCGAGGAATACCAGGGTGAAGCGCCCCTTCTCGTTCTCCTTGCGGCGCACTTCCTTGAGCCCCAGCAGGTCGCAGTAGAAGTGCAGCGAGGCGTCCAGATCGCTGACCCGGACCATGGTGTGCAGATATTGCATGTCTCTCTCCCTATTTCGCGGATCGATTGAATTTCACAAGTGCTGTCGGCGGGGGCATGCTGAGGCATCATGCTCCCCGACGCCTTCCTCGACGAGCAGGTTCCATGAGCCACTACTGTGACCTGGCCCCCGGCCATCCGTTTCACGGCCCCTATCACGACCATGAATACGGCTTCCCCGTTGCCGATGACGACACGCTGTTCGAGCGCCTGGCCCTGGAGATCAACCAGGCGGGACTGTCCTGGCTGACCGTGCTCAAGAAGCGCGACGCCTTCCACGACGCCTTCGAGGGTTTCGCCGTCGACCGCGTGGCCGCCTACGGCGATGTCGAGCGTGCCCGGCTGCTGGCCGACGCCGGCATCATCCGCAACCGCCTCAAGGTCGACGCCGTCATCCACAATGCCGGCGTGATCCAGCACCTGCGCGACGAGCACGGCAGTTTCCACGCCTGGCTGGAGGCCCATCATCCGCGCCCCCACGCCGACTGGGTCGGGCTCTTCAAGCGGACCTTCCGCTTCACCGGCCCGGAGATCGTCGGCGAGTTCCTGATGAGCAGCGGCTACCTGCCCGGCGCCCATCGCGACGACTGCCCGGTCCAGGCCCGCGTCCTCGCCGCCGGCCCCGCCTGGGCCCGGGCCAGCGAGACGACACGCCCCGCCCCCTGATATCACCGCGACCCGAGGACCCTCTTCGCCCATGGATTCCCTGACACAGGCCGCGCTGGGCGCGGCGATCGGCGGCACCGTACTGGGCCGACGGCTGGGCCGCAAGGCGGTGCTGATCGGCGCCGCCCTCGGGACCCTGCCCGACCTCGACGTGATCATCGACTACGGCGACGCCGTGGCCAACGTCACCCAGCACCGCGGCTTCAGCCATTCGCTGTTCGTGCTGGCCGGACTCGCGGCCCTGCTCGCCGGGCTATCGGCCCGCTTCGCCAAGGCGCGGGACATTTCCCCGGGACGCTGGCTGGCCTTCTTCGGCCTCTGCCTGCTGACCCACCCGCTGCTGGACGCGCTGACCACCTACGGCACCCAGATCTGGTGGCCGCTGGACCTTCGCCCGACGGCCTACCCGCTGGTGTTCATCATCGACCCGTTCTATTCGCTGCCGCTGCTGGCGACGGTACTGATCGCCCTGTTCAGCGGACGAATCGGCGCCACCCGCTGGGGGCTGGCACTGTCCTGCCTGTACCTGGTGCTGTCGTTGGGCGCCCGGACCCTGATCGAGCAGCGCGTGGAGCCGGTGCTCGCCGAGAACGGCCTGGAGGACGCGCCGCGTCTCATCCAGCCCACGCCCTTCAATATCCTGCTGTGGCGCGTCAGCGTGGCCGAGGCGGACCGCTACCACGAGACGCTGGTCGGCGTCTTCGATGGCGACCGGCGGCCCCGGCTGGAGCATTTCTCCCGCGGCAGCGAGTGGGAAACCGTGGTCCGGGACGATGCCAGCGGGCGTCGCCTGGACTGGTTCGCCGGCCCCTTCCTGCGCTACGAGGTCGACGAGAGTCGGGAGCCGGCCACCCTGGTGGCCACCGATCTGCGACTGGGCTTCCCGGGCTTCCACGCCTTCCACTTCGCCCTCGCCGAGCGCACCGACGACGGCTGGCGGCCGCTCGCCGCGCCCTACCAGCTCGAGCCCCGGCGCCGTGACAGCGAGGCGGCGCTGAGGCGGCTGGGCACGCGAATCCTCTCCACCGAACCGCGGCTCTGCGTCGGTCAGTTCGTCGAGCCTCGCTGGCGGCTGTCAACGTCCGCCACCTGCTGACCGGCTATCCCAGAACGCGAACAGGGCGACCCAAGGGTCGCCCTGTTACGCGATGGATGATGCTCAGGTCGGCATCGCCGGCTCAGAGGCGCTCGACCAGGCCGGCGATGGCCTGGCGGGCCTCGTTCATGGCCGCGTCGTGCTTGGCCTCGCCCATGTTCAGCCCCTCGGCGAACACGGTATCCACCTCGCCGATGCCCATCAGGCCCAGCATGTGGGTGAGGTGCGGGGTCTGGCTATCGAGCTCGGAGCCGGCGTACTCGCCGCCGCGCGCCGCCAGCAGAATGGCCCGCTTGCCTTCGATCAGGCCCACCGGGCCGTTCTCGGTGTAGCGGAAGGTCACGCCGGCGCGCAGCACGCGGTCGAACCAGGCCTTCATCTGCGACGGTACGCCGAGGTTGTACATCGGCACGCCGAGCACCACCACGTCATGGGCCAGCAGTTCCTTGATCAGGGCGTCGGAACGGGCCGCCAGCTCGCGCTGCTCGGCATCGCGCTCTTCCGGGGCCACCTGCCAGCTGGCGAGCTCCGGCAGCCCCAGGTGCGGCAGATCGTCGGCCACCAGATCGCGGCGAGTGATCTCCACGCCGTCGCGCTCGCCGGCCAGGGTGCTGAAGTGATCGGCCAACGCCTGGGAGTTGCCGCCGAGGATGGAAGAGGTCAGGACGAGGACGCGGGTCATGGCGATCTCCTTGAAGCTTCGTGAGCGTAAGAATGATCGCCATTATATATTCGTTTTTGGCCACGATAAGCGGAAAAAACCGCGCCTATCATTCGATCGCGTCGAACATCCTGCCCCTCAGGGCGCGATCCCCTGCCCGCAGCCCCGATAGGTCTCGCCGTTGAGCGACAGCGTCACCCGGGCCGGCCAGGGCTGGCCGCTCATGTCATCGAAACAGGCCTTGGCCTCGATGCGCAGCGTGAAGGGCCGCGCTGCCTGGCCGCTGGCCAGGATCACCCGGCCGGCGCCGTTGTCGAGGGTGGTCACCCGATAGGGCAGCGTCATCTCACGCTCGCCGTAGTCGAGCGTCAGGTCGAGCTCGGGCACGTCGTTGGCCAGTGCCAGGTGCCAGCCCGGCTCGTTGCCACGGCCGTGGAACATCACGCCGGGATGGCCTTCGCGGGTCAGGGCATCGAGGGTGATGTCGCGCCGGCAGTCCAGCCGGCCCCGCTGGCTCTCGACCAGCGCCTCGTCGCCCTTCAGCCATACGCTCAGCCCGCCGTTCTGATAGCGGCTGCCACTGGCCACCACGGACGGCGTGAGCCGCGTGGCGCCGAGGGCCGACCACAGTCGCAGCTCGTCGTCGCCCTCGGCGGTCACCAGATCCTGGGCCGGGGTGCAGCGCCAGCCGACCAGCTCGTCGGCCTCGCCGGGAAACAGCGTCGACGGCAGCAACGGCGCCTTGGGCGCGTCGGCCTCGGCGGACGTGCCCGCGTCACTGGTCTCGGGCGGCTCGGGAGCGGGCTCGGGGGTCGGCGAGTTGACGTAGGTGATGCAGCCGGACAGGCCCAGCGACATCAGCAGCGGCAGGGCGATCCGGCAGGAAGAAAGGCGGAACATGGCAATGACTCCTTGTGCGACGAGACTCCATCGTCGCCAGCATACCAGCCGCCGAGCGCATTTGGCGCCATGCCCCGCGCTCCGAAGCCATGGCACGACCTCGACGCGGGCCGCGGCATCCGACTGGCCCATACGTCTGAATAAAACTAAACTTGCTCTTCATCATCATGAAGTTAGCTCAAAAGCATGCTCGAACTCCGCCACCTCCGCACGCTCATCGCCCTGCGCGACGCCGGCTCCCTGGTCGAAGCCGCCGAGCGGGTGCACCTGACCCAGTCCGCCCTTTCCCACCAGATCAAGGACCTGGAGGAGCGGCTGGGCAGCCCGCTGTTCCTGCGCAAGACCCGGCCGGTGGAATTCACCCGCGCCGGGCTACGCCTGCTGGCGCTGGCCGAACAGGTGCTGCCCCAGGTTCGCATGGCGGAACGCGACCTGGCCCGGCTGGCCGGCAACGAACAGGGCCGGCTGCACATGGCCATCGAATGCCATAGCTGCTTCCAGTGGCTGATGCCCACCGTGGACCACTTCCGCGATCACTGGCCCGAGGTGGAGATCGACATTCCCGGCGGCCATCACTTCGACCCCCTGCCGGCCCTGGCCCGGGAGCAGCTCGACCTGGTGATCACCGCCGATCCACAGCCGCTGCCCGGCGTCCACTACGAACCGCTGTTCCGCTACGAGGGACTGCTGGCCGTGGCCCGCCAGCACCGCCTGGCCGGACGCCCCTTCGTGGCGCCGCAGGACCTGGTCGACGAGACGCTGATCACCTACCCGGTGGAGCATGGACGACTGGACGTCTTCACCCAGTTCCTCGACCCGGCCGACTGCCGGCCCCGCGAGGTACGCACCGCCGAGCTGACGATCATGATGATGCAGCTGGTGGCCAGCGGCCGCGGCGTCTGCGCGCTGCCCAACTGGGCGCTGACCGAATATCTGGAGCGGGACTACGTGAAGGCGGTGCCGCTGGGCGAGCACGGGGTGTGGAGCACGCTGTTCGCGGCGATCCGCGAGGAGACGCGCGATGCGCCCTGGATGGAAGACTTCCTGCGCACCGCCCGGGAGACCTCGTTTGCGGTGCTGGAGGGCGTCAAGCCGGCCTGAGCGCCCGGCTCAGGCGTCATGCCCCGCGGCGCGCTGGGGCAGCAGCAGCGTGAAGCGCGCCCCGCCGAGCGAGGGGCTGGCGTCCACCATCACGCTGCCGCCGTGCCAGGCCATCACCTTCTGCACGATCGACAGCCCCAGGCCGTAGCCGCCCGAGTTGCGGGCCCGGCTGTCGTCGAGACGCGCGAAGGGCTTGAAGATCTCGCTGCGCTTGGCCACCGGCACCCCGGGGCCGTCATCCTCGATGTCGATGCGCACCAGCCGTGGCTCGCCGTGGATGCGGATCAACACCCGGGCGCGGGCATGGCGGCAGGCATTGGCCACCAGGTTCTGCAGGGCCCGCTGCAGATAGCGCGACTCGGCCGCGGCCTCCACCTCCTCGCCGGGCACCAAGCTGAGGCTCAGCTGGGCGTGCAGCGGGTGCAGCGCCTCGATGACGCGTTCGGCCATCGCGCGACACTCCACCAGCGAGGTCTCCATGGGCACGCCGTTGGCCGTCTCGCTGCCCAGGCGCGCGTAGGTCAGGATCTCGTCGACCAGGTCGTCGAGCTCGGTGATGTCGGCGTCGATGCCCTGCAGATGGCGCCGCACGCCCGGCTCGTCGGTCATGTCCTCGACCATCTGAACGGCGAAGCGGATACGCGCGACCGGGGTGCGCAGCTCGTGGGACACCGCCCGGATCATGTCCTGCTGGCCGCGCAGCAGCGACTGCACCTGAGTCGCCATGCCGTTCAGCGCCATGCCCAGCCGACTCAGGAAATCGTTGCCCTCGACCTTGACCCGGGTGTCCAGGCGGCCGGCGGCGATGCGGGTGGCGGCCAGTTCCAGGCGTGCCATGCGTGCCTCCACGCCGCGCACGATCAGGTAGATGATCACCGCCAGCATGCCCAGCAGCATCAGCAGCAACAGCAGCAACAGCGACGCCGGCAGCGGCTCGAAGGCGTTGAGCGGGCCGACCTCGACCCACTGGGTCCCGCCCGACGCGACCGGCAGCTGAAGATAGAGCGACATCGCCCAGCGCTGGGGCAGCAGGCGCACCACCACCTCGGCATCGCTCAGCGAAGCCAGACGCGTCGGGTCGAGCCCCTCGGGCGGCGTGTCGGTCAGGCTCAGCTGGATCACCCCGCTACGCAGCCGGTCGAGCCGCGCCGCGCGGCGCTCCGGGGGCACCTCGACCAGCCACTGACCCAGCTGCCGCGCCAGGCCCACCAGCTGATGCTCACCCAGCGAGGCCAGCTCCAGGCGCAGCAGCCGCGGCTCGTCGTCCAGCCGGCGGTGCAGCAGCCAGCCCATGGTCTCGGTCTGACGCACCAGGGTCTGGCCGCCCTCGAGCCGCGCGCGCTCGAAGTAGCCGAGCGGATAGTCGGTCATCTCGTGCAGCGACAGTCGAATGCCGAGCCGGGCGCTCTGTTCGCGCAGCCAGGCGTCACGCCTCTCCGCGGGCAGCGCCTCGAGCCGAGCGCTGAACAGCGTCATCGGCGCCTCGGCGAGCTGTTCCTGATAGTGCTGACGCCGCACCTTGTCGACCACGGTGATGGCCAGCAGCGCCAGGGCGAAACTCATCACCAGGGCCAGCGCCAGCAGCACGTAGACCCGCAGGAAGGTGCTGTCGGACAGGGCCCTGGGCAGCAGGCGGAAGGACGCCATCAGCCTTCCTTGACGAACAGGTAGCCCTTGCTGCGCACGGTCTTGATCCGCTGCGGCTGGTTGGGATCGTCACCGATCTTGGGGCGAATCCGCGAGACCCGCACGTCGATGGAGCGATCCTGACCGTCGTACTTGATGCCGCGCAGCTGGGAGAAGATCTCTTCCCGGGTCAGCACCCGGCCGGCGTTGCTGGCCAGCAGCCACAGCAGATCGAACTCGGCGCTGGTCAGGTCGACGCGCTCGCCGGAGAGGAAGGCCTCACGGGTCGAGCTGTCGATCTCCAGCGGCCCGAACGCCAGCCGCGGCTCCTCACCGACGGCGCCGGTCTCGCGGCGACGCATCAGCGCCCGCATGCGCGCCAGCAGCACCCGTGGCTGCACCGGCTTGGCCACGTAGTCGTCGGCGCCCATCTCCAGCCCCAACACCTGGTCCATGTCGTCGGTACGGGCGGTGAGCATCAGGATCGGCCCGGGGTAGTCGGCGCGCACCCGACGGCAGATCGACAGGCCGTCCTCGCCGGGCAGCATCAGGTCCAGAATCACCAGGTCGGGCTGCAGGGCGAGGATGCTGTCGACACCCCGGGCGCCGTCGGGCTCGAGAGTCACCCGAAAGCCGTTGGCCTCGAGGTAGTCGCGGGTCAGCTCGGCCAGGCGCTCATCATCCTCGATGATCAGTACGTGATCCTGCTCGGAAGGGTCCAGGCTGTCGTCCATTTGTGCGTCATCTTCCTCAATGGGCGTGCGGATGGTGTGGGTCGTCGGCACTCGTCCGACCACCGATAGCTAAAGAATACCCGACAACGCGTTCCTTCGCTCGTCGACGCCCACCCCGAATCGGCGCCAGCGGCCCAACCGCGCGGGCTGGCGAGAAGCCCTCGAAACACCCCCCGAAAGGTCACAAATCATCCACAAAGTTATCCACTTGATGAACGAGGGAAAGCACACTATCTTGTGCCCGCTTGGGGCTAGCACACCATATACTGTGCCATAGCAACCACTCCAGATTCTGTCAACCGTCGTGCCCACGGCGGCCTTCTTCAATCGACAAGGTAGGGACCCCGGCGCCATGGATACCACCGCTGCCCAGGACCACTCGTCCGTCTCCGTCACCGCTCCGCAGACCCTGCGTGTCATCAAGCGCACCGGCGATGTCGCGCCCTTCGATGCCGGCAAGATCGCCGTGGCCCTGAGCAAGGCCTTCATCGCCGTGGAGGGCGACAACGCCGCCACCTCCTCGCGGGTCCGCGACTTCGTGCAGCAGGCCTCCGAGGGCATTGCCCAGGCCTTCCAGCGCCGCATGCCCGACGGCGGCACCGTGCACATCGAGGATATCCAGGACCAGGTCGAACTGGCCCTGATGCGCGCCGGTGAGCAGAAGGTCGCCCGCGCCTACGTGCTGTACCGCGAGGAGCACGCCCGGGCCCGCGCCGAGGCCGGCGCCGACATCGAGAAGCCGCACCCGACGCTCAACGTCACCGCGCCGGACGGCAGCACTCGCCCGCTGGACCTGGGCCGGGTCGAGACCCTGGTCTTCGACGCCTGCGAGAATCTCACCAACGTCGATCCGCAGAAGATCGTCGAGGACTCGCTGAAGAACCTCTACGACGGCGTGAGCGCCGACGGCGTCTCCCAGGCGCTGATGATGACCGCGCGGACCCTGGTCGAGAAGGATCCCAACTACACCTACGTCACCGCCCGCCTGCTGCAGGACAACCTGCGCCGCGAGGCGCTGTCGTTCCTGGGCATCGCCGACGAGGCGACCTACCAGGAGATGGCCGACTTCTACAAGCCGGCCTTCCAGGCCTACATCGAGAAGGGCATCGAATTCGAGCAGCTCGACCCGCAGCTCGCCGAGTTCGACCTCGAGCGCCTGGGCGATGCCCTGGACCACACCCGCGACGCCCAGTTCACCTACCTGGGCCTGCAGACCCTCTACGACCGCTACTTCATCCACCGCGACGAGGTGCGCTACGAGCTGCCCCAGGTGATGTTCATGCGCGTCGCCATGGGCCTGGCGCTCAACGAGGACGACCGCGAGGCGCGGGCCATCGAGTTCTACGAGCTGCTCTCAAGCTTCGACTACATGGCCTCCACCCCGACCCTGTTCAACGCGGGCACCGTGCGCAGCCAGCTCTCCAGCTGCTACCTGACCACCGTGCCTGACGATCTGGACAGCATCTACAGCGCCATCCGCGACAACGCCCTGCTCTCCAAGTGGGCCGGCGGCCTGGGTAACGACTGGACCCCGGTGCGTGCGCTGGGCTCCTACATCAAGGGCACCAACGGCAAGTCCCAGGGCGTGGTGCCGTTCCTCAAGGTGGTCAACGACACCGCCGTGGCCGTGAACCAGGGCGGCAAGCGCAAGGGCGCCGTCTGCGCCTACCTCGAGAGCTGGCACCTCGACATCGAGGAGTTCCTCGAGCTGCGCAAGAACACCGGTGACGACCGTCGTCGTACCCACGACATGAACACCGCCAACTGGGTGCCGGACCTGTTCATGAAGCGCGTCTTCGACGACCAGGAGTGGACCCTGTTCTCGCCGGCCACCTGCCCGGACCTCCACGACCTGTACGGCGCCGCCTTCGAGAAGCGCTACCAGGAATACGAGGAGATGACCCGCAACGGCCAGCTCAAGCTGTTCAAGCGCGTCAAGGCCAAGGACCTGTGGCGCAAGATGCTCTCGATGCTGTTCGAGACCGGCCACCCGTGGATCACCTTCAAGGATCCGTGCAACCTGCGCAGCCCGCAGCAGCACGCCGGCGTGGTCCACAGCTCCAACCTGTGCACCGAGATCACCCTGAACACCTCGGTCGACGAGATCGCGGTGTGCAACCTGGGCTCCATCAACCTGGCCCAGCACGTGGTCGACGGCGAGTTCGACGGCGACAAGCTGAAGAAGACCGTCAAGACCGCGGTGCGGATGCTCGATAACGTCATCGACATCAACTACTACGCGGTGCCGCAGGCGAAGAACTCGAACTTCAAGCACCGCCCGGTGGGCCTCGGCATCATGGGCTTCCAGGATGCCCTCTACGCCCAGGACATCGCCTACGCCTCCGAGGACGCCGTGACCTTCGCCGACCGTTCCATGGAACTGGTCAGCTATCACGCCATCGAGGCCTCCAGCGACCTGGCCGCCGAGCGCGGACACTACCAGAGCTACGAAGGCTCGCTATGGAGCCAGGGCGTGCTGCCGATCGACTCCGTCGAGAAGCTGAAGGAAGAGCGCGGCGCGAAGTACATCGAGGTCGACACCTCCACGACCCAGGACTGGGATCGCATCCGCGACAAGGTCGCCGCCCAGGGCATGCGCAACTCCAACGTCATGGCCATCGCCCCGACCGCGACCATCTCGAACATCTGCGGCGTCTCGCAGTCGATCGAGCCGACCTATCAGAACCTGTTCGTGAAATCGAACCTGTCCGGCGAGTTCACCGTGGTCAACTCCTACATGGTCAACGACCTGAAGGAGCGCGGCCTGTGGGACGAGGTCATGATCAACGACCTCAAGTACTACGACGGCTCCGTGCAGCCCATCGACCGCGTGCCGGACGACCTGAAGGCCAAGTACGCCAGCGCCTTCGAGGTCGAGCCCAAGTGGCTGGTCGAGGCCGCCGCCCGTCGCCAGAAGTGGATCGACCAGGCCCAGTCGCTGAACCTCTACATCAAGGGCGTCTCCGGCAAGAAGCTGGACGTGACCTACCGCATGGCGTGGTTCCGCGGCCTCAAGACCACCTACTACCTGCGCGCCCTGGGCGCCACCTCGGTGGAGAAGTCCACCGTGGACCGCGGCAACCTCAACGCGGTGAGCAACGCCTCGCCCGGCGCCGCCCCGACGCCGTCCGCCGCGCCGGAAGCCAAGCAGGAGCCCAAGGGCATCGACGACTTCCTGCAGGGCAAGAACGGCGGCGGCTCCCGTGCGCCCTCCGCGGGCGAGATCGACGAGCTGGGCTGCGAGGCCTGCCAGTAACGGCGTCACGCGCCACCGCTCGAGCCGGAGGGATCTCCCTCCGGCTCCGCCCCTTCTACCCTTGCCGCAGCGCTCCCCCGACGCGAACGCCTGCGGACCATCCGGCCGACCACCGGGAGAGACACAGATGATCGATTGGAACGAGTTCCACGAAGACGACACCGCCACCGCCGAAGCCCCGCAGCCGGCTCCGGCGCCGCAGCCCGCACCCAAGGCCGAGGCACCCGCCGAGGAGGTCCGCGACAGCGCCGGCGCCTACCAGGTCGCCGAGCAGGACCGTCTGGCCCGCGCCAAGCAGTCCCTCGAGGAACTCGACGTGGCCGCCGGCCTCGAGGAACTCGAGATGGGCGCCCAGCGCATCGACGTCGAGCAGAAGCGGATGATCAACGCCCGCGCCGACCTCAACCAGCTGGTGCCCTTCAAGTACGAGTGGGCGTGGCAGAAGTACCTGGACGGCAGCGCCAACCACTGGATGCCCCAGGAAGTGAACATGAACGCCGACATCGCGCTGTGGAAGAGCGCGGACGGCCTCACCGCGGACGAGCGCCGCATCGTCGAACGCAGCCTGGGCTACTTCTCCACCGCCGATTCGCTGGTCGCCAACAACCTGGTGCTGGCCGTCTATCGCCTGATCACCAACCCCGAGTGCCGCCAGTACCTGCTGCGCCAGGCGTTCGAGGAAGCGATCCACACCCACGCCTATCAGTACTGCGTGGAGTCGCTGGGCATGGACGAGGGCGAGGTCTTCAACATGTACCGCGAGGTGCCCTCGGTCTCGGCCAAGTCCGCCTGGAGCCTCAAGCACACCCAGTCGCTGGCCCGCCCGGACTTCCACACCGGCACCCCGGAGACCGACCAGGAGCTGCTGCGCAACCTGATCGCCTTCTACTGCGTGACCGAGGGCATCTTCTTCTACTGTGGCTTCAGCCAGATCCTGTCCATGGGCCGGCGCAACAAGATGACCGGCGTCGCCGAGCAGTTCCAGTACATCCTGCGCGACGAGTCGATGCACCTGAACTTCGGCGTCGACATGATCAACCAGATCAAGATCGAGAACCCGCACCTGTGGACCGCCGAGTTCCAGGACGAGGTCACCCAGATGATCCTCGAGGGCACCGAACTGGAGATCGCCTACGCGCGCGACACCATGCCCCGCGGCGTGCTGGGCATGAACGCGGCGATCATGGAGGAGTACCTGCACTTCATCTGCAACCGCCGCCTGGCACAGATCGGCCTCAAGGAGCAGTTCCCGGGCGCGGAAAACCCCTTCCCGTGGATGAGCGAGATCATCGACCTGCGCAAGGAGAAGAACTTCTTCGAGACCCGCGTCACCGAATACCAGGTGGGCGGCGCCCTGAGCTGGGACTGATCGTCCTCTGCTCCTAGCGAGACGCGAGCGTCACGCTCGGCGGGCCATGTCAGGCGACATGGCCCGCTTTGCGTCGCGACGCCGCAATGGGTAGGCTTTGCCGCCGTCCCGCACCCCATCCCGTATCACGTCAAAGGAAGCAACATGCAACTCGGTATCATCGGACTCGGCCGAATGGGCGGCAACATCGCACGCCGCCTGGTGCGCGACGGCCATGAAGTCGTCGCCTACGACCAGGACGCCGCCACCGCCCAGGCCCTCGTCGACGACGGCATCGGCCACGCCGAGAGCCTCGCCGCGCTGGTCGAGAGCCTCGACGCGCCGCGCGCCGTCTGGGTGATGCTGCCCGCCGGCGAGCCGACCGAGGCCACCATCGACGCGCTGGCCGAGCTGATGGCGCCGGGCGACACCATCATCGACGGCGGTAACACCTTCTACAAGGACGACATCCGCCGTGCCAAGGCGCTCGAGCCGAAAGGGCTGCACTACGTCGACGTCGGCACCTCCGGCGGCGTCTGGGGCCTCGAGCGCGGCTACTGCATGATGGTCGGCGCCGAGGACGCGACCTTCGACCGCCTGGAGCCGCTGTTCGACAGCCTGGCCCCCGGCTACGGCGACCTGGAGCGCACCCGCGGCCGCAACGCCCCGAACGAGCGCGCCGAGCGCGGCTACATTCACGCCGGCCCGGTGGGCGCCGGCCACTACGTCAAGATGGTCCACAACGGCATCGAGTACGGCCTGATGCAGGCCTACGCCGAAGGCTTCGAGCTGATGCAGAGCAAGGCCTCGCCGGACCTGCCGGAAGACCAGCGCTTCGACCTGAACCTGGCGGACGTGGCCGAGGTCTGGCGGCGCGGCAGCGTGGTCTCCTCCTGGCTGCTCGACCTCACCGCCCAGGCGCTGGCCGGCGACCCGCGCCTCGACCACTACTCCGGCGCCGTCTCCGACAGCGGCGAGGGTCGCTGGACCGTCGATGCCGCCGTGGAACAGGGTGTCTCCACCCCGGTGCTGGCCAACGCGCTGTTCTCGCGCTTCGCCTCGCGCAAGGAGAACACCTACGCCAACCGCCTGCTGTCGGCGATGCGCTTCGGCTTCGGCGGCCACGTCGAACCGCCCAAGCAATAGGCCGGAAGGCTCATGGGCGCCGGTGCCGGCTCAGGATCAGCGCCAGCCCCACCAGCATGCCTGCCAGGTGCGCGAAGTGCGCCACGCCCTGGCGGGTCCCGGCGATGCCCGACCACAGCTCCACCACGCCGATGACGATCACGAAGTACTTGGCCTTCATCGGGACCGGCGGGATCAGCAGCAGGATGTACTGGTTCGGATAGCGCAGGCCGAAGGCCAGCAGCAGCGCATAGACGCCACCCGAGGCGCCCACCGTGGGCGCGAAGGGGCCGGTCGACATCGACACCACCAGCAGCTGCGCCGCCCCCGCTCCCAGCACGCACAGGACGTAGTAGCGCGCGAAGCGCTGGCTGCCCCAGTCGCGCTCCAGCGGGCTGCCGAACATCCACAGCACGAACATGTTGATGGCCAGATGGAAGAGGCTGCCGTGCAGGAAGGCATAGCTCAAGAGCTGCCAGAGATGGAACTCGCCCGCCGGCAGCCCCGAGGGCAGCGCCTCCGGCGCCGCGCCGAGCGGCCACAGCGCCAGGTAGCGCAGCATCGGCCCCGGCAGCAGCAGCTGGGCCACGAAGGTCAGGCCGTTGGCCGCCAGCAGCAGGCCGATCACCGAGCTCCTGCCGCGTCCCGCCCCGTGCTCCAGCGTGCGTCGCACCCCGCGCCCTCCCTGCTGCCGTCTTCTCAGGGTAGCCGCCAGGCGGGCATGTCGTCGTTGCGCCAGGCTGAGCTCTGGTCGACGCTGAAGGTCCGGGCCGCGCCGCCCTTCGATTTGCCTGAAACTCGTTAGAATGAGAACATTCTCGCCCTCATTTCCCGCCCCGGAGACTCGACGCCCCATGCCCCGACGGTCACTCGCCCCCCTGATGACGCCCCTGTTGCTGCTGCCCGCCGCCGGCCAGGCCGCCGAGCTCGCCCTCGAGCCGCTGACGGTCAGCGCATCGCGTCTCGAGCGTGAACTCTATGCCACGCCCGCCGCCGTGTCCGTGGTGGACGAGGAGCAGATCGCCCAGGGCCAGCCCCGCGAGCGCCTCAACGAGTCGCTGGCCACCGTGCCGGGGCTGTATCTCCAGAACCGTCACAACTTCGTCCAGGGCGAGCGGGTGTCGATCCGCGGCTTCGGCGCCCGCACGCCCTGGGGCGTGCGCGGCATCACGGTGCGCGTCGACGGCATTCCCTACACCCTGCCCGACGGCCAGGCCCAGCTCGATGCCATCGATCTGGACAGCGCCCGGCGCATCGAGGTCATCCGCGGCCCGGCGGCGGTGCAGTACGGCAACGCCGCAGGCGGCGTGATCGACGTCACCACCGCCGACGGCGAGAGCGATCCGGGCACCAGGCTGCGCGTCGAGGGCGGCAGCGACGGCTATCGCAAGCTGAACCTCAGCAACGGCGGCGTCGAGGGCCCCTGGTCACATCACGTCAGCGTCTCGGCGCTGGGCATGGACGGCTATCGCGATCACAGCGAGGTCGAGAAGTACCAGCTCAACGCCAAGCTGCGCCGCGAGCTGGACGCCGACCGCTCGATCACCGCCATCGTCAACCTGCTCGACAATCCGCGCTCCGAGGATCCGGGCGGCCTGACCGCCGAGGCGGTCAGCGAGGACCGCAAAGGCACAATAACGGGCAGCAACTTTTATTCACCGACTCGTATCGATGCGGGACAGTCGGTCGACCAGCAGCTGCTCGGCCTGGAGTACGAGGACCTGGCCGCCGGCCCCGGCGAGCTGACCCTGCGCGGCTTCTACCTGAAGCGCGACTTCGAGCAGCAGCTGGCCTATGCCGGCGACAGCTTCGTCGCCTACGATCGCGACTACTACGGCGGCAGCGCCGAGTACCGCCAGTCGCTGACCGTCGGCGGCCTGCCGCTGAGCTACGTGACCGGCGTCGACGTGGCGCGACAGGAGGACGAACGCTATCGCGACGAGGTCACCATCGACGGCGACCATCAGGGCCGCGTCGCCGACGAGACCCAGACCGCCAGCTCGGTCGGCGTCTTCGCCCAGGGCGACCTGGACCTGACCGACCGCTGGACGGTGTCGCTCGGCACCCGCTTCGACCACACCAAGTTCGATATCGACGACGACTATCTCAGTGACGGCGACAACGGCGGCGATCGCAGCTTCGATCAGTGGAGCGGCAGCGCCGGGCTGAGCTATCGCTACCTGCCCGACCACCAGGCCTACCTCTCGACCGGCACCGCCTACGAGACGCCGACCTTCACCGAGTTCGCCAACCCGGCCCGCGTCGGCGGCTTCAACCCGGACATCGAGCCGCAGAAGGCTTGGAACCGCGAGATCGGCCTGCGCGGCAGCTTCGTCGACGCCGGCCTCGACTACGACGTGGCGCTGTTCTCGACCCGGGTGCGCGACTCGCTGATCGCCTACAAGGACGGCGGCCGCGACTTCTACCGCAACGCCGGCCGCAGCCGCCAGGATGGCCTGGAAGTGGCCCTGGGCTGGCAGTTCGCCGAGGACTGGCGACTCGACAGCGCCCTGACCCTGGCGCGCTACGAGTTCCAGGACTACGTCAACGACAAAGGCGAAGACCTCGCCAACAACCGCATCCCGGGCCTGCCCGAGCGCACCTGGGTCAACCAGCTGACCTGGCAGGGCCTCGGCGAGCGCTTCGCCACCCTGGAGACCCGCTACGTGGGCTCGATGGTTGCCGACGACGAGAACAGGGTGAAGATCGACGACGTCTGGCTGGCCAACCTGCGTGCCGGCGACGGCTGGCGCCTCGGCGACGACACCCTGCTCAAGGCCTACGTGGGCGTGCAGAACCTGTTCGACCGCGAGTACTACGACAACATCGTCATCAACGACGAACGTGGCCGCTACTTCAACACGGCGCCGGACCGCAGCGTCTATGCCGGCGTGGAGCTGGCCTTCTAGGCCGCGTCTTCGCGCCTCTCCCGGGGCCGCCTCAAGGGGCGGCCCCGCGTCGTTTCCAGGAGCCTGCCCCGATGAATGACACCCCCATCCTGCATATCGCCGCCGCCCTGATCGAGGACGCCGAAGGCCGCCTGCTGCTGGTGCGCAAGCGCGGCACCGAGGCCTTCATGCAGGCCGGTGGCAAGATCGAGCCCGACGAGTCTCCCGCCGCGGCCCTGATCCGGGAGCTCGAGGAGGAGCTCGGCCAGCCGCCGACGCGCCTCGAGCCGCTGGGCGAGTTCAGCGCCCCGGCCGCCAACGAGCCCGGCCACGGGCTGCACGCCCATCTGTTCCGCGCCGAGCTCGACGGCCCGCTGCAGGCCGCCGCCGAGATCGCCGAGCTGCGCTGGGTGACGCCGGCCGAGGCCCTGGCGCTGCCGCTGGCGCCGCTGACCCGCGACGAGGTGCTGCCCCGCGCCGGCCTGGCCGAGGCCTGAGATGGAGCAGCCGATCGTCGGCTATCACCGCGACGACGAGGGCCACTGGGTCGCCGAGCTGGCCTGCGGCCACCATCAGCACGTCCGCCACCAGCCGCCCTGGGCCGAGCGCCCCTGGGTGACCACCGAGGCCGGGCGCCGCTCGCGGCTGGGCCTGCGGCTGCCCTGTGTGAAGTGCGACCGCGGCGAGCCGCCCGATGCCCCGGTCGATACTCCGCCCGAATCCCGCCGCTGAGCCGCCCGACGCGCCGGTGGCCGGCCCTGCCAACGGGGCCCTGCGTTAGGATAGAAAGGAAGCCGCTCCCACCAATCCGCCATCCAAGGAGCCCGACGTGGCCATCGCCCTGCTCTACAACGTCCTGATCTTCCTCGTTGCCGCGGTGCTGATCGTGCCGCTGGTCAAGCGGCTGGGGCTCGGCGAGGTGCTCGGCTATCTGGTCGCCGGCGTGGTGATCGGCCCCTCGGCGCTGGGCCTGGTGCCGGACGCCGACGCCGTGCTGCAGTTCTCTCAGGTCGGCATCGTGTTCCTGCTGTTCGTGATCGGCCTGGAACTCAAGCCGGCCCGCCTCAAGCTGATGCGCAAGGCGGTGTTCCACTTCGGCAGCCTGCAGGTGGCCGTCACCACGACGCTGCTGACTGGCCTGGCCCTGCTGGCGGGCCTCTCGCCCGCCGCAGCACTGGTGGTCGGCTTCAGCCTGGGGCTGTGCTCCACGCCGCTGGTGCTGCAGCTGCTCGGCGAGCGCGGCGAGCTGGGCAGCCGCCACGGCCGCTACGCCTTCGCCCTGCTGCTGTTCCAGGACATCGCCGCCATTCCGGTGCTGGCGGCCATTCCGCTGCTGGCCGGCGGCGCCTCCCTGGGCGGCGACTGGACCCACCTGCTGGCCGAGGTGCTGATCGCCGTCGGCGCCTTCGTCGGGCTGATCGTCGGCGGCCGCTACCTGCTGCGCCCGCTGTTCCGCTTCGCCGCCGGCACTCGCAGCCGCGAGGTATTCGCCGGCACGGCGCTGCTGGTGGTGATCGGCGCCGCCCTGCTGATGGAGCTGGCCGGGCTTTCCATGGCGCTCGGCGCCTTCATCGCCGGGGTGCTGCTGGCCGACTCCGAGTATCGCCACAGCATCGAGGCCGACATCGAGCCGTTCCGCGGCCTGCTGCTGGGGCTGTTCTTCATGGCAGTGGGAATGACCGCCCAGATCGGCCTGCTGGCCGAGAAGCCCGGCCTGGCGCTGGGCCTCGCCGCCGGCCTGCTGGCCGCCAAGTGGCTCGCCATGACCCTGTCCGCCCGGCTCTACCGTCGCGACTGGAAGACGGCGCTGAACCTCGGCGCGCTACTCTCCCAGGGCGGCGAGTTCGGCTTCGTGCTGCTCACCGCGGCGGGGGCCGCCGGCCTGCTCGACGCCTCGCTGGTCGGCCTGCTGGTGCTGGTGGTGTCGCTGTCCATGGCCGCCACGCCGGTGCTGTTCCTGCTCCACGCACGGCTGATCCGGCCGCTGCTGAAGGCCGACAGGCCGCGCCGCGACTACGACCGCCCGCCGCCCATCGGCCCGCAGATCATCATCGCCGGCTTCGGTCGCTTCGGGCAGATCATGGGCCGCATCCTGCAGGGGCTGAAGATTCCCTACACGGTGCTCGACAGCAACGCCGAGCGCGTCGACGTGGTGCGCCGCTACGGCAACGACATCTACTTCGGCGACGCCTCGCGCCTCGACCTGCTGGAGGCCGCCGGCGCCGACAAGGCCCGGGTGATGGTGGTGGCGATCGGCGACATCGAGACCTCGATGCGCATCGTCCAGCGGGTCAAGCGGCGCTTCCCGCACCTGCGCGTCTACGCCCGGGCCCGGGATCGCTACCACGCCCAGCTGCTGATGCGCGCCGAGGTCACCTACATCATCCGCGAGCTGCTGCCGGCGAGCCTGGAGCTGACCCGCGAGGTGCTGGTCGGCGTCGGCATCTCCCGCGAGCAGGCCAGTCACACCGTGGAGACCTTCCGCCCTCACGACGAGCGCGCCCTGAAACGCCAGCTGGAAGTGTTCGGCAACAAGCGCGAGCAGATCCAGACCATCCAGCAGGCCGCCCGCGAGCTCGAGGAGCTGTTCGAGGCCGACGAAGACATCGCCACCACCGCGCCCGAGCGTCCGCCGGAGCGGCGCGGCACAACGTGACAGGAGACCTCATGACCCATCACAAGGGCACCCCGGAGACCGGCCGCGACCTGCTGGCCGACGTCAGCCTGCCCGCCGCGGTGATCCAGCAGGCGCCGCTGGCCCACAACCTGGCCTGGATGCAGGCCTTCGCCGAGCGCCACGGCGCGCGGCTGGCGCCCCACGGCAAGACCACCATGACCCCGGCACTGTTTCGCCGCCAGCTCGAGGCCGGCGCCTGGGGCATCACGCTGGCCACCCTGCCCCAGTGCCGCGCCGCCTTCGCCGAGGGCGCCACGCGCCTGCTGCTGGCCAACCAGCTGGTCGGCCGCGCCAACATGGCGATCGCCGTCGCGCTGATGCGCGCCGGCGCCGAGCTCTACGTGACCGTGGACGGCCACGACAACGTGGCCGAGCTGGGCGAGGTCTTCGCCAACGCCGGCCTGACGCTGCCGGTGCTGATCGAGGTGGGCGTGGCGAGCGGACGCTGCGGCTGCCGAGACGACGAGCAGGTCGCGGAGCTGGCTCGGGACATCGCCGCGCGGCCGGGGCTGACGCTGGCCGGTCTGGAGGGCTACGAAGGCGTGGTCCACGGCGACGATCCGGCCGCGAGGGTTCGCGCCTATGGCGAGCGGCTGGTGGAGAACCTTCACCGGCTGGCGGACGAGGGGCTGTTCGGCGTCGCCTCGCCGATCGTCACCGCCTCGGGCTCGGCCTGGTACGACCTGATCGCCGAGACCTTCCGCGACGGCGGCCTCGAGGACCGCTTCACCCCGGTGCTGCGCCCGGGCTGCTACGTGGTGCACGACCACGGCCTCTACCGCGAGGCCCAGCGCGGCGTGCTGGCGCGCCGCCCGGACCTGCACGAGGGCCTGCGCCCGGCGCTCACGGTCTACGCCCAGGTGCAGTCGCTGCCGGAGCCGGGGCTCGCCATCGTGGCGCTCGGCAAGCGCGATATCGGCGGCGACCGCCTGCCCGAGCCGCTGGTGCGCTATCGGGAAGGCGGACGCGTCGAGGCGCCGCTGTCGGTGGCGGGCTGGGACGTCACCAGGCAGATGGATCAGCACACCTTCGTCGCCCTGCCGGAAGGCGCGGACGACGTGCGCGTAGGCGACGTGGTCGCCTTCGGCGCCTCCCACCCCTGCCTGACCTTCGACAAGTGGCGGCTGATCCACCTCGTCGATGACGGCCTGTCCGTGATCGATACCTGGGAGACGTGTTTCTAGGAGTGTCGGGTGTCAAAGGCCACGCTGCGCACCAGGGCAACAACCGGCATGCCAGGCTCGAGTCCCATCTCGTCGAGGGACTTGCGGGTCAGCCGCGCGCGCAGCATCTGCTCGCCGCCCCACTTCTCACCGAGCCGCAGGCGCAGCTCCACGGCGGCCTGCCCGGGCTGCGACGGGCCGATCTCCTCGACCGTCGCGTGCAGCCGGTTGCGGTAGCTGATGGCACCGGGTTCGCCCAGGGCCAGCGCCACCTCGCGCACCGGGATGCGCAGCCGCAGCCGCGTGCCGGGCACGGCGTCCACCGCGGGCAGCGTCAACCGCTGGCCGTCGGCCAGGCGCAGCTGGCTCAGCGCATAGTGCGGCTCGTGGTCCTCCACCGTCGCCGTGACCAGGGTGGCGGCATCGAAGCCGCCCAGCCGTTCGGTGAGCTCGAAGCGCTGCAGCAGCGCGTCCAGCGGCCCGTCGGCGACCACCCGGCCCTGCTCGAGCAGCACCAGGTGGTCGGCGATGGCGGTCAGCTCGTCGGGGTCGTGGCTGACGTAGACGATGGGGATGTCGATGTCGCCGGCCAGCCGCGCGATATAGTCCAAGAGCTCCTGCTTGCGGGCGCCGTCGAGGCCGGTCAGCGGCTCGTCCATCAGCAGCAGTCGCGGCTCGCTGACCAGCGCGCGGCCGATCGCCACCCGGCGCGCCTCGCCGCCGGACAGCGTCGCCGGGAAGCGCTCCAGCAGCGCGCCGAGGCCGAGCAGCTCGACGACGGCATCGAAGCGCTCGTGCCCGGCGCCGCGCATGCCGTAGGCGAGATTGCCGCGCACCCGGTAGTGGGGAAACAGCCGCGGCTCCTGGAACACCACGCCCAGGTGGCGCCGATGCGGCGGCACCCGGATGCCGCGCGCGGTATCCACCAGCGTCTCGTCGCCGAGACGGATCGCCCCGCGGTGCGGCGCATCGAGCCCGGCGATCATCCTGAGCAGGCTGGTCTTGCCGCTGCCCGAGGGGCCGAACAGCGCGGTCACGCCGCTCGCAGGCAGCGCCAGCGACGCCGACAGCGAGAAGTCGCCGAGGCGCTGCTCGACATCCAGGGTCAGCGCCGAGCGCGCGCCGGCGGCGCCGTCATGGGCGGCGGTCACATATGACATGGCATCCTCTCCATTACCCATCGCGCTGACGAAGCCGGCGCCGGGCCCGCCGGGCCAGCCACTCCGAGGCCACCAGCGAGACCATGGCGATGATCACCGAGATCGCGCACAGGCGGGCCGCGGCGGCCTCGGCGCCGGGCGTCTGGATCAGCGTGTAGAGCGCCAGCGGCAGGGTACGGGTCTCGCCGGGAATGTTGGCGGCGAAGGTGATGGTGGCGCCGAACTCCGACAGCGCCCGGGCGAAGGCCAGCACGGTGCCGGTCAAGAGCCCCGGCAGCGCCAGCGGCAGGGTGATCGTGAACAGCACCCGCAGGCGACCGGCGCCCAGGGTGCTGGCCGCGGCTTCCAGGTCGACGTCCACCGCCTCCAGCGACAGCCGCACGGCGCGCACCAGCAGCGGGAAGGCCATCACCCCGCCGGCCACCGCCGCGCCCTGCCAGGTGAAGGGCAGGCTCACGGCGAACCATTCGTTCAGCCACCGGCCCAGCCAGCCCTGACGGCCCAGCGACAGCAGCAGCAGATAGCCGACCACCACCGGCGGCAGCACCAGCGGCAGGTGCAGCACGCCGTCGAGCAGCGCCTTGCCGCGGAACTCGCGGCGCGCCATCAGCCATGCCAGGGCGATGCCCGGCACCAGGATCCAGACCACCGCGGTGCCCGCCACGCGCAGGCTGATCAGGATGGCCTCGACCTCCACCGGCGACAGCATCGACTAGCGCTCGGCGCCGGCGGCTTCGAAGCCGAAGCGGGCGAAGACGTCCATCGCCTCGTCGCTCCCCAGCCAGGCACGGAAGGCTTCGGCGGCGCCATCGGCCGGCGGGTCGATCAGCGCCACCGGATAGCGGATCGCCGGGTGGCTGTCGAGCGGGAACAGGCCCAGCTCGTGCACCCGGTCGCTGGCCAGGGCGTCGGTGCGATAGACGATGCCCCGCGGCGCCTCGCCGCGCTCGACCAGCGCCAGGGCGGCGCGCACGTTGTCGGCCCGGGCCAGACGCGGGGCCAGCGCCTCCCACTCGCCGAGGGACTCGAGCGCCTGGCGGGTATAGATGCCGGCCGGCACGTGGTCGGGGTCGCCCACCGACAGGCGTTCGCCGTCGGCCAGCAGCTCGCTCAGCGGCGTGCCGTCGCCGGGAGTGAAGGACGCCGTCTCGTCGTCGGCGGCGATCAGCGACAGGCGGTTCTGCAGCAGGTCGGCCCGCTCGGCGAGTTCGATGCCCTGCTCGCCCAGCCAGTCCATCCACTGCTCGTTGGCGGAGAAGTAGAGATCGGCCGGTGCGCCCCGGGCGACCTGGCGCGCCGCGGTGGACGAGGAGGCATAGACCGGCACCACGTCGACGTCGTGGCCCGCTTCAAAACGCTCGATGGCGGTATTCAGGGCGTCGGTGAGCGAGGCGGCGGCGAAGATTCGCACCTTGGGTTCGGCATCGGGCTCGGCCTGGGCCGGCACGGCGGCGACGCCCAGCGCCAGGGCGAGGCCCACGCCGAGGACGCGCAGCGGATGACGAGCGGTGAACCGCGGCATGGAAACTCCCGTTATGTCTTTTTGGAAACAACGGAACATTAGCGCTCCATGAACGTCCAGGCAAGCGCGATCAGCTCGACGCCTCCGGCGCCTCCACGGTCATCAGCGCGAGCAGTGCCCGGGCATCGTCGCAGGCCTCGGGATCGAGGCGGCGCTCGATCGCCCGATAGCGCGTCAGCAGCTCCTCGCCCAGCGGCGTGAGCTCGGCCCCGCCGCGGGTGCTGCCGCCGGTGCTGGTGGCGATCACCTCGCTCGGGAAGTGGCGGTTCATGGTCTCGATCAGCTGCCAGGCCTTCTTGTAGCTCATGTTCAGCGCGCGGCTGGCCGCGGTGATCGAGCCCTCCCGGGCGATCGCCGCCAGCAGGTCGATCTTGCCGGGCCCCAGCACCACGTCGCGATCGGCGACCAGTCGCAGCTGGAAGGTGGGGCATTCATGGCGGGTTCGGGTCATCGGCGTGTCCTCGTCGGCAAGAGCGGAATGGCGAAAACGTGCGGCGCGGATCAGGGCGCCAGCTGCCACCAGTCGGGCAGCAGGGCGAGATTCTCGGCCCGAGCGAAGCGGTCGTCCATCAGCACCACCGCGCCCCGGTCCTCGGGGCCGCGGATCACCCGACCGGCGGCCTGCACCACCTTGATCATCCCGGGCACCCGGTAGGCGTAGTCGAAGCCGCGGCCGAAGCGTTCCTCCAGCCGCGCCTCCAGCGCCGCATGGTAGGCGTCGAAGGGCGGCAGGCCGAGGCTCGCCACGAAGGCGCCGACCAGCCGCTCGCCGGGCAGGTCGATGCCTTCGGCGAAGGCGCCGCCGAGCACCGCGAAGGCGATGCCGGTCTCGCCGGGCGCGAAGCCGGCCAGGAAGGCCTCGCGCTCGGCCTCGTCCATGCCGCGCCGCTGGGCACGCACCGGAATCCCGGGGCAGGCCTCGCGGAAGCGCGCCAGCGCCGCCTCCAGGTAGGCGAAGCTGCTGAAGAAGGCCAGGTAGTGGCCGGGCCGCCGCCGGTACTGGCCGGCCAGCTCGGCGACGATGGGCGAAAGCGACGCCTCGCGGTCGCGCAGCCGGGTCGAGACGTCACGGCGCAGCCGCACCTCGAGCTGCTCGGCGACGAAGGGCGCCGGCACGCTGCGGATGACGGTATCGTCGGGCAGGCCCAGCAGGTCGCGATGATAGCCCGGCGGGCTCAGGGTCGCCGAGAACAGCACCGCGCAGCGGGCGGCGCGGAAGCGCGGCGCCAGGAAATCCGCCGGCACCAGGTTGCGGATCGCGAGTCTAGCCCGGCCGCGGCCGTGGCGCTCGAGCTCGCACAGCGAGTGCTCGCCGAAGGTCTCGGCGCGGCGGGCGAAGGCCAGGGCCTCGAACAGGAACTCCTGCAGCGCCGGATCACCGCCGGCGGGGTGCTCGCCCAGGTAGTCGGTGATCGCCGCCACCGCCTGCTGCAGGGCGCCGAGCAGCCCGCCCGGCACCTCGTCCAGCGCCTGCCACTCGTGATCCTCGGCCTCGCGCAGCAGGTCCTGCCAGCGCCGCGAGAGCCGCGAGAGCGGCCGAGACAGCGCCGGCGGCGCACCCTTGCGCAACCGGTTGAGCCGTCGCTGGTCGAGCGCCGCGCTGTACATGCCCCGGGCCCGGTCGACCAGGTTGTGGGCCTCGTCCACCAGCACGCCGAGGCGCGCGCCCTCGGCCTGGGCCAGGCCGTGGATCAGGGCGCCGTCGTCGAAGTAGTGATTGACGTCGCCGACCAGCACGTCGGCCCAGCGGGCCAGCTCCTGGCCCAGGTAGTAGGGGCAGACGCCGTGCTCGAGGGCCAGCGCGCGCAGCGAGGCACGATCCCAGAAGCCGCGGGCCACGGCGTCGCGGCGCGCCGCCGGCAGCCGGTCGTAGAAGCCCTGGGCGAGCGGGCAGGATTCGCCGTGGCAGGCGAAATCGGGATGCTCGCAGGCCTTGTCGCGGGCCACCAGCTCGAGCACCCGCAGCGGCAATCGCTCGCTGTCGCGGTCGGCGCCCAGGTCCGTCAGGGCGTCCAGCGCCAGCCGCCGCCCCGGGGTTTTCATGGTCAGAAACGCCAGCCGGTCGAGGCCCTGGCGGGGCATGGCGGCGAGCAGCGGATAGAGGGTGCCCAGCGTCTTGCCGATGCCGGTGGGCGCCTCGGCCAGCAGGCAGCGGCCGGTGGCGGCGGCGCGGTAGGCGTCCTCGGCCAGGGTCCGCTGGCCGGGGCGGAAGTCGCCGTGGGGGAAGGCCAGCGCGCCGAGGGCCACGTCCCGCGCCGCACGATGCTCGGCCTCCTGATCGGCCCAGGCCACGTAGGCCCGGGCGTGGGCCTCGAGCCGCGCCCACAACTCCTCGGCGCTCGCCTCCCGGGTCAGCACGGTCTCGCGGCCGGTGGCGATATCCAGGTAGACCAGCGCCAGGGTAATGGACTCGAGTCCGCGCTCGGCGCACAGCAGCGCCCCGTAGGCCTCGGCCTGGGCCCAGTGCAGGGCGCGCTGGTTGGCGGCCATGCGCTCGAGGCTGCCGCGATGGGTCTTGACCTCCTCCAGGCGGTTGGCCGCGGGGTCGACGCCGTCGGCACGGCCGCTCACGGTCAGGCCGGCGACGTCGGCGGACAGCGCCACCTCGGCTTCGAAGCCGTCACCGCGTCGGCTCTGCACCCGGGCGTGGCCCTCGATGCCCTCTCTTGCGCTGGGCGCCGGGGTGAACCGGTGGTCCAGATCGCCCTCCCGGGCGGTGAACTCGCACAGCGCCCGTACGGCGACGCGGCGGCCGGCCTCGCTCACGGCTCCTCTCTCGGATTCGCCCAGGGCCTCACTCTCCGCACCGCTCATGGCGTTTCCCAGCACACGTGGCAGACCGCCACCGGGATGTCATGGGCATGGAAGAAGGCCAGCCAGCGGCGCTGGTTGTCCTGCAGCCGATCGCCGGGGCCCTTGACCTCGATCAGCCGATAGCCGGCGCCGCCCTCGCCTTTCTCACCCTCGGGGAAGAACTGGATCAGGTCGGGCAGTCCGGCGCGATTGGCGCGCGGATCGTCGAGCAGCCGTTCGAACAGGCCCCGCAGGTGTGCGGGCGGGATGGCGGCCAGGGCGCGCTCCAGCAGCGCCTCGTCGAGCGCTCCCCAGTGCACGAAGGGCGAGGCCAGGCCCCACTTGTCGCGAAAGCGCGCCCGGATGGTCTCGCGATGGCGACCGTCGTCGAGCTGGGCCAGGCAGGCGTCGAACCGCTCGCGGCGCCGGGCCACGAAGTCCTCGCGATGGAGATCGGCGGGCCCGGTGTGGAAGGGATGGAAGAAGGCGCCGGGCAGCGGCGCGAAGATCGCCTCCCAGCACAGCAGGCCGAACAGCCCGGTGATCAGCGTGTTCTCCACAAAGCACACCGGCGCCTCGGGCGTGGCCAGATGCTCGGCCACCGCCCGCTCCACGCCGCCGGGAGACGGTGAAAGCACCAGGTCGAGCCGCTCGGACGCGGGCTCGATCTCGTGGGGCGGCGCCGGCAGGCCCAGCCTGCGACACAGCCGCGGGCGCAGCCGGGCCAGCGCCTGGCGTTCGGCCTCGCCCACCGGTTCGGCCGCCTCGATCAGCCGATGGGCCAGCGCGAACTCGCCGCGCCGCTCGAGCAGCCGCAGCCGGCGCACCCGCGCCTCGCCGAGGCCGGCGGCGGCGTAAGCCTCGAGGGCCGCCTCGGCCTCGCCCCGACGCTCGGCCTCGCGGCCCAGCTTCAGCAGCAGCCGCGCGCGGCGGGCGGCCAGCCAGGCGTTGTCGGGCGCCGGCGGCACCTCGGCGGCCAGCGCCGCCGGGCACTCGCCGTCGTCGAGGCGCTCACGCAGCCGGTGCAGGGCCAGGTAGGCGTCGACCTCGTCGCGGTGCTGGAAGGCGCGGGAGTCCGCGCCGAAGGGCACGCTCTCGAAGCGCTGCAGGCCGAGCTCGGCGAGCACGAACTCCGCCCAGTCCTGGCGCAGGTTGCCGAAGAACATCAGCCTGAGCCGGTCGCAGAGCTCCATCAGGGTGAGGCGCACCACGCGATCCGGCGCCGCCGGCCACCAGTCCTCCAGCCGGCGCGGCGCGTGGCCGCGCTCGGCCAGGGCGGCGTGCAGCGCGCCCTTGGCCACGCTTTTCGGCAGGCCGGCCGCGGCGATCTCGTCGGCGAAGGCTTGCTTGAGCTCGGCCAAGCGCAGCTGGCGGAACAGCTCGTCGAGGGTGAGCGGCGGGGCCGCCTCGACCCAGCCGGCCTCGATCAGCGGGCCGAGGGCGGCCTCGCTATCGCCGATCTCGTCATAGGCCAGGCGCGAGACGCGGAAATGCTCGCCCTTGCGCATCACCATGCGCACCAGCAACGCCCGGCAGGCCCGGGGCAGGCTCGGGAAGTCGGCGAGGAAGGCACGCTCGGTCTCGGAGAGCAGGTCCGCGTGGCGCGCGGCCACCCAGTCCAGCACGCACTGGAAGTTCGCCAGGTAGTAGAAGGGATCGTCCAGGGAGGCCGTGAGCGCGGCGGCGGAGGTGACGCTGTTCATGCTGGCCATGGTATCAGCCTCGTGCCGGCGGGTGAGCCCCGTCGGCGCTCAGCCCTTGCCCTTCTCGGGCAACCGCAGGGTCAGGGTGTCGCCGCGCATCTGCAGCTCGAAGCGGCCGAGGAAACTCATGCCCAGCAGCACCGTTCCGCCCTCGAGCCCGGGCACGACGGAGCCCGGCACATCGCGGGCGACGAGACCGCCCAGACGCACCTCCTCGAGGGTCGTCAGGTGGCCGCGCACCCGGCCGTTGGCGGTGGAGAAACTGGCCGCGGCGCGCCGCGGCAGGTCGAGGCGCTCGGCCAGATCCGCGGGCACGGCCACCTGAGTGGCGCCGGTGTCGAGCAGCATGGTCACCGGCTCGCCGTTGAGGCGCCCGGTGGCCACGAAGTGCCCGTTGGCGTTGCGCTCGAGCGTCAGCGGACCGCCGTCCAGCGACTCGGCGAGGTGGGCATTGGGGTTCTCCCGCGCCTCGAACCAGCCCTGGAACCACCAGGTGCCGAGCCCGATCAGCAGCGCCCAGAAGGCCAGCATCATGCCCAGCCCCGTACGCTTCACGCCACCGCCCTGCTCGCTCATTCATCGCCCTCCCGTCATCCGGCTCGCCCATCATGACACTGGACGCCCGCCGGCGCCCATGCTGGGATGAAGCCTTTCGTTCACCCTCAAGGAGCGATCATGAGCGACGCCTCTTTCTCCGACGATGCCCCCGCCTCCGACGCTGCTCGCGCTGCCGGCACCCTCGGCACCGACGCCCTCGAGGCCGGCACGATCTACCGGCTGTTCTCCGGCGCCATCGCCCCGCGCCCCATCGCCTGGGTCGCCACCGTCGACGCCGAGGGGCGCGCCAACCTGGCACCCTTCTCGTTCTTCAACGTGGCCAGCGTCAACCCGCCGGTGCTGGCCTTCTCGCCGCTGCTCAACGGCGAGGGCAAGGCCAAGGACACCCTCCACAACCTCGACGAAGTCGGCGAATGCGTGATCCACGTCGGCAGCGAGGCGCTGGCCGAGGCGCTCAATGCCACCAGCGCCAGCCTGCCCCGCGGCGAGGACGAGTTCGACCACGCCGGCCTGACCAAGGCGCCGATGGGCGAACTCAGGGTGCCGCGCATCGCCGAGTCGCCGATCGCCTTCGGCTGCCGGCTGCGCGAGGTGATCCGCTTCGGCGACAGCCCGCTGGCCGGCAATCTGGTGCTCGCCGAGGTGGTCGCGGTGCACGCCGCGCCCGAGGTCTGGGACGGCCGCCACGTCGACATCGAGACGCTGCGCCCGGTCGGCCGCATGGCCGGCTCGGACTATAGCCGCACCACCGACCTGTTCGCCCTCGAACGCCCCAAGTAGATTTTTGGCATCAAGCAGGCTCCCGAGGAAATCAGCTAAGCGTCGATTGACGTCGCGAGCGACGATAGGTTGGCTGCCGCCGGAGCACAGCCACCGGAATGTAGCCTGCTACATGAGGATGGCGCGCACCGCCGGCGGCCAAGATATCGAGCGCAGCAGTCAATCGGCCTTAGCGGCCGTTGCGGGCTTCCCACTCTCGTGCCGCCCGCATGCCTCTCTGCTGATCGACGAACAGGCAGATCAGGATGGCGACGATGAACAGTCCCGCACACAGCAGGATCGAGGCCTGCAGTCCGACCACCGACTGCAGCAGTCCCAGGGCGACGATGCCCACCACCCCGGCGAGCTTGTTGGCCAGGCCCCAGAAGCCGAAGAACTCGGCGGCCTTGCGGCTCGGCGAGAACAGCCCCACCAGGGCGCGGCTGGCGGACTGGCTCGAGCCCAGGCTGAGCCCCGCCAGGCAGCCGACCAGCAGGAACAGGTGCTGGGCCTGCCAGTCGAGTTCCAGTGCGGCGTTGAGCCAGGCGGTGAGCGTTGGCGTGGCCCAGATCGCCAGGATTGCCGCCACCCACAGCACCAGGGTGATCAGGTAGGTCACCCGGGTGCCAATGCGGTCCTGGATGGCGCCGAAGCCGATCGCCCCGGCGGCGGCGGTGATCTGCACGATGATGAACATGACATTGCGCACGGACTCGTCCCAGCCGATCACCTGGGCGCCGTAGATGAAGGCGAAGGCGATGATGATGTAGACCCCGGCCATGGAGAACAGCAGCGACACCAGGAAGATGGCCAGGTCGCGAAAGCGGCGCAGCTCGTGGAGGGTGGTCGAGACCCGCCGCCAGGCGATCGTGCGGTAGGACAGCCCGCTGTTCTGCGGCGTGCCGCGCTCCTTCACCCACAGGAAGGTGGGAATGGCGGTGACCAGGAAGAAGCCGGCGGCGAAGGGCCCGACCCAGCGGATGCGCTCGAAGTTCTCGGCGCTAGCCTCGCCCAGCACCACCAGGGTGAAGCCGGCGGCGAACAGCCCGCCGACGTAGCCCAGCGCCCAGCCGAAGCCCGAGATGCGGCCCAGCGACTCGGGCGGCCCGAGCCCCGGCAGGAAGGCGGCGATGAAGGACTCGCCCATGGAGTAGGCGTAGTTCGAGACCACGATCAGCACGAGCCCCAGCCACACGTAACCCGGGGCGACGAAATAGAGCAGCGCGGTGGCGACGATGGTGACCACGTAGCTGGCGAACAGGAAGCGCTTCTTCTCCGCCCGGTAGTCCATCACCGCGCCGCACAGCGGCCCGGTGATCACCACCAGCAGGTAGCTGATCGCCAGCGCCAGGCTCCACAGGAAGTTGGCCCAGCGATAGCCGTCGCCGCGGTCGCCGACGATCACCGTGGTGAACAGCTCGCCAAACACCACGGTGATGATCAGCAGGGTGTAGGCCTGGTTGGCGAAGTCGAACATCGCCCAGCCCAGGATCTCCTTGCGCGAGGCCCGGGGCGTCGCGGGCGCGTCGGCGGTGGTCACGCTCATGGCGGGGCATCCCTGTCGAGAAAGGGGCCAAGATAGCAGCCGCGCCTCTCGCCGACTATCGACGACGTCCCCCTACCCCGCTACACCAGATCCCGTGGAATCGTCTCGTCCCAGGTGCGGGCGAAGATGCGTGTCTCGCCTTCCCAGGCGTCCAGGGTGGCGCGCAGGCGGAAGTTGTCCGGGTCGCTGGTCATCAGCGTGCGGGTCAGGGTGCGCACCTCCCAGTCGCCGCGCTGGAAGGTGCGTTCCCATTCGGTCCAGCCGCTGACGCTGTCGTAGCTACCGTAGGAGTAACGGTAGCGCTCGGTGACCCGGCCGGCGATCTCCAGGTCGATGGCGTCGAGCCGGTAGCGGCCCTCGTCGTTGATCACCTCGAGGGTGGTCTGGTCGTTGGCCAGGTCGCGGATCACCCGCCAGCTCTCCTGGGTGGGCTGGATCAGGGTCTTGGCGATGGGCGGCGCGCCCTCAGGCTCGAGGAAGGCCGGCAGCGCCGCCTCCTCCTCGGGCTGCGGCGCGCGCACCGGCAGCATCAAACGGCTGCGCCCGGGGCACAGCGTCAGGGTGACCGGCCGCGGCGCCGGCCAGGCCAGCGGCCAGTAGCTGGTGGACAGCGACAGCCGGATCGCGTGCCCGGCCGGGAACTGCTGGGCAATGTGCTTGAGCGCCACCGTCACCCGGTAGCGCCGGCCGGGCTCCAGCGGCTCGGGATGCTCGTCGCTGTCGCGATGGGTCAGGTTCAGCAGGCCGTAGGACACCCGGGTGGCCTTGTCGTCCTCGGCGACGTCGATCAGCCGCAGCGCCACCATGGCCACCGGCCGGTCGGCTTCGAGCTCCAGTTCGACCGTAGGCTGGCCGCATATCTCGATCGCCTCCTCCAGCCGCGGCGTCTGGAACACCAGGCAGCCGCCATCCTCGTCGCGCTGATCATGGGGCAGGTCCGGCGGCGCGTTGTAGGAGCACCACTTGCCGGCGTAGAGCCCCACCGACAGCGACGAGCGCAGCGTCATCACCTCGCCCTCCTCCGGCGCGTCCGGCGCCTCGGGCAGCAGGTCGTGGCCCACGCTCAGACGGAACGACGTCGGCACGATGCGCGGCGACGGCCAGCTCGGCTCGGCCACCCAGCGCCCCGGTCGCTCGGCGTAGCGCGCCGAGGGCGGCACCGACTCCTGCATCCACACCCGCAGCATCGGCTCGTCCATGATCCCGGTGTCACGGCCCTTGAGCCACTGGTCCCACCAGCGCAGCGATTCCTGCAAAAAGCCGATGGCCGGCCCCGGCACGCCGAGGTGCGGATACTTGTGCGACCAGGGGCCGACCAGCCCCTTGCGCGGCACCTCGAGCCCCGCCAGCAGGCGGAAGACGGCGTTGCAGTAGCCGTCGGCCCAGCCGCTGATGGCATACACCGGGCAGCGGATGGCGGCGAAGTCCTCGCACACCGAGCCGTGTTTCCAGTAGTCGTCGCGGCGCTGGTGCTCGAGCCACTGGGCCAGCCACAGGCCGCTGCCGTCGAGGCGCTCGAGCCACATGTCGCGCCAGCGATCGCCGACCAGCGCCGGGTCCGGCGGGCAGGCGTTGCCGTCGAACATGGTCGAGGCCCAGGACAGATTGTCGCCCAGCAGGCAGCCGCCCATGTGGTGGATGTCGTCGGCGTAGCGGTCGTCGGTGGAGCACAAGGTGATCACCGCCTTGAGTGCCGGCGGTTGCAGGGCGGCGATCTGCAAGCCATTGAAGCCACCCCAGGAGATGCCGATCATGCCGACCTCGCCGCTGCACCAGGGCTGGGCGACCAGCCACTCGATGATCGCCACGCCGTCGGCCAGCTCCTCGGGCAGGTACTCGTCGGTGAGCACGCCGTCGGACTCGCCGGTGCCGCGGATGTCGACCCTCACCCCGGCATAGCCGTGGCCGGCCCAGTAGGGATGGCTCTGGACATCGCGGGCTGCGGTCAGGTCGCGCTTGCGATAGGGCAGATACTCGAGGATCGCCGGCACCGGATGGCCCTCGGCGTCCACCGGCCGCCAGATGCGGGCCGCCAGGCGCGTGCCGTCGGCCATGGGAATCCAGGTTTCCTCCTCCTGGACCCTGCGGGGAAAGTCCTCGACGATGCGCATCCTGCTGCCCTCCTTCTTCAGCCCACGATCTCATCGAACTCGAACACCAACCGCGCCGCCAGTCGCTCGTAGTGCTCCAGCAGCTGCTCGGCGCCGTCGGCGCCCATCCAGACATGCGCCAGCGCGAAGCTGTAGCTGTCCTGCTCCGGCAGCGTCGACAGCCGCTGGCCGGGCGCCACCTGCAGGTGGATCACCGTGCCCGGAAAATCCGCCTCCAGGGCGGCGATCTCTTCGTCGCTCGGCACCCTGACGGCCACGGCATCGACGAAGAACACCCGATAGAAGAACTTGGCCGCCACCGCGAACTCGCCCCGGCGATGGGGCATGCCGGGCCGCCGGCCCAGCGCCAGGTCGATGGCGACCTGCTGGTGACTGGCACCGTCGACCTTCTCGAACAGGTCGCAGTGCGACTGCGACAGCCGGGTGTTGATCTCGAGCAGCCAGATGCGGTCCTGCACCTCGTCCCAGAAGAACTCGATGTTGAACGCCGAGTTGTCGAAGCCGATGTGGCGCATCACCCGCTCGCTGAGCTCGCGCATGGTGGCCTGGACGGGATCGGGCAGCCCGGACGGATAGCGGTAGTGGAAGAAGCTCAGCACCTGGGGATAGCGCAGCGAGTCGACGATGCCGTAGCTGACCACCTCGCCCTCGAAGACGTAGCCCTCCACGGTGCACTGCCAGCCGCCGATGATCGCCTCGGCCATGCAGAAGTGGCCCTCCACGGCGGCGATCTCGTCCGGCAGCCGGGCCTGCTCGAGCACGGTGTTGAAGGGGTCGGCAATCAGGCCGATCTCGGCCCGGAGGCGCTCGATGGCATGCTGGAAGTCTTCCGGGGTATCGATGCGAAAGCCCAGCCGCGAGCCGGAGGACTTGATCGGCTTGACGAAGAACGGGAAGTGAAACCCCGCCTCGCCGATGTGCGTCAGGGCCTCGTCGTCGAAGGGGTCGAAGGCGGTGAAGGCCGGGATGTGCTCCGCAATGACCTCCTGCTGCACCCGCCGGCTCCAGTACTTGTGCTCGCACTTGAGCAGGCTCGAAAGCGTCGGCGAGCGGGTGCCGAAGCGCTCGCAGAGGATCGGCAGCATGGTCGAGACGGGGAAGTCCATGTAGCCGACGATGGCATCCACCGTGCCGTCGAAGGCCTCCAGCTGGGCGGTGGACTCCTCGAGCATGGCGGCGATGTCGAAGACCTCGGTGTCGTAGACCGCCTCGGGGGCGATGACGCCGTGGAAGCGGCAGTCCTCTGCCCCTTTCAGGCTCTCGAGCCGCTGACGGTTGAAGTCGTCCAGCCCGACCACGAAGACGTTGCGTACTGCGGTGTTCATGATCGCTCCCTGCCGCCCGTCGGCGGCGCCACGGGCCGATCCCGGGCGCCGTCAGGGCGACGCGAACATTACTCCTGCAGCATAGTCCAGACGGAGACGCCTCAGCCGCCGCGCGCGCTCGCCTCGATGGCCTTGAGGGCGTCCTGCAGCTCCTGGAACAGCGCCTGGGTGTGGCCGACCACCTCGCCGATGTCCTTGGCCGAGCCCGTGGCCTGTTCGGCCAGGGCGCGCACCTCCTCGGCCACCACCGAGAAGCCGCGCCCCGCCTCGCCGGCCCGCGCCGCCTCGATGGAGGCGTTGAGCGACAGCAGATGCGTGCGCATGGCGATCGCCTCGATGTCCTCGGCGAACTGGGTGACCCGCTGGTTGGCCTTGGCGAACTCCTCGGTGCGCTCGACCATGTTGGCGCGATGGGTGACGTCCTCGGCCACGTCGCGCAGGAAGGCGGTGTAGACCAGGCGCTCGTCGATGCGGATGCGCGCCAGCGACAGGCTGGCCCAGGTCGAATCGCCGTCCTTGCGCACCACCTCGACCTCGCGGGTCCTGCCGACGATGCGGTCCTCGCCGGTATCGCGATTGCGCTGCACGTAGGCGTCGTGATTTCCCTGGATGGCGTGGGGCACCAGCATCTTGACGTTCTCGCCCAGCACCTCGCGACGCTCATAGCCCCACAGCCGCTCGGCGGCGGCGTTGAAGAAGGTCACCCGATTCTGCTCGTCGATGGTCACCACGGCATTGACGGCCTGCTCCAGGGTGCTTTCCATCAGGGTGCGGAACTCGCGCTCCTCGGTGATATCGCGCACGAAGGCGGTGTAGCACTGGCGTCCGTCGACCACGAAGCGCGACAGCGCCAGATTGACCCAGCGCGTCTCGCCGTCGAAGCGCTCCAGCTGGACGTCGCGGCTGGTGCCGACGATGCGGTCGTCGCCGTGGCGGCGGTGACGATCGACGAAGCCGTCGTGCTGGCCGCGGATCGCCCCGGGCACCAGGCGATTGACGTTCTCGCCCAGCACCTGCTCGCGGCGACAGCCCCACAGCCGCTCGGCGGCGGCGTTGAAGAAGGTCACCCGGTTCTGGTCGTCGATGCTGACCACCGCGTCCAGGCACTGCTCAAGCGCCTGATGGGCGCCCTGATCCGACGGGCGCTCCTCGCCGAGTTCGCGCACCACGGCGGCATAGCCCTCGCCGTCGCCCAGGGCGACGCGGGACAGCGCGATGCCCACCCGCCGCCGGCTGCCGTCGGGGCGCTCCAGCATCACTTCGCGATGCCGCCCCACCTGGACGTCCCGGCCGCTGGCGCGGCTGACGTGCAGATGGTCCTGATGCTCGTCGCGCAGCAGCTCCGGCACCAGCCGGTCCACCGGCTGGCCGAGCACCGCCTTGCGGGACAGCCCCCAGAGCCGCTCCGCCGCGGCATTGAAGCGGACCACCCGATCGGCGACATCGATCACCACCATGCCGTCCACCGCGGATTCCATGACCGACTCGGCGAGCCCTTCGGGCGCCGCGCGATCCAGCACCGGTGCCCCTGCCGATGCCTCTTCGCTCCCACGCTGCCACCACTTGCGGTAGTTCAACTGCATGAGTTCCCCCTGCCTTTTTTGATGCTTTTTTATGACGATTGACGGAAATCACTCTCCGCCGATCGCATGACACTATTTGCCACCCTAGTCTGACTTCGGCGATTCGGTCGTTGAATTGAGACAATGGCGCGTCACGGCGCCCACGCTCGGGGCCATCGCTCGACTCCGGCGGGACATCAGAGAGGGAAAAAGACAGGAAGGAATGCGTTAAAAGAACTGGCGCCGCCGGGATCAGCGCTTGTCTGACCCGGCGGAATCGCCCGGCTCACCGGCTTCGCCCGACTCGCCGGATTCGCGGGCCAGGCGCTCCACGGCGCCGCCGCCCTCGCGGGTCAGCCCCTCGAGCCGCTCGATCTGCTCGCCCAGCCGCGGCAGCGCCTCGCGGCGATAGCTCGCCAGGTCGTCGACCGCCGCCATGACGTCGGCGAAGGCGCCCTCGAGGGCCTTCATGTCGAGGTTGGCGGAGGCGGCGCGGGTCTGGATGTCCACGCCCTGCTGGCGCAGCGCCCGGGCGGTGCCGGCGATGGTCTCGCTGGTGGTGGCGTTGAGCGACTCGACGCGGTCGAGCACCAGCCGCTGGTTGGCCAGCGCCAGCGCCACGGTGGCCGCCACGCTCAGCGCCGACACCGTGACGTTGACCGCCCGGTCGACGCCGCGCATCAGCTCGCGGTTGTTGCGGATGATCACCTCCAGCGCCAGCACGCCCTGCTGGCATACCGCCTGCTGCTGCTGGAGGTCGAGGATGCGCTGGCGCAGCGGGAACAGCAGCTCCTCCTCGACGAAGGCGCGGCGGTCGTCGTCGACGATCCCGTCGCGGGCCGCCATCAGGCGCTCGTCGATCAGCCGCCCCAGCGACACCTGGCGCTCGAGCTGGTCGAGGGTCGCGCGCATGGCCTCCTGGTCGTCGGCGAGGGTCAGGTTGTCCCGCTCCAGCATGTCGCGGCCGCCCTGGAGATCGGCGATGATCGCCTCCAGCGCCTGCTGGGCGGTCTCGAAGCGGTGGAAGTAGCGCTGCAGCCGGCTGCTGGTGCCCGGCAGCAGGCGACGCACCCGATCGAAGCGGCCGGGCTCGAGGCGATGATGGCGAGGGTCCAGGTCGTCCATGCGGCCGCGCAGCGCCACCAGCGCCTTGGCGACGGGCCCGCCTTCCTCGCCATGGCGGGCCAGCTGGCGCAGCGGCGTCTTGAGCATCTCGCTCTGGCGCGCGGCCTGCTGCTGGAGCTCGAGGCCCATCTCGTCCACCGCCCGACGCTGCCGGGCGGCGGCACCCTCGGCCTCGTCGCCCAGGGTCTCGGTCACGAAGGCCTCGGCCATGGCCGCGAGCTGCGGGTCCGCCGCGGCGCGTCCGGCCTCGTCCGCGGCCGGCCGCTCCAGCTCCTCGGCAATGCGTTCCACGGGCGGCAGCGACAGCGGGCTGCCCTCGGGCTGAGACGCGTCGGTCATGGTGGGCTCTCCTTGATGTTGCCAGGGGGCGCGCCGGGTCAGGTCTCGCGGCCGTAGCGCCCGGCGCCGTCGATGAAGCGGCGCAGCTCCTCGCAGGCCTGGTCGGCGCCGACCCTGGCCCGCGGGCGGCCGGTGACGATGCGCGACAGCGCCACGCTGGTGTCGTCCAGCGCGGTCAGCGCCGCCTCGTTGCGCGCCGCCAGCCGGCGCAGCGATTTCTCGGTGTCCTCGATCAGCGCCAGCCGGCGGCGCAGGGCGTCGGTCTCGTTGGCCGACAGACTGCCGGCCTCATGGCCGAGGCGGCGGCGGATGAAGTCGATGTCGAGGCCGGCCACGCCCCGGGCCTGGGAGGCCATGGCGGTGAAGTTGTCCACCGCGCCCATGCACACCTCGACCACCAACGAACGGGCCCGCTCGTGGGCCAGCTCGCCGGCCGTGAAGCGCGAGGCCATGACCTCCAGCACGTTGCCGTAGCGGCTGTAGAGGCGATCGACCTGGGCGGCGTGATCGGCACGGTCGACCTCCAGCAGCGCCTGCTTGGCCCGGCACAGCGCCTGCACCACCTCGTCGGCCTCCGCCGGCGGGTGGTCGGGGTCGAGCTCGCTGACGCCGGCCTCGCGGGTCGACTCGTGACGGCGGCGGGTGGCCTCGGCGCGCAGCATCTCCTCGAGCCGGCGCTTGTGGCGCCGCGCCCGGAAGCGTCGCCAGCGACGCTCCAGCGGCAGCTCCACGGCGATGCCGACCAGCCCCGCCAGCCAGCCGCCGAGGCTGGGGTCGAAGCCGCCCCACAGCGAGGTCAGCCACATCAGCAGGCTGAGGAAGGGCACCAGGAAGGCGTAGCGCACCACCACCTGCCAGCGGGTGGGGTGCTCGCTGGCCAGCGCCAGCCGCGGGCTGGCCAGCCCGGCCAGGCACCAGGGCAGGCAGGTCAGAAACAGGCCGTAGGCGGCTCCCTGAAGGAATCCCAGCATGGCGTCGTCGTGGCCTCCCGTCGGCCGGTCTCGATGGTGACGGTCTCATGATGAGGCCAGCACGGCCATCCCGCCACCCCGACCGACGACACGCACCAATAAAGTGCAGCTGATGACGACCGATTCACTCTCAAGGTGCGGCGAGGACCGGCTCGCGCGTCGGCTCGGCCTGCGGGGCCGCATCGCGCCGATACTCGATCACGCCATACCAGCCCAGGCCCTCGTAGGTCTCGTAGCCCGGCGTCTCGGCGAAGGCGACCAGGCGCCGCTCGTCGCGGTCGAAGCCGCGCTCGCGGCCCTCGGGCGACAGCGGGAAGGTCTCGCCCAGGGCCGCCTCGCCGAGGGAGTCGGCGATGATGCCGTGGCGGGCGTCGACCAGCATCACCCGGCAGCGCTCGCGCTCCTCCTCGGACAGACCCACGCCCTGCACCACGTCGCGGGACTGGGGCGCCCAGTCGAAGAAGATGCCCAGCACGCCGGTCACCGCGCCGTCCTCGCGGCCGCCCTCGCGAATCGCGGTGGCGTAGGTGGCCACTGCGGCGTCTTCCAGGGAGGGATTGCGCTCGATATCGGCGACGATGAAGTCGTCCCCGGAGGCGGTGCGCAGCGCCCGCTGGAACCAGTCGTCGCTCGAGACGTCGGCGCCGATGGCTTCGGGATAACGGTCGGGACGGCCGGTGGCGATCACCCGGCCGTCCCGGTCGGCGACCCACAGGTCCAGATAGACGGTGTAGGAGCGCAGGATGGTGGCCAGCCGGTCACTGGCGTGGGCCTGGCGGGCCGCGTCATCCGGCGCCGAGGCCGCTTCAACCACGGCGCTGTCGGTAGCCCACCAGCGCACGTCGCAGGAGCGCTCGAAGAGGTTGCGGTCGATGATCTCCACCGCGTTCAGGGCCAGGTCGGTGAGGCGCTGGCCGCGGAAGTCATCGACCATGGACGTGCCCGCCTCTTGCAGCTCGGCGGTCTGGCGGGCGACCTCGTCGCGAAAGCTGCGGGCGATGCGCTGGATGTCGCTGGACACCTCGCCCATCTGTTCGGCGACCACGCCGAAAGCGGCGCCCGCCGACCCGGCGCGGGCCGCCTCGATGCGGGCGTTGAGGGCCAGGATCTCGGTCTGGCGGGTGATGCTCTCGATCCGTCCGATCTTCTCGCGGGTCACGTCGGACATGCCGTAGGCCAGGTCGAGGATACGATTCTCTTGCACGAGCAGACTCCTTGTTATCGTATGGGGCGGTGCCCTGCGTCAGGTTTCGTCATTCGCTAATGCAGAGAACGCGATGCAAGAAGCGGGCCCGGCCCATCGTCATCGCTCGGCGGAACCTCGAGGGGACCAGAAAAACGGCGTTCCGAAACTTATTCGTCTAAGGTGCATCCCACGAGGGAATTCATCCGAAAAAGGAGATACACCATGAAACGGACCATGATGCTTACCGCCGGCGCACTGCTGACCCTGGCCCTCGCCGGCTGCGGCACGACGACCGGCGAGCGCGCCGCGAGCGGTGCGGGCGTGGGTGCAGCGGTGGGTGCCGGCGCGGCGGCCGTGACCGGCGGCGATGTAAGCGAGGGTGCGGTGATCGGCGGCGGCGTGGGCGCGGCCACCGGCGCGGCCACCGACGAGGAAGACATCAACCTCGACGAGCGCTGATCGCGCTCAGCGGCAGACCCGCCAGCCGCGCATGGAGAGATGGAAGTGATCGGCATGCGCGGCGTTGTAATCCGGGCCCAGCACGGTGCCGAAGACGTCACAGGCACCCTGCCGGGCCCGCTCCAGGAAATCACCCTCGACATCGTCGTCGCCCCAGTCGCCGGGCAGCGCGATGCGCCGGCCGTCGGCGAGCCGATAGGCGGCCACGTCCAGCGCCTCCGCCGTGGCGTGCTGGCTGCGCCGTCCCTCCTCGCGGCCGTAGATATTGCGGCAGGCGAAACTGCCGTAGTGCTCCACCGACGCCACGGGCTCGCCGAACAGCGCCCTTGCGGCGGGCTGCAGGCGATGGCGCTCGTAGCGCAGCCAGGCTACCGCCAGCGGGCAGCTGGCCACGAAGCTCGAGCTGAATCTCACCCCCGAGCGCTCCAGGCGCACAACGTTTTCGAGCGGACAGCCCGCCACCGGCTCGTGATCGGCCAGCGGCGTATAGGCCAGCGCCGGCTCGTCGCTGCGCGCCAGCACCGCCAGGCACGCCTCGGGATCGTCCTGCAGGCGGCCGAGCTTCCAGCGCGTCAGCGGCGTCGGCGGGTTTTCCACGGCCAGCGGCCGCCAGGGATTCCAGCCGGCGGGCAGCGTCCACACGCCCTTGTCGAAGGCGATGCCGACGCCGACCAGCCCCAGCAGCAGGATCAGGGTCCCTCCGCGCATTCACTCACCTCCCGTCGTGACGCATCCATGTCAGGCACGCGTCCTCGGCGTACCGTCTCACAGGACCAGGCTGACGATCAGCGCCGAACCGCCCACCAGCAAGGCGGTGATCACCGCCAGGATGACCAACCGATCCAGCCAGCGATCGAGGAGCGTCCAGTCGAGGCGGTGCGACCGGCGATGCGGGGTGGCCCCGCGCCGTCGTGACGAGGAGCCCGGGGACCTGGGCGACATGAGCAAGCTTCCTTGTGCATCCTGTTCCCTGAGCTTAAGGGGGCTGCCGGGACGAAGCCAGCGGGCGTGTCCATTCGACCACGGCCATTGTGTCGCGTCGCGGTCGTCCCCATATAACATTGAGCAAGCTAATGACTGGAGCCCCTATGCCCCGCCTCAACGAGATTCCGCTCTCGGTGCTCGACCTCGCCCCGATCCGCCAGGGCGGCAGCGCCGCCGAGACCTTCGACGACAGCGTGGCCCTGGCCCAGCTGGCCGAGCGGCGCGGCTTCGAGCGCTTCTGGCTGGCCGAGCACCACAGCATCGACGGCATCGCCAGCGCCGCCACCTCGGTGCTGATCGGCCACGTTGCCGGCCAGACCTCGCGCATCCGCGTCGGCAGCGGCGGCATCATGCTGCCCAACCATCCGCCGCTGGTGATCGCCGAGCAGTTCGGCACCCTGGAAACGCTCTATCCGGGCCGCATCGATCTGAGCCTGGGCCGCGCCCCGGGCGCCGACGCCGCGACCATGGCCGCCCTGCGCCGCGACGCCTTCGCCGGGGTCGACGACTTCCCCCAGCGCCTCGAGGAGCTCAAGGGCTATCTCGACGACGAGCGCCCCGGCCAGCGGGTGCGCGCGGTGCCCGGCCAGGGCACCCGGGTGCCGCTGTGGCTGCTGGGCTCCAGCGACTACAGCGCGCGGCTGGCCGGCCGCGAGGGCCTGCCCTTCGCCTTCGCCGCCCAGTTCGCGCCGGCCCGGCTGCACGAGGCGCTCCGGGTCTATCGCGACAACTTCCGGCCCTCGGCGCTGCTCGACGAACCCTACGCCATGGTCGGCCTGCCGGTGATCGCCGCCGACAGCGACCTGCAGGCCGAGTACCTGGCCAGCACCGCACGCCAGAAGTTTCTCGGCCTGGTGCGCGGCCAGCGCATCCTGGCCCAGCCGCCGACGGAGCACATGGACTGGTCACCGCTGGAGCAGTCGCAGGTCGAGCAGTTCCTGGGCGCGGCGGTGGTCGGCGGCCCGGACACCGTGCGCGAGGGGCTCGAGGCCTTCCTCGAGGCCACCGGCGCCGACGAGCTGATGCTGCACACCGACGTCTACAGCCTCGAGGATCGGCTGAGGAGCTACGAGATCGTCGCCGACCTGTGGCAGGCCGGCGACTGACGGATAAGAAACAGAGAAAAGGCGGGAAGGGAGCCGAGCCGGCGGCCTACGCCGCCCCCCCGAGCGGCAGTCGGATACGCGCCGCCAGCCCGCCCAGCGGCGCCGCCTCGAGGGTCAGCCGGCCGCCGTAGAGCGCCATCAGGTCTTCGACGATGGCCAGGCCCAGGCCGCTGCCCGAGCGCCGCTCGTCGAGCCGCGCGCCCCGGGCCAAGGCGGCCTCGCGCTGCTCGGGGCTCATCCCCGGGCCGTCGTCCTCGATATCGAGGCAGGCCTCCCCGGCCTCGCCGGCGACCCGCAGCGTCACCCGGCCCTGCGCCCAGTTCAGGGCGTTCTCGAGCAGGTTGCCGACCATTTCCTGCAGATCCTGGGCGTCCACCCGCAGCGACAGGGCATCCTCGAGCTCGGCGTCCAGCACGATGCCGCGCCGCTCGGCCAGCCGCCCCAGGCCATCGATCACCGGCGCCAGCGCCTCGTCGACCCGCACGCGACCGGCCAGCGAGGCGCCGCCGGCGGCCGAGGCGCGGGCCAGATGGTGACGCACCGCCTCGTCGAGGCGGGTCAGCTCGGCGCGGATGCGCTCGGGCTCGGGGTGGCGACCGGCCAGGGTGCCCAGCACGCTGATCGGCGTCTTGAGGGCGTGGGCCAGGTTGCCGGCGGCGGCGCGACCGCGCTCGATCAGCCGGCGGTCGCGGGCCAGCACCTCGTTCATGGCCCCGGCCAGCTCGCCGAGCTCCGCGGGCAGGCGAGTGCCGAGGCGCTCCTCGCGGCCGGCCTCCACCTCGCGCAGATCGGCGTGCAGGCGGCGCAGCGGCGCCAGCCCCCAGCGGATCTGCGCCGCCAGCCCGCCCAGCAGCAGCACGCCCAGCGTCAGCAGCGACAGCCACAGCAGCCACTCGAAGCGCGCCACCTCGTCGTCGAGCTCCTGACGCGACACCGCCAGCCCGACCCGCAGCGGGCGGGGATAGTTGGCCAGCCGGATGCGGCGCTCGATCAGCCGCAGCGGCTCACCGCGCGGCCCGGTGATGTCGCGACGGGTCACGCCATCGGCGCTCCCGCTCAGCGGCAGGCGCTGGTCCCACAGCGAGCGCGAGATGCGCGTCGTACCCTGGCCGTCGCCGACCTGCCAGTACCAGCCGGAGAACACCCGCTCGAAGCGCGCGTCGCCCAGCGCCGGCGCCACCGTCAGCCGGCCGCTCAGCGGCTCGCGCTCCACCGACGCCAGCAGCACGCGCAGCATCGAATCCAGGCGCTCGTCGAAGGAGGCGGTGACGGTCTGGCGGAAGGTGTAGGCGAGCCCGCCGCCGGCCAGCGGCAGCACCACCAGCACCAGCACCCCGGCGGCCAGCAGCAGCCGGCGCGCCAGGCTCCAGCGGGTGGGGATCACGTCGGCTCGTCCTCCGGCGCCACCAGGCGATAGCCCTGGCCGCGGCGGGTCTCGATGCGCTCGCCGCCGAGCTTGCGGCGCAGCCGGCTGATCTGGACGTCGATGACGTTGGAGTCGGGCTCGTGGTCGCGGTCGTAGACGTGCTCGGCCAGCTCGCTGCGGCTGACCACCCGCGGCGTGGCGTGTATCAGGTAGGCCAGCAGCCGCGATTCCTGAGCGGTCAGCGAGACCGGCCGCCCGGCCAGGGTCACGCTGCCGGTGTGGGTGTCGTAGGACAAGGCGCCGGCGGAGAGCACCGGGTGGGCGTGGCCGTGGCTGCGCCGCACCAGGGCATGCAGGCGGAACAGCACCTCGGCGGTCTCGAACGGCTTGGTGACGTAGTCGTCGGCCCCGGCGGAGAAGCCGGCGGCCTTGTCGGACCAGCGCTCGCGGGCGGTCAGCACCAGCACCGGCAGGGCGATGCCGTCGTCGCGCCACTGGGCCAGCCAGCGGGTGCCGTCACCGTCGGGCAGCCCCAGGTCGAGCACCACGGCGTCGTAGCGCTCAGTGCGCAGCAGATAGTCGCCCTCGCCGCCGGTGCCGGCGGCCTCCACCAGCAGCCCGGCCTCGCTCAGCGCCTCGGAGAGCGCCTCGGCCAGCGCCCGATCATCCTCGATCAGCAGTACCTTCATTGGCGTCGCATGCCCTCGATGTTCACTCCCTCGATCTCCATCAGCCGTCCGTCCTCGGCATCGAACTCGAACTCCACCACCTGCCCCTGGGGGCCGAGCATCTCGATCTCGTAGCGGCGCTCGCCGTCATCGTGATCCAGCTCGATCTCCAGCACCTGGCCGCGATAGCGCGCCTCGAGCCAGTCGAGCACCTCGGTCAGGGGCACGATGCGTCCGTTGCGCACCGCCTCGTGCAGCGCCTGCCATTCCTCGTCGTCATCGGCCTGGGCGGCGATCATCGGCCCGCCCAGGGCGGCGATCAGCAGGCTCGCGGCGAGCGGCCCGGCCAGCCGGCGGGATCGCCGCCATCTTGAGAACGTGTTCATGGCGGCAGAGTGCCAGACGGCGCATGAATGCACCATTAACGCCGCCGTCAGCGGACCGACAGCCGCCCCGCGGCAGGCTGATGGAACGCCTCGCCCCAACGGGCCGCGACGTGAACCGAACATGAACGGCGGCGTCAGCCCACGGCAAGACGGGCGGTGCGATAACGACATCACGAGGCTGCACACGACGCCTCTCCCGACGTTTCACCCCGACGCCACACGACAAGGAGAGCCACGATGAAGACGCTCACTCAATGGATCGCCCCCCTGACACTGGCCGGCATGACCGGCACCGTCCTGGCCGACGGCGGCGGCCTGAGCCAGGATGACCTGATGCGCCTGCTCGACGGCGCCGACGCCTACGGCTTCAGCCACTATGCCGAGCTCGACCTCGACGACGGCCATCGCCTGGAGCTCGAGGGCTGGCGCGACGATGGCTGGGAGCTCGAGGTCGACATGCGGGTCGAGGATGGTACGCTGCTTCACGAGGCCCAGACCCGCAGCCAGATCCCCGACTGGAGCCTCACCGGCGACCAGCTGCGCCAGGCGCTGGCCAATGCTCGCCGCAACGGTCTGCAACGATTCTCCACCCTCGATGTCGATGGGGTCGACGATATCGAGATCGAAGGCCTCGACGGCGACGGCCGCGAGCTCGAACTCACACTCGATCACGACCTGAAGGTCACCGGAGTGGAACATGACTGATCGACGCCAAGGGCAAGACCACAACGCCGCCTGGATGGCGGCCAAGCAGTGGCGGGAACGGGCGCGCCAGGCGCGCCCGACCGGGGGCATGAGCGGCCCCCGGCTGGTGCTCACCTGGCTGCTGTTCGGCGCCATGATGATCGTCGGCACCCTGCTCGGCCTGGTGTTCCTGCTGGTCGGCTGGCTGATGCTGCCGTTCCTGCGCCACCGCATGAAGAAGCGCATGGAGCAGATGCGCGCCGAGCAGGCCGAGGACGTGGGCGGCGGCGCCCATCGCGAGCCCCCGTCACGGGAGCGCGAGGCGCGCCAGGGCCGTACCGTCGGGCATGACACCCTGGAAGGCGATTACGTGGTCAAGGACGACGAGCGCTAGGCCGCTCGGCGGCGATTCAGAAGCGGCCTAGTCCCGACGGCGCTCGTCGCCGATTGCCTCCTCGTCCCGGCGAGCCAGCTCGCCGCGCAGCGCGCCCACCTCCTCGCGCAGGGCGCGCACCTCGCCATGAAGATCGCGGATCAGGTCGCGATTGGCCCGGTGCAGCCGCGACTGCTCGCTGTCCTGGTCATCGACGAACAGCGAGCCGACGTAGGCGGCGAAGCTGCCGAACAGCCCCACCCCGGCGACCATCAGCGCCACCGCCACCATCCGTCCCAGGGTGGTGACCGGGAAGAAGTCCCCGTAGCCCACCGTGGTCACGGTCACGAAGGCCCACCACAGCGCTTCCTCGGCGGTGTCGATGGCGCTCTCGGGATTGGGCCCCTCGACCAGCAGGATGGTCACCGAGCCGAAGGCCACCAGCAGCAGGGTTGCGGTGGCGGCCGAGGCGAAGATGCCCTCGGCGCGATTGCGGAACAGCAGCCGCCAGATCATGTGCAGCGACTTGATCGCCCGCAGCAGACGGATCACCTGCACCACCCTCACCAGGCGGCCGGCGAACAGCAGCCCGGCCGGAATGCTCGCCACCAGATCGATCCATCCCCAGCGCATGAAGCGCCACTTGTTCGGGGCGGCCCGGAAGCGCACGCAGAAGTCGGCGAAGAAGAACAGGCAGGCCACCAGGTCGAGATAGTGCAGCAGCCGCGAGACCTCGGGCCGCAGGTCGAAGAGCACGTCCACGGCCAAGGCGCCGAGCACGTAGAAGGACAGGATCAGGATCAGCAGCTGAAAGGGCGTAAGGCGATCGTTCATGGCGGGTCGGTCAGCGTCCGTGGCACGAGCCTTCGCACCTTACGCCCCGGGCGCCCGCTTGTCGCCCTTCCCCCCTAGACCACAGGCCGGCGGGGCGGCCTCCGGGCCCAGGCGTCGGGCTCCCGCCAGGTGGCGCTGGAGCGCCTCGATGCGGGACTCGTGGGCGGGGTGGGTGGAGAGAAACTGCGGCGGCTGGCCGCCACCCGCCGCGGCCATGTTGCGCCACAGCGCGACGCTCGCTTCGGGGGCGAAACCGGCCGCTGCCATGATCTCGAGGCCCATCAGGTCGGCTTCCTCCTCGTGGGTGCGGCTGAACGGCAGGCTGATGCCCAGCCGCGCGCCGACCCCCAGCGCCTGCCTCAGCGGCTCCCCGGCCAGCTCGCCCTCGCTGAACAGCCCCACCACCAGCAGCGCCGCCTTGATGCCCAGCCGCTGGGTGAGTCGCTCGTTGCCGTGATCGGCCAGGACATGGGCGACCTCGTGGCCGATCACCGCTGACAGCTGGGCCGGCGTCTCGGCCACCCGCAACAAGCCGCGGTGCACGCCGATCCGCCCGCCGGGCAAGGCGAAGGCGTTGGGCGTGGGGTCGTCGAACACCACCACCTCCCAGGCCTCGGGCACGTCCGCCCGGGGATAGTGGCGCCGGGCGGCGTCCACCACCGCGTCGGCCACGCACCGCACCCGCCGCTCGAGGGCCGCGTCTTCCACGATGGGCCGGCGTTCGCGCATCTCGTCGAAGCTGTCCGCGCCCAGCTTGGCCATCAGGGCATCGGGGACCAACGCCAGCTGCGAGCGCCCGGTGGGGGTCTCGTCACAGCCGGCCAGCACCAGAGCCAGCAGGCCCCACAGCAGTACTCGCATCTCGGTCTCTCTTGTCGGTCAGGCGTCGTCGCCTCTTATCCCGACGAGGATGCCATGTCCCGCTGCAGACGATCGAGCACCCGCATGCTCGGCAGGCAGCCGTCGAAGGAGGACTCGGGCGTACGACCCTCGCGGATGGCGGCGGCGAAGGCGCGGATATTCGACCAGGCAGGAGACCTCCACTCCCGGCACCGCTCCGAGGACCTTCATGTGGACGCCGGCGATGCCACCCTTTCCGACCAGCAGCACGCGCATGATGGTCAGGGTTCCCTCCTCTGTCGCTGCCAAGGGAAAGGCCCCGCCGCCGGTCGCCCCCCGCCGCTCGGCCGCCGGGGCGACTTATCCCGCTTATTCCAGCGACTCGTAGGGCAGCCCGACGTAGTTCTCGGCGATGGTGGTGAGCCCCGCCTCGGAGCCGGTGACGTAGTCGAGCTCGGCCTGCTGCATGCGGGTGCCGAAGTCCTCCTCCTCGGAGAACTTGTGCAGCATCGAGGTCATCCACCAGGAGAAGCGCTCGGCCTTCCAGATACGCCGGAGACAGGTCTCGGAATAGCGCGGAATCAGGTCGGTGCGGTCCTCCTGGTAGACCTGGACCAGCAGCCGGTAGAGGGTGTTCACGTCGCTGGCCGCCAGATTGAGGCCCTTCGCGCCGGTGGGCGGCACGATATGGGCCGCATCGCCGACCAGGAACAGCCGGCCGTGCTGCATCGGCTCGACCACGAAGCTGCGCAGCGGGGCGATGCTCTTCTCCAGCGACGGGCCGGTGACCAGCGCCTCGGCGACCTCGTCGGGCACGCGGCGCTTGAGCTCCTCCCAGAAGCGCTCGTCCGACCAGTCCTCCACCTTCTCGTCCAGCGGCACCTGAATGTAGTAGCGGCTGCGGGTCTCGGAGCGCATGCTGCACAGCGCGAAGCCGCGCTCGTGGCGGGCGTAGATCAGCTCATCGGCCACCGGCGGCGTATCGGACAGCAGGCCCAGCCAGCCGAACGGATAGACGCGCTCGAACGCCTTGATGCGGCCCTCGGGGATCGAGCGCCGCGACACGCCGTGGTAGCCGTCGCAGCCCGCCACGTAGTCGCAGTCGAGACGCACCGTCTCGCCGTCCTGCTCGAAGGTGATGTAGGGGCTGTCGCTCTCGAGGTCGTGGGGCTGGACGTTGCCGGCCTCGTAGATCGTGGTGCCGCCGCTGGCCTCGCGGGCCGCCATCAGGTCGCGGGTCACCTCGGTCTGGCCGTAGACCATCACCTGCTGGCCGCCGGTCAGCCCGGCCAGGTCGATGCGCACCCGGCGGTTGTCGAAGGCCAGCTCGACGCCGTCGTGGGGCAGGCCCTCGGCGTCCATGCGCTCGTCCACGCCGGCCTCGCGCAGCAGGTCGACCATGCCCTGCTCCAGCACGCCGGCGCGGATGCGGCTCAGCACGTACTCGCCGCTCTTGCGCTCGAGGATGACGTTGTCGATGCCCTGCCGGCTCAGCAGCTGGCCCAGCAGCAGCCCCGAGGGCCCGGCTCCGATGATGGCGACCCGTGTCTTCATGGCGAACTCCACCGTGTAGGGGTTTATCGTTGTAGAGTTGCATTTTTCCCTTAACCGGCCGCCGTTATAAGGCAATTTCGCCGCCAGAAATTGGACATTCCCGGCATTCATGACCGACATTGGTCGTAGCCCCCATTCAGGATGCGCCGCCATGCCCGACTCCCTCGTGCCCGTGTTCAAGCTCTACGGCGAGACCCGCCAGTGGCCGACGCCGGACCTGCTGCACTGCGAGTCGATTCCCGAACGCAGCCAGCGCCATGACTGGCATATCCGCGCCCATCGCCACGCCGACCTCCACCACCTGCTGCATCTCTCGGCGGGCGGCGTGCGGCTGGAACTGGAGGGCGGCAGCCGGGCCTTCGACGCCCCGCTGCTGATCGTGGTGCCGGCCATGAGCATCCACGGCTTCCGCTTCTCGCCGGACACCGAGGGCCACATCGTCACCCTGTCGCGCCCGCTGGTCGAAGGACTGCAGCAGCGCCTGGCCGACCAAGCCGGCGTGCTGGCCCGCCCCGAGGCCCATCCCCTGACCGCGCCGCGGCAGCGCGAGCGCATCGCGACCCTGATCGGGCAGATCGACGACGAGTATCGCCACCCGGCCCCGGGCCGCCGTCGCCTGCTGGAGGCCCTGATGGAGGCGCTGATCGTGGAAACGGCCAGGCTGGCCGCCCCGGCCACGAGTGCCCAGGCCCCCGCTCCCCGGCAGCGCGACGAGACCAGGACGCACCTGCAGGCGTACCAGACGCTGATCGAGGCGCACTACGCCGAGCAGCCCGGGATCGAGTGGTTCGCCGAACGGCTGGGAATCACCAGCGCCCACCTCAACCTGCTGTGCCGGCGCCTGGCCGGACGCAGCGCCTTGCAGCTGCTCCACGAGCGCCTGCTGCTCGAGGCCAAGCGCCAGCTCATCTATACCAACCTGACGGTGGGCGAAGTGGCCGACGGGCTCGGCTTCTCCGAGCCCGCCTACTTCACGCGCTTCTTCAAGCGCCTCGCCGGCGCGCCGCCGCGCGACTTCCGCCGGCGTCAGGGCGAAAGCGAGAACGGCGAGATGGAAGACGGCATGACATCACCGGTGGCCGACCGGGATGGCTCGCGGGAGGAAATCTAGGGCCAGACGACAACGCCCGCTGCCCGGCGAGGCGGGCAGCGGGCGTTAAGGCTCGGCCGCACTTGGCCTAGAGCAGGAACAGCCCCGTCAGCGCCGGGAACAGGATCAGCAGTGCCAGGCGCACGAAGTCCGAGGCAATGAACGGCGACACGCCGCGGAAGATCTCGCCCAGCGCCACGTGCGGCGCCATGGCCTTGATCACGAACACGTTCATGCCCACCGGCGGGGTGATCAGCCCCAGCTCCACGGTCAGCACCGTGACGATGCCGAACCATACCGGATCGATGCCCAGCGACTGGATGATCGGGAACACCACCGGCACCGTGATCACCAGCATGGCGATGGAATCCATGAACATGCCCAACACGAAGTACATCAGCAGGATGCACAGCACGACCACGATCGGCGCCAGCTCCATGCCGTAGAGGAAGTCGCTGATCGAGAACGAGATCCGCGACACCGAGATGAAGTAGCCCAGGGTGTCGGCGCCCACCAGCATGAAGAACACCACCGTCGACAGCGCCAGGGTCTCCTGCACCGCGCGCCACAGCTCGCGCCCGCGCAGGCCCTTGGCCAGGGCATAGAGCAGGGTGGCGAAGGCGCCCACGCTGGCGCCCTCGGTGGGCGTGAAGATGCCGAAGTAGATGCCCAGGATCATGATCAGGAACACCGCGAAGAACGGCACCAGCCCACCCAGCGAGGCCAGCTTCTCGCGCCATGGGGTCGCCTCGCCGGCCACCGCCAGCGACGGCTTCATGCGCATCACCACGGTCACGGTCAGGGCGTACATCACCAGCCCCATCAGCCCCGGCACCAGGCCGGCCATGAACATGTCGCCCACCGACTGCTCGGTGAGGATGGCGTAGATCAGCAGCGCGATGGACGGCGGGATCATGATGCCCAGGGTGCCGCCGGCGGCCAGCGCCCCGGTGGCCAGGCCGCGGTGATAGCCGTAGCGCTCCATCTCCGGCAGCGCGACGCGGGTCATGGTGCTGGCGGTGGCCAGCGACGAGCCGGAGATCGCCGAGAACACCCCGCAGGAGCCCACCGCGGCGATGGCGAGCCCGCCCTTCCAGCCGCCGCAGATCACCCGGGTGGCCTGGAACAGCTTGCCGGCCATGCCGGAGTGGGCCGCCAGCACGCCCATCAGGATGAACATCGGCACCGCGCTGAAGCTGTAGTTGGACAGCACCTCCACCGGCACCGTCTTGAGCTGGGCGATGGCGGCGTCCCAGCTGATCACCTGGGCGAAGCCCACCACGCCGACGATCAGCATGGTCAGCGCCACCGGCACGCGCAGGATCATCAGGATCAGCAGCGCGCCGAGGCCCAGCGCGCCGATCATTTCACTCCCCATGGGACACCTCCGACTCGTGACCGAACAGCGCACCGAGCAGCGCCTCGATCAGGCTACGCACGCCCAGCAGCAGGCTGAGCAGCGACGCCGCGTAGTAGATGGGGCTCATCGGCAGGCGCAGGTCCTGGGTCACCTCGCCGTGGGAGGCGGCACTCTGCGCCGAGTCGAACAGGCCCAGGCACAGGATCAGGCCCAGCGCCGCAAAGCCCAGCAGATAGCCCCCGTGCAGGCGATGCTTGATGGCCGGCGCGAGGCCATGGGAAAAGGCCTCCACCACCACCTGGCTCTTCTCGACGTTGGCGGCCATGGCCGCCAGCAGCGAGCACAGCATCAGATAGCTGACCAGCTCGACGCTGCCGGTCACGCGCAGGGCGATGGCGCCCTCGGTGAGGCGATACAGATAGCGGGTGCTGACATCGGCGATAGTCACCGCCAGCAGGGCGACCAGGGCGACGCCGGCCACCACCCGACAGACGAGGGCCAGCCCGCGGCTGGCCCGTTCCAGATAGGCCGTCATCATGGATTATTCCTGGGGAGCCGCGCAGGACTCGCTGGCCGCCAGCGCCGCCTCGTAGACCTCGCGGCCCGGCAGGCCGCGCTCCTCGAGGCCGGCGAGGTAGCCGTCGATGCCGTCCTGGAGCGGCTTCTGCCAGTCGGCATCCTGCAGCGGATCGGCGATCTCGCGAATGGTATGGCCGGCCTCGGCGGCCTCCTGCTTGCCCTCGCGGTCGAGGCGGTCGAACACCGCGCCGGCGTTCTCGGCCCACTGCATGCCGGAGTTGTCGTCGATCACCGCCTGCTGCTCGGGGCTCAGGCGGTCATAGGTGCGCTGGCTCATGGTGGCGACGAAGATCAGCGAGTAGAACGGCACCTCGGTGTGGTGCTCGGTCAGCTCGTTGAGGCGAAACACCTTCATGCCTTCCCAGGGGAAGCTCAGGCCGTCGATCACGCCGCGCTGCATGGCGGTGTAGATGTCCGGGGCCGGCATGCCCACGGGGCTGGCGCCCATGTTCTCGAGGATGTCGCCGGCTACGGAGGTCGGGCGGCGGATACGCAGCCCCTCGAGATCCACGGGCACCTGCACGTCGGTGTCGATGGTGTGGATGCCCCCCGGACCGGTGGTGAACATGAACAGCGGGCGGGTGTCCTCGTACTCGGCGTCCAGATGGCCGTCATCGTAGAGGGTCTGCAGCACGCAGGCGCCCTGGGTGGCGCTGGTGGCCACGCCGGGCAGCTCGACGATCTGCGACAGCGGGAAGCGCCCGGCGGTGTAGCCCTGGGCGGTGGCGCCGATGTCGGCGATGCCGTTGGCCGCCGCTTCGTAGATGCCATCGGGCTTGGCCAGGGTGCCGGAGGGATACATCTCGACGCGCAGCTCGCCGTCGGACGCCTCCTCGATGGTCTGCGCCCAGTCCTCGAAAAGATCCTGGTTGATGGCGGAGGCGCCGGGCCAGAAGTGGGCCATGCGCAGGGTGGTGGCGGCCTCGGCGGAGGCGGCGGTCAAACCGGCCACGGAAGCGGCCAGCAGGCAGGCGGTGACGTGAGTCTTCATGGGGCTTCTCCGAACGTCTTGTATCGTTGTGATGCGCCATGCCGAGTTCGCATGGTGAACATGTGTTCGTGATTACGACCTGAAGGTAAACCACCCAATGCCGGGGCGAAAAGCGACTTTGGTCGTAGCCGACGGCCACCCTGAAACGCACATGCGACCACGACGAAGACCCCGCCGGAGCAGGGTCTGTCGCACTCGGGGAAAGATGACCGTCGCGGGCCTAGAAGTCGAAGAACACCGTCTCGCCCTCGCCCTGCAGGCGGATGTCGAAGCGGTAGCGCACCCGGCCGTCGGCCTCCTCGCGCCGTGCAATCAGCGTCTGGCGACGGGCCGGGGATTCGACGGCGTTCAGCACCGGGCAGGCGGCGTTGGCCTCGGCCTCGTCCTCGAAGTAGAGGCGCGTCTGCAGGTGGATGTTCACGCCACGGGCGAAGATCGCCAGGTTGATGTGCGGCGCCATGACCCGCCCGTCGCCGCGGGTGACGGTGCCCGGTTTGATGGTCTCGAGGCGCCACTCACTGGCACCCTCCGCGGTGGTGGCGGTGCGGCCGAAGCCGTTGAACGGCTGCTCGAGGTCGAACTCGGGCCGGTACTCGCCCCGGGCGTCGGCCTGCCAGGCCTCGAGCAGGGCGTCGCGCACCAGGTCGCCGTTGCCGTCGATGACGGTGCCGACCACTTCGATGTGCTCGCCATCGGCCTCGGGCCGGGCCATGCGGTTCCAGATTTCCTCGTCGCGCTCCGGCAGGCCGGCCACATCCAGGGCCAGGCCGATGTGCACGTACGGGCCGGCGGTCTGGGACGCGGTCTCGCGCAGCATCAGCTCGGCGGTGGGCTGGGAATTGGGCTGTTTCATGAGGGTCCCCTGATCCTGTGTCACTGGTTCTCGAAGTAGGTCTGCAGCTCGCCGCGTACCACCAGGTCGAAGCGGTAGGCCAGGCAGTCCATGGGGCGGCTGCGCGCCATGTCGAGACGACCGATCATGGTCTCGACGGCTTCGGGGTCGCGCAGGGTCTGCACGATCGGACACAGCGGGATCAGCGGATCGCCCTCGAAGTACATCTGGGTGATCAGGCGCGTGGAAATTGCCGGCCCCATCACCGAGACGTGAATATGCGCCGGGCGCCAGCTGTTGACGTCGTTGGGCCAGGGATAGGGGCCGGGCTTGATGGTGCGGAAACGATACCAGCCCTGCTCGTCGGTGAGACAGCGCCCCACCCCGCCGAAGTTGGGATCGAGCGGCGCCAGGTAGCCGTCCTTCTTGTGACGGTAGCGGCCGCCGGCGTTGGCCTGCCACATTTCCACCAGGGTATGCGGCACCGGCTTGCCGTACTGATCGACCACGCGGCCGAACATGATGATCCGCTCGCCCGCCGGCAGTCCGGCGCTGCCCGCCAGGGCGGGGTCCTCGCGGAAGTTCATCAGCAGGTCGTTGTCGTAGCGCCCCATGCGCAGTTGGCGGAAGTCCGGACCGGTCAGCTCGGAGGCGCTGGGCGTCTGCAGGCTGACCAGGGACTGGCTCGGCGAGCGGGCGACGCTGGTCTTGTAGCCCGGGGCATAGGCCGGGGGATGCCAGTCACGGTCGCGCTCCACGAAGCGCTTGTTGTCGTTTTGCATCTCGAGTTCTCTTGCTGGCGTGAAGTAGGACGACGCACCTCGGGCGCGCCGGACCGATATCGGCAGTGTGGCGTCCTGTCGCAGGGCTGCCAATTGACGTCTCGCCGAGACCCCATAACCCTATGGTTATGGCTTGAACATCATCACGTCAGCGCTCGGAGGCCGTCTCGCGCAGCGCCTCGCAGAAGGCCTCCAGCGCCAGCGACGGCTGCATGCTGGCGTTGATACACAGCCCCACCGAACCGCCCTGCCCCTCCAGCGGCAGCGACAGCTCGACCAGCCGGCCGGCCTCGAGCTCCTCGATCACGGCTTCCCGGGGCGCCACCCAGATCGCCTCGCTGTCCCGCGTGTAGCCCGCGCTGACCGGCAGCGACAGGGTCTCCAGCAGCCGGCCGGGCAGCTCCAGCCCATGGCGCACGAAGAAGCTGTCGACCTGCTGGCGCAGCGTGGTCTGCGGCGGCGGCAGCACCCAGGGGAATTCGACCAGCCGACCGGGCGCCAGGGAAGCGACGCCGGCCAGGGGATGGCCGACGCGCACCACCAGCACCAGCGGCTCGTAGTAGAGATGCTCGAAGGTCAGGTCGCGGATCTCGCGCGCCTCGGTCATGCGCCCCACCACCAGGTCGAGCTCGCCGAGGCGCAGCTGCGAGAGCAGGAAGGCGCTGCGCCCGGTCACCACGTCGACGCCGACCGACTCCGAGGACTGGGCAGCCTGCCAGCGCCGAATGGCATGGGGCAGCAGGCGACTCTCCACGGTGGACAGCGCCCCCACGCGCAGCCAGCGAGCGCCCTGGTGGGCATCGCCGACCGCACTGACGCCTTCCTCCAGTGCCCGGATCGCCGGCCCGGCGTGGCGCAGGAAGGTCAGGCCGGCCTGGGTCAGCGCCACGCCCTGGGTCCCGCGCTCGAACAGCTCGGCGCCGAGGATCTCCTCGAGCTCACGGATGGTCTTGGACACGCCCGGCTGGCTGATCGCCAGGCACTCGGCGGCGCGGGCAAAGCTGCGCTGCCGCGCCACCTCGAGAAAGGCCTGCAGATGACGCAGCTTGATGCGTGAGCTCAGCATCGGGGCTCCTCCGGCGTCAGTCCTGCGCCTCTCCCCAGCCCAGCTGCTTGGCCAGGGCAAAGGCATGATTGGCCGCCGGCACGCCGCCGTAGACGGCCACGTGCATCAGCACCTGGCGCAGCTGGGCCTCGCTGAGGCCGATGCGCTTGGCGGTCTTGAGGTGCAGCTCCAGCTCCTCGCGCCCCAGGGCGGCCAGGATGCCGGTGGTGATCATGCTGCGCTCGGCGCGGGTCAGGTCCTCGTTGCTCCACAGCTCGCCCCAGGCCAGGCGGGTGATCATCTGCTGGAAGGGCGCGTCGAGGCTGTTGGCGTTCTCGGTGGAGCGCGCCACGTGGGCCTCGCCCAGCACCTGCTTGCGCGTCTCGAGGCCCTCGGCGTAGGCCACGCCCTGCTCGCCGACCCGCGAACGATCCGCGGCCATCCACGTGAGCAGCCGCTTGGCGACCATCTCGGGCGCCTCCACCGAGGGCACGTGGGCGATGCGCTCGATGACCTCGAGCGGCACGCCGCCGCACTCGGCGGCCAGGGTCTGCAGCGTCTCCGGCGGCGTCGCCATGTCCTCGCTGCCGCCCAGCAGGTGCACGTCGACTCCGTGGCCCTTCAATTGGCCGCGGAAGTCGGTGCGACCGAGCATCTCGCACAGCCGCGCGTAGCTCTCGTCGTCGGTGCGGCCCATCTGCACGCGCCAGCCCTGGTCCAGCGCCGGCACGCGCGCCACCAGATCGGGCGCGAACCAGCGCGGCACGATCTCGCCGGCCATCGCCGCCAGGCCCTCCTCGCGCACGCGCCCGGCCCGGGTGCTCCACAGCTCGGCGTTGCCGATCACCGCGCCGGTATTGGTCAGCGTCGCCGACAGCAGGCGCTCGGCGTGCGCCTTGAGCAGCTGCTGGCCGATCACGCCGCCGATGGAGGTGCCGACGAAGTGGAAGTGTGCCGCGCCGGCCTGTTCGGCCAGGGCCAGCGCCTCGGCGGCCAGCGCCTCGGGGGTGATCTCGCCGCCGTCGGCCGGCCAGGCCTCGCTGGCGCCGTGACCGGGCAGGTCCCAGGTCAGCACCCGATAGCGCGGCAGCAGCGCCGCCAGCACGTCGTCCCAGACCGCCTGGGTCATGCCCAGCGGATGGGCCAGGATCACCAGCGGATTGGCCTCGGCGCCGAGCAGGCGATAGGCCACGCTGCGCCCGTCGATGTTCAGAAATGCCATGCGTTCTCTCCGTACAGGAAACGGGAAGGGCCGGCGACGCCGGCCCCGGAGACGGTCGAGCGTCTCTTTCTATACTCTCTCGATCAGCGTGGCGATGCCCTGCCCCACGCCGACGCACATGGTGCACAGCGCGTAGCGCTTGCCGCTCTTCTGGAGTTCCACGGCGGCGGTCTGCAGCAGCCGCGCGCCGGACATGCCCAGCGGATGGCCCAGGGCGATGGCGCCGCCGTTGGGATTCACCCGGGGGTCGTCGTCCTCGAGGCCCAGGTCACGCATGCAGGCCAGCGCCTGGGCGGCGAAGGCCTCGTTGAGCTCGATGACGTCGATCTCGTCCAGCGACACGCCGGTGCGCTCGAGCAGGCGACGCACGGCCGGCACCGGGCCGTAGCCCATGATGCGCGGCTCGACGCCGGCGGTGGCCATGCCGACGATTCTCGCCATCGGCGTCAGGCCATGCTGCTCCACTGCGGACGCGCTGGCCACCAGCATCGCCGCGGCGCCGTCGTTGACGCCGGAGGCGTTGCCCGCGGTGACGCTGCCGCCCTCGGCCTTGAACGGCGTCGGCAGCTTGGCGAGCTTCTCGACGGTAGTGCCGGCCCGCGGGTGCTCGTCGGTATCGAAGATCAGCGGCTCCTGCTTGCGGCGCGGGATCTCGATGGCGACGATCTCCTCGGCGAAGCGCCCGGCCTCCTGGGCCGCGGCGACCTTGGCCTGGGAGCGCGCGGCGAAGGCGTCCTGATCCTCGCGGGAGATGCCGAACTGCTCGGCGACGTTCTCCGCGGTCTCGGGCATCGAGTGGGTCTCATAGACCTTCTTCATCAGCGGATTGACGAAGCGCCAGCCGATGGTGGTGTCCTCGATCTGCTGGCCGCGGGCATAGGCGCTCTCGGCCTTGCCCATCACGTAGGGCGCGCGGGACATGGACTCCACGCCGCCGGCCAGCGCCAGGTCCATCTCGCCGGCCTTGATGGCGCGGAAGGCGGTGCCCACCGCGTCCATGCCCGAGCCGCACAGGCGGTTCATGGTGGTGCCGGGCACCGAGGGCGGAAGGCCCGCCAGCAGCGACGACATGCGCGCCACGTTGCGGTTGTCCTCGCCGGCCTGGTTGGCGCAGCCCATGAAGACTTCCTCGATCGCCGCGGCCTCCAGCCGGGGAGCCTCGGCCAGCACCGCCTTGAAGATGTCGGCGGCCAGGTCGTCCGGGCGCACGCTGGCCAGGGTGCCGCCGAAGCGGCCGATGGCACTGCGGCGGGGATGACAGAGATAGACATCGGTCATATTCGATACTCTCCTGATTTACTGGCCGGCGTGGGCTTGAGCAGTGCGCTCCTTGAGTGCGCGCAGCACCTCGAGCTCGCGGGCGCTGGGCTCCGGCGTGTTCTCCAGGGTCTCGGCGAAGCGGATCTCCCAGCCGGTGGCCTCCTGGACCTGCTCGGCGGTCACGCCCGGGTGCAGCGACACCACGACGAGCTCCTTGGTCTCGGGATCCGGCTTCATCACGCACAGGTCGGTGATCACCCGGGTCGGGCCCTTGCCGATGTTGGGCACGCCGTCGCGGCCCTTGCCGTCGCGGCCGAAGCCCAGGGTGGTGATGAAGTCGACCTGGTCGACGAAGGCGCGCTTGGAGTGCTTGAGGGTGATGAACACCTCGCCCGCGTTGGTGGCGATCTCCGGCGCCCCACCGCCGCCCGGCAGGCGCACCTTGGGCGCGGTGTAGTCGCCGATCAGGGTGGTGTTGAGGTTGCAGTAGCGGTCGATCTGGGCGGTGCCGAGGAAGCCGACGTTGATCTTGCCGCCCTGCAGCCAGTAGCGGAACATTTCCGGCACCGAGACGGTGGTCAGCGCGGTCTCGCACAGTTCGCCGTCGCCGATCGACAGCGGCAGCACCTCGGGCCTGGTCTGCAGGGTGCCGGATTCATAGATCAGCACCACGTCCGGGGCGTGGGTCAAGCGCGCCAGGTTGGCGGCCTCGCTGGGCAGGCCGATGCCGACGAAGCAGGTGGTGCCGTTCTCCAGTGCCCGCGCGGCGGTCACCGTCATCATCTCGCCGGCGGTGTAGTCCAGGCTCTTCTCGACGCTACTCATCAGGCAGTCTCCCCGGCGTTCATGACGTTCTCTTCGATCCACTGGGTGAAGGCATCGCGGTCGCGGGCGATGGTGTCCCACTCCTTGTAGAAGCGGTTGTTGCGCGGGTAGTAGCCGTGCGCGTAGGACGGCAGCGAGCCCTGCTCGGCCACGGCGATGGCGTCAATGGCCCAGCCCGGGATCACGCAGGCGTTGGTATGGGTGTCGAGATCGTCGACGATCTCCTCGACCGTGACGATGCTGTGCGTGGCGGCCAGCACCGCCTCCTTCTGCACGCCGACGATGCCCTCGACCAGCACGTTGCCGGCGCGGTCGGCCTTCTGGGCGTGGACGATGGAGACGTCCGGGCGCACGGACGGCACCGCGGCCAGGCGCTCGCCGGTGAAGGGGCACTCGATGAACTTGATCTGGTCGTTGACGTTTGGCAGCTCGCTGCCGACGTAGCCGCGCAGTACGGCCAGCGGCAGCCCGGCGGCGCCGGCCTCGAAGGCGCAGGCCATGGCGGCGTGGCTGTGCTCGAGGATCTCGACCTTATGCGGCCAGCCCTTCTCCACCGCGTCGCGCAGGCGGTGCAGCGAGCCCACGCCGGGGTTGCCGCCCCAGGAGAAGATCACCTTCTTGGCGCAGCCGGCGCCGATCAGCTGGTCGTAGACCAGGTCCGGCGTCATGCGGATCAGGGTCAGGTCGCGCTTGCCCTGGCGGATGACTTCGTGCCCGGCGGCGAAGGGAATCAGGTGGGTGAAGCCCTCCATGGCCACGGTGGCGCCGTCTTCGACGTAGCGCGCCACCGCGTCATGCAGGCTGAGGATCTCGGCCATGATAGTCGCCTCTGATGGGAACGCCCGGATCGAGGAGTGTGCAGGGATCGCCGGCGTTCACGGTTGCTGTTCGGATCTCCATGCGCGTCGAAGAGTTCGGTATACGCACATAGATTTGCAGTACGAACAAATTAATCCGCACGCCCCGCGGCGTCAAACGCCGGAAACGCCAGGAGCCGGCATGGTCGGCTCCTGTCATTGATCGAATTTCCATTTTTTTCAGCGAGTTACTCAGCCTTCCAGCCAGCGGACCGCTCGCGCGACCTGGGCCTTGCTGCTACCAAGGTATAAGGCTGGATTCGTGGCGGCCTCGAGCTCATCGCGCGTGATCTCGCCCGCCAGCTCGGGGTGCCGCTCCCCCAGCAGCGTTTCCAGGGCCTGCGCATAGGGGAACGCCGCCTGTCGGGCGCGCTCGGCCGCGTCCGCCGCCAGCGCCTTGGCGGCATCGGGCCCCAGCTGCGGCGTCAGCCGCCGCGCCACCGGCTCGGCCATGATCGCGCCGCCGGTCACCGCGAGATTGCGGCGCATGGCCTCGGCGTTGACCTCCAGCCCCTCGAGCAGCACGGCGGCCTGCTCCAGTGCGCCTTCCAGCAGCAGCACGCCGTCGACCAGCGGCATCCACTCGGCGTGCCACTCGCCGAGCCCGCGTTCCAGCGGCTGCGCCGTGGCGTTGAGGATCACCGAGGCATGGCCATGGACCCGGCGGCAGGCCCCGCGGATCATCGCGCAGCGCACCGGATTGCGCTTGTGGGGCATCGACGACGATTCGCCCATGCCCTCGCCGGCGGGTTCGGCCACCTCGCCCAGCTCGGTCTGGGTCAGCAACGAAACGTCCAGTGCCAGCTTCTCGGCGGCGCCGGCCAGCGCATCGACGGCGCTGGCCAGGGCATGGATCGGCTGGCGATCGGTGTGCCAGGGCAGCACCGGCGCCGCCAGGCCTAGCCGCGCGGCGAGACCGTCCATGATCTGAAGCCCCTGCTCGCCCCGGCCCGGCCCGTCTAAACCGGAGTGCACGCCCACCGCGCCGCCGAACTGCACCGGCAGCGTCAGCCCGGCCAGCCGCCGGCGCCCCTCCTCGAGGCCCAGCGCCCAGTGCGCCACCTTGACGCCGAAGGTGATCGGCAGCGCCTGCTGCATCAGCGTGCGTCCGACCATCACGGTCTCGTCGTGGCGCACCATCAGCGCGATGCCGGCGCTGCGGCAGCGCTCCAGCATCGCATCGAGCCGCGCCAGGCGCGGCGCGAGCAGCAGCATCAGGGCGCTGTCGACCACGTCCTGGCTGGTGGCGCCGAGGTGCCAGTAGCGCTTGAGATCGTCGGGCAGCGCGGCGCGGCCGGCCTTGACGAAGGGAATAGCGGCGTTGCCGCCGCTGGCGATGCCTGCGGTAATGGCGGGCACGTCGAAGGCATGCCCCTCCAGATGGGCCCGCATGCGCTCGGCGGTGCCGTCGGGGATGGCGCCCTCGGCCTCCTGGGTCTCGGCCAGGGCCAACTCGAAGGCCAGCATCGCGCCGACGAAGTCCTCGTCGCGGCTGGCCGCCTGGGCCTCCTGACTCATGAAGGGGGACTGGAGCATATCGACGGGCATGGCAGAATCTCCGCGGTGGGCAGGAAGTGGCAATCTAGAGCGGTCATGGCGACCCTGACTAAAGTCGCACAAGTGTTCGCAGTTCGAACATTATGCTAGATTGTTGGCGGATGCCCCATCAACTCGATACGGACAACCTGCGATGATGCGCCCATGCAAGACGACACCCTGACCCCGGACGATCGCGACTTCGTCACCGCCCTGGCCAGTGGCCTGGAGGTGATCCAGGCCTTCGATGACGACACCCCGCGCATGACGCTGAGCGAGGTCGCGGCCAAGACGGACATGAACCGCGCCCGCGCCCGACGCTTCCTGCTGACGCTCCATGCCCTGGGCTACGTGCGCAAGCAGCAGCGCCACTTCGAGCTGACGCCCAAGGTGCTGCAGCTCGGCTATTCGTATCTGTCGGCCAACCAGTATCGCGCGGTGATCCAGCAGTATCTGGAAGACATCACCACCGAGATCGGCGAATCCTCGTCGCTGGGCGTGCTGGACGGCGACGAGGTGACCTACGTGTGCCGCTCGTCGGCCCGACATCGTCTGATGGCCATCACCCTGTCGGTCGGCACCCGCCTGCCCGCGGCCTACACCTCCATGGGCCGGGTGCTGCTGGCCCAGCTGCCCGACGACGAGCTCGATGCCTACCTCGAGCGGGTGACGCTCAGCGCCCACACCGAGCGCTCCATCACCGACAAGACCCAGCTGCGCAACTGCATCGAGCAGGTCCGCCAGCAGGGCTACAGCATCGTCGACCAGGAGCTGGATCCCGGACTGCGCTCCCTGGCGGTGCCGGCCTTCGACGCCAACGGCACGCTGCTCGGCGCCATCAACGTCAGCACCAACGCCGCGCGCATCGACTTCGACACCCTGACCCAGTCGTTCCTGCCGCTGCTGCAGGACAAGGTGCGCCTGATTCGCACCCATGTCAGCTGAGCCCCGTCTCTGACCGGGGGTGAAGGCCCCCTGCCATCCAGAAGGACATCGCCATGGCATCAAGCCTGATCGAGCGCACCCTCGGCGTGCTGGACGCCCTCTCCGGCGATGCCCGCGGCCTGCCACTGCAGACACTCGCCCAGCGGCTGGAGATCCCCAAGAGCGCCGCCCACCGCATCTGCCAGGAGCTGATCCGCCTGGGCTACGTGCGCCAGGAATCGCTCAGCGCCCATTACCAGCTGACCACTCGCCTGGTCGCCCTGGGCAGCCGCTTCCTGGCCAGCAGCGGCGCGCCCGATATCGTCCAGCCGATCCTCGACCGGCTGGCCGAGGAGTCGGGAGAACTGGTGCGCCTGGGCATCATCGAGAACCAGCGCCAGATCTGGATCGCCAAGGCCCAAGGGGCCCGCTCCGGGCTGCGCTACGACCCCGACATGGGACGCGAGGCGCCGCTGTTCTGCACCGCCTCCGGCCACGCCTGGCTGGCCCGACTCAGCAATCAGGAGGCGATCGCCCTGGTGGAGGCTCAGGACACCGGCCCGGCGGACGACTACGGCCCCCAGGCGCCGCGGTCCCATGACGAGCTCATCGATTACCTGAACCGGACCCGGACCCACGGCTACAGCTGGCAGGTGGAACATGCGGGGTCGGCACGGCGGCGCTGGCCGTCACGGTGACGCACCCGCTGAACGGCCAGGTGCTCGGCACCCTCAGCGTCGCCGGCCCCAGCGTGCGACTCGACGAGCCGCGCATGCATCGCCTGGCGCCCAGCCTGCGCCAGGCCGCCGAGGAGCTGTCCCAGGCCTGGCTGTCCTCACGACTCTTCACCTGATTCCGTCACCCGGCACGACGGCAAGGAGGCTTACGTGCTCGACATTCTCGCCATCACCACCCCGATCTTCCTGATCATCGGCCTGGGCTATCTGGCCCGTGCCGGCGGCATCATCGAGGCGGCGCCGCTGCAGGGCATCGCAACCTTCGTCATGTTCTTCGCCCTGCCAGCTCTGGTGATCCGCGCCCTGACCCAGAACCCGTTGAAAGAGGTCTTCGACGCTACCTATCTGCTGGCCTACGGTATCGGCTCGCTGGCGGTCTTCACGCTCGGCCTGGCCCTCACCCTGGGGCTGGAGCGCAAGCCGCTGGCCAACGGCGCCATCCAGGCGCTGGGCATGTCCACCGCCAACAGTGGCTTCATCGGCTATCCGGTAGCCGCCATGGCGCTGGGGCCACCCGCGGCGGTGTTACTGGCTCTGAACATGATGATCGAGAACCTGCTGATCATTCCACTGGCGCTGATCCTCGCGGAGATGGGGCAGCAGGCCGGCAACGGCCTGCGAAAAACGCTCTACCAGACGGGAAGACGCTTGGTGCGCAATCCCATTCTCATCGGTCTGCTCATCGGCGTGCTGATGGCCGCGTCGGGCCTCTCTCTGCCGGGCCCGGCGGCCAAGGTCATCGACATGCTGGCCGAAGCCGCAGGCCCCGCCGCCCTGTTCGTGATCGGCGGTTCGCTGTATGGCCTGCGGCCCCACGGCATGGCGCTGGACATGAGCCAGATCGCCATAGGCAAGCTGCTGCTGCACCCACTGGCGGTGCTCGGCATATTCCTGTTGCTGCCAGACGTCGATCCCCTGTTGATCACCGCCGCCCTGCTGTTTTCCTGCGCGCCGATGATCAGCGTCTACCCGTTATTCGGTCAGCGCTTCGGACTGGGCGAGATCGCCGCCGCGACCCTGATGGTCAGCACCTTGGTCGCCTTCATGACCATCAGCCTGGTGCTGTGGCTGATCCACCATATCGATCTCTTCGCCGTAGCCTGACGCGGCATTCACGCCGCCGGCGAAAACAGCAACAACAAAAAACGGCGGGCGCCCTCTCGAGCGCCCGCCGCGAATCCCCCGCCAGGGAGGCGTCAGTAGCCGAGCAGGCTCGGCAGGCCGGTCACCGTCACCGGCACGAAGGTGATGATGAAGAGCACCAGCAGCTCCACCAGGAACAGCGGCAGGATGCGCATCGACAGCCGTCCCAGCCCCACCTTGGCCACCGAGTCGGCGACGAACAGGCACAGCCCCATGGGCGGCGTGATCAGCCCGATCATCAGGTTGAAGATCACCACGATGCCGAAGTGCACCGGGTCCACGCCCAGGCTCATGGCGATGGGATGCAGGATCGGCACCAGCACCAGCATGGCGGCGATGCCCTCGAGGAACAGCCCCACCAGCAGGAACAGCACGATCACCGCCAGCAGGAAGGTCCACTGGGTCGAGATGTAGGACAGCGTGAGCTCGGTGAGCAGGTTGGGGACGCGGTTGTAGGTCAGTAGCCAGTTGGCGGCGCCCACCGCGGCGATGATGATCATGATCACCGCGCTGTCGACCATGGTGCGCGAGAAGATCCCCGGCAGGTCGCGCCAGCTGAGCTTGCGGAACAGCACCGTCCCCACGAACAGCGCGTAGGCGACGGCGAAGGCCGCGGCCTCCGTGGGCGTGACGATGCCCAGCAGGATCGCGCCGACCACGAACACCGGCATCAGCAGCGGGATGATGCCGTCGATCAGGATGGAGCGCTTCTCCTCCTTGGGCATCTCGACGTCGCGACGCTTCTCGTACTTGCTGGCGAACATCATCACGTAGCCGGACAGGAACATCGCCAGCAGCACCCCGGGCACGATGCCCGCCAGGAACAGCGACGGCACCGAGACCCCGGAGACGATCAGCGCATAGATGATCACCGGAATGCTCGGCGGAATGATCGGCCCGATCACCGAGGAGGCGGCGGTCAGCGCCGCGGCGAAGTCGCGCGGATAGCCTTCCTTCTCCATCTCGGGGATGAACACCCGCCCCAGCGCCGAGGTATCGGCCACCGCGGAGCCGGACAGCCCGGCGAAGATCACAGAGGCCCAGATATTGACGTGGGCCAGACCGCCCCGCACCCGCCCGATCAGCACCTTGGAGAAGGCGATGATGCGCACCGTGATGCCGCTCTCGTTCATCAGCTCGCCGGCCAGCACGAACAGCGGAATGGCCAGCAGGGCGAAGGAGTTGAGCCCCGAGAACATCTGGGTGGCCACGGTGGAGAGCTGGTAGGGAAAGCCGGCGTTGCTCATGAAGTAGAGCAGCGCGGCGACGATGGCGAAGGCGACCGGCACGCCGATGGCGAGGCCGATCAAGAGGATGGCGTAGACCATGTCAGGACACCTCGGAAGACGGATGGCACAGTGACGTCAGGCGCTCGACGAGCTTGATCAGCGCGGCGACGGCGAGCATCGCCCCTCCCAGGCACAGCGCGAACTGGTACGGCGCCAGGGTGCCCAGCGAGGCGACCCACTCCATGCCGGTGGCCTCCCGAAGACTGCGCACCGTGCCGCTCAGGCCGGAGATCCGCATCCCGCCGCGGCTCTCCATGAACAGGTAGCCGGACCGCGCCAGCAGCGCGCCGATCACGATCACGGCCAGGTCGACGACCACGAACAGCGCCTCGCGGGCCCGGTCCGGCAGGAAGTCGACGATCAGACCGAAGCGCACGTGGCGGTCCTGCACGTAGGCCAGCGCCAGGCCGAACATCACGCCGTAGATGCCGAGGAAGACCGGCACCTGATCGCCCCAGGCAAGCGAGCTGCCGAAGAGATAGCGGATGAAGGCGTTGCCGAACACGATCAGGAAGATCAACGCCATCGACAGGCCGGCGCCAAGGGCGAAGACCCCCGTGGCGAGGCGCCGGGTCAAATGGAAGAGGGTTGCCATGGGTATTCCGTCTAATGCTGTCAGGGGGAGACGCCGTGCCGACGCTCGGTCGGCACGGCGTGAGGGGCGGCGTTATTCGTCGGCGGTGGCGTCGGCCACGGCCTGCTGGAGGCGGTCGATCCATTCGGCATCGTCGCCCAGGTCCTCACGCAGCCATTCGATGACCGGCGGCTGGGCCTGTTCGCGAAAGGCGGCCAGCTCGTCCGCGGTCGGGCTGTAGACCTGCATGCCCTCTTGCTGAACCGCGTTCAGCCCCTCGGCCGTGGTGAACTGCTGGATGGACCGCCCCATGTTGCCGGCGATTTCACCGGCACGTTCGAGCACCTGCTGATCCTGCTCGGACAGCATGCTGAAGAACTGCTCGTTGATCAGCAGGAAGTCGGTCCCGTATACGTGGCCGTCCAGGGTCATGTAGTCCTGCAGTTCATGCAGATTGTTGTTGTAGATGGTACCCACCGGGTTCTCCTGGCCGTCGACTACCCCGGTGGAGAGCGCCGTGGGAAGCTCGGACCAGGCGATCGGCGTGGGCTCGGCGCCCAGGCCTTCGACCATCTCCACGTAAAGCGGAATATCCTGAACGCGGAACTTGAGGCCTTCCATGTCCGCCGGCGTGCGGATCTCGTGGTCGCTGTTGGTAAAGTGACGGAACCCGGTTTCACCGTAGCCCAGGGTACGCAGGCCGGTCTGCTCCAGGCAGTGCTGGGCCAGGGCGTCGCCGAATTCGCCGTCGAGCACGTCCCAGGCGACCACCGGGGACTCGAACATGTAGGGAATGTCCAGCACGCTGGCGGCCGGGCAGACCTTGGACATGGCGCCGGACACCATCACCACCGGCGTCATGCCGTCGATGGCCTGCTGGATCATCTCGTCCTCGTCCCCCAGCGATCCGGCCGGGAACAGCTCCACCGACAGGTTGGTTTCGGACTCGACGATGTTCTTGAAGATCCGGGCGGCGGCTCCCTTCTTGGAATTCTGCCAGTTATCCGGATCCACGTGGCCGAAACGAATCGTCTGCGGCTGCGCCTCGGCGACCGAGGCCACGCCGACGGCGAGGGCGGTACCAGCAAAGGCTAACTTGGCGGCTCTGACGTTCATGGGAGATCTCCCTTAATTATGGTTTGTGTCTCTGGTTCCAACACCGACCGGAGGCTTTCAGTTCGCCTAACGAACTTAAGTGCACGAGACGAACACTAGAATCCCCCCGCCGGGGTGTCAACGAGGCGCCATCGGATTACGACCAAGGTTGAAGTCACTCCCTCCCCACCTGCCTGCAGGCCGCTGCATGACAGCGTTCCAGCGCTCGTCCGTCGCGAGGCTCCGGCTTGACGGCACCGGGCATCGCCGACGACAAATGCAACGAGGTTCCAGAAAAAAGGCCCGCATCATGGCGGGCCCGGAGGACAGGGAGCGGCTCTCAGCCGGCCGCGATCAATGCTTCCAGGGCGGCATGGTAGCCTCGACTGCCGAGTCCGGCTATCACGCCGTCGGCGCGCAGCGACACGTAGGAGTGATGACGGAAGCTCTCGCGCTTGTGCACGTTGGACAGATGCACCTCGATCACCCGGCCGTCGAAGGCGTTCAGGGCGTCGAGAATCGCCACCGAGGTGTGCGTGTAAGCCGCCGGGTTGATGATGATCGCCCCGGTGCCGTCCAGGCGGGCGGCGTGGATGGCATCGATCAGCTCGCCCTCGTGATTGCTCTGGCGGCAGTCGATCGCCCAGCCGTGATCGGCGGCCCTGGCGCGCAGGGCGTCGTCGATGTCCGCCAGGGTCTCGTGACCGTAGATCTCCGGCTGGCGAGTGCCCAGCAGGTTGAGGTTGGGACCGTGCAGCACCAGGACCTTGCCCACGCTCATCCGTCATTCTCCTTCAGCAGTTCCCGTTTGTAGTGGGCGAACAGTGCGGCGGCCTGCTCGTCGGCCGCGGCGCGCCTGTCGGCATCCTCGCAGAAGCGCTTGAAGGCGTCCACGCCCTGGAAGACGAACAGGCTGACGCCGCTCATCACGCTGGCTCCGGCCGCCCGGGCGGCGGCAATGAACTCGGTGACCGCCGGCACGTAGACCGCATCGAAGATCCAGTGACGGGCCTCGATGAGCTCCCCGGGAATCGGGCACCCGGGGCTCTTCTCGTGGCCGATGGGCGTGCAGTTGACCAGGCCGTCGCAGCGCGCCACCGTCTCGGCCAGCTGCTCGGGGCGAATCCACGAGGCCGGGAAGCCCTCGGCCCCGAGCTCCTCACAGAGCCCACGGGCCTTGGCCTCGTCGAGGTCGAGGAGCACGATCTCCTCGGCGCCCAGCCGGCCGAGCCCGAAGGCCACCGCCTTGCCCACGCCGCCGGTGCCGATCAGCAGCACCCGCCCCGGGACGCGCTCGCCGAGGGTGGCGCGAAAGCCGCTGACGAAGCCGGTGAAGTCGGTGTTCTCGGCGAGGATGCGCCCGTCCTCGAACACCAGGGTGTTGGCCGCGCCGACCATGCGGGCGCCCTCGGTGGCCTCGTCGGCCAGCTGTACCGCCGCCTCCTTCCAGGGAAAGGTGACGTTGACGCCTCGATAGCCCTCGGCCATCACCCGACGCACTTGGCTGTCCAGGGAGTCGATGGGTAGCTCGTTGGCATCGAACAGATCATAGGTAGCGGGAATGCCGGTCAGCTCGCCCAGCCGCACGTGCAGGTCCGGCGAGCTGGAATTCATGATGGCCTTGCCGATCAGCCCCAGTTTCATGGCGTCATCTCCTGAACGGGCCCTGTCCGGGGCCTGTGTGGATATCAAATCTTCGGACGGGGACCGCAGACTCCCCGTGGCGTGTCATCCGCTCTTCGACTGGGCCGCCAGGCGAATGCCGGCATTGGCCTCGCCGAACTGCTGATAGCCGCCACGCCGCTCGACGATCTCGAAGAAGAAGCGCCCCGAGAAGGTCTCGGTGTAGGCATGGAAGAAGTCGCCGTCGTCGTTGCGGTCGAAGAGGATGTTGCGGGCCCGCATGGCCTCAAGCAACGACTCGTCGAGGTCATAGCGCGCCTCGAGGTCGTCGTAGTAGTTGCCCGGAATCCTCAGCAGCGGCAGGCCACGGGCCTGGATCTCGTCAACGGTGGCGAAGATATCGCGACTCTCGAAGGCGATCTGCTGCACGCCGCCGCGGAACTCGCTGAGGAAGCGCCCGGGCTGGGTGTCCTGCACCTGGGACACGGTGAGCGGCAGACGGATGCTGCGATCCGGGCTGACCACCGCCTGGCTGACCATCATTCCGCGCGGATCGACGATCTCGTTCTCGGCCTCGGCGGCGAAGCCGAACACGGTGCGATGGAAGAGCTGCCAGCCCAGCAGCTGGGTGGCCGGCAGCACATAGGAGAGGTGATCGACCCGCACCAGCCCCGCCTCGTCGCGGCTCTCCTGATCGAACAGCTCGAAGTCGGTGCGCCACTGCAGGTCGCCGGCCGCCTGGTCGTCGACCAGGTAGACCAGGCTGCCCTCGATGCCGCGCAGGGCCGGTATCTCCATCTCGCCCTCGCCGACCTGGCCGCGGAAGCGCGGCGCCTGGAAGGCGCGGGCCCGGTCCAGCGCCTGCTCCACATCATCGACGCGGAAGCCCACGGCGCACACCGAGGTGCCATGCAGCAGGCGGAAGGTATGGGCGAAGCTGTCGGTCTCGAAGTTGAGCACCAGATGCACTTCGCCCTGCTTCCACAGCTCGACGTTCTTCGAGCGGTGGCGCCCCACGTGGCGGAAGCCGAGCGCGCCGATGAACTCGCCCAGCGGCGCGGCGCTCTCCTCGTCGAGGGTGAACTCGATGAAATGGATGCCGCGGTAGTGCGGGGCCGGCGGAATCCGCCCCGCCCAGGGGCCATCCTCGACCAGGTTCTCGAGCCAGATCAGCGAGCGCAGGCCGTCCAGGGCGGTGATCTCGGTGGGCGCGGCGCGGAAGGCATCGCTGAAGATCTCCAGCGACAGCGGACCGTCGTAGCCCGACCGGGCCAGCTCGCGCATGAAGGCCTCGAGCGGCAGGCGCCCCTGGCCGGGGAAGCAGCGGAAATGGCGGCTCCACTGCAGCACGTCCATGTCGAGCAGGGGCGCATCGGCCACCTGGACGAAGAAGATCTTGTCGCGGGGGATCTTGCCGATGGTCGAGAGGTCATGCCCGCGGGAGAGGATATGGAAGCTGTCGAGCACCACGCCGAGATAGGGGTGATCGGCGCGCCGCACCACTTCCCAGGCATCCCGGTAGTCGGAGATATGGCGGCCCCAGGCCAGCGCCTCGAAGCCGATGCGGATGCCGCGCTGGCCGGCCCGCTCGGCGAGCTCGCGCAGGTCCGCGGCCACCCGGTCGAGATCGCCGACGGACTGCGGCGAGACATTGCTGCACACCAGCAGGAAATCGGTGCCAAGCTGCTCCATGAGATCGAACTTGCGCTCGGCACGCTGCAGGTTGCGGCTGCGCTGGGGCTCGGGCATGCCCTCGAAGTCGCGGAACGGCTGGAAGGCGACGATGGACAGCCCCAGCGAATCGCAGAGCTCGCGCACCTCCTCGGGGGAGCCGTCGAAGGACAGCAGATCATTCTCGAAGATCTCCACGCCGCCGAAGCCGGCGCGCGCGATGGCCTCCAGCTTGGTCCGCAGATCTCCACTCAGGCACACGGTGGCGATGGCACGCATCTGAACCTCCTGACAATCGGATCGAGAGATCCTCGCCACATCCCCGGCAGGGTCGCGTCGACGCGGCGAGAGACGCCCTGGCAAACTGTTCGCATAGCGTCATAAAGTTCGCATTATGCACGACATCCCGGGTAGCAAGGCAAGCCGCAATTGCCGGCGGCCGGTTCCCCGCCTCACGGCGCTCCTCCCCTAGGCTTTGTCCGAAAAGTCGGATTTGCTAATGTGTCCCATGCTGCAGCTGCATAGGTGACCCATGGCAGGACGCTACGAGATCTCCGACAATGGCTGGGCCCTCATTGAAGACATCGTCTCGCCGCCGCAGAGGTCAGGCCGTCCCCGTCGCGATGACCGCCAGGTGTTGAACGGCATCTTCTGGATCCTCTGCTCGGGCGCTAAGTGGCGTGATCTGCCAGAGCGCTACGGCCCTTGGAAGACCGTTTATGACCGTTTCCGTCAGTGGCGCGATGATGGCACCTTCGAGGCCATTCTGGCGCGCCTCCAACTTCGCTTGCGAGAGGATGGCCTGATGGATCTGGACACCTGGATGATCGATTCGACATCAATCCGCGCCACCCGGGCCGCCTCTGGAGGCGGCAAAAAGGGGGACAGGTAGAGCCCGTAGACCATGCCCTGGGACGGAGTCGCGGCGGCCTGACGACCAAGATCCATATGGTCTGTGACCGTCATGGTTGGCCGCTGACCTTCACGCTGTCGCCGGGGCAGGATTCGGATACGCGGCACTTCATTCCCACCCTGGAGGAGGTGCAACTGCCTGGAACCAAGGGCAGACCTCGTAAGCGTTGCCGCTTCATCGTGGCGGACAAGGGCTACGATAGCGACCCGCTTCGCCGCTACTGCGGCCGGCATCGCATGAAGCCGATCATTGCCCGGCGCAAGATGAAGCGAAAACCGCGCCCTGGCGCTCCGAGGGGCTTTGACAAGCCCCGATATCGGGAGCGAAACATCATTGAGCGCTGCTTCGGTTGGATCAAAGAGCTACGCCGGGTCTGCACCCGTTACGACAAGTTGGCCAGCAGCTTCCGGGCGATGGTATGCCTGGCCTGCATAGACCGTTGTTTGCGTGCAGACTTTTCAGACAGAACCTAGAGCCCGCCACGACAGCGTTTTCGGCGCCGCCACGTTCACCGGCAGGCGGGCTCCAACCTTGGTCTTAGATGACCTCACGCCACATTGACACTACTGGAAACCGATTCTAGTTTGTTCGGCCAAAGCACTTTAGTTCGACATTCGAACCCAGTGCCCCGATGCCCCTGCTGGCGGGCGCGGTACGGGAAACGGCGATACCTCCGGGCCACGGCTTCCCGGCCTTCCCGAAGCGCGCTCCCTCCCCACGACAACGCGGCCCGGTGGCGCGCGTGAAGCGGAGCCCGACGTGAGCGACTTCTTCTCCGATCCGGATAACGTGCTGGTCTTCGACTTCGACGGCGTGATCCTCGACTCGGCCCATCTCAAGCGCGAGGCCTTCGCCGCCCTCTACGACGACCAGCCCCAGCCCCTGCGCCGGGCGGTGCGCGCCTACCTGGGCCGACGCGGCGGCCAGCCCCGGGAGGTCAAGTTCCGCCATATCGAGGCGCAGATCCTCGGCCGCCAGGCCGACGAGGCGTCCATCGACACCCTGTGCCGGCGCTTCAAGGCCGACGTGGAGCAGCGCATCCTCGCCACCCCCGCCATCCCCGGCGCCCTGGCCTTCCTCGACCGCCATCGGGGCCGCCTGCCGATCTACCTGCTGTCCGCCACGCCCGAGCACGAGCTGCGCGAGATCGTCGCCCGGCGCGACCTGGCCGGCCATTTCGACGAGGTGATCGGCTCGCCGCCGGACAAGGTGACGGGGCTCGGCCAGCTGCTGAACCGCCACGGACACCGCGCCGGCCGCACGGTCATGGTCGGCGACTCCTACAACGACTATCGGGCCGCCAGCTCCAACGGCACGGGCTTCGTCGGCGTCACCGCCGATCCCGCCGCCTCGCCCTTCCCCGCGGACGTAACCACCACCCTCGATCTGCACGGCCTGGAGGCCGCGCTCGCGAGCTGGCAGCGCCAGGCGTCATCCTCAGGCGTCTCCTGACGCCGGCTCGAGCAGCCGCTGCCAGACCGCGATGACCGCCTGGCGATGCGCGGCGAAGTCGGCGTTGTCGCCACGGGCCGAATCGCCGGTCAGCGCCGCGCGATGGGCCGCGGTGCGGCAGGCCAGGTAGGCCTCGCGCAGGCGCTCGCCGTCCTCGGCGGGCAGCCGGCCGCACTGCTCCAGGGTCTCGAGGATGCGCATGTTGTCGCTCCACTGCAGCAGTGCCGGGCTGTCGTGGGCCATCGCCAGCACCGCGTACTGGCACAGGAACTCGATGTCGACCATGCCGCCCGGATCCTGCTTGAGGTCGAAGTCGTCGCCCTCGCCCTGGCTCGCCAGGTGCTTGCGCATCTTGTGGCGCATCGCCACCACCTCCTCGCGCAGCGCCTCGACGTCGCGCTCGCGGCCAAGGATCTCGCCGCGCACGGCGTCGAAGCCCTCGGCCAGGGTGTCGTGGCCGGCCACCACCCGGGCGCGCACCAGCGCCTGATGCTCCCAGGTCCAGGCCTCGCGGCGCTGGTAGTCGGCGAAGGCGTCGAGGCTCGACACCAGGAGCCCGGCGTTGCCCGAGGGCCGCAGGCGCATGTCGACCTCGTAGAGGCTGCCGGCCGGGGTCACCGCGGTGAGCAGGTGGATGATGCGCTGGCCGAGGCGGGTGAAGAACACCGCGTTGTCGATCGGCCGGTCGCCGTCGGTGCTGCCGCGGGTGGCACCGTCGTGGAGGAACACCAGGTCCAGGTCGGAGCCGTAGCCGAGCTCGATGCCGCCGAGCTTGCCGTAGCCGATGATCAGGAACTCCGGCGCCTGGCCGCAGCGCTCGCCGTCGCGACGCAGCGGGAAGCCGTGCTTGCGGGTCAGGTGCTTCCAGGCCATGGCCAGCACCGTCTCGAGGATCACCTCGGCGATGTAGGTGAGATAGTCGCTGACCTTCATCAGGTGGCGGGTGCCGGCGATGTCGGAGGCCGCCACGTGCAGCACCTGGGCGTGCTTGAACACGCGCAGCGCCTCGAGCTCGGCCTCCTCGTCGCCCTCGGGAATCCGCCCCAGGGCCTGACGCAGCTCGTCGGCCAGCCGCGCCTTGTCGGCCGGCGTGTAGAGGGTGTCCGGGGTCAGCAGCTCGTCGAGCAGGATCGGGTGGCGGGCCAGCTGCTCGGCGATCCAGGGGCTGGCGCTGCACAGGTGCATCAGATGCTCCAGCGCTTCGGGGTTCTCGCGCAGCAGCGCCAGGTAGGCGGTGCGCCGCAACACCGCCTCGACCAGCGGCAGCACCCGCTCCAGGGCCACGTCAGGCGCCTCGCTGTCCGCGGCGGCGTCGAGCAGCAGCGGCATCAGCGCCTCCAGGCGCTCGTAGCCGATGCGCTGCATGGCCTGCACCTGGCGCGAGTCGCGCAGCGCACGCAGGCGCCGGCAGGCGGCGGCCGGATCGGTGAAGCCCGCCTCGCGGAAGCGCGCCTCGGCCTCCTCCTCGCCCGGCTCGCCGCGCCACAGCGCCCGCCACTCCTCGCGCTCGCGGCCGCCCGCCGGGGCGGGGGCATCCTCGTCGGCGTCTTCGGGGTCGGCGATCACCGCGTCGAAGTGCCGGCGGACCCGATCGCGCACCTCGTCGAGCCGCGCCATCAGCGCCGGCCAGTCCTCCATGTCCAGCGCCAGGGCCACCCGCTCGCGGGCGACCTCCTCGGCCGGCAGGGTCTGGGTCTGACGATCCTCCAGCGCCTGGATGGCATGCTCGAGGTCACGCAGGAAGACGTAGTCGGGGATCAGCTCGTCGACCACCGCGGCGGGCAGCAGGCCCAGGTCCGGCAGGCGCGACAGCGCCGTCTTCAGCGAGGTGACCTGCAGCTCGGTGTCGCGCCCGCCGCGGATCAGCTGGAAGGCCTGGACCACGAACTCCACCTCGCGGATGCCGCCGGGGCCGAGCTTGATGTTGTCCTGCATGCCGCGACGGCGCACCTCGCGGTTGATCATCGCCTTGAGCTCGCGCAGCGACTCGATGGCGCCGAAGTCCAGGTAGCGGCGATAGACGAAGGGTCGGATGCTCGCCAGCAGCTCGGCACCGGCCTCGAGATCGCCGGCCACCGGGCGCGCCTTGAGCATGGCGTAGCGCTCCCACTCGCGGCCCTGGTCCTGGTAGTAGCTGGCCAGCGAGGCGAAGTTGCCGACCAGCGGACCGCCGTCGCCCAGCGGGCGCAGGCGCATGTCGACGCGGAAGGCGAAGCCGTCGGCGGTCACCGCGTCCAGCGCGCCGATCAGCTTCTGGCCGATCTTGGTGAAGTATTCCTGGTGCTCGAGCGCCTTGCGCCCGCCCACCGTCTCGCCCTTCTCGGGGAAGGCGAAGATCAGGTCGATGTCGGAGGAGAGGTTGAGCTCGCCGGCGCCGAGCTTGCCCATGCCGAGCACCACCAGGCGCTGCTCGCCGCCGTCGGCGCGCGGCCCGGGGCGGCCCCAGCGCGCCTCGAAGTGCCGCTCGAGCCAGGCCAGCGCCTGCTCCAGGCAGGTCTCGGCGAGCCGGGTGACGGCGGCCGCGGTGGCCCACATGTCGATGCCCGGCGGACGGGTCAGGTCGCGCCACACGATGCCCAGCATGCGCGCCTGGCGGAAGCGGCGCACCGCGGCGTGCATGGCCGCCTCGTCCTCGGCGGCCTCCAGGCGCTCGGCCAGGGTCTCGCTCAGGGTGTCGGCGTCCGGCGCGGCGTCCAGCTCGCCCAGGGCATCGAGCTGCGGCAGCCAGTCGGGGTGGCGAATCAGCGTCTCGGCGACGAACTCCGACACCGCCAGCACCCGCGCCAGCTGCGCGCGGCGATGCGGTGCCAGCGCCGCCCAGCTCTCGCCGGGGCCTTCCTGCTGGCGCATGTCGGCCAGGTTGTCGGCCTGCTCGAGGGCCGTGGCCAGGCGTTCCCGGGCGTGTTGCAGCGGGGCCGCCAGCGGCTCGGGAATGGCGTCCAGCGGCAGGAAGTCGTCGGGCAGGGCCATGGGCGTCTCGCATCCGGTTGATCGATGCCCTCAGCATACCCAAGCCGGGGCGCCGCGCACTAGCCGGCGGCCGCCCGCCTCAGCCCAGGAACCGGTCCCAGGCGATCAGCCCCCAGGTCAGACCGACGGTCAGCAGCGCCATCATTACCGCCGCCGAGCCAATGTCCTTGGCGCGGCCGGAGAGCTTGTGGCGCTCCGGGCCGATGCGATCGACCACGTTCTCGATGGCGCTGTTGAGCAGCTCGACGATCAGCACCAGCAGGCAGCTGCCGATCAGCAGGATCCACTCCACCGGCTCGCGGCCCAGCCACACGGCCAGCGGTGCCATCACCAGGCACAGGCCGAGCTCCTGGCGAAAGGCGGCCTCGTGGCGATAGGCCGCCCCGAGGCCCTTGAGGGAGTAACGAGTGGAGTGCACCAGATGGCGCCAGCCGGTGTATCCGGGTTTCATCGATTTCATCCATCAGCTTCGGCGTGGGAACGCCGATGGTAGCAGAGCCGAATGGGGCAATTATGACGCGCCGGCCAACGTGACTCAGTGCGCCTCGATCATCGCCGAGAGGTCCACCGACAGCCGGTCCAGCACCTGGGACCAGCTCAGGTAGGGCGTCGAGCCGGTGCCGTTGACCAGCACGCTGAACACGCCCCAGCGCCCGGTGCGGGTGCGGAAGTAGCCGGCCGCGGCGCGCACCGACACCGGCTGGTTGAGGGTGCCGGTCTTGAGCATGACGTGGTCCTGGAAAGTCGCCGGGCCGCGGCGAATGAAGCGCATCACGCCGTTGCTCGGCGACTGCAGGGCGGCGACGAAGCTCGGGAACAGCGAGGGCTGACGGAACATGTGCTCGAGCAGCACGTTCACCCCGGCGGCGCTGGTGCGGTTCTCCGGCGTCAGGCCGCTGCCGCTGTCCAGGCGCAGCGGGCCGTGGCCCGCCAGGCCGCCGGCGAAGGCCTCGATGGCATCGCCACCCTGGCTCAGCGACGGGCGCGGCGTCTTGGCCAGATCCAGCGTCAGGGTGTCGGCCATGAAATTGTTGGAATAGTTGAGCGTGCGCAGCAGCAGCTCCTGCAGCGGCTTGCCGTCCACCGCGGCCAGGCGTGAGGCGCTGGCCGGCGGCTCCAGCGTGGTGGTGACGTGCCCGCCGGCCACCGCGATGCCGGCCTGCTCGAGCATTGCCATCAAGGTGCGGCCCGCCTGCTCGGCGGGGTCGGAGCTGGTGCGATAGAGCTCGCGCGGACGAGCATTGGTGGAAATCTGCCCGGACACCCGCATCACGTCACCGTCGCCGTCGGTGACCCGCTCCGCCGCCAGCTGGGTGCCACTGTCGGGCGGCCGGGTCTCGATGCGGTTGTCGATGCGCACCAGATCGGCCTGGCCGTCGCAGGGCGTGACCTGGGCCGGCGCGCCGGCGGTACGCGCCGGCGCCACGGTCACGCACCAATTGCCGTAGTTGACCGCCGCCGAGGAGAGCAGCGCGCTGTAGGCGTTGTCGACGCGACGCTGGCCGTCGCAGCGATCGGTGGTCAGGCAGGCTACCGGGCCGAAGCGCCACTGGCTGACCACCAGCCGGCCAGCGACCTCGCGCACCCCGGCCTGATGCAGCCGCTGCACCAGTCGCCACAGGTCCTCGGTGGTCAGTGCCGGATCGCCGCCACCATCGAGGATCAGGTCGCCCTGCAGCACGCCCTCGGCGTCGGGCTCGGCGCTGCCGAGCAGCTGCGTGGTGAAACGATGCTGGGGGCCGAAGCGCTCGAGTGCCGCCGCCGCGGTATATATCTTGGACACCGAGGCCGGCGACAGCTGGCGCTCCGGCGAGAGGCTGCCCAGGGTCTCGCCCGGCTCGCCGTTGCCCAGCAGGCGCGCCTCGGCACCGATCAGGAAGCCGTCATCGGCCAGTTCCTCGAGGTGGGAGAACCCGTGCCCCAGGGCGGTCAGGGGCAGCAGCGACAGCAGGCAGAGCGAGAGACAGCGAGACAGCATGGGCATCATCCGTGAGGTCGAAGGGCACAGGAGAAAGCGCGGCAGAGCCGCAGTCTACCCGTGCCCCAGGCGCGATTCGACCGTGCGCCACCTCAGTGGGCAGACACCCGGGAAAAGGCCTGGATGACCACCACCCCGCCGATGATCATGGCAAGGCCCAGCGCCGCCGGCGCATCCAGGCGCTCGCCGTAGACCAGGACGCCGATCAGGGTCACCAGCACGATGCCGAGCCCGGCCCAGAAGGCATAGGCGATGCCCACCGGCAGGGTGCGCAGCGCCAGCGTCAGCAGGTAGAAGGCCAGCACGTAACCGACCACCACGGTCACGCTCGGCCACAGCCGGGTGAACTCCTGGGAGGCCTTCAGCGAGCTGGTCGCCACCACCTCGGCGACGATCGCCAGTGCCAGGTACAGATAGGCCATCAGGCACCTCCCCGCGCCAGCCGACGGCGCATCACGAGATCGAACAGCGTATTGAAGACCATGGCATAGGCCAGGAAGAACAGCATGAAGCCGAGGTCCAGCCAGAAGGCCTCCACGAGGCCGATGCCCATCCACCAGGCGACCGCCGGCAGGGTCATCACCAGCAGACCGAGCTCGAAACCGAAGGACTGGGCGAAGCGCTGTCTCAGGCTGCGGCGACGAGTCGGCACCAGCGCATCGAAGACGCGATTCCAGACCAGGTTCCAGAGCATGGCGTCGGTGGCCAGCCCTGCGGCCAGCACGCCGATCTCGCCCATGTCATGGCCGGTCAGCCAGCTGGCCAGTGGCGTCACCATCAACAGGCCGCCGGCCTCGAACAGCGTGGTATGCGTCAGGCGTTCCTTCCAGGAGCGCATCGTCACCTCCCAAGATATCGTCACGAGACCATCTGGCCTCGACCTGACGGACTATTCTCGCCACCATGGCGATGGATACGAGTTAGATTCCATCTACAAATCCGATAGGTCACCCATGCGCTGGACCCTCGATCAGCTGGAAGTGCTCATCGCCTGCGCCGAGTGCGGCTCCTTCTCCGCCGCGGCCCGGCACCTGGGCCGCGCCCAGTCGGCGGTGAGCACCGCCGTCGCTCACCTGGAGGCCGACCTGGCCTGCACGCTCTTCGACCGCGACGGCCGCCTGCCGCGCCTGACCGAGGCCGGCGAGGCCCTGCTCCACGAGGCCCGCGCGGTGCTGCGCCAGTGCCAGCGGCTGGACTCCCGCGCCAGGGCCATCGCCGAGGGCGAGGAGGCCCGGCTGGTGCTGGCCATCGACGAGGCGCTGGTCGAGATGCCGCCGGTGGACGAGACCCTCGAGGCCCTGGCCCACCACTATCCCGCCCTGCAGCTGACCCTGCTCTACGGCGCCCAGGGCGATATCGCCGGCTGGGTCGAGGATCGCACCGCCGATCTGGGCATCCTGCTCGGCCGGCTCGGCCGCGGCCCGCTGCTCGAGGGCATGCCGATCGCCCATCTGCGCCAGTCGCTGGTGGTCGGCCGCGACCACCCGTTGGCCGATCAGGGGCCGCCTTCCCTCAGTGATCTGGCCCATCACCGCCAGCTGCTGATCGCCTCGCGTTCGGGGGACGACGCCGAAACGCCGCTCAGCGCCCAGTTCTGGCGCCTCAACAGCTTCTACTCGATGGGTGAGCTGGCCGTTCGCGGCCTCGGTTGGGCCCTGGTCCCCGAGCACATCGCCCGCTATCCACCGTTCCGCGAGCACCTGGTCACGCTGTCGGACGACACCCTGGGCACCCTGCCGATCCTCGACGTGGAGACGGTCTCGCGCCGGGACGCGGCCCAGGGGCCGATCGCCCGCTGGCTGCGGCGGACGCTGGGTGAACGATTTCGCGACCGCCGCAGCCGCTGAGCCGCCTCACTCGACCGGCAGCAGCCCCGGACGATGCGGCAGCTCGGCGACCATCCTCCACAGCGGCTGACCGCTGAGGTGGTACTTGCGCTCGAAGTGGGTCAGGAAATCCCCCGCCGGATCGTGGGCTTCCACCGGCGCGGCGACGCCGGTCGCCTGCTCGACCGCCAGCGAGAACTCCTCGACGTAGAGCCGCCAGTTGGAACGCAGCTCCAGCCGCCCGCCCAGCGCCAGGATGGCGGGGAACACCGGATGCCCCTGCCAGCGCATCTTGAGGTGCGTCGACTTGGGGTAGGGGTTCGGGTACAGCAGGTAGTGGCGTACCGGGCGCCAGCCGGCGGCCAGCGCCAGCCGCCAGAAGTCCACCAGGTCGGCACGCACCAGCAGGGCATTGTCGGGCGGCGCGCCGTGCTCCCGGGACAGCCGGTCGGCGCTGCGGTCCACGCCGATCACCACGCAGTCGGGATGGGCCTCGGCCAGCCGCCGCGTCGACAGCCCCACGCCACAGCAGGCGTCGAGGATCAGCGGCGCCTCGCCGTACGACGCCCGCCACGCCTCGGCCGCGGCGAAGGCCTCGCGGGTATGATCGGCCAGCGGCTTGCGCAGCGGATGGGTCAGGGCCCGTTCGACCCGGCGTGCCAGATCGTGATGGGGGCCGGGCTGGTTGGACGTGATGATGCGGGAACGCTCGGACATGGCGGTGATCGGTCGGGGGCTTGGGAAGGCATGCATTCTACCAGCCATGGGCCGGCCCGAGGGCCTCTCGCCTGCCCGGCCGGCCGGGTTGTGGAAAACCCCTCCATGCCCCGCATGACGGCGCACCGGGCCGGGTGCTATGATCCTTGGCCAAAAGGACAATAGCAGCCCATATATCAACCGCACTACGAGGAACCCGGCTTGTCACATTTACCGGTGATCGTGGGCATGGGTGGCGTGAATCCCGCCGGCCGAGCCTCGGGACATCAGGCGTTTCGCCGCACCGTGCTCGACGCCTTGCCCGACGACGTCCAAGCCCAGACCCTGCTCGGCCTGGCGGCCATGATGCGCCTGGCCAGCGCCCAGGCCGACGATGCCTGGCACGACGCCGACGGCAACCCCCTCGACGCCGCGGCCATCGTCGAGCAGACCCGCCAGCGCGTGCTCGACCATACCCTGATCCGTCGCAACGAAGACCCCCGTTTCAACGCCGAGGGCCTGCCCGCCAACCGTCGCGCCAGCCTCGATCTCGAGGCGCCGATGACCTTCCGGGTACGCCGTCGTCAGCTGCCGGACAGCCTGCCGCCCACCTGGCAGGTCCGCGAGATCGACCGCAAGCATCTGGAAGTGACGGTGCCGGCCGGCGAGATGGACGTCATGCTGCCCGAGACTCGCCCGGCCCAGGTGCGCGCCGCCGGCCAGCTGCCCTCCGGCTTCGAGCCCGGTCAGCTGTACCGCAGCGTGCACCACCCGCGCGGCCTGTCCATGGCGATCTTCGCCGCCAGCGACTGCCTGGGCGACAGCGGCCTGGCCTGGGAAGACCTGCATGACCGACTCGACCCCGACCAGGTCGCCGTCTACGCCGGCAACTCCATCGGCCAGCTCGACGACGACGGCTGGGGCGGGCTGCTCAAGAGCTTCGCCACCGGCAAGCGCGCCACCTCCAAGCAGATGCCGCTGGGCTACGGCCAGATGCCGGCCGACTTCCTCAACGCCTATGTCCTCGGCAGCGTCGGCAGCACCGGCGCGGCACTCGGCGCCTGCGCCAGCTTCCTCTACAACCTGCGCCTGGGCGTCGACGACATCCGCGCCGGCCGCCGCCGGGTGGTGATGGTCGGCACCGCCGACGCGCCGATCACCCCCGAGATCATCGAGGGCTTCCGCACCATGGGCGCCCTGGCCGACGACGAGAGTCTCAAGGCGCTGGACGCCCTCGAGCTGCTCACCGACCTGGACTACCAGCGCGCCTGCCGCCCGTTCGCCCGCAACTGCGGCTTCACCATGGGCGAGTCCAGTCAGTTCGTGATGCTGATGGACGACGCCCTGGCGCTGGAGGTCGGCGCCGAGGTGCTGGGCAGCGTGCCGGACGTGTTCGTCAACGCCGACGGCTGGAAGCGCTCGATCTCGGCGCCCGGCATCGGCAACTACATCACCCTCGGCAAGGCCGCCTCGCTGGTGCGCGAGATGCTCGGCGAGACCGCCCTGCGCGAACGCACCTTCCTGCACGCCCACGGCACCAGCACGCCGAAGAACCGCGAGACCGAGTCCCACGTCTTCGACATGGTCGCCCAGGCCCACGGCATCGAGGACTGGCCGGTGGTGGCGGTCAAGGCCTTCGTCGGCCATTCCCAGGGCAGCGCCGCCGGCGACCAGCTGGCCAGCGCCTTGGGCAGCTTCGCCCACGACCTGCTGCCGGGCATCCCGACCCTGGATGACAGCCAGCCCGAAGACCTGCACGCCGAACGCCTGCGACTGTTCCGCGAGCCGCTGCGCTTCGCCGCCGACGCCGCCTTCGTCAACGCCAAGGGCTTCGGCGGCAACAACGCCACCGGCGTGGTGCTGTCGCCGGCCGTCACCGAGCGGCTGATGACCGCCCGCCACGGCGACGCCGCGATGGACGAATGGCGCAGCCGCCGCGAGGCCACCCGCCAGGCCGCCGCCGCCTATCGCCACGAGGCCGACCGTGGCCGCTTCCAGCCGCGCTACCGCTTCGGCGAGGGCGTGCTGGAGGGCCCCGAGCTCGAGGTCGGCGCGGACAGCATCCGCATCCCGGGCTACGCCAAGCCGGTCTCGCTGGCCGTGGACAACCCCTTCGGACGCCTCGACGACGGAGAAGCGTGATGAACGTCGCCGTCTACCCCGGCACCTTCGACCCCATTACCAACGGCCACTTCGACCTGATCGAGCGCGCCTCGCGGCTGTTCGACAAGGTGGTGGTGGCCATCGCCACCAGCCCCGGCAAGGGGCCGACGCTGGACCTCGATACCCGGACCGCCCTGGCGCGCCGGGTGGTCGAGGGCCTCGACAACGTCGAGGTGACGGGTTTCTCGGGGCTGATGACCGAATTCATGAAGCAGCAGCAGGCCCGGGTGCTGCTGCGCGGGCTGCGCGCGGTCTCGGACTTCGAGTACGAGCTGCAGCTGGCCAACATGAACCGCGCCCAGATGCCCGAGCTCGAGACGGTGTTCCTGACACCGGAGGTGGAGAACTCCTACATCTCCTCGAGCCTGGTGCGCGAGATCGCCCGGCTCGGCGGCGACGTCTCGAAGCACGTGCACCCCGAGGTCGCCGAAACGCTGAAGCGGCATTACAATACCTGACCATGGCACTCGGGCATGATGCCCGAGCCCGCCGGCCGCGATTTTCGTGAGGTACTCCATGGCCCTGATGATCACCGACGAGTGCATCAACTGCGACGTCTGCGAACCCGAATGCCCCAACGGCGCCATCTCGCCGGGGGAAGAGATCTACGTCATCGATCCCGGTCTGTGCACCGAGTGCGTCGGCCACTATGACGAGCCCCAGTGCCAGCAGGTCTGCCCGGTGGACTGCATCCCGCTCGACCCCGAGCGCAAGGAGAGCCAGGAGCAGCTGATGGCGAAGTACGAGCGCATCACCGCCGCCTGACCGTCTCGCCACTACAGACGCCGCGACGACAGACACCACGACGTCCCGCCTCGAGCGGGGCGTCGTGTCTTGTGCCGGGCACCCAGTGGCGCCCTAGCGTTCGTCGCCGCGGCGGCTCACCTCACAGCCCAGACAGCGCCGGAAGGTCGCCTCGGCGGGCGTCTTGATCAGCGTCTCCGCGGCCTCCTCGACGTTGCCGCCCAGGGCGCTGAACGGCAGCGAGACCAGAAACAACGCCGTGCCACCCACCGTGGCCGCGGCCAGCAGCGGCCGGGCGAACAGGGCATCCACCGCCATGGCGCCGCCGCTGGGACGCGCTTCATCGTCCGTGGCCAGCGCCGACGGTGCGCTCATCAGCAGCGCCAGTAGCAACGCCAGCCCCAGGCTCCCACCGTTCACTCGTGTCATGGTTCGTCCCTCCTGCGATGGTGACATTCGGGGACGCCTCCCCGGCTTTCTCTCCAGCGTAGACGGACTGGCGACGCCGGGCCGCTTGCACTGCCCGATGCCAGCGGCCATGCTCCCCGCCTCCAGCCACCGACCGGAGCCACCGTGACCGCGACCGCCTCGACCGCCCGTTCCTCACAGCGCATCTGGGCTCTGGCCTGGCCGATCATCCTCTCCAACATCACCGTGCCGCTGCTCGGCCTGGTCGATACCGCCGTGGTCGGCCATCTGCCGGACTCCCGCTACCTGGCCGCGGTGACGCTCGGCGCCACCCTGTTCGGCTTCCTCTACTGGGGCTTCGGCTTCCTGCGCATGGGCACCACCGGGCTGACCTCCCAGGCGGCGGGCCGGGAGGACGACGAATCGGTGAAGACCCTGCTGGGCCAGTCGCTGCTGCTGGCGGCGACGATCGGCGTCGTGCTGATCCTGGCCGGCGACCCCCTGATCGCGCTCGGCCTCCGGCTGCTCGACGGCAGCCCCGAGGCCACCCGGCTGGCCGCGGAATACGCCGGCATCCGGCTGCTTTCGGCGCCGGCGGTGCTGGCCAACTACGCCATCCTCGGCTGGTTCCTCGGCCAGCAGAACTCACGGGTGACCCTGGCGCTGCTGGTGCTGACCAACGGCGTCAACATCGTCCTGGACCTGGTGTTCGTGGTCGGCCTGGGCATGACCAGCGACGGCGTGGCCTGGGCCACGGTGATCGCCGACTACACGGCGCTGGCCTTCGGCCTGTGGCGGGTGTGGCACCAGCTGGCGGGCCTCGGCGGACGCTTTCGCCGCGCGCGGCTGCTGCGGCTCTCGGCCTACCGTGAGCTGTTCGCGGTCAACGCCCAGCTGTTCGTGCGCACCCTGGGGCTGCTGTTTGCCATGGCCTTCTTCACCTCCCGCGGCGCCGCCCAGGGCGACACCGTGCTGGCGGCCAACGCCGTGCTGCTGCAGTTCATCATGCTGACCTCCTACGGCCTGGACGGCTTCGCCCACGCCGCCGAGGCGCTGACCGGCCGAGCAGTGGGCCGCGGTCGCTGGGAGGAGTTCGCCGCCTCGGTGCGCGCCGCGGCGCGTTTCTCGCTGCTCACCGCCGGCCTCGCTTCCCTGGCCTTCGCCATCGGCGGCCCCTGGCTGATCGCCCTGCTCACCGGGCTGCCGGAAGTGCGCGACACCGCCGGCGAGTACCTGCCGTGGATGGTCGCCATGCCGCTGATCGCGGTGTGGAGCTACCTGCTCGACGGCGTCTTCATCGGCACCACGTCCACGCGCGAGATGCGCAACAGCATCTTCATCGCCCTGGCGGTCTATCTGCCCGCCTGGTGGCTGAGTCGCGGCCTCGGCAACCACGGGCTATGGCTGGCCTTCACCCTGTTCACCGCGGTGCGCTCGGGGGTGCTGATCGCCTATTACCTTCACTACCGCCGCACGCGCTGGTCAGGCACCGACGTTTAAACCGCGTCGGGCGGAAAAACTTAGACATTCGTCGGCTTTGACTACATTTTACCTTTACGTTGGCGTCAATTGACCCGAGGCTTGCTCTCCCAGCCGCTCCGGCGGCTCTTCACCAGCGAAAAGGGATGTCTCCATGCTGAAGGTAATCTCGCGTCCGGCCGTGAAGCTGGTCGAACGCTACCTGCCCGACCCTTATATCTTCGTGCTGCTGCTGACCGTGATCGCCGCGGCGGCGGCCATCGCCGTGGAACGCCAGACGCCGCTGGCGGTGCTGCGCTTCTGGGGCGACGGCTTCTGGAACCTGCTGACCTTCTCGATGCAGATGCTGCTGGTGCTGGTCACCGGCTACATGCTGGCCAGCTCGCCGCCCGTGAAACGCCTGCTGCGGCGCCTCGCCGGCCTGGCCAACAACGCCGGCGCGGCGATCGTACTGGTCACCCTGGTGTCGCTGGCGGCGAGCTGGATCAACTGGGGCTTCGGCCTGGTGGTCGGCGCGCTGTTCGCCAAGGAGCTCGCCAAGCAGATCCGCGTCGACTACCGGCTGCTGGTGGCCAGCGCCTACTCGGGCTTCATCGTCTGGCACGGCGGCCTGGCCGGCTCGGTGCCGCTGACCATCGCCACCGAGGGCCACTTCAGCGTCGAGCAGATCGGCGTGATCGGTACCTCCGAAACCATCTTCTCGCTGTTCAACCTGGCCATCGTGGTGGCGCTGTTCGTCGCCGTACCGCTGTTCAACCGCCTGATGCTGCCCGACGAGAAGGACAGCGTGTTCATCGACCCGAGCCTGCTCGAGGACGACGAGGAGCGGCGCGTGCGCATCACCCGCCCGGCGGAACGCCTCGAGAACAGCATGACCCTGGCCTGGCTGGTCGGCATCCCCGGGCTCCTGTTCCTGGTCGACCACTTCGTGCTGCAGGGCGGCGGGCTCAACCTCAACGTGGTCAACTTCCTGTTCCTGTTCCTGGCCATCGTGCTGCACCGCACCCCGCGCAGCCTGCTCGAGAGCCTGCAGGAGGCGATCAAGGGTGGCGCCGGCATCGTCATCCAGTTCCCCTTCTACGCCGGCATCATGGCGATCATGGTGCAGTCGGGGCTGGCCGAGACGCTGTCCCAGGCGCTGGTCTCGCTGGCCACCGAGACCACATTGCCGTTCTGGACCTTCATCAGCGCCGGCATCGTCAACATCTTCGTGCCCTCCGGCGGCGGCCAGTGGGCCGTGCAGGCGCCGGTGATGCTGCCGGCCGCCGAGGCGCTGGGCGTCGACGTGCCGCGGGTCGCCATGGCCGTGGCCTGGGGCGACGCCTGGACCAACCTGCTGCAGCCGTTCTGGGCCCTGCCGGTGCTCGGCATCGCCGGCCTCAAGGCCAAGGACATCATGGGCTTCTGCCTGGTCCAGCTGCTGCTGACCGGCATCATCATCGCCGTCGGCCTGACCTGGTTGTAACCAGCGCTCTCTTTTAAACAATGGCAACCAGGAACGCCTTGTCCCCATTGCGGGGGCAAGGCGTTATGCTGTGGGGAAAATAGACCCAAGGATCCCCTCTCGATGGACGAACACGCCCTTTCCGGCCAGCACGAGCTGACCATGACCGTGCTGATGACCCCCGACATGGCCAACTTCAGCGGCAAGGTGCACGGCGGCGCCATCCTCAAGAAGCTCGACGAGGTGGCCTACGCCTGCGCCAGCCGCTTCTCCGGGCACTACGTGGTGACCCTGTCGGTGGACCAGGTGCTGTTCAAGCAGCCGATCCACGTCGGCGAGCTAGTGACCTTCCTCGCCAGCGTCAATCACGTGGGCCGCTCCTCCATGGAGATCGGCATCAAGGTGGTCGCCGAGGACATCCAGAACAAGCTGATCCGCCACACCAACAGCTGTTACCTGACCATGGTGGCGGTGGACGAGCACGGCAAGCCGGCCCGGGTACCGGAGCTGGCCCTCGAGACCGATACCCAGCGGCTGCGTTTCGAGAAGGCCGAGATGCGCAAGCAACGGCGCAAGCAGGCCGAGGAAGAGGAGCGCCGTGCCCAGGTCGAACACGGCGCCGGATGAAGCTTCAGTAGGAGGTTTCCTGGATCGCCTCGCCACCCTGCTCGATGTCCTGGCCCACGCCGCGCACGGTGTTGCAGCCGGCGAGCAGGGACAGGGTGAAGAGCGCGGCGATCGACAGCAGAAGAGTCCGTTTCATATGAGCTCCTGAGTATGGGTTCATGAGAACTGCCTGTGCCGATTCAATCTAGCAAACCCGGCGCGTTGAGCCAGCCCCATCAGGTCAACAGCAGCCGCAGCATGATCGCCACGATCACCGCCACGGTCAGCCACTTCACCCACAGCGCCCCCCTGGGGCTCATGTTGACCTTCACCGCCAGCCAGGCGCCGGTCATGCTGCCGGCGGCCAGCGCCAGGCCGTAGCCCCAGCGCACCTGGCCCTCGAACACGAACACGGCCAGTGCCGGCAGGGTGTAGACCAGCACGATCAGCACCTTGAAGACGTTCACCTGGGCCAGGTCGATCTTCAGCAAGCGGTAGAGCACCACGATGAACAGGATACCCACCCCGACCTGGATGAAGCCGCCGTAGAGACCGATGGCGAACATCGCCAGATAGATCGCCGGCGTGAGCCGCTCCGGCGTCAGCGGCCGGGTCTCGAGCTTCGGCTGCGGCAGCAGCATCAGCAGCGCCGACAGCGCCATGACCACCACCAGTACGGTCTCGAACAGGGCGTCGCTCACGTCCAGCGCCAGGCGAGCCCCGAGCAGGGCGCCGAGCATCGCCGGCACCGCCAGGCGCAGGCTCAGGCCCAGGTGATGGGCGCCGGCGCGGAAGAAGTTGGCCACCGCCGACACGCTCTGCAGGGCGACCGACACCCGGTTGGTGCCGTTGGCGGCCTGGGGCGGCAACCCCAGGAAGATCAGCAGCGGCAGGGTCAGCATCGAGCCCCCCGCCGACAGCACGTTGATGAAGCCGGCCAGCCCGCCGATGGCGAACAGGGCCAGGAGCTCGAGTGGCGTCATGATGGCATCCTTTCCGGTCGGTGACGCGCCCGGGGCATCGCCGGGCGCCGCGCTGTGCCATCATAGCGCCATCACGCCCCCAGGATGCCACCAGGAGCCCCCATGACGGACGTCACGCTGGATCCCCGCCTGATCGAGGACAGCCTCCCGCTCACCGAGCTGCCGCTGTGCCAGCTGCGGCTGATGGACGACACCCGCTACCCCTGGCTGGTGCTGATTCCGCGCCGGACCGGCGTGGTCGAGGTATTCGACATGAGCGAGGACGATCAGCAGCAGCTGTGGCGCGAGGCCGGCCTGCTCGGTCGCGCCATCAAGGAGACCCTCGGCGGCGACAAGCTCAACATCGCCACCCTCGGCAACCTGGTGCCGCAGCTGCATCTGCACGTGGTGCTGCGCCGGGAAGGCGACGACGCCTGGCCGGGGCCGGTCTGGGGCCAGGGCCAGGCCGAACCCTACGATCTGGACGGCCTGGCGGCGATGCGCGACCGGCTGCTGGCGATCGTCGACGGCATCGACACCCTGCGCGGGTCGTAAGTCAGAGAGGCTAGCGGTCGAGGCGAACGCTCAGCTCGGTCAGCAGCGGCTCGACCAGCGACGGCGGCAGCGGCCGGCCGCCGCGCCAGGCGGTCATCGCCAGCCGGCTCCGGCCAACGTTCGCCTCGCCGTTCACGCCGTCGGCCGCCTCGATATCGAGCTGCACGCGATAGCCGGGCCAGCGGGCGATCACCGCCTCCAGGCGCCCCAGTTCGGCGTCGGCGTGGCGAATCACATAGCCGCGCTCCATCAGCATCGACAGCGAGGCCTCCAGCACCGAGGCCGGCGCCACCGCGAGCGTGCGGGTGGCGGGCACGGCCGGCGACGGCGGCGTCGCGCATCCTCCCAGCCCCAGCCCTGGTCCCAGTATCAGCCCAAGCGCCAGCAGCGCCGCCCGTGTCACGCCCGAACGTCTCATGAGGCCTCCTCCGACCGACGGCGCATCGCCTCGCGCAGCTCGCGGCAGAAGCCGTCGTCGCTGGCGGTGCGCGAGCGGCGCAGCTCGCCCCGCCAGTCGAACAGGCGGATATCCCGGCTCACCCGCACCGTCCGCTCGCCGATCGCCACCGAGACCCGCTCGATCTCGGTGGCCTCGTCGTCGAGCAGGCCGAAGCCCACGCCGCCGCCGATCAGCACCCCGTGGCCGACGGCGCCGCGGGACGCGCCCAGCAGGAAGATGTCCGGCTCGGGGGCGCCGTGGAAGAAGGTACGCCGGGAGCGCTCGGCGCTGACCAGCCCCAGCGTCGTCTCGGTGTGGCGGATCAGGAAGTCGTCGTCCTCCAGCGCCGCCACCGCGCCAGCCAGGGTGATCGGCGGCACGTCGTCGCCGCGCGGCCAGTGGCACGCCTCGGCGGGCGGCGGCTCGGCCACCGGCAGCTGTGATGGCAGCGCCTGACAGCCGGCCAGCCCCGCGAGCAGGATGATTCCCAATGGACGCCACATGCGCGATTTCTCCTAGATCTGCCTGGAGTCTAGCAGCGCGCCCCCTTGAAAGACGGCGACGACGCCTCGATGTCATGGAACAGGGCTATGATGGCGATGCAGTCAATTAGCTTATCCCCCATGCTCTGCTCGCATACACTGCTCGCCTACATCGGCAGTACAGAGATCAAGGAGGCATCTACATGAGCGACACCAACAGCATCGGCCTGCACGAAGGCAGCGCCAGCCAGCTCGCCGAGCGACTCAACGTCCTGCTGGCCAACTATCAGATCTTCTACATGAACGTGCGCGGCTACCACTGGAACGTGAAGGGCCAGCAGTTCTTCCAGCTGCACGAGAAGTTCGAGGAGCTCTACACCGACCTGCTGACCAAGGTCGACGAAGTCGCCGAGCGCATCCTGACCCTGGGCCATACCCCGGTGCACGCCTACAGCGACTACTTCAAGATCGCCAGCATCGAGGAAGACAAGAACGTTCACGACGGCCAGGCCTGCGTGCGCGGCGTGGTTCAGGGCTACCAGCAGATGCTCGAGCTGCAGCGCGAGATCCTCTCGCTGGCCTCCGATGCCGACGACGAGGGCACCGCGGCCCAGGTCGGCGACTACATCCGCGAGCAGGAGAAAACCGTCTGGATGCTCAACGCCTATCTCGGTTGAGCCTGAAAACGCACCAGCACCAGATGACGCCGCCCCTCGGGGCGGCGTCTTGCGTTGGTCGGGAAAGAGTCAGGACGGTTCGTCGCCCGACGCGGCGGCGCCCGACGCTTCGCCCTCGGCGGCACGCACCAGCTCGTCGGGCAGCGGCTTCTTCATGCGCACGCCCAGCCGCTCCAGCTCGCGGGCCTGGGCCACCAGGCTGCCCTGGCCCTCGGAGAGCCGGTTGACCGCGCGGCGATGGCTGTCACCGGCGCGCTCAAGATGGCGCCCCACCTCCTGCAGGCTCTCCACCAGGCCGGAGAACTTGGTCAGCAGCCGCTCGGCGCGCTCGCCGATCAGCCGCGCGTTCTCGTTCTGGCGCTCCAGGCTCCACAGCCCGGCCACGGTGCGCAGGCTGGCCAGCAGCGTGGTCGGCGTGACCATCACCACCTGGCGGTCGAAGGCCTCCTGGAACAGCGTCGGGTCGCGCTCGAAGGCCGCCGCGAAGGCCGGTTCCACCGCCACGAACAGGAACACGAAGTCCGGCGAGTGCAGCCCCGGCAGGGCGGGATAGTCCTTGGCGGCGAGCCCGCGCACGTGGGCGCGCAGCGAGCGCAGGTGATCGCCCATGGCCGCCTCGCGCTCGGCCTCGCCCTCGGCGTTGACCACCCGGTTCCAGGCCACCAGCGAGACCTTGGCGTCGACGATCAGATGGCGCGACTCGGGCAGGTAGATGACGGCATCGGGACGCTGCCGGCCGGCCTCGCCGTCGATCGACACCTCGCGACGGTATTCGACGTCGCGGCGCAGGCCGCTGCGCTCCAGCACCGTCTCGAGGATCAGCTCGCCCCAGTTGCCCTGGGCCTTCTGATCGCCCTTGAGCGCCCGGGCAAGCGTGGCCGCCTCGTCACCGAGTCGGGCGTTGAGCCCGGCCAGCTGGTCGAGCTGGGCCTTGAGCGAGCCGCGCTCGCGCTGCTCCTGGCCGTGCAGCGTCTCGACCCGCTGGCGGAACTGCTCGACCTGCTCGCGGAACGGCTGGAGCAAGGCCTCCAGGCTCTCGCGACTCTGGGCGCTGTAGGCCTGCTGACGCTCCTCGAAGACCTTGCCGGCGAGCTGGTGGAACTCGTCCTTGAGCCGCTCCCGGGCCTCCTCCAGCAGCGCCAGCTGCTCGCGATGGCGGAGCGCCGTCTGTTCGCGCTCCGCCTCCAGCCGAGCCGAGCGCTCGCGCTGTTCGGCCAGCCGGTCGCGGGCCTCGCCGAGTTCTGCCTCGAGGCTCTCCAGCCGCTCGCGGCAGCCGTCGAGCTGGGCGTCGCTCTGGGTCAGCTCCTGCTCCAGCCGGGCGGCGGCGTTCCGGCGCTCGGCCAGTTCGTCGCGCGTCTCGGACAGCTCGCGGCGCGCCTCATCCCGCTCGCGGCACGTTTCGGCCAGCCGGCGCCGCTGGGCAATGCCCCAGCCCACGGCCAGCAGCGCCAGCGCGCCGAGGGCGATCATCACGCCACCGCCGGTTCCCGTCATCTCATCGAGCATGCTGCCCTCCCTGATCACGCCCGTCGCGAACGCCGCACGCTCCCGCGCGGCGATATCGCCGTCACTATACTGGGAACACCGCTCACCCGCCGAGGAGGCTTCGATGCGCCGCCCGACGACCGCCCTGCTCGCCTCGCTCCTGCTGCCGCTCGCGCTGCCATCGCCGGCCATGGCGGACGACATCCGCCACGGGCCCGTGGTCTACGGCACCGGCGAGACGCATCAGCACGGGCCCGCCTACTACGGCAACGGCCCGGACGATCGGGAGACGCCGGGCCGCTATCGCACCCATCCGCGAGAGACCGAGCCCCGGCGACACGATAGCGCGACGCCGCTGATCATCGTCGAGCCGCGGATCGACCTCGACGACCGCTGGCGCCCGCACGATCCCCGGCCACGACACCCCCACGGCCCCCGACGCATCGATCGCGACCGGGTCGGCAAATCGCACTGGTTTATCGAACCAAACGCCAACTCTCACCAGCGACCTTGACACTCGAACCTCGAGAAAGTCGGCGAGCGAAGGCTAGACAAGGCAAAAAGCAGCGAAGAAGCGGACCGGGCTCGCGCGCGAGTTTACGAGCCGTAAATGAGCATTCTGAGCTGATTTTTAACGCCGTATAGCCGAGCGCAGCCACTTTCTACGCCAGGTCTTCTATCAGCGCTCGCAGCAAACCCCAGAACTCCTCCACCGAGGCCAGCTCGACCCGCTCGTCCGGCGAGTGGGCGCCGCGGATCAGCGGGCCGAAGGAGATCATCGACATGTCCGGGTACTTGGCGCCGAGGATGCCGCACTCCAGGCCGGCGTGGATCACCTTGACCTGGGGGTCGACGTCCAGCCGCGCGGCATGCAGCGCGCGGAAGCGGGCCAGCAGCGGGCTATCGGGGTCCGGCGTCCAGCCCGGATAGGCGTTCTCGACCCGGGTGCGGGCGCCGATCAGGTCGAACAGCGCGCGGAAGCGGTCGGCCAGATCCTCGACCGCGCTGTCACGCAGCGAACGCACCAGGGCGCAGAGATGGAAGCGACCCGCCTCCAGCGACACCACGCCCAGGTTGTTGGAGGTCTCCACCACCCCGGGCACGGTCACGCTCATGCGCTCGACGCCGCAGGGCGCGGCGTGCAGCGCGGCCACCAGCAGCCGGCTGGCATCACGGGTGAGCGCCTCGCCCTCGGGGGCCGACACGCGCTCGAGCGCCAGCGCCAGGCCGTCGTCGGCGCCGGCCAGCTCGTCGCGCAGCCGGGCCTCCAGGGTCGGCAGCCGCTCGCGGGCGGCCTCGACGGCGTCGACGGGCAGCGCCAGGGTGGCGAAGGCCTCCCTCGGCAGGGCGTTGCGCAGGGTACCGCCGCGATAGTCGACCAGCCGCGCGTCGAGCGACTCCAGGTCGCGCAGCACCCGCATCAGCAGGCGGTTGGCGTTGCCGCGGCCCTTGTCGATGTCGATGCCGGAGTGGCCGCCGCGCAGACCGGTGAGGGACAACCGCACCGCGACTTCCTCGTCGCGCAGCGCCGAGGTCGGCAGCTGGGCGTCGACCATCACGTCGGCCCCGCCGGCGCAGCCGATGTAGACCTGACCGCGATCCTCGGAGTCCAGGTTGAGCAGCAGCCGGCCGTCCAGCCAGTCCTCGGCCAGGTTCAGCGCGCCGCCCATGGAGGACTCCTCCTCGAGGGTGAACAGCGCCTCCAGCGGGCCGTGGGTCAGGGTGTCATCCTCGAGGACCGCCAGCGCCGCCGCCACGCCGAGGCCGTTGTCGGCGCCCAGGGTGGTGTGGCGGGCGTGCAGCCAGCCATCCTCCACAAAGGTATCGATGGGGTCGCGGGTGAAGTCGTGGGGATGATCGGCGTTGGCCTGGGCGACCATGTCCAGATGGCCCTGCAGCACGATGCCCGGCGCGCCTTCATGACCAGGGCTGGCCGGCTTGCGCAGGCGCAGGTTGCCGTAGGCGTCGCGGTCGTGGGCCAGGCCGCGCTGGTCGGCCCAGGCCTCGAGGAGGGCCACCAGCGCGGCCTCGTGGCCGGAGGGGCGCGGCGTGTTGCACAGGGTGCGGAAGTGGCGCCACAGGGGCTGCGGCGAGAGCTGCTCGAGATGTGCGTTCATGGTGCTTCTGTATCGACGTTGACCCGGGCACTCTACCCCTCGCCCCGGCCCGAGGAAAGCGTCGGCCCGGCCAGCCGGCGCGCCACCTGCTGGCGGCGCCAGGCGTCCACCGCCTTGCCGCCGGCGAGCCCCAGCCGTGCGGCCAGCCAGGCCGTGTCGCGGCCCTGGAAGGCCCAGGCGGCGAGCGCCGTGAGGTCGGCGTCCGCCTCGACGGTGCCTTCGCGGGCGGCGACAAGGCGGATCAGCGCCTGAATCGCGGGCCGCACCAGCGCCGGGTCGCGGTGGCCGTGGGCCACGTCCTCGAGGTCGCGGCGCGCGGCGTCATCGAGTGGCCGGGGCTCGCCCTCGGCCAGCAGCGCCAGCGCCACCGCCGGGTCGAGCGCCTTCAGCTCGAAGGCCAGCAGCGACGGCAGCAGGGCTTGGAAATGGCTCGCCAGCCGCTCGGCCAGGGCCTCGCCGCCCTCGCCCGCCGGCGCGACCACCATCACCGCGTGCTCGCCGGTGGCCGCCTCGCGGGTCAGGCCGAGGCGCACCGTGCGAAAGCCCTGGGCGCGCCAGAAGGCGAGCAGCCCCGGCTCGGCGCCGAAGCTCGCCCCCAGCAGGGCGACGCCCGCTTCACCGGCCGCCTCTCGCTCCCGCGTCAGCAGTTCGCGTCCCAGGCCCCGGCGACGCGCGGCCGGATGCACGGCGATGCGCTGCACCCGTCGCAGGCGACCGGTCAGCGCCTCCCGCGAGCCGGCGTGGGCGGCCAGCGACTGGGCCATCAGGTGCCCGCGCGGGCGGCGCTCGCCCCGCGCCACCCGCTCGGCCAGGGCAGCGTCGAAGCCGCCCTCGTCGGCCACCACCGCCACGGCCGCGGGGCCGGCGGCATCGCCCAGGGTGACGACCCGGGTGTCCGGACCGTCCAGCAGGTGGCGCAGATCGCTCGGCGTGGTGCGGTAGTGGGCCTGCACCAGCAACCCGAACAGCGTCCGCAGGCGCGGCTCGTCATGGGCCAGCGCCTCCGGCGACTCGACCCGCCAGGCGGCCGTGGCCTTCGATCCGATGTCATCGGGCGCGACCGGCTCGGCGTCGAGCATCAGCAGCCTCGAGGTCAACGCCTCCAGCGGGTCGTCCTCGGCCCAGCGGATCGGCGCGGACAGGTGATACTCCCGCCACTCCGGCGTCAGGCGCTCCAGCCGCGCGCGGAAGCGCAGCGCGAAGCCGCGTCCGGCGCCTTCGTAGCCGTGCACAGTGGTGGCGAAGGCGATGCGCGGGAAGGCCGACAGCCACTGCCCGAGCAGCCCTGCCGGCATCGCCGCGGCCTCGTCGACCAGCAGCCAGGTGCCGGCGCCGCCGGCCTCGCCGCGCGCGACGCGGGCGCTGAGCTCGTCCGGCGCGAGGAAGGTCACGCGGCCGCCGGCATCCTCGAAGCGGTTCCCCTGGCGCCGGCCCTCGGGGCACAGCGCGGCGAGACGCTCGAACAGCCCGGCCACCGCCGCGGGGCGCGGCGCGGTGACGAGGATCTCGATCTCGGCGCCGTCTTGCTGCGCCTTCGCCAGCAGCCGGGCGCAGGCGATGCCGAGCGCCGCCGTCTTGCCGCGACCACGGTCGGCGGTGAGCACCAGCGGCCGGCGCCGGCGTAGCCGGACCAGCCGCGCCACCGCCTCGGCCTGATCGGCGGTCAGGCAGTCGCCATCGTCGGGCGCCGGCTCGGCTGCCGGTCCGGACGGCGACGCCTCGGGCCAGTCGGGCAGCATCGGCACGCCCTGGGCGGGCCAGCGGATCGTCCGCGGCGACGCCTCCAGCAGGCGGGCGAGACGCGCCAGATAGTGCGCCGAGAGCGCCTCGGCCGCATGCGGGTGGGCGGCGAGCCGGGCGTAGTCGGCGTCGGGGCGCGCGCCCCAGTCGTCGGGGGTCAGCAGCACCAGCAGCCCACCGGCGCGCAGGGTGCCCGAGAGCGCGCCGAAGGCGTCGGGGTCGAAGCCGGCCCCGGGCGACAACGCGTCGAAGACGATCAGGTCGTGCTCGCCGCCGAGCCGGTTCCGCGCCTTGGCGGCGGGCAGCCAGGCCGCGGCTTCGAGCCCGGCAGGCGGCTCGGGGCCGACCCACAGTGGCGCTTTGACGCCGAGGGCATGCCAGAGCGCCAGTCCCCGGGCACGCACATCCTCGACCTCACCGGACAGCCACACCAGGCCCCGCCAGCGGCGTTCGCCCAGGCAGAGCTGACAGGCCAGCAGCTCGGCGGGCACGGAAGCTTCCATCAGTAGTCTCTTCAATCGCTGAACTTTGGTCTAAGCGGGTGACGCCCTTTCAACGCCCGGCGCCCCTTCGGCGATGCAGCATACCGGCCATACCCTTGTTTTATACACCTGAAAATCAAGGATTTTTCCTGACCAGAAGGACAACACTGCCGACCCGCGCGGCCGCCACTTCGACGTTTGGAGGCCTTCTCGCGCTCCCTGCGCCCCATGCTAGCTTGTTTCCAGGGTCGCCACGCCGAGCCCCTCACCGGCGGGCGACCGTGTTTTTTGCACCGCATCATCCCCACAACCAGAACAAGCTTTCGGGAGAGTATCGCCATGAAGCCGACGCGTTTCGCCCTGACCGGCTTGGCTGCCGGCATCGCCCTGGCCGGCCTGACCAGCACCGCCCAGGCCCAGGAATCCTGGACCATGACCACCACCTGGCCGGACAACCTCGATCTGATCCAGATCGACCGCCACTGGGCAGAGCTGGTCAACCACCTGGCCGGCGACGAGCTGAAGATCGAGTTCTACGCCGGCGGCACCCTGATGCCCGGCACCGAGGTGTTCGATGCCACCGAGACCGGCAGCATCCAGGCCGCCGGCGACTGGCCGGGCTACTGGGCGGGTCGCAGCCCGGCCTTCTCGCCCCTGGCCACCACCACCAGCCTGTTCAACGGCGTGGACTACCTGAACTGGATCAACCAGTGGGGCGGCTTCGATCTCTATCAGGAGGTCTACGGCCAGTACAACATGGTCTATCTGCCCTACGGCATCACCAACAACGAGTCCGGCTTCCGCGGCGGCACGCCGATCGAGAGCCTCGCCGACCTGGAAGGCAAGCGCCTGCGCCTCTCGGGCCGCGACCAGGGCCGGGTGCTGGAGCAGCTCGGCGGCTCCCAGGTCACCCTGGCCGGCGGCGAGATCTACCAGGCCATCGAGCGCGGCGTGGTCGACGGCGCCGAGTTCTCGACCCCGGGCGTGGACTACAAGGCCGGTTTCTCCGAGGTCGCCGACTACTGGATGACGCCGGGCTGGCACCAGTCGGCCAGCGTGTTCGGCGTGATGATCAACCAGGACGCCTGGGACGCGCTCTCCGAGGAGACCCAGGAGACCCTGAAGATCGCCGCCGAGGCGACCATGGCCTGGTCGCTGGCCTGGTCCGAGAAGCAGTCCACCGAGGGCACCGCCCAGTTCCTCGAGGACGGCACCACCATCAACCAGCTCTCCGAGGAAGACCTGGCGACGATCCAGGACATCACCAACGAGGTGATCGTGCAGGGCGCCTGCGAGGACCCGATGCACGCCAAGGTCTACCACTCGATGATCAGCTACATGCAGGACTACGCCCAGTGGCGGGACGTCTCGGTGCCCTTCAACATGAGCCGGGTCACCGACAACCTGCCCTCCCTCGAGGACATCGAGGCCTGCATGAACCCGTAAGCGGTTCACGGCCCGATTCCCCTGTCCGGCCGGCGGCACTCTCGAGGCCGCCGGCTTTATACGTTATTCGAGGAGGCTCTCCGGATGCATGCCATCGCCCGGGCCATCGACGCCCTCAACGAGGGCTTCGGTCGCCTGATCGCCCCGCTGATCGCGATCATTACCATCGTGGTGGTCTACGACATCGCCATGCGCTTCTTCTTCGGCCGGCCCAGCGACTGGGCCTTCGATGTCACCACCATGCTGTTCGGCAGCCACTTCATGCTGATGGCCGCCTACGGTCTCAAGCATCACGCCCACGTCGAGGTGGACGTGCTCAAGCGACTGCTCTCGCGGCGCGGCCGGGCACTGATCGAGCTGCTCGGCTACCTGCTGTTCTTCACCCCCTTCATCCTGATGCTCATCACCTACAGCTGGCGCTTCTTCGAGCGCTCCTGGAGCCGCGGTGAATCCACCTACGGCATCGTCTCGATCCCGGTCTACCCGGTGAAGGCGGTGCTGGTCATCGCCGGCGTGCTGGTGCTGCTGCAGGCCATCGCCATCGTGATCCGTGCCGTCGGCGAGCTGACCGCCGGCCCGTCGTCATCGGAGGACGCCTCATGAGCCCGGAAATGCTCACCCTGTTCATGTTCGGCGGCCTGCTGGTAGGGCTGTTCATGGGTCATCCGCTGGCCTTCGTGCTGGGCGGCACCGCGGTGCTCGGCGCCTGGTTCGGCCCCGGCCCCCAGGTGCTCGGCATCATCATCAACAACATCTACGGCCGGGCCATGGACAATTACGTGCTGGTGGCCATCCCGCTGTTCATCCTCATGGCGCGCTTCCTCAACGACTCCGGCGTCACCGAGCGAATGTTCGAGAGCATGCGCCTGCTGCTCGGCCGGGTGCGCGGCGGCTTGGCGCTGACCGTGGTCATCGTCTCGGTGCTGCTGGCCGCCACCACCGGCATCGTCGGCGCCTCGATCGCGGTGATGGGGCTGATCGCCCTGGCGCCGATGCTCAAGTACGGCTATCACAAGGGCCTGTCGGCCGGCGTGATCATGGCCAGCGGCTGCCTGGGCATTCTGATTCCGCCGAGCATCATGCTGATCCTGATGGCCAGCTACTCGCCGGTCTCGGTGGGTGCGCTGTTCGCCGGCGCCCTGGTGCCGGGCCTGCTGCTGGGCACCCTGTACGCCGGCTACGTGCTGCTGGTGTGCTTCATCAAGCCAAGCTATGGCCCGCCGGTGGCCGCCGAGGAGCGTGCCGATCTCTCCACCGGCGAGCTGGTGGTGCGCCTCGGCAAGTACGTGCTGCCGCCGATGAGCCTGATCCTCGGCGTGCTGGGCGCGCTGTTCACCGGCATCGCCACCGCCACCGAGGCCTCGGCGATCGGCGTGACCCTGGCCTTCGTGCTGTTCCTGATCTTCGGCGACCGCAAGGTCTCGACCTGCTATCGCACCTTCATCGAGGCCGGCAAGACCACCACCATGGTGATGTTCGTGCTGGTCGGCGCCACCGCCTTCACCGGGGTGTTCTCGATCGGCGGCGGCATGGACGTGATCAGCGAGCTGGTGCTGGCGATGCCCGGCGGCACCACCGGCGCGCTGATCCTGATGTTCCTGCTGGTGTTCGTGCTGGGCATGTTCCTCGACTGGACCGGCATCGTGCTGCTGAGCTTCCCGATCATGCTGCCGATCATCGAGGCCATGGGCGTCGACACCCTGTGGTTCGTGGTGATGGTGGCGGTGGTGCTGCAGACCTCCTTCCTCACCCCGCCGTTCGGCTATGCGCTGTTCTACCTCAAGGGCGTGGCGCCGCCGGAGATCCAGACCCTGGACCTGTACAAGGCGGTGATTCCGTTCTGCGCGCTGATCCTGCTGGCCTGCGTGCTGATGGCGGTCTTCCCGGCCCTGGTGACCGGGCTGCCCTCGCTGTGGCTGGGCTACTAGCCCGGCAGCCGACGCCCCCTCCTCGCCCGACCCACCCGCGACGCCCGGCCCTCCGGGGGCGTCGCGGGACCGTCCGTCTGGCTGCGACCCCGCCGAGCAGCTGATACTATCTTTCACCCGCCAGCCACTCGCATCTGGCCGGTGACGGCCCACCGGAAGGAGATCCTGCGTTGTCCAGCCCCCTCAGCCATCGACCCGCCTCGGCTGCCCCGCGGTCCAGATGGCGCCTCGATGCATGGAGCGTTCTGACCCTGCTCATCGCCGCCGTGGTGGCACTGCCGGTGCTCACCGTGCTGGCGCATATCGTGATGCCCGCCGGTGACGTGTGGCAGCACCTGGCCAGCACCGTGCTCGGCCGCTACCTGGCCAACACGCTCTTCCTGGTCATCACGGTGGGGCTCGGCACCTTCGTGATCGGCACCGGTACCGCCTGGCTGGTGGTGATGTGCCGCTTCCCCGGGCGCAAGCTGTTCGAGTGGGCCCTGCTGCTGCCGCTGGCGGTGCCGACCTACGTGATCGCCTACGCCTACACCGACTTCCTGCAGTACGCCGGGCCGCTGCAGAGCGCCCTGCGCGAGACCTTCGGCTGGGAGCGCGGCGACTACTGGTTCCCCGACATCCGCTCGCTGGGCGGCGCGGCGACCCTGATCACCCTGGTGCTCTACCCCTACGTCTACATGCTGGCCCGGGCCAGCTTCCTCGAGCAGTCGGTGTGCGTGCTCGACGTCGGCCGCACCCTGGGCCGCGGCCCCTGGCGGCTGTTCACCAGCATCGCCATCCCGCTGGCGCGCCCGGCCATCGTCGGCGGCGTGTCACTGGCGCTGATGGAGACCCTCAACGAGTTCGGCGCGGTACAGTACTTCGGCGTCGATACCTTCACCACCGGCATCTACCGCACCTGGTTCGGCATGGGCGAGCAGGTCGCCGCCGCCCAGCTGGCGGCCTGCCTGCTGGCCTTCGTGATCTGCTTCGTGCTGCTCGAGCGCGCCTCGCGGGGCAAGCGCCGCTACTTCCACACCACCGGCCGCTACCAACAGCTGCCGGAGTTCCGGCTCGGCGGCCTGCGCGCCGCCGCCGCCACCCTGGCCTGCCTGGCGCCGGTGCTGGTCGGCTTCCTGATTCCCAGCGGCCTGCTGGGCTACCTGTCGATCAAGGGCGGGGACTCGCTGTTCGGCGCCCGGTTCCTGGAATTCGCCGGCAACAGCCTGCTGCTGGCGGCCGTGGCGGCGCTGGTCGCGGTGGGGCTGGCGCTGGTGCTGAGCTACGGCGCGCGGCTGAATCCGGGGCCGCTGACGCGCACCGCCACCCGGGTGGCGGCGATGGGCTATGCGGTGCCCGGCTCGGTGGTGGCGGTGGGCATCCTGATCCCCTTCGCCTGGCTGGACGACACCCTGAACGGCTTCCTGCGCGAGCACTACGGGGTGATGGCCGGGCTGATCTTCAGCGGTTCGGCCTTCATCCTGATCTACGCCTACGTGGTGCGCTTCCTGGCGGTGTCGTTCAACGCCCTGGAGGCGAGCCTCGGCAAGGTCACGCCGAGCATGGACGCGGCCGCCCGCACCCTGGGACAGACCGCCGGCGGCACCCTGCGCCGCGTGCACACGCCGATCATGCGCGGCAGCCTGCTGGCCGCCGGCATCCTGGTGTTCGTCGACGTGATGAAGGAGCTGCCGGCGACCATCATCCTGCGCCCCTTCGACTTCGACACCCTGGCGGTACGGGCCCACAACCTGGCCGCCGACGAGCGCCTGGCCGAGGCCTCCACTGCCTCGCTGACCATCGTCGCGGTGGGCATCATTCCGGTGATCCTGCTCAGCCTGGCGATGCGCGGCTCACGCCCCGGCAGCGGCGGGGGCAGTGGCGGGAAAGACGAACACCTGTGACGGATCCAGCCGGATCGTGACCGGCTGGCCCTCCTCGGGCAGGAACACGCCGGGAACCCGGGCGTGCAGATGCGACTCGCTGCCGCCGCCGTGGGCGCAGATGTGCAGCAGGCTGGTGCGGCCCAACAGCTTGGCCATGATCACGTGGCTGTGGTGATCCGCCGGCGGCTCTTCCAGGGCTACCACGCGCAGCGCCTCAGGGCGGATCATCACCCGCGCCCGGGCGCCCTCCTCCAGGCCATGGGCCATCACCTCACCCACCGGGGTGTCGACGCGACCGTCGCGCACCATGCCCTCGAGCTCATTGACCTCGCCGAAGAAGGTCACCACGAAGGGATCGACCGGGGCGCAGTAGAGCTCCCGGGGGGTGCCCATCTGGACGATGTGGCCGTCGCGCATCAGCGCGATGCGATCGGCCATGAACATCGCCTCCTCCGGGTCGTGGGTCACCAGCAGGGCGCCGGCGCCGACCTTCTTGAGCACGTGCAGGGTGTCGTCGCGGATGCGATCGCGCAGCCGGGCGTCCAGGCTCGAGAACGGCTCGTCGAGCAGCATCAGTCGCGGCGCCGGCGCCAGCGCCCGGGCCAGGGCCACGCGCTGCTGCTGGCCGCCGGACAGCATGTGCGGGTAGCTCTCGGCGAAGCGTCCCATGCCCAGCTGGTCGAGCAGCTCAAGGGCACGCTTGCGGCGCTCCTTGGCCGGCAGCGACTCGAGGCCGAAGCCGACGTTCTGCAACACCGAGAGATGCGGGAACAGCGCCGAATCCTGGAACGCCAGGCCGACGTTGCGCTTCTCCGGCGGCAGGTGGGCCTGGCCGGGGCGCCCGATCGGCCGGCCGTCGAGGTCGACCCGCCCCTGCTGGAGCACCTCGAGCCCGGCGACGATGCGCAGCAGCGTGGTCTTGCCGCAGCCGGAGGGCCCCAGAAGACAGACCACCTCGCCGGGACGCACCTCCAGGCCTACGTCCTCCACCGCCAGGTGGTGGCCGTAGGCGTGGCGAATGTTGTGCATGGCGAGCACCGGGGCCGGGGCCTGTTCCGGCGCGGCGGCGGGGGAAAGCTGAGCGTGGCTGGTCATGGGCAAGCACCGGGCGCTGACGTGACAGGGCCTTCATGGTAACGCGAAACCTTCGTCTTTTCGTCGCCATTTATCGGCGCCGCGATGCCGGTTGACGCCACGGCGACCAGGCGCTTCAATGGCAAGACTAATACAACCTATTATCATTCGAAGTCGATACCGACTTCCCCGACCATGAGGTCTCCGATGTCACAGTCCCGTCGTCTCGTCATGCCCCTCGCCGCTCTGATGGCCGGTGCGGCCTTCGCCGCCCCCGCCGTCGCCGACGAGGTGAACGTCTACTCGGCCCGCCACTACGATTCCGACCAGGACCTCTACGACGCCTTCACCGAGGCGACCGGCATCGAGGTCAACGTGCTCGAGGGCGGCTCCGACCAGCTGATCCAGCGCATCAAGCGCGAGGGCCAGGCCAGCCCCGCCGACGTGATGATGACCGTGGACGCCGGCCGCCTGTGGCGCGCCGAGCAGGAAGACATCTTCGCCAGCGTCGACTCCGAACTGCTCGACGAGCGCCTGCCCGCCAACATGCACCACCCCGAGGGCAAGTGGTTCGGCTTCAGCCAGCGCGTGCGCGCGATCTTCTACAACCCGGAGGCCGTCGGCGCCGACGAGCTCTCGAGCTACGAGGACCTGGCCGATTCGCGCTTCGAGGGCGAGATCTGCATCCGCTCCTCGAACAACATCTACAACCAGTCGCTGCTGGCTTCGATGATCGCCCACCACGGCGAGGAAGGCGCCGAGCAGTGGGCCCAGGGCGTGGTCGACAACATGGCCCGCGACCCCGAGGGCGGCGACACCGACCAGCTGCTGGGCGTGGCCAGCGGCGAGTGCGACGTGGCGGTGGCCAACCACTACTACTACGTGCGCATGCTGACCTCCGACGACGACGCCACCCGCGAGGCCGCCGAGAAGCTCCAGATCCTGTTCCCCAACCAGGACGACCGTGGCGCTCACATCAACGTCGGCGGCGCCGGCATGGTCAAGGATGCCCCGCACCCGGAAAACGCCGTGCGCTTCCTGGAGTTCCTGGCCTCCGACACCGCCCAGGCGATCTTCTCCACCGGCAACCACGAGTTCCCGGCGGTCGAGGGCGAGCCGGTCGACGAGGTGCTGGCCTCCTGGGGCGACGTCAAGACCGACGACCTGAACGTCAGCGTGCTGGGCGAGAACAATCCGCAGGCGGTGCGTATCTTCGATCGCGTCGGCTGGCGGTAAGCACTGGGCTGGCACAGCATTTATCGAGTGCCTGATCGCCCTCCCCGGCAAAGAGCCCGAGTCATGAACTCGGGCTCTTTGCATCATGCCTGATACTCACCTTCTCTCTCGGCCGTCTCCCTTGGGATTCGGCATCACCGAGCAGATGCCGTCGATATGCTCGTTCAAGTCTGGACGAATAGGATTCCACATGGGGTCGAGTATAAAATCGATGCCATTGCGACGCGCCATCTTGGCGGCAGGAACAAAGTCCGAGTCTCCGGCAACGAGTATGATCTGGTCTACCTGCCCCTGCTGAGAGATCGATGCGATATCAAGGCCGATTCTCATGTCCACGCCGGCCTGCTTGACCTTGTAGAAAATGCTCGCAGGCTCCAGCTCGTCCAGCGTCGCCCCGGCACGAAGACGGCGAATCGCATCCTTGGATAGGGTCCAATCCCCGTTTTTAACATGAAGCTCGCCAAGGCGGAGCGCCACCTTGCGCTGACGCCGCAGCTGCTCATGCAAGGCCTCTCGAAAGGCGAAATCGATCGTGTCCTCGACCCGAACGATCTCGCCCGTGAGAGGGTGCGGCCCTGCGTTATGCCGCTCAGGGGCACAATCATAGAAAAAGATCCGGTACAGCTCTCGCTGTCGATAACCATGGGGATTGGCTTTACGAATCCATCGGAAGGCCGACGCTGAGATATCACGCGCCAAGGTCTCAGCCGTGATGTTCTCGTCCGGTGCGACTCGCGCCTTGATAGCCTGATAGCGCCTCACGAAGAAACCACCATCAATCAGAATGGCCGTCTTCATCGTCATCTCTGGGGTCCGAATACAAGAAAGCCCGCGAGGCTGCTCTGGCGGATAAGGTTGCCAGTTAGGCCTCGCGGGCACTATTCACGCTTAGTATATGGCCATCCAGTCTACCGTCAAGCCCTCAGCACACCTCACTCCTCGCCCGGCCGGGGCGCGGCGTCCGCGGCGTTCTGGTACACGCCCAGGGTGCCCATGCGGCGTCCGCGGTCGTTGAGGAAGCTCTCGAGCACCACCACGGGCTCGCGGCCCTGGCGGGTGAACGCGAGTCGGTCCGGCGCGGTGCGCTCGGACTGCCAGCTTTCCCCCAGGCACCGGCCGAGGGCCTCGCCGCCGGCCACCAGCGCGCCGCGCGGGTCGTCGGTCGCCAGCGGGCCGAAGCACAGGTAGTGGTCGGGCCGGCGGGCCGAGGTGATCACGCAGGCGTCATGAAACGCCTGGGTGTCGGTCTGCCAGGTGCGGGTCAGATCGGTGGTCTCCAGGCGCCCCTTGATGTCCTCGAAGCCCGTCTCCGCACTCGTGATCGCCTGGTTCAGGGCGGTGCAGTCGAAGCGCTCCGCCGCCGTCTGCTCGGTGGCCTGGCTCGCGCAACCGGACAGCAGGGCCACGCCCGCGCCCAGCAACCATGGCATCATGATCCTTCGCATCACTCTCCTCCTTGTTCGATCGGGCCCTCGTGACCCACCGGTGTTCTCACAGCCATTCACACAGCATGGCACGATGAACGTGTCAGTGCGCCTCGTCCCAGTTAACGCCGCTCTCGGCCTCGACGATCAGCGCCACATCGAGCTCGGCGGCAGCCTGCATGCGCCGCTTCACCTCGGGAATGAAGGTGTCGACGGCGTCTTCGGCGACCTCGAACACCAGTTCGTCGTGGACCTGCATGACCATCATGGCGTCGACCTCGCCCTCGGCCAGCCAGGCGTCGACGTCGATCATGGCGCGCTTGATGATGTCCGCCGCGGTGCCCTGCATGGGCGCGTTGATGGCGGTGCGCTCGGCGCCCTGGCGACGGGCACGGTTCTGGGAGTGGATCTCCGGCAGGTAGAGGCGCCGGCCGAGCACCGTCTCGACGAAACCGTCCTCGGCCGCCTGGGCGCGGATGCGCTCCATGTAGCGGGCCACGCCGGGATAGCGGTCGAAGTAGCGGTCGATGTAGGTCTTGGCCTGCTTCTGCTCGATGTGCAGCTGGCGGCCCAAGCCCCAGGCGCTCATGCCGTAGATCAGCCCGAAGTTGATCGCCTTGGCGCTGCGGCGCTGGTCCGGGGAGACCTTGTCGAGCCCCACGCCGAACACCTCGGCGGCGGTGGCGGCGTGGATGTCGCGGTCGGCGGCGAAGGCCTCGAGCAGCCCCTTGTCGCCGGACAGGTGCGCCATGATGCGCAGCTCGATCTGCGAGTAGTCGGCGGCGACGATGCGATAGCCGGGCCGCGCGACGAAGGCCTGGCGGATCTTGCGCCCCTGCTCGGTGCGGATCGGGATGTTCTGCAGGTTGGGATCGGAGGACGACAGCCGCCCGGTGGCGGTGACCGCCTGGTGGTAGCTGGTGTGCAGCCGGCCGGTGGCCTTGTTGACCAGCTTCGGCAGCTTGTCGGTGTAGGTGGAGCGCAGCTTGGAGAGGCCGCGGTGTTCCATGATCACCTTGGGCAGCGGGTAGTCCAGCGCCAGCTCCTCGAGCACGGCCTCGGCGGTGGACGGCGCGCCCTTGGGCGTCTTCTTGATCACCGGGATCTTCTGTTCCTCGAACAGGATCTGGCCGAGCTGCTTGGGCGAGCCCAGGTTGAACTCGCGCCCGGCGAGCTCGAAGGCCTGCTGCTCGAGCTCGCCGATGCGCTGGCCGAGCTCCTGGCTCTGGGCGTGCAGGCGCTCGGCGTCCAGCGCCACGCCGCCGCGCTCCATGCGCGACAGCACCCGGATCAGCGGGCGCTCCAGTCTGTCGAGCACCTCGGCCAGGCGCCCCTCGGCCTCGACCCGCGGGCGCAGCTCGCGGTGCAGGCGCAGGGTGATGTCGACGTCCTCGCAGGCGTAGGGCGCGGCCTGCTCCAGGGCGATCTGGTTGAAGGTCAGCTGCTTGACGCCCTTGCCGGCGATGTCCTCGAAGCTGACCGTCTTCTCGCCCAGGTACTTGAGCGCCAGCGAGTCCATGTCGTGGCGGGTGGCGGTGGAATCCAGCACGTAGGACTCGAGCATGGTGTCCTCGAGGGCTCCCGCCACCTCGATGCCGTGACGCGCCAGCACCGAGATGTCGTACTTGAGGTTCTGGCCGATCTTGGCCTTGCCGGCGTCCGCCCACAGCGGCGTCAGCGCCTCGAGCACGGCCTTGCGATCGAGCTGGGCCGGCGCATCCAGGTAGTCGTGGGCCAGCGGGATGTAGGCGGCCTCGCCGGGCTCGAGGGACAGCCCGACGCCGACGATCTCGGCCTCCATGTAGTCGAGGCTGGTGGTCTCGAGATCGAAGCAGAAGGCCTCGGCCTCCTTCAAACGCGCAAGCCAGGCGTCGAGGTCGGCCTGCTCGAGGATCACCACATCCTCGCGCTCGGCGCCGCCGCTCTCGCCCTCGCGTTCTCCACCGCTCTCGCCGCCTTCGGCGCCCTCGCCCGACGAGGCGTCATCGACCCCCTTGTCCTTGCCTTCCAGAAGCTCGGACAGCCAGGCCATGAACTCCAGGCGGCGATAGAGCTCGGCCAGCGACTCGCGGTCAGGGTGGGCGATGTCCAGGTCGTCGAGGCCCACCGGCAGCTCGCAGTCGGTCTTGATGGTGGCCAGCTCGTAGGACAGGAAGGCCTGGTCGCGGTGCTCCTCGAGCTTCTTGGGCAGCGTCTTGGCGCCGCGAAAGCCCAGCGTCTTGACCTTTTCCAGGTCGGCGTAGACGGTCTCGAGGCCGCCCTCCATGCCCTGCAGCAGCCCCAGGGCGGTCTTCTCGCCGACCCCCGGCACGCCGGGAATGTTGTCGACCTTGTCGCCCATCAGCGCCAGGAAGTCGATGATCCGCTCCGGCGGCAACCCGAACTTCTCCTTCACCCCGGCCACGTCGAGGGTCTCGTCCTTCATGGTGTTGACCAGGGTGATGTGGGCATTGACCAGCTGGGCCATGTCCTTGTCGCCGGTGGAGATCACGGCGTCGCGTCCGGCCTCGGTGGCGTGGCGCGCCAGGGTGCCGATGACGTCGTCGGCCTCCACGCCCTGGATGCACAGCAGCGGCAGGCCGAGGGCGCGCACGCAGTCGTGCAGCGGCTGGACCTGGTCACGCAGGTCGTCCGGCATCGGCGGGCGCTGGGCCTTGTATTCGGCGTAGAGCTCGTCGCGGAAGGTCTTGCCCGGGGCATCGAACACCACCGCCATGGGGCTGTCGGGGTAGTCCTTGATCAGCCGCTTGAGCATGTTGAGCACGCCCTTGACGGCGCCGGTGGGCAGACCCTCGGAGGTGGTCAGCGGCGGCAGGGCGTGAAAGGCGCGGTAGAGATAGGAGGAACCGTCGACGAGGACGATGGGGGTGTCGGCCATGAATCGGCATCCCTTGCAGGCTGGGCAGATGATCACGTGTCGGGAGCGGCGGTCATCACGAACGCCGCCCCTGACTCTGGTCAGTCATGATACGCATTGCCGAGGCGATTTGCCGGGCAAAGCATGCGTGGTCGACCGCCAAGGGCATACACTGGGGGCAACCCCATGGTCAGGAGAACACCATGAACCTCATACGCTCCGCGCTGCTCGCGCCGCTGGCCGGCCTGGCCCTCGTCACCGCCGCCCTGCCGGCCCTGGCCCAGTCCAGCACCGACGTCGAGCCGGACGTCACCATCCGCCAGGAAGAAGACCGCACCATCCGCGAGTACCGAGTCAACGGCGAGCTCTACGCCATCGAGATCAAGCCCGCCACCGGGCCCTCCTACTACCTCGTCGACCGCGACGGCGACGGCGACTTCGAACGCCAGAACGGCCAGCGCATCGCCGTGCCCGAGTGGGTCATCAAGCGTTTCTGAGGCCGGGACAACCAGGCGGCGCCGGGGACAGGTCGTAGAGGGGGTTTTTGGCCAGGGATGGCCAAAGTAGCGCCCACGGATGGGTTCATAGCGCCCCTCGCAGACCTGTCGCCGGATCAGCCATGCTCCGTGACGTTGCCGCCCTTCCTACCCGGTTCGTGCATCACGCCGCCAAGCCGCTACAATAGGCGGCTTCGCATACCCGGGCGAGACATCCATGGCCGTATTCACACCGCTGACCGACTCCCAGGTCGAGACGTTCCTGAGCCAGTTCGATGCCGGCTCGCTCATCGCCTGCAAGGGCGTGCCCGCCGGCACCGAGAACAGCACCTTCTTCGTCACCACCGACCGTCGCGAGCTGGTGCTCACGTTGTTCGAGCAGGGCGAGCACGAAGAGCTGCCGTTCTTCGTCGAGCTGCTCGACTACCTGGACGAGCATCGCCTGCCCGTGCCCGGGCCGCTCCACGACCGTGACGGCATCGCCCTGCACAGCCTGGCCGGCAAGCCGGCGCTGCTGTTCCCGCGCCTGCCCGGCAAGCATCCCGAGGCGCCCAACCTCGCCCAATGCCGGGCGCTGGGCGACGCCCTGGGCCGCATGCACCGGGTCTCGCAGCGCTTCCCGGGGCACCGGCCCAACCCGCGCGACCTGCACTGGCTGCTGCCGATGCACCACAAGGTGCTGGCCTACCTCTCTCCTGAGGACCAGGCGCTGATGAAGGACGAGGTGGAGATCTACCAGGGCTTCTTCGGCGATGCGCCGACGCTGCCCCAGGGCGCGATCCACGGCGACCTGTTCCGCGACAACACCCTGTTCGACGGCGACGAGCTGGGCGGGCTGATCGACTTCTACAACGGCTGCACCGGCGACCTGCTGTTCGACCTGGCCATCGTGATCAACGACTGGGCCACCGAGGCCGACGGCCGGCTCGACCCGGCGCGCTACGAGGCGCTGCTCGGCGCCTATCAGGCGCGGCGTCCGCTGGAGGAGAGCGAACGCGAGGCCTGGCCGATGATGCTGCGCATGACCGCGCTGCGCTACTGGCTGTCGCGGCTGCTGGTGGTCTATGTCGACCCGCCCGCCCATGACCTCACGCCTCATGACCCGGAGGCGTTCCGCGGCGTGCTCAAGCGGCGTATCGCCGAAGGCGCCCTGCCGCTGCTCGAGGCCGCTCGATGAGCCTGACCATGGGCAGCATGGCCGGACCCGCGCAGCGCGCCCGGCACACCTGGAACATCGACCAGTGGGGCAGCGGCTACTTCGACGTGGCCGACGACGGCCGGGCCTTGGTGCGCCCTCACGGCGAGGACGAGGGCCCCGCCCTGCCGCTCGCGCCGCTGATCGCGCAGCTGCGCGAGGCCGGCCTGCGGCTGCCGGTGCTGGTCCGCTTCACCGACATCCTCCATGACCGCGTCGAGCAGCTGTGTGCCGCCTTCGACGGGGTCATGGCGGAGGAAGGCTTCGGCGGCGGCTATACCGCGGTCTACCCGATCAAGGTCAACCAGCAGCGCCGGGTGGTCGAGGAGATCCTCGCCACCCGCGAACGCGGCCACGACCGGGTCGGCCTGGAGGCCGGCAGCAAGCCTGAGCTGCTGGCGGTGCTGGCGCTGTCCGGCGACGGCCCCTCGCTGATCGTCTGCAACGGCTACAAGGACCGCGAGTACATCCGCCTGGCGCTGATGGGCGAGAAGCTCGGCCATCGCGTCTATCTGGTGGTGGAGAAGCTCTCGGAGCTGCCGCTGATCCTCGAGGAAGCCGACCGCCTCGGCGTGCGGCCGCGCATCGGCCTGCGCGCCCGGCTGGCCTCGGTGGGCAAGGGCAAGTGGCAGAATACCGGCGGCGAGAAGTCCAAGTTCGGCCTCACCGCCGGGCAGATCCAGGCCGTGGTCGAGCGGCTGCGCGAGGCCGACGCCCTGGCCAGCCTGCAGCTGGTGCACTTCCACCTGGGCTCGCAGATCGCCAACATCCGCGACATCCAGCGCGGCCTGCGCGAGTGCGCCCGCTTCTACCAGAGCCTGATCGCGCTGGGCGCGCCGGTGGATACCGTGGACGTGGGCGGCGGGCTCGGCATCGACTACGAGGGCACCCGCTCGCGCAGCTTCTGCTCGATCAACTACTCGATGCGCGAGTACGCCCGCAACGTGGTCGCGGCCTTCGCCCAGGTATGCGACGCCGAGGGGCTGCCTCATCCGCACCTGATCAGCGAGTCGGGCCGCGCCCTAACCGCCCATCATGCGGTGCTGATCACCAACGTGATCGGCGAGGAGCGCGCCGAGACCCGGGCACCAGCCGCCCGGGTCGAGGGCGACCCGCAGGTCGCCGAGCTGTGGCGGGTCCACGACGCCCTGGCCGAGTCCCCCGCGCCACGCGGGCTGGTCGAGGCCTGGCACGACCTGGGCCAGGCCATCGGCGAGCTGCAGGAGCGCTTCGTGATGGGGCTGGCCGGGCTCGAGGCCCGCGCCGAGGGCGAAGGCGTCTACACCGCTGCCTGCGCCCGCCTGCGCGAGCGCCTCGACCCGCGCAACCGCGCCCATCGCGAGATCCACGACGAACTGGCCGAGAAGCTGGCCGACAAGCTGTTCGTCAACTTCTCGCTGTTCCAGTCGGTGCCCGATGTCTGGGGGATCGATCAGATCTTCCCGGTGCTGCCGCTTTCCGGCCTGGACCGTCCGCCCGCCCGGCGCGCGGTCGTGCAGGACATCACCTGCGACAGCGACGGCCGCATCGACGGCTACGTGGACGGCGAAGGCGTCGAGGCCACCCTGCCGCTGCCCGAGTGGGGCGACGACGAGGAACGCCTGCTAGGCTTCTTCCTGGTCGGCGCCTACCAGGAGATCCTCGGCGACCTGCACAACCTGTTCGGCGACACCGACTCGGTGGATGCGTCGCTGGACGCGACCGGCGCCTGGCGCCTCGACCATCGGCGCCGCGGCGACCGGGTGGCCGATGTGCTCGGCTACGTGGACTTCGACGCCGAGGTGCTGCGCCAGCGCCTCGCCGACCAGCTCGCCGCCAGCGGCCTTACGGCCGATGAGCAGGCGCGCTTCCTCGACGACCTCTCGGAGGGGCTCGAGGGCTATACCTACCTCGAATGACTCGCCATTGACCGACCGCGCCTGACGCCTCTCCTTCATTAGACCATAGTGAAGGGGTGGCATCGTGATGGCGGGGGCGACAGCTGGCGACGAACTGTCGATGTCATTTTGATTTGCACCCTAATGATTTACCATAGGGTGCATCGCATTGTTATTCGCAAGGAGCAAGGAGCATGGGATCATGATCATACTTTCCCTCATTTTCTGGCTGGCGGGGCTGGCCCTGCTCGGGGGCGGCCTGTGGCTGGTCACTCTCGACGGCAGCTGGTACTACGCCCTGTCCGGCATCGTGCTGATCGCCGTCGGCGCCATGACGCGCTCGCGCCGTCCCAAGGCCCAACTGCTGTACGCGCTGTTCCTGGTGGCGACCGCCGCCTGGTCGCTGTGGGAATCGGGCTATGACTGGTGGGCGCTGGCGCCGCGCCTGGGCATCTTCCTGCTGCTCGCCATCCCGCTGCTGTGGCCGGCCAAGGGCGGCTCGCGCTTCGGCACCGCCGTGCTGCTACCGGTCTGGGCGATCGTCGGCGTGGGGCTGCTGGGCAGCATGGCCGTGGACCCGCACCGCATCGACGGCGAGCTGAACCGAGAGGTCGTCAACGAGACCCCCGACCTCGGCGACAGCCCCGAGGAAAGCTGGCACGACTACGGGCGCAGCAACATGGGCCAGCGCTTCTCGCCGCTGGACCAGATCACGCCCGAGAACGTGGCCGACCTGGAGCTGGCCTGGCAGTACCAGACCGGCGACGTGAAGCGCCCGGAGGACGTCACCGAGACCACCTACGAGGTCACTCCGCTCAAGATCGACAACTCGCTGTTCCTGTGCACTCCGCACAACTGGCTGATCGCGCTGGACGCCGACACCGGCGAGGAACAGTGGGTGTATGACGCCAAGGTGCCGGACGAAAGCTCGCGCCAGCACCAGACCTGCCGCGGCGTGTCCTACCTGCCGCCGGCCGAGGGCGACGCCGACAGCCTCGACGTGCAGATTGCCAGCGCCCCGGCCGAGGATCGCGCTCCGATCCAGTGCGACGCCCAGCTGTTCATGCCGACCTCAGACGCCCGCCTGCTGGCGGTGGATCCGAACACTGGTGCCCGCTGCGCCAACTTCGCCGACAACGGCGAGCTGGACCTGATGCACAACATGCCGTACAAGCAGGCCGGCTTCTACTACTCCACCTCCCCCCCCGTGGTGGCCGATGGCAAGGTCGTGGTCGCCGGTGCGGTCAACGACAACTACGCCGTCAACTCGCCGTCCGGCGTGATCCGTGCCTACGACGCCAAGACCGGTGAGCTGGTGTGGAACTGGGATCCGGCCCATCCGGATGATACCGCCCCGATCGCCGAGGACGAGACCTACAGCACCAGCTCGCCGAACAGCTGGTCGATCGCCAGCGCCGACGAGGAGCTGGGCATGGTCTACTTCCCGATGGGCAACCGCACCCCGGACCAGCTGGGCATGTACCGCAGCGAAGCCGAGGAGACCTATGCCAGCTCGGTGGTGGCGCTGAGCCTCGAGACCGGCCAGGTCGAGTGGGTCCAGCAGTTCGTGCACCACGACCTGTGGGACATGGACACCCCGGCCCAGCCGAGCCTGCTGGACCTCGACACCGACGAGGGCCGCCAACCGGCACTGGTGATTCCCACCAAGCAGGGCGACGTCTATGTTCTGAACCGCGAGACCGGCGAGCCGATCTTCCCGATCTCCGAGCGGCCGGCGCCCCAGGGCACTATCGAGGGCGACCACGCCGCCGAGACCCAACCGATCTCCGACCTGACATTCCGTCCGCCGACCCTGCGCGAAGCGGACATGTGGGGCGCCACGCCCTTCGACCAGCTGATGTGCCGCATCCAGTTCAAGTCGCTGCGCTACGAAGGCCAGTACACGCCGCCCTCCGAGCAGGGCACCATCGTGTTCCCGGGCAACTTCGGCGTCTTCAACTGGGGCAGCCTGGCAGTGGATCCGAAGCGTCAGGTGATGTTCGGCATGCCGCTCTACCTAGCCTTCACCTCCACCCTGGTGCCGAAGGACGGCGCCGACCTGGGCGAGACCAACCAGGGCGAGCAGGGCCTCAACGAGAACGCCGGCGCCGACTACGCCGTCGAGATGAAGCCCTTCCTGTCGCCGTTCGGCGTGCCCTGCCAGCAGCCCCCGTGGGGCTACGTGGCCGGCACCGACCTGCGTACCGGTGAGGTCGCCTGGCAGCACAAGAACGGCACCGTCGAGGACATGACCGCGCTGCCGCTGAAGATCCGCCTGGGCGTGCCCGGTATCGGCGGTCCGGTGATCACCGACAGCGGCGTGGTGTTCCTGGCCGCCAGCGTGGACGACTACCTGCGCGGCTACGACCTCGAGACCGGCGAGCAGCTGTGGGAAACCCGCCTGCCGGCCGGCGGCCAGGCCACGCCCATGACCTACCTCAACAGCCAGGGCGAGCAGATGGTCGTCCAGGTCGCGGGGGGGCATGGCTCCATCGGCACCACCATCGGTGACTACGTGATGGCCTACAAGCTGCCCCAGCAGTAACGGCCAGGGGCACCTCGCCCGAGGCGCCCTCTCACGACGAGGCCCCCGCCGGCAATGCCGGCGGGGGCCTTCGCGTTTCCGAGCCCTCGCGTCGCGTCAATCGACCACGCGGGTCACGACCTCCAGCCCGCCGGTCAGCGACAGGCGCAGCTCGGCGCCGCGGGGAAGCTCGCCGACGCCGGCGGGCGTGCCGGTGAGTACCACGTCGCCCGGTTCCAGGGTGAAATGGCGACTCATCTCGGCGACCAGATCGGGCACCGGAAACAGCATGTCCGCGCCGTGGCCGTGCTGGCGCTCCTCGCCGTCCACCGCCAGGGTGAAGGCCAGGGCGCTCCAGTTCGGCACCTCGCCGAGCGGCAGGAAGGCGGACATCGGACAGGCACCATCGAAGCCCTTGGCCACCTCCCAGGGATGGCCCTTCTCCTTGAGCTTGCCCTGGACGTCGCGCAGGGTCAGGTCCAGCGCCAGGCCGATACCGACGATGGCCCGCTCCGCCTCGGCGGCGCCGACGTCCTTCAGCGTCTCGCCCACCAGCAGCGCCAGCTCGGTCTCGAAGTGCACCTCGCCACGGGCGAAGGGCGCATCGATCGCCTCCTCGAGGCTCACCGCGCTGGTGGCCGGCTTGATGAACAGCAGCGGCTCGCTGGGCACCGGATTGTCGAGCTCCCGGGCATGCTCGGCGTAGTTGCGACCGACGCAGACGATCTTGCCCAGCGGCTGGGGACAGGCCCGGCCATCGGTGAAACGGGGAATGAAACGCATGACGATGCGACTCCTGGCTGACGAATGGAACGACACTGCCGTTCAGTCTACGCCCAGGGGTGGCGCGGCGTCAGTCCTCCGGCGTCCAGGCCTCGTCGGGCGCATGCGCCAGGAAACGCGGCCGGCGCTTGCCGGCGGCGAAGGGCTCGACACAGCGGTTGTCGCGGCGGTTGTAGACGAAGAAGGCATTGCTGCGCGGATCCGGGGACATGTTGGCGTTGGAGCCGTGCAGGGTGTTGCAGTCGAACAGCAGCAGCCCGCCGGCGGCGCCGGTGGGCGCCTCGATGCCGTGCCGATCGATCAGCCGGCGTAGCGCCTCGCGGCTCGGCACCCCGACCTCCTGGGTCTTGAGCGACTGCTTGTGATGGTCCTCCGGCGTCTCGCCCAGGCAGGGCACGAACACCCGGTGGGAGCCCGGCACCAGCATCAGCGGGCCGTTGAAGGCGTGATTGTCGGTCAGCACGATGGAGGCGCTCACCGCGTGCATGGCCGGCATGCCGTCCTCCGCGTGCCAGGTCTCGAAGTCGGAGTGCCAGTTGAAGCCCTGCCCCTCGAAGCCCGGCTTGTAGTTGATGCGCGACTGATGCACGTAGGGCTCGCCGCCGAGGATCTGCCGGGCGCGACCGGTCAGGCGCGGATCATGGGTCAGGCGGCCGAAGACCTTCGACAGGAAGTGCACGGCGAACAGCGAGCGGATCTCATTGCCCCGGGGCTCGGTGATGCTGAAATCGCGGCCGCGATAGGCGTCGTTCTCGAGCAGCACCTTGAGCTCCCGACGCAGCTCGTCGAGCTCGTCGCCCGTGAGGAAATCGGGCTCGAACAGGAAGCCCTGGCGCTCGAACGCGTCGAGCTGCGCCGCGGAGAGCGGGCCCTCGCCGTCATGACCCTTCACCACCGGCTCGTGGCGACTCAGCCACGGCAGGTCGAGGGGCTCGGACAGCCGGGTGGGATACGGGTCCTCGCCGGGGCGTGGGGCGCTGCGCACCCGGCTCTGGGGATCCGGGGAATCGACGATATCGAACGGAGTCGCCTGATGATGCGGTCGGTCGGACGATGTCTGCACTGACATCCACTACCTCCTTTGCAGTCGGAATGGGGTTCAGATTCGATCTCGCTACCGACGGCGGTCAGCCGCACGGCCGGGGCCATGGCGGCCCCAGGGCCGTACACTGGCGACGCCCTGGCGGCATTTCAAGGGCTCGTTGCCGATGCCGGCTCGGGTCGGGTCGGGTCGGGTCGGGTCGGGTCGGCCTGCCGGCGGCATCGCTGAACGCTTGAGCAATAAAAAGCGGGCAAGAATGTTGGCATTTTTAAACATTAGTCATATAAGCAACATGGGATGATAGCTTGGCTTACTCGAGTTCCCCGCTTGGTAAGCCTTACATGACCCGCCCAGTCCCGGCGGGTCTTTTTTGTGCGCGATATCATCGGGGCCCGCCCAGCCCTGTCATCTCATTGCAAGACAACGGGGCCAGGATGGAACCATCACGAGGCGTGCTCGTGATCAGGCAGAGCGAGCATCACACCAGATGCGAGGTTGGCCCGCCCCTCCGGGGCGGGCTTTTTTTCGTCTCGGGATAGGGGCATCGAGCAACGAATCGCACCACCACAGACTCGATGACGGCCCACGATCAATATTCGCAAAATCGCTCATAGACCCGCGCGTGCGACAGAGGCAGAGTAAGAACATCGTCGACAAAAGCTCCACAAGGGTGATCCAGCGTGGCCAACCAACCTGCCTGGTGGGAGGAGGTGCTCAGCCTCTCGCAATCCGCCTACCTGCATGTCTCGCGCGACCAGCGCATCATCGACGCCCTGGGCGATACCCGGATGCTGCTGGACCGGGAACCGGCGGCGCTTATCGGCATGGCCCTGCCCGAGCTCAAGGACATACGCGCCCGGCTCGGTGGCGCCGTGGCCGAAAGCCTGGCGCGCCAGGAGATTCGCCCCGGCGAGACCTGGGGGTTCGAGGACGGCGCCGGCAGCTACTATGGCCTCGCCGATGGCAGCTTCGTCATCAAGCTCACCACGACCATGAAAGTCGACCAGGGCATCATCGGACGGCTCGCCGATCAGCTGCCCATCATGGTGGCCTACGTCGATCGTGAGTTCTGCTTCCGCTTCAACAACCAGGCCTATGTGGACTTCATCGGCATCGATCGCGAGTCGCTGTACGGCAGGCCGGTCGCCACGGTGATGACGCCCGCCTCCTTCGAGCGCATCCAGCCGCGCCTGCAGCGAGCGCTGGCGGGCGAGGAGATCACCTATGAGGATCGCCTGACCCTCGCGGATGGCCGCACCTGCTACTTCAAGGTGCACTACACGCCCGATTTCCTGGAGGGCGAGGTGGTCGGCCTGTACGCGATCATCCAGGACATCTCCGAGTACCGCGCCATGATCCAGCTGCTGCGCGACGTGCACAGCAGCACGAACCGCACCGACATCGGCCCCGACAAGATCGTCGATCAACTGCTGCGCGACGCGCTCGCCTATCTGTCTCTGGATATCGGCCTGGTCAGCCGCATCATCGACGAGCAGTACATCCTCAAGTGGGCCGCCTCCGACGTGGCGGACCTCTCGCCGGGCGACACCTTTGCCCTGGGCGATACTTACTGCCGCGTGATGCTCGATACCGAGGACGTCTTCCACACCAATGCGGCCGGCCAGGACACGCGCATCAGTGGCCATCCCTGCTACCAGACCTTCGGGCTGGAGACCTACATCGGTACGCCGCTGCGCCTCAACGGCGAGGTCTGGGGCACGCTCAACTTCTCCAGCGCCCAGCCGCGCCAGGAACCCTTCGACCAGATGGAGATCGAGCTGGTGCGGCTGATCGCCGACGCGGTGGAGCGCGTGATCACCGACGAGGCGGAGATCGAGCAGGTCCGCCAGGAGCTCGACCGCATGGCCAACAAGGCACTGCGCGACTACCTGACCGGCCTGCCCAACCGCGCCTATCTGGACCAGCACGTCGAAGCGTTGATCGATGCCCACGAGGCCCGTGACGAGCCTTTCTCCCTCGCCGTGATCGACATCGACCACTTCAAGCGGATCAACGACTTGCATGGCCACGACGCCGGCGACACCGTGCTCCAGTGGCTGAGCGGACGGGTCGCCGAGAGCCTGCGCGAGGACGACCTGGTGGCACGCACCGGCGGCGAGGAATTCGTGGTGGTACTGCGTGGTACCCGCACCCCGGGGGCCGTCGCCGTCCTGGAGCGGGTGCGCGAACATGTGGACGCCGGCCGCCTCACCCTGGAGGACGGTCAGTCACTCCAGGTCACCGTCAGCGGCGGCGTCAGCGAGCATCACAGGGGGGAAACCCATGCGCAGCTGTTCAAGCGTGCCGACACCGCCCTGTACACCGCCAAGCGCAATGGCCGCGACCGGATCAGCTGCCTCTAGACGCGCCCCTGTCCTCGCGGGATGAAGACACGCGCCTGCCTCGAGAGGCTCATCACGGGAATCGTGTCTAGGCGCCGGGACTCCCCCGGCACGTTGGCTCGCCATCCAACGAGTCACTGCTTGCCAGAGCGGTGGTGCGGCGATAGACCCACGCTAACGGAGCCATGCAGATTCTTGGATGGGCGCCGCGGAGTCGGAGCGGTACAGTTAGCACACTTACCGAGTTCCCTGTCCTGTAAGTCCCTTTGCCCGCCAGCCCCGGCGGGCTTTTTTTGTCCGAAGCCGGACACCCCAGGTCCGACGTCATCCAAGTGCAAGAATCCGAAGTTAGAATGGCTCTATCACGAGGTGACACGTGATATGGATCTGGCTTTGGGAAAATCCGAGATTCCGGCTCGCCGTTTGGCGGGCTTTTTTTGCTTCGGCAGGCGTATCAACAACTTGAGTGCAAACACCCCCTGAATGAGGGCGCATACTCCAGCATGGAGAATGCCTCCGTTGGGTATGATGAGCAGGCTTAACGAATGTCCCTGCTCGCAAGCCGTCTGACCCGCCCTCTCCGGCGGGTCTTTTTTTTGCCGGAAGGAGAGCGCCGGCCCCCTCGATATCCATGCCCCCCCCTGCGCTACGGCCACTTCGCTCCCGCCCCCTCGAGGTTGTCGCTCGTCTCGAGCGATCGCCAAGCTTCACGAGGAAACGGAGCCAAGGTAAGCATTTGTTAACTAACAATAATTTGCTTTATTTGAAACTTTATTTCATTTATTTTTTCTTGCCGTCAAAGCATTCCCCCGCTTGGTACGGCTTTCAGCCTCTCATGTCCCGAGGGGCTTTTTTTGCTTCGAGGAAGGGAGGCGTTGACACTTTGTTGACACGCACAAAAAAACCGCCTTCAAGGGCGGTTTAGATGTCGCTCTAACGCGTTGATCGCAAAGCACTTTAAATGGTGCCGGCACCAGGAGTCGAACCCGGGACCTACTGATTACAAGTCAGTTGCTCTACCAACTGAGCTATGCCGGCAACGGCGCCTGCAACCCATGCGAGGAGGAAAGATCCTCCCTGAGCGAGAAAAACCGTGAACCTTCGTTCACGGCTTCTCGAAAACTTATGTTGGCGTGGCTGGAGTAGCAGGATTCGAACCTGCGCATGCCGATACCAAAAACCGGTGCCTTACCGCTTGGCTATACCCCAACGTGGTGGCCAGAGACGGAATCGAACCGCCGACACGGGGATTTTCAATCCCCTGCTCTACCGACTGAGCTATCTGGCCCTCGCCAACGGTGCGTATTAAACCGTAATGGCCCGCTGTCGTCAACTCTTTTCGATTCAAAAAGTTGGAAGACGGCTGCAGGCCCCGTCACGCCTACTTTTCGGGCGGCACAAAGCCTTCCGCCTGATCGGTCTGCTCGTTATCGAGGAAACGCTCCAGCTGCTCCATCAGGTACTCGCGCGCCGAGGGCTCGAGCATGTTGAGGTGCTTCTCGTTGATCAGGCGGGTCTGCAGGGCCTGCCACTCCTCCCAGGCCTGCTTCGAAACGGTGGCCTGGATCTCCTGGCCCTTCTTGCCCGGCAGCGGCGGGAACGGCAGGGCCTCGAGTTCTTGCTGGTACTTGCGGCAGAAGACGGTCTGGCTCATCGGTCATGGCTCCTGGGATGAGGAAGAATGGGGCGCGTCCTGGACGCTCAGGGTGAAGGGGCGCAGCGCGTCCAGCAAGCCTTTCACCGGCGCGGCCAGGCCGATGCTGTCCGGCTCGGCGGGGTCGAACCAGCGCCGCGCCTCGCCCACGCCGTCGAGCCGGCTCACCCGCGCCGGCTGCGGGGTGATCTCGAGGCGGAAATGGCTGAACACGTGGGTGAAGGCCTCCCAGGGCGCTTCCAGGCTAGCACCGGGGGCGTGGTGGTCGAGCCAGGCGCGCAGCTCCAGCGAGGTATCGAACTGCGGCAGGCTCCACAGCCCGCCCCACAGGCCGCTGGAGGGGCGCTGCTCGAGCAGTACCCGCCCGGCCTCGTCCTGCAGCAGCAGCATGGTGGTGGTGCGGGTGGGAATGGCCTTCCTGGGCTTGGACTCCGGAAAGCGCTTCTGCTCGCCGCGTGCCCGGGCCACGCACACGTCATTGAAGGGGCAGCGCTCGCAGTCGGGCTGGCCGCGACGGCACAGGGTGGCGCCCAGATCCATCATCGCCTGGGTGAAGTCGACCACCCGGCGCTCGGGCGTGTAGTGCTCGGCGAGGCCCCACAGCTCACGCTCCACCGCGGGCCGGCCGGGCCAGCCTTCCACGGCGTGCAGCCGCGTGAGCACGCGCTTGACGTTGCCGTCGAGGATCACCGCCCGCCGGCCGGTGCTCTGGGCGATCACCGCGCCGGCGGTGGAGCGGCCGATGCCGGGCAGCGCGGCCATGGCGTCGAGGCTGTGCACCGGGAACTCGCCGTCGTGTTCTTCTACGACTACCTGGGCGGCCTTGTGCAGGTTGCGCCCGCGGGCGTAGTAGCCGAGCCCGGTCCATAGATGCAGCACCTCGTCCTGCTCGGCGGCCGCCAGCGAGCGCACGTCGGGGAAGCGCTCCATGAAGCGCTCGAAGTAGGGAATCACGGTGGCGACCTGGGTCTGCTGCAGCATGATCTCCGAGACCCACACCCGGTAGGGCGTGCGCTCGTGCTGCCAGGGCAGGTCGTGGCGGCCGTGGACGTCGAACCACTCGAGCAGGCGTCGCTGGAAGGTGTCGGGAGGCAGGATGGCGGGGGGCGTCTCCGTCATGGGCATTGTCTCGGCACGAAAAAAAGCGCCGACTATAAGAGTCGGCGCAGGGACTGGCTATTGCTTGCTCAATTGAAGAGACCATCGAGGGCGTCGCGAAGTTCCCGACGCGAATCATCGCCGATGCGTTCGTCGAGTTTTTCCACCGCGTTGCCGAGGCTCTCGCGCAGCTTGTCGTTGGCGCGCTGAGAGACTTCCTCGCGCAGCAGGTCGCCCAGCGTGGAGCGGAAGGCGTCGCGGTCGAAGCGACACCACTCGCCGCTGTCGCCGCCCAGCTGACCCTCGCAGCGCACCGGGAAGGGCACGTCGACCAGCCGCCGATTGACCTCGCAGGCGGCGTCCACGTCCTCGCCGGTGAAGCGGGCGTTGGCGCGCAGGGCGAAGCGCTCGCTGGTCAGGTCGAAGCTGCCCTCGCCGCCCAGGCCGATGCCGGGGATGGCGACATTCAGGTCATCGCTCTCGGCCACGCCATCGCGGATGCGGAAGCTGGCCTCGGCGCGCTGGAAGCGGGTGTCCGGGGCCCAGTCGCGGCTGGTGCTCTCGCCTTCCAGGCGCGCGGTGGTGGTGCACAGCTCCTGGGAGACGTTGACGCCGGGAATGCGCCCCTCGGCCAGGCGCGTGGCGAGCCGACCGTTCAGGGCACGCTTGAGCTCGGGCACGCTGTTGCCGCGGGTCGTCAGCTCGCCCTCGGCGCTCAGCCTGCCTTCCAGCGGCGCCGGCTCCTCGCCCAGCGAAGTCAGCAGCGAGCCCAGACGCAGGTTCTCGACGCGCGGCGACAGCTGCCAGCGCAGCGGCGTCTCGCGGGCGTCCAGCTCGCCGGTGGCCGAGAGACGGCCCTCGTGGAGGCCGGACGCAAAGTTCACCAGCCGCTGACGGCCGTTATTCCCGGCCAGCGTCAGGCTGACGTCGCTGAAGCTCTGATCCATCAGGATCAATTCGCCGAGGCTCAGCTCGGCGTCGAGGGAAAGCGTGGCCAGCCAGTCGGCGGGCAGCAGCGCCTGCCGTGCGTCCTGAGCCAGGGCACGCCCCACGCCCGGCAGGCTCGGGCCGCCGGCGGTCTCGGCGGAAGGATCAGCGGCCGGCAGGTAGTCGTCCATGTTCAGACGGTCGCCCTGCAGGTCGGCCTCCAGGCGCGTGCCGTCGAGGTTCGCCCCCAGGCGACCGTTGAAGGTGCTGCCGTCGAGCTTGAGGTTAAGGCCGTCGAGGGTGACGCGCTCCAGGTCGCCTTCGATGGGGCTGGTCAGCGCCACCTGGCTCAGGGCCGCGTCGGCGGCCATGTCCGGCAGAGCGTCGAAGCGCTCCAGCCAGGGCCGTAGCGAGAGCTCGGCGAGGCTCAACTGGCCCTCGTAGGCCGGCGCCTCGACCAGCTCGGTCAGCGTCAGGTTGCCCTGGAGGTCGAGGCCGTCGGGCCCGCTCAGCGCCAGCTCGCTCAGGCGAGCGCTTCGGGCGGCCAGGTCGGCGTCGAGACCGAAGGCCAGCGACAGCGGCAGGCGCTGCTCGCCCAGCCGCGGGCCCATCAGGCCGGCCTCCAGCTGGCCACCATTCACCCGCACCCGGTCGCCGGAGAGATCGAGCACCAGCTCGTCGGCGGCGAGCTCGAGCCGCTGGGCTTCGTCGGCACCGTCGAGGCGGGTATGGGTGTCCAGCGCCAGCCCCTGGAGCACATGACGCCCCTCGGCCAGCCCCAGGCTGACCCGTGTCTCGAGACTCAGCTCGCTGGCCAGCTGCGGCGTCTCGGCACCCAGCCCGTCGCGCAGCGCGACGTCGAGGCTGGCGCTGAGCGGGAAGGGATGATCGGGATTGACGTTGCTGCCGGTGATGTCGACGTCCGAGAGCGTTATCTCTCGCCCGGCCTGGACGTCGCGATAGTCGATGCGGCCGCCGCGCACCTGCACGCTGGCGATGTTCAGCGCCACGTCCAGGGCGCTGGCATCGCCACGAGGGTTGGGGCCGGCGCTGGCCGGCGCCAGCACCGCCTCGGCCTGCTCGCCGCGGTTGCGCAGGCGCTCGATCAGCGCCTCCCAGTTGCCACGCCCCTCGGCGTTGCGCTCGAGGTTGAGGTCGACCCCCTCGAGGGTCAGGCCGTCGATGGCGATCTCGCCGCGCAGCAGCGGGGCCATCGCCAGGCTGACCTCGGCGTGGTCGAAGGCGGCGAAGGGCGCGTCGTCGACGACCTGTTCCGGCAGGCGCGCCTCGGCGCTTTCCACGCCGACACCCAGCCGCGGGTAGAAGGACCAGCTCAGCGGGCCGTCCAGCTCCAGCTCCAGCCCGCTGTGCTCGCGCACGACGTCGACCAGTCGTGGCTTGAGGTCCTCGGGGTCGAAGAAGGTGGTGATGAACACCACGGCACCGACCAGCACCAGGCCGAGGACCCCGATGGCGGCCAGCAGAGTACGCAGGATTCGCTTCATTGCCCGGCTCCTTTGGGCGAGAGATCCAGTTCGAAGTAGTCGCCTTCCTGGGTCAGGCGGTAGCCCATGCGGCTCAGCAGCACCTGATCGGCCATGGGCAGCTGGGAGGCCAGCACGCGCAGCCGGCGGCCGTCGGCGTGGGCGGCCTCGCCGGTGAGGGCCAGCAGCCGCGAGCCGACGCCGCGGCGGCGGGTGGTCTGGCGCACGCACAGGTGCGACAGCCACCAGGCCTGGTCATCCGGGGAGACGGCCAGCGCCCCCAGCAGACGATCATTGAAACGGGCACAGAAGAAGAAGCGCTCGGCGGCCAGATGGTCGTCGACGAATCGCTCGGGCGGGGCCGGCAGGCGCTCGGCGGGGGCATCGGCGTAGATGCGTGTCAGATCGTGGCGTACCTGGGCGTCCGCTTCCCAGGTCGCTTGATCGACGCGCTGTAGCGTGACCGGCATGCAGGTATCTCCCTGAAAGAGGCAGGCCGGGCCTGCCGCATGGTTGGGGCATTGTAGCGAATGGGGGTAGCGTTTCACTATAATGGCAGCCTTGCAACGGCGGGGCCGCCCCGTCTTTTCCGCCCCGACGGCGGCCCCCCCATCACGACACGCGCCCAGGCGCTGGAGACCCGACATGTCCGAGCGTATCGCCACGGTCACCCGCGACACCAAGGAAACCCAGATCACGGTCACCGTGAACCTCGACGGCAAGGGCCAGCTGGTCTGCGAGACCGGCGTCCCCTTCCTCGACCACATGCTCGACCAGGTCGCCCGCCACGGCATGATCGACCTCGAGATCAAGGCAGTGGGCGACCTGCACATCGACGACCACCACACCGTCGAGGATCTCGGCATCACCCTGGGCCAGGCCTTCGACCAGGCGATCGGCGACAAGCGCGGCATCTACCGCTACGGCCACGCCTACGTGCCGCTCGACGAGGCGCTGTCGCGGGTCGTGGTAGACTTCTCCGGGCGCCCGGGCCTGTTCATGGACGTCGAGTTCACCCGCGCCAGCATCGGCCGCCTGGATACCCAGCTGTTCTGGGAGTTCTTCCAGGGCTTCGTGAACCACGCCAAGGTCACCCTGCACATCGACAACCTGAAGGGCTTCAACGCCCACCATCAGGCGGAAACCATCTTCAAGGCCTTCGGCCGGGCGCTGCGCATGGCCGCCGCCGAAGACCCGCGCATGGCCGGCCAGATGCCGTCCACCAAGGGCAGCCTGTGATCCCGCCGACCGACACGAGGAGCGTCCCATGACCATTGCCGTCATCGACTACGGAATGGGCAACCTGCATTCCGTCGCCAAGGCACTGGAGCACGTCACCCACGAGCACGTAGTGGTGACCCGCGACGCCCGCCGCATCCAGGGCGCCACGCGCCTGGTGCTGCCCGGCCAGGGCGCCATCCGCGACTGCATGGGCGAACTCGAGCGCACCGAGCTGCGCGGCCTGGTCGAGGAGCTGCTGGCCCAGCAGGCCAAGCCGCTGCTCGGCATCTGCGTCGGCCAGCAGATGCTGCATCAGCGCAGCGAGGAGAACGGCGGCATCGACTGCCTGGGCTTCATGACCGGCCAGGTGCGCCGCTTCCCCGTCGACATGCGCGACGACATGGACCATCGCCTGAAGGTGCCGCACATGGGCTGGAACCTGGTGCGCCAGCGCCACGACCACCCACTGTGGAAGGGCATCGACGACCAGGAGCACTTCTACTTCGTGCACAGCTACTACGTGGAGGCCGGCGAGGACGCCCAGGTGTTCGGCACCACCGACTACGGTCGCGTCACCGCCCACGTGGCCACCGGCCGCGATGCCACCTTCGCCGTGCAGTTCCATCCGGAGAAGAGCTCCCGGGCCGGCCTTCGACTGCTGGAAAACTTCGTGCAGTGGGAGCCCTGAGCGGCCACTGCAGCATTTCCAGGGCGCCCGTTGCCGCGCCCATGACAACGGTTTCAAGGGCGCCCGACCCCGCGCCCCTTACCATTTCCAGGGCGCCTGCTGCCGCGCCTACGACAATTTCCAGGGCGCCCGCTGCCGCGCCTACGACAATTTCCAGGGCGCCCGCTGCCGCGCCTGACAATCAAAGGGGCGCCCGCTGAGCGCCCGTAGAGGACTGGACATGCTGGTAATCCCCGCCATCGATCTCAAGGACGGCAAGTGCGTTCGCCTCAAGCAGGGGCGGATGGACGATGCCACCACCTACGGCGACGATCCCGTGGCCATGGCCGCGCGCTGGGTCGAGGCCGGCGCCCGCCGCCTGCACCTGGTCGACCTCAACGGCGCCTTCGAGGGCGAGCCGGTCAACGGCGAGGCGGTCACCGCCATCGCCCGCGCCTACCCCAACCTGCCGATCCAGATCGGCGGCGGCATCCGCTCGGCCGAGACCATCGAGCACTACCTGGACGCCGGCGTGTCCCAGGTCATCATCGGCACCAAGGCGGTCAAGGAACCGGCCTTCGTCACCGAGATGTGCCAGGCCTTCGCCGGCCACGTGATCGTCGGCCTGGACGCTCGCGACGGCTTCGTGGCCACCGACGGCTGGGCCGAGGTCTCGACCCTGAAGGCCACCGAACTGGCCAAGCGCTTCGCCGACGACGGCGTGTCCTCGATCGTCTACACCGACATCGCCCGCGACGGCATGATGGGCGGCGTCAACGTCGAGGCCACCGCCGAGCTGGCCCGCGAGGGTGGCCTGCCGGTGATCGCCTCCGGCGGCGTGACCAACCTCGACGACCTGCGCGAACTGATCGCGGCCGGCGAGCCGGGCATCCTCGGCGCCATCACCGGTCGCGCCATCTACGAAGGCAGCCTGGACGTGGCCGAGGCCCAGGCACTGTGCGACCGCCTCACCGGCCAACGCGACGGGAGCTGACACCATGGGACTCGCCAAGCGCATCATCCCCTGCCTGGACGTCGATGCCGGCCGGGTGGTCAAGGGCGTCAACTTCATCGGCATCCGCGACGCCGGTGACCCGGTGGAGATCGCCCAGCGCTACAACCAGCAGGGCGCCGACGAGATCACCTTCCTCGACATCACCGCCAGCCACGAGGACCGCGGCACCACGGTGGAGATGGTCGAGCGCATCGCCGGCGAGGTCTTCATCCCGCTGACCGTGGGCGGCGGTATCCGCACCTGCGACGACATCCGCACCATGCTCAACGCTGGCGCCGACAAGGTGTCGATCAACACCGCCGCCGTGCACAACCCCGAGTTCGTGCACGAGGCCGCCGAGCGCTTCGGCAGCCAGTGCATCGTGGTGGCCATCGACGCCAAGAAGGTCTCCGAGGAAGGCGAGGCACCGCGCTGGGAGATCTTCACCCACGGCGGCCGCCGCCCCACCGGGCTCGATGCCGTGGAGTGGGCCAGGAAGATGGTCGACCTGGGCGCCGGCGAGCTGCTGCTGACCAGCATGGACCGCGACGGCACCAGGATCGGCTTCGACATCGGCGTGACCCACGCCATCTCGGAAGCGGTGAGCGTGCCGGTGATCGCCTCCGGCGGCGTGGGCAACCTCGACCACCTGGTCGAGGGCGTGAAGGACGGCGGCGCCGACGCGGTGCTGGCGGCCAGCATCTTCCACTTCGGCGAGTACACCATCCCCGAGGCCAAGCGCTACATGGCCGAACGCGGCATCGAAATGCGCCTCTGACAGGCCTCCGGAGACAAGGACACGAATGACATCACCATGGAAGGTGGCAGGCAGGCTGGCCCTGCCTGCAATGCTGGCGCTCGCCGGCCCGGCCGCCGCCGAGGCGGAGCCGGCCTGGCCCCCGGCGCCGACGCTGGACCATGTGCTGGTGCAGACCAGCCTCTACACCCGACACTTCAGCGCCGACCCGGAACACAACAACCGGCAGCAGCTTGTCAGCCTGGAGCTGCATAACCCGCAGCGCTGGCTCGCCGGCACCGCCTGGTTCAAGAACTCCTTCGACCAGCCCACCTGGTACTGGTATGCGGGGCGCGAGTTCCCCTTCTGGCAGCCCACCGAGCGGCTGACTATACGCGCCAAGCTCACCGGCGGCCTGCTGCACGGCTACCAGGACGAGTACCGCGACAAGATCCCCTTCAACCGCTTCGAGACCGCGCCGGTAGCGCTGCCCAGCGTGGGCGCGCGATGGGGACGCTTCGAGTCCGACCTGATCGTGTTCGGCACCGCCGGCATGATGGTGACCGCCGGTGCGCGCTTCTAGCCGCTAGTCCATCGACAGCCCCAGGTTGCTGACGCCCTCGTTGCGGCCCAGCCGGCGCAGCGCCTTGAGGGCGTCGCGGCCGAGCTCGCCTTCCACCGCCTCGAGCACCGCATCCTGGAAGCCGTTCTCGTCCCCCATCAGCGGATGCTCGCGCACGATGGCGGCGAGGCGTTCGCCGTCCTCCTCGCCCTCGGTCAGCTCGATGAAGGCGCGCACGCCGCCGCGAGAGGTCCGGCTCACCTCCAGCACCGCCTCCGGCGAGTCGCCGCGCAGGGTGTCGAGCAGCGACGAGATCGCCACCACCGCTTCCAGCGCGCGACGGGCGCCGAAGCTGTCATCCTCGGCCGGCGGCTCCAGCTCGGCCAGCTTCTCGGCCTGGCGATCGAAGTCGATGCGCGCGTCCTTGACCGCCAGCCGCTCCCACACCAGATCGAGCACGACCCGCAGCGCCTTGGGATCGCCGTGGCCGGTGGCCTCGGCGTAGAAGGCATAGTTGGGCAGCAGCCGCTCGCACAGCGCCGCCATGAAGGCCTGCTGACGGCGCGGCTCGAGCCGCTGCAGGCGCTGAAAGAAACCGCTCATGGATTCTCCTTGGAATATCGCTGTCTCGACATCGTCCCTGTGCTCACTCAAGGCCAGAGCCGTTCGGGGGCCACTCTGCCCCGCGCATCGAACGCCACACCCTCGCCGATCAGCCGCCGGCGCTGCTCGTCGGCGCCGGGATGGTCGGCCAGCTTGCGCGAGGCGGTGATCACCCGAAACCACGGCAGGCCGTGTCCGGACGGCAGCTCGCGCAGCGCCCGGGCCACCAGCCGGGGCGTGCCGCCCTCGGTCATGGCGGCGATGCGCCCGTAGGTGGTGACCCGCCCCGGCGGGATCTCGGCCAGCACGGTCAGTATCTGTTCCTTGAGGGCCGCGTTCATGTACCCTGCCTTCCCTGAAGTTTTTGCCGATATGGCGAGGTCGCCCGCATGCACGTTCACCTGCTTCAGCACAGCCCCCATCTGGGGCCCGCCCGCATCGGCGACTGGCTCGACAGCATGGGCCACAGCCACACCGTGTTCCACCTCGACGAGGGCGAGCTGCCGCCGCGGCCCGGCGACGTCGAGGCGCTGATCGTGCTCGACGCTCCCGAGGGCGAGGCGCCCGCCGCCTGGGATCGTGGCGAGCGCAAGCTGATCGAGCGCACCCTGGACGGCCGCAAGCCACTGCTCGGCATCGGTCACGGCGCCCGGCGCATCGCCGAGGCGCTGGACGCCCCGGTGTCCCGCGGCACCCTGGCCGAGACCGGCTGGCAGACCGTGACTCTGGCCGAGGCCAGCCCCTTCGACCTGCCCGAGCGCTTCGAGGCCTTCACCTGGCACCGCGAGATCTTCGCCCTGCCCGAGGATGCCCTGCCGCTGGGCGGCACCGCGGCGAGCCCGCTGCAGGGCTTCGCCTGGGACGCCGGCCGGGTGATCGGCCTGCTGTGCCATCTGGAGTCCACCGCCGAGAGCGTCACCGCCATGCTCGACCACCTGCCGCGCCCGGAGGGCGACGCCGAGAGCCCCTATCGCCAGGAGCGCGAGGCGATGCTCGACGATTCACGGCGCTTCGACCGCCTGGCGCCGCTGCTCGACCGGGTGCTCACCCAGTGGGCCAGGCACGCCACGATGCGCTGACCCCTCAGGCAGAGGCGGTGGCGCTCGGCCGGCGCGCTGATTCGGCCTCGGCGACCCAGTCGCGGGCGAAGGCCAGGCAGCTGTCCCAGTCGCCCACGTGGAGGAAGCGCTGGTCGTCGTGCTTCTCCAGCTGGTAGCGATACATGGGGTCGTAGTATTCGGTGAGCAGCGGTGCCAGCCAGGCCTCGTGGGCCTGGCGATTGCCGCGCTCGTGCTCGCGGAAGGCCAGCTCCTGCAAGCGCTGCAGCCGCGCCAGCCGGGCGCCGCCGAGGCGCTTCCTGAGCCGACCCAGCGCGCCGGACAGCTGCTTGCGCATCAGCGTCCAGCCCAGCCAGTCGCCGAACTGCTGGCGATAGACCGTCCACAGATCGTCGATGTAGTCCTTGTGGATCTGCGCCAGCCGCCAGTCCAGCGGCATCTCGACGCGAATCCGCGGGGCGGCCTCCATGCCGCGCCAGAAGGTCAGCGGCACGTTGGCCGAGCCGATGTGGCGCGACTCGTCCTCCAGCACCAGCGGCCCCGGCAGCTCCAGCAGCCGCAGCCCCATGGCGTGCTCGAAGTCGATCTGCGACGGCGCCGGCAGCGGATGACGGCCGAAGGCCGAGCCCTTATGGCGCGCGCAGCCCTCCAGGTCCAGGCCCTGATCCAGGGCGGTGATCAGCGAGGTCTTGGCGCAGCCGGTGAGTCCGCCCACCACCAGCATCGGCCGCTCGGCGGCGGCGTCGATGTGCGCGCACAGCGCCTGGCGCATGGCCTTCCAGCCGCCGCGGATGCGCGGCCGGGTCATGCCGGCCTCGGCCAGCCACTGCTGGGCGATCTGAGAGCGCATCCCGCCGCGGAAGCAGTAGACGATGGCGTCGGGATGGACCTCCAGCTCGCGCCGCCAGGCGTCGACCCGGGCGGCCTTGATGCCGCCGCTGACCAGCCGCTCGCCCAGCTCGATGGCGGCCTGCTGGCCCTGCTGCTTGTAAGCGATGCCGACGAGATGACGCTCCTCGTCGTCCATCAGCGGCAGGTTGACCGCCCCGGGCAGCGCGCCCTGGGCGAACTCCACCGGGGCGCGCACGTCGATCAGGGCCCGACCCTCGCGCAGCAGCGCGAGGTCCGGCTCGACCAGCGGCAGATTCATCCCTTCACCTCGATGCGCGTCTCGCCGCGCTCGGCGATCACCTCGCCGAACGGCTCGAGCTCGAGACCGTACTGGCGGCCGACGCGCTCGACGTCATCCTCCCAGGACGGATGCACCGACAGCAGCAGGCCGCCGGAGGTCTGCGGGTCGCACAGCCACTGCCAGTGGGCGTCATCCATGGCCGGCAGGGCCTTGCCCAGGGCCTCGCGATTGCGGGCGCTGCCGCCGGGCACCGCGCCCTGGCGGCGGTAGGACTCGGCCTCGGCGAGACGCGGCAGGCGGCGGAAGTCGATGCGCGCGGCCACACCGCTAGCCTCGCAGACCTCGCTGAGATGACCGGCCAGGCCGAAGCCGGTGACGTCGGTCATGGCATGCACGCCGGGAATCTTCGCCAGCTCGGCGCCGATGCGGTTGGAGGCGAGCATGGTGCGCCGCGCCAGGCCCTGGTGGCCGGGCTGGATCAGCCCCTGCTTCTCGGCGGTGGTCAGCAGGCCCACGCCCAGCGGCTTGGTGAGGTACAGCAGGTCGCCGACCTGGGCGCCCTTGTTGAGCTTGAGGTGCTCGAGGTCGACCAGACCATTGACCGACAGGCCGAAGATCGGCTCCGGCGCGTCGATGGAGTGGCCGCCGGCCAGCGCCAGGCCCAGCTCGCGGCAGACCGCCTGGGCGCCGCCGACCACGTCGCCGGCGATATCGGCGCCGAGCTTGTCGATCGGCCAGCCGAGGATGCCCAGCGCCATGATCGGCGTGCCGCCCATGGCGTAGACGTCGCTGATGGCGTTGGTGGCGGCGATACGGCCGAAGTCGAAGGGATCGTCGACGATCGGCATGAAGAAATCGGTGGTGGCGATCATGCCGCGGCCGTCGCCCAGGTCGTAGACGGCGGCGTCCTCGCGGCCCTGGTTGCCTACGATCAGCCGCGAGTGGCTGGCACCCGGCCCGGCCTTGGCGAGGATGCCGTCGAGGACGTCGGGGGCGATCTTGCAGCCACAGCCGGCGCCGTGGCTGTACTGCGTCAGACGGATGGCACTCATCACGGTCTCCTTGGCGTCGTTTCCCGGCATTCTACAACACCGCGCCCCCGCCCCGTCGCTGGACGGCGATTTCACGCTTCGCGGGGTGGGCGCCTAGAGTGCTTCCAGCGCATCGGCCAGCTTGTCCACGGGCACCACTTCCATGCCCTCGGGCGAGTGCTTGGGGGCGTTGCCGCGCGGCACGATGGCGCGCCGGAAGCCGTGCTTGGCGGCCTCGACGATGCGCTCCTGGCCGCTCGGCACCGGGCGGATCTCGCCGGACAAGCCGACCTCGCCGAACACCACCAGCTCACGCGGCAGCGGGCGGCTCTGCAGGCTCGACACCACCGCCAGCAGCACCGCCAGGTCGGCGCTGGTCTCGAGCACCTTGACCCCGCCGACCACGTTGAGGAACACGTCCTGATCGCCGGTGAACAGTCCGCCGTGGCGATGCAGCACCGCCAGCAGCATGGACAGACGGTTCTGGTCGACGCCCACCGCCACCCGCCGCGGATTGCCCAGCGCCGAGTCGTCGAGCAGCGCCTGCACCTCGATCAGGATCGGCCGGGTGCCCTCCCAGACCACCATCACCAGACTGCCGGGCGCCTGCTCCTCGGTGCGCGACAGGAAGATGGCGCTGGGATTCTTCACCTCCTTGAGGCCGTGCTCGAGCATGGCGAACACGCCGAGCTCGTTGACCGCGCCGAAGCGGTTCTTCTGCCCGCGCAAGGTGCGGAAGCGCGAGTCGGCGCCGCCCTCGAGCAGCAGCGAGGCGTCGATCATGTGCTCCAGCACCTTGGGGCCGGCCAGGGTGCCGTCCTTGGTCACGTGGCCGACCAGCAGCAGCACGGTGCTGGACTGCTTGGCGAAGCGGGTCAGCGCCGCGGCGGACTCGCGCACCTGGGCCACGCCGCCCGGCGCCGAGGAGATGTCCTCGAGGTGGGTGGTCTGGATGGAATCGATGATCAGGATATCGGGACCCTCGCGCTCGGCCACGCCGAGGATCGTCTCGATGCTGGTCTCGGCCAGCATCTGCAGGCCCTGGGTAGGCAGCTGCAGGCGGTGGGCGCGCATCGCCACCTGGGACAGCGATTCCTCGCCGGTGACGTAGAGCACCTTGCGCTGCTGGGCCAGCTTGCAGGCGGTCTGCAGCAGCAGGGTCGACTTGCCGGCGCCGGGATGGCCGCCCAGCAGCACCGCCGAGCCCGGCACCAGGCCGCCGCCCAGCACCCGGTCGAACTCCTCGAAGGTCGAGGAGAGCCGCGGCACCTCGCTGAGATCGACGTTGGCGAGGTCGATCACCTCGCGGGAGACCGCCCCGGCATAGCCGCCCCGCCCCGCGGAGCCGCCCCCGCCGCCATTGCCCGCACCGGGACGGGCGGCCGACAGCCGGATCTCGCTCAGGGTGTTCCACTCGCGGCAGCTGGTGCACTGCCCCTGCCACTTGCTGTACTCGGCACCGCATTCGGTGCACACGAAGGCGCTTTTCGCTTTGGCCATGGAATGTCCGACGACGGTTTCTCTGGAATAACAGGCCCGAAGGCCCAACGACGAGGGGCGGCCCGCCGGCCGCCCCTCGCTGCTACGCGTTCCGCTGCCTTACAGGCGCTTCAGGCGCAGCATCTCGTTGTTCTGGAAGCGGCGACGCTGGGGGTCGATCAGTTCCAGGGTCTGCGGGTCGAGGCGCAGGAAGAAGTAGGTCTGGCCCTCGCCCTGGGGCGTCAGCTCGTAGACGGTGGCATCGGGATTGTCCGCGGTGCCGTCGAGCAGCTGCCAGCGACCTTCGTAGTTCTCGTCCGGCGGATTCTGCGGGTGGCCGCGGTAGGAGGCCTGCAGGTCGAAGGTGCGATCCGCGGCAGGGCTCTGGGCATCGCCCATCATGGTCACGTTCAGATCGATCCCTTCGCAGTTACGGCAGGGCAGCGTGCCCTGGTAGGTGCTCTGGGTCGCTTCCATTCCGGGCTCGGTGCCCTGCCCGCCAGGGCCACCCGCACAGCCTGCCAGCAGGGCAAGCATCGCGGAACCGGCCAGCAACGTCCTGATTTGCATATTCGTCCTCCTAACCAATGGGCATGACGCCGCCTTCACGGCAGCCTGCCCCACAGCATAACCTCTCGTGGGAACAGCGCACAGCCCGAACAGCACCGGCTTGCCCCTCGTCCGGCGATCATCCGCGGGCCGGCTTGCGCGGGCGTCGCCCCCGGGCGACCATGAACGGATTGCCCCACGATCCGAGAAGTGACGATGAGCAAGTTCTGGAGCCCCAAGGTCCGCGAGCTGACGCCCTACGTTCCCGGCGAGCAGCCCCGCGAGCGCCTGATCAAGCTGAACACCAACGAGAACCCCTATCCGCCGGCGCCGGGCGTCGAGGCGGTGCTGCGGGAGTTTCCGGCCGACCATCTGCGCCGCTATCCCGATCCCGAGTCGCATGGCCTGCGCGAGGCGCTGGCCCGGGAGTTCGGCGTCGAGGTCGAGCAGGTGTTCGTCGGCAACGGCTCCGACGAGGTGCTGGCCCTGGCCTTCCAGGCCTTCTTCGCCAACGGCCGCCCGCTCGAGATGCCGGCCATCACCTACAGCTTCTATCCCGTGTACTGCCGGCTCTACGACGTGGAGCGCCGCACCCTGCCGCTGGACGCCGACTGGCGCGTCGACCTCGAGGCCTTCTCGCCGGACGCCGGCGGCGCCATCTTCGCCAATCCCAACGCGCCGACCGGCCACGGCCACGGCCGCGAGGCGATCGCCGCGCTGCTCGAGCGCCTCACCGAGTCGGTGGTGCTGGTCGACGAGGCCTACGTGGACTTCGGCGGCGAGAGCGCCATCCCGCTGATCGAGCGCTTCCCCAACCTGCTGGTCACCGGCACCTTCTCCAAGTCGCGCAGTCTGGCCGGCCTGCGGCTCGGCTACGCGGTGGGCTCGCGGGAGCTGATCGAAGGGCTGGAGCGGGTCAAGGACTCCTTCAACTCCTACCCGATCGACAGCCTGGCGAGCGCCATCGGCGTCGCCGCGCTGGAGGACCGCGAGCACTTCGACGCCTGCCGCGAGGCGGTAATCACCACCCGCGAGCGCACGCGCACGCGCCTCGAGAGCCTCGGCTTCCAGGTGCTGCCGTCGCAGAGCAACTTCCTGCTGGTGCACCACCCCGAGCAGGATGCCGCCCAGCTGTTCGTCGGCCTGCGCGAGCGCGGCGTGCTGGTGCGTCACTTCAACACCGAGGCGCTGGACGGCTGGCTGCGCATCTCCATCGGTACCGAGGACGAGATGGACAGCCTGGTCGAGGTGCTGGAAGAACTCTGCCGCTGAGCCGACCTTGAACGTCAGGGGCGTCGCTCGACGCCCCTCGCCCGCCCCGCCGGACAGATACTCTCCCGACCGATACCGAGGCCCCCATGGCCGACTCACGACTGCCCCTGAGCCGCGTGCACCACGTGGCGCTGATCACCGCCGACTACCCACGCGCCAGACGTTTCTACCTCGAGGTGATGGACGCCGAAATCCTCAACGAGGCCTATCGCGAGGAACGCGACAGCCACAAGCTCGACCTGCGCCTGCCGGGCGGCATTCAGCTCGAGCTGCTCTCCTTCCCCTCGCCGCCGCCGCGTCCTAGCTACCCCGAGGCCTGCGGGCTTCGCCACCTGGCGCTCGCCACGCCCGACCTCGATGCCTGTGTCGCTCTGCTCGAGGCACGCGGCGCGGCGCCCGAGCCGATCCGCGTCGACGAGTTCACCGGCGCGCGTTTCACCTTCCTGGCCGATCCCGACGGCACTCCGATCGAGCTATACGAAGTCACGGACTGATCCACCGTGTCAGCCAAACCAAAAACGCCCCGCCCTCTTGAAGAGGACGGGACGTTTTTTGGAGGAGATCACATTAAACGTTCGGACATGAAAAAACCCCGACTCGATGAGCCGGGGTTTTCTCGGTATAAGTGCCTGACGATGACCTACTCTCGCATGGGAACTCCCACACTACCATCGGCGCTGAGCGGTTTCACTGCTGAGTTCGGCATGGGATCAGGTGGTTCCCGCACGCTATGGTCGTCAGGCGAAAAAGGCAATGCGAATCATGCTGACGAGATATGTCTCTCGCGTATCCGCTGTCGTCTGTTGTCAGTCACAGACCACTTGGGTGTTATATGGTCAAGCCTCACGGGCCATTAGTATCGGTTAGCTCAACGCCTTGCAGCGCTTCCACACCCGACCTATCAACCAGCTCGTCTCGCTGGGCCCTTCAGGAGGCTCGAGGCCTCGGGGAGATCTCATCTTGAAGGAGGCTTCCCGCTTAGATGCTTTCAGCGGTTATCCCGTCCGACCATAGCTACCCGGCGATGCCACTGGCGTGACAACCGGAACACCAGAGGGTCGTCCACTCCGGTCCTCTCGTACTAGGAGCAGCACTTCTCAAATCTCCAACGCCCACGGCAGATAGGGACCGAACTGTCTCACGACGTTCTAAACCCAGCTCGCGTACCACTTTAAATGGCGAACAGCCATACCCTTGGGACCGACTTCAGCCCCAGGATGTGATGAGCCGACATCGAGGTGCCAAACACCGCCGTCGATGTGAACTCTTGGGCGGTATCAGCCTGTTATCCCCGGAGTACCTTTTATCCGTTGAGCGATGGCCCTTCCATACAGAACCACCGGATCACTAGAACCTACTTTCGTACCTGCTCGACGTGTCTGTCTCGCAGTTAAGCACCCTTATGCTCTTGCACTCATTGCACGATTTCCAACCGTGCTGAGGGTACCTTCGTGCTCCTCCGTTACGCTTTGGGAGGAGACCGCCCCAGTCAAACTACCCACCACACACGGTCCTCGATCCGGATAACGGACCGGAGTTAGAACGCCAATGATGCCAGGCTGGTATTTCAAGGTTGGCTCCACTCGATCTGGCGACCGGGTTTCCAAGCCTCCCAGCTATCCTACACAAGCAACATCAGCGTCCAGTGTGAAGCTGTAGTAAAGGTTCACGGGGTCTTTCCGTCTAGCCGCGGGTACACAGCATCTTCACTGCGATTTCAATTTCACTGAGTCTCGGGTGGAGACAGCGTGGCCATCATTACGCCATTCGTGCAGGTCGGAACTTACCCGACAAGGAATTTCGCTACCTTAGGACCGTTATAGTTACGGCCGCCGTTTACCGGGGCTTCGATCAGGAGCTTCGCTTACGCTAACACCATCAATTAACCTTCCGGCACCGGGCAGGCGTCATACCCTATACGTCCGCTTACGCGTTTGCAGAGTACTGTGTTTTTAATAAACAGTTGCAGCCACCTGGTATCTTCGACCGGCGTCAGCTCCACCCGCAAGGGGCTTCACCTAATACCGGCGTGCCTTCTCCCGAAGTTACGGCACCATTTTGCCTAGTTCCTTCACCCGAGTTCTCTCAAGCGCCTTGGTATTCTCTACCTGACCACCTGTGTCGGTTTGGGGTACGGTTCCACTGTATCTGAAGCTTAGAGGCTTTTCCTGGGAGCGTGGCATCGATGACTTCCAGACCGTAGTCTGTTCGTCTCGTCTCTCGGCCTTGGGGAACCGGATTTGCCTAATCCCCCAGCCTACTGACTTTCACCAGGACAACCAACGCCTGGCTCACCTAGCCTTCTCCGTCCCCCCATCGCAATACAGTGAAGTACGGGAATATTGACCCGTTTCCCATCGACTACGCCTTTCGGCCTCGCCTTAGGGGCCGACTCACTCTGCTCCGATTAGCGTCGAACAGAAACCCTTGGTCTTCCGGCGGGGAGGTTTTTCACCCCCCTTATCGTTACTCATGTCAGCATTCGCACTCGTGATACCTCCAGCAAGCCTCTCGACTCACCTTCGTCGGCGTACACGACGCTCCTCTACCGCGCATCATTCGATGCACCCGTAGCTTCGGTACCTGGTTTGAGCCCCGTTACATCTTCCGCGCAGGCCGACTCGACTAGTGAGCTATTACGCTTTCTTTAAAGGATGGCTGCTTCTAAGCCAACCTCCTAGCTGTCTGAGCCTTCCCACATCGTTTCCCACTTAACCAGGATTTGGGGACCTTAGCTGACGGTCTGGGTTGTTTCCCTTTTCACAACGGACGTTAGCACCCGCTGTGTGTCTCCCACGCTGCACTCACCGGTATTCGGAGTTTGCCTCGGGTTGGTAAGTCGGGATGACCCCCTAGCCGAAACAGTGCTCTACCCCCGGCGGTGATACGTGAGGCGCTACCTAAATAGCTTTCGAGGAGAACCAGCTATCTCCGGGCTTGATTAGCCTTTCACTCCGATCCACAAGTCATCCAAATCTTTTTCAACAGATCCTGGTTCGGTCCTCCAGTTGATGTTACTCAACCTTCAACCTGCTCATGGATAGATCGCCCGGTTTCGGGTCTATATCCAGCGACTGGTCGCCCAGTTAAGACTCGGTTTCCCTACGCCTCCCCTATACGGTTAAGCTCGCCACTGAATATAAGTCGCTGACCCATTATACAAAAGGTACGCGGTCACGGGACGAGCCCGCTCCCACTGCTTGTACGCACACGGTTTCAGGGTCTATTTCACTCCCCTCTCCGGGGTTCTTTTCGCCTTTCCCTCACGGTACTGGTTCACTATCGGTCAGTCAGGAGTATTTAGCCTTGGAGGATGGTCCCCCCGTCTTCAATCAGGGTTTCACGTGCCCCGACCTACTCGATTTCACGGGATCAGGCTTTCGACTACGGGGCTATCACCCTGTATCGCTGAGTTTCCCAACTCATTCGCCTAACCTTTCACCCGCTTAAGGGCTGGTCCCCGTTCGCTCGCCGCTACTGGGGGAATCTCGGTTGATTTCTTTTCCTCGGGGTACTTAGATGTTTCAGTTCCCCCGGTTCGCCTCGTGCACCTATGTATTCAGTGCACGATACCTATCTGACGATAGGTGGGTTTCCCCATTCAGAGATGTCCGGGTCGCAGGTTGTTTGCCACCTCGCCGAACCTTATCGCAGGCTTCCACGTCTTTCATCGCCTCTGACTGCCAAGGCATCCACCGTGTGCGCTTCATCGCTTGACCATATAACCCCAAGGGGTCTGATCCGCGATGACAACCACGACAATTGCCGGATACGCTTGAGACGTATCTCATGCCCTCTCCCGGGTAGGAGAGGGACTTTGTCAGCATGATTCACATTGTTAAAGAGCGACTGTCAATCGACAGTCACAAACGTGTCATTGCCTTTTGCAATGATCGTTTGTGACTGCGGATTCACATAAAACCGACTGCAGGACCCTGTGGAGCGTGGTGGAGCCTAGCGGGATCGAACCGCTGACCTCCTGCGTGCAAGGCAGGCGCTCTCCCAGCTGAGCTAAGGCCCCTCTGAATACCCATACGTGACATGGGAATTTTATTCAGGACAAGGCGTTTTGTGGCGACGCATAGCCTGCTATGCGAGTCACAAAACAACGCGGTACTGGATAAAATTTGGTGGGTCTGGGCAGATTTGAACTGCCGACCTCACCCTTATCAGGGGTGCGCTCTAACCAACTGAGCTACAGACCCATTGGTCACGCTGGGTCTATACCCAAACAGTCTTTTGCTCTGGCCGATCAGATAATTCATTGTGGACACTTGCCGGGTGGCGGTGACGTCGTCGATTAAGGAGGTGATCCAGCCGCAGGTTCCCCTACGGCTACCTTGTTACGACTTCACCCCAGTCATGAACCACACCGTGGTGATCGCCCTCCGAAGTTAGGCTAACCACTTCTGGTGCAGTCCACTCCCATGGTGTGACGGGCGGTGTGTACAAGGCCCGGGAACGTATTCACCGTGCCATTCTGATGCACGATTACTAGCGATTCCGACTTCACGGAGTCGAGTTGCAGACTCCGATCCGGACTGAGACCGGCTTTATGAGATTAGCTCCCCCTCGCGGGATGGCAGCCCATTGTACCGGCCATTGTAGCACGTGTGTAGCCCTACTCGTAAGGGCCATGATGACCTGACGTCGTCCCCACCTTCCTCCGGTTTGTCACCGGCAGTCTCCCTAGAGTTCCCGACCGAATCGCTGGCAAATAGGGACAAGGGTTGCGCTCGTTACGGGACTTAACCCAACATTTCACAACACGAGCTGACGACGGCCATGCAGCACCTGTCTGAGCGTTCCCGAAGGCACCCATCCATCTCTGGATGGTTCGCTCGATGTCAAGAGTAGGTAAGGTTCTTCGCGTTGCATCGAATTAAACCACATGCTCCACCGCTTGTGCGGGCCCCCGTCAATTCATTTGAGTTTTAACCTTGCGGCCGTACTCCCCAGGCGGTCGACTTATCGCGTTAACTGCGCCACAAAGGTCTCGAGGACCCCAACGGCTAGTCGACATCGTTTACGGCGTGGACTACCAGGGTATCTAATCCTGTTTGCTACCCACGCTTTCGCACCTCAGCGTCAGTGTCAGTCCAGAAGGCCGCCTTCGCCACTGGTATTCCTCCCGATCTCTACGCATTTCACCGCTACACCGGGAATTCTACCTTCCTCTCCTGCACTCTAGCCTGACAGTTCCGGATGCCGTTCCCAGGTTGAGCCCGGGGCTTTCACAACCGGCTTATCAAGCCGCCTACGCGCGCTTTACGCCCAGTAATTCCGATTAACGCTTGCACCCTCCGTATTACCGCGGCTGCTGGCACGGAGTTAGCCGGTGCTTCTTCTGCGAGTGATGTCCTTCTTGCAGGGTATTAACCCACAAGCGTTCTTCCTCGCTGAAAGTGCTTTACAACCCGAAGGCCTTCTTCACACACGCGGCATGGCTGGATCAGGCTTTCGCCCATTGTCCAATATTCCCCACTGCTGCCTCCCGTAGGAGTTCGGGCCGTGTCTCAGTCCCGATGTGGCTGATCATCCTCTCAGACCAGCTACGGATCGCGGCCTTGGTGAGCCATTACCTCACCAACTAGCTAATCCGACATAGGCTCATCCGATAGCGCAAGGTCCGAAGATCCCCTGCTTTCCCCCTTGGGGCGTATGCGGTATTAGCTTGAGTTTCCTCAAGTTATCCCCCACTACCGGGCAGATTCCTATGCATTACTCACCCGTCCGCCGCTCGACGCCTCCTAGCAAGCTAGGATCGTTTCCGCTCGACTTGCATGTGTTAGGCCTGCCGCCAGCGTTCAATCTGAGCCATGATCAAACTCTTCAGTTAAAAGCTTGATAGTTCCTAAGGTGGAACCAAACCTGGTTCAAGATTCAAACGTCTCTTTGACGAGTCGCTTGTCTTGATATCTAGTGACTGGTCACCGACATCCCGACAAGCGCCCACATGAATTATCTGATCGATTGTTAAAGAGCATCTTGCGTTACCGGCCACTTGGCCAGTGCCTCGCAAGGAAAGCGTATTCTACGTGATCGACGCGTCGTGTCAACCCGTTATCTTCAAGCTCTCGAGAGCGAAGCGGGCGACCGACCATCGCGACAACGGCGTGAAGCGACATCCGATCGAGTGGCAGGCATTTTACCGATTTCGCTGACCTTGTCAATCGAGCGCTTTCGACAACCGTCGAAAAATCTCAAGAAAAACAAGCGCTTCTGCCACTCATCACCGCCTGCAACGTTGCCCGTCGCCGGCAGCGGATGCGTACTTTACGGACTTCCCCGGCATGGTGCAAGGACTTTCTCGCTGCACCAGGATGTATCATCGGGGCGCCGCCGACGCGACGCCCCGACGTTATCCCTTACTCGCCGATGAACAGACGCACCATGCCGGAGCTGCTGCCGAAGGCGCTGATCTCCACGTCATAGGTCCCGGGCTGCAGATGCCTGGTGATTCGCGAGCCGAGCCCCAGGCCGGGGGCATCGTCATTCTGCTCGTTGACGCCATTGCCGGTCAGGCGCATGACGGTATCCACGGCGCTGGAGGTACTCTCCAGCACCACGTCACGCTCCTCTTCCACCACCAGCTGATAGTCGAGTCGACTGCCGACCGCCAGCTGACCGTAGACCGTGTCGCCCGTCCCCACCTGGCCGCCGTCGCTCATGCGGCCTTCGAAGGCATTCGACCCGGCACGCAGGGTGTAGACACCGCTGCCGCTGTAGCTCTGCACTTCCAGGGTGTAGTCGCCGGGCTGCAACACGGTGTTAATCAGCGAGTTGCGATCGCCGCCGCTGTCGTCGTCGGTCAGCTCGACGCCCTCCCCCTGCAGATACAGCATCGGATCGAAGTCCTGCGAGTCGAGCGCCAGACTCACCTCGGCCGTCTCCTCGACGGTGAAGCGATAGCGGTTCTCGGCGACGCCGACGTACTGCCCGCGCACCTCCTCGCCGCTGGCAATCGGCCCGTCGTTACGGAACTCGCCGTCGAATTCGCTGCGCCGCAGCTCGATCGCGTAGTCACCGCGATTGCCACCGTAGCTGGCCACCTCGACGCGATAGTCGCCGGCCATCAACACCGTCTGGATGCGCGAATCGGTGCCACCGCCGCCATCGTCGTCGCTGATCTGGGTGTCATTGCCACTGAGGTGCAACACGGTATCGAAGGCCGTCGAACCGAGATCCAGGGTCACCTCGGAGGGCTCATCGAGATGCAGGGTGTAGTGATTGGTCGACTCACCTTCGAGCGTACCGGTGATGCGATCGCCATCTCGCAGCGGCCCGCCGTTGCGTCGACCGTCGGAGAGGTCGCGCTGTTCGGCGACCAGCTGATAAGCACCGCCGGTGCTCAGCACCTGGCTGTCGCACTCCGTCGCCGCCACGTTGGGCTTGGCCGCCTGCCCCAGTTGAACGCGGTAGTCGCCAGGCTCCAGATAGGCATCGAGACGAAGTTCGCCCGGCGCACAGGACTCGGCCCGCTGATTCACCCCCTCTCCCACGAGATGCATGTCGAGCCCTTCCTCGCCGGACAGCGCCAGATTGAGGTGGGCGGGAGCGTCCAGGCTGAGCGAGTGTTCGGCGCTGCCGTCGTCCAACCGGCCGACCAACGGCCGGTCGGCCTGCAGCCCGTCCTCGTCGCCGGTTGCCTCGGCTGCCAGCGTATAGGGCCCGAAGGCGGCGCCATCCTGCCCGTTGATCACGACCAAGGTGCAGCGCTGCGCCTCGGCCGCGCTCAGCAGGATCGCCGGCTCGCCGTCGGGGCCGCTTTCGGCCGAACCGATCCAGCGCCCCTGGTCGTCGAAGGCCGCCAGCGAGGCGGCGAAAGGCGCGTCCAGCGTGTAGCGGTAGCTTTCCGCCTCGCCGCTGCCGCACATCCAGTGCGCCGAATAGCGGGTGCCGTTGTTGAGGTTGACCGGGCTGGTCGAGGTCAGCTCGCCCTCGAGGCTGTCGCCGGCCTGCATCTCCGGCGCCGAGACAAAGCGCGCCTCGTCGTCGCCGCAGCCGGCCAGCAGCGTGAGGCCGACCAGACCCGCCAGCAGGCGGCCCGGGGTGGCATGCTTCCGAATTCCTTGGGTATCCACATCATGTCTCCCTACATATGGTGACGATGCCCCGCGACGGCGGGACAGCCGCACTATAGCGGAAAACGCGACGCCCGGCGGGGCTTCAGGCGTTGCTGCCGCGAAGACGCGCTTCGGTGACCAGCGAGTCCGGCCCGAGGTCGGCGATGGTGCGCGCCCCGGTGAGCGTCATGGCCACGCGCATCTCCTTGTCGATCAGCTCGAGCAGATGGGCCACGCCCGCCTCGCCGGCGGTGGCCAGCGCATAGATGAAGGCCCGGCCCAGCAGCACGCTGTCGGCCCCCATGGCGACCATGCGCACCACGTCGAGGCCGTTGCGCACCCCGGAATCGGCGAGGATGGCCAGGTCACCCTTCACCGCATCGGCGATGGCCGGCAGCGCGCGGGCGGAGGACGGCACGCCATCCAGCTGGCGACCGCCGTGGTTGGAAACCACGATTCCGTCGGCGCCGAAGCGCACCGCATCGCGGGCGTCCTCGGGGTCGAGGATGCCCTTGATGATCATCGGGCCGCCCCAGAACTCGCGGATCCACTCCAGGTCCTTCCACGAGATGGAAGGGTCGAAGTTGTTGCCGAGCCAGGCGATATAGTCCTCGAGCTCCGTCGGCTGGCCGCGGTAGTCCGAGACGTTGCCCAGATCATGGGGGCGACCGTGAATACCCACGTCCCAGGCCCAGCGCGGACGGGTCGCGGCCTGCAGCATGCGCCGGATGCCGCCATGCTTGCCGCTCATTCCGGAGTGGGCATCGCGATAGCGCGCCCCGGGCACCGGCATGTCGACGGTGAAGACGAGCGTCTTCACGCCTGCGGCCTTGGCCCGCTCCAGCACATGTTTCATGAAGCCCCGATCCTTCAGCACGTAGAGCTGGAACCAGATGGGCCGATCCACGGCCGAGGCGACCTCATGGATGGGGCAGACCGACACCGTGGACAAGGTGAACGGGATGCCCTTTCCCGCGGCAGCCCTGGCCGCCTGCACCTCGCCCCGCCGGGCGTACATGCCGGTCAACCCCACGGGTGCCAGGGCGACGGGCATGGCCATGGACTCGCCGAACAGCTCGGTCTCGAGCGACAGCGAGGACATGTCCTTCAGCACGCGCTGGCGCAGACCGATCTCGCCGAGGTCCTCGACGTTGCGCCTGAGCGTATGCTCGGCATAGGCGCCACCGTCGGCATAGTGAAAGAGAAAGGGCGGGATGCGACGCTTGGCGGCCTGGCGATAGTCCGTGGCGGCGGAGATGATCATGGCGGGCCCTGTACAATGGATGAGCGATCAATAGAGGCCGGCGCGAGCACCACGAAGACGACTCGAAGGCCTTCAGGCACGGGCGCACGCGGGCGCAAGAAATCTCTCCAGTCGGGCGGCGCTTCGGCACAGCGCGAGACGCTCGGCGCCTCGCAAGCCATAATTGGTAAAACCAATTGACATCGACTGGTTACCGCACCCTATGGCCCGGCCGCGAGGGTGTCAAAATTCCCGCCGCAAAAGGCGCTTATACCTTGGTATTAAGCCATGAAAAGCGCCACGCAAGACCTTGAAAAACCAGCACAACGGCATACGACAAAAAATGCGCCATATTGGTAATACCAATTGAATGACGCTACCATGCGCCGAAAGACCTCGCGCCCAGGAACGCCGCCATGTCCTACCAGACCCTGCGCCAGCCGCGCCTCGCCGACGTGATCACCGAACGCCTCGAGGCACTGATTCTCGAGGGCAGCCTCAAGCCCGGCCAGCGCCTGCCACCGGAACGCGAGCTGGCCGAACGCTTCGGCGTCTCGCGCCCCTCGCTGCGCGAAGCGATCCAGAAGCTCGCCGCCCGCGGCCTGCTGCACAGCCGTCAGGGCGGCGGCACCTTCATCACCGAGGACCTGCACAGCGGCTATAGCGACCCGCTGCTGGAGATGCTCTCGCGCCACGGCGAGTTCCACCTCGACCTGCTCGAATTTCGCGACGCCATGGAAGGACTCTCCGCCTACTATGCCGCGCTGCGCGCCACGCCCACCGACAAGGCGGTGCTGCTGCAGCGCTTCGAGGAGCTCGAGGACCGCTTCGAGGCCCGGGACCCGGCCGAAGAGGCCAAGGCCGACGCCGCCTTCCACCTGGCCATCGCCGAGGCCGCCCACAACGTGATGCTGCTGCACACCATTCGCGGCATCTTTCACCTGCTCGAGAAGAGCATCGTCGACAACCTCGAGGCGCTGTTCGCCAAGCCCGACGCCCGCGAGCGGCTGATGACCCAACACCGCGCACTGCTCGATGCCATCCTCCAGGGCCGCGCCGAGGAGGCCCGCGCCTGCGCTCACGACCATCTGGTCTACGTCGAGGAAAACCTGCTGGCCGCGGCCCGCGCCGAGACCCGCGCCCAGCGCTCGCTGCGCCGCGCCCAGTCCATGCCCGCGCCCGACGCATGACGACCGCCTCGCCCTCCCCTCGCCGGCGTCGTCTACGCCTGCTGCTGGCCCTGATCGGCCTGGCCGGCCTGGCGCTGTGCCTGTGGCAGACCGCCCAGGTCGCCCGTGAACAGGCCCTTCAGGCGCTGCGCGACGACGCCGAGAACGAGCTGCGACTGTCGGTGGCCGGGCTCACCGGGCACCTGTCCCGTCACGACTACCTGCCCGAGCTGCTCGCCTCCCGCGAGGCCGTGAAGCGTTTCCTGGCGACGCCTGCCCAGCAGGATCCGATGCCGCTCAACCGCCTGCTCGACCGCTTCCGCGCCACCGCCGACGTCTCGGACATCTACCTGCTCGACCGCCACGGCGACACCCTGGCGGCCAGCAACTGGCACCGCGAGAGCACCTTCATCGGCGAGAACTACAGCTTCCGACGCTATTATCAGGACGCCATGCAGGGCCAGAAGGGGCGCTTCTTCGGCCTCGGCCTGCGCTCCCAGGAGCGCGGCTACTACTTCTCGGCACCGATCTGGCTCGACGACACCGCGCCGAACGCCCGGCCCGACGGCGTGATGGTACTCAAGGTGCTGCTGCACGCCGTCGAGGACAGCTGGGCGGAACAGGACGCCGAGCTGCTGGTCACCGACGGCGACGGCGTGGTGTTCATGGCCAGCCGGCGAGCGCTGCGCCTCACCGCCCTGGAGCCCCTCGCTGAGACGGAGCTCGCCGCCCTGCACGCCTCGCGGCGCTACGGCGATGAACCGCTGCCGCCAGCCGGCATCCGCGAGCTCGAACGGCGCGGCGAGAACGCCCGGCTGGTCGGCTTCTCCGATGGCCCGCTGGCCGGCGAGCGTTACCTGAGCCTGACCCGGCCGGTGCCCGGCTTCGGCTGGGACATGCACATCCTCAAGCCGCTCACCCCGGTGGTCGACGCCCAGTGGCTGGCGGCGGCGCTGGCCGGCGGCCTCTACGGGCTGGTGGTGCTGGGTGGCGGCATCGGCTGGCAGCGGCTGCGGCTGCGCCGCGAGCGCGAGCGCTTCGCCGAGCGCGAACGCCGCACCCTGGCCAGGGCCCGCGACGAGCTGGAGCGCCACGTGGAGGCACGCACCCGCGACCTGACCGCCACCAATCGGCGCCTCTCCGACGAGATCGAGGAGCGCCGCCTGGCCGAACAGCGCCTGCGCGAGACCCGCGACGAACTGGTCCAGGCCGCCAAGCTGGCGGTACTCGGCCAGCTCGCCGCCGGCATCAACCACGAGCTCAACCAGCCGCTGGCGGCGATCCGCGCCTACGCCGAGAACGCCCGCGCCTTCATCGCCCGCAGCCGCAGCGAGGCCGCCGATGCCAACCTCGGTCAGATCGTCGAGCTCACCGAACGCATGGCCGAGATCAGCGCCCAGCTGCGCCAGTTCTCGCGCAAGAGCGGCGACAGCCTGACCGCCGTCTCGGCCCCCTCCTGCTTCGACTACGCCCTGCGGCTGTTCCAGGCCCGGCTCGGCGAAGGTGACGTGGCGGTGGAGCGCCGCTGGCCCGAGGACGAGCTCTGGGTGCGCGCCGACCCGGTGCGCCTCGAGCAGGTGCTGGTCAACCTGATCGGCAACGCCCTGCAGGCCATGGCCGAGACGCCATCGCCGCGGCTGACGCTCGAGATCGCCGCCGAGGGCGACCGGGTGCGCCTGGCGGTGGCCGACAACGGCCCCGGCATCGCCGAGGATCGGCTGTCGCGCATCTTCGAGCCCTTCTACACCACCAAGGCCGCCGGCAGCGGCCTGGGGCTGGGCCTGTCGATCTCGGCGCGTATCATCGACGACCTGGGCGGCCGCCTGGAGGTCGCCAACGGCGCCGAGGGCGGCGCCCGCTTCACCATCAGCCTGCCACGCGACGCGGGCACCGATACCCCGGCATCCAGCGAGGAGCGGCAATCCCATGCATGAGTCCCCGGCGACCCCGGTGATGATCATCGACGACGAGGCGCACCTGCGCATCACCGCCGGCCAGACCCTGGAGCTGGCCGGCTACGAGCCCCGGGCCTTCGAACGCGCCGAGGACGCCCTGGCGGCCCTGACCCCGGACTTCCCCGGCGTGGTGATCAGCGACATCCGCATGCCTGGCATGGACGGCATGGCGCTGCTGCGCGAGATCCGCGATCGCGACCCGGACCTGCCAGTGGTGCTGATCACCGGCCACGGCGACGTCTCCACCGCGGTGGCGGCGATGCGCGACGGCGCCTGGGACTTCCTCGAGAAACCCTTCGCCGGCGAGCACCTGGTGGAAGTCGTCCGACGTGGCATCGACAAGCGTCGGCTGAGCCTCGAGAACCGCACCCTCAAGGCCGAACTCGAGGCCCAGCAGTCGGCCCCCGGCCCGCGCCTGGTCGGCCGCACCCCGGCGATCCAGCGGCTGGCCTCGATGGTCCAGCGCATCAGCCAGGTCGAGGCCGACGTGCTGCTGTTCGGCGAGACCGGCGCCGGCAAGGACCTGGTGGCCCGCGCCATCCACGAGCGCAGCGCCCGCGGCGGCCGGCCCTTCGTCGCCATCAACTGCGGCGCGGTGCCGGAGAGCACCATCGAGTCGGAGCTGTTCGGCCACGAGAAGGGCGCCTTCACCGGCGCCGTGGAGCGGCGCATCGGCAAGTTCGAGCACGCCCAGGGCGGCACCGTGTTCCTCGACGAGATCGAATCCATGCCGCTGTCGCTGCAGGTCAAGCTGCTGCGGGTACTGCAGGAGCGCAGCATCGAGCGGCTGGGCTCCAATCAGGCGGTACCGCTGGACATCCGCGTGATCGCCGCCACCAAGGTCGACCTCAAGGCCGCTGCCGAGGCCGGCGACTTCCGTGAGGACCTCTACTACCGCCTCAACGTGGTGACCCTGCCGATTCCACCGCTGCGCGAGCGCCGCGAGGACATTCCGCTGCTGTTCCAGCACTTCGCGGTGGTGGCCGCCAACCGCAGCGGCCTGGAGGCGCCGCCACTGGACGCCGCCGGCACCTCGGCGCTGCTGGCCCACGACTGGCCCGGCAACGTGCGCGAGCTGCGCAATCTCGCCGAGCGCTACGTGCTGCTGGGAATCACCTGCGACTACCGGTTGGAGACGCTGCTGGAAGGCGGCGAGAGCGAGGGTGGCGAGCTGCCGCTGCCGCGCCAGGTGGAGCTGTTCGAGAAGAGCCTGATCAGCCAGGCGCTGGCCCGCCATCAGGGCCGCGTCAGCGAGGTCTGCGACGCCCTCGACGTGCCGCGCAAGACGCTCTACGACAAGCTGAAGAAACATGGCCTGAGGGCCGAGGACTACCGCCAGAACGCCGAGCCCTGAGCCACCAGGTCGACCAGCGGCTGCCAGGGCGGCAGCCAGGGGGAGAGGCTGACGATGACCGCCAGCATGGCCAGCGAGTTGCCGGGCTGACGCCAGTCGAAGGGCTTGAGCGCGGTGCCGAAGGAACGCTTGAGGCGTGCCCCGGTGAGATCGACACTGTACAGCTCGTCGAGCAGCAGGTGGATCACGAAACCCAGCGCCAGCGCCGCCCCGTAGATCCAGGCCAGCCGGTCGGGCAGCGCGAACAGCCGATGGCTGAGCGCCGTGGCGGTCAGCCCGCACAGCGCCGCGGCCAGCAGCGAGTGCCAGATGCCGCGATGCACGGTGAAACGGCAGAACAGCGCCCCGCCCAGGTAGCGCACGCCCAGGTAGATGCCGCCACAGGCCACCATCAGTGGCCCCGGGTCCAGCCGGGCCTGCAGCCACAGGGCCCCGGCGACCACGGCGGGGATCGCCAGCAGGTTGAAGATCAGGCGAATTGCCTTGGAGCGGTCGGCGTCGATATCGGGGAGAATGCCGCCGAAGGTGATCAGCGCGAGGACGGGCAGCCCCTCGGAGAACGCCCACAGCCCGGCCTGCCAGCCGCCGTGGGCGACCACCGCGCCCAGGGTCGCGGCCACGCCGAGGTGGGTTCGGAAGTCGGCCATGCCCGCGGCGCCTCACTGACTGGATAAAACAACAGTTTAGCGCTCGGCATGGCCAAAGAAAACAAGCGGTTGGCGGGTTACGCCTTTATTGCACATCATTGAGGCCACGCTGCCTCCCCAGGTCCAGTACTCAGACAGGACAAGGGGCGACGGGTCATCCGACGAGGACCTCCTGCGCCATGGGTGAGGAGTATTCCTCCAAACGGGCTGGCCATGGATGGCCAGCACCGATCCTGCAAGCGGAGCAGGATGCGAGAGCGCTGCAGGGCGCCGGGAGCTACAGGGACGTATTCATGCGTGTCCTCGCCGGATGACTCTGAGCCCCGAGCCAGCGCTCGCTCGGAGCCACAGCCCATCACTCTTTGGCCGCCAGATACTCATCCTTCAATTTGACGTAATTGCCAGCGGTATAGGGAAAGAAGGCGCGCTCCTTGTCCTTGATCGGGCGCAGCGCCTTGGCCGGGTTGCCGGCATAGACGTGGCCACCCTCCAGGCGTTTGCCCGGCGGCACCACGGCGCCGGCGGCGATGATCACCTCGTCCTCGACCACCACGCCGTCCATGACGATGGCGCCCATGCCCACCAGGATGCGATTGCCCAGGGTGCAGCCGTGCAGGATCGCCTTGTGGCCGACGGTGACATCGTCGCCGACGGTCAGCGGGAAGCCGTCGGGATTGAAGTCGCTGGCATGGGTGATGTGCAGCACGCTGCCGTCCTGGATGCTCACCCGCTGACCGATGCGGATGCGGTGCATGTCGCCGCGGATCACCGCCATCGGCCACACCGAGCAGTCGTCGCCCAGCACCACGTCGCCCAGCACCATGCAGGCCGGGTCGATGTAGACGCGTTCGCCCAGCTGCGGGCTCGTGCCCTTCCAGGGCCTCAGGGTCTTGGCTTCGCTCATCACACGCCTCCCGTCGTCAGATCAGTCCGGAGATCAATACTACCAGCGTCAGCGGAATCGACACCCAGCGCACTGTGGTGCGCCACACGCGAAAGCCGGTGGGCCCGGCGTCCAGGGCCCGCAGTGCTTCCACCTCGGGCAGCACCCAGGCGGCGAACACCGCGATCAGCGCGCCGCCGACCGGCAGGAAGATCTCCGGCGGCACCGTGGTCACCAGCTCGAAGACGTTCATGCCGAACAGCACATGGACGTCGGCCAGCGTCGAGAACGACAGCACCGACAGCAGGCCGACCAGCCATACCGTCACCCCCACCACGGCGGCGGCCTGTCCGCGACCGAGCCCCCAGCCCTGAAGCGTGGCCACCATCGGCTCGGCGAGGTTGATCGACGAGGTCCAGGTGGCCAGCAGCAGCAGCAGGAAGAACAGCGACAGCCAGAAGGCGCCGAACGGCAGGTCGGCGAAGGCCACCGGCAGGGTCACGAACATCAGCCCCGGGCCCTCGGCCGGGTCCATGCCCTGGGCGAACACCACCGAGAAGATGGCGATGCCGGCCAGCAGGGCGACGGTCACGTCCAGCACCGCGACCCCGGCCGCCGCCCGCGGCAGGCTCTGGTGGTCCGGCATGTAGGCACCGTAGGCCATCAGCGCGCAGGCGCCCACTGCCAGCGTGAAGAAGGCATGGCCCATGGCATGGATCATCACCATGGGCGTCATCGCCGACAGGTCCGGCGTGAACAGCCAGGCCAGCGCCGGGCCGAAGCCGCTGGTGGTGGCAGCGTGGCCGGCCAGCACCAGCAGCAGCAGGTAGAGCAGCGGCATCAGCATGTTGTTGAGCCGCTCCAGCCCCTTGGTCACCCCGGCGGCCACCACCAGCATGGTCATCACCAGAAACAGGGTGTGGTTGAAGGTCATGCGGGCGGGATCGGCGAGGAAGGCATCGAAACCGGCACCGATGCTGGCGGCGTCCTGGCCGACGAAGTCGCCGTTGATCGACGAGACGAGGAACTCGATGGACCAGCCCGAGACCACCGAGTAGAAGGACAGAATGCAGAACACCGTGAAGGCGCCGAACAGCCCCAGCCACCGCCAGTGGCGGCTGTGTCCGGCCTGGGTCGCCAGGTGGCTGAGCGACTGCATCGGGCTTCTACGCCCGGCGCGGCCGATCAGGATCTCGGCCATCATCACCGGCAGCCCCAGCAGCAGCACGAAGGCCACGTAGAGCAGCAGGAAGGCGGCGCCGCCGTTCTCCCCGGTGATATAGGGAAAGCGCCAGATGTTGCCCAGCCCCACCGCGGCCCCGGTCACCGCCAGGATGAAGGCGCGGCGGCTGCTCCAGCGCTCCAGGGTCTCGTTCATCGCCTCGTCTCCGGCCTGAAGTTGCAAAGGGCGCCAAGCCTAGCACATTGAAACCCGGCCCGGCCGCCCGCATCTAAGCGCTGTCACTCCTTTGCATCCCGAGGTGCGCATGTCCACGAACCCCCTGCTCGACGCCCACACCCTGCCGCCCTTCGCCGAGATCCGCCCCGAGCACGTGGTGCCGGCCATCGAGACGCTGCTGGCGGAGAACCGCGAGGCCATCGAGGCCCTGGTGGCCAGGGCCGAGCGGGAAACGCCGACCTGGGAGACCCTGGCCGCGCCGCTGGAGGCGCTGAACGACCGCCTGTCCCGGGCCTGGTCGCCGGTCTCGCACCTCAACGGCACCATGAACAACGAGGCGCTGCGCCAGGCCTACGAGACCAGCCTTGGCCTGCTCTCCGACTACAGCACCTGGCTCGGCCAGCACGAGGGGCTGTTCCGCGCCTGGCAGGCGCTCAAGGACGGCCCGGCCTGGGCCGCGCTCGACGAAGGCCAGCGCCGCACCGTGGACAACGCCCTGCGCGACTTCCGCCTGGCCGGCGTCGACCTGCCGCCCGAACAGAAGCGCCGCTACGGCGAGATCCAGTCGCGGCTGTCGAGCCTCGCCAACACCTTCTCCAACCAGCTGCTGGACGCCACCCAGGCCTGGCATCTGGACCTGCCGGACGCCACCCGGCTGGCCGGCCTGCCCGAGAGCGCCCTGGCCACGCTGGCGGCCAACGCCGAGGCCAAGGGCCGCGAGGGCTACCGCATCACGTTGGACTTCCCCAGCTTCCTGCCGGTGATGACCCACGCCGACGACCGCGAGCTGCGTCGCGAGGTCTACACCGCCTTCGTCACCCGCGCCTCCGACGAGGGGCCCAACGCCGGCGAGTTCGACAACGCCCCGGTGATGGAAGAGACCCTGGCGCTGCGCCGCGAGCTGGCCGAGCTGCTGGGCTTCGCCACCTATGCCGACTACTCGCTGGCCACCAAGATGGCCGAGTCGCCCGAGCAGGTGATCGGCTTCCTCGAGGACCTCGCCGAGCGCGCCGTGCCCCAGGCCCGCGAGGAATTCGACGAGCTGGCCGCCTTCGCCCGCGATGAGCTGGGCCTGGCCGCCCTCGAGCCCTGGGACGTGGGCTACGCCAGCGAGAAGCTGCGCGAGGCGCGCTTCGCCATCTCCCAGGAGCAGCTGCGCCCCTACTTCCCCGCGCCGCGGGTGGTCGACGGCCTGTTCCAGGTGGTCGAGCGGCTCTACGGCGTGACCTTCGAGGAAGACGAGGACGCCCCGCGCTACCATCCCGACGTGCGCTACTTCCGCATCCTCGATGACGGCGCGCCGATCGCGGGCTTCTACCTCGACCTCTACGCCCGCGAGGGCAAGCGCGGCGGCGCCTGGATGGACGAGTGCCGGGTGCGGCGCCTGGAAGGCGATGCGCTGCAGCTGCCGGTGGCCTACCTGACCTGCAACTTCACCCGCCCGGTGGGCGACAAGCCGGCGCTGCTGACCCACGACGAGGTCACCACCCTGTTCCACGAGTTCGGCCACGGCCTGCACCACATGCTGACCCGCCAGACCGTCGCCGACATCTCCGGCATCAACGGCGTGGCCTGGGACGCGGTGGAGCTGCCCAGCCAGTTCATGGAGAACTACTGCTGGGAGCGCGAGGGCCTCGATCTGATCGCCGGCCACGTCGACACCGGCGAGCCGCTGCCGGCGGAACTGTTCGACAAGCTGCTGGCGGCCAAGAACTTCCAGTCGGCCATGGGCATGGCGCGCCAGCTCGAGTTCTCGCTGTTCGACTTCCGCCTGCACCGCGAGGCCGCCGCGCCCTCCGCCGCCGACATCCAGGCGCTGCTCGACGAGGTGCGCGACGCCGTCTCGGTGGTGCCGCGCTCGGCCTTCAACCGCTTCCAGAACGGCTTCGGCCACATCTTCGCCGGCGGCTATGCGGCGGGCTACTACAGCTACAAGTGGGCCGAGGTGCTGTCCGCCGACGCCTGGAGCGCCTTCGAGGAGGCCGGCATCTTCGACCCCGAGACCGGCCGTCGCTTCCGCACCGAGATCCTCGAGCGCGGCGGCTCCCGCGACGCCGCGGCGCTGTTCCGCGCCTTCCGCGGCCGCGAGCCCAGCGTCGAGCCGCTGCTGCGTCACAGCGGCATCCGGGCGGCCTGATCAAGCGACCCGAGACAGCCGCCTGACCGACGTCATCGACACGGCGCGCCGGCCCACCCCGGCGCGCCGTGTCGGTTAGAATGACGGCACGACGTGCCGTGACACGCCACATTCATCGATTCCCAGGAGGCCTCATGGCCACCCAGAAACGCTTTATCGCCGGCGCCATCTGCCCGCGCTGCGCCGAGATGGATCGCATCCGCAGCTGGGAGCAGCACGGTATCCGCTACCGCGAGTGCGTGAGCTGCGACTTCTTCGAGCAGCTGCCCATCGAGGAGCAGGCGATGCCCGAGCTCGAGACCCGGGTCAACCGCGAGCCGAGCGAGCCGCAGGCCGACGACCTGCAGACCGTGAAGATCCTCGATCCCAAGGGCTGAGCCACCCGTGTTCGCCGCGGCCCGACCGCTGATCCCGCCCCGCCGGGTGCTCGAGGCGCTCGGCCTGGCCGCGGCCGCCGCCCTGCTGGTGGCACGCGTCGACCTGGCCACCCTGGCCGCCGGCCTCGGCGTCTTCCTGTGGGGCATGACCCATCTCGAGGACGCCATCAAGCGCCTCTCCGGCGGCACCCTCGACCGCTGGCTGCACGACGCCACCCGCGGCCCGCTGCGAGCCATCGGCGTCGGCGCGCTGACCACCGCCCTGGTCCAGTCCAGCTCGCTGGTCACCCTGCTGGCGATGTCCTTCGTCGGCGCGGGGCTGGTCGCTCTGCCCGGCGCCATCGCCCTGATCTTCGGCGCCAATCTCGGCACCACCACCGGCGCCTGGCTGATCGCCGCCTTCGGCCTCAAGATCGACCTGGCCAGCTACGCCATGCCGCTGCTGGCGCTGGGGCTGATCGGCGGGCGGGTGCTGCAGGGCGCCCGCGCCGGAATCGCCACCCTGCTGCTCGGCGTGGGGCTGCTGTTTCTCGGCATCGACTTCATGAAGCTGGGCTTCGAGGCCTGGCAGGACGGCCTGTCGCTGGACGGCCTGGCCGGCGATCACATCTGGCACTGGCCGCTGTTCGTGCTGTTCGGCGTGGTCGCCACCGTGGTGATGCAGTCGAGCCACGCCACGCTGCTGATCATCCTCACCGCGCTGGCCTCGGGGCAGCTGCCCTACCTGCCGGCGCTGGCCATCGCCATCGGCGCCAACGTCGGCACCACCGTGACCGCCCTGATGGGCGCCCTGGGCGCGGGCAGCGCCGGGCGCCGGCTGGCCGGCGCCCATGTGATCTTCAACCTGATCACCGCCTGCGTGGCCCTGGCCCTGCTGCTGCCGCTGGCCTGGCTGGTCGACGCCCTGGCCGGCCTGTTCGGCATCGCCGCGGACGACTGGACGCTGAAGCTGGCACTCTTCCACACCCTGTTCAACGGCCTCGGCATCCTGCTGATGCTGCCCTGGATTTCCCGCCTGGCCGGGTGGCTGGAGCGCTGGATGCCGGATCCCGCGCGCCAGGACCCGGCCCAGGCCCGCTACCTGGACGACACCGCCCTGGAGCACGCCGACACCGCCGTGGCGGCCATGGAACAGGAAGCGCGGCGCCTGGAGCGGCGCGCCTATCACCTGCTGTGCGCGGCGATCCTGATGCCCAGCGCCGAGGTCATCGGCCACCCGCCGGACCGCGAGGCGGCCCGGGCCGCCATCGATCCCGACGACTGGCCCTCGGTCAACGCCCGCTACCACGCCCGCATCAAGCCACTGCTGGCGGATATCCTCGACTTCTACGCCCGCATCGACGTACCGCTCACCGAGGCGCAGGAAGCACGCCTGAACGCCCTCTACGAGCGCAGCCTGCGGCTGGTCGAGGCGGTGCGCTTCGGCGAAGTGCTGCAGCGCAGCCTGCTGCGCCACGCCGCCCCCGACAGCCCGCTGCGCGAGGCCCACGACGACCTGCGCATGGCGGTGGCCGAGGGCCTCAACCGCCTGGCCAACGCCCCGGACAGCGCCCAGGCCGGCAGCGGGCTGGAAGAGACCCGCCGCCACTGGCAGCACGAGCTGGCCGAGCGACTGCGCCGGCAGCGGCTCGACGCCTGGCAGGCCTCCTCGCTGATGAACGACCTGCATCAGGCCAGCCGCCTGCTGGAGGCACTGAGCCCGCCGGACGCCGCCGACTGAACCTGTGCGGAATTCCGCACATGGCGAGCCACCCCATGTGCGGATTCCCGGAACATCCCCATCCAGGCGACTTCGACCTTTGTCGAAACACTCTTTTTTAACTCCATGAAATAAAGAAACTTTTCCCGTTGTGGAACGGCCCTTGCTGCTGCATGGGCGTCGCAAGCCGGCCCGAGCACTCTCCGCTCGGACCGACCACAATGAACAATCCCGACGGGAGAAACGCCATGTCCACCACCACCCGGATCCTCACCGGCACCCTGGCCGGCGCCATGCTGGTCGCCGGCAGCGCCCAGGCCGATCGCAGCGAATGGCCGGAGAGCTTCACCGTGGGCACCGCCAGCCAGGGCGGCACCTACTTCGTCTACGGCTCCGGCTGGGCCAACATGATCGCCGACGAGCTGGGCCTCTCCGGCGGCGGCGAAGTGACCGGCGGCCCCAACCAGAACCTGGCGCTGGTGCACACCGGTGACCTGGCCCTGGGCCTGACCACCATGGGTCCGGCCGCCGAGGCGAAGGCCGGCCAGAGCCCGCTGGCTCCCGGCGTGCCGATGGACAACGTCTGCGCACTGTTCCCGATGTACGAGACCCCGTTCTCCATCACCACCCTGGCCGACAGCGGCATCGAGTCGATCTCCGACATCCCCGACGGCGCCACCATCGGCTTCGGCCCGGCGGCCTCCACGTCCGACACCTACTTCCCCAAGATCCTCGAGGAACTGGGCGTGGACTTCGAGCGCCGCAACGGCGGCTGGAACGACCTCGGCGGCCAGCTGCAGGACGGCCTGATCGACGTCATCGCCTTCGCCGCGGGCATCCCGGTGCCGGCGGTCAGCCAGCTCGAGGTGCAGACCGACGTCAACATCATCGAGTTCACCGACGAAGAGCAGCAGCAGATCGTCGACGCCTTCCCGGTCTCGCCGTTCCAGATCCCGGCCAGCACCTACCAGACCCTCGAGGAAGACGCTCAGGCGGTCTCCATGTGGAACTTCACCATCGGTGGCTGTGACCTGCCCGAGGACTTCGTCTACGAGATCACCAAGCTGAGCCTGGAAAACAACGACCGCATGCGCGACATCCACCGCAGCGCCCAGTTCAGCGTGCCGGAGAACATCCAGTACAACACCGTGCTGCCGTTCCACCCGGGCGCCGTGCGCTGGTACGAGGAAAACGGCTACGAGATCCCGGAAGACCAGAAGCTCTGATCCACTGACCGTTCCGCGCCCCCGCGCCATCCCGGCGCGGGGGCGTCCGTCGCATCATCGCCTGTTCCCCGAGGGTGACTCCCATGTCCCAGCATCCCGATCCCCGTCACGCCGAGCGTGACGACGAGGAGGTCACTCCCGTCGTCGCCGAGGGCGTCGACGACGATGCGGTGGAATCCAACCGCCGCCTCTACACCGGTTGGCAGTGGCTGCTATTCGCCGCCATTGCCATCGCCTACTCCAGTTTCCATCTGATCTCGCTGAACCTCTATCCGATGGAGACCTGGTCGTTCCGCATCGTGCACATCTGCGGCGCGCTGATCCTCGGCTACGGCCTCTATGCCGGCACCCGCTTCGCCGACGAAGGCCGTGCCCGCTCGCCCGCCTGGCTGGGCTGGCTGAGCTATGCGCTGCTGATTCCCGCGGGCTACGCGCTGTTCCAGGTGTTCATGATGCAGAGCGCCATGAACGACGGCGCCATGCGCATCGCCCCCGAGGTCGAGGCCTTCCACTACGGCTACCCGCTGATGCTGGCCACCGCCGCCGCCATCGTGCTGTCGTGGAGCTTCCGCCAGTATCGCAACCGCCTGTCGCCGGCCGACCTGGTGCTGATGGTCTGCGCCGTGGCCAGCGCCGGCTACCTGCTGGTGATGTTCAACAGCCCGCTGCGCGCCTCCACCGGCACGCCCTTCGCGCCCATGGGCATCTCCTACGCGGCGATCGCCGGCGCGGCGCTGATCCTCGAGCTGACCCGCCGCGTGGCCGGCCTGGCGCTGGTGATCATCGCCTCCATCTTCCTGATCTACGTGTTCGCCGGCCCCTACCTGCCGGGCTTCCTCGGCTATCCGGGCCTCTCGGTGGGCCGCTTCTTCAGCCAGGTCTACACCGACGCCGGCGTGCTCGGGCCGACCACCGCGGTGTCCTCGACCTACATCATCCTGTTCATCATCTTCGCCGCCTTCCTGCAGGCCTCGAAGGTCGGCGACTACTTCGTCAACTTCGCCTTCGCCGCCGCCGGCCGCGCCCGCGGCGGCCCGGCCAAGGTGTCGATCTTCGCCTCCGGCCTGATGGGCATGATCAACGGCACCAGCGCCGGCAACGTGGTCTCCACCGGCTCGCTGACCATCCCGCTGATGAAGAAGGTGGGCTACCCCGGCCGCAGCGCCGGCGCCATCGAGGCCGCCGCCTCCACCGGCGGGCAGATCATGCCGCCGATCATGGGCGCGGGCGCCTTCATCATGGCCGAGGTCACCGGCATCCCGTACACCGAGATCGCCGTGGCCGCGCTGATCCCGGCCATCCTCTACTTCCTGTCGATCTACTGCATGGTCGACTTCGAGGCCGCCCGCAAGGGCATGCGCGGCATGCGCAAGGACGAGATCCCGCTGTTCTCGAAGCTGGTCAAGCAGGTCTACCTGTTCGCGCCGATCATCATCCTGATCGCCGCGCTGTTCATGGGCTACTCGGTGATCCGCGCCGGCACCCTGGCCACCGCCTCGGCCGCCATGGTGAGCTGGATCTCGCCCTACAAGATGGGCCCCCGCGCCATCCTCAAGGCCCTGCAGCTGGCCGGCACCATGGCCATCCAGATCATCGCCGTGTGCGCCTGCGCCGGCCTGATCGTCGGCGTCATCGCCCTGACCGGCGTCGGCGCACGCTTCTCCTCGCTGCTGCTCGGCCTGGCCGGCGTCAGCCAGCTGCTGGCACTGTTCTTCGCCATGTGCATCTCGATCCTGCTGGGCATGGGCATGCCGACCACGGCCGCCTACGCGGTGGCCGCCTCGGTGGTCGCCCCCGGCCTGATCGAGATCGGCATCCAGCCGCTGGTAGCGCACTTCTTCGTGTTCTACTTCGCGGTGGTCTCGGCGATCACTCCACCGGTGGCGCTGGCCTCCTACGCGGCGGCAGGCATCTCCGGGGACAACGCCATGGGCACCTCGGTGGCCTCGTTCAAGATCGGCCTGGCCGCCTTCATCGTGCCGTTCATGTTCTTCTACAGCCCGGCGATGCTGATGGAAGGCTCCTGGCTGCAGATCCTGCGGGTCGGCGTGACCGCCACTCTCGGCATCGTGCTGCTGTCGGCCACCGTGCAGTCCTGGTTCTTCGGCCCGGTGAAGCAGTGGCAGCGGCTGGTGATGCTGGTCGGCGCGCTGTGCATGATCTACGGCGGCATCGTCACCGACGTGGCGGGACTGGCCATCGGCGCGGCCCTGCTGCTGATGCAGCGAGGCCGTCACGGCGGCGGCACGCCCCGCACGGCGACGTCGAGCTGACGCGATCGCCATCGCCGAAGCATGGATGCAGAAAGGGCCCGCCATTGGCGGGCCCTTTTGCGTTGTCCGCGTCACCGGGCACGGGCTCCAGCCGATACGGCTCGCGGCCTATTCAGGAGACAGATGTGTTCGGGAGACGGACCGTCGATGCGCCGGCTTCCCACGAGCCGGAAAACAAAAGGCACTGCCATCGCTGGCAGGGCCCTTCTTACGTCACGCTGCGCCATCGGCTCAGCCGCAGATGTTGTCCGCCACCCGCAGCGAGGGCTCGGCCTGGCTCAGGCCGAGATAGAAAGGGAAGTGCAGCCGGGGCTGCCCTTGGGCTCAGCCGCAGATGTTGTCCACCACCCGCAGCGAGGGCTCGGCCTGGTTCAGCGTGTAGAAGTGCAGCCCCGGCGCGCCGCCGTCGAGCAGGCGCTGGCTCAGGCGTGAGATCACGTCCTCGCCGAAGGCGGCGATGGACTCGCTGTCGTCGCCGTAGGCCTCGAGCTGCTTGCGGATCCAGCGCGGAATCTCGGCGCCGCAGGCATCGGAGAAGCGTGCCAGCTTGGTGTAGTTGGTGATCGGCATGATACCGGGCACGATCGGCGCCTCGACGCCCAGGGCGCGGGCCCGTTCGACGAAGCGGAAATAGGCGTCGGCGTTGAAGAAGTACTGGGTGATGGCGAGGTTCGCCCCGGCCTTCATCTTGCGCGCGAAGTTCTCCACGTCGCGGTCGGCGTTCGGCGCCTGAGGATGGGTCTCCGGATAGGCGGCCACGGCGATGTTGAAGTGGTCGCCGGTCTCCTCGCGGATGAACTCGACCAGTTCGTTGGCATAGCGCAGCTCGCCGATGCCGCCCATGCCGGAGGGCAGGTCGCCGCGCAGGGCCACCAGGCTGTCGATGCCTTCCTCGCGATACTGGGCCAGCAGGTCGCGCAGGGCCGCCTTCTCGCTGCCGATGCAGGACAGGTGCGGCGCGGTGGTGAAGCCGGACTCGCGCACCATGCGCACGGTGTCGGTGGTGCGATGCTGGGTGGAGCCGCCGGCGCCGTAGGTGACGGAGAAGAAGCGCGGGCCGCGGGTGGCCAGGGCATCCCGGGTCTGCATCAGCTTGTCACGCCCGGCCTCGGTGTTCGGCGGGAAGAATTCGAAGCTGATACCCAGCGGGTGCTCTTGTGCGCTCATCGATCCAGTCCTCTTGATGGAGCGGTGAAGGAGCCGCGTCGGCGACGGGCGGCGGATGAATGCGCCTATTGTGGACAGCCGGCGGCGCGCCGACCAATGAAAGTTTCGTCGGTCCTGTATCGATTTCTTTCATGTAGAGCCCGGGTTCCTCATGACTGAGACTCCAGATACCCGCCGCGGCCGCCTGACAGTCCTGCCTCGAACAGGCATCATGAGGCCTCGCTCGACAAGGAAGACGACGACGCATGAGCCTCGATCCCGATACCCTAATGGGCCCGCTGTGGACGCTGCTGGCCTTCGTCGGCCTGGGCTGGCTGGCGGCCCGGCGGCTGGCCGTCGATCCCCGCCCCATCGCTACCCTGCTGATCTACCTGATCGCCCCGCTGACCTTCTTCCGCGGGCTGATCCTCGGCGGGCCGACCCCGGCCTACCTGCTGATCACCGCCTCGCTGTTCGCCGCCGCCTGCCTGGTGGCACTGCTGGTCAGCGCGGTGGCCCGGCGCGCCCTGCCCGGCGAGGAAGGCGCGGTGCTGGCCTTCTCCGCCGGCACCGGCAACACCGGCTACTTCGGCCTGCCGGTGGCGCTGGTGCTGCTGCCGCCGGAGGGCGTGACGCTGTACCTGTTCGGCGTGCTGGGCGTGACCCTCTACGAGTTCACTCTGGGCTTCTATCTCAGCGCCCGGGGTCGCTTCTCGGTGCGCGACAGCCTGGCCAAGATCCTGCGCCTGCCGCTGATCTACGCCTTCCTGGCGGCGCTGCTGGTGGAGGGCGCCGACCTCGAGGTGCCGAACGCGGTGATGGAGGGGCTCGAGGTCTTCCCGCCCGCCTATACCCTGCTCGGCATGATGATCATCGGCATGACGCTGGGGCGGGTCTCGATACGCCAGTTCGACTGGCGCTTCATCGGCGCCTGCGTGGCGGTGCGCTACGTCTTCTGGCCGCTGCTGGCGCTGGGCGCGGTACTGGCCCTGCAGGCCACGACCGGCCTGTCGCCCGCACTGGCCACGGCGCTGCTGCTGATCGGCGTGGTGCCGATGGCCGCCAACGTGGTGGTGGTCGCCATGGAGCTCGGCATGGCCCCGGAGAAGGGCGCCCTGGCCGTGCTGCTCACCACCCTCGCCGCCCCGCTGCTGATCCCGCTCTACCTCGGCTGGATGCTGCCGCTGATCAGCGGCTGATCGCGCTCGGGCCAGCCGCGCCTCACGGCACCCGGGCGGCGCCGACCAGATCCGCGTCCTCGGGCACGGCCGGGGCGTCGACGAGCGGCTCGCGCTCGATCAGCTCGCCCCGCCAGTCGATCAGCCGCAGGGCGCCGTCCGGGGTCTCGAGCAGCGCGGTGCAATGCTCGACCCAGTCGCCGTCGTTGCAGTAGAGCACGCCGTCCCGGGCGCGGAAGCCGGCCTTGTGGATGTGGCCGCCGACGTAGCCGTCGAGCCCCTCCCGGGCCGCCTGATGCAGGGCGGCCTGCTCGAACTGGGCGACGTAGCGCTGGGCCGCGCCGACCCGGCGCTTCAGCGCGCTGGCCAGCGACCAGTACGGCAGCCCCAGCACGCCCCGGGCACGGTTGCACCAGCGGTTGAGCGCCAGCACGAACTGGTGCATGCCGTCGCCCAGCGCCAGCATCCAGGGCGCGATGCGCACGTGGGTGTCGAACTCGTCGCCGTGGCTGACCAACAGCCGCCGGCCGTCGGCGGTGACGTGGATCGCCCGGCGCTCGATCTGCACCCGATGGACGCGCAACCCACACAGCCGGCGCAGGGCGGCGTCGTGATTGCCGGGGATATAGATGATCTCGCAGCCGCCGCGGGCCAGCCGCAGCAGCCTGGCCACCAGCCGCTGCTGGGCCGGCGGCAGCACCGCCCGCTTCTGCATGGCGATCAGGTCGACGATGTCGCCGACCAGATAGAGCCGCTCCGGCCGCACCCGGCGCAGCAGGCTGGCCAGCAGCTCGGCCTGGCAGTCCCGGGTACCGAGATGGATGTCGGACACGAAGAGGGTTCGCGCGCGTGGGGGCGTCGACATGGGCATTCTCCTGACGTGACCCGGTCAGGATGCCCGCCGCGCATGACAGTCCCCGGGCGACGAGGTGACGATCCCATGTCGCGGGAAGCTGGAAGACAGCATGAACCCGCCATCATGGGGTCAAGAGTCTTCTTCAAGCTTCCAGCTTAAGCCCGCGAAGCGGGCGTTCTTCCAGCTCCGGTCGAAGCCAGACCTAGTAGCGATACCCATCGGGCTTGAACGGACCCTCGGGCGCGACGCCGGTGTACTCGGCCTGGGCCTCGCTCAGGCGGGTGACCACGCCGCCGAAGCCTTCCACCATGTAGCGGGCGACTTCCTCGTCCAGGTGGCGCGGCAGCACCGAGACGGTGAGTGCTGCGCGCCGCTCGGCCTCGTCGCGCTCGGCGAAGCGCCCCTCATAGAGGTGGATCTGCGCCAGCACCTGGTTGGCGAAGGAGCCGTCCATCACCCGCGACGGGTGGCCGGTGGCGTTGCCGAGGTTCACCAGCCGCCCCTCCGAGAGCAGGATCAGGTAGTCGCGGCTGTCCGGGTCGTATTCGCCGGGATCGCTGTCGCGGTAGACCTTGTGGACCTGCGGCTTGACCTCCTCCCAGTGCCACTGGCGGCGCATGTAGGCGGTGTCGATCTCGCTGTCGAAGTGGCCGATGTTGCACACCACCGCGCCGGGCTTGAGGGTCTTGAGCATGGCCGCGTCGCAGGCGTCGATGTTGCCGGTGGCGGTCACCACCAGGTCGATGCGCGACAGCAGCGCGCGGTCGATGCTAGGCATGCCCTCGTTGACGCCGCCCGAGTAGGGCGAGACCACCTCGAAGCCGTCCATGCAGGCCTGCATGGCGCACAGCGGGTCGATCTCGCTGACCTTCACGATCATGCCTTCCTGGCGCAGCGAGGCCGCCGAGCCCTTGCCCACGTCGCCGTAGCCGACCACCAGCGCCTGCTTGCCGGCCAGCAGGTGGTCGGTGGCGCGCTTGATGGCATCGCTCAGCGAGTGGCGGCAGCCGTACTTGTTGTCGTTCTTGGACTTGGTCACGGCGTCGTTGACGTTGATCGCCGGCACCCGCAGCGAGCCGTCCCGGGCCATCTCCAGCAGCCGGTGCACGCCGGTGGTGGTCTCCTCGCTGATGCCGTGGACCGCGTCGAGCAACTCGGGGCGCTTGTCGTGCAGCAGCGCGGTGAGATCGCCGCCGTCGTCGAGCACCAGGTTGGGCGCCCAGCCGTCGGGGCCCTTCACGGTCTGCTCGATGCACCACCAGAACTCCTCTTCCGTCTCGCCCTTCCAGGCGAACACCGGGATGCCGGCGGCGGCGATGGCCGCGGCGGCGTGATCCTGGGTGGAGAAGATGTTGCACGACGACCAGCGCACCGTGGCACCGAGGTCGATCAGGGTCTCGATCAGCACCGCGGTCTGGATGGTCATGTGGATGCAGCCGGCGATGCGCGCACCGGCCAGGGGCTGGCGGTCGCGGTACTTGTCGCGGATCGCCATCAGCGCCGGCATCTCGGTCTCGGCGATGCGGATCTCGCGCCGGCCCCAGTCGGCCAGTTCGAGGTCGGCCACCTTGTGGTCCGTGGTCGGCGGGGCGGATACGACGGGCTGGTTCATGGGTCACCTCTTCTCGACGAAAAGCGTGACTCTCACTATAGGCAGCCCGCCGAGCGGCGGACAATCAACGCTGCGCGGGGAGGACGCTCGCGGCGCCCGAGAAACCATCGATGCCGGCCGCCTCGAGCCGGGCCGCCAGCGTTCGTACCTGTGGGTCGGCGAAGAAGGCCGCGAGCGCCTCGGCCCGCACCGGTCCCACGCCGGGCAGGCCTCGCCAGTCACGTTCGCGTCGAGACGCCAGGGTCGTCCAGCCCGTGGTGTCCCCCGCGTCCCAGCCGGGCGGCGGCCCGAGGGCCTCGAGCCAGGCGGCGAACGGCCGTGCCCGGGTCGCCGCGAAGCGCTCGGCCAGCCGCCGGGCTCGGGTCTCGCCGATGCCGGAGGCGCCCTCAAGGGTGGCGGGCGATAGCGCCAGCCAGTCGAGCAGATCCCGCACCAGGCCGGCCTCGAGCAGGGCGCGCCAGGTGCCCGGCCCGAGCCCGGGGATGGACAGCGCCGATCCGCCGGAGAGCCAGGTCAGCCGTTCGAGGAACTGGCCCTCGCAGCCCGGCGTCGGGTGCCAGCAGGAAAGCGGGCCATGGTCATCGGCGGACGGCGGCGAGAGGTCGGGCCGCTCGACCGCCCGCCAGGCCACGCCGTCCAGCCGCGGGATCGTCAGCCCGGCCAGGGCCACGACCACGCGATCGCCGGGGCGAATATCGAGTGTCTCCCAGCGTTCGAGCGAGCCCGCCGACACCCGGCTCACGCGGCGTCCGTCGAGGGTGACCGGCACCAGGTGCAGCAGTGGCGTGATGCGCCCGGTGCGGCCGACGCGGAACTCGACGCCGCGCACCTCGGCCAGCGCCTCCCGGGGCGGATATTTCCAGGCCGCGGCCCAGTCCGGCGGCTCGGCTCGCCAGCGCTCGCCGTCCGGCCGACGGCCCTGCTTGAGCACCACGCCGTCGGTGGCGAAGGGCAGCGCACCGCGATAGCGACGATCGCGCAGGCGCTTCACCTCCTCAAACGCCGCCACGGGGCGGCTCCAGCGCGCCGTCTCGGGGAAGCCCATGGCGGCGAGGCCCTCGAGGCGCTCGCCCATGGTCGCCGGCCCGTCGGGCCAGGCCCACACGAACAGGCCGATCTCGCCGGCCGTGGTCGCATCGAGCTCTTCCCTCGCCAGCCAGCCCGCCACCTCGCTGCGCGCGCCCGCGCTTCCCGTCTCCGCCTGAACGTGGCCGTCGAGGCGCCGGTAGAGCTCGCCCTGCAGCACCACGCGGGCCGGCGGCGTGCCCGTCAGCCGCTCGGGCACCGCGGGCAAGCGCCGTACTTGCCGCGTCCAGTCCTGGCCGCTTTCGCCGTCGCCGCGGCTGATCGCCCGGGCCAGCCGGCCGTCCTCGTAGACCAGCGTCACCGCCACGCCATCCACCTTGGGCTGCAGCCAGGCATCGTCACGTCGCGCCAGCCAGGCGCGCACGGCGTCTTCATCCGCGAGCTTGGCAAGCCCGGTCTGGGCGACGGGATGGGCGAGCTCGCCGGCCGGGCCGGTGTCGGGTGCCGGCGCATCGGGGGCCTGCTCGGGAAAGCAGCGGCGCCAGGCGTCGAAACGCGCTCGGGCCTGATCATAGACGGCGTCGCTTACCGGCGAGCTACCGTCGCGGCGATAGGCGGCGTTCCAGGCGCTCAGGCGGTCGTGCAATGCGCTGAGCTCGCGCTCGGCCCGGGGCGTCGACCAGCTCGGACAGTCGGCGAGCAGCGGCAACGACCACAGGCAGAGGAGAAGCAGGGAAAGACGGCGCGGCATGGCGGGCACTCCGGAGGGCCTGCCTCAACCCTAGCAAAGGGCCCCGCCCGGCGATGTGCCGGACGGGGCCCCGAGTCACCCGGAGGCGAGGTCGCTTACAGGCCGGCGGCGTCGCGCAGCGCCTGGGCGCGGTCCGTCTTCTCCCAGGGGAAGGCGGTGAAGGTCTCGGTGTGCTCCTCGCCCTGGGTGTCGGTCCAGGTGTAGGAGGTCTCGAACGGCTCGCGGCCGAAATGGCCGTAGGCCGCGGTCAGGCGATACATCGGGTGCAGCAGGTCGAGCATCCTGGTGATGGCATTGGGCCGCAGATCGAAGTGCTCGCGGACCAGCTCGATGATGCGCTCGTCGCTGATGCGGCCGGTACCGAAGGTGTTGACCGACACCGAGGTCGGCTCGGCCACGCCGATGGCGTAGGAGACCTGGATCTCGCAGCGCTCGGCCAGGCCCGCGGCGACGATGTTCTTGGCCACGTAGCGGCCGGCGTAGGCGGCGCTGCGGTCGACCTTGGACGGATCCTTGCCGGAGAAGGCGCCGCCGCCGTGGCGGGCCATGCCGCCGTAGGTGTCGACGATGATCTTGCGCCCGGTCAGGCCGCAGTCGCCCACCGGGCCGCCGATCACGAACTTGCCGGTCGGGTTGATGTGGTACTCGGTGGTCTCGGTCAGCCACTCGGCCGGGATCACCTGCTCGATGATCTCGCGCTTGACCATCTTGCGCAGGTCGTCCTGGTCGATCTCCGGGTCGTGCTGGGTGGAGAGCACCACGGCGTCGACGGCGCAGGGCTTGCCGTGCTCGTCGTAGCGGAAGGTCAGCTGGCTCTTGGCGTCCGGACGCAGCCACGGCAGCATGCCGTTGCGGCGCAGCTCGGCCTGGCGCTCCACCAGACGGTGCGAGTAGTGGATCGGCGCCGGCATGTAGGAGTCGGTCTCGTCGGTGGCGTAGCCGAACATTAGGCCCTGGTCACCGGCGCCCTGGTCCTCGGGCTTGCTGCGGTCGACGCCCTGGGCGATGTCGACGCTCTGCTTGCCGATCAGGTTGAGCACGCCGCAGGTCTCGCCGTCGAAGCCGACGTCGGAGGAGGTATAGCCGATGTCGAGGATCACCCGGCGCACCAGGTCCTCCAGGTCGACCCAGGCCGAGGTGGTGATCTCGCCGGCGACGATGGCCACGCCGGTCTTGACCATGGTCTCGCAAGCCACGCGGGCGTTGCGGTCGCGGGCGATGATGGCGTCGAGCACCGCGTCGGAGATCTGATCCGCGATCTTGTCCGGGTGCCCCTCGGAGACGGATTCGGAGGTAAACAGGGAGTATTCGCTCATGGCGTCCTCGGCCCTCAGGAAATGGGAGGAAGGCATCTGGCCCCAAGGCTCGGGCGGTGGCATGGCGCCGAGGCCCGGGCGGACCGGCTGGGAGCGGATTTTACACGCTCGCCGCGGGGCTTCCTAGCGCCGCTCCGACGCCGGGGCCGCCAGGCGCGCACGCTGGCGCGGCGATTTGAAGGCCGCGGCCCATTCGGCGACAATGTTCGCCCTGATTCGTGCGTGCCGCCCCATTTCGCGGCACATTCCAGCCGAGATCCATGCCCGGCCACCCCCGACCGGGCTGCGTCATTGCTACTTATCTGCCGCAGGCGAGGAGCTGACCCCCATGCCGTCCCGTTTCGAACTGGCCAATGCCATTCGCGCCCTGTCCATGGACGCCGTCCAGAAGGCCAATTCCGGCCACCCCGGCGCCCCCATGGGCATGGCCGACATCGCCGAGGTGCTGTGGAACGACTACCTCCAGCACAACCCGGCCGACCCGCACTGGCCGGACCGCGACCGCTTCGTGCTGTCCAACGGCCACGGCTCCATGCTGCTCTATTCCCTGCTGCACCTCTCCGGCTACGAGCTCGGCCTGGAACAGCTGCAGAACTTCCGCCAGCTGCACGCCAAGACCGCCGGCCACCCGGAATACGGCTACGCGCCGGGCGTCGAGACCACCACCGGCCCGCTGGGCCAAGGCCTGGCCAACGCCGTGGGCATGGCGCTCGCCGAGCGCACCCTGGCGGCCCAGTTCAACCGCCCGGGCCACGAGATCGTCGACCACTACACCTACTGCTTCCTGGGTGACGGCTGCCTGATGGAAGGCGTCTCCCACGAGGTCAGCTCGCTGGCCGGCACCCAGCAGCTGGGCAAGCTGATCGCCTTCTACGACGACAACGGCATCTCCATCGACGGCGAGGTCGAGGGCTGGTTCACCGACGACACCGCCAAGCGCTTCGAGGCCTACGGCTGGCACGTGGTGCCCGCCGTCGATGGCCACAAGCCCGAGGAGATCAAGGCCGCCATCGAGCTGGCCCGCCAGCACGACGACAAGCCGAGCCTGATCGTCTGCAAGACCATCATCGGCTTCGGCGCGCCCAACAAGCAGGGCAAGGAAGAGTGCCACGGCGCCGCCCTGGGCGAGGACGAGGTCGCCGCGGCCCGTCAGCAGCTGGGCTGGTCCCACGCGCCCTTCCACGTGCCGGAAGACATCTACCAGGGCTGGGACGCCAACGAGGCCGGCAGCACCCGCCAGGCCGAGTGGCAGACGCGCTTCGACCGCTACGCCGAGGCCCACCCGGAGCTGGCCCGCGAGTTCCTGCGCCGCCAGAAGGGCGAGCTGCCCGCCGAGCTGACCAGCGAGGCGATGATCAAGCAGGCCCAGGAAAAGGGCGACTCCGTCGCCAGCCGCAAGGCCTCGCTGGCCTGCCTCAACGAGCTCGGCCCGCAGCTGCCCGAACTGCTCGGCGGCAGCGCCGACCTGGCGCCGTCCAACCTGACCTTCTGGAAGGGCGCCGAGGCGATCTCCACCGACGTGCCGGGCGGCAACTACCTGCACTACGGCGTGCGCGAGTTCGGCATGGGCGCGATCATGAACGGCCTGGCCCTGCACGGCGGCTTCGTGCCCTACGGCGCCACCTTCCTGATCTTCATGGAATACATGCGCAATGCCGTGCGCATGGCGGCGCTGATGGGCCAGCGCGCGGCCTATGTCTTCACCCACGACTCCATCGGCCTGGGCGAGGACGGCCCGACCCACCAGCCGGTCGAGCAGCTGACCAGCCTGCGCACCACGCCGAATCTCTCCACCTGGCGCCCCTGCGACGCCGTGGAGACCGCCGCGGCCTGGAACGCGGCCATCAAGCGTCAGGCCGGCCCGACCGCGCTGGTGCTGTCCCGCCAGGGCCTGCCGCACCAGCAGCGCGACACCCAGCAGCTGGCCGACATCCAGCGCGGCGGCTACGTGCTCAAGGACTGCGACGGTACCCCGGAGCTGATCCTGATCGCCACCGGCTCCGAGGTCGGCCTGGCCATGGACGCCGCCGCCGTGCTCGCCGAGCAGGGCCGCGCGGTGCGCGTGGTGTCGATGCCGTCCACCGACGTCTTCGACGCCCAGGACGCCGCCTACCGCCAGGCCGTGCTGCCGGCCGAAGTGGGCAACCGCATCGCCGTCGAGGCCGGTCATCGCGACTTCTGGTACAAGTACGTGGGTCTCGAGGGCCGCATCGTCGGCATGAGCACCTTCGGCGAGTCCGCCCCGGCCGGCGACCTGTTCAAGCACTTCGGCTTCACCGTGGAAAACGTGGTGGGCGAGGCCGAGCAGCTGCTGGACGATGCCGACGACGACTGATCGCAACACTCTCTGCGACATCGAGAAGGCACGGCTCACGCCGTGCCTTTTTTGTGGACGCCACGCCTTGGCGCGCCCCGCGCGAGCCCCTATGATGAAGCCTCGGCCATGTCCCATGGCCACTGTTCTCAGGGCGGGGTGAAAGTCCCCACCGGCGGTGATGGTCCCGCGCGCCTCGTTCGATACGAGCCTGCCAGCGACACGAGCCCGCGAGCGCCCGGCCGGCCAACACGGTTGCCGGGGTCAGCAGATTCGGTGAGATCCCGAAGCCGACGGTCACAGTCCGGATGAAAGAGAACGGCACCCCAGCCGGGAAGGCGCGGACGCGCGGTCGATGCCGCACGCCCCGTTTATCCGTCGACGGTTCCGCATGCCCTGATTCTGGTAGCTTTTTCGAGGAAGACCATGAATCAGTCGAAGTTCGAACACGCCCCCCGCATCGCCTTCATCCAGGCCAGCTGGCACAGCGACATCGTCGGCCAGGCCCGCGAGGCCTTCACCGCCACCCTCGCCGAGCAGCACGGCATCGCGGCCGACCGCATCGACGTTGTCAGCGTCGCCGGCGCCTACGAGATCCCGCTGCAGGCCAAGCTGCTGGCGAAAAGCGGCCGCTATGACGCCATCGTCGGCGCCGGCTTCGTGGTCGACGGCGGCATCTACCGCCACGACTTCGTCGCCCACGCGGTGATCGACGGCATGATGCGCGTCCAGCTGGACACCGAGGTGCCGGTGCTGTCGGTGGTGCTCACGCCCCACCACTTCCACGAGCACGCCACCCACACGGCCTTCTACCACGAACACTTCGTGACCAAGGGCCGCGAGGCCGCCGACTCCTGCGCCATGACGCTTGCCAACCTGCGCGAGGCGCGCAAGCTGATCGACGCCTGAGCCATGTCTGGCGCCCGCTCGGCGAGGTGACAACGAAAAAGGCACGGCTTATGCCGTGCCTTTTTCGTTGTGCCTCTCGCGCCCCGGATCAAGCCAGGGTGATGCCGTCGTCCAGGTAGACGTCCTGGATGGCATGGAGCAGCTCGACGCCCTCGGCCATCGACTTCTGGAAGGCCTTGCGGCCGGAGATCAGCCCCATGCCCCCGGCGCGCTTGTTGATCACCGCGGTGCGCACCGCCTGGGCCAGGTCGCTCTCGCCGCCCGCCGCACCGCCGGAGTTGATCAGCCCGGCGCGGCCCATGTAACTGCTGGCCACCTGGTAGCGGGCCAGGTCGATGGGATGCTCGGAGGTCAGCTCGTCGTAGACCTTGGCGTGGGTGTGGCCGAAGCCGATGTCGCGATAGCCGGCGTTGGTCTCGGCCATCTTCTGCTTGACGATATCGGCCTTGAGGGTCGCCGCCAGGTGGATCGCCTGGCCGGTGAGGTCGGCGGCGGTGTGGTAGTCCTGGCCCTCGTGCTTGAAGGCCGGGTTGCGCAGGTAGGCCCACAGCACCGTGACCATGCCCAGCTCGTGGGCGCGCTCGAAGGCCTGGCTGATCTCGCCGATCTGGCGGCGGCTCTCGGGCGAGCCGAAGTAGATGGTCGCCCCCACCGCCGCACAGCCCATCTCGAAGGCCTGCTCGACCTGGGCGAACAGCGTCTGGTCGTAGACCGCCGGATAGGTCAGCGTCTCGTTGTGGTTGAGCTTGAGCAGCATCGGGATCTTGTGCGCGTACTGCCGCGCCACCGAGGACAGCCCGCCCAGGGTCGAGGCCACGGCGTTGCAGCCGCCTTCGATGGCCAGCTCGACGATGTTGGCCGGGTCGAAGTAGAGCGGGTTGGGCGCGAAGGACGCCCCGGCGGAGTGCTCGATGCCCTGATCCACCGGCAGGATACTCAGGTAGCCGGTGCCGCCGAGCCGACCGTGATCGAACAGCGCCTGCATGTTGCGCAGCACGTGGGGCCGGCGGTCGCTGTGGGCCATTACCCGGTCGACGTAGTCCGGGCCCGGCGCGTGAATCGACGCCGCCGGAATGCCCCGGCACTGGTGGGTCAGCAGGCTTTCCGTTTCGCTGCCGAGCAACTGCGCTATATCGGTCATCGCACCCTCTCTCCTGATGATTGACGGACGGTTCCCCTAGCCTAGAGCAAGCGCCGGCCGTCGACAGCCCACCGACGCGACGAAAACGGCGTCGTCTTCGCTCCCCCGAACCCGACTTGTCGGCGCCTCCCGCCAGCGACAGTCTCCGGGCGCCCACAGGGCGCGGCCAGCGACGGCGAACGGATTTCCCCCCGCCGCTCTGGCATGATGACGCCTGAGTGGAACAATCCGTCAGGGAGGACGAGGTGATCGCAGTACTGCGCGGGTTTCTGTGGCTCACGGGGGTGTGGCTGGCCGGCGAGACGCTGGTGGTGCTGCTCGACCTGCCGGTCTCGGCCGGGGTGGTGGGCATGCTGCTGATGACTATCCTGCTGATGCTGCGCATCGGCCGGCTCGATGACATCGCCGCCGCCGGCCAGCCGCTGATCGGCCTGCTGGCGATGCTGATCATGCCCGGCGTGGTGGGCGTGTTCTTCGTCGCGGACGACTTCGCCGGCCAGTGGCTGGCCGTCGCGGTGGCGCTGGTGGTCGGCACCCTGGCCAGCGTGCTGACCACCCTGCTGCTGATGCGCCGCTGCATGCCCGCCGAGCCCGACGCGGACGCGCCGCCGGAGTCCCGCTCATGAGCGACGCCCTGGTGGCGGTGCGCGAAGCGCTGCTGGCCACTCCGCTGTCGGCCATCGCCCTGACGCTGGCCGCCTATCTCGCCGCCCTGTGGGCCGTCGAGCGCCTGGGGCGCCCCGGCTGGTGCCCGGCGGTGCTGCTGGCCGCGTTGCTGGTCGCCGCCACACTGTGGGGGCTGTCCATCGACGTCGCCGACTACCGGCGCGGCGCCGACTGGCTGATGCTGCTGCTCGGCCCGGCCACGGTGGCGCTCGGGGTGCCCCTCTACCAGCAGCTGCCCCACATCCGCACGCTGTGGAAACCGCTGGCGCTGAGTCTGCCGCCGGCGGCGGCCCTGGCCTCGTGCTATTCGCTGGCGCTGGCCTGGGCGCTGGGCGCCAGCCCCGAGGTGCTGGCCTCGCTGGCCCCCAAGTCGGTGACCGCACCGATCGCGCTCGGCATCGTCGAGGAACTCGGCGGCTCGGTGCCGCTGCTGATGGGCGGGCTGCTGCTCACCGGCGTGATGGCGACCCTGGCGGTCAGCCTGCTGGCCCCGGCGCTGGGCATTCGCGACCATCGTATCCTCGGCTTCGCCCTGGGGGTCAACGGCCATGCCATCGGCACCGTGCGCGCCTTCGAGATGAGCCCCGCCGCCGGTGCCTTCGCCTCGCTGGGGATGAGCCTGACCGGCATCCTCACCGCCCTGTGCCTGCCGCTGGCCTGGCGGCTGCTGGGCCTCTAGACGCCACCTCCGCCAGCGGGCGACTTTCGTCGCACACGGCAGCATGAGCGGCGCCGACGCGCATGCCTCGGCCGCCCCGACCGGCGACGCCGATCGCGAAATAGGCTAGAATCGCCGCCTCTCGCCCACCGGATTCGGGAGCCCAGGACAGGCCATGGCCCTACGCATCGCCATCAACGGTTACGGCCGCATCGGCCAGTGCGTGCTGCGCGCGCTCGTCGAGCGCGACATGCCGGAACTCGAGGTAGTGGCCCTCAACGAGCTGTCCGGGCTCGACACCATCGCCTACCTGACCCGCTTCGACACCACCCACGGTCGCTTCCCCGGCAGCGTGGAAGTCGACGGCGAACACCTGGTGATCGACGGCCGTCCGATCCGGGTGCTCTCCGAGGCCGACCCGGCCGCCCTGCCCTGGGCCGAGCTCGGGATCGACCTGGTGCTGGAATGCTCCGGCAGCTTCAAGGAGCGCGATGTCGCCGAGGCCCACCTGGCCGCCGGCGCCGCGCGACTGCTGTTCTCCCAGCCCGCCGAGAGCGACGTCGACGCCACCATCGTCAGCGGCATCAACGACGCCGACCTGACGCCCGAGTGCCGGGTGATCTCCGCCGCCTCCTGCACCACCAACTGCCTGGTGCCGGTGCTGACGGTGCTCGACGAGGCGCTGGGCCTCGACCACGGCGTCACCACCACCATTCACTCGGCGATGAACGACCAGCCGGTGATCGACGCCTATCACCAGACCGACCTGCGCCTGACGCGCTCGGCAATGCACTCCATCGTGCCGGTGGACACCGGCCTTGCGCGCGGCATCAACCGCCTGATGCCGCACCTGGCCGACCGCTTCGAATGCCTGCACGTGCGGGTGCCGACCATCAACGTCTCGGCCATGGATCTGGCCCTCTCGGTGCGCACCGATACCGACGCCGAGACGGTCAACGCCCTGCTCCGCGAGGCCAGCGCCCGACGGCTCGCCGGGCTGCTCGGCTACACCGAAACGCCCATGGCCTCGGTCGACTTCAACCACGATCCGCGCTCCGGTATCGTGGACGCCACCCAGACCCGGGTGGCCGGCGGCCGCCTGATCAAGATGCTGTGCTGGTTCGACAACGAGTGGGGCTTCGCCAATCGCATGCTCGACGTCGCCGGCCGCATCGCGCGACTGGGCCCGGTGCCACCCTCCGATGCCTGAGACCCCTTCGGCTTTCCCAGACGAGGAATCTGCTTCCATGAACGTGCGCAAGATGACCGACCTCGACCTCGACGGCCAGCGAGTGCTGATCCGCGAGGACCTGAACGTGCCCGTCAAGAACGGCCAGGTGACCAGCGACGCCCGCCTGCGGGCCGCCCTGCCGACCATCCAGGCGGCACTCGAGGCCGGCGGCAAGGTGATGCTGATGAGCCACCTGGGACGCCCCACCGAGGGTGAGCCGGCCGAGGAGTTCTCCCTGGCGCCGGTGGCCGAGCATCTCTCCGGCCTGCTCGGTCGCCCGGTGCGCCTGGTCGAGGACTACCTGGAGACGGCACCCGCCTTCACCGACGGCGAGGTCGTGCTGCTGGAGAACGTACGCTTCAACAAGGGCGAGAAGAAGGACGACGAGGCGCTGGCCAAGGCCTACGCCGCGCTGTGCGACGTCTACGTGATGGATGCCTTCGGCACCGCCCACCGCGCCCAGGCCTCGACCCACGGCGTGGCGCGCTTCGCTCCCGCCGCCTGCGCCGGCCCGCTGCTGGCCCAGGAACTCGAGGCACTGGAGAAGGCGCTGGCCACGCCCAAGCGCCCGATGACCGCCATCGTCGGCGGCTCCAAGGTCTCCACCAAGCTCGAGGTGCTCAACGCGCTGTCCGAGAAGTGCGACCGCATCATCGTCGGCGGCGGCATCGCCAACACCTTCATCGCCGCGGCCGGCTACAACGTCGGCAAGTCGCTGCACGAGGCCGACCTGGTCGAGGCCGCCAAGGCGCTGATGGACAAGGTCGAGATCCCGCTGCCCTCCGACGTGGTGGTGGCCACCGAGTTCTCCGACAGCGCCACCGCGGTGACCAAGCCGGTCGACCAGGTGAATGATGACGAGATGATCCTCGACATCGGCCCGGACACCGCCGCCAGGCTCGGCGAGCAGCTCAAGGCCGCCGGCACCATCCTGTGGAACGGCCCGGTCGGCGTGTTCGAGATCGACCAGTTCGGCCACGGCACCGAGGCGCTGTCCTACGCCATCGCCGAGAGCGACGGTTTCTCCATCGCCGGCGGCGGCGACACCCTGGCGGCCATCGACAAGTACGGCATCGCCGACCGGGTCTCCTACATCTCCACCGGCGGCGGCGCCTTCCTCGAATACGTCGAGGGCAAGGTGCTGCCGGCGGTCGCGGCCCTCGAAGCCGCCGCAAAATAAACCATCATTACTGCGATGCAGGCGGCGCAGCCCGCCGCCTCAAACGACAAAGGGTGACTTCATGGCACTGATCAGCATGCGCCAGATGCTGGACCACGCCGCCGAGCACGGCTACGGCATCCCGGCGTTCAACGTCAACAACCTCGAGCAGATGCGCGCCATCATGGAAGCCGCCGACGAGACCGACTCTCCGGTGATCGTCCAGGCCTCCGCCGGCGCCCGCAAGTATGCCGGTGCGCCCTTCCTGCGCCACCTGATCCTGGCCGCCGTCGAGGAATTCCCGCACATCCCGGTGGTCATGCACCAGGACCACGGCACCAGCCCCGCGGTGTGCCAGCGCTCCATCCAGCTGGGCTTCTCCTCGGTGATGATGGACGGCTCGCTGGGCACCGACGGCAAGACCCCGACCAGCTACGACTACAACGTCGACGTCACCCGTCGCACCGTCGAGATGGCCCACGCCTGCGGCGTCTCCGTCGAGGGCGAGCTGGGCTGCCTGGGTAGCCTGGAAACCGGCATGGCCGGCGAGGAAGACGGCGTCGGCGCCGAGGGCAAGCTCGATCACGACCAGCTGCTGACCGACCCGGAAGAGGCCGCCGAGTTCGTCAAGGCCACCCACGTGGACGCCCTGGCGATCGCCATCGGCACCAGCCACGGCGCCTACAAGTTCACCCAGCCGCCCACCGGCGACACCCTCTCCATCCAGCGCATCAAGGAGATCCACGCCCGCATCCCCGAGACCCACCTGGTGATGCACGGCTCCTCCTCCGTGCCGCAGGAGTGGCTCGAGGTGATCAACGAGTTCGGCGGCGCCATCCCCGAGACCTACGGCGTGCCGGTCGAGGAGATCGTCGAGGGCATCAAGCACGGCGTGCGCAAGGTCAACATCGACACCGACCTGCGCCTGGCCTCCACCGGCGCGGTGCGTCGCTTCCTGGCCGAGCACCCGGCCGAGTTCGACCCGCGCAAGTTCCTCAAGGTCAGCACCGCGGCCATGAAGGAAGTCTGCAAGGCCCGCTACGAAGCCTTCGGCACCGCCGGCCAGGCCAGCAAGATCAAGCCGATCAACCTGGAAGAGATGTTCCTGCGCTACGAGCGCGGCGAACTGGACCCGCGCGTCAAGTAAGCGTCCCCGCCCCGCCGGCCTCCGTGCCGGCGGGCATCATGCGAGCCCCGCCATGCACAATCTGTGGATTCCCGTGGTCGCCATCCTGCTCGTCGCCGGCCTGATCTTCGGCGGCCAGTGGATGGCCGACAACGACCGCAACGACCAGATCGCCGCCCGTATCGCCGAGCGCCTCAACGCCCAGGACGACGTCGAGATCGAGCGCCTGCTCGAGGTGAACAAGGGCTACGGCCTGTGCGGCGACGCCGTGCGCGCCGACCGCCCCGCCCTGCCGTTCTACTACCACACCGTCACCGAGCAGCTGGCATTGGGCGCCGACGCCCCGGCCTACCGCGAGAACTGCGGCCGCCACGCCGCACGCTGACGTGCCTGCCTAGAGGTAGCGCGCCCGGAAATGCCACTCTCCGGGGCCGATGTCGTTGTGGATCGCCGCCACGATATCGGGATCGAGGGCCGGGTCGTCCAGATCGTAGAGGCCGCACTGCGCCAGCGCCTGGCGCGGGCTGACCGTGTCGGCGATGCGCTCGTAGACCACCCGCACGCCGCAGGGCATGCGCTCGCTGCTGTCGGCCACGCCCAGCTTGAGCCCGGTGAGTCGCGCGACGTGACTCTTGAAGCTGGGGAAGAGGATGGTCTGGGTCATCTCGTGACCGTTGAGCGACTCGTGATCGGCCAGGAACAGGCGGTCGGTCAGCAGCAGCGCCACGCCCTGATAGCGGTTGTGCCAGTGGCGGCCACCGGCACGGGGCGGCATGCGCTCGGTGCGCTGGTAGAGCACGTCCTCGCCGCGCCGCTCGAGGCAGACCAGGGTGCACAGCACCTGCCCGGGCCGCGACATGGCCAGGTAATACTCGTGGTAGCAGCCGAGATAGCGCGACATGCCCTGACGCCCCTGCTCGAGCAGCGCGGCGGGCAGCCCCAGCGACGGCGCCCGCTCGGGCGACTCGCCGTCCGGCGTCGGATGCAGCCGCACCAGCGAGCGGAACTCGTCGTGGGGCAGCAGGATCTCGTGCACCTCGACGCCGAAGAAGTCGCAGATGCGGCGCATGGTGTTGCTGGCGGGCTTGTAGCGGCCGCTGAGATAGCGGTTGAACTGGGCCCGATTGATGTCGAGCCGGCGGCAGACCTCGGCGATGGAGCGGTAGTAGCTGCACAGCAGCCGGAGGTTGGCCGCGAAGTCGTCATGCATGTCGGTGGGTTCCTGTCGGGCGCTCGCCCCAAGATGGTGCACCCTGGTGCACTGGGTGCGGCGCATGGTGCGCCAGGCTGCACCATAGCGTCAAATCACAGCGTGACCGCGGCCTGCTTAAATCCCCCGCACCGCGAATAACGCCAAGATGGAGATGAATGGAATGTTGGCTTTCCTCAACGACCTGCTATGGGGCAAGGTCCTGATCGTACTGCTGATCGCCGTGGGCATCGGCTTCACCGTCGCCTCGCGCTTCGTGCAGTTCCGCTACTTCGGCCGCATGTTCCGCATCCTGGGCGCCAGCCAGGCCTTCAAGAAGGACAAGCACGGCCACCTGAGCTCCTTCCAGGCGCTGGTGCTGTCGGTGGCCGGCCGGGTCGGCGGCGGCAACATCGCCGGCGTCGCCGTGGCCATCACCCTTGGCGGCCCCGGCGCCGTGTTCTGGATGTGGGTCGTCGGCCTGATGGGCATGGCCACCAGCTTCCTCGAGTGCACCCTGGCGCAGACCTACAAGACCGCCGAAGGCGACGGCACCTATCGCGGTGGCCCGGCCTACTACATCTCCCGTGGCCTTGGCCGCCACTGGAACTGGCTGGCCGGCGTCTACTCGGCGCTGCTGCTGGTGACCTTCGGCTTCGCCTTCACCGCCCTGCAGTCCTATTCCGTGGCCACCTCCTTCGGCGACGCCTTCGGCGTGCCGGTGCTCTACAGCGGTCTCGGCCTGGCGCTGCTGGTGGGCCTGATCATCTTCGGCGGCATCAAGCGTATCGCCCGCATCTCCGAGTTCCTGGTGCCGATCATGGCCGGCGGCTATCTGCTGATCGCGCTGGTGGTGCTGGCCCTGAACATCACCCAGATTCCGGACGTCATCGCGCTGATCGTGAAGAGCGCCTTCGGTCTCGAGCCGGCCATCGGCGGCGGCATCGGCGCGGCCATCATGATGGGCCTCAAGCGCGGCCTGTTCTCCAACGAGGCCGGCCTCGGCAGCGCGCCCAACGTGGCGGCCGTGGCCTACGTGCCGCACCCGGCCAACCAGGGCATCGTGCAGGCCTTCTCGGTGTTCATCGACACCGTGATCATCTGCTCCGCCACCGCCTTCGTGATCCTGCTCAGCGGCGTCTATGAAGCGGGCGCCGGCGTCGACGTCGCCGGCATCGCCCTGACCCAGGCCGCCCTGGCCGACCACGTCGGCGAATGGGGCCGCACCTTCGTCAGCATCGCGCTGCTGCTGTTCGCCTTCAGCACCATCCTCTACAACTACTATCTGGGCGAGAACAGCCTGAACTTCTTCAGCCGCCGCAATCAGGGCCTGTTCAATGCCTTCCGCGTGACCATCGTGCTGCTGGTCTGCTGGGGCGCCACCACCGACCTGGGCACCGCGTTCGGCTTCGCCGACGTGACCATGGGCCTGCTGGCGGTGGCCAACCTGATCGCCCTGATCATGCTGTTCAAGCCGGGCCTGCGCATCCTGCGGGACTTCGACGGCCAGATGCGCGCCGGCGTGGAGCAACCGGTCTTCAACGCCAAGGATCACCCGGATCTGGACCTGGACCCCAAGGCCTGGGAGCTCGAACCCGAGGACCTCGAGCGCGCCCATCAGGCACTGGGCAACGCCCCGGCCCGCAACCGCGGCTGATCCACGCCGCGATTCACCGCCCCACGCCCTCGGCCCCGCTCATGCGGGGCCGAGGCGTTTCAAGGCGCTCGATCCCCTCGGCGCCTTGACGCGACACCCGGCTTCGCGCTGGACTGGCGGCTCGCGCATCGCCGCCGTCATGCCCAGCCAGGAGCTCCCATGCCCGCGCCGCCCTCGGCCTTTCCGTCCCCCTCGCGACATCCCGTCCTCATGCCGAACGGCCGCCGGCCATGCTGAGCGCCCTCTCGCTGCCCCTCGCCTTCGCGGCGTTCGTCGCCTGCGCCCTGGTGATCGGCGTCGCCGGCACGCGGCTGACGCACATCGTCGACGACCTGGCCGACCGCACCGGCCTCGGCGAGGCCATCGCCGGCGCCGTGCTGCTGGGCATGGCCACCTCGCTGTCGGGACTGGTGCTGTCGGTCTCGGCGGCGCTGGCCGACCGCCCCACCCTGGCGATGAGCAACGCCCTGGGGGGCATCGCCGTCCAGACCCTGTTCCTGACCATCGCCGACCTGACCCACCGGCGCGCCAACCTGGAGCACGCCGCCGCCTCCATCGGCAACCTGATGCAGGGCGGCCTGCTGCTGTGCCTGCTGACCCTGGTGCTGGTGGGCCGCTTCGCCCCGGAATGGACCCTGTGGCAGGTCCACCCCGTCACACCGCTGATCGTGATCAGCTACCTGTTCGGGCTGCGGCTGGCGGAGCGTACCCGCGACCGCCCCATGTGGCGGCCGGCCCAGACCCGGGAAACGACGCCGGACGTGCCGGACGAGCAGGCCCGGAACCGTTCGGCGACGCGGCTGTGGCTGAGTTTCCTGGGCCTGGCCGTGGTGCTCGGCGCCAGCGGCTGGCTGCTGGAAGGCGTGGCCTCGGTGATCGCCGAGGACACCGGCCTCGGGCAGTCGGTGGTGGGCGTGCTGATGACCGCGGTGGTCACCTCGCTGCCGGAGCTCGTGACCTCGATCGCGGCGGTGCGCCGGGGCGCGTTGACCCTGGCCGTGGCCGGCATCATCGGCGGCAATGCCTTCGACACCCTGTTCGTGGCCGCCTCGGACGCGGCCTATCGCGGCGGCTCGATCTATCACGCCATGCCCGACGGCGTGGCGCTGTGGGTGGCGATCTCGCTGCTGATGACCGCCATCCTGATGGTCGGCATGATCCACCGCGAGCGCCTGGGGCCCGGCCGCATCGGCTTCGAGAGCCTGGCCATTGCCGGCTGCTATCTGGCCGGGGCGGCGATGCTGGTGATGGCGCCGGGCTGATCTCACCCGGCGCATGAAGAATGTGCAGCAAAGATTGAATTGAAAAACACTGTTCACAAAGTCGCGGAAATGGTCTTAAACTAAAGATGAACGCTGCCGATATGAGACAATAGCGTTAAAGCCGAATGACACGCCCGCGAGGTTACCGGTGATGGCCCGCCCTCTCTGCCTACTCTTCGATTGCGATGGCACCCTGGTCGACAGCGAGCCCCTGCTCGCCGCCGAGATGGAAACCAGTCTGACCGCCGCCGGCCTGCCCTTCCAGGCCAGCGACTACGCCGGCGAGTTCCGCGGCGCCCGCTTCCGCCATATCGTCGCCGAGCTGGAGAGCCGCCATGGCGCCGTCGACCCGGACCGCCTCGAGGTGCTGGAGCGCGACATGCGCGCCAACCTCAACCGCCGCCTGGCCACCGACCTGACGCCGATCACCGGCGCCGCCGAGGCCCTGGCCGCCCTGTCCGGCCATCCCATGGGCGTGGTCTCCAACGGGCCGATCAACAAGATCCGCACCTCGCTGCTGGCGACCAACCTCGAGCCGGTATTCGGCGATCACCTGTTCAGCGCCTACGAGGCGCAGTGCTGGAAGCCCGACCCCTGCCTGTATCGCCACGCCGGGGCCATGCTGGGCTACGCGCCCGAGGACTGCGTGGCCATCGACGACGCCCTGGTCGGCGTCCAGGCGGCGCTGAATGCCGGCATGACGGTGATCCACCTCAACCGCTTCCCCGACGCAGAAGAGACGCCGGAAGGCGCCATCATGATCACCAGCATGTTCCAGCTGCCCACCGTGATCGCCCGCCTGGAACACGACCGCCAGCGCTCGCTGTCACGGGCCTAGGGGCCCGCTTCTCCACCATGGTCTAATCACGTCGGACTTGTCATGTCATGGCGCTTGCCACTAATTTGGGAACGTTCCCATTTTTCGTGATGCCCCTTCATGACCGCTCCGACACGCCGATCCCGCGCCACCATCCTGGAAGTCGCCCGCGACGCTGGCGTCTCCAAGACCAGCGTCTCGCGCTATTTCGGCGATGAGCGCAGCCGGCTGTCGCCCGACATGCAGCAGCGCATCGCCGCCAGCGCCAGCCGACTCGGCTACCGGCCCAACCGCATCGCGCGCGGCCTCAAGGGCGGACAGTCGGGGCTGATCGGCATGCTGGTCGCCGACATCCGCAACCCCTTCTCGGTGGCGGTGATGCACGGCGTGGAGCAGGCCTGCCGCGCCCACGGCTTCTCGCTGATGGTCTGCAACACCGACAACGACCCCGCCCAGGAACGCGATCATCTGGCGCTGCTGGCGTCGTACCGTGTCGAAGGCCTGGTGCTCAACGTCGCCGGCCACCCCGGCGAGGAGCTCGCGGCCCTGACCGAGCGGGACACGCCGCTGGTGCTGCTCGACCGCTCGCTGGACGATCTCGAGGCGGACATGGTCGGCCTCGACAACGACCGCGCCATCGACGCCGCCCTGGAGCATCTGCGGGCCCAGGGCTACGGCGAGCTGCTGTACATCAGCGAGCCGCCGGAACGCGCCAGCTCGCGCCAGCGCCGCCTGGAGCGCTTCTGGACCAAGCTCGGCGCCGATGGGCTGGAGGGTGAGGTCTGCTGTCTGCCGCTCGACGACAGCCCGGCCCTGGAGCGCGCCATCGCCGACTTCCTCGACCGCCCGGCCGCCGCCCCCAGGGCCGTGCTGTGCGCCAACGGCAACGTCACTCTGGCGGTCACCCGCGTGTTGCAGGCCCGCGGCGACACCCTCGGCACCACCGGCCTGATGGGCATCGACGAACTCGACTGGTGCGGCCTGGTCGGCCCCGGCATCACCACCCTCGCCCAGCCCACCGAGGCGATCGGCCGGGCCGCCATGGACAGCCTGCTGGAGCGCCTGACCGATAGCCGGCGCCCGCCCCGGCAGGTCCGTTTCTCACCGACCCTGATCGCCCGCGGCTCGACCCGCCGCTGACACCATAGCGCCATCGAGCGGCGCGACTCGCCGCTCGATGGTAACGTTCCCATCATGATGCAGGAGATACCGCCAATGACCACACCCTCCCCCAGCCCCGAGATTCTCGCCTTCGGCGAGGCCATGACCCTGTTCGTCGCCGAGGCCGCCGGCGAACTGGCCGAGGTCGAACGCTTCCAGAGACGCATCGCCGGCGCGGACACCAACGTCGCCATCGGCCTGGCGCGACTGGGCTTCGGCGTCGGCTGGCTGAGCCGGGTCGGCGACGACGGCTTCGGCCGCTACATCCGCCACACCCTCGAGGCCGAGGGCCTGGACTGCCGTCACCTGACCGGCGACCCGGACGCCTCCACCGGACTGATCTTCAAGGAACGCGCCCAGGGCGGCGCCGATCCGCACGTCGAATACTTCCGCCGCGGCAGCGCCGCCAGCCGGCTGTCGCCGGAAGATGCCCGGGCGGTGAACTTCGGCGCCGCCCGTCACCTGCACGCCACCGGCATCCCGCCGGCCCTCTCGGCCAGCTGCCGCGAGCTGTCCTGGCACATGCTCGAGCGGGCCCGCCAGGCCGGCGCCAGCATCTCCTTCGACCCCAACCTGCGCCCGTCGCTGTGGGCCAGCGAGGCCGAGATGCGCGACACCCTCAACGCCATGGCCGGCCACGCCGACTGGGTGCTGCCGGGCCTGGCGGAGGGCCGCCGCCTGACCGGGCTGGACACGCCCCACGACATCGCCGGCTTCTACCTCGACCGCGGCGCCCGGGCGGTGATCATCAAGCTGGGCCCGGAAGGCAGCTACTACCGTGGTACGCTCGACGGGCACGAGGAGAGCTTCGAGATTCCCGGCGTGGCCGTCTCCAACGTCGTCGACACCGTGGGCGCCGGCGATGGCTTCGCGGTCGGGGCGATCAGCGCCCTGCTCGACGGCCGCTCGCCGCGTGAGGCCCTGCGGCGCGGCAACCTGATCGGCGCCCTCGCCGTGCAGGTGCCGGGCGATATGGAAGGGCTACCCTCACGCGAACGCCTCACCGAGCTCGAGGCATGACCGACACCCAAGGAGCAAGGAGATGCCCATGTCGAAGCGAATTGCCGTCTATCGCCCTCTTCCCGAAGACCTGCTCGCCGAGCTGAAGCGCGACTTCCACGTCGACGACTTCGGCCATCTGGATGACCTCGACGACCCGGGCTTCCGCGCCGCCCTGGCCGAGGCCCACGGCCTGATCGGCGCCGGCCGCTCGATCACCGCCGAGCTGCTCGATGCCGCTCCGCAGCTGGAGGCGATCTCCAGCGTTTCGGTGGGCGTCGACGCCTATCCGGTCGAGGAACTGGCACGCCGAGGCATCCAGCTGTGCCACACCCCGGACGTGCTCACCGAGACCACCGCCGACACCGGCTTCCTGCTGATCATGGCGACGGCCCGCCGCGCCGTGGAGCTGGCCAACCTCGTTCGTCGCGGCGACTGGCAGGCCAGCATCGGCGAGGCCCACTACGGCAGCGACGTGCACGGCAAGACCCTGGGCATGGTCGGCATGGGGCGTATCGGCGCCGCCATCGCCAGGCGCGGCGCGCTGGGCTTCGGCATGCGCATTCTCTATTCCAACGCCTCGCCGAAGCCGGCGCTCGAGGACGAACTCGGCGCCCGGCGCCGCGAGCTGGACGAACTGCTCGCCGAGGCCGACTTCGTCTGCGTCACCGTGCCGCTGAGCGCCGAGACCGAGCGGCTGATCGGCGAACGCGAGCTCGGCCTGATGCGCGACTCGGCGATCCTGGTCAACATTGCCCGCGGCAAGGTGGTCGACGAGGCGGCGCTGATCGAGGCGCTGGACACCGGACGCATCCGCGCCGCCGGGCTCGACGTCTTCGAGCGCGAGCCACTGCCGGCCGATTCCCCACTGCCCCGCATGGCCAACGTGGTCGCCCTGCCGCACATCGGCTCGGCGACCCACGAGACCCGCTATGACATGGCCAAGCGCGCGGTGGACAACATCCGCCTGGCGTTGTCCGGCGAGCGGCCGCTGAGCCCGTTCAACGAACCGGCCCGCACGCCGGCCTGACTCCATGATCGATCACGAGGACACCATGCCCCAGCCCCTCTGCCTGCTCTTCGATTCCGACGGCACCCTGGTCGACAGCGAGATCCTGCTGGCCGAGGTGATGGCCGAGATCCTGCCGCGCCACGGCCTGCCCTTCACCGCCCGCCAGTACATGGACGAGTTTCGCGGCGTGCGCTTCCTGTCCATCGTGCAGGCACTGGAAGCCCACCACGGCAGCCTCGACGAGGCGCGCCGCCGGTCGGCGGAAGACGAGATGCGGGCACGGATGGAAGCGCGGATGCGCGCGGAGCTGGCCGCGATCGACGGCATGCCGGCGGCCCTGGAGGCCCTCGCCGAGCATCCCCGTGCGGTGGTCTCCAACGGCCCGGAGCGCAAGATCCGCTGCGCCATGGAAAGCTCCGGGCTCGGCCACCACTTCGGCGACCGGCTGTTCAGCGCCTATACCCTGGGCGTGTGGAAGCCCGACCCGACGCTCTATCTCAAGGCCGCCGAAGCCATGGGTCATCCACCCGAGCGCTGCGTGGTGATCGACGATGCCGCGGTAGGCGTGGCGGCCGGCCTCGATGCCGGCATGCGGGTGGTGCACCTGAACCGCTTCCCCGAGGAGGAGACGACGCCCGAGGGCGCCGTTGCCATCGGCCACGCCAGCGAGCTGCCGGTGGCGATCGTCGCCCTGGCGGCGGAGGTGACGCCGGCTCCCTGAGCCGGCGGTGGAGGGCGCCTCGACGCGTCAGGTCGCGTCGGCGAGTGGCGCGCTCGAGGCGCACTCCGGTTCGGGCTGCCCCGGGGTGGGCACCGTCATGCTGAAGAGGCTGCCCGCCAGGGGCCAGCGCTTGCGCGCCTCGTCATCGAGATGCTGGGTCGCGGTCGTGATATACAGCGTGCGCAGATCCGCCCCCCCGAAGGCCACCATGGTCGGGTGCAGGCAGGGCAGCGCGTGGCTGGCGAGCAGCTGACCCTGCGGCGAGAAGCAGACGATGCGCCCGCCGCCGTAGAGCGCGCTCCAGTAGTTGCCGTCGCTGTCGACCGCGGCTCCGTCGGGCACCCCGGGCAGCCCGTGCGCTTCCAGGTCCACCCAGATCTCGGGCGAGCCCATGTCGCCGCTCTCGACGTCGAAGGGATAGCGCTGGATACACCGCGTCAGCGAATCGGTGTGATAGAGCCAGCGTCGATCCGGGCTGAAGGCCAGGCCATTGGCGATACCGATGCCGGAGCGGCGTAGATGCAGCGCCCCGTCTTCCAGGTGATAGAGCGCCGCCGTTGCATGCGTCTCGTCGGCGTCGATGGTGCCCACCCAGAAGCGTCCGGAGGCATCGCAGCGGCCGTCGTTGAAGCGATTGCCGCGTGCCTGCCACTCGGGGTTGTCGACCAGCCGCTCGTGCCGGCCGCCCAGGGGCAGCGTCAGCCGGTCGATGCCGGAGGCCTTCGCCGCCAGCAGCCCGTCCCGATGCAGGGCGATGCACCCCACCTTCTCGCCCAGTTCCACCACGGTCGGCGCGTCGCCGCTCTGCGGCTGCCAGGCGTAGAGGTGGCCGCGATTGATGTCCACCCAGTACAGCGTCTGGTGCCGTACCGACCAGAGCGGGCTCTCCCCCAGGCTCATGTCCAGATCGAGCGCGACCCGGATATCCGATTCCGTCACTGCCTCTCTCCCGACTCGCTCAGTGATTGTCCCGCGGCGGGCTGAGCCGGGCCACGTCGCGATACTTCGTCGCCGGCGCCAGGGTCATGCCGCGGTCCAGCGGCTCGACCATCGAGCGCTGAATCTCCTGCCAGGGCGTCTGGTGGCCCGGGTAGCGATAGCCGCCGTCGGCCTCCAGGCGCTCGCGGCGCGCGGCCAGCTCGGCGTCGTCGACCCTCAGCGTCACCTCGCAGCGGCCCAGGTCCACGCGCAGCCGGTCGCCGCTCTCGAGCAGCGCCAGCGGCCCGCCGGTGGCGGCCTCCGGCGAGGCATTGAGGATCGACGGCGAACCCGAGGTGCCGGACTGGCGGCCGTCGCCCAGGCACGGCAGGGATTCGATCCCCGCACGAATGAGGGCTTCGGGCGGCTGCATGTTGACCACCTCGGCGCCGCCGGGATGGCCCACCGGGCCGGCGCCACGCATCACCAGGATGGTGCGCGCGTCGATCTCCAGCGCGGGGTCGTCGATGCGGGCGTGATAGTCCTCGGAGCCGTCGAACACCACCACCCTGCCCTCGAAGGCGTTGGGGTCCTCGGGGTCGCTGAGGAAGCGCTCACGGAAGTCCGCGGCGATCACGCTGGTCTTCATCAGCGCCGAATCGAACAGGTTGCCCTTGAGGTTGAGGAAGCCGGCGTACTCGACCAGCGGGTTGGCGTAGCGGCGGATCACCTCGTCGTCGGCGGTCTCGCGGCCGGCCAGGTTCTCGGCCAGGGTGCGGCCGTTGACGGTCGCCACCTCGCCGTGGAGTCGCCCGGCCTCGAGCAGCTCAAACATCACCGCCGGCACGCCGCCGGCGCGATGGAACTCCTCGCCGAGATAGGCCCCGGCCGGCATCACGTTGGCCAGCAGCGGCACCTCGTGGCCCAGCCGCTGCCAGTCGTCGTTGTCGAACGCGACGCCGGCATGGCGGGCGATGGCGTTGATGTGGATCGGCGCGTTGGACGAGCCGCCCAGCGCCGAGCAGGTGACCACGGCGTTCTCGAACGCCTCGCGGGTCAGGATGTCGCTCGGCCGCAGGTCGTCCCACACCATGTCGACGATGCGCTCGCCGGTCTGGTAGGCCACCGCGCCGCGCTCCTTGTAGGGCCCGGGGATCATCGCCGAGCCGGGCAGGCTCATGCCCAGTGCCTCGGCCAGCGAGTTCATGGTCGAGGCGGTGCCCATGGTGTTGCAGTGGCCCACCGAGGGCGCCGAATCGGCGATCCGCGACAGGAACTCGGGGTAGTCGATGTCGCCGGCGGCCAGACGCTTGCGCATCTCCCACACCACGGTGCCGGAGCCGACGCGCTCGGCCCCGCGCCAGCCGTTGAGCATCGGCCCGCCGGACAGCACGATGGCCGGGATGTTGACCGTGGCCGCGGCCATCAGGCTGGCCGGCGTGGTCTTGTCGCAGCCGGTGGTCAGCACCACGCCGTCCAGCGGATAGCCGTGCAGCACCTCGACCAGGCCCAGATAGGCCAGGTTGCGATCCAGCGCCGCGGTGGGGCGGCGCACGTTCTCGTGGATCGGATGCAGCGGGAACTCGAAGGGCACCCCGCCGGCGGCGCGAATGCCGTCCTTGACCCGTTTCACCAGCTCGATGTGGTGGCGGTTGCAGGGCGTGAGGTCCGATCCCGACTGGCAGATGCCGATGATCGGCCGGGCGCTGGTCAGCTCCTCCAGGGTGATGCCCTGGTTCATGTAGCGCTCCAGGCACAGCGCGGTGGTGCCGGGATGATCCGGGTTGTCGAACCAGTCGCGCGAGCGCAGCCGGTCGGGAGTGATCTTGTGATTAAGGTCGTTCATGACACTATCTCGTCAATAGAGGAGAGCGGTTGCTGAAGAGGCATGACGCGCCGCCGCGGATGGCAGGTGGCGCGAAACAGGCTTATTCGTATGCCATCTCCTCCAGCTCCTTGCCATTGGTCTCCCTGACGAACTTCACCACGAACAGGATGGACAGCGCCGCACACAGCGCATAGAAGCCATAGGCGCCAGCCAGGCCGATGGTCGCCAGGAGAATCGGGAAGGTCATCGTGATACCGAAGTTCGCGGTCCACTGGCAGAGCCCCGAGATGGCGAGGCCGGAACCGCGCATCTGGTTGGGGAACATCTCGCCCAGCATGACCCACATGACCGGCCCCCAGGAGACGTTGAAGAACAGCACATAGGCATTGGCAGACAGCAGCGCCATCGTGCCCATGTGATCCGACATCTCGAGACCACCGTCGACCATGTCGGCACTGGCGAAGGCATACGCCATCATCGACAGCGTCAGGGCCATACCGACCGAGCCACCCCACAGCAGCGGCTTGCGGCCGATCTTGTCGATCAGGGCAATCGCCACCAGGCAGGCTCCGATGCTGACCGCGCCGCTGATCACGTTGATCAGCAGGGCATCGCTTTCCGAGAAGCCGACCGACTGCCACAGCACGGCGCCGTAATAGAACACCACATTGATACCGACCAGCTGCTGGAAGACCGCCAGCCCGACGCCGACCCACATGAGGCTGCGTACCTTGCCGCTGACGGGGTCGAGCACGTCACGCAGGCTCGGCTTGCGATCGCGCTCCAGCGAGGCCTCGATATTGGACAGCTTGGTGGCGACCCGATCACTGGCGGACACTAGGCCCAGCACCCGCTCGGCGCGCGCCGTCTTGCCCACGCTCACCAGGTAACGCGGGCTCTCGGGGATGAACATCAGGGCCACCAGGAAGACCCCGGCCGGCAGCAACTCCATCCAGAACATCCAGCGCCAGGCCGCCTGCCCCAGCCACAATTCGGACACGGAGGAGCCCGCGATGCCGGACAGGAAATAGTTGCTCAGGAAGGAGACGAACAGACCGCCGATGATCGCCACCTGCTGGATCGTCGCCAGACGGCCGCGATAGCGGGAGGGAGCCACCTCACTGATATAGGCCGGCGTCATGACGCTGGCCGCACCGACGGCCATGCCGCCAAGCACACGATAGATGACGAACTCCAGGGAGCCGTCGGCAACGCCCGATCCCCAGGCACTCACCAGGAAGAAGGTCGCCGAGACGATCAGCAGGGTGCGACGGCCATATCGGTCCGCCAGCCGGCCGGCAAAGAAGGCGCCTACGGCACAGCCCAGCAGCATCGAGGCGACATTGAAGCCGGTGCCGACGCTGTTCGAGTCGAAGGATTCCTGGAGGCCGTCGACGGTGCCATTGATGACACCGCTGTCGAAGCCGAACAGGAAGCCGCCGATGGCGGCCACGCAGCAGATGATGAAGATGTAAGCGGTACGTTGCGGAGACCTGTCTTGAGGCATGCTACCTCCCTTTCATTATGCGTTATGGTCGGGAATTGACTGACTACGTGGCAGATGACGTCTCGTCATCGCGCCCCGGATGGCTCAACACCACCCGGCATCCACCCAGTAGTTGTGCGCGGTGCAAGCAGCGCCGTCATCGGAGGCCAGGAACAGCACCATGCTGGCGATATGATGGGGATGGATCCGAACCTTGAGCTTCTGCTCCGCGACGATCTGCTGCTCGTCCTCGGGGCTGTACCAACGCGACTGACGCGGCGTCTTGACGTTGCCGGGAACCACACAGTTGACGCGGATGTTGTCTCCCCCCAGTTCCTGGGCCATCGCACGCGTCATGCCCTCGATACCCGCCTTGGCGGTTTCGTAGATCGCCAGACTCTCCTGGCCGAGATGCCAACTGATCGAGCCGAGGTTGATCACCGAGCCGCCACCGCGCGTTTTCATACCCGGCGCCGCGGCCTGGATGGCGAACATCACGTGGCGCAGGTTCACTGCGATCCGTTCGTCCCAGTAGCTCGGCGTGATGTCGCCCAGGGTATGGCGGTCATCGTTGGCCGCGTTGTTGACCAGGACGTCGACGGTCCCGATCCGCTGGAATACCTTCGACAGTGCCTCGAGATCGGTCAGGTCACAGTGGTGAAAGACCGGCTTGCCGCCCAGCCGGTCCACCAGCGCGCGCGACTCGTCCTCGACCACGTCGATGAAGTGCACTTCGCTCTGCTGATTGACGAAGGCCTCGACCAGTGCCGCTCCGATGCCGGAGCCGCCACCGGTGATCACCACGCGCTTGTCGGTGAGGCTGGGATAGATAGCCGAATTCATGCGAAACCTCTCTCTGCTGTGCCCTGTGCATATGCCGATCCGAGATGACAGGGGCGGGATACCCGAGGCCGAAGGCGGAAATGAGCCCGCCTTTAGTTAATACCTCTTACTAAGCAGCAAGTATTCCGCCTCACCCATGACGACTTCCATGAGACAAAGGTCTATTTCAGGAACCTGAGCTCCCCGGAAAACGCCCCTCACCCTGGCAACGACATCGTGCCAAGCGGGAAGGCCGCCGTCAGACAGCGACGAGCGCCGTCCTCGACATCGCCTCCCCTCCGTCCAGATGTCATAATCGGCTCACTCGCCACGGCGGGCATCATCGACCACACACCGCTGCCAGCCGGCGAAGCCCTGCGTCAACGACGGACGATCCCAAGCCGCATCATGACCATCACCTCCAATCAGCATCAGGCAGGGGACCTTCATTTCCTGAAGCGACTCAACCGCAGCGCCATTCTCGAAATGGTGCGCCGCAACCCCGGCATGACGCGGGCCGACATCGCCACGCGGGCACAGCTTACCAAGGCGACCGTGGGGGGCGGCGTTCAGACGCTGCTGAAGCAGGGATGGCTAGTCGAAGGAGATCTGCTCAAGAGCAGCGGGGGACGACCGGGGCGGGCCTTGCACCTCAATGAACACCGCCATGTACTGCTGGGCGCCGAGGTCAGTGTCCACGGCCTGCAGGTGGTCGCCTGCACCCTGTCCGGCACGACGATCCACCAGCGCCATGTGCGCATGGAGCCGACCGCTCCCGAGACCGCCGCCCAGGCCCTCGCGGATCTGATCCGCGAGGTGATCGACCATCCCGAGCTCAACGACCGCCAGTGCCTGGGGCTCGGCGTCGCGCTCCCTGGCCCCATCGCCCCCGACCGCCCCCTCCTGCGCCTGGCGCCCAATCTTGGCTGGCGTGACGTACGGTTCCTCGACCTCCTGCGCGAATCGCTGCCGGGCATCGCCGGCCTATGGCTATTGGACAACGAGGCCAAGGCGGCCGCCTTCGGCGAACTGTATTTCCGCACCGACAAGACACCGGAATCCCTCCTGTACGTCAGTGCCGGCACCGGGATCGGCAGCGGCATCGTCGGTGGCGGCCACTGGCCGGCGGTCACTCGCGGTATCCACGGCCTGGCCGGAGAAATCGGACATACTGTGCTGCAACCCGGCGGGCTCTACTGCCACTGCGGCAATCGCGGCTGCGCCGAGACACTCGTCAGCGGCTGGGCGCTTCGGGCCGCCCTGGGCGTCGGCGAGGAAGAGGACCTGGTCACCAACCTGCTGGGGCGGCTGGAAGCGCCGGAGGTCGACCTGGCAATCCGGCGCGCCGGCGAAGCCCTGGGCACCCTGCTGCTCAACCTGTATCACACCCTCGACCCCGCCGAGATCGTCCTGGGTGGCTCCCTGACACGGCTCGGCCCCCCCCTTCTGACACCGGCCCTGGACTACTTCACGGCCAATCAGAACCGACTACTCGGCGCGACACAGCGGCTCCCGCTGCGCATCATCGAAGACAGCACCTTCACCGCCGCACGCGGTGCCGCCGCCGAAGTGCTGGCCAACACCATCCACGGCCCCGCCTGAGGCCTCCCGAGCCTGCAATTCAGGCCGTATCTCCACCGAAATTAGACGAAGGTCTCGCTTACACAGTAAGTAAAAAGATTGAACATACCTTCACTTAGTTCAAACTCATCTCAAAGTCGAAGTAACGACGAGAGGAGACCCCATGACACTGGAAGGCAAGCAACTGATCGGCCAGCAGGCCGTGCTCAGCGACGGCAAGGCGATCCAGGCCGTCGATCCCGCCACCGGCGAGACCCTGTCCCCGGTCTATCCCGGGGGTGGCCAGGCCGAGGTCGCGCGCGCCTGCGAGCTGGCCTGGGCCGCTTTTGATACCTACCGCGAGACCGGCCTCGAAGCCCGCGCCGCGTTCCTCGAGACCGTGGCCGACGAGATCGAGGCCATCGGCGATGAGCTGATCACTCGCGCCATGGCCGAGTCCGGCCTGCCGCGGGCCCGCCTGGAAGGCGAGCGCGGCCGCACCTGCGGCCAGCTGCGCCTGTTCGCCAAGGTCGTGCGCGCCGGCGAGTGGCTCGACGTGCGCCTGGATCCGGCCCTGCCCGAGCGTGCGCCGATGCCGCGGGTCGACCTGCGCCAGCGCCACATCGCCCTGGGCCCGGTGGCCGTGTTCGGCGCCTCCAACTTCCCGCTGGCGTTCTCCGTGGCCGGCGGCGACACCGCCTCGGCGCTGGCCGCCGGCTGCCCGGTGGTGGTCAAGGCCCACTCCGCCCACCCCGGCACCTCCGAGCTGGTCGGCCGCGCCGTGCAGCGCGCCGTGGCCAAATGCGAGCTGCCCGAGGGCGTGTTCTCGCTGCTCTACGGCTCCGGCCGCGAGGTCGGCCAGGCGCTGGTGCGCGACGCGCGCATCAAGGCCGTGGGCTTCACCGGCTCCCGCGGCGGCGGCACCGCGCTGATGCAGGCCGCCCAGGAGCGCCCCGAGCCGATCCCGGTCTACGCCGAGATGAGCTCCATCAACCCGGTGTTCCTGCTGCCGGAAGCGCTCCAGGCGCGTGGCCAGGCGCTGGGCGAGGCCTTCGTCGGCTCGCTGAACATGGGCGCCGGCCAGTTCTGCACCAATCCCGGCCTGGTGATCGCCGTCAAGGGCGAGGCGCTGGATGCCTTCGTGGCGTCCGCCGCCGAGGCGGTGAAGGGCTCCGCGGCCCAGACCATGCTGACCCCGGGCATCCATGACGCCTACGTGCAGGGCGTCGACGGCCTGGTCGCCAGCAGCAAGGCCCGCGAGATCGCCCGCGGCAACGCCGGCGACGGCCCCAACGCCTGCCAGACCGGGCTGTTCGTGGCCTCCGCCGAGGACTTCATGAGCGACGAGGCGCTGCAGGCCGAGGTCTTCGGTGCTACCTCGCTGGTGGTCGAGTGCGCCGACCTCGACGAGGTCAAACGCGTGGCCGAGTCCCTGGAAGGCCAGCTCACCGCCACCCTGCAGATGGACGACGCCGACCTGGACGCCGCCCGCGCGCTGCTGCCGACCCTCGAGCGTCGCGCCGGCCGGGTGATGGCCAACGGCTGGCCCACCGGCGTCGAGGTGTGCCACGCCATGGTCCACGGCGGCCCGTACCCGGCCACCTCCGACGCGCGCACCACCTCGGTGGGCAGCGCGGCGATCCATCGCTTCCTGCGCCCGGTGTGCTACCAGAACCTGCCCCAGGGCCTGCTGCCCGAGGCCATCAAGGACGGCAACCCGGCCGGCGTCAGCCGCCTGGTCGACGGCCAGCGCGAGGCCTGAGGAGGCGTTCATGTCCGATAGCATGACCTTCGCCCTGCCCGAGGATGCCGACCAGGCGCTGCTGGTCGGCCGGGTCTGGCGCGATACGCCCCATCCGGGCCCGGCCCTGGTCGTCGTCCGCGACGGCCGGGTGGTCGACATCAGCGCGCGCGTCGCCTGCATGGCCGACCTGCTCGAGCGCGACAACGCGGCCGAGCTGGTGGCCACGGCCGAGGGCGAGGACCTCGGCCCGGTCGAGGAACTGCTCGCGCGCTCCCTGGCGGAGGCGCCCGAGGCGCCCTACCTGCTCGCGCCCTGCGACGTCCAGGCGATCAAGGCCTGCGGCGTGACCTTCGCGGTCAGCCTGATGGAGCGGGTGATCGAGGAGCAGGCCGGCGGCGATCCGGCCCGGGCCGGCGAGCTGCGCGAGGAGCTGAAACAGGTGATCGGCGGCGATCTGTCGAAGATCGTGCCCGGCTCCGAGGCGGCCATGGCGCTCAAGGCCGAACTCCAGGCCCGCGGCGCCTGGTCCCAGTACATGGAGGTCGGCATCGGGCCGGACGCCGAGGTCTTCACCAAGGCGCAGCCGCTGTCGGCGGTGGGCTTCGGCCGCGGCGTAGGCCTGCATCCGGCCTCCGAGTGGAACAACCCGGAGCCGGAGATCGTGCTGGCGGTGGACGCCGCCGGCCGGCCCCGTGGCGCCACCCTCGGCAACGACGTCAACCTGCGCGACGTGGAAGGGCGCAGCGCCCTGCTGCTGGGCAAGGCCAAGGACAACAACGCCTCCTGCGCCATCGGCCCCTTCATTCGCCTGTTCGACGAGCGCTTCACCCTGGACACGGTGCGCCGGGCCCGGGTGTCGCTGCGCATCGAGGGCGCCGACGACGCCTTCGTGCTGGAGGACTCCAGCGACATGCGCCAGATCAGCCGCGATCCGCTCGACCTGGTGGGCCAGACCCTCGGCGCGCATCACCAGTATCCGGACGGCTTCATGCTGTTCCTGGGCACCATGTTCTCGCCGATCCAGGACCGCGACGGCGAAGGCCAGGGCTTCACCCACCACCTGGGCGACGTGGTGACCATCGCCACGCCGTCGCTGGGCGCGCTGGTCAATCGCGTCGATCGCTCGGACCGGCTGCCGCCCTGGACCTACGGCATCCGCCAGTGGATGGCGGATATGGCGAAGCATCGATAAGCCGTAAACACTCCGCCGGCACACAAAAAGGGGCGGCCCACGCGGGCCGCCCCTTTTTCATTTCCTGCGGGAGACATGGCGTTACGCCCCAAGCTGCCTCACCGCCAATTCGACGCCATGCAGCTCGGCCAGCCCCTTGAGGCGCCCGTAGAGCGGGTACCCCGGGGCGGTATCGCGGTGCTGATCGTCGAGGATGTGATGGCCATGGTCGGGGCGCAGCGGCAGCCGCGGGCCGCCTTCGCGTTCGCGACGACGCTCCTCGGCGACGAGCGCCCGGACCACGCCGACCATGTCCACGTCCCCGCCCAGGTGCGGAGCCTCGTGAAAGGAGCGCGAGTCCGGTGCCTCGCGCTGCGTGGAGCGCAGGTGAGCGAAGTAGATATTCTGCGCGAAGCGTTCGGCCATGCCCACCAGGTCGATATCGGCGCTGACGCCGTAGGAGCCGGTGCAAAGCGTCAGCCCGTTGGCCGGACTCGGCACCCGCTCGAGCAGCCACTGGGCGTCCTCGGGGTCGGACACCACCCGAGGGAGACCGAACAGCGGCCGGGGAGGGTCGTCGGGGTGAATCGCCAGGCGTACGCCTACCTCTTCGGCCACCGGAACGATGGCCTCCAGGAAGTCGCCCAGATGCTCGCGCAGCCGCTCGGCATCGATCTCGGCATACTCCGCCAGCACACCCCGGAACTGCTCGAGCGTGTAGTGCTCCTCGGCGCCGGGCAGCCCGGCGATGATGGTGTCTTTCAGGCGCGCTCGCCCGGCCTCGTCGAGGTCGTCGAAATACGCCCTCGCCTCGGTCTTCTCGGCATCGGAGTACTCGGCCTCGGCGCCGGGGCGCGCCAGCAGGTAGAGGTCGAAGGCAGCGAAGGCGACCTGATCGAAGCGCAGCGCCAGTCCGCCGTCCGGCAGGCGCCAGCTCAGGTCGGTGCGCGTCCAGTCGAGCACCGGCATGAAGTTGTAGCAGACGGTGTCGATGCCACAGGCCGCCAGATTGCGCAGCGTCTGCTGGTAGGCGGCGATATGGGCGTCACGCTCCGGCAACCCCTTCTTGATGTCCTCGTGTACCGGCACGCTCTCGACCACCGACCAGGACAGGCCGGCGGCCTCGATCATTCGCTTGCGCTCTTCAATGGCCTCCACCGGCCAGACCTCGCCGTTGGGAATCTCGTGCAGCGCGGTGACGATGCCGGTCGCACCGGTCTGGCGAATCTCGTCGAGGGTGATGGGGTCCGCGGGGCCGAACCAGCGCCAGGTATGTTCCATGGGAGTGTCCTCTCGATCAGGCCCGTCCGAGGGCGTCCAGCGCCCCGGCCAGCCCCTGTTGTGTCAGATCGGTGTAGGCGGCGGTGACGGCGGCGACGAAACGCGGCTCGGCCGCCAGCGCCGGCGGGAAAACGTCTTCCACGGCCATGAAGGCGGAAACGAGACCGGCGATGTCATCGCCATGACGCACATGCAGCGCCGCCAGGCGGTCGGACAGCGGGTCGTCCACGGCGTGGGGGGTGCCGGCCAGGTCTGTGCCGGCCGTGTAGCGAATCCAGGCGGCCACACCGAGCGCCGTGCAGGCCACGTCTCGCCCGGCGGCAAGGTGGATCTCGGCACCACTCAGCCAGCGTTGGGGCAGCTTCTGGGAACCGTCCATGGCGATCTGCTGCAGACGGTGGTGCAGGCTGTCGTTGGCGAAGCGGGCCAGCAGCTGCTCGGCGTAGGCGTCGAGGTCCGTGCCCTCGGGCATGGCGAGGGTCGAGGCGGCCTCGTCGAGCATGTAGCGGCGCAGCAGCGACGTCAGATCCTCGCGGCCCACGGCCTCGGCCACCGTCTCGATGCCACCCAGCGCGCCCAGGTAGGCGAGCAGGGAATGACTGCCGTTGAGCATCCGCAGCTTCATGGTCTCGAAGGGGGCCACGTCGGCCACCATCTCCACGCCGTCCGCGGCCCAGTCGGGACGCCCTTGGGGGAAGTCGTCCTCGACCACCCACTGACTGAACGACTCGCCGACCACGGCGTTGCGATCCTCGATGCCGAGCACTGCCAGGCGCGAGAAGTCGGCCTCGGTCATGGCCGGCACGATGCGGTCGACCATGCTGCACGGGAAGGCGACCTCGTCCGCGATCCAGTCGGCCAGCCCGGCATCGCGCCGCGCCGCCAGCGCCATCACGGCGGCCCGGGTGCGCTTGCCGTTGTCGGGCATGTTGTCACAGCTGAGCACCGTGAACGGCGCCTGCCCTGCCGCATGACGTCGCGCCAGCGCCTCGACCAGCAGCCCCGGCGCGGTACGCGGCGCCTCGGGATGAGCGATATCGGCGGCCACCAGCGGGTCGTCGACCAGCAGCTCGCCGCTGGCCGGGCTCAGGAAATAGCCCTTCTCGGTCACCGTCAGGGTGACGATGCGGGTCTCGGGGGACGCCATGCGCTCGAGCAGCGTCTCGACGTCGCGCCCCCAGCGGCCGTTCTCGTCCTTGCCGGTGAACAGCGTCTCCTCGATCACGCCGATCTCGCGCACGGTGACATGCTCGCTGTCGGCGTATTCGGCCACGTGATAGCGATGGCCGGCCTCGCGCAGGGCATCGACCAGCGCCACGCTGGCACGCAGGTTGGCACTGCTCACGCCCCAGGCGTCATCGCCGGTACGCTGGCGATAGCGCTCCAGGTAGACCGCCTGGTGGGCGCGGTGGAAGGCGCCCAGGCCCAGATGGACCATGCCGATTCGAACCCTGCCGGCACTGGCCGGCAGCCGTTTGACACTCTGCATCATGCTCTCCATGTCAGGGGCGCGGCCTTACGGGCCGAGGATCAGGTTGGGCAGCCACATCGAGATGGCCGGCACGTAGGCCACCAGCAGCAGCACGGCAAGGTTGCAGATCAGGAACGGCAGGATCGCCCTGGCCACGGTCAGCACCTGCAGGTTGCCGATCCCCGAGACCACGAACAGGCAGACGCCCACCGGTGGTGTGGTGAGGCCGATCATCAGGTTGAGCACCGCCATCACCGCGAAGTGCACCGGGTCCATGCCCACCCCGGTCGCCACGCCCAGCAGCGCCGGGAAGAGGATGATCAGCGCAGCGATCGTCTCCATGAAGGCGCCGACGCACAACATGATCAGGTTGAGGATCAGGATCACCACCAGCGGATTCTCGCTGATCGCCAGGATGCCGGACGCGACCATCTGGGGAATCTGCTCGCTGGTCAGGATCCAGCCGAACAGGTTGGCCAGCCCCACCAGCAGCAGCAGTGCGGAAGAGGTCAGCACGGTGTCGGTGAGGATGGCCGGCAGCTTGCGCCAGGAGAGCCCCTTGTAGACGTACATGCCGACCACCAGCGCATAGAGGCTGGCGACGATGGAGGCCTCGGTGGGCGTGAAGAAACCGCCGATGATGCCGTAGAGAATGATGGCGGTCATCAGCAGCGCCCAGAAGGCGGTGCGCCCCTCGCGCACCAGCTGCAGCAGGGATACCCGCTTCTCCTTGGGATAGCCGCGGCGAATGGCCAGCAGGTAGACAGTGACCATCATCGCCACGCCCAGCAGGATGCCCGGGATGGCGCCGGCCAGGAACATGCGGCCGACCGAGACGCCGGTCAGCGAGCCGGCGATGATCATCGGCACGCTGGGCGGGATGATCGGCCCGATGGTCGAGGAGGCCGCAGTGACGGCGGCCGAGAACGGCTTGTCGTAGCCGGCCTTCGACATGCCGGGAATCATCACCGAGCCGATGCTGGCGGCATCCGCCACGGCCGTGCCCGAGATGCCGCCGAAGATCATCGAGCCGCCGACGTTGGCCAGGCCCAGGCCGCCGCGGATGTGGCCGACGAGGGCGTTGGAGAAACGCACGATGTGCTCGGTGATGTTGCCGACGTTCATCAGGTTCCCGGCCAGCACGAAACCGGGAATACACAACAGCACGAAAGTGTCGATTCCCGAGTAGAGGCGCTGCGGCACGATGGTCAGCGGAATCCCCGCCAGCAGCAGATAGCTCAGCGAGGCGATGCCCAGCGAGAAGGCGATCGGCACCCCGACCAGCAGCAGCACCAGGAAGACGGCGAACAGCGCGATCACTTCCATCACGGGGTCTCCGTATCGGCGTGGGAGGCCGGGTGCCAGGCACCCCAAAGGCCTTCGATGACACCGATGGCGCTATACAGCAGGACCAGCCCGAACAGCACCACGGTGGAGAAGAAAATGTAGAGCATGGGCACCCTCAGGGTCGGCGAGGTCTGCCAGGTGCCATTGGCGGCGTACTGCCAGGCGTAGGGCAGCACGATCAGGGCGAAGCCCCCCACCAGCAGGCATACCAGCACCTGGTAGATCGCCCGCCCGCGCGGCCCCATCCAGTGATGGAAGAGCTCCACGTTGACGTTGCGGCGCCGGCGGATCACCACGCCGGCGGAGAGGGCGACCATGTAGATGAACAGGTAACGCGACAGTTCTTCGGTCCAGGCCGGCGAGGAAGGCAGCGCCAGACGCCCGACGACCTGCAGCAGCACGGTGGCGGCGATGCCCACCAGTGCCAGTGTCGCGAGGAAGGTGAACAGGGTATCGAGCCAGCCGATCACACGACCGGCCAGGCCCGGCAGGCGTGGCACCGCCGACAGGGCGTCGAGCTCCTCGACGGCCCGCTGCTCGGAAGCATCCATGGGTACACCTCTCGGGGGTGATCGGCCACCCCAATGGCAACAGGAAGGAAGTGGCGGGCACCGAAGTGCCCGCCCCGTACTTTAGAGGTCCTGAATCGCGTCGTAGAGCGCACGCTGCTCGTCGTTCAGCGCCTCGAGCACCGCCGGGCGCGCCTTCTCGGCGAAGGCCTCGGTGTCAACCTCGACGAACTCCATGCCGCGCTCCTCCAGGCTCTGGCGCAGACGCTCCTGGTCCGTCGCGAACAGGTCGGCTTCGTAGGCCTGCATCTCCTGGGCGGCATCACGCACGACCTGCTGCAAGTCGTCGGGCATCGCCTCGAGCTGGTTCCTGCCGATCACCACGTAGATCCAGCTGCGCACGTGGCCAGTGAGGTTCACGTAGTCCTGCACCTCATCGAAGCTGGCGCTCTCGATCAGGCTCAGCGGGTTCTCCTGGGCCTGTATGGTGCTCTGCTGCAGCGCGGTGAAGACCTCGCTGAAGGCCATCGGCGTCGGCCGCGCGCCCAGCGCCTCCCAGGCGTCGACGAACAGCGGCACGTTGGGCACCCGCAGGCGGATGCCGTCCAGATCCTCGGGCGAGGTGATCGGACGGTTGCTGGTCAGCTCGCGCGGGCCGCGCTCGAACCAGGCCAGCGGCACCAGGTTGGCGCGTTCGGTGATCTGAGCCTCGATCTGGTCGCCGATATCCCCTTCCACGGCCTGCCTGAGGTGCTCGGAGTCGCGGAAGGCATAGGGCACGGCCATCATCGCCGCCTTGGGCGCCCAGTTCTGCAGGCTCTCGCCGGTGATGGTCATGTCGGCGGTGCCCAGCTGGATGCTGTTGATGACGTCCATCTCGGCGCCGAGCTGCTCGTTGGGATAGACCTGAACCTCGATCTGCCCGTCGGAGTTCTCCTCGACCAGTTCCTTGAACTTGAGGGCCGCCTGGTTCCAGATGTGCTGCTCGTTGGCCAGATGGCCGAACTTCAGGGTGTAGTCGGCGGCGAGGCTGGCCTGGCTGCCGAGCAGGGCGGCGCCGAGGACGGCGCTGGTGACGAGTCGCTTGAACATGGCGTGTTCTCCTGGCACTTGCTGTTGTGTGTTGTTGGCTGGATGGCGCGAGTGCAGCCCTCAGGCACCGATCTCGATCAGTACCTTGCGGGCACTTTCGGGATGATGATCGATCATCTCGATGGCCCCGGGCATGTCGTCGAAGGGCAGGCGATGGCTCACCAGCGCCAGCGGATCGAGTCGCCCGGATGCCATCAGCTCGATCACTTCCGGAAACTTGCGGTTGTTGAGTCGCGAGCCGACCAGGGTCAGCTCCTTCTTGATCACCTCCAGCTGCACCAGATCGCTGGGCGTCGGGTTGAAGCCAAGCAGCCCGATGCGGCCCGCCGGCGACGCCATGCGCAGCATCTGCGGCAGCAGGGCCGGCACGCAGGCGGCATCGGCGATCAGCGGCATGCCTTCACCGCCGGTCAGCGCCTCAACCTCGGCCTCGACGTCCTGCTCGGCGCCGTTGAGGGTTCGGGTGGCGCCCAGCTCGCGAGCGGTCTCCAGGCGAGCGTCGATGACGTCGCTGACGGTGATGTCCTCGATGCCCTGGGCGCGAGCCACCTGCAGAATGGTCAGGCCGATCACGCCGGCCCCGAGAATCAGCAGGCGATCGCCCGGATGCGGCTGCATGCGACTCAGCACGTTGGCGGCGATGGTATAGGGCTCGACCAGCGCCGCGGCATCCAGCCCGAGCCCCTCGGGCAGGCGATGGACGTTGCCGGCCGGCACGTTGACCCGCTCCTCGAAGCCGCCGTTGCGATGCACGCCGATCACTTCCAGCGCGGTGCAGACATTGGGACGGCCGATGCGGCAGGGATAGCACTCGCCGCAGCTGATCACCGGATCGATACACACCCGGTCGCCGACGGCCACGCCCTCGACACCCTCGCCCACCGCCTCGACCAGCCCGGCGAACTCGTGGCCGGTGATCCGCGGGAAACGCACGAAGGCGTTGTCACCGTGGATGATGTGCATGTCGGAGCCGCAGATCCCGGCGAAGGCCACCTTCACCTGGACCTCGCCCGCGGCCACCGCGGGGGCTTCGGCCTCGACCAGCCGGTAGTCCTGGGGCGCGTTTACCTGAAAGGCTTTCATCGATTCACCTCGTTACCAGTGCCACAGCGTGCCGTCCTCGAGCCGGTTGACCGGCAGGCTGGCACGGCGATAGGGATATTGGGCGGCCGCGTCCTCGTCGATATCGACGCCGTGTCCAGGCGTCTCGCCGACGATGAAGTGGCCATCCTCGAAACGGTAGTCGTGGGGAAAGACCTCGTTGGTCACGTCCGCATGAGGCATGTACTCCTGGATGCCGAAGTTGGGCACCCAGGTATCGAAGTGGATCGCCGCCCCCAGGCAGACCGGCGACAGATCGGTCGGGCCGTGGAAGCCGGTGCGCACGTGATAGAGCCCGGCCAGGTCGGCCAGCCGCCGCATGTGGGTGATGCCGCCGGCATGGGTCAGGGTCGCCCGGATATAGTCGATCCACTGGTTCTCGATCAGCGCCTTGGCATCGAAGAGGCTGTTGAAGACCTCGCCCACCGCCAGCGGCGTGGTGGTGTGCTGGCGGATCAGGCCGAAGCTCTCCTGGTTCTCGGCCGGCACGCAGTCCTCGAGCCAGAACAGGTGGTAGGGCTCGACCTCCTTGCCCAGTCGCGCCGCCTCGATGGGCGTCAGTCGGTGGTGGACGTCGTGCAGCACGTGCAGGTCATCGCCGAAGCGCTCGCGCACGGCGGCGAACAGCTTGGGCACGTGGTTGAGATACTTGGCGGTGCTCCAGACGTGCTCGGCCGGCAGGTCGGCATCGGCGGGCTCGTAGCGCTCGCCGGGGCGCTTGGCCACGCCGTAGATGCTGGCGATCCCCGGCACGCCGGCCTGCACGCGAACCGCGCGATAGCCCTGCTCGACGTGGCGCGCGACCTCCTCGAGGCAGGACTCGATGTCCTTGCCGGTGGCGTGGCCGTAGACCATCACTCGCTCGCGACTCTTGCCGCCCAGCAGCTGGTACAGCGGCATCCCGGCGACCTTGGCCTTGATATCCCACAGCGCCATGTCGACGGCGGCGATGGCGGTCATGGTCACCGGACCGCGGCGCCAGTAGGCACCGCGATAGAGGTAGTGCCAGATGTCCTCGATGCGCTGGGGATCGCGGCCGATCAGGGCCGGGATCACGTGTTCCTCGAGATAGGCCACCACCGCCTGCTCGCGGCCGTTGAGGGTGGCATCACCGATGCCGTAGACGCCCTCGTCGGTAACGATCTTGAGGGTGACGAAGTTGCGCCCCGGTGCGGTGACGATGGTATAGGCCCGTTCGATCTTCATGCCTGGCTCTCCTCGACAAGCGGTGGTATCAGGGCGGACTGGAACATTTCGGGGAATCGGCTCACGAGGTCGGGCAGCGACTGCAGGATCTCGCACTGGTGAACACGCATCGCCTCGGCGGCCGCGTCGGCATCGCGTCGCTCGATTGCATCGACGATCGCCTGGTGCTGGGCGATCAGCTTGTCGAGCGGCGTGCTCTCGGGAACGCTCAGATAGCGCACGCGATCGAGCTGCGCCTTGACCTCCTCGGCCACCTTCCAGGCGGTCTGCTGCCCGGCCCCCAGCGACAGGGTGCGATGGAACTCTTCATCCAGCAGGAAGAAGCGATCGTGATCCGCCGGCTCGATGCACCGGCGCTGTCGCGCGATCAGCTCGTGCAGCTCCGCCAGGGTGCGATCACTCAGCCCCTTGCTGGCGGCCTCTCGTGCCACGGCCACCTCGACCGCCTCGCGCACGAAACGGGCCTCGAGAACGGCCTGCTGCGAAATCTTGACCACGAAGGTGCCACGCTGGGGGCGCACCTCGACCAGTCCGGCCTCCGACAGCCGGATGAAGGCCTCGCGGACGGGCTGACGACTGACCGAAAAGGTCTCGGCCAGCTCCTTCTCCGACAGCGCCTGCCCCGGCGCCAGCACCATGCGGATGATCGACTGCCGCAGCACCGTGTAGAGCCGCTGGCGCACCGCCCCCTCGTCGCGCATCTCCTGCCACAGCGCCTGCAATGTCGTGTTCATGACGTCACCCCGTTATCGGCACGGCCATGGGCCCTCGCCTTTTCGATGCAACTAGTATGGTAGTATGGCAGGAGAGCGAAAAGCGCTTCGTTATTAGACATTGGTGTCATGCGCCATCGGCAAAGGGAGACCCACGTGGAACGCGCCAGCTATGCCGGAACCGACTATCGAAAGGCACTCAACATCGAGGACCTGGCGCGGATCGCCCGCCGCAGACTGCCCCATTTTGTCCATGAGTATCTCGAGGGCGGTGCCGACGATGAACGCACGCTGGATCGCAACCGCCGGGTGTTCGACGATTACCGGTTCGAACCGAAAACCCTGACGCGCGTCGGCCCCCGGGACCTGTCCACCACCCTGCTGGGCCGGCAACATGCCCTGCCTCTGGTGATCGGACCGACCGGCTACAACGGCATGATGACGAAGAACGGCGACCTGAAGCTGGCCGCGGCGGCGTCCGCTGCGAACATCCCCTTCGTGCTCAGCAACGTGGCCACCACCTCGCTGGAGGAGATCGCCGACGTCGAAGACCTCAGGGCCTGGATGCAGATCTACTTCTATCGCGACCGCGACTACGTCAGGAAACTGGTCGAACGCTGCCGAACGGCGCGATACGAGACGCTCGTGGTCACCACCGACAGCGCCATCTACGGCAACCGGGAGTGGGACCTGCGCAACTTCCGCAAGCCCATGCAGCCCACGCTGCGCAATCTCCTGCATCTGCTGACCCGCCCGCGCTGGATCGCCGACGTGCTGATCCCCGACGGCATGCCCACCTTCAAGAACCTCGGCGACCTGCTGCCGCCCGGCAAGCAGAGCGTGCAGGGCGCCTCGGCCATCATCGGCCAGCAGCTGGACCCTTCCCTCAACTGGGACGATATCGCCTGGCTGCGCGATCACTGGCAGGGCAAGCTGATCGTCAAGGGCATCCTGGCGCCGGCCGAGGCCGAGCAGGCCGCGACACTCGGCGTCGACGGGGTGGTACTCTCCAATCATGGGGGGCGCCAGCTCGATAGCGCCTGCTCGCCGCTGGAGGTGCTGCCCGACGCCAGAAAGGCCGTCGGCGAACGCTGCCAGCTGTTCATCGACAGCGGCTTCCGGCGTGGCACGGATATCGTCAAGGCGCTGGCCCTGGGGGCCGATGCGGTCTGGCTGGGGCGAGCGACGCTGTACGGCCTGGCCGCCGGCGGCCAGGCCGGCGTCGCGCATGCCCTCGACCTGCTGCGCGGAGAAGTGGACCGGACGATCGGCTTGCTGGGGCTGAGCCAGGCCTCCGAGCTCGGCCCCGAGGTCCTCGGGCCCGACCGTCGGCACACATGAGCCGACGCGCAAGGCCCGCCCGCATCGACCGCCGCCGCCGGGCCTCGTATCATCTGGGGCCCGCATCCATTGCCGAGGAGGCCCCATGGCATCTCTCCAGGACCAGCTGCGTGGCCTGGTCTACTCCACCGAACACGGCGACACCTGCCCCGAGTGCCGCCAGCCCGTCGACGACTGCCGCTGCGCCGAGGCCGCCGAAGAGGAGCGCCTGGCGGGCCTGGACGGCATCGTGCGCCTACGCCGCGAGACCAAGGGCCGCAAGGGCAAGGGCGTGACCCTGGTCGATGGCGTGCCGCTCAAGGCCGACGAGCTCAAGACCCTGGCCAAGGAGCTCAAGAAACGCTGCGGCACCGGCGGCGCCCTGAAGGACGGCGTGATCGAGATTCAAGGCGACCAGCGCGAGGTGCTCAAGGGCGAGCTGGAGAAGCGAGGGTTCAAGGTCAGGCTGGCCGGCGGCTAGGCCCTTCCTTCAGCGTCTCGACCAGCGCGGCCAGCCCGGCCTCGGCGCCGGCCGTGACCTTGAGCGTATAGAGGTCGTCGGCGCGGGTGCGTCCGAGGTTCAGACAGGCCAGTGGCTTGCCGGCCCGGGCGGCTTCGCGGGCGAAGCGGAAGCCCGAGTAGACCATCAGCGACGAGCCCACCACCAGCAGCCCGTCGGCCTCCTCCAGCAACGCGAAGGCCTCGTCCACGCGGGGGCGAGGCACGCTGTCGCCGAAGAACACCACGTCCGGCTTCCAGATGCCGTCACCGCAGCGGGTGCAGTCCGGCACACGGAAGCCCGCGAAGTCCGCTTCCAGGTCGGCATCGCCATCCGGACCGGCCCGGGCGCCGGTGTCGAGCCAGTCGGGATTGTGGCGGGCCAGCTCGGCATGCAGATCATGGCGCATGCGTGTCGCCCCGCAGCCCATGCAGCGCACCAGGTCGGCCCGGCCATGCAGCTCGATCACCCGACGCGAGCCGGCGCGGCGATGCAGGCCGTCGACGTTCTGGGTGATGATGCCGATCACCCGCCCTTCGGCCTCGAGCCGCGCCAGGGCACCATGGGCCTCGTTGGGGCGCGCCTCCTGAAGCGTGCGGAAGCCGATCAGCGCCCGCGCCCAATAGCGCTGCCGGGCGGCCTGGCTGCCCATGAAGACGCCATGCTGCATCGGCGGCGAGCGCTTCCAGTCGCCGCCGTCGTCGCGATAGTCGGGGATGCCGCTGGCCGTGCTGACGCCGGCCCCGGTCAGCACGGCCAGGCGCGGCGTGCTCGCCACGAAGGCCGCCAGGGCCTCGAGATCGGCGCCGAGCGGCGCCTGACGATCGCTCATGTCACTCCTCGCTTCTCGGCATGCGCGCCGAGCATGGCCTCGGGGCGCCGATCCTGTCTACAATAGACGGGATCCCCCACGGGCAAGGACTCCCGATGGCCTGGCTGGAATACCTGATTCCCCTCATCTTCCTGTTTCCTCTGGCGGCGACCGCGGTGATCGTGGTCGGGCTGCGCAATCTGCACGACGCCCGGGTCAGCTCGCCCTTCGACGCCCACCCGCTGCGCGAGCCGGGCCAGTCGCTGCGCGACCGTCTGGACCGCGCCTTCGCCGGCCTGTTCCTCAACGGCGCCCTGGGCCCGATCGTGATCATGACGCCGCTGGTCTACGGCATGGGGCGCATGCTGTTCTCCGACGAACCGGAATGGGTCGAATGGACCCTCTACGGCGCGCTCTCCACGCTGCTGGTGCTGATCTTCTGCTTCCGACTGATCCGCGACTTCCAGCGCATCCGCCGCCTCAAGCTGGGGCTGGCCTGCGAACTGGCGGTGGGCCAGGAGCTCGAGCGACTGATCCGCCCCGAGTCACACCCCTACGTCATCTTCCACGACGTGCCCGCCGAAGGCGACACGCTCGATCACGTGGCGATCACGCCCCATGGCGTGTTCGCCGTCGAGACCTGGGCCCGCAGCCCGACGGTGCGCCCCTCTGGCGAGGAGGACAACCGCGTCACGGTCGAACACGCTCGCCTGCGCTTCCCGGGCTGGATCGAGCGACGCCCGCTGCGCGACACCCGCCGCGCCGCGCGCTGGCTGGCCGAATGGCTGGAGCAAGAGCTGGGCCAACCGGTGCCGGTGCAGGGCGTGCTGGCCCTGCCTGGCTGGCAGATCGAGCACCCCGAGGCCGCCGATGACCTGCTGGTGGTCAGCGGCGATGCCCTGGCCGAGCGGCTGCCCGAGCGGCGTCTGGATGCCCTCGACGACGCCACCCGCGAGGCGGTGATCGCCGCGATCCACCGCCGCGCCCCGCACTGAGGGATGGCCGTCAGTCGAAATCGGCGATCCTGACCCGCGTCGCGCAGCGCCCGCGGCCGAGCCGTACCAGGCTGTCGGCCGACGGGAAGCGGTCGAGGGCCTCGGCATCGATGCCGATACGCACCTCGGTCAGCAGCCGGTTGCCGCGCCCGCGGCACTCCAGGCGCAGCGCCCGCCCCCGGCCCTCGCCGAAAGCCGCCTCGAAGGCATCGATCAGGGCGTTGCGCCCCACCACGCCGCCACGATGCAGCGCCACGAAGTCGCCGAAGGCGCTGTCGTTCACTGCCTCAAGCAGCTCGAGCGAGGTCGCGAACAGCGCTTCCTCGGGCAGCGCCAGGCAGGCCGCGTGCTTGGCGTACTGGTAGCGATCCAGGCAGCTCGCCCGCCCCGGCATGGCACGATCCAGCCGCCGCCCGAGGGCGTCCGGCAGCGCCAGCGGCGCATGGGCGCGGCAGAAACCACCGTCCGGCCGTGGCGTTTCCAGGAAGCATCCCTGGCGCCACCAGTCACGACGCGTGACCCCGCGCTCGCGGAAGTCGTCGGGTAGCGAGGCCCAGAGCCCGTGCAGCACGAAGCCGTCGTCCGCCCCGCGCCGCAGCCGGGCCTCCCGGCACTCTCGTGGCGGCCGCGAGCGACTGGCGCAGAAGCCGGGATGCCAGGTCAGCGCCAAGGTGTAGTGATCGACACCGTCCAGCGCCAGTGGCGATGACGCCGAGGCCGGCAGGGCCGAGGTCACGGCCAGCCAGCCGCCCAGCAGCCCCATCAGCAGCACCTTCTTCGGCCGCCAATACGGTCTAGCACGCTTCACTGTCGTGCGCTCCTCCTCATCATGCCTGCCTCGGGGATGCCCGAGGGCCGATAACGCTTGCCAGAACCATGAAGGCGGATAATAATTCGCCGCCTTCGCAGGAGATGGCCTTTTCATCACCATGAAACTCATCACGTTCGACGTTTTTCGCACCCTGGGGATTCCCGGGGTGCGCTATATCAAGCCGGAACGCATGTACGATCACCTGGAGGAGATCCGTCAGGCGGACTGGCTGCTGTTCCCCGAATACTGGCAGGTCAATGCCCTGGCCTACGGGCTCGGCGCGCGCATCTTCCCGAGTCTGGCCAGCTACCACCTGGGCCACGACAAGGTCCAGCAGACCCGCGCCTTCCTGGCACTGTGCCCCGAGCACGTGCCGCCCACCGAGATTCGCGGCACCTCCCGCGCCGCTCTCGACCACATCGAGGCGCGCTTCGGCTACCCCTTCATCGCCAAGCGCATCAAGAGCGCCATGGGCGAGGGCGTACGGCTGATCGCGTCGCGCCAGGATCTCGACGACCACGTCGCCGAGGAGCCGGTGCTGTATGCCCAGGCGCGGCTGCCGATCGACCGTGACCTGCGCATCGTGCTGGTCGTCGGCGAGGTGATCGCCGCCTACTGGCGGATCACGCCGCTCGAGGGCTATCGCGCCAACGTCAGCCAGGGCGGACGAATCGACCACGCGGCGATTCCCGAGGCGGCCATCGGTCTGGCCCGCCGCCTGGCCCGCGAGCTCGACATCGACCACGCCGGCTTCGACATCGCCATGGTCGACGGGCATCCCTACGTGTTCGAGTTCAACCGCCTGTTCGGCAACCAGGGCATCGCCAACAGCAGCCGGCGCATCGGCGACGCCATCCGCCGCGTCATCGGCCTGGACGACGACGATCGCGATCCTGACGGGGAGCCGCCGCTGCAGCTGACGGCCTGAACCGGCGCCGCAGAGGCCCGCCGCTCAGTCGCCCCTGAGCCGCCCGCCCATCTCCTGAGCCAGATCCACCGCGTAGTGGTCGGTCATGCCGCCGATGAAGTCGAGCATGCGCCGGTAGCTGTCGTAGAGCGACCAGGAGGGGCGCGGGGTGTTCTCGCCGATCAGCGCCAGCACCCGCTGGTGCTTGAAGGTCGAGCCGCCGGTGTGGTGCAGCTCGTGGGCGGCGCCGATGAAGGCCTCCAGCAGGATGCCCAGCGTGGTGTAGGCGCCGATCTCCAGCTTGGCCTTGCGTTCGTTGCGGAAGATGCGCTCCCGCGCCAGCTGCTTGGCCGTCTTCACCCCCCAGTCCAGGTCCGGGTGGCACAGCTCGAGCAGGTCGTGGCGCAGCCGGCCGCCGAGCAGCTCGGCCTCGTGCTGGACGAACGCTCCGGCCACCTCGGTCACCGCCCGCTCCATGGCCGCCCCGCGCAGCGCGGCGATCCGCCGCCGCTGGGACACGCCCTCCTCGCGCATGGTCGCGAAGTCGCCGGGCTCGCCGCCGGCGATCTGGGTCAGGATGCCGGCCACCTCGTCGAAACCGAGGATGCCCATCTCCAGGCCGTCCTCCAGGTCGAGCAGCGCGTAGCAGATGTCGTCGGCGGCCTCGACCAGCCAGGCCAGCGGATGCCGGCTCCAGCGGTTCTCGCCCTGGGGCAGCAGCCCCAGCCGCTCGGCCACCTCGGTCAGCAGATGGGCCTCGCTCTGGTAGCAGCCGAACTTGCCGGCGCTGCCGCCGTGCTCGACGGTCCAGGGATACTTGAGCAGGGTGCCCAGCGTCGCCGCGGTCAGGCGCATGCCACCGCGGAACTGGTTGTATTCGATCTGGGTGACGATGCGAAAGCCCTGGGCGTTGCCCTCGTAGGTCAGCAGGTCGGCGCGCTCGGCGTCGGACAGCCCCTCCAGCAGCCCGCTGCCGTCGCTCTCGGCGCGCTTGAACCAGTCGCGGATCGCGTACTCCCCGGCGTGGCCGAAGGGCGGGTTGCCGATGTCGTGGCCCAGGCAGGCGGCCTGGACGATCACGCCGAGATCGGCCGGCGTGATGTCCTCGGGCAGCCGGTGGCGCAGCCCCTCGCCGACGCTCATGCCCAGCGAGCGCCCTACGCAGCCGACCTCCAGCGAGTGGGTCAAGCGGGTGTGGATATGATCGTTGTCGGTCAGCGGGTGCACCTGGGTCTTGCGCCCCAGGCGGCGGAAGGAGCCGGCGAAGACGATGCGGTCGTGGTCCTTGTGGAAGGGGCTGCGGCCGATCTCGTCGCGGGACGTGCCGCGCCGGTCATGGAGCCGGGCCGGGTCGAGCAGCCGCTCCCAGGTCATCTGCGTCATGGGCGTTCCTCCTTGAGGCCTTCATTCTGGCACCGGGAGGCACGCCACCCAAGCCGCCGGCGCGGCTTTCGCTTTCCGTCAGACCAGCCGGCGCTTGACCAGCAGCGCATAGATCAGCCCGGCGCACAGCAGGGTCGCGGCGAAGACATAGATGCCGATCGAGATCCCGCTGCTCCACAGGATGCTCCAGTCGCCGCCGGTGATCGACATCGCCCGCCGCAGGTTGAACTCCATCTGCCCACCCAGCAGCAGCCCCAGCACCACCGGCACGGTGGGAATCTCGAGCTTGCGCAGCACATAGCCGAGCACGCCGAAGGCCAGCATCATGAAGAGGTCGAAGGGACTGTTGTTGAGCGAATAGACCCCCACGAAGGCCACCAGCACCACCATCGGCATCAGGAACCAGGAGGGCGCCTGCAGCACCTTGGCGAACAGCCCCACCAGCGGGATGTTGAGCACCAGCAGCATGACGTTGCCGATGAACAGCGCCGCCACCAGGCCCCAGACCATGTCCGGCTGCTGCTCGAACAGCAGCGGCCCGGGGGTGATGTTCATCGACAGCAGCAGCGCCAGCAGGATGGCGGTGGTGCCGCTGCCGGGGATGCCCAGCGACAGCATGGGGATCAGCGCCCCGCCGGCGGCGGCGTTGTTGCCCGCCTCCGGGGCCGCCACGCCGCGGGGGTCGCCGCGACCGAAGTCGCCCTTGTCGCCCCAGCGGCGCTTCTCCAGCGAATAGGACAGGAAGCTGCCGAGCGAGGCGCCGGCGCCGGGCAGCACACCGGCGATGAAGCCGATCAGCGAGCCGCGGCCGATGGTCGAAGCGCAGCTTTTCGAGCGCCGCATGCCCGGCACGGCCGAGCCGAGCCGCACGGGCGTGATCTCCAGGCGATGATCACGCTCCAGGAACAGCAGGCACTCGGAGATGGCGAACAGCCCGATCAGCGCCACCAGATAGTCGATGCCGTCATAGAGCTCATACCAGCCGAAGGTGTAGCGCGCCACGCTGCTGACGGGATCGATCCCCACCGTGCCGAGCAGCAGGCCCAGGCAGGCGGCGATGAAACTCTTGGTGAAGCTGCCGGAGGTCACCCCGCCGATGGTGGCGAAGGCCAGCATGAACAGCGCGAAGTACTCGGCGGGCCCGAAGCGGATCGCCACCTTGACCAGCAGCGGCGCGAACAGCGTCAGGCCGATGGTGGCGATGGTCGCCCCGACGAAGGAGGCCACGGCGGACAGCCCCAGCGCCTCGCCGCCGCGGCCGGCGCGCGCCATCGGGTAGCCGTCGAGGGTCGTCATCATCGCCGGCTCGTCGCCGGGAATGTTGAGCACGATGGAGCTGATGCGGCCGCCATACATGCAGCCGTAATACACGCTGACCAGCAGGATCAGCGCCGCGGTGGGCGCCAGCCCGAAGTTGAACGCCAGCGGGATCATCAGCGCCACGCCGTTCACCGGCCCCAGCCCTGGCAGGGCGCCGATCAGGGTACCGACGGTGCAGCCGATCAGCGCCAGCAGCAGATGTTCGGGCTGCAGCGCCACCGCGAACCCGTGCACGAGGAAGTCGAGAATATCCATGACGTATCGCTACCCACTCCAGCCGGGCGTGTCGGGCAGCGGAATGCCCAGGGCGAATTCGAACAGCACGTACAGCGCAAACCCGAGCAGCGCCCCGTATGGCAGGGCCTGACGCCATCGGGCACCGAACAGGCGCATCAGCAGCACCGTGGCCAGCAGCGTCGCCGGCACGAAGCCCAGCGGCTCGAGCACGATGGCATAGCAGCCCAGCAGCAGCAGCATGCCGAGCTGGCGCACCAGCGCCGTCTTCTCCGGCCAGCGCTGATTGATGCCGGGGCGCGCAATCAGGTACAGCGACAGCACGCCCAGCGGCACGCTGACCAGCCGGGGGAAGACCCCCGGCCCCACCGGCTGCATGAAACCGGTGACGAAGGTATGCGAGTGCCACCAGGCGCCCAGCGCCAGCAGTGCCAGCGCCGCCCCGGCGATGCGGTCGCCCAGGGCGGCATGGCGAATCGGCGGGGCGGCGCTCACTGAATGACTCCGATCTCGCGGGAAATGGCCTCGACGCTGTCGATCGACTCGCGCACGAAGTCGCTGAACTCGTCGCCACCGCGCCACAGCGGCACCAGGCCGTTCTGCGCCGCGACCGCCTTCCACTCGTCGCTTTCATAAAGGGCATGGAGGGTCTCGACCATGGCCGCGTAATCGTCGTCCGAGACCTCGCCACCGGTATAGAAACCGCGCCAGTTGTAACCGGTCACGTCGTAGCCCTGGGAGACGGCCGTCGGCAGCGCGTCGAACGGCTCGGGCAGCGGCTCGTCGGAGAGCACCGCCAGCACCCGCACGTCGCCGGACTCGATGAAGCCGGCGATCTCGCCCAGGTCGGTGGAGACCGCATCCACGTGACCACCCATCATCTGGGTCACGGCCGGCCCGCCGCCGTCGAACTGCACCCAGCGTAGCGCGCCGATGCGATCCCCCGGCAGCCCCGCGGCCTTGGCCAGCATCAGCGCGCGGATATGGTCCCAGCCGCCGGCGCCGCTGGAGCCGGACATCACCACCGAGGTGGGGTCGGCAACGATCGCCTCGAGCAGCTGGTCGAGGGTCTGATAGGCGCTCTCGTCATCGACCAGGATCACCCCAACGTCGGTGCCGAGCATCCCCAGCCAGCGCATGGTGTCGGCGTCGCCCGGGTAGCGCCCCTGGGCGATCTGGGTCATGCCCACGGTGCTGGTGGCCACCATCAGATCGCTGTCGTCGGCACGCTTGCCGGCCACGTTGGAGAACGCCACGGCGCCCACGCCGCCCGGCATGTTGGTCACCTGGACGTTGCCGTCGACCAGGTCCAGCTCGCGCAGCAGCTGGCCCACCGAGCGGCAGGTGAAGTCCCAGCCGCCACCGGGGTCGGCCGGGGCGATGCACTCGTCGATGGCCAGCGCCTGGCCGGCAAGGCCGCCCGTCAGGCCCAGCCCCAGCAGGGTGGAGGCCATCAGGCGGCGGGGTGTCATGGAAGTGATCGGCATGTCGTCGCTCCTGGTCCTTGTTGTTGTCGTGCTGCTGTGCCTGCCCCGCAGGGGCGGTTCAGATGACGCCCTTGTCGCGCAGCGCCCCGCGCTCGGCGGCCGCCAACCCCAGCGCGGCGAGGATCTCCTCGGTGTGCTCGCCGAGCTCCGGCACCGGGTGGTGGATGGCCGCCGGGGCCTCGGACATCTTCACCGGGAAGCCGGTGGTCGGCACCTTGCCGCGCTCGCCCTGGTCGAGCTCCAGCGCCATCTGCTGCTCGCGGACCTGCGGATCCTCGAACGTCTCGTGCAGGTCGTAGACTCGGCCGCAGGGCACCCCGGCCTCGTTGAAGTGCTCGATCCACTCCGCCACGCTGCGCCGCGCGATCTCGCGGTCGAGGATCTCGCGCAGCGCCTCGCGGTTGTCCATGCGGCGGCGGTTGTCGAGGAAGCGCTCGTCCTCCAGCAGTTCCAGCATGTCGAGCGCGCCGAGGAAGCGCTCGACCATGGTGTCGTTGCTCGGCGCGATGGCGACCTCGCCGTCGCTGGCCTGAAACAAGCCGTAGGGGTAGAGCATGGGATGGTCGTTGCCGGTGCGTTTCGGCACCTCGCCGGTGGCGAAGTACTCCGCCGCCAGATACCCCATCATGCTGATCAGGCCGTTGGTCAGCGCGGTCTCGACGATATCGCCCTGGCCGGTGCGCTCGCGACGCACCAGCGCCGCGCTGATGCCGAAGGCCAGGTTCTGGCTGGCGACCATGTCGCTGATCGGCGGCGCGGCCCGCATGGGCTCGCCGCTCTCGTGGCCGTTCACGCCCATGAAGCCGCTCATCGCCTGGGCGATGAAGTCGTAGGCCGGACGATCTCGATACGGGCCACTGGAGCCGAAGCCGTTGATGCGCCCCACCACCAGGTGCGGGAAGCGCTCGCGCAGCACCTCGTCGCTGAAGCCCATCCTGGCCATGACACCGGGGCGAAAGTTCTCCACCAGCACGTCGGCGTCTTCCAGCAGCCGGCTCAGCACGGCCTTGCCCTCCTCCTGGCGCAGGTCCAGGGTCAGGGAACGCTTGTTGCGGTTGAACTGGGCGAAGTACCAGCTGAAGCCGTTCACCATGTTGCCCTGGGAGCGAACGATGTCGCCGCGTCCGGGCGGCTCGACCTTGATCACTTCGGCGCCGTGATCGCCCAGTATCTGGGTGCAGAAGGGCCCCGAGATCACCCGAGTCAGGTCGATGACGCGGATGCCCTGCAGGGAACCCGAAGAAGACGTGGCGGAGTCGAGCATGCTCATCCTCGTGCGGTGGGAACGGCGGAACAGTCGCCGAGCGTCAGGCGCGCCCCGGCCTTGGACACCTGCCCCGGCAGGTCGCGGCCCATCAGCCGCGTGGCGACCCGGGCGGCCTCGATCATGCCGGTGAGATCGATACCGGTGTCGATGCCCATCTCGTCGAGCAGGTAGACCAGATCCTCGCTGGCGATATTGCCCGAGGCCCCGGGCGCGAAGGGGCAGCCCCCGAGGCCGCCGATGGAGCTCTCGTAGCGGTCCACGCCGAGGGCGAGCCCCTGCATGACGTTGGCCAGGCCGATGCCGCGGGTGTTGTGGAAGTGCAGGGTGGGGACGATCGACGGGGCGTCCTCGCGCAGGTGCCGGATGCGCTCGCTGACCAGCGGCGGCGTGGCCATGCCGGTGGTGTCGCCGAGCGAGACGTGGCGCACGCCGATGTCGGCGAAGTGGCGGGCGATCCGCCCCACCGCACCGACCTCGATATCGCCCTCGAAGGGACAGCCGAAGCTGGTGGCGATCGCCCCGCGCAGCTCGACGCCGCTGCCCTCGAGCAGCCGCGCCACCTCCTCGAAGCCCTCGAGCGAGGCCGCCACCGAGCGGTTCACGTTCTTGGCGTTGTGGGTCTCCGAGGCCGAGACGAACATCACCACGGCGTCGACGCCGGCCTCCAGCGCGCGCTCGGCACCCCGGCGGTTGGGCACCAGGGCCGACAGGTGAAGGCCCTCGAAGCCGCGCAGCGCGGCGACCAGCTCGCCGGCATCGGCCAGCGCCGGCACCGCCTTGGGGCTGACGAAGGAGGAAATCTCGAAGGCGCGGACGCCCGCATCCATCAGCGCATGCACCAGCTCGAGCTTCTCGGCGGTGCTCAGGATGACGGACTCGTTCTGCAGGCCGTCCCGCGGCCCCACCTCGGTGACATGGACTCGCGAAGGCTGACGCTCGAGGCGATCGGCGACGGACATGACGACGGACTCCCTTCCGAAAGACGGCGTGCAAGGCACGCGTCGAGTCACTATAGGCAGCGCTCGAAACCGCTCACATTAGTCTTTTGGCGGTGGCGCGCCGCCCCTTCCCCGAGGCGCGCCTCGCCATACCGCTTCCGTCGTATTTCGTTGGCTAACAAAACACCATAGAATCGCCCGCCTGAACCGCGCCAGACAGAAAAAATGCCATCCACACTGCTGGTTATTCAGCAGCAAACGCCAACATATGGCGTCGTGGACTCTCGCCGGGCGCGGTCGACAATGCACAAGCAAGCGACAAGGCAGACGTTTCATGACCTCCACCTCCGACGCCGCGACCTCCCGACGGGATCGCGGCTTCTTCGGCCATCCGCGCCCGCTGGGGCCGCTGTTCTTCACCGAGATGTGGGAACGCTTCTCCTACTACGGCATCCGCCCGCTGCTGGTGCTGTTCATGGCCGCCAGCCTCTTCGACGGCGGCCTGGGGTTCGACGAGAAGACCGCCTCGGCCATCGTCGGTCTCTACGCCGGCGCCATCTATCTGGCCGCCCTGCCCGGCGGCTGGCTGGCCGATAACTGGCTCGGCCAGCGCCGGGCGGTGTGGTACGGCTCGGTACTGATCGCCCTGGGCCACCTGGCCATCGCGCTGTCGGCACCGTTCGGCGCGCCGGCCTTCTTCGTCGGCCTGATCCTGATCGTGCTCGGCTCGGGACTGTTCAAGACCTGCATCTCGGTGATGGTCGGCGGCCTCTATGATGACGGCGACGTGCGCCGCGACGGCGGCTTTGCCATCTTCTACATGGGCATCAACCTCGGCGCGCTGCTGGCGCCGCTGATCAGCGGCGTGATGCTGGAGCGCTGGGGCTGGCACTGGGGCTTCGGCATCGGCGGGCTCGGCATGCTGGCAGCGCTGCTGATCTTCCGCCTGTGGGCGGTGCCGGCCATGCAGCGCGCCGACCGCGAGCGCGGCCGCGAGGCCAGCTGGGATGCCCCGGCCCAAAGCCGCCGCCACGTCGGAAGCTGGGTCGCCGGCATCATGGCGCTGATCGCCGGGCTGGTGGTGCTGAGCGCGACCGACGTCATCCACATCGACGCCCGCGCCCTGGCCGAGGTCATGACCACGGTGCTGATCGTGGTGGCGATCGGCTTCTATGCCTACCTGATGCTGTTCAACGGCCTGAACCGCGACGAGCGTGCCCGGGTCACGGTGTGCTTCGTGCTGATCGTGGCCGCGGCCTTCTTCTGGGCGGCCTTCGAGCAACAGCCCACCTCCTACAACCTGTTCGCCCAGAACTACACCGACCGCGGACTGTTCGGCTGGGAGATTCCCACCGTCTGGTTCCAGTCGCTGAACCCCATCTTCATCGTGCTGCTCGGCCCGCTGTTCGGCTGGCTGTGGCCGGCGCTGGGGCGCCGTCGCCTGGAACCCGGCAGCCCGATGAAGTTCGTGCTCGGCCTGCTGCTGGCCGCCGCCGGCTTCGGCCTGATGGTACTGGCCGCCCAGCAGGTGCTGAGCGGCCCGGGGCTGGTCTCGCCGCTGTGGATCATCGCCAGCATGCTGCTGCTGACGCTGGGCGAGCTGTGCCTGAGCCCGGTGGGCCTCTCCACCATGTCCGGCCTGTCGCCGCGGCGCACCCAGGGTCAGCTGATGGGCCTGTGGTTCACCGGTTCGGCGCTCGGTAACCTGGTGGCCGGCCTGATCGGCGGCCACGTCAATCCCGAGGAAGTCCAGCAGCTGCCCGAGCTGTTCGGCCGTTCCGCCATCGCCTTGGTGATCTTCGCCGCGGTGCTGCTGTTGCTCGTCCCGGTGTTCAAGCGCATGCTCGGACACCATCGTCTCATCGACCCGGCGGCCGCCCGTCGCGCGGGCGCCGATGCCACCCTCGACTCAGGAGCCCAAGCATGACCTCACCCAGTGCCGACACCGCCCGCCAACGTCTCGACGCCCTGCGCGAGGTCATGCGCGAACACGCCATCGACGCCTGGTGGCTGCCCTCCTCCGACCCGCACAACTCCGAGTACCTGCCCGAGCACTGGGCCGGCCGCGCCTGGCTGTCCGGCTTCGACGGCTCGGTGGGCACCCTGGTGGTGACCCAGGACGCCGCCGGCGTGTGGGTCGACAGCCGCTACTGGGTTCAGGCCGAGGAACAGCTGGCCGGCAGCGGCATCGCGCTGATGAAGCTACAGCCCGGCCAGGCCGACGCGCCGATGCGCTGGCTGGCCGATCGGCTCGACGAGGGCGCCACCCTCGGCTTCGACGCCGACGTGGTGGCGCTGGCTCATGCCCGCCGGCTCGAGGCGCATCTGGCCCCGGCGGGCGTTCGCCTGCGCGGCGACCTGGACCTGCTCGACGCCATCTGGCCGGAGCGCCCGGCGCTGCCGGAGGCGCCGCTCTACGCCCATCCGGCGGCCTATCTCGACGAGACCCGCGGCGAGCGCCTGGCCCGGGTGCGCGAGGCCATGGCCGAGCACGGCGCCGACTGGCACCCGATCTCGACCCTCGACGACATCGCCTGGCTGACCCAGCTGCGCGGCGCCGACGTCGCGTTCAACCCGGTGTTCCTCGCCCACCTGCTGGTGGGCCGCGACACCACCACGCTGTTCATCGCCCCGGGCAAGCTCGACGACGAGCTCACGGCGGCGCTGGCCGACGACGGCATCGCGGTGGCGGACTACGCCGACTGGCATCGCCGGCTCAATGCGCTGCCGGCCGACGCCCGGGTGCTGATCGACCCGGCCAAGCTGACCCTGGGCACCCGCGAGGCGCTGCCCGAGGGCGTGGCGCTGGCCGAGGCCTACCAGCCCAGCACCCTGGCCAAGGGCCGCAAGAGCGACGCCGACCTGGCCCACGTGCGCGAGGCCATGGAGGAGGACGGCGCGGCCCTGTGCGAGTTCTTCGCCTGGCTCGAGGCCGCGCTGGAGCGCGGCGAGGCGGTCACCGAGCTGACCGTGGACGAGCAGCTCACCGCCGCCCGCGCCCGCCGCCCCGGTTTCGTCAGCCGCAGCTTCGGCACCATCGCCGCCTACAACGCCAACGGTGCGCTGCCGCACTACCACGCCACGCCGGAGGCCCACGCCACCATCGAGGGCGACGGCCTGCTGCTGATCGACTCCGGCGGCCAGTACCACGGCGGCACCACCGACATCACCCGGGTGGTGCCGGTGGGCACCATCACGGACGCCCACCGCGAGGACTACACTCGGGTGCTCAAGGGCACCATCGCCCTGTCCCGGGCGCACTTCCCGCGCGGCATCCCCTCGCCGCAGCTCGACGCCATCGCCCGCGCCCCGCTGTGGGCCAGCGGCCGCGACTACGGCCACGGCACCGGCCACGGCGTGGGCTACTTCCTCAACGTCCACGAGGGCCCGCAGGTAATCGCCTGGTACGCGCCGGTGGCGCCGCACACCGCCATGCAGCCGGGGATGATCACCTCCATCGAGCCCGGCGTGTATCGCCCGGGCCAATGGGGCATCCGCATCGAGAACCTGGCCGCCAACCGCCCCGCCGAGGCCAGCGAGTTCGGCGACTTCCTGCGCTTCGAGACGCTGACCCTGTGCCCCATCGATGCCCGGCCGATCGACGTCGCCCTGCTCGACCCCGCCGAGGCCGACTGGCTCGACGCCTATCACGCCGAGGTCCGCAGCCGGCTCGCGCCGAAGCTCGAGGGCGAGGCCCTGGCCTGGCTCGAGAAGCGCACCCAGCCGCTCGAGCGCGGCTGAGCGGAAGCGGCGTTCCTGAGCCCGGAACAGAAGAAGGGCGCCCCGCAGGGCGCCCTTCTTTATTACTCACTCCTCACCTCTTGCTCCTCGTACCTCGCACCTCGCAACTGATCCTCCGCCATCTCCGGCAGCAGCGTCTTGAGCTTGCCGGCCCTTGAGAGAGCGCGTATTGCGCCCCCAGCCCAGCGGCTCGGCGGCTCAGTCCTCCGCCATCTCCGGCAGCAGCGTCTTGAGCTTGCGGGTCAGGGTGTTGCGCCCCCAGCCAAGCAGTTCGGCGGCCTCGCCCTTGCGTCCACCGGTGTGCTTGAGCGCGGTCTCGATGAGGATCTTCTCGAAGTCCGGCACCGCCTCCTCCAGCAGATGGGTGTGGCCGGCGGCGAGCGCGCGATCGGTCCAGTCGCGGAAGGCCAGGCGCCAGTCGCCGGCGGCGCCGCCCTCGTCGGCCTCGCGCAGCTCCGGCGGCAGGTCCTCGACCAGCACCTCGTGGCCGGAGGCCATCACCGTCAGCCAGCGGCAGGTGTTCTCCAGCTGGCGCACGTTGCCCGGCCAGGCCAGCCGCGTCAGGTGGGTCTCGGCCTCCGACGTCAGCACCTTGACGTCGGTGGCGAGCTCCTTGGCGGCCTCGGCCAGGAAGTGGCGGGCCAGGCGCGGAATGTCCTCGCGGCGGTCGGCGAGCTTGGGCAGGTGAATGCGGATGACGTTGAGGCGGTGGAACAGGTCCTCGCGGAAGCGGCCGTCTTCGACCAGCCCCTCCAGGTTCTGGTGGGTGGCGGCGATGATGCGCACGTCGACCTTCACCGAGGTGTGGCCACCCACGCGGTAGAACTCGCCGTCGGCCAGCACCCGCAGCAGGCGGGTCTGGGTCTCGGCGGGCATGTCGCCGATCTCGTCGAGAAACAGGGTGCCGCCATCAGCCTGCTCGAAGCGCCCCTGGCGCTGGGCGGTGGCGCCGGTGAAGGCGCCCTTCTCGTGGCCGAACAGCTCGGACTCGATCAAGTCGCGGGGGATCGCCGCCATGTTCAGGGCGATGAACGGCTTGCCGGCCCGCGGGCTGTGTTGATGCAGCGCCTGGGCGACGCGCTCCTTGCCGGTGCCGGACTCGCCGTTGATCAGCACCGTGATGTGCGACTGCGACAGCCGACCGATGGCGCGGAACACCTCCTGCATGGCCGGCGCCTCGCCGATGATCTCGGCGTCCAGCCCCTCGGGGGCGTGCACCGGGCGCTGGCGCTCGCGGGCATGGGCCACGGCGCGGCGCACCAGCGCCAGGGCCTCGTCGACGTCGAACGGCTTGGGCAGGTACTCGAAGGCACCGCCCTGATAGGAGGCCACCGCGCTGTCGAGGTCGGAATGGGCGGTCATCACGATCACCGGCAGCTCCGGATGCGCCTCGCGCACCTTCGCCATCAGGTCCAAGCCGTCCAGGCCCGGCATGCGGATGTCGGTGACCAGCACGTCGGGCGGATCCTCGAGCAGCCGCTCGAGGATCCGGTCGGCACGCTCGACGCTCTCGACCTCGAGGTCGGGCTGGGCCAGAGCGCGCTCCAGCACCCAGCGAATGGCGCGATCGTCATCGACGATCATGACGCGTGCGGCTTCAGTCATGGGATGTCTCCAGCGGTATCAGCAGTCGGAATTCGGTCTGGCCCGGCCGGGAGTCGCATTCGATCAGCCCCTGGTGGCGGTGCAGGACCGACTGGGCGATCGACAGCCCCAGGCCGCTGCCCTCGGCGCGGCCGGACACCATGGGGTAGAACAGCGTCTCCTTGAGCTCCTCGGGGATGCCGGGACCGTTGTCGATGAGGCTCACCTGGCAGACCAGGCGATGGCGCTCGGCGCCGAGGGTGAACTGGCGACGCGCGCGGGTCTTCAGCACCAGGGTCGGCCCCTCGATGCCGGCCTCGGTCATCGCCTGCACGGCGTTGCGTGCCACGTTGAGGATGGCCTGGATCAGCTGGGATTCGTCGCCCATCAGATCCGGCAGGCTGGGATCGTAGTCGCGAGTGAAGGTCACTTCGGGGTGTTCCACCGACACCAGGGCCCGGACCCGCTCCAGTACCTTGTGGATGTTGAGCGGCTCGGGACGATTGAGCCGATGGGGGCCGAGCATGGCATCCACCAGGTCGCGCAACCGATCGACCTCCTCGACGATGATGCGGGTGAACTCGGTGAGCTGGGAGTCGCCCAGGTCGCGCTCCAGCAGCTGGGCGGCGCCGCGGATGCCGCCCAGCGGATTCTTGACCTCATGGGCGAGCCCCCGCGCCAGCACCTTGATCGTCTCCTGGCGGGTCTGCAGCGCCTCCTCGCGTGAGATGCGCAGCAGCCGGTCGCGGGGCTCCAGCTCCATCAGCAGCTCGTCCGCCGACAGCGGCGTGACGGTGTAGTCCACCGTCAGCGCGTCGCCGGTGGGCAGGGTCAGGCGCGCCTCGCGCTGGGTGTAGGGATGGAACTCGTCGCGTGCCTTGGCCAGCAGTTCGCCGATATCGTCATCCGAGTTCACCAGCCCCGGCAGCGGCAGGCCGGTGACCCTCGAGCGGCTCAATGCCAGCAACGCCTCCGCCGCCGGATTCATCCAGCGCAGCTGCAGCCGGCCATCCAGCAGCAGCACGGCGGTGGTGAGGTGTTCCATCAGGCGTTGATACATGAAGGCATTCCCGTTGGTGCATTCCGGCGGCGAAACGATGCGGCGCCTCCCTCATGTGCTGCAAGAAGCGCGCCACTTTGGGGAAGACGGCATGGCGTCGCCTCCCGGCTGATCCGACATGGGGATCATGCACCATGGTAGTGCACCACGCTGGTGCACGCACTGCGAGGCAGCGCTCACTCCGGCTCGAGCGGCTTCCTGAAGTGCGCTCGCGGGGCGTGATGCGCTCGCCATGCTTCATGGTCGTGCCGACGGCGATCGCTTCCGGGCGGACGATCGCCGCGCAGCGCCTCGGCATGGCGGAAGGCGCTGCCCTCGCTCACCCGGTCGGCGTGATCGAAGGCATCGAAGTGCCCGTCGTCACGCGCCGGCGGTGGGATACAGGGCCTCGGGGAGCCATCCGGACACAGCGGTCGATGCGGCCGGCGAGGGGGCAGCTAATGGTTGGCGGGATTGTTGGGATTGCTCGGCAGATTGACGCTGGCCCGCTGAACGTAGAGCGTCAGCGGCGAGGTGCGGTGGCGCACCGCGCCGGAGGCGTCGAGCAGCTCGGCCTGCACCCGGTGCTCACCGCGGTTGAGATTGGAGAGCAGGAAGGTGTCGGTGTGCATGGCGGACTGACTGACCTGGCCGTCCACCAGCAGCCGCACGCGATGGTCGTCGCGCAGGTCGGGGCGGATGGCGAGCTGCACCTGAACGTTGCCCGCGGCCCCGGTAGGCAGGGTCGTCTGCTGCTCGGGGGAGGCGATCGCGAAGACGTCGTAGGGCATGAAGGGCTGGCCAGGCTCGCCGTAGCGCGTGGTGCTCTCGGGCCGACCGGACGAGGCGCTCGACAGCGGCTGCACCGGCCGCGACGGCACCACGGTGAGCGGATCGAGCTCCACCGCCTCGCCGCCGCGCCCGGGGTCGTCGGTGAAGACGACGTTGCCCTGGGCATCGGTGGTGCGATAGATGGTCTGCGCGACGGCCGGCAGGCTCATCGCCAGGCCCAGCGCCAGTGTCATGACAACCTTTTGCATGCGTCTCTCCCGAGCTCCGTGACGGTCCCGTGCGGCGCGCCGTGCGCCTGCCATCGTCCTGCTCCAAGCCTAGCCCACCGTCGACCCGGAACGGAATCCACGTTCGCGCCCCGGGTGAAGAAGAGTAGGATGAGGCGGCGACACCAACAGCCAAGGAGCGACGGGCATGGAGGCATGGGAGAAAGTGGTCTTGCTGACCCTGGTGGCCGGCATGGCGATGCCGTTGGGGGGCTGGGTCGCCCAGGTGGAACGCCTCGGGCCGAACTGGCTGGAGAACGAGCTGCGCCACGGCATCATCGCCTTCGGCGGCGGCGCCCTGCTCTCGGCGGTGGCCCTGGTGCTGGTGCCCAACAGCCTAGAGGCGCTGGCCCCGGGGCCGGCCATGCTCTGGTTCCTCGCCGGCGGCCTGGCCTTCATGGGCATCGACATCCTGCTCGACCGCAACGGCACCTCCGCCAGCCAGCTGACGGCCATGCTCTCCGACTTCCTGCCCGAAGCCCTGGCTCTGGGGGCCGCCTTCACCTATGGCGGTGGCAGCGGCGTGCTGCTGGCCCTGCTGATGACGCTGCAGAACCTGCCGGAAGGCTTCAACGCCTATCGCGAGCTGCGCGAGACCACCCACTACTCGGCCCGGCGCCTGCTGACGCTGTTCTTCGCCATGGCCTGGCTGGGCCCGCTGGCGGGGCTGGGCGGGCTCTGGTGGCTGGGCGACTACCCCACCCCGGTGGCCGCGATCATGCTGTTCGCCGCCGGCGGCATCCTCTACTCGGTGTTTCAGGACCTGGCCCCCCAGGCCCGCCTCGAACGCCACTGGGGGCCGCCGCTGGGCGCAGTGCTCGGCTTCGCCATGGGCATCGTCGGTCACATGCTGATCCACTGATGGCCATGACGGGGTCAGCCCGCGGCATCGAGACACGCAAAAGAAAGACGCACAAAAAAGGCACGCCCTCGGGCGTGCCTTTCGCGTGCTGGAGCGCGGCGCCAGGCGCCGCGCGGCATCAGCAGCTGTAGTACATGTCGAACTCGACCGGATGCGTGGTCATGCGCAGGCGCTCGACGTCCTCTTCCTTGAGCTCGATGTAGGCATCGATCATCTCGTCGGTGAACACGCCACCTTCGGTCAGGAAGGCACGGTCCTCGGCCAGCGCCTCGAGGGCCTGGTCCAGGCTCTCGGCGACGGTCGGGATGGACTTGCCTTCTTCCGGCGGCAGGTCATAGAGGTTCTTGTCCATGGCGTCGCCGGGATGGATCTTGTTCTTGATGCCATCGATGCCGGCCATCAGCATCGCCGCGAAGCACAGGTAGGGGTTGGCGGTCGGGTCGGGGAAACGCGCCTCGACACGCTTGCCCTTCGGGCTGGCGGTGTACGGGATACGGATGGAAGCGGAGCGGTTGCGGGCGCTGTAGGCCAGCATGACCGGCGCTTCGAAGCCCGGCACCAGACGCTTGTAGGAGTTGGTGGACGCGTTGGTGAAGGCGTTCAGGGCACGCGCGTGCTTGATGATGCCGCCGATGTAGTACAGCGCCATTTCGGACAGGCCCGCGTACTCGTCGCCGGCGAACTGGTTCTGGCCGTCCTTCCAGAAGGACTGGTGGACGTGCATGCCGGAACCGTTGTCACCGACCAGCGGCTTGGGCATGAAGGTGGCGGTCTTGCCGTAGGCGTGGGCGACGTTGTGCACCACGTACTTCATTTCCTGAAGTTCGTCGGCCTTCTTCACCAGGGTGTTGAACTTGACGCCGATCTCGTTCTGGCCGGCGTTGGCGACCTCGTGGTGGTGCACCTCGACGGACTGGCCGATGGCCTCGAGGGTGTTGCACATGGCGCCACGGATGTCGTGGAAGCTGTCGACCGGCGGAACCGGGAAGTAGCCGCCCTTGACGCGCGGACGGTGCGCCAGGTTGCCGCCTTCGACCTGACGGTCGGTGGCCCAGGCGCCTTCCTCGGAGGTGATCTTGTACATGGCGCCTTCGATGTCGGCCTTCCAGTGCACCTCGTCGAAGATGAAGAACTCGGGCTCCGGACCGAAGAAGGCGGTATCGCCCAGACCGGTGGACTGCAGGTAAGCCTCGGCGCGCTTGGCGATGGAGCGCGGGTCACGCTCGTAGCCCTGCATGGTGGCCGGCTCGATGATGTCGCAGCGCAGGATCAGGGTGGCGTCTTCGGTGAAGGGGTCGAGGAAGCCGGTGCCGTCTTCCGGGCGCAGAATCATGTCGGACTCGTTGATGCCCTTCCAGCCGGAGATGGAGGAGCCATCGAACATCTGACCGTTCTCGAAGAACTCTTCGTCGACGTCACGGGCCGGAATGGTGACGTGCTGTTCCTTGCCTTTGGTGTCGGTGAAGCGCAGGTCGATCCACTTCACGTCATGCTCTTCGATCAGGGCGAGAGTCTTCTCGGACATGAGGTCCTCCAGGGTACAGTGGCTGGTGTTGGTATTCCGCTGAATCGGTCTGTCGTCGGTCGTGGGTGTGTCCAGTCGACGTTGTAGCATGGCGTCGGCGCGATGCCCACGCCGCCATGCACGACCATGGCATTGTCCGAAACAAAGCATACAGCGTGCCAAAATGACGACGCACGCCGACACCGATCTATAAACAGCTGAAGAGAAAGAAGAAAAAAATTGCTCCATGAGAGTGCAAAGCCGACCACCCCGTACCATGCCCGCTCATGACGCCTTCCAGGCCGTGCCGAACGCCCCAAAATGGAGCCTGGAAGGCCTCTTTGCACCAAACGCGTGCACACCTTCTTTTCTCGCGCACCAAACCGACGCTTCCGCCGTTCGGACGCCGTGCGACGCGCCCCATGGCGAAAAACACCTCGACGATCCGGATTCCGGCGGCTACAAGGCTGGTAGCGTCGAGGTCCTGACCCTATAATGCCACCCCAATTTCCCAGCAGGATCCCGTCGTGATCGAGAATCTTCGCAACATCGCCATCATCGCTCACGTCGACCACGGCAAGACCACCCTGGTCGACAAGCTCCTCCAGCAGTCCGGCACCCTGGACCGCAAGGCCGAAGGCCAGGAGCGCATCATGGACTCCAACGACCAGGAGAAGGAACGCGGCATCACCATCCTGGCCAAGAACACGGCGATCCGCTGGGATGATGGCAAGGGCCGCGACTACCACATCAACATCGTGGACACCCCTGGACACGCCGACTTCGGCGGCGAGGTCGAGCGCGTGATGTCCATGGTCGACTCCGTGCTGCTGATGGTCGACGCCGTCGACGGCCCGATGCCGCAGACCCGCTTCGTGACCCAGAAGGCCTTCGACCAGGGCCTCAAGCCGATCGTCGTGGTCAACAAGATCGACCGCCCGGGCGCCCGCCCGGACTGGGTCATCGACCAGATCTTCGACCTGTTCGACAACCTCGGCGCCTCCGACGAGCAGCTCGATTTCCCGATCATCTACTGCTCCGCGCTCAACGGCATCGCCGGCACCGAGCCGGAAGAGCTGAGCGATGACATGCGCCCGATGTTCGAGGCCATCGTCGACATCGTCGAGCCGCCCAAGGTCGAGCTGGAAGCGCCGTTCCAGATGCAGGTCTCCGCACTGGACTACAACAGCTACGTCGGCGTCATCGGCCTGGGCCGCATCACCCGCGGCAGCGTCAAGCCGAACCAGCAGGTCACCGTCGTTTCCAAGGAAGGCAACACCCGCCGCGGCAAGATCGGCCAGGTCATGACCCACCTCGGCCTCGAGCGCGTGCAGACCGAGGAAGCCACCGCCGGCGACATCATCTGCATCACCGGCATCGAGGATCTGGCGATCTCCGATACGCTGTGCGACCCGTCTGCCGTCGAGGCGCTGCCGGCGCTGACCGTCGACGAACCGACCGTGTCCATGACCTTCCAGGTCAACGACTCGCCGTTCGCCGGCAAGGACGGCAAGTTCGTCACCAGCCGCAACATCAAGGATCGCCTCGACCAGGAGCTGATCCACAACGTGGCGCTGCGCGTCGAGCAGGGCGACTCCCCCGAGAAGTTCATCGTCTCCGGCCGCGGCGAGCTGCACCTCTCGGTGCTGATCGAGAGCATGCGTCGTGAAGGCTTCGAGCTGGCCGTGGGCCGCCCCGAGGTCATCATCCGCGAGATCGACGGCCAGGAGCAGGAGCCCTACGAAGAAGTCATCATCGACTGCGAGGAGCAGCACCAGGGCGCCATCATGGAAGAGCTCGGCTACCGCAAGGGCGAGCTCAAGAACATGAACCCCGACGGCAAGGGCCGGGTGCGTCTCGACTTCATCATCCCGGCGCGCGGCCTGATCGGCTTCCGCGGTCAGTTCCTGACCCTGACCTCGGGCACCGGCATCCTGACCAGCCGCTTCGACCACTACGGCGACCTCAAGCCGGACGCCTCGGTCGAGCGTCGCAACGGCGTGCTGGTCTCCATGGTCTCCGGCAAGGCCCTGGCCTACGCGCTGTTCGCGCTGCAGGACCGCGGCAAGCTGATCATCGAGCACGGCACCGAGGTCTACGAGGGCATGCTGATCGGCATCAACAGCCGTGCCGAGGACATGGTCGTCAACCCGACCAAGGCCAAGAAGCTCGACAACATGCGCGCTTCCGGCAACGACGAGAACCTGGTGCTGACCCCGCCGATCCGCTTCACCCTGGAGCAGGCCATCGAGTTCCTCGACGACGACGAGCTGGTGGAGATCACCCCGAACCACATCCGCCTGCGCAAGAAGCTGCTGTCCGAGAACGAGCGCAAGCGCGCCAAGAAGAAGTAAGCGTCTTCGCCGCACCGCGCGTCTGAGCGCCGCGATTCGCTGCGCACAAGGAGCCCGCCATCATGGCGGGCTCCTTCGTTTCAGCGGCCGCCGTGCCAGCCCTTTCCCTCCATCGGTGGCCTCGCCCCCCGGCCGGGGACTATGCTGAGGCTCCAGCATTCGCCATGGAGGCCAGCCCGATGCACAAGCACGTCGAATGGGACGATCCCGGCAGCGCCAGCGTGCTGCGCTACTACCAGGACCATCCCCAGGATTACCCGGAGCCCCACGAGGGCAGCATCATCAGCGCCCACTTCCGCGGCTTCACGGTGCGGGTGCGGGTCGACGCCCACGTCGAGGACACCAGCATCGGCGAGGTGGTTGCGCTGATCGCCGACGACAACGGACGCCGCGAGCAGCACGTCGGCGACCTGGCGCTCGGCGACACCGTGCGCCTGCCCGATGCCCTGCGTGCGCTCGAGCCGCGTCACCCCGAGGCGGACGACGATCCCGACTGAGCCGGCGACCGGATTACCATCCGCCATCGCCAACGGCCCCTAAACGCTAGCCATCTGGTCAAGTACCCCGCGTCTGGCGCACAGTGACGACCATGGGGCGGCACCGCCCCACGCAGCCCCCATGGCCCGCTCGTGGCCGTGGGGCCCGAGTCACGAGGCCGCGAGCGCCGGGAACCGATGAGCACCAACAACGTCTGGACGCACAAGGGCACCTTCCTGCTCGCCGCCGTCGGTTCGGCGGTAGGGCTGGGCAACCTGTGGCGCTTTCCCTACCTGGCCGGCGAGAACGGGGGCGGGGCCTTCCTGCTGGTCTACGCCCTGACCATCTTCGCGGTCGGCATCCCGATCCTGATCGCCGAGACCATGCTCGGCCGCAACAGCCGACGCAGCCCGATCATGGGCATGCGCTTCCTGACCCGCACCCATCACACCTCCCGCGCCTGGGAATCCATCGGCTGGCTGGGCGCGGTCTCGGCCTTCGTGATTCTCAGCTTCTATTCGGTGATCGCCGGCTGGGCGATTCATTACACCGGGCTGATGCTCAGCGGTAGACTGATCGACGCCGATGCCGAGCGCGTGGCCGCGAGCTTCGATGTCCTGCTGGCCTCGCCGCCGCTGCTGGCGCTCTACCACAGCCTGTTCATCGGCGCCTCGGCGCTGATCGTCGGGCTCGGCGTCCATCGCGGCATCGAGAACGGCCTGCGCATCCTGATGCCGGCACTGTTCGTGATCCTGATGGTGGTGCTGGCCTACGCGGTGATGATCGGCGACATGGCCGCCGCCGCGGACTTTCTGTTCACTTTCCACCTGGCCGATCTGAGCCTGGAGGGCTGGCTGGAGGCCATGGGCCAGTCGTTCTTCACCCTGAGCCTCGGCATGGGGGCCATCATGGCCTACGGGGCCTACATGTCCGGCGACGCCTCCTTGACCGGCACCGCCTTCACCGTGGCCATCGTCGACACCGCCGTGGCGCTGGTCGCCGGCCTGGCGATCTTCGCCCTGGTCTTCGGCGCCGGGCTCGACCCGGCCGAGGGCCCGGGGCTGATGTTCGTCACCCTGCCGCTGGCCTTCGGCGAGATGCCCGGCGGCACGCTGCTCGGTGCCGTCTTCTTCCTGCTGGTGCTGGGCGCGGCGCTGAGCTCGGCGATCTCGCTGATCGAACCGGTGGCCGCCTACCTGGTCGAGCGCTTCGACCTCAGCCGCCCCCAGGCGGTGTCCGCCATGGTGGTGGCCAGCTGGGCGCTGGGCCTGCTCACGGTGTTCAGCTTCAACGCCTGGGCCAGCGACTCGCCCTTCCACGAGTTGTTCGGCCGCAGCCCCTTCGCGGTGCTGGAGCTGCTCACCAACATCTTCATGCCGCTCGGCGGCCTGCTGATCGCGCTGTTCGCCGGCTGGGTACTGACCCATGGCGAAGTGACCAAGGAGATGCGCACCGGCGCGAGCTGGTTCCGGGTCTGGCGCCTGCTGGTACGCTTCGTGGCGCCGGCCGCCGTGGCCTTCGTGTTCCTGCGCAGCATTCCCCAGGTACAGGGCTACTGGGTTCCGGCCATCGGCGCGGCGGTGATCGTCGGCGCCTTCGCCGCCGCACACAGCTTCCTGGTGGAGCGCCACGGCTCATGAGGCCCCTCGCTCCACCCCATAACAATGAACAATGCATAACGAGGGCACCATGTCCGCCATCATCGACGTCCAACACGTCAACAAGGCCTTCGGCGGCCTCCAGGTCATCAACGACTGCTCCCTTCAGGTCGAGGAAGGCTCGATCACCGGCCTGATCGGCCCCAACGGCGCCGGCAAGTCGACGCTGTTCAACATCATCGCCGGCGCCCTGCCGCTCGACTCGGGCCAGATCCTCTTCGACGGCGAGGACATCACCAACCGCCCCGCCGACGCCTTGTTCCACAAGGGCCTGCTACGCACCTTCCAGATCGCCCACGAGTTCTCGAACATGACGGCGCTGGAGAACCTGATGATGGTGCCGCCCGCCCAGGCCGGCGAGAACCTGTTCGCCTCCTGGTTCAAGCCGGGTCAGGTGCGACGCGAGGAAGCCGAGGTGAGGCGCCGGGCGCTGGAGGTGATCGACTTCGTCGGCCTGCACCACGTGCGCAACGAGCTGGCCGGCAACCTCTCCGGTGGCCAGAAGAAGCTGCTCGAGCTCGGCCGCACCATGATGACCGACGCCAAGGTCGTGCTGCTGGACGAGATCGCCGCCGGGGTCAACCGCACCCTGCTCGGCGACCTGGTCGGCAACATCGAGCGCCTCAACCGCGAGATGGGCTACACCTTCCTGGTCATCGAGCACGACATGGACATGATCGCGCGGCTCTGCGACCCGGTGATCGTGCTGGCCCAGGGCAGCGTGATGGTCGAGGGCAGCATCGAGGAGATCCAGAACAACCCCGAGGTCATCGAGGCCTACTTCGGTTCTCCGGCGGCCTAGGGGCACCGACGCTCCCGGGGCTCAAGGAGCGGGTCCGCGACACCAGGGCATTCCCCGTCACCCGAGGAATGCCCGTCGCAGCAACAACAACGACGGGCGGCCGGATCCCGCCCGATAACGACAACGCAGAGAACCAGCTATGCCACTACTCGACGCACGCGACGTGCACGGCGGCTACGGCGGCATGAACATCCTCAACGGGGTGGACATGGCCATCGAGGCGGACGAGATCGGCGTCATCGTCGGTCCCAACGGGGCCGGCAAGTCGACCATGCTCAAGGCCGTGTTCGGCCTGCTCCACGTCAGCCAGGGCGAGATCCTGCTGCGCGGCGAACCCATCCACAACCTGCCGCCCAACAAGCTCGTGCAGAAGGGCATGGGCTTCGTGCCCCAAGAATACAACGTCTTCCCCAGCCTCTCGGTGAAGGAAAACCTGGAGATGGGCGCCTACCTCAAGCCCGGTAACGTCAAGCGCATGCTGTCCCGGGTCTACGAGTTCTTTCCGCCGCTCAAGGACAAGCGCCACCAGCCCGCCGGCGAGCTCTCCGGCGGCCAGCGCCAGATGGTCGCCATGGGCCGCGCGCTGATGGCCGAGCCCGAGGTGCTGCTGCTCGACGAGCCCACCGCCGGGCTCTCGCCGCTGTACATGAACGAGATCTTCGAGCGGGTGAAGGAGGTCAACGCCGCCGGTGTCGGCATCCTGATGGTCGAACAGAACGCCAAGCAGGCGCTGGCCATCGCCGACAAGGGCTTCGTGCTGGCCGCCGGCCAGAACCGCTTCACCGACACCGGCGCGGCCCTGCTGGCCGACCCGGACGTCGCCAAGAGCTTCCTCGGCGGCTGAGACCGCCCCGACGGCACATCGGAGAGACCCCGTGAACGAACTCGTCTTCTTCATCAACAACGTGGTGATCGCCGGCAGCGTGGCCGGCTCGATCTACGCCATCGGCGCGGTGGGCGTGACGCTGATCTTCAGCATCATGCGCTTCGCCCACTTCGCCCACGGCGACATGATGACCTTCGGCGCCTTCATGGTGCTGCTGCTGACCACCCTCTTCCCGCAGGCCGGCGCCGCCATCGGCGTGCCCACGCCGCTGATCATGCTGCCGCTGGCCATGGCGCTGACCGCGCTGCTGGCGGTGGGCATCGACCGCACCTTCTACAAGCCGCTGCGTGCCCACGGCGTGAAGCCGATCGTCATGGTCATCGCCTCGCTGGGCGTGACCCTGATGCTGCAGGGGCTGATCCGGCTGTTCGCCGGCACCGGCGGCGAGAGCCTCTACGTCGACGACCGCAAGGAGATCTTCCGCATTCCGCTGCCCATCGAGGGCGTGCGAGTGCCGGTGGTGATCACCGAGCCGCAGCTCTACCTGTTCGCGCTGACGCTGATCAGCGTGGTGGCACTGCACTTCTTCCTGTCGCGCTCGCGGCTGGGCAAGGCCATGCGGGCGATGTCCGACAACCCCTCGCTGGCCCAGGCCTCGGGCATCAACACCAACACCATCGTTGCCGTGACCTGGGTGCTCGCCGGCGGCCTGGCCGCCATCGCCGGCACCCTGCTGTCGCTGGACGTGACCTTCAAGCCGGACCTCAGCTTCTTCCTGCTGCTGCCGATCTTCGCCGCGGCCATCGTCGGCGGCGTGGGCCACCCCTACGGCGCCATCGCCGGCGGCTTCGTGGTCGGCTTCGCCGAGACGCTGGCGGTGTTCAACTGGGGCATCCTGCTCCGGCCGTTCCGTGACAGCCTGCCCGAGTGGCTGTCGCTGCCCGGCAACCTGGCCTTCGTCGGCACCGAGTACAAGATCGTGGTGCCCTTCTTCATCCTCGTCGCCATCCTGGTGTGGCGCCCCACCGGCATCTTCAAGGGCAAGGTGATCTGATGAGCACGAAACGCACCGATACCGTCGCCGCCCCGCGCCGCTTTCCGCTGCGCGAGGTGGTCATCTTCGTGGCCCTGCTGATCGCCGTGCTCGGCGTCTACGGGATCATGGGCGCCGCCTACAGCACCCGCATGCTGGTCGAGGCCGCCTGCTACGCCATCCTGGCCCTGGGCCTGACCATCCAGTGGGGCTATGCCGGCCAGTTCAATGCCGGCGTCATGGGCTTCGTCGCCCTGGGCGGCTTCTGCGCCATGTTCTTCAGCGTGCCGGTCAACGAGGCCTTCTGGGACTCCGAGCTGCCCGGCGAGCTCGCCGTGGTGCTGGGCTATATCGTCGGCGCCGCGCTGGTGGTGTTCGGCGCTTCGCGGCTCGACCGCATCGGCGTGCCGAAGAAGCTGCGCACCGTCATCACCGTGGTGCTGGCCGTGGTGCTCTACCTGGTAGTGATCAGCGCCTTCCGCAGCGTGACCGGGCAGATCGAGTCCCAGGCCGGCTTCGTCGGCGGCCTGGGCCTGCCGCCCTGGGTCGGCTGGATCGTCGGCGGCGCCCTGGCCGGCGGCGTGGGCTACTTCATCGGCCACGTCTGCCTGGGCCTGCGCAGCGACTACCTGGCCATCGCCACCATCGGCATCGCCGAGATCATCAAGGCGTTCCTCAAGAACTCCGACTGGCTGACCCGCGGCACCGCCACCGTATCGCCGCTGCCCTGGCCGGTGCCCGGCCCCGCCGAAGTGGGCTTCACCCTGGCCCGCGCGCTGTACCTGTCGGTGACGGCGGTGGTGATCGCGGCGATCTTCTTCCTGCTGCACCGCGCCTACCACGCCCCCTGGGGGCGGATGATCCGCGCCATCCGCGACAACGAGATCTCGTCCGCGGCCATGGGCAAGAACATCAACCGACGCCGCCTGGAGATCTTCGTGCTGGGCTGCATCCTGATGGGCATTGGCGGTGCCGTGCTGGCGAGCTTCAACAGCCTGTTCGACCCACAGGGCTACCTGCCGCTGAACCACACCTTCCTGGTGCTGGTGATGGTCATCCTCGGCGGCCCCGGCAACAACCTGGGCACCATCTTCGGCGCCGTGGCGGTGTACATCATCTGGTTGATGTCTGAGCCGCTGGCGCTGTTCCTGATGGAGCTGGCCGTGCACTTCGGCGAGAGCACCTTCGGCTGGGATGCTCCGGCCAGCCTCGACAGCCGCGCGCTTCAGGCCCGAGTGTTCGTGATCGGCCTGCTGATCACCCTGGTGCTGCGCTTCGCGCCCAAGGGGCTGCTACCCGAGAAGACCAAGCACGTCGACTAGCGCTTCGTCCCGCCCACGAACGCCCCGCCCTCCTGAAGAGGACGGGGCGTTTTTTCGAATATCGATCCAGGCTCGGTCTCGGCACCCTGTTCGACCGTCCAGACATGAAAAACCCCAAGCCTTCTAGGCTCGGGGTTATCTCGGTAATAAGTGCCTGACGGAGCCCGGTCGGCGTGCCGATACTCTCCAGGTGAACGCCCTTGTCTTCTCTTTTTCATCGCCCCGAATGAAAAAAAACCGACTCGATGAGCCGGGGTTTTCTCGATATAAGTGCCTGACGAGGATCCGGCCGGCGACCCGGAGGGCGGCTCCCGCGACTCTCCATGGGAACTCCCCTTGTCTCCTATTTTTCGCCGGCCCAATGAGAAAAGCCCCAACCTCATCTGAGGTCGGGGCTTTTCCGGTATAAGTGCCTGACGATGACCTACTCTCGCATGGGAACTCCCACACTACCATCGGCGCTGAGCGGTTTCACTGCTGAGTTCGGCATGGGATCAGGTGGTTCCCGCACGCTATGGTCGTCAGGCGAAAAAGGCAATGCGAATCATGCTGACGAGATATGTCTCTCGCGTATCCGCCGTCGTCTGTTGTCCATCACAGACCACTTGGGTGTTATATGGTCAAGCCTCACGGGCCATTAGTATCGGTTAGCTCAACGCCTTGCAGCGCTTCCACACCCGACCTATCAACCAGCTCGTCTCGCTGGGCCCTTCAGGAGGCTCGAGGCCTCGGGGAGATCTCATCTTGAAGGAGGCTTCCCGCTTAGATGCTTTCAGCGGTTATCCCGTCCGACCATAGCTACCCGGCGATGCCACTGGCGTGACAACCGGAACACCAGAGGGTCGTCCACTCCGGTCCTCTCGTACTAGGAGCAGCACTTCTCAAATCTCCAACGCCCACGGCAGATAGGGACCGAACTGTCTCACGACGTTCTAAACCCAGCTCGCGTACCACTTTAAATGGCGAACAGCCATACCCTTGGGACCGACTTCAGCCCCAGGATGTGATGAGCCGACATCGAGGTGCCAAACACCGCCGTCGATGTGAACTCTTGGGCGGTATCAGCCTGTTATCCCCGGAGTACCTTTTATCCGTTGAGCGATGGCCCTTCCATACAGAACCACCGGATCACTAGAACCTACTTTCGTACCTGCTCGACGTGTCTGTCTCGCAGTTAAGCACCCTTATGCTCTTGCACTCATTGCACGATTTCCAACCGTGCTGAGGGTACCTTCGTGCTCCTCCGTTACGCTTTGGGAGGAGACCGCCCCAGTCAAACTACCCACCACACACGGTCCTCGATCCGGATAACGGACCGGAGTTAGAACGCCAATGATGCCAGGCTGGTATTTCAAGGTTGGCTCCACTCGATCTGGCGACCGGGTTTCCAAGCCTCCCAGCTATCCTACACAAGCAACATCAGCGTCCAGTGTGAAGCTGTAGTAAAGGTTCACGGGGTCTTTCCGTCTAGCCGCGGGTACACAGCATCTTCACTGCGATTTCAATTTCACTGAGTCTCGGGTGGAGACAGCGTGGCCATCATTACGCCATTCGTGCAGGTCGGAACTTACCCGACAAGGAATTTCGCTACCTTAGGACCGTTATAGTTACGGCCGCCGTTTACCGGGGCTTCGATCAGGAGCTTCGCTTACGCTAACACCATCAATTAACCTTCCGGCACCGGGCAGGCGTCATACCCTATACGTCCGCTTACGCGTTTGCAGAGTACTGTGTTTTTAATAAACAGTTGCAGCCACCTGGTATCTTCGACCGGCGTCAGCTCCACCCGCAAGGGGCTTCACCTAATACCGGCGTGCCTTCTCCCGAAGTTACGGCACCATTTTGCCTAGTTCCTTCACCCGAGTTCTCTCAAGCGCCTTGGTATTCTCTACCTGACCACCTGTGTCGGTTTGGGGTACGGTTCCACTGTATCTGAAGCTTAGAGGCTTTTCCTGGGAGCGTGGCATCGATGACTTCCAGACCGTAGTCTGTTCGTCTCGTCTCTCGGCCTTGGGGAACCGGATTTGCCTAATCCCCCAGCCTACTGACTTTCACCAGGACAACCAACGCCTGGCTCACCTAGCCTTCTCCGTCCCCCCATCGCAATACAGTGAAGTACGGGAATATTGACCCGTTTCCCATCGACTACGCCTTTCGGCCTCGCCTTAGGGGCCGACTCACTCTGCTCCGATTAGCGTCGAACAGAAACCCTTGGTCTTCCGGCGGGGAGGTTTTTCACCCCCCTTATCGTTACTCATGTCAGCATTCGCACTCGTGATACCTCCAGCAAGCCTCTCGACTCACCTTCGTCGGCGTACACGACGCTCCTCTACCGCGCATCATTCGATGCACCCGTAGCTTCGGTACCTGGTTTGAGCCCCGTTACATCTTCCGCGCAGGCCGACTCGACTAGTGAGCTATTACGCTTTCTTTAAAGGATGGCTGCTTCTAAGCCAACCTCCTAGCTGTCTGAGCCTTCCCACATCGTTTCCCACTTAACCAGGATTTGGGGACCTTAGCTGACGGTCTGGGTTGTTTCCCTTTTCACAACGGACGTTAGCACCCGCTGTGTGTCTCCCACGCTGCACTCACCGGTATTCGGAGTTTGCCTCGGGTTGGTAAGTCGGGATGACCCCCTAGCCGAAACAGTGCTCTACCCCCGGCGGTGATACGTGAGGCGCTACCTAAATAGCTTTCGAGGAGAACCAGCTATCTCCGGGCTTGATTAGCCTTTCACTCCGATCCACAAGTCATCCAAATCTTTTTCAACAGATCCTGGTTCGGTCCTCCAGTTGATGTTACTCAACCTTCAACCTGCTCATGGATAGATCGCCCGGTTTCGGGTCTATATCCAGCGACTGGTCGCCCAGTTAAGACTCGGTTTCCCTACGCCTCCCCTATACGGTTAAGCTCGCCACTGAATATAAGTCGCTGACCCATTATACAAAAGGTACGCGGTCACGGGACGAGCCCGCTCCCACTGCTTGTACGCACACGGTTTCAGGGTCTATTTCACTCCCCTCTCCGGGGTTCTTTTCGCCTTTCCCTCACGGTACTGGTTCACTATCGGTCAGTCAGGAGTATTTAGCCTTGGAGGATGGTCCCCCCGTCTTCAATCAGGGTTTCACGTGCCCCGACCTACTCGATTTCACGGGATCAGGCTTTCGACTACGGGGCTATCACCCTGTATCGCTGAGTTTCCCAACTCATTCGCCTAACCTTTCACCCGCTTAAGGGCTGGTCCCCGTTCGCTCGCCGCTACTGGGGGAATCTCGGTTGATTTCTTTTCCTCGGGGTACTTAGATGTTTCAGTTCCCCCGGTTCGCCTCGTGCACCTATGTATTCAGTGCACGATACCTATCTGACGATAGGTGGGTTTCCCCATTCAGAGATGTCCGGGTCGCAGGTTGTTTGCCACCTCGCCGAACCTTATCGCAGGCTTCCACGTCTTTCATCGCCTCTGACTGCCAAGGCATCCACCGTGTGCGCTTCATCGCTTGACCATATAACCCCAAGGGGTCTGATCCGCGATGACAACCACGACAATTGCCGGATACGCTTGAGACGTATCTCATGCCCTCTCCCGGGTAGGAGAGGGACTTTGTCAGCATGATTCACATTGTTAAAGAGCGACTGTCAATCGACAGTCACAAACGTGTCATTGCCTTTTGCAATGATCGTTTGTGACTGCGGATTCACATAAAACCGACTGCAGGACCCTGTGGAGCGTGGTGGAGCCTAGCGGGATCGAACCGCTGACCTCCTGCGTGCAAGGCAGGCGCTCTCCCAGCTGAGCTAAGGCCCCTCTGAATACCCATACGTGACATGGGAATTTTATTCAGGACAAGGCGTTTTGTGGCGACGCATAGCCTGCTATGCGAGTCACAAAACAACGCGGTACTGGATAAAATTTGGTGGGTCTGGGCAGATTTGAACTGCCGACCTCACCCTTATCAGGGGTGCGCTCTAACCAACTGAGCTACAGACCCATTGGTCACGCTGGGTCTATACCCAAACAGTCTTTTGCTCTGGCCGATCAGATAATTCATTGTGGACACTTGCCGGGTGGCGGTGACGTCGTCGATTAAGGAGGTGATCCAGCCGCAGGTTCCCCTACGGCTACCTTGTTACGACTTCACCCCAGTCATGAACCACACCGTGGTGATCGCCCTCCGAAGTTAGGCTAACCACTTCTGGTGCAGTCCACTCCCATGGTGTGACGGGCGGTGTGTACAAGGCCCGGGAACGTATTCACCGTGCCATTCTGATGCACGATTACTAGCGATTCCGACTTCACGGAGTCGAGTTGCAGACTCCGATCCGGACTGAGACCGGCTTTATGAGATTAGCTCCCCCTCGCGGGATGGCAGCCCATTGTACCGGCCATTGTAGCACGTGTGTAGCCCTACTCGTAAGGGCCATGATGACCTGACGTCGTCCCCACCTTCCTCCGGTTTGTCACCGGCAGTCTCCCTAGAGTTCCCGACCGAATCGCTGGCAAATAGGGACAAGGGTTGCGCTCGTTACGGGACTTAACCCAACATTTCACAACACGAGCTGACGACGGCCATGCAGCACCTGTCTGAGCGTTCCCGAAGGCACCCATCCATCTCTGGATGGTTCGCTCGATGTCAAGAGTAGGTAAGGTTCTTCGCGTTGCATCGAATTAAACCACATGCTCCACCGCTTGTGCGGGCCCCCGTCAATTCATTTGAGTTTTAACCTTGCGGCCGTACTCCCCAGGCGGTCGACTTATCGCGTTAACTGCGCCACAAAGGTCTCGAGGACCCCAACGGCTAGTCGACATCGTTTACGGCGTGGACTACCAGGGTATCTAATCCTGTTTGCTACCCACGCTTTCGCACCTCAGCGTCAGTGTCAGTCCAGAAGGCCGCCTTCGCCACTGGTATTCCTCCCGATCTCTACGCATTTCACCGCTACACCGGGAATTCTACCTTCCTCTCCTGCACTCTAGCCTGACAGTTCCGGATGCCGTTCCCAGGTTGAGCCCGGGGCTTTCACAACCGGCTTATCAAGCCGCCTACGCGCGCTTTACGCCCAGTAATTCCGATTAACGCTTGCACCCTCCGTATTACCGCGGCTGCTGGCACGGAGTTAGCCGGTGCTTCTTCTGCGAGTGATGTCCTTCTTGCAGGGTATTAACCCACAAGCGTTCTTCCTCGCTGAAAGTGCTTTACAACCCGAAGGCCTTCTTCACACACGCGGCATGGCTGGATCAGGCTTTCGCCCATTGTCCAATATTCCCCACTGCTGCCTCCCGTAGGAGTTCGGGCCGTGTCTCAGTCCCGATGTGGCTGATCATCCTCTCAGACCAGCTACGGATCGCGGCCTTGGTGAGCCATTACCTCACCAACTAGCTAATCCGACATAGGCTCATCCGATAGCGCAAGGTCCGAAGATCCCCTGCTTTCCCCCTTGGGGCGTATGCGGTATTAGCTTGAGTTTCCTCAAGTTATCCCCCACTACCGGGCAGATTCCTATGCATTACTCACCCGTCCGCCGCTCGACGCCTCCTAGCAAGCTAGGATCGTTTCCGCTCGACTTGCATGTGTTAGGCCTGCCGCCAGCGTTCAATCTGAGCCATGATCAAACTCTTCAGTTAAAAGCTTGATAGTTCCTAAGGTGGAACCAAACCTGGTTCAAGATTCAAACGTCTCTTTGACGAGTCGCTTGTCTTGATATCTAGTGACTGGTCACCGACATCCCGACAAGCGCCCACATGAATTATCTGATCGATTGTTAAAGAGCAGCTCTACTCAATAAGGAGAAGAGCATCTTGCGTTCCCGGCCGCTTGACCAGTGCCTCGCAAGGAAGGCGTATTCTACGTGATCGGCGCGTCGTGTCAACCGGGGATCTTCAAGCTCTCGAGAGAGCGAAGCGGATGACCGAGCGGCCGTCTTCAGCGAGTGAAGCGAGGTCCGATCGAGCCCTCAGCGGGCTACCGTAGCGAGTGGCGGGCATTTTACCGATTCCGCTGACCCTGTCAATCGAGCGATTCCGACAATCGCCGAAAAATCTCAAGAGAAACAAGCGCTTTTGCCACTCATCACCGCCTGCAACGTTGCCCGTCGCCGGCAGCGGATGCGTATCCTACGGGCTATCACCGGGATAGTGCAAGGACTTTCTGATCCGACCTCCCGAACGGATCGTACCTCGCCCCGTGTCGTGGCGAAGCGGCCGCAGCCAAAAACGCCCCGCCCTCTGAAGACGAGGGCGGGGCGTTCGTTGGAACGGTACGGTCGCGCTTATTCCTCGGCGTCGACGTAGCCCTGGATGGTGAAGGTGCCGTCCTCGACCAGCATCTCCTGCACGACGCCCGGCACGTCGCCGTTGGCATCGAACTCGTGGGTACCGGAGGCGCCTTCATAGTTGATCTCGGTGCCGGCAGCGATCAGCTCCTTGGCCTTCTCCCATTCACCGGGCAGGATCACCTCGCCCGGGGCGCTGGCGACGCTGCGCAGCGCCTCGTTCAGACCCTCGCGGTCGGCACTGCCATTTTCCTCGATGGCCAGACCCAGCAGGAAGGCGGCGTCGTAGGCCTGGGCGGCAAACACCGCACTGGGATCGATGCCGGCCGCGTTGGCCTGCTGGTTGAACATGGCCGTGCCCGGCAGCTCCGGGCTGCCCGGACGAGTGGCGATCATGCCGTTGAGCACGTCGGCGCCGATGGCCTCGACCAGGCTGTCGCCGACCATGCCGTCACCGCCCACGTACTGGGTGAACATGCCGCTCTCGTAGGCCTGGCGGACCACGGTCTGGCCGGAGGTATCGGCGTAGGCCAGCACCACCAGTGTCTGGGCACCGGTGGCGGCCAGCGAGCCGAGCTCGGAGCGGTAGTCGGCGCGGTTATCCTCGTGGGCGAGGTTCTCCAGCACCATGCCGCCACCGTTCTCGTAGGCGGCCACGAAGGCATCGGCCAGGCCGCGGCCGTAGTCATTGTTGACGTAGGTGACCGCGACTTCCTGGATGCCCTTGTCGAGCAGCAGCTTGGCCAGCATCTCGCCCTGGAAGGCGTCGGAGGGCACGGTGCGGAAGACCAGGTCGTTGTCATCCAGCTCGGTGACCGCCGGCGCGGTGGACGCCGGGGAAACCATGGTCACGCCGCCCGGGATGGCGGCATTGTTGGCCGCGGCCACGGTGGCGCCGGTGCACAGGGCGCCGACGATGGCGGTGACCTGCTCGGTGTTGACCATGCGGTCGGCCGCATTGGAGGCCGCCGAGGCGTCGGAGCAGGTGGTATCGCCGGTCGGCATGACGATGTCCTGGCCATCCAGCAGACCACCCTGCTCGTTGATCTGCTGTACCGCCAGATTGGCGCCATCGAAGATCGGCGGCGTCAGGCTCTCGATGCCGCCGGTGAAGCCGCCGAGGAAGCCGATCTTGACCTCGGCCTGGGCCATGCCGGAGAGGGCCAGGGTGGTCGCGGCCACCGCCGATGCTAGAACGCGTTTCTTCATGATTGTTGGTCTCGCTCTGGTTGCTCGAATCATCCGCTGCGCGAATCACACCCCCTCAATCTGGAAGGCCTCCGCCTAAAACACAACCCGTGGCTGCCAACGCTGGAAACCGCCAAGCCGCCTGCAACATCTTGATTGGCAAGCCTCCCTTCCCGCGTTTCAGCGATCGAACGAGCGCTTCAACGCTGGCCGCCTATACTGAGGATCCATTCCTCCATCGCCGAGCCCCACGATGCGACCGCTGACGTTTCTGACCCTGGCCGCGCTGGCCAGCACCGCCCAGGCCGACGGCCGGGAAATCGACTATCGCGTGAACGACGAAGCCTTCACCGGCTACTTCGCCCCGGCCGACGACGAACCCCGCGGCACGGTGTTGATCGTCCATGACTGGGACGGCCTGACCGACTACGAGCGCCGGCGCGCCGAGATGCTTGCCGAACAGGGCTATGACGCCTTCGCCCTCGACCTCTACGGCCAGGGCAACCGCCCGGTGGAAACCGACGCCAAGAAGGCCGAGACGGCGAAGCTCTACCAGGACCGCAAGCGCATGCGCGAGCTGACCCTGGCCGGGCTGGCCGAGGCCCGCGCCCAGGGCGCGGCAACGCCGACCGTGGTGATGGGCTACTGCTTCGGCGGCGCCGTGGCGCTGGAGCTCGCGCGCAGCGACGCAGCCGAGGACGTGCACGGCTACGCCACCTTCCACGGCGGCCTGGCGACCCCCGAGGGCCAGGGCTATGGGCCGGACACCCCGCCGATCCTGATCGCCCACGGCGGCGGCGACGAGGCCATCCCGCTGGAAGACGTGACATCGCTGGCCCGTCAGCTGGAAGGCGCGGGCGTCGACTACGAGATCGGCATCTACGCGGGCGCGCCCCACGCCTTCACCGTCCTCGACACCGACCGCTATCGGCAGCGCGCCGACGAGCGCTCATGGTCGGCCTTCATGGCACTGCTGGACGAGGTGCTGCCACAGCAGTGAATCACTGCCGCACTCACGTAAGTTTTTAAATACTCCTTTCTGTAGAATCGCGCTCCGGCATGATTTCCCGCTACTAAAAGCCGACAAAACAGAAAGGAGCCATTCCCTTGACCGATTCCACGACGACCACCGGCGGCGGCCTCTGGCGGCGCATCCCGCTGTGGCAGAAGATCCTCGCCGGCCTGGCGCTCGGCGTCCTGACCGGCGCCCTGCTCGGCGACGATGCCAGCCTCTTCAAGCCGCTCGGCGATATCTTCATCAACGCCATCAAGATGCTGATCGTGCCGCTGGTGTTCTCGACCCTGGTGGTCGGCATCACCGCCATGCGCGACCCGCAGAAGATGGGCCGCATCGGCGCGCGCACCATCGCTCTCTACCTGCTGACCACGGCCTTCGCCATCGCCATCGGCCTGTTCGCCTCCTGGCTGTTCCAGCCCGGCACCGGCCTGGAGATGAGCTTCGACGGCGGCGTCGAGGCCAAGGAGGCGCCCAGCCTGCGCGAGATCCTGGTCGGCCTGGTGCCGCAGAACCCGATCGATGCCCTGGCCAGCGGCAACATCCTGCAGATCATCGTCTTCGCCATCGGGCTCGGCATCTCGCTGACCCTGATCGGCGACAAGGGCGAGCCGGTGGTGCGCGTGTTCGAAGGCTTCGCCGAGGCCATGGTCAAGCTGACCAACATCGTCATGGCCTTCGCGCCGATCGGCGTGTTCGGCCTGATCGCCCATGTGGCCGGCAGCTACGGCCTCGAGGTGCTGCTGCCGCTGGCCAAGGTGATCGGCGTGGCCTACCTGGCCAGCGCCCTGCACGTGCTGCTGGTCTACTCCGGCCTGCTGGCGCTGATCGGCAGGCTGAATCCGCTGCGCTACCTGCAGGGCATCCTCGACGCCCTGGTGGTGGCCTACTCCTCGGCCTCGTCGTCCGGCACCCTGCCGGTATCGCTGCGCTGCGCGCGCAACAACCTCGGCGTCTCCGAGGGCGTGTCCGGCTTCGTGCTGCCGGTGGGCGCCACCATCAACATGGACGGCACCGCCATCTATCAGGGCGTGGTCGCGGTGTTCATCGCCCAGCTGATCGGTTTCGACCTGAGCCTGGCCGACTACGGCATGATCATCGTCACCGGCACCCTGGCCTCGATCGGCACCGCCGGCGTGCCCGGCGCCGGTCTGGTGATGCTGTCCATCGTCATGGCCCAGATCGGCCTGCCGCTGGAGGCCATCGCGGTGATCGCCGGCATCGACCGCCTGCTCGACATGGCGCGCACCAGCGTCAACGTGGCCGGCGACCTGATGGTCACCACCCTGGTCGGCAAGAGCGAAGGCGAGCTGGACGAAAGCGTCTACAACGCCCCGCGCAAGAGCTGATACCGCCCCGCTGCCCAGCATGAAACGGGGCGCCGGGACAGGTCATAGAGGGGGTTTTTGCCATGGATGGCAAAAGTAGCGCCCATGGACGGGTTCACAGCGCCCCTCGTCGACCTGTCGACGGATCAGTCCCGTACCACATAGATGCCGGGCGAGGCTTCCGCCCGGCGCACCTTCCGATCCTGCTAGGCTGAGCGCATTCCCTCTCTCGCTCTGGAGGTCTGCATGCTCAGCGTCTTTTCCGGTTCCCGCGCCGAGATCGGCGAGGCCCACGGCCGCACCCACGCCGCCCTGATCACCTCGAGCATCGAGGTCTACGATCGGCTGTTCCACGACTTCGTCGGCCTGCGCTGGGCCGAGGCCCGCCGCGTCGCCGAGCGCTTCGTGCCGATGATCGAACGCGGCTTCCCCGAGATTCTCGACGAGATGGCCGGCATCGCCCGCGGCGCCGGGCTCGATCTCGAGGACATCCTCACCCTCAACTGCCGCAGCGAGATCTCGCTGACCCAGGCCAGTGGCGGCTGCACCGCGCTCTCGATCAACCGCGACGGCACCCAGTGGCTGGCCCAGAACTGGGACTGGCGCAGCGACCAGCTGCACAACGTGGTGGCGATGGAGCTGCGCCCGACGGGCGCGCCGAGCCTGGTCAGCGTCGGCGAGGCAGGAATGGTGGCCAAGATCGGCCTGAACGAGAACGGGGTGGGCGTGTGCCTCAACGCCATTCGCTCGCGGACCCTGGGCGAGGGGCTGCCGATCCACGTGGCGCTGCGCAAGATCCTCGAGGCCGAGTCGTTCGACGCGGCAACCCGGGTGGTCACCCACGACCGGGTCTGCTCGCCGGCCCACTTCCTGATCGCCAGCGGCGATGGCCGCTCCGCCGGCTTCGAGGTGCATCCCGGCCTGCCCGGCGTGCTGGAGCCCCGCGGCGGCGCGGTCACCCACACCAACCACCTCTACGCCGAGACCGCCACTTGCCAGGTGGAGGACTTCCCGCGGCCGGACTCCGGCACCCGGCTCACGCGCATCGACGCGCTGCTGCGCGAACGGCTGCCGCTGGGCGCGGCGGTCGATGCCGAGGCGCTGTTCGCGATGCTCGCCGACCACGACAACGCCCCGCTCTCGATCTGCCGCCACTTCAACCCCGACCAGCCGGCCGAGGAACGCATGGAGACACTGTTCGCGGTGGTCATGAACCTGCGCCAGCGGCGCCTGGTGCTGCGCCACGGCAAGCCCTGCGAGGGCGAGGACACGCTGACGGTGACGCTCGGCGACGCCTGAGTGCCGGCTCGGCCGCTGGCTCAGCTTCGGCGCCAGGCGCCCAGGCGAGGCATGCCATCCAGCTCGCCCTTGAGATAGCGCTCGGTGGTCTGCAGGAAGCGGCGCAGATGCTCGGCGATGGCCTCATCGCGACGCAGCGCCTCCAGCTCGGCCTCATCCTCTTCTTCGCCCGACGCCACGCACGGCTGCCAGGCCATGCGTACGGAACAGGCGCTGACATCGCAGATCTGCAGGCTGGGGCTGGTACCGCGAGACGCCGCCCGGATGTGATAGGCCATGTCACCCTCCCGATAGGGCTATTTAATGATAACGATTATCAAGTGCAAATATGGGGAGGGAGGGGCCGATCTGTCAAGCGAGGGCAACGATGGCATGACGCAGGTCAAGGTCACCGCGACGTCACACGGCTGCCAAGCCAGCGTCATCGACCGCCGCCATCCTAGGGGATTCACCCCTGAGGAGAGACGGATCATGCGCATGACGCGACGCGGCGTACTCAAGCTCGGCCTGGCCGGCGGCGCCACGCTGGGCACCGGCCTGGTCGCCCCCGGCATCGTGCTGGCCGAAGCCCGGCGCCCGGTCGTCGACGGCGGCGTGATGAGCGGCGACATGCTCGCCGACCGCGCCATGCTGTGGTCGCGGGTCGACCGCCCGGCCCGGATGCTGCTCGAGATCGCCGACAACCCCGAGTTCCGCGCCGCCCGCCAGCTTCACGGCCCCGAAGCGCTGCCGACCGGCGGCCTCACCGCGAAGCTGGACGCCACCGGGCTCGGCGGCATGGACGAGGTGCACTACCGGGTGCGCTTCGCCGCCCTGGGCGACCACCGTGCGATCAGCGAACCGGTCACCGGCCGGCTGCGCCTGCCGCCGCAGACGCCACGCGACGTGCGCTTCGTGTGGTCCGGCGACACCGTGGGCCAAGGCTGGGGCATCGACGAGTCGCGCGGCGGCATGACCACCTACGCCACCATGCTCGACCAGCGCCCCGACTTCTTCATCCACTCCGGCGACACCGTCTACGCCGACGGCCCGCTGCAGGAGAGCGTCGAGCTCGCCGACGGCAGCCTGTGGCGCAACCGGGTGACGCCGGAGAAGCTCAAGGTGGCCGAGACCCTGCAGGAATTCCGCGGCCAGCACGCCTACAACCTGCTGGACGCCAACGTGCGGCGCTTCAACGCCGAGGTGCCGATGCTGGCCCAGTGGGACGACCACGAGACCACCAACAACTGGTATCCCGGCGAGCTGCTGGAAGACGACCGCTACACCGAGAAGAACGCCTCGCTGCTGGCCGCCCGCGGCCGCCAGGCCTTCCTCGAGCACATGCCGCTGCGTCAGCGCCCCGAGGCGCCCGGGCGCATCTACCGCCGCTTCGCCTACGGCCCGGGCCTGGAAGTGTTCATGCTCGACATGCGCACCTTCCGCGGCGCCAACGACCGCAACCGTCAGGAGCGCGGCGCCGATCTGCTCGGCGCGGAGCAGCTGCGCTGGCTGCTGAATTCGCTGCGCGATTCCACCGCCACCTGGAAGATCGTCGCCTCCGACATGCCCATCGGCCTGGTGGTGCGCGACGACGATCGCTTCGAGGCCGTGGCCAACGACGAGCCCGGCCAGCCGCTGGGCCGCGAGCAGGAGATCGCCCGGCTGCTCAAGGCGATCCGCGACGAGGCGATCCACAACGTGGTGTGGCTGACCGCCGATGTGCACTACACGGCGGCGCATCACTACTCGCCGGAGCGCGCGAGCTTCCAGGACTTCGCCCCGTTCTGGGAGTTCGTCAGCGGCCCGCTGCACGCCGGCACCTTCGGCCCCGGCGAGCTCGACGCCACCTTCGGCCCCGAGGTGGTGTTCCAGAAGGCGCCGCCGGAAGGCCAGGCCAACCTGCCACCCTCCGACGGCTACCAGTTCTTCGGTCAGGTCGACCTGGACGGCGAGAGCGAGACACTGACCGTGACGCTGAAGGACGCGGCCGGCCAGTCGCTGCACCGCCGCCGGGCAATCCGGCGGCGGCGCGCCCGTGACGACGGGCCGGCGCTCAGCCCGCCAGCGCCTCCTCCACCAACCGCCGCGCCTCGTCGCTCATCGGCAGCCCCAGGGCCAGCTCGTGGGCCCGGGGCGACATCTTCTTCCAGGTCTTCTGCACGATACGGATCAGGTGGTCGTGATCGACCTGCTTCGAGAAATCGGCGAAGTAGTTCTCCAGGAACACCAGGCAGGCGCAGTCCTCCACCGCCTGGGTGCCCGCGTCGCGCCCCAGGCCCTGCTTGCGGATCATCGCCGCCACCCGCTCGGCGTCCTCCTCCGCGTAGCCGGCCTCGCGCATCGCCCGGGCGGTCGTCTCGCCGGCGCGCTTGCCCTGGTCGCGGCGCCAGGTCAGGTAGCCCACCCGGCCTTCGGGATAATCGCCCCGCGGCACCTGCCAGCGCTGCAGGTGCTGGTTGTGCACCGCCAGGCGCACCAGCTCGTCCGGCGCCTCGTCGAGCGCGTTCAGCCAGTCGCTCATGCGTCCGGCGTGCCACAGCTCCAGCGGCAGCGTTTCCCCCGCCACCTCCACCCGGCGCGGGTCCTGTGCGTGCAGGGCATCCAGCGCGGCCTGGGTCCGCTCATAGGGGGACGAATCGCTCATGGTGTCTCCTCGTGCTGATGGCAGGGTGATGGCACGGCCGCGAAGCGGTCATCTTCCCATGGAAGCATGTCGAGGCAGCGTTGACAGCCCGCACGTCGAACGGCCGTTTGCTCACTCGGGCCAGGCGCGCTACGTTGTTGTACGATCATTCAATAAAAGGACTCCCATGACGATCGCCATCCGCCTTCCCCTCGCCACCGCCCTGGCCCTCGGCCTCGCCGCCCCGCTCGCGGCCCAGGCCGACGCCCTCCAGCAGCAGCTCGACGACCTTCAGGACTTCCAGATCATCGCCCACCGCGGGGCCAGCGGCCACGCGCCGGAGCACACCTGGCCGGCCTACCAGCAGGCCCGCGAGATGGGCGCCGACTACCTCGAGCTGGACCTGCACATGAGCGCCGACGGCGAGCTGATGGTGATCCACGACGACACCCTGGACCGCACCACCGACGGCAGCGGCCCGGTGAAGGACCACAGCCTGGCCGAGCTCAAGGCGCTGGACGCCGGCAGCTGGTTCAACGCCGCCCACCCCGAGCGGGCCGACGACGCCTATGCCGGCGCCGAGCTGCTGACCCTCGACGAGGTGATCGACCGCTACGGCAGCGACGTGCGCTACTACATCGAGACCAAGTCGCCGGAGCGCTACCCGGAGCTGCAACGTGCGCTGGTCGAGACCCTCGAGGCCGAGGGGCTGGTGGCCTCCGGCTCGGTGGTGATTCAGTCGTTCAGCCAGGACAGCCTCGAGCAGGTCCACGCGCTCAACGCCGACATCCCGCTGGTGCAGCTGGTGTGGTACTCCCCCGCCGAGGACGGCAGCGGCCTGACCGAATGGACCGGGGTGACCCCGCCGCCCGCCGAGATCAGCGACGCCGACTTCCAGGCCATCGCCGACTACGCCGTGGGCATCGGCCCCAACGTCGTCTACGACGGCGAGGACGTGATCGACGCCGGCTTTGTGGAACAGGCCCACGACAACGGCCTGCTGGTGCACCCCTACACCATCAACGACCCCGAGCAGATGCAGCGCCTGCTCGACTGGGGCGTGGACGGGATGTTCACCAACTTCCCGGATCGGTTAAGTGGGTTGGTGGAGTAAGGCTGGCAGGAAAGGAAAAGCCGGAGAAGGCTAGAAGTGTTAGTCCTCTCCGGTATAACAGGTATTAGGTGGCCAGCTCGCTTGTTCACTGGAACGTGCCGTCACGTTAATTCGGGTTATACCGCCAACATCCGTCTCTCAAGCCATTGAAAAAACAATAAAATTAATCACCATTAGGCGTCATAACACCTGCCACCGTGCCGACTTCATAACAGGGATACCGTTCCCTGTCGGGATACCGGCGCGCCCATAAGGAAACGACGCAATTAGCTAAGCAGGCTTAAGCAAAATCCGCCACCGTCACCCGCCTCTTGATGCCAACGTTTCAGGTTGCTTTGCACGGCTCGAAGTTGAACGCGCTGGTTGGATCACCCGGGCCTGAGCCGGCATGATGCCCTCTTCCGCTTTGCCCCCTCTTAGCCCCATCCCCACGAGGAGTCTCCATGTCGACCGTCTTCGCTCGCCTCAAGGAAGTCGCTTCGCCCCGCATCGGCCTGGGCGCCATGAACCTCTCCCACGGTTACGGCAGCCCGATGCCGGAGCCCGAGGCGGTGCGCGCCCTGCAGGCGGCCGTCGACATGGGCTATCGCCACGTCGATACCGCGACCCTCTACGGGGCCACGGCCAACGAGTCGCTGGTGGGCAAGGCGCTGGCGAGCCGGCGAGACGAGATCCTGCTGGCCAGCAAGTGCGGCATGGCCATCGATCCCGAGCAGGGCAAGAAAGTGATCGACGGCCGCCCGGCGACGCTGCGCCGGCAGTGCGAGGCGAGCCTGGCGCGGCTGGGCACCGACCATCTGGACCTGTACTACCTGCATCGCTGGGACAAATCGGTGCCGATCGAGGAGAGCGTGGGCGAGCTGGGGCGTCTGGTGGAGGAAGGCAAGATCGGCGGCGTCGGCCTGTCCGAGGTATCCGCCGCCACCCTGCGCCGTGCCCGGGCCGAGCATCCCATCGCCGCGGTGCAGTCGGAGTACTCGCTGTGGACGCGCAACCCGGAGATCGGGCTGATCGCCGCGTGCCGAGAGTCGAACACCGCGCTGGTGGCGTTCAGCCCGCTGGGCCGGGGCTTCCTGTCGGGGACGGTGGAAGATCCTGCCCGCCTGGAGGAGAGCGACATGCGCCGCAGCATGCCGCGCTTCAGCGCCGAGCATTTCCCGCACAACCTGCGCCTGCTGGACGACCTCAAGGCCGTGGCGCGAGAGCAGGACACGACACCCGGCCAGCTGGCCCTGGCCTGGCTGCTGGCCAAGGGCGACGACATCATTCCGATTCCCGGCTCGCGCTCCATCGCGCATATGCGCGAGAACCTGGCGGCGGAATCGCTGCACCTGGACGCCGCGACCATCGCTCGGCTGGACGCCATGCTGACGCCCGACCAGGTGAGGGGCGGCCGCTACGGCGCGGCCGCGCAGGCGGATGTCGACACCGAGGAATTCGGCGCCTGACTCCGCCTTCCTTGCCCCCAGGCCGGGGCAGAGACGCCGGGAACAAAAACACGGGGCACGCCATCGGCGTGCCCCGCGTCATTCAGCAGCGACCACGCCATCAGAAGGTGTAAACGACGCCGGCGGTGACCATGTCGATATCGCCGATCTCGTCGGTGTCGAGGCGCTCGACCTCCACGCGGCCGGTGATGTCGAGCAGCTCGACGCGCGCGCCCAGGCCGTAGACCGGGTCGGTGCCGGAGTCGTCGCGGGTCAGGCCGCGGCCGCGACGCTCGGCGTCCCAGTCGGCCATGCCGGCCTTGGCGTAGACGCCCAGCGGGCCGAAGCTCAGCCCGGCCACGCCCATGGCCTCGAAGGCCTCCACCTCCAGCGTGCCGGAGCGGCCGTCGACGTCGCCGTGCAGGCTGTCGCCGTTGACGTAGCCGAGCTCGGCGCCCAGGTCGAGGAACGGCAGCCAGCCGAAATTGTAGCCGGCGGTCAGCTTATACATGCCGGCTTCGTCGTCGAAGTCGTTATCACCGTGCATCTGGCCCAGGCCGCCGCCCAGGTAGAGGCCGGTGGCGCCGATGGCGAAGGCGGGTGCGGCGGTCACGGCCAGGCCGGTGGCCAGGGTGGCGGCAAGCAGGGAGCGCAGGGGCGTCTTGCGGGTCATGACGATTCCTTCCGAGCACAGGGAGTGAGCGCGCAGTGTAGCGCGCCGGCCGCCGGCGGGTCAGGTCGCTGGTGGTGCGGTGCCCGCCGCCCGTGGCCGGCCCGGCGCCTCGTCGCGGTGCTAGGATCAGGGGCCCGGCGCCGCACATGCGTCGATGCCGCGCCAGTCGCGGGAGACGGCGCTGGCGAGCGCCCGTATTGTTATGTTATAACGCATGCCACTTTCGCGGAGATGTATCACCATGGCGCATCGATCCCATCGCCATCGCCCCGAAGGGCCCTGCCATTTCTCGCTGATGTCGCTGTCCGCCCCGCGCCGGCTGCTGTTGGTCGCCGCCCCGCTGGCGATCCTGTGGCTGGCGGTGGTCTGGGCCACGGGAGGCTTCGCCTGATGGCACGCCTGCAACTGCACGATCTTCAGCTCGCCCGCGGTGGCCAGACGGTGCTCGAGCACCTCGACGGCCGCTTCCAGGACGGCGCGGTGACCGCGCTGATCGGCGCCAACGGCGCCGGCAAGAGCACCCTGATCGCCGCCATCATGGGCATGCTGACGCCGGTATCCGGCAGCGTCGAAAGCCAGGTGCCCAAGGAGCGCCGCGCCTGGCTGCCCCAGCAGCTGGCCCTCGACCTGTCCTTCCCGATGAGCGTGGAAGAGCTGATCATGAGCGGCACCTGGCCCAGCCACGGCGCCTTCAAGGGCTACTGCGGCCCGCACTATCGCCGCGGCCGCGAGATCATGGCGCGCCTGGGCATCTCGCACCTGGCACACCGCCAGCTCGGCGAGCTCTCCGGCGGCCAGCGCCAGCGCGCGCTGATCGGCCGCACCCTGATGCAGGAGGCCGAGCTGCTGCTGCTCGACGAGCCCTTCGCCAACGTCGACGCCGAAACCGTCGAGGTGCTGATGGACGTGCTGCGCGACATGGCCGCCAAGGGCGCCACCCTGATCGTGGTGCTGCACGACATGGAACAGCTCTCGCGCCTGGCCGACGACGTGCTGATGCTCTCCGGCGGCCATGGCCGCTGGGTCAGCCCCGAGGCGCTGCTCGAGTACAACGCCGGCCAGCCCGCCCGCGCCCCGCGCCTGCCCTTCGATTTTCCTGAGGTTTCCCATGCTGGCCCTGCTTGATGCCTGGCTCGCCGCCCCCTTCGATTACGGCTTCATGAAGCGCGCCCTGGTGGCGGGCATGGCGCTGTCGCTGGCCGCCCCGCCGCTGGGCGTGTTCCTGATGCTGCGCGGCATGAGCCTGATCGGTGACGCCATGTCCCACGCCATCCTCCCCGGCGTGGCGCTGGGTTTCCTGTTCGCCGGCTTCTCGCTGCCGATGATGAGCCTCGGCGGCATCCTCTCGGGGCTGCTGGTGGCGGTGCTGGCCGGCAGCGTGTCGCAGATGACCGGCCACCGCGAGGACTCGGCGATGGCCAGCTTCTTCCTGATCTCGCTGGCCGCGGGGGTGATGATGGTGTCGCTGGGCGGCAGCAGCGTCGACCTGACCCACGTGCTGTTCGGCTCGATCCTGGCCGTGGACTCCACCGCGCTGCTGCTGATCGCCGGCATCGCCAGCCTGATCGTGGTGTCGCTGGCGGTGATCTTCCGCGCCCTGGTGGTGGAATGCCTGGACCCGCTGTTCCTGCGCGGCCAGGGCGTGCGCGGCGGCCTGGTGCACGGCGTCTTCCTGGGGCTGGTGGTGCTCAACCTCACCGCCGGCTTCCAGACGCTGGGCACCCTGATGGCGGTGGGCCTGATGATGCTGCCGGCCACCACCGCGCGCTTCTGGAGCAATCGCCTGGAGGGCCTGATCGTCATCGCCATCGGCGTGGCCATGGTGGCCAGCGCCGGCGGCCTGCTGCTGTCGTATCACCTGAGCCTGCCTTCCGGCCCGGCGATCATCCTGATGGCCGGCGTGGCCTACGTGTTCTCGGCGCTGTTCGGGCGCCAGCACAGCCTCACCGCCCGCTATCGGCGCCGCGCCGCGCCGCTGAACGCGCCGACCGCCGACCACTGACGCCTCACCCGTCATTCCTTTCCTGTCTCGGAGCCCACTGATGACCTTCGCCAAGCCCTCTGCCCTCGCCGCCGGCGCCGCCGCCCTGCTGACCCTGCCCGCCGCCCAGGCCAAGGAGCCCGTGCAGGTGCTCGCCAGCTTCAGCGTGCTCGCCGACATGGTCGAGCAGATCGGCGGCGACCACGTCGAGGTCACCTCGCTGGTCGGCGCCGACAGCGACGCCCACGTCTTCACCCCGCGCCCTACCGACGCCCGTGCCCTGGCCGAGGCCGACCTGGTGGTGCTCAACGGCCTGCAGTTCGAGGGCTGGATGTCGCGCCTGGTCGAGGCCAGCGACTACGCGGGGCCGACCGTGGTGGCCACCGACGGCATCGAGCAGGCGCTCGGCGAGGCCGCCCACGCGGACGAGGTGGAGCACGGCCATGACGACGGTCACAAAGAACATGGCCACGACGAGCATGACCACGACGAGCCCGGCCACGACGATCACGGCCACGCCGGCCATGCCCACGCTCACGAGGGCATGAACCCGCACACCTGGCTGGATCTGGGCCTCGGCGAGCTCTACGTGAACAACATCCGCGACGGCCTGATCGCCGTCGACCCGTCCCACGAGGCCGACTACCGCGAGCGCGCGGCGGACTATCAGCAGCGCATCGATGCCCTGGACGCCGAGGTCCACGCCCTGATGGACGAGCTGCCCAAGCACACCGCGGTGATCACCGGCCACCAGTCCTTCAACCACTTCTCGCGCGCCTACGGCGTCGACTTCCTGTCGCCGGCCGGACTCTCCACCGAGGCCGAACCCAGCGCCGCGCGCATGGCCGAGCTGATCGAGGTGATCAACCACCAGGGCGTTCAGGCGCTGTTCCAGGAGAACATGACCAGCCCGGCGATCATCGAGCAGCTGGCCGAGGAAACCGGCCTGCCGATCGCCGGCACCCTCTACTCCGGCGCCCTGGCGGCCGAAGGCGAGGCCAGCACCTGGCTGGGCATGATGCGCCATAACGCCTGGCTGCTGCACGACGCCCTGGCCACCGAGGACGCGGCCCACGAGCACGCCGACCACGACCACTGAGCCGCCTCCCAGGCTCGCTCCACACGGCGCCGCCCTCGGGTGGCGCCGTCGTCGTTTCGGGGGCGGGCGTGCGAAGATAGCCCCGTCGGCCACGCCAGGGAGCGCCCCATGAACCTGCTGGATGCCATGACCGCCTTCGTGCGGGTCGCCGAGCTCGGCAGCTACACCCGCGCCGCCGAGGCGCTGGACCTGTCGCGCACCCGCGTCTCGCGGCAGGTGATGGAACTCGAGGATCACCTCGGCGTGCGCCTGCTCCAACGCACCACCCGCCGGCTGCACCTGACCGAGGCCGGCGAGCGCTACCTGCTGCGCGCCCAGGGCATCCTGCAGTCGCTGGAGGAGGCCGAGGCGGAGGTCGGCAGCGGCGCCAGCGAGATGCGCGGCCGGCTGCGCCTCAACGGGCCGATGAGCTTCGGCACCCGCCACCTGGCGCCGCTGGTGGCCCGCTTCATGGTCGAGCATCCCGCCCTGGAGGTGCGCCTCGACCTCAACGACCGCCGGGTCGACCTGCTCGAGGAGGGCTACGATCTGGCGATCCGCATCGGCCACCTGCCCGACTCCACTCACGTCGCCCGCCGCCTCACCCGCTGCAAGCTGGTGCTGTGCGCCTCGCCGGGCTACCTGGCCGAACACGGCACCCCGCGTCGTCTGGCGGACCTGGAACGGCACCGCTGCCTGCGCTACCGACCCGGCGGCCGGGGCGGGGAATGGCAGTTCGTCGACAGCCGCTTCCGGGTCAACGGGCCGCTGGAGAGCAACAACGGTGACGTGCTGACCCACGCCGCCGAGGCCGGGCTCGGCATCGCCCAGCAGCCGAGCTTCCTGGTCACCGACAGCATCCGCGAGGGCCGCCTGGTGCCGCTCGAGCTCGAGGAGGCCGCCCCGGTCCTGGACGTTAACGGCCTCTACCCGGCCCGCCGCCACCTGCCGGCCAAGGTCGACCGCTTCCTGGCCCTGCTCGCCGATGCCTGGGGCGATCCCCCCTGCTGGGAGCACGAGCTGGGTCTCTGATCGCCGGATTTCCCTCCGACATTGTTGCCAAATAGGCAATAGTAATGTGTCTTAGCAGCGGATTATCGCGCCATCGCCCGCGTTTAGAGTGTCCGTCCATCACGACAACATCCCGCTGACGGAGAGACACCATGACGACCCACACCGCCGCCCAGCCGAACGCCCTCGACCGCCTCCAGCCGGCGGCCATCACCCTGCTGCGCCTGTCGCTGGGCGTCATGGCGCTGGCCCACGGCCTGCTCAAGGTGCTGGTGTTCACGGTGCCCGGCACCGTCGGCTACTTCGAGTCGCTGGGCCTGCCGGGCGAGTTCGCCTACCTGACGATCCTGGCCGAGATCGGCGGCGGCGCCGCCCTGCTGCTGGGCGTCTACACTCGCTGGGTCGCCCTGGCCATGATCCCGACCCTGCTCGGCGCCACCTGGGTACATTCCGGCAACGGCTGGATGTTCTCCAACGAGGGCGGCGGCTGGGAGTTCCCGCTGTTCTGGGCCATCGCCCTGCTGGCGCAGGCCGGCCTCGGCGGAGGGCGCTTGGTGCTCAGCCGCCGCTTCGCCTGAGCCGCGTTTCGACAGCACCGAGACGCCGCCCGCCGGGCGGCGTCGAGCCCTTCTCCCGCTCCCGATCAGGAGGCCGTGCTCATATTACCCAGCCTGTTCATCTCCCACGGATCGCCGATGCTGGCGCTGACGCGCACACCGGCCCACGAGTTCCTGCGCGAGCTGGGCAGCCACCTGAAACCCGCCGCCGTGGTGATCGTGTCGGCCCACTGGGCCAGCCGACGCCTGATGGTCAGCGTCAGCGAGCGGCCCGAGACCATCCACGACTTCGGCGGCTTTCCGCGCGCGCTGTTCGAGTGCCAGTACCCGGCCCCGGGCGAGCCCGAGCTGGCCAGGCGCCTGGCCCGCGAGCTCAACGCCGTGCCGGTGGAGCGCGGCCTGGATCACGGCGCCTGGGTGCCACTGTCGCTGATGTTTCCCGCGGCCGACGTGCCGGTGGTCTCGCTGTCGCTGCCCACCGTCTGGTCCAACGCCGAGCTGGTGGCGCTCGGGGATCGGCTCAAGGCGCTCTTGAGAAAACCGGAGGGTGAGGAGAACATGCTGGTGATCGGCTCCGGCAGCCTGACCCACGACCTGCGCTCGACCCAGGCGCTGGACGCGCCGATGCCGGGCTGGGTCGGCGAGTTCGCCGACTGGACGCACCAGCGCCTCACCGCCGGCGACCGCGAGGCCCTGCTCGACTGGCAGGCCGCGCCCCAAGCGCGGGCCAACCATCCCTCGCCCGAGCACTTCCAGCCGCTGCTGGTGGCCATGGGCGCCGGTGGGCCCGCCGAGCGGCTGCACCACAGCGTCGAGCACGGGGTACTGGCGATGGACCTCTACGCCTTCGCCTGAAGCGATCGGTCCCCTGAACGCAGCGAGGCCGCCCCGAAGGGCGGCCTCTTGCGTCGTGCGATGGCGCATCGCGCATCAGGCGTCCGGAATCTCCAGTGCCTGCTGCACCGCCGGCCAGGCAGGCTCGCCGTCGCGGGTGGTCACGCCGTCGAGGAAGGCCTTGACCCGGGCCGGATGCTCGCGCAGCCATTCCAGGGCCACGGCGTCCGGCTCACGCTCCTGATAGCTGAAGCCGAGGATCATCTCGCTCTGGTCGTCGGCGCTGAAGCTCAGCTGGTCGAGGAGCCTGGAAGCGTTGGGATTGGACTCGGCGAACGCCGGCGTCACCAGGGTCTTCACGTCGCTGGCGCCCTCGTCCGGGCCCCACATGTTCTCGGGATCGTCGAGGTACTGAACGTCGTATTCGATGTTCATCCAGTGCGGCGTCCAGGCGGCGAAGAGGATCCATTCCTCGCGATCGATGGCGCTCTTCACCGCGCTCAGCATGCCCGGCGTGGAGGTCTCGGAGAGATGCCAGTCGCCCAGGCCGTAGGTGTCGTTGTCCACCGCCCCGTTGAGGATCTCGCTCATGCCGGAACCGGCCTCGATGGAGTAGATCGCGCTGTCGAGCTGGTCGGCATACTCCGGATCGTCGAGCTGTTCGGCCGAGGTCAGGCCGGCCTCGTAGACGTAGGTCGGCACCGCGAAACCGAGACGCGCACCGTCCACGTTGTTGCCCAGGTCGACGATCGACTCACGCTCGAGGGCGGCCTCGTACATGCTCTGCTGGCCCGGCAGCCAGGCGGCGAGGAAGGCGTCCAGTTCGTTCTGGGCCAGCGCCTCGTAGGTGATGGTGGAGCCGAGCTCGGCCGACTGGGGCGCGTAGCCCAAAGTCTCGAGCAGGGTGGACGCCAGCGCGGTCTTGACGGTCACGCCGGGCCAGGCGGGGACGGAGAAGCGAACCTGTTCCGGTTCGGCGGCCTGGGAAACGCCGCTCACGGCCAGCAGGGAGCCGGCCAGCACGAGAGAGAGGGGACGACGGGACAGGGACATAGGGACTCCTTGGCGGGATGCGCCGTGGTGAAACACGTCGCAGACCCTAATGCCCCTGGGCTATATCGACAAGCCAGGCCGTCAACGCTCGCCGACGACCCGGGCCCGATTCAGTCGCCCTTGCCAATCATCTTCGCGGCCTCGACCACCTCGATCCAGTAGCCGTCCACGTCCTTGACGAAGACCACGTCCTTCATCTTGCCCTGGTCGGGGCGCTTGATGAATTCGACCTCGTTGGCGTCGAACCAGGCCACCGCGGCGTCCAGGTCCGGCACCGTGAAGCAGATGTGGCCGAAGCCCTGGGGCTCGGCGTTGCCGTCGTGATAGGCGAAGTCGGGCTGGTGCTCGGTGCCCCAGTTGTGGGTCAGCTCCAGCAGGCCCTTCTGGGAGAAGGTCCAGACGGTGCGCTCGTCGGTGTCTTCCGGCACCTGATCGCCGTCCTCGAGCTTGGCGAGGAAGTAGAGCGAGAACTGCATCTCCTCGAAGTCGAGGCGGCGCAGCACGCACATGCCGAAGACCCGGGAGTAGAAGGCCAGCGCAGCCTCCGGGTCCTTGACCCGCAGCATGGTGTGGTTGAGGCGGAAGCCATCGGTGTCACCGGTGGCGGTCTTCACGCCGGGATGTTGCTCGCCGTTGAAGCTCATGGGATCTCCTGGTCAGGGCTCGAACGTCGTCGAATCGATGCGATGCCTCAGGTATGGAGGCAAGATGGCGACTTTTCCACCCCGAGCGTCATGCTACCGCGAAGATTTTCCGATACGGAGATTGTACAAATACTGATTTCCACGCCAAACACCCCGGCCACGCCTGCTGCGCCTGTTCTCGTATCCTGACATGCAGGATCGCCACTGGCGAGGGGCGTCTCCCGATTCTACATTGTCTGTACAACCCACCACGCGTCAGGAGTCCGAGATGGCCAACATCGACCAGAGCCTGGGAGACCACATCACCCTCAAGGAGCTCGCCCATGCCCTCGGCCACGGCTTCTCGCCGATCGTCGAGGTGGAGTCCATGGACGGCATCTACACGGTGCGCTTCCACCACGCCAACGGCATCTCCACCCTCTCCGACAAGCAGGGCAAGACCCTCACCTTCCTCGGCACCGGCGAGATCCGCGACCTGCTGGGCGATCTGGGCCTGAGCCACGGCGTGCTGACCTGGGCCGACCAGTGCGGCGACGAGATGATCGGCGTGCCCGGCCATGCCATGACCCCGGACGAGATGCTGACCCACGGCACCAGAATCGCCTTCCGCTGATGTTCACAGCCGCGGGCTGGACGGCTAGGCTGGGAACGACGAGAGGGAATACGAACGCCCCGAGAGATGCCCATGTCAGCGACGCCAGCCTCATCCACCCCGGCGCCCTGCGTCGAGATACGCCTCGAGCGACTGATGCCGCTGGTGATGCTGGCGCTGCTGACACTCGCCGGCTGCGCCGGCCCCCAGCTCGCCACCCGCGACGCCGAGGGGCTGTCGATGGATCGGGCGATGATCCTGTCCGAAGCCCGCCAGTCGCTGGGAACGCCCTATCGCTTCGGCGGCACCGATGCCAGCGGGCTGGACTGTTCGGGGCTGGTGCAGCGGGTCTATTCGCGGGCGGGTATCCCCGTGCCACGCACCTCGCGCCGCCAGTTCGAGCAGCTGCCACCGATCGACGAGGCGCGCCCCGGCGACCTGCTGTTCTTCGATACCGCCGGCGGCGGGGATGCCAGCCACGTCGGCATCTACATGGGTGACGACGAGATGATTCACGCCCCCGGCCGCGGTCGACGGGTCAGCGTGACCTCGCTGGCGCTGGACTACTGGCAGGAACGCTTCCTGGGCGCCGCCGCTCCGGCGCCCTGAGGGCTCGCCCTCTCCGATTTCCCGGCATCGCGCCGCGATGCCACCCGACGCATCGAACTTCGAACACGATTCAGGAGGCCAGCATGGCACTGCGACTCGGCGACATCGCCCCGGACTTCACCCAGGAAAGCACCGAAGGCCCGATCCACTTCCACGAATGGGCCGGCGACAGCTGGGTGATCCTGTTCTCCCATCCCAAGGACTTCACCCCGGTGTGCACCACCGAGCTCGGCGAGGTCTCGCGGCTCAAGCCGGAGTTCGAGAAGCGCAACACCAAGGCCATCGGCCTGTCGGTGGACCCGCTGGAGGATCACAAGGCCTGGGTCGGCGACATCCAAGAGACCCAGGGCTGCGCCCTGAACTTCCCGCTGCTGGCCGACGCCGACCGCAAGGTCAGCGATCTCTACGACATGATCCATCCCAACGCCAACGACACCCTGACGGTGCGCAGCGTCTTCATCATCGACCCGAACAAGAAGATCCGCCTGATGCTGACCTATCCGGCCAGCACCGGTCGCCACTTCGACGAGATCCTGCGCGTGCTCGACAGCCTCCAGCTGACCGACTCGCACAAGCTGGCCACCCCGGTGAACTGGCAGCCGGGCGGCGACTGCATCATCGTGCCGGCGCTCAGCAACGAGGAAGCCGCCAAGCTGTTCCCCGAGGGCTGGGACGAGCAGAAACCCTACCTGCGGCTGGTCAAGCAGCCCGGCAAGTAAGCCAGCGCTCGCCTCGCTTCCTCGACGCCGGCCCCAGGGCCGGCGTTTTCGTATGCGTCTGGCGATATTAAGGGCCGGTTAAGTATTAAATCCCAGACTGTCGGGGAATCGTCACGGAGACACCCCGATGTCCTTGACCGTCATACGCCCCACCCCCGAGTCGCCGATCGAGTGGCGTGAAGCCCGCCACTGGTCGGAGCGCCACCGACTGGAGCAGCTGGTCAGCCACTGCTTCGCCACCCAGCACGATGCCCGCATCACCCAGTACCTGCCGCGCCTGTTCGGCCTGTGGCAGCAGGAGCGGCCCGTGGCCGCGGTGGGCGTGCGGCGCGCCGACGAGGGCCGGCTGTTCCAGGAGGGCTATCTCGACGCCTCCGCCGAGGCCAGCCTGACCCAGGCCCTGGGCACACCGATCGCCCGCGGCGGCATCGCCGAGATCGGCAACCTGGTGAGCACCCGGCGCGGGCTGCAGCGGGTGCTGTTTTCCTACCTGATCGACCAGCTGGCCGAGGAAGGCCTGCACTGGGTGCTGTTCACGGCCATCCCGGCGGTGATCAACGGCATCCGCCGGCTGGGCATCGAGCTGATGCCGCTGCGCTTGGCCGATCCGGCCTGGCTGGGCCAGGAGCGCGAGGCCTGGGGCCACTACTACGATCAGCACCCCTGGGTGATGGCCGGCGACCTGCGCCTGGCCCGCGAGCGGCTGCGCGCCGCCGGCCTGCTCTCGACGCGACGGGAGGGCGACCATGTCCGACCGGCGTGAACGCTTCCTCGACCGCCTGGCCGCCCACGCCGAGCGCGCCCCCGAGGCCACGGCGCTGTGGGACGGCACGCAGCGGCTGAGCTACGGCGAGCTGGCCGCCGCCATCGACGCGCGGCGCGCTCGGCTGGCGGCGGTCGGCGCGACCCGCGTGGGCCTGGCGCTGGACAACGGCGTCGAATGGGCACTGTGGGACCTGGCGCTGCTGACCGATTCCCGCGTCGCGGTGCCGGTGCCGGCCTTCTTCGGCGACGCCCAGCGTAGCCACCTGGTCGAGCGGGCCGGCCTCGATGCCTGGATCGGCCCCGGCGGCGAGGCGCTGGGCTTCGGTACGCCCGACCCGGGCGGCGTCGCCACACGCCCGGTTCCGGCCCCGCCGGCCCTGCATCCCGGCACCACCCGCATCACCTTCACCTCCGGCACCAGCGACGCGCCCAAGGGCGTGTGCCTGGACACCGAGGCGGTGCTGGCGGTGGCAACGAGCCTTGCCGAGGCGGTCGCCCCGGTGGAGATCGAGCGTCATCTGGCGATGCTGCCGCTGGCCACCCTGCTCGAGAACCTCGGCGGGCTCTACCTGCCGCTGTGGCTCGGCGCCGGGGTGGCGCTGCCCGGCGCCGCCGAGCTCGGCTGGCAGGGTGCCAGCGGCTTCGACGCCGGGGCCGCGCTGGCCGCCATCGAGCGCTACCGGCCGCACAGCCTGATCCTGGTGCCACAGCAGCTCCAGGCGCTGGTCGACGCCGCGCCCCGCGCGCCCGAGGGGCTGCGGCTGGTGGCGGTGGGCGGCGCCCGGGTCGCCGCGCCGCTGCTCGAGCGCGCCCTGGCCGCCGGCTGGCCGGTGGCCGAGGGCTACGGCCTCTCGGAGTGCGCCTCGGTGGTGTGCCTCAACCGGCCCGGCGAGGCGCCCTGCGGCGTCGGCCGCCCGCTGCCCCACGCCCGGGTGCGGCTGCGCGCCGACGGCGAGGTCGAGGTGAGCGGCGCCACCATGCTCGGCTATCTGGGCGAGCCGCCGGTCGCCGGCTGGCACGCCACCGGCGATCTGGGCCGCTGGGAGGGCAACGCCCTGGTGCTGGAGGGCCGCCGCCGCGAGGTCTTCATCACCGCCTATGGGCGCAACGTCGATCCCCAGTGGGTCGAGGGCGTGCTCGCCACCCGGCCGGGCATCGCCCAGGCCCTGGTCCACGGCGAGGCCCTGGCCCACAACCGGGCGCTGATCGTGCCGGCCGCCGCGAACCTGCCCGACGCCGCCATCGAGGCCGAGATCGCCGCCGCCAACACCACCCTGCCCGACTACGCGCGGGTGAGCGAATGGCGCCGCTGCGCGCCCTTTACCCCCCACAACGACCAGCTGACGGCCAACGGCCGCCTGCGCCGCGCGGCCATCCTGGCCGCCTACCGGGACTGGCCGACCCGCCCCGGCGCGAATGTCACCACGACCGACGCATCGCGGCCGACCTATCGAGTCCGCCCCATCACGACCACCGAGGAGTGACCCCATGAGTGCCTATCAACGCCTGCAGGACGCCACCCGCGCCGAGCGCGAATGGCTGCTCGACACGCCCATGATGACCCGCGCCATGCAGGGCGAGGTCGGGCGCGACGAGTACCTGGCCTTCCTCGGCCAGGCCTACCACCACGTGCGCTTCACGGTGCCGCTGATGATGGCCTGCGGCGCCCGCCTGCCCGACCGGCTGGGCTGGCTGCGCGGCGCCCTGGTGGAGTACGTCGAGGAGGAATACGGCCACGAGCAGTGGATCCTCGACGACATCCGCGCCGCCGGCGGCGACCCCGAGGCGGCGGCCGCCGCCTCGCCCGACCCGGCCACGACGCTGATGGTGGCCTACGTGCGCGACCGGATCGAGCACGGCAATCCGGTGGTCTTCTTCGGCATGGTCCAGGTGCTCGAGGGCACCAGCACCGCGGTGGCCACCCGCGCCGCCGAACAGCTCCAGGCGCGCCTCGGTCTGCCCGACAACGCCGTGCGCTACCTGAGCTCCCACGGCAGCCTCGATATCGGCCACCTGGCCTTCTTCGAGACGCTGATCGACAGCCTGGAGGAGGACGATCTGAACGCGGTGATCGAAGGTGCGCGCATGGTCTATCGCCTCTACGGCGCCATGTTCCGGGGCGTCACCGCCCGCTGCACGGGGGGCGAAGCCGCCCGGGGGCTGACCGATGCGCTGGTCTGAACCGCACTATCTCACCCAGGGCTGGCCCGGCCAGCGGGTGCTGATCACCGGCGCCAGCGGCGGCATCGGCCAGGCGCTGGTCGACGAACTCGCCGCCGCCGGCGCCCAGCTGCTGGTCACCGGCCGCGACGCCGAGGCCCTGGAGCGGCTGTGCCGCCTGTATCCCGGCCAGATCACGGCCCAGGCCGCCGACCTCACTCGCGCCGAGGATCGCGCCCGGCTGGTGGCGGCCGCCGAACGGCTGGAGTGCACCATGCTGATCAACGCCGCCGGCGCCAACCGCGCCGAGCTGTTCAAGGACGCCGACGACGAGGCCATCGAGCGCCTGGTGACGGTCAACCTGACCGCCACCCTGCAGCTGACCCGCGCCCTGCTGCCCCGGCTGTGCCGCGCCGAGCAGGGCCTGGTGGTCAACGTCGGCTCGGCCTTCGGCCATATCGGCTATCCCGGCCAGGCCGCCTACTGCGCCACCAAGTTCGCGCTCTACGGCTTCACCCAGGCGCTGCGCCGCGAACTGTCGGACTCGCCGATCGCGGTGCACTACATCGCCCCGCGGGCCACCCGCACCGCCATGAACGCCCCGGCCATGGAGGAGATGAACCGGGCGCTGGGCAACGCCATGGACGCCCCGGAAACAGTGGCCGTCCAGATCCGCCGCGCCATCGAACGCGGTCGCAAGGAGACCCGGCTGGGCCGCGCCGAGCCGATCTTCGCCCGGCTCAACGCTCTGTGGCCGGGGCTGATCGATCGCGCCCTGCGCCGCCAGCTGCCCACCATCCGCCGCTTCATCACCCCGCCACCCTGAGCCGCCAGGGTCGACAGGCGCGGCCTTCGAGGCGAGTATCGGCATGACCGGAGCACCGACAAGGAAGGCCCATGCGCATACTGCTGGTGGAAGACGATCCCAGCCTGGCGTCGGGCATTCGCCTGGCGCTGAAACCCGAGCACTACACCGTCGACATCCTCGGCGACGGTATCGAGGCCCTCAACGCCCTGCGCGACGAGGAGCCCTTCGATGCCGTCATCCTCGACCTGGGCCTGCCCCGGCTCGACGGCATCGACCTGCTCACGCGGCTGCGCCGCGGCGGCCATCGCGTGCCGGTGCTGGTGCTGACCGCCCGCGACGGCATCGAGCAGCGCATCCAGGGCCTGGATGCCGGGGCCGACGACTACCTGACCAAACCCTTCGAGGTCGACGAGCTCAAGGCACGGCTGCGCGCCCTGCTGCGCCGTAGCCAGGGCCTGGTCAGCAGCGAGCTGCGCCACCGCGGCGTGGTGCTCGACCCGGAGAACCGCCGCGTCACCTACCAGGGCCAGCCGGTCACGCTGTCGCGCCGCGAGTTCACCCTGCTGCAGGAATTCCTCAGCCACCCGGGCCACGCCTTCACCCGCGACACCCTGGCCCGCCTGCTCTACGGCTGGGACGAGGACGTGGAGAGCAACGCCATCGAGGTCCACGTTCACCACCTGCGCAAGAAGCTGGCCCCGGAGTTGATCCGCACCCTGCGCGGCATCGGCTACATCATGGACAAGGCCCCGGCGGACGAGGCACCCGGAAACAGGATCCCATGAGCTCCATCCGCCGCCGCACCCTGGGCATCGCGCTGCTGGTGGTCGCGCTGTGCATGCTGGCGATCGGCGTGACCAGCTATCGCGACGCCGCCCGCGAAGTGGCGGCGCTGTTCGACGCCCGCCTGGCCCAGCAGGCCCGGCTGCTGGAAGGCCTGGTGCGCACGCCGCTGCCCGAGGCCCGGCGCGAGGCGCTGCTGGCGAGCCTCGACGACGCCCTGCGCCGCAACACGCCGGGCACCGACGGCGGCCACCGCTACGAGGGCGAGGTGGCCTTCCAGGTCTGGCGCGACGAGCGGCTGCTGCTGCGCTCCGCCGGCGCGCCGACCGCGCCGTTCACCGAGCGTCGTGCCGGCTACGGCGACGCGACCCTGGACGGACGCGAGTGGCGCGTCTTCGTCCTCGGCGGCGACGACCTGCGGGTGCTGGTCGGCGAGCGCGGCGACGTGCGCGGCGAGCTGGTCCGGGGCATCGCCCTGCGCACCCTGGTACCGGACCTCGTGGGCCTGCCGGCACTGGCGGTACTGCTGTGGTGGGCGATCGGCTGGGGGCTGCGGCCGCTGTCACGGCTGGCCGCCCAGATCGAAGCCCGCGACCCCCAGCGCCTGAACCCGCTGCCCGACGACCCACTGCCCCGCGAGCTGGCCACCATCGTCGGCGCCCTCAACGGCCTGCTGGCGCGGATCCGCACCCTGCGGGCCCGCGAGAAGCGCTTCATCGCCGATGCCGCCCACGAGCTGCGCACCCCGCTGACGGTGCTCGACCTGCACGCCCAGAACGCCCTGGCCACCGAGGATCCGGCGGATCGGCGCGAGGCGCTGACCCTGTTGCGCGACGGCCTGGCCCGCGCCACCCGGCTGGTCGGCCAGCTGCTGACCCTGGCACGCCTGGACCCGGAGCAGGAAGGCGCCCCGGATCAGCGCATCGACCTGCTGCACGAGGTGCGCGAGTCGCTGGCCGAGCTGATGCCGCTGGCCACCGACCACGACCAGAGCCTGCACTTGGAGGCCGACGAGGCGGCCGACTGGGCGCTGACCACCGAGCCCGGCGCCGTCACCACCCTGATCAAGAACCTGGTCGGCAACGCCATCCGTCACTCCCCCGCCGGCAGCCGCATCGACGTGGCACTGACGGCGGAAGAGCGAGTGCTGGTGCTGCGGGTGGACGACAGCGGTCCCGGCATCCCCGAGGACGGCCGCCAGCAGGCGCTGGCGCGCTTCCACCGCGGCGGTGCGGGAGCCGGGGCCGGCCTCGGACTGTCCATCGTCGACCGTCTGGTACAGCGCCACGGCGGCCGCCTGACGCTGGGCGACGCCCCCGGCGGCGGGCTGCGCGTGAGCGTGCGGCTGCCCCGCGCCTGACACGGCATCGTCATGTCGCTCCCTTAGCGTTGGTGTAAGCCGACTTTAAGCCAACGCCGTTACGGTGGTGGGCTGAATAGCCCAACGACAACCGGAAAGGAGACATCGACATGCACGCCATGCCCCCGACCTCTCTCGACGCCGCCCTGCGCCGCCCCCTGTGGCTGGCCCTGGGCGGCGTGCTGCTGCTCGTCGTCGAATGGCTGATCAGCCCCTGGGGCGTGGGTAGCCTGCCGCTGGCGTTGGTCGCCCTGGCCGCCGGCGCCGCCTTGCTGCTTCGCCCCCTGAACGCGGCGATGCGCCTCGAACCCGAGGAGGAAGGCAACGGCATGAGCGCCGATCTCCAGAGCGTCTCCCAGGCCAGCCTGCTGACCCTGGCCGTGCTCCAGCTGGCCGCCTGAGGCGACGCCCGCCGGCTTTACATGCATCGGACGAAGGGCGATAGTGAGGCCCGACGACAGGGGCGCCGGGGCGATGATCCGCCGCGGCTGAGAGGCACCCTCACTACCTGACCCGGATAATGCCGGCGGAGGGAGTCGTGCCGGCTCCCTCGGTGGCCGCGCCTCCCGTCGCCAGGAGGCCCGATGCATTCCCTCGATCCCGCGCCGCATCTGGCGCGCGTGCGCCGCACCACCCCGCTGGTTCACAACATCACCAACCACGTGGCGATGAACTTCATGGCCAACGCGCTGCTGGCGCTGGGCGCCTCGCCCGCCATGGTCCACGCCCGCGAGGAGGCCGCCGAGTTCGCCGGCCTGGCCACCGCCCTGACGCTGAACATCGGCACCCTCTCGCCCCACTGGCTCGACGCCATGGACGACGCCGCCCGCGCCGCCAATGACGCCGACACGCCCTGGGTGCTCGACCCGGTGGCGGTGGGCGCCACCCGCTTTCGTCGCCAGGCCGGCGCCCGGCTGCTGGCGCTGGGGCCGACCGCGATCCGCGGCAACGCCTCGGAGATCCTGGCGCTGGCCCGACAGGGCGGCGGCGGGCGCGGCGTGGACAGCACCGACAGCGCCGACAGCGCCGAGCGCGCCGCCGTGGCGCTGGCCCGCGAGCATGCCACCGTGGTGGCGGTCACCGGCGAGGTCGACCTGGTCACCGACGGCCGACGCCTGACGCGGGTCTGCGGCGGCCATGCGCTGATGCCTCGCGTCACCACCATGGGCTGCGCCCTGACCGGCGTGGTCGGCGCCTTCCTGGCCGGCGCCGAGGATCCGTTCGAGGCCACGGTGGCGGCGCTGACCGCCTACGCCGCGGCCGGGGAGATCGCCGCCGAGACCGCCGCCGGCCCCGGCAGCTTCGCCGTGGCCTTCCTCGACGCCCTCTATGCCCTCGATCCCGACACCCTCGCTACGCCGCTGGCCGACCGTATCCACCTGGAGCTCACCGATGCGCCTTGATCTGTCCCTCTACCTGGTCACCGACCCCGAGCTGTGCGCCGCCCTCGGCGTGGAGCAGACCGTACGGGCCGCGGTGCGCGGCGGCGTCAGCGTCGTCCAGCTGCGCGACAAGCACGCCGCCGACGCCGAGATGATCCCGCTGGCCCGGCGCCTGAAGGCTGCCCTGGCCGGCAGCGGCGTGCCGTTGATCATCAACGACCGCCTCGAGGTCGCGCTGGCCAGTCGGGCCGACGGCCTGCACATCGGCCAGGACGACGGCGAGGTCGCCGATGCCCGTGCCGCGCTGGGCCCGGACGCCATCCTCGGCCTCTCGGTGCAGACCCACGAACAGCTGGCACGGCTGGACGCCGGGCGCCTCGACTACCTGGGCCTCGGCCCGGTGTTCGCCACGGCCACCAAGCAGGACCATGCCGCGCCGCTGGGCGTCGACGGCCTGGCGGCGCTGGCCGCCGCCAGCCCGCTGCCCACGGTGGCGATCGGCGGGCTCAAGGTCGAGCACGTCGAGGCGGTGCGCCGCGCCGGTGCCGGCGGCCTGGCGGTGGTCTCGGCGATCTGCGGCACCCCGGACCCGGAGGCCGCCGCCCGCGCCTTCCCGCCGGGTCGCCGACGCGACCTGCGTCACAGGGAAGGCCGCCGGTTCAGCGCGACGCGCCGCTCCTGATAGGCGATGGCCAGGCCGCTGGCGATGATCAGGCTGCCGCCGGCGAACACCCAGGGGTCGGGCATCTCGCCCCAGAAGCCCCAGCCCAGCAGGGTCGCCCACAGCAGTGCCGTGTAGTCGAAGGGCGCGGCAATGGCCGCCGGGGCGTAGCGGAAGGCCTGGGTCAGGCCCACCATGGCGCCGACGCCGAGCACGCCAGCGCCCAGGAAGCCCAGCCAGTGCAGCGGCGCCGGGGCCTGCCAGACCCAGGGCAGGGTCAGGGAGGCGGCCAGGCAGGGCACCAGGGTGGTGTAGAAGACCATGGCCCAGAGGTGCTCCCCTTCGCCGTAGCGGCGCGCGGTGATCATGGTCAGGGCATAGAACAGCGCCGCGGCGACCACCACCAGCATGGCGGGCTGGAAACCGGCCGCCCCGGGCCGCACCACCACCAGCACCCCGACGAAGCCGAGCAGCGTGGCCAGCCAGGTCGGACGGTCGACCCGCTCGCCGAGCAAGGGCACCGACAGCAGCGTCACGAACAGCGGCGCGGCGAAGGCGATCGCCGTGGCGGTGGCCAGCGGCAGCAGCACCAGCCCCCACATGAAGGTGATCATGGTGGCGGTGAAGATCAGGCCGCGCAGCAGGTGCACACCCGGACGCCGCGTGCCGAGGGTGCGCAGGCCGCCATTGAAGCGCGCGATCAGCACGATCAGCGGCAGCGACACCAGGGTGCGGAAGAAGATGATCTGCAGCGGCGAATGCACCGCGCCCAGCCACTTGGTGAGGGCATCGCCCAGGGCCAGACACAGCACGCCGCCGCACATGAACAGGATGCCTTTCAGAGAGGGAGCCATGCAGCGCCTCCGTGCGCGCGTCGAGGGAGGGGAAACGACACCGCCCCGACGGCCTGACCGTCGGGGCGGTGAGAGGGGCCGGAACCGAGGGTCAGAGCGAGGCCTGGACCACCATGCAGTCCATGCCCTGGGACTGGAGACGCTGGCAGGCGCTGCGGGCCTGGCGCTCGCCCAGATCGACCAACCGCGCCCGGTAGACGCCGGCTTGCGCCACCCAGGGCACGTCGACCCGGGCGTCATCCAGCTCCGCGGCCAGTCGGGCCGCGGCGCGGTCGGCCAGGCGACGAGCGTGATCGGCGTCGCTGAAGGCGCCGACCTGCACGCCCCAGCCGCCGGTCCGCTCGTCGCGGTCGATCAGCGCGGTCAGCGGATCCGCCTCCGCCGCACCGCCGACGGCCGCGTCGGCGCTCGGCGCCGAGGCCACGATCGCCTCGTCCGGCGAGGGGGCGGCGACCTCCTGTACCACCGGCCCCGGCGCGGCGGCGCGGCTCGGCTCGCTGGCCGCCGGCGTCGAGGCCGGCTCGGGCGCCCGGGCGGATACCGTCGCGGCCGGTGCCGGCGCGGCGCTGTCGCGGCTCGCCAGCATCTGACCGGCCGGCGGCAGCGTGCGGCCCGGCAGCGGCATCAGGCGCTCGTCGGCGATCTCGGTGCGGGCCAGCCAGCCGTGGCCGTCGGCCAGGGCGGCGCGGGCGAAGCCGCGGTTCAGCAGGTCGGCCATGTGCTCGTCGCGGGAGGCGGCGGTGAAGCCGCCCATCACCACCGAGAGCATGCGCCGGCCGCCGTGCACCGCCGAAGTGGCGACGTTGAAGCCGGAGGCGCGGATGAAGCCGGTCTTGAGGCCGTCGGCGCCCGGGTAGTTGGCCAGCAGGCGATTGTGGCCGCGGTAGGTGTTGCCGCGCCAGGTGAAGTCCTGCAGCGAGAAATAGTGGTAGTACTGCGGGAAATCGAGCATCAGCCGACGGGCCAGCACCGCCATGTCGCGGGCGGTGGTGACCTGGGCGTCGTCCGGCAGGCCGGAGGCGTTGCGGAAGGTGGTGTGGCGCATGCCGAGCTCGCGGGCGCGCTCGGTCATCATCCGCGCGAAGTGGCGCTCGCTGCCGCCCAGCGCCTCGGCGACGACCACCGCCACGTCGTTGGCCGAGCGCACCACCAGCGACTCGATGGCGGTCTCCACCGGGATGCTGTCGCCCGGCTTGAGATAGAGCTTGGTGGCCGGCATGGCCGCCGCCGCCCGCGACACCGGCAGCGGCTGCCCCAGGCTCATGCTGCGCCCTTCGATGGCCTCGAACAGCATGTAGAGGGTCATCATCTTGGTCAACGAGGCCGGATAGCGCGGCGCATCGGCGTTCTCGGCGTAGAGGATCTCGTGGGAGTCGGCGTCGATGACGATGCCCGCATAGCGGGGATTCTCGGCCTGGGCGAGCGGTGCCAGCAGCACGCTGGCCATGACGAGGGCGGCGAGCAGACTCACTCGCCAGCCGGAAATCGGAGTCGGCAGCATCGGTGTTCCCCTGAAGAATGACGCGCTTTATGAGTGCATTATGACCCAGGGGCCTGCCCTGTACAGGGCGAAACGCGGCCCGAGGCGCCATTTCCACTTTTCATTGTCGGACATCCAGCCTCGTTCTTGAGCGCGTCGATGTCCACCTCGTCGATCTGCGCCGGCGCCAGGAAGCGCTCGGCGTAGTCGCGCCACACCCCGCTGTCGAGCAGCAGGACGAAGATGTCGGGATCCAGATGGCCGTCGCGGGCCATGCCGGCCAGGATCGACAGCGAGCGCGACAGCGTCAGACCCGGCTTGTAGGGCCGGTCGGCGGCGGTCAGCGCCTCGAAGACGTCGGCCACCGCCATGATGCGCTCCTCCAGACTGGCCTCGGCCAGCACCAGCCGGCGCGGATAGCCCCGGCCGTCCATGCGCTCGTGATGGTTGCCGGCGATGGTCGGCACCCGCCGCAGGTGTGCCGGCCAGGGCAGCGACTCGAGCATCATGATGGTCTGGACGATGTGCTCCTGGATGCGGAAGCGCTCGACGTCGTTGAGCGTGCCGCGGGCCACCCGCAGGTTGTAGAGCTCGCCCTGGTCGCCGGCCACCTCGGGCGGCTGCATGGCGAAGCCCCAGCGGTTGCGCGGGTCGCCCTCGGCCACCGGCGGGGGCGCGACGGCCCAGTCGAGGCGGTCCCGGGGGCGATCGGCCAGCAGCCGCTCCTCGGCGGGCGGCGGGGCTTCGGGCTCGCGCGCCAGTCGTGCGGACTCATCCTCGGACACGCCGAGGCGGTCGTCGAAGTGGCGCCACCAGCGCCAGTCGGCGATCGCCTCGAGCCGCGCCAGGCGAGTCTCGTCGACCGCCTCGCCGCCGCGGTTGAGCTCGGCCACCAGCCGGAAGGCCTCCTGCAGCTCGTCCTGCCGGCGCCGTCGCGCCTCGGCCAGCGCGGGTTCGTCGCCGCCCTCGGCGAGCCCGCGCCAGTAGGCGACGTCGGCGTCGCGCCACAGCACCTCGAAGCGGGTGCGGATCTCGTGGATGCGGTTGTAGCGGGCCTCCAGCTTGGTGGCCTTCTCCATGACCTCGTCGGGCGTGGTCAGCTTGCCGCAGTCGTGCAGCCAGGCCGCCAGGTGGAAGGCGGTGCGACGGTCGTCATCCAGCGTCTCGTCGGCGAAGGGGCCGCTGGTCGAGCGGTGGGCGCCCTCCAGCAGCATCTCGGCCAGCTGCGGCACCCTCGAACAGTGGCCGCCGGTATGCGCCGACTTGGCGTCGGTGGCTCCGGCGATCAGCTCGACGATGGCGTCCAGCAGGCGCTTCTCGCCCTCCAGCAGGCGGCGGGTCTCGATGGCCACCGCCGCCGCCCCGGAGAGCTCCTCGACGAAGCGCCGCCAGGAACGATCGCCGCCCGATCCCGACGCGCGCAGCGCCAGTATCAGCAGCCCCATGCGATGGCCACTGCGATTGCACAGCGGCTGCACCAGATAGCCGCTGGCCGCGGCCCGGCGCTCCAGCGCCGCCATGCCGGTCTCGTCGGGGGCCTTCAGGGTCAGGCACGCCGGCAGCGGATCGTCGGGATCGCCCTGGCCCTGCTCGGCCTCACAGGCGAAGCGGGTGGGATCGCTCTCGTCCTCGAGGTAGATGGCGCCGTGGCGGCTGTCGGTGATGTTCAGCAGGTCCTCGAGGACGGTGGCGAGCAGCGTGTCCAGCCGCGGCTCGCGGCTCAGCGTGCGGGTCATGCGCTGGAAGCCCGCGATGCCCTCGGCCATGCCCGTCAGGGCGCCGCTCAGCTGCTGCACCTCGCGCACCGGCGAGCGCACCCCGCGGCAGGCGGAGAAGTCGAAATCGCCCAGCGCCCGGACCTGCTCGGCCAGGGCGTTCAGCGGGCGGCTGAGCCGATGGCCGACCCACACGCCTAGCGGCAGCAGCGCCAGGGCCAGCAGCACGGCCACCAGCGAGCGCTGCCACAGCAGCTCACGGGTGCCGGCGAGCAGCCCGCGCTCCGGCACCACCATCAGCAGCGTGGCCGGCTCCACGCCGGGAATGCGGAACGGCAGCCGCATGCCGAACCAGTCCTCGCCGTCGACCCGGAAGCGGGCCGAGGCGCCGAAGGCGTCGTCGTCGGAGGCCGCCTCGCCCGGGGCCGCGGCCCCCAGCGAGGCACCCTCGCCCCGGGTCAGGCGGCCGAGCCGCCGCAGCACCGGGTCGTCCAGTTCATCCAGCGTCGCCAGCCGCGGCGAGCCGCCATGCTCGGCGAGCAGCGCCTCCACGTCGGGATGCGCCAGCAGCCGGCCGTCGCGGGACACCACCGCCAGCCGGGTGCCGGGCGTGATGCCCAGCGCGTCCATCTCGCTGCCGAGATCGGCCAGCGAGGCGTCCAGCCCCACCACCGCGCGCCCGTGGCGGCTGCGCCGGGCCAGGGTGATGCCGATCTCGCGGGTGGTGAAGAAGGCATAGGGCTCGGTGAGCCAGGCGCCGCTGGCCGCCATCGCCCGCCGATACCAGGGGCGCTCCCGGGGATCGAAGGCGTCGCCCGGCTGGAGCCGCCGGCCCAGCAGGTTCAGGTCGCGGTCGTAGAGCCGCCACTCGGCCTGGGCGTTGCCACTGGCATCGCGGTCGACCGCCTGCACCAGATAGGCCGCCTGGTCGGCGTCGGGCACCTCGGGCAGCCGCTCTTGCGGCACCCGCCCGGCCGGACGCAGCAGCAGGAAGTCGCCGTCCTCATAGCCCACGTAGACGGCGCTGGCCGCCGAGTGCGCCTCCAGCGAGGCGGCCAGCAGCGGCAGGTGCCGCAGGCGATCGACGAGCCGCTGGCGCGACGCCAGGTCGTCCTGGGCCAGCAGCGTCACCACCACCCGGGCCGGATCGATCAGCCGCCGCGCCCGCTCCTCGGTGGTCACGGCCAGCTGGCGGCCGGTGTCTTCCACGGCGCGGACCATCAGCTTGTCGGCACCGCGGACGCCATGCCACAGCAGCACCCCGGCCACGATCAGCATCAGGCCGACGATGGACACGGCGGTCAGCGCGCGAAGGGAGAGGGAACGGCGCATGGGTGGCCTCGGCAGCGACGATTCAGGCGCCGACGAGGTGCCGGCGCTGCCTTTCAAGATACGCCAAGTCCGCCGAGGATGACGGCGCCTTGCGGGAACGCCTTTCAACGTGCGGCTCGGACGCGCCGCTCAGCCGCCCCAGAGACGCGCGGCGCCGAGCCAGGCCAGGCGCAGCGAGAGCAGCGTCAGCACCAGCCGGAACAGGTCGTCGAAGCGGCGATCGGAAAGCCGCTTCAGCAGGTTCAGGCCCAGCCAGGTGCCGACGAAACCCGCCGCAACCATGGCCAGGATCAGTCCCAGCCAGTCATGGAACACGAAGCCGGCGGCGCCGAACACGAAGGCCTTGGTGAGATGCTGGGCCACCATGCAGGCGGAGAAGGTCGCCACCTTGGCCAGGCGGCCTTCCTGGCGCTGCTTGATGAAGGCCGCCACCACCGGGCCGCTGGCCCCCACCAGGCTCGAGAGCAGGGTGGTGGCCGCGCCGACGATCAGGGTGCCGAGCCGGCCCAGGGCGCGCCCGGGCAGCCCCGGGCCCCACAGGGTGAAGAGCACGAAGGCGGCGATGCACAGCTCCAGCATCCCGGCGGGCAGGCGAATCAGCAGCCAGGCGGCCGCCAGGGCACCGAGCGCCACCCCGGGCAGGAAGGCCAGCAGGGTGGCGCGGTCGAGATGGCGCCAGGTCATGCCCGCGCGGCCGACGTTGGACCCCAGCTGCACCATGCCGTGCACCGGAATCAGCGCGGCCGCCGGCATCACCTGGGCCAGGGCCATGATCATCAGCACCCCGCCGCCGGCACCGAAGGCCGCGGTGAAGGCCGAGGTCAGCACCGACAGCAGGATCAGCGTGAGGTCGAGGCCGCCGGACAGCGGCGACAGCGACAGCGTATCGAGAACAGACAGCAGCGGCATGCGGAGTCCCGGTCCATGGGCGACACCCCATCATAGCCGAGCGCCGCCCTCGCAAGACAAGGCGGCGCCCGGCTTATTCATCGTCGACCGCTAGCCGGCCAGCGCCTCGCGTACCGCGGCCAGCGAGGCGCGTTCCCGCTCGGCGTAGAGGCTGAGCTCGTCGGTCACCGCCGCCCCCAGGTCGGCCTCGAAGGCCGCGCGGTTGGCGTGGCCGGCGTAGGCCTCGCCGCCGCCGTCGCCCAGGTTCGACTGGAAGATGCCCGCCGCGCTGACCGGCAGGAAGTCCTCGTAGGTGATCGGCCGGGCGACCACCAGGCCGCGAGCGATCAGCGCCTCGGGATCCGAGGCGTCGACCGGGCCAGAGGCGCGCCCGGCGTCGGTGAGCCGATATTCGAAGAACGCCAGGCCGCGGCGGCGCAGCTCGGCCTCGTCGTCCGGGAAGTCGGCGAAGGCCTCGGCCAGGGCTTGCTGGTGCGCCTCGTGGGCGAGCCCGGCGGTGCCTTCCTTGGAGGCGGCGAGCAGGCGGTCGTAGAGCGCCCGGCCCTCGGCGGTCAGCGCCACGCCGCGCTGCTCGATCTCGCCGAAGCGCGCGGTGTGGGTGCCCTGGCGATCGCCGGCGAAGCGGATCGGCTCCTCCAGCGCCTTGAAGCTGGTCTGGCGCAGCAGGATCGGGCAGTCGCGGCGCGGCGGGCCCTCGATCACCGCCTTGGGGTTCATGCCGGCCGCCGGCATGCGCCGCTGGACCTCGTCGATGTCCAGGGTGCGCGGCGTCAGATGGTTGATGTGCGGCCCACGGAAGCAGACCACGTCGGCGATCAGGCGATGCTCGGCGTTCAGCGCCTCGTAGGTGTCGAGGTCCACGGTGGCGTCGCGGTGCCAGCGGAAGGTCTCCAGCGCCGCGGTGACGAAGCGATCGGCCTGCTCGTCGGTGAGCCCGCCCTGGTCCTCGGCCAGGGCGATCAGCTCCCGGGCCTCGCGGGTGAAGATGTCGCGCTCGGCCAGGATCGCCGCGGCCCGCTCGCGCAGCGCCTCGCTCTCGATCAGCTCCAGGCGCAGCAGCGAGGTGAAGAGGCGGAAGGGGTTGCGCGCCAGCGCCGCGTCGTCGACCGGGCGGAAGGCGGTGGAGTGCACCGGCACGCCGGCCTCGGCGAGGTCGTAGTAGCCCACCGGATACATGCCCATCACCGCGAACAGCCGGCGCAGCATGGAAAGTTCCTCGGCACTGCCGACGCGGATGGCGCCGTGGCGCTCGACGCCGAGACGGTTCAGCTCATCGAAGGCCTCGAGCCGCTCGGCCAGGGCGGCATCGCGCGCCAGGGTCTCGCGGTTCACCTCGTCGACCAGCGTGAGCAGGGTCTCGTACTGCGGCACCTCGGCCTGGTACATGGCCGACATGGCCCGGGAGAAGCGGTCGCGGATCTCGTCGGCGGAGACGACGTCCGTGGCGGTGGCGGTCATGAGGCATCCTCGGGTGGCGAAAGGGTCGCCTTCCATCTAAGCAGAGCGGGGCGTTTCGCCCTACCGGAATGGCGACGTCCTCTTTCATCTCTTCACTGACACCGACGGCCGCCATCGGCCTGGACGTCACTGCATCAGGCTGCCCGCGGCATCGTCGTCCAGCGCGATCCCCTCCACGCCGACCTCTGCCTCCAGCGCCAGCAGGTAGTGGCGCAGTGCGCGGCGGGTGGCGCGCTCGCGCAGGCTGTGCCGGACCCGCTCGGCGACCTCGTCGTAGGGCAGCGCCCGGCCCTCCTGCCGCTCGTCGATGCACACCAGGTGCCAGCCGTAGCGGGAGGCCAGCGGCCGGCCGTGGAGCCCGACCGGCAGATGCCGCAGGGCGCGGTCCAGCTCGGGCACCGTCTGGCCGGGCACCAGCCAACCCAGCTCGCCGCCCTGCTCCTTCGAGGGGCAATCCGAATGCCGCTGGGCCAGCTCGGTGAAGCGCTGCGGCGCCTCTCGTAGCTGCTCGAGGAGCGCCTGTCCGCGTCGATAGCCGCCGTCCCGGCGCTCGGCGTCGTCCGGCGCCGCCGCCAGCAGCACGTGGCGCACCCGCAGCCGGGTCGGCTCGCTGAAGCGCTCGGGGTGGGCACCGTGGAAGCGCCGGCAGTCCTCCTCGCCGGGCTCGGGGACGTCCAGTTCGCGCTCCAGCAACGCGGCGATGGCGGCCTCGATGTCCGCGTCCTCCTCCACCGCCAGCCCCAGCTGCCCCGCGCGCTGGCGCAGCAGCTCGCGCACCACCAGGGCGCGGGCCGCCCGGCCCCGGGCGTCGCCGGCGCTGTCCGCCGGGTGGTACTGCATCTCGCGGGCGATCGCGGCATGGTCGATGGATGCCTCGCCGACCCGGATCGGGGGCGGCGTCGCGCCGCCCGGTACGGTCTCGATATCGATCTTCTGCATGATGTCGCCTCTCCCTGGAGGGTCGCTCAGGCCCGACGGCGCACGATCTGGTAGCGCCGCATCAGATAGCCCAGCGGCGCGCTCCAGACGTGCACCAGGCGGGTGAAGGGGAAGACCAGCACGATGGTCAGCCCCACCAGGATGTGCAGCTGGTAGATCAGGCCGATGCCGACGAGATGCTCGGCGGCGCCGCCCTGGAAGAACACGATGGCCTGGGCCCAGCTGGCGAGCCGGAGCATCACGCCGCCGTCCAGGTGGCCCAGCGCCGGGATGATGGTCGCGAGGCCCAGCGACACCTGCAGTACCAGCAGCAGGATGATGACGGTGTCCATCGGGCCCGACGAGGCCTTGACCCGGGCGTTGGTCAGGCGGCGCCAGGCCAGCATGGCACCGCCGATCAGGCACATCACGCCGGCGATGCCGCCCACCACGATGGCCACCAGCTGCTTGGTGCCGGCGCTCATGAAGGGGGCATAGACCCAGTGCGGCGTCAGCAGGCCCACCAGATGGCCGAAGAAGATCACCAGGATGCCGACGTGGAAGAGGTTGCTGGCCAGGCGCATGTTCCTTGAGCTGAGCATCTGGCTGGAGCCGGTCTTCCAGGTGTACTGGCCGTGGTCGAAGCGCAGCAGGCTGCCGATCAGGAAGACGCTGCCGGCGAGATAGGGATAGAGCCCGAACAGCAGGGTGTGGACATAGCTCATGACGATTCTCCTTGTTGCCTCGGGGCGCCGGGCTCGAGGATCCGGACCGCCTCGTCGTGCGTCGCCTTCTTGCGTTCGGCCAGCCGCCGACCCTCGGCGGACTGCAGGGCGCAGTCCTGGTCGGAGCCGGCGGAGAAGCGCACCGCCTCCTCTTCCCAGACGGCGTCCAGGGCCTCGGGGGTATCGTCCCGCGCCTCCTGACTCACCGGCTCGCGATGCGCGTTCACGTCGTCCTCGGCGCCGATCAGCGCCAGCAGGGCCAGTATCGCCAGGGCGTGATCGGCCTCACGCTCCTCGAGGCGTGCGGTGAGCCTGGCCAGGATGTGGCGGACCTCGCCTAGCCAGCGGCCGATCTCGGCCTCGGGCCGGGTGGAGAGATACTCCAGGAACAGCGGCAGGTGATCGGGCAGCTCCCGGGCGTCGAGCTCGAAGCCGGCGGCGCGATACTCGGCCAGCAGGTCGACCATGGCCTGGCCGCGGTCGCGGGACTCGCCGTGGACGTGCTCGAAGAGCAGCAGCGAGGTGGCCCGGCCACGGTCGAACAGCGCCACGTATTCGGCCTGCAGGTCCAGCAGATCGGCCGCGGCCAGGCGTCGGCACCAGTCCATCAGGGCGGTGCGCAGATTGCCCGGCAGCCGCCGCTCGGCGTCGAGGATCGCGTTCATCTCCCCGACGGCGGCCTGGAGCTCACGATCGGGGTAATCCAGCAGCCGGGCCAGCACCCGCAGGCTCAGCATGTCATCCGCCGGTTCGGGCTGGACGCGGGCGGCATCAGTCATGACGGGCCTCCTCGGCGCTGCCGCCATGCGGGTCGAAGACCTCGACGGGCTGGACCAGGGTGGTGGTCTGCTTGCGACCGCCGAACAGGCTGGCTTCGCTGTCGCCGCCGTGGCAGCCGTCGCCGAAGCTGAAGCCGCAGCCGCCTCGCTCGGGGAAGGCGTCGACGGCCATCTCCCGATGGGCGGTGGGGATCACGAAACGATCCTCGTAGTTGGCGATGGCGAGGTAGCGATACATCTCCTCGACCTGGGCCTCGCTGAGTTCGACCTCTTCGAGCACCGCGGCGTCGGCCGCGCCGTCCACGTGCTTGCCGCGCATGTAGAGGCGCATCGCCATCAGCCGCTTGAGGGCCAGCACCACGGGCGCCTCCTCGCCGGCGGTGAGCAGGTTGGCCAGGTACTTCACCGGGATGCGCAGCGACTCGATCTTCGGCAGCACGCCGTCGTATTCCACCTGACCCGCCTCGGCGGCGGACTGGATCGGCGACAGCGGCGGCACGTACCAGACCATGGGCAGGGTGCGATACTCCGGGTGCAGCGGCAGCGCCAGGCCCCATTCCATGGCCAGCTTGTAGACCGGGCTCTGCTGGGCCGCGGTGATCACGCTATCGGCGACGCCGTCGCGGCGGGCCTGGGCGATCACCTCAGGGTCATTCGGGTCGAGGAAGATCTCGCGCTGGCGATGGTAGAGGTCGCGCTCATCCGCGGCACCGGCCACCTCCTCGATGCGGTCGGCGTCGTAGAGCAGCACGCCCAGGTAGCGGATGCGGCCCACGCAGGTTTCGGAGCAGATCGTCGGCTGGCCGGCCTCGATGCGCGGGTAGCAGAAGATGCACTTCTCGGACTTTCCGCTCTTCCAGTTGTAATAGATCTTCTTGTAGGGGCAGCCGGAGATGCACATCCGCCAGCCGCGGCACTTGTCCTGGTCGATCAGCACGATGCCGTCTTCCTCGCGCTTGTAGATCGCCCCACTGGGGCAGGACGCCACGCAGGTGGGGTTCAGGCAGTGCTCGCACAGCCGCGGCAGGTACATCATGAAGGTGTTCTCGAACTGGCCGTAGATATCGGCCTGCACCTGCTCGAAGTTGGCGTCGCGGCGTCGCTTGGCGAACTCGGTGCCGAGCAGTTCCTCCCAGTTCGGCCCCCACTCGACCTTGTTCATGCGCTGCCCGGAGATCAGCGAGCGCGGCCGGGCGGTGGGCTGGTGATCGCCCGGCAGGGCGGTGTGCAGGTGCTGGTAGTCGAAGGTGAACGGCTCGTAGTAGTCGTCGATCTCCGGCAGGTCGGGGTTGGCGAAGATGTTCGCCAGCACCCGCCACTTGCCGCCGATGCGCGGCTCGATGCGGCCGTCCTGGCGACGCAGCCAGCCGCCGTTCCACTTGTGCTGGTTCTCCCACTCCTTGGGATAGCCGATGCCGGGCTTGGTCTCGACGTTGTTGAACCAGGCGTACTCGACGCCCTCGCGGCTGGTCCAGACGTTCTTGCAGGTCACCGAGCAGGTGTGGCAGCCGATGCACTTGTCGAGGTTCAGGACCATCCCGACCTGGGAACGAATCTTCATTTCACGGCCTCCTGCTCATAGTCGTTGCCTTCGCCGTCCAGCCAGTCGATGCGCTTCATCTTGCGCACGATGACGAACTCGTCGCGGTTGGAGCCGACGGTGCCGTAGTAGTTGAAGCCGTAGGAGAGCTGGGCATAGCCGCCGATCATGTGGGTCGGCTTGGGGCACACGCGGGTGACCGAGTTGTGGATGCCGCCACGGGTGCCGGTGATCTCGGAGCCCGGCATGTTCAGGATGCGCTCCTGGGCGTGGTACATCATCGCCATGCCGTTCTTGACCCGCTGGCTGACCACCGCCCGGGCGGCGATGGCGCCGTTGGCGTTGTAGAGCTCGATCCAATCGTTGTCCTCGACGCCGATGGACGCCGCGTCGTCCTCGGACAGCCAGACGATGGGCCCGCCCCGGGACAGGGTCTGCATCAGCAGGTTGTCGGAGTAGGTGGAGTGGATGCCCCACTTCTGGTGCGGCGTGATCCAGTTGAGCGCGATCTCCGGGTTGCCGTTGCCCTTGTCATCGGCCAGGCCGACCGCGGCCTTGGTGTCGATGGGCGGCCGATAGACCAGCAGGCTCTCGCCGAAGGCGCGCATCCAGGCATGATCCTGATAGAACTGCTGGCGGCCGCTGACGGTGCGCCAGGGGATCAGCTCGTGGACGTTGGTGTAGCCGGCGTTGTAGGAGACGTGCTCGTCCTCGAGGCCGGACCAGGTCGGGCTGGAGATGATCTTGCGCGGCTGGGCCACCACGTCGCGGAAGCGGATCTTCTCCTCTTCCTTGGGCACGGCCAGATGCTTGTGGTCGCGGCCGGTGATCGCCGACAGCGCGCCCCAGGCCTTGACCGCCACCTGGCCGTTGGTCTCGGGCGCCAGGGTGAGGATCACCTCGGCGGCGTCGATGGCCGACTCGATGCGCGGTCGCCCCTTGGCCGGCCCTTCGGACTTCACCTGATTGAGCCTGCCGAGCAGCTCCACCTCCTTCTCGGTCTTCCAGCCGATGCCCTTGCCGCCGTTGCCCAGGCGGTCGAGCAGCGGCCCCACCGAGGTGAAGCGCTCGTAGGTGGCCGGGTAGTCGCGCTTGACCTCGACCAGCGCCGGCAGGGTCTTGCCGGGGACCGGCTCGCACTCGCCCTTCTTCCAGTCGCGGACCTCGGGCTGGGCCAGCTCGGCGGGGGAGTCATGCTGCAGCGGCAGGGTGACCAGGTCGGTCTCCTCGCCCAGGTGGCCCACGCAGACCTTGGAGAACGCCTTGGCGATGCCCTTGTAGATCTCCCAGTCGCTGCGCGACTCCCAGGCCGGGTCGGTGGCCGCGGTCAGCGGGTGGATGAAGGGGTGCATGTCGGAGGTGTTGAGGTCGTCCTTCTCGTACCAGGTCGCCGTGGGCAGCACGATGTCCGAGTACAGGCAGGTGGTGGACATGCGGAAGTCCAGCGTCACCAGCAGGTCGAGCTTGCCCTCAGGCGCCTGCTCGCGCCACACGACCTCCTCGGGCGTCTGGCCGCCGGCCTCGCCCAGGTCCTTGCCCTGGATGCCGTGGCGGGTGCCCAGCAGGTACTTGAGCATGTACTCGTGGCCCTTGCCCGAGCTGCCGAGCAGGTTGGAGCGCCAGATGAACAGGTTGCGCGGGAAGTTCTTCGGGTCGTCGGGATCCTCGGCGGCGAAGCGCAGCTCGCCGGCCTTGAGCCGGTCGACCACGTAGTCCGCGGTGGCCTGGCCCGCCTCGGCGGCCTGGCCGGCCAGCGACAGGGGATTGGTGGCCAGCTGCGGCGCGGAGGGCAGCCAGCCCATGCGCTCGGCGCGCACGTTGAAGTCGACCAGGCTGCCGGAGTAGTCCTCGGCCTTGGCCAGCGGCGAGAGGATCTCCTTGACCTCGAGTTTCTCGTAGCGCCACTGGCTGGAGTGGTTGTAGAAGAAGGAGGTGGAATTCATCTGCCGCGGCGGCCGCTGCCAGTCCAGGCCGAAGGCCAGCGGCAGCCAGCCGGTCTGCGGGCGCAGCTTCTCCTGGCCCACGTAGTGCGCCCAGCCGCCGCCGCTCTGGCCGATGCAGCCGCACATGACCAGCATGTTGATCAGGCCACGGTAGTTCATGTCCATGTGGTACCAGTGGTTCATCCCGGCACCGACGATGATCATGGAACGCCCGCCGGTCCTGTCGGCGTTGTCGGCGAACTCCCGGGCAATGCGCAGGCACTGCTCGGCGGACACGCCGGTGATCTTCTCCTGCCAGGCCGGGGTATAAGGCTTGACCTGGTCGAAGGCGGTGGCGCCGTCGTCCTTGCCCTCTTTGCTTCTAAACCCGCGGTCGATGCCGTAGTTGGCGCACATCAGGTCGAACACGGTGACCGCCAGCACCTCGCGGCCGTCTGCCCGGGTCATCCGCTTGGCCGGCAGGCAGTGGAACAGCAGCTCGTCGCTGGCGCCGCCGCTCTTCACGTGATCGAAGTGCTGATGCTCGATCCCGCCGAAGTAGGGAAAGGCCACCCGAGCCACCTCGTCATGGGCCTCGGCCAGGCTGAGCCTCGGCCGGATCTCGGTGCCGTCGGCGTCGAGAGACTCGAGGTTCCACTTGCCCTTGCTCTCGTCCTCGTCGTCGCCGCTCGCTTCGCCCCAGCGGAAGCCGATGGAGCCGCGCGGCACGACGAGGCGATCGCCGAGCTCGTCCCAGACCAGGGTCTTCCACTCGGGATTGTTGTCCTGACCCAGGCCATCGGCGAAGTCGCTGGCGCGCAGCTGCCGGCCGGGCACGTGGCTGCCGTCCTCGCGAACCTCGAGCTCCACCAGGCAGGGCATGTCGGTGTAGCGGCGCACGTAGTCGGTGAAATAGGCGCTGGGGTTGTCGAGATGGAATTCCTTGAGGATGACGTGGCCCATGGCCAGGGCCAGGGCCGCGTCGGTGCCCTGCTTGGCGGACAGCCACTCGTCGGTGAGCTTGGCGACCTCGGCATAGTCCGGGGTGACCGCGACGGTCTTGGTGCCCTTGTAGCGCACCTCGGTGAAGAAGTGGGCGTCCGGGGTGCGGGTCTGGGGCACGTTGGACCCCCAGGCGATGATGTAGCCCGAGTTGTACCAGTCGGCGGACTCCGGCACGTCGGTCTGCTCGCCCCAGGTCATCGGCGAGGCCGGCGGCAGGTCGCAGTACCAGTCGTAAAAGCTCATGCACACGCCGCCGATCAGCGACAGATAGCGGCTGCCGGCGGCGTAGGAGACCATCGACATGGCCGGAATCGGCGAGAAGCCGATGATGCGGTCCGGCCCGTACTGCTTGGCGGTGTAGACGTTGGAAGCGGCGATCAGGCCGTTGAGTTCGTCCCAGTCGGCGCGCACGAAGCCGCCCATGCCGCGGGCGCGCTTGTACTGCCTGGCCTGGGCCGGGTCCTCGACGATGGAGGCCCAGGCGTTCACCGGGTCACCATGCTCGGCAAGGGCCTCCCGCCACAGCGCCAGCAACGGCTTGCGGATCAGCGGATGTTTCAGGCGGTTGGCGCTGTACAGGTACCAGGAGTAGCTGGCCCCGCGCGGACAGCCGCGGGGCTCGTGGTTGGGCAGGTCCGGGCGGGTACGCGGATAGTCGGTCTGCTGGGTCTCCCAGGTGACCAGGCCGTTCTTGACGTAGATCTTCCAGCTGCACGACCCCGTGCAGTTGACCCCGTGGGTACTGCGCACCACCTTGTCGTGCTGCCAGCGCGCGCGATAGCCGTCCTCCCAGTCGCGGGTCTCGTCGCGGGTCTCGCCGTGTCTCCCGGCGAAGTCGTCGGGGCGGCGGGTCAGGTACTTCAGGCGGTCCAGAAAGTGACTCATGGATGCTCTCTCCTCAGCGGCTCGGCGAGGCGGTTGGCGTCTGCGCCGCGTGCTCGGGCGCCTGCAGGCGGATCTCGGCGTGGCGGCGGGTGTAGTAGAACCAGGTCAGGGCCACGCAGATCGCGTAGAAGGCAATGAAGCCGTACAGCGCCATTTCGGCCCCCCCGGTCAGCGCGATGGAGCTGCCGAAGGTCTTGGGAATGAAGAAGGCCCCGTAGGCGGCGATCGCCGAGGTGAAGCCGATGGTCGCCGCGGCTTCCTTCTCGCTCTGCTGACGCTGAGCCGCCTCGTCGAGGGTCGGCATCAGTCGCGCCACCTCCTGGCGGAAGATCTCGGGAATCATCTGGAAGGTGCTGGCATTGCCCACGCCGGTGAAGAAGAACAGCAGCAGGAACATCGCGAAGAAGCCCCAGAACGCGCCCGGCTGGTCCTTGATCCCGAGGAAGAACAGCACCCCGGCCACGCAGGCGATCATCGCCGCGAACACCCACAGGGTGACCCTGGCCCCGCCGAAGCGGTCCGAGACCCAGCCGGTGCCGGCCCGGGACAGGGCGCCCACCAGCGGCCCCAGGAAGGCGAACTGCAGCACGTCGACCTCCGGGAACTGGTTCGACGCCAGCAGCGGGAAACCCGCGGAGTAGCCGATGAAGCTGCCGAAGGTGCCGGTGTAGAGCACGCACATCAGCCAGTTGTGCTTGCGCTTGAAGATCACCGCCTGATCCTTGAAAGAGGAGCGGGCACTGGCGATGTCGTTCATGCCGAACCAGGCCGCCACGGCGCCGAGCAGGATGAACGGCACCCAGACGAAGCCGGCGTTCTGCAGCCACAGGCGCTCACCGTCGCCCAGCGTCTGCGGCTCGCCGCCCAGCGCGCCGAACACCCCGGCGGTGATCGCCAGCGGGATCAGGAACTGCATGACGCTGACGCCCAGGTTGCCCAGCCCGGCATTGAGCGCCAGGGCGTTGCCCTTCTCGCGCTTGGGATAGAAGAACGAGATGTTGGCCATGCTCGAGGCGAAGTTGCCGCCGCCGAAGCCGCACAGCAGCGCCAGGATCAGCATCACCAGATAGGGGGTGTCGGGATTCTGCACCGCGAAGCCGATCCACAGCGCCGGCAACGCCAGCGAGGCGGTCGACAGCGCCGTGAAGCGCCGGCCGCCGACGATCGGCACCATGAAGCTGTAGAAGATGCGCAGCGTGGCGCCGGACAGTCCCGGCAGCGCGGCCAGCCAGAACAGCTGGTTGGAGGTGTAGTCGAAACCCACCTGGGGCAGCTTGGCCACCACCACCGACCACACCATCCACACCGAGAAGGCCAGCAGCAGATTGGGAATCGAGATCCACAGGTTGCGGGTGGCGATGCGCTTGCCCTTCTCGGACCAGAAATCCGGATCCTCCGGGCGCCAGTCCTGCAGCACGAAACGGCTGGGCGTGGCGAGCTCCGGCAGGTCGGTGACCTCCCGGCCGGCCCGCCACTCCTGACGGCTGGCACGCAGGATGGCGTAATGCATCCACACCAGCGCCGCGGCGGACACCGCGAACAGCAGCATGAAGCAACTCTGCCAGATGCCCGCCACATCGTTGAGCATGCCGAAGGTCAACGGCAGGAAGAAGCCGCCCAGGCCGCCGATCATGCCCACCACCCCGCCGACCGCGCCGACGTGCTGCGGATAGTAGCTGGGGATGTGCTTGAACACCGCCGCCTTGCCCAGCGACATGAAGAAGCCCAGCACCATGATCAGCACGACGAAGCCGACCAGGTTCATGGCGAACGAGAATTCCAGGATGTCGTGAACGCCCTGCACGCGGTAGCGGGTCGGCGGGTAGCTGAGCAGGAAGGTGCAGGCCACCGAGGCGATCAGGGTCCAGTACATCACCCGCCGCGCGCCGTAGCGGTCGGACAGCCAGCCGCCAAGGACGCGGAAAAGCGACGCCGGAATGGTGTACAGCGCGGCGACGATGCCGGCGGCGGTGATGCTCAGGCCGTAGACCTCGACCAGGTAGTGGGGCAGCCACAGCGCCAGGGCGACGAAGCCGCCGAACACGAAGAAGTAGTACAGCGAGAAGCGCCACACGCGAACCTCGACCAGCGGCGCCAGCTGCTGCCTGAGCGGCACGGCCTCGGCGCGGCGACGCTCGCTCTGCGGATCGGTCCGCGCCAGCAGCAGGAAGGCCACGCCCATGATCGCGATCACCGTGGCGTAGACCAGCGCCGCCCCCTGCCAGCCCAGCGCCAGCAGCAGGAAGGGGGCGCCGAAGTTGGTCACCGCGGCGCCGACGTTGCCGGCCCCGAAGATCCCCAGGGCGGTGCCCTGGCGCTCCTGCTCGAACCAGGCCGAGGTGTAGGCCACGCCGACGATGAAGGAGCCCCCGGCCAGGCCGACGCCCAGGGCGCCGAGCAGCAGCATGGGGTAGCTGGTAGCGAAGGTCAGCAGGTAGACACAGGCCGCCGTGGCCAGCATCAGCAGGCTGAACACCCAGCGCCCGCCGAAGCGGTCGGTGAGGATGCCCAGGAACAGGCGGCTGATCGACCCGGTGAGCACCGGGGTCGCCATCAGCAGGCCGAGCTGGGTGTCCGACAGGGCGAACTCCTGCTTGATCTGCAGGCCGAGAATGGAGAACAGCGTCCACACCGCGAAGCACAGCGTGAACGCCAGCGTGGACAGGAACAGGGCGCGATTCTGGGCGCGCCTGGTCGATGGGGCGGGGTTGGCCATGATCTCCCCCTCTGGCTCGGTGAAAGGCTTCCGGGAGCGCCCTTCCACCGGACCGAAGGTGCGAAAGACGCGGTAGGAGGACCTTAGCGCCGGCGGTGAGGCGAGGCCGTTGACCTGGGTCAAGGCGCTTCGGAGCGCCATCCCCGACCCTAGCCGTGTCTACCTCTTTGGAGGTAGCAGGAGTTTTTTCACAACCCACTGATTCAACTAGCATTTGCTTCTGCCGCCCGGTGTTGCACCGGGCGTGGTGACAAAGGCGACTCTTTGGAGGTAGGCGGCGCCCCTGGCGCGATGCCGGATGTCATGCCCCGTTCCCTGTCCTTCCGCGCCGGCCTGGCGATGGCCGGCATCGTGCTGCTGGCGCTGACCAGCATGCTCGGCTCGATCATCATCGCCGAGAACGCCCGTGGCGACGCGGCCGCCATCAACCAGGCCGGCGCCCTGCGCATGCAGGCCTATCGTCTGCTGAGCACCACCCAACGGGCCGATGCCGACAGCGAGGCTCGCCGGGCGCAGATCGCCGAACTCGAGCGCAGCCTCGCCTCGCCGGCGATCACCGGACGCCTGGCGGACGATCCACGGCATCCGCTGAACCGCCAGTACCGCACCGTCATCGCGCAATGGCACGACCGGCTGCGGCCGCGGATGCAAGCGGCGGGCGTTCCGGCCACGCTACCGGTCGGCGACTTCGTCGACCAGGTGGACCGCCTGGTCGACCAGCTCCAGCGCGAGGCCGAGTCGCGAATCCAGCTGATGCGCCTGTTCCAGGGGGTCATCCTGTTCCTGACCCTGGGCCTGGTGTTCCTGGCCATGTACAAGCTGACCACCGATGTCATGCCGCCGCTGCGTGACCTGCTCAGGGTCGTCGATCGCTCACGGCGCGGCGACTTCAGCGGCCGCACCCGCTACGCGGCCGACGACGAACTGGGCCTTCTGTCGCGCACCATCAACCAGATGAACGACAGCCTGTCCCGGATCTACGGTCAGCTCGAGGCGCGCGTCGAGGCCAAGACCGCCGAGCTCGAGCGCAGCAACGAGACGCTCGAGGTGCTCTACCAGGCCGCGCGCCAGCTCAACGGCGCCCCCATCGGCGATGCCAGCTACCGCCGGGTGCTCGAAGACCTCGCCGCCGTCACCGGTCTGGGCCCCGTCACCCTGTGCCTGAGCCAGAGCGATGCCGAGCGCGCCTACCTGCGGCTCTCCACCCGACCCGACGACTGCCCCGACTTCTGTCGCGCGCCGGCCTGCCAGCCCTGTCTCGACGGCAACGGGGACACCCCCTGGGTGTATCGGGTCGCGGTGAACGAGGCGGGGCGGAACTACGGGGTATTGCTGCTCGAATATTCGCCCGAGTCGCCGCCTCGGCGCTGGCAATGCGACCTGGTCGAAACCATCGCCGGTCTGATCGCCACCTCGCTATCGCTCTCCCAGGGCTACGCCGAGCAGCGCCGGCTGGCGCTGATGGACGAACGCGCGGTGATCGCTCGAGAACTGCACGACTCGCTGGCCCAGTCGCTCTCCTACCTGAAGATCCAGGTCTCCCGCCTGCAGGCCCAGGCCCGGGCCGGCGGGGCCCATGCCGACACCGAGGCGATCGTCGATGAACTGCGCGAAGGCCTCAACGCCGCCTACCGTCAGCTCCGCGAGCTGCTCAACACCTTCCGCCTGAAGATGTCTGACGCCGGGCTGGAGGCTGCCCTCGAGGAGACGGTGCGCGAATTCGTCCGTCGCGGTGAGCTGTCCCTTCGCCTCGACTACTGCCTCGATCACTGCCCACTGTCACCCAATGAGGAGGTGCATACCCTGCAGATCGTTCGCGAGGCGCTGTCCAACGTCGTCCATCACGCCCGGGCGAAGCGCTGCGAGGTCAGCCTGAGCACCGACGAGGCGGGCCGCGTGGCGGTCAGCATCCGCGACGACGGCGTCGGTCTGGGGGGCACATCGAACCAGCCGGAACACTACGGGACCATCATCATGCACGAACGCGCCGCCAGCCTGAGCGGTCGCCTCGAGCTGCACGAGCCGGCCGAAGGGGGCACCGAGGTCAGGCTGCACTTCACGCCTCAGCTCCACCGAGAGACGACGGCCACCTCATTGCCGGGAGACACGCCATGAGTACCGCGATCCTGATCGTCGACGACCATCCGCTGTTCCGTCGGGGGGTGCGCCAGCTGCTGGAGATGGATCCCGAACTGGCGATCGCCGGAGAGGCCGCCGACGGGGAAGCCGCCATCGAGGCCGCGGGCCGCCTGTCCCCGACGCTGATCCTGATGGACCTGAACATGGCGCGGCGGGATGGCCTCGACGCCCTGCGCGCGCTGCGCGAGTACGGCGTCGAGGCTCGCATCGTCATGCTCACGGTCTCCGATGCCGAGGAGGACGTGGTCGCTGCCCTGCGCGCCGGCGCCGACGGCTATCTGCTCAAGGACATGGAACCCGAAGACCTGCTGGCGGCGATCAAGGAGGCCGCTGAGGGGCGCATGGCGGTCAGCCCACGCCTCGCCGGCCTGCTGGCGAAAGCACTGAGCGGCCCTCGCCCGGAACCGGGCGAGAACCTGCTGGACTCGTTGACCGCCCGTGAAGGCGAGATCCTGGCCGCCCTGGCGGAAGGCCTGAGCAACAAGCTGATCGCCCGTCGACTGGCGATCAGCGAGGGCACGGTCAAGGTCCACGTCAAGCACCTGCTCAAGAAGCTGGGGCTGCGCTCACGGGTCGAGGCGGCGGTGTGGGCCGTGCAGATGGGGGTCGAGAAGTAGCCCGGAGCGTCCTGCGGGGCACCTCAGTCGTCGTCATCGATGATGTCGCCGATCCAGGTCAGGGCCGCGACGCTGGCCGGCAGCCCCAGGGTCGGAACGCCCAGCAGCGCGACCTGCTCCAGCGCCGCCGACGACTCGCCCTCGGCCAGGGCACGACGGACATGGGAATGCACGGCGCCCTCGGAGCCGGCGCCCACCGCCAGGGCCAGCTTGACCAGACGGCGAGTGCGGGCATCCAGCGGCCCGCTCTCGGCACAGGCCTTGCCCAGCGCCGCATAGGCGCGCCATACCTCCGGGTGACGTTCGGCGACCCGGCCGGCACCGGCGGGAAGTTCCTGTCTCGGCATGTGGGACTCCTTCTGACGACGAATGACGCCCACAGTATAGGAAGCCACGTCTCAGGCCAGCCAGGACCAGGGACTATGGCGGATGGCCGCCCCGACCACGAAGGCGAAGGCCAGCAGAGCGGCGCCGGCCGCCAGCCCGCGGATCACCGGCGTGCGCCCGCGCTTGATGGCCACGCTCCCGAGCCCGATGTAGACCAGCAGCCCCAACAGCTTGGCCGCGAGCCACGGCTGCTGGTGTGGCCATAGCGAGAGCCCCACCATCATCCAGACACCCAACCCCAGCAGGGCGCTGTCGACCAGGTGCGGCAGCCCGCGAACCCAGCGACGCGCCGGCCTGGGCGACCCACGCACCGACCACCAGGCCCGGAGCATGAACAAGGCCAGGCTGAACCCGGCGATGCTCATGTGAAGATGCTTGATCAGCAGATAGTGTTCCATGGAAGGGGCCTCGACGACTGGCCGGACTCGGTCGCTTGTCTTCGCGCCTAGCCTGCCTTTCCGTCGCTGCGCGCCGAGCTCAGCGGGACCGCGTAGTGCAGCAGGAAGATCGCATAGGCCAGGCACCACAGGATGATGGTCAGGCTGTAGGTCAGATGCGTGATACCCGGCAACGCGGCCAGCAAGGGGCCACGCAGCAGGCCGGCCACGGCCAGCAGGCCCAGCGCCACCCCCATGCCCGGCAGCGTCACGATGGGGCGGCCGGTGTGCCCCAGCGAGACCCGCGCCATCATCGCCAGCATCATGGTCCCCATGGCCCCGACGGTCAGCGTGTGCACCGCCAGCTCGACGCGAAAGGCGCCGAGCGCCGCCAGCGCCCACATGCCCAGGCCCAGCGGGAGGGCGGCATAGCTGACATGAAGCCCCCAGAGCAGCGGCTCTCGCCACGTACGCAGCCCGCCCCAGCGCGCCAGCCGCAGCGCATTGGCCAGGGCCGCCAGGGCCAGCGCCCCCGCCATCACGCCCTCGGGCGGCGCCATCCCCGGCAGGACGGCGAGCTGGGCCCCCAGCACCGCCGCCATGCTGCCCAGGGTCGCCCCCTCCAGCCAGCGCCGGGACTGGGGCCGGGGGCCGCCCAGGCGATTGGCGGTGAACAGCGGTATCACTCGGCCGCCCAGCACCACCATCACGGCAGCGATCAGCAGCACCGCCAGGCGAGCCCCCGCCCGTGCCAGCTCGCCATCTCCCCACCAGGCTCCCAGGTGCATGGCCAGGTTGGCCACGGCCAGAAGCCCCAGCAGCGGCAGGAAGACCAGATTCCGCCAGCGCCCGGCGGCGATGACCATCCGCGCCATCACGCCCGCCACCGCGACCAGGAACCCCACATCGATCAGCATCACGCCCCACCCCGGCAGACCGATGGGGAAGGCCAGCAGTCCGCGGGCCACGGCCCACAGCGCCACCAGGCCCAGCAGCGGCAGGCCGGTCGGGGCGGGACGGCCGGTCCAGTTCTGCGCCGCGGTGAGCAGAAAACCGGCGATGACGGCAGCACCGAAGCCAAACAGCATCTCGTGCTGATGCCACCACAGCATGCCGCCCCAAGGCCGCAGCAGGACGTCGCCCTGCCAGAAGGCCAGCCACGCCATCAGCGCGACGATGCCGAACAGGGCGGCCAGCAGGAAGAAGGGGCGAAAGGCCAGGCCCGCCACCGGCAGGCGTGTCGTGAGGGAACGAGGAGCCATCATGCACCATATCCGAGGGTGGAACTTGGGTATCGGCATTGTGCGCCGCGGCGTTCGGCCCGGACCATGACAGGCATCAAGAAACGTCCTTATCCGTCGAATGCGTCGTCCTCGGCGTCCCTATCGCCCACTGGTGCCTCACGGTCGTAGTGGAACTTCATGTAGGCGATCCCCGGGGCCATCACCAGCCGCCAGGCCAGCTCCTCCTCGTCGCCGCACTCGGGATCGTACTCGCGCAGCGTCGCCATCATTGCCTCCAGCCAGCGATCATAGAGCGCCGGACGGATGTCCAGATGCGCGCGGTTGTGGCGAATCGCCACCCGCGCCAGGTAGTCGCCGTCATGGCTGGCCGCGTAGAGGCTGATCAGGTGATAGAAGGATTTCTTGAGCATCGCCTGCTGGCGATCCATGTCGATGCCGCGGAACTTCTCGGCCACCTCCGTCGACCCCTCCAGGAAGCGTCGGTAGAAGGCATCGAAGAACCCCTGACCCTCGACCTCATGGGCCAGGGCTCGTGCATAGCTGGCATCGAAGACCCTGACGATATCCATGCGCCCTCCCCGCCGAAGCGTCGCCTGCCTACCAGCCTAGCCGCCCCTCCCTTTCCCGACGATGTGCGAGGCTCGGGCCGTCATTCTTGACCGAGATCAGGACAAGACGCGACTGCGACAATCTTGCCCACCTCGGGGGCTGGTGGGCCGCCCCTCTTTAGAGGTATTTTAAATGCATCTTAAAGAGACGCGCCGCCCACTCTTGCCCAGGAGCCGCCCATGCTGACTCAAGCCCAGGAAAGCCTGATCGCCGCCACCGCCCCGGTGGTCGCCGAGCATCTCGATGCCATCACCCAGCGCTTCTATCCGCTGATGTTCGAGCGTTACCCCGAGGTCGCGCCGCTGTTCAACCAGACCCACCAGGCCAACGGCGGACAGCCGCGGGCGCTGGCCGCGGCGGTGCTCGCCTACGTGCAGCTGCGCCAGGACCCCGAACGGGTGCACGAGGTGCTGGCCACGGTGGTCAGCAAGCACGTGTCGCTGGACATCCGCCCCGAGCAGTACCCGATCGTCGGCGAGTGCCTGATGGCCGCCATCGGCGAGGTGCTGGGCGATGCCGTGACGCCGGAGATCGCCGACGCCTGGGGCGCGCTCTACGAGGAGCTCGCCGGCCTGCTGATCGAGCTCGAGGAAAAGCGCTACTGGACCTTCGAACAGCGGCCCGGCGGCTGGCGTGGCCCGCGCGAGTTCCGCATCGCCGAGACCCGCCAGGAAAGCTCGGTGATCCGCTCCTTCGTGCTGGAACCCACCGACGGTGGCCCCGTGGCCGAGCATCTCCCCGGCCAGTACATCGGCGTGCGCCTGACCATCGACGGCCAGCCGGTCCATCGCCACTACAGCCTCTCGGCGCTGCCCAACGGCCGCAGCGTTCGCATCTCGGTGAAACGCGAGGACGGCGGCGTAGCCAGCCGGCACCTGCACGATGCCATGGCCGTGGGCGACACCCTGGAGCTGCTGCCGCCCGCCGGCGAGCTGACCCTGATGGCCGGCGACGAGCCCCTGCTGCTCGCCAGCGGCGGCGTCGGCCAGACGCCGATGCTGCCGATCGCCCGCCAGGCCCTGGCCGAGGGCCGCCGGGTGGTCTACCTGCACGCCGCCCAGGACGCCGAGCAGCGCGCCTTCGCCGACGAGCTCGCGGCCCTGGCCGACGAGCATCCCGAGCGGCTGACCGCGGTCAGCGTTCAGGAAAGCGGCGACGGCGCCGATCACCTCGGCCGCGTGGACCGCGACCTGCTGGCCCGCTACCTGCCCGAAGGCGCGCGCTGCTACTTCGTCGGCCCCCAGGGGTTCATGTCCGCCGTGGACCGCAGCCTGAAGGCGCTGGGCATTCCCGACGAGCGTCGCCACTACGAACACTTCGGCCCGGCGCGTCCCCTCGACGCCGCCTGATCATCCTCGCCTCATAAAGAACGGCCCGGACGCCTTGGCGTCCGGGCCGTTTTTGTAGCCCCGACCAGAACCGGCTCAGTGGCCGAGTATCTGGCTCAAGAACAGCTTCGTTCGGTCCGATTCCGGGTGATTGAAGAAGGTCTCCGGCGGGGCCTGCTCGATAATCTGGCCCTGGTCCATGAAGATGACGCGGTCCGCCACGGTCTTGGCGAAGCCCATCTCGTGGGTCACGCAGAGCATGGTCATGCCGTCCTGGGCCAGCTCGACCATGACGTCGAGCACCTCCTTGATCATCTCCGGGTCCAGCGCCGACGTGGGCTCGTCGAACAGCATCACCTCGGGGCGCATGCACAGCGCCCGGGCGATGGCCACGCGCTGCTGCTGGCCGCCGGAGAGCTGGCCGGGATACTTGTGCGCCTGGTCGGCGATGCGCACTCGCTCGAGGAACTCCATGGCGGTCTTCTCCGCCTCGGCCCGGGGCTTCTTCTGCACCCAGGTCTGGGAGATGCAGCAGTTGTCGAGCACCGACAGATGCGGGAACAGGTTGAAGTGCTGGAAGACCATGCCGACGTTGCGTCGGATCTGCTCGATGCGCTTCACGTCCTGGGTCATGGTCACGCCGTCGACGACGATGCGGCCCTGCTGATGCTCCTCGAGGTGGTTGAGGCAGCGGATCAGGGTCGACTTGCCCGACCCCGAAGGGCCGCAGATGACGATGCGTTCGCCCTTCGCCACCCTCAGGTCGATGTCGCGCAGGACGTGGAAGTCGCCGTACCACTTGTTGAGCCCCTCGACCGAGATCATCGGCTCGTCGGCGGGGGCGCTGGCCGTGTTGGTGGTCGCCATGCCGGTGTTTCCTCGTTCTTGAAAGCGTTTGTTAAGTGCTTGTTATTCCGTGCCTGCCGGTCAGCTCTTGTGGCCGGTATGCAGGCGCCGCTCGATGTACTGGCTGTAGCGCGACATGCTGAAGCAGAAGATCCAGAACATCAGCGCCGCGAACACGTAGCCCTCGGTGGCGAAGCCCAGCCAGTTGCTGTCGGTGAGCCCCGAGCGGATGATCGCCAGCAGATCGAACAGGCCGATGATCAGCACCAGTGAAGTGTCCTTGAACAGCGCGATGAAGGTGTTGACGATGCCGGGGATCACCAGCTTCAGCGCCTGGGGCAGCACGATCAGCCCCATGCGTCGCCAGTAGCCCATGCCCAGCGCCTTGGCGGCCTCCTCCTGTCCCTTGGGAATGGCCTGCAGGCCGCCGCGCACCACCTCGGCCATGTAGGCGCTCCAGAAGAACATGATGCCGATCAGCGCCCGCAGCAGCTTGTCGAACTCCACCTCGCTGGGCACGAACAACGGCAGCATCACCGAGGCCATGAACAGCACCGTGATCAGCGGCACGCCGCGCCAGAACTCGATGAACACCACGCACACGCCGCGCACCAACGGCATCTGCGAGCGACGCCCCAGCGCCAGCACCACGCCCAGCGGCAGCGAGCCGACGATGCCCACGACGGCCACCGTCAGGGTCAGCATCAGCCCGCCCCATTCGCGGGTCGGCACCGCCATCAGCCCGAAGTGGCCGCCGAGCAGCAGCACGTAGGCCACCGCCGGGAAGCCGACCAGGGCGAACAGACCCACCCAGCGCTTGGCCGGCAGCCGGGGAATCGCCAGCCAGGCGATCAGCAGCCCCAGCATCATGAACACCGTATCGACCCGCCAGCGAGCGGCCTCGGGATAGAAGCCGTAGACGATGGTCTCGTAGCGGGCGCTGATGAACACCCAGCAGGCGCCCTCGCCGCTGCAGGCCTCGCGGGTCGAGCCCAGCCAGTCGGCGTCGATCAGCGCCCACTGCACCAGCGGCCACAGCCCCCAGCCCAGCACCGCCAGCACGCACAGGGTGATGACGCTGTTGAGCGGCCCGTTGAAGAGGTTGGCGCGCAGCCAGCCCATCACACCGCGGCGCAGGTCCGGCGGCCGGCGCGCCTCGATCATCTCGATTCGTGTCGCCATCTCGGCCATGTCAGCGCTCCTTCATCAGGGTGCGGGCGTTGTAGAGGTTCATCAGCGCCGACACCACCAGGCTGATCAGCAGGTAGACCGCCATGGTCATGGCGATGATCTCGATGGCCTGGCCGGTCTGGTTGAGGGTGGTGCCGGCGAACACCGCCACCAGGTCCGGGTAGCCGATGGCCGTGGCCAGCGAGGAGTTCTTGATCAGGTTCAGGTACTGGCTGGTGAGCTGGGGCACGATGACCCGCATCGCCTGGGGAATCACGATCTTGCGCAGGGTGATGTTGCCGGGAAGGCTGATCGCCCGGGCGGCCTCGACCTGCCCGCTCGGCACCGACTGGATGCCCGAGCGCACGATCTCGGCGATGAAGGAGGCGGTGTAGATCGACAGCGCCAGCCACAGCGCCATCAGCTCGGGGATGATCGTCACGCCGCCAGAGAAGTTGAAGCCGGCCAGCGCCGGCACGTCCCAGGCCAGCGGCCGCCCGGTCACCAGGAACACCGCCAGCGGCAGGCCGAGCAGGATCAGCGCGCCGAGCCGGTAGACCGGCAGTGCCTTGCCGGTGCGGGTCTGCAGCCGCCGCGCGTAGAGCGAAAGCCCCACCACCGCGGCCACCGCCAGGGCCAGCGCCCAGAGGGTGGCATCAAAGCCCGGCTGGGCCACAGGGGCCGGCATCACCAGGCCGCGCACGTTGAGGAACAGCGCCTCGAACAGCGACAGGCTCTGGCGCGGGCTGGGCAGCGCCTGGAGCACGGCGAAGTACCAGAACAGGATCTGCACCAGCAGTGGAATGTTGCGGAAGATCTCGACGTAGGCGGCGGCCAACCGGGCCAGCAGCCAGTTGCTCGAGAGCCGGGCGATGCCCACCGCGAAGCCGATGACCGTGGCCGCGACAATGCCGAGGCCGGACACCAGCAAGGTGTTGAGCAGCCCCACCACGAAGGTGCGGCCGTAGGTGCTGTCGCCGCTGTAGGCGATCAGCGTCTGGGGAATGGAGAAGCCGGCCCGCTCCTGGAGGAAGCCCAGGCCGGTGGTGATGCCCCGGGCCTCGAGGTTGGCCAGGGTGTTGGTCACCAGCATCACGATCAGCGCCGCCAGCCCCAGCAGCAGCAGGGCCTGGATCACCAGCGCGCGCACGGCGGGGTCGCGCCACAGCGGCCCCCGCTCGGAAGACGAAGAACGCAGCATGTCGAGCCTCGAATGCAGGGTAACGGCCCCTCACCCCCGGGCGGGGGTGAGGGGAGACGAAGGATCGACGCCGATCAGCGGATGGGCGGTGCGTAGAGGATGCCGCCCTCGTTCCACAGCGCGTTCATGCCGCGGCCGATGGCGAGCGGGGACTCCTCGCCCACGGTGGCGGAGAACACCTCACCGTAATTGCCGACCTGGGCGATGATGTCGTAGGCCCAGTCGTTCTCGAGGCCCATCTGCTCGCCGTAGTTGCCGTCGTCGCCTAGCAGGCGTGCGACCTGGGGATTGGGCGGGTTCTGCTGCATCTCGTCGACGTTGTCGCTGGTCACGCCCAGTTCCTCGGCGTTGACCATGGCGAACACCGACCACTGGACGATGTCCAGCCACTGATCGTCGCCCTGGCGCACCACCGGACCCAACGGCTCCTTGGAGATCAGCTCGGTGAGGATCTCGACGCTGTCCGGCTCCGGCAGCTGCAGGCGCAGGGCGCTGAGCTGGGAGGTGTCGGAGGTCAGCACGTCACATCGGCCGCTGGCGAAGCCCTGGGCCGTCTGGTCCGGGGTGTCGAAGGTCACGGTGTTGATGTCGATGCCCCGGGAGGGGAAGTAGTCGGCCAGGTTCAGCTCGTGGGTGGTGCCCGACTGGATGCAGATGGAGGCGCCGTCGAGGTCCTCCAGGCTCTCGATGCCGAGGTCCTTGGCGACCATGAAGCCCTGGCCGTCGTAGAAGGTGGTGGTGGTGAAGTTGAGGCCCAGGGAGTTGTCGCGGGTGGCCGTCCAGGTGGTGTTGCGCGACAGCACGTCGATCTCGCCGGACTGCAGGGCGGTGAAGCGCTCCTTGGCGGTCAGCGGGGTGAAGACCACCTTCTCCGGATCGCCGAAGATGGCCGAGGACACCGCGCGGCAGGTCTCGACGTCCAGCCCCTGCCAGTTGCCGTTCTCGTCCGGCGAGGAGAAGCCGGACAGCCCGACGTTGACGCCGCAGCGCAGGTTGCCGCGCTCCTTCACCTCGTCGAGGGTGGCGGCCGAGGCGGTGGTGCTGACCGCCGCGAGGCCGAGGGTCGCGACGGACAGGGCGATCAGCGTCTTGTTGTTGTAGCGCATGATCCTAGACTCCATTGCTGTTGAGAAAATGTTTGTGCTTGTTATTCAGCAAGGACGAACATAACAGAGCCGAGAGTCGGCGCACGGGCTTGCATTTAAACGTTCGATTCGATCTGTTGTGCTGCATCGCAACAAACAAGCCCCGGCACCGGCCGGGGCTGACGGTCGTGTCGGGGATCGTCCGACACCTCGCCGAGCGTTGACCGGCTCGGCGATTCGCATCGGTCCATCGCGCGAATCAGTGCTGGAACGAAGACTCGGCGAGCGCAGAGCGTTTTCGTACGACGCTCAGCCGCACTTCGACCAGCCGCACCCCGAATAGCACGTCGGGCAACCGTCCATCATCACCAGATCGCCGCCGCACTCCGGGCACTGGCCGACCACGATGGGCCCGCCCTGGCCGGCCTCGGCCGCGCGCTCGGCATGGGCCTGCTCCTCGGGGCCGGGCGGATGCCAGGGCCGGCCGGCCAGGCGCCGGGCGTGGCGCGCCACCAGCTCCTCCACCGGCACCTGCAGGCCGTCCTGGTCGAGGAAGCCCCGCCGGTAGAGGATCTGCTGGATCGACCAGGCGATGGCGGCGACCTCGGAATCGTGGAACATCGGCTTGCCCCAGCGGTTCATGCCGCAGCGCACCCGGCCCTTGTCCCAGGCCACCTTGCGCAGGTCGGCCACCGCCTGGGTGACGTAGCCGCCGCGAGCGGCCAGCGACAGGCTGCGCATGGTGGCGGTGATCCACTGGTGCTCGCTGGACAGCTGCCCGGAGGGCAGGAAGAACTCCACCGGGCGCTCGATGACCACCCGCTCGCCGTTCAACACGCCCTCCACCGGCATGAAGGACACCAGCAGGTAGACCTTGCGCCGGCCCTCGGCGCCGACGTAGGAGATCTTCTCCGACACCGCCTCCAGAGTGCCCTCGGGGCGCGAGGGAATGCGCCGCGTCAGCGGGTCCTCGTCGGCCGGCGGCGGCACGTCCTGGGGCTGTCGGACACGGGACGACAGGATCTTGGAGGTGATCTCGATGCTCATGACGGGGCTCCTGTGAAAGCCGATGCGGTGTCGTTTGACGGACGGCCGTTCATGGCCGTCGCGAGCCCTGGTTTACCACTTGCCATAGGTGCCCTCCTTGAGCGCATCGTGCAGGTTCGCCGCGGTGTGCTCCTCGCCCTCGTAGATCACCGTCTCGTCGCCGGAAAGCTCCAGCCGTTCGCCGTTCTCCAGCTCGAAGACGTAGACGGTATTCTTGAGGTCGTCCTCGCGCACCAGCACGCCCTGGAAGGCCTCGGGATTGAAGCGGAAGGTAGTGCAGCCCTTGAGCCGGCTGTCGTAGGCGTCCAGGTAGAGATCCTGGAAGTCCTCGTAGGCGAAATCGGTGGGCACGTTGACGGTCTTGGAGATCGCCGAGTCGATCCAGGCCTGGGCGGCGGCCTGCACCGCCACGTGCTGGGCCGGCGAGACGCCGTCGGCGGTGACGAAGTAGTCCGGCAGGTCACTCTCCACGGCCTCGGGGGCGACGACATGGCGATAGGCCGCCAGCTCGAAGGAGACCACCTCGATCTGCTCCTTGGTCTTGCGCCCGGCGCGAATGACGTTGCGGAAGTAGCGATGCGAGAAGGACGGCTCGATGCCGTTGGAGGCGTTGTTGCCCAGCGACAGCGAAATGGTGCCGGTGGGCGCGATGGAGCTGTGATGGGTGAAGCGCGCGCCGTGCTCGGCGAGCTCGGCCACCAGCTCGGGCTCGACCTCGGCGACCTTCTGCATGTAGCGGCTGTAGCGGGCGTGCAGGATTCGCCCCGGCACCCGGTCGCCGGCCTGATAGCCGTCCTGCTTGAGCTCCGGGCGCTCGCGCAGCATGCGCGGCGTCAGCTCGAACGACTCGGCCAGCACCGGCGCCATGCCCTTCTCCTTGGCCAGCGCCAGGGCCTGCTTCCAGCCCTCGACCGCCAGCACCCGGCTGACTTCCTCGGTAAAGGCCAGCGACTCCGGCGAGCCGTAGGGCAGCTTGAGCATGGTCAGCGCCGAGCCCAGCCCCAAAAAGCCCATACCGTGGCGGCGCTTGGCCGCGATCTCGCGGCGCTGGCCGTCGAGCGGCAGGCCGCTGATCTCCACCACGTTATCGAGCATGCGGGTGAAGATCGCCACCACCCGGCGGTAGCGCTCCCAGTCGAAGCGCGGCGCCTCGCCGAAGGGCTCGAGCACGAAGCGCGTGAGGTTGATCGAGCCCAGCAGGCAGGCGCCCTCGGGCGGCAGCGGCTGCTCGCCGCAGGGGTTGGTGGCGCGGATCTCCTCGCAGAACCAGTTGTTGTTCATGCGATTGACCTGGTCGATCAGGATGAAGCCCGGCTCGGCGAAGTCGTAGGTGGAGCGCATGATGGTGTCCCACAGCCCGCGGGCGCGGACCGTCTCGACCACGCGGCAGGCCACCCGGCCCTGGTCGTCGAGGGTGTAGCCCTCCTCGACCACCGGCCAGTCGCGGTAGATCAGTTCGCTGTCGTCGACGTCGTCCTTCTCGGCGGGATGCAGCGGGAACGCCAGCGGCCAGTCGGCGTCGGCGCGAACCGCCTCCATGAACTCGTCGGTGATCAGCAGGCTGAGGTTGAACTGGCGTAGCCGGCCGGCCTCGCGCTTGGCCTCGATGAAGCTCTTCACGTCCGGATGGCCGACGTCGAAGGTCCCCATCTGGGCGCCGCGGCGCCCGCCCGCCGAAGCCACGGTGAAGCACATCCTGTCGTAGATATCCATGAACGCCAGCGGGCCGTTAGTGCCGGCCCCGGCGCCGAACACGAAGGCGCCGCGGGGACGCAGGGTCGAAAAGTCATAGCCGATGCCGCAGCCCGCCTTGAGGGTCATGCCGGCTTCCACCACGCCCTCGAGGATGTCACGCATCGAATCGTGGAGGGTGCGCGAGACCGTGCAGTTGATCAGGCTGACCGCCGGCTTGACGGCCTCCGCCCCGGCGTTGGCGACAATGCGCCCGGCCGGGATGGCGCCGTTGTCCAGCGCCCAGCGGAACTGGGGCAGCCAGGCCTCGGCGTCGTCCTCCACCGCGGCCAGCGCCCGGGCCACCCGCTCCCGGGTGGCGGCGGGGTCGGCGTCCACCGGCCGGCCGTGACGGTCCTTGAGGCGATACTTGCTGTCCCAGATATCGAGCGAAGGCGCCTGCAGCGGCACCTCGTCGACGCTGGGCGCATCCTTGGCAGTGGTGGTACGCATCGATTCTCTCTCATGTGCGGTGAAAACGGCAGCGGTCGCGCACGACCGCCTGTCGCGGAGCATCCCGGCGGCGGAGGTCGCATGGCACGGGCCCGCTCCCGACGGCGCGATATCTGACTACCATATATAGACGAAAATCACTCTCAACACACATGATATGGATCATCCGCCCGAGCCGCGGACGAAAGAAAGCGCCCGACCGTGAAGGTCGGGCGCCAAGCTTGGCATCAGGCAACACGCGTCAGAAGCCGCCGCCGGCACCTGAACCGGTACCACCGGCTCCGCCACCTCCTCCAGCGTTGCCACCATTACCACCGGCTCCGGAACCACCGCCGCCGCCGGAACCACCACCGCCGCCGCCGGAACCACCACCGCCGCCGCCGGAACCACCACCGCCGCCGCCGGAACCACCGCCGCCGCCGGAACCACCGCCGCCGCCGCCGGAACCACCGCCGCCGCCGCCACCATTACCGCCGCCGTCACCGCCGCCGCCATTACCGCCGCCGTCACCCCCGCCACCATTACCGCCATCGCCGCCGCCATCGTTACCATTCGTTGGTGTGGTGGGTGCGCCAGTGGGCGTGGTGGGCACAGTCGGCGCGGGAATGACCTCCTCGCTCGGCACGGCGGCAATCAGGGGCAGGAAGGTGCCGTCGCATCCGTCCAGCAGCCCACCGCCGCAGCCACCACCGCCGCCCCCGGCGGCCGGCGCCGGCAGGTCCTCGAGCAACGCGTCAATCTCGGCATCGGTCAGGCTCCCCGACCCGGCCGGCTCGGTCAGTTGATCGTTGGCGACCCTCGCCATCTCGTCTTCCGAGAGCGTGCTGCCCCCGGAACCCTCGACTCCCGACTGCGCCTGTACGCCGGCGGCTGACAGACAGCCCACGGCGACGACCAGGGCAGCCAACTTGAACCCTTGCATCTCGCCCTCCCCCGCCGCCGGCCCTCGCCGTCGACGCGACATAACGCCATACAACATTTTGTTACACGCAAGCTAAGCATCGTCACAGAACGCAGGCTTCACCATCGGAAGGGCCGCTGATTATCGCGACGAGGGAATCAGGCAAACGGCTGCCTGGCAGACGGCAGGAAACTCGTACCGGGGTGACAGGGCGATCACGCTCCCCTGGGACCACGCCTAGACGGTCCGGGAGTAGCGCACCTTGTCGCCGTCCAGGTAGGCATCGAAGACCATGGCCAGGTTGCGCAACATCAGACGGCCGGCCGGGCGCACCTCGAGGCGGCGCTCGCCCAGCGTGATCAGGCCATCGTCACGCATCGGCGCCAGGGCCTTCAGGGCATCGTCGAAGTGGCCGGCGAAGTCGATGCCGTGACGCGCCTCGATGGCATCGACGTCCACGCGACCATGGCACATCAGGGCGTGGATGACGTCGCGGCGCAGGCGATCCTCGTCGTCGAGCCGGTAGCCGCGCAGCACCGGCAGCCGCCCGGCCTCGAGGCGCTCGCGATAGGCGGCGATCTCCTTGACGTTCTGGCTGTAGCCGTCTCCGACCTCGCCGATGGCGCTGACGCCAAGCCCGATCAGATCGCAGTCGGCGTGGGTGGAGTAGCCCTGGAAGTTGCGCTGCAGGGTACCTTCGCGCTGGGCCCGGACCAGTTCGTCGTCGGGCAGCGCGAAGTGGTCCATGCCGATGTAGACGTAGCCGGCGTCGGTCAGGCGATGGATGGTCAGCTCCAGTAGCTCGAGCTTGCGCTCGGGCGGCGGCATGTCCTCGTCGCGGATCAGCCGCTGGGCCTTGAAGCGCTCGGGCAGATGGGCATAGCTGTAGGTGGCGATGCGATCCGGCCGCAGGGCGACGATCTTGTCCAGGGTGGCCGCGAAGCTGGCCACGGTCTGGCGTGGCAGGCCGTAGATCAGATCGACGCTCACCGAGTGGAAGCCGGCGTCCCGGGCGGCCGTCATCAAGGCGGCCACCTCGGCCTCGCCCTGGACGCGGTTGACCGCCGCCTGCACCTCGGGGTCGAAGTCCTGAACGCCGAAGCTCAGGCGATTGAAGCCCAGCGCACGCAGCTCATGCAGCTGCGACGGGGTGACGGTACGCGGGTCGACCTCCAGGGAAAACTCCCGGGCCTCGGGGGGCGCGAAGCGAAAGCCCGCCGCCAGGGCCTCCATCAGCTCACCGAGCTGGGCAGTGTTCAGATAGGTCGGCGTGCCGCCACCCAGGTGCAGCTGGGCAAGCGTGCGCTCACTATCGAAGAGTTCGGCCTGGAGACCGATCTCGCGCTTCAGCAGGGCGAGATACTCGGCCGCCCGCTCGCGGCGATGGGTGACGATCTTGTGGCAAGCGCAGTAATAGCAGAGGCTTTCGCAGAAGGGGACGTGCACGTAGGCCGACAGCGGCTTGGGCGCGGCGACGCGATGGCTCTGGGCGGCCTGGGCCCGATAATCGTCCTCGGCGAAGGCGGCATGGAACTGCGGCGCCGTGGGATAGGAGGTATAGCGCGGCCCGGGGCGGTCGTACTTCTCGACGAGGGGGCGGATGAACGGCTGTGGCTGGGGCATGATCGGACCTCCATGAACGCTGCCCATATTATGCCAGCCCGCCCGCGGCCCCACGGGTACCACCCGGCGCCGGCTTGATGCCGGTCAATTCACCGCCGCCGATCGCGGCGAAACGCCGCGGCGACGCGACGTGCCGGGAGCCCGCCCTCGCCGTGATAGAATGAAGACCGCTTCCCGCCGCGTCCGGAGACCCCATGCGCCTGACCCGATTCACCGACTACTCGCTACGCGTGCTGATCTATCTGGCCGTGAAGGGGCAGGACGAGGAGCGCGCGACCATCTCGGAGATCGCCGAGCGCTTCGCCATCTCGCGCAACCATCTGATGAAGGTGGTGCAGGAGCTCAATCGGCTCGGCTACCTGACCGCCACCCGCGGCAAGCACGGCGGCCTGCGGCTGAAGCGGGCGCCCGCCGAGATCTCGCTGGGCGGGCTGGTGCGCGACACCGAGCCCGACCTCAGCCTGGTGGAATGCTTCCGCGACGGCAACGCCTGCACCATCACCCCCGCTTGCCGGCTGAAGCCGATCCTCGGCGAGGCCCTGGCGGCCTTCCTGTCGGTGCTCGACCGCTACACCCTCGCCGACCTGCTGGGCCAGCAGCGCGCCGAGCTGGTCCAGCTGCTGAATATCGAGGACGCCTCACAGGCCTCGTAAGGCCGACAGCTTCGACACCGCGTGCTAGTCTCCCGACGCCACGGTCATGGATGCCCGCATGTTCTCCTCACGCCCCTTCCTCTCTTGCCTGATGCCTCTCTCGCTAAGCGCGCTGATGGGCATGACCCTCGCCACCCCGGCGCTGGCCGGCAGCTACAACGTCGACGACGCCCGAGCCCACGGCGACTGGCACTCGCTGGTGCTGCGGCTGGGGAACGAACGCCACGTGCGCGCCATCGAGCAGCACAGCTATAGCGACAGCGTGTTCAGCGTCAACGCCACGCCGGACGCCTGCGATCGCCCCTGGCTCGAGCTGCGCGTCGAGCTCGACGAGGTCCAGGCCGAGACCGGCACCGTCAACCGGGTACCGGTGGACCTGCTGATCGATGAGGGCTGGGTCCACCAGGGCCGGGCCGAGTTCATCACCGAGCGCGGCAACAGCGGCTTCTACGCGCGCCTGGTGCTGCCCGACACCGACGAGGTGCTCGACGAGATGCGCGGCGGCGAGACGCTGCGCCTGCGCCTCCATCGCGCCGAGGACGACCACTGGTTCCTGGTCTTCAGCCTGGACGGCGCCGACGCCGCGCTGGCCCGCATGGAGACGCTCTGCCGCGCGGGGTGAGCCCTCGCCGTTATTTTCCCGCCCAACGCAGGACGCCCCCGCCGCAAAGCGGCGAGGGCGTCCCGCATGAACCGCGGGGCGATCAGCTGCGGATCAGGTGATCGAAGGCGCCCAGGGCGGCCTTGGAGCCCTCGCCCATGGCGATGACGATCTGCTTGTAGGGCACGGTGGTGACGTCGCCGGCGGCGAAGATGCCGGGCACCGAGGTCATGCCGCGCTCGTCGACCACGATCTCGCCGCGCTCGGAGAGTTCGATGGGCGAGTCCTTCAGCCACTCGGTGTTGGGCACCAGACCGATCTGCACGAAGACGCCCTCGAGGGCCAGCTCGCGCAGTTCCCCGGAGGCGCGCTCCTCGTAGGTCAGGCCGGTGACGCGGTTGCCGTCGCCGTTGACCTCGGTGGTGCGCGCGCCCTTGATCACTTCGACGTTGGGCAGGCTGGCGAGCTTCTTCTGCAGCACCTCGTCGGCGCGCAGTTCGTCCATGAACTCGATCAGCGTGACCTCGCCGACGATGCCGGCCAGGTCGATGGCCGCCTCGACGCCGGAGTTGCCGCCGCCGATCACCGCCACGCGCTTGCCCTTGAACAGCGGGCCGTCGCAGTGCGGGCAGTAGGCCACGCCCTTGTTGCGGTACTCGGCCTCGCCCGGCACGTTCATCTCGCGCCAGCGGGCGCCGGTGGCCAGCACCAGGGTCTTGCTCCGGAGGCTGGCGCCGGAGGCGAAGCGCACCTCGTGCTCGCCGCCCGGCTCGCCCGGGACCAGCTCGACGGCGCGCTGCAGGTTCATGATGTCGACGTCGTATTCCTTGACGTGCTCCTCCAGCGCCGCGGCCAGCTTGGGGCCCTCGGTGTGGGGCACCGAGATCAGGTTCTCGATCGACAGGGTGTCCAGCACCTGGCCGCCGAAGCGCTCGGCGGCCACGCCGGTGCGAATGCCCTTGCGCGCCGCATAGACGGCCGCCGCGGCGCCGGCCGGGCCGCCGCCGATCATCAGCGTATCGAAGGCGGGCTTCTCGCTGAGCTTGGCGGCCTCGCGCTCGACGGCGCCGGTGTCGACCTTGGCCAGGATCTGTTCCAGGCTCATGCGGCCCTGATCGAAGGTCTCGCCGTTGAGGAACACGCTCGGCACCGACATCACCTCGCGGGCCTCGACCTCGTCCTGGAACAGGGCGCCGTCGATGGCGTCGTGGGAGATGCGCGGGTTGAGGATCGCCATCAGGTTCAGCGCCTGGACCACGTCCGGGCAGTTCTGGCACGACAGCGAGAAGTAGGTCTCGAAGTGCAGGTCGGCGTCGAGGGAGCGGATCTGCTCGATGACCTCGTCGCTGGCCTTGGGCGGATGGCCGCCCACCTGCAGCAGGGCCAGCACCAGGGAGGTGAACTCGTGACCCATGGGAATGCCGGCGAACACTACCCCAGTGGGCTCGCCGTCGCGGTGCAGGGCGAAGGACGGCACGCGCCGGTCGCTGCCCTCGGTGGACAGGGTGATCTTGTCGGAAAGGCCCGCGATCTGCTCGAGAAGAGCGTGCAGTTCCTTGGACTTGGCGCCGTCATCCAGGGTGGCGACCAGCTCAAAGGGTTGCGTGACCTTGCCGAGGTAGGCTTTCAGCTGTTGCTTCAGAGAGTCGTCCAACATAACGGCGGCAATCCTTGATGATATGTGACTCGCAGACACGACTTCCCCGTGCGGGTCGCGAAGCCTCGCGCCCGGGAGCGTGTCAGGAAAAACCGGAATCGGGCCCCGCCGGGACGTCGTCCCGATCTCGCTTGCGCGACTGGTTGGGCGATCGAGGCGCAGCGCCTCGGCGGGGTAACGGGGAGCGGGAAAATCCCGCCGGTCAGCGATCCAATAAAGGATGCGCAGATTTATGTCGCGAGCGATGAGAGACTGGCCGCCGCCGGAGCACAGCTCCCGGAGTGTAGCTCGCTACATGAGGAGAGCGAGCACCGCCGGCGGTCAGGATATCGAGCGCAGCAATAAATCGGCGTGTCCTTAGATCTTGCCGACCAGGTCCAGGGACGGCGCCAGGGTCTCTTCGCCTTCTTCCCACTTGGCCGGGCAGACCTCGTTGGGGTTGGCGCGAACGTACTGGGCGGCCTTGACCTTGCGCAGCAGCTCTTCGGCGTTACGGCCGATGTTGCCGGCGTTCAGCTCGATGATCTGGATCTTGCCGTCCGGATCGACGACGAAGGTGCCACGGTCGGCGATGCCGGCTTCCTCGATCAGTACCTCGAAGTTGCGCGACACGACGTGGGTCGGGTCGGCCAGCATCGGGTACTGGAGCTTGCCGATGGTCTCGGAGCTGTCGTGCCAGGCCTTGTGGGTGAAGTGGGTGTCGGTGGACACGCCGTAGATCTCGACGCCCAGCGCCTTGAAGGCCTCGTAGTTGTCCTGCAGGTCACCCAGCTCGGTCGGGCAGACGAAGGTGAAGTCGGCCGGATAGAAGAAGAAGATGCTCCACTGGCCCTTCAGGCTCTCTTCGCTGACCTCGACGAAATCGCCGTTGTGATAGGCGGTGGCGTTGAACGGTTTGACTTCGGTGTTGAGCAGGGACATCGCGTCGCTCCTGTTTGAGTGCGTGTGTGGGGAAGACGCGATCAGAATACCCAGCCCCCTCTCATTGGTTAAATTGAATAGGGCGATGCTGACGATAGCCAAGAGCTAATCGATGCTTCTCGCTCCGCCTGCGTTCGCCTCAGGCGCCGGGCTCGGGCTCCTGCCAAACCAGTTCGACACGGCGATTGGCGGCGCGCCCCGCGGCATCGTCGTTGGCGGCCAGGGGCCGGGTGTCGGCGTAGCCGATGGCCCGCAGGCTGTCCCGCGCCACGCCTTCCTCGGCCAGCGCGCGCACCACGGCGCTGGCGCGCCCGGTGGACAGCTCCCAGTTGGAGGGGAAGCGCGAGGTGGCGATCGGCAGGCTGTCGGTGTGGCCCTCCACCGATATCTCGCCGCCGAGGTCGACCAGCCGCTCGGCGAGGTGCGAAAGCACCTGCCGGCCGCCCTCGGTGACCCGGGCGCGGCCGCTGTCGAACAGCAGCCGGTCCTCGATGCGCAGAGTCAGCCCCTGGTGGGTGCGCTCGACGCTGACGCCGTCCATGCCGAGCCCCTGGAAGCGCGGCTGCAGCCCGGCATGGCGCGGTCGGAGCCCCTCGCCCACCGCCAGCGCGGCCCGCATGGCCGGCGCGGCGATCTCACTTTTCTCGCTTTCCCCCTCCCCCGTGGCCAGGCTGCTCATGGAGAGCAGCAGCACGAACAGGGTGATCAGCAGGGTCAGGACGTCGAGATAGCTCATCAGCCAGCTCTCGCCTTCCTCGCCGCCCTGCCCGGGCGGCGCCAGCGCCTGGCGGGTATCGTGGTCAAGCACGCTGCCCGGCCTCCTCGCCGCTGGGAACGCCGCCCTTCGCCGGGTCACGGATCTCGTCGTGATAGTTGGCGACGAAGGAGTTGAGCGTCTCCTCGATGAACGACGGCAGGCGCCGCTTGGTGATCAGCGAGATGCCCTCGAGCACCATGTTCATGGCGATCAGGCGCTCCTCGGTGCGCCGCTCGAGCTTCACCGCGATGGGCTTGAACACCAGGTTGGCCAGCAGGATGCCGTAGAAGGTAGTGAGCAGCGCTACCGCCATGCGTGGGCCGATGACGTTCAGGTCGCCGGCCTCCATCACCTCGAGCATGTTCACCAGCCCCACCAGAGTGCCGATCATGCCGAAGGCCGGGGCATAGGTGGCCATGGTGCGAAAGATCTGCGCCTCGGCGTGCTCGCGGGCCTTGAGCCGGGCGATGCGCCAGCGCAGCAGGTCGAAGATCTCCTCCTCCTTGGTGTTGGCGATGACCAGCTGGATACCGGTGCGGAGAAAGGGATTGCGGGCCTGCTCCAGGGCCGACTCCACGGCCCGCACGTCGCCCTTGAACCACAGCCGCGACATGTCCACCAGCTCCTTGATGTCGTCACGGATGTAGGTGTTCTCGCGGCGAAAGACGATGCCCACCAGGCGCACCACCCGCACCACCTCCTTGAGCGGATAGCTGATGAAGGTCGCGGCCAGGGTACCGGCCAGCACGATGGCCAGGCCCGGCAGATTGACGAAGCTCTGCGGCGACTCGGCGGTGAACAGCAGGACGCTCGCCAGCATCACGATGCTGGCCAGGATCCCGATCAGGGTGGACGGGTTCATGGGGGACTCCCTGTCGCGTTTCGACGATTAAGTGGATGACGTTCGTGGCCCGAGATACGGGCCGATGAGCGCCGGGGACAGGCCGATGCGAGGGGTTTTTGCCATGGATGGCAAAAGTAGCGCCCAGGGAAGGGTTCACAGCGCCCTCGCAGCGGTCTGGCGCCGGGAAAGCTCATTGCCTCCGAGCCCTGTCGCCATCCGGTGGATGGTTATCGGCCTCGACCGGCCAAGCTTGATGCGGTTAGTTGTCGCGCAGCTTCCCGCGCAGTCGCCCCACGGCCTGGCTGTGCAGCTGACAGACCCGGGACTCGGTGACGCCGAGCACGGCGCCGATCTCCTTGAGATTGAGCTCTTCCTGGTAGTAGAGCGCCATCAGCAGCTTCTCGCGCTCCGGCAGCGCCTCGATCGCCTCCACCAGCTGGGTCCGCTGCTGATGGTCGATCAGCCGGGCGAAGGGCGTCTCGGCGACGCCGTCCTCCAGCAGCCGGCCCTCGCCGCCCTCGGCCATCAGCTCCTCGAAGGGCAGCAGCTGGCCGCTGTTGGTATCGCTGAGCAGCCGGCGATAGCTCTCGAGGTCCATGTCCAGGGCCGCGGCGATCTCGGTCTCCTCGGCCGGGCGCCCCAGCTCCTGCTCGAGCCGGCGGGCGGCCTCGTCGGCGGCCCGGGCATTACGCCGCACGCTGCGCGGCAGCCAGTCGCGGCTGCGCAGCTCGTCGAGCATGGCGCCGCGGATGCGCTGGCTGGCGAAGGTGGCGAAGCTCGCGCCCTGGGACGAATCGAAACGCCCCAGCGCCTCCAGCAGGCCCACGGTGCCGGCCTGGATCAGGTCGTCCAGCTCGATGCTCGCCGGCAGACGCACCTGCAGCGCCAGCGCCTGACGGCGCACCAGCGGCAGGTAGTCATCCAGCAGCGCGTCCTGTTCGATCTTGCCTTGTGCTGTGTACATGGCTCAGCCTCGCCTCTCTGCTCTCACGGGCCTTGGGCCTTACTGAAAGTTCACGATCACCTGCAGCCTCTCGACCGCCAGCGGGGCCTGCCCCGGCAGCGGCGAGAAGCGAAAACTCAGCGGCTCGCCGGCGGGCAGTCCCGCCAGGGCCGTGCTGCGCCCGCGTGGGGCCGGCAGCGTCACGCAGCCGGCCGGATGGCAGAGCCGCGCGTGCCCGCCCTGGCCGGGCGGCGTACGGAAGCGCCAGCGCACCTCGCGGATGCGGCCCTCGGTGCCGGCGGGCGGCGTCAGCGCCTCGCTGGCGGTCTCCCGACCGACGATCGCGGCACGCACCGAGGGCGCCTCGGCCACCCAGCTGCCGGCGGCGTGGGCCGTCGGGACGAAACCGGCGAGGGCGGCGAGCGCCCCGAGCATCAGGCGGCGCCTCATGCCAGCACCAGCAGGTCGATGCCGAAGTAATGCCCAGCGGCCTGGCGCAGGTTGTCGAGCAGCCCGCGGCGCGGCATCCCCGGCGGATGCACGGCGATCAGGCGCCGCGGCCCGCCGCCTTCCGCCAGCCGGCCGAGCACGCCCAGTGCGCGGCGAAAGGCCTCGCCGTCGGCGCCCACCCACAGCGCCCAGCGCGGCTGCTCTTGCGCCAGCACGGCCAGATGCGGGCTCGAGATGGCCACGGGTACCACCTTCCAGCGCCGCGGGTCGCCGACCCAGCGCCGTCCTCGCTCGGCCCAGTGATCGAGCAGCGCGGTCACTCGCTCGGCCTGTTCCGGCGCGGTGCTCGGCAGCCCCACCACCACCAGGGTGGTCGGCGGGGCCTCGGCCGACTCGGCCGGCGATGTCTCGACGCCTGCCGGTTCGGGCACGGAGTCGCTTCCGGCCTCGGCGGCCGGGCGATCGAGGCTGGCCGCCCAGGCGCGCAGCCCCGCGGCCTGATCGCCGGCCATCACCGCAGCCCCTCCAGGCCGGCGGCGCCGACGTGGCGAATGGCATCCCGCGCCGTCAGCAGCTGCAGCAGCGCCTCCAGCAGGGCACCCTCGCGGCGACGGCGACGGCCGCCCAGCAGCGCCAGCAGATCGCCGCGCAGCTCCTCCGCATCGTCATCGGAGGACTGATCGAGATGGCCCGCCGCAGCGGCCAGCCCGGCGGCCAGCAGCTGGCGCAGCTCGCGATCGGTCTCCGCCGGCAGCAGCGCCGGCAGGCGCTCCCAGGCGCGGCGCGCCTGGCGCGGCAGAGCCTCGCCGTGGAGCTGGCCGATCAGCAGCGGCAGCACGTCGGCGCCGGCCGGCAGCGGGGTCAGCCACTGGCGCCGCGCCAGCACGCGGCCGCTTTCCGGGTCCACCAGGCTGGCGAACCAGGCGGTCATGGCACAGGAGGCCACAGGCCCGCGGCGACCGCCGGGGCCGGCCTCCACCGCCAGGCGCGCGAAGCGCACGCGCACGGTCTGGCCGCGGAAGCGCGCATCCCGGGTCTCGGCGGCCTCGGCCAGCGGCTCGAGGCTCGACAGCGAGCGGCGCTCGCCGTCGTGGACGACGCGCTGGGCGGGGCGCACCTGGCACAGCCAGGGGGCGCGGGTCTCGTCCAGCCACAGCCAGGTGTCGGCGTCGGGCAGGCCGGGCAGCAGATGCACGGCCACGCCTTGCCGCTCCCGGGCCTGACCGAGCCGCGCCGGCCAGCCCGCCGGCTGGCGATGTTGCAGGTCGGGCAGCACCACCCAGCCGCCGCGGTCGTCGATGCCCAGATCGGGCATCGCCCAGTCGGCCCCGGGCAGCGAGCGACGCGCCGCCCACAGCATGCCGGCCCGCTGCGGCGGCGCCTCCAGCAGGCGCGAGAGGTGATCCTCCTGCAGGCAGGCGGGCAGCGCGCTCAGGTCCCAGGCGGCCTCGAGGGTGGCGAAGCCGGTCAGCCGGCGACGCAGCGTGGCGAGCAGGGCGCCGAGGCGGCGGCCCTGGCCGAGCAGCGCGTCGGCGTCGGGGCGAGCGCTCTTCACGCTGGCCGCGGGCAGGTCATCGCCGGGGCGCGCCGCCGCCAGGGCAGCCTCGACCAGCGGCGCGGCCTCGGCCGGCGCCAGGTCCTCCGGCACCCGCTGGCCGGTGGAGACATAGCGCAGCCGCAGGCCGTGGCGAATCAGGGTGTCCAGGGCCGGGCCCAGCTGGCCGGCCTCGTCCTGCTTGGTCAGCAGGCAGTCGTCGAGGGCCACGCCCGCGGCCCGGGCGGCTTGACGATAGTGAGTGACCACTTCCTCCAGCGTGCCCGGCTGGCTGGCGGCGTTGAGCACCAGCAGCATGCGCACCCGCTCGGCGCCGCCCTGCAGCTGGGACGCCTGGGCGATGATGCGGCGGTCGCGCTGGCTCATGCCCACGGTGTCGATGATGATCCAGCGCCGGCCGGCAAGCTCGGCCAGCAGCTCGTCCATGGACTGCTCGGGCGACAGCGCGTGCAGCGGCACCCCGAGCAGCTCGGCGTAGATGCGCAGCTGCTCGTGGGCGCCGACGCGGAAGCCGTCGGTGGTGACCAGGGCGACATGCTCGGCGCCGTGGCGCTGCACGCAGCGCGCGGCCAGCTTGGCGGTGGTGGTGGTCTTGCCGACCCCGGTGGGACCGACCAGCGCCAGGATGCCGGGCGTGTCGAGGAAGGTCTCGGGGTCGATGCCCACCGGCAGGCGACCGGCCAGGCGGCGGCTCAGCCAGGCCTGGGCCGCGGCGGGCTCGGCCTCGGCGCCGGCCAGCTCGGCCGGCAGGCCCTGGAGCAGCTCGTCGATCACCACGCGGCCGAAGCCGGCATCGCGCAGGGTCTCGGCCAGCGTCTCGCGACCCGCGGACGACGATGTCGTCGGGGCGGCGGGCGACGCGGCCCCCCGGGCCAGCAGCGCGCGCATGTCCTGCATCTCGCGCAGCAGCCGCTCGCTCATGGCCTCCAGGCCGCCGCCGTCGGGCGCCGCGGATGTGGGAGCCGGCTCGCTCGGCGGCCGGGAGGCGGGCTCGGCGGGCGCCGGCGCGGTGGATTCAGGAAGCGTGGACGCCACCATGGTCTCAGCCGCCTCGTCGGCCATGGCCAGGATCTCGACGCCCGTCTCGGTGGGTCGGTTGGCCAGGATCAGGGCCTCGTCGCCCAGGGCGCTGCGCACCTTGCGCATCGCCTCGCGGCTGGTTTCGCCGACGAATCGCATGACGCTCATGTCGCTCACTGTCCTCCGATCAGGGTAGTGACCTTCAGGGTCCGGTCATCGGGAATCTCGGCCTGGGACATCACCACCAGATGATTCAGGCGGCGGCGCAGGAATCGCGCCAGCACCGGGCGCAGCGAGTGCTGCACCACCAGCACCGGCGGCTCGCCGCTGGCCTCGTGGCGGCTCAGGGCCTGCTCGGCCTGGTCCATCAGCGTCTGGGCCAGGCCCGGCTCCAGGGCGCCGCTGCCGTTCATGGCCTGGTGCAGCACCTGCTCGAGCTGGCCGTCCAGCCCCAGGACGTTGAGGGTCTCGTGGCCGGCGAACCACTGCTGGGTGATGGCGCGCCCCAGCGCCACGCGGACCACGGCGGTGAGTTCACCCGGATCCTGCTGCTGGGGCGCGTGCTCGGCCAGGGCGTCGAGGATGGTGCGCATGTCGCGGATCGAGACGTCCTCGTCGAGCAGGTGCTGGAGGATCCGCTGCAGCACGGTGAGCGAGATCGCCTTGGGCACCACTTCCTCGACCAGCGACTTCTGGTCCTCGCCCAGCTTGTCGAGCAGCTTCTGTACCTCCTGGCGGCCGAGCATCTCGGCGGCATGGCGGTGCAACAGGTGATTGAGGTGCGTGGCCACCACGGTGCTGGCGTCGACCACGGTGTAGCCGTAGACCTGGGCATGCTCGCGCTGCTCGGTGTCGATCCACACCGCCGGCAGGCCGAAGGCCGGGTCCCGGGTCGGGGTGCCGGACAGCTCGCCGGAGACCTGGCCCGGGTCGATGGCCAGCCAGCGCCCCGGATAGGCCTCGGCGCGGCCGATCTCGGCGCCCTTGAGACTCAGCGAGTAGGCGTTGGGCGAGAGCTCCAGGTTGTCGCGGATGTGCACCACCGGCGGCAGGAAGCCGACCTCCTGGGCGAACTTCTTGCGCACGCTCTTGATGCGGCCGAGCAGCTCGCCCTGTTGCTGGGCGTCGACCATGGGAATCAGCCGGTGGCCGACCTCGAGGCCCAGGGTGTCGACCAGCTGCACGTCCTCCCAGCTGGCTTCCGGGGCTTCCGGCGCCGGCGGCGGGGCGACCTGGGTCTGCTCCTCGACCAGCTGGCGCTCCTGCTGGCGCAGCATCCACCAGGCCAGGCCGCCGAGCAGCGCGGTGAACAGCAGGAACACCAGGTTGGGCATGCCCGGCACCAGGCCCAGCAGCCCCATCACGCCGGCGGCCAGGAACAGCACCCTGGGATTGACGAACAGCTGGCTGATCATCTGCTGGCCGACGTCCTGGTCGGTGGTCACCCGGGACACGGTCACGCCGGCGGCGGTGGAGATCACCAGCGCCGGGATCTGCGCCACCAGGCCGTCGCCGATGGTCAGCAGCACGTAGGTGCGGGCGGCGTCGGAGAACGCCATGTCGTACTGCAGCAGGCCGATCAGCAGGCCGCCGATGATGTTGACCACCATGATCACCAGGCCGGCCATGGCGTCGCCGCGCACGAACTTGCTGGCGCCGTCCATGGAGCCGTAGAAGTCGGCCTCCTGGGACACGTCGGCGCGGCGCTGACGGGCTTCTTCCTCGCCGATCAGGCCGGCGTTGAGATCGGCGTCGATGGCCATCTGCTTGCCGGGCATGGCGTCGAGCATGAAGCGAGCGCCCACTTCGGCGATGCGCCCCGCGCCCTTGGTGATGACCATGAAGTTGATGATCACCAGGATGGCGAACACCACCAGGCCGACGGCGAAGTTGCCGCCGACCAGGAACTGGCCGAAGGCCTCGATCACCTTGCCGGCGGCATCGCCGCCCTCGTGGCCGTTCATCAGCACCACGCGGGTCGAGGCCACGTTGAGCGACAGCCGCAGCAGGGTGGTGAACAGCAGCACCGCGGGGAAGGCGGCGAAGTCCAGCGGCTTCTGGGTGAACATGCTGACCAGCAGCACCATCACCGCCATGGCGATGTTGAAGGTGAACAGCAGGTCCAGCGCGAAGGGCGGCAGCGGCAGGATCATCATCGACAGGATCATGATGATCAGCAGCGGGCCGGCCAGCAGCTTCATCGGCACGTCGGCCATCAGGTTGCGTCGCGGCAGGTATTGGCTCAGGGCCTTCATGCTCGTGCCTCGTCGGTGTCAGGGCCCGCTCCCGGCGCCGCCACGGCGTCCGGAATCGGCAGGTTCTCGGGGGTCGGCGGGGCCTCGCCGCCCTCTTCGGCAACGCGTTTCAGGCCGAAGGCCCAGGCCAGCACCTCCGCCACCGCGGTGTAGAGGTCGGCGGGGATCTCGGCCTCCAGATCCACATGGTGATAGAGCGAGCGAGCCAGCGGCGGCGCCTCCAGGCGCGGCACCCCGGCCTCCTCGGCCACCTCGCGGATGCGCGCCGCCACGGCGTCGGTGCCCTTGGCCACCACCCGCGGTGCGCTCATGCCGGCCTGCTCGTACTTGAGCGCCACGGCGTAGTGCGTGGGGTTGGTGATCACCACGTCGGCCTCCGGCACCTGGCTCATCATCCGCCCGCGCGCCATGGCCTGCTGCTGCTGGCGGATGCGGCCCTTGACCTGGGGGTCGCCCTCGGACTCCTTGTGCTCGCGCTTGATCTCGTCCTTCGACATGCGCAGCTGCTTGGTGTGGTTCCACAGCTGGTAGGGCACGTCGATCAGGATCACCACCAGCAGGGTCAGCACCATCAGGCCGCAGGCCTCGGCGGCCATCCACATGGCGTCGGCCAGGGCCCGCTGGACGGGCATGCCCATCAACGCCATGAACTCGCCGCGGTGCAGGTAGAGGTAGGCCACGCCCACGCCGCCCACCAGCACCGACTTGGCGATGGCCTTGGCGAGCTCCACCAGCGCCTGGACGCCCAGCATGCGCTTGAGCCCCTTGAACGGATTGAGCTTGCTGGCCTGGGGCTTGAGCGACTTGGCGGAGATCACCCAGCCGCCCAGCAGCGCCGGCGCCACCAGCGCGATCACCGCCAGCAACAGGAACAGCGGCAGCATGCCGATCAGGGTGCGCTGCCCCAGTGCCAGCGCCTGGACCAGCATCGGGATGGTTTCCATGGCCTGCCGACGCTCGAACAGGAAGGCCTGCTCCATGACGCCACCGACCAGTTCGAAGAGGCTCGCGCCCATGGCTCCGAGGCCGATCACGCCGCCGAGCAGCAGCATGAAGGTGGCCAGCTCCCGGGAACGGGCTACCTGCCCGTCCTCGCGCGCCTTCTCCAGGCGTCGAGCCGTGGGCTCTTCTGTCTTCTCGTCGTCGCTGCTGTCGTCGGCCATGGCCAGTCACCGGGCACTCGTGCGCACCCTGGCCATTATCCGGGGAGGAAGGTAGGAACGGTCAGGCGAAAAGGGCCGATTTTCGTGGGCTTATCCACGCGCCTCGGCCGCTTGCCGGAAGGGGAAAGCGGGAAGAAAGGACGGCGGTGGGCATGGCTCAGGGGTCAGCCCCCGGCCACGCCACCCGGCCCGTCATCGGACACCTCTCCGGCCACATCGACACCGCCGGGGTCTGACCCCAGGCTGGCCGGGCGCAGACGGTGTTCGGCGATGACTCAGAAGCCCAGCTGGTCGAGCAGGTCGTCCACCTGATCCTGATCGGCCACCACGTCCTCGGCCTCGGGCTTCATCTGCGGGCCGTTGAGCAGACTGTCCTCCTCGTCGCGCTTCCTGGCCTCGCTCTCGCGCTGACCGTCGGCGCGACGCTGCATGCTGTCGCGGGCCTCGCCCTGGGGCACGCTGTCGATCAGCACCTGCACCAGCTGATGCTCGATCTCGCGGATGACGTCCATCATCTTCTTGATCACCTGGCCGGTCAGGTCCTGGAAGTCCTGGGCCATCATGATCTCGAGCAGCTCCTTGTGGGTCGCCTGGGTCGTCTGGGGCACCTCGGCCAGGTAGCCACGGGTGTCCTTGACCAGCTCGCGGGCGTCGTCGAGCTCCTTGGGCTCGGCGAACCACTCGGCCCAGCGCGCGTCCAGGGCCTCGGCCCCCTCGCTGAGGCGGTCCTGCAGCGGCTGGGCACGATCGATGGCGTTGAGGGCACGCTCCGCCGCCTGCTCGGTCATGGTCGCCACGTAGCTCAGGCGGTCGCGGGCATCGGGAATCGCGTCCGCCGCCCGCTCGATCTCCTTGTCCAGCCCCAGCTCGCGCATGCTGTCGCGCAGCATGCGCGTCAGGTGGCCAATGCGCTGGACCAGTTCGTCTCCGTTCGCCTGGTGGTCGCCAGGCTGTGTCTCGGTGCTCATCATCGCCTCTCCTGCATGCCGGGCCCGCGCGGACCCGGCCGGGTATCACATGCCCAGCTTCTCGAAGATCTTGTTGAGCTTCTCCTCGAGGGTCGCCGAGGTGAAGGGCTTGACCACGTAGCCGTTGGCGCCGGCCTGGGCGGCGGCGATGATGTTCTCCTTCTTGGCCTCGGCGGTGACCATCAGCACCGGCAGCTCCTTGAGATCATCATCGGCACGGATCTGCTTGAGCATCTCCAGGCCGTCCAGGTTGGGCATGTTCCAGTCGGACACCACGAACTCGAAGCCGCCGGCCTTGAGCTTGTTGAGCGCCTCCTGACCGTCCTCGGCCTCCTCGACGTTGGTGAAGCCCAGTTCCTTGAGCAGGCTGCGCACGATACGCCGCATGGTCGGGAAGTCATCCACCACCAGGATGCTCATGTTCTTGTCCGCCATCGGGATTCCTCTTCTTTTGCTAGTCGGGGCAATTGCGTTGCGGGGCCGGCGGCACGCCACCGGCCATGTTCAGAATTCTTCCCAGTCGTCCTCGGCCGCGGTCGCCGCCCGCGGGGCGGGGCGGGTCGGCTCGGGCCGGGATTGAGGCGCGGCCTCGGCGCGCGGCGCTGGGGCAGGAGCCTGACGGGGGGCCGCGGCCGGACCGGCCGCCGGCAGGGCGGCGGATTCACCACCGCTCAGCCGGAACACCGACACGGCCTGTTCCAGGCGCGTGGCCTGAGCCTCCAGCTCGGACGCGGCGGAGGCCGCCTCCTGCACCAGGCCAGCGTTCTGCTGGGTGACCTGGTCCATCTGGCCCACCGCCTGACCGACCTGCTCGATGCCGTCGCTCTGCTCCTGGGAGGCCGCCGAGATCTCGTCCATGATGTCGGTCACCCGGCGCACCGAGGCGACCACCTCCTGCATGGTCGAACCGGCCTGCTCGACCAGCGCCGAGCCCTCCTGCACCTGGGTCACGGAGCCGTCGATCAGTGCCTTGATCTCCTTGGCCGCCTCGGCCGAGCGGCTGGCCAGCTGACGCACCTCGCCGGCCACCACCGCGAAGCCGCGGCCCTGCTCGCCGGCCCGCGCCGCCTCCACCGAGGCATTGAGCGCCAGGATGTTGGTCTGGAAGGCGATCGAGTCGATCACCCCGGTGATGTCGGCGACCTTCTGCGAGCTGCCGGCGATGCCGTGCATGGTCTGCACCACCTGCTGGACCACCTCGCCACCGCGCTCGGCGGTGCTGGTGGCCTCCTGGGCCAGGCCGCTGGCCTGGCGGGAGTTGTCGGCGTTCTGGCGCACCGTGGCGGTGAGCTCTTCCATGCTGGAGGCGGTCTCCTCCAGCGAAGCGGCCTGCTGTTCGGTGCGCGAGGACAGATCGGCGTTGCCGCGGGAGATCTCCCGGGCGCGGCCGTGAATGGCGCCGCTGCCCTGGCGCACGTCGCCGACGATGCGACCCAGGTTGCCCTGCATGTCGCGCATGGCGGCGAACAGCTGGCCGATCTCGTTGCGCCCCTTGACCTGGATCTCGCGGGACAGGTCGGCCTCGGCGATGCCTTCGAGATCGCGCACAGCCTGACGCAGCGGCAGCACCAGCAGCCGGCGCAGGGTCAGGTAGATGCCCCCCATGATCAGCGCCGCCAGCGCCAGGATGGCCAGGCCGATCATGCCGAAGCGGCCCTCCATGACGCTGTAGTCGGCCATCAGGGTGTCGCCGCGCTCCCCGGCGTAGCGCACGAACTCGGTCAGCGACGCCTCGAGGGCCTCGCGGGGTTCCGTCATGCGCTGACGCAGCTGGGAGAAGCCCTGGGTATCCACCCGGTCCAGGGTCTCGTAGCCCTCGCGCACCAGCGCCAGCACGGCGTCGAAATCTGCCTCGACGCGGGCGCCCAGCGCCTCGCCCTGGGGCGTGCGCGGCACGCCGGCGTAGTTCTCGTAGCGCGCCTCGGCGCGCTCGATCTTGTCCAGGGCCGAGGCCAGGGCGTTATCGGCCTGGCTGGTGCGCCCCATCAGGAAGTGGCCGGAGGCGGTCTGAAGGTCGACCAGGCCTCCGGTCAGCAGCGCATCGGCGCGGTTGATCTCGTTGAGCTGCTCGACGTTGATCCGGTCCAGAGTCGACAGGGTGTCATGGGCCGTGCGGCTGGCCGTCCAGCCCAGGCCCGCCACCACCACCAGGAACAGCAGGAAGCAAACCAGCACGCCGTTGACGACCCGGCTGATCTTGAAATTGCGCAATAGGTTGAGCATCGAGGCGACTCCTGAGCCGAAATGACAGTCCTTCTTACACCCGCTGGGCGCGACCGGAGGCGGCGACCAGCTTGAGCAGCCGCGGCGCCACCGCGTCCAGGGCGACGACTTCGGCCGCGCCGCCCAGGGCGATGGCCTCGCGCGGCATGCCGAACACCACGCAGCTGGCCTCGTCCTGGGCCAGGGTCTGGGCCCCGGCCTGGCGCATCTCCAGCAGCCCGGCGGCGCCGTCCTTGCCCATGCCGGTCAACAACACGCCGATGGCGTTGCGGCCGGCCTGGGTGGCGGCGGAGTGGAACAGCACGTCCACCGAGGGCCGGTGACGGTTGACCGGCGGGCCGCTGTCCAGCCGCGCGACATAGTTGGCGCCGCTGCGCGCCAGCTTGAGGTGAGTGTCCCCCGGCGCGATGTAGGCGTGCCCGGGCAGGATGCGCTCGCCGTCCTCGGCTTCCTTGACCGTGATCTGGCACAACCGGTCGAGGCGCTCGGCGAAGGAGCGAGTGAAGCCCCCGGGCATGTGCTGGGTGATCAGGATCGCCGGGCTGCCCGCTGGCAGCGGCTCCAGCACGCTGCGGATGGCCTCGGTGCCGCCGGTGGAGGCGCCGATGATGATCAGCTTCTCGCTCGACACCAGCGGAGCCTCGAGGGTCTTCGGCGCCGGAGCGTCACGGCGACGGGCGCGCTGCGGCCGCGAGCGTGCCGCCGCGCGCAGCTTCTCGGCGATCTCGTCGGCGTAGGCCTGCATGCCGTGGCGAATGCCCAGCGACGGCTTGGCCACGAAGTCCAGGGCGCCGAGTTCCAGGGCGCGCAGGGTCACCTCGGAACCGGCCTGGGTTAGCGACGAGACCATCAGCACCGGCATCGGCCGTAGCCGCATCAGCCGCTCCAGGAAGTCGAGGCCGTCCATGCGCGGCATCTCGACATCCAGGGTGATGACGTCCGGGTCGTGGCGCTTGATCAGGTCGCGGGCCACCAGCGGGTCCGGCGCCACGGCCACCACTTCCATGTCGGGCTGCTGATTGATGATCTCGGTCAGCAGGTCGCGTATCAGCGCCGAATCGTCGACGCACAGCACCTTGATCTTGGGTGCGCTCAAGGGATGTCTCCTCTCCATGCGGGCGGGCGGCGGACGGCATGCCACCCCCGTCGCCGGCCGATGGGGTCACTATCGGCCGGCGCTCCCGGTTCTTTAACGCGCCCGTTCTTTAACGCGCCTTGCGCACGTAGACGGTCTGTCCCCGCAGCCGGAAGGCCTCGGTGGTGTAGGAAAAGTTCTCGGAATGCCCGGCGAACAGCAGGCCGTCGGGCTTGAGCAACGGGGCGAAGCGCTCGAGGATCCGCGCCTGGGTCTGCTTGTCGAAGTAGATCATCACGTTGCGACAGAAGATCGCATCGAAGGGCCCCTGGATCGACCAGGAGGGCGCCAGCAGGTTGAGCGGCTGGAAGTCGACCATGTCCTTGAGCTCCTGCCGCACCCGGGCCAGCCCCTCGTGGGCGCCGCGGCCGCGCTGGAAGAAACGCTTGACCCGCGCCTCGTCGAGCTTGTGGATCTGCTCCATGGCATAGACCCCGGCGCGGGCCTTCTCCAGCGCCTCGGTGTCGATGTCCGTGGCCACCACCTCGGCGTCGCCGGCCCGCGAGCCCAGCGCCTCGGCCAGCGTCATGGCGATGGAATAGGGCTCCTCGCCGGTGGACGCCGCCGAGCTCCACACCCGCACAGGGCCACGCCGCTCGCGCACGTGGGTCGCCAGCAGCGGGAAGTGATGCGCCTCGCGGAAGAAGGCGGTGAGGTTGGTGGTCAGGGCATTGGTGAAGGCCTCCCACTCGCGGGCATCGGGCTGGCGCTCGAGGCGTGCCAGATAATCGGCGAAGCGCGTCAGGCCATGATGGCGAAGCCGCTTGGCCAAGCGGCTATAGACCATCTCCCGCTTGTGCTCGGCCAGCACGATGCCGGCCCGCTGGTAGATGAGCTGACGGATGCGGGCGAAGTCCGCATCGGTCAGTTCGAGGTCACGCTCGAACTGACCGCCGCCCGCCCAGCTTCCCGGCCCCGACGAGGGCAGCTCCTGTGTCACGTTAGAATTCCTCCCATTCCTCGAGGTCCGCTGCCTGGGACGTGCGGGTCTGCGGGGACATCGTCCCGCGGGATGCCTCGGCCGAGGCACTGGACGCGGTGCGAGCCTTTGCGGAGGCGGCCGGCAGCGGCTGGCGCTCGGCGGCACCGCGCCGCTCGCTCAGCGACGGCGCTCGTTCCAGGCCCGCGCCGCGCAGGCGGAAGGCGGCCACGGCCTGGGCCAGCTCGGCGGCCTGCTGATCGAGCTCGGTGGCCGCCTGGGCGGAGGCCTGCACGCGCTCGGCGTTCTGCTGGGTCACCCGATCCATCTCCATCACCGCCTGATTGATCTGGCCGATGCCGTTGCTCTGCTCGGTGGAGGCCGCGGTGATCTCGCCCATGATGTCGTTGACCCGGGTCGAGGCCTCGAGCACCTCGGAAAGCGAGCTCTCGGCGCGCTTGACCAGCTGGGCGCCGCCCTCGATCTGCCGGGCCGAGCCGTCGATCAGCGCCTTGATCTCCTGGGCGGCGGACGCCGAGCGGCTGGCCAGCTGACGCACCTCGCCGGCCACCACGGCGAAGCCGCGGCCCTGCTCGCCGGCCCGGGCCGCCTCCACCGAGGCGTTGAGGGCCAGGATATTGGTCTGGAAGGCGATCGAATCGATGACGTCGATGATTTCCGTCATCTTCTTCGAGCCTTCGGTGATCTCGCCCATGGTGCCCACCAGCTGCTGCATCAGCTCGCCGGTCTCGGCGGTCTGGGTGGCATTGTCCGAGGCCAGGCCGCTGGCCTGCTGGGCGTTGTCGGAGTTGTGCTGCACCGTGGTGGTCATTTCCTCCATGCTGGAGGCGGTCTGCTGCAGCGAGGCGGCCTGCTGCTCGGTGCGCGAAGCCAGTTCCTCGTTGCCGGAGGCGATGTCCCGGGCAGCCGGGGCCACCCGTTCGACCCCGTTGCTGACGTCACCGACGATGCTGCCCAGGCTCTTGCGCATCAGCTCCAGCGCGCCGAGCATGCGCCCGACCTCATCGCGGCGGCGGTGGGGCGGGGTGGCGCCGAGGTTGCCGGAGGCGATCTGCAGGGTGAACTGCTGCGCGCCGCGCAGCGGCCGGATCAGGGCACGCAGCTGCAGCCAGCCCAGCAGACCCAGCGCCAGCAGGCCGATGCCCAGCATCATCGCCAGCACCAGGGTCATACGCTGCTCGGTCGCCTTCGCCTCGTCGGCCAGCGCCGTGGCCGCCTGCTGCTCCTCGGCGATCAGTTCGTTGACGTCACTCGACAGCCCCTCGCCCCAGTCGCGCATTTCCTTGGCATGAGGCGGCAGGTTGGAGAAGACCTGGAAGTTGTCGTCGGAATTGAGCAGCGACACCGCATGCGAGAGCCCCGCCTGGCGATAGTGATCGAGTTCCTCGCCGAAGTCATCGGCCACCGCGGAGGCATTACGGCCGTCGCCTCGATACCCCTCCCACAGCGACGCGAGGCGCGTCTCGGCCTCTTCGAGCCCGGCGATCACCTCCTCACGCTGGTTGATCAGCTCGAAGGGCTCGCGACGGGTCAGATCCTGATGGCTCTGGGTGATCACCTGGTCGATCTGCTGCAGCCGCGCGACGTCCTGCAGGCCGTCGCGGTTGAGGGTCTGCAGGCGCTGGCCGGCATCGTCGATGCCGAACAGCCCCATGCCGCCGGTCACGGCCAGCAGCCCGCCGGCCACCGCCACCATGGCCACCATCTTGGCGCGCATGCTGCTCAGGTTCAGCCGGCCCAGCGCGCCGCGCAGGCCGCGTCGCTCCAGCCATCCCTTGTCGAGGCGATAGCCGGTCTTGTGGCCCTCGCGCATCCGCGCATAGACGGTCTCGGCCAGCTCGATGTCGGCCGGATCGGCCTTGGTGCGCATGGAGGCATGGCCGACCACCTCGCCGTCCTCGAGGATCGGTGACACGCTGGCGTCGACCCAGTAATGGTCGCCGTTCTTGCAGCGGTTCTTGACCAGGCCGTGCCAGGTCTCGCCGGCGGCCAGGGTATCCCACAGGTCCTGGAAGGCCGCCGGCGGCATGTCCGGGTGGCGCACCAGGTTGTGCGGCGCCCCGATCAGCTCCTCCTTGGAGAAGCCGCTGACCTCGATGAAGGCCGGGTTGGCATAGGTGATGCGCCCCTTGAGATCGGTGCGCGAGATCAGGAAGTGGTCGTCGTCGAGCACGACCTCCCGCTGCGTGATCGGCTGATTGTTTCTCATGTCATCAATTCCCTACGGCGTGCCTGGATGCTGGCCATTTGTTATGGAGTTGGAGCGCCGCCGAATGACACCGGCGGCGCATCGGCCTTCAGAAGGATTCCCACTCCTCGTTCGGGTCCTGATCGCGCTGGCGCGGCGGCTGCGAGCCACGGGCGCTGTCCGGTGTGCGTCCACCGTCCTGGCCGCCAGCGGCCACCAGCGACGGCATCCAGCGCGCCAGGTCGTCCTGGCGGGCGGCCTCGTGGTTCGGTGCCTGGGCCCCCGAGGGCAAGCGGAAGCGGCCGGTGACGTCACGCAGCCGACCGGCCTCGGCCTCGAGCTGGGTGGCGGCACTGGCCGCCTGCTGCACCAGGGTGGCGTTCTGCTGGGTCACCTGATCCATCTGGGTGACGGCGTCGTTGACCTGGGAGATGCCGTTGCTCTGCTCGCTGGAGGCCGCGGCGATCTCGTCCATGATGTCGCTGACCCGCTGCACGGCGGCGACGATCTCGGTCATGGTCTGGCCGGCCTTGTCGACGCGGGCGGTACCGGCCTCCACCTGGTTCACCGAGGCCTCGATCAGGCCGCGGATCTCGCTGGACGCGTCCGCCGAGCGGCTGGCCAGACTGCGGACCTCCTCGGCCACCACCGCGAAGCCGCGGCCGTGCTCGCCGGCCCGGGCCGCCTCCACCGAGGCGTTGAGGGCCAGGATGTTGGTCTGGAAGGCGATCGAGTCGATGGTGCCGATGATCTCGGCCACCCGCTGGGAGCTATGCTGGATCTCGTGCATGGTCGAGACCACCTCGCCGACCACCTGGCCGCCCTCTTCAGCGGTGCGCGTGGCCTCGACGGCAAGCTGGCTGGCCTGCTGGGCGTTGTCGGCGTTCTGGCCGACGGTGGAGGACAGCTCCTCCATGCTCGAGGCGGTCTCCTGCAGCGAGGAGGCCTGCTGCTCGGTGCGCGACGAGAGATCATTGTTGCCGCTGGCAATGCTCTGCGAGCCGGCGTAGATCGACTCGCCGCTGCTGCGTACGCTACCGATCGTCGCCGCCAGGCCCCGCTGCATCTCGTCCAGCGAGCGATAGAGGCGGCCGATCTCGTTGTTGCCGTACTGCGGGATATCCTGGGACAGGTCTCCCCCCTCGACCCGCTCGAAGTAGCCGACCAGGCGGCCCAGCGGGCGGATGACGTTGGCCGTCACGCCCCACATCACCACCGCGATGGCCAGGGCGGCGATCACCAGCACGGCGATCATCAGCCCCTTCATCAGCCGCGACAGGTCGAAGAAGTCGTCGTAGAGAGCGGCGCCGTTGGCCTCCGAGGCCTCGAAGAAGGCCACGGCATCGGTGTAGAAGGCCTGGGTCAGGCGGTCGACGTCCTCGTTCAGGTCGGCGAAGGCCTGGGCGCTGCCTTCCTCCAGGGCCTGACGCTGGGGCCTGAGTCCCTGGTCCATCAGGGCCGTGAAGTCTTCCTCGATCGACGCGATCAGCGCGTCCTGCCCCGCCTGGCGCGGCAGCGCCAGGAAGTCCTGGAAGGTCGCCTCGATCTCGTCGAGGGTCGCGCCCAGCGCGGCCGCCTCGGCCTGCACCGACTCGCGCTCCTCCGGCCATACCGCCTGCCCCAGCCGGGCATGCAGGCCGCGCAGTTCCGTCTGCGCGAACAGCATCTGCGCATTGGCCCGGTTGAGGGAGGACTGCTGGTCCACGTTGACCTCGTTGAGCGTGCGCAGCGAATCCTCGCTGTAGCGCACCGCATAGAGCCCCAGGGCGCTGAGCACCAGGATCAGCACGGCGAACAGCGCCAGCACCAGGCTCCAGCTGACCCGCACGGTCATGTTGTCGAGAAGCTTCCTCACCACGCACTCCCTTTCTTGGAGGGGCGGTCCTTGCCGCCCCGAATCACGAATTCTCGGTATCAGGCCATGGCCGGTTCGGCCTCGCGCGCCGAGGCCGCGGCCGCCGGCAGCGCGGCGGGCGTCTCGACGTCGGCCCCCGCCACGAAGCGGAAGTGGGCCACCCGCTCGCGCAGGCCTCGTGCTCGCGCCACCAGGCGCTGAGAGGCGTCGCTGTTGCCCTCGACGAGGCCCGCGTTCTGCTGCGTCATGCGATCCATCTGGGTGACCGCCTCGCCGACCTGCTCGATGCCCTGACGCTGCTCGCCGGTGGCGGTGGAGATCTCCTCCACCAGGCCGGAAAGACGGCGGATGTCATCCACCATCCCGACGATCACCTCGTCGGTCTCCTTGACGCGCCGGCTGCCCGCCACGACCTGACCATCGGCGCGATCGATCAATGCCTTGATCTCCCGGGTCGCCTCGGCCGAGCGGCTGGCCAGCTGGCGCACCTCCTCGGCCACCACCGCGAAGCCGCGGCCCTCTTCGCCCGCCCGAGCCGCCTCCACCGAGGCGTTGAGCGCCAGGATGTTGGTCTGGAAGGCGATCGAATCGATGGTATCGACGATGCCGCTCATCTCGCTGGCGCTGGCATTGATGGCGTCGATCGCGTTGACCACCTCGCCCATCGCCTGGCGGCCCCGCTCGGCGCCCTGGGCGGTCTCGTCGGCCACCGCGCGCGCCTGCTCGGCGTGCTCGGCGTTGTGCCCAACGGTGGTGGTCAGCTGCTCCATGCTCGAGGCGGTCTGGGCCAGCGCCGCGGCCTGCTGCTCGGTGCGGGTGGCCAGCTCGTCGTTGCCTTCGCCCAGCGCTTCCACGTCCTGATGCACCGCATCACTGTCGCGATGGATGTCGCCGATGGTGTCGACCAGGGCCCGGCGCATGCGCTCGATATCGAACAGCAGGCTGCGCTCGTCGCCGCCGCGCAGTCGCACTTCCCGGGTCAGATCGCCGTCGGCGATGGCCCGCACCGAGGCGGCGGCGTAGCGGGGATCGCCCCCCAGCGAGCGGGTCACGCCACGGATCACCCATCCCATCAGCAGGCTGACCGGCACGCCGATGATCAGCAGCGCCATCAACGAGCGGGCCAGTGACGCCATGAAGGCGGCATTGACGTCGTCGATGTAGACGCCGGTGCCGATCGTCCAGCCCCAGGGCGCGAAGCGCTCGTGGTAGGACGACTTGGGAATCGGCTCGCTGCCCTCGGTGTGCGGCCACAGGTAGTCGACATAGCCGTCGTCGCTGGCCACGTCCTCGGCGAACTCGCGGAACAGCAGGCGACCCTCGACGTTCTCGAAGCTTCCGACGTCGGTGCCCGCGGCCAGGCGCGGGTGGCTCTGCATCGCGAAGTCGTCGTCGAAGACGTAGAGATAGCCGCGGCCGTGGTCGTACTCCATGTCCTCGATCAGCGCCGCGGCCCTGGCCTTGGCCTCGTCCGTCGAGATCTCACCGGCCGCGGCCCGCTCGGCCTGGCCCGCGATCAGGCTCTGGGCCAGATGGACGGTGTCCTGGAGGGCCCCGCGGCGCTCCTCCAGCATGGTCTGGCGATTCTCCCAGGCGCTCCAGGCCATCATCAGGCCCATGGCCAGCCAGATGATGCCCAGGGTGGCCCACAGTTTTGTTGTCGTTGTCAGCTGGCGCATGCGTCACCTCTTGTCGGGTGTGTTGTTATTGGCAGAGCGCGGCTTGCTTGCCGGGGATGGCAGACGAGCGCCGGGCACGAGGCGGCGCGAGGATGTCGGTGCCTGGGCGCCAAGCGCAGCGCCCAGGAACGTGATGACAGCCTGCTCGCGATGGTCCGGCACGCCGGGCGCGTCGCCTCCCGCCGTGAGCGCCCGAACGTGCCGGCTTATTCGCTCACGCTGTCGACCAGGGCCATCTCCTGGCTGGTCAGCAGCTTGTCGATGTCCACCAGCACCAGCATGCGGTCCTCGAGGCTGCCGAGGCCGCTGAGGAAGTCGGAGGACAGGGTCACGCCGAACTCCGGCGCCGGCTTGATCTGCTCGGGCGTCAGGGTCATGACGTCGGAGACGCCGTCGACCACGATGCCGACGATGCGCTCGCCGACGTTGAGCACGATCACCACGGTCTGGCCGCCGTACTCGACGTTCTCCAGATGGAACTTGATGCGCAGGTCGACGATCGGCACGATCACACCGCGCAGATTGGTCACGCCCTTGATGAATTCGGGGGCGTTGGCGATGCGGGTGACGTTCTCGTAGCCGCGGATCTCCTGCACCTTGAGGATATCGATGGCGTATTCCTCGTCGCCCAGCGAAAACACCAGGAATTCGCGGTTTTCGGCCTCGGTGGCGGCCAGGGCCGCTTCGGTGGTCTCGATGCTCATGACGGCTCTACCTCCTTGGGATTCAGGGTCGTGGAGACGGCGGGACGGGCGTCGCGCCGCGCCTCCTTCTTGGCTCGGTTGAGACGGTGCAGATCGGTGATGTCGAGGATCAGCGCCACGCTGCCATCGCCGAGGATGGTCGCCGCGGACACGCCGGGCACCTTGCGATAGTTGGTCTCGAGGTTCTTCACCACCACCTGCTGCTGGCCAACCAGCTCATCCACCAGCAGCGCGTAGCGGCGGCCCTCGCCCTGGACGATCACGGCAATGGTCTCGGCCAGCTCGGTCTTGGCGCCGGTGACGTCCAGCGCCTCGTGCACGGGCACCACCGGCAGGTATTCGTCGCGCACCTTGAGCACCACGTCGTCCCCGGCCATGGCGTAGAGGTCGTCGGGGCTCGGCTGCAGCGACTCCAGCACCGCGGACAGCGGCAGGATGAACACCTCGTCGCCGACCTTGATCGACATGCCGTCGAGGATCGCCAGGGTCAGCGGCAGCACGATGCGAATGGTGGTGCCTTCCCCGGGGGTGGACATGATCTGGACGTTGCCACCCATGCCCTGAATGTTGCGCTTGACCACGTCCATGCCCACGCCGCGGCCGGAGACGTCGCTGACCTCCTGGGCGGTGGAGAAACCCGGGGCGAAGATCAGCTGCCAGACCTCGTCGTCGCTCATGCTGTCGGAGACGCTGAGCTCGCTCTCCCGCGCCTTGGCGAGGATCTTCTCGCGGTTCAGGCCGCCGCCGTCGTCGATCACCTCGATCAGGATGTTGCCGCCCTGGTGCTTGGCCGAGAGCGTCAGCTTGCCGGTGCGCGGCTTGCCGGCGGCCTCGCGGGCGTCCGGCGACTCGATGCCGTGGTCCAGGCTGTTGCGCACCAGATGGGTGAGCGGGTCGATGATGCGCTCGGTAAGGCTCTTGTCGAGCTCCGTCGCCGCGCCCTCGGTGACCAGTTCGATGTCCTTGCCCAGCTTGCCGGCGGTCTCGCGCACCACGCGGGGGAAGCGACTGAAGACGAAATCCATCGGGATCATGCGCACCGACATCACCGCTTCCTGCAGGTCGCGGGCGTTGCGCTGCAGCAGGTTCATGCCGTTGTGCAGGCCGCTGTGGTTGACGTTGTCAAGCTCGCTGACGGTCTGGTCGAGCATCGATTGGGTGATGATCAGCTCACCGACCAGGTTGATGATCTGGTCGACCTTCTCCACCGAGACGCGGATCGAGGAGGACTCGCCGCCACCGGACTTGGCCTTCGACTTGGGCTTGTCGGCTTTCGCCGCCTTGGGCTTCTCTGCCTTGGGCTTCGCCGCCGGCTGCGGCGCGTCCTGGCCGGAGGCTTCCGGCTCGGTCGCCGCCGGCGTTTCGGAGGCGGCCGGTGCCGCGGGCGCCGACTCGGCCTCCCGCTCGATCTTCAGCTGATCGGCATCGACGATGAAGCCCATCACCGCCTCGATGTCCTCGACGCTGACCGAGGTGGAGAGCGTCACCCGATAGCAGGCCGCGTCGCCCGACTGCCCCTCGACGGTGCCGAGCTGCCCGAGCTCCTCCAGCAGCTGGTCGCGGTCCTTGTCGCCGACCTTGAGCAACGACACGACCAGCCGGCGCTCGCCGGCGGCCGATGCATCATTCGTCTCGGCCTCCGCGGTTTCGATCTTGAGCTGGTCGGGCTCGACGATGAAGCACATCACCGCCTCGATGTCCTCGGCGCTCACCGAGGTGGCCAGCGTGACGCGATAGCAGGCCGCGTCGCCCGCCTGCGACTCGATGGTGCCGAGCTGCTCGAGCTCCTCCACCAGCAGGGCGCGATTCTCGTCGCCGACGTTGAGCAGCGAGACCGTCAGGCGGCTCTCGCCCTCCTGGGACGGCGCCTCGGCGGGCGCCGGCTTGGTCTCAAAAGCGGTCTCAGGGGCGGGCTCGGGGGCCGGAGCAGGTGCCGGCTCGGCGGCCTTGGGGGCGGGTTCGCCGCCGTCCAGCGACTGGCCGATCTCCTCCAGCGCCAGGCGCTTGAGGGTCTCGCAGATGCGGGCGAAGGCCTCCTGATCGGGCTCGTCGCCGTTGCGATAGGCGTCCATCTGGTCGTGCAGCATGTCCTTGGTTTCCAGAAAGGTGTCGACGATATCCCGGCGCAGCGTCAGCTCGCCCTGGCGCGCGTGATCCAGCAGGTTCTCGAACAGGTGCGTGGTCCGCTGCAGGACGTCGAAGCCGAAGGTGCCGGCGCCACCCTTGATCGAGTGTGCCGCCCGGAAGATGGCGTTGAGCTGCTCGGCGTCCGGATCATCGACGTCGAGCTCGAGGAGATGGCGCTCCATGTCGGCCAGCAGCTCCTCGGCCTCCTCGAAGAAGGTGTCATAGAAATCGGTGATATCCATGCGGTTCCCTACCCAGGGTGTATGGCGCCTCTCAGGGCGATGATGCCGGGCCCAGGGCCTCGTTGAGTCGTTGGTTGAAACGCTCCATCGGCGATTCGTCGGGCGACGGCTGGCGGCCGCCGCCCAGCGTTGACGGCAGGCCGATTCCATCGACCACCCGCGGCGAGCGAATGCGCTCGGACACGACCTCGAACAGCACCAGCAGCTCGATGCGCCGGTTGATCGGGTCGCTCGGCACGGTGTCGGGCATCGTCACCTGATCGGCGAAGCCCGCCACGCGCAGCAGCCTGTCGGCATCCAGCCCGCCAGCCACCAGCTCGCGGCGTGAGGCGTTGGCGCGGGCGGAGGACAGCTCCCAGTTGCCGTAGCCGCGCTGGCCGTTGAGATAGGCCAGACTGTCGGTGTGGCCGCTGATGCTCAGGTCGTTGTCCAGCTCGTTGAGCAGCGGCGCGATCAGGTAGAGCAGATCGTGCATGTAGGGCGCCACCCGGGCGCTGCCGAGCTCGAACATGGGCCGCTGCTCGTTGTCCAGCAGCTGGATGCGCAGCCCCTCGGGCGTCATGTCGAAGCGCAGCTGGTCGCGCAGCTCCTTGAGGTCCGGATCGGCCTCGATCGCCGCCTCGATGCGCCGCTGCAGATCGCGGAAGGCGCGGCGCTGCCGCTCGCTGGGGCGGGTCTGCTGACGCAGGTCGATGCGCGCACGCTCGCCTTCCTGATAGGTCGGATCGGGCCCGCCGCCGGGAATCACGTTCTGGCTGACGGCGGACCTGTCGCCGCTGGTGATCGCCGCCACCAGCGGCGTGCTGAAGTAGTCGGCCACGCCCTCGCGCTGCTCGGGGCTGGAGGTGGAGAGGATCCACATCACCAGGAACAGCGCCATCAGGGCGGTCATGAAGTCCGCCAGGGCGATCTTCCAGCTGCCACCATGATGGCCCTGAACGACCTTCTTGCGCCGAATGATGATCGGCCGGCGATTGTCCCCCTGACTCATGCGCTGCCCACACCCGCCTTGGATTCACGCACGTATTCCTCGAGCTCGCTGAAGCCGGGACGCTCCTGGCTGTGCAGCGCCTTGCGGCCGAACTCCACCGCCAGCTGAGGCGCATAGCCGTGCAGGCTGGCCAGCAGGGTCACGCGCATGCACTGCAGCACCTTCTCGACCTCCTTGGTCTGACGCTCGATGCGGCTCGACAGCGGCAGGATGAAGCCGTAGCCGAGCAGGATGCCGAGGAAGGTGCCGACCAGCGCATGGGCGATCATCACGCCCATCTGCTCGGGGTCGGCGTTGGAGGCGCTGAGCGCCTTCACCACGCCCATCACCGCCGCGACGATGCCGAAGGCGGGCATGGCATCGCCGACCTTGTGGATGGCATCGGCGGGGATGTGCGCCTCCTGCTCGAAGGCCTCGATCTCATGGAGCATCAGCTCGTCGATCTCCATGGGGTCCATGCTGCCGCTGACCATCAGGCGCAGATAGTCGGTGAGGAAGGTCATGATGGTCGGGTCGGCGAGCACCTTGGGATGCTCGTTGAACAGCGCGCTCTCCTGGGGATTGTCGATATCGCGCTCGATGCCCAGCATGCCGTCGCGGCGGATCTTGGCGAGCAGCTTGTACTGCAGCGCCATCAGCTCCATGTACAACGCCTTGTCGTACTTCTTGGAGCGGCGCAGTCGCGGCAGGATGCGAAACGAGGCCTTGAGTGCCTTGCCGTTGTTGGCGGCGATGAAGGCGCCGAGACCGCCGCCGCCGATCATCAGCAGCTCGGTGGGCTGGAAAAGTGGGCCAAGGCTGCCGCCGGCCAGCACGAAGCCGCCGAAGACCGTGATCAGGACAACCAGATAACCAATGAGGATCAGCACAACGAGTTCCTTCGCCGACACGTGAATGATGTTGCTGACGAAGGTTATCGGCCGGAATCGACGGGGACTTGAGGGGAAGAGGAGAAAGAATGTTGATGCCGGAGCGGGAAGATACCCGCTCCGGCGAGCGGCCTCAGGCCTGGCGTACGACCTTGGCCGATGCGGCATCGGCGGCCGCCGCCTGGTCGCGTCGCTTGCGAGTCTTGCCGGCCCGGGAGGGCGGCTGACAGATCCCGCAGACATAGTCGTGGGAGGGGCTGTGGGCATGGGCCACGAAGTGGCCGTGGCAGCGGCCGCACTCGGAGAGCTGGAGCTGGTCGCTCTCGAAGAAGCGCACCAGGGTCCAGGCCCGGGTCAGCCCCAACACGGCCTCGGCATCGTCGATCGCCACCTGCTCCAGGTACAGCCGATAGGCCTTGATGAAGGCCTCCATGCGCTGACAGCCGAGATCCTCGAGCAGACGCCGATAGATGTTGTAGAACAGCGAGGAGTGGACGTTGGGCATCCAGGTGATGAACCAGTCCGTGGAGAACGGCAGCATGCCCTTGGGCGGCGACATGCCGCGCACCTCCTTGAACAGCCGGATCAGCCGGGCACGACTGAGGTCGGTCTCGGTCTCGAGCACCTGGAGGCGGGCGCCCAGCTCGATCAGGTCGATGGCGAGCTGCACCTGTTCCAACTCCTCCAGCAGACTCTTAGTCGACATGGCCACCTCCTTCCGACAGCATCGAGCGCGAGGCCATCAGCAGCGAGGAGTGAATATGGGATAGCCCCTGATCACGGGGGTTGTCGACCACCTGGCGCAGCTGCTCGGCGCTCTCACCACCGAAGTGGCACAACAGCTGGTTGGTGCTGGCCAGGCGCGATAGCTGCTGCGCGCTCAACGATGTCAGCAGATCGGCCATTTCGTCATCGATCTTGAGACGGAACATGGCCTCGGCGCGGTCGTGATGCAGCAACCGTTGGGCGAGCAACAGATAGCCGAGATTCAGCTCGCGAATCTCGGCGACGTGCGGATTGGTTTTCATAATTCCCTGCTTTTATTGACTTATTCCACTTCACGGTCTTTTGCCGCGTTCGTTGTTATAGGCAAGCCATCGTCTGCGTCTGACAGAGCGTAGCGCCTGTTGTTTTCATTTTTGTAACACTGCCCTCGATGGGGAGCATGTGCAACATATAGTCTCCAACGCTCAATGGCGCAATGCTATTGACCCAGATCAATCTAATGAAAAAGTACTGGAAAGGTGCTCATCGAAAGCGGTATCGCGCCATTCAACGACCGGAAAAGCGACGACTGAAACCGTCGCGGCACTACTCCGTGGCGCCGGGCGCCTCCGCCAGTTCTCGCACCCAGACCAGCAGCTCGGCCACCACCTGATAGAGGCGCGGCGGAATCTCCTCGTCCAGGTCGAGCTGCATCAGCAGCCCCACCAGCTCCGGCGAATCATGCACGTAGACGCCCTGGCGCCGGGCTTCCTCGACGATGCGCTCGGCCAGTTCGCCATAGCCCTGGGCCACCACCCGCGGCGCGCCTTCGGCGTCCTGATAGGCCAGCGCCACCGCCTGGCGTCGGGTCTCCCGGGATCGCTCGGTCATTCTGCCCCCTCGGCGGCCAGAGTCAGACGCAGGCGCACGTCATCGAAACCGTGCCCCGCCAACCGCTGGCGCAGGGTCTCCAGCCCTTCCTCCAGCCGTGACTTCACGGCGGCGTCACGGACCTGCACGTCGATATCGAGGCGCACCTCACGCATCCACAGCGAGACCTCCAGCGGCCCCAGCCCGGCCACCTCGAGCGTCAGTCGGGAACGCCATCCGCCGGACTCGTCCTGGCGCGATTCGTCGCCCTCTTCGCCTTGCTGGTGACCGTCGCGACGTCCGTGTGGCAACTGGATCACCAGCGCCATGAACACCCCGGACCAGACGTCACCCTCCCAGCGCAGCTGGGGGGTGGCCAGCATCTCCAGCTGATGGCGCACCAGGTGCTGCAGGCCGTCGGCGACCGGTTCACGACGCCCCTCGACGACACGAGCCGCCTCATCGGCCATCGAGGCGGAAGCCGCACGTGCCGCATCGGCGGCGCTCACGCCCCCCCGGGCCGACGCCACCTCGTTACCTGCCGGTGTGGCCGCGGTGCCGGGCATCATGGGCGCGGGCGACGGCGCCTGGGGATTCCCCCCGGCCGCGACGCTCGGCATCAGCACGGGCGCCTCGCCCCGGGGCATGGCGGCTCGGATCAGGAAGGGGACGGGCGGCTGCAGCGCCTGGACGCGCGCGGCCAGCACCTCAGCATTGCCGGAGGCAGGCGCGCCGGAAGCAGACACGGAAGCCGCCGTTGCGGCGGCCGTGGCCAGCGCCACGGCGGAAGAGCCGCCCGGCGCGGAAGCCACCGGCGTGAAGCGCAGCTGCTGAAGAAGCTGCAGCATCTGCGGCTCGCGGTTCAGCTGCTGGCGGGGCATGTCGCCTCGATACCAGCGTGCCAGATGGGATTCGTAGAACAGGCCGCTGTCGCGAATGCTGCCCGAGAGCCGCTGGGCGAGCTGCTCGGGCGTGGCCGACTCACCGGCGGCCAGCAGCGGCGCGGCGGGCGACACCGCCGACGGCGGCGCCGGGAAGCGCCCCAGCAGGTCGGCAATGGTACGCGCCGTGGCGCTGAAGTGGGTCAGGGCCGAGCCGGGTGCGCCACCAGATGGCGCCTGTGGCGCAGGCGCCTCGCGCCCCTGGCCACGAGCCACCTCGCCGACGACGGGACCGGGCGCCCGCGCATCGAGGCGTGAGTCGCTGTGCAAGGCCCGCGGCGCATCGGCCGGCGAGGTCGGCTTGACCGGCTGATTGAGCGGCTGAGGCGCGGGCGTATCGACCCGCTTGCCCAGCACCTGGTGCAGGAGCGTATCGATCAGCGGCGTGATACCGCTCACGACGCACCCTGATCGTGTCGCGTGCTACCCGGGATGACGCGCCCCCCGCCGCTACCGTAGGCACGTTGCAGATCGCGCTGACGCTGCGAGGTACCGATCAGCTCGCCCAGCTCGTCACGGCGCTGAGCCAGGCGCTGACGAATCTCCCGGTCGTTCTCGAGGATTCCCTCCAGAAGCATCGCCTTGCGTCGCTGACCGGCTTCCATCAATGAATGCTGTGCGTCCAGCTCCGAAACATGCTCGACCTGCTGTACGTAGATAGCCTCCAGTTCCAGCAGCGCCGGCCAGTCGGCCTCGCGCGCCAGAAACAGCATGCGCTCGCTACACTCCAGCAGCGTCCGATAGCCTTCGATCACCGCCTCCACAGAAGCTTCGCGAGCGCTCGTCATCTCAGCCTCCTGCAGCCTGGGCCTGGGGCTCTATTTCGCGCCAGGCCGAGGCGATATCGCCCAGCAGGCGCTCGGCCTCGTCGAGCCTGGCCACGTCATTACGCAGATTGGCCGCCAGCAGCTGCCGGGCGATGTAGTCGTAGAGCGAGGCCAGATTCGCTGCTATCTCGCCGCCACGCTCGGCGTCCAGGGCCGGCGCCAGGCCACCGCTGACGATATCCAGCGCCTTGTTGATCGACTTGCCCTTCTCCGCGGTGTTGCCGGCCTCGATATGGATACGCGCCGCACGAATGGCTGCCAGGGCACCATCGAACAGCATCACGATCAGCTTGTGCGGGCTGGCGGAATTCACACCGCTTTCCACCCCCACTCTTGCGTAGGCATTTGCGCCCTTCATCGCCGCCATGATTCCGCTACTCCTTCGATCGGTAAGATAACCCGCCCAGTCTGCAGCAGGTGAACCGTCGCCAGTCTGACAGCCGACGGGGGCACGAGTCAGGCGAACATGACCCGCTGGACGGTCTAATTCGGGATATCGGCGGCCTCCGTGGCGACTTTAGCCACGCGCACTTCCTCGCGCGGCTCGCCGAGGCGACGAGTGACCTCGCCTTTCAGCACCTCGCCCTCCAGCGCCTTGTCACCCAGGACCGTATGCAGCCCCTCGCCCGACGATTCGACTCCGCCGGCAAGCTGGACCCGGGATGGCCGGCCGTCATCGTCGAGCCCCTGAACCCAGGCCAGCTGCCCTCCGTCGAAGCGCACCAGGGTGCCGATGGGGTAGAGACCGAAGCGGCGGATGTAGCGCTTGACCCAGCGCGAGTCGAAGGCCTGCTCGCGGCCGAGCAGGTAGCGATAGATGGCCCCGACGCGCCAGGCAGGGCGTTCGCCGAGTGGGCGACGCAGGGTATCCACGGCATCGACCACCGCCGCGGCACGTTCCAGCTCGCCGAGCACCTCGCCGGTGACACCGGCCGGGTAGCCGCTGCCGTCCAGGCGTTCGCTGATGCGGCGCACCACCGAGGTGAATACCGCCGTCGACAGCCACTGGCAGCCGCCCATGCGCGCTTCCAGCAGGGCGACGTGTTCATGCAGCTCCGGCGAACCGCCGTCGTCGGGCATGGCAGACCGCCAGACGTCATCCGGCAACAGCGCCTTGCCCAGGTCATGGACCATGGCGGACGCCACCAGCGCCTTGCGCAGTTCCTGAGGCACCGAGTCACGGCCGACCAGATCGAGCAGCCGCACTGCCACCCCCAGACCGTGCCCCACCAGCCAGGATTCGCCATACAGGGCATCGCAGGCGAACAGCAGCCCCTCGCGGTCCTCCTCGTGTAGCCGTAACAGGCGATCGGCATGGCGCGACAGCTGTACGCCATCGATCTCCCCGCCTTCACGCAGCTCGAGCAGCTGGGTGTCCAGATAGCCGGCGACATGCGCCAGGCGGCGTGTCATCGGCGTGGCGTATCCTTGAGCGCCGCGACGCCCCACCTTCGGCTCGGCGCCGGCCGGCCCCTGGAACAGCGGCGACGGCGGCCGCGTGGCCTCGCCCCCCTCGATGTGGCGGGCCGCCTCCTGCTCGATCTCGCGCACGAAATACCACAGCCGGCGCTCCTGCTCGGGACCATGGCCCTCGAACTGGAAGCCGGCCGTCAACGTCTGTCGCTCGGTGTCCGCCCGCCGATGTCGCGCTCGTCCGCGCGCCTGGAAGTGCGTGCCATCGGGGAAACACAGCGCGATATCCAGCGGCAGCGGCGCCTCGGCCAGCAGGTTGGTCGCCGACAGCGGCAGCTCCAGCCGGCAGCCCTCGAGCGACAGGTCCTTGAGATCGCCCTGGGCACGGTTACCCTCGGCATCGCGCAGGACGGCACTGACCTCCATGCCCAGCCGCAGCCGCGCGCGGAAGGTGTCGCGACGCTGCAGCACCTCCAGGCGATGGGGATAGGCACAGCGGCAGAGCAAGCGGCCATCGTCCTGTCTGCAGTGCTCCATGGTCATCTCGGGGGTGCGCACCAGCTTGCCGTGGGCCTGGCCGAGCAGGCGAAAGGCCTTGCCGCCCCTCAGCTCGCCGGCGATCTCGCTGACCGCGCTGATATCCAGCTCGAGCGCCTCGCCGGCCTCCAGCCCGGCGAGCAGCACGGGCATCGGCTCGCCCTGCTCACCGAACTGCAGCGAAGCGCCGCCCGGCTCGCTGAGCGTCTCGAGCAGCGTCTCGATCTCCATGGGGTTGTCGATGCGGGTGTAACCGTCCTCTGCCATCCCTGTGCCTCTCGCGGATCATTCTTTCACCAGATCGAGGGTTATCGGCCGGTGGTGGAAAAGCTTGAGCACAAGGACTAGGACGAGAGACGCAGGATGCCCTCGAAGCGCCCCTCAGGGGAGAAATATAGCCGGAAGACACCATTCACCCCGTCCCGGGCCACCACTCGGCGAAGTGCCTCGGCGGGGAACTGCACGCTGCGACCGTCCAAGCTGCGGGTATGCACGACGCCCGCCCGGCCCTCGTAGTGGGCCAGGCAGGCGGCGGGGGTGAGGCTCAAGGCGATATCGATGGTGGGCATGGTGAATGATAAGAGTGACATCTGAGCCACACACGAGGAAGCACGGCAACGCTCACGTGCTTAGCTCTCCGCTCCCCCGTGGATGGCATCAACGACTCCCTGGTCAATGAACCGGCTTCCCAGCACATCATCGACGAAGCCTGGCGCAAAGAACGAGACACGATCGAGGACCTCGACTTCCTGAGCAGTCAGTTCCATGCCATCGGCGCTTCGCCCGCCGCGGTTCGGGTTGTGGTGCTCCTGCGTGACGGAGGCGTGGAACGCTCTGGCCGCCTCGATGTCCTTGACGCCGAGACCGAACTTCCGCCCCACCTCCAGCGTCGTCTCGAAGTCATGGAAGTCGGTGGCGGTCACCCAGTGGTAGACGCCCCCCTCGGCATCATAGATATCGCGAGCCATGAGCTGACGATAGTAGGAATCCAGCACACCCCAGAAACATAGCTGATAGTCCGACAGCTGCTCCGGAGAAAAGACAGGGAGGCTCCCGGGCACTCTTGGATCAGCGGAGTAATGCCTGCCCCGCTCGGTTCGCATCGGAGTACTGCCGCGTTTATAAAGGCTCTTTGCCGTTTCCCGGAATTCTCGATTCAGAAAAATCAGCCCCGGCCTCAAGCCCAATCTCAGGAGAGGAATCAAAAAGCCCTTGCCGAAGACATTGCTCGTTTCCACATAGCTCGACGGAGCGATGCCATCGATATGTGCCAGCTTCTTTTCCAGGAAGCCGAACGCATGTCGTGGATCATCCTTGACGGCCGGAAAAACGGTTGCGTAATTGGGTTCCGGCTCATGTTCCGACAACGTGTCATCAAACATCTTGAAGACTTCCGTCAGCATGGTGGTGCCGGTTCTGCCGTGTGTCACGGTAAACACGAGGTTCTTGGTCGGCTTCATAGCGCAGTCCCGTCAATCTTCTTCACGGGCTTTGCCGGTCGCCCGGCCACGATGGTGTTGGCCGGTACGTCTCCCGTCACCAGGCTGCCGGCGGCGATCACGGCATTCTCACCGATCACGGCCGGGCCAAGCACCGTGACATCGGAGCCGAGCCATACGCCTTGCTTCAGATGAATATCCCGACCGGAATCCGGCACCGCCAGAAGGCGCTCACGCCCCGTCTTGGTGTAGTCGTGGGTCCCGGTCAACAGCATGCAGCGATGGCCAAAGAAACAATCAGCCTCGACGGTGACATGGCCGGAACGGGTATTGACCAGAAGATCGTTGACAGAGATCGTCGCACGCTCCAGATGGAGCCGGCTGGAGTCCCCCCATATTCGAAGCTGCCCCAGCTCCGCCTGAGCGATGAAAGGCATCAGAAGCTTGGCCATGGCAGCCAGCTCATTCTTCTTTGCCGTCTTAAGGAGCGCCATGAAATCACTTTCTCGAGACGAGGCAGCTGGCGTTTCCTGGCGGCCTGTACCTCGATTTTCTAGATCCGGGTTCTTGTTGATCGGCGGCATCATCATCTCACCTCAGTATGCTTCGCTCATTAATTTTTCCAGCTCTCCGGCGATCGTGTCTTCTTCATCAATCGCCGACACAGCCGCCACACACTCTGATTCATCACTGACTTTCACGAGCCGCTCACTCTCGAGGTATTGTGCGGCCAGGCCTCCATCCATCTCGTTCAGGATACGGAATGCCACGTCCTTGGCACCAAAAATGGCATGCAGAATAAAGGCGAACCTGACCCTTTGTGCCTCACTCAAGCTTCTCATACGCTCATGACCGGGAATGAAAAGTGCCTCGACAGACTCCACTTCGGAAGCCATTCGGGGCTCGATGGCCATATCATCGGGGAACCAGCTCTTCTTCTTCTCACCAACGAAACAGTGGAATCGGAACCCCTGCTTGCGCATCAGCGACTGCACATTTGAAAAATCAGGATGCTGCTCCGAAGCAGGCTCCAGGACAACGCCGGCCTGAACCGCCAGAGTATTCTTAAGTGCTTCCGACGCATGCTGCAGGATACCGAGGCTATCGTGACGGGCATCCAGAGCGAGAACGTCGATGGCCGGCAACCCTTCGACGCTGTCGAGCGCTATCGAAGGAATTTCATGGGCTTCCACATCATCTTCAGAATCGACCGGAGGCAGCGATGTCGGTTCGACTTCCTCGCCCATATAGAGAGTTGCAGGCTGGCCATTACCCAGCGCCGTATAGGGGAAGTGCTGAATCTCGCCATACTGGGCAAGATGGTCCACCGTTTCCATCTTGCCGGCCGGATCGAAACTCAGCATGACGACACGGCCGCTGCCCAGCAGCTCTCGCGCATCCGGCCTGGAGGCCAGAACGGCACCGTTATCCACGGCCAGAACGGGGCTCTCGAGCTGCCAGTCGACCCCCTGCCCTGGAGCCGCCAGGGCCAGCTTGACGGGAGCCTCCTCATCGGCAAACCGTGCCGCACCGCTCTTGCGGAAACTCAGGGCCTCCGGCGCCTTGCCTTCACAATGACGCTGCCAGATGGCACGCAGCGCCGTGGTCAAGTGGCTGGCAAAGCGCGGCCCATCGCAAACGGGCGAATCCAGCAAAATGGTGCGCAGGGCGGCGCGGATGACCGCCAGATTGGGCAGATCAGCGACCAGTTCCTTCACCCGTGCTCGAAAATCTTCCCAGCTGTCGGTGACCAGCTCAGGCAGTCCGGCGTTGACCAGGTGCGTGGCGCTATGGCGCCCGGCGAAGGTCGGTCCTGTCCGCGTAACGACGGGCACGCCCATCAGCAGCGATTCACAGGTCGTCAAGCCACCAGAGTACGGCCAGGTATCCAGGGCGATATCGATGCGCTGGTAGGTCTCCAGGAACTCTGCGTGCTTGGCAGGCCCCTCCAGCAGGAGCCGGTCTTCACTGATACCATGTCCGGTGAAGGTGGCCGTAATCTTGTTTCGGAAACGCTCGCTCTCGAACTGAATACCACGAAGCAGCAGCTTGCTGTTCGGAACTTCATGGAGCAGAGTCGCCCATTCCTCGAGCAGAGGAGCCGACAGCTTGGCAGGATTGTTCAGGCAGCCAAAGGTAATATACCCGTTCGTAAGGGCTGGCAGTGCATTACAGTCAGGCGCATGGCGGGGAATGTGGTAGCAGATATAGTCGTCGGGCAATCGGATCAGTTTTTCCGTGTAGCGATCATCGACGCCCACAGGGGTTTCGATGTGATCGCTCAACAGGTAATCGACACTCTCGAGCCCAGTGGTATCGACGAGGCCACCCACCCACTTGACGATCAGGGGAGCGGGCTCACGTGTCAACGTACGATACCGACTCCCGTCTCCGGCGCCGTTGAGATCGATCAGGATGTCGATCTCGTCTTCGCGAATCTTCTGATCCAGCTGGCCATCGCTCAACCCTTCGATGGACTGCCATCGAAGCGCCATGACCTGCATGGACTGGGTCAGCTTGTCGATGTACTGGTTAGAACTGTAGAACATCAGCTCGAACTGATCGGCCGGCAAGCTCTGCAGGGCTGGCAGGATCATCTGGCCGACAGGATGCATCCTGAAACCGCCCGACAGCAGACCGACACGCAGCCGCTTTCCGACATCGCGTTCCGTGGAGGCCCGCCCTAATGACGAACGCTCGCCGAACTGCCTATCCCACTCGACGGCCATCCGGAAGAGATCAGCGCCGCTATAAGCCGGGTTGTAGTGCGATGTCATCCAGAGATTCGAGTGTACTTTCCCATTAGCCGGGTCCAGCTCGACTTCTCTATAAAAATGTCCTTCAGCCTCATCATAGTCGCCCTCTTTAGTGAAAAGCGAAGCGATATGATTATGTACACCGACCCGCTTCGGATTGACCTCTTGAAGCTTCCAAAGCGTGTCCATCGTCTCGTCGTGCCTGGAAAGCTGATCAAGGATTCTAGAGCGCCACAGAAGACCTTCCTCATGGCGGTCATCCAACGACATGAGACGGTCATTGACCTCCAGGCCACGGCTATTCTGACCAAGCTGATGGTAAGCACGGCTTAGCCAGGCCAGGGCCACAACATTTTCGGGCTCATCCGCGACGACGCTTTCCAGCACCTCCACGGCTCGAGCAGCCTTCCCCGCCAACACCTGGTACTGCGCCAGCTTCAGTCGATGATCGGCGCTCGGCTCCTTGACGAGCTCGACCGCTCGCTGCATCGCCTCGACGGCCTCATCCAGTTGCTCCAGGCGTCCCAGAGCATTGGCCTGCCACTCGTGCACCTGAGGAGAGTCCGGTGAACGCTGCACCAGAGCATTGGCTGCTTTGAGAGCTCGAGGATAGTCCCCGCGAGAGAATGCCGACTCGAAGGCCTTCGCATCAGCCTGCTTCAGGCCATTCGCGGCCTGTGAAGATTGGTTGTTCAATGGACGACTTGTCTTTTTCCTGGCCATGGGCACACCACCTTGCCGGTCGATTTAGGATGGTCTCGCGGGATGCTCGCCACAGTAGCGACTAGCCGTCCACGGCACTCGCTCGAATACCCCTTGGGAGCGACCACTTTCCGGAGTTTTGCGCTCCTGAAACACAAAGAGGCTGGCCCTAAGGCCAGCCTCTTGTGTTCGCGACATAAGCCGCGGTGCCGGGTGATGCTTAGCCCAGCAGGGACAGCACGCTCTGAGGCGTCTGGTTGGCCTGGGCCAGCATGGAGGTACCGGCCTGCTGGAGAATGTTGGCCTTGGTCATGTTGGACACCTCCTCCGCGTAGTCGGCATCCTCGATGCGGGAACGCGCCTCGGTCAGGTTGGTGCTGTTGCTCTCGAGGTTCTGGACCACGGAGTCGAAGCGGTTGAGGGTCGCACCCAGGGTCGCGCGCTGATCGTCGATCTGCTGCAGTGCGGAGTCGACGGCGGTGATGGCAGACTGAGAGCTAGCAAAGGAAGCCACACTCAGAGATTGAACGCTCAGATCCGACGCAGTCATGCTGACGGTATCGACGTCGATCTGGTCGGCGGCAGTGGTGTTCGCGCCGATCTGCATGCTCAGGGTAGTGGCGTTGCTCAGCAGCTCGGTGCCGTTGAACTTGGTGGACTCGGCGACGCGGGTGATCTCGGACACGCGCTCGTCGATCTCCAGCTGGATGGAGGAGCGGTCAGCCGCGGTGTTGGTGTCGTTGGCACCCTGGACCGCCAGCTCACGGATACGCTGCAGGTTGTCGCTGATCTGGTCGAGGCCACCTTCCATGGTCTGCACCAGAGAAATGCCGTCGTTGGCATTACGGCTGGCCTGGCTCATACCGGTGATCTGAGCGCTCATGCGGTTGGCGATGGCCTGGCCGGCGGCATCGTCGGCGGCGCTGTTGATGCGCATGCCGGAGGACAGACGCTCTTGGGCCTTGGCCAGCATATCCTGGGAAGAACGCAGGTTGTTCTGACCGATCAGAGAAGTGATGTTGGTATTGATCACGGACATGGTGATTACCTTCCTAGCTGTTGAGGGCTCCAGTGGCGGAGGCCCGTTTCGGGTCTTGATCGACGGCCCGGCATTGGGCCCTGCCACAACGGCGCCGTTGGCCGTTACTCCCTATAACGGTGTCCAGCGAGGAAACTTTAGGGGACACAAGCATTTTTTTGCTGGTCCTCACCACCTCTCGTTCCGCCATCGCCGTCATCCGAAACACATGGCCCCGGCCGGAGGGCCGGGGCCATGCACGATCATCCAGCAGAACGACTTAGCTATTCTGCATATTGAGCCCGGCAAGCTGCTGCGAGAGATAGGCGCTGGTGGAATTCATCTGGGCGATCAGTCCATCCAGCTGGCTGAACTGGCTGCGATAGCGCTCCACGGTACGCTCGATCCGCTGTTCGGTGCGATCGAAACGATCCTCGAGACGCCCGACCTGACCCTCGGACGTATCGATGGCACGCTGGACCATGCCCTCGCTATCGAGCATGTTGTCGAGGCTGCCCGCCAAGCGCCCGGCAAAACCGCCTTCCTCGGTCGTGCCGGCGAAAAAGTCCTGCAGCCCCTGTGGATTGTCGGCGATCACCTCGTCCAGCTTTCCTTCATCCAGCTCCAGGCGGCCGTTTTCGTCAAGAGAAATGCCCACGGCCGACATGATCTCCAGATCGCCACCGCTGACAGGATTCGTCAGGTCACGACTGAGCTGCGACTGGATGGTGCGCACCGTTCGATCACCCACGAGTTCGCCGGCGGTCTCCACGTCGCCGGTGGCCTCTGTCATACGACCCACCGTGGACTTCATCTCATTATACGCCGAGACGAAGGCCTGCACCGACTCCTTGAGCGACTCGGTATCCGGCTCGACCACCAGGCTCATGGTCTCCCCCGCTGACGAGGGCTCCAGCTCCAGCGTCACCCCTTGGATGGCATCCTCAACGGTATTGCTGGTACTGGTGATGGCGATGCCGTTGATATCGAGCGAAGCATCTCGGCCCGCCTGCTTCGTGCTGGCATCACCGGCCAGCGTTCCATTGGCAAAGGACATGCTCTCGATCCCCGCAGCAGCACCGCTCTCCTGCGAGCTGAGCACCAGACGCGAACTGGTGCCGTCATTGATGATGGAGGCATCGACGCCTGCCGTCTCATCCGCGTTGATGGCATCGCGGATGTCCTCGAGGGAATCACCCTCCCCCAGGCTGATAGGGCCACTGGTGCTGCCGTCACCGAACGTGAGGGTCAGTTCGTCGCCTCCCGCGCCGACCAGAGCAGCGTCGGGATCACTCACGCCCACACTGGCCAGGCTGCCGGCCCGGGCGGTCTGATTCACGGTGATCTCGTAGCGCCCCGCACTGGCATCCTCGCCGACGGTGGCCGTCATGCCTTCACCCTGTACATTCGCCGTGAGGTTGGTGTAGGTCGACGCATCATTGAGCGTATCCACCGCGCCCTGCAGCTTCTCGAGGCCGGATTGCAGCCTGCCATAGGCCGAAATCTTGGCCTTCTCTTCCGTTCTCTGCTCCGAGATCGGCACAAGCTTCTGCTGTTCGGACGTGCGCAGCTGATCGAGCAAGCCATTGAGATCGAGACCGGACCCGACGCCGAGTGCTGAAATGGCTGCCATGGTAATCACCTCCACGATGAAAGCTGTTTGGAATCTTCTGGATCTATCGGCCGACACGCACCTTACTTGAGCCTCATCGCCACAACCATGAATCCGTCATAAAGCGGACATCTATACGCAAAGTCTAAAGTATGACTCGGAGAGGCCGAGTAGGGGCTCATCGCAAACGCCCAGGCCATCGAGGAAGGCTTTATTGGGCGACCATCTGCTAGATGCAAGGAAGCTACTGATGACCGACACCATCTCCGTCCACGACATCACCCACGACCTTATCCCCAGATTCCAGGCCACCGAGCGGCTTGTGGACAACACGCTGCAAGACCACATCGAGCGCTGCGCGAATGCCGCCGAGCGTGTCGGCCTGGAGGAGCTTCAGGCCGAGTTCGAGCTGAAGCTCACCATGATACGCATGAATCTCGAGCATCTGATGTCGCGCTACGCTCAGCAGATGAAGGCCGCACGGCAGGGCGGAGGAAACAGCAACGCCTCGCTGACGCTCGATGCGCACGAGACCGTGGCCGTCGAAAGCGCCCGTATGCTCTACCGTCGGGCTCAGGAGCTCGCTACCTGACGCGGCCCCGCCTTTGCTTCAGACACCAAAAAGCCCGGCACATATGGCCGGGCTTTTCCGTTCGGGAGAGGGAGCGAAAGGCTCCGACACCTCAGGCCGGTTCTTCCTCCCGGTGCGTGTGCGGCAGCGCCGCCGGGCGTGCCTGGCCACCGCTCAGGGCCGGGGCGCCGCCGGTGGAGCGCTGGGCCAGGGTGAAGCCGCCGACCAGCTGGGCAAGGTGATCGGCCTGAGCCTTGAGGTGCTCGGCGGCGGTGGTCGATTCCTCCACCAGGGCGGCGTTCTGCTGGGTCATGTTGTCCAGCTCCGAGACCGCCACGTTGACCTGGCCGATGCCGTCGCTCTGCTCACCGGTGGCGCTGGTGATCTCGCCCAGCACGTCGGCCACGCGAGTGACGCTCTGCACCAGTTCCTCCATGGTCTCGCCGGCAACCTGCACCTGGCGCTCGCCTTCCTCGGTACGGGTCGCCGAGGTGTCGATCAGCTCGCGGATCTGCTTGGCCGACTCGGCGCTGCGGCTGGCCAGCTGGCGCACCTCGCCGGCCACCACCGCGAAGCCGCGGCCCTGCTCGCCGGCCCGGGCCGCCTCCACCGAGGCGTTCAGCGCCAGCAGGTTGGTCTGGAAGGCGATGCTGTCCATCATCTTCACGATCTCGGCGATCTGGCGCGACGACTCGGTGATGCCCTGCATGGTCTCGCGCACCTGGCCCATGGCCTCGCCGCCGCGACGCGCCACCTCGCTGGCCGAACTCGCCAGCCCGCTGGCCTGCTGCGCCGACTCGGCGGTCTGCTCCACGGTGCCGGTGATCTCCTCCATCGAGGCCGAAGTCTGCTGCAGGCTGGAGGCCGCGTTCTCGGTGCGCCGCGACAGGTCCTGGCCGCCCTGGGCGATCTCGGTGGCCGCCACGTTGACCGACTCGCTGCTGTCGCGCACGTCGACCAGCACGTCGTTGACCTTGTCGGCGAAGGCGTTGAACTGGCGCGCCAGCTCGGCCTTCTCGTCGCGGCCGCGGATCGGCAACCGGCGGGTCAGGTCGCCGTCGCCGGAGGCGATCTCGCGCATGCGATCGGCCAGCAGGCGCAGCGGCCGGGCGATGGCGCTGCCCATCAGCCAGCTCGCCAGCAGCCCCAGCCCGGCCACGATCAGCCCCACCAGGGTCATGCCCCAGAAGTCGGCCTGGCGCTGATCGGCCAGCTGCCCTTCGAGGCTGTGCAGGCCCGCCAGCACGGCGTCCTCGGGCAGCCGGATCGCCAGCACCCAGGGGTCGGGCACATCACCGACGGTAAAGGGGCGATAGAGCTCGAAGCGGCCCGCTTCCTCGTCGAAGCGATAGACCGTCTCGCCGTTGGCGGCGGCGGCCAGCGGCTCGCGGGTCGATTCATCCAGCGAGTCGGCGGCCGCGCGTCCCAGCGCGTCAGGCGCCTGGGTGGCCGCGGAGAGAATGCCGCGCGAGGCCACCAGTGCCATGTCGCCCACGCCGTCGTAAAGCCCCTGGTTGGCCTCGGTGAGCAGGCCCTGGAGGAAGGCCACGTCGAAGTCCACGCCGGCCACGCCGCGGAACTCACCGTCGACCTGGATCGGCACGTTGAAGGAGGTGACCAGCTTGCGCTCGCCGTCGTAGTCGTAATAGTGCGGATCGATGACGCAGGTGCGCCCGGTTTCCTTCGGGCACAGGTAATACTCGCCCTGGCGGATGCCCAGATCGTCGAGCTCCTCGCTCTCCATGCCGTCGCCCAGCGCGAGCACCCGGATATCGCCGTCGGCGGTGCGATACCACCAGGGCATGAAGCGGCCGTCGTCGCCGTAGCCGCCGTCCTCGATGTCGGCGAAGTAGGCGTCGGCACCGAAGGCGTCAGGCTCCCAGCCGATGAAGGCGTCGAGCAGGTCGGGATTCTCGACCACGGCGTCGCGGGTCAGGTTGGAGAGCTCGCGACGCCCCATGGTCAGACGCGGCCGGCCCTCGTCGTCCTGCTTGCCCATCAGGGCGTTGGTGTTGGCCAGGCCGCGGGCCACCGCCAGGGCACCCTCGAGCTCGCCCTGGATCTCCTCGCTGCGGGCCTCGGCCAGCGCCCGCAGGCGCTGCTCGGCGTTCTCCTCCAGCAGCTCGCCGGCCTGATCGGCCACCAGCGCCTGGGAGCGTGAGGCGGACACGGTGGCATAGCCGACCAGCACCGCCGCCACCAGCAGGATGCACAGCCCTACCAGCAGGGCGACATGGGTACGCAGGGACTTAAACTGCATGGCCGGCCTCCTGGCGTTCTGGCGAAGAGGCGCCGGTGAGGCGGACGCTCGGCAGGGGTCGGCGAGGTGGCCGGGCCACCCCGCGCATCGGGACATGAGGGGTCATGGGAACTCTCGCGTATCGGGACAAGGAAGTGCGATGCCGGCGCGTGGCCGCGCCGAGCCATTGTTCGTTGTGACGACGCGGGATAACGCCGTTCCCTGCCCCTATCGGCAAACCGCCCGGAGACTTGACGTCCCCGGGCGGAAAACCGTTGCCGCGTGTCGCCGCCGGCTCAGCGCAGGTCGCTCACCGCCTCGCGAATGTCCTCGACGCTGGCCTTGGTCAGATCCTTGGCCAGGGAGTGGATGACCGTCTTGGCGGTGGGGCCGTCGAGCTTGTCGCGCAGCAGCCCCAGGAAGCGCGGCGGCGCCACCAGGATCAGCTTCTCCAGGGTGTTCTCGACCCGCGCCCGGTAGAGGCGGTCGGCCACCTCACGGGCGAACAGGACCTCGTGATGGTCGGAGGCCGTGCTCTCGCCGCCGGCGGAACGGGCGGCGGTGGCGGACGATTCGTGCACGTCGCCTTCGCGGTCGGTCACCAGGTCGCCCTCGTGCAGGCGACCCTCGGCGTGCACCAGGCTGTCCTTCTCTTCCAGCTGTAGGGCGTCGCGGGTGAACACCCGGGCCCTGGCGGCATCGGCCACCACGATATAGGTCGTCATAGTCGCTCCTTGCCAACGCGGTGAATGAGCGGGAGGAAGACTTCGTTCCCATCCCCACAGCATTGGCAAGCAGACGCCCAGCGTCAAACGGCGACACCAGGAGCGAGAGCGATCGAATGACGTCGGCCGAAGGCCCGGGATTTGCAATAGATCAGCGTCAAGCCCGACAGGCTCCCAGGCGTCGGCATCCGCGGACACTGCCGCGCGGCCGCCGGCTGGGATAGGATGCCGCCCTCGCCGGCACGGAGCGCCGGCACGACTACCCGGCCTCCCGACGGCCGACTCCCGGAGGACTCGATATGCGCCATTTCCTGTTCCCGCGGCATCCCCTGCCGCGCCGCACCCTGCTGTTCTGCCACGCCGTCCTGCAGCTCGGCCTGCTGGCGGCCGGTGGCCTGTGGCTGGCGCCGCACACGCCCTGGCTGGCGGAGACCGACTGGCTGTCGGCCTGGCCCGAGCTGACCCTGGGCGGCGGCGTCATCTTGCTGGCTATGGTCGCCCTGCGCCTGCTGGCCGAGCTGTGGCTGCTGCCCCATCACCTGGCCGCCCAGCGCGCCGGCTTCTCCGCCGGTGCGGTGGTCACCCGATCGGTCGAGCGCCGACCCGCGGTCCACGATCGACAGCACGCTCGGGTGACCGGCGGCCGCGAGGTCGACGCCGAAGACGCGGTGCTGAGCCCGGCCCGGGTGGCGCGCCAGGCGCCGCCACCGCGTCGCCACGACGAGCCGAGCCTGGACCTGGCCGGCGGCCACGCGGAACCGGCCCCCGCCAACGAGCCGCGGCTGTAGGCGCTGTCTGCCGCACAGCGGTCGCCCCGCCATGAAACGACGAACCCCGGCCTTGGCCGGGGTTCGTTGCTATGAGCGCTGCACGCCAGCGTCAGTCGTTCAACAGCCGCCGCATGAAGGGCGGCAGCGCCAGGGCGCCGCGATGGGCCTCGACGGTGTAGTAGTCGAGCGGCATCTCGCTGGCCGCGGCCTCCACCTCGCGGAAGGTGGCCACATCGGTCGCCTTGCCGGCCAGGGTCACGCTCCACCAGCCGGAGGGATAGACCGGCTGCGGGAAGGGCAGCGTGGCGACGCTGTCGAAGCCGGCCTCGCGCATGTCATGGCGCAGCTCGCGGATGATCGAGCCGCTGTGATAGAGCGGCGACTCGCTCTGCTGCACCAGCACGCCGCCCGGGCGCAGCACGCGATGGCAGCGGCGCAGGAAGTCGGTCTTGAACAGGCCCTCGGCGGGGCCCACCGGGTCGGTGGAGTCGATAATCAGCACGTCGATGCTGTCGTCGTCCGCCTCCTCGATCCACTTCACGCCGTCGTCGAAGCGCAGCTCGGCGCGCGGGTCGTCGTTGGACTCGACGAGCGCCGGGAAGAAGCGCTCGGAGGCCCGGGTCACTTCCTCGTCGATATCGATCTGGGTGACCTTCTCGACCCCCGGATGGCGCAGCACCTCGCGCAGGGTGCCGCAGTCGCCGCCGCCGATGATCACCACGCGCTTCGGGTCGGCGTGGGTGAACAGCGCCGGGTGGGCGATCATCTCGTGGTAGAGGAAGTTGTCGCGGTCGGTCAGCATCACGCAGCCGTCGAGCACCATCAGATGGCCGAAGGTCGCGGTGGCGTAGACCTCGAGGTACTGATAGGGACTCTGCACCTCGTGCAGCTTCTCGGACACCTTCAGCGAGAAGGCGCTGCCGTGGCTGTCGAAGACTTCGGTGAACCAGCCGGAATCAGCGGAATTGAGGCCAGCGTCGGGGCCTGAATCGAGGCCAGCGTCGGGGCCGGTATCAAGAGAGGAGCTCATCGGAAACCCTCAGGATGACGAGTAAAAGGAAACCATGACCGCCGCGGCGGCCGGCAGAAGCGTCAGCATCTAGCGCATGATACGGCGGCGAAGCCCCCACAGCACCAGCACGGCACAGCCGGCGCCCAGGGCGTTGGCCAGGATATCGGCGGGATCGCCGCCGAAGCGCCCGGGCACCGCGATCTGCGCGAACTCGATCGCCACGCCGAACAGCGCCGCCGCCGCGAAGGCCAGTGTCAGGCGCAGCCCGGCCAGCCCGCTCAGCCCGGCGATGGCGGCATAGCCGAGGAAGTGGTTGAGCTTGTCCCAGGGCAGCGAGCGCGGCAGCGCATCGCCCGGCACCAGGCTGCCCCAGGCCACCGTCAGCGCGGCGGCCAGCGCCAGCCCGGCCCACAGGCGGCGCCGGTCGTGCCAGCGCCGCAGCAGGGCGGTGAGCCGAGCCGGCTCAGTCATGGGCGATGCGTTGATGATAGGCCGGGCTCAGCTCGTGCAGGGCGTCCATGAAGGCGCTGACGTGATCCGGGTCGGTGAACTGGCTGATGCCGTGACCGAGGTTGAACACGTGGCCGGGGCCCTCGCCGTAGCTGTCGAGGATGCGCGCCACCTCGGCGCGGATCGCCGACGGCCGCGAGAACAGCACGTTGGGGTCCAGGTTGCCCTGCAGGGCGACGCGATGGCCGACCCGCTCCCGGGCGACGGACAGCTCGGTGCTCCAGTCCAGTCCCAGGGCATCGGCGCCGGAGGCCGACATCTCCTCGAGCCACTGGCCGCCGTTCTTGGTGAACAGGATCACCGGCACCTTGCGACCCTCGTGCTCGCGGATCAGCCCGGCGACGATCTGCTCCATGTAGCGCAGCGAGAACTCCAGGTAGGCCGGCGTCGAGAGCGCCCCGCCCCAGGTGTCGAAGATCTGCACCACCTGAGCGCCGGCGCGGATCTGGGCGTTGAGGTAGTCGGTGACCGCGTGGGCCAGGGTGTCGAGCAGCCGGTGCATGGTATCCGGCGTGTCGTAGAGCATCGCCTTGACGTGGCGGAAGTCCTTGCTGGAGGCACCTTCCACCATGTAGGTGGCCAGCGTCCAGGGGCTGCCGGAGAAGCCGATCAGCGGCACCCGGCCGCCCAGCTCGCGGCGGATGGTCGAGACCGCGTTCATCACGTAGTCGAGGTCGCGCTCGGCGTCGGGCACGGTGAGCGCGTCCACCGCCTCGGCGGTGCGCACCGGCTTGCGAAACTTGGGTCCCTCGCCGGTCTCGAAGTAGAGCCCCAGGCCCATGGCGTCGGGGATGGTGAGGATGTCCGAGAACAGGATGGCGGCATCCAGCGGATAGCGCTCCAGCGGCTGCAGGGTGACCTCGCAGGCGCGATCGCGATCGCGACACAGGTCCATGAAGCTGCCGGCCTGGGCCCGTACCTCGCGGTATTCCGGCAGGTAGCGGCCGGCCTGACGCATCATCCACACCGGGGTGCGGTCCACGGGCTGCCGCGCCAGGGCGCGCAGAAGGCGATCGTTCTTGAGTTCCATGCGGGCGCTCATCCACGGAAAATGTGGCGACATTGTACCCCATCGGAACCGCACGGGCTGCTCGTGAGCCCGTCATCGTCCTGATAGAATGCGGGAATACCCATCGGCCACGCCATGGTCATGCATCGAGGTACACCGTGACGATTCGCTACATCGCCGCCTCCCGGCTGCCCACTCCCTGGGCCACCTTCACCATGCACGGCTTCGAAGACGAGGCCACCGGCAAGGATCACATCGCCCTGACCCTGGGCGACGTCGACGATGGCGCGCCGGTGCTGGGCCGTGTGCATTCCGAGTGCCTGACCGGCGACGCCCTGTTCTCGATGCGCTGCGACTGCGGCTATCAGCTGCAGGAGGCGCTCAAGCGCATCGCCGCCGAGGGCCGCGGCGTGCTGCTGTATCTGCGCCAGGAAGGCCGCGGCATCGGCCTGCTCAACAAGATCCGCGCCTATCACCTGCAGGACCAAGGCGCCGACACCGTGGAAGCCAACGAGCAGCTCGGCTTCGATGCCGACCTGCGCCGCTATGACCTCTGCCTGCCGATGCTCGAACGGCTGGGCATCGGCGCGCTCCGGCTGATGACCAACAACCCGCGCAAGGTCGATGCCCTGACCCGGGTCGGCGTCGAGGTCAGCGAGCGGGTCAGCCTGACCACCGGCCTCAACCCGCACAACGAGCACTACCTCTCCACCAAGGCCGGCAAGCTCGGCCACATGATGGCCCTGGACGACTTCACCCAGGCCAGCGACGTGGATATCGAACGCAAGTCCTAGGCGCTGCCCGAGCCGCGTCTGCGCTCGCCGACGTTCGGACACCGTCTCAGCGGAGTGAACTGACGGGAACCTCCCCTTCGACGCCGCCGTCGAAGGACAAAGGGAGGTGCCCGTCATGCCTCGACCCTCGCCCCGCGACGACCCCGGCTATTCGCTCCTCGAGGAGCTGCTGCACAGCGTCAGCCATGGCGTGGGCGCGCTGCTCAGCGTCGCCGGCCTGGTCACGCTGATCGCCCTGGGCAGCCGCGAGCTGAACGACGGCCCCTACAAGCTCACCGCGGTCTCCCTCTACGGCACCACCCTGGTGCTGCTCTACACCGCCTCCACCCTCTATCACGGCACGCGCCATCCCGGCCTCAAGCGCGCCTTCCGCATGCTCGACCACTGCGCGATCTACGCCCTGATCGCCGGCACCTACACGCCCTTCCTGCTGGTCAACCTGCGCGACTCCGTCGGCACGCCGCTGCTGGCGGTGATCTGGACCCTGGCCGTGGCCGGCATCGGCCTGAAACTCATGCGTCCCTTCACGCTGGGCGGCCTACACATGGGCAACTACCTGCTGATGGGCTGGCTGATCGTGCTGGCCGCCGGTGAACTGCCCACCGCCTTCACCGCCACCGGCCTCGCGTTGCTGGTCGGCGGCGGGCTGACCTACTCGCTGGGCCTGGTGTTCTTCGCCGTCCGCGCCATCCCCTTCAACCACGCGGCCTGGCACCTGTGCGTGATGGGCGGCAGCGCCTGCCACTTCGCCGCCGTGGTCGTCGACGTGCTGCCCTATTCGGGCTGACGCCCCATCCATTCGACATCGTCGGATAGGCCGATCTTATCGCTGCCATAGCTAAATGTGTCTTTGATTACATTTAGCATGCTACTATTATTCTCCACATCGAACGGCCCGGGACACACCGGATGCCACACGTACCAGATACCGATTCGAGAGAGGAGTCCCCCATGAAGACCAAGATGATCGCCGCCAGCCTGCTGCTCGCCGCCCTGCCCCTCGCCGCCCAGGCCGACAACGCGTCCGAACGCGCCCTGACGCTGAACCAGCAGCCGCTGTCCACCGCTTCCGCCCAGGGCGCCGCGGCGCAGGACGCCAGCCAGGAAGACGTCGTCGCCACCTGGGGCGCCAGCGAGGCCATGGCCCAGGCGCGCCTGCGGCTGAACGCTCGCCAGCAGCAGACCCACATCGCCTCCAGCGACAATGCTACCGAGCTGGCCCGCCAAGCCACTCAGGGCTGAGGAAGGAACCTCGCCCCCGGCCGTCCGCCGCTAGCCTGATCGCGACCGCATCCCGGCGTCCCGATGCAAGAAGCCCCCGACCTCGGTCGGGGGCTTTTTTGTGCTGGCACAAGCTGCCAGAGCGCTCAGTTGGCGGCTCGACCGCCGTCCACCGGCAGACTGAGCCAGAAGACGGTAGCGGCCGCGTCGCTTTCGCACCAGGCCTCCCCGCCGTGCAGCTGCGCCACGGAGCGCACGATGGCCAGCCCCAGGCCGCCGGTGCCCGCCGGCCGCGACCGTGCTGGATCACCGCGATAGAAGCGCTCGAAGAGCCGCTCCCGCTGCGCATCGGGAATCGGCGCCCCGTGGCTGACCACCCCAATGCGCAGCCACCCGTCCTCCGCGAGCGATACCAGCCGGATCTCGGTGCCGCCGTCGCCATGGCGCAGCGCGTTGTCGATCAGGTTGGCGAGCGCCCGGCGCAGCAGGTCGAGGTTGGCCGTCACCCGCCCCTGCGTGCAGTTGATCAGTGCGCGGCCATCGTCCTCGGCCATGCCCTCGAAGTAGTCGCACAGCGGCTCGACCAGCGCCCGCAGCTCGATCGCCTCACGCGGCAGCGTCCTCGACGGCTGCTCGGTGCGCGCCAGGAACAGCATGGTCTCGATCATGCGCGAGAGGCGCTCGTACTCCTCGACGTGGGAACCCAGCAGCTGGCGATATTCTTCCGGCGAGCGTTCCCGCTGCAGCACCTGCTGGGTCGCCCCCAGCAGGTTGCCCAGCGGCGTGCGCATCTCGTGGGCCAGGTCCTCGGAGAAGCGCGACAGCTGGGCGAAGCCTTCCTCCAGACGCGCCAGCATCTGGTTGAGCGCGCGGCTCAGCTCTCGCAGCTCCGCCGTCTCGTCGCTGGCCTCCAGCCGCTGATGCAGATGCGCCACGTCGATGGTGCGCGCCCGCTCGGCCAGCCGCCTGACCGGACGCAGTCCGCGCCGGGCGACGACCCAGCCCAGCCCGCAGGCCAGCACCGCGCCCGCGCCCATGGCGAGCCACAGCCGCAGCCGATAGGCGGCCAGCATGCGCTCGCGTTCCTCGAGGGTCTTGCCGGCCACCAGGGTCAGGCGGCGCCCGTCGTGCTCGACGCTGCGCCAGGCCAGCCGCGTCGATGCGACGGCGGGATGCTCGCCGAGCCGTCCCTCCGGGGCCGGCGGCAGCGCGGGCACCGGCAGGCCCGGCGGGTTGACCTCGATCAGCGGCGCGCCTCGGGCGTCGAGCATCCACAGCAGGCTCTCGCGATTGCCCAGCATGTTGGCGTAGAGCAGCGGCCGGCGGCGCAGCGCCGCGATGCTCTCGCCGTCGTCCAGCAGCGCCTCCATGCGCTCGAGACGGCCCTGCAGCATCCGGTCGTCGCGCCAGGCGATCTGCTGGCCCAGGGCGTGATAGAGATAGGCCCCGAGGCCGCCGAGCAGCAGCAGGGTCACCAGGGCGAAGAGCAGCGACAGCCGCAGCGACAGGGAGGCCGGCACGCGCATCACGGGCGTTCCTCCAGCACGTAGCCCATGCCGCGCTCGGTGTGGATCAGCCGGCGCGGGAAGGGATCGTCCACCTTGGCCCGCAGCCGCCGCACGGCCACCTCGACCACGTTGGTGTCGCTGTCGAAGTTCATCCCCCATACCTCGGCGGCGATCAGGGTCCGCGACAGCACCTCGCCCTCGCGCTCGAGCAGCAGCTGCAGCAGGGCGAACTCCTGGTTGGTCAGCGACAGCCGCGACTCGCCCCGGGTCACCCGCCGCTTCAGCACGTCCATGTGCAGGTCGGCCACCTGGAAGCGCTCCCGCTCGCGGGGTGGGCCACGGCGCAGCAGGGTCCGCACCCGGGCCAGCAGCTCGACGAACGAGAACGGCTTGACCAGGTAGTCGTCGGCACCCAGCTCCAGCCCCTTGACCCGATATTCCACGGCGTCCCGAGCGGTCAGGAACAGCACCGGCACCTGGCTGCGGCGCCGGATCAGGCGCAGCAGCTCCCAGCCGTCGAGACCCGGCAGCATGACGTCGAGGATGATCAGGTCGAAGTCGGCCTCCTCGATCAGGTGGCGGCCGTCCAGCCCGTCCCGGGCCACCTCGACCCGATAGCCGGCCTCGCCCAGCCCCCGGGCCAGGTAGTCGGCGGTCTTGCTCTCGTCCTCCACCATCAGGATGCGCATCGATCGGGCCCTCGTGAAATGACGCCACAGGCTAGCCCGTCGCGCGCGGGCTGCCCATTACAAAGTCGTCATCTCGCCGTCAGGGAGGCGACGGCGAGGCGCTGTCAGGCTGGCGTCTCCATCCCCACAGGAGATTCTCCCATGCGCCTTTCCCGAACGCTGATCGCCGCCCTCGGCCTGTGCGCCGCCGCCCCGGCCCTGGCCGCCGACAATCCGCTCAGCGTGCACGTGCTCGACATCCAGTCCGGCCAGCCGTCCCCGGGCGTCGAGGTCCAGCTCGAGCAGCGCACCGAGAGCGGCTGGGAGGCCCTGGCCACCGGCACCACCGCCGAGTCGGGCCGCATCTCGGCGCTCTATCCCGACGGCCGGGCCTTCACCCCGGGCGTCTACCGCGTGACCTTCGAGACCGGCGACTGGTTCGCCGATCACGACACCCGGACCTTCTTCCCCGAGATCCCGGTGCCCTTCGAGGTGACCGACACCGACCAGCACTACCACATTCCGCTGCTGCTGAGCCCCTACGGCTATTCCACCTACCGCGGCAGCTAGGCGGGGCCGGCCCCGAACGCAAGAAGCCCCCGACCGAGGTCGAGGGCTTCTTCGCATGTGGACGTGCGAGCGCTCGGCGGGGTCAGGCACCGGCCCGCTCGGCCGACAGGCCCCAGCAGCGACGCAGCACCAGGGCCGTGGCCACCATCGCGACGGCACCGGTGGCCCCGCCGATCAGGGCGCTGCCGGACAGGCCGGCGACGAAGAACGCCAGGATGCCGGCCAGGCCCGCGGTGATCGCATAAGGCAGCTGCGTGCGCACGTGATCGATGTGGTCGCAGGACGACCCCGCCGAGGACAGGATGGTGGTGTCCGAGATCGGCGAGCAGTGATCGCCGAAGATGCCGCCGCTGAGCACCGCCGCGATGGCCAGCGCCAGCGGCAGGTCCATGGCCATGGCCACCGGCATGGCGATGGGGATCAGGATGGCGAAGGTGCCGTAGGAGGTGCCGGTGGTGAAGGCCACCAGGGCGCCGATCAGGAACAGCAGCACCGGCACCAGGCTCGGCGCGATGCTGGCCTCGGCCAGGGTCACCAGGTAGTCGGCGGTGCCGAGCTCGGTGGTCACGCTGCCGATCGACCAGGCCAGGGTGAGGATGATGTAGACCAGGGTCATGCTCTTGATGCCGTCGACCACGATCTCCATGGCCTCGCGGAAGTCGAACAGCTTCTGGGCCATGCCCATGACGAGCCCCACGGCCACCGCCACGAAGGTGGCGATCAGGATCGACTGGCCGCCGTCGGCCTCGCCCACGGCAGTGACCAGATCGTTCTCGGGGTAGCCTCCGGTCCACAGGAACAGCGGGGGAATCATCCCCACCAGCACGCCGATCGGCACCAGCATGTTGCGCTTGCGGGCCTGGTGTTCCGGCACCGAGACCATCTCCTCGACCTCGTGGCCGGAAGGCGGGTTGGCGCCCTCGGCCATCACCTCGCCGGTGGTACGGGCGCGCTGCTCGGCCCGAGCCATCGGGCCGTAATCGCCCTGGGTGACGACCAGGAAGACGATCAGCCCCAGCGCCAGCCAGGCGTAGAAGTTGAGCGGGATCGACGACAGGTAGATCAGGTACTCGGAGCCCTCGAGCCCCATGGTCGTCAGCTGGGTGCCGATCAGGCCCATCACGAACACCACCCAGGTGGAGACCGGCCCCAGCAGGCACATCGGCGCCGAGGTGGAGTCCACGATATAGGCCAGCTTCTCGCGGGACACCCGCAGCCGGTCGGTGATCGGCCGCATCACGCTGCCCACGGTCAGGGCGTTGAAGTAGTCCTCGAAGAAGATCAGCACGCCAAGCCCGAGGGTGGCGCCCTGGGCGCCGCGCCGGGAGGCGACCCGGGCGGAGATCGCGCGGGCGATCGCCTGGGCGCCGCCGGTGCGCTGCAGCACGCCGATCAGCACGCCGAACAGGCCGCAGTAGATCAGCACCGTGACGCTCCATTCGTCGCCGACGCTGGGAATGATGAAGTCGCCGAAGCTGTTGTAGAGGCCGGCCGCGGGGTTGCCGCCCGCCAGCATGGTGGCGCCCAGCCAGACACCACAGAACAACGCCGGAATGACGTTGCGCGTCACCAGCGCCAGCAGGATAGCCAGCACGGGCGGCAGGAGGGAAAAGGCTCCGAATGACATCAGGGGAATCTCCGGGATCGTCGTGTCGCTCGCCGCGGTCACGGCGAGGCGCCGCGCATCCTAGGGGGCGCGCGACGATCCGGCAAGCACGATCTCGCCTCCCGGCCGATGCACGAAGCCCCCGACCGAGGCCGAGGGCTTGTGGTGATGGTGCCTGGTGAGGTGCGTGCGGTCAGGCAGCGGCGCGGGCCTTGCGGATGCGCTCGTAGGCGTTGCCGATCTCGCTGGTGCGCTCCTTGGCCACCTCGCGCATGCTCTCCGGCATGCCCTTGGCGGCGAGCTTGTCGGGGTGGTTCTCGCTCATCAGACGGCGATAGGCCTTCTTGATCTCGGCGTCGCTGGCCTCGGACGACACGCCCAGCACCTGGTAGGCCTCCTCGAGGGTCGGCCCGGACTCGGCCGCGGCGCCGGCGCCACCGCCGCCGCGGAGCATCGCCTCGATGCGGGCGATCTCCTCCTCGGAGCAGCCCAGGCCGCGCATCACCCGCATCAGCATCTCGTGCTCGGCGGGGTGCATCTGGCCGTCGGCGGCGACCGCCGCCAGCTGCACCTGCAGGAACACCTGACGCAGCGCCGGCTGGGCGCCGACGATCTGGCGCACCTTGGCCAGCTCCGCGTCCAGATCGAAGTCCGCCGCCTTGCCGCGGGTGAAGTCGGCCCGGGCCTTGGCGCGCTGCTGCTCGTTGAGGCGCAGGCGGTCCCACAGGGTGCGCGAGGCCTCGAGCTCGTCCTCGGAGACCCGGCCGTCGGCCTTGCACAGGCAGCCCATGACCGCGAAGGTCGACTCGAGGAACTGCGCCTGGATGCCGGCCAGCTTGCCGAGCATGCTCTTGCGCAGGCGGCGCGCCAGCCAGTAGCCCAGGCCGCCGCCGACCAGCAGCCCGATGGGGCCGCCGACCAGGAAGCCCAGCAGGGCGCCGATGAAGATCATCATTCTCATGGGGCTTCTCCCGATTCGGTCGCATCGCCCGCCAGCCGGCGGCGGATCGCCGCCTCGATGCCGTCGGCGTCGAGGCCGCACTCGGCCAGCAGCTCGGCGGGCTTGCCGTGTTCGACGAAGGCGTCGGGCAGCCCCAGGTTGAGCACCGCGCCGCGGTGGCCCTCCGCCATCAGCAGCTCATTGACGCCACTGCCGGCGCCACCGGCGACCACGTTCTCTTCCAGGGTCACCAGCAGGTCGTGCTCGGCCGCGGCGGCCAGCACCGCGTCGCGGTCCAGCGGCTTCACCGAGCGCATGTTCAGGTGGGTGGCGTCGAGTCGCTCGGCCACCTCGGCGGCGGGGCCGTTGAGGCTGCCGAAGGCCAGCAGGGCGATCTTCAGGCCCTCGCCGCCGGCGCGCCGCCGGGGCTCGGCCTCGCCGATGGCGAGCGGTTCCAGGTGCTCGGGCATCTCGCTGCCCGGGCCGGTCCCGCGCGGATAGCGCACCGCCGCGGGGCCGTCGTGATGGTAGGCGGCACTGAGCATGGCCCGGCACTCGGCCTCGTCGGCCGGCGCCAGCACCACCAGGCCCGGCACGCAGCGCAGGAAGGACAGGTCCATGGCGCCGTGGTGAGTCGGGCCGTCCTCGCCGACCAGGCCGGCGCGGTCGATGGCGAAGGTCACGTCCAGTTCCTGCACCGCCACGTCGTGGATCAGCTGGTCATAGCCGCGCTGCAGGAAGGTGGAGTAGATCGCCACCACCGGCTTCATGGCCTCGCAGGCCATGCCGGCGGCCAGCGTCACCGCGTGCTGCTCGGCGATCGCCACGTCGAAGTAGCGCTCCGGGTATTCCTGGGAGAAGCGAATCAGGTCAGAGCCCTCGCGCATCGCCGGGGTGATGCCGATCAGCCGCTCGTCCGCCGCCGCCATGTCGCACAGCCAGTCGCCGAAGACGTTGCAGTACTTTTTAGGTTTGGGTTTGGGCTTGGGTTCCGGCTCGGGCGCAGGCGCGGGCGCCGGCTTGAGCGGCGGCGGGGTGTCCTTCTTCTCCGGCTCACCCTTTTCCAGCTTGGTGATGGCGTGGTAGCCGATGGGGTCGGCCTCGGCGGGCAGGAAGCCGCGGCCCTTGCGGGTCTTCACGTGCAGGAACTGCGGGCCGTCCATGTCGCGCATGTTGCGCAGGGTGTGGACCAGCGTCGGCAGGTCGTGGCCGTCGATGGGGCCGATATAGTTGAAGCCCATCTCCTCGAACAGCGTGGCCGGGCTGACCATGCCTTTCATGTGCTCCTCGGTGCGCCGCGCCAGCTCCAGGGCGCCGGGCAGGTGCGAGAGCACCTTCTTGCCGCCCTCGCGCATGCTGGTGTAGGGCTTGCTGGCGAGAATGCGCGCCAGATAGCTGGCCAGGCCGCCGACGTTCTCGGAGATCGACATCTCGTTGTCGTTGAGCACCACCAGCAGATTGGCGTCGACGTGGCCGGCGTGAGCCAGGGCCTCGAAGGCCATGCCGGCGGTCAGGGCGCCGTCGCCAATCACCGCGCAGGCGCGGCGGTTCTCGCCGCGGGCCCGGGACGCCAGCGCCATGCCCAGCGCCGCGGAGATCGAGGTGCTGGAGTGGCCGACGCCGAAGGTGTCGTACTCGGACTCGGCGCGCCGCGGGAAGGCGGCCAGCCCGCCGTACTGGCGGATGCCGGTCATGGCCTCGCGGCGCCCGGTGAGGATCTTGTGCGGATAGGCCTGGTGGCCGACGTCCCACACCAGACGGTCGTGGGGCGTTTCCAGGGCATGATGCAGCGCCACGGTGAGCTCCACGACGCCGAGGCCGGCGCCGAAGTGGCCGCCCGAGACGCCCACGCTGTAGAGCAGGTAGGCGCGCAGTTCGTCGGCCACCCGGGCGAGCTGGGCGTCGTCCATGGCACGCAGGGCGGCCGGCGTTTCCAGGGTGTCGAGCAGCGGCGTGGCCGGACGCTCGCGCGGAATGTCATCGAACAGCTTCATGAAGACTCTATCTGTCAGGGCGGCCGGAGGCCGCCTCAGTGGTCACGCTCGATCATGTATCGGGCCAGCTCGGCCAGGGGCGCGGCGGCTTCGCCCAGCGGCGCCAGCGCCGCCACGCCTTCCTCGACCAGCTCATCGGCCCGGGCGCGGGCGCCCTCGAGGCCCAGCAGGCTCGGGTAGGTGGGCTTGGCGCGGGCGGCATCGGCGCCGGAGGCCTTGCCCAGGGTAGCGGTATCGCCGGTGACGTCGAGCACGTCGTCGTGGACCTGGAAGGCCAGGCCGATGGCCTCGGCGTAGCGTTCCATGGCGGCCAGCCGGGGATCGTCCTCGGTCACCGCGACCAGTCCCCCCAGGCGCACCGCGGCGCGGATCAGCGCGCCGGTCTTGTGGCGATGCATGGTGGCCAGCGCGGTGACGTCAGGGTGGCCGCCCACCGCGGCGAGGTCCAGCGCCTGGCCGGCGACCATGCCGTCACGGCCGGCGGCGTGGGCCAGGGTGGCGATCATCGCCGGCAGCCGCGGATGGGCGGTCTCGGCCAGCACCTCGAAGGCAAGCGCCTGGAGGGCGTCGCCGGCGAGGATCGCCGTGGCCTCGTCATAGGCGCGATGCACCGTGGGCTGGCCACGGCGCAGATCGTCGTCGTCCATCGCCGGCAGGTCGTCGTGGACCAGCGAGTAGGCGTGGACCAGCTCCAGGGCCGCGGCCGGGGCGTCCAGCTCGGTATCGGCGGCGCCCAGGGCGCGGCCGGCGGCGTAGACCAGCACCGGCCGCAGCCGTTTGCCGCCGACCAGCACGCCGTGGCGCATCGCCGCCTCGAGGCGGGCATCGGCGACCGCCGGGCGGGCGAAGAGCGTCTCCAGGCGGGCATCGGCCCGTGCGCGATCGGCGGCCAGTCGCGCCACCAGAGTGTCAGCGTTCACCATCGTCCTCCGCGGGCGGGGCGAAGGGCTGCAGGTCGATGCCGCCGCCCTCGCCTTCGGTCAGGGTACGGACCTTGAGTTCGGCCTCGTCGAGGCGGCGCTGGGCGTCACGGGTCAGGCGCACGCCTTGCTCGAAGGCGTCCAGCGAACCCTCCAGCGTCAGTTCGCCGGACTCCAGCCGCTCCACCAGCGCCTCCAGGCGCTCGACGGTCGCGGCGAAGTCCGCCGGCGCGGACTCGTCACTGGTCCGGCCATCGGCCTCGTCCGGGGGACGGCTTTGCTGTTCCGCCATGGCTTTCCTCGTCGGTCGCTCCCACCATGAGGGCGACAGTATACACGCTCCCCCCCGGGGGTCGTCTGCCCCGAGCATCCCGGCCGACGGTCCCGCTGCGCGCCTCATCATGCACGTAGCTCAAGTCGGCGACGCAGCATTTTCATCCTGGGATTTCCGCGCTGTGGTAGCATGAGCCACCTCATTTCGAGCCGACAGCGGTTCAGGCTTCCGCCCTTCCGGAGGGCTCCAGCACCGGCCTGAGCGGTATGCGGCGCGCACCGTAGAAGGGTTGATTCGACCATGGCCAAGACGTCCCTGGACAAGAGCAAGATCAAGATCCTGCTGCTCGAGGGCATCCACCAGAGCGCGGTGGACCACTTCCTCAACGCCGGGTACACCAACATCGAGCACCTGCCGACCTCGCTGGACGAGGAAACGCTGATCGAGAAGATCCGCGACGTCCATTTCATCGGCCTCCGCTCCCGTACCCAGCTCAACGAGCGCGTGTTCAGCGCCGCCGAGAAACTGGTGGCCGTGGGCTGCTTCTGCATCGGCACCAACCAGGTCGACCTGGACGCGGCCCTGGTGCGTGGCATCCCGGTCTTCAATGCGCCCTACTCCAACACCCGCTCGGTGGCCGAGCTGGTACTGGCCGAATCGATCATGCTGCTGCGCGGCATCCCCGAGAAGAGCACCCGTGCCCACGAGGGCGGCTGGCTGAAGTCGGCCAAGAATTCCCACGAGGCTCGCGGCAAGGTGCTCGGCATCGTCGGCTACGGCAGCATCGGCGCCCAGCTCTCGGTGCTGGCCGAATCGCTCGGCTTCGACGTCATCTACTACGACGTGGTGACCAAGCTGGGCATGGGCAACGCCCGCCAGGTGGGTAGCCTCGAAGAGCTGCTGGCCCGCGCCGACATCGTCAGCCTGCACGTGCCGGACCTGCCCTCCACCCGCTGGATGATCGGCGAGGAGCAGATCGCGCTGATGAAGCCGGGCAGCATCCTGATCAACGCCTCCCGCGGCAGCGTGGTGGTGATCGAGGCCCTGGCCGAGGCGCTCAAGGCCGGCCGCCTCAACGGCGCCGCCGTGGACGTCTTCCCGGTCGAGCCCAAGGGCAACAACGAGGAGTTCGTCAGCCCGCTGCGCGGCCTGGCCAACGTCATCCTCACCCCGCACATCGGCGGCTCCACCCTGGAGGCCCAGGAGAACATCGGCATCGAGGTCGCCGAGAAGCTGGTGACCTACTCCGACAACGGCACCACCATCACCTCGGTCAACTTCCCCGAGGTGGCGCTGCCGTCGCATCCGGGCAAGCATCGCCTGCTGCACATCCACGACAACGTGCCGGGCGTGATGTCCGAGATCAACAAGGTGCTGTCCGAGAACGACATCAACATCCTCGGCCAGTACCTGCAGACCAACGATCGCATCGGTTACGTGGTGATCGACGTCAACAAGGACTACGGCCAGAAGGCGCTGGATGCCCTGAGCCAGGTCGCCCACACCAAGCGCGTGCGGGTGCTCTACTCCGAGACCAGCTTCGAGGGCTGATCGCCCGACAGCCCTCTCGCCCCGCTGACGACCCCGGCCCCGCGCCGGGGTCGTTGCGTCCGAGCCCAGGATGCGCACGCGTCGGCGGAGGGGTAGAATGCCGCCACCCCAACCCGGTCCGTCCTTTGCGAGGACGACAACCAGGAGATCACCATGACCACACCTCAGACCGCGGGGGGCATCGTCGTTGCCGCCCTGTACAAGTTCGTCACCCTCGACGATTTCGAAGACCTGCGCGAGCCCCTGCGCCAGGCCATGCTCGAGCACGACGTGAAAGGCACCCTGCTGCTGGCCCGCGAGGGCATCAACGGCACCGTGTCCGGCACCCGCGAGGGCATCGACGCCCTGCTCGCCTGGCTGGCCCGCGACCCGCGCCTGGCCGACGTCGATCACAAGGAATCCTTCTGCGACGAGCACCCCTTCTATCGCACCAAGGTCAAGCTCAAGCGCGAGATCGTGACCATGGGCGTGGACGGCGTTGACCCCAACGACACCGTCGGCACCTACGTCGATCCCGAGCAGTGGAACGCGGTGATCAACGACCCCGAGGTGCTGGTGATCGACACCCGTAACGACTACGAGGTCGCCATCGGCTCCTTCGAGGGCGCCGTCGACCCGCAGACCAAGTCGTTCCGCGAGTTTCCGGAGTACGTGAAGGCGCACTACGACCCGAGCCGCCACAAGAAGGTGGCGATGTTCTGCACCGGCGGCATCCGCTGCGAGAAGGCCTCCAGCTTCATGCTCAACGAGGGCTTCGAGGAGGTCTTCCACCTCAAGGGCGGCATCCTCAACTACCTCGAGAAGGTGCCCGAGGACGAATCGATGTGGCGCGGCGACTGCTTCGTGTTCGACAACCGCGTGACCGTGCGCCACGACCTCAGCGAGGGCGAGTACGACCAGTGCCACGCCTGCCGCATGCCGATCTCCGCCGAGGACCAGCAGGCCGAGACCTACGAGCCCGGCGTCAGCTGCCCGCACTGCTTCGACTCGCTGCCGGAGAAGACCCGCGCCGCCGCCCGCGAGCGCCAGAAGCAGATCCGCCTGGCCAAGGAACGCGGCGAGCCGCATCCGCTGGGCCGCGATCCGAGGCAGATGAAAGCCACGGCCCGGCAGACCGACGACGACACCCACTGAGCCGTCACGGCGCCCCGTACGCCGCCGGCCTTGCCTCTCGCCACCGCCGCGTCCTCGACGCGGCGGTTTTTTTGGCCGGGCGAAAACGCCCGGCTCCGTTAGACTCTCTAAGACTTTCGTCGTGAGACGGGCTCGACAGCGCCCCGGGTTGTACACAATACTGTTCTGGCATGCGACACAGACGCCGTACACAACACAACAAAGGCACCTGAACCAAGACTCCGCTCCGATGCCTGACGGGGCTTGGGTAACCCTTTGTTGTCCACCGCACCCTCGGGAGGACAACATGACCGCCAATGCCCAGACCCTGTGGATTCGCCACCCGCGTGCCTGCAGCGATCCCGCCGCCGCCGCCGGAGTGGTGATCCGCAACGAGCGCATCGTCGAGGCCGTGCCGGCGGGTGCCACGCCCGCCACGCCGATCGATGCCAGCTTCGACGCCTCGCAGCACGTGCTGCTGCCGGGCCTGGTGAACACCCACCATCACTTCTATCAGACCCTGACTCGCGCCTATTCGCCGGCGCTGAACAAGGAGCTGTTCCCCTGGCTGACGACGCTCTACGACGTCTGGGCCAACCTCACCGAGGAGCAGCTGGAAGTCGCCAGCGAGCTGGCCATGGTCGAGCTGCTGATGAGCGGCTGCACCACCGTGGCCGACCATCACTACGTGTTCTCCGGCGCGCTGACGAACGCCATCGACGTCCAGGTGGCGACCGCCCGCCGGCTCGGCGTGCGCGCCGCCCTGACCCGCGGCTCGATGAGCGTGGGCCGCGACGACGGCGGCCTGCCGCCGCAGTCGGTGGTGCAGGACGAGCGCACCATCCTCGACGAGAGCGCGCGACTGATCGACGCCTATCACCAGCGCGGCGACGGCGCCATGACCACCATCGCCCTGGCGCCCTGCTCGCCGTTCTCGGTGAGTCGCGAGCTGATGCAGGAGAGCGCGCGGCTGGCCGAGGCCAGGGACGTACGCCTGCACACCCATCTGGCCGAGACCGAGGACGAGACCGCCTACTGCGAGCGTCTGTTCGGCATGCGCCCGCTGGACTATCTGGAGGCCACCGGCTGGCTCTCGTCGCGCACCTGGTTGGCCCATGGCATCCACTTCGACGACGGCGAGATCGCCCGGCTCGGCGCCGCCGGCACCGGCATCGCCCACTGCCCGTCGTCGAACATGGTGCTGGGCTCGGGGCTGTGCCGCACCCTGGAGCTGGAGGCCGCCGGCTGCCCGGTGGGCCTGGCGGTGGACGGCTCGGCCTCCAACGACCATTCCAACCTCGCCGAGGAGATGCGCCAGGCGCTGCTGCTCGGCCGGCTGCGCTACGCGCCGAGCGAGGTCAGCCACGATGACGTGATCCGCTGGGCGACCCGCGGCTCGGCCGGCTGCCTGGGCCGCGACGACATCGGCGGCCTGGCGCCTGGCCAGCAGGCCGACCTGGCGCTGTTCCGGCTCGACGAGGCCCGCTTCTCCGGCGCCGAGAATCCCGTCGCCGCGCTGCTGCTGTGCGGCGCCCATCGCGCCGACCGGGTGATGGTCGCCGGGCAGTGGCGGGTGGCCGAGGGCCGGCCGCTGGGCGTCGACCTCGACGACCTGCTGGCCCGCCACGACCGCGCGGCCCGGGCGCTGAGGGCGTAGCGAACAATAGAGAGACAGGACACATCACAGGGTTTCCGCTTCAACAACGACAACAGGAGCCACCACCATGTCGACCCCCGAGACCGCCGGCGAGGCGGCTACGCCACCGGTGCGCAGCACCCACGACGTCAACGCCATGCCGCCCCTGCGCCGGGCCATTCCGCTGGGGCTGCAGCACGTGCTGGCGATGTTCGTCGGCAACGTCACCGTGCCGATCATCATCGCCGGCGCCGCCGACCTGCCCGAGGACCAGACCGCCTTCATGATCCAGGCGGCGATGTTCGTCGCCGGCATCGCGACCCTGGTGCAGTCGCTGGGGCTGGGGCCGATCGGCGCCCGGCTGCCGATCGTCATGGGCACCAGCTTCGGCTTTGTGCCGGTGCTGATTCCCATCGCCGTGGGCATGGGCCTGCCGGCCGCGCTCGGCGCGGCGCTGTGCGGCGGCATCGCCATGGCGCTGGTGGGGCTCTTCCTGCCCTGGTTCCGCTTCCTGTTCCCGCCGGTGGTCACCGGCACCTTCGTGATCATGCTCGGCACCCTGCTGATGCCGGTGGGCTTCGCCTACGCCGGCGGCGGCTTCGGCGCCGAGGACTTCGGTGCCCTGCACAACCTGCTGCTGGCGGCGCTGGTGCTGCTGGTCACCCTGGGCCTGCACCAGTTCGGCCGCGGCATCTGGTCCGAGGCCGCGCCGCTGATCGGCCTGGTCGCGGGCTACGTGACGGCCACCGCCTTCGGCCTGGTGGACTTCGGCCAGATCGCCTCGGCGGACTGGGTCTCGCTGCCCATGCCGCTGACCATCGGCCTGGAGTTCCACCTGGCCGCCATCCTGCCGGTGGTGCTGCTGGCGGTGGTGACCTGCGCCGAGTCGATCGGCGACATCGTCGGCACCACCGCCGGCGGCCTCGACCGCGAGCCCACGGCCAGGGAGCTCTCCGGCGGGGTGATGGCCGACGGCCTGGCCAGCGTGTTCGCCGCCCTGTTCAACGCCTTCCCGCAGATCAGCTTCAGCCAGAACGTCGGCATGGTGGCGCTGACCGGCGTGGTCAGCCGCTTCGTGGTGGCCATCGGCGGCGTCTTCCTGGTGCTGGCGGGGCTGCTGCCCAAGCTCGGCGGGCTGATCTCGAGCATCCCCAATGCCGTGCTCGGGGGCGCCGTGCTGATCATGTTCGGCATGATCGCCAGTGCCGGCATCAAGATGCTCTCCCACATCCCCTTCAACCGCCGCAACATGGTGATCATCGGCGTCTCGCTGTCGGCGGCCATCGGCCTGCCGGCCCAGGAAGGGCTCTACGCCGGCCTCTCCGACAACGTCCAGGCGATCATCGAGTCCGGGCTGATTCCCGGCGCGCTGTGCGCCATCGTGCTCAACCTGGTGCTGCCCGGCCGCGACCGCGTGTTCCGCAACGACGTCTGACGCGCGACGCGCCCGGGCATCCCGCTCCGGCCAGCCCAACGACTCCCTCCCGGCCGCCTCGCCCGAGGCGGCCGTCTCGTTTGTGCCCTGCGCTCAGGCCGGCAAGTTGGAAACCATTTCCGCTGGCAAGACAGTTCTCGCCCGACGCGGTATGCTGAACGACTACTCGAGCAGTCGCAGCAGGAGATCAGGCAGTGAGTGAAGGCAAGCGCAGAACGGCGGGGCGCCCGGCAAGCGGCAAGGGCAGCGGCGGCCACAGCCAGTCTCTGGTGCGCGGACTCAACCTGCTGGAGCGCCTGGCGGGCAATCCCGGCGGCCTGGCGCTGTCCGAGATCGCCGAGCAGGCCGACCTCGCCCCCTCCACCACCCATCGGCTGCTCCAGGCCCTGCAGAGCCAGGGCTTCATCACCCAGGACAACGAGCTCGGGCTGTGGAAGATCGACGTCAAGACCTTCCGCATCGGCAACAGCTTCCTCGAGGCCCGCGACTTCGTCGCCGCCAGCCGGCCCTTCCTGCGCCGGCTGACCGCCCAGACGGGCGAGACCGCCAACCTCGGCGTGCGCGACGGCAGCACCGCGGTGTTCCTGGCCCAGAGCGAATCGCCGCAGATGATGCGCATGATCACCCGCCTGGGCTCCCGGGCGCCGCTGCACGCCTCCGGCGTGGGCAAGGCGCTGATGGCCTGGCTGCCCGACGACGAGCTGGAGCGGGTGCTCGACGAACGCGGCCTGGCACGGGTGACCGTCAACACCCTCCACGACCCGGTGACGCTGCGCGAGAGCCTGGCCGAGATCCGCCGCCAGGGCTACGCCTGCGACCGCGAGGAGCACGCCATCGGCCTGCAGTGCGTGGCCGCCTGCATCCACGACGAGCAGGGCACTCCGCTGGCCGCCATCTCGGTCTCCGGCCCCAAGGCGCGGATTCCCGAGGAGCGCCTGTCCGAACTCGGCGAGCAGATCCGCGAGGCCGCCGAGGAAATCACCGCCCGGCTGGGCGGCCGCATTCCCGCCGCCGACGAACTGCCGGCCTGATTCGACCGCTTTCCCCAGGCGGTGTTTGAAAAGTCAGCGAGCGCAGCCACTTTTCAGGCATCGCCTACGACTCCAGCTTCGCCAGCTGGCTCTCCAGTCGGCTCATCAGCTCGAACAGCTGGCGATACTCGTCGATCGACAGCGGCGCCACCAGCTCGGCCTCCCAGGCGCGCGCCTCGGGAATCAGCTCCGCCAGCAGCCCCTCGCCCGCCGCGGTCAGCCTGAGCTCGTGGCGGCGCTGGTCCTCCGGCGAGGGCCGCCGGCGGATCAGCTCCCGCGCCTCCAGCCCCTGCACCGCCCGCGAGACCCGCGCCTTGTCCATGCGCGTGGCCTCGCGAATCTGCTTGGCGGTCAACTCCTCGCGATGATGCAGCCAGGCCAGCACCCGCCACTGGGCCACGGTCAGGTCGTGGCGGGTCTCGTAGAGGCGCGCCAGCGCCTGGCTGATGCGGTCGGCCAGGTGGTTGAGGCGGTAGGGCAGGAACTGGTCGAGGTCGAAGCGTTCCGCGGGGGCGTCATCGGGCGTCATGGGCATCTCGTCGGGGCGGTGTCGGGCGTACTACCAAGGTCGTGTGATGGTTGCATATGAAACCAATGGGGGCTAGCCTGCCCATATAGTTTCATTTGAAACCATATCCCGCGAGGGCAACACAATGACAACATCGCTCGACCATCAGCCGGGCTTTCGCAACCATTTCGCCAGCGAGGCGCTGCCTGGCGCGCTGCCCGAGGGCCAGAACTCGCCCCAGCGCTGCCCTTACGGCCTCTACGCCGAGCAGCTCTCCGGTTCGGCCTTCACCGCGCCGCGCTCGCACAACCTGCGCAGCTGGCTGTATCGCATCCGCCCCTCGGTGGCGCAAAGCGCCTACGAGCCGCTCGATGCCGGCCGCGTGGCCACCGCGCCGCCGGCGCGCCCCGCCGCCGACCCCAACCAGATGCGCTGGGACCCGCTGCCGCTGCCCGAGGCGCCCACCGACTTCCTCGATGGCCTGCTGACCGTCGCCGTCAACGGCGACGCCGCCACCCAGACCGGCTGCGGCGTGCATCTCTTCGCCTGCAACCGCGACATGACCGGGCGCTTCTTCTACGACGCCGATGGCGAGCTGCTGATCGTGCCCCAGCTCGGCGCCCTGCGGCTGCGCACCGAGTTCGGCGAGCTCGAGATCGGCGGCGGCGAGATCGCGGTGATCCCGCGCGGAGTCAAGTTCCAGGTGCGCCTGGCCCAGGGCGCCGAGCAGGCCCGGGGCTACGTCTGCGAGAACTACGGCAGCCCCTTCGAGCTGCCCGGCCTCGGGCCGATCGGCGCCAACGGCCTGGCCAACCCGCGCGACTTCCTGGCCCCGGTGGCCGCCTATGAGGAGGTCGAGGGCGACATCGAGCTGGTGGCCAAGTTCTCCGGTCGCTTCTGGCGCACCCGGCTCGACCACTCGCCGCTGAACGTGGTGGCCTGGCACGGCAACTACGCGCCCTACAAGTACGACCTGGCCAACTTCAACACCGTCAACACGGTGAGCTTCGACCATCCCGACCCGTCGATCTTCACCGTGCTGACCTCGCCGTCGGACACCGCCGGCACCGCCAACCTCGACTTCGTGATCTTCCCGCCGCGCTGGATGGTGGCCGAGGACACCTTCCGCCCGCCCTACTTCCATCGCAACCTGATGAGCGAGTTCATGGGCCTGATCCACGGCGAATACGACGCCAAGGCGGAGGGCTTTTTGCCCGGCGGCGCCAGCCTGCACAACGCCATGTCGCCCCACGGCCCGGACGCCGAGACCTTCGACAAGGCCACCCACGCCGAGCTCGAGCCCCGGTACCAGGGCGACACCCTGGCCTTCATGTTCGAGAGCCGCTACGTCTTCCAGCCCACCGAGACGGCGCTGGCGGCGGACTTCCGCCAGCGCGACTACGTCGACGTGTGGCAGGGGCTGGCCTCGCACTTCGATCCGGACAAGCGCTGAGTTCCGCCGTCGATAATCCCTCTGACAACGCACTTAAACGATCTCAATAACAGGAACGCCCCATGAAACTCGCCACCCTGAACGTCGGCCGCGACGGCGAACTGATCGTCGTCTCCCGTGATCTGACCCGCGCCGTGCGCGCCACCGACATCGCCGCCACCCTGCAGCAGGCGATCGAGCGCTGGGACGAGCTCGCCCCGCGCCTCGAGGAGCGCTACGCGGCACTCAACGCCGGTCGCGCCGAGGGCGCCTTCGACCTCGACGTCGCCGCCCTGCACTCGCCGCTGCCGCGCACCTATCACTGGGCCGACGGCTCCGCCTACCTCAACCACGTGCAGCTGGTGCGCCGCGCCCGCGACGCCGAGATGCCCGAGACCTTCTGGACCGATCCGCTGATGTACCAGGGTGGCGGCGACAGCTTCCTGGCGCCCACCGAGGACATCGAGGCGGTCAGCGAGGACCACGGCATCGACTTCGAGGGCGAGCTCGCGGTGATCACCGACGACGTGCCGATGGCGGTGACGCCGGAGCAGGCCGCCGGTCACATCAAGCTGATCATGCTGGTCAACGACGTCAGCCTGCGCGGCCTGATTCCCGGCGAGCTGGCCAAGGGCTTCGGCTTCTTCCAGGCCAAGCCGGCCTCCAGCTTCTCGCCGATCTGCGTGACCCCGGACGAACTGGGCGACGCTTGGCAGGACGGCCGCGTTCACCTGCCGCTGACCGTGCACCTGAACGGCGAGAAGTTCGGCGAGCCCGAGGCCGGCCCGGACATGATCTTCGGCTTCCCCGAGCTCGTCGCCCACGCCGCTAGCACCCGCTACCTGGGCGCCGGCGCGGTGATCGGCTCGGGCACCGTGTCCAATCCCGACGCCGACGGCGGCCCCGGCAAGCCAGTCGCCGACGGCGGCGTGGGCTACAGCTGCCTGGCCGAGGTGCGCATGGTCGAGAAGATCCTCCACGGCGAGAGCCGCACCCCCTTCATGCACTTCGGCGACCGGGTGCGCATCGAGATGTTCGACCGCGAGGGCCGGAGCATCTTCGGCGCCATCGACCAGCGGGTCGTGAAGCACGAGGCGAAGTAAGGAGGCCGGCCATGACCACGCTCTACGGCTATTTCCGCTCGTCCGCCGCCTATCGGGTGCGCATCGCGCTGAACCTCAAGGGGCTGGCCTACGACCAGGCCCCGATCGACCTGGTGGCCGGCGAGCAGCGCGGCGAGGCCTACCTCGCCGACAATCCCCAGGGGCTGGTGCCGACGCTCGTCACCGACGACGGCCTGCGGCTGACCCAGTCGCTGGCCATCTGCGAGTACCTGGAGGAGGTCCACCCCGAGCCGGCGCTGCTGCCCGAGGCCCCCGCCGAGCGCGCTCGGGTGCGCGCCCTGGCCCAGCTGGTGGCCTGCGAGATGCATCCGCCGAACAACCTGCGGGTGCTCAGGTACCTGACCGGCGAGCTCGGCGTCGACGAGGCCGCCAGGCTTGGCTGGTATCGCCACTGGGTCCACGAGGGCTTCACCGCGCTGGAGGCCATGCTCAGCCGCGAGGCCGGCAGCGGCGACTTCTGCCACGGCGACGCCCCGACCCTGGCCGACGCCTGCCTGGTGCCCCAGGTGTTCAACGCCGAGCGCTTCGAGTGTGACCTCTCGGCCTACCCGCGCATCCGACGCATCGCCGACAATGCCCGTGCCCTGGATGCCTTCCGGCGCGCCGCCCCGGGCGAGCAGCCGGACGCGCGCTGAGCGCCGGTAGCTTTCCCCTTCACCCCCAGCCCTTATCGATCCCAGGTCGGGGCCAGATTGGCCGGGCTGAGGATGCGCCCCTGCGGGCGCGCCAGGCCGTCGATCATGGCCATTTCCTCGTCCGACAGGGCGAAATCGAAGATGGCGGCATTCTCCGCGACCCGCTCGGGGCGGGTGGTGCGAGTCAGGGGCACGTCCCCCTTCTGATGCACCCAGCGCAGGACCACCTGGGCCGCGTTCTTGCCGTGGGCCGAGCCGATGCGGGCCAGCAGCGGGTCGCGGGGCACCGCGCCCATGGCCATCACGAAGAAACCGGTCAGCGGCACGCCGAGCGCGTGCGCCCGCTGGCGCAGCGTCGACTGATCCAGATAGGGATGGATCTCGACCTGGTTGGTCGCGATCGGCGCCTCGCTGACCTCGACCGCGCGGGCCAGCTGGGTCGCATTGTAGTTGCTGACGCCGATATGACGCGTCCAGCCCCGTGCGCGCGCCTCGTTCAGCAGCTCGATCTGGCGCTCGATGGGCATGCCGTGGCCGGGCCAGTGCACCAGCAGCAGATCGACGTGATCCAGCGCCAGCCGGTCGAGGCTTTGCTCGACCGAGGCCAGGAAGTGCGTCTCCGAAAAATAGCGGTTCATCACCTTGGTGGTGACGAAGACCGCGTCGCGCGCCATGCCGATGTCGCTCAGGGCACGGCCCAGTGCCGCCTCGTTGCCGTACAGCTGGGCCGTGTCGAAGGCGCGAAAGCCCGCCTGCCAGGCGGCGGGGATCAGCCGGGCGACCTGCCGGTCGTCCAGCTCGTCGAGGCCGAAGCCGATCGGGGGAAGCAAGGAATCCATCAGCACCTCAGTGTCGGAAGGTCAGGTCGGAGCCGTCGAAGAAGCGGTCGTAGCGGTAGATCGCCGGATCGACGGTGGGTGTTTCGCCGGCGATGATCTGGGCCATCATCTCGCCCGCCGCAGGGCCGACGGTCAGGCCGTTGCCCGAGAAGCCGCTGATCAGCGACAGTCCCGGCAGGCGGTCGACGGCGGAGATGATCGGCGTCGAATCCGGCGTGGCATCGATGACGCCACCCCAGGACTCGATGGGCGCGGACGCCCGGAAATCCGGGAAGGCCTCGCGCAGGGCCTCGAAGCGGCGATCCAGCTCGTCCTGGTACGGCTTGGCCGAGAGAAAGCGGTTGCGCTCGAAGGGCGTGACCTCGTCGCTCGACCAGTGGGTCGGCATCCGCAGCGACTCGAAGAAGTCCTGCCCGAAGCGCATGGTGACCAGGCCCGACGCATGACGCAGCGTGGGCAGGAAGCTCAGCAGCTCGGTGAAGCTGGCCCGCGTCACCGGCGCCACGTTGCGCAGCGCGCCCACCACGTAATTGCCATCGATCTGGCGCCGCCAGGTGAAATTGGGCGCATAGCCCGCACCGTCGGGGCCCTGCGCCCCGGTGACGCGCATCAGCGGCGAGGCGATGCCCAGCTGGGGGAAGGGCACGCCCAGGTTGCCCAGGAACAGCCGGCTCCAGGCGCCGCCGGCCACGACCACATTCGAGGTCCGCACCACGCCCTGCTCGGTGACCACATGACGGATCGCGCCGCCCTCGGTCTCGACGCTGCGCACGGCGCAGCGCTGGATGACGGGTACGCCCTTCGCCTGCAAGGCACGGGCGATCCGCGGCGCCGCGATGGTCGGCTCCGCGATGCCGTCCGAGGGCGAATAGAGCGCGGCCTGGTAGGCCTTGCCCGCGCCGGGGGTCAGCCGCTCGAGCTCTGCGCCGGACACGAGCCGCACGTCCATGTCGGGGGCCCGCTCCTTCGCCTCGGCCAGCCAGGCCCGCTGGCCCTCCACCGCTTCCTCGCTCTCGAGGAGCGACAGGTTGCCGGTGCGGCGGTAACCGATGTCGCGCTCGTTGGCCCGGGCGAAGTCGGCCCACAGCGTCTTCGAACGATTCGCCAGTTCCAGCTTGTCCGGGTGCCAGCCCGCGCTGTAGATCCAGCCGAAGGCCCGGGAGGATTGCTCGCCCGCGACCACGCCCTTCTCCAGGACCACGACGGACAGCCCCCGATCCCGCAGCGCGTGGGCGGTGGAGAGCCCCGCGATGCCGGCGCCGACCACCACGACATCCGCCTGGACGGGCAGCGACCCGGAGGCGCCGACCGTCTCGGCGCGGGGCAGGTCGGCGCCGCGACGCCAGCCGCCATCGGCGGTCAGAAAGGCGCCGGTACCGGCGCCCAGGCCGAAGGTGGCCAGCCCCGCCCCGGCACCCAGCAGGAAAGATCGTCTGGTGACCATGTTGCATACTCCTTCATGTGCGGTGCCCGAGGGCCCGCTTCGGCTATGGATGGGATGGGGCGAGAGGGGCGTGACGCCGGCATGCCGGAGGGCTCGCGCTCGCTCGGCGAAGGCGGAACGTCATTGCCGCCGGAGGGATCGGCGCCGGGCGCCGCCATGGCCGACCGCCTGGCGGCGTGACGGCGCGGGAAAGGCCACCATGACCCGCCCCGCCCAGCATGGGGACTGGGCCAGGCGCGCAGCATGCATTAGTTTCTGCACACACATAAGACGCCGGGAATGGAACCCATGGTTAACGATCTGACAACTCTTGGCGGGGCGCTCGAGGATATCCGCGCCTTCTGTGCCGTCGCCGAGTTCGGCACCATCTCTGCCGCGGCGAGGCAGGTCGGTGAAAGCAAGGGCAGCATCAGTCGCCGTCTGTCGCGCCTGGAGCAGCGCCTCGGGGTTGCCCTGCTGGCGCGTGCACCGCGGGCGGTCTCGCCGACGGAGGAAGGCCTGGCCTTCTATGCCAAGGCACAGGAGGCCCTGGCCTGGCTGGACGATGCGGCGGAAGGCGCACGCCAGTCCCAGGACGTGCCCCAGGGCCATCTGCGGGTGACGTCGCCGGTGGATATCGGCCTCGAGCTCATGCCGGAGATCATCGCGGCGTTCCGCCGCCGGCACCCGCAGATCACCGTCGAGCTGCTGATCACCGATACGCCCCTGGATCTCGCGGCGCATCGCATCGACCTCGCGCTGAGGGCACAGGACGGGAACCTGCCGGACATGGTCTATCGGGCCTCGTCGGTCGCGCCGTTCCGCATGGGGCTCTATGCCGCGCCGGAGTACCTGGCGGCGCATGGCCATCCCGTCGACGCCCCCGATGCGCTGGCCGAACATCACCTGATCGTCTCGCACGAGTTCACGGGCGCCACGCAGCTGACGCTCACGGATCGCCGCGGGCGGTCACGCGAGCTGAGGATCCGCCCGGTCATCCGCACCGGCGACTACGCCAGCGTGCTGCGGCTGGCGCTGGCGGGGGCCGGCATCGGCCCGCTGCCCGACCTGGTGGCCGCCGCACACGCCGCCAAGGGGACCCTGGTCCCGGTGCTGGCGGACTGGAGCCTGTCGGAGGGGCGACTCTATGCGATCAGCCTCGGCGGCCAGAATGCTCCCGCGCGGGTGCGGGTCTTTCGCGAGTTCGTGCGCCAGTCACTGAGCGCCGGCGGCGGCCTCGACTGAAGCCGCCGCCGGCGTCAGGCCGGCTCGCGCTCGGCCCGGTAGCGAGCGCGAGCGGCGACGATGGTGCGGTGATGGGCCTCGGCCCAGTCCACCAGCTGCTGCATCGGCTCGAGGAAGGAGCGCCCCAGGGGCGTCAGTGCGTACTCCACGCGCGGCGGCACCTCGGCGTAGAGCGTGCGGGTGATGAAGCCATCCTGCTCCAGCTGCTTGAGCGTACGCGAGAGCATCTGCCTCGAGATATCGCCGATCTCGCGCCGCAGGGCGTTGAAGCGCAGGGTCCCGGGGGCCAGGGCCTCCAGGATCAGCAGGCTCCATTGATCGCCGATGCGGTCGAGCACGTCGCGAATCGGGCAGGGCTGTTCGAGCACGATCGCATCGTCGTCGGACGGCGTTGTCATGGTATCTCCCTCAACGAGTGGTTCAGTGGCAGGAGAACGGCCCAAAGGTCATCTCGATGTGACCATGTCAGGAGAAGATGACGTCTTGCGCCGGCCCCGGGGCTGGCCTAAGTTTAGCCCACGGTCCACTTTATAGACCAATAGCCGGCGAGCCGCCGGCCGTGCCTCCCTCCCCACCACATCACATCACGAGGAACTGCCATGTCGATCCTGAAATCCCTGAGTGCGGCCGCCACCGCGCTGCTGCTGACCGCACCGGCCGCCGTCATGGCGCAGCCCGATCGCGATGTCGAGGCCGAGGAAGCCAACCGGGCGCTGGTCACCGAGTTCTACAACCAGTTCTTCAACGAGCACGAGACCGTCGAGAGCGCCGGCGTGATCGCGGAGGACTACATCCAGCACAACCCGGGCGTGCCCGACGGCAAGGCGCCCTTCGTGGACTACTTCGCGGGCTACTTCCAGGATAACCCGGACTACCAGAGCGAGATCGTGCGCAGCGCGGCCGATGGCGATCTGGTCTGGCTCCACGTCCACTCGACCAACGGCGAGGAAGACCTCGGCGAGGCCGTGGTCGATATCTTCCGCGTAGAGGACGGCATGATCGTCGAGCACTGGGACGTGATCCAGCCGGTGCCCGAGGAGTCGGCCAACGAGAACACCATGTTCTGAAACGCATGACGCCGCCGGCCCGGCCACGATCGCATCGCGCGTGGCCGGGCCGGCCGAGCTGTCGAGAGGCGCCGCAGGGCGCCGATCGAGGAATGGCCCGGGCGGCCATTTTTTGACGCCACAAAAGCTACCTACCGTTCGGTAGCTTTTTGGGTTAGGATGCCGCCCCCCCCCCCCCGACGCCACGCCCCCTCGGGCGAGCGTCATCAAGGCCTGGATTCACTGGAGCAACGAGATGTCATCCGCCACGACGCCCGCGCTGCGCCGGGTACTCAATGCCGCCGTCGCGCAGTTCGCCCGGCATGGCTATGAAGGGGCTTCGCTGTCCCACATCGCGGCCGATGCCGGGATTCGCAAGGCATCGCTGTATTCGCATGTCAAAAACAAGGACGCGCTGTTTCGCGCGGTCTTCGAGGATGCCCTGCAGATCGAGACGCGCTTCGCCCGCGAATGCTTCGCGCACCCCGACCCCTCGCTGCCGGGGCAGCGCTACTGCGAGGCCCTGCAGGCGCGCTACGCCGACTCCGAGCACCTCCGCTTCCTGCTGCGGGCGTCCTACATCCCCTCCGAGGCGCTCTTCCACGAGTTCCAGCAGGGCTACGAGGGCTACATGCAGCAGCTGCTGGCCGGCTTCACGGCAGCGCTGCGTCGCCATGTCCGCGGGGCGCTCTCCGACCGGGACGCCGAGGTCATGGGCCATGCCTTCATGGGCATGGTCGACAGCCTCCACGTGGCCCTGATCTATATCGGCCAGGAGCGCTTCGAAGCGCGCCTGCATGCCCTGGAACGCCTGATGCGCGACAGCATCGACCGCCTGAACGAAGGAGAACGACATGACTGACGCGACGACCCGCCAAGGCACCGTGGGCATGGCCCTGGTGGTGCTGCTCGCCCTGCTGACGGCCCTCGATGCCATGGCCATCGACATGTACCTGCCCGGCATGCCGATGATCGGCCAGGACTTCGGGGTCTCGGCCGGCAGCGTCCAGCAGACGCTGTCCGTGTTCCTCGCCGGACTGGCGCTGGGCCAGTGCCTGTACGGCCCGCTGCTGGAACGCTTCGGACGCCGGATGCCGCTCCTGGTGGGGCTGGTGGTCTTCGTGGCGGGCTCGGTGGGGGCGGCGCTGGCGCCGACCCTCGAGTGGCTGCTGGTCGCCCGTTTCGCCCAGGCCATCGGCGCGGCCGCCGGCCTGGTGGCACCGCGCGCGATCGTGGCCGACCTCTGCGACGTGAAGAGTTCCGCCAGGATCTTCTCGCTGCTGATGCAGGTGATGATGGTCGCACCGGTGCTGGCGCCGATGATGGGCGGCTTCATGCTCGAGCACGGCGGCTGGCGCGGCATCTTCTGGGTGCTGGCGGCGTGCGGCGGCATCGGCCTGCTGTGGAGCCTGACGGCCATTCCCGAGTCGCTGGCCCCCGAGCGACGCACGCCGCTGAACCCCGGCAGCGTGATGCGCGGCTACCTCGCCCAGTCGCGCCGCCGGGTCTTCATGGCCTATACGCTGGCCGGCGGCTTCGTGCTGGGCTCGCTGTTCACCTACATCAGCGCTTCCGCCTTCGTGTTCACCGAGCACTTCGGCATGACGCCGACCCGTTTCAGCTACCTGTTCGCCGCCAACTCGGTGGGCCTGATCCTCGGCGGCACCCTGGCCAACAAGCTGGCCGCCGGCGGCATGACGCCCGCACGCGTCACCTTCATCGGGCTCGGCCTGCATGCCCTGGCCGGTGCGCTGCTGTTCCTGGCCGTGATGACGGACATGGACACCCTCGCGGTCTATGGCACCCTGCTGGGCGTGGCGATCGGCGCATTCGGCCTGGTGTTCGGCAACCTGACGGCGCTGACCATGAATGCCGGCGGTGCCAGGGCCGGCGTGGCATCGGCCCTGATGGGCACCCTGCATTACCTGGTCGCCGCCGCGGTGGGCTACCTGGCCAGCCTGGTCGTGCAGGGGCCCCACGTCATGCCCCTGGTGCTGGCCCTGTGCGGCCTGGCGGCCATCGCGCTCTGCCGGCTCGCCGGCAACCTCGCCGCCCCCGAGCCCGAGGGCGACCTTCGCGCCGCCGCCTCCGGCAGCGCCGAGTGATATCGGCCGGCGCCCGCCCCTCCCGGGGGTGCGCCGGCGATTATCGTCACGCCATCGCCGGCAACGCCATCACGACCCTCAGCCCGCCGCCGGTGCGATTCTCGAGCCTCAGCCGGCCGCGGTGCGCCATCACGATGCTCCGCGCGATGCTGAGCCCCAGGCCGTAGCCGAGAGCGCCGCCCGCCTCGGCGTCGCCGCGCACACGGGGCTGCATGATGTCGGCGAGCCGCTGCATCTCGATGCCGGGGCCGTCGTCCTCGATCGTCAGCTCGACCCAGCGCCCGGCCAGGCGCAGCGTGAGCCTGGTGCTGCCCGCATAGCGCAGGGCATTCTCGATCAGGTTGTGCAGCACCCGCCGAATGCTCGCGGACTGACCCGAGACGAACGCCTCGGCGGCCCCGTCCCAGCGAATATCGCTGCCCGTCTCGACGAAGTCGTCCACCACCTCTCGCACCAGCCCGGCCAGGTCGAAGGCGGACGACTCCTCCGGCCCCGCGCCGTCGCCGACCGAATCCAGCAGCGCCGCGATCAGCGTCTCCATCTGAACGATGTTGCCGACCAGTTTTTCCCTGAGCGCATCCTCCCCGATGCCCTCCACCCGGAGCCGCATGCGGGTCAGCGGGGTGCGCAGGTCGTGGGAGACGGCGGCCAGCAGCTCGGTGCGCTCCCGGATCAGGTCGATCAGCCGTTGCTGCATGGCATTGAACGCCTCAGCGGCCTGGCGCATTTCTCTCGGCCCCTCGACCGGCAGAGGCGGCCGCTCGATATCCCGCCCCAGCGCCGAGGCGGCTCGTATCAGCCGACGCAGCGGCCGGGTGCTCACGCGTACCACGACCAGCGCCACCGCGATCAGCGCCAGGGCACGCAGCAGATAGACGCGCAACGCATAGTCGCCCAGCACGATCCAGGCGGGCCGGGCGTTCCACCCCTGCGCCTGGTCCGCCCGGATGCGCAGCCACCGCCTCGGGGCGAGACGCAGCTGGAAGTCGAAGTGTCCGACCACCGGCGAGAGCCCGGTCAGGCCGGCCCAGGTGCTGGCGTCGCCGCGGTCGTTGCGAATATCCACGTCGAGCAGCGACAGCGGTAAGGCCTCTCCCGTCTCACGGCGCAGCGCGTCCTGCATCAGGCGTGCGACGTTCGCACGGGCATCGTCCTGGCGAGGCGGTGAGGGAAGCGGCGCCGCACGGAGCTGGGGGTGGAAGACCTCGGTGGCCAGGTCGTCGATCGCCTTGCCGTCGGCGAGCCGGTTCACGACGGCCGCGGTACGAAAGATCACCAGGCGGGCGGGTTCCTCGAGCACCTGGCTGTAGCGCACGTCATACCAGAGGCTGCCGAACAGCAGCTGGGCCGACAGGCCCCCGACTACCACGATCACGCATAGCTGGCCGAAGAGCGAGTCGGGCCACCGCCGGCGCCAGGCGTTAGCGGCCCCCATCAGCCGGCGTCGGCGGAGAGTTCGAGCAGGTAGCCCTCGTTGCGCACGGTGCGAATGAAGCGGGGGCGGCGGGCCTCATCCTCCAGCAGGCGGCGCAGGCGGCTGATGCAGACATCGATGGCGCGGTCACCGGGAAGATGGTCGCGCCCGAAGGCCTGCCGGCTCAGCATGTTGCGGCTGACGATCCGGTCGGGAGATGCGCTCAGGGCCTGCAGCACCATGAAATCGGAGCGCGGCAGCTCGAAGGATCGCCCCTCGGGCGATTGCAGCCGCCGGGTCCGGAGGTTCAGGCGCCAGCCGGCGAAACGCCGTTCGGCGTCGTCGGGAACCGAGGGTGACGCTGGGGGGCCGGGCGTCCTGGCGCGGCGCGCTGCGACGCAGGACGGCACGCACCCGGGCCAGCAGCTCGCGAGGGTCGAAAGGCTTGGCCAGGTAGTCGTCCGCGCCGATCTCGAGGCCGATGATGCGCTCCGAGCAGGCGCCTCGTGCGCTGATCATGATCACCGGCAGCGCACGCCGATCGCGCAGCGTGCGGCACAGGCTCAAGCCGTCTTCTCCCGGCAGCATGAGATCCAGGATCACCAGGTCCACGCCCTCGTCCAGACGAGACCACATCTCGCGGCCATTGGCCGCTCCCCGGGTGCGGTATCCCATGCCGGCCAGATAGTCGCAGATCAGCTCACGGATCTCGTCGTCGTCGTCCACCACCAGCGCGAGGGCGCTTTCATCGTGCGCTCCGGCCCGGGAGGCCGAGGCCGGAGCGTCGTCAATACCATCCATTACATATGCCCCACAGAGCCAAAGGTTCTCCGCCTGAGGCGTCAATATAATCGTCGGTCCTCATTCAGTAAAACGCTAATCATTATTATTTCGAACAGGATCGTTCATGAAACATCGCGCCTCGCAGGCCACCGGAAACGCCGCCAGGACACCAGCAAAGCCGCTCACCGGTGCCCTTGCCGCCACCTTCGGCGGCTGCATGCTCAGCACGGCGGTCGTGGCCCAGACACCAACCGATGCCAACCACGACGAATCGCCCGTCCAGCTGTCTCCCATGACGGTCGAGGCCGGACGCCAGGCGGCACCCGAGCGGAGCTACACGATCCCCGAGACGAACAGCGCCACCGGCCTTGCGCTCTCGCCTCGGGAAACGCCGCAGTCGGTCACCAGCATCACCCGGCAGCAGCTTGACGACCGTGAGGCCGTGGATATCGAGGATGCCCTGGAGCTCACGCCGGGCATCACGGCAAGCAAGGCCGAAGTCGGCGTGCGCACGTCGTTCCGGGCGCGCGGCTACGACATCGGCAACTGGAAGGTCGACGGGCTGCAGTTCTCCGGCGATTCCGGATTCGGCGGCGGCGGCAACGCCCTGAACATGGACCTCTACGAGCGCATCGACATCGTGCGCGGCGCCAACGGGCTGCTGGGCGGCACGGGGGATCCCTCGGCAACGGTCAACCTGATCCGCAAGCGCCCGGAACGGGAGTTCGGCGGCAGCGTCTACGGCGCCTACGGACGCTGGGACCGGTCGCGGGTCGGGGCGGACCTCAATGTGCCGCTGACCGAGGATGGCCGCGTTCGCTCGCGCGTCGTGGTGACCCAGCAGGAGGGGGACACCTTTCGCGACAACGAGTCCGAGCGCCGTCGTGCGGCGCTGGCCAATCTCGCCTTCGATGCGACCGACGACACCACCCTCGGCCTCGGCTACCAATACGAGTATCGCAAGACCGACGGCGCGGGCTGGGGCGCCAACGTGCCCATCTGGTTCGCCGACGGCAGCAGGACGCACCTCTCGCGCAGCACCAACCTGGCACCGGACTGGAGCCATGCCGAGTCCAGGACCAACACGGTCTTCGCCTCGCTGAACCATGCCTTCAACGACGACTGGACCCTCGACGTTCACGCGGCCCAGAGCGACACCGACGCTCTCAACAATCTCGCCCTGGCCAAGGTCAACCGCGGCCCCTCAGGCGGCTTCATCGGCTACTGGGATCAGGACGGCGGCGGGGCGATCCTCAACGCCCTGCGCGAGAGGAACGAGACGCGACAGCGCTCGGTCGGGGTCGACCTGAGCGGCGCGTATGACCTGTTCGGGCGGCGGCACGACCTGATGCTCGGCGCCAGCGAGAGCCGCACGCGCGAGCGCACCCCGGAGCAGGAATGCACGATGTCCAGCGGCACGGCCTCCGAGTACTCCTCCTACTGCATGTTCCGCGCCACCAACGGCCTGGCGATCTCCGACTGGCGTCACGGCGTCGACGACGACATCCGCCTGGATGCCTCCCGCACCGGGCGGGTCAAGACTACCGAGACCCGGCTGCGCGGGTTCTATGCCGCGACGCGACTCGAGGTCACCGAGCCGCTGTCGATCATCCTCGGCGGGCGCGTCAGCGACTACGAGACCGACACCGACGCCTATGACGGCGCTACCACGAGCCGTCACGAACACGACGTCTTCACGCCCTACGCCGGGGCGATCTACGACCTGTCGGACCGCTACTCGCTCTACGCCAGCTACACCAACATCTTCACGCCGCAGAGCCAGCGCGACACCGGCGGGGCCACCGTCGACCCCGTCGAGGGCGACAGCTACGAAGCCGGCATCAAGGGAGAGTGGTTCGACGGTCAGCTGAACGCCTCCGCCGCGCTCTTCCGCACCCGCCAGGAACACCTGGCGGTGATGGATGGCGGCAACCTCACGCCCGATGGGGCCCAGGCCTACAAATCCGGCACCGGCAACGAGACGGAGGGGGTCGACCTGGAAGTGGCCGGTGCCATCACGCCGAACTGGAACGTCTACGGCGGCTACACCTATCTGCACTTTCGCCGGGTGGATAGCGACGGGCGCAGCGATCCCTCGCACCTGTTCAAGCTGTCGACGACCTATGAACCCGGCGGCCGGCTCAACCGCTGGACCTTCGGCGGCGGCGTCTACGCCCAGAGCCATATCGATGCCGTCTCGAGCCCGGCGGGGCAGCCCAGCCATGGCGTCAGCACCGGCTCCACCGCGGTCAAGTGGCCGGGCTATGCGATCTGGAACGCCATGGCCCGCTACGACATCACCGACGACACCCGCCTGAGCCTCAACGTCGACAACCTGTTCGACCAGCACTACTACGACCGCTACGGCTTCTATGCCGGCGCCATCTACGGCAGCCCTCGCAGCGCGACCCTGACCCTGCGCACCTCGTTCTGAGACCCGCCGCCGCCCCTGCCAGGGGGCGGCCATGCCCCTCATTACCCTTCCTCGTATACCCCCTTGCCAACGTAACGCCAAGTGCCTCACCCCAGTTTGCCGAGCAGTTCCCGGATCAGCTCACGATGCTCGCCGTGGAAGCGATAGGCCACGTAGGCCTTGAGCTCGATCGGCGGCGCGTCCTCGACCGGGAACAGGCGCTCCTCCCGGCAGTGGGGCGCCACTATGTCCCGCGGCAGGTAGGCGGCCCCGCCGCACGTCAGCAGCAGGTTCAGGGCGATGCGCCCGCTGTTGACCCGGCCCCGCGCCAGCAGCCGCTGGGGGAAGTGGCCCTCGTGAACGCTGGCGAAGGCGGTGCCCCACTCGACCCGGATGTAGCCGTCGCCCACCGCCTGCTCGGCGCGCTGGCCGGAGCGGCTCGACACCATCACCAGCGGAAGGGTCGCCACCTCCTCGACGCCCACCTCGCGGATGCGCGGGGTATCGTAGAGGAAGCCGACGTCGATCATGTTCTGCTCGAGCTTCTCCACCACCCGCAGCGGCGTGCTCTCCTCGGCGCGGATGCCGAGCGCCGGGTAGGCACGATAGATGTCGGTGAGCCACTCTTGGAGGAAGATGTCCCACAGGCTGGCGACGCCGGCCACCACCAGCCGCCGCTGGTGGCGCTCGCTGAGCGCGGTGTCCTCATAGGCCCGCTCCCAGGCGTCGAGCAGGAAGCGCGCGTGGCGCTCCATGCGCTCCCCGGCGGGGGTCAGGCCGATGCGATGATGGCCGCGGCTGAACAGCGCCAGGCCCATGTGCGCCTCGAGCTGGCGGATGCGCGCGCTGACCGTGGAGGGCGAGACGCTGAGGCTCTCGGCGGCGCGGCCGAAGTTGCGCAGCCGACTCACCTCGAGGAAGGTTTGCAGCAGTTGAGTATCCAGGGCGACCACCTTCGGTTTTTCCGTTCATGAAGGCCAAAAAATTTTGTTTTTCAGGATAACGACTTTTCCATAGGCTATGTCCGAAAAGTCGACGAGCGAAGGCTAGACAAGGCAAATATCAGCGAGAAAGCGGAGTTTACGTAGGGGTAAATGAGCATTTTGAGCGGATATTTAACGCCGTATAGCCGAGCACAGGCACTTTTTGGCATTGCCTAGGCTAGTGCCTCTCATGCACCACCACTCGAGGTTCCCCCATGGCGTCCCGACTCTCGCGTTACCTGCCGTTCCTGAGCTGGGGCCGGGACCTCGACCGCAAGATGCTCTCCGCCGACCTGATGGCCGGGCTCACCGGCGCCATCCTGGTGCTGCCACAGGGCGTCGCCTACGCCTTCATCGCCGGCCTGCCACCGGAGGTCGGCCTCTATACCGCCATCGTCGCCGCCACCGTCGCCGCGCTGTTCGGCAGCTCCTGGCACATGGTCTCGGGGCCCACCGCGGCGCTCTCCATCGTGCTGGCCAGCGTGGTCGGCGGCCTGGGCTCGCTGACGCCGGCGGAGTACCTGGGCGCGGCGATCACGGTCACCCTGCTGGTCGGGGTGATCCAGCTGGCCATGGGGCTCCTGCGCCTCGGCAGCCTGGTCAGTTTCATCTCGCATACGGTGGTGATCGGCTTCACCACCGGGGCAGCGATCCTGATCGCCACCAGCCAGATGCAGCATCTGCTCGGCGTCGCCGTCGACGGCCAGGGCTTCCTGGTCGAGCTGGCCGGCCTGATCCGGGCGCTGCCGGAAACCAACCTCTACGCGCTGGCCGTCGGCCTGATCTCGCTGGTCACCTCGGTGGTCGCGCGGCGCCTCAACCGCCGCAGCCCGCACCTACTGCTCGGCCTGGCCGCCGGCAGCCTGGCCTGCTGGCTGATGGACGGTGCGAGCCATGGCGTCGCGCTGGTCGGCGCCCTGCCCGGTACCCTGCCGCCGCTGACGCTGCCCGAGCTGTCGCCGGACAGCCTGCGCACCCTGACCTCCGGCGCCTTCGCCATCGCCCTGCTGGGGCTGATCGAGGCGGTGTCGATCGCCCGCGCCATCGCCCTGCGCTCGCGCCAGGTGATCGACGGCAACCAGGAGTTCATCGGCCAGGGGCTGTCCAACATCGTCGGCGGCTTCTTCTCCTGCTACGCCAGCTCCGGCTCCTTCACCCGCTCCGGCGCCAACTACGACGCCGGCGCGCGCACCCCGCTGGCCTCGGTGTTCGCCGCCGCGCTGCTGGTGCTGATCCTGCTGTTCGCCCCGGGCATCACCGCCTACCTGCCGCTGCCGGCCATGGCCGGCGGCATCCTGCTGATCGCCTGGAACCTGATCGACGCCCGGCACATCGTGCAGCTGGTGCGCGCCAGCCGCCACGAGGCGATGGTACTGGCGGCCACCGTCGCCGCCACCCTGCTGGTGGCGCTGGAGTTCGCCATCTACATCGGCGTGCTGCTGTCGCTGGTGCTCTACCTCAAGCGCACCTCGCGGCCGACGGTGATGGAGGTGGCGCCGCGTCAGGATCATCCGCGCCGCCATATCCGCAACGTCCACCGCTACGAGCTCACCCAGTGCCCGCAACTGAAGATGCTGCGCATCGACGGCTCGCTGTTCTTCGGCGCCACCGACCACGTGCAGCGTCGCCTGAGGGTGTTCAGCGCCGCGCCCGGTACCCGGGTGCTGCTGATCGGCAAGGGCATCAACTTCATCGACACCGCCGGCGTCGAGCTGCTGCTGCAGGAGGCCGAGCGCCTGCGCGACCAGGGCGGCGACCTGATGATCAGTTCGCTCAAGGGCACCGTGCTCGACGAGCTGCGCCGACGCGGCGACCTGGCCCGGCTGGGCGAGGAGCGCTTCTTCGAATCGTCCGCGGAGGCGCTCGACGCCATCGTGCCGACGCTGGACCCGGAGGTATGCCGGACCTGCACCCTGCGCGTCTTCGACGAGTGCGCCCAGATGCCCGCGCCGGACGAGGATATCCTGGCGCGGGAGGGCTGAAGCCAGCCGCCACGCGGAGTACACTAGCGCGCGACCCCCACCGCCAGCCGAGGCCCGCGCATGAGTTCTCACCTGCTCTCCGTCGATTCCCTGTCACGAGATGACGTCGATCACCTGATGCGCGTGGCGGCGCGCATGGAGCCGATTGCCCAACGCCGCAAGGTCACCCGGGTGCTGGAGGGCGCGGTGCTCGGCAACCTGTTCTTCGAGGCCAGCACCCGCACCCGCGTCAGCTTCCACACCGCCTTCTGCCGGCTCGGCGGCAGCGTCTGCGACACCACCGGCTTCACCTTCTCGTCCATGGCCAAGGGCGAGTCGCTCTACGACACCAGCCGGGTGATGAGCGGCTACTGCGACGCCATCGTGATGCGCCACCCAGAACAGGGTGCGGTGGCCGAGTTCGCCCAGGCCACCAACGTGCCGGTGATCAACGGCGGCGACGGCCCCGGCGAGCACCCCAGCCAGGCGCTGCTCGACCTCTACACCATCGAGAAGGAGTTCGAGCGGCGCGGCAAGGCCCTGACCGGCGCCCATATCCTGCTGACCGGCGACCTGAAGTTCGGCCGCACCGTGCACTCGCTGATCAAGCTGCTGTCGCTCCACGAGCCGATGCGCCTGACCCTGGTCTCGCCCCCCGGCCTGGAAATGCCGCAGCACCTGATCGAGCTGGTCGCCTCCCGCGGCCATCGGGTCGAGACCCGCGAGAGCCTGGCCAGCGACTTCTCCGACGTCGACGTGGTCTACACCACGCGCATCCAGAAAGAGCGTTTCACCGCCGAGATGAGCGAGGGCTTCAGCCTGTCGCGGGAGTACACGGTGGACAAGGCGTTCATGGACCAGCGCGTCAACGACCACGCCATCGTCATGCACCCGCTGCCCCGCGACAGCCGCCCGGATGCCAACGACCTGGACGTGGACCTCAACGGCGACCCGCGCCTGGCGATCTTCCGCCAGACCGACAACGGCATCCCGGTACGCATGGCGATCTTCGCCACCCTGCTGCAGGTCGAGGACCAGATCGAGAAGGACCTGCGCGACGTGCCCTGGTTCGTGCCGAAGACTCTCGGCGTGGATGATGCCGACTGACCCCCGAACCTCCGCAAGGCGCCTAGGGGCGCTCCTGCCAGAACAAGGAAAACAGCTCGGCCTGGGAGTTGATGCCCAGCTTGGCGTAGAGATGCTTCTTGTGGACCCGCACGGTCTCCACGGAGATCATTAGCCGCCGGGCGATCTCCTTGGTCGATCCACCACCCAGCATCAGTTGGCTGACCTCGCGCTCACGCTGGGTCAGCCCGTGCCGTGACGCCACCTGCTCGGACGTTCCCTGATGGGGATGCCAGGGGTGCGGGCCCGGCACCTCGCCGCTCGGCTCGAAATGCATGCGCAGCCGCATCAGCTCCAGCAGCCAGGGCTGGACGAGCTGCAGCACCCCCAGCTCGGCACTGCCGAAGGGGGTCGTCGCCCCCAGCGACAGGCACAGCGTCCGCTCCCCGTCCAGCCGCCGATTGAGCTGGATCTCGTCCGCCACGATGTTGCGGCTGAAGTACTGCTGATAGTACTCGGTCCGGCGAAAGTGGCGGGGCGCCACCTCGTCCAGCGTCACTAGGCCCGACTCGTTCGCCTCCCGGCAGGCGACATAGAAGGGATCCAGCAGGTAGAGGCCGCGCTGGTAGTCCTGGAAGAGCGCCTCGTCGGTCCCGTCGTCCTCGTCGCTATCCGCCAGGATCGTGGGCGGCCGGTGCTGGTGGAAGATCAACGCCACCCAGGTGTTGAACGCCAGGTGCCGCGCCAGCCGGCGCACCACGGCCATCCAGAAATCGTCCTCGTCCACCCGGCTCAGCAGGCTCCCGAAGGCACGATGCCAGTCCAGCTCGTCGAGGAGCTCGGCCGGTGCCCGAGGGCGCGGGGCAGCATAAGGGGGGCGTGTCATGGTGGGCCTCGCTCGACGGTGCCTCTCCCTACAGGGGTAACCCCGTCATGGAATAGGCATGGAAACGGGAATCCGCATACTGAGTGATATCGCGACTCCAGGCGACGAGTACAACACACAACGGAGGCAAGCATGCAACTGACACTGGCGCAGCTCCCCGGACGAGAGGGCGATATCGCGCACAACCTCGGCGAGGCCCTGGCGGTCATCGCCGCCCAGGGCCCCGAGGTCTCATTAATCGTGTTTCCCGAGACCCATCTGACCGGCTTCGCCGAGGAGGGCCACGTCATCGACCGCGCCCTGAGCCTCGACGGCCCCGAGATCGCCCGGTTGATCGAGGCCAGCCGCGAGCAGGACTGCGCCCTGGCGCTGGGCCTGCTCGAACGAGACGGCAAGCGGGTGTTCAACACCACGGTCCTGATCACCCCGGAGGACGGGGTCGCCCTGCGCTATCGCAAGACCCACTTGTGGCCCGACGAGCGTGACCTGGTCACCCCCGGCGACCGGCTCGGCTGCACCCGGTGGCGGGGCCACACCATCGGGCTGATGATCTGCTACGACCTAGAGTTCCCCGAAGTCGCCAGGGGCATCGCACAGCTCGGGGCCGACCTGCTGATCGTGACCAACGGCAACATGGACCCCTATGGCCCCGTGCACACGCGCGCCGCCCAGGCCCGTGCCCAGGACAACCAGTGCTTCCTGGCCATGACCAACCGCTGCGGCGAGGGAGCCGGCTTCACCTTCGCCGGGGGCAGCGCCCTGGTCGCTCCCGACGGCGAGCTACTGTTCCACGCCGGTCGCGACCGCGATATCGCGGCTCTCTCCCTCGACCGCCAGCGCCTCGCGGACGCCCGCCGCGACTACGACTATCTCGCCGATCGCCGGATCGGCCTCGCGGGCACCCGCGAGGACACGCCGCGGGGTCCCGGCTGGCGATTCGAGTGATCCGCCCCCCGGCCCGTCTCACCGAGCGGCCGGCAGCTTCCCCCACAACAACCACAAGCGGGACAACACCATGACCGACATGAAGAAGCCCCTCACCCTCGGCCAGGTCGTGCTCTTCGGCCTGGCCTACATGACTCCCATCATCGTGCTCGGCACCTTCGGCGTGCTGGCGGTGGTCACCGAAGGCGCCGTCTCGGGCGCCTACATCGCCGCCCTGGTCGCCATGCTGTTCACCGCCCACAGCTATGGCCGCATGGCCAGCGCCTTCCCGGTAGCGGGATCGGCGTACACCTACGTCAGGAAATCCATCGATGCCCGGCTGGGCTTCATGGCCGGCTGGGCCATCCTGCTGGACTACCTCTTCCTGCCGATGGTGATCTGGCTGATCGGCGCCGCCTACCTGCACTCGGCCTTCCCGGCGATCCCGGTGGCCGTCTGGCTGCTCGCCTTCATCGCCGTCACCACCCTGATCAACGTGATCGGCCTGAAGCTCGCCAGCGCGGTCAACAGCGTGATGATGCTGGTGCAGATGCTGGTACTGACCGCCTTCGTGGGACTCGCCATGCACTACGTGCTGGGCGATCCTTCCCAGCCGTTCTGGAGCCTGACGCCCTTCCTCGGCGCCAGCGAGGGCTTTCCCCTGCCACAGTTGATGGCCGGGGCCGCGGTGGCCTGCTATTCCTTCCTCGGCTTCGATGCGGTGACCACCCTCACCGAGGAGACCCATGAGCCGAAGCGCACCCTGCCCAGGGCGATCCTGCTGATCACCCTCTGCGGCGGGCTGATCTTCATCGTTGTCTCGTACTTCGTGCAGCTGGCAGCTCCCGGCCACGATTTCGCCAATCCGGATGCGGCGGCCTACGACATCGCCCGCAACATCGGCGGCGATATGTTCGTCTCGCTGTTCCTGATCGGCCTCGTGGTGGGGCAGTTCGCCTCCGGGATCGCCGCCCAGGCCAGCGGCTCGCGACTGCTGTATGCCATGGGCCGCGACGATGTGCTGCCCAAGCGCCTGCTGGGCCAACTCGGTCGCTTCGGTACCCCGGTGGGCGGCCTGATGCTGAGCGCCGCCGTGGCCCTGCTGGCCCTGACGCTGGACGTGCTGTCCGCGGCCTCGTTCATCAACTTCGGCGCCTTCCTGGCCTTCGCACTGGTCAACGCCTCGGTCATCGCTCACTACTACCTGCGGGAAAGACGGCGTGGCGGCCTCAACACCCTGTGGTTCCTGGTCTGTCCGTTGATCGGCCTGGGCGCCATCCTGTGGCTGATGGCGAGCCTCGATGCCAAGGCGATCCTGCTCGGTGGCGCCTGGCTGGCCTGCGGGGCGCTGTGGCTGACCTGGATGACGCGCGGCTTCCAGCGGCCGACGCCCGAGCTCAGCATCGAGGGCTGAGCCCGGCGTTCAACGGGGCGGCGGCCCGCCGCCCCGGATATCCGCCAGGACCGTCGACGTGGATGACCGCCAACGCTGCAAAGCCTTGCCCGGCCCGATGGGCCCGATCGGCGGGATTCTCCTAAGCTGGCAGGAACACCACCTAGCGACGGGAGGGCGTGCCGATGAACCTGAAACGGGCCTATGCGCTGCTGGCGATCTTCTATACCGCGCTGCTAGCGGTGGGTGTGACCGCCGTGGTGATGGGCGGCGGCACGCCGCTGGCGCTGCTTTACCTGGCTATCGGCGCGGTGACCGTGGCCGGGCTCTGGGGCTATCTGCGCGGCCGGCGGGTCATGAGCTTCCGCAGCTGGCGCCCCTTCGTCGGGGTGCTGGTGCTGGGCATCGCCGTCAGCGTCTGGCGGCTGATCGCGGGCTCGCCCTCCGGCACCGAGCTCACCTGGCTGCTGGCCTACAGCATCTTCGCCGCGCCGCCGGCGCTGCTGCTGTTCCGCTACGGCGATCACGACCAGGACCTGTGGGCCACACCCGCCGAGCTCGAGGACGGGGCGGCCCTGAGCGAGCGCCTGGAACACGAGCGGGAGCTGACGATGCAGGGGCGGGACACTCTCCACCCGGCCGTGGTGCGCGTCAGCCGCGAGGGCGGGCGCTACCTGGCACGGGTGGAGCGCGGCCGGGGCGAGGCGGCGGAGCGCTTCGAAGCGTGCTTCCGACGCCCCGCCACGCTGGCCTTCTTCATCGAGACGTTCGCCGGCATCGACGTGCGGGAAGCCCTCGGCGGGCCGCGCCGCGGGCCGGACGCCGCAGGCAAGCAGGAGGGAACGGCCTAGCGGGGCAGGCCTTCCCGGTCGGCCAGCCAGCCTTCGAGAATCAGCACCGCGGCCAGGCCGTCGACGCTGTCCTCGCGGTAGTTGCCGCGGTGCCCGGCCTCCCGGGCGATGCTCTTGGCCTCGTGGGTCGAGCCGCGCTCGTCGGCCATCTCGCAGGGCACGCCGTAGCGGCCGTAGAGCCGCTTGCCGAACTTGCGCGCACGGGTGCTCATCACGCTCTCGCTGCCGTCCATGTTGAGCGGCAGGCCGACCACGAACAGGTCGGGCCGCCACTCCTCCACCAGCCGCGCGATCTGGTCCCAGTCGGGGATGCCGTCGCGCGCCGGCAGCGGTTCCAGCGCCCGGGCGCTGGCGGTGAGCTCGTTGCCCACCGCCACACCGATGCGCCGGGTGCCGAAGTCGAAGCCCAGTATCAGGCGCTGACCGCTCATGAGTCCCTCCGGGCGACGCCGCCTGAGCGAGCGCAGGCCGCTCCTTTCATATCAGCTGTGGCCCGCTTCGCGGGTCATCAGGTTCAGATCGACGCCCAGCAGATTGGCGCTGGCGCTCAGGCGCTGCTCCGGCGGCACCTCGAAGAGCACGTCGGCACGGCCCTCCACGGTCAGCCAGGTGTTGTCCATCAGCTCCTGCTCGAGCTGACCGGATTCCCAGCCGGCGCAGCCCAGGCAGACCAGGAACTTCTCCGGGCCACGGCCGGCGGCCAGCGCCTCGAGCACGTCCATGGAGGTGGTCAGGGCGATGTCGTCGGTCACCTGCAGGCTGGAGTCCCACTGCTGGCTGTCACCCTCGTGGAGGATGAAGCCGCGGTCCTTGTGCACCGGGCCGCCGTAGTAGACGGGGGCGCTGAGGTGAGGGCTGGTGCTGCACTCGAGCTCGAGCTGCTCGAACAGCGCCTCGAGGGTCAGCTCCTCCATGGGGTGATTGACGATCACGCCCATGGTGCCCTTGTCGTCGTGGTCGCAGAGGTAGCTGAGGGTGCCGGCGAAATTGGGATCTTCCAGGTGCGGCATCGCCATCAGGAAGTGGTTTTTCAAGCTTTGCATGGAGCTCCCCAGCGGAAGGCGGCGCGCATCGGGCGCGCCTGCCGTGTGTCTGCGCGCGCCGTCGTCCGGTGCCTAGCGCACGCCGTAATCGTTGCCTTCGCCGAACCGCCAGATGCGGGTGATGGACAGGCTGTCCAGCTCGCCCATGCCCGCATCGAAGGGGCGGTACGGCGCGGCGCCGTGGACGGTGTCCAGGGCCGCCTGATCGAGTTCGGAATGTCCCGAGGATTGTATCACTTCCGCCCGCCTGACCTGACCGTCGCGGCCGATCACCACGCGGATCCGCAGCTGGCCATCCAGCGCTGGCGGCGCCGGATGGACGCGGTTGCCGTAGTCCTCGACCCGGCGCGTCCAGTCGTCGATGTAGCGGGCCTCGGCGGCCCGCTGGGCCGCCGGCCGCACCGCCCCGGCAGCGTCGCCGGCATAGTCGGCGGACAGCCCCTGCTCACGGATGCTGGCGGTGGCCTGGGCCAGCAGATCGCGCCCCGAGGTCGAGGGCACGCTGGCGGCCGCGGGGGCCGTGGCCTCGGCCGAGCGGGGCGCACTCTCGCGCGGCTCGGGGCTGGCCGTCTGCCGCGGTCGCTCGGCGGTGGCCGGCGCCTCCGGCAGCGGGCGCGCCTCGGGTTCGGGGGGCGCCTGGGCCTCGGGCTCGGCCGGCGAGGCCGGGTCCACCGCCCGCTCGACCTCCGCCGGCGGTACCGACGACTCGGCCCGGGGCGCGGCATGGGACTCCGCCGGCGGCGATTCCACCGCCTCGCCGGCGGCGCGCTGGGCCGACTCGGCCAGCGCCTCGGCCGTCACCGGCGCCTCGGCGGGCCGTGTCACCAGCACCACGTCGAGGCTGGTGCGCTCCGGCGGCGCCGGGGCGAACTGGCGGCTGGCCACCACGCCGATCACCGCCAGATGCAGCAGCAGCGACACCGCCCAGGCCAGCCAGTAGCGGTAAGAGCGCGTCACCGGCGCATAGCGGATCGGGTCGTTGACGGGGGCGGCCACGGTGGCGTCTCCCGGGTCAGCCCCGGCGCGCGGCGAGGCGGTCGGCGACGGCGTCCATCAGCTGGCCGGCGATGTCGGTGCCGCGCTGGTCGTCGATCTCGCGCACGCAGGTCGGGCTGGTGACGTTGATCTCGGTGATGTAGTCGCCGATCACGTCCAGGCCGACGAACATCAGGCCCTTCTCGCGGATCATCGGCTGCACCTGGCCGATCAGCCAGCGATCGCGGTCGGTCAGCTCGCGGCTGACGCCCTGGCCGCCGGCGGCCAGGTTGCCGCGAGTCTCGCCGGCGCTGGGAATGCGCGCCAGCCCGAACTCGACCGGCTCGCCGTCGACCAGCAGGATGCGGGTGTCGCCGTCCTTGATCTCCGGCAGGTAGCGCTGGGCCATGATCTGGCGCCGGCCGCCCTCGGTGAGAGTCTCGATGATCGCGCCAAGGTTACGGCCGTCCGGCTGGACGTGGAAGATGCCGCTGCCGCCCATGCCGTCGAGGGGCTTGAGGATGACGTCGCCGTGTTCGGCGTGGAAGGCGCGCAGTTCGGCATCGCGGCAGGACACCAGGGTCGGCGCGCAGCACTGCGGGAACTGCTGGGCGAACAGCTTCTCGTTGCACTCCAGCAACGCGCGGGTGGGGTTCACCACCAGCACGCCCTCGCGCTCGGCGAAGCCCAGCAGGTGCACGGCGTTGAGGAAGTGGCCGTCCACCGGCGGGTCCTTGCGCATCAGCACCACGTCGAGCTCGGCCAGCGGGCGCGCCTCGGCCTCGCCCAGCGCGTACCAGCGCTCGGCGTCGCGGAACACCTCGAGGTCGCACATCCGGGCGTGGGCCCGGCCGTCGCGCAGGAACAGGTCTTCCTGCTCCATGTAGTGCAACGACCAGCCGCGGTCCTGGGCGGCCCACAGCATGGCCAGGCTGGTGTCCTTCTTGAAGCTGAGGTCGGCGATGGAATCCATCACCACGCCGACCTTGAGGGGGCGTTGGCTCATCGTTCTACTCGTCGGCGCCGGGCGATCCCGGCGGGGAATGATGGCTGGCAGTATGCCGCAGGGCCGCCATGGACTCCAAGGCGCTCAGTCCTGCTCCCCGCCGGGCGCGAAGCGGATACCGCCGCTCTCGATGGTGATGCGGCGCTGCTTGTAGAGCCGGCCGATGGCCTGCTTGAAGGCGTTCTTGCTGACCCCGAGCCGGGCCTTGATCTCGCCGGCGGGGCTGGCGTCGGAGAGCGGCAGGTAGCCGCCGCTCTCGCGCAGCGCCTTGAGCACGGCCTCGCCGACCACGTCCAGCCGCGCCGGGCCCGGCGGCAGCAGCGACAGGTCCAGGCGGCCGTCCTCGCGGACCCGCTTCACGTGGCCCTCCAGGCGCTGGCCGCGGCGCAGCGGCCGGGTCACGTCGTCGTGGTAGAGCAGGCCCCAGAAGCGGCCGTCGACCACCGCCTTGTAACCGAGATCGGTCTGGTCGGCGATCACCAGCGCCACGGCGCTGCCGGCGGCCAGGCCCTCGGCATGATCGTCGAGGTAGCGGTCGAGGCGCTGGGTGGCGAAGGGCCGTTCGCGGTCATCCTCGCGGATCATCACCAGCACCCGGCGTCCCACCGTGGGACGGAAGCGCTGCTCGCCGAAGGGCAGCAGCAGGTCCCGCGAGTGGCCCCAGTCGAGGAAGGCGCCGGTCTCGTTGACCTTCACCACCGGCAGGTAGGCGACCTCGCCGACGCTGGCTCGCGGCTCGCGGGTGCGGCGCATGGGCTCACGACGGGAATGGGCCGCGCGTGGGGCGGATCGGCGGGAGTCGGACATGATCGGGATTCCACTGCGAGTGTGCCGTCATTATGGGCGCGGCCCGACGACGGGAAAAGGCGCCGGGCGCGAGGGGGAGGAGCGAACGGGGCTCAGACGTCCCCGAAACGATCCTGCAGCAGCGTCAGGGCGACCACCGGGGCGGTCTCGGTGCGCAGGATGCGCGGCCCCAGGGTCAGGGCGGCAAAGTCGGCGGCGGTGGCGGCGTCGATCTCGGCGTCCGAGAGGCCGCCCTCGGGGCCGATCAGCAGCGCCGCGCGGGCGATGGCGTCCTCGCGGTCGAGGGCGCCCGGAGTGCCGGGATGCAGCACCAGGCGCAGCGCCTCGTCGCGGCCGGCCAACCAGTCGGCGAGCCCGACCGGCGGATGCACCGGCGGCACGGTGGCGCGGCCGCACTGCTCGCAGGCGCTGGCGGCCACGGCCTGCCAGTGGGCCAGCTTCTTCGCCTCGCGCTCGCCCTTGAGGCGCACGTCGCCGTGCTCGGTGTAGAGCGGGGTGATCTCGGCCACGCCCAGCTCCACGGCCTTCTGGATCGCGTAGTCCATGCGATCGCCCTTGGAGATCGCCTGACCCAGGTGCACCGCCAGCGGCGACTCGCCGCGGCCCTCATGGAGCGCCTCGACGCGGGCCACCACGCGCTTGCGACCGGCCTCGACCAGCACCGCCTCGGCCTCGATGCCGTGGCCGTCGAACAGCCTCAGGGGCGCGCCCTCGCCGAGGCGCAGCACTCGGGCCACGTGGCGTGCCGGGCCTTCCGGCAGGACGACGTCGGCGCCGGCGGCCAGCGCGGCATCGACATGGATACGGGGGGCCTTGATCGCCATGGACGAAACGCTCTCCTGAGGACGGTCGAAACGATAAGCGCCGGGGCAGGCCTGCGCGAGGGGGATGCCCTCGCGCCGCTCTGCCCCGGCGCGATGCTGCCGGCGGCGGCCGCTTACTGCGTGGCCTGCTCGCCTTGTTGCTGCTGCTGGGCCTCGCGCTGCTTCTTCTGGGCGTAGATCGCCTCGAAGTTGACCGGCGAGAGCATCAGCGGCGGGAAGCCGCCGCGATTGACCAGGTTGTCGATGCACTCACGCGCGTAGGGGAACAGCATGTTCGGGCAGAAGGCGCCCAGGGTATGGTCGAGCTGGGCACCCTCGATGCCGCCGATGCGGAACAGGCCGGCCTGCTCGATCTCGGCCAGGAAGGAGGTGGTGCCTTCCTCGCTGTGGGTGACCTGGGCGGTGACCTTGATCACCACCTCGTAGAGATCCTCGCCGACCTTCTGGTGGGTGGTGTTCAGGTCCAGGCCGACCTTCGGCTTGAACGGCTGCTGGAACACCGCCGGAGAGTTCGGCGCCTCGAAGGAGATGTCCTTGACGTAGATGCGCTGCAGGGCGAACTGCACCTGGGGCTTGTCCTGCTGGCCGGCGGCCTCGCCGTTGGCGCCGCTGTTCGGGTTGTTGTCTTCCGCCATGGAAAGCAATCCTTTGGTCGTTGGAATGTTAGGAGGGCGCGATCACTTCTTGACCAGCGGCAGGCCGTCGGTCTGCCACTGGGTCATCCCACCCTTGAGCTTGTAGACGCGCTCGAAGCCGGCCTTGGTCAGCTTGGCCATCGCCACGCCGGCGGTCTGGCCATGCTTGCAGGCCACGATGATCGGCTTGCCCTTGTACTTCTCGAGCTCGCCCAGGCGACTGTCGAGGCTGCTCTGCGGAATGTTGCGGGCGCCGGCGATATGACCCGCCTTGAAGTCGTTCTTGTCGCGGACGTCGAGCACCACGGCGTCCTCGCGGTTGACCAGCTGAGTGGCCTCGCTGGTGGTCACGCCGTTGGCCCCGCCGCTGCGGATCTCGTAGGCGATCCAGGCGACCAGCACCAGCGCGAAGGCGGCGACCAGTAGCGGGTGGTTCTGCACGAATTCGAACAGCTGATCGATCATGATTCGGAAAGACTCTTCTTCGGGTACGCGGTGAACGAAAACCGGCCGGGCCGGCGGCGCCAGTATACATGATGCCGTGGGGCCGCCGAGGGCGTGCGATATGACGCCCGGCGGGACCGTGCGATATGATGCCGCAAGCAGAGGCAAGTCGCGACCCCGTCCGAGGCCACAGGGCCAGGGCGGTACCGCCCCAACCACGAGGCCTTCGACCCATGACCGACTCTTCGACCCCGACGCCCCGCCCGGTGGCCCTGATCATCCTCGATGGCTACGGCTACAACCCGGACCCCACCGACAACGCCATCCTGGCCGCCGACACCCCGGTGATGGACCGGCTGTGGGAGACCCGCGCCCACGCCCTGGTGCACACCGACGGCCGCTACGTCGGCCTGCCGGACGGCCAGATGGGCAACTCGGAAGTCGGCCACATGAACCTCGGCGCCGGGCGCATCGTCTATCAGGACTTCACCCGCATCACCAAGGCCGTCGAGGACGGCGCGCTGGCCGACAACGCCATCCTCACCGGCCCGCTGGATGCCGCTGCCGAGGCCGGCCGCGCCGTGCACCTGCTGGGCCTGCTGTCGCCGGGCGGCGTGCACAGCCACGAGGATCACATCCTCGCCATGGCCGAGCTGGCCGCCAAGCGCGGCGCCACGCGCATCTACGTCCACGCCTTCCTCGACGGCCGCGACACCGCGCCCAAGAGCGCTCGCGCCTCCATCGAGCGCGTCAACGCCAGGCTCGCCGAGCTGGTCGGCGCCGAGAACGGCTACGTGGCCTCGCTGATCGGCCGCTACTACGCCATGGACCGCGACAACCGCTGGGACCGCGTCGAACAGGCCTATCGCCTGGCCACCGAGGGCGCCGCCGAGCACGCCGCCCAGAGCGCCGAGGCCGGCCTGGACGCGGCCTACGACCGCGGCGAGAGCGACGAATTCGTCACCGCCACCGCCATTCTCGCCGGCGACACCCCGGTGCGCATGGAGGACGGCGACGCCGCCTTCTTCATGAACTTCCGCGCCGACCGCGCCCGCGAGCTGACCCGCGCCTTCGTCGAGGACGACTTCGCCGGCTTCGAGCGCCAGGCCCGCCCGCAGCTGGCCGGCGGCAGCCTGGTGAGCATGACCCAGTACGCCGCCGACATCCCGGCCCCGGCCGCCTTCCCGCCGGAAGAGCTGCACAACACCCTGGGCGAGGTGATGGAGAAACGCGGCCTGACCCAGCTGCGCATCGCCGAGACCGAGAAGTACGCTCACGTCACCTTCTTCTTCTCCGGCGGCCGCGAGGCCGAGTACGAGGGCGAGACCCGCGTGCTGGTGCCCTCGCCTCAGGATGTGAAGACCTACGACGAGAAGCCCGAGATGAGCGCCGTGGAGGTCACCGACCGCCTGGTCGAGGCCATCGAGTCCGGCGCCCATGACCTGATCGTGTGCAACTACGCCAACGGCGACATGGTCGGCCACACCGGCGACTTCGACGCCGCGGTCAAGGCCGTCGAGGCCGTCGATGCCTGCGTCGGCCGCGTGGTCGAGGCGCTCGAGAAGGTCGGCGGCGCCTGCCTGATCACCGCCGACCACGGCAACGCCGAGCAGATGGTCCACCCCGAGACCGGTGTCGCCCAGACCGCTCACACCACCTTCGACGTGCCGCTGATCTACGTCGGCCCGCGCCCGCTGAGCCTGGCCCAGGACGGCCGGCTGTGCGACCTCGCCCCGACCCTGCTGACGCTGATGGACCAGCCGGTGCCCGAGGAAATGACCGGCCGCGTGCTGATCGAGGCGTGAGCCGACGGCGCTGCCCGGCCCGGCGGCGATGGCTGCCGGGCCTCGTGATGGCCGCCGCGCTGAGCGCCGCCCTGGCCACCCCGGCGGCGGCGGTGGACGAACGCGAGGCGCAGCAGCGCCTGGATGCCATCGGCGAGCGCATCCAGGCGGCCACCCAGGACCTCTCCGCCACCCGCGACGCGCGGGACGACGCCAACGAGGACCTACGCGAGGTCGAGACCGCCCTGGCCGAGACCCATGCCCGACTGGACGCGCTCCAGGCCGAGAAGCGCGACCTGCGTGACGAGGTCGCGGCGCTCGAGGACCGGCGCCAGGCCCTCGAGGACGAGCGCCGGGCCCAGCTGACGGCGATCGAGGAGCAGCTCGACGCCCTCTACCGGCTGGGGCCGACGCCGCAGCTCAAGCTGCTGCTCAATCAGGACGATCCGGCCCGACTGGATCGCCTGCAGGCCTACCTCAACCGCCTCGCCGAAGCCCGCCGGCAGCGGCTCGACGAGCTCGAGCGGCTCGACGCGGCGCTGGCCGACAATCGCCGGGCCCTCGACGCGCGCGGCGATCGCCTGGCGCGCCTGTCAGAGACCCTGCAGGAACAGGGCGCCGAGCTCGCCAGCCGGGTCGACGAGCGCGAAGCCCTGGTGGCGAAACTCGACGACCGCTTCGCCAGCGAGCAGGCGCGGCTGACCGAGCTCGACCAGGATCGCGCCCACGCCGAGCGGGTGCTGCGCCAGGTCCAGGAACGCCTGGCGCGTATGCAGCAGCCGCCGCCCTCCACCAACATCGCCGCCACCCAGGGCGACCTGCCGTGGCCAGTGCAGGGCAGCGTGACCTCGTCGTTCGGCCGCGGCGACGGCGTGCACCGCAACGGCCTGGTGATCCGCGCCAGCGAGGGCACGCCGGTCGAGGCGGTCCATGCCGGCCGGGTGGTGTTCGCCGACTGGATGCGCGGCTTCGGCAACCTGCTGATCCTCGACCACGGCGACGGCGTGATGACCCTGCACGCCCACCTGCAGCGCTTCACGGTCGGCGTCGGCGAGGCGGTCAGCGCCGGCGAGACCCTGGGCGCGGTGGGCGCCAGCGGCGGCCAGTCATCCGCCGGGCTCTACTTCGAGGTACGCCGCAATGGCGAGCCCATCGATCCCAACCGCTGGATCGCCCGACGCTAGCAACAAGCATCGCCTTTCCGAGAAATGGCCGCCCGGCGGCACGTCGAGAGGAGCTCCTACGCCAAGGGTGGGGAGGACTCCTCCGAACGGGCTGGCCATGGATGGCCAGCACCGGCCCTGCAAGCGGAGCAGGAAGCGAGAGCGCAGCAGGGCGTCGGGAGCTACAGGGAGGTATTCATGCGTCTCCTCGAGTCGTGTTGCCGGGCTTTCTCCGGATCAGCGTCGCGCTATCCCATTAGCGTCCGCTACCACGCCATTTATTAGCGTCCACTGCCACGCTATTCCAATCGCGTCCGCCGCCACGCTATGCTGGAAACCCATCTGCGACACACCGCGAGAGAGCGCATGTTCCCGACGAACGCCCCGCTGCGGCACCTGAAGGCGGTTCTGCTGCCGGTCGCCCTGCTGACCCTGCCGCTGCCCCTGCAGGCCGCCTCCGACGTCGAGCCGGCCGGCGACGACCTGCCGGTGGCCGAGATCCAGGCCTTCGCCGAGGTGTTCGAGCGCATCAAGCGGGCCTACGTCGAGGAGGTCGACGACGCCACCCTAATGCGCAACGCCATGCGCGGCATGCTCAGCGAGCTCGACCCGCACTCCACCTATCTGGACGCCGACGCCTACCGGAGCCTGCAGGAATCCACCCAGGGCGAGTTCGGCGGCGTGGGCATCGAGGTCGGCAAGCGCGACGGCCAGCTCACCGTGATCACCCCCATCGACGACACCCCGGCCTCCCGCGCCGGCCTGCAGGCCCAGGACATCATCCTGCGCATCGACGACACGCCCACCGAGGGCATATCGCTGCAGGAGGCCGTCGACCTGATGCGCGGCGATCCCGGCACCGAGATCCGCCTGACCATCATGCGCGAAGGCGAGAACGCCCCGCGCGAGGTGGCCATCGAACGCGAGATTATTCGTACCGAGAGCGTGAAGCAGGAGCTGCTGGCGCCGGGCTACGGCTATCTGCGCGTCAGCCAGTTCCAGACCCGCACTGGCGAGCAGGTCGTCGACGCCCTGGAGACGCTGCGCGACGAGGGCCCGCTGAAGGGCCTGGTGCTCGACCTGCGCAATAATCCCGGCGGCGTGCTGCAGGCCGCGGTGGACGTGGCCGACGCCTTCCTCGAGAGCGGCCTGGTCGTCTACACCGAGGGCCGGCTGCCGGACAGCGCCATGCGCTTCTCCGCCCGGCGCGACACCGCCGCACCGGACGTGCCGCTGGTCATCCTGATCAACGGCGGCAGCGCCTCGGCGGCGGAGATCGTCGCCGGCGCCCTGCAGGACCAGCGCCGCGGCGTGGTGATGGGCACCGAGAGCTTCGGCAAGGGCTCGGTACAGCAGATCATGCCGCTGGGCGAGGACGAGGCGCTGAAGCTGACCACCGCCCGCTACTTCACCCCCAGCGGGCGCTCCATCCAGGCGCTGGGCATCGAACCCGACGTGCAGGTGGTGCGCGGCCGCCTCGAGGTCGCCGACAACACCGGCCTGCGGGTGCGCGAGGCCGACCTGGAAGGCCACCTGGCCGGCAACGGCGAGAAGGACGCCCGCAGCGAGCTGAGCGAGCGGCTGCGCGACGACTACCAGCTCGGCGAGGCGCTCAACCTGCTCAAGGCGCTGAACGTGCTGGGCGAGCGCGGCGCCGCGGCCACGGTCGAATCGTCCGACGACGGCTAGCCCCGTGCCCGGCAGACGGCGAGGGCTCTGCGCGACAGGCGTAGAGCCCTCAGCCCCGACAAGCGCCCTCCACGAATCATGAAGAGCTCTTAGGCGAGAGCCTTCGGCGCCTCATAAAGAGCCCCTTGTCGACAGGAGCCCTCAGCGTAGGGCGCGGCCCTTACCGACAAGAGCCCTCAGCGGAGGGCGAGAGCCTTCAGCGCCTGATAAAGAGCCCTCATTTACAAGAGACAGGCAGCCGCCCCCGGTGCCCCGCCGCCTGCTGCATCAGCAACCGCTTGAGCGGCGACAGCCGGTCGACCCCGGACATGCCCAGGTTACGGACCAGGGTCAGCGCCGGATGGCGGGCCCCGAACAGCAGCCGGAAGCCATCCATCAGCTTCAGCATGGCGGCGTTGTCGCCGCGACGGCGCCGCGCGTACCGCGACAGCCACGCCTCGCTGCCCGGCCCCACGCCGCGCCGCCGCGCCGTCAGGAGCTCCTCGGCCAGCACCGCCGCGTCCATCAGCCCCAGGTTCACGCCCTGCCCGGCCAGCGGATGAATGCTGTGGGCGGCATCGCCCACCAGCGCCAGCCCCGGCAGCACGTAGCGCTCGGCGTGGCGCTGGGTCAGCGGCACCGCCAGGGCGCCGTCGACCGCCTCGACCTCGCCCAGCCTACCGTCGAAGGCCGTGGTCAGCGCCTGACCCAGGGCCTCGGGAGAGAGCCCGCAGAGCCGGTCGGCGTGCTCCGGCGTGGTCGACCAGACGATCGAGCAGTAATGATCGTCGCCCTCCACCGTCAGCGGCAGGAAGGCCAGCGGGCCGTCGGACAGGAAGGCCTGGCGCGCCACGCCGCCATGGGGCTTGGCGGTGCGCACCGTGGTCACCACCGCCGAATGGCCGGTCTCCCGCGCCGTCACGCCGATGCCGGCCAGCTCGCGCAGCGGCGAGCGGGCACCGTCGGCGGCCACCACCAGCGGGGCGCTCAGGCGTTCGCCGCCCTCCAGTACCAGCTCACGCCCCGCCGGCCCGTCCTCGAGGCCCGTGACCCTGGCCCCGAAGCGCCGCGTCACCGTCGGCAGGCCGGCCAGCCGCGATTCCAGCGCCGCCACCACCACGTCGTTCTCGACGATATGGCCGAGCACCGGCAGGCCGGCCTCCTCGGCGGAGAATGCCACCTCGCCGGTGCCCTCGGCGTCCCACACCCGCATGCCGCGATAGGGCGTCACGCGCCGGCCCTGCATCCACGCCCAGGCGCCCAGCCCCTCGAGCAGGCGCTGGGAGACCGGTGTCAGGGCACTGACCCGCCGCTCCGGGCGGCCGCGGCCCACGGCCTCGGCGTCCAGCGGCGCCGGGCGCGCGTCCACCAGCGTCACCGCCACGCCGGCCTCGCCCAGCAGGCAGGCCAGGGTCGCGCCGACCATGCCGCCGCCGACGATGATCGCCTCGCCGGCCGGCGTCGCGTCTCGGTTCATGCCGCTCGCCTCGTCCTTCACGCTGTCGTCCTCCTTCACGGGCGCCTCGGTCATCGCTCCACCCCCATGGCGCGGCGGGCCAGGGTCCGACGCAGCGGCCCCAACAGGTTGAGCCCCACCAGGCCGGCGGCCCGGGCGTGGGAGAGCAAGGGGCTGTCGAGCCCGAACAGCCGGATCAGGCCGTCGCTGAAGCGGATCACGTCGTGGCGGTCGCCACTGCGGCGGGTCTCGAAGTCGCCCAGGGTGGAGGCGCTGCCGGCGGGTTCGCCGCGCGCGGCGCCGGCCTCGATGGCGGCCACCAGGTCCATCACCCCGCGCAGCGCCAGGTTGAAGCCCTGACCGGCCACCGGATGCAGCGCGTGTGCCGCGTTGCCCATCACCGCCAGTCCCGGCCGGGTGGTCTCCCGGGCCGTGACCAGCGACAGCGGGTAGGCGTGGCGCTTGCCGACCCGGCGGAAGCGCCCGGCGCGGTCGCCGAAGGCGCGCTGCAGCTGGGCCAGGAAGTCGCCGTCGGAGAGCGCCAGGCGGTCGGTCTCCTGCCCTGCCTCATGGGTCCAGACCAGCTCCATGGCCTGGCCCTTGAGCGGCAGCAGGGCGATCGGGCCGTCGCCGGTGAAGCGCTCATAGGCCCAGCCGTCGTGGGGCCGGTCGACCTCGACGCCGGCGATCAGCGCGACCTGATCGTAGGGCCGCTCGCGGCTCTCGATGCCGAGGCGCTCCTTGAGGCCCGAGCGGCCGCCGTCGGCCAGCACCGTCAGACCGGCCTCGAGGCAGGCACCGTCGGAGAGCGTCAGCCGGTGACCCCCGGCCACGGGCCGGATCTCCTCGACCCGGGCCGGGCAGTGCCAGTCCAGCGGCAGCTCGGCCAGGCGGCGGTGCAGCACGCGTCCCAGCCAGGCATTGGGAATCACCTGGCCCAGGGCCTCGCCGCCGAGCTCCTCGGCATTCAGCCGGGTCGCGCCCAGGCGGCCCTGCTCGCTGACGTGGATGCGGCGGATCGGCGAGGCCTGCTCGGCCAGGCCGTCCCACAGCCCCAAGGTGCGGAAGTGTGCCACCGAGCCCTGGGCGATGGCGCTGGCCCGGGCATCGAAGCTCGGCTGCCAGGGGGCGTCGAGCTTCGCCGTCATGGGCGCGGCCTCGATCACCGCCACCGTCAGCCCCAGCCGCTCGATCAGCGGTGCCAGGGCGCAGCCCAGGCTGGCGCCCACCAGTCCTCCGCCGACGATGGCGATGTCCACGTGCCGCGGGGCCTCGCCCCCGCCCAGATCGCTCATGGCCGGCTCCTCTCTTGCATTACGGCTGTCATCACGGTCCTCATCCTCACGACCTTCATCCTGACGGCCCTGTCAGCCGGCGCTCCTTATGCCGCCCTGCTGGGGCGGCGCTGGAATGCCGATTCACGGCCAATATTCCATAATGTACGTTACGTAACCCATAAATTATCGAACTTGCTAACGGTTATTCCTTGACCATCAGCGCCTCGATATCGGCCACCCGCTTGGGCACGTCGGCGGTCAGTACCTCGTGACCCGCCTCGGTCACCGCCACGTCGTCCTCGATGCGAATGCCGATGCCGCGATAGGCGGCGGGGATGTCGTCGTCCTCGGGCACGTAGAGCCCGGGCTCGATGGTCAGCACCATGCCCGGCACCAGCGGGCGTGGTTCGCCGTCCTGGCGGTACTGGCCGACATCGTGGACGTCGAGGCCCAGCCAGTGGGAGGTGGCGTGGAGATAGAAGCGCCGCCAGGCCTCGTTCTCGATGCAGTCCTGCAGCTCACCCTCTAGCAGGCCGAGTTCGATCAGCCCGGCGGTGAGATCGCGCACCACACCGCGATGGATGGCGACCAGGGTGGTGCCGGGGCGCACGGCCTCGATGGCGCGCTGCTGGGCGCCGAGCACCACCTCGTAGAGGGCGCGCTGCGCCTCGCCGAAGCGGCCCCCGACCGGGAAGGTACGGGTGATGTCACCGGCATAGAGGTCGAACTCGGCGCCAGCGTCGATCAGCACCAGGGCACCGTCATGCAGCACATCGGCGTTCTCGATGTAGTGCAGCACACGGGCATTGCCGCCGCCAGCGACGATGCTGGCGTAGGCCGGGCCGCTACCGCCCTGCCACCGGAACTCATGCTCGAGCTCGGCCTGCAGCTGGTACTCGGTCAGCCCGGGGGCACAGGCGCGCATCGCCCGGCAGTGGGCCTTCGCGCTGACCGCGCCGGCATGGCGCATCAGCGCCAGCTCCGACGGGCTCTTGACCAGCCGCTGCTCGTGCAGGCGCACGGACACGTCGGCAAAGGCCAGCGGTGGCCGCGCGCCGCGACGGGCCCCGGCCTGCAGCTCGGCGCGGATCGACTCGGCCAGGTGCAGCGCCTCGCTGTCGTCCAGCGGCAGGTAGAGGGCGGTGCGGCCGTCGAGCAGCTCGGCGAGGACTTCGTCGCGCTCGGCGTTGCCGAAGGCCTGGTCGAGGCCATGCACGCGCTCGGCGCCTTCCGCCCCCAGCCGGCGCCCGGTCCAGGCTTCCATCTCCGGGTCGCGATCCTGGCAGAACAGCACGCTCTCGCCATCGTCACGGCCGGGGAGCAGCAGCAGCAGGGCGTCGGGCTCGGGGAAGCCGGTGAGATAGTGAAAGTCGCTGTTCTGGCGAAAGGCATGTTCGCTGTCCCCGGAGCGGGTGACCAGCGCGGCGCCGGGCAGCAGCACGGCGGCATCGTCGGGCAGCGTGGCCATCAGGCGGCGGCGGCGCTCGCGGAATTCGGCTGCGCCGATGGCGGCGGGGCGAGGCAGGATCTCGGGCGGCATGGCAGTTCCTCGGGCAGGCGGGAGCCCCGCCGAGCGGCGGGGCCGGACATCTCGCGGTCCGGGCCGGCGGCCCGGACCGCCTCAGTGCTTGGTGTAGGCCTCGGGGTCGTCGACCTTCTCGACCTGCGGCTGACCGGGATGCTGCTCGGTGTAGAGCATCATGGCGGCCATGCGGGCGTGCTCGGTGAGGGCGAAGAGGTCGTTCTCGTTCTCCGGGTCGTCATCGAGGTCGGTCTCGATGCTGGTCAGGCCCTTGAGGTCGTCGACCGCCTCGCGCAGGGCCTCGGACCACTGCTTGCGCGGCGCGGCGCCGGCATCCTCGATCACCTCGAGGAAGCCCAGGGTCCAGTCCTTGAGGCCTTCGGCGCGCTCGGCCAGGGAGAACAGCTCATCGGGCAGCAGCGGCTCGTAGTTCATCTCGCTGGCCGAGAGCGCCTCGACGGTCTGGCGACGCCATCCCAGCAGGCGCTCGGCGGACGGCTCGTCGCGAGGCTGCTCGACGCCCAGGTTCTGGCACACGACTTCCAGCCAGCCTTCGGCGCTGAGGTCGTGCAGCGCCAGCGAGGCACACAGGCGGCCGTCGAGGAAGGCCGGCGATTGCATGCTGCCGTGCAACAGGAAGGTGTCGGCGATGTCGGAGAAATCCTGGCGTTCGTTGATCAGAGACATGGGACCATCCGGTGCGAGGGCCGCGCGGCGCGTTGACCGGCCGCAAACGGCTCTCTTATAGTGACTTGACGTACGTATACCCCACGATGTTAACGCATCGGGCCCCCTTGGCGCCGCATCCCGCGCGCTCGTCCGGGCCCGCCGGAGCCCCCCATGACCGACGCCTCGCGGCCCACCACCGAGATCACCCTGCTGGAGCGCCAGTACGTCATCGCCTGTCCGCCGGAAGAGCGCGACAAGCTGGAGCGTACCGCCCGCTACCTGGATCGTGCCATGCAGGGCATCCACGCCCAGGGCAAGGTGGTCGACCGGGAGAAGGTCGCCATCATGGCGGCCCTGAACATCACCCACGAGCTGCTCGAGACCCTCGAGGAGCGCCGCGCCGGCGAGAAGAGCCTCGGCGAGCTCAGCGCGCGCCTGGAGAAGGCGCTGGCCGACGCACCCTCGCGCTAGAGGATCGTGTTCAGTGCCGACTCGGGGACAGGCCTACGAGGGGCGCTATGAACCCATCCTTGGGCGCTACTTTGGCCATCCTTGGCCAAAAACCCCCTCTACGTCCTGCCCCCGATGCTCTGGTCCATTACCATCGGCATCATCCCCTCGCTGAGGATTCTTCGCTTTGGACGTAGGCCTCGCTCTGCTAGGATAGAGGCGTTCCCTGGGGTGTTCGCCAGTCGTTAAGTCCCTCGAGCCTATGCGCAGTACCCAGGGGGCCAACAGCTAGTCCGGACCCGTGTGCATGTCCGTGCGACGGAAAGCCTGACGGTCCGGCTGCGGCCACCCACCTTGAACCACAGGGTTCAAGGGCCAGAATGACAGCGGCACTCTGGGGAACTCCTTTCCGCATGACCGATCTGCAAGACACCGCCGCTCACGCCGTGAGAGACGACGAACGACGCGCCCTGCGTCGTGACCTTCGCCGTCGCCGCCGCCAGCTGAGCGCGCAAGAGCAATATCAGGCCGCCCGGCGACTGTGCCATCGCCTGCGGCATCTCCCCGAAGTCCAGCGCGCCCGGCGCGTGGCCCTCTACCTGCCCAACGACGGCGAGATCGATCCGACCCGACTGATGCCCTGGCTGAACGGCCGCGGTGCCCGCGTCTATCTGCCCGTGCTGCGTCCGCTTTCCCACAACGCCCTGTGGTTCGTGCACTACCACGCCGGCACGCCGATGGTGACCAATCGCTTCGGTATCCCGGAGCCCTGCACCCGCCACGGCGCCCATCGCGCCCGCCGCACGCCGGCCTGGGCCCTGGACCTGATCCTGATGCCGCTGGTGGGCTTCGACGACGACGGCCAGCGTATCGGCATGGGCGGCGGCTTCTACGACCGTACCCTGGCCTTCACCCGCGGCCGCGGGCCGCGGCCGCGCCTGATCGGCCTGGCCCACGACTGCCAGCGCGTCGACCGCCTGCCGGTGGCGCCCTGGGACGTGCCGCTGGACGCCATCGTCAGCGACCGGCGCGTGGTGCGCCCCTGAGCGCCTCGCGGATCGTTCCGACATGAAAAAAGCGGCCGATGCTTGAGCATCGGCCGCTTTTTTTCGGGAATCGTCCTGAGCGCTGGCGCCTACTGGCCGACCAACGCCTGGGCGTAGCCGGTCGCCACGACACCGATACCGAAGATCAGCACCAGGATCATGACCAGGTCGGGCTTGCGCTTCATCGTCGACTCCCTCGATCGCTATGACAACGGCGCGCCCGGGCGGCTCCGGGGCGCGGATAACAATGTGACTGTCTCGACTATACGGCGTCGAAGACGCCGCGAAATGCCCATTTGACCCCGTAAACACTGTTTCTTCGCCGCTTGCGGGCGAGTGAAGGGGCAGAGCGGCCAGGCGCTGGAACCGGCGGCCGGCATTCTCGAACGAGGCCATAGCCTAGAGGAAGGCTCCGGGCATGACAACCGTCATGCCCGGAGGATGAAGAAAAGCAACACGGTCATGGCCTGATATGGCGAGCGAGCAAACGTTCACTCACCCGCCCCGCCATCCTCAGGCCATGAACAGCCGATAGGCGGGATTGTCCGATTCCTTCCAGTAGCGATAGCCGATCTCGTCGAAGTGCTCCTCGACGTGGCCACGATCGTCTTCCGGCAGCTGCATGCCGACCAGCACCCGGCCGTAGGCGGCGCCGTGGTTGCGGTAATGGAACAGCGAGATGTTCCAGTCGTGGGGCAGGTGGGTGAGGAAGTTCATCAGCGCGCCGGGGCGCTCCGGGAACTCGAAACGATAGACCTCCTCGTCGAAGCGCTCCTGGGGACGGCCGCCGCCCAGATGACGCAAGTGCAGCTTGGCCAGCTCGTTGTCGGTGAGGTCCTCCACCGGATAGTCGGCCTCGCGCAGCTTGTCGATCACCGCCTGACGGTCCTCGCCGCCCGGCTTGACCTGCACCCCGACGAAGATGTGCGCCTGCTCGGGATCGGCATAGCGATAGCTGAACTCGGTGACCATGCGCTTGCCGATGGTCCGGCAGAACTTCTTGAAGCTGCCCGGCTTCTCGGGGATGGTCACCGCCAGGATCGCCTCGCGCTGCTCGCCCAGCTCGGTGCGCTCGGCGATGTGCTGCAGGCGGTCGAAGTTGGTGTTGGCGCCGGAATTGATGCACACCAAGGTCTCGCCGCTGGCGCCGGTCTGCTGGATGTACTTCTTGAGGCCGGCCAGCGACAGGGCTCCGGAGGTCTCGGAGACCGCGCGGGTGTCCTCGAAGATGTCCTTCACCGCGGCGCACATCTCGTCGGTGTTGACGGTGATGACGTCATCCACCAGGTCGCGCATCACCGCGAAGGGTGCCTCGCCGACCTGGGCCACGGCCACGCCCTCGGCGAACACGCCGACCTGGTCCAGCACCACGCGCTCGCCGCTGTCCAGGGCCGCCTTGAGGCTGGCGCTGTCCTCGGACTCCACGCCGATCACCTTGATCTCCGGGCGCAGGTACTTCACGTAGGCGGCCACGCCGGCGATCAGGCCACCGCCGCCCACCGGCACGAAGATGGCGTCCAGCCGACCGGGGTTCTGGCGCAGGATCTCCACCGCCACGGTGCCCTGGCCGGCGATCACGTCGATATCGTCGAACGGCGGGATGTAGGTGTAGCCGTGCTCCTCGATCAGCTCCTGGGCGTGGGCCGCGGCCTCACCGAAGGCATCGCCCTTGAGCACCACCCGGGCGCCCCGGGCGCGCACCGCGGCGACCTTGATCTCCGGGGTGATGCGCGGCATCACGATCACCGCCTTGACCCCCATCTGCTTCGCGGCCATGGCCAGCCCCTGGGCATGGTTGCCCGCCGAGGCAGCGATCACGCCCTTGGCCTTCTGCTCGTCGCTGAGCTGCGCCATCTTGTTGTAGGCGCCGCGAATCTTGAAGGAGTAGACCGGCTGGAGGTCTTCGCGCTTGATCAGAATCTGGTTGTCGAACCGGCGGGACAGGAAGGGGGCCGACGAGATCGGCGTTTCCCGGGCGGCCTCATAGACCCGGGCCTGGAGAATCTTCTTGACGGTATCTTCGAGCATCCTGACATTCCGATAGTAGCGCGAGGGGCCGCGTGACGCGGCGCGGAGGGAACCTCTATTGGTAGCATTCGCGCCGGCACGGCGTCCAGCACGGCGAGGCGCCATGGCCTATAATGGCGCGGCATTTCCACCCTCCAGCCAGACGAGCCCTCCATGACCCAGGACGAACTCAAGGACGCCGTGGCCGCTGCCGCCATCGACGAGATCCGCCCGCTGCTCGGGCGCGACGTGGTGATCGGCGTCGGCACCGGCTCCACCGCCAACCGCTTCATCGACCAGCTGGCCGCGCTGAGCGGCGACTTTCGCGGCGCCGTGGCCAGCTCGGAAGCCAGCGCCGAGCGCCTGCGCGGCCACGGCATCGACGTCTTCGAGCTCAACGAGGTCGGCACCGTGCCCGTCTATGTCGACGGCGCCGACGAAGTGAACGCTCACCTCCAGATGATCAAGGGCGGCGGTGCGGCCCTGACCCGAGAGAAGATCGTCGCCGCCTGCGCCCAGCGCTTCGTGTGCATCGCCGACGGCTCCAAGAAGGTGAAGTGCCTGGGTGACTTCCCGCTGCCGGTGGAGGTGATTCCCATGGCCCGCTCCTACGTGGCCCGGGAGCTGGTCAAGCTGGGCGCCGACCCGGTCTACCGCGAGGGCGTGGTCACCGACAACGGCAACCAGATCCTCGACTGCTATGAGTTCATGATCGACGATCCCGTGGCCATGGAAGCGCAGCTCAACGCCATCGTCGGGGTGGTCACCAACGGCCTGTTCGCCGCCCGCGGCGCCGACGTGCTGCTGCTGGGCACCGACCAGGGCGTCGAGCGTCTGACGTCGGCCTGACTTCCACTTGCACAGGGCCGGATATCGCTCGGCCCTGCCCCATCTCTCATACTCCCCCACGAGAAAAACCACCACAGCATAATTAGCCATTACAGGCGGTAGCGGTATGCCCGCCCTCTTATCCTGCACCCCATAGGTTAATTTCTGTAACTGAGCAACCTTCCAGTTACGGAGATGACAGCGGCCAGAAGAAGCCGTCCGCTATAACAACACGGGGGAAGGGAACATGACGCAGTTCGCCCATCGGGTGCTGGTCACCGGCGGTGCCGGTTTCATCGGCTCCCATAGCGTCGAGTTACTGCTGGCAAAAGGCTATAAAGTGCGTGTGCTGGACAATCTTTCCAGCGGCAACCTCTCCAACCTGCCTCTGCAGAACAGGCGTCTGGAGTTCGTCAAAGGCGACATTCGCGATGCCTCGAGCGTGGCACAGGCCATGCGTGACATCAGCCTCTGTCTCCACCTGGCGGCTCAAGTGTCGGTCGTACGCTCCGTTGAAGACCCGGCCGCCTCGGCCAGTCACAATATCCTCGGTACGCTCAATGTGTTTCACGCCGCAACGTCGGCTGGCGTCGAGCGCATCGTCTATGCCTCATCTGCGGCCGTTTACGGCATCCCCAGATATTTGCCAATACGCGAGACATTCACTCCATCTCCGATCTCGCCCTACGGGCTGGAAAAGTGGGCGGATGAACGTTACGCAGAGCTGCTGCAAACCTCCCAGGGTCTGTCGAGCCTGGGGCTGCGCTACTTCAATGTCTACGGCCCTCGTCAGGACCCGCAATCGCCCTATGCTGGTGTCATTGCACGCTTCCTCGACACTCTCCTGCTCGGACAGTCCCCTCGGATCTTCGGCGATGGCCTACAGACTCGCGATTTCATCTACGTTCGGGATGTCGCGCGAGCCAACGTGTCGGCCCTGGAAACAGGACACCAGGGCGTCTGTAACGTGGCCACAGGGCAGCGCACCAATCTGTTGGGCTTGCTGGATACTCTCGGCTCGCTGACCCATCACCCTCCCACCCTTCAGTTTTCGCCGGCCAGGCAAGACGATATTCGCGATTCGTGCGGGCATACCCAGCGCCTCGAGCAGTGGCTCGGCATACAGGCGGAGTGGTCGCTGGAAGACGGACTCGACGCCCTGGTGTCCAGCACGATTCAGCAGCAGCCAGCCGATGCCATCACGACGACGTCCCATGGTTGAGAGAAGCACGGCACCGCGTGCGAGGTAGACAAGATGCGCAACATCGTTGGGCTACTCTTCATCGCGATAGCGCTGGCAGTGCCCCCTGTCACCGCTCGTGCGGTCATCCCGGACGGCGCTTCTTCGCCCAGCGTAGCCTTCTACTATGGAAATGACGCCCCACTGGAGTTACTGGATCAGTTCGACTGGGTGGCGATAGAAGCTGCCAATCTCGCACCCAAGCAGCGGGAACGGCTGGAGCGCCATGGTACGCAGGCCTTTGCTTACGTGAGTGTCGGCGAACTCGATGCCTGGCGTCCCCAGCCCTCGCATCTTCCGGACTCGGTCCTCCTCGAAGACAACCCTCACTGGAACAGCAGGGTGGCCGACCTCACCAGCGACGAGTGGCAACGCTACCTGCTGGAGGAACGCATCCAGCCATTGTGGAACGACGGCTACCGAGGACTCTTCCTCGACACCCTCGACAGCTATCGGCTGTTTGCCCCAGAGGGCAGGGCCGCTTGGCGTCAGCAGCAGGCGTTGGTCGAGCTGATCGGCGAGATACGTCAACGCTTCCCCGACATGAAGCTGCTGGTCAACCGCGGTTTCGAGGTACTCGATCGCATCCATGGCGATATCGTCGGTATCGCAGCCGAGTCCCTTTATCGACGCTGGAACCCAGCGACCGGCATCTACGGTTCGGTGCCAGACACGGACAGTCAGTGGCTGCATGATCACCTGAGTCGTGCGAGGGACGAATACGGCCTGCCCACCATCGCCATCGATTACGTGCCGGCCGCTGATCGTGAGCTGGCGCGCCGGACCGCCGAGCGGATAGCTGCCGAGGGGTTCATCCCTTGGGTCAGCGTGGCACAGCTTAATCAGGTGGGCGTTGGGCTCATCGAGCCGGTGCCTCGTCGCATATTGATGTTGTATGACAAGGCATCTACCGAGGCGGGTGAGCTGGCCAACACCAATGCCCACCGTTACCTGGCCATGCCGCTGGAATATATGGGCTATGCGGCGGAGTATCATGACGTCAACGCCGCATTGCCCGACGACGTCCTGAATGGCCGCTACGCCGGCATTGTCAGCTGGTTCGATGGTCCGATCCCCCATGGACAACGCTACGCCGACTGGCTGCTCGAACAGATGCGCAATGGTCTTCGCGTCGTCATCCTGGGTGACCCCGGGATCCCATTGAATGGCGCCTTGGGCAACCACATGGGACTCATCGAGGGCTCCGAGCAGCGCCAGCTGCGCATCGCGGACCACGACGACATGCTGGGATTCGAAGGCATGCCTTCACACCCCGCGCCTTATCAGCACGGCTATCAGACAACACGTGCCGACATCATCCGCCACCTGACCCTGGAGGCCCCGGGGGGCCGTTCCCTGTCCCCGGTACTGAGCGGCCCCTGGGGCGGGATCGCCACCTGGCCATGGATCCTTCAGCAGGCCGGTGAGGCGCAGCAGCGCTGGATTCTCGATCCCTTTGCGTTCCTCGAGACCGCACTGGCCCTCCCCGAGATCCCCGTACCGGACCCCACCACAGAGAATGGCGCCCGCTACTGGATGACACAGATCGACGGCGACGCCTTTGTCAGTCGAGCCGATTTTCCCGGCTCGCATTTCACCGGCGAACTCATGTTGACGGAGGTCCTGCAACGCTACCGTGTGCCGACCACCGTTTCGGTGATCGAGGGAGAGTTCGGACCGCATAGCCTGCATCCACATCTCCGCTCACAGCTGGAACCACTCGCCCGACGCATCTTCGAGTTGCCCTGGGTCGAGATTGCCAATCACACCTTCAGTCACCCCTTCCAGTGGGAAAAGCTCGACGAAGGCGATCTCGCCGGACAGGGCGAGACCCAGGCCGGCTTCAACTACAACCTGCCGATACCAGGCTACGCGTTCTCTCTGGAGCGCGAGATCGCCGGCGCCACGGCATACATCAATGACCACCTAGCGCCGCCCGACAAGTCGGTGTCCGTGGTGCTGTGGAGCGGCAACGCCTTGCCTCCGGAAGAGGCCCTTGCGCACGCCGAACGGATCGGCCTGCGAAACATGAACGGCGGCAACACCCACATCACCGACAGCTTTCCCACCTTGACCCGGGTGTCGCCCATGCTGCGTCCCCAGGGCGACTACCTGCAGGTATACGCTCCTCAGACCAACGAGAACATCTACACCAACCACATGCGCGGACCACTGTGGGGCTATCGCCGTGTCATCGAAACCTACCGGCTGACCGATCGTCCCCGCCGGCTCAAGCCGATCGACATCTACTACCACTTCTATTCGGCGGCGAGCCCTGCCGCACTGAAGGCGCTGCAGCAAGTCTACGACTACGTCAGCACCCAGGAGACGCTCCCGGTCTATACCAGCACGTGGAGCGATGTTGCCAGCCAGTGGTACGACCTGGGTATCGCCCGCAGGCTCGACGGTGGTTGGCAGATCCGCGCCGCCACTCAGCTTCGCACCCTGCGCCTGCCCCCTGCCCTGGGCTGGCCGGATCTGGCAGCCTCCCGGGGCGTGGCCGGCGTCAGGGACACCGACACCGGGCGCTATGTCGCCTTGAGCGGCGCCGGTGATTCCCTTCTTCAGCTGTCGCCACACCCCCCCGAGACCCCCCACCTGAGGCTGGCCAACGGCCGTATCTCCCGCTGGGAGCGACACGACGCCAAACGCCTCTCGCTGCGCCTTGCCGCCGAACAGGTCTCCTTGCACATCGCGCTGGCCGGCATGGAGGGCTGCGATATCGACGCCCCCGGTGCCAGACAGCAGCAGCAAGGCGACCAGGTGATCCTGAGCTACGCGGGGAGCCACTCCGATCGCATCGAGGTGTCCTGTGACGACTGATCCCCTTCGTTCCCGACATCGGCATCCAATGCGCGACGGTCACCTGATCCGGCCCTTGACCTTGCGGGGGCTGGGCATCCTGCTGGCGCTTATCCTGATCGGCCTCTTCCCGGCCCGCCACTTCCTGCAGCTCGGCGCCTCACCGGAGACCGCCTACGAACGCATGGCGATCCTCTACCATCAGGCCCTGCTCAGGGTCAGCCCCGACAACGTCGGACTGCGCCTTGCCTTGACCCGCCAGCTCATGGAGATCGGTGAGCTCGCCGCCGCACGCGAGACCTTGGCGCCACTGGGCGGCAACCACGACATCGACATCCAGTGGCTGCTGCTGGAGCTGAACTGGCAGGCCTATGCGGCCCTGCCCGCAGAGGCTCCCGAGCGGGCTCGCCACCTCGAGCGGCTGACCCGGCAACTCGCTGCGCTCGAGTCGCGCGATGATCTTCCACCACCGCACCTGGCCACGATCGCCCATCACTGGCTGGCAATCGGCCATCCCGCCCGCGCGGCCCAATGCTACGAGCAGCTGGCCGAGCGTGACTCACCGAAGGGCTACCACTGGTTGACCCAGGCCGGCTACTGGTGGCTCAAGGCCGGCGCACCGGAGCGCTCGGCCAGGGCCTGGCACCGGGCGTGGCAGATCGCCGGGGATGCCCCTCACGATCTCGGCTGGCTGGGGTGGGTGATCCCCGCGGCCCATGCCCAGCAGGATTCCCTCGGCTCCGAGGACCCGCCACGCCGGGAAGCCGCCCTGGCCGCCTTGTCTGCCGCCGAACAGAGCCAGAGCGACATCGGCGTGGCGTATGCACGGGAATATCTGAGCCACTATCCCGATGATGAAACGTTGCTGACGCTCGGGATTCGCCTGGCACTGGCTCATGACGAACCGGAACAGGCTTTCGAATGGTCACAGCACTATCTCGATCTGTATCCCGATGACGTGGATGCCCTCGAGCGCCACGTCTCGATCGCCCTGGGCCTCGACCGTCTGGAGTCGGCCATCGAGGGCCTGGAGCGGCTGCAGCGCCTGGAACCGAATCAGCTCGACCACCTCGAGCGCCTCGCCCACACCCAGCAGTGGGCCGACCAACACCGGCAGGCGCTGGACACTCTGGAGCGACTGGCCCGGGCCAGCGAACGGGCCGAGCATGATCGCGAGGTCGTGACCCTCGCGCTGAGTCTGCGCTATCGCACCACCGCCCTGGCCGCCCTGCGGCGCCTCAACGAGCGCGGCGAACTGACGCCTGATGAACGCCATCTGCTGGTCGACCTGCTCGATGCCTTGGGCGAGCCGGACGCCGCCATCGCCCAGATTCGCCGCTGGGAAGCCGCCGGCGACGGCGATCGGGAACTGCGCATTCGCCTGGCCACCTGGCTGGAACAGGTCGGCCGTCTCGAGGACGCACAAGATGCCTGGGCCAGGCTAGCGGGGCATTCCGGGCTGGAGGTCGAGGCGACCCGCGAGCGGAGTCGCCTTCTGACCCAGCAGTGGCGACTCGACGAGGCCCTGACCGTCCTCGGCCGCATCGACCCCGACAGCACCTCGGCCATGGCCGACGAATACTGGCGCCAGCGCGCCGAGCTGGCCTGGCAAGTCGGCGATGCGAGGAGCAGCCGGCAGGCCTATCAGGCCCTGTTCGCCCGCCATAGCCTGGAGAACGATGAGGCGACGCGCCTCATCCGCACCGCGGGCGACGGCGGCGACCTGTCGCTGGCCATGCGGGTGACTCGCGAACGCTGGGAAGCCGAGCGCGACACCGACGCGATCATGGAGATGCTTGACCTTGCCCAGCGTGAGTCTCGCCCCGACCTCACGCGAGCGCTTTTAGCGATGGTCGAGCAGGATCCAGCCCCCCTGGCCGACTCGCCCCACTACTGGGGGGCCCTGGGCGCTCAACGGCTGCGGGAACGGGATGCTCCCGGTGCCGTCTCGGCGTACCGGGAAGCCCTCGCCCTGGCCCCCGGCGAGCCCTACCTCCGCGCCGGGATGCTCTATGCACTGGCCGCCGACGGGGAGCACGAGATGCTTCGCCAACGCCTCGGCGAATGGGCCGCCGCCGCCCGCGGTCATACCGACCTGATGGCCGCCATGGCCAATGGCCATCGCCAGCTGGGGGAGCTCGACCGGGCATTGAGATGGTATCGCTCGGCAGCCCAGGCTGCGCCGCGGGATACCTGGCTCCAGCTCGATCATGCCGACACCCTGGCATTGACCGGTCACGCGGCAGCCGCCTTCCGGCTGCGTCATCAGGCGCTGGCCGACCTGCTGCCCCAACTCGCGGCCAACCCGAACGCCTCGACGCAGCCGGGCCTTGACAGCCGGGAAGATCGGGTCCGGGCACTGGGCACACTGACGACACTGGCCGGCCCCGACAGCGGCCGGGGCTGGTACCACACCCTGCTGCTGCAGGCGTTCGACGACACGCCACCGACGGTGGAAGACAGCGATTGGCTGTTCGACGCCAACCTGGCCCTGAACCGACCGCTGCACGCCCGCTACCTGCTGCTGCGGACCCGCGACCTGGGCCATCGCAGCCCCGACTGGCAGCGCCTGTCGGTCGCGCTGGAGAAGAATGATCGCGCCACCCTGAAGCGATTGCTCGACGATGACACGGCCGCCCTGTCAGCGGCCGACCGGTTCGCGGCCCTCCAGCGGCTCGACCGCCGCCAGGAAGCATTGGCGCTGGCCACCGACCTGACCGCCGCCGGCCATGACCAGCGAGCCGACGCCGTGGCGCTGGCCAACGAGCTGCCCCATCGCCTCGTCACTCGTGCCTCCCATGAGGAACTCGGCGACCTGAGCATCGACGGCGGCCAGCTGAGCTACGAGCGAGCCGGCGAACGCTGGTGGGGCAGGCTCGATCTGGCGAAGCGACGGCTGGATACCGGGCATCTCGATCTCGATGCGGACGGCCTGGAACAAGAGAGCGTCGCAGGGCTGACCCTCGGCTGGAACGGCGCACGCAGCGATACCCGGCTACAGCTGGGCGGCGTCGAGAGCGACGACGACACCCGGGTCCAGCTCCGGCTCGACCAGCGTTGGCAGGCGACGTCGCGCCTGGCGGGCGGCGTCTACGGCGCGCTGGGCCAGACCTCCGAGATCGGCGACCTGATGCGAGTACTGGGGGTCGAAGACCGAGTCGGCGCCAATCTCGAATGGCAGCCCACGGCCCGTGACGTCCTGTCGTTCGATGCCAGTCACCTGATCTTCCGCAGCCGCGAGGAGCATGAACGACTGGGCGACGGCATGCGCCTGGAGGCGGATTGGAGCCACGCCCTGATGGCGGGCGCCAGCCGGCGGCTGGAGCTACGCCTGATGGCCAGTCACGAGCGCCACGATCCGGTGGACCAATTGCCCGAGGACACCGCCGCCCGCCTGCCCGCCGGCAGCACACCGGACCAGCTGCTCGACGACAGCAACACCTTCGTGGGCGTCGGGATAGGCATTGCGCGAGGCGAGCCGGGCCACGCCTACCCCCGGGTGGCCTCTCCCAGGCTGCGTTTCGACCTGGATGCCGGCTACCACATGCCGAACGACGAGTTCGCCATCAACACCACCTTCGCTGTCGGCTCCCGGCTGCTGGGCAATGACGAGCTGGGGCTGCGGCTCACTCTCGATCAGGGCACCGAACAGGGGGCAAGCAACAGCGACGACACGCGTTTCGCCATTGCCCTGACCTATCAGTACTTCCTGGGCCGCCAAACGGCCGCCCGCCACTAGCAAGGAGTGATGCCCATGTCCCGTTCATTCGCTTCCTCACTGGCCATGGCGACGCTCATCGGCCTGCTCCCGCTCGGCGGCTGCGCCGTGACCGACGTGCACCGCTCGGCCTCTCTGGATCCCGGCGCACGCTGGGCGCTGCTGCCGATCGCCAACCACTCCGAAACGCCGCTGGCCGGCCGGCGCGCCGAATCGGGCCTGACCACCCTGCTGCACCAGCACGGCGTCACCTCGCTGACCCAGGCGCCCCGCCAGCCCCCCTCCGGGCTGCTCGACCTCACCGGCGGCCATGACCTGCAGGAGGCCCTCGACTGGGCCCAGCAGCAGGGTATCCGCTACGGCGTCACGGGCTCCGTGGACGAATGGCAGTACAAGGCCGGCCTGGATGGCGAGCCCGCCGTGGGGCTGAGCCTGCGGGTGGTCGACGTCAACAGCGGCGAGACGCTGTGGAGCGCCAGTGGCGCACGCAGCGGTTGGGGCTTCAGCACCACCAGCGGCGTCGGCCAGGAACTGATGGCCGACCTGGTCGACGAACTTCCCCTACAGCGCTGAGGTGCGTATGGCGACGCGTTTCGAGGATATCCCGGTCGAGCCACCACCGCGCTGGCTGCGGATGCTGGAGACCCTGGTGCTCAGCCTGGCGCTGCCCGCGTTCGGCCTCGTCCTGCATCCCGAGGATCCGCTGCTGCTGGAGGGTGGGACGGCCTGGCTGCTGGTGGCGGGACCGCTGTTGATCGGCATTCGCTACGGGTTTGCCTTCGGCTTCTGCAGCGCCCTGATCAGTGTCGCCCTGATGGGCGTCGAGACCTGGTGGCGAACCGGCGCGCTCGTACCGGACAACGAGCAGGCACTGCCCAACGCCGTGGCCGTGGTGCTGGTGGGCATGCTGTCGGGCGAGATGGCCGACACCTGGCAGCGTCGACTGCGCCAGCTGGCGACCATCAACCGCGACCAGGCCACCCGGCTCGACGAGTTCGTCCGGCATTACCATCTGCTGCGCGTCTCGCACGATCAGCTGGCCGAGCGGCTGGCCGCCAACCCGTTCACCCTGCGCGATTCGCTGCATCGGCTCGCCCTGCGCTTTCAGCATCTGGCCGAGCAGGGGACACCACTCCAGCAGCACGGTGGCGAGATACTGAGCTTCCTGGCGCTCAATGCCCGTATCCAGCAGGCGGCGCTGATTCGCCTCGACGAACATCACCGCCCCCTCACCGAGGCGCCGCTCTGCTACGGCGGCGAGGTCAGCATCGATCGCCACGATCCGATGATCCGCGCCTGCCTCGAGCGACGCGAGATGCTCTATGCGGGCAGCGCCGTCGATCCCCAGCTATCCGAGCAGGGGTCGCTGCTCGCGGTGGTGCCGCTGATCGATGTGCATGAGCGCATCCATGCCCTGGTCGCGGTCACGCAAATGCCCTTCCTCGACTTCCATCGCGGGCAGCTGCATCTGCTGGCGGTGCTCGGCGCCCAGCTCGGCGACCTGCTTCACCGGGCCGACGTCCGCCAGGGACACGCCTCACCCGCCGACATCGCCACCAGCCTGGCGCGCTGGGTCGCCCAGGCCCGTCGCAACCGCCTGACCTCACTGTTGGTGACCCTGGAGCTCCCGAGGACACTGGCCGAGGCGCACGGCCGAACCATCATCGACGAAGCCTTCACCCAGCTGCGCGCCCTGGATCAGGGGTGGGTGTTCGGCACGCGGCAGCACGCGACCTGCCTGCATATCCTGATGCCGCTGGCCGACGAGCGGGCCGCCACGGCCTTCGCCGAGCGTCTCTGGCAGCGTCTGGAGACCCAGCTGCCACAAGACCCTCGCCAGGAGGGCGCACGACTGAGCCACCGGCTCATCGACGGCCACCGCTCGGCCAGGGCACTGCTCGACGGGCTCGACCTTCAGGAGCGCCGCCATGCGGCGGCTTGACGCTGCACCGCGTTCTCCGCTGCCGGTGATCGCCCTGTGCCTGCTCGCCGGGCTGACGCTGGAGGGCATCGCCGCCTACTACCTGCTGCTCACTCCCGAGCTGCTCTGGTGGCGCAGCCTGCCGCAGCACCTGATGGCCAGCCTGCTACTCGCCATCGGCCTCTGGCAGGGGCTGCCGAGGGGAATATCACACCCCGCGACGGGTACGCTGGCCTTCCTGCTGGCCTCGCTGATCATGCTGCCAGGCATCGGCGCCCTGGGGATCGTGCTGGGGGTGCTGCCCGCCCTGCACGGCGCTCGCCGCACCAGGCCGGCGGCCTGGCGCCCGCTTCCCCTCCCCGACCTGCCCTTCCGCGCCGTGCCGCTTCTGGCGGCGAACGACCCGGCCCTCCGCGACGGCCTGGGCAGCGTGCTGTCGGGAGCCGGCGCCCCCCAGCAGCGCCAGCAGGCGATCCTCGCCTGCCGGCACCTGCCCCGGCGACAGGCCGTCCCTCTGCTACGCCAAGGCCTGATGGACGCCGCCGACGATGTCCGCCTGCTCGCCTACTCGATGCTGAACGCCATCGAGCGCGAGCTGGATAGCCGGCTGCTGGCCTTGACCCGGACCATCGAACACGGCGACGACCCGACCGGCCGCCGCGCCGAGGCCATCTCGACCCTGTACTGGGAGTATGCCTACCTGGGCCTGGCCCAGGGCAGCACGCTGCGTTACCTGCTCGAACAGGCCCTGGCGTTTATCGACCAGGCGCTGGACCATCAGGCAACCGCCCAGCGCTGGCTGCAGCGCGGCAGGCTGTGCGCGATGCTGGGCGATGTCGCGGGTGCCGAACGTGCCTTCGCGCATTGCGAACACTTGGGGATGGACGACGACGACTTGGCACCACGCCGCGCGGAGCTGGCCTTCCAGCAGCGACGCTTCCCGGAAGTGCGCCGGCAGCTGGCCCGGCTCAGTGCCGCCGCTGCCGGCGACCCCACCTTGCATCCGGTGGCCAGCTTCTGGCATCCCGATGCCGCCCCTCGAGGCGACACGGCCGCGACCGCCGCATGGGACAGGACGGAAACATGGCGATGACAGACGGCTGGCCGACACTCAGGCGGCGCGACCCGCCCGCCGACATCATCCTGTTGCTGGAGGGCACCTACCCCATGGTACGCGGCGGGGTCGCCGGCTGGGTCGACCAGTTGATTCGAGGGCTGCCCGACCTGCGCTTCGCCCTGGTCTTCCTGGGCGGACGACGACAAGACTATCAGGGCATCCTCTACGCGCGACCGGAGAACGTGGTGCACCTCGAGCGCCACTATCTGTTCGACGACATGCCCCGGGCCGGTGCGCCGCGTCAACGGCGCGGCAACAAGCGCGCCTTCGCGGCGAGTCGCGAACTGCATGAGACCCTGCGCGCCCCCGAGGTCAGTCCGGACGCCGCCCTGTGCCAGGCCGCCCGGCTGCTGGGCCGTACCGGCGGCCTGAGCCAGGACGACTTCCTGTACAGCGAGGCCGCCTGGGAGCAGGTCCTCGAGCACTACCATCGTGACTACCCCGACCCCTCCTTCATCGACTACTTCTGGTCGGTGCGCAACATGCACATCCCGCTATTCCTGCTCTCGCGCATCGCCAGGCAGCTGCCGCCGGGGCGCTGCCTGCATGCCATCTCCACCGGCTATGCCGGCTTTCTCGGGGCCCTGGCGCACCACATCACCCGACGGCCGCTGCTGGTCTCCGAGCACGGCATCTACACCAAGGAACGCCAGATCGACCTGGTACAGGCCGACTGGATACGCGACCCGACCGATCCGCTGACCCACGGCTTCCAGACCGATACGGGCTACCTGCGGCGCATGTGGGTTCGCTTCTTCCAGAGTCTCGGGCGCATGACCTACGCCTCGGCCAGCGGCATCACCACCCTCTACGAAGGCAACCGTCAGCGCCAGCTGCTCGATGGCGCCGCGGAGGAACGCACTCGGGTGATCCCCAACGGCATCGGCATCGAGCGCTTTCGCCCCTTGCGCGACGCGACAGGCGCCGCAAGCCGGCCGGTCGTGACGCTGCTCGGCCGGGTCACGCCGATCAAGGACATCAAGACCTTCATACGCGCCATGCATCAGCTATTGTCGCGCGTGCCCCAGGCCGAGGGCTGGATCGTCGGGCCGGAGAGCGAGGATCCCGACTATGCGCGTGAGTGTCACGACCTGGTACAGCAGCTCGGCCTCGAGACGCGGGTACGCTTTCTCGGCTTCCAGCGCACCGAAACGATACTCGCCCAATCCCGCCTGGTGGTGCTGACCTCGATCAGCGAGGCCCAGCCCCTGGTGGTGCTCGAGGCCATGGCCGCCGGGGTGCCGGCGGTGTGCAGCGACGTCGGCGCCTGTCGTGAACTGGTGCTGGGAAACGGCCAGACGGAGCGGCCCTCGGGGCGCATCGTGCCGATCGCCAACCCCGCCGCCACGGCCGCCGCCATGGCGGAACTGCTGGAAGACGACCAGGCCTGGCAACAGGCCCGGGAGGCGGGCATCGCCCGCGTCGAAGTGGAATACACCGAGGCGCTGATGCTCTCGCGCTACCGGCAACTCTACGTCGATACCGGGACACTGCCCGGTGACGGGAAGGAGACGAGCAAAGATGGCGGGGATCGGATTCGAACTGCGTAGGCTGCTGCAGCAGGACAGCTACCTGGGCCTGCTGCGTGCCTACAGCTACGCGGGCATCATCGGCTCCGGCCCCTGGGTCTTGTCGATCCTGGCGGTGATGGCGCTGGGGATGATCTCGGCCTCGACCCAGCAGGATGCCAGCTGGCACGTCACCGAGTTCCTGGTCTCGGTGACCTGGCTGGTGGCCGCGTCGCTAATATTTACCGGCCTGGTGCAGCTGCTGTTCACCCGCTTCGTGGCCGACCGGCTATTCGAGAACCGCGCCGAGCGGGTTCTGCCCAATCTCCTCGGGCTACTGACCCTGGTGACGCTGGCGGCGGGCACGCTGGGACTGGCGGCGATGCCCGCCTTCGCCGGCACCGGGCTGATCTATCGGCTGGAGATGGTGGTCGCCTTCGTGCTGCTGAGCAACATCTGGTGCGTGGCTGTCTTCGTGGCGGGCGTCAAGGCCTACCATCAGGTGCTGGGCGCCTTTGCCCTGGGCTACGGCGCCACACTCGGCGCGGGCCTGCTGCTGCGCGACCTGGGGCTCGAAGGGCTGCTGGGCGGTTTCGTGCTGGGCCAGGGCCTGCTGCTTTACAGCCTGCTCTTCATGGTGATCCGCCACTACCCCAGCGAGCGGCTATGGGCCTTCGACCTCCACCGCCGGGGACAACGCCATCTCTCGCTGATCCTGATCGGCCTGAGCTACAACCTGGGCATCTGGGTCGACAAGCTGGCCTTCTGGTTCAATCCCGACACCTCCGAGTCGATCATCGGCCCGTTGCGCGCCGCGCCGATTCACGACCTGCCGCTCTTTCTCGCCTACCTCTCCATCGTCCCCGGCATGGCGGTGTTCCTGATGCGCATGGAGACGGACTTCGCCGAGCGCTGCAGCGCCTATTACGAGGCCGTCCGCGGCGGCGACACCCTCGAGCATATCGAGATACAGCGCAGCCAGATGATCACCAGCGTACGACGCGGGATCTACGATATCTTCAAGGTTCAGGGCATCACCATCCTGGCCCTGCTGCTGGCCGGACCGGCCCTGCTCGACTGGCTAGGCTTCTCGGCCTGGTATCTGCCGCTGTTCAATATCTTCCTGGTGGCGGTGGGCATCCAGGTGCTGTTCATGGCGATCCTCAACGTGCTGTTCTATCTCGATCGCCTGAGGCCGGCGCTGTGCCTGTGCCTGTTGTTCGCGGGAACCAACCTGGGGCTGACGGTGGTGAGCCAGCAGCTGGGGCCGGCCTTCTATGGCTACGGCTATGCGCTGGCACTCCTGATCACGTCCCTGGTCGGCCTTGGCATGCTGGATCGTGAGTTTCAGCGGCTCACCTATCAGACCTTCATGCTGCAGCCGCCTTTCAGCCCGCCCCGGGGGCCACGCCTGACGCCGGAAGCGTGAAGAGGGTAAGCGTTTACTTCGGCTAAAGAAGCCGTTCGAGGCCTTCCAGCGTGCGCGCCAGGGCGCCGCGGTTGGCCTCGACTACCGCACGCCCGGCCGCGGCCAGGCGTTCACGCTCCGCCGCGTCACCGAGCAGGCGCGTGAGCGCCTCGGCGAGCGTCGCGGCATCGTCGACGTCCACCAGCGCCTGCCGCTCGCGCAGCGCCTCGGCCACGTCGGTGAAGTTGGCGAGCTCGGGACCGGTCAACACCGGCACGCCCATGGCGGCCGGCTCCAGCAGGTTGTGGCCACCGATCGGCACCAGGCTGCCGCCGACGAAGGCCGCATCGCCCGCGCCATAGAGCGCCGACAGCTCGCCCATGGTGTCGCCCAGATAGACCGCCATCTCGCAGGTCACCGCCTCGTCCCGCGAGCGCCGCGCCAGCGGCATGCCCTCGTGGCGGCACAGTTCCGCCGCCGCCTCGAAGCGCCGCGGATGGCGCGGCACCAGGATCAGCAGCGCCTCGGAATAGCGCTCCCGCAGCCGCGCGTGGGCCTCGAGCAGCGCCTCGTCCTCGCCCTCATGGGTCGAGCCCGCCACCCACACCGGGCGCCGGCCGAACCCGGTGCGCAAGCGCTCACTCACCTCGAAGGCCTTGTCATCACGGTCCAGATCGAACTTCAGCGAGCCGGTCACCTCGGCCTTCTCCGCCGCCATGCCCAGCGCCCGGAAGCGCTCGGCGTCGGCCTCGGACTTGGCCCCCAGCCAGCTGACGTGAGACAGCGCCTCGGCCATCAGCCTGCCGAGGCGACGATAGCCCTGGAAGGCCCGCGGCGAGAGCCGGCCGTTGACCACCGCCACCGGAATGCCCCGCCGCTCGCAGCCGGCCAGCAGGTTGGGCCACAGCTCGGTCTCGAAGAAGATGGCGAGATCGGGGCGCAGGCGATCGAGGAAGCGCCGGGCGGCGCCGGGGAAGTCCAGCGGCACGAAGTGATGACTCACTTCGGCTGTATGCGCCTCGCCCTGCAGGCGTTCGGCGACGGCATGGGCGCGTTCTGCGCCGGTGGCGGTCATGGTGGTGATCACCAGGCGGTGGTCGGGATGACGCCGCGCCAGGGCCTCGATCAGCGGCCGGGCGGCCTGCACCTCGCCCACCGAGGCGCAGTGCAGCCACAGGCTGTGGGCGCCCTCGGGCGAGCCGACGATGCGCCCCAGCCGCTCGGCGCGGGAGCGCCCGGGCAGGCTCTCCTTCCACACCCGTCGCCAGACCAGCGGCGACAGCGCAAGCAGCGCGGCGGAGTAGCCGCGCCGCACCCAGGGGTGGCCGGCCATCAGGCCTCGCGGTCGAGGATGGTGGAGATCATCGCCGTGGTGGACACGCCGTCCTCGAAGCCCAGCACCCGCACCTCGCCGCCGGCCGCGCGCACGGCCTCACCGCCGGCGATGTCCTCGGGGCGGTAGTCGCCGCCCTTGACCAGCACGTCAGGGAGCACCGCCTCGATCAGCCGCTGCGGGGTGTCCTCGGCGAAGGGCACCACCCAGTCCACCGCGCCCAGCCCGGCCAGCACCTGCATGCGGCGGGCCAGCGGGTTGATCGGCCGCTTGGGTCCCTTGAGCCGTCCGATGGAGGCGTCGTCGTTGACCGCCACGATCAGCCGGTCGCCGAGCCGGCGGGCGTGCTCCAGGTAGGCCACGTGGCCGGCGTGGAGGATGTCGAAGCAGCCGTTGGTCATCACCACCCGTTCGCCACGGGCCTGAGCGGCCCGCACCGCCTCGATCAGGGGCGCCTCGGCGATGACGCCGAATTCGGCCAGCTTGTCGCCGTGCAGGGCGGTGTAGAGCTCGGCGACGGACAGCGTGGCGGTGCCGGGCTTGGCGACCACCAGGCCGGCGGCCAGGTTGGCCAGGGTCATGGCCTCGGGGAAGCCGTGGCCGGCGGCCAGCGCCAGACCCAGCACGCCGATCACGGTATCGCCGGCGCCGGTGACGTCGAACACCTCCCGGGCGCGGGTCGGCAGGTGCAGCGGCTCGTGGCCCTCGCGGATCAGGGTCATGCCCTTCTCGCTGCGGGTGATCAGCAGCGCCTCGAGCTCCAGCTCGGCGCGCAGCGCCTCGCCGCGCTCGGACAGGGTGGCATCGTCCGGGCAGGGCCCGGCGACGGCCTCGAACTCGGCCAGATTGGGGGTGATCACGCTGGCACCGCGGTACTTGCGGAAGTCGCTGCCCTTGGGATCGACCAGCACCCGCTTGCCGGCGGCCCGCACCCGGCCGATCAGCCCCTGGACGTCGGCCAGGGTGCCCTTGCCGTAGTCGGAGAGGATCACCAGGTCGGCGGCGTCCAGGGCCGTCTCGACCTTCTCCGCCAGCGGGCCGGTGTCCACGTCGCCGAGGCTCTGCTCGAAGTCGAGGCGGATCAGCTGCTGGTTGCGGCTCATCACACGGAGCTTGGTAATGGTGGGTATGTCGGCGCTTCGGGCGAAGTGAGTGCTCACACCGGCGTCCTCGAGGCGGCGGCTCAGCAGGTCGGCGTTGTCGTCGTCGCCGACCAGGCCGGCCAGCGCCGCCCGCGCGCCCAGCGAGGCGATGTTGAGCGCCACGTTGGCGGCGCCGCCGGGGCGATCCTCGGCCTCCTCGACCCGCACCACCGGCACCGGGGCCTCGGGCGAGATCCGTGAGGTGCCGCCATGGAAGTAGCGGTCGAGCATCACGTCGCCCACCACCAGCAGACGGGAATGCTCCAGCGCGGTCAGATCAAGCTTCATCGGAAGGCTCCCTTTCCTGACGGGACGCGGCGGTGTCCAGCACCGCCTCGAGATGGCGAATGACGTCGTCGGCCTGGATCAGCGACATGGCGTCGGGATGACGGACCCGCTGCCCCCAGGGGAGCGTCTCGGGGTCCTTGTGCAGGAACTGGCGCACCGCGTCGGGATAGCGGTTCACCACGTGTTCGCGCCAGCAGTAGGGCGCGGCCCGGTCCGGGTTGGTGGTGGCGAACAGGCCGACCACAGGGGTGTTCAGGGCGTTGGCCATGTGCACCGGACCCGAGTCCGGCGCCACCACCGCCCGGGCGCCGTCGATCAGCGCCAGCAGGCCCTTGAGCGAGGAGCCACCGATGGCGTCGATCACCGCGCCGGGCTGGGACAGCGCCTGGATGCGGCTGCCCATCTCGCGCTCCTGGGTGCTGCCACCGCCGGTCAGCACCGTCTTCAGGCCGTGCTGGACCCAGGCGTGCTCGACCACGCTGGCGTAGCCCTCCGCCGACCAGTTGCGGAAGTTGCGCAGCCGCGGATTGGCACAGGGGCTCATCAGCAGGTAGGGCGCATCCCCGGTCAGCGTCGCGGCCTCGTCGCGGGCGGCGTCGGGGATCGGCATGTCCCATGCCAGCGAGAGATCCTCGACGCCCAGCAGCCGGGCGAAGTCGAGGAAGGACTCGAGCACGTGGGCGCGGGGGTGCGGCGCCAGCTGGCGGTGGGTGAACCAGTGCTGGGCATCCTTGGCACGGGCCTTGTCGTAGCCGACGCGCAGGTCGGCCTTGAGGCCCAGGGAGAGCACGCTGGCCCGCAGCGCCTGCTGCATGTGCAGCAGCACGTCGAAGCGCGTGTCCGCCAGCTGCCGCCACAGCTCGCGCATCCCCGCCAGGCCCGTGGCCTTGTCGTAGACGACGAACTCGACCCCCGACATGCCGGCCAGTAGACTGTGCTCGCCCTTGCCGATGATCCAGGTGATGCGCGCATCGGGCCACTGACGCTGCAGCGCGCGGATCGTCGGAACCAGGTTACAGACATCGCCCAGGGCGGAGAGGCGCAGCACGCCGATATGGGCGGGGCTGGCGGGCAGAGGATGCTTCATGCGATTGGCAACGCTTCAAACGGGAAAGGTTTACATTTTATATGATGCGGACAGTTTATGTGACGCCGATGGGGCGCCACAAATCGGCCCGCTCACCTTCGATCCCGACCACTGGCGCCGGCAGGGCCGCGTCACCGGCGAGGCACCCGGCCGCGGGGCCAGCCTGTTCCTGGCCGCCGGCGATGCCGAGTGGGTGCTGCGCCCCTACCGCCGCGGTGGCCTGGTGGCCAGGATCAGCGAATCGCGCTACCTGTGGACCGGCGCCGAACGCAGCCGTTCCTTCCGCGAGCTGCGCCTGACCGCCCACCTGTTCTCGCTCGGCCTGCCGGTGCCCCGCCCGGTGGCGGCGGTCACGACACGCCACGGCCCCAGCTACGAGGCCGCCCTGATCACCGTGCGCCTGAACAGCGCCCGCGCCCTGGCCGAGCGGCTCCATGACGCCGATGACGCCCTGCTGGCCCGGGTCGGCGCCACGGTGCGCCGCTTCCACGACGCCGGCCTCGACCACGTGGACCTCAACGCCCGCAACCTGCTGGTCGATGACGACGACAGCGTGTGGCTGATCGACTTCGACCGCTGCCGTCTGCGCGCGCCCGGCCAGTGGCAGGAGGCCAACCTCGAACGGCTGGCCCGCTCGCTGACCAAGTTCGACGCCACCCCCGCCATGGACGCCATCCGTCGCGGCTATGACTCTATTCAAGATTAGCGATGAGCTTTGCCGGCGCCCAAGCTTCCGCGAGGGCGCTGTAAATACCTCCCTGTAAGCTACTTTTGCCTTCCTTGGCAAAAAATCCTCGCTCCACCTTACCCCCGGCGCTCATCGACTAGGATCTGCTACGCACCGTACTCCGCCACCAGCGCCTCGACGTGGCGCGCCAAGGTGAAATCCTCCAGCACCCGCGTCCGGCCCGCCACGCCGAGCCGCTCGCGCAGCGCGCCGTCGTCGACCAGCTCGGCCAGGGCCGCGGCCCAGGCCTCGGGGGATTCGGGATCGGCCAGCCGCCCGGTGTCCGGACTCACCAGCTCCGGAATCGCTCCGCTCGACGCGCCCACCACCGGCCGACCGGCGGCCATGGCCTCGATCACCGTCAGCCCGAAGGCCTCGTTGCGCGACGGCGTGCAGACCACGTCCAGCGCCTGCAGGCAGCGCGGCAGGTCGGCGCGGAAGCCGGCGAAAGTGAGCCGCGCGCCGAGCCCCAGCGTCTCGACGCGCTCGCGCAGCGCCTCGACGAAGGCCGCGTTGCTGCCCTCCTCGGCCGTCAGCCCGCCGATCATCACGCCATGCCAGGCCGAATCGGGCCGGTTTTCTGCGAGCGCCGCCAGCGCCTCGACCCACACCCGCTGCCCCTTGCCCGGGGTGATGCGCCCCGGCAGGCCGATCGCCACCGCACCCTCGGGCACGCCCAGCTCGCCGCGCAGCGTCGCGCGCTCGTGATCGCCCAGGTCGGCCACGTAGGGCGCCGGATCGATGCCGAGGTAGAGCCGGCGGATGCGCTCGGCGGGCAGCGGGAAGGCCTGGAGATTGCGGGCGCGGGTCGCCTCGCTGATCGAGAACAGCCGGGTGACCCGGCCGTAGGCCCAGCGGTGATAGGGGTCGCGCTTGGGCCGGGTGACGCCCATGTGATCGGTGAAGAACAGCCTGAGCCCCGGGCGCAGGGTCGCCAGCAGCGCGCCCAGGCGCAGGTCGCTGGACTTGTGGCAGTGGATGACCTCGATGCCGTGGGCCTTGAGGTAGGCGAGGATCCGCCCGACCCGCCACAGCGCCTGGCCGCGGGACGGCACCGTCAGCGGCGTGACGCCGGCGGCCTCGAGGCTCGCCGCCACCCGCGAGCCTTCAAGCGCCAGGCCGTGGGCCTCCCACCCCTGGCGGGCCAGCTCGGGTATAATCCGCGCAGGATACATTTCCAGTCCGCCCCAGCCGTTCGAGAGGCAGAGCTGCATGACCTTGGGTCTCAAGGCATCCTCCATTCGGTGTCGGGGCTCGGGAGCCCCATGACGAGTTTCTCCGATCAACGGCCGCCGCGCCTGCTGGTGGTTCGCAACGACAAGCTCGGCGACTTCATGCTGGCCTGGCCGGCCCTGGCGGCCCTCAAGGCCGCCTCGCCGCGCCCCCACGTCAGCGTGCTGGTGCCGAGCTATACCGCCCCGCTGGCCCGCGCCTGCCCGTGGATCGACGAGGTGATCCTCGACCCGGGCGACAACGCCGGCCGCGAGGGCCGACGCGAACTGCTGGCCGAGCTGAAGGCCGGGCGCTTCGATGCGCTGCTGACGCTTTACTCCACGCCGCGCGTCGGCTGGCTGGGCTGGCGCGCCGGCATTCCGCTGCGCCTGGCGCCGGCCACCAAGTGGGCCCAGCTATTCTACAACCGCCGCGTCACCCAGCGCAGGTCGCGCTCGGAGAAACCCGAGTACGTCTACAACCTGGAGCTCGCCGAGGCGCTGCTCGAGGCGCTGGGCATCGCGGTGCCGACGCGGCCGGCGCCGCCCTGCTGGCCGCTGGATGATGGCGAGCACGCCCGCCAGCGGGCACTCGTGGCCGAGGCTACCGGGCTCGGTGATGACCGCCCGTGGCTGTTCCTTCACCCCGGCAGCGGCGGCTCGGCGGTCAACCTCACGCCCGAGGCCTACGCGCGGCTGGCCCGCGACGTCGATGCCCGGCTGCACGAGGCGGGCAAGAAGCCGGCCTGGGTGATCACCGCCGGCCCCGGGGAGACCGACAACGCCGATGCCCTGTGCGAGACGCTGCGCGAGGCCGGACTCGAGGCCCGGCGCCTGCCGCCGAGCCCGGGGCTCGAGGCCTTCGCCAGGAGCCTCGTGGCCGCCGACCTGTTCATCGCCGGCTCCACCGGACCGCTGCACGTCGCCGCCTGCCTGGACCGCCCCACCGCCGGCTTCTATCCTGCGCGGCGTTCGGCCACGCCGCTACGCTGGCAGACCTGCAACGCCGAGGCCCGGCGCCTGGCCTTCTGCCCGCCCGAGGACGCCCACGAGGCGGACATGGCGGCCATCGACCTGGCCGCCGCCGCCGAGTCCATCGCCGCGCACCTGACCTCTCCTTCGATCAGCGAGACCCGCCCATGACGCCCATCTCCGGCATCATCATCACGCTCAACGAGGCCGACAACGTCACCGACTGCATCGCCTCCCTGCAACGGGTCTGCGACGAGGTGATCGTCGTCGACTCCGGCAGCCAGGACGACACCGTGGCGCTCGCCGAGGCCGCCGGCGCCCGGGTGATTCATCAGCCCTATCTCGGCGACGGCCCGCAGAAGGCCTTCGCGGTGCCCCAGGCCGCCCATGACTGGATCCTGGCGCTGGACGCCGACGAGCGCCTCGACGACGACGCCGTCGCGGCGATCCAGGGCCTGGCGCTGGACGATCCGCAGCAGGCCTTTCGCTTCAGGCGCCGCAACTTTGCCGGCCGCCACTGGATCCGCGCCGCGGGCTTCTACCCCGACCCGGTCACCCGGCTCTACAACCGCACCACCTCGGGCTACCTGCCCAAGAAGGCGCACTCCTCGGTGCAGGCCCCTTCGGTGACGGATCTGGACGCCCATCTTCGCCACTTCACCTATCGTGACCTGTCACACTGGATCAGCCGCATCGACGCGCTCTCCAGCCGCGATGCCTGGGCAATGAAGGAGCGTGGCAAACGGCCCTCGGCCGTGCGGCCGGCACTGCATGCGGCCACCGCCACCTTTCGCAAGCTGATCCTCAAGGGCGGCCTCTTCCAGGGCGCGGACGGCTTCACCGTGGCCATGACCACGGCGTTCCACGCCTACATGAAGTACGCCAAACTCAACGAGCTCTACGAGAACGAGCGTGCGGAACAGAACGAACGCTGAAGATGCCATCCCCGCCCGCCTGAAGCGGCCGCGCGGATGGGCACTGCTGACCCTCGGCGTGGCCCTGGGCTTTGCCGCCGTCACCGTGACCCGGCTGCCGACCCTGGCGCTGTGGCCGATCGCCGCCGGCTGGCTGTGGCTGGCCCATCGCCTGCGCTGGGGCGAGGACGCGGCCGCACCAATGCCGCGGCGCCGCTGGCCCTGGTCGCTGCTGCCACTGAGCCTGTGGGGCATCTACGTCTATCTGGCCGACAGCTTCGGCGAGGTCGACCTGGGGGCGGTGTTCTTCCACCTGCAGGCCGGCATCAGCGATCACGGCGGCGGCGAGCGGCTGGTCGCCGCCGTGCTCTATACCCTCGCCATGCTGGCAGTACTGGCCGCCTTCACCTGGCTGGTGCGGCGCGACGGCCGCTGGGCTCGCCATGAACGCCTGCTGGCCGCGGTACTGCTGCTCGGCAATCCGATGCTGCTGGGGCTCGGCCAGCGCGGCATGGCCTTCGTCACCGAGGACGGCGCCTGGCTCGATCGCCGCTACGTGCCGCCGGTGATCCAGGCGGCGCCGGCCGATCCGCCCAACCTGCTGGTGCTCTACCTGGAGAGCCTGGAACGCACCTATGCCGACCGCGAACGCTTCGGCGACGCCTACGGGCCACTCGCCGAGCTGGGCCGACGCGGCGTGGTCTTCGAGGGAATCCGTCAGCTCGACAACACCGGCTGGACCATGGCCGGGATGATCGCCAGCCAGTGCGGCACGCCGCTGATGCCGGCGGGACTGCTGCATGACAGCCAGTTCGAGCCCCTGGACCGGGTCGTGCCGGGCGTCGACTGCCTGGGCGACCTGCTGTCGGCCCAGGGCTATGCCCTGAGCTATCTCGGCGGCGCCAGCACCCGCTTCGCCGGCAAGGGCCGTTTCTATACCGGCCACGGCGTCACGCGGGTGCGCGGCCGCGAGACCCTGGCCCCACGGCTCGAGGACCCCGACTATCTCAACAGCTGGGGGCTGTACGACGACAGCCTCTATGCCTTCACCCGGGAGGAGATCCGCCGCCGCGAGGCGGAGGGCGGCCCCTGGGGCGTGATCGCGCTCAGCCTCGGCACCCATCCGCCCGCCGGCTACCCGGCCCGGGCCTGCGAGGCGCGCCAGGGCGATCACGACGGCGAGGACATCCTCTATGCGGTGGAATGCTCGGCCTGGCTGGCCAAGCGGCTGGTGGAACGGCTGGAGGCCGAGGGGCTGCTGGCCAACACCCTGGTGGTGCTCGCCAGCGATCACCTGACCATGCGCGTCTCGGCCTGGGAGCAACTGATCGCCGGCCCCCGCGCCAATACCTTGATGCTGCTGCACAACGACCTGATTCCGCGCCGTCTCGACCGCGAGGGGTCGACGCTCGACGTGCTGCCCACCGTGCTGGAGGCCATGGGCTTTCGCATCGCGCACCACCGCGCGGGGCTCGGCGTCTCGCTGCTGTCGCGGGAACCGACGCTGGTCGAGCGCCACGGGCTGGAGGCGATCAATGCCCGGCTCAAGGAAGAGACCGCCCTGCAGCGCCGGCTGTGGGAGGGGCTCGACCTGCCCCGCCCGGAGCCGGCGTCGGTCCGGGCGGAACATTCCGGCGAAGAGCCGCGGGCATTGCCTGAAAAGTCGGCGAGCGAAGGTTAGACAAGGCAAAAATCAACGAAAAGCCGGAGTTTACGAGCTGTAAATGAGGACTTTGAGTTGAGTTTTAACGCCGTATAGCCGAGCGCAGACACTTTTCAGCATTGCCTAGCCGGCCAGGATGGCCGACAGGACCCTCTCCGGCGGCTGCTGCTTGAGGCAGTTGGTGTGACCCAGCGGGCAGGTGCGCTCGAAGCAGGGCGAGCAGTCCAGCGCCAGGTAGTGAATCTCGGCGTCGCCGGTGAGCGGCGGCGTATAGGCCGGCGACGAGGAGCCGTAGATCGCCTGGATGCGGGTGCCCGCGGCGGCGGCCACGTGCATCAGCCCCGAGTCGTTGGTCACCGCCTGGCGGCAGTCGGCGAGCAGGTCCACCGCGTCGGCCAGCCGCGTCTTGCCGCACAGGTTATGCGCATGCTCGAGCCCGCCGGCGATGGTCTCGCCGGCGGGTTCGTCCTTGGGGCCGCCCATCACCCGCACCTCGAAGCCCTCGGCGATCAGCGCCTCGGCCAGGCGGCGGAAGTACTCGAGCGGCCACTGCTTGGCGGGGCCGTACTCGGCACCGGGCATCATGGCGATGGCCGGGCGGCTCCCGATACCGAGCGAGGCGTGCAGCGATGCCAGATTGGCATCGTCACGCTGCAGCGCCGGGCGCGGGACCGGGAAGTCGCCCTGTGCCGCCTCGCCGGCCGGCAGCCCCAGCGACACGAAGCGCTTCACGGTCTGGTCGAGCACGGCCTTGTCGAGGCGGCGACGCTCGTTGAGCAGCCCGTAGCGCTGCTCGCCGTGGAAGCCGACGCGCCGCGGGATGCGCGCCAGGAAGGGCACCAGCGCCGACTTCCAGGAGCGCGGCAGCACGATGGCGCGGTCGAAGCGCCCGCGCAGCGAGGCCGCCAGCCTGCGCCGCGCGGCCCAGCCGAACTCGCCGTGGCCGACTTCCAGCGCGGCCACCTCGTCGACCTCTTCCATCCGCTCGAGGATAGGCCGCGACCAGGCCGGCGCCACCACGCCGATGGTCGCCGCCGGGTCGCGTTCCTTGAGCGTCTTGAACAGGCTCTGGGCCATGACCATGTCGCCGACCCAGGACGGGCCGACGACCAGGATGCGCTCGCCCGGGTCAGGCATTCAGCCACTCCAGATAGGCCTTCACGCCTTCGGCGACGGTATGGAACTCGCGGTCGTAGCCGGCCTCGCGCAGCCGCGCGATGTCGGCCCGGGTGTAGCTCTGGTAGCGGCCCTTGAGCTCGTCGGGGAAGTCGATGTACTCGATCTTGCCCTTGCCGTAGTAGTCGACCACCGCCTCGCCGATCGCCTTGAACGGCTCGGCACGGCCGGTACCGAGGTTGAAGATGCCGGAGGCCTCGGGATGGTCGAGGAACCACAGGTTCACGTCGACCACGTCGCCGACGTAGATGAAGTCGCGGCTCTGCATGCCGGCCTCGTAGCCGTCCCAGGCGCCGAACAGCTTGAGGTCCTGGCCGCCGCTGATCTGGGTGTGGTGGTGGTAGGCGACGCTGGCCATCTTGCCCTTGTGCTGCTCGCGGGGGCCGTAGACGTTGAAGTAGCGGAAGCCGACCACCTGGCTCTCGAATTCGTCGTGGCGGGCGCGCACGTACTGGTCGAACAGCAGCTTGGAGTAGCCGTAGACGTTGAGCGGCTTCTCGTGCTCGGGCTCCTCGCGGAACACCTCGCTGCCGCCGTAGGTAGCCGCGGAGGAGGCGTAGATGAAGGGAATGCCCTTGAGCTGGCAGAAGTGCAGCAGCTCCTTGGAATACTCGAAGTTGTTCTCGAGCATGAAGCGGCCATCCCACTCCGTGGTGTCGGAGCAGGCGCCCTCGTGGAAGATCGCCTCGATGGGCGGCAGGTGCGAGGCCTCGCCGTTGAGGGCGGCCTTCACCCGGGCCAGGAAGTCGTCCTTGTCCAGGTAGTCGCCGAGGGTGCAGTCGGCCAGATTGACGAACTTGGTGCCGTCGCTCAGGTCGTCGACCACCAGCACGTCGTTGCGGCCGCGCTCGTTGAGTGCCTTGACCAGATTCGAGCCGATGAAGCCGGCTCCGCCTGTCACTACGATCATGGGGATTCCTCTCTATGCGGGCACTAGCGGGCAAGCCGGGTGCCTCCGAACGGGGCTGATCCGGCGACAGCTCTCCGAGGAGGTGCTGTGACCCCTTCCCTGGGCGCTACCGACGCCCTGCGGCGTTCTTGCATCCTGCGCCACTTGCAGGGCCGGTGCTGGCCATCCATGGCCAGCCCGTTCGGAGGAATCCTCCTCACCCCTGGCGTAGGACCTCCTCTGCGAGCTGTCCCCGGCGCCCCTCGCGATTTCCCGCAGCCCTGTAACCCAGGTATTCCGGGCTGCGCCTATAACCGATCTGCCCGTGATTGTATACTTGACCGCTCGTGAATTCATGGCCAACGGTGCTTCCGCAATGACACAGTCGACGCCAGACGTGACAACCTTCCAGGGCCTGATCCTGGCCCTGCAGCAGTACTGGGCCGAACAGGGCTGCGTGGTCCTTCAGCCCCTGGACATGGAGGTCGGCGCCGGGACCTTCCACCCGGCGACCTTCCTGCGCTCCATCGGTCCCGAGACCTGGAACGCCGCCTACGTGCAGCCTTCCCGCCGCCCCACCGACGGCCGCTACGGGGAGAACCCCAACCGCCTGCAGCACTACTACCAGTTCCAGGTGGTGATGAAGCCGTCCCCGGCCAATCTCCAGGAGCTCTATCTGGGCTCGCTCAAGCGTCTCGGCCTCGACCCGCTGGTTCACGACATCCGCTTCGTCGAAGACAACTGGGAATCCCCCACCCTCGGCGCCTGGGGCCTGGGCTGGGAAGTGTGGCTCAACGGCATGGAGGTGACCCAGTTCACCTACTTCCAGCAGGCCGGCGGCCTGGAGTGCTACCCGGTCACCGGCGAGCTGACCTACGGCATCGAGCGCATCGCCATGTACGTCCAGGACGTCGACAGCGTCTACGACCTGGTGTGGACCGTCGCCCCCGACGGCACCAGGGTCACCTACGGCGACGTCTTCCTGCAGAACGAGCGCGAGCAGTCGACCTACAACTTCGAGCACGCCGACGTGCCGGCGCTGTTCGCCGCCTTCGATCATCAGGAAGGCGAATGCAGCAAGCTGATCGAGGCCGGCCTGCCGCTGCCCGCCTACGAGCAGGTGCTCAAGGCCTCGCACACCTTCAACCTGCTCGACGCCCGTCACGCCATCTCGGTGACCGAACGCCAGCGCTACATCCTGCGCGTGCGCACCATGGCCCGTGACGTGGCCCACGCCTACTACGAATCGCGCAAGGCCGCCGGCTTCCCGCTGGCCCCCGAAGCCCTGCGCCGCGAACTGCTTGCCGAAGGAGACGCTTGAGATGGCAGCCGATAGCTTTCTGGTCGAACTGGGCGTCGAGGAACTGCCGCCGGGCGCGATCGACAAACTCTCCGATGCCCTGGCCGAGGGCGTGTCCCGCGGGCTGGCCGACGCCGATATCGCCCACGGCGAGGTGACCGCCTACGGCTCCCCGCGCCGCCTGGCCGTGCGCGTCGAGGCGCTTGCCGACAAGCAGCCGGACCGTGAGGTCGAGCGCCGCGGTCCCGCGCTGGCCGCCGCCTTCAAGGACGGCGAGCCGACCAAGGCCGCCCAGGGCTTCGCCCGCTCCTGCGGTGTCGAGGTCGACCAGCTGATCCACCTCGAAACCGACAAGGGCACCTGGCTCGGCTACCGCGAGCAGCAGCAGGGCGAGGCCACCACCGCCCTGCTGCCCGCCATCGTCGAGAAGGCCATCGCCGGCCTGCCGGTGCCGAAAAACATGCGCTGGGGCGCCTCGCGCATCGAGTTCTCCCGTCCCGCCCACTGGCTGGTGATGCTCTACGGCAGCGACGTCGTCGAGGCCAGCGCCCTCGGCCTGAGCTCCGGCCGCACCACCCGCGGCCATCGCTACCACGCCCCCGAGCCGCTCGAGCTGGCCCACGCCGACGACTACCTCGAGGCGCTGGAGCAGGCCTGGGTGCTGGCCGACCGCGACAAGCGCCGCGAGCGCATCCGCGAGCAGGTGCTGGCCGAGGCCGAGGTACAGGAGGCCCAGGCGGTCATCGACGAGGACCTGCTGGTCGAGGTCAGCGGCCTGGTGGAATGGCCGGTCGCCCTGGCCGGCGGCTTCGACGAACGCTTCCTCGAGGTGCCGGCCGAGTGCCTGGTCTCCTCCATGAAGGCCAACCAGAAGTACTTCCACCTGCTGGACGCCGAGGGCAACCTCAAGCCCGGCTTCATCACCATCTCCAACATCGACAGCGCCGAGCCGGAGCAGGTGATCCGCGGCAACGAGAAGGTGATCCACCCGCGCCTGGCCGATGCCGCCTTCTTCTACGAGACCGACCGCCAGCAGCCGCTGGCCGCCCGCGTCGAGGGCCTCGCCAGCGTGGTCTTCCAGCAGAAGCTCGGCTCGCTGGGCGACAAGTCCCACCGCAACGCCGCCGTGGCCGCCTTCATCGCCGGCCGCATCGACGGCGACGTGCACCAGGCTCGCCGCGCCGCCGAGCTGGCCAAGTGCGACCTGGTCACCGAGATGGTGCTGGAGTTCCCCGAGCTGCAGGGCATCATGGGCCGCTACTACGCCACCCATGACGGCGAGGACGCCGAAGTCGCCCAGGCGCTCGAGGAGCAGTACCTGCCGCGCTTCGCCGGCGACGCCATTCCGCAGACCCGCGCCGGCCAGGCCCTGGCCCTGGCCGACCGCCTCGACACCCTGACCGGCATCTTCGGCATCGGCCAGCGCCCCACCGGCACCAAGGACCCATTCGCCCTGCGCCGCGCCGCCATCGGCGTGCTGAACATCCTGATCCAGGGCGAGCTGGATCTGGACCTGCGCGAGCTGCTCGAGCTGGCCGCCGCCCAGCATCAGGAACTGCCCTACGCCGACGGCCTGGTCGACGAGGTGCTGGCCTACATGCTCGACCGCTTCCGCGCCTGGGCACAGGACGAAGGCATCGGCGCCGAGGTCTACCTGGCCGTGCGTACCCGCCCGGTCACCAAGCCGCTGGACTTCGCCCGTCGCCTGCAGGCGGTGAACGCCTTCGCCCGCCGCGAGGAAGCCGCGGCCCTGGCCGCCGCCAACAAGCGGGTCTCCAACATCCTCGCCAAGCAGGGCGGCGACGTGACCGTCGAGGTCGACGCCGGCCTGCTGCAGGAAGACACCGAGAAGGCCCTTGCCGAGGCGCTGAGCGGCTGCCACCAGAAGGTCGCCCCGCTGTTCGCCGAGGCACGCTACAGCGATGCCCTGGACGTGCTGGCGACCCTGCGCGAGCCGGTCGACCGCTTCTTCGACGACGTCATGGTGATGGCCGATGACGAGGCGGTGAAGCGCAACCGCCTGGCCCTGCTGGCCAGCCTCCAGGCGCTGTTCCTCGAGGTCGCGGACATCGCTGAGCTCCAGCACTAAGCGGAGCCAGCGACGTGAAAGGGCCGGCGAGGCGACTCGCCGGCCCTTCTTTTTGTGCCGATGTTTCATGTGGAACATCGCTCCGATCACCGCGCCGACACCGATTACCGGTTTCCTCTCCCCTCTCCCCCGCTAATCGCTACTATCTCCTCTCTCGCGACTCCTCTTACCTGTTACCTCTCACCGGTCGCCGATGTTTCACGTGGAACACTCATCCAGCCAGGGCGCGACCCGCTCACTTCTCCAAGTCCCGCCTGCTTGGCATCGCCTGTTTCACGTGAAACACTTCCGCTTCCGATCCATCCTGCCCGGAGCCGTCATGCCGCGTGCCGAGAAGCCTGCCGCCCAGTTAGTCATCCTCGACCGGGATGGCGTGATCAATCAGGATTCCGACGACTACGTGAAGTCGCTCGACGAGTTCCTGCCCTACCCCCAGGCCATCGACGCCATCGCCCGACTTTCCCGAGCGGGCTGGACGGTCGCGGTGGCCACCAACCAGTCGGGTATCGCCCGCGGTTACTACGACGAGACGACGCTGGCCGCGATGCACGAGCGCCTGAATGCGCTCGTTGCCGCGGCCGGTGGCGAGATCGCCCACATCGTGCACTGCCCTCACGGGCCCGACGATGGCTGCGACTGCCGCAAGCCGCTGCCAGGGCTGCTGGAACGACTGGGCACCGAGCTCGGGATCGACAGCCTCGCAGGCAGCTGGATGGTCGGCGACAGCCTGCGCGACCTGGAAGCCGGCGAAGCAGTCGGCTGCCGACCGGTGCTGGTGCGCACCGGCAAGGGTGAGCGCACCCTCGCCAGGCACCCCGAGCGGTCCGGCGACGATCGGACCCAGGTGTTCGACGATCTGGCCGGCTTCGTGGACTGGCTGCTCGAACGACAACCGTAAGCTGCAAGTCGACAGCCTGGAATCGCCCAGAGCAAAAAGAAAAACCCCGGAGGCTGAGCCTTCGGGGTTTTCTTGTAGCTCGGCGCTAGCGATGTTTCACGTGAAACATCGAACCGGGCGATCAGATATCCAGGTTGGCCACCAGGGCGTTGCGCTCGATGAAGTCGCGGCGCGGCTCGACCTCGTCACCCATCAGAGTGTTGAACATCATGTCGGCGGCCACGGCATCCTCGATGGACACGCGCAGCAGGCGGCGCGTCTCGGGATCCATGGTGGTCTCCCACAGCTGCTCCGGGTTCATCTCGCCCAGGCCCTTGTAGCGCTGGATGGACAGGCCACGCTGGGCCTCGTTCATCAGCCACTCCAGGGCGTCGTAGAAGCTGCCGATCGGCTGCTGACGCTCGCCGCGGGCCACGAAGGCGCCCTCCTCGACCAGACCGTCCAGCGTCTCGCCGAGGCCGGCGATGGCGCGGTAGTCGGCGCTGGTGAAGAAGTCGACGCCCCACACGAAGTCGGTGGTGACGCCGTGGGCGAGCAGGGTCACCGCCGGCAGGTAGAAGCCACGCTCGCTGTCCTCTTCCAGGCGGAAGCTATAGCGCGGGCCGCCCTCGTAGTCGACCAGGGCATCCATCTCGCGCTGCAGGTAGTCGATCCAGCCCTGCATGGCGGCACGATCGCGCAGGCTCTCCTCGCCCTCGACGCGGGCGGCGTGGACGATCTTGCGCAGTACCACGTCCGGATAGACCCGCGACAGGCGCTCGATGCGGCGCATCACGTCACGATACTGATCCACCAGCGACTGCAGGTGCTCGCCGCCGATCCCCGGGGCATCGGCACTCACGTGCAGGCGTGCGCCGTCCAGGGCGGTGGTGGTCAGGTAGTCGGTGAGCGCCTGTTCGTCCTTGAGGTAGCTCTCCTGCTTGCCGCGCTTGATCTTGTAGAGCGGCGGCTGGGCGATGAACACGTGACCGCGCTCGATCAGCTGCGACATCTGGCGGAAGAAGAAGGTCAGCAGCAGGGTCCGGATGTGCGAGCCGTCCACGTCCGCATCGGTCATGATGATGATGGAATGGTAGCGCAGCTTGTCGGGATTGAACTCCTCGCGCCCGATACCGCAGCCGAGCGCGGTGATCAGGGTGCCGACCTCGGCCGAGGACAGCATCTTGTCGAAGCGCGCCTTCTCGACGTTGAGAATCTTGCCCTTGAGCGGCAGGATCGCCTGGGTACGACGGTCGCGGCCCTGCTTGGCGCTGCCGCCGGCCGAGTCGCCCTCGACCAGGAACAGCTCGGAGAGGCCCGGGTCCTTCTCCTGGCAGTCGGCCAGCTTGCCGGGCAGGCCGGCGATGTCCAGCGCCCCCTTGCGGCGAGTCATGTCGCGGGCCTTTCGGGCCGCCTCGCGGGCGCGAGCCGCGTCCAGCATCTTGTTGACGATGGACTTGGCCTCGTTCGGCTTCTCGACCAGGTACTCGGCGAACTGCCGGCCCATCTCCTGCTCCACCGCGGTCTTCACCTCGGACGAGACCAGCTTGTCCTTGGTCTGGGAGGAGAACTTCGGGTCCGGCACCTTGACCGAGATGATCGCGGTCAGACCCTCCCGGGCGTCGTCGCCGGAGGTGCTGACCTTGGCCTTCTTGAGCAGGCCCTCGGCCTCGATGTAGTGGTTCAGCGTGCGCGTCAGCGAGGCGCGGAAGCCGGCCAAGTGGGTGCCGCCATCCCGCTGGGGGATGTTGTTGGTGTAGCAGAAGATGTTCTCGGCGAAGGTGTCGTTCCACTGCATGGCGATCTCGACGCCGACGCCGTCCTCGCGCTCGACGTTGAAGTGGAAGACCGGGTTGAGCACCGTCTTGTTGGTGTTCAGGTGGTCGACGAACGCCTTGAGGCCGCCCTCGTAGTGGAACAGCTCTTCCTTGCCGGAGCGCTCGTCCATCAGCCGGATGGCGACGCCGGAGTTGAGGAAGGACAGCTCGCGCAACCGCTTGGCCAGCACATCGTAGTGGAATTCGATGTTGTGGAAGGTCTCGGGCGAGGGCTTGAAGTGCACTCGGCTGCCGCTCTGCTCGGTCTTGCCGACCACCGACAACGGCGCCACGGGTACGCCGTGACGGTAGACCTGCTCGTGGACCTGCTCGTTGCGCCAGATGGTCAGCTTGAGCTCTTCGGAGAGCGCGTTGACCACCGAGACCCCGACGCCGTGCAGGCCACCGGAAACCTTGTAGGAGTTGTCGTCGAACTTGCCGCCGGCGTGAAGCACGGTCATGATCACCTCGGCCGCCGACACACCCTCCTCCTCGTGCACGTCGGTCGGAATGCCGCGGCCGTTGTCGCTGACCGTGATCGACTCGTCCGGATGGATGATCACCCGGATCTCGCTGCAATAGCCGGCCAGGGCCTCATCGATGGAGTTGTCCACCAGCTCGAACACCATGTGGTGCAGGCCTGTGCCATCGTCGGTGTCGCCGATGTACATGCCGGGCCGCTTGCGTACCGCATCCAGGCCCTTGAGAACCTTGATGCTCGATGAGTCGTAAGCCTGTTCGCTCATTGACTACTCCGTCATGAAGTCTGTCTGTCCGTTGGCAGCAGCTGCCCCTGCCCCGATTCGGTGCGTTTCACGTGAAACATCGCCACCGGCGTCCGCGAATCCCAGGCGCCGGCCAGCGCCTCCGGGTCGACACTGGTGATGAAAGCCTGGCAGCGCATCTGCTCCAGCCAGGCGCAGAAGACCCGGCGGTGCGCTTCGTCCAGCTCGGCGGGAAGATCGTCGATCAGATAGACGCAGGACTGGCCCGTGGCCTGCTCCAGCAGACGCCCCTGGGCCAGCTTCAGGGCGCTCACCACCAGTTTCTGCTGTCCCCGTGAAAGCACCTCCACGGCCGGCCGTCGGTCGAGGCGGATACCCAGGTCGGCCCGCTGCGGCCCCTGCTGCGTGAATCCCATCTGGCGATCGGTGTCCCGCCCCTGCTGCAGCACCTCGGCCAGGGAGCGCTTGCGATCCCAGCCCCGCGAATAGCGCAGGGTCAGGCCCGGCAGCTCGATCAACCCGGCCAGGGTCTCGCTGAACACCGGCTGAAAGTCCGCCATCCAGTCACGGCGCAGGGTGTCCAGTCGCTCGCCCCACAGCACCAGTTCCTGCTCCCAGGCATCCAGTGAAGCATCGTGCATTCTACCATGCCTGAGCAGGGCATTCCGATGCTTGAGGGCGCGACGATAGCGCCGCCAGGCGTCGAGGAAATCGTGTTTCACGTGAAACACGCCCCAGTCGAGAAACTCGCGGCGACCGGCCGGCGAGCCCTTGAGCAGGCGGAAGGCGTCAGGATTGATCAGCTGCAGCGGCAGCACCTCGACCAGCCCCGAGAGGCGGTCCAGGCGCTCGCCGCCCAGCCGCAGCTCGAGCTCCTCGGCATCGCGGCGGCGGCGCACGCCGAGCGGCACCGGGGGATCGCCCGCCAGGCGGGCGTGGAGGGTCAGGCTCTCGGCATCGTGGGCGATGGCATTGGGCAAGCGGCGCGTGCGGAAGGAGCGCCCCATGCCGAGCACGTGGATGCCCTCGAGCAGGCTGGTCTTGCCGCTGCCGTTGGCGCCCGCGAAGAGATTGATGCCCGGCCCGGGCGTGAGCTCCAGGGCCTGCAGGTTGCGCAGGCCCTGGAAGGCGAGACGATCGAGTGGCATCCCGTCAGAGACGCATGGGCATGACGACGTAGAGGGCGTCGCCGCCTCCCGTCTCTTCCATCAGCGCACTGCTGTTGGGATCGGCCAGGGTCATCTGCACCCGCTCCTGGTCGAGCACGTTGAGCACGTCCACCAGGTAGCCGACGTTGAAGCCGATCTCCATGGCCGGCCCGGAGTATTCGATGGCCACGTTCTCCTCGGCTTCTTCCTGCTCGGGGTTGTTGGCCATGACCCGCAGGTTGCCCTCCTCCAGATTGAGGCGCACGCCGCGATACTTCTCGTTGGAGAGGATGGCGGTACGCGACAGTACCTGACGCAGCTCGGAACGCTCGGCGATGAACACCTTGTCGCCGTTGCGCGGCACGACGCGCTCGTAGTCGGGGAACTTGCCGTCCACCAGCTTGGAGGTGAAGGTGAAGTCGCCGGTGTGGGCGCGGATATGGGTGGCGCCGAGGGTCAGGCTGACCGGCTCGTCGCTGTCGTCGAGCAGGCGTACCAGCTCGAGAATGCCCTTGCGCGGCACGATCAACTTCTGCGACGGCTCGACCTGAATCTCGGCCGGGCGCGAGCAGACCGCCAGGCGGTGGCCGTCGGTGGACACCGCGCGCACCAGGTTGCTGGCGAACTCCAGCAGCATGCCGTTGAGGTAGTAGCGCACGTCCTGCTGCGCCATGGCGAAGGAGGTGGAGTCGATGAGGTGCTTGAGGGTGCCGCGGGGCAGGCTCAGCTCGACGCTGCTCTGGCCGTCCTCGATGCTCGGGAATTCGGCCACCGGCAGAGTCGAGAGCGTGAAGCGCGAGCGGCCGCTGCGCAGCACCGCCCGCCCCTCTTCCAGCGACAGCTGGATCTCGGACTGGTCCGGCAGCGACTTGCAGATGTCCATCAGCTTGCGCGCCGGCACGGTGATGCCGCCCGGCTGTTCGACCTGGCTGGCCACGGTGCGCCCGATCAGCTCGACCTCGAGGTCGGTACCGGTCAGCGAGACCTGGTCCTGCTCGACCTGGATCAGCACGTTAGACAGCACCGGCAGGGTCTGGCGACGCTCCACCACGCCGGCGACCAGCGCCAGCGGGCGCAGCAGCGCTTCACGGGAGATGGAAAATTTCATGTCGACTCCACTTCTCTTGTCCTGGAGGAATTGAGGCCGGGCCCGGCCCTTCGCATTCGGGCAATCAGCTGGTCAGCAGACGCAGCAGATTCTTGTAGTCCTCGCGGATGTCCGCGTTCTCTTCCTGAAGCGCCTGCACCTTGCGGCAGGCATGCAGCACGGTGGTGTGGTCGCGCCCGCCGAAGGCATCGCCGATCTCCGGCAGGCTGTGGTTGGTCAGCTCCTTGGCCAGGGCCATGGCGACCTGGCGGGGGCGTGCCACCGAGCGTGAACGCCGCTTGGAGAGCAGATCGGCGAGCTTGATCTTGTAGTACTCGGCGACGGTGCGCTGGATGTTGTCGACCCCGACCTGCTTGTCCTGCAGGGCCAGCAGGTCCTTGAGCGATTCGCGGATGAAGTCCTGGGTGATCGGCCGCCCCATGAAGTGGGAGTCGGCGATGACCTTCTTCAGGGCGCCCTCCAGCTCGCGGACGTTGGAGCGGATCTTCTGGGCGATGAAGAAGGCAGCGTCATGGGGCAGATCGACCTTGGCCTGGTCGGCCTTCTTCATCAGGATCGCCACCCGGGTCTCGAGCTCCGGCGGCTCGATGGCCACCGTCAGACCCCAGCCGAAGCGCGATTTGAGGCGCTCCTCGACGCCGCTGATCTCCTTGGGATAGCGATCCGAGGTCAGGATCATCTGCTGGCCGCCCTCCAGCAGGGCGTTGAAGGTGTGGAAGAACTCCTCCTGGGAGCGCTCCTTGCCGGCGAAGAACTGGATGTCATCGATCAGCAGCGCATCGACGCTGCGATAGAAGCGCTTGAAGTCGTTGATCGCATTGAGCTGCAGCGCCTTGACCATGTCGGCGACGAAGCGCTCGGAGTGCAGATAGACCACCCGCGCGTTCTCGCGTCGACCGGCCAGGGCATTGCCGACGGCATGCATCAGGTGGGTCTTGCCGAGGCCGACGCCGCCATAGAGGAACAGCGGGTTGTAGGCGCCGCCGGGATTCTCCGAGACCTGGCGGGAGGCGGCCCGGGCCAGCTGGTTGGACTTGCCCTCGACGAAGGTCTCGAAGGTGAAGCTCGGATTCAGGCCGCTGTTGTGCTTGAGGCTGCCTTCCACCTGTACCTGGCGCTCGCTGCCAGGCCGGCGGGGCGCCTCCGCTCCCTCGTCGCGCAGCTGGTCGATCTCGCTCTCGTCGGCCACGTCGCCACGCGGTGGCGTCTGCACCGCCGGGGCGCGAGGCGCGGCGGAGACCGGGTCGCCCAGTTCGCGGGTCTGCGGGGCCGGCGACGCCACACGACGACTGCCCACGGTCACCACCACCTTGGGCGGCTTGGCCGGCGACAGTTCGCGCATGAGTTCGCTGATCCGCTTGGCGTACTTGTCACTGACCCAGTCGCGCACGAAGCGATTGGGGGCCAGCAGCCGCAGCTGGTTGGCGTCCCCTTCCTCCGCCTGCAAGGGGCGAATCCAGGTGTTGAACTGCTGGGAACTCAGTTCGTCCTGCAGGGTATCCAGACATTGTTGCCAGAGAGCGAGCGACACGCGACCTCACCATTCGGTTGAAGAACGACCGGATATTGTATCGTGCCACCCGCAGGTTATCCACATGGATGACGCCTGCGGACATCGCTGTGGAAAACCT